>NZ_JAIVLF010000003.1 GCF_020524485.1 Novosphingobium profundi | reverse complement strand
GCCCGTACGGTCGAGCACATCGCCGAGGCGAAGAAAGCGGTCAGGGGGCGTCATCATGTTCATGTGGCATGTCCTCCGATTTGGTGAGGTGGACTGGCCGGCCACGAACAAGAATGGGCTAAAGCGAGGCAGGATCAAGGGTATGCGGGCACTGGCTGGAGCGCAGAACCTGGCGAAGTGAACGATCCGGGACGTCTAAGGACGGTTGGGGACGAGCGAAAAAATATTCCGCCTAAGACTCAAGATTGATGATTTGATCGCGGGGCGTCTCAACAGGCATCGGGAGCCACCCGATATACCGAATATCTGACCGAATCACTCAGCGTAACGCAACGATGGAGGGACGGCAGCGCTGCATTCACGGACCGTAAAACCGGTTTCAGGTCCGGGCCGAAACCCACTTTTCAATGGCGTGTTGAGGCCGGTTAGGCGAACGTCCGGAATGGAGCCGGGTGGCGGGAATAGCCGACGTTTACGTGGAATCGGCTACCGACCAAGTCGCGCCCTTCCGATGCTTCCGAAACCCGTCATGCACGGCCGGGTCTGGTCTGCGACTGGCGGCTTCGTCCTAGACGCAGTCGAAATCTGACCGTCCGGTCCCAGGCACGGCTATATCGCCGTTAAACGACAGCAATGCGGCGCTGACCTGCCAGTTCCAGGAGGCCGGGCCGGTGAGCGAAAGTTCAGTTCTGGCTTAGGAAGTGGAGATAGCTGGCATTTTGCCCTTCGCCTTCCACGATAATGTCTGATGAGCCCCCCGCTACAGCGGCTGCCCACCGGTCAAAATTTTTTGCATATCTTTCATCATTTCATCGTGTAACTTCAGTGGCTTCTCAATTTCATCAAGTTCCCTGAAATAGGGTGCGAAATAGTCCCTCCATTCTTTGCCCATAATCCCGTGAAGAGCGGCCCAGGCGGACATAGCGGTTCGGTGAACCATCTTCTCGTTCGCGTTTGCAGACTCAACGTTCCCATTAGTAGGGGGCGCGAAATGAACTATGAGGTTTCGAATCTTGCGGAGTTCGTTGAACTTCTCTTTTGTTTCAGGAGGCACCGGGTCTCGAACCGCATCGCTGAGCCGCTTACATGCATCCTCAAACGTAACGCTAACAAAGTCACCGGACTCGAATGCAGCGCGATTAGGTCGCGTTGACAAAAGGGATTCCCAACCCGGTGAAGTTCTGATTCAAGCCTGCCTTTTGGAGGGCAGACATGGATCGCGGGGACCTGAGCGACGCAGAATGGGAATTGATCGGGCCCCTGCTCCCACCCGAGCGTGGTAGGCATGCTCGCCCTGCCGGAGATAACCGGCGCTACCTCAACGGAATGCTGCACGTCTTGCGGGTTGGCTGCCCCTGGCGGGACATGCATGAACGCTATGGGAAGTGGAACTCAGTCTACGTCCGCTTCCGCCGTTGGGCCGAGCAGGGCGTCTGGGACGCCATGCTGCAAACACTGGTTGATCTGGGCCTAACCGACGACTGGCAGCACATGATCGACAGCACCACGGTTCGCGGCCATGTCTCAGCCGTGGGCGGAAAAGGGGGGCTTGTGCGCAGGCTTTTGGTCGATCACGCGGCGGCTTTACGTGCAAGGTCCACGCCCGCTGTGACAATCAAGGCCTCCCTCTCGGCTTCCACCTGACGGGCGGCGAGGCGTCCGACTACGGCGGTGTAGATAGCCTGATGGCCATGCCGGTGCCAAAACCTGCCGCCTTGCTCGCCGACAAGGGCTACGATGGCGATCGCTTCCGCGAAAACCTGCTCCTGAGCAACATTTTGCCGCTCATCCCGCCGCGTTCGAACCGCAAGACACCAGAGCATCCTGACTATCGACGCTATCGAGATCGCAATCGCGTCGAGCGCATGTTCGGCTTCCTCAAGCACCAACGCCGCATCGCGACACGCTTCGAGAAAACCGCGCTTTCCTACCTCAGCTTCCTTAACCTCGCCGCCGCGAGGCTATGGTTGAAGCATTTTGTCAACGCGACCTAGGATTCTTGGCCACAATCAGCGACCAGTGTTCGTGTAATAGGCGGGCCTTCAAGATCAATTCTATCGCGGTGTAAACGCGGATCGCCATCTGGTCAGGACGGTTGGCCACGTCTTGTACCGCGAGCCGAAGAAAGCGCATCGCGTTGAGCGTCATTCTATGGAAGGCAGCATCTGGCATCGTCGTTCCTAAGTTGGCTGGCGTATGTGTGAACGCAGTGAGTGCAGATCAAGGAAGGGGCCGCCCGGCACATAAGTTAGCGGTCGCGCCGATCGACGTCGAGCCAGTTTTCAAGCTGGCTGTCGGTGTTCGTTGCCATGGGGGAACGCTTGCCTCCGCGCGCGCTGCTTCGTCAAAGCCAGACCTCTGCGATCGACCTTCTGAACGGGGGGCAGGCGCTGTTATAATCTGAATGTCCGCTCCTTGGCGTCATAACCTCTCGGTTGGACGGCTTAGTTGTGTGGGAAGCAGAAAGGTTTCGCGCTTCTTATCCCAGCGTCAAGAAGGCCTGCCGCCGCCCTTTCGGCGCGAGCGCGCATGTCCCGTCACATGGCACACATGATCGACAAGCCCACAGACCAACGAGCGAACCGTGTCCGGCGCGAACCCGCCATCATCCGGCAACTGCCCGCCAGCCACATTCTGTTGGTTCCATTTCCAGTACGGGGAAAGCACCTGCATCAACCGCTCCGTCTCGGGGCAATCATAGCCGAACGCCGTGACGTTCGCGTAAGCCAGCGAACGATCGACATGCAGGCCAACATGCCGCGCGCACCAGCTGTCCGGAAAGCCCACATCGAGCAGATGCGAGGACAGAGCCAGCTGCGTCACGATCCCGGCAGTGTAGAGAAAATAGGGCCAGTCACTGCGGCCATTGGGTTCGAGCCCGTGCATGAATTCCAGCGCCCGTTCGTAGCGCGCCCGGCTGAGGCTTCGGCCTTCCTGGGTTCGCAGCAACCGAACGGGCTTGGCACCGTAAATCTTCCAGAGCGCAGCGAGTGCGGAATTGTCGTTTGGCAAGGAACGCAGCGCTGCGGAAACAGCGGCGATCTCATCGGGTGAAGCAACAGAAACATAGCTGTCCATCGGCACCTCCGGGTCCGCATCTGGGCGGTTGAGCGGAAGCGGCGAGACATTATGCGGACCAGTCCCGAACTCCCGCACACTAGGCGCGGGAGCCGCCGGAGCTGGTAACATGCACACGACATGCGCCGCCGCCTTTCACCCGAAGGTTTGGACATACGCGACGGCACCCCGGAAAACTGTGTCTTCCGAGCTTGCTTCGTGTGCGGGATTACCAGTCCCGGCGCTGCCCTTTGCGCAGCGCCTTTGCACGTTACCAGACGCGAATCTTTACGCCAAGGCCGGGTTCAGTGGCGGGCCGTTTGGTGCGCATCTGATCCCTGCGTGAGCGCGTCTTGGGTGAAGGCGCGTTTGCCCCTTCGTCGCCACAGCGTCAGCGCTTGTTCGCGATCCTCGGTTCGCAGCCTCGCCGCCGCTTCGACAAGCAGGCCAAGGATCACCGCGCGGTCGTCACCGGTCAGCTCGACAAGTCCGGCTTTCACGACCAGCCCGCCCAGCTCGATAAGCTGGCGGGTACGTTCGAGCCGCTTCACCTGCCACTCGCGTTTGTCATGCCGTGCCTGGCCCATCGAACAGCGGTTGCGCGCTGCCCGGTTCCGGTGCAGCGCGGCGCGGCTCGCTGCCAGTTCGCTGGCGAGCCTTTGCCTTCCCTTCGCCCGAAAAGAACGCCGCGCCCCGTTTGCGCCACGCCTCCTTTCTGGCAGCGTCCATGTTGTTGGCGGCATCGAGAAGGACGCCCGCCAGCTCTTCGGGTGAGAGAGCATCGGCGCCGGTCGCAGTGACCAGCTCACCAAGCTGGCTCACCTTGCGGCTTTTGAGTTGCTTCGCCTTGTCGGTCAGCGCCTTCAGCTCAGCGTCGTAGTCCCTGGGTTTGCGCATGATCCGTCCTTTCGTTGAGGAAGTCGGACCATTCCGCTATCGGGAGTCTCAGCCCCCCTCAATAGCGTGAAATCCTCTGGGATTTCGTGTTCCCGAGTGCGATGAAATCGTTCGAGGGCGCGCTTATACGTCGTGCCGACGTGCGCTTTCAGAGGTAATTGGTAGGTCGCCATGGCGATCTACCACTTCTCGGCCAAAGTCATTTCCCGCGCCGCCGGATCGTCCGCCGTGGCCGCCGCCGCCTACCGCTCGGCCTCGCGGCTCCACGACCAGCGGTTAGAGCGCAGCCACGACTTCACCAACAAGGCCGGCGTCGTCCATTCCGAAGTCCTGCTCCCCGAGCATGCGCCCGACGAATGGCATGACCGCGAACGGCTGTGGAACGACGTCGAGGCGGCCGAGAAGCGCAAGGACGCGCAGCTCTCGCGCGAGGTCGAGTTCGCCATTCCGCGCGAGATGAAGCAGGCCGATGGCATCGAGCTGGCCCGCGACTTCGTTCAGCGCGAGTTCGTCGATCGCGGCATGGTCGCCGATCTCAATGTGCACTGGGATATGGGACCCGATGGGCTCGCCAAACCGCACGCCCATGTGATGCTGGGTTTGCGCGAAGTGACCGAAGAGGGCTTTGGCGCGAAGGTGCGCGACTGGAACCGCACCGAACTGCTCACCCACTGGCGCGAAGCCTGGGCCGGGCACGTCAACACCCGGCTGGCCGAACTCGATATCGACACCCGGGTCGATCACCGCTCGCTGGAGGCACAGGGCATCGAGTTGGAGCCGCAGAACAAGATCGGCCCGGCCGCCGCGCGCATGGTCAAACAAGGCATCGAAAGCGAGCGGCTCGACGAGCACCACGCCATTGCTCGGGCCAACGGCGAGAAGCTGCTTGCGGCCCCGCACATCGCGCTCGATGCGATCACGCACCAGCAGTCGACTTTCACCAACCGTGACCTTGCCATGTTCGTCCACCGCCACAGCGAGGGAAAGGAGCAATTTGACCAGGTCATGGCGGTGGTGAAGGCCTCGCCCGAGCTGGTGAAGCTGGGCAAGGACGGGCGCGGCGAAGATCGCTTCACCTCGCGCGCCATGCTGGAGGCTGAGCAGCGGCTTGAACGGCAAACAATCCGGCTCGATGCCGAGCGCCATCACAGCGTGTCTGACCGGCAACGTGACCGCGCCCTCACGCGCGCCGAGGCGCGCGGCATGGTGCTCTCCCCCGAGCAGCGCGGGGCCTTCGAGCATGTCACTGATGCGCGCGGGATCAGCAGTGTCATCGGCTATGCCGGGACCGGCAAGAGCGCGATGCTCGGGGTTGCGCGCGAGGCCTGGCTCTCGGCGGGATATTCGGTCCACGGCGCGGCGCTCTCGGGCATCGCGGCTGAGAACCTCGAACAGGGTTCGGGCATTGCCAGCCGAACGCTCGCCAGTCTCGAACACCAGTGGGGCCAGGAGCGCGAACTTTTGACTAGCAAGTCCGTTCTTGTCATCGACGAGGCGGGCATGATCGGCACGCGCCAGATGGAGCGCGTGATGCGCGAGGCCGAGAAGCGCGGCGCCAAGGTCGTGCTCGTCGGCGATCCCGAGCAGCTCCAGGCGATCGAGGCGGGCGCCTCGTTCCGCAGTATCGCCGAGCGGCATGGCGCGGTCGAGATCACCACTATTCGCCGTCAATCCGAAGAATGGCAGCGCGAGGCGACGCGTCAGCTTGCCACCGGTCGCACCGGCGAGGCGCTCGCCGCGTACGAGGACGCGGGCCATGTCCATGCCGCCAAGACGCGCGAAGCAGCGCGCGCCAATCTGATTGATCGCTGGGACACGGACCGGCACGCGCATCCCGATGCCAGCCGTATCATCCTCACGCACACCAATGATGAAGTGCGCGAACTCAACGAGGCCGCGCGCAATCGCCTGCGCGTCGGGCAAATGCTGGGTCAGGACGTGGGCGTGACCGTTGAGCGCGGCGAGCGGGCATTTGCCTCGGGCGACCGCGTGATGTTCCTCAAGAACGAGCGCAGCCTTGGCGTGAAGAACGGGACGCTCGGTACGGTCGAGCAGGTTAGCGCCATTGGTATGCGCGTGCGCACCGATGACGGGCGGTCGGTTGCCTTCGACATCAAGGACTATGCCCACGTCGATCACGGCTACGCGGCAACGATCCACAAGTCGCAGGGCATGACCGTCGACCGGGTCCATGTGCTGGCAACACCCGGGCTCGATCGGCATGCCTCGTATGTCGCGCTATCGCGCCATCGGACCCAGGTCGACCTGCATTACGGCAAGGACGACTTTGCCGAGCGCAGCCGGCTTGTCCGGGCGCTCAGCCGCGAGCGCGGCAAGGACATGGTGTCTGATTACACCCGCGCGCCCGAGCAAGTGCCGAAGTCGGAACCAGCGGCTACGCCGAAGAACGAACCCGAGGTTCGGCGCAATCCCTTTGCCGGGATGCGGTTCAAGGTGCAGCCGGAGCCAACCATTCAACACGCCCAACCACTTGACGCCGCCGTCGCGCGCTACGGTCGGGCCCTGCGCGACATCGACCGGATGCAGCGTCAGCGGCTTAATCCGATTGTCAGCCAGGTGCACGCCCTCGATCGCGCAGCCAAAGGTCTCGATGCCCAGCGTCCGCACGCGGCAGAGGACATGTACGCGGCCATGAGCAAGGACCCGTCGCTGATCGACGAGGCGGCCCAGGGCAAAAGCGCGCGTGCCATCCAGGCGATGCGCCTGGAAAGCGAGATCCGTATCGCCGCCGATGAGCGCGCCGATCGCTTCATCGAAGAATGGCAGACCCGCACCCGCCAGTTCCTGCGCATGCAGAAGATGGGCGATCCCCTCGGCGCCGAACGCGCGGCCGAACGAATCGATTACCTCTCGAAGAGCTTCCATCGCGATCCGGAACTGGAATCCCGGCTCCACAGGAGATCTTATGAGCTGGGCTTCAAGCCCCGCGAAGGCAGTACCCTGTCTCGGGATATGCAGGATTGGATCAGCCGCTCGCGCTCACGCGGGCTTGAGCGTTAGCCTTCGCGCATGACTGACACCAACCCACCTGAAGAGCTCGATGCTGCCGAGGCATTTGAAGCAATGAACCTCCGTCTCGCTGGAATGTCGGCGGCGATCGATGGCTTCGCCGCGCGCTTCGATCATTTGCAGGAGCGCGACTACAGCGCGGATCTGGCCAGAATCGATGGGCGGATCAATCAACTAGGAAAGGAAGTCCAATCCCTGAAAGGTCAGCCCGCAATGACCTTGACGCCCGAACGTGTGAACAGCCAGATCAAAGCGGCTGCACAAGAAGCGCGACAGGCGGAGCAAGTCGCCTGGACCCGGGCCCGCAATGAGCTGAACATCGAGGCAAACTCGATCCGTGAAGTCGTTTATTCAGCCCGGGAGGCATACAAACAGGACAAGTTGCTTCTCTACGTTTTGGGTGGTGGCTTCGTGATGGGCGCACTACTGATGTTCTCTGCCCCAACCGTCGCCCTGGATATCGTACCGGAGAGTTGGCATTGGCGTGAGAAATCCGCTGTGGCGGCCATGAAGCGCGATGGCTGGACTGCTGGCGAGCGCCTTATGCAGGTCTACGATGCGAAGCGCTGGGAGGAAGTGGCTCACTTCCTGCGATTACCGGACGAGGAACGTGCCAAGTTCGCCGACTGCGTGACAAAGGCGGAGGAGGCCGAGAGCGAGGCTACCTGCTCTATTCACGTTAGTTTGGCGAACACGGAATAACGGAGACTTTGACGTATTCACCGTCATTCATGCCATTCAATTGATTGGGCCGCATGCGTTCTTTGTCTCCAGATCGTAACTGCACGAGCACCACATCTGACAGGATTACCACCTCCTACAGTTCTAAATTTCAAAATATGTTATTTTAAATCATGTACTTGAGTTCTGAATAACGTGCGACGTCAGGTGACTCCTGCCCATTGTTGACATTGTCAGATTTTGCTGTGATAATTCTGACATTGGAGGTGGGTATGACCGATGGGCCTTTTCGCAATTTGCGACTAACCACTGCATGGAAGCGCTATGGCGACGACTTAGTCAATGATGCCAAGAGCAAAGATGAGCGCGTTGCCCGAGCTAGCCATGCTGTGCTCGCTGATGCAAATGTCGACGAAATTTCGTCTCTTATCAAAGCCCTTCAGGGGTACGCTGACCGTCTTCAATTGGACCTTACCCCTCAGGACTCAATCGAAAGAATTCTGCAGGAGCACAGCCGGGTTGGCCTTTCTAACGATCTAGCCAGAAACCTCATGGCAAACATGAGCGAATACGAAACGCTTTCAGCTGCGCTGAACGCTTCGCTTCAAGGCGTGACTGCAGACTTGATTGCTAGTTCGAAAAATCGGTTAGACGAGCACTGCATGCAATCGCGTGACTTTGGCGATATGAATGCTGCTGATTATCGGAAGGCGTTCGAGCGCAATGCTGAGACTTTTGCCGCACTAGATGCCGACAGGATCGCCATTGCTCTCCGAACGGGTGACCGGCGCGCATTTTCGGCTGACCTCAAAAAGAAGGAGGGTGTGGATGATGCGCCAGACTTCTGAAACTAGTGGCAGGCAGGAGCCGAAAACGATTTGCAAGCAACTTATTGTTGCAGAGAACGGCGCAAATATGCACGGCGAATTGCCATCAGGCGCGTTCGTGGCCGAGATCGGTTCGGAAATATTGTTCGATCCCTCCGGGCTCGATTGCTACAGAGTTGAAGGGTTCGAACCCCGCCATTATGACTTACTGGTAATCTGCGCTGCGATCGAACTCGCCGATAGACGGTGGAAGCGCCCCCAGACCTGGGAGCGCACGCTAGAACTCTCAATTCCCGTGTTCGATCTGGAACGATGGAACCGCAAAGGTGTGCAGCAAGCGTTGCGTACGACGCTTTCAATGCTGACGGGAGACAAATGGCGCTTCCATTTTCGCGAAGCACAATCCCGCAAGCACATTGGGAGCCAGCAACGTCAGCTCACTTTCAACAAGCAGTGGAAATTTGCCATTGCCTACAGTGACGGGCTAGATTCTCGTGCCGTGTCGGCGCTCTGTGGTTCCCCCGAGGAAACGCTTTGCATCCGCGTGTCCGGCAACAAACCGAAACGGGCAATTGGGGATAGCCAATTCGATAGGATCCCGTTCAAGGTCCAGGGAAGTCGCGGGCGGGAGAGTAGCTTTCGTTCCCGTGGTTTTCAATTCGCGGCGATCACTGCGATTGCAGCGCACTTGGCCAAGATCGACCAAATTGTTGTTCCCGAGAGCGGTCAGGGAGCACTCGGTCCGGTGCTTCTGCCTCCCCACGGCGTGTATCGTGACTATCGGAACCATCCCGCATTCTTTCGTAAGATGGAGACTTTTCTCTGCGCGCTACTCGACAGCCACGTTCGTTTCGAACAACCCCGCCTCTGGTCCACGAAGGCCCAGACCCTGGGAGCATTTCTGAAGCTTCCCAAGCGGGAAAAGGCCCATCTCGCGAATACGCAATCGTGCTGGCAGCGACGCAGTATCGTCAATGTCGGCCATCGCAAACAATGCGGTCTCTGCGCAGCCTGTCTTTTGCGCCGTTTGAGCCTTCACGCAGCCGGAGTTTCCGAGCCAAGCGATGCTTATGTCGTTTCTGATCTCAGCGTCGGCTCCGTCGACGAAGCCTTGATAGGCATCGCAAGTAAGGTGGACCGGCAGACCATGATTGAATACGGAGCCGCCGGCTTTCGCCACTTCCAGCATCTCGCCAAAATGGCTCAATGGGATGAAGGAAAGATCCGTGTCCATGTGTCTGAAGTGGCGGCAGCATTGGGCGCAACGAAAGAAGAAACGAACCGGAATTTGAAAAAACTCTTACAACAACACGCCAGCGAGTGGGCCGCATTCATCACCTCCCAAGGCGAAGAAAGCTTCCTTCTTAATTGGATGGATGGGGGCCTCTATGTCTGACCTCGTCGAAATCACTGCACAGGAGCTTGGACGACGTCTGCGCCTTGCACGTGAGGCTGCAGGCGTGAAGCAGGAACTTGCTGCTGAAGCGATCAACTTGTCTCGGCCCACGCTTGTCTCGATCGAACAAGGTGTACGTAAGGTCAGACCTCAAGAACTCCAAAAGCTCGCGCACTTCTATGGGATGTCGGTAAATGCACTGTTACGGCGGGAAGCTGTCCACACAAACCTTCTGCCTCGTTTCCGCAAGCTACGCGAAGCCGAAGATGCGGAAACTTTGGAAGCGATCGGTGTCCTCAACGATCTCATTAAGGCCGACATCGAAATCGAGAACGTTCTAGGCATCCAGAGGAAGCGGGATTACCCACCGGAGCGCACCATTGACGGCGGCGAGGTCACTGAATTGGCAGAGAGGCATGCGCAAGATCTCCGCAAATGGCTTGGCCTAGGGTTGGGACCAATCGCAGATATATTCTCGGTGATCGAGCTCGACCTCGGGATTCGACTGTATCAGCGGTACCTATCGCCATCATCGAAGATTGCCGGACTATTCACCTTCGACGATGACGTCGGCGCCTGCATTTTTTTAAATGCAAGTCACCCTCTGCCGCGTCGCATTCAGTCGGCAGCGCATGAACTCGGTCATTTTGTCGGGACGAGGCGCAATCCCGAGGTTCTCGAAGAAAACGAGCGTTTCCTATCAAGGGAAGAACGTTATGCGAACGCCTTTGGGCGAGCTTTCATCGCACCGGCGGTAAGCTTTACGGAAAGCTTTCGCCGATTGAAGGAGATCACCGGTAAGGTCACCCGCCGGCTCATCATTCTTCTCGCGCAAGAATACAATTTATCTCGACAGGCATGCGTACTCCGCCTTGAAGATCTTGCTCTCGCCAAAAAAGGCACTTGGGCTTGGTTTCAAGATAATGGAGGTATTACCGAGGAGCATGTCAGGGAAGTACTAGGGCATGCAGGTCACCACCTTGATCCAGCGAAGTACGACGCACAGAGGCCAGTATCACACCGTCTAAGCCTCATGGCGCATGCAGCATGGAAGCGCAACTTAATGTCCGAAGGACAACTTTCGGAGTTGCTGCACATCAGCAGATTGGAACTACGAGAAGTCGTCGATCAAATCGAACTGGAGGAATGCGAGCTCGATGGCGGACTTTGACCCAGGCATCGGGCATGGTGCCACGCTCGCCCTCGACACAAGCGTCGTCATAAATCTACACGCCTCGGGGTATGGGAAAGAAATCCTCAGCGCGCTCCCTTTCAATCTCGTCGTATCGAGGATCGTGTTCGATGAGTTACACCGGCAAAGTAACAGATCGAGCGGCGAACGTGATTTCCTCGGGAATGCACACAAGGCAGGCCTTATCGAACGTATTGAAATGAATGATGAAGAATACGAATTTTTCGCAAAATTGGTCGTAGTACCCCCAACATTGGATGACGGCGAAGCCGCGACGATCGCTATAGCTTTGTCGCGCAATTTTCATCCCGTAGTAGACGAACGAAAAGGACGGGCAAGAGCATCCGCTCTCATGACCACACGTGCTCCCGCTTGGTCATTAAACCTCGTCGGCCATCCTGCAGTCGCGGACCGGTTAGGAGAGTCCATAGCGACAGAAGCGCTCTACCATGCGCTGCGGCGCGGTCGGATGCGTATCGCCCCCAAACATGCAGACAAAATCATCTCACTGATCGGGATTGAGCTCGCTAGCCAATGTACGTGTCTACCGGGCTATAAAGAGCGCTTCCAGACGCACACGAAGCCACCGACAAAGGATGCAAAAAGCTTGCCCCACCTCTCCGAAGAGACCGCTCCCGGCGATTAAATCGCCGCCGAGCTTGCAACTGCCAGCAAATTTTCTCTCATTGCGAGAGGCTCGGTTAAGTGCAACGCCAGATTACAGGTCAACTGTAGCACACCGGTTGGTGCTCGGTGCATCCCCTGGTCAGAGGTGGCGAACTTTCAGTGATCCGTCCCATTTCGTATTCAGGTACTCGCAAACTAGTCGCCGATGGCAATGGTGCGGTTTGTCTTCCGAACACAGAAGGCATCCTCCCTCAAATATTTCCGGCTTCAGTCGAGTCTCGATTTTGCGCTGCTCCATCAACCGCATGAACGAATTTTCGTATACCTTCCAATCCCCTTTATCACGTTTGAACGCTTTCAAAATATCGTCGGTTGGTGCCAAAAGCGGCTGGTGCGTATACTGCGCCCCACAAATAGTCTTCAAAAAAAAGGCTAGATCGTCAGCTTTCGCGAACCCGGACAATTGCGACGTATTATGGAGTCGCACATCTATCACTTTCTTAATGCCTGCATTCTTCAGGCGATCAAAAAAACGCTCAGCTGTAGTCTTGGTAAAGCCAATCGTCGCCAAGTTAACATTGCCCAAGTCATTCACTCCGCATTCGCCGGCTTCCGGGCATTGTTCTGCCTCTCAGAAAACGCGACCTTCATAGCTCTTTCCCGATATGCTGCAGAAAGCCGCTTCGCAGGCGGCTCAAAAAGATCGATGTCGCTCTTACCTGACATTTCCATCAGCCTGTTCTCGACCTGCTGATGACCGACAATATCACCGCTGCTTAGAATGTGACGAACTCTAACGTCACGCTCATGCAACGCCCGTCCGACCAAAAGGCAGCGATGGCAATCGAGCGGGTCATGCTCCGAACACATCATCGCGATCCGGAATTTTTTCGCGCCTTCGATAACGCGATCAAGTCCACGCGCAAAATCGATCGTTTCCGCCATCTTCTCGTAATCAGCTACGCCATTATAGAAAAAACGTTGCCCCTTCGGCCGCCCGCCTAATTGCTCGCCGAGGAAAACATAGGCCACATTGTCCTTACGCAGCTCATCTCGCAGGGCATCCCGATTGAAATGAGGGAAGTGCCGGGAAAATGGTGCGGACCGAACATCGGCGACCGCTGTCACGGACGCCAGACGGAGAAGTCCACGAAAACGCTCATAAGGAAGTGTCGAATGTCCAATCGTCAAGACTTCCACAACCGACTTCGCCAATCTTGGGCTCCTTTGTGCCATGACCGTTCGTCCGATACGATTTCCAATATGCCGCCTCGCGATCCTACCAACTGCAGTGCCGTCCGGCCAGCATTCTCCACAGACAGCGTAGATTTCGGAGGGCATTTGAATTTGTTGCACTGCACTTTTGAGCCTTACAAAAAATGCAACCCATTAACTTGCGCATAGCAAGAATTGGGCATCGCCGCGAACGGGCGACATAATCCAAGCCTCACATGAATGAACCTACTCGCAGCAACGTCCGCCTGAACAGCAGCGACCCCCCCAGTAAGGAAGCGAGTCCGTGCCGTGTCCGCTGGTACTGAAAAGTCGTATTGAACGCCTCCCTCGTTAATCAGCGCGCGCAACCGCCGTTTACCAGGACTAGGGTTATCCTCGTAGAACGAAATTGCGGCTGGCTGGATGTTGACAGCATCGAGCGAACCTACTTGCACACCTGCAACTACATGGGCTTTTCCAGAATTAGCCCGGTGCAGTTGCCCTCCGAAAGACCTACTAATTGAGCTAGATACACCCGGCATTACGGCTTGCACGATCTGTGCGGGAACCATCTGAGCGATTCGCGTCATGGTCCCCGCAACAACGATTCGATCTTCCGTTGCATGCGGAAAAGGAAAGTTCGCAGGTGGCTGCGCTGCATCAAGCCGCACGACATTCCCTACTGCGAACAATTTTCCGGGTCCGGCATGCTGAGCATCCCAAAAACGAGATGCCTCGCTAAACGTATTCGCACCGGGAGGTTCTGGCCGGATCATGCCACCATTGTTCAGATCCCATCCCGCCACACAAAACAGCGGCCCATAGCACGTCACATCAGTAATGATCAGCTCGTATGTCGGCACGCATCACCCCCTCTATCGAAGGTAATTTGTACTATCGTCATGTATTTTCAAGAAGATATAAAAAATATTTTTGCATCATTTTTAGGCTGCTATCTGATTAGCCAATAGATTTCTGGACGCCTTCTATCCTAATTTCGAGGACAGGAGCCGGCGCCGGACCTGCAAAACGCGCGACGAAGCCCGACAAGACGTATTCGATTACATCGAGATGTTCTGCAATCCGGTCCGCAAGCAGGTTAGGAACGGGATGCTGTCACCCGCACAGTTCGAACGGCAGAAGATTTTGAAAGCAGAAGGCGTCTAGAAAACTAGGGCTACTCAGATGGCAGCGAATCGCTGCGCCACTTGACGAACTGGGGGGCGCAAGGCTCGACAGCCAGTTAAAGCGGAATCCTGTGGCGTACAGTGCAATGTGGTGCCCTTTGAGATCATGTCACATTGCAGTGTGAGAGTGACGGGGCCGAGCGAGGGCCTTGGTTGGCGCAATTTTATATTTTTTAATTTATATTCAGTCGTTTGTACTGTTCTTTGTGAGCCCCTCACCGCCACCATTTTTCAGTCCATTGACGTTCGCATTCGTCTGGACATCCCCCGGAAAACCTAGATATTCAGCCTCTATCTGGCCAGAGGCGTTCAGCCGCGTTCGCTCAGAGCCAGCCTTGCAAGATGGGCGATGCGGGCGGGATGTCCTGCTGGTCACTCCGGCAGGTGGAGCGCTCTGGACTGTAGTAACACTGTAGGGATTTCCAATCGCTTGGAGTTCTTGTTCAGCGCTGGCTTTTGGAGGCCGGTGTGGAAGGAGAAGTGCTTCGGGCTGATCAATGGAATCGGCTGCGCGAGTTTGTACCGGGCGGCCGCAAGGGGCCTCGCGGGCTTCTTCGCCAAGCTCCGGCAAGACCGCCGCATCGCCACCCGCGACGACAAACTCGCCCTCACTTCCTCAGATTCATCACACGCGCCAGCAGCACGCTATGGCTCAAGTGATTAAATTGTCACGAGGACCTAGGCATTGCACTTCGCGCATCTTCCGTTTTTTGGCGGGGAGTACGAACTGTGGTTTCGCATGCCAGATAGTGGGTGCTGCGTCTTCATTGTTGGCATGGCAACCCTCACGGGTGAGCGCATTTTGGCAACAAACTGTTCCGTAATTGGCATTTGTGCGAACACATATTTTCCCCCAGGGTCATCTCGCGCACCAGTTGGACGCGAAGGACTTCTGTGCGCGTTGGTGCGCTACACCTTGGGAGAGTTGTGGGCGTTTACGTTCTGGCGTGGTGACTTGGGGCAAAGCAAATCCTGTTTTGCAGGTCTCACAACTATTTGAATAGTCGGTTAAAAAATAAGAATACCGGGTGTTCGTCTTAAGGGGGAAACATGGGGCGGTATTTTATTCTGAAGAGTACGTCTGTGTCTGCGCACCGGGGCAAGCCCGGCTTTCGGCAGGCCTTGCTCAACGGCGCCGGGCTGGCGCTGCCGATGGTAGTGGGCATAGCCAATCCTGCCAGCGCACAGGAAGAGGCACGCGGACCGGGTTCGCGGCTCGAGGAGATCGTCGTCACCGCGCAGAAGCGCCCTGAGAATATCCTGGATGTGCCGATCTCCGTTTCCGCGCTGGATAACGAGAAGGTCGGCAACATGATGGCCGGCGGTCAGGACATCAATTCCCTGGCTGCGCAGGTTCCCGGGTTTGTGTCCAGTTCCTCGAACGGACGTCTCGCTCCGCGCTTCTTTGTCCGTGGTGCAGGCAATACCGCATTCGACGCAAATGCGTCGCAGCCGGTATCGATGATCTACGACGACGTGGTGCTGGAAAACGTGAGCATCCGCTCCTTCCCGCTGTTCGATATCCAGTCGGTCGAGTTGCTGCGCGGTCCGCAAGGCACGCTGTTTGGTCGTAACGCGACGGCTGGCGCGATCAAGATCGATTCGGCCGCGCCCACCGATTACACCACCGGACACGTCGATGTCTCGTGGGGGCAGTGGCAGACCCGCTCGATCGATGCGGCCGTCGGCGGCAAGTTGACCGACACGCTGAATGCCCGTGTCTCGTTCTACCATGCCGGCCGCGCCGACTGGATCGACAATATCGCCACGGGTCTCGAAAAGGAAAACGCGATTGGCAGCTACGGCGAAGTCGCTGCGCGCCTGAAGCTGGAGTGGAAGCCCGCGCCCGAGACGTCGGTGCTGCTCAATGCCGGCTACCACAACATGTACGATGACACAGGCGGCATCTTCCGTGCCGGGCAGTTCGCCGTTGGCGGCGACATCATCAAGATTCCGCGCGACAAGGTGGCGCTCGACGGCATCAACTTCGTCGAGCGTTCGATCGAGCAGTTCTACACCACCGCCACCGTTCGCCAGGGCCTTGGCAGCGGACTCGACCTGACCTCGATCACCAGCTACCGCAAGCTGCTGGGCAACCGCAACATCGGCGACGTCGACGGTGGCTCGATGCAGGGGCCGATCTATCCGGGCAACATTCCCTCGCTTTCGGGCAGCCTTGGCGAGAACTGGTCGCTGATCACGGGCGACAACGTCACCGACCACTACCAGCTCACCGAGGAAGCCCGCATCTCCTCGGACTGGGCAGGGCCCTTCAACTTCCTCGTTGGCGGCTATTTCTTCCGCGAGAATCTGACGGTCGACCAGGTCAACGGGACCACCTTCTCCAACTTCAGCACAGTGGCGGTTGCCCCTGCGCCGCTTGCCACCCAGCGTCAGAAGACGAGCTCGTGGGCGCTGTTTACCTCGCTGGACTATGACGTGTCGTCCGACACTTCGCTCAAGTTCGGCCTGCGCTACTCGAAGGACACCAAGAACCACTACGTGCGCTATGAACCGGGCACGTCCGCGGCCGATGCGGCACCGGATTCCCCATATTACACGCATACGTCCGATGACGCGCTGACCGGCGATCTCAGCATCGTCCACAGTTTCACTCCCGACATGAATGTCTATGCGCGGGTCGCCACCGGCTACAAGGAATCGGCGGTTCTTGCCCGCGAGAACATTCCGACCGTTGCCGCGCCCGAGCGGATCTGGAACTACGAAGTCGGCGTGAAGAGCGAACTGCTCGACGGCATGCTGCGCTTCAACCTTTCGGCGTTCTACTACACCTACGACAACTACCAGGCGGTGCTGACGGGCGGCGAAGCCAACAATCTGCGGATCTTCAACATCGACCGCGCCACGGGCAAGGGCTTCGAACTCGAGACCGAATTCGCGCCCGCCGAGCGCGTTCGCGTTAACCTGGGCGTTGCTTACAGCGACACCAAGATCGACGATACCACCACGTGCGTGAGCGCCGGTGGCGGCCTGCTGGATCGTGGCGGCACCGCCTGTCCGAGCAACCCTGCGCAGGTCATGATCGATGGCGGCAGTCTGCCCGGTCCGCGCTGGACCGCCAACGGCTCGCTCTATGCGGGCCAGCCTGTCGGCAATGGCGAGGCCTACTTCCAGACCAATTGGGCCTACAAGGGCCGGGCCTATCCGCTTATCCCGGTGCCGCCGGTCGAGAACTTCGATGCCCCCTGGCTGCGCGGCAATGCCAGCATCGGCTATCGCTTCGAGGATGACCGGTTCGATGTATCGTTCTTCGTGAACAACATCACGAACCTCTATTATGCCCCCTCGGCATTGAACTTTTTCAACTATCGCAACCAGACGTTGACCGCGCAGGTCTCCGATCCGCGCACCTGGGGCCTGAGGCTCCGCCACAACTTCTAAGCGAGGCTGGACGGTCCGCAGTTCACCGCGGGCCGTCCTTGCCTTGGCCAGGCAAGGTACGTTCGGCCGCAACCCATTCCCGCACACCAAAGCGGTCCGCGTCCGATCCGGCGTGGCCGTCGGAGACCCCCATGAAACCCGCAATCACGACCGCGATTTCCTCGCTTGCCCTCACGCTGCTACTTGCGCCCGTACAGGCCATGGCGGCCGAGCCGGCGGACATGATCATCAGCAACGCCAAGGTGCTGACCATCGATTCCGAGCGCCATATGTATCCCCAGGGAACGGTGGTGGTCCGTGATGGCCGGATCATTGCAGTGGGCGATGCCTCGGTGGCCGATGACTACACGTCCGCTACGGTGATCGATGCCGGTGGCGATATCGTCATGCCTGGCATGATCAACGGCCACAATCACTTGTCGATGAGCGTGTACCGCGGTGTGCGTTCGACCAAGGAACATCCTGGTCTCTACAACTTCTTCTTCCCGCTCGAGGCCAAGACGCTCAATCGTGACTTGATCCGGGTCTCGGCGCGCGAGGCCGCGATCGAATCCGCGCTCGCGGGGGTCACCACTGTGACCGACATGTACTACCATGAGGATGAGGTCGCCCGCGCGGTGTCGGAAGTGGGCATTCGCGGCGTCCTGGGCGAGACGGTCATCAACTTTCCCGTCGTGGACGCCCCGCAGCCTTACGGCGGCTATGAATATGCCCGCAAGTTCATTCATGACTGGAAGGGCAACGAACTGATCACGCCCGCGGTCGCACCGCATGCGAACTATTCGGTGAGCGTGGAATGGCTGCGCAAGTGCCGCGAACTGGCCGAGGCCGAAGGCGTGCCGTATCTGATCCACCTTGCCGAGACCGATACCGAGCGCGCGCGCATGGAGAAAGACCTCGGCGTCGAGTTCAACGGCCGCACCGTGGTCAAGTATCTCGAGGACGAGAATGTCCTTGGTCCCAGCATGATCGCCGCACACGTCATCTTCGTCGACGATGACGATATCCAGATACTGAAGAAGCATGGTGTCGGCGTGAGCCACAACCCCAAGGCCAATGGATCGCGCTTTTCTCCGTCGTGGCGCATGTACCAGCGCGACCTCGATGTGGGCCTGGGCACCGACGGACCGCTGGGTGTCTCGAAGATGGATATCTTCGGCCAGATCGCCTATGCGAAGCAGGCGGCCCATTCCTTCGGCGACCCCAATACAGACACCCCCTATGACTGGGTCTACATGGCCACGATGGGCGGTGCGCGCGCCATCAACAAGGCGGATGAACTGGGCTCACTGGAAGTCGGCAAGAAGGCCGACATCATCATCGTCGATACCGATACGCCCAACATGCAGCCGCAGTTCGATCCCTACTGGCAGATCGCGTTCTCGACGTATCCCAGCAACGTCGTGACCACCATCGTCAACGGCAAGTTCGTGGTGCGCGACCACAAGATCCAGAATGTTGATCTTAAGAAGCACTACGCCGAACTCGAGCCGATCGCCGACAAGGTGCAGGCCTTCGGGCTGGAAATGTGAAGGGACGGATCGAGATGAAGCGCCTTTCTGTATTCCTGCGCTCGGCAGGATTGCCATGCCTGGCAGCGATGTCACTGGCAGGAGTGGCTTCGGCCGCCCCCGCCGCGGCCGAGACGAGCGCGGGCACGCCTGTCGCGGTGTGCGAGCTTGCCACGCCCTGCACCGACAAGCTGCCGGTCAAGGTGGTGCTCGTCACCATGTTCGAGATCGGCGAGGATACCGGCGATGCGCCGGGTGAATTCCAGATCTGGCACGAGCGCCGTGGCCTGACCACGCGCATCCCGTTCCCGCACTCGTACCATGATCTCTACTACAACCCCGAGACGCAGGTCCTGGCGATGGTGACCGGTATCGGCACCGCCAAGTCGGCCGGAGCGACAATGGCACTGGGCCTGGACCCGCGCTTCGATCTCGCGAAGGCCTACTGGCTGGTCGCGGGCATTGCCGGCATCGACCCGCAGGACGCCTCGATCGGGTCCGCGGCATGGGCCAGCTATCTCGTGGACGGAGACCTCGCCCACGAGATCGACGCCAGGGAAATCCCCAAGGATTGGCCAAGCGGATATTTCGCGCGGGAAACCAAGGGTCCGCTCGACACGCATCGCCCCGAGCCGACGGGTGAACTGTTCGTGGCCAACCCCGCGCTGCGCGACTGGGCCTATGATCTGACCAAGGACATCGCGCTGCCCGACGATCCGGCCATCGCCGAGGAGCGTGCGCGCTTCACCGGCTATCCCAATGCGCTCAAGCCGCCCATCGTCATGAAGGGAGATACCGTTTCGGCCATGACCTTCTGGCACGGGGCGCGGATGAACGATTGGGCAAACGAGTGGGTTGACTACTGGTCGCAGGGACAGGGCAATTTCGTGACTTCGGCGATGGAGGACACCGGCACTGCACAGTCGCTGGCCTATCTCGATAAATTGGGGGTTGTCGATTACGATCGCCTGATGGTCCTTCGGGCGGGCAGCAACTTCACGATGCCCCCGCCGGGCGTGTCGCCAGCCGATTATCTGCTGCGCGAAAACGAGGGCTATGCCGGAATGACCGCCGCGCTGGAGAGTCTGTACCTTGTTGGCGGCAAGGTCGTCGACGAACTACTGGGGCATTGGGACAAATATGCGACGACGGTGCCAGGCAGCAAATGATCGTGTGTCGCATCGTCATCCGGCTTACGTGCTGAGCCGATAGCGTGCCAGCATTCTCCCGCTTCATGCGCTATTTCGTCGTCGTCGGACGGCTCGGCTCGATCCGCAAGGCGGCGGATGAACTGAACATCGCCGCCTCCGCGATCGACCGGCAGATCCTCAACGTCGAAGCCGAACTGGGAATGCCCCTGTTCGAGCGACTTTCATCGGGCATGCGTTTGACGGCTGCCGGCGAACTGCTGATGGCATCGGGCATGCGGTGGGAAAAGAACCTGGCCGATACGCTCTCGCAGATCGAGGACTTGCGAGGCATCAAGCGTGGACATGTCGAGATCGCGGTGATCGAGGCGCTGGCCAAGGGGCATGTGCCACGGCTCGTGAAGGCCATCGACGCGCGCTTCCCGGGCATCAGCATTGGCTTGCGGGTTCGGGAGAACGAGGAAGTGCGCGATGCCGTGCTGGACGCCTCGGTGGATTTCGGGATCATGCTCGAACCTCAGTCGACACGCGACCTTACCGTCCGGGCTTTCGCCGAAGTTGCGCTGGGATTTGTCACGCGGGCCGACGATCCATTTGCGGCAAGTGACAGCGTGCGCTTTACGGCCTGCGCCGACCGCGATCTCGTGGTTCCTTCCGAACCGCTGGCGGTCGCGGCCCAGGTCCGCATGCTGGAGGCAACGACCGGGGTCTTGATCCGCCAGCGGATGGAATCGGACAATGTGCAGATGATTGTCTCGCTGGCGCTCGAAGGCGCCGGCACGGGCATTCTGACATCAATCGATGCGGTCTCGGAAGTCCAGTCAGGCCAACTTGCATTCACCCGCATTTCCGACCCCACCGTGCGTCCCATGGTGCTGGCGCTGTGTACCAACACGTCGCGCACGCTGTCCTTTGCAGCAAGCATGGTGCTTTCGGAATTCGAGAGCCAGTTCCCGAGGTTCGATTACACCAATATCTGCAACGCGGCGCCCGGTGCCACGCAATGAACCTGGGATAGGGGGCGCCGGGGCCGTTTGCCGCCGTGACCAAGCGCGGTGTCGGAGCGTCTCCGGGCGTGCCGGGGTCAGGGCGCGGTCTGCGTCTCGATCAGGGTGACGTCGTGGGCCGCGCAGGCCTGGCGCAGGTCCGCCTCGGCAAGGGTGTCGCACACGAAGTAGTCGATCGCTTCCATGCCGCAGACCCGTACCGGGGCCGAGCGGCCGACCTTGGAACTGTCGGCAACGAGGATCACCTTGCGCGCGTTGCGGATGATCGTCTGCGACACTTCCACCTCGTCGATGGCGAAATCGAGCAGGCTCCCGTCCGGATCGAGCGCGGAGATACCGATGAGGGCGTAGTCCACGCGAAAGCTCTCGATGAAGCGCATGGCAAGTGCGCCCACCACGGCGCGGTCGGCGGTGCGCACCTTGCCGCCCACGCACACCAGTTCCATGGACGGGTGGGCCGAGAGCGTGTCGATCACGTTGAGGTTGTTCGAGATCACCATGAGATTGCGGTGGTTGCCGAAATTGGCGGCAACGGCCTCGGTCGTGGTGCCGATGTTGACGAACAGCGAGGCCCCGTCGGGCACCAGCGCCGCCGCCGCCGCGCCGATCCGGGCCTTCGCGTCCGAGGCGACCGAACGGCGCGCCTCGTATTCCAGGTTGATGACACCCGAGGTGACCACCGCGCCGCCGTGCACGCGCGAGAGCAGCGCCTGCTCGGCCAGCACGTTGAGGTCCTTGCGGATGGTTTGGGGGGTGACGTCGAGCCGCGTGGCGAGATCATCGACCTCGACGCGGCCCGCGCCGCGCGCGATTTCCAGGATGCGCGTGCGCCGGCGCGTCACGATATCGCCCTGGCCATCCTCGATGCTGGTGTGTGCGCTCATGCGCCTGCTGCCCCCGTCATGGCGCCACCCTAGCGGCGCGCGCACGCCGTGCAAAGCGCAGGCGCTCAGGCGTCCTGCGAAAGATAGGTGTCGAGCCTGGCGGCGGTACCTTCAGGAACATGAAGGCCCAGCTTGGAGCGGCGGTAGAGGATGTCCTCGGCGCTGCGGGCCCATTCGTGGGCGACCAGATAGTCGACCTCGGCGGCGTGGAGACCGCCGCCGAAATCCTCGCCCAAGTCTGCAGGGCTCTGCGCGCCCGACAGGATCGTCTCGGCACAGGTGCCGTAGGCGCGCGCGAGGCGGTGGAGAAGGGCACCGGGCATCTGCGGAAAGCGGCGGGTAAGGTCCTGCACAAAGCGCGCGAAGTCGCCTCCCGGTATCTCGCCGCCGGGCAGAACCGCGCCGCCGGTCCAGGCGGTCTTGGCCTGGGGGAAGACCTCGGCGATGTGCTCCAGCGCGTGCTCGGCGAGCTTGCGGAAGGTGGTGATCTTGCCGCCGAAGATGCTGAGCATTGGTGCGCCGCTGTCCGGCCGGTCGAAGTCGAGCACGTAGTCGCGGGTCACCGCCGAGGCGTTGGCGGCGTGATCGTCGTAGAGCGGTCGGATGCCGGCATAGCTCCAGGCGATGTCGGCCGGGGTAATGACGCGATCGAAGTAGCGGTTGGCGGTCTCACACAGGTAGGCGGTTTCGGCCTCGCTGATCTCGGCCTTGCCGGGCTCCTGCGTCCAGGGCTCGTCGGTCGTGCCGATGAGCGTGAAGTCGCGTTCGTAGGGAATGGCAAAGACGATGCGGCGGTCCGGGTTCTGCAGCATGAAGGCGTGATCGCCCTCGTAGAGCCGGGGCACGACGATGTGGCTGCCCTTGACGAGGCGTACGCCGCGATCGTTCTTGGCCCGGCCCAGGCGCTGGAGCACCTTGTCGACCCAGGGGCCGGCCGCGTTGACGAGCATTTTCGCACGCACCTCGCGCGACCCATCGGGGCCTTCGATCTGCGCGGTCCAGGTGCCATTCTGGCTGGTTGCGCCGGTGAGGCGGGTGCGGGTCTCGATCCGCGCGCCGCGCGCGGCCGCGTCCATGGCGTTGAGGACGACGAGGCGGCTGTCCTCAACCCAGCAGTCGGAATAGACGAAGGCCTTGCCCTTGCCCTTGTGAGCGCCCGTGTCCGACACGGGAGAGAGGCCGCGTCCCTGCGGCGCGGTGTCGAGGTTGAGCGTCTCGGTGCCGGGCAGGGTCTTACGTCCGCCGATGTGGTCGTAGAGGAAGAGGCCGAGGCGCACCATCCAGGCCGGGCGGGGTGACTGCGACTGGGGCAGGACGAAGCGCAGCGGCCAGATGATGTGCGGAGCCATGGACAGCAGGCGCTCGCGCTCGATCAGCGCTTCGCGCACGAGGCGGAACTCGTAATATTCGAGGTAGCGCAGCCCGCCGTGGATCAGCTTGGTCGAGGAGGAGGAGGTGTAGCTGGCAAGGTCATCCTGTTCGACCAGCAGCACCGAGAGCCCGCGCCCGGCGGCATCGCGCGCGATGCCAGCCCCGTTGATGCCGCCGCCTACGATCAGCAGGTCATAGGTGGGCTCTTGCGTGGAATGAGGCGTTGCGGACGACACGGTGGGAACTCCCTTCAGGGTGGCTTGGTAGGGGAACACATCCCGATGAATTTCGTTTAGTGCTATAGTTTGGCAGAAACGAAAATTCAAACGAAAGTATTGACCTTCGTATGAAGGTGCGTGCAGGGAGGGGCCGAAAACGAAGACCGATAGAGGGGAGATCTCGGATCGTGCCTGCCGGGACCGAAGATTCGCGCAAGCTGCGCGGCGAACTGATTGCCGAGATGATCGCGGTGATGATCATCGTGACGCTGGGCGATTCCGCCGCGGCCATGATTACGCTCTATGATCCCAGCCCCTATGCGCAGGCCTACTGGGGCGTGTGCATTGCCTGGGGGCTTGCCGTGACGCTGGCGATCTACGTGACCGGCTCGGTCTCGGGGACCCACGCCAATCCGGCGGTGACCCTGGCGCTGATGGTCTATCGCGGCTTCCCCCGGCGCAAGGTTCTCCCCTATATTGCCGCGCAGGTCGCAGGCGGTGTGATCGGCGCCGCGCTCGTCCTCCAGCTCTGGCATCCGGTAATCGACGCGTTCAATGCCGCGCAAGGGCTGACCCGGGCCGAGGGCGGCGCGGCGGGGGTCTTCTTCACGCTGCCCGGCGCGCACATCACCCCCTGGCACGCCTTCTGGGACGAGGTCATCCTGACCGCGTTCCTGCTGCTGGGCATCTTTGCAATCACCGACGAGTACAACGAGATGGCGCCGCGCGCGAACTCGGGCGCGTTGATGATTGGCCTGCTCGTCGCGGCCATCGGCGCCTCGGGCGGCTATCTCGAAGGCTGGCCGATCAACCCTGCACGCGATTTCGGGCCGCGCCTCTTCGCGACGTTCACGGGCTGGGGCGCCTCGGCCCTGCCGGGCGCGGGCTTCTACTTCTGGGTGCCGATTGCTGGGCCCTTCGTGGGCGGCCTTGTCGGAGCGGGTCTTTATCACTTCGCGATCAAGCCTTACCTGCGGCCCGAGACGAGAACCGAAAACGCCACCGAAACCACGGCCGAAACCGGCGCCGAATAAGCCGCGTCGAGCGCCCCCATTATCCCGACGGAGAGTTCCTGCATGTCCCAGCCCGGCCAT
Organism: Novosphingobium profundi; assembly: GCF_020524485.1. Lineage (GTDB taxonomy): Bacteria > Pseudomonadota > Alphaproteobacteria > Sphingomonadales > Sphingomonadaceae > Novosphingobium > Novosphingobium profundi_A. The sequence continues at coordinate 858,210 of NZ_JAIVLF010000003.1, read as the reverse complement.
CTACTTGCTATCGACCAGGGGACGACTTCGACCCGTGCCATCGTCTTCGACGCCGAGGCGCGTGCGGTGGCTACCGCGCAGTGCGAGTTCGAACAGCACTATCCCGAACTGGGCTGGGTCGAACACGACCCGGAGGACATCTGGCGCGACGTGGTGCAGACCGCGCGCGAGGCGATGGGCAAGAGCGGCGTCGCGCCGCGCGATATCGCCGGGATCGGCATCACCAACCAGCGCGAGACCGTGGTGGTGTGGGACAAGGCGACGGGCACGCCGATCCACAAGGCCATCGTGTGGCAGGACCGGCGCACCGCGCGGCTGTGCGCCGATCTCAAGGGCGACGGGGTGGAGGCCGACGTGCGGGCGCGCACCGGGCTCCTTGTCGATCCCTACTTCTCCGCGACCAAGCTCGCCTGGATCCTCGACAACGTGGCGGGCGCCCGCGCCGCGGCCGAGCGCGGGGAACTGGCCTTCGGCACCATCGATTGCTTCCTGCTGTGGCGCCTGACCGGGGGCAAGGTCCACGCGACCGACGTCACCAACGCCGGGCGCACGATGCTCTACAACATCCGCACCCAAGGGTGGGACGAGGAACTGTGCCGCCTGTTTCGCGTGCCGATGCAGATCCTGCCCGAGGTCCACGACAACAGCCATGTCTTCGGCACCACTGCGCCCGACCTGTTTGAGGCCGAGATTCCCATCGCGGGGATGGCGGGTGACCAGCAGGCCGCGCTGTTCGGGCAGGCCTGTTTCGCGCCGGGCATGGCCAAGTCGACCTACGGCACGGGCTGCTTCATGCTGCTCAACACGGGCGAGGAGGCGCTGGCCTCGGACAACCGCCTGATCACCACGCCCGCCTACCGCCTGAATGGCCAGATGACCTATGCGCTCGAAGGCTCGATCTTCGTGGCGGGTGCGGCGATCAAGTGGCTGCGTGATGGCATCGGTGTCATCACCCATGCGCGCGAGACCAACGACATGGCGACGCAAGTGCCCGACAACCACGGTGTCTACATGGTGCCTGCCTTCGTCGGGCTCGGTGCGCCGCACTGGGACCCGGACGCGCGCGGCGCGATCTATGGCCTGACGCTGGGGGCCGGGCAGGCGCACCTTGCCCGCGCGGCGCTGGAGGCGGTGGCCTACCAGACCATGGATCTGGCCGACGCGATGGTCGCCGACGGTGGCCGCACGCCCGAGCGCCTGCGCGTCGATGGCGGGATGGCGGCGAACGACTGGCTGTGCCAGTTCCTTGCCGACATGCTCGACGTGCCGGTCGAGCGTCCGGTGCACCTGGAAACGACAGCGCTGGGCGCGGCTTTCCACGCAGGCCTTGCGACGGGCGTGTGGAGCGATCTCGACGCGCTCTCGCGCACCTGGCGGCAGGGCGAGCTGTTCCGCCCGGCGATGAAGGCCGAGCGCCGCCGCGATCTTGCCGCTGGCTGGAAAGATGCTGTGCGCCGCACGATCTCGAAATAAGGGGATGGGGCTCGAAATGATCTGGCCCGAAATGAGCCATCACGGCATGTATCTCGCAAGGACGCGCAATTTCTTGCCCTGAGTGAAAAAATGCATCAGATCGTTGCGCCCTGAACAGCCACCCCACCGGGAGAAGAGCACCGTGGCCGCAATGATCGATACCAGCCCCAGTGGCGATGCTGAAACGTTCGGGGAGGAAGTCCCGGGCGGCCACGTCGATGCGCCCGAACTGCGCTACTTCGTCTTCGCGCTGTTTTTCATCTTCGGGGGCATCACCAGCCTCAACGACGTCATCATTCCCAAGCTCAAGGAGCTGTTCACGCTCAGCTTCACAGAGGCGATGCTGGTGCAGTTCTGCTTCTTCACCGCCTATGCGGTGATCGGCATTCCGGGCGCGATGCTGGTGCGCAAACTGGGCTATATGCGCGGCGCCGTGGTGGGCCTGGTGGTGATGATCGCGGGCTGCCTTGCCTTCATTCCGGCCTCGCAGACGGCCTACTACCCGCTGTTCCTCGCCGCCTACTTCGTGCTGGCGGCTGGCGTTGTCATCGTCCAGGTCGTCTCGAACCCGCTGATCAGCCTGCTGGGGCCGCGCAAGACCGCGTCCTCGCGCCTCACGTTCGCGCAGGCCTTCAACTCGCTGGGCACCACGCTCTTCCCCATCGCCGGTTCGGTCCTGATTCTGGGCAGCCTCGCCAATGTCTCGGCGGGTGAACTGACCGGCGCGGCGCTCGACACCTACCGCCGCCAGGAAAGCCAGGCGATCGTCCATGGCTACCTCGGCATTGCCGCGGCGCTGGCGCTTGTTGCCCTCGCGGTCTGGATGTTCCGCAACCGCCTTCCCGCCGAAAAGCACGAGGCGCATGCGACCAAGGGCGTGCTCGAACGCTTCGGGCTCGATCTCCTCGCACGCCTGCGCTTTGGTTACGGCGCGCTGTGCATCTTCCTCTACGTCGGCGCCGAGGTCACCATCGGCTCGCTCATCGTCAACTACCTGATGCAGGACCACGTGATGGCGCTGCCCGAGGCGAGCGCGGGCAAGCTCCTGGGCTTCTACTGGGGCGGGGCGATGGTCGGCCGCTTCCTCGGCTCGGCGGTGCTGCGTCTCGTCAGCCCGGGCAAGGTGCTGGCCTTCAACGCCTGCGCGGCCATCGTCCTGATCGCGGTCTCGACCACCGGCACCGGGCCGCTGGCAGGCTACACCCTGCTGGCCGTGGGCCTCATGAACTCGATCATGTTCCCCACCATCTTCAGCCTTGCCTGCGAGAAGCTGGGCACACGAGCGGCCGATGGTTCGGGCATCATCAATGTCGCCATCTGCGGCGGGGCCGTGATCCCGGTCCTTACCGGCGCGCTGGCCGATGCGACGGGCGGCAACCTCTCGATCGCCTTCATCATCCCGGCGCTGTGCTATGCGGTGATCGCGGGCTTTGGCCTCTATGCGCGCCGCCCGGCCTGAACCGGGCGTGCCGCAAGAGGTTAATGAAAGGTCAAGAAAACAGGGCTATTGATACCTGAATGAGCCGTCCGATCATCCCCCGGCGCTCCGTGCGCAAGCCGGTCTCCATGACCGTACAGTGCCGGACCCACAGCGGTCTGCGGGACACGGGCGAGATCTACGATCTCTCGCCCGAGGGGTGCTGTATCCAGATCACGGGCATGTTCTTCAAGGTGGGCGGGCGCATCGTGCTGCGCCCGGCCGGGCTGGAAGCCTTCAGCGGGGTCGTGCGCTGGATCAGCGGTGACTTTGCCGGGGTCGAGTTCGACCGGCCGCTCTATGGCCCGGTGGTGGACCACCTGGCCCTGCACAACCCGTCCAAGGGCATGCCGCGCGGCTTCTGAATCGCGTATAAGGCAGCTACGTTCAGCCGCGCTGGACGCTGGCCATGGCCTCGGCGCAGACCGGGTAGCCCAGGTCCGTCGGAATTGTCAGCCAGTCGCCATCCTCGCGTTTCTGGATCACGGGCCGGATCCGGCGCGGGGGATGGGCCTGCGCGTCGGCACGGGCATCGGCGAAGGAGCCATGCCTGGCGAGGCGCTCCAGGTTGCGGCGGGTGGGGAAGATGACCCGTCCCTCGCCGCGCTCGCACAGCGCCAGGGTGTCGCGCGCGCTGGCCCAGAACAGGTGCGTATTCTCGGTCTCGTCGACTGCGATATCGACCTGTCCGCGGCCAAGATCGGTCAGGAAAAAGCGAGTGTCGAAGGGCCTGACACCTGGCGCGCACCAGTGGGCGTAGAAGGTCAGGCGCCCGGGATCGAGCTCCCAGCCCATCCGTTCGAGCACCGGGGCAAGAGCGCCCTCGCGCAGCAGCAGTTCGCGGCCCTCGCGCACCGCCTGCGGCGAGACGGCGACCGGGTTGGCGATGAGAAGACCAGTCTCTTCCAGTGTCTCGCGAATGGCGGCGATCCGGGCCGCCCCCAGCGCGTCGTCCTCATCTGGCAGGAGGCGGCGGGCGAGGGTCGTGTCCTCGGCATCGACGCGTCCGCCCGGAAAGACCAGCGCGCCCGCGGCAAAGCGCATCTTCGGGGCGCGCTTGACCATCAGCAGTTCGGGCGGGCCGCCGGGCCGGGGGCTGCGCCGGAAGATGACGACGGTCGCGGCGGGCACCATGTCTTCGGGCGGGTCGGTGGGAGCGTGGGAGGCGGTCATGGGACCGCTTTCGCGCGCCGTGCCGCCGGGGGCAAGAGGGCGGTTGCCTTGCAGGTGAAACACACCCAAGGTTGACGCCCTTCGGGCCCCAGGGAGAAGGGGGCGGCGCTGGCCGCAGGTGCGTTGGTCCCGATGCGCCTCCCGAAGCCAAGGCGGGTTTCCGATGTGTCGAGATTTCTTACACGTCGGGCTTGGGGCGTGATCGCGTCGGCCGCGCAAATGCGGGTTTTGCGTAATTTCGCGAGTTTGGCACGGTCCATGCTTTGTATCCATTGTACCCAAAGCAGTCTCGATGGGGCAGGGCCATCATGTCTCCTGGCCCTGCCTCCCCGACAGACGCACGAAGGGCCCGGACACCGTAGTGGTCTCCGGGCCCTTCGTGCGTCGGGTGACGCGACTCGCGCCAGCGAATCAGGCCTGGGGCGCGATTCCCGCGTCGGTGACGAGCTGCTGCAGTTCGCCAGCCTCGTACATCTCCATCATGATGTCGCTGCCGCCCACGAACTCGCCCTTCACGTAGAGCTGGGGGATCGTCGGCCAATCCGAGTAGGCCTTGATGCCCTGGCGGATTTCCTGGTCCTGCAGGACGTCGACCGATTCAAACGGGACGCCGATGTGGTCGAGAATGGCGCAGGCGCGGCTCGAGAAGCCGCACTGCGGGAAGAGCGGCGTGCCCTTCATGAACAGGACAACATCGTTGGCCTTCACGAGGTCGCCGATACGGGCGTTAACGTCGGACATCTGATTCAAATCCTCAAAAGCGTATGCGCGTCACTTGGGAACGGCGGTGGTGAGTTGCAAGGCGTGGAGCTCGCCGCCCATGCGGCCTCCGAGCGCTTCATAGACCATCTTGTGCTGCGCGACACGCATCTTGCCCGCGAACTGGGGCGCGACGACATGCGCGGCGTAGTGGTCGCCGTCGCCGGCAAGGTCGGTGATCGTGATTTCGCAGCCGGGCAGGGCCTCTGCAATGAGGCGCTCGATCTCGCTGGCGGGCATCGCCATCTGGGCTTCTCCTATGGCCGTCGTTGGGGGGGCAGGGTGCGGCCGGCACCTTGGTCTTGCGCTTCCCCCTAGCACCGCTGGCGCACGGTTTCGAGCCGTTTCGGGCGCGGCGCTCTTGAGGTGGGCGGGGTGGTCAGGCCGCGCCGAGAAAGGCGCGGCGCGCTTCGACCTGCTTGGCTTCGAGGGCGGCGCGCACTTCGCTTTCGGTCGTGTCGACCCCGGCGGCGGTAATGTCGCCCAGGAGCTTGCGGATCACGTCCTCGTCGCCCGCTTCCTCGAAGTCGGCCTGGACCACCGCCTTTGCGTAGGCTTCGGTTTCGGCCTCGGAAAGGCCCATGCGCGCGGCGGCCCATTCGCCCACGAGGCGGTTGCGGCGCGCCTGGATGCGAAAAAGCACCTCGGCGTCATGCTCGAGCCCGGTCGGCTCGCCGCCATCTGCGCCGTGCCCCTTGCTGCTGAAACTCTTCATCACACAATCCCGCAAAAGCGTGAGCCCGGTGCACCTGCGCACCGTGTCACGGTTCGTTCCCATTGCGATAGGGCCGAGCGGGGCCGGGTTCAATCCCGATTCCGGCATCGCGCGCAGGCTCCAAAGGCAACCGGCCCGGCGGGAGAGTCCCGCCGGGCCGGTAAAACGTATCCGAAATGCCGCCTTGCGGTATTTCAGGGCGGCGCTCAGGCCTCGGCCAGCTTCGGGCTGGCGAGGAAGGGCAGTTCCTCGCGCGCCTTGGCTTCGTAAGTGCCGATCTCGGCGTCCTGCGCCAGCGTCAGGCCAACTTCGTCGAGGCCATTCAGCAGGCAGTGCTTGCGGAACGGGTCGATCTCGAAGGTGAAGCGGTCCTGGAAAGGCGTGGTCACCGTCTGGGTTTCCAGGTCGACGCTGATCGGGTCGGTCGTGGCGACCTCCATCAGGCGGTCGATGGCCTCCTGCGGGATCGCGACGGTCAGGATACCGTTCTTGAACGCGTTGCCCGAAAAGATGTCCGAGAAACTGGGCGCGATGACACAGGTCACGCCCATGTCCAGAAGCGCCCAGGCCGCGTGCTCGCGGCTCGAGCCGCAGCCGAAGTTGTCGCCCGCGATCAGGATCGGCGCGCCTTCGTAAGTCGGGTCGGTGAAGACGTTGCCCGGCTCGGCCTTGACCGATTCGAGGCAGCCCTGACCGAGGCCCTCACGGGTCACGGTCTTGAGCCACTGGGCAGGGATGATGACGTCGGTGTCGACGTTCTTGCGGCCGAACGGGTAGGCCCGGCCGGAAACCTGGGAAATCGGGTTCATGGGTGTGCTCGTCTCAATCCGTCTCGGGGGCCTGTTCGGGGTGCGCAGGCGCGTTCTTCTCGGCGCGCGACTTGCGGCGCTTCACGAAGAGCAGCGCGGCGGCAACCGCCGCCGAGCCAATGGCCGCACCGGCCGCGATCGCGGCGCGTCCGGCGAGCGAGGTATCGGGTTCGTCTGCCATCTTGCGTTCGTCCTTCAGGCGTTCTCGGTCAGCTCGCGCACGTCGGCGAGGCGTCCGGTGACGGCGGCCGCGGCCGCCATGGCGGGGCTGACGAGGTGGGTGCGCGCACCCGGACCCTGGCGCCCGGTGAAGTTGCGGTTGCTGGTAGACGCGCAGCGCTCACCGGCGGGCACCTTGTCGGGGTTCATCGCAAGGCACGCCGAGCAGCCCGGCTCGCGCCATTCCAGGCCCGCCTCGATGATGATCTTGTCGAGCCCTTCGGCTTCCGCCTGCGCCTTGACCAGGCCCGAGCCCGGAACGACGATCGCCCAGGTCACGTTGTCGGCCTTCTTGCGCCCCTTGAGGACCTGCGCGGCGGCGCGGATGTCCTCGATGCGGCTGTTGGTGCACGAGCCGATGAAGACGTTCTGGACCTCGATGTCGGTCAGCTTGGTGCCGGGCGTCAGGCCCATGTACTCAAGGCTGTGCGCGACGGCCTGACGCTTGGAGGCGTCGGTGAAATCGTCCGGCGAGGGGACGACGGCACCGATGGGGGCGGTGTCCTCGGGGCTGGTGCCCCAGGTCACGGTGGGCTGGATATCCTCGGCGCGGATGTGGATCGACTTGTCGTAGGTCGCGCCCGGATCGCTCGCCAGGCTCTTCCACCAGGCGACGGCCTTGTCCCAGTCCGCGCCCCTGGGTGCATAGGGGCGTCCCTTGACGTAGGCGAAGGTGGTCTCGTCGGGCGCGATCAGGCCCGCACGTGCGCCTGCCTCGATCGACATGTTCGAGACCGTCAGACGGCCTTCGATAGACATCTCGCGGAACACGTTGCCGGTGTACTCGATGACGTAGCCGGTGCCGCCGGCGGTGCCGACCTGGCCGATGATGTGCAGGATCACGTCCTTGGGCGAGACGCCCGCACCCAGGGTGCCCTCGACGTTGACCTGGAAGGTCTTGGACTGCTTGAGGAGCAGCGTCTGCGTCGCCATGACGTGCTCGACCTCGCTGGTGCCGATGCCGAAGGCCAGTGCGCCCAGGCCGCCGTTGCAGGCGGTGTGGCTGTCGCCGCACACGATGGTGGCGCCAGGTAGCGAGAAGCCCTGCTCGGGGCCCACGACGTGGACGATGCCCTGTTCGGGATCGGCATCGCCGATGTAGCGAATGCCGAATTCAGGCGCGTTCTTTTCCAACATGTCGAGCTGCTGCGCGCTCTGGGGGTCGGCGATGGGAACGCGGTTGCCGCTTGCATCGCGGCGTGCGGTGGTCGGCAGGTTGTGGTCGGGAACCGCGATGTGCAGGTCCGGACGGCGCACCTTGCGCCCGTTCGCGCGTAGCGCCGCGAAGGCCTGCGGGCTCGTCACCTCGTGCACGATGTGCCGGTCGATGTAGATGAGGCAGGTACCGTCGTCGCGGGTGTCGACAACGTGGGCGTCCCAGATCTTCTGGTAGAGTGTGCGCGGCTGTGTGGTCATGATGCGAGCCGATTAGGCCCCTGCGCTTTGCAATTCAAGCAGTACAGCGCAGGGCATGTGTTCGATTTATCCGGCAGGAGGACGAACGGCGTATTTTTCAACCCGCTAAGGGGGCAAGTTGCGCCACGAAGATGCGATGAACGGGATGAGATCAGGCGCTGACACGCGCGCCGCATCGGTCTAGGAGAAGGGGGTGACTGTTCTTATCGCCATTCTCATCGTTCTTGCCAGCGCCGCCGCCATGGAACTGGTCGCCTGGTCGAGCCACAAGTACATCATGCACGGCTTTGGCTGGGGCTGGCACCGCGACCACCACGAGCCCCACGACAAGCTTCTGGAAAAGAACGACCTATATGCGCTGGTGGGGGCGGCCATGAGCATCTCGATGTTCGCGGTTGGCTCGCCGCTCGTCATGGGCCAACACGCCTGGTGGCCGGGAACGTGGATCGGTCTGGGGATCCTCGTGTATGGGATCATCTATACGCTGATTCACGATGGCCTTGTTCACCAGCGCTATTTCCGCTGGGTGCCCAAGCGCGGCTATGCCAAGCGCCTGGTCCAGGCGCACAAGCTGCACCATGCGACCATTGGCAAGGAGGGTGGGGTCAGCTTCGGTTTCGTCGTTGCGCGCGACCCTGTCCGGCTCAAGCAGGAGCTCAAGGAGCAGCGCCGCCGGGGCATCGCGGTGGTGCGCGAGGCGGTGGAGGACTGAGCAGAAGGTCACACAAACGGCAACCTGCCACGATCTGGCGCGTTAGAGGCGTTCCAGATCTTTCAGGAGACATCCGAACGTGATCGATACCGCCGGCTCCGGTGCAGGGACCTCTTCCGGTCCTGCCGAGGCGGAGCAAACCGAGGAAGAACGCGAAGAGGAACTGCGCCGCGCCGAACAGAAGGCCGAGCGTGAGAACGTCGAGCGTGAAATCGAAAGCGGCAATTCCACCCTGACCCGCCGCGAACGCCGCCGTGTGTCCGCGCACAGCCGCCTGTCCGCACTCACCGTCTTTTCGATCATCCGCAGCGAGGGTGAGGAGGAACTACGCCGTCCGACCTCCTCCCTGTGGTGGTCGGGCATCGCCGCCGGGATCGGCATCTCGACCTCTGTCTTCGCCCAGGCGCTTCTCTACGAGGCGCTGGAAGGCAGCCCCAATCGCTGGGTCGTCTCGAGCCTGGGCTATTCGGTAGGCTTCATCCTGGTCATCCTCTCACGCCTCCAGCTTTTCACCGAGAACACGCTGAGCGTGGTCCTGCCGATGCTCTCCGAGCCAAGCTGGGGCAAGCTGGGCCTCTCCGCCCGGCTCTGGACCATTGTCCTGACTGCCAATTTCATCGGCACCTTCCTCACCGCCTTCTTCGTGATGGTGATGTCCGACGGAGGCGATGCCGAGGCGAGCAGCCATGTGACCGCCATGCTCGAGGTCTCGAAACACGCGGCGCAGTCGCAAGGCTGGACCGCGCTGGTAAAGGGCATTCCGGCAGGCTTCTTCATCGCGGGGCTGGTGTGGATGCTGCCCAGTTCCAAGGGTTTCGAGCTGTGGGTCATCATGGTCTTTACAGCGCTGATCGCGGCGGGCGGCTTTACCCACGTCATCGCGGGATCGACCGAGATGTTCATGCTCGTGATCGACGGGCAGAAGTCCATCGAGGCGGCCTTTACCGGCTATCTCCTGCCCACTTTCGCGGGCAACGTGATCGGGGGCACCGGACTTTTCGCGATGCTCTCCTACGGCCAGATCCACGCCGAGATCTGAGGACGCACATGACGCCGCGCACACCTCCGCTCGACGCCGGGGCGACCCGCGTTCTCGACTTCTGGTTTCGCGAACTGACCCCCGGCGACTGGTTCGGGGGCGGTGCGCAGCTCGATGAAAAGGTGCGCGCGCGCTTTGGTGCGGTCCATGCGCAGGCGCTGGAAGGCGCCTGTGATGGCTGGGCCGAGACCCCTCTTGGGCGTCTGGCGCTGGTGATCGTGCTGGACCAGTTCTCGCGCCACATTCACCGCGACACCGCGCAGGCCTTTGCCGCAGATCGCCGGGCGCAGGAGCTCGTGCTGGAGGGGCTGGAGGCAGGGGTGGACGCGCAGCTCGGGTTTGCCCACCGCCACTTCTTCTACATGCCGCTCATGCACGCCGAAGACACAGTGCTTCAGGCCCGAAGCGTGGCATGCTTTGAAGACTTGAATCGCTTTGCCGGGGAGCTTCTCGCCTTCGCGCGTTCGCACGAGGCCGATATTGCCGCCTATGGCCGCTTTCCCTATCGCAACGCGGCCCTGCAGCGCCGATCGACGCACGAGGAAGAGGACTTCCTGAAGACGCGTCAGGGACCCTGAGAGGCTACTCGGGCCGGGTCCAGATCCACGGGCCCAGCACGGCGAGCACGCCCACCGGGATGAAGGCGAGCGGGAAACCCACGACAAACCAGGTGAAGGGGATGCTCGCGCTCATCGCGAGAATGGCCGAGACCTTGCCCTTTCGGCTGATTGCCCGCCGGTCGCGCCAGGCGACGAGATGGGGGCCGTGCTTGGGGTGGTTGTAGAGCCGCTCCGCCCATTCCGGGTGGCTCTTGGAAAAGCACCAGGCGGCGGCGATGTAGAACACGACCGTGGGCATGACCGGCAGGAAGATGCCGATGGTGCCCAGCGCCACGAACAGCACGCCGCCAAGCATCCAGACCGAGCGCTTGACCTTCTTCAAGCTTGCGCGCCCCGGTCGGAGGAAGGATGGGTCAAGACTGCGGGTCCGCGTAGCGCGCCGCAGTTTCCCGGATCAGCGCGATCATGTTGGGAACGCCTTGCGTGCGGTTCGAGGAGAGCTGGTTCCTGAGGTCGAAGGGCTCGAGCGCGGCGACGATGTCGGTCTCGGCGACTTCAGCGGCGGGCTTGTCCTGCACGCCTGCAATGACCAGCGCCACAATGCCCTTGGTGATCGCCGCGTTGCTGTCCGCCAGAAAATGAAGCGTGCCGCCTTCCGCTTCGGTGGGGTAGACCCAGACCGAGGCTGAACACCCGCGCACCTTGGTCGCGTCGGTCTTGAGCGCGTCAGGCATTGGGTCGAGTTCGCGGCCCAACTCGATCAGCAGGCGATAGCGTTCATCGCCCTCAAGGAATTCATACTCTTCGCGGATGTCATCAAGGCTGCGCATGCAACGTCATTTAGGGCCCTGTCGCCACAGGGCAAGGGGGCTTGGACCAGCGGGGCGGCCCGAAGGAGGTGCAATCGAAATAAAGAGACAGTCAAAGAAGAGGAGGGACTGATTCAAGGGGTCATCACCCCTTGACCCCAAAACGGGCGACCTCACCTTCCGCGCGCCACCCTGGCTGAGAAAGGTGAGGCCGCCCGTTTTGGGGAGCCCGAGGGCGATGGCCCTCGGAATTATCTTCCTGCTTCCTCCTGTTTTTCGCCCTCACGCATCACGCCAATTGCACCTGCGCGCGGTTCCTGTCAGGGAAAAGGCCATGAACGCTTCTGCCGCCGCCGACCGCAGCCATCCCTTCTTCTCGCTGCACGAGCATGGTTTCGTGCGCGTCGCGACCTCGACCCCGCACGTGCGGCCTGCCGATGTCGCCTTCAACCGCGATGCGATCCTGGCTGAAGCGCGGCGCGCGCATGAGGCGCATGTCGATCTTCTCGTCTTTCCCGAGCTGTGTCTGTCGGCCTACGCCATCGACGATCTGCACCTGCAGGGCGCGCTGATCGCGGCGGTGGATGCCGCACTCGCCGAGCTTGTCGCGGCCAGCGCCTCGCTTTCGCCGGTGCTGCTGGTGGGCGCCGCGCTGGTCCACGGCTCCAGCCTCTACAACTGCGCGGTGGTGATCGCGCACGGCAAGCTCCTGGGCGTGGTGCCCAAGTCCTTCCTTCCCAACTACCGCGAGTTCTACGAGAAGCGCTGGTTCGCAAGCGGCAAGGCCGTGCGCGGGCAGTCGATCACGGTGGCCGGACAAAACGTGCCGTTCGGTGTCGACCTCGTCTTTGCGTCCGAAGTGCTCAAGGATTTCCGCTTCTTCGTCGAGATCTGTGAAGATGTCTGGGCGCCTACGCCTCCCAGCACGCTGGGCGCGCTCGCCGGGGCGACGATCCTGTGTAACTTGTCTGCCTCCAACATCACCATCGGCAAGTCGGACGAACGCCACGCGCTGTGCAAGGCGCAGTCCGCGCGCACCTCTGCGGCCTATGTCTATTGCGCGGCGGGGCATGGCGAGAGCACGACCGACTTGGCCTGGGACGGGCAGGGTATCGTTTACGAACTGGGCGAGTGCCTCGCGCAGTCCGAGCGTTTTGCGCTCGAGCCGCAGTTGTGCATCGCGGATATCGACTGCGAGCGCATCGTCGGCGACCGGCTGCGCCTGCCGACCTTTGCCGACGCGGCCGAACTTGCCGGATCGCCCGCGCAGACGTTTCGCACCGTCCCCTTCCGCCACGCGCCGGTGCGCGGCGATATCGGTCTTCAGCGCCCGATCCGCCGTTTTCCCTTCGTGCCCAACCGCCCGGAAAAGCTCGACGCGGATTGTTACGAGGCGTTCAACATCCAGGTCGATGGCCTGATGCGGCGCCTGGAATCGACCGGTTCCAAGTCGATGGTGATCGGCATTTCGGGCGGGCTCGATTCGACCCACGCGCTGATCGTCGCCGCGCGCGCCTGCGACCGCCTGGGCCTGCCGCGCACCTTTATCCGGGGTTACACCATGCCCGGCTTCGCGACGAGCGAGGGGACGAAGTCGAACGCCTGGAAGCTGATGGATGCGCTGGGCATCACGGCCGAGGAAATCGATATCCGCCCAGCCGCAACGCGCATGCTGGAGGACATTGGCCACGCCTTCGCCGACGGCGAACCGGTCTACGACGTCACCTTCGAGAACGTCCAGGCGGGCCTTCGCACCGACTACCTCTTCCGCCTTGCCAGCCAGCACAGCGGCTTCGTGATCGGCACCGGGGACTTGTCCGAACTGGCGCTGGGCTGGTGTACCTACGGCGTGGGCGATCAGATGAGCCACTACGCGGTCAACGCGGGCGTGCCCAAGACGCTGATCCAGTATCTCATCCGCTGGTGCGCGGACGGAGAGGATTTCGCGGCCGAGGCCGGGGCGATCCTCCACGCTATCCTCGACACCGAAATCTCGCCCGAACTCGTGCCCGCCGGCGCGGACGGCGCGATCCAGAGCACCGAGGAGAAGATCGGGCCCTACGCCCTCAACGACTTCTTCCTCCACCACATCATGCGCTACGGCCAGACGCCCTCCAAGGTCGCGTTTCTTGCCTGGCACGCCTGGCACAACGCCGCGCAGGGCCAATGGCCCGATGGCTATCCCGCCGACCGGCGCGTGGCCTATGACCTGCCGGTGATCCGCGCGTGGCTGGAGAAGTTCCTGCGCCGCTTCTTCGCCTTCAGCCAGTTCAAGCGCTCGGCGATTCCCAACGGACCCAAGGTCTCCTCGGGCGGAGCGCTCAGCCCGCGCGGCGACTGGCGCGCGCCATCGGATGCCCGCGCCGAGGTGTGGCTGGCGGAGCTGGATGCGAAGGTGCCTTTGGAAGGGTAAGAGGAAAAGGGAGGTTCCGAGGGCCATTGCCCTCGGGCTCCCGGAATCGGTGAGGTTAGCTTTTGCAGGGATTGCTGCGTTGAAGGACGAAGCCACAGGATAAAAAAAAAGGGGGCTTCGCCCCCAACATCTTGTTCCCGACCTCACCATTCCTACGCCACGTGGCCGCGTGAACTGCCCCAGACAGTTATGGGAGCCCGAGGGCGATGGCCCTCGGACTTATTCAATCCCTTAAACTCTCGATCTCTTTCGCAAGATCCTTGCCCCGGCGTTCGTCGGTGGCGATGCGTTCAAGGACATTGATACGTTCGCGCAGCTGGGCGATCTCGTCCTCGAGTTCCTGTTCGTGGGGATCGCGCCGGCCGATGGTGCGGCCATGGTCCGAGCGTTCGGAGGGCAGGTGCAGCTTCTTGGCGCGCAGCCAGGTAATGCAGCCGATGACGAACATGACCACCACGGCCGTCCAGAAACTCATTGTCGTGATACCTTATGTATGGGCGAGGAGGGGCGTGGCCTGCTCCTCGGTCGGGTGGGTCAGCTGGTGTTGGCTATCCTGCGCGCCGCTGCCGGGCAAGGCAAGGTTTTCGAGGTGGCGCAGGCGCTCTTCGAGGTCGCTTTCCCGGGCCTTGAGGGCGTGCGTGTTCGCGGCCAGTTCCAGCTTGCGTTCCAGGTAGGCAAGGTAGCGTTTGTAGGCGCTGGCGAGCGTTGCGAAGAGCAGCACCACCGTTCCCATGACGATGGTGACGGTGAGAAGGTCACCCAGATTCACTGGCGCGTCTCCACAGGTACGTCCGCGCGGGCGAGATCGCGGGCTTCGCGCAGCGATTCGATCTGGCGCGCCACGTCATAGCCCTTGTCGGTGACGATGCTCTCGACTGCGGCGAGGCGGTCCTTGACCGCGCTCATCTCGGCGCGCAGTTCCGCGTTCTCCTGGGTGAGCAACTGGACGCGAGCCTGCGCCTCGCCGTCAGTCTTGGGGTAGATGCTCTTGCCCCAGGAATTCTCGAGCGGATAGCCGTGGCGCATGCGCAGCCAGTTGTTGAAAATCCAGCCTGCGGTGGCGACGGCGGTGCCCACGATGATGACCGGGCTGAGCATTTCGATGGTGGCGATATCGAGAGCCATGGCAGTGTCCTTTCGGGGAAGGGCGGCTGGTTTCAGCGTACGCGAGGAGCAGGGGCGGGCGTTGCGGCCGGGCTGTGGGCGGTGTCGAGCGCGCTCAGCGCCTCGATCTGGCGGGCGACGTCGTAGCCGCTGTCGGTGACGATGGTTTCAAGCGCGGCGGTGCGCTTTTCGAGGTACGCGACGCGTTCGAGAAGTTTGGCATGGGCTTCCTCCTGCTGGCGCGCGGCGTTGCGATCCGCTTTCTTGGCCTTGGGGTAGATGCTCTTGCCCCCCGAATTTTCGAGCGGGTAGCCGTGGCGCATACGCAGCCAATTGTTGAAGAGCCATCCGCCGGTGGACAGGGCGATGATGCTCAGGATAAATTCGGGGCTTCCCCAGTTCATGGTCGCTCTCCCCTCAGTTCACGCGCTTGGTCGGGGCGGGCGCGCGCTGGGCGTCGGCCTCGCGCTGGTCGCGCAGGGCTTCGATCTGGAGCGCGGTGTCGTAGCTGCCATCGGTCACGATGCGTTCGAGGACACGGACGCGTTCTTCCAATTCGCGCGCGTTCGAGGCGTACTGGGCGGCCTTTTCCGCGGTCGCCTCGACCTGGATCTCGGCCATCTTGCGCTGGTGCTTGGTCCAGACGACGAGGGCGCCGACCAGAAACGGTGCAAGGGGAATGAGAAGCGCGAGTGAGCTGGTGTCCATGATGATCGTGTCCCTGTTTGATGCCCGGTGGAAGTGATGCGCCTTAGCGCAGGCTCTCGATCTCGGCTGCGAGGCGCGAGTTGCTGCTGGAATAGTGCGCTTCCATGTCGGCGACGCGCCGGTCGATGTCGCTCAGCTCGCCGCGCAGGCGTTCGCCGCGGCCGATCCCGGCCTTCTTTGCGCGGCGGCGTTCCATGCGGCGCAGCAGGCGCTCTTCCTCGTGCGCGCTGTAGTCGGACAGCGGGCGCTTGTCGGCGATGAGCGCGACCGCGATGTAGATCGCGATGACGATGGGGAAGCCGAAGAGCAGCAGGAGCACGGCACCGAGCCGGATCCAGAGCGCATCGACATCGGTGAAGTCGGCGATGCCCGCGCAAACGCCTGCAAGCTTGGCGTTCGACTTGTCGAGATAGAAATGTCCACGTGACACTGTGCTGATCCCTTTCCTTGGGTTGTCCCTTGCGGGAGATTTTCGTGTCTCCCGCGCCCCCGGACCATGTCCCCTTGCCACAGATGGCTCCGGGGCCTTGATGACGGGCCGGGCGGCGATCCGGGTGTCTGCCGCGCGGCCTCGTGGCCTTGGATTACTGCCCGGTGGTGTCCGAGCTCTGGCCCATCGTCTTCTTCATCTGCGCCAATTCGGCCTCGATCGAGTCGCCATCGGCGAGCGCGGCAATTTCATCGGCGAGCGTCGGCTGGCGGCTGTCGTCGCCGATGTTCATCGCCTCGGCGCGGCCTTCGGCGTAGTCGACCCGGCGTTCGAGCTGGTCGAAGCGGGCCAGTGCCTCGTCGACGCGCTCGCTGGCGAGCAGGGTGCGCAGCTTCACGCGGTTCTCCGCGCTCTTGAGGCGCGCGGCAATCGCGCTCTGGCGGCTGCGGGCTTCGCGCAGGCGGCTTTGCAGCTTCTCGATGTCCTGCTCGTAGGCGCTGAGCGAATCGTCGAGCACCGCGATTTCGGAGCGCAGCTGCTCGGCCATGTCCGAGGCCTTCTTCTTTTCGAGGAGGGCGGCGCGGGCAAGGTCCTCGCGGTTCTTGCTGAGCGCCAGCTGCGCCTTGTCGGCCCAGTCGGCCTGGAGCGCGTCGAGCTTGTCGGCGTGGCGGCGCAGTTCCTTCTGGTCGGCAATCGTGCGGGCCGAGCTGGTGCGCACCTCGACGAGGGTCTCTTCCATTTCCAGGATGATCAGGCGGATCATCTTGGCCGGGTCTTCCGCCTTGTCGAGCATGTCGTTGAAGTTGGCGGCGATGATGTCGCGGGTGCGCGAGAAGATACCCATGCTGGCTATTCCTTTGTTGTGGCTCGGGCGGCGGGTGGAGGTGGTGAACGAGGCGTGGCTGTCGTTGGCGGCGTGCCAGGTGCGACCGCCCTGGCGTTGTCCGCGATCATCGCACGCATCGCTGGAGGCGTGAAGGATTTCGATTTCGGTGTCGAGGCGGCTCATGCGAGGGGTACTCCGCAAATGGGGGCGGCGTAGGCCTTGGCCGGGGCGAGCTGGTCGGCCATCGCCATCAGGTTGAGGGCGCCCATCGCCAGCAGGCTGGCAATGATCGCCCAGTCGAGCTTGGTGCGGGCAAGGGTCGCACGCGGCTGGCGGGCGGCGAGGTCGGAACCGGTCTGGTCGGAGCTGGCGGTACGCAGCGGCATGGCGAAAAATCCCTGTTGCAGTGTGCCTTTCGGCGTGTTGCCCAAGACATTGCAGGAGGCGTGCCAAATGCGAAAAATGGCTGAATTGCAGGCTTTGCTAACTGTCTGGCCGATGAACCACATCTTACGTGTTGCCAAATAATGGTAAAATGCGCCAAATATTCGCAATGGATCGTGACGTTCAGTTCGTTGGCCAGTCGGTCGCCTTTCTCGATGCGGTGGAGCGCACCAGTCGCGCCGCCCCGATCACCCGTCCCGTGCTCGTCATTGGTGAGCGCGGTACGGGCAAGGAGCTGATCGCCCAGCGCCTGCATCGCCTTTCGCCGCGTTGGGGTGAACCGCTGGTTACGCTCAACTGCGCGGCGCTGCCCGAAACTCTCATCGAGGCCGAGCTCTTCGGCCATGAGGCGGGCGCTTTCACCGGCGCGACGCGTGCGCGGGCAGGGCGCTTCGAAGAGGCGGACGGGGGCACGCTGTTCCTCGATGAACTGGGCAATCTCTCGATGGCCGCGCAGGAGCGTCTCCTGCGCGCGATCGAATATGGCGAGGTGGCGCGCATCGGCGCCTCGCGTCCGATCACGGTTGACGTGCGCATCGTTGCGGCGACCAACGCGGACCTGCCGCGCATGGCGCGCGAGGGGGCGTTCCGTTCCGACCTGCTCGACCGGCTGAGTTTCGAGGTGATCACGCTTCCGCCCTTGCGCGCGCGCGAAGGCGATGTCTTCGAACTGGCGGATTACTATGGGCGGCGCATGGCGGCCGAACTGGCCTGGGAGGGGTGGCCCGGCTTTGCCCGCCCGGCGCTGGACGAACTGGAGGCCTACGCCTGGCCGGGCAATGTGCGCGAACTGCGCAACGTGGTCGAGCGGGCGGTCTACCGCTGGGATATCCCGGAGGAGCCGATCGGGCAGGTCGTCTTCGACCCCTTCGGTAGCCCATGGCGGGTGGAGGACGCGTCCGAGGCAGGGCAGTCCGCGCCCACATCTTCTTCGCAGGTGCTGGCTGCAACTTCAGGCGCGGTGGCCCGGAGCGCCGAGGAAAGGGAGCCCGCCTCCGGTCCGCTCCCGGGCGATCTGCGCGCCGCTGTCGATGCGTTCGAGTGCGATCTGCTGTGCCGGGGGCTCGAGGCGAATCGGTGGAACCAGCGGCGCACGGCCAAGGCGCTGGGGCTCAGCTACGACCAGCTGCGCCACGCGATGAAGCGCCATGCGCTGGCCCCGGGTGCCTAGCGCGGAGCGGTTGTGGGCCGGGGTGGATCGGAACAGGGGGCGAATCCGCGCGCTTTGTCGATAGGGATAGCCGTTTTGACGATGATCGGGCAGGGCTGGCTGTTCTTATTGATGGACCTGTTGCAAAATCGGACACGTGGGGAATTTCGGTCCCGTGGCGATTTTGCTACAGTCCATGCCCCGAAGATGAGCGATTGTAACGTGAGCCATGCCTGTTGAGATGGATGAACACCGCGCCCGGGCGCTGCTGGACGGCCTGACCGCAAAGCAGCGCGAGGTGCTCGATCTGCTGGTCCTGCACCGCACGACCAAGGAGATCGCGCGCGAGCTGGGCATCGCGCCCAACACGGTCGACCAGCGCATTGCCGGGGTGCGCGACAAGTGGGGGACCTCCAACCGTAAGGAAACCGCGCGTTTCTACGCCCGTCTGTGCGACCTATGTGGAAAAACCACATGTGATTTTTCGCGTGTCGACGAACCGGGGGCAGACGTTGAAAGTCTGCTTCAGGACCTGCCGGATACGCCGCAGTTCGTTCTCTCCGATGCCCGCCCCATGATGGGGTTTCCCGAGTGGCTGGAGGAAGAGCGCGAGCCTGTCGTGACCGCTCCGGTGGGCCTGGAGACCCTGGACCAGAAGTTCGGGCGTATTGGCCGCGTTGCCGCGATCCTCGTTCTTGCGATGGTCATGGCGATGACGCTGGCCACCTCGCTGGCAGTAGCCGACGCGTTGGAGCGCCTTATCTGAAAGTTCGTGCCGGGGTCTTCGCCAGACCCTGGTCGACCTCATTTCAGGTCGGCCGCTCGCGCCGCGGCCCTGCCTTCTCGTGTGGCCCCGGCATAGGACCGGAGACGACGACATGACCATGACCCCTGAAGTTGCCAGCCTGCGTATCGGCCGTTCGGTGACCTCGCTTGAGGATGCCATGGACGAACTGCTTGCCCGCTCGGGCGATCTCATGGCCGAAATGGCCCGCGCCCGTGTCGCCACCGCCGAAGCTGCGCACGCCGGTCAGCGCCCGATGATGCGCATTGCCGCCATGCAGAAGAACCTGATGGCCGCCCGCGGCGAACTGCTGCGCGCCCACGGCGACCTCTCGCAGCTTGCAGAAACCATGGGTATTCCGGTAGCCGGGTGCCCTGAAGAGGGGAGCCTTGCCAGCACCGCGGGTGAGGATATGGAAGGCGACGCCGCCGTGGAGCGCGCCGCCTGACACCCACGGGTGCGGCTGTAATGGGGGAACCTGCGATGCTCTCGGGCATCTTCCTGCCTGCTTTCTTCCTGCTTCTGGTCGTCAGTCCCGGACTGGCGGCCTGGAAGGGGGGCGAGCCGGAACGCTGGGGCGGCATGGTCATACTGGCCATGTGGGCGCTCCAGTCGGTCGGAGAATTCGTTCTTCCCAGCCAGTATTACGCGGTCGATCCCGTGGCCTTCCTGACCGACGTCGTCGGCATGCTGGGCTTTGGCATCATCGCGCTCAATGCAAGGAGGGTCTGGCCGTTATGGGCAGCCGCGTTGCAATTGCTGAGCCTGAGCGCGCACTTCGCCCGCTGGGCGGACCTCGACATTCCCGCGATTGTCTACGCGCTGATGCGCGATGGTCCGACCTTCGTGGTCATGATCGCGCTCCTGATCGGCACCTTGTGCCACATGCGCCGTGTGCGCCGCGAGGGGACGGACATCGCCTGGCAGAGCTGGCCGACCAGCTAGCCCAGGTGCGGGTGTTGAGCCGGGATTTCCCGCCGCTCCTCGCCGACCTGATGGGCCCGCTGGCGCGTGAGGTCCTGCTGATCGCCTATCTCGATACCCAGGGCCATGCGCTTGGCCACGTGTTTCTGGGGGGCGAGGATGTGAATGCCGTTCATGGCCGCTACCGCCCGTTGATAGCGCCGGCGCTGCGATTGGGGGCTGCGGGCTTCCTTCTCGCGCACAACCACCCCTCGGGTGATCCGCGCCCGAGCGCCGCCGATATTCGCGCGACTCATGGCCTTCAGGCGCTGGGCCGCGCACTTGAACTGGAATTTGCCGATCACCTGGTGGTCGGAGGCCGACAGGTGACGAGCATGCGGGCCTGTGGCCTGCTGGGAGGACGTATCGAGCGCCGCCGCTGCGCGGCGTAATGGAATTTCGCGATCTTCGCGCAGGGACTGCACTTCAGACGCACAGCACCTGCGTGGAGCACATGGGGGAGTGATGACAGGCCCATTTGGATCGGCTTTGGTCGGTTCGGGTCCGTCTCGCTTCGTGGCGGCGGGAGGCCTTCGGGGCGTCTCGCCGCCCTTTTTGTCCGGCGCATGGGGCACGTATGCCCGGAGCCTGGCGGTGCAGGCCCTGCCTTGGCCCGAACGTGGCCCTTGCATCTTTGCGTGAAAGAGCCTATCTGCAGGCTCATCCCGACATTGGTGAAACATGGATCGGGCTGGCGCCGGACAGGGGCCGGCGCGAAACCGCGTTTCCCGATGCGTTTTATCTCGCGACTCGCCTCAGGGCGAATCGCTCTATTCTGTAGCTGGAGTTCCGCTTGGCCGATCTTGCACGCCTTACCGAAGTCATCGAACCGGAGGTCACCGCCCTCGGCTTCGAGCTCGTGCGCGTGCGCCTGTTCGGCAAGAGCGAGGTCGGCGACGACGAGATTGCGCTGCAGATCATGGCCGAGCGTCCCGAGACCGGGCAGCTCGTGCTGGACGATTGTGTGGAGCTCTCGCACCGCATCTCGGACCGCATGGACGCGCTCGAAGAGGCGGGCGACGTGCTGATCGAGGAGGCCTACCGCCTCGAGGTCAGTTCGCCGGGCATCGACCGTCCGCTGACGCGCCCCAAGGACTACGCCAAGTGGGCCGGTCACGAGGCGCGCATCAACCTGACGGTGCCGGTCGATGGCAACCGCAAGGCCCTGAACGGCGATCTCGTCGGCATCGAGGGTGAGGCGGGCGCCGAAGTCGTGACCATCGAGGACAAGAAGTCGGGCCGGGTTTCCTTCCCGCTCGGTGACATCCATTCCGCCAGGCTTGTCCTTACCGACCGCCTGATCGCAGCCACCCGCCCGCTCGACACCGACGGTGCGGACGACATTCTTGAGGAACAGGAAGACTAAGCCATGGCCAGTGCGATTTCCGCCAACCGCGCCGAGCTGCTCGCGATCGCGAATGCCGTTGCCTCCGAGAAGATGATCGACAAGGCGATCGTCATCGAGGCGATGGAGGAAGCCATCCAGAAGTCGGCGCGCAACCGCTACGGCGCCGAGAATGACATCCGCGCCAAGCTCGATCCGCGCACCGGCGACCTGCGCCTGTGGCGTGTCGTCGAGGTGGTCGAGGAAGTCGACGACTACTTCAAGCAGGTCGACCTCAAGCAGGCGCAGAAGCTCGACAAGGAAGCCAAGCTGGGCGACTTCATCGTCGATCCGCTGCCCCCTGTCGATCTCGGCCGTATCGATGCGCAGTCGGCCAAGCAGGTCATCTTCCAGAAGGTGCGCGACGCCGAGCGCGACCGCCAGTACGAGGAATTCAAGGACCGCGCGGGTGAAATCATCACGGGCGTCATCAAGTCCGTCGAATTCGGCCACGTGATCGTGAACCTGGGCCGCGCCGAAGGCGTGATCCGCCGCGACCAGCAGATCCCGCGCGAAGCCGCCCGTGTCGGCGAGCGCGTGCGTGCCCTGGTCCTGCGCGTCGAGCGCCAGAACCGCGGTCCCCAGATCTTCCTTTCGCGCGCCCACCCGGACTTCATGAAGAAGCTCTTCGCGCAGGAAGTCCCCGAGATCTACGACGGCATCATCGAGATCAAGGCTGCGGCCCGTGACCCGGGTTCGCGCGCCAAGATCGGCGTGATCAGCCACGACCACTCGATCGACCCCGTGGGCGCCTGCGTCGGCATGAAGGGCAGCCGCGTTCAGGCGGTCGTCCAGGAAATGCAGGGCGAGAAGATCGACATCATTCCCTGGAGCGAGGACACCGCGACCTTCGTCGTCAACGCGCTCCAGCCCGCGACTGTCAGCCGCGTCGTCATCGACGAGGAAGAAAGCCGCATCGAGGTCGTCGTGCCCGATGACCAGCTTTCGCTCGCCATTGGCCGCCGCGGCCAGAACGTGCGCCTCGCCTCGCAGCTCACCGGCTCGCAGATCGACATCATGACCGAGGCCGAATCCTCGGAGAAGCGCCAGAAGGAATTCACCGAGCGCTCGACCATGTTCGAGAACGAACTGGATCTCGACGAGACGCTTTCGCAGCTGCTGGTGGCCGAAGGCTTCACCGAGCTGGAGGAAGTCGCCTACATCGACATGAGCGAACTCGCCTCGATCGAGGGCCTCGACGAGGAACTCGCCGAAGAGCTCCAGAACCGTGCCCACGAGGCACTCGAGCGCCGCGAGGACGCCTACCGCGAGGAGCGCCGTGCGCTTGGCGTCGAGGACGGCCTGGCCGAACTCCCGCACCTCACCGAAGGCATGCTGGTCGTGCTCGGCAAGGGCGGCATCAAGACGCTCGACGATCTGGCGGACCTTGCCACCGACGAGCTCATCGCCAAGAAGCGCACCGAGCAGCGTCGCCGCGACGGTTCGGTGAACCGCCGCGCCCGCGACGAGGACAAGGGCGGCGTGCTCGGCGAGTATGGCCTGACCGAAGAGCAGGGCAACGAGATCATCATGGCTGCGCGTGCGCACTGGTTCGAGGACGAGGAGCCGGTGGAAGCCGACGCCACGACCGAAGCCGAAGCGGACACGGCCGACACGGCCGCTGCGCCCGAAACCGAGGAGGCCGCCGATGCGGAATCCTCGCAATGAGCGCGTAAGCTCCGACATCGATAGCACCGGGACGGAGAGGACCTGCATCCTCTCCGGCCGGAAAGGTGCGCGCGAGGACTTCATCCGTCTGGCGATCTCGCCGGACGGCTTGGTCCTTCCCGATATCCACGCACGTGCCCCCGGGCGCGGGGCGTGGATCGGCGTTTCGCGCGACACCCTTGAAAATGCACTCGCGAAGGGCAAACTAAAGGGAGCGATGGCGCGTGCCTACAAGGGCGCGCCCCTGTCGATCCCCGAGGACCTTGGCGCGCGCATCGCGCAGGGGCTCGAGAAAGCCCTGACCGAACGCCTGGGACTGGAATTGAAGTCCGGGCGCCTCCTCATGGGATCGGACCGGATCGCGCAGAACGCGCGTGAGGGCAAGGTGGCCTGGCTGGCCCATGCCGCCGACGCCCGCGAGGATGGATCGCGTAAACTGGACCAGGCCTGGCGTGTCGGCCGCGATGCCGAAGGCTCGGGCCTGAAGGGCACGCGCTTGCCACTGGACCGCACCACACTGTCTGTGGCATTGGGCCGCGACAATGTCGTGCACCTGGCGCTGAATGATCGCGGCGCGGCCCAGAGGGTCGATTCGCTGCTGACGCGCCTCCTGCAATTCCAGGGGCAGGACCCACCTGATGACGGGCCCGATGACGGGGCGCCGACACCAGACGTTGGCGCAGAAATAGATGGCAAGGGGCAGGCCCAAGACGCTGTGCCCACGACGACACCCGACATGGGTCGGGCACACGCAGATTGAGATTTGAAGGGCAAAACGAGAATTATGAGCGAGACCGATAACAAACCGACCCTGGGCCGCAAGCCGCTTGGGCTGAAGCGTTCCGTGGAAGCCGGTGAGGTCAAGCAGACCTTCAGCCACGGCCGCACCAACAAGGTCGTGGTGGAAGTCAAGCGTCGCAAGGTGATTGGCAAGCCGGGCGCGGACACCGCGAGCGAAAGCAAGGCGGCCGAGACCAAGGCCCCCGAAGCGAAGGCTCCCGAGCCCAAGGCCGAGGCCCCGGCGCCTGCGCCGACCCCGACCCCTGCTCCGGCACCCACTCCGGCCCCGGCCCCCGAAGCCAAGGCTGAAGCTCCGGCCCCGGCGCCTGCGCCCGCTCCCAAGGCGGAAGCGGCTCCGGCACCCGAGGCGAAGGCTGCTCCGGAACCTGAGGCAAAGAGCGCTCCGGCCCCCAAGCCCGCTCCGGCACCTGCTGCAAAGGCGGCGCCTGCACCCAAGGCCGCTCCGGCGCCCCGCCCGCGCAAGCCCGCGCCGCCGCGCAAGGGCCCTCCCGGTGAAACGCCGCAGGAGCGCGTGAAGCGTCTCCAGCGCGAGGCCGAGGAAGATCGCCTGCGCATGGCCGAGGAAAACCGTCGCCGTGAGGAAGAAGCCAAGCTTCAGGCGATCGAGGAAGAAAAGCGCCGCGCCGAAGACAACCGCCGCGCCGAGGAAGAAGCCGCGGTGAAGGCCGCTGCCGACGCCAAGGCCAAGGCGGAAGCCGAAGCACAGGCCAAGGCCGAAGCCGAGGCGGCTGCCAAGGCTGCGCCTGCGCAGGACAGCAAGCCCGCCGCCGCAACGCCGGCATCGGGCAACGGCGCTGCCGCGCCCGGTCCGCGCCGCTTCACCCCGGTCAAGCGTCCCGAACCCGCGCGCAAGCCCGATGGGGCCGGTGCTGCTGGCGGTGCCAAGCCGGCGGCCGCCAAGAAGGGCGGCGCGCCTGCACGCGGCGCTGAACGCAAGAACGACCGTCGCCAGTCGGGCAAGCTCACCGTCAACCGTGCGCTGAACGACGACGAGGGTGCACGTGCACGTTCGCTCGCCGCGCTCAAGCGTGCGCGTGAGAAGGAGCGCCGTGCGCAGTTCTCGGGCCGTTCGCAGCCGCGCGAGAAGCAGGTACGCGATGTCATCGTGCCCGAGGCGATCACCGTTCAGGAACTCGCCAACCGCATGGCCGAGAAGGGCGCTGACCTTGTGAAGGCGCTGTTCAACATGGGCATGATGGTCACCGTCAACCAGACGATCGACCAGGACACCGCCGAGCTGCTGGTCGAGGAATTCGGCCACAACATCGAGCGTGTCTCCTCGAGCGACGTGGACATCAACGTTGACAGCGACGTCGATGCACCCGAGACGCTGAAGCCGCGTGCGCCGGTCGTGACCATCATGGGCCACGTCGACCACGGCAAGACCTCGCTGCTCGATGCCCTTCGCGGCACCGATGTGGTGCGCGGCGAAGCTGGCGGCATCACGCAGCACATGGGCGCCTACCAGATCAAGACGAAGGGCGGGGACAAGATCACCTTCCTCGACACGCCGGGTCACGCGGCCTTCACCCAGATGCGTATGCGCGGTGCCAACGTCACCGACATCGTCATCCTGGTCGTGGCGGCGGACGACGGCATCATGCCGCAGACGATCGAGGCCATCAATCACACCAAGGCCGCGGGCGTTCCCATGATCGTCGCGATCAACAAGTGCGACAAGGAAGAGGCGAATGCCCAGAAGGTGCGCGAGCGTCTGCTTGAGCACGAGGTCATCGTCGAGGCCATGTCGGGCGATGTGCAGGACGTCGAAGTCTCGGCCAAGACTGGCAAGGGCCTCGATGAACTGATCGAGAAGCTGCTGCTCCAGGCCGAGTTCATGGAACTCAAGGCCAACCCGGACCGCAACGCGGTGGGCACCGTGATCGAAGCCAAGCTCGACAAGGGCAAGGGGCCGGTCGCCACGGTTCTCGTCAACCGCGGTACGCTCAAGCGCGGCGACATCTTCGTCGTCGGCACCGAGAGCGGCCGTGTGCGCGCCATGAACGATGACAAGGGCAAGCAGGTCAAGGAAGCTGGCCCCTCGATGCCGATCGAGGTGCTGGGGCTTGGCGGCGTGCCGATGGCCGGCGACGTGCTGACCGTGGTCGAGAGCGAACAGCGTGCCCGCGAGGTCTCCTCGTGGCGCCAGGAGCAGGCGACCGCCAAGCGCACTGCCACCGCGCCTGCCTCGCTCGACACGATGTTCTCTGCGCTCAAGGCCAAGCAGGACGTCATCGAGTACCCCGTCGTCATCAAGGCCGACGTGCAGGGCTCGGTGGAAGCGATTGCAGCTGCGCTCCACAATCTCTCGAACGACGAGATCAAGGTGCGCATCCTGCACTCGGGCGTGGGCGCCATCACCGAGACCGACGTCTCGCTGGCGTCCGCTTCGGGCGCTCCGATCATCGGCTTCAACG
This sequence comes from Novosphingobium profundi, assembly GCF_020524485.1. Lineage (GTDB taxonomy): Bacteria > Pseudomonadota > Alphaproteobacteria > Sphingomonadales > Sphingomonadaceae > Novosphingobium > Novosphingobium profundi_A. The sequence goes on along the minus strand of NZ_JAIVLF010000003.1, from coordinate 831,957 downwards.
TCCGCCCGAACGCCAAGGCGCGCGAGCAGATCGAGAAGAGCAAGACCGCGATGATGTACTACGACGTCATCTACGAGCTCACCGAGGAAGTCGCCAAGCAGATGGCCGGCATCTGGGGCCCCGAGAAGATCGAAACCGTCGTCGGCCGCGCCGAGGTCAAGCAGGTCTTCCCGGCGGGCAAGAAGGACAAGGCGGCGGGTCTCCTCGTTGTCGAGGGCGCGATCCGCAAGGGTCTCCACGCCCGTCTTACCCGCAACGACGTCATCGTTTCGGCAACGACCATCGCCTCGCTGCGTCGCTTCAAGGACGACGTGGACGAAGTGCGCACCGGCCTCGAGTGCGGTGTGGTCCTGGCCGATACGAACGACATTCGAGCGGGTGACCAGCTCGAAGTCTTCGAGGTCAGCCATCGCGAGCGTACGCTGGGCTGATAGGCCTTGCCCGTTTCGCGCAAGCGACACAGACAGCCGCGGCCCGCGTCGGACACCACGTCCGGCGCGGGCCGTCGCCGTTTGGGGCGCGGCAAAAGGAGGATTGGGGGAAAACTAGCTGGCGGACTTGCCGATGCAGCTGTCTCCTAGGGGCTGGAACGGCTAGGCTGCGGGTGTTTTTCCGCGCTGGCCTGTCTGGGCGGCGTGGCCCTGTTCGGAGTTCTTCGCTGATGCCCCGCTACTGCGCCTTCTTCAGTTCGCTCAACGTAGGCGGCAATCGCCTGACGATGGAGGAACTGCGCCACGCGCTGCGGCGCGAGGAGATCGACAACGTCGAGACCGTCATCGCCAGCGGCAACGTCCTGTTCGACTACGAGGACCGTCCGACCGAAGGCCTGGAGGAACTGTTCGCCTTCATCATGGCCGAGCGCTTCGACATCGACAGCTTCGTTGCGATCCGCACCAAGGACGAGGTGCGCGCGGCGCTGGAGGAGAACCCCTTCGTGGGCTTTGGCGAGGACGCACAGGTCCACACCCATTTCCTGCAGTCCCAGCCCCCGCAGGAGAACTTCGAGGCGCTTCTGGCCGCCTACAAGGGCCGGGGCGAGGAGAAGTTCGCGCTCGGCGAACGCTGCCTTTTCGTCGATTACGTGGACGGCGTGGGCCGCAGCCGCCTGACCCCGGCCTTCATCGAGCGGCGCCTGGGCTGCCGCACGACCGCGCGCAACGCGCGCTCGCTGGGGCGCATTCTCGCCAAGATGTGATGAAAACCATCCGGGGCCGGTTTCGCAGCTGCGGAACGAGTCGCCGGATGCCGGGTTGTCCCTGCAAAGGAGATACCCCGATGATGTCACTGATAACCCTGGTCGCGACCGTTCTCTTGCCCCCACTCGGCGTCGCCCTGAAGCATGGGCTGGGCAAAACTTTCCTGCTCAACCTGATCCTGACGATCATCCTGTTCCTGCCCGGCTTGCTGCACGGCATCTACGTCAACTACATGCGTTGAGGCCCCTCGCGGGTGGGCGTGATGCCCCCATTGCCGGGGATGTCGGGACAGCGATGAACGGCCAAACCGTCTTTTCCCGGGCTCTGCGACGATCTGGCGCAATCAATTGTTGCAAAATGCCGTGTTCGGCCCACATGGAGGACAACCATGGCTCGACAGCAATTCACTCCCGAACAGCACTCGGTCCGCCTGCTCAAGGTGGGCGAGCAGGTGCGCCACGTCATTTCCGAGATCCTCACCCGCCAGCAGGTGCATGACGCCACGCTGAGCGGTCATTCGGTCTCGGTCACCGAAGTGCGCATGACCCCGGACCTCCGGCAGGCGACCGTCTACGTGAAGCCCCTGCTCGGCGAGGACGAAGAGGCGGTGCTCAAGGCGCTGCGCACGAACACGGCCTATTTCCAGAAGGAAGTGGCCCAGCGTCTCAAGCTCAGGTTTGCGGCCAAGATCCGTTTCCGCGCCGACGAGACCTTCGACGAAGCCAGCCGGATCGACGCGCTTCTCAACGACCCGCGCGTCCAGCGCGACCTTGATGACGAGGAAAAGGACGGCGACGACGACTGATCGCGCCATCGCCTTGCACATACGAAAAGAGGCCCGGACGCTGTGTCCGGGCCTCTTTTCGTATGTGGGGCTGGAATGCCTGAACCTATCAGCTGGGCACGAACAGTGCGCGGGCACGCTCCCACTTGCCCTGCGCGGCGTCCTCGGGCGCGATGCGGATCTGGAAGCGGGCTTCCTCGGGCCAGCACCATTCGATCATGTCATCCCAGGCGAGGTCGACGAGTACGATCTCGTCGCTGTCCTCGGCAGGCACGAACAGGCGGTGCGTGCCTTCGGCGGGGAGGCGGTACTCGGCGTTGAGGCGCGCGAGCATGGCTTCGGGAATCGCCGCGACCGCTTCGGGGGGGCCTGAAATCGCCGCGCGCAGCGAGACGGTCGCCATTTCGCCGAGCGAGCCGGGAATGCTCTGGCCGATCAGTTCGCCATAGCGCTCGTGCGCTTCGGGCAGAAGGTCGCGCACGATCTCGAGTTCCTGCTCGCTCAGCACACCCCAGGGGGCGCGGCCCTCGGTGAAGCTTTCGAGGGCGGCCAGCATGTCGGGCAGCGAGCCGCGTTGCTCCTCGATCCGTGCGAGGTCGGCTTCCAGACCTTCGATGTCCTCGCGCGCGTCTTCCAGCTCGTAGGGGTCGGTGTCGGGATCGTTCTCGATCCGCTTCAGTTCCTCGCGGGCCTGAAGCAGGTTCGCGCGGTGCGCCGCGATCGGCGCATCGGCCTGTTCAAGACCTTCGCGCAGGCGGTCGGCGAAATGCTGGACCGAATGCCACCACAGCGTCTCGACCGGCTCGCCCACGCCCACCGCGTAGAAGGGATGGTCACGTTCGAGCGCGGTGCCGATGGCGTTTCCGGCGTGGACTTCGATGGGCCAGTAGGGAAAGAGCCAGCGGGTGAGGCGCGAGGTGTGCTGCGGGAAGGGCATGGCTGCACCTTCCTCGAAGGCGGGCGGCAGGTCCTGCGGGGGATCGGTGAAGTCGGCGGTGACGTCTGCGGCCAGGGGCACGAGGCCGCCGTCGCCGAGGAACACCGCCAGCGAGCCAGTGCCGGGCAGCGAGCCTTCCGGGCTACAGGCGGCGATGTCGGCCAGGTCGATCTGGGCGAGGAAGGGCAGGGCGATGCCGGAAAGGTCGCGCGGCCAGGGCGTATCGCCAAGGCGCGGGAGGCCGCCGAACCAGCTGCTGTCGCCGAACCAGTCGCGGCCCGGTTCACGCACCTTGCGCACCAGGGTGAGCGGGGTGGCGGTGAAGGGAGCGGGCGTGGGCTGCGCAGGCAGGGGCTCTGCCGGTACGGGCTCGGCGGGGACCGGTGCAGGCTGTACTTCGCGCGTGATCTCGGGGGCGGGCTCTGGCCGGGGAGCGGGCGCGGGCGCTTGGGCAGGCTCGACTTCGTCGTGTTCGTCCTCGATCAGGTCCTGCGCGCCGGGGGCCTGGGGGTAATGGTCGAGATCGAGTTCGTCGGACGGGCTGAAGAAGGGCTCGCCCTCCTCCGCGTAGCGCGTGCGGGTGGGGACCAGCGCCAGGACAAGCGAGAGCGCCAGGCCAATCCCGATCGCGATGAGGGCGCCGGTGCTGCGCCCCACTGCGGCCTCGATGCCGTCGACCAGGCCATCGAGCCCGGCGAGGAAGCCGTTGAGCGCGCCATCCGCCGTCGGCGAGGCGACCGGGGCCATCGCGATGTAGATCGCGACCGCTATCGCCAGTCCCATCAGGACGAAGGCGGCGATCATTCGTTTCATGGCGTGCTCCACTGCCGTGCTGTGCTCTGTCAACGGCCGCGCAGGCCGCCGTGCGGACGCGCGCGCCCGGTGCAACTTGGCGTTGATCCTTCCTGCCGGGGAGAACGCAGGGCAAGCCCGTAGACAGCGGCGTGGGCCCTGTTATCCCCAGCAGCGATGGCCAAGCTCTACTTTTACTACGCCAGCATGAACGCCGGGAAGTCGGCGACCCTGCTCCAGGCGAACTTCAACTACAACGAACGCGGCATGCGCACGATGCTCTGGACCGCCGCGCTCGATAGCCGCTCGGGCGGGCTCGACGATGCCCACGCGATCGAGAGCCGGATCGGCCTTCATGCCAGCGCGCACCGCTTTGCGCCCGAGACCGACCTCTATGCGCGGGTGAGCGCCGCGCATGCGGCCGAACCGCTGTCCTGCATCCTCATCGACGAAGCGCAGTTCCTGACAGCGGAGCAGGTCTGGCAATGCGCGCACCTGGCCGACAAGGCCAATATTCCGGTGCTGTGCTATGGCCTGCGCACCGATTTTCAGGGCGCGCTCTTTCCGGGCTCGGCGGTGCTCCTGGGCATCGCGGATACCCTGGTGGAGCTCAAGGGGGTATGCCATTGCGGGCGCAAGGCCTCGATGAACCTGCGGGTCGATGCCACCGGCGGCGCGGTGAGCGAAGGCGCGCAGACCGAGATCGGCGGCAACGAGCGCTACGTGGCCTTGTGCCGCAAGCACTTCAGCGAGGCCTTGGGGCACTGATTACGCGCGCTTTCGGGCGGGCGTTCAGCGCCCGGCCATGGGGCCGAGGGTAGGGACGGTAATATGGAACTTACGGCCTTGCAGATGGCGGCGATCCCTCTGCCACTGATCCTTGCCATCGTCTTTCACGAAGTCTCGCACGGCGCCGTGGCGCGCCTGCTCGGTGATCCCACGGCGCACGCGGCCGGGCGCCTGACGCTGAACCCGCTGCGCCATGTCGATCCGGTGGGGACCCTGCTGGTTCCCGGTTTCCTGGCGCTGGTCCACGCGCCGGTGTTCGGGTGGGCGCGGCCGGTTCCCGTGAACAAGCGCCAGCTGAACCATCCGCGCCGCGACATGATGCTGGTGGCTGCGGCAGGGCCGGGGAGCAATCTGGTGCTGGCCGCGCTTTCGGCGGTGCTGTTCGGCCTTCTGGCCCGATTCCTGCCCGAAGAGGGTGGCGGCGTGAGCGAATTCGCCGCGCTCAGCCTGTCGCTCTTCATCCAGTTCAACGTCTTCCTCGCGCTCTTCAATCTGCTGCCGGTGCCGCCCTTCGATGGCTCGCACATCGTTGAGGGCTTGCTGCCCCCGGCCGCCGCGCGCGTCTACGCCCGGGCGCGGCCCTTCGGCCTGGGGCTGATGTTCCTGCTCCTGCTGGGCGTGCCCTATGTCTTTCCCGACTGGAACATCGTCGAGCGGGTGGTCGTCCCGCCCTTCCTGTGGGTGATGGAGCAGTTCTTCACGCTCGCGCAGGCGGTGGCGGGGCTGACCGGCTAGGCCGCGGTCCCGGAGGCGGGATCGGGAGGAATGACGCGAAAGCCGTTCCAGTCGTCCTGTCCTGCAGCAATCACCCGGTTGCGTCCCGCCAGCTTGGCGCGGAATAGCGCCTCGTCGGCCGCGCGCAGGGCGCTCTTGCGGTTGGGGTAGGCGTGGACGTCGGCGACCCCGGCTGAGAAGCTGATGCGTCCGAAGGGCGTGTTGGTGGCGCGGTTGACGAGACGGCGGGAGGCGATCGTCTCGCGCGTCTCGTCGAGGATCGTACACGCCGTGGCGAGGTTCGATCCACGCAGAAGCACCACGAATTCCTCGCCGCCATGACGTGCGACATGGCACTTGTCATTGGACAGTTCGGCCAGCGCCTGGGCGACGGTGCGCAGCACGCGGTCCCCGGCCTCGTGGCCGTGGGTGTCGTTGACGCGCTTGAAGCGGTCGATGTCACAGAAGGCAACGCACAGCGGCTCGTTCTTGGCTTGCGCCTGGGCCAGTTCGTCCTCGAACACGGCCTCGAAGGCGCGGCGGTTGGGAAGGCCGGTGAGGTGGTCGATCTCGGCCTCGCGCCGGGCATCTTCGAGGCTGCGCTGGAGAGCTTCTGTTTCGCGCTCGGAGCGGGATATCTCGCGCTCCATGTCGCGCGTGCGGCGCAGCATCTCGCGCGCAACGCTGGTGAGTGCCTCGATGGCGCTGCTGGCCTCCTGGCACGGCGCGATGCCGCCCAGAGCATCGACCTGCTCGGCCAGGGTCTCGTTATAGCTGGTGGTGGCCGAGCGCGCGGCGGTGGCGGTACATCCGAACTGGGCAATGGCGCCCTCCAGCTTGCGGACGAGGGCGTGGATCTGGCGTGCGCCGCTTTCCTCCTCGTCGCAGCGCACCGTCTCCTCGAGCCATTCGACGGTGAGCGGCGCTCCGCTCGCGACATGTTCTCCGACCAGGCGCACCAGCGCGGGGTTGGCGCCGGTCACGACATCGTGCGCGATGGTGAGCGTGTGGGGGCTGACCGGCAATCCGTGCCCCATGAGAAAGCGGGTGATGTCCTCCAGGACATGGCGCCGACGCTTGTCGGCAGGACTTTCCGCAGGTCCCGGCGGTGTGTCCGTGGTCTGCGCGGGTGGGGGAGGAGGTTCCTCTTCGCGCGCAGCGCCGAGGCCAAGCCAGCGGGCCCAGCCGGGGCTTCGGGAGGTGCCGGGATCGTGCGCGTTCATGGGCGAGGCTGACCGATAGCTGCGTTGCTCCAGTCCATTGGCGGGCCTTTGCGGGATCGCCTCCGGGGAGAGGGCAGACTAGCCCGGCACGGTTTCGCCTCAGTTGCGCGCGGGTGCAGGGATTTCCCCTGCGTTGGTGGCGGCGGTGGTTGCGGCGCTGTGTCCCGTGCGGGCGCAGGTTAGCTGGTCGGAGTGGGCGTTTCCGCTTCGGTGGGGGGAGATTGGGGTGTCTCGGGCGCCTTGGGCGGGGCGGAGGTGCGCCGGGCGCTCAGGATGGGCACCTCGTTCTCGAGGATATCGCCCTTCATGACGCCTTCGCCCTTGGTGGCCGAACGCGGCTGCGACCAGATCGCCTTGACCACGTCCATACCCGCAGCGACGTGGCCGAACGCGGCGAAGCCTGCGCCCGGGTCCTCGCCGCTGTTGCCCTCCTCGGCGTCAAGGGCGGGCATGTCCGAAAGCATGATCATGAAGTCGGCCGTGGCCGTGCCGGGCGCGAAGCGGGCCATCGAGATCGTGCCCGTAGTGTGCTTGATGCCGGTTTCGTTGGTGCTCTCATGCGCGACGGGGTCGAAGAGCTTGGCGGCGTTGCGCACGCCGCCCTGGAGCAGGCCCTGATCCTCACCCTCCCCGTAAGGCAGGTGCATGGCGCGGTAGAACAGCGCGCCATCGAGGTTCTTCGCATCGACGTACTTGAGAAAGTTCGCCGAGGTCTTGGGGGCATGGGTGGTGTCGAGCGCGAGGGTGATCGTGCCCTTCGCGGTCTTGAGCGCGACGTAGGCGTATTCTGCCGGTTCCGGCGCGGGCTCGGCCGGGGCTTCGTCCGCAGGGGGCGCCGCGCTGGGCGCAGGAGCGGTTTCCTGGGCGGCAAGGCCCGCCGGCACGAGGGCCAATGCGGCGGCAAGGCTGGCGCAGAAGGTCAGGCGGCCCATGGTCGAACTCCCGGTGGCAGTGATCTCGCTGGCTGGGTTTCGGGCCCGGCCCGACGCTCGGGAGCATGGGGCCGGATCCGGAATTTTTCAGAAGTGGCGGGCGCGTGCCTCAGCGCACGCGCGGACCGCCGAAGGGCAGCGGCGGCGGGGGACGGCGCGAACCGCGCGGCAGCTGCGCCTGGTAGGCCCGGCCGCAATGCTCGACGCAATACGGGAAGCCCGGATTGACCTTGTCGCCGCAGAAGTGGAAGTCCGGCTCGCCCGGGTGCCCCATCGGCCAGCGGCAGATGCGGTCGTTAAGGTCGAGCAGGCTGGTCTTGTCTGCGATCTCGGGGCTCGGCTTGGCGGGCACGAGGCGGCGCGGCGGGGCCGGCGGGATCGGCGGCTGCTGGTCGCCGGGACCCTGGCGCAGGAAGCCGCCGGGGCCGACCGAGACGATTCGCGGCTTGTCCGAAGCGGGCGTGTCGGACGCCTCTTCGGTTTCCGGCTCGGGCGCGGGGGCAGGGGCCTGCGGACGCGCGGCGGCCGGTGCGCGCGGCGGAGCCGCAGGCGCGGGACGCGCTTCGCTGGGCGCGGCCGGGGCCGCGGCTGGCGCAGGCGGTGCCTCGCTCGCCGGTTTCGCCTTCTTGGGCGCGGGCGCGCGGGCGGGCTTCTCGTTGGCCTTCACCGGGGAAGGGCGCGCCTTCAGACCCAGGCGGTGGGCCTTGCCGATGACCGCATTGCGGCTGACGCCCCCGAGTTCTTCCGCGATCTGACTGGCGGTGGACCCGCTTTCCCACATCTTGGTCAGCTTCTCGATGCGCTCGTCCGTCCAGCTCATTCCTGTTCCGTTCCTCACAGGACAACCGCGCGGGTTGTCCGAAATTCAAAAGGTGGCGCTTGCCATGCCAAACGTCAGCCGATAGTCGCCGGGGCATGGACGATCAAACGAATTCGACCGAACTCCACAGTGCCGAGAGGCCCGTTGAGCCCCGCCGTTTCCCGGCCAAGGGCGAGCCCATCATCCACACGGTGAACTGGGTCGGGCTCGGAACCCTCTATATGAAGGAGGTGCGCCGTTTCTTCAAGGTCCAGACGCAGACGATCTGGGCGCCTGCGGTGACCACGCTCCTGTTCCTGGTGATCTTCTCGCTGGCGATGGGCCGCGGGGATCGCATGGTGCTGGGCGTGAACTTTGCGACTTTCGTGGCACCGGGCCTGATCGTGATGGGCATGATGCAGAACTCGTTCGCCAATTCCAGCTTCTCGTTCCTGGCCGGCAAGATCCAGGGCACGATCATCGACTACCTCATGCCGCCCCTGAGCGAAGCCGAGCTGATGGCCGCGATGGTGGGGGCTGCGGTCACCCGTGCGGTGATGGTGGGCCTGGCGCTGTCGATCGCGATGCTGCTCTGGCCCGGGGTCGACCTCTCGATGGCGCACCCCTGGGCGGTCCTGTGGTTCGGCCTCATCGGAGCGGTGTTCCTGGCGCTGCTGGGCCTCCTGTCCTCGATCTGGGCGGAAAAGTTCGACCATAACGCGGCGGTGACAAACTTTGTCATTGCGCCTCTCTCGCTGCTTTCGGGTACGTTCTATGTCATCGACAACCTGGCGCCTGCCTTCCAGGTCATCAGCCGCATCAATCCCTTCTTCTACGTGATCTCGGGCTTTCGCTTCGGGTTCCTGGGCGAAAGCGACATCGGCGATACCAACATGGACGTGCTGCACAGCGCGCTGGGCATGACGCTGGTTGACGCCGTTCTGGCCGTAGTGGTCTACATGATCCTGCGCTCGGGCTGGAAGCTCAAGGGATAGATCTCGTTCATGCCGAATCTGCCACACACGAGGATTTGTTGGGGAAGGCAGAAGGTGGCTTGGGACATTAACCAAATTGCATCCCTTGCGGGGGCAGTCTGGCGCCCGTGAAGGAACGGCGTGCCCATCCCCCCGGGGCAGGTTCGGACCGAAGCGGTTCGGCCTTTGCCTTGTCGCTGGCTCTCGCCATCATGGTTCTGGGCACGATGCTGGTCGCGCTGCTCCAGTGGTCCGGCGGCCAGGTCGACCGGATCGCGCGCGAGCGCGACCAGGCGACCGCGAAGACCGTGGTGGCGCAAAGTGTCGAGCAGATGAGCCATGGCCTCGAGGTCGGCGCGTCCTCCCGTGCGCTGCTGGGCCAGCTGTCCAGCGGCGAGCCAGACCTTGAATGGCTCGACGTTTTCGCCGAGCGCTGGTTTACCGACTACGCGGGCCTCGCCGAGACCTATCTCCTGTCGCCCGAAGGCGCGCCGCTCTACGCGATTCGGGGCAACGCGCGGGTCGCGGCGCGCAGCTACATCGGGATTGAGCAATACGCCGCCCCGCTGGCCGAACAGATGCGCGCGGCCACCATCCGCAACCGCACCCAGAACGATGGTTCGAGCACGCGCACGCCGGTCGTGGCGGATCTGCGTTTCCTGCGCGGCCGTCCCGCGATCCTCTCGGTAAAGCCGGTCCTGGCGGGCCGGGCGTCCGATGGCGAACGCGTGGGCGCGGTGCCGATGGTGGTGGGGGTCGCCTATCTCGACGGCCCCTTTTTCGAGCGTCTGGCAGAGCACTTCGGGTTGGCCGAAATGCGCTACCAGTCCGGTCCCCAGACCGGACCGGGTGAGACCTCCGCGCCGCTGCGCGACCGTTCCAGGCAGGTCATGGGCTATCTCGTCTGGCGGGCCTTCACGCCGGGCCAGCAGGTCGTCTCCGCGCTCGGCCCCGTTTCGATGCTGTTGGTGGTGCTCGTTGCCTCGGTGGTCTTTTTCCTCGCCAACCGCCTGACCCGGCGGACCCGCGACCTGGCCGTCAGCCGCAGCGAAGCCCACTATCAGGCTCTCCACGATCCGCTGACGGGGCTGGCCAACCGCATGATGTTCGAGGCCTGGCTCGATGAGGCGCTGGAGCGCTGCGAGCAGGGGCCGGACGGGACGGGGCACCTGGCGCTGCTGTGCATCGACCTCGATCGCTTCAAGCTGATCAACGACACCCTGGGCCATCCGGCGGGTGATGAACTGATCCGCCAGGTGGCCGCGCGCCTGCGCGCCGAGGTGCGCGACTACGACATGGTTGCGCGCATGGCGGGGGACGAGTTTGCCATTGCCATCTGCGAGCCCGAGGACCGCGCGGCCGTCGAGGGGATCTGCGCGCGCATTGTCGAGCAACTGGCCCGGCCCTTCGACCTGTTCGGCGCGCGCGCCTATATCGGCGGCAGCATTGGCGTCGCTCTCGCTCCCGATGACAGCCGTGAGCGGACCGAGCTGACCCGCCGGGTCGACATCGCACTCACTACGGCCAAGGCCGAGGGGCGCGGGCGTTACCTGTTCTTCACTCCGGCGATGGATGCGGACATCCGTGCGCGCGAAGAGTTGGTGCAGGCGCTGCGCTACGCCGTGCACGAAGACCCGGCGCAATTGCACGTCCATTACCAGCCCATGTACTGTGCCCGGACCGGCGTAATTCTGGCGGTCGAGGCCTTGTTGCGCTGGGAGCATCCCGAGCGCGGTTTCATCGGCCCGGGCACTTTCATTCCGCAGGCCGAGGAATCGGGGCTGATCGAGGCGCTGGGCAACTTCGTCCTGCGCCGCGCGCTCGAGGACGCGCGGGCCTGGCCCGACGTGCGGGTCAGCGTCAACATCTCGCCTTCGCAGATGCGGTGTACCGATTTCGTAGCCCGTGTCCGGGACCTGCTCGAGGAGACCGGAGTCGCCCCGCAGCGTCTTGAACTGGAGATGACCGAGACCGCGCTCATGGCTTCCTCACGCGATGTGCGCAGCACGATCGCGGCCCTGCGTGACCTGGAGGTGGCCTGTGCCCTCGACGATTTCGGGACGGGCTATTCCTCGCTCAGCCACATCCGCGACATGGCGGTCGACCGCATCAAGGTCGACAAGTCCTTCGTTGCGGCGATTTCAACGCCGCAAGGGGCAGGGTTGGTGGAGGCCATCGTCAGCGTGGCGCGGGTGCACGGCATGGCCGTAACGGCCGAAGGGGTGGAAACCCCGATGCAACTGGCATTCCTGCGCGACCTGGGATGCCATGAGTTGCAGGGCTTTCTGCTTTCACATCCGGTCTGTGCGGCAAGCCTGTCCGCGCTCCTGGTGGAAAGCCGGGCCGGAGAGGGCCCGGCGCTGCAATGGGCGGGAAGTGGTAGCTGGGCGATCTGAGATCGCCGGACAGGGCCGCGAACCGCCGCGCTTGGAGCATTTTCCAGGCAGATGGAATCATCTGCTGGTTCAGAAAAAGCGTCAAACCCATGATCTAGAGCGGTTGATCCGATGTAATCGAATCGGAAGCCGCTCTAATGCGCGAGGCTGCGACGAAGCTGGTAGCGGCCGTTGCGGTAGTCTTCGAAGATCTGCGAGAGCGAGGGGTGATCAACCGGACCGCCTTCGTTATCGGCCGTCAGGTTCTGCTGGCTGACGTAGGCGACGTAGCTCGAATCGTCGGCTTCGGCGAGTAGGTGGTAGAAGGGCTGCTCGCGCAGGGGGCGGATCTCGGCCGGGATCGATTCGTACCATTCCTCGCTGTTGGCGAAGACAGGGTCGATGTCGAAGACGACGCCGCGGAAGTCGTGATCGCGGTGGCGCACGATGTCGCCGATGGCAAAACGGGCGCGCATCTGGCGCGGCGCATCGATCACGCGTCCGGCCTGAGGCGAGAAAAAGGACGCTCTGTTCATATATGCAATATAGGCCCCGCGAGGGGGGCGGACAAGCAAGCTGAAAAAATGTTCCCCTTTTTTGTCATTTAGGGGCTTGGCAAGCCCGCAAAGTTGGATTAATGGCGCGCTTCTTCCTGACCTCGCAGGCATATCCTGCAGATGGCACTTCGAGCGGAGAGGTGGCAGAGAGGTCGAATGCGCCGCACTCGAAATGCGGTGTACGGGCAACCGTACCGTGGGTTCGAATCCCACCCTCTCCGCCACTAGCCACTTTTTCTACATCCAGCCGAACACCGAAAAGTCCAAGGGTTTCCTTGGTTTGATTGGTGATTCGCGTCCTTCTGCATCCAGCCCCATCCACCGGTGACCGATTGGAAATGTGGGAAAGAATGTGGGAGAATTTTGGTCATGGGAAAGCTCTCCGCAACGGCTGTGAAGGCAGCCCGGCGTCCAGGCCGGTTGGGCGATGGTGACGGCCTCTACCTCGTCGTCCAGCCTACTGGTTCGAAAAGCTGGGTGTGCCGAGTACAGAAGCATGGAATGCGCCGCGACTTCGGGCTCGGCAGCGCCGCGAAGGTATCGCTTGCCGATGCGCGCGAACGAGCCCGGGAGATCCGAAGTTGGGTTGAACTTGGACTCGATCCGATCTTCGAGCGGCGAAAGGCGCAGGGGATCCCGACTTTTCGCGAAGCCGCAGCCAAGGTTCTGGCCGCACATCGCAAGACCTGGCGCAACGAGAAGCACGAAGCCCAATGGTCGAGTACGCTAGAGGCATATGCCTTCCCCCATATCGGGCATCTTCAAGTCAATGACATCACGGGACCCATGATTCGCGGTTTGCTCGCAGAGATATGGCTTTCCAAGCCCGAGACCGCGCGGCGGGTCCGCCAACGGATCGGAACGATACTCGATTGGGCCTACGCGTCGGGCTACCGCGAGTCAGAGGCGCCCATGCGTGCGGTTACGCGCGGTCTGCCGCGCCAACCCAAGAAGGACGGCCATTTCGCGGCCATGCCCTATGACAAGGTGCCCGCGTTCGTTTTTCGTCTACGAGAGCGCGAATCGTTCAGTCGTCTGGCCCTTCAATTTGCGATCCTGACAGCGGCACGTTCTGGCGAAGTGCGGCACGCGACCTGGGACGAGATCGACTTGAAAGTTGGACTTTGGACACTGCCGAAAGAGCGAATGAAGGCCCAGCGCGAGCATGTCGTGCCACTCACGCGCCCTGCCCTTTGTATCCTCGAACGTTGCCTCGAACTTCGTATAGCCAATTGCCCGCTGATTTTTCCGGGGGCACGCCGCAATGCGCCCTTGTCCGATATGACTCTGACCAAGCTCCTCAAGGAAATGAAAGAGCCTTATACCGCTCACGGCTTTCGCTCGGCCTTTCGCGATTGGGTGAGCGAGACGACCAATCACTCGGGCGACGTTGCCGAGGCGGCCCTCGCCCATGCCGTCAAGGACAAGACCGAGGCGGCCTATCGGCGCGGCAACTTGCTGGAGAAGCGTCGGATCATGATGAACGATTGGGCGTCTTTTTGCACCTCACCACGGATAAGCCGCTAAGGGCGTGCCAGGCCTTTAGCCTTGCCGGGCTCAACCTCCGCTCGCATGCCGGTCGAGCCGCTCTTTAGCGTCTCGGCAGCACAGCCATAACGATCCCTCAGTGCGTTCCGGCCCGCCTTTGGCGGGGCGGGATGCGGCTTGCATCCCTTCAAGTGTCGCCGCGCTGACCCGCGCGGCGGCGTTGGCCTTTGTCGGCTCCAAGGTGACGGGGGGCGTCGCTGCCCGATAGCCCCGCCTCGACGGGGCGCAACCCGTCCGCTGCGCTCCCGGGTCCTTCACGGTGTTACGGCCTTGCCAGGTGCGCCCCGCCTTTTGCCGGCGGTGCTGCTGGTTCGCTCCTGCCGCCCCCCGCCACCCTGGCGCCGGTCAATGGCGGTTGAAGGAAGGAGTGAAGGAGCATGGCCAAGGACAACCGTCAGAGCCTCTATGGAGAGGTCACGAACCGGATCATTGCCGAGCTGGAGGAAGGCCGCGTGCCGTGGGTGCAGCCGTGGGACGCGGCGCGGTGCCCGGTGACGATGCCTCAGAATGGAGTAACCGGGCGAATCTATAGCGGCATTAACGTGCTGATCCTGTGGGCAGCCGGGATCGGAGGCGGCTATTCCTCGCAGCGCTGGCTTACCTACAAGCAGGCCGAGAAGGCAGGCGGCAACGTCAAGCGCGGGGAGAAGGGAACGGTCATTTGTTACGCCGACCGTTTCACGCCCAAGGACGAGGCGCAAAAGGCTCGGAGCGAGGACCGCGACGCGCGCACCGTGGCGTTTCTCAAGCGGTTCACGGTCTTTAATCTCGACCAGTGTGAAGGGCTTCCCATCGAGGCCGGGGTGGCCCCGAGCGTGCCCGATCCGGTCATGACGCGGATCGAGGCCGACCGGATCATAAAGCTTTCGGGCGCAGACTTCCGGATAGGTGGGCGCGAGGCCTACTATGCCCCGGCCGAAGACTTCGTGATGGTCCCGCCGCAGGTCGCTTTCCCCGATCCGATCAACTGGTACCGCACCGCGCTTCATGAACTGGGGCATTGGACCGGGCATCCCACCCGCCTCAACCGGGACCAGTCGGGCCGTTATCGCTCCTCGAAGTATGGCCGGGAGGAACTGGTCGCCGAGATGACTAGCGCCTTTGTTTGCGCCTCGTTGGGGATCGCGCCGACCGTCCGGCACGCCGATTACATCGGGGCGTGGCTTGCCGTTTTGCGCGAGGACGAAAAGGCGATCTTTCGTGCGGCCAGTGCCGCCAGCAAGGCCGCCGATTACCTCCTTGCCTTCGGGGAGGAGGCGGCATGATCCGGCCTCTTGCCTTCCTCGTCCAGCGTATCCGGGAGGTGTCGCTCAGGGGCGCCTTTACCGAGATCACTGATCCCCGGAACCGGCGCTATATGCGGGCGATGGCCTCGCTTCCCGATGCCGAGCACGCGGCCTTTCGTCTGGCCCGCATCGAAGGGTTGAACGTGCCCCGGATCGCGGCCGAGCTTGGCATCTCGAACGTGCAGGCCGAGACCCATCTGGCCCATGCAATCGAAATGATCGCCAGTTCTCTGCGCCGTCAGGAACGCAAGGGATGGTGATATGCGCGCGGCCGGAGCCCACAGGGCCCCGGCCGCCATCATTTTGCACTTGGCAGCAAGGATGTTAGGCGCGAGTCTGTGCCCATGAAAACGAGCCTCGACCATCTCCCGGCGAACAAGCAGCGCGAGCTCGAACGCGTGGTGCAGATCGTCTTCGAGGAATTCGAGGACGCCTTCGCGCTCTCGACGCAGAACTGGAAGAAGAAGGGGCGTATCCTCAAGATCGTGCTCTACGGCAGCTATGCCCGGGGCAACTGGATCGACGAGCCGCACACCGCCAAGGGCTACAAGTCGGACTACGATCTGCTGGTGATCGTCAGCGACAAGCGGCTGACCGACCGGGTCAAGTACTGGACCCGTGTCGACGAGCGGCTGATGCGCGAATACGGCATCACCGAGAGCCTCAAGACGCCGGTCAATTTCATCGTCCACACCATGCAGGAAGTGAACGACGGGCTCGCCCAGGGCCGCTACTTCTTCATGGACATCGCCCGCGACGGCATCGCGCTCTACGAGGCCGACGACAGCGAGCTGACGACCCCCAAGCCCAAGACCCCGCATGCGGCGCTGGATCTGGCGAAGGAGTACTTCGAGGAATGGTTTCCAACTGCAGCTGGCCGCCTCGACACCTCTAGATATACGATGTCTCAAGGTCGATTTCGGGAAGCTGCTTTTGACCTGCACCAGTCAGCAGAGTTTCTCTACCACTGCGTCCTTCTGGTCTCTACCTTCTACACCCCGCACGTCCACAATCTGGCGTTCCTGCGCACCCAGGCCGAGCGTCTCGATCCCCGGCTGGTCTACGCCTGGCCGCGTGAGAACCGCTGGCAGCGCGGCATGTTCGAGAAGCTCAAGGAAGCCTACGTCAAGGCGCGCTACTCCAAGCACTACACCGTCAGCGAGGAAGAGCTGACCTGGCTCGGCGAACAGGTCGAGGAACTCGGCCGCGTCGTCCAGACCGTGTGCTCGGCGCGCATCGCCCAGCTCGAAGAGACCGCCCGCGAAGCCAGCTGACCGGCTGGCTTCCATTCCCCTTTAGACGCTCTCCTCGACCACGATGTCGAGCGTCAATTGCAGCACATCCTCGTCCGCATCGGCGGCTTCCGGCTGTAAGGTTTCCTGGCCGCAAGCGAGCGTGATCCACTCAAAATTCCAGTTCAGATCGACCCCGTCACCGTCTTCGTGACGCGTGATGCGAACCTGGGCCGCACCCTCGACCGCGAGGGCAAAACGGCAGCTGGAAGCATCGTCCAGGAACGCCCCACGCAGCAAGGTTCCATCCGAAAACGCCAGCGAAAACCCCTCGGCAATCCCGCGTGCAGGGACATCGAGACGCGTATCGATATCGCCCGTCAGGACCAAGCTCGATCGGCCTCCAGCCTCCATGTGAACACCCATGCTGTCATGCCTCCATGCGACTCAAGTTCGACCACAAAGACAGAACATATAGCGAGCATATGAAAGATGGAGGGTTTGGGAGGGGGAGGTAATTGGAGGCAAGGCGGGGAAAAGCACGAGGGAAGGAAATGGTGGCGAGGGCAAGAGAAAAGGGTGTCTCGCGCCACCCGTAAGCATCTGTCTGCACATCGTTTTTTAGAGAGATAGTGACTGTTTGGGCGAGACACTTGCGAGACATGGCGTGAAGCCGGTTCACATGGCCCATTCGGCTGTCAGCGATGCGGGCTGATACCGGATATGCGGCAGCGCCCGCGCCTGGAGGTCGATCCGCTTTTGTGCCGGGCCTTTGCGACGGGAGACCCCGTCGATCCGCACTGGTAAAGCACGGGCAATAACGTCTCGAAAGAACGAGGCGGCGAGGCGGAATTTTGTCCACCAGTCGCGTCCTTACTCTGGACAGGGCAGTCATCGATTGACGCGGCCTGCGGGGCAGCCGGGACTGCGCTCAAACAAGCACTCGAAATGGCCTTGCAAAAGTGCGCGTCACGGGTGCGTTTGGGGCCGGTGGTTGGCAAGCTTGCCTGGCTCAGGAATTGCGGTTCGACAAAGGTACCGATCGGCACCGGACAGGCCCTGCCGAACAGGCGCGGCATGGTGCAATCTCGCTTGCATGCCGACAGCCAAAACACGCCATCAGTTCTACTTGCCCGAAGGCCTTTCCGCGAGCCTTGCGAAGGCGGCTGCCGAGCCCGGCAACTCGAAGACCCTCATCCTGAGCAAAGCATTGGCCGCCTGGTTCGAGCAGGACGCTCAAACTCCGACTATGGGCGTATGCGATCGCCAAGACTGCCAAGCCATGCAGCTTGAGGCCAAGCTCGATCGGATCATCAATCTCCTTTTAGACGCCCAGTTGTCCGCTGCGTTGGAAGGGCATTCTCATGGCGAGGTGCGAGCACACGTCGGTTCCGAAAAGTCCGGCCAATCGATGCGCAAAACCTTGGAGCGGGACGAGGCAAGTGCTCGGCAAATGACCAGCCCATCCGGGGGCGCGGACCAACAGGAGTTTGATCTATGATCCAGAAAACCAGCTTGCCGATCGAGCCGATTTCTGTTCGCATTCCGGAGGCCTGCCGACTGACCGGCATCGGCCGTTCGAAACTCTACGAGCTGATTGCAGAGGGCCGCATCGAAGTCGTCAAGGTCGGGGCCATGACGCTTGTGCCGTATGCCAGCTTGAAGGACCTGATCGACCAGGCTCGACGCTCTGAAAATAGGCATTGAGTTAGCATTCCCGAATGCCAGCTCCTGGGACCTAGCCGACAGTCGCCTTTGGAGCGGCCGGCCAAGGTAAGCCGACGCTCACTCCGCTGCTGAAGAGAGCCTATTTTTTTGGGGGCAGCCCCTGTGCGCTTGGTTCAGATCCATCATTCTGGCTCGCCGCCGCATCCGGCCCTCAATGTTGCAGGTTTCGGCCGAGCCCGACCGGACATCGAGCCAGAAGTCGGCCTTATACAAGCTTCCTCGATACCGCCGCGGCACTGGCAGCCTGTCAAATTGCCGCATGGCGGAAAGGCAGGGCAGGCGTGTTTTGTCTTTTGGGCGCTTGGGGGCATGTCGCAGGGACCTGACAATACCAGCTCCCGAAAGGCTGCCGATGCACTTGAAACGACGTACGCTCCTGACAGGAGCCTTGGCCGGACTGGTCCCCGGCACCGTTGGTCGGGCTTCTGCAGCCTCCAGGCGCGTCTTTCCCGAGGAGTTTCGGTGGGGCGCGGCTACGGCCGCCTACCAGGTGGAAGGCAACAATACGAACTCCGATACCTGGGCGCTCGAACATGCCGATCCCACGACTTTCACCGACATGTCGGGCGATGCCGCCAACAGCTTTGAACTGTGGCCGCGCGATCTGGATCTTGTCATCACCCTGGGCCTCGACACGTATCGCTTCAGCCTTGAATGGGCGCGGATCGAGCCTGCGCGCGGCCAGTTCTCGGTCGCCATGCTTGACCATTACAAGCGCATCATCGAAGGCTGCCATGCCCGCGGCATCACCCCGGTCGTGACCTTCAACCACTTCACGACGCCGATCTGGTTCGCCGCCAAAGGTGGTTGGAGCAGCCCCGAGGCGGTCGATCTCTTTGCCCGCTTCTGCGAGACGGCCGCGCGGCATCTGACCGATGGCATGGCATTCGCTACCACCCTCAACGAGCCCAATCTTGTCGGCATGCTCGAAGTCGCCTTGCCCGGCGGCCGGGGCAGGAAGCTGATGGGGCCCGACAAGAAGATGAGCGAGGCGGTTGCCCGGCGCTTGGGCGTTGATCTGTTCCTGGCCGGAAATCCGATCTACGTGCCCGACCGCCATGTGGTGCAGGCCAATCTCATTGCCGGGCACAAGGCCGGGCGCGCCGCGATCAAGTCTGTGCGCGGTGATCTGCCCGTCGGAGTGAGCCTGGCCATCAATGACGATCAGGCTATCGCGGGCGGCGAGCCCTTGCGTGATTCGATGCGACGTGAACTCTACGACCCCTGGCTGGAGGCAGCGCGCGACGACGATTTCCTGGGCGTACAGAACTATTACCGCGCGGTCTGGGGGCCCGATGGCAAGGTCCCGATCCCCGACGACGCGATCGTCAATTCCAGCGGCTCGGAAATCTACGCCGCCTCGCTCGCCGGTGCGGTGCGCTATGCCTATTCACGCTGCCCCCGCCCGGTCTTCGTGACCGAACATGGCGTAGCAACCGATGACGATGCGCAGCGCGCGGCCTTCATTCCGGCTGCGCTGCGCGCGCTGCACGACGTGATGCAGGAGGGGATCCCGCTCAAGGGCTATCTGCACTGGTCCCTGCTCGACAATTACGAGTGGTTCCACGGCTATGGGCCGCGCTACGGGCTGTGCGATGTGGACCGTACCAGCTTTGCGCGCACCCCCAAGCCGAGCGCCCATGTGCTGGGCGCGCTGGCGCGGGCGAACGCGGTCTGAACCGCTGTCGGGCGCCGGGCGGGCATGGCCCGGCGCCGCGCGGGTCAGGTGATCTCTTTTTCCTGCTCAAGGCTGGCAAAGAGCGACTGACGCATGAGGAATGCGCGCCGCGCGTCCGGATCTGCGTGAACCGCGCGCATCTTGGCACGCTTGGCCTCGAGGATCTCGCCTTCGGCGCGGCCCATGTTCTCCATGTTCTCGATGGTCTGCGCCTGGATCACCGAGCGGGTAACGGCCTGGCGCTGCCGTTCGAACAGGTCGAGCGCCTCGCGTCCAGCGTCCTTGCGCAGGATCTGCCACAGCTTGTTGGCCAGGTTCCAGCCATCGTGGATACCCGAGTTCATGCCAAAGCCGCCCAATGGGTTGTTGAGGTGGGCGGCATCGCCGATGATGATCATGCGCCCCTTCACGAACTCCTGCGCAACGCGCTGGTGGACCCGGTAGATCGTGCGGTGGGTCGTCTCCACGTCGCCGTGCCCGACGATGCGGCGGAACACCGCGTCGCGGTTGGCATCGCTGATGAGGTCCTCGTCGCTGAGGTTGCCGTCCGCGGGTACCAGCACGCGCCAGACGCTGGGCACCTTGAGCAGAACCAGCCATTCTTCCGGGTCGGAGATGTAGTTGACGTAGCTGAGATCGGTGATGACCTCGTTGATCGGGAAGGTCGTCGACATCGAGACGAACTTCTCCTCGTAGGTGAAGCCGTCAAAGCCCGTGCCGATCTGCTTGCGCACCGCCGAACGCGATCCGTCCGCGCCCACCACGAAGCGGGCTTCGACTTCAATCGTCTCGTCGCCCTGCTCCAGCGTCGCGATGACCCCGTCGCCTGTCTCGTGGGCCGAGATGAAGCGGCAATTGAAGCGCAGGTCCACATTGGGAAGCGCGTCAAGCCGCTCGCTCAGCAGCCGTGCCATGTTGTACTGTTCGCACTGAAGGCGGAAGGGAAAGCGCGTGAAATCGGCCAGTTCGCCCAGGTCGAAAAGCAGCTTTTCGCCCGTGCGGCGATCGCGCATCTGGTAGACCGGTGCCTTCAGACCAATGTCGATCAGCGGCTGGGCGGCGTCGATCTCGTCCAGCATCTCCAGCGTGGAGGCATGGATCGTGGTGGCCCGAAGATCGTGGGTGCTGGTGGCCTCGGCCTCGATGATCATGACATCCAGGCCCATCGCCGCAAGGCGCGAGGCACAGGTGGTCCCGACCGGCCCGGCCCCGACAACCAGGACTTCGCATTTCTTCATGGTGATATTGAACTCCCGCTCACATCAGGTCGGGAGTTCCGACCTCGCGAAGCCGGGCAAATGGCACCGGGGAGTAGCCCGGGGGAAGCAACGGCCGCGCATACTTCCGTATCGCGGATGCCTGCTTGACAGGAACGCGGGGCGATTCCTAGCATCACGGTGCGGGCACAAAGACCCGGCAAAGGGTTCGCAACAAGATGACAGAGTCCCACCATGGCTTCGGCGAGGCGCGACCGCGCGGCGAAAAGGACACGATACGCTCGTTATCGCGCTCGATTCATGTCATTCAGGCCATCAATCGCTATGGCTCTCTGGGCCTGTCTGAAATTGCCAAGGCTGCGAACGTGCCGATGCCCACCGCCTTTCGCATCATCAACACCCTGATCGAGGAAGGGTTGGTCGAACGGGAGCGGGAGCGCCGCAAGTATCGTCCCACCGCGCTCATCCAGACACTGGCCTGCGGCTTTCAGAACCATGATCGCCTGGTGAATGCCGCACGCACGGTGATGTCCGATTTCACGCACCTGCATCACTGGCCACTGTCCATCGTGACCCGCGTGGGCAACCGGATGGTGGTGCGCTACCACACGGCTGCGCAGACCACGCTTACCTACAACAACTACTATCCTGGCTGGCAGGTGCCGATTCTCGCGTCGGCTTCGGGACAGGTCTATGTCGCCTACACCGATGAGCTGACCCGTGCCCGGCTGATCGACAGCGCCGCCGAACTGGAAGAGGCCTATGGCCAGTACATGCTCGAGCAGTTCCAGTCCGGCGCGGCCACCCGGCGCATTCGCGCCGACGGCTACGCCACGGTCGAGAAGTCCTGGTACTCGGCCAATCCGGGCAAGACGTCCGCGGTCGCGGTGCCGATCTTCGATGGCGAGGAGCTCATTGGTGCGCTGGCGGTCGTCTTCTTTGCCGCCGGCCTGTCGGTCGACGCGGCGGTCGAGCGCTACCTCGCGCCGATCCAGGAGGTTTCGCGCACCATTCGCGCGAACCTCGCGGCGGGGAAATGCCCGGTCCCGTAGGGGACTAAGCCCCAGTGCGAGGCTCTGCGGGGAGAGCGGGCCTGAGCATCCGCCATGCGAAAGGGGAGGACGCGTCGAGTTGCCTTGAGGCGGCCAGAGCTTCCATCTGCAGGCCCTATTCGGTGCCAGGGAGGCAAACACCATGAGGCCGCACATTGTCGATCTTGCCGTGGATGAACTGGCCTGGGAGCCGCTTGGCCCGGCGGGTCTCTATTCCCGACTGCTGAGCCGCGACGCCGAGACCGGCGCACGCACCGCGCTCCAGAAGCTCGTCCCCGAGGATGGCTACACGCCGCCGCAGACCGCGCACTACCACCACACGTACGAAGAGATCATCGGGATCTCGGGCTGCTTCAGCTTTGATTCGCGCCGCTGGGTGGAAAAGGGCACGTATGTCTTCCACCCGCCCCAGACGGTCCATGGCTTTGCCAGCGCCATCCGGACCGAGTCGACCTTCCTCTCCCGCGTGGGGCGCGATCTGGATTTCAATTTCGTGGAAGAACCCGAGCACGACGACCTCTACCCTGTCGAAGGGGCGAACCCGGCGCGCGCGGCCGTTGCACTCGATCATGAGGACGTGCTGACCAACCTTGCGGCAGGCTCTTTCCTGGAGAGCGAGGCGAAAGTGCGCCTGTTGAGCCGTCATCCCGAGCATGGCGAGGGCTCGGCCATAGTCCGGCTTTCGGCGGGCTGGAGCTCGCAGATCAGACGTCTCCCGCATTACCTCGAAATGTTTGTCATGGAGGGGAGCGTGGGCGTTGATGGGGCGCGTATCGAGCCCCGCCGAGCGTACTTCTTCTACCCTCCAGAAACCCCGATCAACGCTCTTTCCTGCCACACCGACGCGCTGGTCTACGTCAATTTCGGAGGGCCACTCAACCTTTGAGCCACCGCGTCTCGCGGTCTGGCAACAAGTGCAAACGGGCGGTTCCGGCGGACGGGACCGCCCGTTTGTCGTCTTGCACGCCCGAAACGGATTTCGGCAGGAGGAGCTCAAGCCGCAATTTCAGTCTGTGGTTCAGGGTATCCCGTTCCGCCATCCGGAGTTTCCCCCGAGCCGCCCTCGCCTTGCTCCCCCAGCTTGATAGCCTCCTTGGCGACAGAACGCATCCGATGAGGTGCGCGATGAATGAGAAGCGCAGGGTAAACGACATGACACGCCAAGGCACCGGCACGAGCGGTTTCGACGAATTCAGACGCGCCTGGAAACCCCTGGTGGCGTCTGCCCTTGGCATGGGGCTGGGTCTCTCGCCGATCCCGCCCTATTCCTCGGGGATCATGGCCAAGGCGCTGGAAGCCGAATTCGGCTGGGGACGCGGCGATATCCTGGGCGTGCTCATGCTGGTGCCCGTCGCTCTGCTCCTGCTGGGGCGCTATGTCGGTCGGCTGGTCGACAAGGTCGGCCCGCGCAAGGTTGCCATCACCTCGACCATCGCGCTGGCCCTGGGTCAGCTGCTTATCGCGCTGATCGGGACCTCGCTTGTCGGTTTCTACATTGGCTGGGGCATCATGGCGGTCGTCGCGCTGGGCACCTTGCCGATGACCTACCTCAAGGTCATCAACGGCTGGTTTATCGAGGCACGAGGTCTCGCGCTCGGCCTTTCGCTCGCTTGCACCGGCCTTGCCGGCGCGGTCTTTCCCTTCGTCCTCACCGCCATGATCGAGCGCTTTGGCTGGCGTGGGGGCTATGTCGGGCTGGCGGCGATGCCGCTGCTGATTGCCGTACCGATTCTCATCGCCTGGCTGCGTGAACCTGATGTGGGCGACGATCGCCCGGCGGCGGCGCGCGCCGCGGAAAACGCGGGCCTCGAAGTGGCCACAGCCCTGCGCAGCTACCGCTTCTGGGCGATCGCGCTTGGCTCGCTCATGCTGGCCTTCGGGATCTCGGGACTGCTGCCCAATCTGTTCCCGCTGTTGACGGACCGCGGTGTGTCGAGCGCGGCGGCCTCGTCCGCGCTCGCCGCGCTGGCGCTCAGCGTGACCGGCGGTCGCATCCTGTCGGGTTTCCTGCTCGACCGGCTCTGGGCGCCGGTGGTCTGCGCAATTCTCGTGATCCCGGCGATGGCCGCACTGGTGCTGCTGTCCAATCCGGGAATGACGGGCTCGATCATGGTTGCAAGCGTTGTCACGCTAGGGCTGGTCGCCGGCGCAGAGTTCGACCTCGTCGCCTTCATGACCGCGCGCTATTTCGGCCAGCGCCACTTCAGCGAGCTTTACGGGATGCAGTACGCCGCCTTCGGCATGGGCGCGGGCTTTGCGCCTGCGGCATACGGGGCGCTTTACGATCATTTTGGCAACTACGAGATCGTGATCTACCTCTCGATTGGCCTCCTGACGGCCGCCGTCGCCATCAATTTCACGCTGGGCCGCTATCCGCGCGGCTTTAGCGAGGACGCCGAGGGTGCCGAAGGCGCCGTACTGGAAGGGGCCGCCTGATGGCCGCGCGTCTCTGCCTGCGGCTGACCGCCGGGCTGTCGAGCCTGGCCCTGGCGACAGGAGCGCTGGCATCCGCGCATGGTTCCTCCTCACAACCCGAGATCGCAGCGCGCAGCAAGCCTGCGATCACGGTGGATGGGCACAGCTTTCACGACCTTTCCGGCGATGGGCGCCTCCAGCCTTACGAGGATTGGCGTCTCTCCGCCGAGGAA
The DNA here is from genome assembly GCF_020524485.1 of Novosphingobium profundi. Taxonomy (GTDB): domain Bacteria; phylum Pseudomonadota; class Alphaproteobacteria; order Sphingomonadales; family Sphingomonadaceae; genus Novosphingobium; species Novosphingobium profundi_A. Next base: position 807,496 of record NZ_JAIVLF010000003.1, on the reverse strand, counting down.
CGCGCCCGCGATCTGGTGGCGCGCATGACCTTGCGCGAAAAGGCCGGGCTGATGATGCACGGTACGCCGCCCACCGCCGATGGCAGTTTCCGGGGCAACTGGGACGTGGAAGGCATGCGCGCGGCTATCGAGGCCGACGATATCCGCTTCTTCATCCATCGCATGAGCGGTGATGTGAAGGAGATGGCGCAGCTGACGAACGCGGCGCAGGAAATCGCCGAGGGCACGCGCCTTGGCGTGCCGCTCGTCTTCAGCAGCGACAGCCGCAACACCTTGCGCGAAGTGCTGGGCGTCAGCGTCGCGCCCAAGGCCTTCACCCGCTGGCCTGAGGCGCTGGGCCTTTCGGCCATCGGCGACCTGGATCTCATCCGCGATCTCTCCCGCATTGCCGCGCGCGAGTACAAGGCGATCGGCATTCGCATGGCGCTTTCGCCGCAGGCCGACCTGTTCACCGAGCCGCGCTGGTTTCGGGGCAACGCCACCTTCGGGGATCGGCCCGAGCAGGTCGCACCGATGGTGCAGGCCTATATCGAAGGGTTCCAGGGTGGGCCTGACGGCCTGCAGCGCGGAGGCGTCGCGACGGTGGTCAAGCACTGGGGCGGCTATGGCGCACAAGTCGACGGCCTCGATTCGCACAATCCTTACGGCAAGTACATGAAGCTGACCGACGCCACCCTGGCGCAGCACCTCGCCGCCTTCGAGGGCGCCTTCAAGGTGCGTTCGGCTGCGGTCATGCCGACCTATTCGCTGCCCGCCCCCGGGCTCACCGTGAACGGCACGCCAGTCGAGCCGGTCGGGGTCGGTTTCAACCGGCAACTTTTGGACAAAAGCCTGCGTGGCCAGCATGGTTTCGAAGGCTTCGTGATGAGCGACTGGCTGATCACTGCGGACTGCCCCGAGGCCTGTCTCAAGGGCACGTTTGATGTCGACAAGCTGGGCATGCCCTGGGGCGTCGAGGATCTCACCGTGCCCGAACGCTTCGCCAAGGGGATCGAAGCGGGGATCGACCAGTTCGGCGGAGTGATGGAAACCGACGTTGTGATCGATCTGGTGCGCCGCGGCGCGCTGGACGAGGCCCGCGTCGATCGCTCCGCGCGCCGTATTGCCAAGGTCATGTTCCAGTTGGGTCTGTTCGAGAGCGCCTACGTCGATGCCGAAGCCTCGGCACAGCAGGTAGGGACGGACGACGCGCGTGCGCTGGCGCTCGAGGCGCAGCATCGTTCGGTCGTGCTGCTGGCGAACAAGGACGGTATCCTGCCACTTGCACCGGCTTCGGCGCGGCGCGCCTGGCTGGTGGGCGTGGACGCCGACGCAGCGCGCTCGGCGGGCTTCACGCCCGTAGAGGCCCCCGAACAGGCCGACGTTGCGCTGCTGCGTCTGGCCGCGCCCTTCACCAGTCATCCGGACTATTTCTTCGGCTCGTCCGCGCATGAGGGCCCCCTGACCATGGGGCCCGCCGATCCGGGATACGAGGCCGTGGCGAAGGCGCACGCGGCCGGAATTACGATCATCGCGGACGTCTATCTTGATCGTCCGGCCGTGCTGACCCCGGTTCAGCCGATGGTGGACGCACTGATGGGCAATTACGGCATCACCGACGCGGCCTTCCTCGACATCGTGACCGGGCGCGCACGCCCTGAAGGCAAGCTGCCGGTGGAATTGCCGCGCTCGGATGCGGCGGTGGCCGCGCAGCGTGGCGATGTGCCGTCCGACAGCGTCGACCCGCTCTATCCGCAAGGGTTCGGCATGGAATTGCGCCGCGGTCCGACACCGTGACCGACGGCCCGTAAAGTTTTGGGCGAGGTTCAATGAAAACAAGAAAAACAGAAATGTAGCTCTGGCTTGAGGCGGAGCTGCACCACCACTGGGGACACTTCACGAGGGCAATATGAAAACATCTGCTTCCATTTTCGCAATCTGCACGTCGCTGGCCATTTCGACAGGGGCGCTGGCCCAGAGCAACAGCGCATCTCCGTCGGCTCCTGAGGCCCGTGCGGGCGACATCATCGTCACCGGCACCCGGCGCGAGACGACGCTGCAGGACACCGCCGTCTCGATTACCGCGATCTCGGCAGAAGACCTTGCCAACGCGGGCTACAAGTCGCCCAGCGAATTGCAGTATTCGGTGCCCGGCCTCAGCTACAACGTGCAGCTTGGTGCCGGCTTCCTGATCCGCGGCATCGGTACGCAGGGCTTCGACTACAGTCTTGAGCGCGCCGTGGGCGTGGTGATCGACGATGTGGTGCAGGGCCAGCCCCGCAGCCTGGGCTTCAACACCTTCGGCGACATCGACCACGTCGAGGTCATGAAGGGCCCGCAGGGCACGCTGTTCGGCAAGAACGCCTCGGCGGGCGTGGTCTATGTCCAGACCAAGCGCCCGGAATTCAACGTGGCCGAAACCAGTGGCAGCCTGCGCTACGGTGAGCGCAACGAGATCCGCATCGATAACACCGTCAACATCCCGATCTCCGACACGCTGGCCGCGCGCGTCACCGGCGTCTACCAGCGCCAGGACGGCTACCTCACCAACCTCTATGACGGGGAAAGCGGTGGCGACTATCGCGACTACGCCCTGCGCGGCAAGGTGCTGTGGCAGCCCACCGACAACTTCGAGCTCTACGTGATCGGCGCGATCCAGGATCACACCGACGGCGGCATCGGCGGTCTTGCCACGATCCGCAACATCAACGGCGACACGTCCAACGGCTGGCCGACCAACCCCGATGCCGACTTCAACATGGACTTCGATGCCCTGCTCGATGAATACGGCATCGTTCCCGGGCCCGACAACGACCAGTACGCCCAGAACGGCCGCAACGAGGTGTTCATCAAGCAGAAGGACATCCAGGCCAACATGAAGCTGGACCTGGGTGACTACACGCTCACCTCGATCACGGCCTATTCGGAATCGAACACCGGATCGTGGTTTGACCAGGACTACACCCAGAGCAATTTCTACGACATCAACAACTCGGAACTCTGGGCGCACCAGTTCAGCCAGGAAGTGCGCGTCAACTCGCCGCTTGGCGGATTCGTCGACTACGTCGTGGGCGCCTTCTTCTGGGACCAGAAGACCGACGCGATCGAGCGTTCGGCGGGCAAGCGCGGGCGTGACTACCCGGAAGACACCTATTTCAGCTTCAGCGGCGCTATGTCGAACTACGAAGCGCATATGCGCAGCTATGCCGCTTTTGGTGAGGCGAACTTCCACTTTACCGATCGCCTGACCCTGACCGGTGGCCTGCGCCTTACCCATGACAACGTGTTCGGCGCCTACTTCCCCTCCGAGGATATCCGCTACGACTTCGAAGGTACGCCCGCACCGGCCACGTCGGGTCGTAACAAGAAGACCAACCTTTCGGGCAAGGTCACGCTGAAGTACGAAGCCACGCCGGACCTCATGTTCTACGGGACCTACGCGCGCGGCTACAAGGCGCCTGCCGTAGGCACTTCGGGCGGTACGCTGCGGATGGTCGATGCGGAAACAGTCGACAGCTTCGAGGCGGGCGTGCGCGCCCAGCTCCTCGACCGTCTGCTGACGGTCAACGCCACCGCCTTCTATTCGAAGTTCAAGAACTTCCAGTCGACCGTGGTCGAGATCGGCGATGACAACGTGGCCCGTTCGGTGCTTTCGAATGCCCCGGGTGTGATCACCAAAGGCTTCGAACTGGGGCTGTCCCTGCAACCCACGCCTGACTTGCGTCTTGCTGGTAACATCTCCTACGCGCCGACCGAGTACGAGGACTTCATCGCCCCGTGCTACTCGGGTCAGCCCGTGGTCGACAACGCCGGGATCGGTGAGTGCGGCGCGCTGGGCGGCACGGGCATGAATGTGGACGGTTTCCCCTCGATCCACGCACCTGACACCACGCTGAACATCACCGGGGCATACACTCCGCTTCTGACCGATAACCTGCGCCTCTTCGCCAACGCGAACTACTACTACCGCTCCTCCACCTTCGGCCAGGCGGGCAACCCCAATTCGCGGGTCGATGGCTATGGCCTGGTCAATGCGAACCTGGGCGTGGGCAACGATGATGGCTCGATCAAGCTCTCGGTCTATGCGCGCAACCTGTTCGATAAACAGTTCGTGGCGCGCATTCACACGATGACCTTCGCACCGGCGGGAAGCTACCAGCAGTACTTCTCAGGCGAAGGCGCCCGCACCGTCGGCGTGCGGCTCGACTACGCGTTCTGATCAAGGGAGCCGGCTTCGTCCCGGCCCCACACCCTTCTGGCTGGAGTGGTGTGGGGCCGTTGGGCGAAGATGCCAACGACGGGTAGGCGGCTCATCCCAAGCGGCCTCCCGGTTCTAGTAACGCCTGGAAATCGTCCGAAAATGCGACCTCCTTCTGGCGATCTCGAACATCGCACCGGGTCTAGCACTTCAGGGAAGCTTTGCGCCGCGCGCCGGGATAGGCCGTGAGGCCAGCTCAGATGTCGATCGAGACCAAGACGCTCCAAGTGGCAGCCGGAAGAGAGGGAAACATGGGTCACTCTTCAGTGCCAATCCACAGCGATCGAGGCGGCGCCTCGAGGGGCATAAGGCGTCTAGCTAGGGTCCGGTCTGGTTTTCGTTTGCGGTCTGCCTGCTCCAGGGGAGAGGATGTCGGCGGCAGAGCATCTCACAAGGGTCGGAGCTTCGATTCAATGTTGACGTTGAAAGCGTTTTCTATCAGGCGCGCGATTGAGGATGGTGAGCACAATCATACCAGCGACCTTGAGGGCGCTCACCATCTTTACCTCACGACGCAGGTGCGCCGTTTCGTGTTTTGAGCGCCGGCCTCCTCTACTGGCAAACTCTGATAATCGAGGACGCAACCATAGCGGGCTGTCGACTCCGAAGAAGCATGACGCTGCGTCTGAACGGCCAACTAGGGTCGAAGATGTTGGAAACGAGCCCTCAAATCGAGCCGAGGTGGTGCGTGATGACGGAAGCTGTTTCGAGCAGGCCGTTGGCTTCCAAGGCCCGTAAAAAATCTTCAGGGGACATTTCAGGTCGCTTCAGGCGCTCGCGCATTTTTCGGATGGCAGCGATCGCCCGCCCTTCTTCAAGGGCAATGGTGTCGGCAATGAAGTCGTCGGCACTTCGTGCCTCGATGTTGAGTTGGCCGAGGATGTCAGCCGGAAAATCTTTCAGATTCTCGGTCACGAGGGCCTGGGCTTGCGTTTTGACGGCAGCGGCGATGACGTGTTCGTCGCCAGGGTCGGGCAAGCCAAACTGAGCGCTGCCAATCAGCGTGAAGTCTTCCACTATGGCTTCCGGGAAGGCTGTCTGCATGGCCTTTACCGCTCGTACTCCTCGCGCCTCAGGGTCAGCGAGACCGCGCTCTCGTGCCATTTTGATCAGGGCAGCCTTGGTCTCGGTCAGAATGGGCTCTGACCAGCGGATGCGGAAAAATTCGGCTTCCGCAAGCGACAGCAGCAAGTTGCGCCGCCAGACACTGACGAGCGTACAGGCATCAATCAGGGCGGTGTAGCGGTTCGCGAACACGGGTCAGACCAGGTCGGCATCGCCGCTGATGAGTTCGTCGAGGGCCCGCGAACGTTCATCATCGCGCTGCGCCTTGTAGCGAAACACGTCATCGGCCCGGATACGGCGATGACGTCCGACCAGAGTGTGGGGCATCGCATCCTGCTCAAGCAGCTTGATCAAGTAGGGACGTGACACATTGAGGAGGTCGGCGGCTTGCTGCGTCGTCAGCATTTCCTGGATTGGCACGAGTGTGACCGCGCTGCCGCTGCCGATATGGCGCAGCAATTCCAAAAACAGATCAGACATGGCGGGCGTGAGCGTAATTTCGACCGGCCTTTTCGATTCCGGTTCGTGGACACGCAAGGTTGCTTCACCTGACTTTTGAGCCGCAAGCATGCGACGAAGCTGGTTCGCGATCTGGCGGTCATCAGCCGACGGCATATGGCCGCCAAACGGCTCGGAATGCGCAGGCAATGTCATGGAAACTCTCCGTGGTAGAGCAATTCAGTAGCGCATATTCGAAATAAACGCAACGAAAATTGGTTCCTTTGGACTTTGTTGCATAGATCGATCACAGGGCAGCAGTTGGCCTTTGAAGGCCCACGATCACGCGACACGCTGAGTTTGGGGCCTTCCGAGTGCGGTGAAACGGTTGAGGATGGCGGCGCGGATTTGGATTTCCGCGACTTGGCGATCAAAGTCACGAGCCATGATGCGTTCGCCCAGCAGCTTGAAGCAATGCATTTTCGTCTCGACCAGACTGCGCTGATGATAGCCGCTCCAGCGTTTCCAGATTGGCCTGCCGAACCGCCGGTTTGAGCGAACGATTTCATTGCGGACGGCAACGCCCGGTGTGCTCCCGGGCCAGGCTTTTGCATTGCTGCGGGCGGGGATGATCGCACAGGCATCGCGTGCGGCAATGGCTTCGTGACAGGCCCTTGGTGTCAAAAGCACCATCGGCGCTGACGGTCGCGATCGCTTGGTCGGGTAGTATCTGCTCCAGCAGTTCGGGAAGCATGGGCGCATCTCCAACCCGGCTCCCGGTCACTTCGATGGCGCGGATCTCAAGCGATCCGGCGTCCACGCCCAGGTGGACCTTTCGCCACTGGCGGCGCTTGGAAGGACCATGCTTGCGTCGGCACCATTCCCCGTCGCCCACCGCCTTGATGCCCGTGCTGTCGATCAGCAGGTAAAACGGCCCGGAACGGGGCTGGCAGGTGTCGCGCGACATTCAGGGTGAGAAAGCGCGACAAACAAGATGAGAATCCAGCGTTGCGGGATTGGCGAAGGGCGTAGCCCGTAGCCGATGCCGCAACGCTGGAGGCGCCTTTTGAAGGGTGCCTGTGATGGTCGTGGCGACCGCTATGCATTGGGTTTTCCTGGGAAGGAGGACCTGGCGTGTGGCGGGCCGACACATCAACGATCATCAGGTGAGACTTTTCATGACCCACAGACGTAACGATCCCGTCGCCCTGGCAGCGGCGAAGGCCGGTTTCAGCCCGGCGACTGGCTATCGGGTGCTGCAGGATGCGCGCCTGCCTTCCCAGCGACAGGCCCCGCGCGGCCGACGGCGCCCTGATCCGTTATCGGGCATTTTCGAGGAGGTTGTCGTGCCGATGCTGGAGGCCGCTCCGGGTCTTCGTCCTGTCGCGATCTTCGAGGAACTGCGCCGTCGGTACCCGGATACCGAGTTCGGCTCACGACGAACCCTGGAGAGGCGTATTCGCGACTGGCGCGCTCTTAACGGCCAGGATCGGGAAGTCATCTTCAGGCAGGTTCATGAGCCGGGGCGGCTCGGCATGTCCGATTTTACGTGCATGAACGATCTGGAGGTCGCCATCGCCGGGGCGCCCTTGGACCACTTGCTCTATCACTTCCGCCTACCTTGCGGCGGCTTTGAACATGGACACGTCATTCTGGGCGGCGAGAGTTTCGTCGCCTTGGCCGAAGGGCTGCAGAATGCGCTCTGGTCTGCTGGCGGAGCGCCCAGGCTCCACCGCACCGACAGCCTGTCGGCCGCCTTCCGCAATCTGGACGCCGATACGAAGGCTGACCTGACCAGGCGCTATGACGCCCTATGCGCCCATTATGGAATGGAGCCGACGCGCAACAACACAGGCATTGCCCACGAGAACGGTGCGATCGAGAGCGCCCACGGCCATATCAAGGCCGCAGTGAAGGACGCGCTGTTGCTGCGCGGAACCACGGACTTCACCGACCTTGCCGCTTATCGCCGCTTCATCGACGAAGTCGTGACCGCAAGGAACCGGCGCCACGGTCCCGGCATCGATGCTGAGCGCAAGACGCTGCAATCCCTCCCGAACGCAAGGACTACCGATTACGAGGAAGTCCTCGTGACAGTGACGTCCTCGGGCGGTTCCACCCTGCGCAAGGTGTTCTACACGGTCCCCTCGCGCCTGATCGGTCATCGCCTGCGCGTGCGCCTTTACGACGACCGTCTCGATGTCATCATCGGCGGCACAAGGCTCATGACCCTGCAGCGCGGCCGCGCCGGTGTGAACGGTAAGCACGGCCACGTGGTCGATTATCGCCATGTCATTCATTCCCTGCGCCGCAAGCCGATGGCACTGCGGGGACTGGTCTATCGTGACAGCCTGTTCCCCCGCGCGCCCTACCGCCTCATGTTCGAACACTTGCTGGAAGCGGTGGGCGAGAAAGAAGCCTGCCGGATCATGGTCGAGCTTCTGGCCATGGCCCACGAGCGCGCCTGTGAGGCAGAGCTCGCCCATATCCTGGAGGAGGATCTGGCAATCCGCAGGACCCCATGCCTGTCGGCACTTCGGGCCCGCTTCAGCCCCGATCCCGCCACTTTGCCTGAAGTTGTGGTCGAGATGGTCTCGCTCTCGATCTACGACGGGCTGATCGAACAGGGAGAAGCGGCATGAGCACGGCTCCCATGATCGACGCACAGCGCCTGGGCCTGATGCTCAATGAACTGCGCTTGCCAACCATCAAACATATCTGGGGAGATTTTGCAGCCCAGGCGGACAAGGAAGGATGGCCCGCGAGCCGGTTCCTTGCAGCTCTCGCCGAACACGAACTCGCCGAACGCGATCGTCGCCGGATCGGGCGTCATCTGGTTGAAGCCCATCTGCCGGCGGGCAAGACGTTGGACTGCTTCGCCTTCGAGGCCGTGCCGATGATCTCCAAGGCACAGGTCATGGCTCTGTGCGCCGGCGATGGCTGGCTCGACCAGGGTTCCAATCTCATCCTGTTCGGCCCGCCAGGCGGCGGCAAAAGCCATCTGGCGGCGGCGATCGGCCTGGCATTGGTGGAAAATGGCTGGCGAGCACTGTTCACCCGCACCTCTGACCTCGTCCAGCGTCTGCAGGTCACTCGCCGCGAACTGACGCTGGAATCCGCAATCGCCAAGCTCGACAAATATCATCTGCTCATTCTCGACGACTTTGCCTACGTTTCACGCGATCAGGCGGAGACCTCCGTCCTCTTCGAACTGATTAGTGCTCGATACGAGCGCAGATCCCTGCTCATCACCGCCAACCAGCCCTTTGGCGAATGGAACCGCGTCTTCCCGGACCCGGCAATGACGCTCGCTGCGGTCGACAGGCTCGTGCATCACGCCACGATCTTCGAGATGAACGTCGAAAGTTATCGCCGGCGCACGGCTCAGGCCCGCCGCACCGGGGCTGGACGTCCTGCCGCCTACACCACTCCGAAAGTCCTCGAGACCATCCGCGACAATCAGGATGAGAACGAGGTCCTTGCCAGCGACAATTAAAATCGGCACTGAATGACGCGCCGCGACAATCACATTCTCATCCTGATTGACGCGCAATTCTCATCCTGTTTGTCGCGCTACAGGCAGGGGATCTCGACAAGCAAGGTCTTCTGCCTTCGGCTCAGGGTGCTGAAATCCGGCACTGGCCAATCAAGCCCTGCCATCTCGAGAAGGCTGGCGACCATGCCGATGGTCTGGCGCAAGGGAAGCTTGAACACGCCCTTTAGTGTCAGGCAGGCCTGGATCGCCGCGTCCGAGAAAACGGGCTGCCGCCCGCGCTTGCCGGTGGGTGCAGACAGCCACTGCATCCCGGGATCAAACCAGACCTGAAGCGAACCTCTCTGCGCCAGCGCTGCGTTATAAGACTTCCAGTTTGTCGTGCGGTAGCGGGCCTTGGGCGGTTTGCTCATCGCCGCCCCTTAACCAACTGGATTCACGAACGGAATCCCTCGGGCATTTGCGCAACAAAGCTGCGATCATGGACTGGGCGGCTTGCAAGGTGCTCGCCTGGCGGCTGTCGAACACGATGGACGCCGGCTTCTGTGTCGCGGCGCTGGAAGAGGCGTTGGCCCGGTTCGGCAAGCCGGAAATCTTCAACACGGACCAGGGCAGCCAGTTTACCAGCTACGCCTTCACCAGCGTGCTGCACGACGCCGAGGTCCGCATCAGCATGGATGGCCGGGGCCGGCGGATGGACAACGTCTTCATCGAACGCCTCTGGCGATCCCTGAAGTACGAGTGCGTCTATCTCCACGCCTTCGAGACCGGCTCGGAGCTGCGGGCTGGCCTTGCCCGGTGGATCACTTATTACAACACCCAGCCTCTGCACTCGGGCCTCGCCGGGAGAACCTCGGTCGAGGCCTATCGGCGGATCGGGCAATCAGATCATGGGGGGGGGGGCATGCCCCCCCCCCATGATCTGATGATCAAATAGGCAACATGAACGACAACCGGGATGAGCTTAACTCAGCCGCCAAACTGTCCAAGGACGCCTGCTCCTCTGCTGTGACGTTCGGAAACATCACATTGGCACATTCGATGCCGTCGGGAGGGGGCATCCACTCCGTCACTTCTCAGTGGCAATCAACAGCATGACTACAGAGTGGGCAGCGCCCCTGCCAGAAACGTCCTAATTTGACCACTCTGTGATGAAACTTCCATATGTGGGCACTCCGTCCGTCTGTTCTGCCACGATGTTGTTTGTTTGACGACCTAGATAGGTGATCTCGCCTTCGAGAACATCGCCCGGTTTCATCCAACGGCCGCCATGCATGGCGCCGTTCCCCGGGGGTGATCCAGTGAGAAGAAAGTCACCTGGCATGAGCCGTATACGCTCAGATGCGTAAGAGAGGATCTGTTCAGGCTGAAAAATCATGTCGCTGATTGGCCAGTCCTGCATGACCTCGCCGTTCAGTTTCATTGTGATCTGGACCTTGGCCCGATCGACAAACTGCTTGGGCACGATGAACGGACCTGCGGGCTTGAAGTTGGGCTGATGCTTGCTGACCCAGTCATGCCCCCACCGCACATCGGCGCGGCGAAATTCATCGACCGTGCCGAGATCATTGACCATGACATATCCGGCAATCAGCTGATCGGCATCTTCCGGACGAATATATCGACCGGTTCGGGCCACGACAGCTGCGAACTCCAGCTCCCAATCATGATGGGCACCAACGAGCGGCAAGGGAACGTCATCGTTCGCGCCGCATAGAGCGCTGTGCAGGCCAGTCCAGAAGAAGGGCATTCCCTCGCGGGCACGGCGATCAACCTCGGCAAGGTTGCGCTGGAAGAAGGACTCGTCGCTCTCTCGAGGTAAACGCTTGTCCTGATTGAACTTGTTGTAAGTCATCATCTCGGCTACATGCTGCCGGTAATTCGATCCTGTGCACAACATGTTCGGTCTTGCCACCGGCGGAAGGCATTCCAGGTCCCTGAGCGCCAGGTCAGTCCCGCTATTTTTCGCAGCAATGTCTGCGAGTAGATCGAGAGCTCTGTCCCAATCCTCGAATACGGCAAGCGTGTCGGGATAATGGGCCGAAAGATCGTAAGTGGCGCCATCAGGTTGCACTAGACCCGGGAAGGTCCTGCCATTAGTTCGATATGTGCCGATTCCGAAGCTACCCGCAACCAACCCCGTGGCAGCATTGACGTCTTTCAGCTTAATGGCAGGCGCGATCTTGAGATCATGCACGGTAGATTTCGACATTCAGGACACTCCACCCGGACGCTGTGTTCAGGCGTAGACTTGCAGAGGTCTTCCTATCGATCCAATAGAAAGAATTCGTCCTACTCATTACTCCTGTCTATGCGTTGGTTGAATGTGGCCTCACTGCGAGCAATGATAAGGTTCTTAAGCCATTGCAGGCCGGCGTCTCGCGTCCTGAGGCGATGCCATTGCAAAACTTCTTCGATGGGGGCGATCGGCATGGGCACTGGGTGAAGCCGGATTGCATAGAGCGGGCGAAAGTGCTCTGCCAGCTTACGGTGCATCAAGGCAATTCTATCGGTCCCTACGACTGATTGGGCTAAAGCTGAAAAGCTGGGCACCAACAGTTCAACGCGCCTTTGCTCTCGTAGATCTTGCAAGGAGATTTCGGATAACGCCGGACGCCTGTCTCGACCAAAAGTAGCGGCCACATGCCCGGCCTCTAAAAATTGATCTCTTGTGATTATATTTCCGTATTTTGATTCATTCCATGTTACTAATACATGCTCATCTTTAAAGAGCGATGCGGCGGGGTGCTTTTCAAGCAGGAAGTGCTTTACGGTTATGGATATATCAATTTCTGATCTTTCAAAACGTTCTTCTGAATCGCTGCTGGGGCGGACAACTTCGACGATTACTTTTGGCGCCTCGCGGGCGACTTCAGAAATAACGTCAGCCAAAAGTACTGTTTGCATGTAATCAGATGAGATAATCACGAATTTACGGTTCGAGGTCGCGGGATTGAATTCCCGCGGTTGCGTTATCTCGCTTCGAATAAGGGCAAGAGTCTGCTTAACAGGTTCGGCCAGTTGTTCGGCCCTGTATGTTAGTCGCATTTGACGACCTTCAAGTACGAGAAGATCGTCTTCAAAATATTCTCGCAACCTGTTCAGTGACGAAGTCACCGCAGGCTGGCTTAGACACAATTGCTTCGAGGCACCTGTCACGCTCCTCTCACTGATAAGTGCGTCAAGAGCCACCAGCAAATTGAGGTCGAGCTTGTCGAAGCGCATCATCCATCATCCCATAATTTATGGCGATAGGAATGCTGCAGTCCACCTGCAAACTCAATAGTCCTGACTCTCCCACTTCTCATAGCCCGATCCAAAGGTTGTTGAGCAATACCAGCACGTCATGATTCACGGTAAGTTGAAGCGCCCTGGGTTTTCCGGAGGCAGTTTGGTTTGACTCAGGCGACCATATCGAGGGCCGCATAGTATTTCGCTTCTGCCTCAGCCGGTGGGATGTAGCCGATAGGGCCGAAGAGGCGGTGGTTGTTGAACCAATCGACCCAGCGCAACGTCGCCATTTCCACTGCGGATAGGCTGGGTCAGGAACGCTGGCGCCAGATGACCTCGGCCTTGTAGAGACCGTTGATCGTCTCGGCCAAGGCGTTGTCATAGGAGCCGCCCACGCTCCCGACCGAGGGAACGAGATTGGCTTCGGCGAGGCGCTGTGTGTAGTTCATGGCAAGATATTGAACGCCCCTGTCGCTGTGATGGATCAGACCATCGTCCGGGCCGGGCCTGCGGGCATGGATAGCTTGCTCCAGAGCATCGAGGACGAAGCCGGCGGTGGCCGACGTGCTGACCTTCCAGCCCACGATCCGTCGCGCATAAGCATCGATCACGAAGGCGACATAGACGAAGCCGACCCAGGTGTGGACGTACGTAAAATCGACCACCCATAAGGCATTGGGCCGCGAGACGCGGAACTCCCGATTGACCTTGTCCAGTGGGCATGGCGCCTTGGGATCGCTGATGGTGGTCACGGTCTTCTTGCCTCGCCGTATGCCAGCGAGCCCCATACTGCGCATGAGGCGCTCGACGGTGCACTTGGCAACTGCGATGCCTTCGCGGCGTAGCTGATGCCAGACCTTGCGCGCCCCGTAGAGGCTGTGGCTGTCCTCGTAGACGCGTTTGATCTGACGACAGATCTCTTCGTCCCGACGCGCACGCTCGGGTCGCCTGGACGGATCAAGCAGGCGTGCAGCATGTTCGTGATAGGAGGACGGGGCGACTGCCAGCTCTCGGCAGATCGGCTCGATACCCAGGTCCTGGCGATGGGCGTCTATGAACGCCATCATCATCTCTCGCGGCGGTCGAGCTCCGCCATCGCAAAATATGCAGACGCCTTGCGGAGGATCTCGTTGGCCCGGCGCAGTTCCTTCACTTCACGTTCGAGAGCCTTGATCCTGGCCTTCTCATCGGCGGCAAGCGCCGCTGGCCCCGCTCGTCGGCTCGCCTCCTCGCGGCACCAGCGGCGCAGCGTCTCGGCCGTGCAGCCAATCTTGGCGGCAATCGAAGACATCGCCTCCCACTCCGAACCGTAATCGGCGCGATGTTCGCCAACCATACGCACTGCACGATCGCGGATCTCAGGTGAAAACTTGTTCCGGGTTCTGCTCATCACGAAAGCTCCTTCTCATAAATCGGAGCCTCCGGAAAACCCGGGGCGCTTCAGTATCGGTCATCCAGGTGTGCGGGTCGAAGCCGGAGAGCTTGCCGTTGTCGCTGCCTTCGTCGGAACCGGCGAACAGGGCATTTGGGCGGTTCAGCGCGAGGAGAACTTTCGAAATGGGCTCGCAGCGAAAATCAAAATGATGTTATTAATTCTCAATTATTTATGCTTCTTCTATTTGCTCTTGCCAAGCATTCTTGGTAGCGTTCGGTCCCGATTTATGAAGTGATGCTTGAACGCCGCCAGTATATGGACGGTAACAAGGCTGGCAATGGCAAGTCCCGTGAAGCTGTGCACATCACCGATCAAGTTATGCCACGGTCGCGGGCCGTCAAATGGCGAAGCGAATGTGTAGATGCCAAAGGCGGAGACAGGCCAGCCACCGCTCCACACGTCCAACGGTCCCGTAATTAATTGGAGGGCAATCAGCAGCAAGAGCGCTGAATGGACAATGCGGATGACGACGGTCAGCTTTCTGTCTGGCTGCAACGGATTAGGCTTCGTCTCAAACCATGACCATAAGATTCGGATGGCAATAAGGACATATAGAAGCATCCCCGTGGATGCATGAAACTCGATCCTTGCGCCCGCAATCTCGTCGTTCGGAGCGAGGAACACTCCTGCTGCGGTTACTAACATCGCAATGATCGCAATCGCACCAAGCCAGTGAAGGATGATGCTCACCGTCCCGAATTGGTCCCTATTGTTCCGAATTTGCATATGAACTGGCCCCTATCGATAAGCCCGGTGCGTAAGCGGCGTCGCTATGATTGTTCAGCCGTCACGCGCTGTTCAAGAATGCGGCGGGCACGGACACCGGCCTCATCCATCGGTAGCAAGGCGGGCTTGTGCGCGAACAAATCATTGGAATGCATTCGCGATCGCACCGCCCGGATCATTGGCTCATCTTCGGTCTCGAACGCATTCTGCGTTGCGAACTGCAGCATGCTGGAAACCTGTTCATTCCCGTGGCCGCGATTGCGCCCGGCTGCCCAGAAATAATGCGTGGTCTCCGCAGTCTCAGGGGTCAGGAAATGGACGGTCGGAATTTTTGGCCCGCCGTCCTCCTCGTTACTGACCATGCCGGTATCGAGGTAGAGGATACTGGGTGCGTGCCAGTGCATGTAAGCATGCAGATCGGCGGATTTTCGGTTGTTCTCCCACAATATCTGGAACAGTCCCGTGATAGGCTCGTCGCTGACGTCATAGAATGCCCTGACGATGTCGCCCTCCTGCTCGCAGCGGAACTTCGTCCGGGCCGCGTTCCCCTCGGACGCGAGCATGGGGTGCATGAATTCCACATGCGTCAGGTCGAGCAGATTGTCGATTACCAACTGGTAGTCGGCCTCGACATGAAGCCTGCCGTGTACCCAAGAAAACGCGTCGTCTTCCAGTCGAGGGATTTGCGGCAGTTGCGCGGGATCGGCCTGATTTATGTCGCCCGGCCAGACCCAGACCATGTCATAGCGCTCAACGACCGGATAGGCCCGCACGGAGAGGCTGGCGGGTATGGCGCCTTTGCCGTGCGGATTGTGAATGCAACGGCCCGAACCGTCGAATTCAAGGCCGTGATAGGCGCAGGCGATGCGATCGCCCTTGTGTTTGCCCATGCTAAGCGGGGCGAAGCGGTGCGGGCAGGCATCGTGCAACGCATGAGCCACGCCATCGGATGTCCGAAACAGGACGACCGGCTCTGTCAATATGGTCCGGGCAAGCTGACCATCGCCCAGCTCGTGCGACCAGGCCGCGGCATACCATGCGTTGCGTACAAACATCACGCATTCTCCATGATCGGTGCAGCCTCGGCATCCAGCATCGCCTGAATCTTGCGCCTGACCTTCACCGCAGGCCCGTCGGATTTGACCAGCAGTTCGCGTTGCACGGCACTGGCGGCGTCCAGTCGCTCCTCTACCGCTTCGATGGCATCGACGTCCTGTTGGCGGATCTTGATATCCGACTGCCGCTGGAATTCGTCGAGTTCCGCACTGTCATGGCGGAAATTGCGGACCGCGAAGCCGAAATAATGGGTGGAATGTTCCGTTTCCGGCGTAATCGCGTGCATGATCCACAATGCGCCAAGTTCACTAGGATTTTCGCTATTTTCAGCCCCGGTCGTTATGACCGGCATGCTCGTGCGGATCAGTTCCGGGCCATAGAAGTCGGACACGATCCTGAAATCGGCCAGACCCTCGTATGCAGCCTCCTTGCCAAACAGAAGTTCTAGGAATGGATCCCATGGCATCTTGCTGCGACGAAGCACCTGATAGAGGCTGGCGCCCTCGCTCTCCTCCAGCTTCGGACTGGCCATGACACCACCGCCGCCAATGTGGTGATGCACATAGGGAAGGTGAGTCAGATCGAGAAGATTGTCGACCAGGAGTTGGGAACGGCCCTTGAGATGGAAGTAGTTTTCAGAGCTATAGCGCCATCCTTCCTGTTCTAGCCCGAAATCGCTGTACGGAGGGATCAGCGCCGGATCGCAACGGTCGCCATCGCCCATCCAGATCCAGCACAGCGGCCCGCGCTCTTCGATCGGATAGGTCGGCTGGCAAAAGCCCGATCCGGTATTCTGCGAGGGCACTTCGATGCACTTGCCGTCTGCATCGAATGCAAAACCGTGATAGCCGCAGACGAGAGCATCACCCCGCACCCTGCCCTTGGCGAGAGGGAAATAGCGATGCGGACACAGGCCGTACATGGCAACCGGCGTCCCGTCCTCCTTGCGATAGAGCGCGACGGGTTTGCCAAGGATCGTCCGCTCCATTGGCTGGCGCGTGATCTCGCTGGAGAAACCGGCCATATACCAGCGATTGCGGACAATCCCCGTATCGGTCGTAAATGGGTACATATCCTCTCTCTCCGATGATCTTATTTTTGTATCGGGCTCAGCCCCAGTAGTTCGGTGGCATTTTGGCCCAGTATTCTGATACGGTCTTCGTCGCCAAGGCGGGAATGGAATCCGACAGGGTCCGGTTCGCCCATGTCGAAGGGATAATCGGTCCCCATGCAAAGCCGGCCGCTGCCGTGGCTGTGAACCAGCGCGGCCAGTTGCGTCTGGTCGAACACCAGCGTGTCGAGCCATATATCCCGCAGATAGCTTGACGGTTCGCGCGAGATGTTCTGACGGCAATCGGGACGCTCACGATAGGCATGGTCCATCCGCCCCCAATAGGAGGGGAGATAGCCGCCGCCATGCGCAACGCACAGCTTCAGCCCCGGGTGATCGTCGAGGACGCCGCCAAATATCAGATGGCTAAGGGCGATCGAGGATTCGAGCGGGTTGCCGATGATATTGTTGAGGTAATGCTCGCTCAGCCGGTTGCCGTGGGTGAAGCCCAGCGGATGGATGAAAAGCAGGATGCCCAGCTCCTCGGCCGCGGCGAAGAACGGGCGCAGCGATGGATCGGCAAGCTCGCGGCCCGCCGCGCTGGTCCCGATTTCGATCCCTCGCATACCAAGGTCTTTGACACATCGGCGCATTTCCTCGATCGCCATGGTGCAGTCCTGCAAGGGGAGCGTGCCCATGCCCACCAGTCGGTCGGGCACGCTGCCCACGGCATCCGCGATCCCGTCATTGATTGCACGGGCCAGATCGCGGCCTAGCTCGGGCGGCGCGAAATAGTAATATTGCCCCGGGTTCGGACTGATCGCCTGCACATCGACCCCCTGCCGGTCCATGTCGGCAAGGCGCAGTTCTACCCCGTTCAGCTTTGGTCCGATCTCCTTAAACATGCGCGCATTGACATTGTCCGAAGCCGGACAGGAAAAGGGCAGGCCGCGCGGAAGATCCGGGATTGCGGCGCGAATGGCTGCCTCTGCCGCCGCGACGTTCAGATGGGCGTGAATGTCCACCACAAGGTGTTTGCCTTTCTGGCGGACAACTATCGGATCGTGCGCGGAACTGTTCATGTCATGCGGTTCCCGCGACCGGGAACGGGCCCCAGTTCCACTCTTTGCCGCCCGTATCTTCGGCGACGATGCGGTTCCGCTGGTGCCCAAGGCCGGTCAGCGATCCTTCCATGATGTCGCCCGGACGCAGCCAGCGATTGCCATGAAAGGCACCATTGCCTGGAGGAGAGCCGGTGCTCAGGAGGTCGCCGGGAACCAGTCGGATACGTTCCGAAGCGTAGGACAATATCTGTTCCGGCGTGAAGATCATGTCGGTAACCGGCCAGTCCTGCATGACTTCGCCCTCGACCTTCAACTCGATGCGGATCTGGTCGAACTGTACGAATTGCTTGGGAACGATGAAGGGGCCAAGAACCTTGAAATTGGGCTGGTTCTTGCTGAGCCAGTCGAACTGAAACCTCACGTCGGTGCGGCGGAATTCATCTACCGTCCCCAAATCGTTCACCGCGACATAACCCGCGATCAGATCGCCTGCGTCTTCGGGCTTTACGTAGCGACCAGTCTTGCCGACGATGACGCCCAGTTCCATCTCCCAATCGGGATGTTCGCCGATGAGGGGGAGAGGGATGTCGTCGTTCGCGCCGCACAGGGCCGAATGCAGACCCGTCCAGAAGAACGGCATGCCGTCGCGCGCGCGCCGGTCGACTTCGGTCAGGTTCCGCTGGAAGAATTCCTCGTCGGTTTCGCCCGGCTTGCGCGCATGCTGATTGAACTTGTTGTGCGTCATCATCTCGGCGACATGCTGACGATAGTTCGAACCGGCAAACAGCATATTGGGGTGCGAGACGCACGGCAGGGCAGTCAGTTCGGTGAACTGCAGCTCGCTGCCCTTGTCATGCTCGGCGATGTCGACGAGCGTGTCGAAGTTCCTCTCCCAATCGTCGAAAATCGCATGGGTGTTGTACCACCGGCCGGAGAGATCGATCACACTGCCTTCGGACAGGACCAGCGCCGGGAATGGCTTGCCGCCTTTGCTCGCATACGTCCCGATGGCAAAGGCACCCGTTGCCAAACCGGTAATGTCGTTGAATTCTGACATGGCATGCAGTTCCTTATGCGAAATAGCGTTCCGGACCATCATCGACCCATTCGTCGAGGGTGATGGTCGAGATGTCGTGGTAGTTCGTTCCGTCGGATGCACGGAACAGGTCAGTATCCGAGAATGTCTCGAACCGCGCACCGTCAGGACTGCGCCAGACGTCAAAGACATGGCTACCGTGCGGGTGCCTGCCTACGCCCCAGATCGATTCATATTCCTTGCGTGCCAGATAGCGGTGCGTTCGGTTCTGTGCCTCGAAATCCTGTGCTTCGAATGAGATATGGTGACACCCACCGCGATCATCCTGCATGAAAGCAAGAGCATGGTGGTCGACATATTCATCGCCCCGGTCGAGCCGGAAGAAACCGACGATCTGTACCTGTGGCTGGCCAGGGATATGATAGATGTCGCTGCCGATTAGGCCAAGGACATCGCCATACCATTTTGCCGTCGCAGCAAAGCTTTTGACGAATAGGCCGACATGGCCAAGCCGCCAAAGCTGGGCGGGCCCAGTCTCTCGCGGATACTGGCTGTGACCGAAGCGTTGCTTTTGAAACGGAGTATTGATCAGAAGTTCGGGATAGGAAGCCTCGCTTTTGCGACGTTTCACGCCGTACATCAGGACAATTTCATTTCCATCCGGATCGCTCAGGGCGACCCCGCGACCGCCGCCGAAAGGCATTGCTCCCAAATCGCGTGCACCGTGCCGCTGGATAGCTTCGTCGAGAGACGTTTCATCCTCGACCTCGAAGCCGACTGCCAGAAGGCGGTTACCATCTCCCTTGTTAGCGACATAGCAATAGCTATCGCCGCCCCTGGTTCGCATGATCAGGCGCTCGTCAGAGCGTTCAACGGCAACCAGTCCGAAGTCTTTGGCAAAATTCTCAAGCTTGTCTAAATTACGGACTGTGAACTCGACATGATGAATGGCCTTGAGCCGCATGTTCAGCTTCTCCCATGCAAATCTGCTTTCGGCGTATTCGCCTATTCGTTCCATTCGGGATGAAGGCAGAATGTCGAATTGGGAAATAGATTGAATCGTCATTACCCATAAGATTCATCTATGAGATGCTGTCCGCACTGCGACGCATAAACCGTACTTATGGATGTTGGGGTAAGAATGAATTGGACGGATTCAACTTAGATTGAAAATCTCTAATCCAAGACCGAAAACAACGGTCATGGGTGGGAGAGTAGCTATGAGAGCGCTTGTTTTCGCAAGTTCGGCATCGATTTTGGCAATGTGCAATCAGGGGGCTTACGCCCAAGAGGCTGATCTTCAAGATGAAGCTGAAAGTGGCAATGCCATTTCTAACGTTCGGCAGCATTCGCTCAATCAACTCGATGTTATCGTGGTAACGGCTCAGCGCCGTGCAGAAACGCTTCAGGACGCAGCGATTGCGATCAATGCAGTCAGCGGCGACGATCTGATTGCAGCGGGTGTGGCCGATGCATCGCAACTCAACAAGATTGCGCCTGCGCTCTATGTCTCGACAGGAGGCGGCGCGAATTCCGGGTACTTTGTGCGCGGTGTCGGCAATTTTACCAACAACGGCTACACCAGCCCCGCAATCGCTTTCAATATCGATGGCGTCTATGTTGGTCGCCCGTCCTCGACAATTGCGTCATTCCTCGATGTCAGTCGCGTCGAAGTTTTGAAGGGGCCGCAAGGCACGCTATACGGACGGAACGCAACGGGAGGCGCCATCAATGTCATTCCCAACACGCCGAAGTTGGGTGCGGCCGAGGGTACGCTGCGCGCTCAGTACGGAAATTATAACGCATGGGAACTGACCGGTGTTGTCAACGCGCCGGTTGGCGACCGGGTGGCAATCCGGCTCGCTGGAACTGTTAGTGATCGTGATGGCTACTATTCCGATGGCACCAGTTCCGCGAAGGATCTTGCCCTACGTGGGCAGATTTATGCCCAGCTGTCGGACGCCGTAAATGTGAGGCTGTCGGGAGATTACTCGACGCAGAAAGGCACTGGCCCCGGCGTCAATATTGACGGGCTTTACGCCTTTACACCGTTCAATCCGAATTCGACCATCCCCAATTGGACGTTCGTGCCCGCGCCCGACAATGTGTCGCGCCCCTTTACGGGGCTACATGCGCCGCAAACCCTCGAATTCATCGAGAATAATGCGATCGCGGCACCGCTCTATTCTCCATTATCCGACTATGCCTATCCATTCCGCGACGACGAATTCTATGGCGTAAATGCAGAAGTCAATGTCGATCTCGGCGGAGTTGATCTTGTGATCGTCCCGGCCTACCGCCGCTCTGAGCTTGATAACCAGTTCAACGGGCCGCCGTTTAGAGCGGCGATCAATCAGGACGTAGCCAAACAATATAGCCTAGAGGCACGCCTCTCTGGGCAAACAGGGCCGCTCGACTGGATTGTTGGCGCATATTACTTTGATGAAACCGTTAAAGGCGTTAATTCTTTTAACCAGTTCTCAAATGTAAATCATAATAGTTTCGATTCAAATACGAAATCGGCAGCCGGCTTCGCCCGCGCCACATTCAGCTTGACCGATGCCCTTCGTCTAGTCGGCGGCATCAGATACACTCATGACAAACGGTCCATGGTCGGTGAGCAGACCTCGACTGCCGGCGTCTGTCTGATCGAACCGGTATTCGGTCCGCCTAGCTGTCCGCAGGTTCCGACCTTACCGGTCGGTTTGACGCTGGAAGATACGCTGGCGGCATTGCCGCCCGGCATCTTCCCAGGGGGGAGCCCACTTGATGCACCAAACCCATATGGGGCCTGGCCATATGGTCCTTTTGGCGCAATGGGACCACAGGCCATTCTGGCGATTTCGCCGACCACGATCAATCGTTCGAAAAGCGACAGCAAGATCACCTATCGCGCAGCCGTCGAATATGATCTGACGGTGGACAACTTGGTCTATGCGAGCTTCGAGACCGGCTACAGGTCGGGGGGCTTCCAGATCACGTTGGGCCAGGAGGAATATGATCCGGAAACCATCGATGCATGGACGTTCGGATTGAAGAACAATTTCTTCGATAATAAGGTTCAACTCAACCTTGAGGCATTCTACTGGAATTATAAAGATCAGCAACTTGCCGCGCTGGGCGTCGACGCGATAGGTAGAAACTCGTTTTATACCCGCAATGTCGGTGCCTCGTCGATCAAGGGTGTCGAGATAGACTTTCAGGTTCTCGCCACTCCTACCACTTTGATAAGCGGCGGCGTTCAATATCTCGATGCAAAGTATGATTCATTCAAATTTAATCAGGTCGACCTTTCGGATGAAACCGATCCGCCAAATTTCCTGACCCCCGTCACTGGCTGCGCATATACACAGCAGTTCGACCCGATCCGTTCATTCGATATCGATTGTTCGGGCAAGCAGGCACTCTATGCGCCGAAGTGGACGCTCAATTTGGGTGTAGAGCAAACGATTTATCTCGACGGCGGCGAACTCGTCGCAGCCCTCAGCGGCCGCTATCGTACCGACCGTCCGATCGGCTTCAATTATCTGCCGACCGGGAACAGCGGCGACGACCTGACATTGGATGCTTCGATCGGGTTCGAGCCAGAAGTCGTCCCGCTTAATGTCACGTTCTTCATGCGGAATCTAACCAATGTGGCCGTTCCTTCGACCTATCAGCCAGGCGCAGGCAATGTGACTTCATCTGCATACGAACCGCCGCGCACCTACGGCATCCGTGTCGGTTACGAATTCTAAAGGGCGCGAGATGCACATCAAATTACCGATCTTTGCGGCTCTCGCAGCTTTTACTTCGTTATCGTCGCCGTGCGTAGCACAAATTGCGGACGAGCCGGGCACTACTGAGGTAATTCCAGAGCAAGGGCGTTGGATTACACTTGGAACCAGCGCCGGTCCGGTTCCCAGCCAGGTCCGGTCGCAACCGGCCAATCTCCTGCGCATCGAAGGCGACAATTATCTTGTCGACGCCGGTGACGGCGTCTCAGGTCAACTCGCCAAGGCCGGCCTGATGACGGCGGAAGTCGACGGGGTTTTCATCAGCCACCTGCACTTCGATCACATTGCAGGTCTGAGCGGGCTGCTGGGCCTGCGCTGGCAAACCAACGCCACGCAACCCCTGCGCATCTGGGGCCCGCCCGGAACAAAGGCGACGGTCGACGGCATTGTTGCGTCGATGATCCCTGGCACAACGGCAGGATATGGCATCCCTGGTGCGGTGCGGGTCGATCCGCGCGACACGGTGGAAGTCATTGAGATTCGCGATGGTGCGGATCTCCACGTCGGTGGGATACGCGTGAGGGTGCGCAGCAACACGCACTATAGCTTCGAACCCGGAAGCGACCTTGCCAAGCAATTCGAAGCCTTATCCTACCGCTTCGATCTTCCGGGCAGGTCGATACTCTATACCGGCGACACGGGCCCCAGCGAGAACGTCAACACGCTCGCGCAGGGGGTCGATCTTCTGGTCGCGGAGATGATGGATGTCGAAAACACCGTCGCGGCCATGCGGCGGACCCAGCACAACGTGCCGGAACAAGTCTTGAGCAATATGGAAAAGCATCTGCGAGACCATCATCTGCTGCCCGCTGATGTTGGCCGCATGGCCGCCGCTGCCGATGCAGGGGCCGTGGTCATCACGCATTTCATGGGCCGCGAACGGGACGATCCGGGCCGCCTGAACTATCTGGCGGAAATTGCGGAATATTATGCCGGGCCCGCCGTAATCGCCGAAGACATGGATGCTTACTGAGCGATGGAAAATCTGAAGATCCTTATTATTGGCGGCGGCATTGGCGGGTTGACCTCGGCCATTGCACTGCGCCGCGATGGACATCGCGTTACCGTTATCGATAAGGATCCCGACTGGTCGGTCTATGGCGTCGGGATCATCCAGCAGTCCAACGTGATCCGCGCCATGGCGCAACTTGGTTTGGGCGAGGACTACGTGGCTGCCGGCGTGCCGTTCGACAAGGTGGCTGTGCACCAACCGGATGGCGAACTGGTCGCGACGGTTCCGATTCCGCGGCTGATGGACGCATACCCGGCAAGCTTGGGCATTGGCAGGCCGGCGCTGCACAAGATCCTGGGCGACCGAACCATGGCCGATGGCGCGGAAGTGCGCCTTGGTATCACCGCCACCATAATCGAGGACCGGGGCGAGGACGTCCGCGTCGTATTCTCGGACGGGAGCGAGGATGTCTTCGATATCGTGATCGGTGCGGACGGCGTGTATTCACAGACCCGCGACATGATCATGCCCGATGCCGAAAAGCCGGAATTCACCGGACAGGCGGTATGGCGGTACAATTTTCCGCGGCCTGCGGATCTTGATGCGCTGCATGCCTATAACGGTCCAATCGGTGCTGGTCTGGTGCCGATCAATGCTGATCTGATGTACATGTATGTGACGACGCCCGAACCGGGCAAGCCGCGCTATCGGCACGATACGCTGGCGCAGAGCATGCAAGCGAAAGTCATCGGGCACACGGCACCGCAAATTCGCGAACTGGCAACCCAGATTACCGACAATGACGAAGTCGTTTATCGCCCGATGGACGCGATGATGCTGCGCGGAGACTGGCATGTGGGGCGCGTGGTACTGCTGGGCGATGCGGTCCATGCCACCACGCCGCATCTGGGGCAGGGCGCGGGCATGGCGATCGAGGACAGCATCGTGCTGGCCGAAGAAATTGCGCGTCATGACACGCCGAAGGCAGCGTTCAAGGCATACCGCGATCGGCGGTACGAACGCTGCGCCTATATCGTCGACCATTCGCTGGCCATTTGCCGCGGTCAGCTTGGCCAGGGCCCGCTGATCGACAATGCCGAGGCAACCGCCGCCATGTTCGAGATGGTTTCGCAGCCGATTTGACCGGAGAATTCTGATGAGCCGTGTGACTGAAATCCGCTATGTCGGCTATGGCGTTCAGGCATTCGATGCCGAACGCAAATTCTATACCGAGGACTGGGGCCTCACCGAAGTGGCCGCCGAAGACGGCCTGGCGTGGTTCAAGACACAGGGGCATGACGAGCATCATGTCGTGCGCCTGCACGAGTCCGATGTAAATTCGGTAGAGGTGATCGGCCTTGCCACTGACAGCAAGGCCGATGTCGACGATCTGCACGGCAAGGTCGGCAAGGTCGGCAAGGCCGGGTGCAGGATCATCCACGAACCCATGGACCTGGACGCACCGGGTGGCGGGTATGGTTTCCGCTTCTTCTCGCCTGACGGTCTGCCGTTCGAGATTTCCGCGGATGTCGAACGTCTTGAAAAGCGCGAACTGGAACGCTGGGAAGGCATACCCGTCAAGATCAGCCACATCGTGCTGCACTCGCCCAATCATCAGGCCGCAGTGAAGTTCTTTACCGAAGTTCTGGGCTTTCGCATCAGCGACTGGCTGGGCGACTTCATGTGCTTTCTCCGCTGCAATTCGGCGCATCACCGCATCGCTATCCTGCCCGGACCGCCGTGCCTGAACCATGTCGCTTATGACATGTTGTCGGTTGACGACATGATGCGCGGGGTTGGCCGCCTCAAGAAGCGCGGTACGGACATCCGCTGGGGGCCCGGGCGGCACACCGCGGGCAACAACACCTTCAGCTATTTCTGTACGCCCGGCGGCTTCGCGGTCGAATACACGGCGGATCTGGAAGAAGTGGATTTCGAAAACCATCGGGAAAAAATCCACGAACCCGCTCCGCAAGTGATGGATCAGTGGGGTGTGGGGATCGGCGGTCCGCAGACCATGCCCAAGCCTGAGCCCGATCCGCGCCTTTTCCAGCCGGCCAAGGTTTGACCGATGACATTGTTTCAGCCTTTCCCGAATTACGTCTGGAACCTGTCGGTCGCGATCGCCCTTGAGAACGGGGGGCGTATTGGCGAGATCATGGATATCGTCGATCCGCTGCTGGCAAAGGCCGAGGCTGGCGAGGATGCCGGCACGGCCGAATTCATGCGCGAATGGGTCGCCATGGGCAACAAGCTCATGTCGCTTGCCGAGGAGGATCTTGAGAGGGACCGCGCCTTTTCCGCTGGCGAGAAACTGAAACGGGCCTGCATCTATTTCCTGACCGGAGAGCGAATGCAGGCGCACGGATCGGCAGGGCGCGAGGAAACCTATGCCAAGGCGCTGGACTGCTTCCAGCGAGGCACAAGTCTCGCGAAGGATCCTGTCGAGCGGGTCGAGATCGACTATGAGGGCAAGCCGATCGCAGGCCTGTTCCATCGCGCACCGGTCGACGGCCCTGCGCCAACGGTGGTCTATTGCAACGGCCTAGATTCCATGAAGGAAATGCTCTGGCTGGGCGGCTTCGCGCAGGCATTGGCCAAGCGCGGCATTCACACCTTGTGCGTTGACCAGCCCGGTACGGGCGAAGCCTTGCGCCTGCGCGGCTTGCCGGCGACGCCCTATTCCGAACGCTGGGCCAGCAAATGGGTGGACTGGCTAGAGCAGCAACCGCAAGTGGACAAGAACCGCCTTGGCATGACTGGCATTTCGCTGGGCGGCCATTACGCGCCCCGTGCCGTTGCCTATGAACCGCGCTTTGCCAGCGGTGCTGCTTGGGGGGCCAATCACAACTGGCGTGAAGTGCAGGACAAGCGCATGGCGCGCGAGGGCGAAAATCCGGTCCCGCATTATTGGGGCCATGTCTATTGGGTGTTCGGGGCCGATGGCCACGAGGATTTCCTTGCGAAGTCGCAGAACATGAACCTCAACGGCCATCTCGAACGGATCAAGGTGCCCTTCCTTGTAACCCATGGGGCGCAAGACCGTCAGATCAGCGTTGAATATGCCCATCAGACTTATGACCAGCTCATCAATTCCCCTCAGCGCGAACTCAAGATCTTCACGCCCCGCGAAGGCGGCGTGGAACATGTCGGCGCGGACAATATGTCCTTCGGCAACGACTTTATCGCCGACTGGTTCGCCGAAACGCTGGGCGGCCATACGAAGTGAGGGAAAAGACAAATCTGTCGCGTCATATCAGGAGGGAATGCCTGACCAGCGGCGTGATCAGCTCCCTGATCAGCCTGGGGTTCTTTTGGGCAATATTCGGCTTCGAAACGCCCGTCGACATCTGGAGCGTCGGCAATTTCGTATTCGACTTTCTTCCGCAGGGCTTCGCGATCACTTTCTTCGCGAGCCTTGTGTCCTCCTTCCTGACTCACAAGGCAGTCCTGTCAGGGAGGCTCGACGCTACCCGGGAGATGCCATGTAATCTGTCGGTCCTGTTCGCAAGCATAGCGCGGGCGCTGGTCGGAGCGGCGTTATTGGCCGGCTTGGCTACAATCTTTTTCTGGGTGACGGGATTAGAAGCGCTCGCCGCGATTCCGGCGCTGGCAATCAAGATGATTGTCGGCGGCGTACTTGGCGCAATGGCGACCCGCGCATCCCTGCGCGCAATGTTGAGGTGAGGGAAAGAAGATGAACAAACACGCCTGCAGCCTCGACCTTGATCCGTTCGACGCCGCATTTCTGGCCGATCCCTATGCCCATCATGCCAGCATCAGGGATGCCGGTCCCGTCGTATGGCTGGAAGCTGTCGGTGCCTATGGAATGGCCCGTTACGAAGAGGTTCAACAGGCGCTGCGGGATCATGCGACATTCTGTTCGTCCCGCGGTGTAGGTCTGGCCGACTTTTCGAAGGAGACGCCCTTCCGCCCGCCGTCCCTGCTGTTGGAAGTCGACCCGCCATTGCACGATCGCACGCGTTCCCTGATGAACAGGATCGTCTCGATCAGGACACTCAAGGAATTCCGTTCATCTTGGCAGGCAAAGGCCGAGGAACTGGTCGATGCCCTGGTAGAGCGCCGCCGGTTCGATGCCGTCAAGGATCTGGCGGAGGTCTTCCCCATGGCGATTTTCCCCGACACGATCGGACTGATGGAAGAGGGGCGCGAACATCTGCTCGATTATGCGACCATCGTTTTCAATGCCTTCGGTCCCCGAAACGAGGTTTTCGAAGAGGGCAATCGCGGCAAGGAGGCAGCCATTTCCTGGGTCACGCAAGCGTGCAAACGGGAAAATCTGAAACCCGACGGTTGGGGCATGCAGGTTTACGAGGCCGCGGACCGCGGCGATTGCTCGCAGGACGAGGCGGAAAGGCTGGTCCGCTCGTTCCTCAGCGCAGGCGTTGACACCACGGTCAATGGCATCGCGCACCTTGTGCTTGCCCTGGCAGAATTTCCGTCGGAATTCGCGAAGCTGCGCGCAAACAGAAATCTGGCGATCAAGGCATTCGAAGAAAGCCTGCGTTGGGATTCGACAGTCCAGACCTTCTTCCGCACCACCGCGAGAGAAGTCGAAATCGGCGGAACAGCTCTGCCAGCAGGTGAGAAAGTGTTGCTTTTCCTTGCCGCGGCCAATCGCGACCCGACCAAATGGGAACACCCTGAAAGCTTCGATCTCGACCGCAATGCCAGCGGGCATGTCGGCTTCGGCTTTGGCATCCACCAGTGCCTCGGGCAAATGGTTGCCCGTCTGGAAGGGGAACTGATCGCAACGGCGCTGGCAGAACGGGTGGAGTCCATCAGGCTTGCCGGACCACCTGTTCGCCGCCTTAACAACACGCTCCATGCCTTGGAAAGCCTGCCTGTCGAAGTCGTGCCAACGGGGGCCCGATAGCGTGTCCGACACCCTCAAGCTGTATTTCGCGCCAGGAACCTGCGCACGGGTCACGCTGACGGCGCTCGAAGAAACCGGCGAGCCGTTCGAAACCTCGCTTGTCTCGTTCATGGCGGGCGACCATCGTAGCCCTGAATATCTGGCGCTCAACCCCGCCGGGGCCGTGCCGACACTGGAAACGGCGGATGGTGTGATTACGCAGAACTCGGCCATCCTGTGGTATCTGGCACGCAAATATCCTTCCGCGAACCTGCTGCCTGCGATGACTTCCCCTGCTGCAGAAGCCGCGATGATCTCGCAATTGGGGCAGTGCGCTTCGGACCTTCATCCGGCGGTCAGCAGGATGGCAGTGCCGTTTCTGTTTGCCGCAACACCGCAAGCCCAGGACGAGTTGCGGGCATCGGCCACGGAGAGGTTGAAATTCCTGCTGGCGATCAGGGAAGATCGACTTGGCAATAGCGACTGGCTGCTGGGCGCGGACTGGTCGGTTCTCGATTCCTATCTCGGCTGGGCCTGGTTCCGGATAACCGGAGCGGGGTTCGACCCGTCGCCCTTTCCCGCAATTGCAGCGCATTATCGGCGCCTTCACGATCGACCGGCCGTGCAACACGCCCTTGCGCGCGAAGCCGCTGCGCAGGCCGAGTTGCGCGAGCGCGGCCTTGCCGTGCCGGGGGTAAACAATGACTGATATCGAAAATGACATCCAAGAGGAGAATTCGGTGAAGACTGCACCCTTTCGTCGCATCGTGACGGGGCATAACGAAAAGGGCGAGGCCGTCCTGCTCGAAGCCGCTCCGCCGCCGCGCGTTGCCAAGATCGGAGAGGAGTTCGGGCCCTGGTTCTATGAGGTCTGGAATACGACCGAGACGCCTGCACAGATTCGGCCGGACGGATCGGAACCGCCGGAAGACGGCATTCAGCTTGCGCCGCCGAAGAACGGCACGCGCATCCGCGTCCTTGATATTCCGCCTGAAGACGGGCGTCTGGAAAATCTGACGCCGGAAGAGGCGCGCGAACATTTTGCCGCGATCGGCGCAGGCGATGCGTCCTCGCACAGTGGGGCCACATCGCGCCATGCGTTCATGCACCGGACCGAAACCATCGACTATGGCATCGTACTGGAAGGCGAAATCACGCTTCTTCTGGATGTCGGCGAATGCGTCGCAAAGGCTGGCGATATCGTTATCCAGCAGGGTACCAATCATGGCTGGGCCAACCGGTCGGATAAGAACTGCCGCATCGCGTTTATCCTGATCGACGGGAAATATAGCCCGGAACTGCAGGCCTGATTCATGCGGTTCGCTGTCATCGGCGCCGGTGGATTGGTCGGTCGGGCACTGGCCGCCCGACTGGCCGAGCTTGGCTTGGCGGGCGATACCCTGCTGATCGACCGGGAACCGTTCCGGATCGATGGATTTACCTGCGAGAGTGCCAATCTGGCGACGGAGCAGGAGGCATTCGCCCTGCTCGATCAGGCGAAGGTCATCTGCCACCTTGCGGCGCTGCCAGGCGCCGCTGCGGAAGCCGATCCGGTGTTGTCGCGATCGATCAATCTGGACATGTCGCTGGACCTGATCGAACGGCTTGAAGGCAAGCGCCTGATCCTCACCAGTTCGATCGCTGTCTATGCGGGCGACCTGCCTGCACAGGTCGACGAAGACACCCCCGCACGGCCCGCGTCCGTCTATGGAACGCATAAGCGCATGGCCGAACTAGCCTTTGCCGATGCAGTCCGGCGCAAGAAGCTGGAAGGGGTCGCAGTTCGCCTTTCCGGCATTGTCGCGCGTCCCCAATTGGCGGCAGGTTTCGGTTCTGCGTTTCTGAGCGACATCTTTCATGCGGTATTGAATCGGCAGGAATATGTCCTGCCGGTCGGCCCTGACGCGATCAGCTGGATTGCCTCATCCTCGGCATGCGCCAGCCATCTCGCGCATGCCATGCTTGGCGAATTCTCGGTAGGCGGTCCGTTACTGCTTCCGGCGACACAAGTTAGGATGGACGCGCTGGTGGCAGCGCTGGCGGTCCACGGCGATGCATCCCGCATTCGATACGAGGAACAGGCCGCATTGCGTCGCCTCTTTGGCTCTTTGCCATCCATGAACTGCGCAAAGGCGACAGGACTGGGCTTTGCACCGGCCGAAAAGCTCGCCGAACTGGTCGATGCGGTGCGCCGTGGCCAATGACCCATTGTCGCCTTTCCGGCTGGACGGGAAACGGGCGCTTGTTACCGGCGCGGCGCGCGGGATAGGGCAGGCTACCGCACGTTTGTTCGCCACTGCAGGAGCCGAATTGCTGCTTGCCGATGTCGATGGCGATGCCTGTCTGGAGCTTGCCGATTCGATCGGAGCGCAGGCGAGAACCGTTGATCTTGCCGATCGGGCCGCGCTGGTGGAAATGGTACGGTGGGTAGGACAACTCGACGTTTTGGTGTGCAATGCAGGGATCGCCGGAAAACCGGGGCCCATGCATGAAATGCTCGATGATCAATGGCGCCGGCTTCTTGCGGTCAACCTTGAGCATCCGCTGATCCTGTCCGGCCTGATTGCCCCGACAATGGCCGAGCGCGGCGCGGGTAGCATCGTCCTGATGTCCAGTATTGCCGGATTGCGCGGGAATAAGGCGATCGGCGGATATGGGATCACGAAAGCGGGGGTATCGCAGCTTGCCCGCAATCTTGCCGTCGAATGGGGCCCGTCAGGCATCAGGGCCAATGTCATCGCGCCAGGCCTGATCAGTACCAGCTGGGCGGACGCCATTCTGACAGATGAGCAAGCGTCCCGGAAGCGGCTTGGGCAAACGGCGCTGCGCCGGACAGGACGGCCAGAGGAGATCGCCGCAACAGCCCTGTTCCTTGCAAGCGATGCATCAAGCTTCATTACCGGGCAAACGCTTGTCGTCGATGGTGGGACGCTGGTGTCGGATGGAAACTGACGCACAGGATTTATGTGGAAGGCAGGCAAAGAATGCGTTTGGCAACTATCGATAACGGAACCCCTGACGGGCGACTGGTGGTGGTCTCGCAGGACGGGATGCGATACCTTGGCGCGCCTGATTGGCCGGCTGATCTGTTGACCGCGATTGAGGATTGGTCACGGGCATCGCGGATCCTTGAGCAATTATCTTCAAGACTGGCCGCGGGCGAGGGCGAGGTCCTTGATCTTGCGAAGATGCGAGCGCCGATGCCGCGCAGCTGGCAATGGCTGGATGGATCGGTCTATGGCACGCATGCGGAATTGATGCAGATCGCTTTTGGATTGGACCCGGTCGATACCGACAGGCCGCTGATGTACCAGGGCATGTCGGACCGCTTCATCGGACCCACCGAAGACGTCCGTTTGCCAAGCGAAGCCGACGGGATCGATTTCGAAGGCGAGTTCGGCGTGATCGTCGATCGCGTGCCGATGGGTACCGGGCCGTCAGACGCGCTCGATCACATCAAGCTGCTGGTGCAGATCAACGATTGGTCTTTGCGGGCCATCGCGCCGGTCGAGATGAAGACCGGCTTTGGCTGGGTGCAGGCCAAGCCAGCCTGCTCGATGGCGCCCTTTGCCATCACGCCCGACGAGCTTGGCGATGACTGGCGCGATGGCCGCGTCTGTCTCGACCTCCATATCGACTGGAATGGCAGGCCGTTCGGCCGCGCCAATGGAGAGCCCATGCTGTTCGGTTTTGGCGAGCTGATTGCCCATGCAGCGCGATCGCGGGATCTGGTGGCAGCAACGGTCATCGGTTCCGGTACCGTATCGAATGCCAATTATACCGAAGTGGGGTCGAGTTGCATTTCCGAACGGCGGGCCATCGAAATGATTTCCGAGGGCGGGGCAAAGACCGGCTTCATGAGCTTTGGCGATAGCCTGCACATGGAAGCGCGCACAGTGCGAGGCCGGTCGCCGTTTGGCGCGATCGTCCAGAAGGTGATTGCCGCCTGATCATGCTTGTCGGAATTGCAGGCATGCGCTTTCCGATTCTGAACCTCGAAAAGCCGAAGAAATGGCCACATCGGTCGAAAGTCCATCGGGCGCCTTTAGGATCGCAGAGAGCGAGATTTTCGCACCCGCCAAGGGACGAAAACGACTTGTTGTTTCGAAAGGATAAACGTGCATCTACCGCGCGTCATGCCAAGGCAGCCGCTACGCCATCTACGATCAGGCCGAGCCTGTCGGCCAGGCGCGGGAAAAGGTCACCCCGTTCTTCGAGAAGTTCCTGGGCTAAGCGAAGCAAGTGTGACACACCGGCAGTGGCTCCATCCCGGACGGCGATTTCATGCCTCCCCCCAGATGCGATCTCAGAACGGCTTCACTGTCCCCAGAAACGCCATGACAGCCACCAGTGCCCAAATCGTCAGAACCGTAATGCGCAGCGGATCCCAGAAGGGGCGCGGGATATAGCTGCCATCGGCGGCCCTTCCCGCCTTGGGCGGAGCAAGTGCTCCACTCAGGATCAGGATGCGGATAATGACCCCCAGCAGGACAAGTGTACCGAACAGCACAAGCTTGGCCGCGAGCCAGCCCAGCTCCACGGGCGAACCGAACAGGAAGCTCGAGATGCCAAGGCCCAGGAACAGCACGGTGACGATCCCGCGCAGGGCAAGGTCGGCCCAGAACAGTTTCTTGGCCAGCGGCGTGCCGCGTCGCAGGAATAGCCCCCAGACCAGCCCCAGCCAGACCAGATCGAGTATCCAGACGCCTGCCAGTTTGCCAGCGCTGAGCGGAAAGCCCCAAGCGCGTGCCAGTGTCAGGCCCACCGCGACCATCAGCACCATGCAGGTTCGGGGCCCCATGTCGACCCAATCGGCCGCTTCGCGCAGGGCCGCACGGCCAGAATCCGAAATACGCCCCCTGTTACCGATAACGCCGTTAAGAAGCACCCCGAGGTCGGCGCCGAGCCAATATACGAAAAGCAGGATGTGAAAGAATACGACCACACGATGCATGTCGATCATGATTGTTTGGTTGCCCCTGAATAAGAACGTGAGAAAAATGTCCGGCGGAAAAATGCTCGCTCGGCTTCGCGGCTACATCGCCGCCTGAAGCCGGGCGATCCGGCGCTGAAGAATGGCATGTCGACGCACGGTCAGCGGAAAGCGAAGAATGATGAGGCCGCCCGCTATCATCAACACACCGGGAAGCAACAAGACCGTGAACATCAGGCCGAAGGTGGCCGATGCATCGTTCACCGCTTCTGCCCCGACTTCATAACCAAAGGCGCCCAGAAGCAGGAAACCGAACCCATTGCCGAGGGCCATGGCGATCTTCGTCACCAGCGAATAGAAGGCAAAATAGGAGCCCGCGCGCGCCACCCCCGTGCGCCAGGTGGCGTAGTCGACGACATCTGCAAGGATAGCAGCCGGAGCAACGAAGGCGCAGGAGGTCGAGAAGGACACCAGCAGCAGCACGACGCCGCCATATATGGCGACCTGGACCTGCGAAAGCTGGGCTGGATCGATCAGCCAGAACGCCTGCAGCGACAAGGCTGCGATGAACGCCGAAGCCGCATAGGCCCGGTGCTTCCCGACCCGGTTCGAAATGCGTATCCACAACGGGATCGACAGCACCGTGATCACCCCGAAGCCGGTCATGAGGTAGGGATAGAACGGCCCCAGCTGGAGGTAGCTGTCATAGAACGTGAACAGCAGTCCCGTGATGCCTTGGCCCAGGGCCGTGACCAGGAAGCTGGTGATGTAGATCCAGAAAGGGGGATTGCAGCGGACCGAGCGCAACAGTCCCTTCAGGTCGGTCGACTTGCGCGAGACCTCGGGGCCGGGCGGGGTCTTGAGGACCGTAACAAGCGTGATCAGCGAAATGACGGGCAGCGCGATCCAGTAGAGGTAGGTGAACGATTCCATGGTGAACGCCGAACTTTGCGTAAGCCCTGCCCAGAACAGGACGATCGGCGCCACGCTTTTGAGCACGACCCCCAGATTCGTTGCGATCCCCGAATAGCCCGCAATGCGTGAGCGGTCCTCGTAGTTGGTGCTAAGTTCCGCCCCCCAGGCGGTGTAGCTCACGTGGAATAGCGTCCAGCCGATATCGTAGACCACCCGCCAGGCTACGAAATAGAAGATGTCGACATCGAGGGGGGGGATGAAGAGCTTGAAGCAGGCCCCCAGCATCAAGGCCATGCCCAGCGCGATCCAGACCTTGCGCGAGCCCAGCTTGTGACGCGTCCAGTCCGACAGAATGCCGGCAATCTGGTCCAGGACGGAATCGATGATGCGGATCGCCAGAAGCGCGATCCCCAGTTTGGCGAAAGCCAGCCCCAACTCCTTGGCATAGAGCTGTGGAAGCATGACGTTAATGACTAACTGGAAGATCGAGGGCCCCAGCGTCATCGCGCTATAGGCGACGAGTGGCAGCGTTGCCAATTGGGTCACATGACGTGAAGTTGTCATAACGCGGTATTTCCAAATGCGCGGGAGGGCCGGTGCTCCGCCGCAACAGGCTGGCCCCCGGCACGTGAGGACCTGCATGTGGCCGTGCCCCTCGAAAGCCGAGGAATACCTCCAAATGCAGGTCCTGGAGTGTCAGCGAGGCAACAAAGCCCCACCTTGCGTTCAGAAGCCGAAGCGCAGGCGAACGCCACCTTCGCGCTTTGTCGGCATCGACAGGGCGACACCATTGCCTCCAAGCAGACTGGTGGTGGCCTGCGCCGCGCCGTACGTGCGATTGTCGAACACGTTGTTGACGTAGAGCTGCAAGGAGATGTTCTCGCTAGTCAGCCCGGTGCGCAGATTCACCGTGTCCTGATCTCCGATCCAGGCGAGATTCTCGTAAGTCAGATAGACCCGGCTGCGATGGGCGTAGTCGGCGCGCACGAACCAGCGGTATTCATCGCTCACTGCAAAGCCGTATTCGGCACCCACGTTACTGGAGAAGACGGGGCCTGCCGGATTG
This sequence comes from Novosphingobium profundi, assembly GCF_020524485.1. Classification (GTDB taxonomy): domain Bacteria; phylum Pseudomonadota; class Alphaproteobacteria; order Sphingomonadales; family Sphingomonadaceae; genus Novosphingobium; species Novosphingobium profundi_A. The sequence continues at coordinate 772,146 of NZ_JAIVLF010000003.1, read as the reverse complement.
ATTGCTCCGGCATAGACGGTGTCGTTGCCCGAAATCGCGACGCACGATGCGCAGGGGATATCCGTGTCCAGCGTGACCTTACTGTATCCGGCGTTGAAGTCGAACGTCAGGTTGTCGCTTGCACGCAGGTTGCCCTCGATCTCGGCGCCCTTGACGGTGGAGCGGCCGGTGTTCTGGGTGACCGACACGCCGATATCGCTGGCACCTTCCACCGAATTGGGGACCTGCAGCGAGTTGCTGATCGCCTGGTCCTTCCACTTGGCATAGAACACCGCGGCGCTGAGCGTCAGGGCGTTGAACAGCGTCCCCTTGAAGCCCACTTCGTAGTTGTCGAGCGAGGCCGGCTTGTAGATGTTGGTGACGTCCACCTGCTCGGCCAGATAGGCGCGCTGCGCGTCGGTGAGCGGGAGCACCGAAAGGTTGAAGCCGCCCTTGTTCATGCCCTTGGAATAGGTCGCATAGGCCATCATGTCGGGATCGAACTGGTACTGCAGCGAGACGCGCGGCACGAAGCGGTTGTACTTGCCACGATCGCGGATCGTCTTGGGATCACGGAAGTAGGTGGTCAGCTCTTCCTGGATGTAGCGTCCCTCGAGGTTGAGCGTCAGCTCGTCGGTCACATCGTAGGAGAGCGAGCCGAACACGCTCTTGTCGACCAGCGTGTTGAGCGAACCATCGGTGAAGGGGACGACCAGGTTCGGGAACATGCCCGCCACATAGCTGCGGTTGCTCAGCTTGAAGTAGTTGACACCGATCATCCAGCGCAGCGGCTGATTGGAGCCGGAGGTCGCGCGGAACTCCTGGCTGAAGTTCTCGTCGCTGCCCATCACCATGTCGGGATAGTTGATGTACGGGTCACCCACGAAGCCGGGGATGGCAGGCGTGGTTGTGTTGGGCAGCATGCTGGTGTCGCGCCCATCAAGGTCCTGGTTCACCTGGTTACGGGTCCTGTTGTAGCCGGTGAGCGAGGACAACGTGATATCCGTGCCCGGCACGGTCCAGTCGACGATCAGGTTGGTGACGTATTCGCGCCGCTCCATGCCCGGAAGCGTGGTGAACGGGGTAAAGATGGGATCGATCACCCCCAGCGAGTTGTTCACGACCTGGTCGCCAAAGGCAGGGGTCGCCGGATTCTGGCCGATGTCGGCAGCCTTGATGAGCGGGATCTTGCCACAGAACCAATTGTTCGAACCATCTGCCGAACCGCCTGCATTGCAGTTGAACAGATTGCTGGGCTGCTGGCTCGCGAATGCACCCGAGCCGGGTCCGTCCTTATCCTCGAGCAGCATGCCGAAGGCCTTGACCTTGAAATTGGAGGCCGGCGTGATGACGAGCGTACCGTTGATCGAGCGCGTGCTCTGCTCGCCCAGCGCGCTGCCATCGAAGCTGTTGGTGTACTGCCCGCCATAGCTGTAGCGACGGGCCGTCACACGCAGCGCCATCACGTCCTTGATGATCGGTGTCTCGATGCTGCCGCGCACGTCGACGAGATCGTAGGCCCCGGCTCTGCCATCGAAACTGAAATGAAGGTCATTGCCCGGATCGCTGGTGACGATGTTCATCGCGCCGGCAAAGGACTGACGGCCGAACGCAGCGCTTTGCGGCCCCTTGAGCACTTCGATGCGGGCTACGTCGCTGCCCAGGTTGTTGAGCAGGTCGGCATTGACAGGCGCACCGTCCAGGAAGACCGATACGGTCGGATTGAGCGTGTCCTTGATATTGCGGATGTAGAGCACCGTGCGGCTGCGGTCGGTGCGGCCCGATGCCGTCTGCTGGGCAAAGAGGCCAGGCGTGAAGGCCTGTAGGTCCAGCACGTCGTCGACGTTCAACTTCGCCAGATTCTCATCGGTCATCACGCTCAGCGTGACGGGCGTCTCCAGCAGGCTTTCCTCGCGGCGACGGGCGGTCACGACGATGGCATTGTCCGCGCCCTTGTCGGCCGTCGCGCTCTCGGGCGCAGGAGGGGCGGTGTCCGCGCCCTGCGCCTGCGCGAGGTGCGGCACCGCAAGGGCCAGAGCCACGAGGCTGCCGCCCAGACCGAACTTGAATGCTTTTTCCCTGAACTTTGTAGTCACGCTTCTTCCCCATGTTTTATTCTTGAATTCGTGTGCGCCCCCCTAGGACGGACAGCGATCGAACTGGCGCAGACGCGGGAAGAGATGCTCCCCCATTTGCGCGTTGTCCTCGAGCGGATCGAAGCCACTCAAGAGAAAGCGATTGACGCCCATTTCGTGGTAGCGCTCGAGCGCCTGGGCGATCGTGTCGGGCGTGCCCACAAGGGCACTTGCCGCTTTCTGGAAATCGGTGGCGCGGGCGATACCCACCCAGAGCCGATCATCGAGCACGTCCCCATCGCGGGCCCGCTCCTCGGCGAGGACATTCTTGCCCAGAGCCCCCACATCGGTGCCTTCCCGGCGGGTCTTCTCGACCCCTGCCACCACGTCCGTCAGGATGGCGTGCGCCTTGTCCCACGCTTCGGCCTCCGTGCGCCCCAGGATGATCCGCGTCGACAGGCAGAAATCGGGCGCCTCGGTGCGCCCGGGCGTGGCCCGGGCAACGGCGCGCACCTGATCGATCAGCGCCGCAACGGCATCGCGCCGGTCAATGCCCATCGCGTAGACATCGGCATGCGCCCCGGCGACCTGCAGTGCCTTTTCGGACTGACCGCCAAAGAAGATCGGCAGCGAAGCGCCCCCCTGCGGGGTCACCAGCGACTGGGCACCGCGCAGACGAAAATGTTCGCCGTCATGATCGAAACGCTCCCCGCTCCAGGTCCGGCGCAGCAAGGGAATATATTCCGCGCTGCGTTCGTGACGCCGATCGCGTGTCAGGAAATCCCCGTCGGCCTGGGTCTCGACATCGTTGGGTGCCGAAATGATATGGACACCCACCCGCCCCCCGCTCAATCGGTCGAGCGTTGCGAACATGCGCGCGGCCATGGTCGGTGCGATGAAGCCGGGGCGATGCGCGATCATGAACTTGAGACGCCGGGTCAGCCCGGCCAGATGCGTGGCAAAGACGATCCCGTCGGGCCAGCTCGCCGCCTGCGCGATCAGCACCCGATCGAAGCCCGCCTCTTCCATCCCCTGCGCGAGCCGGGCGATGAAATCAGGTTCGATCTCGCCCATCGAACGCGGCCGCGTCTCCGAGGAATCACGGTGGTTGAAGGTTCCGATAATCTCGATGGTCATGCGGGCAGAGCCTCGTTGCCGGACACGCTCTGGCCAGAGTCCGGGAGTCTATAAAAAAGCAGGATCAGGACGATGCCGAGTGCTTGTGCCACGGCCGGGATCAAAGCCATGGACAGGCGCACTGCCTCGAGGGCGGCAGCGTCCTGCACGGCGCCAGGGCCGGAACGATAACCGTTCGCCTGCAGGAGATAGCCAACCAGAAACGGCGCAATGGCAAAGGCGGCCTTCTGGAAGAATTCGAAGAATGCGGAGTAGAAACCCTCCTTGCGCTGGCCGCTGCGCACCACCCCGTGGGCAATGGTGTCGGGCAGCATCGAAAGCGTCATCAGGAGGCTTCCCGTGGTCGCGAAACCGGCCATCGCGCTGCGCGCGAGGAACACCAGGTCGTGCTCCTGCGCACTGGCCAGCAGCCAGCTGGCGCTTGTCGCGCACGACAGTCCCAGCGCTGCGGCGCAGATCACCGGCTTGCTGGCCCCCCGTGCGAGCCAGCGCCAGAGCGGCACACTTAAAGTGCCCAGGATACCGCTCGCGAGCGCGAACTGCGCCATGCCGACCTCGCCCCGTCCGAGGATATCGCGCATGAAGAAGAGGCCGGTCGCACCGATCGCGGCCGATCCGATGAACCCGCAGAACTTGACGCAAAGCAGCACGAGGAAGGGCCGGTTGGCGAAAAGCTGCCCGAACCCTGAAAGGGCATGGCGAAGCCCGGGCTGGGACGGCTCGCGCGTCAGGTCGCCTTCGGGAAGCCCTCCCACCGCGATGACGGAGGTCGCCATCGTCACGAAGACAAACGCTGCCATGGTATACCCCATGATCGCGAAGGCCCCCAGGGAACTTCCGCCCCAGGCAATCATCGCCGGAGCCAGGGCGCCACCGGCCAGCGAAGCCAGCTGGATGAAGAACGTGCGCCAGGCCATCAGGCTGGTGCGCACCTCGGCGCTGCGTGTGATCTCGGCGGGCATCGCCGAGGCCGGAATGGAGAAGGTGGAGTACCCGGTAAACGTCAGGAGCAGGCCACAGACCAGATAGGTGTTGCCCGCCGGCCCGGGTCCGTAGACACCTGAGAACAGCATCGCCATGCCTGCTGCGCTGAGCACGGCCCCTGCGGCCATCCAGGGACGGCGGCGCCCCCAGCGGCTGCGGGTCGCGTCGCTGCCATGGCCGACCAGCAGATCGATGACCGCATCGTAGACCCGCCCGGCGAGCATGAAGCCCCCGGCCACGACCGGATCGAGACCGAGCGCGGTGACCATGTAGTACATCAGGATGACGTTGAGCACGTAGAGGATCGTCGTGCTCCCGGCCGATCCGACGGCCCATCCTATCTGCTGGCTACGCGCGACAGGTGGTTCTGGAACCAAGACATGCCCTCTCTATTCGTGCGGGGGGGGGGGGGGGAGATATCGAATGCGATGCGCTGTCAGAGCAGGAGCAAGCTGGACTTGCGCAGGAAAATACCCGCATTCGCTGTCTGACAGGCGGAGACTATCGTGGGCCGACTGGCTCGAATAATCGAAACAACGCCCTCTTCCATGCAAACAATGAATGACTGGAGGAGAAGCATGCAGTTACGCCAGCTCAGACATTTCCTTGCCGCCGTCGACACCGGTTCGATGACGTTGGCCTCCAGCGCGCAAAACATCACCCAGCCCACCTTGTCGCGCAGCATCAAGACACTGGAAGACACTCTCGGGGTCGAACTGTTCGAGCGCGGTCATCGCGGCGTACGCCCCACGCGTTACGGACAGCTTCTGGCCGACCATGCCCGCTCGATCGTGCATGGCATGGAACAGGCGCTGGACGATGTGGGCGCCATGCGCGCCGGAGGACTGGGCCACGTGCGCATCGGGATCGGCTCGACCGCATCGGATGAGCGACTGGCCGCCGCCTTTGCCGGTCTGGCGGTCTCCGAGCAGAACATCACCCTTTCGATCGAGTACGATGTGCCCGATATCCAGTTCGCAAAGCTGCGCCGTGGCGAACTGGATGCCCTGATCGAAGCGCGCCGGTCCGACCTGGATACCGGCGACCTCGATTTCCGCCCGATCGCGGACATCGCGATGATCCTGGTGGCACGCTCTCAGCATCCCGTGCATCGCCGGGAGCGCATCTCGGCCCGCACCTTGGCAAGCCTTCCCTGGGCCATCTTCCACCAACCCAACGCCGAGGCCTTCTATCGACGGCTGCTGGGCCTGGTCGAGGAGGAGCACAACATCCGCGTGCGCAGTTCCTCTCCCACGATGTTGCGCAAGTTTCTCTTGGAGGCGGACCTTATCGGCCTGATGAATCGCAACGAACTGATCGACGACCTTGCAAACGGCACCTTGCGGGCCATCGAATGCGACGTCCCTGAGGTGGGCACGCAGCTGTGCCTCATCACCCGGCGCCGCACCCAGATGAGTGGAGCCCTGCGGGTCGTGACCGCGCATCTGCGCAAGGTCTTTGCCGAGAGCGCGCCTCAACCGGCGGCCGATTTTCCCAGCCATGCGTTCGCCGCATAGCAGCGGCGCTCATTTCGATTGGGCGCGCGGCTCCCTTGCCGATCATACTGCGCGCATGATTTCGACACGACAACGCCGCTGCGCAAGTGCGGCGAAGACAATCTCGGCAAAGAGCGCGGCCAAAAGGGCGGCCAAAAGGGCGGCCAAAAGCGCGGCGACGCCATGCTGAAAGCCCTCTTGCGAGGTGCGGGAGCTATCGTGCTCCTGCTCGTCCTTGTCGGTGCCGCGTTTGCCGTGTCTGCGCGCCTGGGCGTCTTTGCCATTCCGCTCGAGGACCTGCGTGCCCGGTATGAAACGCCCCATTCGCGCTATGTCACGCTGGACGGCGTCCAACTGCACATCGACGACAGGGGCACGGGCCCTGTCGTGCTGCTTGTCCATGGCCACTACCAGTCGCTGCGCATCTGGGACGACTGGACGCGCGATCTCGCCCGCCACCACCGGGTCATCCGCATCGATATGCCGCCCTACGGCCTGTCCGGTCCGGATCCTTCGGGGCGTTACAGCCCGCAGCGGGTTGAGCAGCTGATCGAACGGCTGGTGGAACGCGAGAAGCTTGGCCCATACGCGATGGGCGGCATTTCCACGGGCAGCGCCATCGCGATGCGCTATTCGTTGGCCCACCCCGATCAGGTCCGCGCCCTGATCCTGGCCAATGCTCCGCTCGTCCCGCTGCCCCCGGACATGCGCCCCAAGACATCGGCCACATTCCGCTTCCTGGAAAGCAACGTGTTCAAGCCGATCTACCGGCCCAAGGCGTTCTACCGCTACCTGTTCGACCGGCTGATTGCCAACCGGGCGGTGCTGACGGACGAATTCGTCCAGGAAAGCTACGACATGCACCGCAAGCCCGGCAACGAGCGCGACCTGGAGACCTTCACCCATGCGCTGCGTTTCGAGGCCAAGGAATACGGGAACAAATCGAAATCGACCGCCGAGCAGCTTGCATCGGTCACCGTCCCCACGCTGGTGATGTGGGGCGATGCGGGAACCATGCTGCCGCTTTCCATCGGCTGCAAGGTCGCCACCACGGTATCGCCGAATGCACCGCTGCTGATCGGGTATCCGGGCGCGGGCCACTTCCTGCCGCGCGAAGCCCCTCGCGCCGGACGTGACATCGACTGGTTCCTGGAAGCTCCCGAACGCCGCCTGGCGGGCGGTTCACCACCTGTCGGCACACGGGAGACCTGCACGTGACCAATCATGCTTTGCGCGGCTTCCTGGCCGTGGCCCTGTCCCTTCTCCTGCCCGGCCTCGCTTGCAGTGTGCCTGCACGCGCCGCGACAGAGCCCGCATCCGACGCGCCGACAATGGCCCTCACGCAGTTGCGCGAGAAGTACGCCATGCCGCGCACACGCTACGCCACGCTGCTGGGCACGCAGGTGCACTACATCGATGTCGGCGAAGGCCCCGTGCTGGTTCTGTCGCACGGGTCGAGTTCCTCGCTGCGCACGTACGCGGGCATAATCGACACGCTGAGCCGGCACTACCGCGTCATCGCCTGGGACGTGCCCGGCATGGGCCTTTCCAGCCCGCCGCCCGAAGCGCTGTACAACCGGCCACTCTACCCCGTCCTGGTTCTTGAAGCCCTGCTCGAGCACCTGAACGTGTCGCACGCCAACCTGGTGGGCGTTTCGAGCGGGGGCGCGATTTCCTTCTATTTCGCCGCCCGCAATCCGGACACGGTGGACAGGCTGGTCCTTTCGAACACGCCCATCGGGCGCGCCGACGGCAAGGGCATGAAGCTGAGCGCCGCGCTGGCCCGCGAACTGGCGCGCTCCACGCCTGCCACGGGCCGCAAGAGCAAAATTTTCCGTCCCCGCTCCTACTGGCGTGCCTATTTCGATTTCTACACCGGCGAACCCGAGCGTGCGCCCGATGCCATCGTCGATGAATACTACGACATGAACCGTCGCCCGCCTTTCCCTGACCGGCTTGCGATCGTCGAAGCGCTCGACGATGCCCCGGCGACCACGCAGGCCCTTGCTGCGATCCAGGTTCCGGTCCTCCTGATCTGGGGCACGCGCGACCCGGTGCTGCCGGTATCCGCCGCACGTGAGCTTGCCGCCGCCCTGGAGAACGCGCCTGTTTCCACGCTGCTTCTTCGCGATGTCGGGCACTATCCCCCGCTGGAAGTGCCTGAACGCTTCGGGCACCTGATCGACGCCTTTCTGGCCGACGTCACCCCGGTCACGCCCCGTGCGCCCGAGCCCGCCGAGCGTTGAGGCACCACCTCGCAACGATCCACGAAACGGACACTCCATGATCGAATTCTTCGGCATCCTGCATTGGAACGACTATTCCGAAATTCGCCCGACTCCCTACGAGGACGTCGATACGCAATTCGTGGAAGACTGCGCGCGGGCGCATGAAGAGGCCGGGTTCGCCCGCGTGCTCATCGCCAATTCCGCGCACCGGCCCGACAGCCTGCCCATCGCCACCTGGGCCGCCGCGGCGACCTCGAAGCTGGGCTTCATGCTCGCGCATCGCCCCGGCTTCATTGCCCCGACGATGGCCGCGCGCATGTTTGCGATGCTCGATCGCATGAGCAATGGGCGCTGCGCCGTTCACATCATCACCGGAGGCGATGATGAGGAAGTGAAAGCGGACGGCGACTACACGACCAAGGAGCAACGCTACCGGCGCAGCCATGAATACGTCGAAGTGATGCGCAAGGCCTGGACGAGCCCGGCCCCGTTTGATCACGCGGGCGAGTTCTACACCATCGAGAACGGCTTTGCCCACGTGCGCCCGGACGTCCGGCCTGAAAGTGGCGGCACGATACCGATCTTCTGGGGCGGCAGCTCCGAGGCTTCGCTCGACTACGGATCGCGCGTGGCGGACGTCTACGCCTTTCCCGGCTTCGCGGCTCAGGCCCTGCGCGCACCGGCCCAGGACGTGCGCGAACGCGCAAAGCGGCAGGGGCGATCGATGGAGCTGCTCACCTCGCTCAGGGTCCTATGCGCGGATACCGAGGCCCAGGCCTGGGAGCGCGCGCACGCCATGCAGGATCAACTGATCGCCGAAGTCGTCGACAACGGCCGCTTTGCAGCCTTGCCCGGCGAAACCCGGACGACCACCATCGCGCGCGCCAAGGATGAGTGCACCCGCGATGCCCTGGCCGGTCGGCTCTGGGCAGGGATTACCCGTGTCCCGACCGGGCGTCCTGCGCTGGGATGCCTGGTTGGCAGCCATGACCAAGTTGCCGAAGCGCTGGCTGAATACCACGAACTGGGTTTCTCCAAATTCATCATCAGCGGCTACGACGCCATCGCCGATGCCCGCCTTTTCGGCGCCGAACTGATGGACCGTACGCGCACGCGCTGCGCCGCCTGAAGCTGCACCCGGTCCTTGCCCCATACAATCGGAATGGATGGAAATGGCGATGTCTACGCATGAAATCGAACTGGTCGGCCTGGTGGCGCCCTATCGCGGCTCGGAAGCAAGTCCTGCACCGTCCCCTTATGACCCGGACTTCATCGCGCAAGCCGCGCGCGGCTACGAGGAGGCTGGCTATGACCGGGTCCTGATCGGGCAGAACGCACGATCGGCCGATAGCCTGGTGACGGCCAGCTGGGCGGCCGCGGCCACAAGCCGCCTGAAATTGATGGTGGCCCACCGTCCCGGCTTCATTGCACCGACCATGGCCGCGCGCGCGCTGGCCACGTTGGACCAGTTTTCCGGGGGGCGGGCCGGTGTCCACATCATCACCGCCTTTTCGGACATCGAGACGCGCTGCGATGGCGACTACCACACCAAGGAAGAACGCTACCGCCGCAGCAACGAATACGTGCGCATCCTGCGCCGCATGTGGGCCGGCGGCGAGCCGTTCGACCATTCGGGAGAGTGGTACATGTGCGAGCAGGCGGGCAGCGAGGTCCATCCGGTGAACGGGGCGATCCCGGTCTTCTGGGCCGGGATGTCGGAACTTGCCGTGAAATTCGGTGCCGAGCTGGCCGATGTCTACGCGCTGGGTCCCGGCAGCGTCGCCCAGATTACCGAGCAGGTCACGAAAGTGCGCGCCGAAGCGGCCCGCCACGGCCGTAACCCGCGCATGTCGATGTCGATGCGCCTGGTCATCGCGGACAGCGATGAAGCCGCTTGGGAACGGGCTGGCCATCTGTTGCAGGGCGTCGAGCAGCGTCAGGCGGCGCACGGCACACTCGGCCGCGACCTGGGCAAGGCGGCGCAGGACCTGACGGCCAAGGCGGCGCAGGCGGATGCGGCCGAGGCCGACCCTTGTCTTTGGACCGGACTGACCCTGGCGACGCAAGGCCGCCTCCAGGTTATGTGCCTCGTGGGATCACCCGAGACGCTTGTCGAGGCGCTGATGCGCTACCGCAGGGCCGGCATCGACAACTTTCTTCTCACCGGCTTCGACTGGATGGCCGATGCCCAGCGGTTCGGCCAAGAGATCGCGCCCGAGCTTCGAAGACTAGCCTGGGCCGCAAACCTGCAATCCGGCAGCTGAACGTGTCGCACCAGGCCCGTCACCGGGATGCGGCCGCGCCAAGTCATCGGGTATCATCATATACAACGGGGCAGACTTTTTCTGACGTGGTGAGCGATCGCCAGCGGAGAACAGATTGTCGGAAAACAAATGACGCTTCGCAACGTCGCAAACCGACACGCGGTCGGACGTTTACATGGAGCAAGCCGACCGTCTGCTGCCAGGGAACTGGAATCGTCGGCTAAGTATCCAATTTGGGTCGTTCAACGCGCGTATCTAACTAACATAGGTTCAACTGCACCTTACCGGTAAAGGCCTTGCACACCAAAGCTATCTGACGAGGTAGAGCTTGCCGGTCGCGGGATCCCGGAAGACTTGCCCTGCAGCTTCCAGTCCTTGGCCGTCGCCAACCTGGCCCTGGGTGTTGGCGGAGGTGTCCTGCGTCATTTCGACGGGCCTGGGCGCCGTCTCGTGCTGGCTGGCCGCAGCCAGGGCGGCAATAAGGCCGGTAGCGAACACCAGCATCAGATCCGCGAGGTTGGGCAGGTCCGGTCCGGCATCGGGTTCCTCGGGAAAGCGCGACGACGTGAAATCACGCATGAGTGGCCCCCTCCTGTTCCAACCGGCTCAGCAGAAGGTCAAAGCCGTGGCGGCGCAGGCGCCCGGTCAGATAGCCGACAAGGCCCACGGCCAGGCCCACGATAGTCGTGTCGAAGGCGGTCGTCACCGCTTGTGAAAGCGCCATGAAGTCGCCCCGGCCCAGAGCCGCAATGCCCGGGCCGAGCGGAATCAGGGTTCCCATCAAGCCCAGCGTTGGGCCGATCTTGGCCAGGAGATCGGATCGCGCGATACGTCGCCGGGCGAGGTTTTCCAAGGTGCCGTGATTAAGCCTGGCAAGGCGCGCCGCGCCCCCCACGCGCTCTCCCAGTGCCAGCCCGGCGTCGAGCACCGCGAGGAAAGCAAGAGACAGCAGTGCGACGATGACCGGCCACAAGAGAAGGCCGACAAGGGCGTGCAGGGTCTGGTCGAGCGACGTGGTCATCGAGGCGATCTCCGGCTCCAGGCAAGGCCTGTGAGGAACAAGGCAAGTAGAACGGCAAGCAGGAGCGCGAGGCCCGGGCCGCTGGTGGCGGCTTCGGCAAGCCGGTCGAGCGGGCGGACCTCGTGCATCTCTTGGGGTGGGGGGGATGTCTGTGAGGTCGACGCGGTTTCGCCGCGGGCCCTTGCGAGCACGCCGTCGAGCGCCTTGGCATCAACCGGCGATACCTTGGCGCGCACCCACCCGAACATGGGATGATCGGGACTGGTGTGCCCGCTGCCGGGAAGCCCGGCTTTCGCAATCGTGGTAACGAAGCGGTGTGCGAGATCGGCCACCGTCGCGTCGTCGGCCTTCCAGTAGCCCTTGTGCGCGGCGACCAGCATGACCGCGAGCATGTTGGCCTTGACCGGGCGATTGTCGGGTTCGTCGAGGAAGCTCTCGACGCCGACGCCGTGGCGATCCTTCACGTAGGTCTGGTAGACATCGTCCCAGATGGCATCCGGCACGAGATTGGGATCGGTCACTTCCCAGCCCCACAGATTCTCGAAGAAGGCGAAGTTCATCGTGCGCGCACCGGCATAGCCATGCGGGATGAGCGACTTGATCCAGGCCGGATTGAGCTGGCGTGCGCGCAGCTCGGTAAGGATCGCGACCTTGAGCGGGGCCATGTCCGGCGCCTTCGGATCGCTGGCGTCGATGATATAGCCATCCGGGGTCTTGCCGCTGGCCTGCTCCACCGCGAGATTGAGACCGCCCAGATAGTCGAACGCGTCGTTGTTATCGACCAGTCCGTAGAGGTTGCTCGATCGGCCAAGGAAGGTCTGCGTGATCCCTGCAAGTCGCTGGCGAAAGGCGGGCGCGTGGCTTTGTCCATCGAGGCCGACACCGTAGGCGTGGCCGATCCGTCCCTGGTAGACCCGGGCCACCGCCTTGCGATCCGACCATGAACCCGAGCGCTCGGCCAGCCGGTTGACGCCCGCGCCGTATTCTCCGGACGCCGGACCGAACACGCGCAGCGTGGCAGCGCGGGCGCGCTCGGGTGTGGGCGCGCTCTCGTCCTCGGTCATGGTCTTGACCCAGGCGGCGGCGATGCGGTTTGCAGCCAGGCTCTCGCGTCCCGGCGCGCGCAGTTCACCGAGCGGGGCCAGCGCGCTTTCAAGCGCGTCCGCGAGTTCGGGGTGCGCGTGCGCAATCGTACGCGAGGACGCGTCGAGTGCAAGCAGGCTAGCCTTGTCGAGCCACTTGAGCTGCTCTCCATAAAGGTCGCGGAAGAGCCCCGAGGTCACGAATGTCACGTCCTCGCGCGGGGCGTTCCGGCTTGCGGGACGCCGCTTCAGTCCGGTCAGGATTCCCCGGCTGTTCCAGACCGGCTCAATGCGCAGCAGCGACAGGCCAAAGGCCATGGTAACACCGCCGTCGCGCACCGTGTCCGAGGCCCACAGCACGACCGCGCGGCCGCCTTTGGCGGGAGCGGGCCTGCGCGCCATGGCGGCGCCGACATCCCAGGCGATGCGGTCGGGGACCAGGCTGGAATCGATGCCGTAGAAGTTGCGTCCCGTTGGCAGGCTCTGCGGCGAGCGCAGCGGATCGTTGCCCGGCCCGGGAACCACGAAACGCCCGTCGAGCCCGGCGAGAAGAGCATCCATCTCGGCCTTTGGAGAGGCGCGCAGGGCCGCTTCGGCCTCGCGGTCCCCCATGGATTGGAGCATCGTGTCTACAGCCGTGTCGCTCCAGGGGCGTCCGAAGACGTGGAGCCCCATCGGCATGAAGTCCTCCTGCATCCGGGTCAGCATGTGCCCGGTTTCGTGGACGAGAAGCTCGGCGTCGATGTGCTCGAAAGCAACGCTGTCATCCCCGCGTTCCTCGCGGATCTCGGCGACGATGGCGCTGTCCATGCCCAGCTTGCGCACGCTCGCCCGAATGCGCTCGAGCGCGCGGTGCCGTGCCATCTCGCCGTCGGAGGAACTGTCGCTGCTTTCGTAGCTCTCGACCAGCTGGCGCAGTCCGAGCAGGTCATCATAGAGCGGCGTCGCGGCCAGCGGCGGGGTGAGGTGATCGATGACGACGGCCAGCCCCCGGCGCTTGGCCTGGAGCCCTTCGCCCACACCATCGACAATATAGGGATAGAGCCCCGGGACATCGCCTGCGACAAGCCGCGAATAGCTCTCGCGCGCGAGACCTGTCTGGGCACCGGGCAGAAACTCATAGGTCGAATGCCGTCCCAGATGAATGATCGCGTCCGGCCCGAAGTTGCGGCGCAGCGCTTCGTAATAGGCGAGGTACTGGTGGGGCGGTGGCACGCTGCGGTTGGCGTGCAGCAGCGCTTCCTCGGTTTCCCAACCGCGCGGGGGCTGGGGGCCGATCAGCACGTTGCCGAACCGGAGCGCGGGCAGCACGAAGCCGCCGTCGACGCTCATCACTTTGCCGGGCGCCGGGCCCCAGCCTGCCACACCTTCTATCGCGAGCGCCTGCAAGGCGCGGGTGAGCGTCTGTGTTTCACGCGCATCGTGCTCGCCCGCGATGTAGCGGTCATAGGCGGCACGCAAGCCCGTGGAGAGACGTTTGGCCTTGCGCCCACGCTCCCCGGGGGTGCCCTCGATCACGAAGTCGAGATCCTTGAGGACCTGGTCGACGACCTCGCTCGCCGCCTCGGGTCGCTGATCCCGGATCGCTTCGCGCACGTCCACGGCCAGCGCGGACAGAGGACCGCCCACCATCTCGTCACGGATACGGTCGGGCAGAGCCTGGAAGAAGTGGCGGTAGTCTGCGAGCGAGAGGTGCAGCGCGGAGGTCTTGCCCATCCGGCGCAGCGCCTCTGGGTCGCCGGGCAGGTTGATGCCGCGATCTTGCAACTGGCGAAGGAGCAGGTCGGGGCTCTTCGGCAAGGGGCCGGTGGTATAGCCCTCGGCCTTCAAGCGGCGCAGGATCTCGAGCAGCGAGGCGGGCACGTCGAGATTGTCGGCCCCGATATTATGGCGTCCGGGAGGGTGGTTGTAATAGATGATCGCCACGTGCTTGGCGGCATTGGACTTGCTCTGCAGGCGTACCCAGCCCTCCAGCCGCCGGGCCACCGCGTCGATTTCAGGGGCGACGGGGCGGCTCAGGCGGATCTCGATCCCGGTGAGAGGATCGATCCGGGGTGCCGCCGCGAGCGCCAGTACCGCGGGCTGGCTCGCGCCCGACAGTTCGGGCATGGCGATGCGGTAGTAGACACTTTTCGAGGGGAGACCCTCGGCGCTGGAGCGCCATTCGCTCTCACCCATCTTGTCGCTGCGGATCGCCTTGAGGACCGGAACGCCCAGACGCGCGAGCGCGGCGGTGGCGCGCTCGCGCTCCGAGCCGCCCAGCGCGAAATCGGCCAGTGTCACGAGCGCGGCAGGATGGCGCGCCTTGAGCTGCTCAAGCGCGTCGGCGGTCGGCGCTCCCCAGTCCGCAAACAGCGACTGGCAGGCAAGGTGCCTGGCAACCACGGCCTTGCACAGTTCCTTGTGGGTGTCGCGGTCCCCCGCCTGGTCGCCGGTCTCGTAATCGAGGACGACAACCAGCGGTGCGTCCTTCGCGCCCTGGCGCGCGCCAAAGCGGATCGGGGGGATTGGCCGTGGTGCAGGCACGGCCCTGCGTTCGGCGGCGTCGCCCAGCACCCATGCGAACAGGTTCACAAGGTTTTCGGTGCCGCGGGCCTGCCAGTAGCTTTCCGCCTTGGCATGGAGCGCGCGGGCCACTTTGGGCGATCCTGTCCGGTGCGCCATCCGCTCAAGGAGGGCCGACGAAAGGTCGCTCGACACGCTCACGCCGTGCACCGGGACGTCGAGCTCGCGCGCCTTGACGATCCTTGCCACCCGCGCGGCGTCGTCCCCGAAGACGCCGGCCAGGAGAATCCCGTCGGCGTCCTGCATGAGCCCGGCCATCTCGTCGTCGGACAAGGCGCGCGCCTGTTCGGGCGTGCGCAGGACGATACGCGTGCCCGGATCGGCCTCCACCAACGCCTTGGCCGCGTCCGCCGCGACCTGCGAGTTGCGGGCGGAGATGAGCCCGAACAGCTCGCGCCTTGGGCCCAGACCCGGCCCGGCGATCATCCAGACGGCGAACAATCCGACTGCCAACAGCAGCACGGCGACAAGACCCTTGCGCAACGACACACACCTTTCCCCCCCGCGCAATCCCGAACAGGATCGCACGGCAAGCCAACTACGGTGTCGTCACGGCGGAACCTTCCGATGCCTGCGACTGGTCCCGGTCGAGTGCATGGACGACGGCGACGGCAGGTCTCCTGGCTTGCGGGTCTTAGCCCTGACCGCGTCACCTTCCCGGATCCGAAGTGATCCAGTGGCTCGACGCGAGGCTCACCGCGCACAGTTGCGGGCACAGCGCCGGATTGGAACCGGCTTCCCTTTTCACCCCGGTTTCCCGAGGCACCGTCGCCGCGCTGGATATCGGCAGCTCCGCGTCTTGTCCAGAGTGTGCCTGGGGCAGGCCGCTGCACAAACTTGGTGAAGCTTGAAAAGGAACTTAGGCCGGTAGCAGAAGACGGCCACATACCCGCTCTTACACGATGAAGACGGGAAAGCGGCCACTGCTGGCGCTAAAGTCAGGCGCCTGGAGCAGCCTTTGCTGTGTAATCCCGATCATGGCCCGGCGTGACCCAATGAGATCCCGCCGTTCGTCCTTCCCGGCTTGCCCTCACCGGTTCTGCATTGCTCAGATAATGGGTGATCATGTGGGCGATGCGCTGGCACGGCTCCGCCCCTGCAAAGCTTGCATTGCCAGCGTCATCTCGTACGATTCCGTCAAAAGCGGCCTCTGTACGTTTTACCTGCAAAGCACGATAGGCGGGCCAGCTTTCAAACGCATGTCGGATCGCCCTCTCCAGATCATCGTCGGGCTCGATCACGGGGCCGAAGTCCCACATCGCATAATCAGGATTGCCCTGCCATGCGGCATCGTGGCCGTTAATGAACATGCACGGCCGCGGGCGAACCAGATACTCGTATATCTGGCTGCTGACATCGCCGACGTAGAGGTCGGCCGCCATTGTGTAGCTCATGTCCACCGACCGCTCCGACCCCAGATCGACAAGCACTCGGTCCTTCACGGCGAGTGCTTGCCAAGCCTGCTTTCGGGCATCGTTCCAGTGCCTTGCCATGCGAACATGCGGGGCAATCACAAGGTTGTAGCGATCCGATGCGCAGACTGCATGCGCTAGTCGGCGCGCCATTTTATGGCCCGAACCCATGCGGCGATGAAAATGCGGGTTGTAAAGAATGACAGGCCTGTCATCGGGAAACAGAGGCTGACGCCTCAAGCCGGCCCGCATCGACGCAGCCAGTTTTACAGGACCGCCAACCACACACCTTTCCGGTGTGCAGCGTCCCCCGGCAATCAGTCGCTCGCGGTCCTTGGCCCCTGCTACAAAGACCTTGTCGAAATGACGGAAGCGGTCTTCAAAACCCACGGCGCGATCGCCGGCCCCATGTGGAATATGGAACAGGGGAGGACAGTGGCCGGGTAGCCGCTTCAGGATCGTGCTCGTCCGCTCTGCGCACAGGATGGCATCGCAATCGCGGATCCGGTTTGCCGCCAGCAACAGTTTTGCGATCTTCTGCGTCGCAGGCGGTAACATAGCCCGCAGAGCGCCAGGCATCTTCATGATCACGATCTCAGGCAGCGGCATGGCCAGCTTGTCGGCCAATGCCGCGATACCGTCCGCATCGTCAGAGGTCGGTGCGAAAATCCGAACCTGGCACTGCCTTGATTGCTCCAGTTCGAACGCGACTGGCAGAAAGTGGAGGTACTGATGGGAACCGCCGATCGCCGGCACATGCACAGTCACAGGCACAAGGCTACGCGGCGATTGGGAAGGGCTGCAGTCATGCCTCGCATCTGGCAGCACCTCATGACTGGGGCATGGGCGATACATTTGATTTTGCCCATGTTCGCGCACCGCCGCGTCTCGACCACCGGGAGCGCACGCTCTATCGTCAGGATCTGTGATGAACGCAGTACGGCGGGCAAGGCGATGGATCGGAGTGCGGGGCCGGATGCAGATATTGTTGATTGAGGATGACGATGCGCTGGCCGCGCATGTCGCAAACGGGCTGCGCCAGAGCGGGCATGTCGTTACGCATTGCCGCGACGGGCGGCATGGGCTCATGCAGGTCAGCTCTGAAAGCTATGACGTCATCGTTCTTGATCGGATGCTACCGCACGTGGACGGAATGAAGATTCTTGCCGCGTTGCGTGCCACCGACGACGAAACCCCCGTCTTGCTGATCAGCGCGCTAGGGGATGTCGATGAACGAGTTAAAGGGCTGCGTGCGGGTGGCGACGATTACCTGCCCAAGCCCTTTGCGATGTCGGAATTGCTGGCGAGGGTGGATGTGCTGGCGCGCCGAAAGGCACCTGTTGTCGAGAGTGGGTTTCTGCACCATGCCGATATCGAAATCGACACATTGGCCCGCATCGTGCGGCGCGCTGGCCAGCGCATCGAACTGACCTCCCGCGAATTTGGCTTATTGGTCGAGTTGGTCCGCAATGTGGGGCGTGTAGTCACCCGTTCCATGTTGCTGGAGCGCGTCTGGGATTACAATTTCGATCCCCAGACCAACATCATTGACCAGCATATCAGCAATTTGCGCAAGAAGCTGGAGATTGAAGGACGCGCCTCGCCGATACAGACAGTCCGCGGCGCCGGATATATGATCAACCCTTGATGAAGAGCTTGTTCCGATCTCTCTCCTTCCGGTTGGCTGTGACCTATGCGGCGCTGTTTTGCGGTTCGCTGGCGGTGCTGTTCGCCGCCTTTTTCTGGCTGGCCGTGTCCCGCCCGCTTGGTGTGGTACGTACGCAGGTCAGTGCCGAACTGGCCGAAATGGAAACGGTCTATGCCGAAGAGGGCATGCGCGAACTGGCCAAGCGGCTCGAAGCACGCGCCAGGCCAACGTCAGGCGTGGACCGCGCCTTTCATGCCCTGATCGCGGCGGACGGGTCTGTTCTTACGACTAATCTGCCCAGCTGGCCCAGCCACGTGCAGTCCGGCTTCTACTCGATCGAGGCCGATGTCTATCATGAAGGAGGTGAGATCGATTTCAGCGCTTTGTCGCGCGAACGCCAGTTTCCCGATGGGACGCGTCTGATCGTGGGCCGCGATGCCGAGGTTGTGGAGGATCGCCAGGAGGTGCTCTTGGCCACATTCCCTGTCTTGATTGCCTTGGTCCTGTTGCTGGCCGTGTCGGGTGGATATTTGATGAGCCGAGCGATTGGCCACCGGATTGAGGTCATTTCGGCCGCCGCCCGTCGCGTGATGGGGGGACGATTGGCCGCGCGGGTTCCAGTCCATGGCAGCGGCGACGACTTTGACCGGCTCAGCCATACCCTGAACCTGATGCTCGAGCAGAACGAGGCACTGTTTGAATCGGTGAGGCGCGTATCTGACAATATCGCCCACGAACTCAGAACTCCGCTGTCGCGCGTCCTTGCTGTTTTGGACGATGCGACCGCAGATGAAGCCGCAGATGAAACCAGCGTAATGGGAGAGGCGCGCGAGGAACTGGCTCGCCTGCAAGCGATTATCAATGCCACCTTGCGTATCGCACGGATCGAAGGCGGGCGTCATGATTCCGGTTTTGCAACGGTCGATCTTGCCGCAATTGTACGCGACGCAGTTGAGTTATACGAACCGGCAGCTGCGTTGCGGGATCTGAAAATCTCCGTCGAAGGGCCAGCTACCCTGTCGCTTTCGGCAGACCGCGATCTGCTGTTTCAGGCAATTAGCAACCTGCTCGACAATGCCGTCAAATATAGCCTTAGCGGTAGCATGATCGGCATCCTGCTGAGTGAAGAGGAAGATCGCGCACGTCTGGAAATCGCCAATGAAGGCTTGCCACTGCTGGCCGCCGAGGCGGAACAGGTGACCGAGCGGTTTTTTCGCGGAGCGGCTGCGAGCGACCTGCCCGGCCATGGACTAGGCCTGACCCTCGTCGCCGCCATCGTCCAAAGGCATGAGGGTGAATTCAAAGTCCATGCCAACGGTCGGCATACCAAAATCGCTATCGTATTGCGCCGACGACGTCCTGCTGATGCGTCGACAAAAGCTCAGGGTAGACCGCTATCCGCAAGACGCGGCTTTGGATTTTCCTACTTTTTCGACATCCACGACCCAGCCTCACGGTCAAAGACAATCTCCCCTGCAGGGTCAGGCTGATGGGCATGGGTATGTCGGTTGTGTAGATCCACGTCTCATGCTGTTTGTAAGCCCGACCTACACATCTCGACAGTTCAGCCCGGTCTGTAGCAACGTACGGTTGCGGTCCGGTCCGATCACGACTAGCTCCGGCGCGAAGCAAAAATACCCTTGCAGATCATTGCAGTTTCAAGACAGGCAGTATTCGCCTCGTCGCATCGGAAATCCGTGGAGATCGACAAGTCCGTCATGCCCGGCCCGTTGCCCGGACATCAATAGGCCTCGGCGCCACAACATGGCAGAAACCCTGTGCCGAACACGAAACATATGAATGCCGCCCCCATTGATCGCATTCAGGAGAACGTCCTCGCGTGCGCAGAATGCAGACTCCTCAGTCGGCTTTGCGCATACATGCCGCGCTGGGTCGTGCCAGATATCTTGACGGCAATCGGAATGTTCGGAGCTTTCATAGTCTTCAGCGCATATGTCCTGAGCAATCTTGGCGATAGCTGGCTCTGGCTTTCGATAGCAGGGTATTTCATCCACTGGTTCGGCGATTCCATGGACGGAAGCCTGGCCCGCTATCGGAAGATCGAAAGGCCGCGCTACGGCTACTTCCTTGATCAAAGAGATGGCCTGGAGAATCTGCACACTGAGATAATTGAATTTTCTGCGTCGGAGCAGCCAGGAAGGCTGCGAGACAGGAGCAGAGAATGAGCAGACGACCTCGGCGCAACCATAGTCCGGCATTTAAGGCGAAGGTGGCGCTTGCCGCGATCAAGGGTGAGAAGACGCTGGCAGAGCTGGCGCACGACTATGATCTGCATCCTAACCAGATCACGACGTGGCGCACGCAGTTGCTCGAAGGGGCGGCGGGCGTGTTCGGCTCCGAGAAGGCGTCGGACGAACCGGTCGTCGACGTGAAGACGCTTCACGCCAAGATCGGCGAGCTGACGTTGGCCAATGATTTTTTGGAAGGCGCGCTCGGCAAGGCAGGTCTGTTGCCGAGCGCAAAGCGATGATCGACCGCTCGCATACCTTGTCCGTGAAGCGGCAGGCGAAGGAACTGGGGATCAGCCGGGGCAGTGTCTATTATCTGCCGCGGCCGGTTTCATCCGAAGACCTCGCAATCATGCGTCGCATCGACGCGTTGCATCTGGAGTTCCCATTCGCAGGAAGCCGGATGCTACGCGATTTCTTGCGCCAGGAGGGCATCGAGATTGGCCGCTGCCATGTCGCGAGCCTGATGAAGAAGATGGCCATCGAGGCGGTCTATCGCCGCCCCAGCACCTCCAAGCCGGCGCCAGGACACAAAATCTACCCCTATCTCCTGCGCAAGCTTCCGATCGTGAGGCCCAATCAGGTTTGGGCGACAGACATCAGCTACATCCCCATGGCCAAAGGATTCGTCTATCTCGTCGCCATCGTCGACTGGTTCAGCCGCAAGGTCCTCAGCCACCGGATCTCGATCACGCTGGAGGCCGACTTTTGCGTGGAAGCACTCGAGGAAGCTCTGGCAAGCCGGAGATTTTCAATACGGACCAAGGCAGCCAATTCACGAGCCAGGCCTTCACCAGTGTGCTGATGCGAGAAAAGATTGCCATCAGCATGGACGGCCGGGGCGCCTGGCGCGACAATGTCGTGGTCGAGCGGCTGTGGCGCTCAGTGAAGTACGAAGAAGTCTACCTCCACGCCTACGCATGCGTCAGCGAAGCGCGCAGTTCGATCGGCCGATACCTGGGCTTCTACAACGCCCGGAGACCTCACTCGAGCCTCGGCGGACGTACGCCCGATCAAACCTACTTTGACAATCTGCCTCAGGCCGTGGCAGCGTGAATTGGCCGCGACTTGCGGGGCGTCACTCCGGCCGGGCTACGCCCGACCTCCATGACGCCCCGCAGGCGGCAGCTTGAACAACCAAACCGCAGACGATCCACTTATCAAACGTCAAAGGCTGTTCAGACAAACCGAGCCACTTCTCATAGCTGCGATGGGCTTGCCACCACGCTGGTCGTTGCGGGCATCGGCCTCAGTCGCTACGTCCAGCTGGATGTCGCGCTGGTCGCGCTGGCAGGGTACCTGCTTCTTTCGATCCACGCTTTCCTGCTTGTCCGGTGCTGGGCGAAATGAAGCTCTCCTATGCCTATGCAGGCCCTACCGAGCTGAGGCTGCTCCTGATCGTACTGACCCTGGCGATGATTGTCACCGGTTTGTGGGGGAAGAGCCAGGGGCGCTGACGCCGGACAATGTGAGGTTGGTATTACTCGTCAGATCTGTCGCTTGTCATCATCGACGCAAAGCTCAATGCGCGATATAGCGGAGGCGTGGCAGAGTGCCAGTGCGCCTGCGGCGAGCGGGACGCCGCTATCGAGCGCCGCAAAACTCTACACCCGCGGTACCCAACGATGCGCTGAAATGCAGGAAGACTGTTCATGAGGCAGTGGTGTGAGGATACGCTCTTACAGAAGGATTACAGAGTAATGCCACGGCGATTCCAGATCGGAAATAAAAGGCTTTTCAGCAAGAGGAAGGTGGCATTAGCGATGCTCAGCCTCTGGGTTTGTACGGCTGCTGCAAAGCCTGTTGTTGTTTCACTGGATGAACCCGATTCTGCAAAACTTCAAAGCTTGCCCTATTATGTAGGGGGACGCGCTATAGATGGACCTGCGAAGTCCGGGATCACTCGGCAGTGGCCCGGTACTTACATGGAAACCAGCGTGCGGGGGGAAAGCGTGTTATTTCGGATTGGGGTGGGCGATGTCCGTTTGCATGTGCTCGTCGACGGCCGCATCATCGATACTTTGGTAAAGCCTGAACCGGGGCTATACCGGATAGGGGAATTGTCTGGGGGCGAACATCGGATCCGCCTCGAAGTAGCATCTGAAAGTCAGGCGGAGCCGACACAGTTCGGAGGATTTTTCAGCGATGGTCATGCGCACGCGATGGCCATCAGCCGTCCTCGTCGGCAAATCGAATTTATCGGCGATTCCCATACTGTGGGATATGCAAACCTTTCCGCAACGCTGGATTGCTCCGACTCCGAAGTCTGGAGTGCCACTGACAGCTCGTTGGGGTTTGGACCACAACTTGCGAAAGCAATTGGCGCCGATTATCGCATCAATGCGATTTCCGGCCGAGGTGTGGTCCGCAATTACAATGGATTTGATGCCGACACTTTGCCCGAGAGCTACGACAATGTGCTGTTCGAGATCAAGGCTGCGGCTCTTGCGCAGGTCTGGAAGCCACAGGTGGTCGTGATTGGACTTGGTACGAACGATTTTTCGACGCCTCTCAACGCGGGAGAAAGATGGCAGGACCGAGCTGCACTTCATGCTGATTATGAAGAGGCCTATGTCACGTTCGTTAAAACGCTGCGCGGGCGATACCCCAACTCCTTTTTCGTATTATGGGCGACCGATATGGCCGACGGCGAGATCGAAGCCGAAGTTTCCAGAGTCGTGACCAAACTGAACGAGGGTGGCGATCCTTCTATTGCCTTCGTGGCAATCCATGATCTTGCGCTTTCGGCCTGTCATGGACATCCAACCACAGCCGACGACCAGGTAATTGCAGGCAAGATAGGTGCCACGATCAGTGCCCGGCCTCGGGTCTGGTCCGATTAGCTTTTGCAAGGAAAGTGTCACGCCCGAACGCAACAAGGACGCTGGTGGTATAGAAGATAGTCGCTTCGATGATGTGACCGCCCCCTGACGGCAAAGGTGGCTCGGTTTGTCCGAACAGCCTTTGACGTTTGATAAGTGGATCGTCTGCGTGTTGATTGCCACTGAGAAGTGACCCGGGTGGGTATGGTTTATGTGCTGCCGTTTCCGGGCAGGTTCAAGATGCGGGCTTCTCCTTTCTGGCTTTGGGCGCAGCGGTGCTGGCGCGGAAGCGGAAGCTGTCGTTTCCGGTCTCCAGGATGTGGCAGTGATGGGTTAGCCGATCGAGCAGCGCGGTGGTCATCTTGGCATCGCCGAACACGCCAGCCCATTCGCTGAAGCTCAGGTTGGTGGTGATGACGACGCTGGTGCGCTCGTACAGCTTGCTGAGAAGATGGAAGAGCATGGCACCGCCCGATGGACTGAAGGGCAGGTAGCCCAGTTCATCGAGGATGAGCAGGTCGAGGCGTAGCAGGCGTTCTGTCAACTGGCCGGATCGGTTCATGGTCTTTTCCTGCTCAAGCGTGTTGACCAGATCGACCGTGGAGAAGAAGCGGACCTTCTTGCGGCGATGCTCGACTGCCTGGACGCCCAGAGCCGTGGCGATATGGCTCTTGCCGGTGACGGGCCCACCGATCAGCACGACGTTGTCGGCGTTCTCCATGAAGTCGCCCTGGTGAAGCTGGCGTACGAGGGCTTCGTTGATCTCGCTGGCGGCAAAATCGAAGCCCGCCAGATCCTTGTAGGCCGGGAAGCGAGCCGCCTTGATCTGATAGGCGATCGACCTGACCTCCCGCTCGGCCATCTCTGCCTTCAGAAGCCCAGATAGCATGGGCACGGCAGCGTCGAAGGCAGGCGCGCCTTGCTCGATCAGCTCTCCAGCGGCCTGAGCCATGCCGAACATCTTGAGGCTGCGTAGCATGACGACGATGGCCGCGCTGGCGGGATCATGACGCATGACGGATCTCCCTCAGCCTGTCATAGCGTACGACATTGGCCTCAGGCTCCTGCGTCAGTCGCAGGGCCTGAGGCGCATCGATCGGCGCTGCTGGAAGCGCCTTGCCATCGACAAGGCGATGCGGGCACGTTGAGCACGTGGGTCTTGGTGGCGACACCGGCTTCCAGAGCCAACTCGACCGCGCTCAACACAGCCTGCTCGTCGTGATGCAGAACGAGAGACAGGATCTCGACCATCTCCCTGTCGCCGTCCGGGCGCTTGAGCAGATGCCCCTGTAACTGCCGGAAGGCTTCCGGCATCTCGAGGAAGGGCGCGCCGTTGCGCAAGGCACCAGGCTTGCGTTGGACCACGGCCAGATAATGCCGCCAGTCATGGATCGTGTGTCCCGGCTTGTGATGGGAACGCTCGATGAGGCGGGCATGTTCGCACACGATCTGGCCTTCGGCCGCTATGACCAGGCGGTCCGGGTAGACCCTCAGGCTGACCGGCCGGTTCGCGAAGGAAGCAGGCACCGAATAGCGGTTGCGGTCGAAGGCAATGAGGCAGGTCGGCGACACGCGCTTGATCTGCTCGACAAAGCCATCGAAGGGCCGGCCCAGCGGCATCAGGCAGGAAACTTCCTCGGCGTGCGCATCGGCCACGGTGCCGGGTAGGACACCATGCTGGATCTCGCGCCATTGGGCGATGCATTGTTCTTCCAGCCAGGCGTTCAACTCAGCCAGATCGCGGAAGCTGGGCATCGGTTGCCACAACCGGCGCCGAGCGTCCTGAACGTTCTTCTCAACCTGCCCTTTCTCCCAGCCAGAAGCCGGATTGCAGAAATCGGTCTCGAACAGATAGTGGCTGGCCATGGCGGCGAACCTGGCGTTGACCTGCCGCGCCTTCCCCGCCCCGATCTTGTCGACAGCGGTGCGCATATTGTCGAAGATGCCCTGCTGCGGCACGCCGCCCAGCACCCGGAATGCCTGCGCCAGCGCGTCGAACAGCATCTCATGGGTCTGGAGCAGATAGGCCCGCACGATGAAGGCGCGGCTATGTGCCAGCTTGGTATGGGCAACCTGCAACTTGGTCACCTTGCCGTCCAACACGGCATAATCCTCGCTCCAGTCGAACTGGAAGGCCTCGCCAGGCTGGAAAACCAAAGGCACGAACGTCCCGCGCCCGCTGGTCTGCTGTTCATATTGAAGCTCGGCCCGCCATCGCCGCGCAAAGGCGGCCACCCGGTTATAAGAGTCATCGTAACCCAGCTTCACCAGATCACCGTACAGCTGCTTGGCGGTCCGCTTCTGCTTGCGGGATTTCTTGGATTCCACTCGCAACCAGGCCGTCAGCTTGTCCGAGAAGGGATCGAGTTTGCTGGGCCGCAATGGAACCTTGAAGCGGGGCTCAACCGTATCGGAGCGCAGATACTTGCGAATGGTGTTGCGGGACAGGCCGGTCCGGCGCCTGATCTCCCGAATGGAGATCCCCTGCCGGAAATGCCACCGGCGGATCACACTGAGTAAGTCCATGTCGATCACTCCAAGACCCTCCGACTGGCAGCCGGAAGGGAGGGAAACATGGGTCAATTCTCAGTGGTAATTTATAAGCGCCCCGGGTCACTTCTCAGTGGCAATCAACAGAATACGGTCCGGCAGCGGTCGTAGGGGGGGGCGATGTGACACCAATCCTTCAGGGGGCCAAACATGATCTCGATGCGGTTGCGGGATTTGCCGCCGGAAATGCAAGGTTTGATCCTTGTTTGCTTAGGTGCGTCCTAGAACCATTCGGCATCGTAGCCTCGGTCGATCAGCATCCACGGTGCCTTTCGCAAGCCATCGAGCAAAGCCGCTGAGCCGGTGGAATCGCTGTGACGCGCCCCCGTCAAAATTCTCCAAACAGGCGTTGAAAGCGCGGTTCAATGGAGCGCCGCCGCTTGGCGAACGCGCAGCGGATTTGGTCTCGGGGGATCTGTCCCTCTGTCTGGACAAGATGGGCGCCGAAGCGATGTTGTCCTCCCGGTGCCGTGGCACCGGGAGGAGCGAGTTCAGAACTGGAACGCGACGCCGCCGCCGATCACGCGGGGGTCGTTCACGAAGGCCGTCAGGTTGTTGAAGTCGATCGCGCCGATGACATTCGATTCATTGGTGATGTTACGGGCAAAGGCGAAGACGTCGACACCATCGCTGGGCGAACGCCAGCCCAGACGCGCGCCGCCCTCGAAGTTCGTCCCGACGTGGAACTCGGTCGCATCGTAGAGGAAGATGTTGAAGTCCGATTGCGCCACCCAGTCGGTCTGCGCGTAAAGCTTGCTGCCACCCGCCAGTTCGTGGGTGTAGGAGGCCGTCAGGTTCATCAGCCAGCGCGGGGCCTGCGGGAACGGATTGCCGTTGATTGCCGCGCGCCGCGTGGTGCCGACGTCCACGATGGGATCCCGCACGGTGCAGGCGGCCCCGCAGAACGCGACAAGCATGTCCGGATCGGAAATGCGCGTGAAGTTGTACGAGACCCCGCCGGTCAGTATCAGCCCGGGCAGCGGATTGGCGCTGGCTTCGAATTCCACGCCGCGCCCGATACCGCGCCGCGCGTTGATGAGCTGGTTGAAATTGCCCTGGCCGCCGATCGCGGTGAACTGCGGATCGTCGATGCGGTAGGTGTAGGCGGTGAGGTCGGCGCGGAAGCGGTTATCCGGGGTCGCCGTCTTGATACCGATTTCGTAGGAGATGATCGTCTCGGAATCGGCCGTGGTCAGGATATCCGAGCTGGCGATGCGTCCCTGGATCGATGGGCCACGGTAGCCACGCGCGATGCGGCCGAACAGGCTGACCTGAGGGCTGACGCGGTAGAGCGCGCTGACGTCCCAGCTGGGTTGGTCATCGCTGACCGAGCGGGTATCGATGAAGTAGCGACCGAGCGTGCGCTCGGCCACGAGATCGCGTTCGTCGCGGGTCCAGCGCGCACCGCCGGTGAGGCGCAGGCTGTCGGTCACATCGTAGCGCACCTGCCCGAACACGGACCAGCTGTCGCTCTTCTGGTTGAGCGTGGAGATGACCGTGGGATCCAGGCCTCCCGTTCCGTTCCAGCTGGCCGAGATCAACTCAAAGCTTTCGTGCCAGTAGAACGCGCCGAGCTGCCAGCCAAAGCGGGAATTGCCGTTGCTCGCAAGGCGCACCTCGTAGGTCTGCTGGTCGAGGTCGCTCGACAGCGTGCCGGTTTCGGACGGGAAGGGGATCGTGCCGCTGCCCTGCGTCGTGCCCAGGACACCGCCATCGATGTCGCCGCGTCCCGAGCTGCCGCCCTGGTAGGCCGAGACGATGCCGGTCAGCGTCGCGGTGCCCAGGTCGTAATCGACGTGGAGGGCCTGCGACTTGGTGTGCTGGGCCTGCGGGTTGTTGCGCCCGCCGTCGTAGTAGACGCGGTCGCGGTCGTAGCGCTCGTTGAGCTTGTTCGATCCGGTCGTGAGCACGTTGGCGCGGTTGAGAGTGCCAGTGCCCCGGTAGTCGCGCGCCTGCAGGGTGAGCAGGACCGAGAGGCGGTCATCGGGCTGCCACTGTGCGTGAATGCGTCCGGCGATGTCGTCGAAACCGCCAAGGTCATGGCCGGGACGGTTGAAGGTCGTCTCCTCGTAGCCGTTGTCGACCCAGTTGTCGCGGTGATTGACGAGCCCTGCAACGCGGAACGACAGGGTGTCGGTGGCCGGAATGGTCAGGCCGACCTCGCCGCGGATGGTCCCCATTTCCCCGAGCGTGAACTGCGCCTGTCCGTCGGCATCCTGGTCCGGACGGCGGGTGTCCATCTTGACGACGCCCGCGGGCGTGTTGCGCCCGAACAGCGTACCTTGCGGGCCCTTGAGAACTTCGACGCTCTCGACGTCGAAAAGTGGGAAGCTCTTGAGGTAGACGTTTTCCAGGACCACGTCGTCGAGCACGACCGAGACCGGCTGCGAGGCGTTGAAGTCGAAATCGACGTTGCCCAGGCCGCGGATGTACAGGCGCGGTGCGTAGCGCCCGTTCGAGCTCTCGACATAGAGGCTGGGAACCCGTCCGGCGAGCGAGAGAATGTCCGCGCCGCCTTCCGAAATGGCCGAGAGCTTGCCGCTGTCCAGCACCGAAACTGCAATCGGCACGTCGCGGATCTTCTCGGGGCGGCGCTGCGCCGTCACAACGATGTCCCCGCCGGTGGTTTCGCCGATGTTCGCGATGGACGGCGAACCTGCCTCTTGGGCCATGGCCGGAACGGTGCTCGAAAGCAGCATGGCCACGCCGCTCAGCAGGTATGTCTTGATTTTCACGATGCCCCTAAACTCCAATGAAATACGCTACCCCGCAGGGAATGCGGCCCCTGCAAGGACTGGTTTAAATATATGTAAATGCGGCTATTATGAGGGCTTCGTGACAGTTTCGCGTACCTGAGCCACGATGGCTCTCAGCGCCAGGAGGAGACACGCCATGCCGGCATTCGGGATGGAAGGAAAAGCCGGGAGGCGGGCGTGGCGGGGGCCTCTGGCCGGGCTGGCGGTGTGGGCGCTGGCGAGCCCGGGGATGGCCGTGCCTGCGCGGAGCGCTGCATTCGATATTGTCCCGCTCGGGGTCGAAGGCGGGCTTGTGGAAGGGGCCACCACGGCCTGGTATCTGGCGGCGCACGCGGCGAAGACCGGGCTGGCCTGCGATGCCGGAACACTGGTTCCGGGCATTCGCGCCGGGCGTGAGCACGGGGCCTTTCCTAAGGGCGAGGACGACGGGACCATCCTGCACGAACGTATCCGCGCCTATGCGATCACCCATGCGCATCTCGATCACGTGGCGGGCATGGTGATGGCCTCGCCCGACGACAGCGCCAAGCCGATCTTTGCACTCGGGCCGGTCAATGACGCGCTGGCTCAGGACTATTTCAACTGGAGCGCCTGGCCCAACATGGGCGACAGGGGCGCGGCACCGCAACTGGGACGCTACACCTACCGCGACCTGTCGCCCGGGAGCCGCGCGCAGGAGGTGGAGGGAACGGATCTTGCCCTGCGCGCCTTTCCGCTCGCGCACGGGGGCGTGCTATCCACCGCCTTCCTGGTCCAGAGCGGGCCGGACGCGATCCTGTGCATGGGGGACACGGGGCCCGATGCAGTGGAAGGCAGTGACCGGCTCGACCAACTTTGGCAGGCCGTTGCCCCGCTTGTCCGGGCCGGGCATCTGCGGGCCATCCTGGTGGAGACGTCCTATACCAATGCGCGGAGGGACGAAGAGCTCTTCGGGCATCTTACCCCGCGTTGGCTCAACCGCGAACTGGAACGCCTCGCCGGGCATGTTGGCGACACCGACGCCCTGCGCGGGCTGAATGTGGTCATCGGGCACATCAAACCATCGCTCGCCCTGGCCAGGGAACCTGCGGTCCAGACCATCGCTCGCGAGTTGGAGGAGAGCCGGACGCTACCCGTGCGGTTCTGGATCGCACGTCAGGGCGAGCGCCTCACATTTTGAGCAACGGCCCATGGAGCAAGGTTCTCCATGGGCCGCCATCAAGGCCCGCGCGGGTCAGAAGCGGAACCGGACACCGCCCGAGAAGCGGCGCCCGGTACGGCGGTACTCTTTGGTGCGGTCCTGGCTCACCGAATAGATGAACTCCTTTGCATCGTTGAGGTTGATCGCGTCCAAGAAGACAGTGAAGCGCGGCGTTACCTCGTAGGAGAGACCCGCGTCGAGCTGGCCGTAGGCGTCAAAGTACTCCGGCTCGCCGTTGCGGCCTGAGGCCACCTGCAGGAAGTTGTCGCGCCAAGTGTAGGCGACACGCGCCTGGATGCCGTACTTTTCGTAAAAGCCGACGAGGCTATAGGAGGTCTTGGATAGGCCTTCCAGCCCGTAGGAGACGCCTGCAACCGCGTTCGTGTAGTTGGCGTTGGATTCGGTGTAGTTGAAGCTGGTCTGGACGCCCAGACCGTCGAGCGGCGAGGGCAGGCCGGTGAAGGCCTGACGGTAGCCCAGTTCGAAGCCCTTTACCGTCGCCCCCTGGCCATTGTCTGGCACGGTCACCTGGAACGTCACCTCGTCGACCAGTTGGGGGGTGGTCACCAGCGTCACGAAGGAATCTATCTTCTTGTAGAAAGCCGCGAACGACAGCAGTGAACTGTCCGCGAAGTACCATTCGGCCCCCACTTCGACTTGCTTGGCGCGGAAGGGATCAAGGTCGGGGTTGCCGCGGCTGATGGTCTCGTTGCCCGGATTGGTCTGGATCGTCTGGCGGGGCGAGAGATCGGTCAGAGTCGGCCGGGTCATCACCTTGGAGGCCGAGACGCGCAGGATCAGGTCCGGGGTCGGTTCCAGCTTGATATTCAGCGAAGGCAGCCAGTCATGGTATTGCCCCTTGAAGCCGACCGGCACGATATCGGAGACCTCGATGATGTTCTGCCCCTGGCCATTGGGGCGCGCACTGATGATCGTGCGCGATGCTCCGTCCGAGGTGTAGGAGGTGCCCTCGTAGCGTAGGCCCGCATTGATGGTGAGCGGCATGCCGCCCAGCATTGTACGGTAATTAGCCATGACGTAGCCGATCTTTACCTTTTCATCGACGATCGAGGAGACCGCCGGGGAATAGACCGCGGGCGCGAAGGCGATGCCGTCCTCCCGGGCGAAGGTATCGATGACGCCGATCATCTCCTGCGGGCTGTAGATTACCCAGTCGCGCACTATGGCGTCCGGGCCTGAGCCTTGGAAAAAGTCGCGCCCCGTGGGGCGGAACAGGCTGGTCGGGAGTACGCGGTCCGAACCGCAATAGGCGCATTGCTGGTCGAAGGGCATTTCGTCCCCGGTCAGGGTCTTGGTCCGCTGCGCGTACATGCCGCCGAAGAAGAGTGTCAGCTCGTCGGTCGCCTCCCACTCGGAATCGAAGCGGTATTCGCTGATCTTGTCGTCGACGTCGTTGGTCGCGCCCCAGGTGTAATAATGGGCGGTAATCCCTTGCGGGTTGGTCGCCGCGTTGGGGTAGGCGGGGTTCGAAAAACCGTACTGGTAGATCGGGCTGCCGCCCCGGCGGTCGAACCACATGTCCATGCCCTTGCGACGGATGGTGGTGAACAGGCCATCTTCCTTACCCCGCCGCTCAGCCTTGGAGCGCGAGACATCGAGGTTCAACTTAAGCCGGTCGGTCGGTATCCACTCGACATTGGCACCGAACTGGGTGGTGAGCACGTCGCGGTGGTCGTACTGGACGATCTGGTCGACAAAGCCGTTCTCGTAACGCTGATACACGGCCTCGCCGTCCTCGACGATCTGCTCGACCAGGCTTCCGCCCGAAAAGTCGTAGGCAAGGCCGGTCTGCTGTTCGGTGAAGTCGGCCTTGGAATAGATCCCGTCGAGCGAGATCGTAAGCGTATCGGTCGGCCGGAACTGAAGCGCGCCCGAGAAGCCATAGCGCTCCAGACTGCGCTCGAAGAAGAACGGCGAGAGGTTCGAGGGCATCGAGACATTGCTGAAAGGGGCAACGTCCGGGCCTAGGCGTCCGCCCGGTACGCCGTTGGCATCATAGTAGGAATCGGAACTGGAGCGGCGGACATGGCCCGCGCCGATGGTGAATTCGTCGTTGCGGGTGTCACGCTTGGTATAGACGCCCGAGAGCGAGATCCCCAGCGTGCTGTCCGCATTGCGCCATGACAGGACGCCCGAGACTTCCGGGTTGAACTTGTCGGCGATCTCCGCCCACATCTGTCCGGCCGACGCGCTGAAGGCGAAGGCTTCGGACTGGTCGATCGCGCGCAGGGTATGGACATCGACGGTTGCGCCGATCGATGCACCGTTCACGTTGGCCTGCGGGGACTTGTAGACATCGGCGCCCGAGATGATTTCGGAGGGCAGAACGTCGAACGAGAATTCGCGCCCGTTGTTATCCGTGGCAAGCGTGCGGCCGTTGACCGTTACCGCGTTGAACTTGGGTCCGAAGCCGCGCACCGTGATGTAGCGTCCCTCGCCGCGGTTGCGCTCGATGGTGACGCCCGCGATACGCTGGAGGGATTCGGCGACGTTCTGGTCGGGCAACTTGCCGAGATCCTCGGCCACGATGGAATCGACCACAGACACCGCATCGCGCTTGATATCGATGGCCGCGCGCTGGCTGGCGCGGATGCCGCTGACGATGATCACGGCCTCGGCATCAGCTGCGCTCAACTCGCTTCCCTGGTCGGCCCCGTCGTCCGCGGCCTCCTGGGCAAGGGCCTGGGGCGCTGTGGCCAGGGCAAGAATGGCGGCCGAGCATAGCAGCGCGGTCGGCCCCGCGCGACGAAACCTTCCCTGAGTGGGCATTCTCAACTCTCCCTTATTTATTGTTCGATGTAATTACGCCTCCTTTGCGGAGAGTCAACATACATCATATGTATTACGCTTTTGGCGTGAGATTTGTAGCTTAGCGGACTGAGCGAATGGGCAGGACGCACAGCGCCGAGCCGAATACGAAGATGATGGCGGTTACGAAAATAGCCCTGTAATCACCGGAAAAAATCCCGAGCAGCACGGCGGCCATGACAGGGCTGATGATCTGCGGGATGTTGACGGCCGTGGTCAGCACGCCGAGGTCCTTACCCTCGTCGCCCAGCGCGGCCTCGGGCAGGACCTGGGTCATGAGGGCCATGTCGATCGACATGAACATGCCGTAGCCAACCCCGATGATCGCGGCGTAGATCCACATGCCCGTCATCGTCGGATGGAGGAGCGGAGCGAGCATGGCGGCCCCCATGATCAGGCTTCCGGCAACGACGAAGGGCTTGCGCCGCTGCCAGCGGTCCGAGAGCCAGCCCGAGGTCAGCGAGGACACCACCAGGCACACGAGCGTCACCATCGCCATGTTCGCTATCGCTCGGTTCGAGGCCGCGTCTTCCAGTCCGATGTAGTCGCGTAGGATATAGAGAAGGTAGGCGGCGATGGCCTGATAGCCCATATAGATCGTGAAGCGACTGGCGAAGGCCCAGGCAAAATCCGGGTGGGCACGCGGGCTGATCCAGAAGCTCTTGAAGAAGGTCCCCCAATGGATGGGACGGCGCGGCATCCGGTCGCTGGGCGGCTCGCGGTTGATCAGCACGAAGACCAGGCACGAGACCGCGATGGCACCCGCAAAGAGGCCATAGGCCAGCACGCGTTCGCCGGCGAGATAGCCCGCAACGACGGTTCCGGCGGTCAGCCCTGCGGTCATGCCCGCCCCTACGATACCCGAGACTGCGCCGCGCGTTTCGGGAGCGAAGCGGTCCGCGATGAGAGTGGTCATGGCCGGTTGCACCGAATTGTAGGCGACCGAGGCCATGACCCACAGCACGATCAGCGAGACGAATCCCGTCACCCCGGAAATGCCGAAAAGGCACGCCGAGCCGATAACCGATCCCAGGGCCATCCAGGGGGTCCGACGGCCCCAGCGGGTCCGCGTCCGATCCGAAAGCGCACCGGCGATGGGCGTGGTCAATGTGGAGAAGACCGAGGTGATCGCGAAGAGGATCGCCAGGTTATTCTCCTTCGACGCGGGCGAGATCTCGGCAATCTGGTTGGGCAGAAGCACGCCCAGGACCCCGCTGTAGAGGGCCATAAGCAGGAAGAAGTTGACCATCAGCGACAGTTGCAGGCGCCAGCGCTGCGCGCCACCGACCCATGCTGTCCGGCCAGGTCCCGGTGTAAAGGACATATCGTGTTTCATCCTTCCCCCCGCGCAGCGGACGTGGGTTCGGTGGTTGGGGCAAGACACAGTCCGGTGCGTTCGGCCCGGCGATGCGGGCCCCCGCGCACGTTCCAGCCCAGCGCGCTTGCGCGCTCGGCGATACGGCTCTCGTCGATCTCGATGCCCAGGCCCGACCGGTCCCCCAGCACGAGCCCGCCGTCGCCGATCTCCTGATCGACGTCGAGACCTTCGGGAAAGGAAAAGTCCTGAATCTCCAGCCCGATCATGTTCGGTACGGCGACCGCGGCATGGGCCAGCGGATTGGCGTTGTAGGCGACCGGCGATACCGGGAGCCCACGCGCGTGCGCAGCCATCGCCACGCGTAGGAAATGGGTGATGCCCCAGCAGCTTCCGGTCTGCACGATATCTACCGCGCGCTGGTCGAAAAGGGGGGTGAATTGCTCGATCCCGGTAAGGTTCTCGCCGGTCGCGACCGCCGTGCGGGCGCAGGCCGCAATGCGAGCGAGGCCCGCTGCATCCCACCGTCGAACCGGCTCCTCGATCCAGGTCAGGTCCACCCGCCTCTCGATCTCGGCAAGATGGCGCAGCGCCTGCTTGCAATTCCAGGCCTCGTTGACATCGAGCATCAGGGCCGGGCGGGGACTGTTGCGCTCCAGGATCGTGCGTACAATTTCGAGGCGGGCGATGTCTCGGTCGAGATCGCGCCCCCCCTTTACCTTGGCCGCGGTGAAGCCCAAGTCCGCCCAGCGGTTGTAGTGGGCTGCGAACGCGGCGTCATCGAGGCCGTAGCACAGTCCCGAGGCATAGCCATGCACGAAGCGGTTTCCGGCTCCGAGTGTGCGCCATAGCGGTTCGTCTGCCATCTTCGCCTTGAGATCCCACAAGGCCATGTCAAGCGCGGCGATGGTGCCAAAGGTCGTGCCGGCATGGCCGCTCTTGAAGACATGGGCCAGCATCGCGTCATAGAGCGTTGCCACTGCGCGCGGATCGGCGCCGTCCACGGCCGGGAACACGCGGTCGATCTCGGCGTGGGCGCCAAGCCCGATGCCGGTGAGGCCGCCATCGGTTTCGAGAAGGAGGATCGGCACTTCGGTGATCCCCGATGGCACAAGCCCATTCACGTCCCCGACCGGGCGGCCCCAGTCATGTAAGGCGACAAGGCTTCGATAGCCGGTGATCTTCATCTACGCATCCTCTGCCCATGGCATCATTGATAATTCGTATTATGTATGATCTATCAAGCTTTGCAAGCCTTGACGAATCTTTCCCGGTCGGGTCAGCGTTTCCAGGGCGCCGCGCGCGTCCAGGATCCAGAGTTGAAGCGAGCACGTAGCAAGATGCAGGACAAGGTTAGCAGCGACCGCCCGGTGAGCGTCCCTCCACGGCGCCGGCCCAGGCTTGCGGTTGCCGTGGTCGAGGAACTGGTCAACGCGATCGTGACGGAAGTCTACCCGACCGGGACCGCGCTGCCGCCCGAGAACATGCTCTGCGACCGCTTCGAGGTCAGCCGTACCGTGGTGCGCGAGGCGACGACCGCACTGACCGAGAAGGGGCTGGTCGTCTCGCGGCAGGGGCGCGGTACGATCGTGTGTGAGCAGTCCAATTGGAACCTGCTCGATCCGATGATCCTGGCCGCGCTGTTCCGCCGGAGTGATGGGCTTCTCTATCTCGACAACCTGTCCGAGATTCGGGCCTCGCTTGAAGGGGCGATGGCGGCCAAGGCCGCGCGCAAGGCCACGCCCGAGGACTTGGCCGAACTCGAAACGCAGATCGGGAAACTGGAGAGCCTCGTCGAGATGCCCGCCGCCTATGTTCAGGAAGATGTCCTCTTCCACGACGTTATCATGCGCATGTCCGGCGACCGGCTGAGCAAGGCCATTATTGACCGGGTCCAGTCGCGCGCACTCAACAACCACGGCTATGCTGGACGGCTCAGCGTCGCGCACGTGCGCGAGACGCAGAAGGCTCATCGCCGTATCTACGATGCGATCGCCGCGCGCGATCCGGATCTCGCCAGCCGCGCCATGAAGGAGCATATCGAAAGTTCCTGGGCGAAGCGCCGCGCTTCGGATGGGACCACCTCCGTCACGGCTTAGCGCGGCACCCTCGCGCCCGACGGGCCGATACGCGTTCACGTTTGTTCGGCAAGGGCGTAGATCCGCTCCATCTCCACCCATGTCCGGTCCGGAGCGGAGGGCAATGCCCGCTGGAACTGTGCCATCAGCGCGTTCCAGGCCTGGACGTCGGGATTGGCGGCGTCGCGTGCGGCCTTTCCGGCATCGTCCCGCGCCAGCGCGGCATCCTGTTCCATGATCATGAACATTCGATCGGCGACCTGCCAGATCTGGAGGTCACGCACGCCGTCGTTGCGAATCGCCTGCGTGACGGCGGCGGGCGGACCACCGGGCGCGTGCCAGGCGCGATAGCGCGCGATCATCTCCGGCTCGTCGATGAGGTCGACGGCGAAGCAGCGGCGGGTGATGGCGGTCATTGAACTCTCCCTGTTGACGCGTCTATCCTTCCTACGTATTCATCATACATCTTACAAGATGAAGGGAGCAGGAATGGCCTGGTTGTACGGGGCCCAGGTGCCGCGAAGGCACCTTGCGGCGCACACCGGATCGCTTTCGCAGTTTGCGGGCGTACGCCTCATGACGCTGGCCGATGGGGCCGAACGGGGGGTGAGGATGCTGGAGTTCCGCACCGGCACGGGTCTGCGCTTCACCGTGATGGTGGACCGCGCAATGGACATCGCCGAGTGTGAGCACGCAGGTCGGGCGATCGGCTGGCACTCGCCCTCTGGCTTCCGCCATCCCGCGTTGCACGAGTACGAAGGCGAGGGCGGGCTTGGATGGTTCCGGGCAATGTCCGGGCTGAACGTGACCTGCGGGCTCGACCATATCCTGTTCATGCACGAGGATACGGCCCATCACTATCATTACGGCCCGCGCGAGAAGGTCGCTTCCTCGCTGCATGGGCGGATCGGGACGATCCCGGCGCAACTGACCGGCTACGGAGAAAGCTGGAACGGGGATGTCTGCACGTTCTGGGCCGAAGGTATCGTGCGCCAGGCGACGGTTTTCGGCGAGGATCTGTATCTCGTCCGGCGGATCGAGGCTGACATGGGCAGCGACGAGATCCGGCTGAACGACCGGGTGGTCAACCACGGCTTCTACACGACGCCGCACATGTTCTGTTACCACATCAACGTCGGCCACCCCGTCGTCGCCGAAGGCGCGCGCTACGTGGCACCCGTGCGCGAGGTGCTTTGGGCGTCCCATGCCGGGGACTATGGAGGACAGGGGGTCGGCTATCGCACACTGCCCGCGCCCATCGTTAACTTCCACGAACAGGTCTGGCAGCACGACATGGCAGCTGATTCACAGGGGCGCGTCGAGGTGGCCATCGTCAACGAGCGGATCGGTCTCGGCTTCGCCGTGGTTACTCGCAAGGACCAGTTCCCCTGCATGTTCGAGTGGCAGAATTTGCATGCCGGGCACTATGCGGTGGGGATCGAGCCTTCGACCAACCACGTCCATGGCAAGGACTTCGCCCGCCAGCGGGGTGAGTTGATCGAACTCGAACATGGCGAGGAACGACTCTACGAGACCGTCCTGCGTGTCCTGCCCGATGCCGATGCGGTCGCTGCGGCGATCACGCGGATCGAGGCCAGCGCGCGCCAGCCTGCCGAGGACTATCCGGCGCCGACCGGTGATTTTCCGGCCTTGGGAGGTGTGGTATGAGGGGGCGCACTGTACTCTACACCGGCGCGGCCGGGGGGCTCGGGCTCGCGACCAGTCTGCACCTCCTTGACCGCGGGGCGAATGTCATCGCGCTCGACAACGACGTGGCCAAGATCGCTGTGCTCGAGGCTGCCGCGCAAGAACAGGGACATGGACCGGGTGCAGGCACGTTGACGGTGTCGCGCTGCGACCTTGCTGATCTCGATGGTCTGGAGGGCGCCCTCGACGGTTTCGTCGAACGCTTCGGCGGCATCGATGTCGTCATTAACAATGCGGCCATCTATCCCTCCAAACCCTTCGAGGACTTCTCAATCGAGGAGTACCAGTATGTGCAGCGGATCAACGTCGATGCCGGGTTCGTGGCCGTACAGCGCGCCCTTCCGGGCATGCGCGCGAAGGGCTTCGGGCGGATCATCAACATCTCCTCCATCACCATTTCGGGGGGCTGGGCGAACCTTGCTCCCTACGTGGCGTCCAAGGGGGCGCTGATCGGCCTGACCCGTGCCTGGGCGCGCGAGTTCGGGGCATGGGGGATTACTGTCAACGCCATCGCGCCGGGTGCCTTCCCGACCGATGCGGAAAAGATACACCCCGATCCGGCTGGCTACGAGGCGATGGTCCTCGAAGCGCAGGCGATCAAGCGGCGTGGCCGCGCCGGCGACATCGCCCACGCCATCGGTTTCTTCGCCGCCGAAGAGGCGGGTTTCATCACGGGCCAGACGCTGCACGTCAACGGCGGTTGGACCATGTCCTGAAGGGCACCAAGCACATGACAATTCTCAAAGGAATCCGGGTACTCGACTGCTCCATAGCGATGGCCGGTCCATTCGCCGCGCAAAGGCTTGGCGACATGGGCGCGGATGTCGTCAAGGTCGAGCCGACCAGTGGCGAATGGCAGCGCCATGCTTCTGCCGGGGGGGCGCAGGGCAACCGTATCAACGTCTCGTTTCTCTCACTCAATCGCAACAAGCGCTCGCTTGCGATCGATCTCAAGTCGCCTGAGGGCAAGGCGGTGCTGCTGGACCTGGTGAAGGACGCGGACGTGTTTCTCCAGAACTACAGGCCCGGTGTCGCCGAGCGTCTGGGCGTCGATTACGCCACGCTTCGCGCGATAAACCCGCGCCTCATCTACATCTCGATGTCGGGCTACGGCGAGGATGGTCCCTATCGCAACCTGCCGGGCCAGGACCTGCTGCTGCAGGGCATGTCCGGAGCCATGCTCTCGACCGGCGTCGAGGGCACCCCGCCCAGTCCGGCGGGGCAGTACCTTGTCGATGCGGTGGCAGCCTACAACGCCTTCGAAGGCGCGCTGGCCGCTCTCTTCCACCGGGAACGGACTGGCGAGGGGCAGCTGGTCCAGGTCAATATGCTCGATGCGATCACTACCATCCAGATGCAGGAGCTGTCCGTCTTCACCGTGGGGCACAAGGCCCAGTCCCGCTCGGCTGAACCACATGCCCATAGCTATATCCGCGCGCCCTATGGCGTCTTCGCGACCAGCGATGGGTACATGACACTGGCAATGGCGCCGCTTAAGGTGCTGGCCCGCGAGCTCGACGATCCGTTCTTTGCCGAGCTGGAGGAAGAGCGCGATGGCTGGACCCAGCGCGACGCCATTTTCGCTCGTGTGCGCGAGCATCTCGTCACGGCCAGCACTCAGCACTGGCTTGCCAGATTTCGCGCGGCCGACATCTGGTGCGGCCCCGTCTATGGCTACGCCGATCTTCTCGAGGATCCTCAGATCAAGCACAACGGCACGTTCGTGGAGTACGAACACCCCACCGAAGGCCATGTAAAGGTGCCGGGCTTTCCCATCCGTTTTTCCGCTACGCCCTGCGCAATCACGCGCGGCGCACCGCTGGTGGGCGAGCACAGCCGCGACGTCCTGGGTGAGACCGGGCGCAGCGAGGAGGAAATCGCGCAGCTGATCGAATCGGGCGTGGTGCGCCAGCACGCATGAATACCCCCAGCTACCTTGGCCTGACCTGGGATCACCCGCGCGGCTATGCGGCGCTCGATGCCGCCGCTGCGCAGGTGGCGCCGGGGCATGGAATGTCGCTGCACTGGGAGCGGCATCCGCTCGAAGGCTTCGAATCCCACCCGATCGCCGAGCTTGCCGCGCGCCACGACCTTATTGTGCTCGACCATCCCCACATCGGCGAGGCACTGGCCACCGACTGTCTTCGGCCAATGGAAGACGTTCTGGGTATGGCCGAAGTCTCGACGCTGGCGCGCGAGACCATCGGCCCTTCGATGGCCAGCTACGCCTTTGATGGTGCACACTGGGCCCTTCCACTCGACGCGGCAAGCCAGGTCATGGCCTTCGCCCCCGGCGTGGTAGAGGAGCCCCCCCGCACCTGGGACGACGTACTGGCACTGGCGGACAAGCGGCGGGTCGCTCTGTCGCTGTCCGGTCCGCATGCAGCGCTGACTTTCCAGTCCGTCGCGGCAGCCTTCCAGGGACGAACCCGGCCCAAGGGACGCTTCGTCACGCCTGAGGCGGGGCGCGAGGCTTACGCCGTCATGCAGGCTCTCACCACACAGGCCACGCGCGACTACGCAGGTCACAACCCGATCGCGCTGCTTCACGCCCTTGCCGCAGGCGCGGATCTGGCGCTTGTTCCGCTTGTCTACGGCTACGTGAACTACGCGGCGAGCGGCCAGGTCGTCTTTTCCGATGCGCCGCGCGGCCCCGCCGGAATCGGTTCAATTCTGGGAGGGACGGGGATCGCGGTCTCGCGCTGGGCGCCTATAACCCCAGCGCTCCGACGGCACTTGCGCTGGCTCATGTCGAGCGAGGCGCAGTGCAGCTTCATTCCCGCACATGCCGGGCAACCGGCTCTGCATGCGGCGTGGTGCGACGCCGCATGCGATGCTGCGGCCGGGCATTTCTACAGCGCAACGCGCGCGACGCTGGAAGGCGCCGCGCTACGCCCCCGGCACGCCGGTGCCATCGCCTTTCAGACCGAGATTGCGCAGCGTCTGCGCGAAGGGCTCCTGACAGGCGAAGCCGCCGAGCCCGTTCTCGCGGCACTCGAAGCCGCGTTTGCCCGCTACTACGAAGAAGGAACCGAGACATGAGCGCCCATCTGAGCTTCGAGATCGCCGACCATATCGCCACGATCACGCTCGATCGCCCCGACAAGCTCAACGCGATGACCCCGGACATGGCGAAGGCGCTGGTCGACGCGGTCGCGACCTGCAATTCCACCGACGATGTGCGCTGCCTTATCGTCACCGGGGCGGGGCCCAGGGCGTTCAGCGCCGGCTCGGACATCTCCACGCTCGATGCCTATGCAACACCCTGGGACTTTCGCAACCGCGCGGACTATTGCGATGCCCTTCGCGCCTGCCGCAAGCCGGTCATCGCGGCAATCAACGGCTATGCGCTTGGTGGCGGGCTGGAGACCGCGTTGGCCTGCGATATCCGCATCGCCTCTGCCAGTGCTCGCTTTGCCGCGCCCGAGATCAAGCTGGGCTGGATCGGGGGCGGCGGCATGGCGGTGGGGCTCGCTCAGTCGGTGGGCATGTCGAACGCCGCCCTGATGCTCCTTACGGGAGAGATGGTCGAGGCGCCTCAGGCGCTGTCCTGGGGGCTCGTCAGCGAGGTCACCGCGCCCGAGGAGCTGATGCCTCGCGCCTGCGAGATCGCGGCGCAGATTGCGCAGCGCGCGCCTATCGCAGCGGAGACGGCCAAGCTGAACCTGCGCGCGGCGCACCAGATGCCCTACGAGAAAGCCGTCGAATACGAGCGCGATCTCCAGGCCATCTGCTTTGCCACCGAGGACGCGGCCGAAGGACGCATGGCCTTTGCCGAGCGTCGTGCCCCCGAATTCAGGAGACGCTGAACCATGCCTCTCGACCTTTCCCCACGCGCCATCCTGCCCGAGGACCCTGCCGCCTTGCTGGTGGGACGTGTCTGGCGGCCCGAACTATGTGGCCCCTCGGTGGTCCGCGTCGACGGCGCGCAGTTGACCGACATATCCGGTAGCTTTCCGACCGTGCGTGACCTGTGCGAGAGCACCGATCCGGTCCACGCGCTGCGCGAGGCAACCGGAGAGAACATCGGTGCGCTCGACGCGGTCCTGTCCAATAGCGATCCCCTGCGGCGTGATCCCACGCGGCCCTGGCTGCTGGCGCCAGTCGATCTGCAGGCGGTGAAGGCCGCCGGGGTCACTTTCGCGAACTCGATGCTGGAACGCGTGATCGAGGAACGTGCGCGTGGGGATGCCCGCGCGGCGGAGGCAATCCGCGCGCAGGTCCAGGCGCTGGTGGGCGATGACCTGGGCCGTCTGCAACCCGGCTCCCAGGCCGCGATGGCGCTCAAGCAGACGCTGATCGAAGCGGGCGCCTGGAGCCAGTATCTGGAAGTGGGCATCGGCCCGGATGCGGAAATCTTTACCAAGGCGCAGCCACTGGCGAGCGTGGGTGCAGGCCATGACATCGGCGTTCATCCGGCCTCGGACTGGAACAATCCCGAGCCCGAGGTGGTCTTGATGATCGCTTCGGACGGGCGCATTCTGGGCGCGACACTGGGCAATGATGTAAATCTGCGCGATGTCGAAGGCCGCTCTGCGCTGCTGCTGGGCAAGGCCAAGGACAACAACGCGGCCGCCGCGATCGGGCCATTCGTACGCCTGTTCGAGCACAATTTCGATCTCGCCGCCGTGGAACACCTCAGCCTGACCCTGACGGTGCACGGAGAGGACGGTTTCACCCTCGAGGGCCATTCCCAGATGCGCGAGATCAGCCGCAGTCCCGCCGATCTGGCCGGGCAGGCCTGCAACGCGCACCATCCCTATCCCGACGGGCTGGTACTGTTCCTGGGCACGTTGTTTGCGCCCACCCAGGACCGGGGCGAGCCCGGGCGCGGCTTTACCCATGCCGCAGGCGACGTGGTGCGCATCCACTGCCCGGAACTGGGGACGCTTGCCAACCGTGTACAGGCAACAGATGCTTGCGAACCCTGGACTTTCGGCGCGGCGGCGCTGATGCGGAACCTCGCGCAACGAGGACTGATCTGATGACCAAGCCCAAGATCCTGCTGACCCGCCGCTGGCCCCGCATCGTTGAGGAGCGACTTGCCGAAACCTATGAGGTCACACTCAACGATACCGACACGCCGCTGGGCGAGGCCGAGATGATCGCAGCCATGCGCACGCACGATGCGCTGTGTCCCACCGTCACCGACAAGGTGACGCGGGCGGTTCTTGCCGCCGAGGGACGCCGCGTGCGCATCGTGGGCAACTACGGTGCGGGCTACGAGCATATCGACCTTGACGCCGCGCGCGCGCAGGGCATCGCGGTCAGCAACACCCCGGACGTCCTGACCGAGGCGACCGCCGACATTGCGATGACGCTGATCCTGATGGCGATGCGCCGTGCCGGGGAAGGGGAACGCGAACTGCGCGCGGGTG
Organism: Novosphingobium profundi; assembly: GCF_020524485.1. Classification (GTDB taxonomy): domain Bacteria; phylum Pseudomonadota; class Alphaproteobacteria; order Sphingomonadales; family Sphingomonadaceae; genus Novosphingobium; species Novosphingobium profundi_A. The sequence continues at coordinate 729,391 of NZ_JAIVLF010000003.1, read as the reverse complement.
ACTGGACGGGGTGGCGCCCGACGCACCTCCTGGGGCGTTCGCTCGACGGCAAGTTGCTCGGTCTCGTCGGCTTCGGGCGCATCGCCCGTGCGGTGGCCAATCGCGCCCAGGCCTTTGGCATGAAGATCGCCTACCACAGCCGCCGCGCCGCGCCCGACATGCCCGAAAGTGCCTACCACGCCAGCCTTGACGAACTGGCCGAGTGCGCGGACGTGCTCTCGCTCCACGCGCCTGGCGGACCGGAAACGCGCCACATGATCGATGCGGCGATGCTCGCGCGCATGCCTGCGCATGCAGTGCTGGTGAACACCGGGCGCGGCTCGCTGATTGACGAGGCGGCGCTGGCCAAGGCTCTTGCACAGCGCTCCATCGCGGCCGCCGGGCTCGATGTCTATGAGGCCGAGCCGAAGGTAAACCCCGCCCTCGTGGATCTTCCCAACGTGGTACTGCTTCCGCACCTGGGAAGCGCCACGCTGGAAGCGCGCACGGCGATGGGCATGAAAGTGGCCGATAATCTTGATTGCTTCTTTGCCGGGGAGTCCCTCCTTGATCGTGTCGTCTGAGGCCTTTCCGACTGGCGAGGCGGTGCTTGCCGCGCTCGCGGAGTGGCTACCTGCCCACCCTCAGCGGCCGCTGATCCTGGGCCTGTGCGGCGCGCAGGGGTCGGGCAAGTCCACGCTTGCCGCCTGGCTTGCCGAGCGGCTGGGGGAAAGAGGCCTGCACGCCGCGACTCTCTCGATCGACGATCTCTACCTTGGCCAAGCGCAGCGCCGGGATCTTGCTCGCACGGTCCACCCCCTCTTTGCTACGCGCGGGGTCCCCGGCACACACGACGTTGCGCGGGGACGGGACCTTTTTACCGCGCTGGGGGAGGGCTTCAGGCCGCTTGACCTGCCGCGCTTCGACAAGGGCCGCGACGAACCTGCGCCGCAAGGGCAGCGGGTCGAGACCCCGCTCGACGTTCTCATCTTCGAAGGCTGGTGTGTCGGCGCGCGACCGCAGAGAGCCGCGCAGCTGGTGGCCCCCGTCAATGCACTTGAGCGCGAGGAGGATCCCGAGGCTATCTGGCGTGGGCACGTCAACGCCGTGCTGGAGAGCGACTATGCCCCACTGTTCGGCGCGATCGACCGGCTGGTCCTGCTCGCCGCGCCCGGTTTCGAGGTCGTGCGGGGGTGGCGCGGGGAGCAGGAGGCGCAGCTGCGCACCCGGCTTGCCAGCGCGCCTGAAGCGGGGCGCGAGGTGATGGACGCGGCGACCCTAGACCGCTTCGTGCAGCACTACGAGCGCCTGACCCGCCACATTCTCGACGAGATGCCCGCGCGCGCGGATCTGCTTCTGCGCCTCGCACCGGACAGAAACCTGAGGCTCCAGCCATGATCATTTCCTCTCCCACGGACTTTCGCGAGGCTGCCCGGCGCCGTCTTCCGCCTTTTCTGTTTGACTATCTCGACGGCGGGGCCTTCGGGGAGGAGACGCTGGCCGCCAATCGCGCTGCGTTGGCGGAAGTCCATCCGCGCCAGCGCGTGCTGCGCAACGTCTCCGATCTCAGCCTGAAGACGCGCCTGTTCGGCGAAGACACGGCTATGCCGGTGATGCTGGCCCCGATCGGGCTGGGCGGCATGATGCGCCAACGTGGGGAACTGCAGGTCGCGCGCGCCGCGCGTGCTGCGCAGGTCCCTTACATCCTCTCCACCGTCAGCGTCTGTCCGCTGGCCGATGTCATCGAAGCGAGCGGCGCACCGATCTGGTTCCAGCTCTACGTTCTCAAGGACCGGGGCTTCATGCGCCACGCGCTCGAGCGCGCGCAGGCGCTGGGTGTGACCAAGCTGGTCTTCACCGTCGACATGCCGCTGCCCGGTGCGCGTTACCGTGATGCCCATTCCGGCATGAGCGGCCCGGCTGCCCCGCTGCGCCGTGCGCTCCAGGCGATGACCCATCCACGCTGGAGTCTCGATGTGGGCCTGATGGGCCGGCCGCATGACCTGGGCAACATCTCCGACTATCGTGGCATGCCCACAGACCTGTCCGACTACATCGGATGGCTGGGAGCCAATTTCGACCCGTCGATCACCTGGTCGGATCTCGAATGGATCCGCGACATGTGGAAGGGCGAGATGATCGTAAAGGGCATACTCGATCCCGAGGACGCGCGCGATGCGGTGCGTTTCGGGGCCGACGGGCTGGTCGTTTCCAATCATGGCGGGCGCCAGCTCGACGGCGCGCTGGCGAGCGCGCGGGCGCTTCCCGCGATCGCCGAGGCGGTGGGCAAGGATCTGACCGTGCTGGTCGACGGTGGCGTGCGCACCGGGCTCGACGTCGTGCGTATGCTCGCACTTGGCGCCAAAGGTGTGCTGCTGGGCCGTGCCTATGTCTACGCGCTTGCGGCAGGCGGCGAGGCGGGGGTCGCCCGCCTCCTCGATCTGATCGCGCAGGGTATGCAGGTGACGATGGCCCTGGGCGGGGTCACCTCGGTTGAGGATATTGGTCCCGATCTACTGGCCTGATGATCCCAAAAAGACGGCCATCTGCACGGAGCAGATGGCCGTCAGGGAGGGTGGGGCTGAAGGGATGAGACGGGCTTGAACGTTCCAAGGCCCTGATGCCTCGGCATCAGGGCCTTGGTGTCAGTTCGGGCCTTCGGAGCGGTCCGGGCGAACCCCTGCTTGGGCGATTACGAGGGCGGCCGCCTCGGGCCAGGCGCGGTCAGGAACCAGGATGTTGCCCCGTGCATCGTTGCCGATCTCGGGTAACCAGCGTCCTCCGGTCGTGTTGGAGGTATGCCAGTTTCCCGTGGCCCGGTTGTCGGTGGAGATGCGCCGCCGGAACATGTCGCCTGCGGTATTGATGTTGAGCCACTTCCCGCCGGTCTCCACGACATTCCCGGTCACGGTGACGTGCTTCGACCCCTCGTCGAGATAGATCCCGATGCGGTTGCGGATGTCGAAGATGTGGTTGGCGCGGATCACTGCGTCGGGGTTGGCGGACAGGTTGTAGATCGCGCCGCCGTCCATATACCAGGTCTTGACCCCGTGGACGCGGTTGCCCTCCACCAGGGTGGCGCGCAGGGTGGTGGGGGTCGTGAAACGGGGATTGTGCACATAGCCTTGCTGGTTCTCGGCGTAGTTCGGATTGCCGCCGGCATCGTTATAGCCCCAGCCCCAGCCGACCGCGATCCCGTCGTAGGGCGCATCGGTGATGTCGTTGTGGACGATCCTGGCACCCTCAACGTAAGTCGAGAGGATCGCGGCGTTGTCCTTGTAGTGCTGGCTCACCGTGGCGACGGTGTTGTCCGCGATCGTCAGCTCCCGGTTGACGAGCGCGGGGCTGTCTGGATGGTGTGCCTCCAGCCGCACGCCGCCTGCCATGATCGCGCCCCCCGAAAGCACCGCGAAGCGGTTGCGGCGGACCGTGATACGCTGCGTGGCCAGTCCCACGCCCGAGAGATTGGCGTTGGCATCGTTGCCGATGCCCAGCGCGATCTGTCCGATCTGGGAGAAGGTGTTGCGAGTGAAAGTGATGTCGCGCGCCGCGGCCACCTGTACGGCGGCAGGCATCTGGTGCCAGCGCTGGCGCAGCGATTCGAATTCCACGCAGCCCCAGTCACAGCTTTGCCAGGCATCGGCCGGGCGCAGCGGCGTCGTCTCCAAGAGGTATGCACCGCTCTGCTGGTTGGCATAGCCGGTCGGGCGCGAGGCCCCGAGCCAGCTGGTATGAGCAAAGCCCAGTCCCTCGAACCGCAGGCGTTCCACCGGGGCTTCGGGCGTTCCGGCGATGGAGACGAGTGCCTCCAGGCGGGGCAGTACTACCGTGCGCTCGGCCATGTCCTCGTCTTCGCCAATGCGAAGGTAGAGCTTGCCCGCATCGGGATCGATCACCCATTGGTAGGGGCGGGCGTGCCAGTCGTTGGTGCGCCCTATGAATTCGAGCGCGTTGACGAGGAAAAGGCGGCTGTCGTCGGGAAAGATCGGCTGCGAAAGGGTGTCGTAGCCCCAGGTGTTGTTGTCCCAGGCGGGCTGCTGCATGGTGACGCGTGTTCCCGAAATTTCCTTCACGGGCGAATAGCGGTCGGTGAAGAAGCCGGTTGCCTCCACTTCGAGACGTTCGGGATGGGCGATCTCTCCGAGCCAGGCGAGGTCCGGCGCGGTGATTGTGAAACCCGTGGCATCGAAGCGCACATCGCTTGGCGCGATCTCAAGCCAGGGGCGTTCGGCCATTGTCCCATCGACCCAGATGTCCCGGGTGTTGAAACCGCGCGGAACGTCCGCCACCCAGATCTGGCGCTCAGCATCGAAGAGGGTGAAGCCGGTAACCTCGACGCCACCCGAGAGGACGGGGTGCGCGCCGGTCTCTGCCCGCCAGATCACGTCATGTCCGTTCTGCCCACCGTCGACTTTGCGGAAGAGGAGTGGGGCTTCGAGGTGGTAGGTTCCTTCGCCAAGGAGCACGGTGACGTCGGCTTCGAGGTTGGCGCTTCGCACCAGCGACTGTGCGTGCGGTAGGGTGCGCACCGGGTGGAGCTTCGTGCCGGGATTGGTGTCATCGCCCTCGGGTGAGACGTGGATCTCGACGGTCCGGGCCTCGGCCAGGGTTGGCAGGAGGCTGGCTGTGCCCAGCGCGCAGGCCAGCAGGGACGCGATCGTGCGCCGTTTCATCATCTCTTCTCCCATAAGGTACCGCCGCGTGTCGCGGTCAGTTTGTCCATCCCCCGTCGATCACATGGGTCATGCCCGAGGTGAACGCGGATTCGTCCGAGGCCAGGTAGACGGCCAGCGCGGCGACTTCCTCGACCCGGCCGAAGCGGCCCATGGCCTGACGTGCGGTGAACTCGGCATAGGCCTTGTCGAAGTCCCCGGTATCGCGCAGGCGCTGCAGGAGCGAGGGTGTCTCTACCGTGCCCGGGCAGATTGCGTTGCAGCGGATGCCCTGCGTCACGAAGTCCATCGCCACTGACTTGGTCAGTCCGACCACAGCGGCCTTGGTCGTGGCGTAGGCAAAGCGGTTGGGAACCGCCTTCACGCTGCCCGCAACTGAGGACATATTGATGATCGAGCCGCCGCCCTTCGCGAGCATATTGGGAAGGATCGCCCGGATCATGCGGTACTGCGCGGTCACGTTGAGCGTATTGGAAAAGGCCCAGGTGTCCTCGTCGCAGTCCAGGATTGTCCCGGAATGGACGAAGCCGGCGCAGTTGAACAGGACGTCGATCTCGGGATGTGCAGCCGCAATCTGTGTGACCGCGGCCGCATCGGTCACGTCGAGGCGGACACAGGTACAGCGTGGTCCAGCAAGATCCGCAAGCCCTGCCGCGTCGATGTCCGTCGCGATCACGCGCGCGCCTTCGCGCACGAATGCCTCCACGCTGGCCCGCCCGATGCCTTGTGCCGCGGCCGTGACCAGCGCTGTTTTCCCGGCGAGACGCCCCATCATCACTCTCCTTGAATTATGTAATATGTATGATGAATTATGAGGCGTCGCAAGAGATGTCAATCGGCTGCGATGAAATCCTGGCGCTGCTCGCCCAGCTTGGCGATGCCCAGGCGCACTACGTCGCCGGACTTGAGGTACCAGGGCTCCGGTTTCTGGCCGAGGCCCACCCCGGGAGGCGTTCCAGTGGTGATGACGTCCCCGGGCAGCAGTGTCATGAAGCGGCTGAGGTAAGATACGATCTGCGCTACGTTGAAGATCATGGTTGAGGTGTTGCCGTCCTGGACGCGCCTGCCGTTCACCTCCAGCCACATCGCGAGGTCCTGAGGATCTCCGACTTCGTCGGCCGTCACCAGCCAAGGGCCAATCGGTCCGAAGGAGGGAAAGCCCTTGCCCTTGTCCCAGGTCGCACCACGCTCGGTCTGCCATTCGCGTTCGGACACGTCGTTGATGACGCAGTATCCGGCCACGTAGTCCAGCGCCTCTTCCTCACTGACGTTGTGCGCCCTTGTCCCGACTATGACACCGAGTTCAACTTCCCAATCGGTCTTGACCGAGGCGCGCGGGATGGTGACTGGATCGTTCGGCCCCTGAATGCAGCTTACCCACTTGTTGAACACAACCGGTTCCTCGGGGATGGGCAGGTTCGATTCGGCGGCATGGTCGGCGTAGTTAAGACCGATTGCCACGAATTGCCGTGTGCCGGCCACGCAGGGTCCGTAGCGCTGGTCATCCGAAAGGAGAGGGAGACTGGCGGGATCAAGCGCGGCGAGGCGGGCGAGCCCGGCTGGTGAGATGGCCTCTTCGCCGATATCGCGGACGAAGCCGGACAGGTCGCGCAGCTTGCCCTCGGTGTCGATCATCGCGGGACGTTCGGTCCCGACTTCCCCAACACGGCACAATTTCATGAATCTCTATCCTTGGTCTTTAGTGGATCAGTGGCATGGACAGCCACCTGCTATGTTGTATGATGTCGTATGTTTGTTCGGTGCGCAATAGGTAGCGGACGGCAAGGAGAGGACATGACAGTACAATTTTCGGGCGTCCATACGCGCGCCATGGGCCATCAAGGCTTGCGCGTGCTCGACTCCCACCAACATTTCTGGCGTTTGCAGGATCCTTGGTGTGTCTGGCCAGACAGACAGTGGCCGCGCCTGTACCGCGATTTTCTGCCCGGAGACCTTGCCGCCGCAACAGCGGATCTGTCCTTTGTCGGATCGATCCTCGTCCAGTCACAGCCCGATGATCGGGACACCGACTGGCTGCTTGCACTTGGCGAACACGACCCCGCGATCCTGGCAGTCGTAGGCTGGGTGGACATGGCCGCCTCGGCCGCATCGGCGCGCATTCGCGATCTGGCTGGGCATGCCAAGCTGCGCGGGCTCAGGCCGATGCTCCAGGCCATCCCCGAGGTGGAGTGGTTGCTGAGGGACAGGCTGCATCCCGCGCTTGTGGCCATGCAGGAGCAGGACCTGCGCTTCGATGCCTTGGTCGAGCCTCGCCATCTCGGAGCGCTGGCCACGTTTGCCCGGCGCTGGCCGGAGCTTCTCATCGTGATCGACCATGGAGCGAAGCCCGATGCACGCGGCGATGTTCCCCCGCGCTGGCGCGACCAACTGGCCGCTCTGGCCGAGCTTCCCAACGTGTGGTGCAAACTCTCAGGCCTGCGCACGCAGCAGGCCCCGGGCGATCCCGCCGCGACGCTTGCTCCTTATGCGCGTCATATCCTCGAATGTTTCGGGACGCGTGCCATGTGGGGCAGCGACTGGCCGGTGATGCACCACATGGATGACAGCTATGCCGGGGCTCTAGCCGACCTTCAGGCCCTCTTGCCTGAACTGGACGAGGCGCGTCAGGCCCGCCTGTTCGAAGGCGCGGCTCGCGAATTCTACGGACTGTGAAAAAGGACGCCCACCCTATGCTGCAAATTCCCGGAACACTCGGCTTCGGCGCGGCAGCCATCGGCAATCTCTACAAAGCCGTTCCAGACGAGGAGGCATATGCGGTTATTGAAGCTGCCTGGCAGGCCGGGCTGCGCTATTTCGACACCGCGCCCCACTATGGCTTCGGGCTCAGTGAAAAGCGCCTGGGCCAGACCCTTGGTGAACTCGATCCACAGGCCAGCGCGGTCATATCCTCAAAGGTCGGCCGTCGTCTCGACCCCGACCTTGAGGGCGATCTTGCCGCTGATCGGCAGGGTTTTGTCTCACCGGAGCCCTTCCGCAGCGTCTTCGACTACACCTACGATGCGATCATGCGCTCCTTCGAGGAAAGCCAGGCGCGCCTCGGTCGCACGCGGATTGACATTCTCTATGCCCACGACATCGGGCGCTATGCCCACGGCGATGCGCACGAGGCTCGTATGCGTGAATTCCTCAACGGTGGTTTGCCCGCGATGCAGGCGCTCAAGGAGCAGGGGGTTGTCGGTGCGATAGGCTTGGGCGTGAACGAGACCGCGGTGTGCGAGGAGATTCTCGGCCATGCCGATCTCGACGTCATCCTCCTCGCAGGCCGCTACACGCTTTTAGACCAGTCTGCTCAGAAAAGTCTGTTTCCCCTTTGTGAACGGCGCGGCGTCCGCATCGTGGCCGGAGCCCCCTTCAATTCGGGCATTCTGGCCAAGGGCGTTCGCCAGGGGAGAGTGGCTCACTTCGAATATGGCGAGGCGCCCCGCGCGGTGATCGAAAAAGTTGCCGCCATCGAGGACATCTGCGAGGCTTACGCCGTGCCGCTGGCCGCAGCAGCGCTGCAATTCCCGCTGCGTCACCCCGTTGTTGATAACGTCATCCCGGGTATTGGATCGCCTTGCCATCTGGAAAAAGCAGTCGCTTTGATGGCGCATCCTATCCCCGAGGCGTTTTGGACTGCGCTTCATGACAAGCAATTGCTCAACCTTTCAACCTAACCAATATCATGGATTTCGGTTGAGGTGGGGCGGAGGGAATAGATTGGTATGCGCCCTTGTCGGTTGTTGGTGGGCCGAATCTACAGGCTAAGGAGCTGACCGTCTGGTTCCCCTTGTCCACCAAGCTTGGCAGCGGCGCAAAGGGATGAAAAGCTGACATTGGGATTGAGGCCTTTATCCTGTGATCTCAACCAGTCGGTCTGCGAGACATCATGTCGAAAATACAACGATATTGGTCAGTCTTTCTAAGTGGCGGTTGTCTTGGTGTGGCCGCTTATTTCACGCTGACCGATACAGCCTATCGGATGATCGGATGCCCAGTTGAGGTTTACCCTGAGGCAGGCTTTCTCCTCATTGTCGGGCCTATGGCGTTCATAGCGCTCGTACTTGCAATCATAAGCATGAATGTACAGGTCCGGCCGCGATTGCGGAGAGCCCTGGTCATCGGTTCTGTCTTGCTCAGCGTTGTTTGCGTGTGTTTCACACTTGTGTTGGTTTGGCCGACAGGTAGCAGCTGTTCGTAGATTACAACGTCCACAACGGGCGACGTTGGAAGCGCCAACTTTAGTGGCGATCAACCCGTCCACGGATGTCCTCCCGCTACGGCGAACGTGCAGGATCTTGCGGCGCAAGAAAGCGCAAGGGGGGCGCTCCTGATACTCCATCGCCGTGCTCTGCCGGGCCTTAGACCGCTGCGCGACCGTACTGGTTGTCAGTCCCGTTGGCTGAGGTCTGGCGTTTTGTCTGGGGCCTGCATGGCCAGAATGGCGGTCAGTGCGGCGACTTCGATCGAGATAGTGTCGATGATAAGATCCTGACCACTGGCGAAGTATTCCTCTTCGCCCGGTTCATTCCCAGCCTCGGCACCCAGTGGCAAAAATGCCCGGCATTGCGCAAGCGAGAGAATGCGGTGTTCGGTCTCGACGTCCGGCATCGCGTCCGCAAAGCCTGCGAGGGTGATGCGGGCCGCTTCAAGCATGTCGCCACTTTGTCCGCCAAGATAATAAAGCGCGTCCATCGGGCTTCCTGCATCGGCATTGTTTCGCACATCGACGTGTATCACGTCGCTATCGAAATCGATCCCGGCAAAGGCCTCAAGGGCCATTTCTCTGTCGCCATCCAGCGCGTTCAGAAGTTCATTGAATGCGTTTGGGGGCGTGTCATGCGCGTCGATTGTCAGGCGCAGCGCGATAACCACGAGATCAGGAGGCAAATTCTCCGCCGTAATCGTGACGATAGTCCGATTGGCTGAAGGGCTTGTGACATCAATGGAGACGCTGCGGGCACCAAGAAAGCCCCTATCGGTCAAAGCCACCAACGCGTTCATCGTGCCCTGCAGGTCTTCGACGCCGGCCTCTCTGCTGTCCTTACTAGCCCTGCTCTCCGACAGGGTCAGCGCGATGATTGCCTTATTGGGCGTTTCCAGATCGAAGCTTTGGCTGATCTTGTTCGAGTAACGCGAAAGGGGCACTGGGGAATCCTCGTGAAGGCGCTGCCGGTCGTAGCGCGATAATCGCATGCGTCAGCAAAGCCGACCCCATCTTTTATGGCAAAGGCTTCGTCGTGATCGCGTTGCGCTGGGCACCCCTTAAAGCCAGAAATTCCAGCCATATAAGGAATGAGCAGCGCTGCAGGATGAGGCGGTTTGGGACAAAATCGCCGCTCCCTCCTGACTTCGCAAGGGGCAGAATTGGCTGGCAGCGACCGTTAGAATTCTGTGAGAACGCGCTCTCCGAAGATAAGGACTGGACGATAAATGCTTTAGGGTGGAACTGGGAGGGATGAAGATGTCTTCGCTGATGTTCGGGGTGCTGCTTGCCATCGCTACATTCGCGTGGTTCTTATATGTTTTGCCGCCGGGCTGTGCCATGAACACAACCGGCTGCCGCGAGCGGTTCGACGTGTTGAGCTCTGTCGATCTGCTCCACTTCAGGACACCTCTGGCCCTGGCCTTTGGCGCGTTTTCTACGGCGCGAGACGCAGCTGAGCAGCCTCCGCTGCAGTTTACGATTGAAAGGATTGGCCCCCCCGCCGAGCAACGGGGCGATAGCACTCGCCGCCTACAATGACTCCTGCCCGGCCGGGCTGACGATGAAGGGGGACTGACGTGTGCCCACCCACGACATCAGATAGCCGCTGGATTGGGGACGTGCATTCTTATTGCGGTGAACAAGGCTGGGCAGTGATAGCATCGCCTGCGACGCGACCTGAGCCCGATATTCCATCGGCTGAAGTGGTGTTCTGCGACTTGCTGCAGGCGGGGCTGGACACGTCGTTCTCCCATCGGCATAGTCTCTAAGGCACCGGAATAAAGAGACGTTCTGGGTGCGTGAGGTAAGAAATGTGGGAAGCAGGCTAAGGCGTCTCAACAAGGTGAGCCATTTCAGAGCTTTGTAACTAAATCTGAAAATCCCACCCTCTCCGCCACGAACCTGGATGATCAGGTTTTCCACAGTCCCAGATTTGGCAGCAGGTCTCGCTTCGCGCGCGAGCACGGCGTCTTTTGGCCTTGCCCCGGTCGGGTTCGTGCTCTTCCTGCAGGATGCTGCACCTCGCCAACGGCTCAGGCCGTGTTCGCGCCAGAGCGACGTTGACGAGACAGGCGCCCGTATGGTCAGTCGGAGCCGAACAGGTCGCGGGTGTAGACCTTGTCCGCGACATCGCGGATGGCATCGGTCTGGCGGTTGGCAAGGATGATGTCGCAGTCCTGCTTGAACGCGTGGAGATCGTGCATGACCTTCGAGCCGAAGAAGGTTTCCTCGCTCATCGCCGGTTCGTAGATGACCACCTCGATACCCTTGGCCTTGATCCGCTTCATGATCCCCTGGATCGAGGACTGGCGGAAATTGTCTGAACCCGCCTTCATCACGAGCCGGTAGACGCCGACCTTCTTCGGGCTGCGTGCGATGATCTGATCGGCCAGGAAGTCCTTGCGGGTCCGATTGGCATCGACGATCGCTCGGATCAGGTTCTGGGGAACTTCGGAATAGTTCGCGAGCAGCTGCTTGGTGTCCTTGGGGAGGCAGTATCCGCCATAGCCGAAGCTCGGGTTGTTGTAGTGCGTGCCGATCCGCGGGTCGAGGCCGATCCCGTCGATGATCTGGCGGGTGTTGATGCCCCTGGAAATGGCGTAGCTGTCGAGCTCGTTGAAGAAGGCCACGCGCATCGCGAGATAGGTGTTCGCGAATAGCTTGATCGCTTCGGCCTCGTCGGCGTCGGTGAACAGGACCGTGACATCGTCCTTCTCGGCGCCTTGCACCAGCAGGTCGGCAAAGATCCGGGCGCGCTCCGAGCGTTCCCCGACGATGATGCGCGACGGGTTCAGGTTGTCGTAGAGCGCGCGGCCCTCGCGCAGGAACTCCGGGCTGAAGATGACCTGCTGCGTGTCCATGCGCTGGCGCACCTCACGTACATATCCAACCGGAACCGTGGACTTGATGACGATCGTGGCCGCAGGCGCGTGGCTGGTTGCCAGCCCTATGACCGCTTCCACCGAGGAGGTGTCGAACTTGTCGGTTTCGACATCGTAGTTGGTCGGCGTCGCGACGATGACATAGTCGGCATCGGCCAGCGCCTCCTCAGGCGAGGTCGTGCCGCGCAGGTCAAGCTCGCGGTTAGACAGGAACTCTTCCAGCTCCGCATCCACGATCGGAGACTGGCGTGCGTTGAGCATCGCCACGCGCTCGGCCGAAATATCGACGGCCAGGACCGTGTTGTGCTGCGCGAGCAGGACGGCATTGGACAGGCCGACATAACCAAGGCCAAAGACAGCAATTTTCATCTACGAGTACTCTTGCGGTGACAATGCGGTGATGCCCGAATGTACGGGAACGATCAGACCTGTCGCCATATACTGCGAACTTGGCACGGGAATGTCACGTTTCGAAGAGAGGTAAGCCATCTGCGCTGCCTTGCGTCAGGCGCGGACATGGGCCGGGCTTCCTCTTCGTGGCGTCAGGGCACGGAAAAAGGGGGGCGTACCTGTGCACGGCGCCGTAATCGAACTTTGTCCTTGCGACAACGGCGACAATCCGTTCGAATTCCTTGCCGAATATGCTTGTGCCCATGGCCAAAGCACAGGGCCCATGCAAAGCGGGCCCGCCGCGGATGAGTGCGGCGAGCCCGTTGGTGCTTGGGTATGATCGTGTCGCGGCGCGGACCAGAGGCCATCGGCGCGCGTCTCCCTGGTCAGTCGGGCAGCATGGCGGTGGGCCACCAGGTGATGATGTGCTCGTCGTGGGCGGAGGTCCATACGCCCTCGGGTGTGTAGCGCAGCGCTCCGCTGCCCGCCGCCTTGCCCATGCGCGCGGTGATTTCGGAGGTCGCCGCGTCGATGACGACGAAGCGCTGGTCGTCGGTGGTGCGCAGCCAGACCTTGCCTGCGCCGGTGTCGATGTCGCCCCACTTGAGATTGTCGCCGACCTTGATCCGGCCGGTCACTTCGACACTGGCCGGGTCAACGCGCGCCAGTGTGCCGTCGCCCTGCTCCTGCACCCAGACCGCGCCTTCGCCCGCAGCGAGGAAGCCGGGCGTGGTGCCAAGAGGGGTGCTTCCGGTCACGTCGTTGGTGGCCGGATCGATGCGCTGGAGGGTCTGCTTCTCGGCGCTGACGGCCCACACGGCATCGAAGCCATAGGCCAGATACCAGGTGCCCGGATCGACGGTGATCTGCGCGATGACGGCGTTGGTGGCCGGATCGATGCGCGCGACCTGCCCGTTGGGATTGCTTGCGACCCAGATCGAGCCTGCGCCGAAGGCGACGTTCAACTCGCCCGCCTGGTTGGCGATGCCGGTGTAGATCGCGGCAACCAGCTTGCCGCTGGCAAGGTCGATGCGGTTGATCGTGCCCGCGCCGCAGTCCGCTACCCACAGCGAACCGGCCGCGATGCTCATGGTGCCACACGGGCGGCCAAGTGGGACTTGCGCCTGCTTGCCCTCACGCGACCACTTCTCGACGCGGCCGCGGTTGGTCGCCCACACGCTCTCGCCGTCGACGGCCAGGAAGTCCGCGAAATCGGGGACATGGACGACGGTTTCATCCTGCGCCAGCGCAGGGCTGGCGAGCAAAGCCGTGGCGGCGGCGGCGCCTGCCGCCAATGTGCGGGTGTACCTGTTCATCCGATGTCCCCCATTCAACGTAGTGTGCGCAAGAGTGCCTGGTGCGACCCGAAGCGTGGCTCTCGCCTTAGCCGAGGCTGGCGATGTAGTTGCGCCAACCTCCAAGCGAAGTGATGTCGGTGGCGCCGATCGTCGCGCGCGGCTCGGACACGAAGCCCTTGACGCTGGAGCCATCGGCCAGCGTGACCGTACCGATGGCAAGCGGCGCGGGCACTTCGGCGACGAAGCTGCCGAATTCGGCTGCACCCAGCTCGTAGACTTCGACCGGCAGGCTGGTGCCGCCTTCCTCGAAGACGAGGGCGGGCTTGGGCGGCGTGCTGTTGGCCAGCGCGTAGAGGCGGTAGCTGGGCGCGGTGTCGAAGGCCCCGATGAATTTGGCATCGCGCGAGGTCAGCTGCCAGTGGAGCGGCATGTCCTTCAGGTGGGCGCCGACAACGGCCAGTTTCACGGTTTCCATACGTCCCTCAAGATCAAGCGGTGGCAAAGGAGAAGATGTGCGCGCGGCCAGGTAGCTGTCGGCCACGTCGAGCAGCGCGCGGTCGGTGTCGGCGGGCCCGATCAGGGTCACGCCAAAGCCGGTGCCGTTGTCGCGGATCCCTGCCGGGACCGCCAGTGCGGCCATGTCGAGCAGGTTCACGAAGTTGGTGTAGTAGCCAAGGTTGGAATTGAGCGCGACGGGCGCTTTTGCCAGCTCGGCCACGCGGTAGGTGGTGCCGGTGGTAGGGAAGGCGAGCATGTCGACCTCCTCCCACAGAAGGTCGGCGTGGCGCTTCAGCTCGGCCATGCGGTAGATGCCGTTGAAGAGCTCGACCGCGCCGATCTTCAGGCCCGGTTCCACCACTTCGCGCACGACCGGATCGATGGCCTCGGGATCGCTGGTGAGAAGGTTTTCGATGGCGGCGGTGCGCTCGGCAACCCACGGGCCGCCATAAAGGAGCAGGGCGGCTTCCTGAAGCGGAGCGTAGTCGATCTCGACGATCCTGGCCTCGCGGCCCAGCACCTCGAGCGCCTGCTCGTAGAAGTATTCGGCTGCAGCGTCGCCGAAGAACTGGCGCTGATCCTTGCGCGGCACGCCGATGACCCTGGGCGCAAGCGGCGCGTCGGCCAGCGGCTTGGAGTAGGGATCGGCGACATCGAAGCCCGCGATCACGCCATCGACCAGACGCGCGTCGGCGGTGTCGTCGGTGAAGACGGTGATGCAGTCGATAGTGCGGCAGGCCGGGACCAGCCCCTTGGTGCTCCAGCGGCCCTTGGTGGGCTTGAAACCGATGAGGTGGTTGAAGGCGGCGGGAACGCGGCCCGACCCCGCCGTATCGGTGCCCAGTGCAAAGGGTACGATGCCCGCCGCGACCACGATCGACGAGCCCGAGCTCGACCCGCCGCTGACGTAGGCCTGATTATAGGCGTTGCGCGGGATGCCATAGGGGCTGCGCGTGCCGACAAGGCCCGTGGCGAACTGGTCGAGGTTGGTCTTGCCGATGAGGATGGCGCCTGCCTCGCGCAGCCGCGCGACCACGGTGGCGTCCTCGTCCGGCGCGTAGGCGAAGGCGGGGCAGGCGGCGGTGGTCTGGAGCCCGGCCGCATCGATGTTGTCCTTTACCGCGAAGGGTACACCCGCAAGCGGGAGGCTCTCGCCCGCCGCCACGCGCGCGTCCACCGCGCGGGCCTGAGCCAACACGTCCTCGGGCGCGGCGCGGCTGATCCAGATCTGGGGCTGGATTGCATCGTAGCTTTCGGCCCGCGCGAGGGTTTCCTCGGCGACGGCAAGGGCGGTGAGGGTTCCGGCGTTGACACCGGCGGCAATGTCCGCAGCGCTGCGGCGGCTCAGGTCCATCATGCGGTCCTCGACAGGGCGAGCATCGGCGAGCCGGGCTGCAGCGACTTGCCCTCTTCCATGTAGATCGCCGAGATCGTGCCCGAACCCGGGCTCTCGACAGGGGCTTCCATCTTCATTGCCTCGACCACCGCGATGCGGTCGCCCGCCTTCACGATGTCGCCGGGCGAGACGAGAAGCTGGGCAACGACGCCGCCGTAGGGGGCCTCGATGAGGTCGGCGCCTTCGGGCACGTCCACCGCGACGGGTTCAAGCTCTTCGACGTCCTCGGCCTGGGCCACGCGGTCGAATTCGCCGTTACGGTGCCATTCGGCGCGTTCCTCGTCGAAGGCGGCCTGGCGGGTGGCCTGGAATTCCCCGATCGATTCCGCGTTGTCCGCGAGGAACTTGCGGTAGTCGGCCAGGCGGAATTCGCTTTCCTCGATCTGGATCGAGCGGCGCCCGTTGGGAAACTCGCGGCGCCATTCCATCAGCTCGTCCGGGCTTACCGGATAGAAGCGGATCTGGTCGAAGAAGCGCAGCAGCCAGGGCTTGCCGTCGGTGAAGGCGTCGGTCTGGCGGTAGGTGTTCCAGACCTGGATGGTGCGCCCGAAGAGCTGGTAGCCGCCCGGACCTTCCATGCCGTAAATGCACATGTAGGCGCCGCCGATGCCCACGACGTTGGGCGGCGTCCAGGTGCGGGCCGGGTTGTACTTGGTGGTGACGAGGCGGTGGCGCGGGTCCATCGGGGTCGCCACCGGCGCACCGAGATAGACGTCGCCCAGGCCCAGCACGATGTAGTTGGCGTCGAACACGATGTTGTTGACCGCATCGGCATCGGGAAGCCCGTTGACGCGGCGGATGAACTCGATGTTGTCAGGGCACCAGGGCGCATCGTCGCGCACGATCGACATGTACTTCTCGATCGTCTCGAGAGTGGCCGGATCGCGCCAGCTCAGGGGCAGGTGGACAACGCGTGAGGGGACGGTGAAGTCTTCCAGATCGCCCAGGCGCTCCTCAGCGGAGATGAGGGCAGCGAGCGCGTCCTTCTGACGCAGGACTTCGCCATCGAAGTGGAATTGCAGTGAGCGGATGCCGGGCACGATGTCGATCACGCCGGGCAGGGCCATCTTCTCCAGTTCGGCCATCAGCGCGTGGACGCGAATGCGCAGTTCGACGTCGAGGACGATGTCGCCGTACTCAATGAGGATGTTGCGGTCGCCCTGCTGGCGGTAGACCGTACGCGGACGGCCCGGGCCTTCGGGAAGTTGGGCTAGGATCGGGTCAAGGTCGGCAACATCGCGCTGCGGCGTGGCTGGTACGGGCGTGCCGCTTTCCAGGAAGGCGCGCTGCGCGGCGTGGGCCGCATCGGCGTCATCCATGGTCACCGGCACGAAGCGCACCTTGTCGCCCGCGGTGAGCTGGCCGACCTTCCACAGGTCCGCCGCGATTACCACGAAGGGGCATACGAAGCCGCCCAGCGACGGCCCATCGGGGCCCAGGATGATCGGCATGTCACCGGTAAAGTCGACCGCGCCGATGGCGTAGGCGTTGTCGTGGATGTTGGAGGGGTGCAGGCCCGCCTCGCCGCCATCGGTGCGCGCCCACTGCGGCTTGGGACCGACCAGGCGCACGCCGGTACGGTTGGAGTTGTAGTGGACCTGCCAGCTCGCCGAGACGAGCGTGCCGATATCATCGTCGGTGAAGAAATCGGGCGCGCCGTGGGGGCCGTAGAGGACGCGCAGGGTCCACTCGGTCGAAACCTCGGGGATCTCGGGCGTCGGGAGCGCCGCGCCCGTGGGCTTGCCGCCCAGGTGCAGCGTGTCGCCCGCGAGCAGACGGCGCGCGGCGGGGCCGCCGAACTGACCAAGCTCGAAGGTCGAGCAGCTGCCCAGATACGGCGCGACATCAAGGCCGCCTGCAAAGAGGATGTAACCGCGCATGCCGCCGCCGGTCGCCCGGCCCATCGAGAGGGTCTGGCCGGCTGCGATCTCGAGCACGGTGCCGCGCGCGACCGGCTGGTCGTCGAGCCGCGCGCCGAAGTCCGCGCCCATCAGGCAGATGCGGGCAGGGGCGGTGAAGGCGAGCGTCGGGCCGGTGACGGTGATTTCGAGGCCCTCGGTGCCTTCGGGATTGCCGAGCAGGCGGTTGCCGAGGCGGAACGACTGGTCGTCCATCGGGCCTGAAGGGGGCACGCCGACCGCCCAGTACTTCTGGCGGCCCGGCCAGTCCTGCACGGTCGTTGCCGTGCCGCCGGCCACTACGCGAAAGCCGGTGGGCTGGTAGGCGATGGTGTCGAGGACGCGGGTGGAGACCGCGCCGCTGGTGAATTCTGTGCAGCGGGTCACATCACGCAGCCAGCGCAAGTTGGTCTCGATGCCGTCGATGCGCGCCGTGTCGGCCACCTTCTGGACGGCCGCGACGGCTTCCTCGCGGGTGGGGGCATGAACGATCAGCTTGGCGAGCATGGGATCGTACCAGGCGGTGATCTCGCTGCCGCCCGCAACCCAGGTCTCGACGCGGATGTCGTCCGGGAATTCCACGTTGGTGAGAATGCCCGTGGTCGGGCGGTAGTCGAGCGAAGGGTCCTCGGCGTAGATGCGCAACTGGACCGCGTGGCCCTTGGGTGCACCGTGGTCGTCATCGAGGAAGGCGTAGTCGCCCGCGCCGCCGCGGATCATCCACTCGACAAGGTCGATGCCGAAGACTTCTTCGGTCACGCCATGCTCGACCTGGAGGCGCGTGTTCATCTCCAGGAAGAAGAACTGCTCCTTGTCGGCATCGTAGAGGAATTCCACGGTGCCTGCCGAGCGGTAGTTCGCGGCCTGGCCCAGGCGAATGGCCGAGGCGATGAGTTCCGCGCGTACGGCCTCAGGCAAACAAGGGGCGGGGCTTTCCTCGACCACCTTCTGGTTGCGGCGCTGGAGCGAGCAGTCGCGCTCACCAAGCGCCACGACCTTGCCTTCGCCATCGCCGAAGAGCTGGACCTCGATGTGGCGCGCGCGGCGGATGTAGCTTTCAAGGAACACGCCCGCATCGCCAAAGCTCGCCTGGCCCTGGCGCTTGACCGAGGCGAAGCCCTCGCGCACGTCACCTTCGTTCTCGCACACGCGCATGCCGATGCCGCCGCCGCCCGCGGTGGCCTTGAGCATGATCGGGTAGCCGATCTTCGCGGCGGCCGCGACGGCCTCTTCCTCGTCGGTGAGGAGGTCGGTGCCGGGCGCTAGGGGCACGTCGTGCGCGGCGGCGAGCGCGCGCGCGGAGTGCTTGAGGCCGAAGGTCGAGATGTTCTCGGGCGTGGGGCCCACGAAGATGATCCCCGCATCGGCGCAGGCCTGCGCGAATTCGAGGTTCTCGGAGAGGAAGCCGTAGCCCGGGTGGATCGCCCCCGCGCCGGTTTCCTTGGCCGCCGCGATGATCGCTGCGATGTCGAGGTAGCTCTCGGAGGGCTTGGCCTCGCCGATGCAGACCGCGACGTCGGCCTCGGAGACGTGGAGCGAGCCCTCGTCGGCCTTGGAGTAGACCGCCACCGAGCGCAGGCCCATGCGGCGCAGGGTACGGATGATGCGGGTTGCGATCGCGCCCCTGTTGGCGATCAGGACGGTGTCGAAGTTCATACGGTCACGATCATCCGGACAGGGCTCGGGTTGAAGCCGTTGCAGGGGTTGTTGATCTGCGGGCAGTTCGAGACGACGACGATGACGTCCATCTCGGCCTTGAGATCGACGGTGAGGCCCGGCGCCGAGATGCCATCGACGATGCCCAGCGACCCGTCTGCCTCGACCGGCACGTTCATGAAGAAGTTGATGTTCGAGACGATGTCGCGCTTGGTGCGCCCCTCGGTGAGGTTGGCGTTGAGGAAGTTCTCGACGCAGGCGTGCTGGGCCTTGGTGTGGTGGCCGTAGCGCAGGGTGTTCGATTCGCATGAGCACGCACCGCCAATGGTGTCGTGGTAGGCGACCGAGGTGCCCGCGATGGTCATCATCGCATTGCCCTCGTTCGAGCGCAGCACGGTGCCTTCGCGCAGGAACAGGTTGCCCTGCGCCGAAACGGTGTCCTGCGCGCTGTAGCGCTCGGCATCGTCGGCCTCGGAATAGAGCAGGAAGTCGACGGCCTGGTTGCCTTCCACGTCCACGATGCGCAGCGTTTCGCCCGCCTTGATGTGGTGCAGCCAGGGGCCGCGTGCGGGAACGGTCTCGTCGTGGACAACGGCGCCGGAAAGATCGGCCAGGTAGGGATCAGCGGTCATGGCACTTGGTCCTTTCAGCGACGGAAGTAGTCTTCGACATTGAGGAAGGCGCGGCGGCCTTCGGGCGTGGCGTTGCGCACCGCATCGTCCTCGGGCGTGATGGGCCCGCGCCAGGCGGTCGCGCGAAGGGGGGTGCACGACCACTCCTCGCGCGGGTCCATCACGTGGGGGCAATTGGCGATCACCACGATCACGTCCATTTCCGCGCGCAGGATCACGCTGCGCCCGGCATCGAAGGGGCCGGTGAGGGGGGTGATGACCCCGTCGTCCTCAACCCGCACGCCCTTGAACAGGTTGACGCACGGGTGCACGTCGCGCGGGCCCAGGCCATGCTTGGCCACCCCGTTCAGGAAGCGGTCGCGCCCGTTGGAGAAGTAGGGGGCGGGCTCCTGGCCCTTGCCGTACTTGGCCGCACTCAGCCTGGCGTTGGAGACACCGCAGAAGCAGTCGTGCGTTTCGGCCTCGTCCTCGACCAGGCTCATCAGCACGCGGCCCATGTCGGAGAGGAGCAGGCGGCCCTTCTCCAGATAGGCGTTCCACTGGACCTTGACGGTGTCCGCGACATTGAGGCGTTCGCTGGGCATCTCGGCGTTGAAGATCAGGAGCGAGGCGCAGGCATCGCCCTTGAGATCGATGAGGCGCAGGCGCGCGCCGCGCGAAAGGCGCCGCGTGGCGTAGCCGCCCGCTGCGATGGTCTCTTCCCAGACGAGGTCGCTGGGCGAAATGCCGGCGGGAAGATCGTCGGCCACGGGCGGCAGCACGGGCATGCTTTCCACCACGGTGCCTTCCATGCTGCGGGCATGGTCGCGCGCGGCCAGGGGATTTTCCAGGGTCTGTGTCATGGATGCGCTCCGGGAATGTGAGGGGGCGTGTCGGGGGCGCCGCGGTCCTGCTTGTGGAGCGGCGGCAGAAGCGAGGTGGTGGTCACCAGTTCGAGCTGCTGAAGGCCGCGCAGGCGGCGGATCGCGTCGCACAGCTCCTTGAGGCGGGCGTAAGGACCCTGCACCAGGAGCACTTCCAGCGAGCGGTCGTGCTCAAGGAAGATGTGCTGCGATGAGATGATCTCCTTCAGGAAGCCGGACTGGGTGCGGAAGAGCTGGTGGCGCATGCGCCCCCGCTCGCCGCGGTAGACCATGGTGATCGTGCCCGCGAGCATCTCGTCGGGACGGAACAGGGACTCGTGCTCGGCCAGGGCCTGGCGGATCAGCTCGGCGATCAGCTGTGAGCGCGAGGGCAGGGCTCGTTCCGCCACCATCACGTCGAGCTGCCGGAACAGTTCGGCGGGCAAGCTCATGCTGAGACGGGCAAGGGAAGCGGATTCGGAGCTCATGCCTCTGGTCTCTCAGTTATTACGAACTTCGTCAATAGTAATACGCTCGGCGTGGTAGGTGACCTGCGCATTCTCCTTGTCGAGCGGCAGGTCGTAGACCACCGTCGCGCCGTAACGGTGCGGCGCCTGGGGGTCGTGGCGGCGCTTGTCGAGCGTGAGCACACGGGTTCCCAGGGTGAAGGCTTCGCGGATGTCGTGGGTGACCATGACGATGGTCAGCGCATAGTCACGCCACAGCCGTGAGATGAGCTCGTGCATGTCGGCGCGGATACCCGGATCGAGCGCGCCGAGCGGCTCGTCGAGGAGCAGGATGCGCGGGCGCTTGATGAGCGCCTGGGCAATCGCCAGGCGCTGCTGCATGCCGCCCGACATCTCGGCCGGATAGCTGTCGAGATTGGCGCCCAGGCCGACCGCGGTCAGCATTTCGGCCGCTTCCTCGCGGGCCTTGCGCCTGGCCGAACCGAACAGGCGGGCCGAGAAGGGCGCGCCGTCGCATTCGTGCCCGAACATGACGTTGCGCAGCGCGGTCAGGTGCGGGAAGGTGGAATAGCGCTGGAAGACGACGCCGCGGTCGGGCCCGCATTCGGGCGGCAGCGGCGTGCCGTCGAGCAGGATCTTTCCGCGGCTGGGGCCTTCCTGGCCCAGGATCAGGCGCAGGAAGCTGCTCTTGCCTGCTCCCGAGGGGCCGACCACCGAAACGAAGGACCCTTCCTCGATGTCGAGGCTGAGGTTCTCGATGATGACCTTGTCCCCATACTCGACCCAGACGTTGCGGAGGCTGAGAAGGCTGCTCAATGGTCGTCTCCATGGGCCCAGGCAAAGCCGCGCTTGCTGATCGTGACGAGGACGAAGTCGATGGCGATAGCGAGGAGCGCGATCCAAGCGACGTAGGGCAGGATCACGTCCATCGAGAGATAGCGGCGGACCAGGAAGATGCGGTAGCCAAGCCCGACGTCCGAGGCGATGGCCTCGGCCGAGATCAGGAACACCCAGGCCGGGCCCAGCGCCAGGCGGATTGCCTGGATCAGGCGCGGCATGGCCTGGGGTAGCGCAACGCGGATCATCACCTGCCAGCTGCTGGCGCCCAGCGTCTGGGCCTTGATGATGAGTTCGCGCGGGAGCGCCTGGACGTGGGCGGCGACGTCGCGGATCATGACCGGCGCAATGCCCACCACGATCAGTGCCACCTTGGCCGTCTCGCCAAGACCGAGCGCGATGAAGAGGATGGGAAGAAGGGCAATCGGGGGGATCACCGCGATGCCCGTCACCAGCGGCCCGAAGGTGGCGCGCACAGGCGGCAGGATGCCGAGTAGCAGGCCGACCGCGAGCGCCATCAGCGTCGAGATGCCAAGGCCGATGCCCAGGCGCTGGAGGCTCGCCAGCGTGTCGGCCCAGAAGATGAACTGCCCGGAGAGCTTGTCCGGCTCCATGATGAGCGCGGACATGCTCGAGACCATGGCCGAGGGAAGCGGCAGGATCTTGTCGGCCGGGTTGGCCTCGTGCCGCTGGACGGCCAGGAACAGGTAGGTCAGCACGAGGAGCAGGATCGGCAGCGATCCGAGGAAAATCCGGTTGCTCCGGCCGACCTGGCGATTCACCCAACGCATAAGCGGCGCCTCACCTCAGGTTCGATTTTTCGGGGGGAAGAGAAGGGAAGCGGCCGATCAGAGCTTCTTGTCGGCCGCCATCTTCATGAAGCTGTCGTCGAAACGCAGCGTGACGTTCTGCGCATTGCCCAGCGTCTTGCCGCCGGGGAAGGACATGCCCACGGTATCGGCCGAGGGCGCGCCGCCAAACAAGCCCTGCTCGAAGCTGAAGTCGCGCACGCGGGTCATGGTGGTGACAAGCGCCGCATCATCGGTCGCCTTCACCGCCTCGGCCGGGTCGGCGTAGAGGTGGGTGGTGGCAAGCTGGCTGTCGAACTGGGCGGGGCTGGCACCGGCAAGTTTGGCCATGGCCGCGCGCGCGTCCTTGCCCGCTTCACTCTGCTGCTGCATCAGCGCGACCGTTTCGTACCAGATGCCGGTCAGCGCCTTGCCGAGCTTGGGGTTGGCCTTCAGCGTCTTGGTGTCGACGACGAGAAGGTCGAGGATTTCGCCGGGAATATCGGCCGAGCTGAACACCTCGTTGGCGCCGTCCTGCGCCTTCATCGAGGAGAGCTGCGGGTTCCAGGCTACCGCCGCCTTGACGTCGGGGCTGGCAAAGGCGCCCACGATGTCGGCATCGGCGGTGTTGATGGTGTTCACGTCGCGCAAGGTCATGTTCACCGATTCGAGCGCGCGGGCGAGCAGGTAGTGCGAGACCGACAGTTCGACCAGGTTGACCGGCTGGCCCTTGATCGCCTTGAGATCAGACGCGTTCTTGAGCAGCACGCCGTCGTTGCCGTTCGAGTAGTCGCCCACGATGATCGCGCTGGTGTCCTTGCCGCCCGCGGCCGGGATGGTGAGCGCGTCCATGTTGGCGACCGTCACGCCGTCGAGCTTGCCCGCGGTGTACTGGTTCACCGATTCGACGTAGTCGTTGACCTGCACGATGTTGATCGTGATGCCGTACTTGTCGGCCCACTTCTTCACGATGCCGGCCTGCTGGGCATAGGGCCAGGGCATCCAGCCCGCGTAGATCGACCAGCCGATGTTGAATTCGGTGCGCGGGGTCTCGGGCGCGTCCGCAGGCCCGGAGCACGAAGCGGTGAAGAGCGCTCCGGCGGTCACGGCGAGGGTGGCGGCCTTGCGGATGGATGCGAGCATGAATCAGTCCCCTTTCGCAGCGCAACATTGCGCGTCTGGAAGGGCTTGTCCATCCAAAATGTATTACGCCGTGAAGATTGTGTAATACCGGCGCAGGCGCGGTGCTGACAGGTCGTTACCTGGGGTGACGCGCACAGGATACGGCTTCCGGCGCGCATTTCTGCGCCTTTGAGCCCCTATCCAACCCGGCGGGGTTTCTCCTCGCGCACGATCATTGTCCGTGCGCGACGGCGCGCGTTCAGGCCGCTTCGGTGCCTCGCGCCGCTTTCCCGGTCACCGCCGAGGTTGCGGCGTCCAGGCCGTCCTGCTCGTGCAGCGGGGGCAGTAGTGCGGTGGTGGTGACAAGCTCGAGCTGGCTGACGCCGCGGATACCGCGCAGCGCGTCGGCCAGGTCGGCCAGGCGCACGGCCGGGCCCTGGACCAGCAGCACCTCGAGCGACTGGTCGTCCTCAAGGAAGACATGCTGCGAGGAGATCACTTCCTTGAGGAACTCGGTCTGGCGCTCGGCAAGCTGCTGGCGCACGCGCCCCCGGTCGCCGCGATAGACAATGGTGATCGTGCCCGCGAGCATCTCGTCGGGACGGGTGCGCGCCTCGTGCTTGGCGAGCGAGTGGCGGATCAGTTCGGCGATCAGCTGCGAGCGCGAGGGCAGGCCGCGTTCCTCGACCATGATGTCGAGCTGGCGGAACAGGTCGGCGGGCAGGCTCATGCTGAGGCGGGCAAGTTCGGTGCTCATCGGTCTCTCAACTCGTCTCGTCTTGGGGCCCGCGCCGGGGCAAGGCATCCTCGAAGGATCGGGCGCGCTGTCTGTCCTCAATCGCGAAAAGTATTCGGCTTGTCCATCGGCAATATTACCACGTTCGCTCTTCGGTAATATCAAGGTGGGGCGGGAGGTCATGTGCGGGGGGTGGCGCCCGAAAGGCCGCTCGCATCCGGGTGTGGCATAAGGGGCACAGCACGCCGCCAGAGTGCGGCGAATCACGCTTTCGCGCTGCAAAACGGCAGCATCCCGGAGCATTTTGTGCACGCCGACATGGAGCGTAGGGCAAGCATTTCCGCGAGTTGCGACTTTTTAATGCGCAATGTTGCGGTCGCGAATTAATACTCTTGACGCAATCTGTAATATCAATACCGTGTCCGTATTCGCCACTGAGAGCGAGCTTGGACACGGGGAGGAGAACGCAAGGGTTGCGCCGTATTTCGGCGCGATGAGGGAGATTCGTAATGGCTCGAACGCCGACCTTCAGTCCGGATTGCCACGAGGAGCACGAACCTGTGTCTTCCCACGCTTCGGCTGTCGGAATTGACTTTGCTCCGGCGCCGCGTGCATCAGGACTCAAGGCGCTGTTCGTCGATCTTCTTCCGCCCTTCACGGTTCTTGCCGTCGTTCTCTTCTGGATGTTTGCGCCCGCCTCGCTGACGCAGAGCCCCTGGTCGCTGGTTGTTGCGGGGCTTGCGGTGACGGCGTTCGTGCAACTTCTCGAATGGGCGTTCGAACGCCACGAAGGTTGGCGCATGAACGGCCGCGAATTCGCGACCGACGTTTTCTACGTGGTACTGGGCTACACCGCCATCGGCTGGCTGGTCGAGGTTGCAGGCGATGGACCGCTGTTCGCGCTCAAGGAAACGCTAGGTATCGCCACGCCCTGGGCGGGGGAACTGCCGTTCCTCGTGCAGGTCGTGATGGTCATGGTCCTGTTCGAGTTCGGGCAGTACTGGATGCACCGTCTGATGCACAATTCGACGCCGTTCTGGCTGACCCATGCGCCGCACCATCACGTCACCCAGCTCAACGCGATGAAGGGCTATGTCGGCAACCCGATCGAACTGTTCCTGATCGGTCTGAGCGTCCTTGCCTTCTTCGATTTCGATGCGGTTCCGGTGTTCTGCGCCTTCAACGTGCTCGGCGTTGTCTCGACCTACGCCCATGCCAACGTGCGCGCGAACCCGCCAGCGTTCTATTCCTTCTTCTTCACCACCATCCGCCACCACAGCCTGCATCACTCGACCGACTACGAGAGCACGCGCTGCAACTATGCCAATTCGCTCATCCTGCTCGACCGCCTGATGGGCACCTACCGTGAGGGTGAGGCCACCGTGGTCGGCCAGGATGACCTTCGGCGCCTCACGATCCGGGAGCAGTTCCTGTTTCCCTTCCAGCCGGTGATCGATCGCCTGCGCAGCACGACCAAGACCACGAAGGCGTCGACCGGCCAGCCGTAACGCACCGGGAGCATCCGGCGCGCGCCGCATCCCGTGTGCGCCGGGTCTTCATTCCACCAACCATTCGGATCCGGCTCTGGCGGCGTGCTGTCAGGGAACGGGCAAGCTTTAACTAAAATCTACAGGGGGTTTGCATGTCAATTCGGGGACAATTCAAGGCCGGGCTCTTGTGCGCGACCGGCATTACCTGCGCGGCGCTGGCCTCGCCCGCGCTGGCCGATGAGGCGGCCGACGCACCGGCGGATGTCGCAGCTCCGGCCAGCGCGGCGGCGGCAGCCGATGCGCCTGCACTGGTCGGCTCGGCGATCGTCGTCTCGGCCACCCGCCGCGACACCACGATCATGGAAACGCCGATCAACATCAGCGCGATCAGCGGCGATGATCTGCAGGAACAGCACATCGACGACATGCGCAACCTGGGCGCCTTCACGCCGGGTGTGACGATTCTCGACAACGGTCCGCGCGGTGCGGGCACGATTGTCATGCGCGGGCTTTCGGCTAGCGACACGTCGGCCACGGCCGGTGACAATTCGAACTCGGCCGTCGGCATGTACCTGGGTGAAGTGCCCATGTACTACGACTTCAAGCTGATCGACATCAACCGCGTCGAGACGCTGCTCGGGCCCCAGGGCACGCTTTATGGTCTGGGTACGCTGGCTGGCGCCATGCGCAACATGCCCAACCGCCCCGACGCCAGTGAATTCTCGTTCGAGGGCAGCGGCCGCGTCTTCGACATGGCCCACTCGGGCGACACCGGCTACAACGGCTATGGTGTCGTCAACGTGCCGATCGTGGAGGACACGATCGCGTTCCGCTCGGCGACCGGCTACTATTTCAACCCGGGCTTCATCGACTATCCCTACCTGCTGCAGGAGCCGGGAACCTCCATTCCGCAGCCGGGCGGCGTCGACAATCCGCTCGGCAGCGAGGCGGACCAGGACGCGAACTTCACGCGCGGCAAGGATCTCAACTTCGAGCGTACCTTCACCACCCGCAACCAGCTTGGTTTCTACGCCGACGATCTCAAGGTCTACGTGACGTACGCGCACCAGGAGACCAAGACAGACGGCCGTTCGGCCAACGGCGGCGGTGTCGTGGGTGAGGGCCGCTACGAGGCGCCGTGGCGCTATATGGAGCCGGCCAAGCGTAGCGGCGATCTCCTCTCGCTCGAAGTCGAGGGCAACGTCGCGGATGCGGTCAACGTGGTCTTCGTCTCGGCCTACACCCAGCGCAAGTCCGAGTACCAGGGGGACAATACCGATCTCCTGATCGACCTCGACTACGATTACGAACTGTTCCCCGGGTTCTCAAGCTACAACCAGTCGAACCAGAAGGAGCACGCCTTCACCAACGAGCTGCGCTTCGTCTCGACCTTCGACGGACCGTTCAGCTTCGTGGCTGGTGCCTTCTGGAACCGCCAGTCGTACCGCTCGAACTACGACGAGTACGTCCCCGGCTTCCCCGAATGGGCGAACGAGAACTGGGGCACCGACCTCGAGACCGACCCCTCGGTGGACGGCTATGCGCACGAGTACTCCTCGTTCGTGCGCTCGACCAACGACGAGAAGGGCCTCTACGGCGAGGCGACGGTGCACTTCACCGATGACCTGCAGGTCACCGGGGGCTTGCGCTACTACAAGTACGATGCCTGGGTGAATGGCGGCTCCTACCTGCCGCTCTGGGCCGACGATTACAGCTCGCGCTCGGGCAGTACCTCGAAGGACGGCCTCGTCTATAAGATCAACGCTTCGTGGAACATCACGCCCGAGTTCATGGTCTATGGCACCTGGTCGACCGGCTACCGCATCGGCGGCGTGAACCGCGTGGCGCCGTGCAGCCAGGAAGTCATCGACATCCACGAGGCTGGCGGCCAGCAGAACGGCCAGACGCTGTGCGCCCTGCCGAACGAACTCGACTACGGTCCGGACGAGACCAAGAACGCCGAAATCGGCATGCGCGCCCAGCTCTTCGACAACAAGCTGATGCTCACGCTGGCGGCCTTCCACGTCGGCTGGGATGGCATCCAGCTTGACGGTCAGACCACCTACGGCGCCATCGGCATCACGTCGAACGGCGGCAAGGCGGTCTCCAAGGGCATCGACGTCTCGTTCCAGGCGCAGCCGCTGCCCGGCCTCTCGATCCGCGGCAACTACTCCTACCTTGATGCGCACCTGACCGAGGACGTGCCCGCCCTGCTGTCGATTGCAGGGGGCGATCTTGTCGGGGCCTTCTCGGGCGACCGTCTGCCCGGCTCGGCCAAGAACAAGGGCGCGATCGGGGCGACTTACGAGCTGCCGGTGGGCGACAATGCGCTCAACTTCGGCTGGACCGCCACCTACACCGGCAACATCCTGACCCGCGTGGGTGCCCGTGGCGGCGGTGAGAAGCTGCCGGACTACTGGATGCACCAGGCCAACATCACCTACAAGACCGACCGTTTCGACGTGGGTGTGTTCGCGACCAACATCTTCGATACCTACGCGGTGACTGGCGTCAGCAACGACCTGACCCGCCGCAATCTGGTCAACGACGGGGTGATCTCGCGCTACTACGCGCGCTCGGTGGCCCAGCCGCGCACCATCGGCGTGCAGGGCACCGTGCGCTTCTGACGCACTGACCTGAAGTTGGCCCCTAAATAGAGAAGGGCGCGGTACCATCGGGTGCCGCGCCCTTTTTGCTGCGCCGTGCTTGGGAGGGGCGTCGCTCGGGGCGCGCCTGTAATCAGTCGAGCGCGATGCCGCGCGCGTGGAAGAAGGCGGCGACCTTTTCCATGTCGGCGGCGTGGGTCTTCCAGCGCCCGATCCCGTCGCGGTTGAGCGTGCGGCGCACCTGCGCGGCGCTGGGGGTCGCAACGGCAGCGGTATTGCGGTGGAAGTCGAGGCAGGCCGCATCCCAGTCGAGCTCACAATGGGCCAGGAGGCGGCGGGTTTCCTGCTCCTGGTTGTCGACCAGCGCCTCGTAGCCGAACTGGAGCACCCGGCCCGGAAAACGTGTCTCCCAGAACGCCATCAGCGCATCGAAACGCGCGTAGTAGCGCGCCGTGTCCATGAGGTCATAGGAATAGGCGTAGTAGGCCGACTGGGTGGCGAAGAGGTTGCGCAGGTTGCTCCAGACCGTGTCCATCGCGCCGCGGCGCAGGCACACGATCTTGGCGTTCGGCAGCGCCTGCAGGATGTGGCCGATATAGAGGAAATTGGCGGGCAGCTTGTCGGTGAAGCGCGGCGCCTGGCTGCGCCGATGATGGCGCGCGCGGGCAAGGTAGGCCTCACCGATGGCGGCCGGCGCGCAGTTCGCGCTCGCCGCGATCGTCTCGGCATCGATGACCTGGCGCGAGGGCGTGCGGGCCATTTGCTTCACCGCCAGCGGCATTGCCTGCAGTTCGCCGGTTGCCTCCACGTCGCGGTGCGAGGAGAGGATGCGGTCAACCAGCGTGGTGCCCGTGCGCGGCATGCCGACCACGAAGATCGGGGCGGCGTCGGGGCAGCCCGACTGGGTGGCGAGCGCGGTGTCGGTGCGTCGGAAAAGCGTTTCGAGCGCCTCGAAGATGGCCGCGTCCTGGGCAAAGTCATAGCCTGTCGCGCGCTTGTGCGCGGTGTTTGCGGCGCGCAGCTGCGCGAAGGCTTCGGCGGGGGCCCCGATGTCCTCCAGTTCCTTGGCCAGCGCATAGCGCAGGCGCAGCGTGTCGCCGGGCGGGGGGGCGCTGGCGAGCACGTCTTCAAGGCGCGCCACATTGTTGGCCTCGCGCGTCTGGCGCGACAGGATCGAGAGGGCGTAATGCACCCGCGCGTTGCCCGGATCGGCGTCGAGGATCGCTTCGTACTGCGCGCGTGCCTCCTCGACCTGGCCGGTAAAGCCCAGCGCTGCGGCAAGATTGTAGCGGTAGTCGAGGTTGTCGGGTGCCCGCTCCACCGCGCCGGTGAAGGGGGCAAGCGAGGCTTCGTGGTCGCCCAGGCGCGCCAGCACGCAGCCCAGCGTGTCGAGCGCGAGCGGATCCGTGCAGGGGAGCGCCAGCGCGCGCGCGGCGACTTCGCCCGCCTCGCCGTCGCGGCGCAGCAGGATCAGCGCCTTGGCCAGTTGGGCGAGATACTCGGCGTTGCCGGGCGCCATCTGCGCTGCGCGCTGGAGCAGGGGAAGCGACTTGCCGAATTGCCCGCTTTCCGCCGCGGCCATCCCGGCCAGGAACGGGCCTGCGGGATCGCTGGGTGCGCGCTGGCAGAGAGTCTGCGCGGCGGTGGCGGCTGTGGCGATCTCGCCGCGTCGCAGGGCCGCGCGGGCCTGGTCTTCGAGTGTCATGGCATCCTTGCTCGCTGTCGCGGGGGGCGCTTCCGGTCCCGCGCAACGGCGCGGCGCGGGTTTGTCCGAGCCTAACCGGGCCGGCAGGGGGCGGCAATTGCCTTTGCGCATGCCACGCTGAGTCCTGGCGCCCGCACGCGCCTCTCACGCGGGCGCGCGCGAATCAGGGACGCGTGGATGCAGCCGAGCGGACGGGTTTGCAAGGTGGTCCAAGGGCTTGTTGGCCCGGCCTTGCGCGCAAAGGGGCTTCGTGAGACGCTTCGCGTTCAGGGAGCGGGCGATCCGGCCAGCATAGCGGCCGGGCGCAAACTCCGGGATTCTGCGCATTTTGTGCCTGCAGGTGCTCCTCGACGCACCAAGAAAACCGGAAAAAACAGTGCTGCGGCAATAATATGCGCCCCAGGTCCATTTGGGCATGGACAGCTGCAGAATCGATTATTACGATACCTGTATTCAGTATTACTAGAACGATTGGCTGCGTATTACGGGGGTAGGTAATATGGACGGAGTTCGCGTAGGAAAGCGTATCATCGGGGCTGACTCTCCCGTCACTATCGGCTGGGAAAACCTCGGCCGGGTCGAGGGTGGCCCGGTGAAGCGTTTCATCTTCACCTGGTTTCAGCCCGCGGTGCTCGTCGCGCTCGTGCTGTTCTGGATGTACGCGCCCGATTCCATTGCCAAGACCTCGACCGCGATCGGCATCGGTATCGGCTTCAAGGCGCTGCTCTACGTGCTGGAGTGGGTGAGCCCGCGTTACAAGAGCTGGCGTCTCACCTGGAAGGAACTGGTCGTCGACCTGTTCTACGTCGCCATCGCCTACACGCTGATCCGCGCGGTGGGTAAGCACTTTGGCAGCGATGTCTGGGCCGAACACATCCTGGCCGCGTTCAACTGGGAAAAATTCGCCTGGTTCACGGACATGCCGCTCCTGCTCCAGGCCTTCCTGATCACCCTCTTCGCGGACATCTGCTACTACTGGATGCACCGCGGCATGCACAACTGGTACCCGCTGTGGCTGACCCACTCGGTTCACCACTACATTACCCAGCTCAACATCAACAAGGGGTCGATCGGCAGCCCCATCGAGATCTTCCTGATCGGCCTTGGCATCGGTGGCTTCTTCGACTTCCTGCCGCGCGCCGCGCTGCTCGCAGGCTCGCTCGGCATGGCGATCAGCATCTACCAGCACGCCAACATCCGCTTCAACACGCCGCGCTGGTGGGGCTATGTGTTCAACACCACCGAACACCACAGCGTTCACCACTCGCAGGACTTCGAGGGCAGCCGCAGCAACTACTGCAACACCTACATCTTCCTGGACCGCATCTTCGGCACTTGCGTCGATGGCGAGGCGGAAGTGCTGGGCATGGAAGGCGGCCGCCGCATGTCGATCTGGGAGCAGATGCACTACCCCTTCACCGAGGCCTGGAAGACCAGCAAGGCTTTCGTCCAGCGCCGCCTGCATCCGGGCGCCTCGGGCTCGACCGTACCTGCCGAATGATGCTGGCCGGGCGCCCTTTGCGGGGCGCCCGCCTGCGCCCCTATCGTTTTTCGGGACCGGTGCGCCGGTCCGCAGGACAGCCATGTCCGCCGTACGCCACTGCGGGAGTACCCTTCGCGTGAACTTGCCCCTTATCGACACCATCTGGCGCGTGCGCGGGTCGCTCCCGCTCGACACCGCCGCGCCCGCCTCGGAGATCTTCGCGCGCCTTGAAAGCCTGTTTCAGGTGGCGGGCACCAGCTACGAGATCGAGAACGATGCGCTGACCTTCCGCAAGAAGGACCCGCTCTCGCAGGACAAGATGTCGATCTACAAGAGCGGCACCTTGAACGTGCGTCACGAAGGCGAAGGGCGCTCGCTCGCCTGGGACATGCACAGTCCAGCGTTGATGTTCTGCTTCTGCCTGCCCTTCTTCTTCCTCGGCGTTGCCTGGCTGCTCGAGGAATCGCGCACGCCCAGTTTCGTCTTCACCGGGATCTTCGCGTTCCTCTATGTGGTGGGGCGCATTCTCGAACCGCGCCTGTTCCGGGCCGAACTGCGCCGCCGCATCGCAGGCGAGGTGAATGGCGACATGGGCGCTCCCGCCCACTCCTGACCGGAAGCTGCGCGCTTTCCCGCAAAAGCGCCGTTTTTTGATCCATGTCGGGTTTGCCAGGCCGCCGCCATGCTAGTCTTCGCCGCGAGGAGCGAGGGAGAATACGCAGCATGGCGACGGTCGAGACACCTACTGGCAAGGGCACCGGCACGGCACGAACCGCGCAGTTTCACCTTCTGGCCAAGCCGAGCGGCCCGGCCTGCAATCTCGACTGCGACTATTGCTTCTACCTGGAAAAGGAAGCGCTCTACGAGCGTCCCGCCAAGCGCCGCATGGCCCCCGAGGTGCTCGACGCCTACGTGCGCAACGTGCTCGCATCGACACCGCCCGAGGCCACGCCGCTTTTTGCCTGGCAGGGCGGCGAACCGACCTTGCAGGGCCTGCCCTTCTTCCGCGAGGCGGTACGGTTGCAGAAGCTTTATGCCGCCGGGCGGCCGGTCACCAACACGCTCCAGACCAACGGCATCCTTATTGACGAGGACTGGGCGCGCTTCCTGGCCGAGGAGCGTTTCCTTGTGGGTCTCAGCCTCGACGGGCCGGCCGAGGTCCATGACCGCTACCGCCGTTACCGTTCGGGCGCGCCTTCGCACCACCTGGTGATGGCGGCGTTGGAACGGTTGCAGCGCCACGGTGTCGAGTACAATGTGCTCACCTGTGTCGACCGGTATTCCGCGCGCCAGCCCCTGGCGATCTATGACTTTCTGAAGGCCGCAGGTGTCGAGTTCATCCAGTTCACCCCTGTGGTCGAGCGTATGGCCGGGCGCGATTACGCCGCGCAGGGTTTCGACCTCGAAGGCCCCGGCGCGTCCCCCTCGCAAGGCAAGGCGCCGCAGGTCGCGCCCTTCGCGGTCTTGCCCGAGGCCTGGGGCGACTTTCTCGTCGGCGTCTTCAACCGCTGGCGCAAGGCCGATATCGCGCGCATATTCGTGATGAACATCGAGTGGGCGCTGGCCTCGTACATGGGGCAGCCGGGCGCGGTGTGCCTGCACCAGAAGCAATGCGGCCACGCGCTGGCGAGCGAATACAACGGCGATGTCTATTCCTGCGATCACTACGTCTATCCCGACTATCGCCTGGGCAACCTTACCGAAGACAGCATTGCCGACATGGTCCTTTCTCCGCGCCAGCAGGCGTTCGGCGAGGCCAAGTGGCGCGATCTGCCGGGCAAGTGTCGCTCCTGCGCGCAGCTGACCCTGTGTTGGGGAGGCTGCCCCAAGCATCGCTTTACCCGCACGCGCGACGGGGAAGCGGGGCTTAACTATCTGTGCCGGGGGTACGAGCGCTATTTCCGCCACATTACGCCCTGGCTGAGCGTGATTGCCCAGCGGGTGATGGCAGGTCAGCCGCTCGACCCGATCATGGCGATGAGCCCTGCGCAGGTACGTGCGCGGGCGTAGAAGGTAGAAGAACAGATCCGAGGGCCATCGCCCTCGGGCTCCCCAAATTGTCGACCCCACCTTGCACGCGCTGCCTTGGCTGAGAAAGGTGAGGGTGCCCATTCTGGGGTCAAGGGGTGATGACCCCTTGTATCCTTCCTTCCTTCCTAATCCTGTTTGCAGCCCTCCGGTGCCTGCGCCCGATGGGGTGGCCGCCGCGACGGGCGGATAGCCACGCACCTTGACGGGGCCACGCGCGGCTTTCTAGGTGTGGGACACTCCCTGTTCTTCCGCGCCTTGGGTGTCGTGGCTGCGGCCCCGATGCGCAGATTGCGCGGGATGCCCTTTCGGATCGCTCTTGCCCGTGTTGACCTTGTTCCGTTCCCGACGTCTGCCGCGCGCGCTTTGCGCGGCCTCCGCGCTTGCCCTGTCCTGGGGCGCCTCTGCGCAGGCGGCCAGCAGTGGTGGCCCGGGTTTCGAGCTGCGCGGTCCCGAGATCGTGATGGAGGTGACGCGCGGGGACACGACCCTGCCCGCTGCGCAGGTGCCGAGCCTTCTCGCCGGGGACGAGGTGACCTTGCACTTGCCCCAGAGCGAGGATCCCGACGACAAGCTGCGCGATTTTCTCTTCGTTGCCGCGTTCCTGCGCGGAGCCGTGAACCCACCGCCTGACGACTGGATCGCCACCGGGCAGGGCTGGAAGGACAAGGAGAAGGACAACACCCTGCACCTGACCGTGCCCGAAGGCGCGCAGCAGATGGTGCTCCTCATGGTTCCGCGCACGCAGGGCGCGCAAGGCGTGCTGGAGGATGCGGTGCAGGGCAAGCCCGGCGAATTCGTCCGGGCTGGCGGTGAGCTTTACGAGGCCTCGCTCGACCATGCACGGCTGGAAACCTTCATGGCTTCGATCCGCGCGCAGGGGGACCGCAACCCCGAAGCCCTGCGCAAGGTCGCTCCGGTGCTCGCCTCAAGCCTCGGCATGCGTCTTCAGGCCGATTGTCTCGACAAGGTGCTGGAGGAGCAGGCCGCGTGCCTGATCGAGGGGCGCGGCGCGCTGGTGCTGAGCGATGTCCACACCAGTTCGCTGGCCGATACGCTGGCGGGCGCGCCGACCGATCTGGCCCTGCAGCTGAGCGCGACGCCGCAGGCCGGCTCGGGCTCGTACAGCGCCTATATCGGCGTCGCGCGTGACATCGCGCGCCTGTTCGGCGCCTTCAACAACCCGCAGTTCGACTATCTTCCCGCGCTGACCGAGCGGCGGGCGGACCGTCTGGCGCTGCGGCTCAACACCGCGCCCTCCTTCACCAAGCCCAAGTCGGTGCTGGTCGTGGGCATGCCCTCTGTCGAGGCCGATGTCCTGCCGCGCCTGCGCAGCACGCACACGGCCCCGATCTGTGCCGCGCAGGGCCATGTCCTGCTGCCGGTGGAAGGCGCACCGCTGGTCTATGCGAGCGACTTTGCGCACGCGATGGCGCTGCGCATCACCGCCTCGGACGGGCGCACAGTGGACGTGCCGGTCACCGCGCGTGCTGACCGGGGCGGCTATGTCTTCGATGCCCGAGCGATCCCGGCGACCTTTTCCGGGGCCTTGCGCGCGCACCTTCATGGCAACTGGGGGTTCGCGCCGTTCGAGGGGCCCGACTTCACGCTTCAGCGCCCCGGGAGCGGGGCCTGGCACTCGGTGGGCGACAACGGCACGCTTGTCGTCGGTCGTGACAGCACGGCCGTTCTGGCAGGCACTGCTCCGGCCTGCGTCAGCGCGATCACCTTGACCGGGAGGGACACGCGCCGGGCCTTGGAGTGGGAGGTGAAGGACACCGAACGCCTTGCCGTGAGCGTCCCGCTGGAAGGCGCACGGCCGGGGCCGGTACAGCTGGCGTTGCATCTTCAGGGAGAGGCCGATCCGGTGACCCTGACGCTGGAGACCCGGGCCGAGGCAAGCCGGATCGATGGACTTCAGTTGCACGAAGGCGACGGGGAGGCGCGCCTGACCGGGCAGCGGCTCGACCAGGTGCGTGCCCTCGTGCTGGCAGGCCAGACGCTCGAACCCGGCGCCTTGCAGCGGCGCGATGGGCGCGATGTGCTCACCCTTGCCGTAGATGCGACCGGGATGCCCGGTGCCGGGACCACATTGGAGGGCCGCGTCCTGCTGGCCGATGGGCGCGAGCAAACCCTGCCGGTGACGATTGCGCCGCCGCGCCCCGATGCGCAGGTTCTTTCCCGCTCGGTGCGTATGCCCGAACCGGCCCAGGGCACGCAGCCACTGGAGCTGACGTCCGACACGCTGCTCCCGGCGGGCGGAGAGCTCGTCTTCTCGCTCCAGACCGCGCCGGGACAGCGCCTGGGCCGCGATACCGTGGTCGAGGTTGCGCTTGAGGGAACAGCCGAGCCAGTTCGTCTGGGCATCGGGTCGGGATTGATGCCCTCGAGCCCGGGCGTGCTGATCGCGCGGCTCGATACCGGCGCGCTGGCGCCTGGCAGTTTCGGGCCGCTGCGCTACCGACTCGTCGCAAACGGTGTGGCGGGACGCTGGCAGGACCTGGCGCGGCTGGTGCGGCTCCCCGCAATCGACGAGCTTGCCTGCGCCAAGAGCAAGGCGGCGCACTGCACGCTTCAGGGGCGCAACCTGTTCCTTGTCGCCGCCGTGGCGCAAGGCGCGGACTTTGCAGATGCGCGGGCCGTGCCCCCTGGCTTTACAGGGGAGCGCCTCGAGGTGCCTGCACCCGGCGCGGACGGGCTTTACCTGCGCCTGCGCGATGACGACGAGGCGGTGGCCCGATTGCGGCCGCACGGGGCGTGACTGCGGCTCAGGTGCGCCCGGTGGCGCTCGACTTGTCCTGCTGCGGGCGGCGCCCGCTCAGCCGCTGGTAGAAGCGCGAGAAGTACGAGGGATCGGAAAAGCCCAGGTCATTGGCGACCTGGACCACGCTGGCGTTGGTGAAGCACAGCAATCGCTGCGCCTCCAGCAGCAGGCGCGCGTGCAGCATTTCGGTTGGGGTGCAGCCGGCCGCGCGCTGGCAGATACGGGTGAGCGTCTTGCCACTGACGCGCATCTGCGCCGCATACCATTCGACCCCGCGGTGTTCGGTCAGGTGCAGCTCGATCAGCTGGCGAAAGGCGGAAAGGCGCGCCTCGTCCGACTGGGCGGGTGGGGTTTCGCTTTGCGGGGCCTCCAGGCTGCGCACGAGTGCTTCGGCGAGCGTCAGGAACAGCGCGGAAGGGAGCCGCCAGTCGGCCTGGATCGCCAGCATCTCGCGGCACAGCCAGTCGACCCGGGCGACCGCTTCTGGCGCGACCTCGCCGCTCGCTCCATGGGTGAGCATGTGGAGCAGCGGGTCCTGTGCGTCCGAACCGCGCGCCACGAAGGCGGCCGAAAGCGAAAGCACGTAGCCGCGCGTGTCAGGTTGGAACTGGAAACCGTGGACGCTGCCGATCGGGACGGCCATGAAGCAGGGACCTTGCAGCGTCTCCACCTGGCCGTCGCAGCGGAAAGTGACCTGTCCCTTGGATACCAAGAGAATCTGCACACTATGCAGGTGACGGTGCGCGCCGATCTCCCAGTCGAGCAGTGAGCTGCGCGCGGCAATCGTCTCGATATGCGCGAATTGAGCGGGAATTTCGCCCAGGTCCTCACCATAGAGGAGAAAGGTGGGAATCGTGCCGGGTGCCATGTCCTGTGTCCGAATAGTACCTGAAGTGTGACGCCCCAAGCCCTTCCTGTCGAGGGGGGACGCGCGCATTACAGGGGCAAGAGAAAGAACAATCAGGGCGCGCCCGCTGCGCGCCCCATGTGCAGCGCCGACACGGCGCGCATCGGGAAAGGAGCACGGCATATGCGTACACAAGTCGCCATCATCGGTGCGGGACCTTCAGGTCTCCTCCTCGGACATCTCCTGCGCCAGGCGGGGATCGACTGCGTTGTCCTCGAACGCCAGACCGGACCGTACGTCCTCTCGCGTATCCGTGCGGGCGTGCTGGAGCAGGTCACCGTCGAGCTTATGGAGCGTCTCGGTCTCGATGCGCGCATGAAGGCCGAAGGCCTGCCGCACGACGGCTTCAACCTTGCCGACGGCGAACGCCTCATCCGCATCGACATCAAGGCACTCACCGGCAAGGAAGTCATGGTCTACGGTCAGACCGAACTGACCCGTGACCTGATGGAAGCCACCAGTGAGCGCGGGCTGGAAGTTGTCTACGAAGCGTCCGACGTCGCGCTTTTCGACATCGAGAGCGATGCCCCTTACGTCACCTACACCAAGGACGGCACCTCACACCGCGTCGATGCCCGCTTCATTGTGGGCTGCGACGGCTTCCATGGCCCTTCGCGCAAGGCCATCCCGGACTCGGTCGGGCGTAGTTTCGAGCGGGTCTATCCCTTCGGGTGGCTGGGCATCCTTGCCGATGTGCCGCCCTGCAACCACGAACTCATCTACGCCAACCACGAACGCGGCTTTGCGCTCGCCTCGATGCGCAGCGAGACGCGCAGCCGTTACTACGTGGACGTGCCGCTGACCGAGAAGATCGAGGACTGGTCGGACGAGCGGATCTGGGACGAACTGGCCGTGCGCCTCGGCCCCGAGGCGGCCGCCAACATCACCCGCGGCCCCTCCATCGAGAAATCGATCGCACCCTTGCGCTCCTTCGTCTTCGAGCCGATGCGCCATGGTAGCCTGATGCTCTGCGGCGATTCCGCGCACATCGTGCCGCCGACCGGAGCCAAGGGCCTGAACCTGGCCGCCAGCGACGTGCACTACGCCGCCGAGGCACTGCTCGCCTTTTTCAAGTGCAACGATGCCGACGCCATCGCGGGCTATTCGGAGAAAGCGCTGGCACGCGTGTGGAAGTCCGAACGCTTCAGCTGGACGCTGACCAAGCTCATGCACCGCTTCCCCGAAGATGGCCCGTTCGAGCGCCGTATGCAGCAGGCCGAGCTGGACTACATCGCCAGCAGCGAAGCGGCGCAGCGTTCCATTGCCGAAAACTATGTCGGCTTGCCTGTCTGAAGGGTAGAAGAAGAGGGTTTCCGAGGGCCATCGCCCTCGGGCTCCCATTACCAGTCGCCCTCACCGCTCTCAGCCACGGTGGCTGCGAGCGGTGAGGGCGTCGGGTATGGGGTCAAGGGGTGATGACCCCTTGAAACTCTTTTACTTTCTTCAGGGCGTAGTCTCGGAATACCGCTCCCAGTCCCCCAGCAGTTCGTCGACCAGCACCGAACCCACCGTGTAGAGGTTCTCCACCGCCGCCTCGAGCCCTGCGAAACCCTCGTTTTCGCGCAGGAGGTAGCTCGCGGCATCGGTGCCGGGCGGGGGCATCGTGAAGTTGGAGCCCGCGCGCAGTACCAGCACCCGGTGGCGGTCCGCGCGGCCTGCCGCATCGAGGTAGGTCATGGCCTGAAGGATGCCTGTGTCCTCCATCGCCGAGGTCACGAATTTGCCCTTGCCGCCGGTCCATTGCGGCACCCAGTGGTTGGCCCAGTCCGTCAGGCGCGCGCCGTGCCAGAAGGTCATCGCCGAGAGTTGTTCGCTTTCGAGCACGCGCGGGGGCTCCAGCGCCTTGGGAAAGCCGGTAAAGCTGGCGAGTTCTGCTGCGATCTCGAAGAGCGAGACGACAACGACCTTGACCGGCAGCGGGCTGTCGCAGGGGGCGGCGGGCTTGCAGGAGGCGAGCGTGCGGGCGGCACGGGCGGCGGCGTCCTGCGCCTGGGCGGCAGGCGCCAGCGTGCAGCTTGCCAGAAGGGCCGCGGCGAGGAAACCCAGCCGGGAAGGGCGCCGCGAACGGAGCGGGGAAAGGCGCATGCTAGGTCGCGTCTGTGTGAGAAGGTGCGGCGCAGGGACGGTGCCGTGGGGGGAGCTTCGTCCCTGCGCCTGGGGGAGCGTCAGAAGTTGTAGGACAGCGTCGCCTGGACGCTGCGCGGACGTTCGGGCAGCGCGATGGTCGAGCCGAACAGTTCGGTAAAGTTGGCGCGGAAGTACTTCTCGTTGGTCACGTTCTTGACCACGACGCGCAGGTCCCAGGGCCCCGTGCTGTACGACGCGCTGGCATCGAACAGCGTGTAGGCGGGCAGGCGCACCGCCTGTGACTGGCCCGAGTAGACCGAGTCCACCGCGACCATGCTGCCCGCAAAGGCAAGGCCATTGTCGAAGGCGTAGGTGGCGGTCAGCGCGTAGAGGTTGGTGGGAATGCCGGCGCGGCGCGAATCGCTCTTCGAATTGATGGGGATCAGGCCGCCGGGCTGGCCGCCCAGGTGCAGCGTCTGGTCCTCGACATTGATGAGGTCTTCCATGCCCAGGAAGCTGAAGGTGCTGCCCGCTTCGTAGAAAGTGAGGTTATATACCTTGGTGCGCGTATAGGCACCGGTGATGAGCAGGTGCTCGTCCACCGCCCAGCGCAGTTCGGCCTCCAGGCCCTTGGTCTCGACCGCCTGGTTCACCGTGCTCGACTGCGCGTTGTAGTCGGTACGCTCCTGCTTGTAGACCGAGATCGCGGCGTAGAGCGTGTCGTCGAGCCACGATCCCTTGATACCGCCTTCGTAGAGCTTGGATGCGGTGATGAAGGTGTCGCCCGCGATGTTCGAGACCGCGATGTCCGCGCCTTGCCCCGCGATCACGACCGACTGGCGCGCAATCGTGGCGTAGGGGACGAGGCCGAGTGGGAGCTTGTAGTTGGCGCTGGCCGACCAGGACCAGGCGCCCTTGCTGCCCGAAGCGCTGTCGGGGATGCCATCGGCGCGGTCGGATGCAACCTGGGCGGCTTCCATGCGGCCGATGTCCGAGGTCGACTTGGCCTTCACATGGTCGTAGCGCGCGCCCAGCGTGACATCGAGGCCGAAGGCGAAGTCGAGGTCGGTCAGCGCGGCAAAGGCGACGTCGGTGTAGTGTCCATCGACGTAGGAGGTGTAGTTGCAGTCGCACTCGGTCGAGAGCAGGCGATCGCTGGCCGGGTCGTAGCCCTGCGTCAGGTCGACGCGGTGGAAGTACTCGTAGTTGAAGTCCTCCCCGTGTTCGAAGCTGGTGTAGCGGATCGAGGGGGAGAGCTGGAAGGCGAACGTGCCCGCGCTCGACTCGAAAGTCTTGGAGACGACGATCTTGTCCTCGAAGACCCAGGAATCGTGCAGCTGCGAGAAGCCGTAGGCGTTCTCGTTGATGTTCTCGTAGCTGTCGTAGAAGGCCTGGTTCTTGATCTCGATGTCGCCGGGACCCGTCCAGATGAGGTCGGCGTAGAGCGTGGTCGCGTTGTTGTCGAGCCGGTCGTCCTTGCCGGTCAGCGTCTTGCGTCGGCTGAGCGTGGTGGTGCCGGTGTTCTGGAGGTTGAGCAGGTTGTTGGGGCTGGAGGTGTAGCAGGCATCGGTGATCGAATCCGGGAACACGCCGCCCCCGCAGGCAAAGCCGCCGAAGATCGAGAGACCGCCGGGCACCGCCGCATTGATCTCTTCGACCGACATCTGCCCGTCGCCATCGGTGTCGAGCGAGATGGCATTGCCGGTGATGTAGGTGCCGTCATCGACCAGGTCCTGCGTCAGGCGGTTCCAGCCGCCATTCTGCTGGCCGCGGAAGCGGTGGTACATGCCGCCGAATTCCAGCCGGAGATCGGGCGTCAGGTCGGTGTCGAAGGCGGCCTGCAGGATCGTCTGGTTGGTGGACATGTTGTCCCAGTAGCTGCCCGAATCCTCGACCTCGGCGTAGAGGCTGTACCCGAATTCCTGCGTGCCGATGTGGCCCGGACCCCGGATCTGGGCGGTGAGGTCGGTCTTGTTCCAGCTGCCCAGCGTGAGGCCGACTTTACCTTCCGGGCTGGCCATGAAGGCGCCGCCCTGCGCGCGCGCCGAACGCGGCACGAAGTTGATGTAGCCGCCGGTCTTGGAGGGTCCGTAGATCGGTGAGGCGGGACCACGCACGATGTCGACCCGGTCCGCCGCCGCGATCGGGGTGGGGTAGTTGCCCGGGTTGTCGAGACGGCGCACGCCGCGAAAGTACACTTCGCCGGGCGTACCGCGAATATCGAGCGCA
Source organism: Novosphingobium profundi (assembly GCF_020524485.1). Classification (GTDB taxonomy): domain Bacteria; phylum Pseudomonadota; class Alphaproteobacteria; order Sphingomonadales; family Sphingomonadaceae; genus Novosphingobium; species Novosphingobium profundi_A. The sequence goes on along the minus strand of NZ_JAIVLF010000003.1, from coordinate 687,811 downwards.
CCGCCTACGCCGAAGAACGAGTTGGTGAAGGTCCCCGGCGACTGCGCGACGAGGTCATAGATCTCGGTGATGCCGAAGCGTTCCATCTGCTCGGCGCTGACGGTGGAGGCGGAACGCGGGGTTTCGACGATGGTCTTGTCGAAGCCGAAGACCGAGCCGACGTCGGCGACGGGCAATGCGTCAAGCGAGCCGGTAACGACGATCTCGGAGGCCGGATCGCGCTCTGCCGGCTCCTGCGCGAGTGCGGGCGTGCTCAGCGCGGTGCAGCCCAGAAGGCCTGCGACAAGCACATGAGTGCGCGCTGCAGATCTGCGAGACCTGCCTGTAAAACAACGTGAAATCCGCATATCAACCCCCTCATGAATGCCCCGGCGCGCCGTCCCTGTCTGGCGCGGCCGAAATGTTCTGCTCTCCCTTTCAGTTGTCCTCGCCCCATTTAGGTCGTCTTTACGTCCTCTATTTCCGTGTATTTCCTCACGGTCTCGGACTGTTGTTCCATGTTATTCGTGCGTAGGGCTAGTGGCGCATAAATGTGCAAGCAAATGCAATGAATTTTACAAGGTGTTGCGAAAATTAGAGAGCCTACGGTGCCGTAGAAGTGGGTGCGCTCTTTTTTGCAACGATCTGTCCAGATCATTGCGTTTGCTAGATAGGGTGGCGGCAGGCAGGAGGGGGACATGCGCCGCGCCTTCCCTTTCTTCCGGATCGGACCCGATCCGCGCTCCCTCTTGCGCCGACCTCGGGCAGGAAGGGTCAATTGGCCCGTTGCCCGCAGGGCTGCGACGGGGCATGATCGCGTGGTTGCACAGGGGCTTGGCACGTGCCGTCCCGTGTCGGCGCGCACTGTGCGCGTCGCCCCGGCAGGAGATAAGGCCGCATGACCACGCCCTCCCCGACCCGGCCCGGCGGCGCTGCCGTCCCGCGTTCGCGCGCGGCCATCGATGCCGCAGCCGCCGCTGTCGGACTGCCAATACCGCAGGCGTGCCGTTCCGGCGTGGAGGCCAACCTGGAGCTGCTCGAGAGCCATGTGCGCCGGATGCGCGGAGAGGACGGGGAATGACCCTCTGGCACCGCAGGTCGGCCTGCGACATCGCCCGGGCGGTACGGGCGCGCGAGGTGACGGCCCGCGCGGTCCTTGAAGGCTGCCTTGCCGATATCGAGGCACGGGCCGCGCCGCTGGTCGCGGTGACCCAGCTTCTGGCCGAACGCGCACGCGGCGAGGCGGACGCCGTCGATGCCCGGATCGCGGCGGGCGAGGACCCGGGGCCGCTGGCGGGCGTGCCCTACGGGGTGAAGGACCTATTCGACGTTGCCGGACTGCCGACCACGGCAGGCTCGCGCGTCTACGCCGATGCGCCGCCTGCGCCGCGCGATGCCAAGGCCGTGGCGCGCCTGAAGGCGGCGGGCGCGGTGCTTGTCGCCACGCTCAACATGGATGAGTTCGCCTATGGGTTTGCGACCATCAACGCGGCCTATGGCACCACGCGCAACCCGCATGACCTCGCGCGGCTGGCGGGCGGCTCTTCGGGTGGCTCGGCGGCCGTGGTGGCGGCCGGGCTCATGCCGCTGGCGCTGGGATCGGACACCAATGGCTCGGTGCGCGTGCCCGCGAGCCTCACCGGGCTCTATGGCCTGAAGCCCACCCACACCGCGCTGCCGCTGGACGGGGTCTTTCCGTTTGCCGAAAGCTTCGACGATGTCGGGCCTTTCACGACGTCGGTCGAGGACATGGCTTGCGTCTGGGCGGTGCTGCGCGGGGAGCCGATGGTGTCCGAGACGCGCGCGGACCTGCGTGTTGCCCGGCTGGGCGGGCGCTTCCGGATGAATGCCGATCCCGACCAGCTGGCTGCGATGGACGCCATCGCGGGTGAGGGGGCCTCGCTGGAGATCCCCGAAATCGGACGGGCGCGCTCGGCGGCGTTTTTGATCACCGCGTATGAGGGCGGCACGCTCCACCGCGCCGCGCTGGCCAAGCAGGCCCTCGACTACGATCCGCAAGTGCGTGACCGCCTGATTGCAGGCGCCCTCCTGCCCGAAGCCATCGTGGACGAGGCGCGCGCGTTCCGGACGGACTATATCGCCAGGGTCACGGCGATGCTGGCGGACACCGATGTGGTCCTGGCTCCGGCCACGCCCTGCACTGCACCGCGCATCGAGGATCCGCGTATCGAGATCGATGGCGAGATGCGGCCCGCGCGCGCGGATCTTGGCATTCACACCCAGGCGATCACGTTCCTGGGCTTTCCCTCGCTGGCCGTGCCCCTGAAGCGACCGGGTGCCTTGCCGCTCGGCCTTCAGCTGATCGGCAAGCCGGGTGAGGAGAACAGGTTGTTCGCGCTGGCACGCCAGCTGGAAATGCGCGGGTTCACGGGGGTGAGCGCGCCGGCCCATGGGGCCGAGACATGCGAAGAGGGGACTACGCAATGAGTGAAACTGAGACGCTGGCCCGGCAGGACAGCGCCTGGGACGCACGGCTGGAACGCCGCTTTGAACTGCGCGCGCGCGGCACCACGCCGCGCACCGAGGTACTGGCCGGGTTCACCACCTTCCTGACGATGGCCTACATCGTCCTCGTCAATCCCGCGATCCTGGGAACGGCGGGCATGCCCGTTGCGGCGGTCGCGGCGGCGACCTGCTTTGCGGCGGCCTTTGCCTCGATCCTGATGGGCTTTACCTCGAACACGCCGCTTGCGCTGGCGCCGGGCATGGGGCTCAACGCCTATTTCAGCTTTACCGTGGTGCAGCAGATGGGGGTGCCCTGGCAGGTGGCGCTGGGCTGCGTGTTCATCTCGGGCGTGGCTTTTCTTGTCCTGACGCTGACCGGCATTCGCCAGCTGATCGTCCACTCGATCCCGCAGTATCTCTTTGCCGCAGTGGCGGGCGGTATCGGCCTTTTCATCGGTTTCATTGGCCTGCGCGATTCCGGCATTGTCGTTGCCAACCCGGCGACGTTCGTGGCGCTGGGCGACCTGCGCCAGCCTGCGCCCGCGCTCGCGCTCTTCGGGCTGGTCCTGATCGGCGGGCTCAGCGCCTGGAACGTGCGCGGCGCCATGCTGATCGGGATTGTCGCGACGACGGTGCTGGGCTGGGTTTTCGGCCTCGTCAGCTTCACGCCCGAGCCCTATTCGCTCGAGGCGATGACAGGCACGCTGTTCCAGCTGGACCTGGGCGGGGTGTTCGGCTCCGAAGGCCAGCATGGCCTTGGTCTTCTCGAAGTGCTCTTCGTCTTCCTCTTTGTCGACCTGTTCGACAACATCGGCACGCTGGTCGCGGTTACCAAGCGCGCGGGGCTGATCGGTTCGGACGGAAAGATCCCGCGTCTCAACCGCATTCTCGTCACCGATGCGGTGGCGACCATGGTCGGCTCGATGGCGGGCACGAGCACGGTGACGAGCTACGTCGAGAGCGCATCGGGCGTGCAGGTGGGCGGGCGCACGGGCCTCACCGCCATTGTCACCGGCCTGCTGTTCCTCGCGATGATGTTCGTGGCGCCTTACGCGCAGCTCATTCCGCTTGCCGCGACCGCGCCTGCGCTCATCATCGTGGGCGGCATGATGTGCCTGCCTCTGACCGAGGTCGAATGGGAGGACCCGCTCTGCGCGATCCCGGCCTTTCTGACCGTCGCGATGATCCCCTTCACTTTCTCGATTGCCAATGGCCTTGCCTTCGGGATCACCGCCCATGCGGTGCTCAAGATCGTGCGGGGAACCTTCGGCAAGAGCGACCTTTTCCTGCTGGTTCTCGCCGCGCTTTTCGTTGCCCGCTTCATCTGGATGGGAGCTGCCTGATGCGCCGTGCCATGTCTCTTCTTGCTACTGCGCTTGCGCTTGTCTCTGCCCCCGCGCTGGCCGAGCCCTTCGACACGACCCCGCGCACGGTGGTGATGACCGCCTTTGCGCCCGAATGGGACGCGCTCGCCCCGGCCATTGCCGAGCCGCGCGAATACAGCGCCAATGGCCTCACCTTCCTGGCCGGAACGCTGGAAGGAAAGCCCGTGGTGCTGATGCAGAGCGGGGTGAGCATGGTCAACGCAGCGATGAACACCCAGCTTGTGCTCGACCGGTTCAAGGTGAAGCGCATCGTCTTTTCCGGGATTGCGGGCGGGGTCGACCCGGAGCTTTCGATCGGCGATGTGGTGGTCGCCAAGGACTGGGCGCAGTACCTCGAAGTCTCCTTCGCGCGCCGCACCGGCGAGGGCTGGGTGACGCCCGAGCCGGTCGATGCGCAGGCACCCGCCAACTGGGAGATGATGTTCCCGCGCGGCGTGCGCGTGGGCAACGCGAGCGAGGCCCCGGTGCGCCATTATACGTTGGGTGCGGACCCTGCACTGCTGCAGCTTGCTGAAGACGTGACCGCACGCATCTCCTTACAGCGCTGTACCGGGCCTTCGGGTACGGCGAGCGGACCGCACTGCCTCGTCGAAGAGCCCAAGGTGGTGGTCGGCGGCACGGGCGTGAGCGCAGGTGTCTTTGCCGACAACAAGGAATTTCGCGAGTACCTTCAGGCCGCCTGGGGGGCGCGTGTCGTCGACATGGAGAGCGCCGCCGTGGTGCAGGTCGCCTATGCCAACGAGGTGCCCGCCATCGTCTTTCGCAGCCTGTCGGACCTTGCTGGCGGCGATGATGGCGAGAACCAGATGAATACCTTCATGGCGCTCGCGTCTGTCAATTCTGCGCATGTCGTGCGCGCATTCCTCGCCGCGCTTCCGGACTGAACAGAAGGCCCAAACCCATGCAGACCGTCACCGCGCAAAATGGCATCGCCACCGCCCCACACCACCTCGCCGCGCAGGCGGGCCGCGACGTGCTCGCCGAGGGGGGAACGGCGGTGGAGGCCTGCGTCGCCATCGCCGCAACGCTGAGCGCGGTCTATCCGCACATGACCGGGATCGGCGGGGATGGCTTCTGGCTGATCCGCGAGCCCGACGGGCGGCTCCACGCGATCCACGGCGTGGGCGCGGCGGCGGCCAGCGCGGACCTGTCCCTCTACGCAGGGCTTGATGCAGTGCCCCAGCGCGGACCTCTGGCGGCGAACACGGTGGCGGGCACGGTCTCGGCCTGGGAGGCGGCGCTGGCCGACCCGGCCTGCATCTTGCCGCTCGATCGTCTGCTGCGCGATGCCATCGTCCATGCCGAAACCGGCGTTGCGGTGACCGCAGGCGGGGCAGGGATTGCGCAGACCAAGGGCGAGGAACTGCGTAGCCAGCCCGGGGCCTATGCCGACATCTTCGAGCCCGAAGGCCGCCCGCTCGCCGAGGGCGACGTGCTGCGCCAGCCTGCGCTCGCCGAAACGCTGCGCACGCTCGCGCGCGAGGGATTGGCGAGTTTCTACACAGGTTCGCTGGCCACGCGCCTGGCTGAGGACCTCACGGCGCTGGGCAGTCCGGTCTCGGCGGGCGATCTGGCCGCACATGCGGTGAGCCGCCCCGCGCCTCTCTCGGTGCCGATCACGGGCGCGCGCCTCTTCAACACTGCGCCCCCCACGCAAGGGTTCGCCTCGCTCCTGATCCTCGCGCTGTTCGACCGCCTGCAGGCCGACGCGCCGGACGGCTTTGATCACGTCCACAGCCTTGTCGAGGCGACCAAGCAGGCCTTTCTGCTGCGCGATGCACACGTGGGCGATCTGACCTTCACCGATTTCGATTTTCAGGGCCTGCTCGCCGATCCCCAGGCGCTCGACGCCCTGGCTGCGCGCATCGACCCCGCAAGAGCGCTGCCCTGGCCGCAGCCCCCGCAGTGGGGCGACACCTGCTGGTTCGCTGCCGCCGATGGGGAGGGCCGGGTGGTCTCGTGCATCCAGTCGACCTACTTCGAGTTCGGCTCGGGGCTGGTCCTGCCGCAGACCGGGATCACCTGGCAGAACCGGGGCTCGTCCTTCCGTCTCGCCGAAGAGGGCTGGAATGCGCTGAAACCGGGGCGCAAGCCCTTCCACACCCTCAATCCCGCCATGGCGCTCTTCGACGATGGCCGGATCGTGGCCTACGGCACGATGGGCGGTGAGGGGCAGCCCCAGACGCAGGCCGCGCTCTTTACCCGCTATGCGCGCTACGGCGTGGACCTGCAGGAGGCGATTTCGGCGCCGCGCTGGCTGCTCGGGCGCACCTGGGGCGATGTCACGACCTCGCTCAAGCTGGAGGACGGCTTCGATCCTGCGCTCTACACAGCGCTCGAAGCGGCGGGGCACGATGTCGAGCGGGTCGGCCCGCCCAGCGCCATGATGGGGCACGCCGGGGCCCTGGTGCGCCTGCCCGATGGCGGCTTTGAAGGCGCGAGCGATCCGCGCAGCGACGGGGCAGCGCTGGGATGGTGAGTGCTCTGCAAACTCCTGGTGGCGCCCGAGCTGTCGCGCGCTGCGACGCGCTGCGCGAAGTGCCCTATTCCGACATGGAAGGGGGGCTCTATCGCGGTTACCTGACGCCAGCCTATGCCGAGGCGCAGGAGGCGCTGACCGGCTGGATGGAAGAGGCCGGGATGCAGGTGCGCCGCGATGCCGCCGCAAACCTCATCGGCCGCTACGAGGCGAGCCGCCCCGATGCGCCCGCGCTTATGATCGCCAGCCACCTTGATTCGGTGCGCGATGGCGGGGCCTACGATGGACCGCTGGGCATCATGCTCGGGATCGAGTGCGTGGCCGCGCTCCATGCAAAGGGGCGCCGCTTTCCTTTCGCGATAGAGGTCTATGCTTTTGGCGATGAGGAAGGTTCGCGCTTTCCCGCCGCGATGCTGACCAGCCGTGCGGTGGCCGGAACGCTGGAGCGCGGCGCGCTCGACATCGCCGATGGGGACGGGGTGACGCTGGCCGAGGCCGGAGTAGATCCGGGGGCCTACCTCACCGCCCGGCGCGCGCGGGGCGAAATCTTTGCGTATCTGGAAGCCCATATCGAACAGGGCCCGGTGCTTGAAGCCAATGGCCTTGCGGTGGGGACGGTCACCGGCATTGCTGCGCAGCTGCGCTACGCGATCACCCTCAAGGGCCTTGCCGGACACGCAGGGACGAGCGCAATGCCGCTGCGCCGCGATCCGCTGCCGGGCGCTGCGCAAATGGTGCTTGCCGCCGAGGAACTGGCCGCGGCCGACATGTCCGATGCCGTCGCCACCGTTGGCCGGATCGAGGCGCTGCCCGGAGCGCCCAATGTCATTCCCGGCGAAGTGCGCTTCACTCTCGATGTGCGCGCGGGCGATATACGCCGCCGCAACCGCGTGGCCGAGGCAATCCTGGCGCGCTGCCAGGCGATCGCCGCGGCGCGGGCGCTCGACCTGGACGTCACGTGCATCCACGACCTTCCGCCCAGCCCTTGTGACGAAGGGCTGATGGAGCTGCTCGACGCCGCGCACGAAAGCGCAGGCCAGCGGGTCTTCCGCCTCGTTTCGGGGGCAGGCCACGATGCCATGAACATGGGCGCGCTATGCCCCACCGCCATGCTGTTCCTGCGCTGCAGGGGCGGTATCAGTCACAACCCGGCCGAACATGTGGAACCTGCGGACGCGGAAATCGCGCTCGCCGTCATGCTCGGTTTCCTCGACCGCCTCGGAGAGCGCCACCATGCCCGTTGAACTCGATCCCCTTCTCTTCGGGGAGATCGATCCGCCCCAGCGCCTGCTCATGGGGCCTGGCCCCGTCAATGCCCACCCGCGCGTGCTGCGCGCGATGTCGGCCGATCTTCTGGGCCAGTTCGACCCCGAGATGACCGGCTACATGGAGCAGGTCATGGCGCTCTACCGCCCGATCTTCGGCACGAAGAACCGCTGGACGATGCTGGTCGATGGCACCGCGCGTGCCGGGATCGAGGCCGCCCTCGTCAGCCTTGTTGCGCCGGGCGAGACCGTACTTGTCGTCAATTTCGGCCGCTTCGGCCTGCTCCTGACCGAAATCCTCACCCGCATCGGCGCGCGGATCGAGACGGTCGAGGCGCCCTGGGGCGAAGTCGTCCCGCTCGGCGCTATCGAGGAGGCGATTGCACGCACCTCGCCAAGACTTGTGGCGACGATCCATGGCGATACCTCGACGACGATGGCGCAGCCGCTTGAGGGTTTCGGCGCGCTGTGCCGTGCAGCGGGCGCGCTTTCCTACGTGGATGCGACCGCGACCATCGGCGGCATGGAACTGGCCGCCGACCGCTGGGATGTCGATGTCGTGACGGGCGGCCTGCAGAAGTGCCTGGGAGGGCCTTCGGGCTCGGCCCCGATCACCATCTCGGACGGGGCGGCCGAGCACATCTTCGCGCGCCGCCACACCGAGGCGGGCATCCGCATGAAGGGGCTGGAGGACGGGCAGGGGCCGCGCATCGCTTCCAACTACTTCGACCTCGCCATGATCATGGATTACTGGTCGGAAAAGCGCCTCAACCACCACACCGAGGCGACCTCGATGCTCTACGCGGCGCGCGAATGCGCCCGCGTGGCGCTGGGCGAGGGGCTGGCCGCGCGCTATGATCGTCATACTCGCTCGGGCCGCGCGATGGCGGCGGGTCTGCGCGCGATGGGCCTCACCGTCTTTGGCGACAATGCGCATCGCATGACCAATGTCACGGGCGTCCACATCCCGGACAGCGTCGATGGCGAGGCGGTGCGCGCGATGATGCGCGACACCTTCGAGATCGAGATCGGCACGGCCTTCGGCCCCTTGCAGGGGCGGATCTGGCGGCTGGGCGCGATGGGCTACAACGCGATGAAGCACAAGGTGCTGATCACGCTCGGCGCGCTGGAAGCGAGCCTGCGCGCCCATGGTTTCGTGCTCCCGCTGGGCGAGGCGGTGCCTGCCGCGATCGAGGCATGGGACAGTGCCGGAGTGGGAGAAACCGCATGAACATGACGCCGCGCGATCTGGTCGGCTATGGCGCGAGCCCGCCCAAGGCGCACTGGCCGGGCGGCAAGCGCGTCGCCCTCCAGTTCGTCATCAACTACGAGGAAGGTGCGGAGAACAGCGTTCTCAACGGCGACAAGGGCTCCGAAGCCTTCCTCTCCGAGATGGTCGGGGCGGCCAGCCACCCGGACCGCGCGATGGCGATGGAAAGCCTCTACGAATACGGCAGCCGGGCCGGGTTCTGGCGGCTTCACCGCATGTTTGCATCGCGCGGCCTTCCAGTGACGGTGTTTGGCGTCGCCAAGGCGCTCGAAGCCAACCCCGAGGCCGTTGCCGCGATGCGGGCGGCCGACTGGGAGATTGCCAGCCACGGCCTGCGCTGGATCGACTATCAGAATGTTCCCGAAGAGGTCGAACGCGCGCACATCGCCGAGGCCATCGCGCTGCATGAAGAGGTCACGGGTACCCGGCCGCTCGGCTGGTATCAGGGGCGGACTTCGCCCAACACCGCGCGCCTCGTGGCCGAGGAAGGCGGTTTCGTGTACGATGCCGACAGCTACGCCGATGACGTGCCCTACTGGGACGATAAGTATGGCCGCGTGCAGCTGGTCGTGCCCTACACGCTCGACGTCAACGACATGAAGATCGTCGCCTACAACGGCTTTACCGAAGGCGAACAGTTCTTCCGCCATATGCGCGACACCTATGACCAGTTGGTCGAGGAGGGCGGGCGGATGATGTCGGTGGGCCTGCATGCCCGCATCGCCGGAAAGCCGGGCCGCGCGCGCTGGGTCGGTCGGTTCCTCGACCATGTTGCGCAAAGCGGCGAGGCCTGGATCGCGCGCCGCATCGATATTGCCCGCCACTGGCAGACCACGCACCCTTACGCCGGAGATAAGGCATGAAGATCAACGATCCCGTTCTCCTCGCCGAAGTCACCGCTGCGTTCCACGAATACGAACGCGCGCTGATGGAGGACGACATCGCGGCGATGGATGCGCTCTTCCACGAGGCGGATACCACCAACCGTTACGGCGTGGGCGAAGTGCTTTACGGCATCGAGGAAATCCGCGCATTTCGAAAGGGGCGGGGGGGCTCCCCCCAGCGCACGCTCGGCAAGGTCTCGATCGTGACCTACGGCGATGCCTTCGCGACCGCGGATGCCGAGTTCTTCCGTGAGGGATCGGAGCGGCGCGGGCGCCAGACGCAAAGCTGGGTCAAATTCGGGGAAGGCGATTTCGGCGGCTGGAAGGTCGTCTCCGCCCATGTCAGCCTGGAGGGAAGCACGCACTGATGGCCGCGCTCTTCGAACACAGCCCCTGGGTCGAGGCGCGCGCCGATGCTGCGCCTACGCGCGGGGACCGTCACGCCGATCTCATGGCCGTGGTTCACGCCGCGAGCCGCGAGGAGCAACTCGCGCTCATCCGCGCGCATCCCGAACTTGCCGGCAAGGCGGCCATCGACCGGACCTTGACGCAGGCGAGCGCGTCGGAACAGGCGAGCGCCGGGCTCGACCGCCTTTCGCCTGCCGAATACGAGGAGTTCCATGCGCTCAACGCGGCCTACCGCGAACGATTCGACTTCCCCTTCATCATCTGCGTGCGCCTGACCGACAAGGCCGGAATCCTTGCCGCCATGCGCGCGCGCCTCGCCAACGACCGCGAGACCGAGATCGCCACTGCCCTTGCGCAGATCGGTGAGATCGTCCGCCTGCGCCTGGAAGACCTCGCATGACCGAACAGATGGGCCTGCGCGCGCTGGAACAGCGCCTTGAACGCGAGCTGGAGCTTGTCGCCTTCAACCGCCCGCAATGGGTGCGCCCGCGCACGTTTGCGGGCGAAGACGTGCTCGATGTTGCCGTTATCGGCGGCGGGCAGTGCGGGCTTGCCACGGCCTTTGGCCTGAGGCGCGAAGGCGTGACCAACGTCATGATCTTCGATGAAGGCCCGGCAGGCTTCGAGGGGCCGTGGGAGACCTATGCGCGCATGGTCACGCTGCGCACGCCCAAGACGCTCACCCCGCTCGATTTCGGTGTGCCTTCGCTCACCTACCAGGCCTGGTGGGAGGCGCAGCATGGCGCCGCGGGCTGGGCCGCGCTCGACAAGATCGCGCGGGGCGACTGGATGGAGTACCTGCGTTGGTACCGCCATGTTCTCGACCTTCCCGTCGTCAACGAGGCGAAGCTGGTGCGCATCGAGCCGCTGCCCGATGAGGCGCTCCACCGCCTGCACTTTGCCGACGGGACCATGGAACTCGCGCGCAAGGTGGTCCTTGCCACTGGCATTCAGGGCGGGGGAGAATGGCACACGCCGGCCATGGTGCGTGACAACCTGCCCAAGGCGCTCTGGGCGCACACCAGCGAACCCATCGACTTTGCCGCGCTTCATGGCAAGCGCATCGGCATCCTGGGGGGCGGTGCCTCGGCCTTCGACAATGCGCACTTTGCACTTTCGCAAGGCGTGGAAGCGGCCGAAGTCTTCATCCGCCGCAGCCAGCTTCCACGGGTCAATCCGATCCGGTTCATGGAGAAGGTGGGTTTTGCTGCGCGCTACCCGGCGCTCGACGATGCGACGAAGTACGCCGCGATGGACTGCTTCCTGGGGCACAACCAGCCCCCGACGAATGATACGTTCGCGCGCGCCGCGTCCTGGCCCGGTTTCCATCTCCACACCGGTGCGCCCTGGCTGGACGTTGCCGAACACAACGGACTGGTGCGCGTGACCACGCCGCATGGCCATCACGAGTTCGACTTCGTGGTGATCTCGACCGGGCTCATCAGTGACCCCGCGCTTCGCCCGGAACTTGCCGAGGTCGCCGATCTCATCGCGCGTTGGGGCGAGGTCGTAACGCCCAAAGGGCGCCGCAACGCGCTCATCGATGCTCATCCCTACCTGGGTGACGGCTTCGAGTTCTGCCCGCGCAAAGGCGTTGACGGCGCGCCGCTTCATGGCCTCTTCGCCTTCAACTATTCCGCGCTGATCAGCCTGGGCCTCTCGGCCTCGGCGCTCTCGGGCCTGCACCTTGCTCTGCCGCGCTTGCTGCGCAGCATTGCCGACCAGCTCTTCCTCGATGACAAGGATGTCCTGGTCGAGGAATTTCTCGCCTACGACGATCCTGAATTCGTCGGTGAATGGCCCCTTCCCGAAGCCGGAGACGCGGCATGAACACGCTCTCGACCCATGTTCTCGACACCGCCCACGGCACTCCCGCCAGCGGCGTCGGCCTCGAATTGATCGCCGAAGGCGGCTCCGTCCTGTTCGCAGGCACGACCAACGCGGACGGCCGCTGCCCGGACCTGCCGCAGGTGCCCTCGGGCGGATACCACCTGCGCTTCGCCGTTGCCGACTATTTCCGGGGCAAGGGCGTACATTTGCCCGAACCGCCGTTCCTCGATGTCGTCCAGATCGACTTCGGCATCGCCGAGACAGGCGCGCACTACCACGTGCCGTTGCTCGTCTCGCCTTACGGCTACTCGACCTACCGGGGCAGCTGATATGGCGATTTCGTTTCTTCTCGATGGCGCGCGGATTGATCTTGATACGTGCGATCCGACGGGGTCGGTCCTCGATTTCCTGCGCTCGCAGCTTCGCCGTACCGGCACCAAGGAAGGCTGCGCGGAAGGCGACTGCGGGGCCTGTACAGTGCTGGTCGGGACGCTGGAGGCGGGGGGCAGGGTGCAGTGGCGCGCGCTCAATTCCTGCATCCAGTTCCTCCCCATGCTGCACGGCAAGGCGCTGATGACGGTGGAGAGCCTGGCGCGCGAGGGCGTTCCCAATCCGCTGCAGGCCTGCATGGCGGGCAATGGTTCCTCGCAGTGTGGCTTCTGCACCCCGGGCTTCGTCATGTCGCTCCATGGCCGCGCCATTGGCGCCACCGGCTGCGATCTTCCGGTCGAGGACGTGATCGCGGGCAACTTGTGCCGCTGCACCGGGTATGGCCCGATCCTGGAGGCGGCGCAGGAAGTGCCGGTTCTCGCACAGGACGATGCCGCCGTGATCGCACAGCTTGCCGAGATTGCAGGGCTACCGGCATCTGGGGAATGGCAGGGGCGGCCCTGGTTCGCCCCGGGCAGCGCGGATGAGTTGACCGGGCTCCTGCGTGAGCATCCTGATGCCACGCTGGTGGCCGGGGCGACCGACGTGGGCCTCTGGATTACCAAGGGTCTGAAGGTCCTCGACACCGTGATCTTCATCGGGGACATTGCCGAGCTGGCCACAATCGAAGCGAGCGATGAGGCGTTGTTCCTTGGCGCCAATGTCCGTCACGCCGATGCGCATGCGGCCCTGGCGCAGCTACATCCCGACCTTGGCGAGTTGTGGCGTCGCTTCGCCGCGCTCCAGGTTCGCAACGCGGGCACCATTGGAGGCAACATCGCCAACGGCTCGCCCATCGGCGATGGGCCGCCTGCGCTGATTGCGCTTGGCGCGCAGGTTATGCTGCGCAGCATGGAGGGTACGCGCACGCTTCCTCTCGAAGACTTCTTCCTCGACTACGGCAAGCAGGATCTGCGCGACGGTGAGTTCGTGGCCGGGGTGCGCATCCCGCGCCCGGAGAGCGGTAGCGTGATCCATATCTCCAAGCTTTCGCGCCGCTTCGACAGCGACATTTCCGCCGTGTGCGGGGCTTTCGCCCTGACCCTGGAGAAGGGTGAGGTGGCTTCTGCCCGTGTGGCTTTTGGCGGGATGGCGGCGACCCCGCGCCGCGCGGCGGCGTGCGAGGCCGCGCTGGTCGGCGCGCCTTTCACGCTGGAAACGATGGAGCGTGCAGCCGAGGCTCTGCGCGAGGATTTCACGCCGCTCGACGACGTACGTGGCTCGTCCGCCTACCGCCTCGAAGCGGCGGGTAATCTGCTGCGTCGTCTCTGGCTGCGCGAGCAAGGCGGGGCGGTTTCGGTGCTGGACATGGAGGCGCTCGATGGCTGAGCGCGATCCCGAACCGGGCGCGCTCGTCCTGGCCAAGCCCTCGCACCCGCATGAGAGCGCACACCTGCACGTGACGGGCGCAGCGCGCTATACCGATGACCTCACCGAGCCCGGTGATATGCTGCATTTGTGCTTTGGCCAAAGCAGCGAGGCGCACGCGCGTATCGTGTCGATGGACCTCGAAGCGGTACGTCAGGCCCCCGGTGTCCACAGTGTCTACACCGCCGCCGATATTCCCGCCGCCAACGATGTCGCGCCTGTCGCGCATGACGATCCGCTGCTGGCCGAGGACGAAGTGGTAAGCCACGGTCAGGCGCTGTTCCTCGTCGCGGCCACAAGCCGCGATGCTGCCCGGCGCGCGGCACGTCTTGCCAAAGTCGAATACGAACCGCTCGACGCCGCGATCACGCCTGCACAGGCGCGCGCGGCAAACAGCCTGATCGAGCCGACCCAGCGCATGGCGCGCGGCGATGCCGGGGCCGCTTTGGCCTCTGCCCCGCACCGCGCCAAGGGCGCCTTCGAGATGGGCGGGCAGGACCACTTCTATCTCGAAGGCCAGATCGCGGTGGCGACGCCGGGCGAGGACGGCGCCGTCCACATCGTCAGCTCTACCCAGCATCCCAGCGAAGTGCAGCATCTGGTCGCGCACATGCTTGGCCTCACTTCGGCCGATGTGACGGTGGAAGTGCGGCGCATGGGCGGGGCCTTTGGCGGCAAGGAAACGCAGGCTGCGCTTTTTGCCGCGGCGGCCGCGCTCGTTGCCGCGCGGACCGGGCGTCCCGCCAAGCTGCGCTGCGATCGTGACGACGACATGGTGATGACCGGCAAGCGCCACCCCTTCGAAGTCGCCTACGAGGTCGGCTACGATGAAGAGGGCCATCTCCTGGCTCTGTCGCTGTTTCTGTCGAGCCCATGTGGGGCAAGCGTCGACCTTTCCCCCGCGATCAACGACCGCGCGATGTTCCACGCGGACAACTGCTACTACCTGCCAGACGTGGAGATCGTCTCGGAACGGCTCAAGACCAACACGGTCTCGGCCACCGCCTTCCGGGGGTTCGGTGGTCCGCAAGGGATGCTCGCGATCGAGCGTATCCTCGACGATGTTGCCGCGCGCCTGGGCCGTGATCCGCTCGAAGTTCGTCTTGCCAATCTCTACACGGCCGGGCGCAGCGAGACGCCCTATGGCATGGAGATCAAGGACAATATTGCGCCCGAGATGATCGCGCGCCTGCGCGAGAGAGCGCGCTACGATGCGCGTTCCAAGGCCATTGACACTTTCAACGCGCAAAGCCCCATTCTCAAGCGCGGCCTTGCGCTAACGCCGGTCAAGTTCGGGATCAGCTTCACGACGACCCACCTCAACCAGGCGGGCGCGCTCGTCCATGTCTATGCCGACGGTTCGATCCAGGTGAACCACGGCGGAACCGAGATGGGACAGGGGGTCTACGTCAAGGTGGCGCAGGTTGTCGCGGATGTCTTCGGCGTACCGCTCGGCACCATTCGCTGCACCGCGACCCGTACCGACAAAGTGCCCAACACGTCCGCGACGGCGGCGAGTTCGGGCGCGGACCTCAACGGCATGGCCGCTTTCAACGCGGCCGCCTCGATCAAGGCGCGCCTCGTCGATTTCCTGTCGCGGACGTACTCCTGCGCGCCCGAGGATGTGACCTTCGGCCCGGAGGGTGTGCAGGCAGGTGCAGCCCGGCTCACCTTTGGCGAAGTGGCGCGGCGCGCGCAGATTGGCCGCGTGTCGCTCAGCTCCACCGGCTTCTACGCGACGCCCGACATCGCCTACGACCGCGCCGCCCACAAGGGCCGTCCGTTCTACTACTTTTCGTATGGCGCCGCGGTGAGCGAGGTGGCGGTGGACACGCTGACCGGCGAGCACAAGGTACTGGCCGTCGACATCCTCCACGACGTGGGCGCCTCGCTTAATCCGGCCATCGACAAGGGCCAGATCGAGGGCGGTTTCGTACAGGGGCAAGGCTGGCTCACGACCGAAGAGCTGGTCTGGGACGCGAAGGGGCGCCTGCTCACCCATAGCCCGGCGACTTACAAGATCCCGACCGCCTCGGACCGCCCGAAACGCCTTACCATCGAACTGTGGGACGGGCAGAACGTGGAGCCCACGATCAACCGTTCCAAGGCCGTGGGAGAGCCACCGTTCATGCTTGCGATCTCGGTCTTTTCCGCGCTCAACCGCGCGATCGGGGCCTGCGTGCCCGAGGCGCGGTGCCTGCCTCCACTTGATGCGCCGGCAACGCCCGAAAAGGTGCTTGCCGCGATTGCGGGGCATCGCAAGGAAGGCACGGCGGCATGACGCAGTGGATTGGTTGGCTGCGGCGGCTTGAGCTTGCACCCTGCGCCATGGTCTCGGTGCTCGCGACCGAGGGCTCGGCGCCGCGCGGCGGCGGCACGCGTATGCTGGTGACCGCGAGGGACCAGCAGGGCACGATTGGCGGCGGTCAGCTGGAATACCGCGCGGTTGAACAGGCGCGTGCGATCCTTGACCGACCGGTCGGCACCTGGCGCGTGCAGGACTATCCGCTTGGGCCTCTGTTGGGGCAATGCTGCGGGGGGCGTGTGCGCCTCCTCATCGAGCATCTCGATTCCGCAGGGCTCGACTGGCTGCACGAAGCCGAGCCCGGACGCATGCTGGAGACCCGCTTTGAGGACGGCGCGGTGCTGCGCCGCATCCATGACCGCGAGACGACAACGCGCCAGTCCGCGCGCGGTGACAAGCCGGGGGTGGGCACGCGGATCATCGAGCCGGTGGGGGAGCGTCCGCGCCCGGTCTACCTTTTCGGAGCGGGCCATGTCGGGCAGGCCATCGCGCGGCATGCAACAGGCCTGCCGCTCCAGCTGGCCTGGTTCGACACCCGCCCGGAGCTGGCCGATCTCGACGGGGTGACCATCGTCGATGTCGAGGATATCGCGACCTGTATCGAGGAAGCGCCGCCCGAGGCCGCCATCGCGATCCTGACGCACGACCATCCGCTCGACTACCACCTGACCCTGACCGCGCTGCGGCGCGATCCGGTCGCTTTCGTGGGCCTGATCGGCTCGTCCACCAAGATCGCCCGCTTCCGCTCGCGCCTCAAGGCCGATGGCATCGCCGACGAGGCACTCGCGCGCCTGACCACGCCCATCGGGGTGCCGGGGGTGAAAGGCAAGGAGCCCGACGTGATCGCGATTTCGGTGCTGGCCCAACTCCTTCAGTTGAGGGGCCAGTAATGGGACTTCGCGCATTTCGGGGGGAGCTGCTTTCGCTGTCCTGTGATCCGCGCGATGCGGGGCCGGAAGGCGAGGGGGCGGTGCGCCACGAGGAGGATGGCCTGCTCGTGGTCGAGGACGGGATCGTCGTGGCGCGTGGCCGCCATGCCGATCTGGCTGGGCGTTTTGCCCAGGTTCCGACCGAGAGGGTGGCGGGGCTGATCGTGCCGGGGTTCATCGATGCCCATGTCCACTATCCGCAGATGGACAGCATGGCTGCGCACGGCGAGCAGCTTCTCGACTGGCTGGAACGGCACATCTTCCCGGCCGAGATGGCCTTTGCGAAGCGCGCCCATGCCGACGCTCTGGCACAGGCGTTCCTGACCGAAATGCTGCGCAACGGCACGACGAGCGCGCTGGTCTTCGCAACGGTCCACGAGCATTCGGTCGATGCGCTGTTCGAGGCGGCGCTGGCGCGGCGTATGCGGGTGATCTCGGGCAAGGTGCTGATGGACGAGGGGCCCGAGGGCCTGCGCGACAGTGTCGCCTCGGGCCGGGCGGAGAGTGAGGCGCTGCTGCGGCGCTGGCGCGGACGCGGGCGGCTGGGCTATGCGTTGACGCCGCGTTTCGCGCTGACCTCCAGTGATGCGCAGCTCGCCGATGCGGGCGCCTTCCTGGCCGACCATCCCGAAGTCCTGCTGCACACGCACCTCGCTGAGAACGTCCACGAGTGCGCGGCCGTCGCGGCGCGCTTTCCCGATGCGGCGGACTATCTCGATGTCTATGACCGCTTCGGCCTCGTCGGGCCGCGTTCGGTCTTCGCGCATGGCATTCACCTGCCCGACCGGGCCTGCGCGCGTCTGCATGAAAGCGGGGCGGGCATCGCGGTCTGTCCCAGCTCCAACCTGTTCCTGGGCTCGGGCCATTTCGACTTCGGGCAGGCGGACCGTTTTGGTGTGAAGCTGGGGCTGGGCAGTGACGTCGGGGCGGGCACGACCTTCTCGTTGCTGCACACGGCGGGCCTTGCCTACCAGGCGGCGCTGGCGCGCGAGGACCGGCTCTCTCCTTTCCGTGCGCTGTACCTGGCAACGCTGGGAAGTGCGCAGCTCCTGGGCATTGCCGACAAGGTCGGTGCACTCGAGGTCGGGCAGGAGGCGGACTTCGTGGTGCTCGATCCCGCCGCGACCCCGCTCCTTGCACGCCGTACACAGGCAGCACCTCTTGCGCAGCGGCTGTTTGCGCTTCAGGTTCTGGGCGATGACCGGGCCGTGGCCCGCACCTATGTTCTGGGCGAGTGCGCCTGGGAAAGGACAGCATGATGACCGATCTCGACACGTTTATTGCCGGGCTTCCCAAGGCCGAACTGCACTTGCACATCGAGGGCAGTCTCGAGCCGGAGCTGATGTTCGAGCTGGCCCGCCGCAACCAGGTCGAGATCCCCTATGCGAGCGTGGAGGAGGTGCGCGCGGCCTATGCCTTCACGAGGCTCCAGGACTTTCTCGACATCTACTACGCCGGCGCCAACGTGCTGCGCACGCGGCGTGATTTCCACGACATGGCGATGGCCTACTTCGACCGGGCGGCCGAGGACGGAGTGGTCCATGCCGAGCTGATGTTCGACCCCCAGACCCACACCGATCGCGGCATTCCCTTTGCCGAGGTGATCGAGGGGCTGCTCTCGGCAATGGACGAAGCACGCGCGAAGCACGGCATGACCAGCTGCCTCATCCTCTCCTTCCTGCGGCATCTGAGCGAAGAGGCCGCCTTTGAAACCCTTGCGGCGGCCGAGCGCTGGCTCGACCGGATCGCGGCGGTGGGGCTGGATTCCAGCGAGGTCGGCCATCCCCCGATCAAGTTCGCGCAGGTCTTTGCCGCGGCGCGCGAAAAGGGCCTGAAGCTCACCGCGCACGCGGGCGAGGAGGGGCCTCCGGAGTACGTCTACCAGGCGCTCGACCTGATCGACGTTGACCGCATCGACCACGGCAACCGCGCGCTGGAGGACCCGGCGCTGACCAGGCGGCTGGCGGAGAGCGGCATGACGCTGACGGTCTGTCCGCTGTCAAACCTCAAGCTCTGCGTGATCGATGACATCGTGCAGCACCCCATCGACGCCATGCTCAAGGCGGGCCTGAAGGCGACGCTCAATTCCGATGATCCGGCCTATTTCGGAGGCTATATCGCGGACAATTATCGGGCGGTGGCAGAGGCGCGCGGGCTGGGGCGTGAGGATCTGGTGACGCTGGCGCGCAACAGCTTCACCGGATCGTTTTTGCCTGCCGAGGACATCGCGCGCCATCTGGCTGCGATCGACGCCTTCGTCGCCGAGGTCGCCTGATGCACAGGCGTGCGGGCGCTGCACTGGCGCTGCTTGTGGCCCTGTTCCTTGCGCCGGTGGCGGCCCTCGCGGCGCAAACGCAGGACGGGGTGCCGCGCAAGGTCATCATCGAGGATGAGGGCTTTGCGCTCATGCACCTCATGCTGCTGGAAAGCCGCAAGATCGACGTGGTGGGCATCACCACGGTCTCGGGCGATGTCTGGGCCAACCGGGCGACCGCGCTTGCGCTGCGCGGACTGGAGTTGACGGGCCGTGACGACATCCCTGTCGCGCAAGGGGCGACCTTTCCGCTCCTCAACTCCGAGGCCGCGACTGCGCGCTGGGAGGGGCTCTACGGCAAGCTTGTCTGGAAAGGCGCGTGGATGCGCGAATGGGTGGAGCCCACCGTGCAGTCGACGCCCGAATATCATGGGCCTTTCGATCCAGTGGACCTGCCCGGTGGCAACCCGCACCTGCAGAAGTCGGACGAGATTGCGGCGAATTTCCTGATCCGTATGGTGCACCAGTACCCGGGCGAGATCACCATCGTTGCTTGCGGGCCGCTGACGAACCTCGCGCTCGCCCAGCGGCTCGATCCTGATTTTGCGGGGCTCGTGGGCGAACTCGTCTACATGGGTGGCAGCTTCAATCCCCAACAGGTACTCAAGGACCAGTCCGCCGCCGAGTTCGCGCGTGAGTTCGAGAACACCCCGCGCCGCGAGTTCAACGTGGCCTTCGATCCCGAGGCCGCGAGCATCGTCTCGCGCAGCCCCTGGCGCAAGCTGACGGTGATCCCGGTCGATCCCTCCACCGCCACACAGCGCACGCCTGAGCTTCTGGCGCGGCTGGAGAAGGTCGCGCCCACCAAGGTCGCGGCGTTCATCGCAGGTCTCGAACCGGGCTTCCCGCTCTGGGACGAGATCGCGGCAGGCTATGTGCTGGACCCAGGCATCGTCACCAAGGCGGACCAGCTTTACGTCGACTACGTTACCGACTTCGGGCCCAAGTACGGTGCCACGCTGAGCTGGCACGAGCACTACCAACCTGGGCTCGGTGAGCGCAAGGCGAACGTGGTGCTGGCGATTGACCCGGCGAGGCTGGAGGACCTGATGGTCACCGCCATGCGCGAAGGGGCCCAGCGGCAGGGCAACTGATCGGGTGGACTGGCGCGGTATCCTCGCGTCGAGCGGTTTGCCCCATGTCCTGGCGGCCTATGATGCCCGTGTGGTTGGCACCTTCCCGCTCGGGCTGGACGTTGCGGGCAGCGATGTGGACATCGTTTGCCATGCCCCCGACGGGCACGCCTTTGCGCAGGAGCTATGGGCGCGTTTTGCAGGGTGCGAGGACTTTACCCTGCGGCAGTGGACGCAGGGCGAGCGCGCAGTGATCGCGCAGTTTTCGATTTGCGATCTGCCCCTCGAAGTCTTCGGCGCGCCAGTGCCGGTCGCGATGCAGGCGGGGTGGCACCACTTCGAGGTGGAACGGCGCTTGCTGGCTCTCGGCGGCAGCACTTTTCAGGCTGCCGTGAAGGCGCTTCGTCACACTGGGATCAAGACCGAACCGGCCTTCGCACAGGTTCTGGGACTTGCAGGGGACCCTTACGCGCAGCTGTTCGATCTGGCTTTGGCCCGCGATGCCCAGCTGCGCGGCATTCTCGCGCAGGCGGGCTTCGCCTAGAGCCACATGCGAAACGGGCCGGCGAAAAGTGTCCTTCCGCCAGCCCGCGTTAGCCGTGCCTCAGTTCTCGCCTTCGTGGAGCCAGTGCTCGGTCTTGGGCGGAATGAATTCGATGATCCGGTCGAGCAGGCGCTCAGGGTTGTCGTCGACGAGCAGCATGTCGCGGTGGCGGTCCTGGAGGAAGCCCTCGGAGACGATCTTGTCGACGAACTGGATGAGGCCGTTGTAGAAATCGCCCACGTTGAGCAGGCCCACGGGCTTGGCGTGGTAGCCCAGCTGCGACCAGCACCAGGCCTCGAACATCTCCTCGAAGGTGCCGATGCCGCCCGGAAGCGTGACGAAGCCGTCGGAGAGCTTGGCCATCAGTGCCTTGCGTTCGTGCATGGACTTGACCACGTGGAGCTCGGTGATGCCCTGGTGGTCCTTTTCGCGCGCGCGCAGCGCCTCGGGGATCACGCCGATCACTTCGCCGCCCGCTGCGCAGACCGCGTCCGCGATCACGCCCATCAGACCCACCTCGCCGCCGCCATAGACAAGGCCGATGCCCCGCTTGGCGAGAAGCGTGCCGAACTGCTCGGCCGTCTCGCGGTAGATCGGGTTACGGCCGGGGGAGGAACCGAGGTAGACACAGATGCGCATGAACGGGATCTTCTTTCTGCTATCGCACGGGAGGGGCAGGCGCGAAGGCCTCAGGCAAGTCTTTCAGGTACCGAAAGCGCTTCGGCGGTAATGGTTTCCCGGGTCGAGACCGATTCCCAGGGGAAGACGAACCAGCGTTTGTCGTGGCTACGATCGATGGTCTGGGCCCAGTAATCGGTCTTCGCGCGCGAGCTGGTGTTGGTGATGATGACGGCAAAGCGCACGAAGCTTGCGTCCGCGCCCAGTTCGGCAAGGCGCGTACGAAGGAATTCGATGGTGCCGCCGCTGTCGTTGATGTCGTCGATGAACAGCAGCTTCTTGCCTTCGCCACTCATCACCGCGA
Source organism: Novosphingobium profundi (assembly GCF_020524485.1). Lineage (GTDB taxonomy): Bacteria > Pseudomonadota > Alphaproteobacteria > Sphingomonadales > Sphingomonadaceae > Novosphingobium > Novosphingobium profundi_A. Next base: position 665,901 of record NZ_JAIVLF010000003.1, on the reverse strand, counting down.
GCTTGGCAAGCAGTTCGTCGGCAAAGTCGGGCTGCTTGGCCGAGTGGTCGATCGAGAGCATGGGGACGTCGAGCTGGTGCGAGACGTAGCAGCCCGGGACGAGGCCGCCGCGCCCGATGCCGATGACAAAATCGGGCATCCAGTCGCTGTCGGCGATCTTGCGCGAGACGACGCGCACCTTGGCAAGGAAGTCCTCGTAGTATTCGAGGTACTGCAGTTGGGGCTCGGACGTGTCGTCCATGGGGGACTCCTGAGAGGAAAGCTGGGGGAGGGAGAGCCTTCCGAATTACCCAATTCCGGCCCTGCAAACAATATTGGAACGCGCGCTATTCCCCCGCCTCGCGCGCTGTATCCGTCCCGAAATCGGCCAGGGCGCTACGGTGGTCGAGGCGGGTGTAGCCATTGCCGATCTCGCGCAGCACCAGTGCCGCGGCGTAGGACGGTGTGCGCGCCGAGGCGGTGCACAGAGCCAGCGTCATGGGCCGCAGCAGCGGTTCGGCGATGCGGGTGAACTGCAGGCGGCCTTCCTGCACCTCGGTCATCACGTCGAGCGAGGTGAGGATGCCTATGCCTGCGCCCTGGCGCACAAGTGCCGCTATCATCTGGATATTGTCCGAGGTGACGCGCCGCTCGAGGGGGACGCTTGTGGCCGCTTCGAGAAGGGCGACCTGCTGGCCGACGGCAAGCGGTTCACCCGGTGCGATGATGGGTTCGCCCACGCATTGCGAGAAGCGGGCCTGCGCGCGCGCGCCGAAGGGATGGCCGGGAGGCGTGACGAAGCCGAGCACCACTTCCACATAGGCACGCACGTTCAATTCGCGCAGCGACTGGGGATCGAACATGATCCCGCAATCGACTTCGCCCTCGGCGACCGCGCGGCGCACCGAATCGTTGTCGAGCACGCGCAGCGAGATCGTGATGCCGGGATAGTCGCGCTGGATGCGGTGGACGGTCTCTGGGATGTAGCCGCGGGTGAGCGCATCGATCACCGCGATCTCGACGTGACCGCGTTTGAGCCCGCGCAGGTCCTCGATCCGCGCGCGCACCTCGGTCATGCCCTTTTCCCACTGGTGGGCGCTGGCCATCATCAACTCGCCCGCCGCGGTCAGCTTGAGGCCGGTGGGCAGGCGCTCGAACAGCGGCATGCCCAGCTCGGCCTCGACGTTGAGGATCTGGCGGTCAATGGCCGAGGCCGACAGGTTCAGCTCGTCCGCGGCCTTGCGGATCGAGCCGAGGCGGCCCACGGCCATGAAGTAGCGCAGGAAGCGCGAGAATGCCGGCATCGCGTGATGGTGTCCCCGAGGTGCGCGTTTTTGGGCAACGCGTTTCAGGGTAGCATTGCATTTTGCCGGGCCCTGTCAAGGACGCGCGGCGGGGTAGGTCCAGGGTATTGAATCTGCAAACGCAGGAGTTTGCAGGGAAGAAATGGGGTGACGGAAAGAAGATTCCGAGGGCCATCGCCCTCGGGCTCCCCAAACTGTCGAACTCACCTTTGTCGCGCCGCCTGGGCCGAGAAAGGTGAGGTCGCCCATTCCGGGGTCAAGGGGCGATGACCCCTTGAAGATATACTTCTCTCTAAGGCCCTTTCCCCTCAGGCCGCCACCGCGCGGCATTCGAGCCGGTCGGAGATGCGCGTGGCCACCGCGTGAAGACGGTCGGCGTAGCGCGCGATTGCAGTCTGCTCGTTCATCGCGTTGAAGAAGTAGGTCAGTGTGAGTGTCGCTTCCACTTCGCCGTCGGCGACGATCGGCACCGCGATCGAGGCGGTGCGGTTGGCCTCGCGCGAGGTATAGGGAGCCGCGCTGACGCCGCGTGCGCGGATCTTCTCAAGACGGGCGAGGAAGGCCTCGCGCTCGAAGTTGGGATCGAGGCCCCAGCGGTTGCGTTCGGCGCTGTCGAGGATCGCGTGGACGCGCGCGGTCGGCAGGGCCGAGAGATAGGCGCGGCCGGTGGTGCTGCTGAGCAGCGGGATGGTGACGCCCGGATTGCACGGTTCGAAGGTCATCGAGGTCTGGGCGTGGGTCGATTCGCGCACGACCATGCGCTGGCCGACGCGCACCGAGACAAAGACCGGCCAGCCGATGTCGCGGGTGAGCGCGGCGATGGGCTCGCGACTCGCTTCGCTCAAGGGGCCGTCCGAGCGGTAGCCGTGGGCCAGTGATTCGACGAGCGCGGTCGGGCGGTAGGTCTTGGACGTCGGCTCCTGCTCGACCAGTCCCTCATGGACGAGCGTCTGCACGATGCGAAAGACCGTGGGATAGGGCAGATTGCCGATGCGCGCGATGTCCATCAGCGGCAGCGGCCCATGCGAATTGATGACTTGCAGGACCGAGATGGACCGGCAGACGGAGCGAATAGGAACCCCTTCCATTTGTGTACTTCCCCCTGTGTTCGCGCGGTTTCGCGTCGTGGTGGGAGGAAGATCGGCAAATTGCGCTGCGCCGCAGCAGGAAATGCAAAGTGTTTCCACCTAATGGAAACTTTTTAAAAAAATTCGTTCTGTGAGAAGAGCTTCAGGTCGGTGTTAGGGGCAGCTCGGGGGGACGTCGTGTGCGATGCAAGCGGCGGTTTCCTTGAGCGGTTGCACATAGCGCTCCAGCGCGACATCGGATTTCATCGCGGCGGAGAAATAGGTCAGCGTGAGAACCGCGAGGATGCGTTCGCCATCGAGCACCGGCACCGAGATCGAGGAGGTCTTGTTCTCGTCGCCGAACAGCGAGGGGCGCCACGCGTAGCCCTCGCGCCGAATGCGCGCGAGCGCCTCGAACATGGTTTCCTGGCGGTCCGCATCCGCCCCTTCGCCTCCGGTGTGGTAGTCGCTGCCCCAGTTCACCAGGTCGCGGGCATGGTCCTCGGGCAGGTAGGCGAGCCAGGCGAGGCCCGTTGCGCTCCCCTCCATCGGCATGGCCGAACCCGCCTCCCAGTTGTGGAAGGTGAGCGTGGTTTCATGGTGGGTCGAGGCGCGGATGACCATGCGCGAGCCGACCCGCACCGAGAGGAGCAGGGGCCAGCCCACTTCGCGGGTCAGCGCGCTCATGTGCGGCTGCGCGCGGGAGCGCAGGGCGCTGTCGTCGTACCCGCTAGAGAGCGTGTGGACGAGCGCGGTGGCACGGTAGCGCTTGCCGCTGGCGTCGCGTTCGATCAGTCCCTCGTGGACCAGCGTCTGCACGATGCGAAACATCGTGGGGTAGGGCAGGTTCTCGATGCGGACGAGGTCGGTGAGCGAGACTTCGCGCTCGTGATTGATCGTGCGCAGCACCGAGAGCGTGCGGCTGACTGCCCGGATGGGAACCCCGTTGTCCACTGCCTGCGCCTGTCCTTCCGCGTTGCTCGTGCCGGTGCGGCCAGAGAGTGCGGCTCGGTCGGGAGGGCAGCAAGCGGTTCGTTCTGAAGTTGGGCCTACAAGGGCCAAACTTGCGCCTGTTCCTCCGCTACGCGGATAAACAGGGCGGTGTCAGGCGGGGGCTTCGCGCGGCGGCAGGGTGACGAGGGGCATGGCGAGCAGCGTTGCGGCAAGCAGCGCACCGCCCCAGAACAGCGGCGCCGCTTCGCCCTGGATGTCGTAGAGCGGACCTGCCGCCAGTGGCCCCAGAACGCGGCCCAGCGCGTTGGCCGACTGCATGACCCCGAGCCCGGTCCCTTGCGCATGCGCGGGCGAGGCCATCGAGACCAGCCCTGAGATCGCCGGGTTGACGAGGGCGAAGCCGCTGGAGGTGAGGAACAGCCCGATCCCGGCCAGCACGAGGCCATGGGCAAAGCCAAGGACAACCAGCCCGCCCGCGATGATTGCCAGAGAGAGGGCGAGCATGGCGGCCTCGCCCAGATGCTTGGCAACAGGGCCTGTGACGGTGAACTGGGTTACCGTGGTGACAAGGCCCATGGCGCCGAAGAGCAGGCCAATGCCAAGCGGATCGAGGCTGAGCACGTCGTCGGCAAAGAGCGCGAGGATCGCCTCCATCTGGGCAAAGGCGATCGAGACCATGAGCGCAAAGCCAATGGCCGCGGCAAAACCGGGACGGCGCAGCAGCGGGCCCTTGTCGGCCGCGCTGGGCTCACTGGCGGTGGGCGCGGCCTCGGGACGGGTCTCGGGCATCAGCCACCAGGTCAGAAGCGCGGCGACAAGGCCCAGCAGCGCGCCCACCACGCAGACCAGCGCAAAGGCGTTGTCTTCGCCTGTAAAGCTGGCGGTCACGCCGCCGATGGCCGGGCCGAAGATGAAGCCGAGCGAGAAGCCGGCGCTGACGATGCCCATGACGTGGGTGCGATTGTCGCGCGTGGAGAGGTCCGAGGCCACCGCGAAGGTGATCGAGAAGCTTCCCGTGGCAAGGCCGCTGACAAAGCGCGCGGCCAACAGCGTCAGCGGCGAGAGCGCGAAGATGTGAAGGACATAGACGAAGGCACCGACGGCCAGACCACCGATCATCACCGGACGACGCCCCCAGCGGTCCGACCAGCGTCCCCACAGCGGACTGGAGAGGAACTGGCCCAGCGAGAAGGCGGCGACCGCGCCTGCAATCTCGATCCCGCTCGCCCCGATCTGGCGGCTGTAGATGGCAAAGACCGGGAACATCAGCCCGAAGCCTGCCAGCGAGACGAAATTGACAAGGATGATCGCGATCAGCGCGCGGCGCCGAAGCGATTGGGCCGTGGTGTCATCGCGGGCTGCAAGCGGGGCGTCGGACATCGGAAAACAAGGCCTTGGATTGGAGAACCTGACGAGGAACGTCTGGCCTGATTGCCTGTAACGGGGAAGGGGCGGTGGGTGAATGGTCGCAAGCCGGAGTGGAGAAGTGTGAAAAGCAACGATTGCCGAGGGCCATCGCCCTCGGGCTCCCCAACCCGTCGACCTCACCTCCTGCGCGCCGTCGGGGCCGAGGAAGGTGAGGTCGCCCGGTTTGGGGTCAAGGGGTGATGACCCCTTGAATCGATTGCTTCCTACTCGCCCTCTGTTCCGGCCAGCGCGGCAACGATCGTCTCGACGAGGTGCTTGCCGCGCGCGTTAAGCTTTTCCTGCATTTCGGCGCTGGGCTGGAAGGTCTCGATCTGCCCGGCGATGTCGATGCCGTTTTGCGTGAGGAGTTCCTCCATCACCGCGACGCGGTCGGTCAGCACCCAGAGTTCGCGCGTGAGGGCGAGCACCGCGCTGCCCACGCGCCCGACGTCCGCATCGACCAGCGTCGGGCGGTCGGGGTGGTTGTAGGCCTTGGGATTGGCGGGCGTGGCAATCGTGTTCATGGCTGCGGCGTTCATTTCGGTTTGTGTCCCTTCACGACGTGGGGATAGATGCCTTGCGCGCTGACATCGACGAAGCCGGCCGCGCGGGCCACTTCGGCAAGATCGAGGCTGGCGGATTCGCGCCAGTAGGGCTCGCCCCCGAGGCGCGCGTTGCTGTCCGCGCGCCAGACCGAGAGCTTGTCCATGTCGGCGTAGCGGGTGACATCGGACATGATCATGTCGCCGCCGGGCTCCAGCACGCGGAAGGCTTCCGCAAAGACGCGGCGGATCACGTCGGCGGGGATCTCGTGGAGCAGGATGTACGAGGCGACGAGATCGAACGAGGCGTCGGCAAAGCCGGTGTCCTCGGCGGGGCGCTGGTGGAGCTTCCAGGCCCAGCCGTGGGCGTTGCCGATGCGCTGCGCGTGTTCGAGGACCCGCAGCGAAAGGTCGACGCCGGTGATCTCGGCCTCGGGGTAGGTCTCCTGCAGGGCCTGCGTGAAGTGGCCGGTCGACGCGCCCATGTCGAGGATGCGCGTGTAGTCGGTGCGCGGGGCCATCGCGGCGACCGCGCGGCGCTGCTTGAAGATGCCGCCCGGGAAGAAGGCGTTGACGAGCTTGCGGTGGACGATCTCGCCGTGGATATACCCTTGCATCTCGTGGTCTTCCCAGCCGCCTGCGGTGCGGTGGAAGTTGACGCCCTCGAAGTAGGCGGGGGGCTCGGTTCCTTCGGGGGCCGGCTCCAGCGTGGTGGCGCCTTGCGACTGGTAACGCTCGATCACGGGATCGAGGTCTTCGCGCACTTCCTCGAAGGCTTCGCGCGCGATGAGGCCGTGGTTGCGCGCATTCCATTCCCCGATCAGCGCCTGGGTGCGCCAGAGCGGGCTTGCCATCAGGCGCTGCTCGATCTGCTGGCTGCGCTGGTCGATGTCCTGCGGCAGCTTCTCAGGATCGGGCACGACGCGCGCGATGTCCTTCTCGACCTCGCCGCGCAGGCCTTGCGTGCCGCGTCCGAAGTGGAGCAGGAAATCGAGCGAGGCACGCCCGCGCTGGCGGACGGGCGGTTCAAGTGGGTTGGTCATGCGCATCCTCTTCTCAAGCTCTCGTGGGCGTGGGGACCAATGTGCCCCTGGCGGGTGTCGTTAGTGGGCGCGGGCCTCGGCCATGGCGTCGCTGCGCTGGGCCCAGATCTCGGAACCGGGGAGCGCGCCGGCAAGGGCCGCGTGCATGAAGTCTCCGGTCTCGCGAGTCATTCGGGCGAGCGCGTCGGCGGCCTTGCGCGCGCCGTCTTCGCTCGGACGGCCGAAGGCGCCGTTGAAATAGTGGTCCATGCCCGCAAAGACGAGCGCGTACCCCAGCCCCTGGGGGGCGGCCTCGTAGGCGTCGAGGTGCTGGTGCCAGTCGTCGATGAAGCCGGGCAGGACATCGCTGGTTCCGGTGATGACGAGCGCGGGATGCCTCAGCGCGCCGAGCCCTTCGCGCGTTGCGAGCCCCTTCATTGCGCCCGGCGGAGACAGCGCGATGACCGCCTCGGGCGCGCGCGCCGTGCCCAGCGTCCAGGCCGGATCGGCGAGCTTTGCCCCGCCCGCAACCAGCGCGATCAGCGCGCCGTAGCTGTGTCCGGCCGCGATCACCTGGCCCGACAGGGTGGTCGCGCCCAAGTCCAGGCCCTGGGGGAGGCCGGATGCAAAGGCCGCATCGACCGCATGCCAGTCGGCGAGGCGGGTGGCGCGGCTGTCGGGGTACTTGTCCGGCTCGGGATATTCCTCGGAATCGGTGTGGAGCGGGGCCGCGACGACAAAGCCCTGCGCGGCCCAGGCGCGCAGCACGCGGTCATAGCGTTTAGGCGTTGCGAAATTGCCATGTGAGAAGATCACCAGCGCGCAGGCCTCGCAGGCGGCCTCGGGCGCGTAGACGGCGACGGCAAGCTTGCGTGCATCTTCGGTTGCCAGCGTCAGGGTCTGCTGGCGCACGCCAGGCGCACTCTCTTCGGCAGCACTCTCCCACGTTGTGGGTGCCCCGGGTGCGGTCGACGCGCAGGCCGGAAGGCTTGCCAGAAGGGACAGTGCGGCCGTTGCCTGAACCAGTGTTGGTAACCTCGTCATGGCCGCAATGATCGACGAGTTGGCGGCCGAGCGCTCCCCGTTTTGTGCGCTGTGTTCGTCAGTTGAAAACGCGTGCAGTCCTGCATTCAGGTGCGCGCAAGCGCGGTGCAGAACACGGGCCACGAGATCAGGAGAAACTCTGCATGACGCGATCCTTCGCATCCCTTGCCCTGCCCACGCTGTTGCCCGCGCTGCTGGCCGGATGCGCCGCTGCGCCGCTGTCTGAGACGCCCGCGCATGCCGATACCGGCTTGAGCGAGGTCGAGGGCGAGGCGCTCTACCAGGAGCGCTTTGCGCGCTACATGCGGCGCGAGCCCGGCGCGGGGCTGGCCGGCTACGACACCCTCGCCCCGGTTGAGGGCACGGCGGCCTGGACGCCTTTTCCGAAGGGAAGCGGCGTGGCGCCCGATGCCCTGGCGGCCGCGCGCGCCTATGCCGCGCAGGCCAACAGTTCCGCGTTCCTCGTCTGGCAGGGCGGCCAGATGGTGAGCGAGGACTACTTCGGCGAGACGACCGCCACCAGTCCGGTTGTCTCCAAGTCGCTGGCCAAGCCCCTCGCGACGATCGCGGTGGGCCGGGCCATGGCGGCAGGGCACATCGCTTCGCTCGACCAGCCCATGGCCGATTTCCTGACCGAGTGGCATGGTACGCCCAAGGCCGCGATCACCATCCGGCAGGTCCTGGGCATGCGCTCGGGGCTCTTGCCGCAGGGCAGTTCCACCGATCCCGAGAGCGTTCTCAACCGCTCCTACCTGCATCCCTTCCACGACCGGGTGCTGATCGAGGACTACCCGCTCGTCGACACGCCGGGCAGCCGCTATGAATATTCCAACGCCAATGGCGACCTTGTCGCGCTCTTGATCGAGCGCGCTACGGGTACCCCTTACGAGGATTGGGTGGGCCGCGAGGTGCTGGCGAAGATCGGTGCGCGTGGCGGGCAGATCTGGATGGACCATCCGGGTGGCACGCCCCATTCGGGGTGCTGCATCCTGCTTCCCGCCGAAAGCTACCTGCGCCTTGCCGTGTTGCTGGCACAGGACGGAACCTGGGAGGGCGCGCGCCTGCTGCCCGAGGGTTTCGTCACCGCCATGCGCACGCCTTCTGCGCAGAACCCGCATGCCGGGCTCGGTGTCTACGTGGGCGCGCCCTATGTCGAATGGCGCGGACCGGCCAACCCGGAGCTGACCTACGGGCGCAACTACCACTCCGAGCCCTATGCCGCAGAGGACCTGTTCCTGTTCGACGGCAATTCCAACCAGGTGGTCTATGTCGTGCCCTCGCGCCAGCTGGTGGTTCTGCGCACCGGAGACAGCCCGCCCAAGGAGCCGGTCTGGGACAACACGGTGCTGCCCAATCTGATCCTGCGTGGGCTTTCTGCTGACTGAGCTTTCACGCGCTGCGCAGATGAAACGAAAGGGGCCCGGATCCAGGCGATCCGGGCCCCTTTCTCTGGTCGCCGTGCCCCGCACCTCGCGGCGCGGGGCACGGCTCCTGCAATCAGTACTTTGCCTTGAGCGTGAGGCCCATGGTGCGGCGCTCGCCGTAGAACAGCTGGTAACTGTTGCCCGAGGGGAGCAGCACGACATAGGCGTTCGAGACGTACTTCTTGTCGAAGAGGTTACGCGCCCAGATGCTGAGGTCGAAGTTGCCGAAGGAGATGCCCGAGCGCGCGTTGAACAGCGTGCGCGAGGGGATGGTCGCCTCGTTGGCGGGGGTGGTGTACATCTTGTCCTGCCAGCTGACATCGCCGCGCAGGAAGAACGAGCCGTTGTCCCAGGGCATCTCGGTCTGCCACTGAGCGCCGAACGAACCCTTGGCGCGCGGCGTGCGTTCGATCTGGTTGCCGCCGACGCTGCCATCGGGCGTGCACACGATCCCGTCGCAGGGCGAAACCGTGCGGCTGAAACGCGCATCGACCGTCTCGTCGCTGTACTCGCCATGCGCATAGGAGAAGTTGGCATCGAACGACCAGTGGTCGTCGGGATAGAACGCGGTGTCGAACTCGGCACCGTAGACGGTGGCACTGCCCAGGTTGAGGACGATGTTCACCGCGTTGGGATCGTTGGCGTAAGTGTCGGCCGAGTTGATCTGGATGTCGCTCCAGTCGGTGTAGAACAGGGCCGCGTTGAAGGTCAGGCGTCCACCCATGAGGGTGTTCTTGGCGCCCACTTCGTAGGTCCAGTTCGATTCCTCGCCATAGGTGCGCTGCGTATCCGAGGCGGCCGTGGCGTTGAAGCCGCCCGCCTTGGTGCCACGCGCGGCCGAGGCATAGAGCAGGGTGTCGGCCGAGGCGTCGAATTCGGCGGTGAAGCGCGGGGTGAAGGCGCGGAAGGTGTCCGCATAGCCCATGCCGTTGCGGTTGTTGAGGACCGAGAGGTCGGTCCAGGAGTAGCGCCCTTCTGCACCCAGGCGCAGGTTGCCCGAGGGCGAGGTCCACTGCGTTTCGCCGAAGACCGAGCGCACCAGCGTTGTCGTCGTCGTGTTGGTGAGCGTGAGGTTGAGCGTCGCATTCTCGGTGAAGGGAACAACCGGCTGGCCCTCGCTCAGCGGCGGGGCGTAGACGAGGTTGAAGTTGTAGTCGTCATCGCCCTTGGAGATGAACCCGCCGAAGGCGAAGTCGAAGCTGGAGCCATCGTAGTCGACGCGCCATTCGTGCGAATCGTAGTCGATCTCGCCGACGGGCGCGTTCTGGAAGACGCAGCTGGCAACGCAGTTCGACGGGTCGGACACGGTCATGTTGCCGATGCTGACATCGCCGGTCACGCGGCCGAACAGGTAGCTGGCGTTCCAGTGCGGGGCGAACTCGTAGGCGGCACGGATGCGCGCGATCTGCGTGCTGGTCCAGGCGCCGTAGCTGCGCGGATCGACATTGGCGCGCGATCCGGTGCCGGGCACTTCGCCGCACATCAGGCTGGGATTGCCGCTGGCACGAATGGCGCCGCAGTTGAGCTGGCCGTTGGCTTCCTCGTAATCGGCGTTGGGGTTGGATTCGCGCTCGATGTCGAACTCGGAATAGCTGGCCTCGATGACCATGCCCTCGGTCGGACGGGCAATGGCCGAGACCGACCAGGAATCGTTGTTCCACCCGCCGATGCGCCCGTCGGTGCCCGGGCTGACTCCGGCATTGGCCCAGGGGTTGGAGTTCTTCCAGGTGCCGTCGAATTCGGAGTGGTTGTAGGTGGCAGCAAGGCCGAACTGGTCGCTGATCGGCAGCTTCGCCTTCACGCTCGCATCGTAGCGGTCGTAGATCCCGGCGGTCACCTCGCCCTCGGCGGTGAAATCGCCGTCGGTGGTGGCCTTGTAGGCAATGAAGTTGACCGCGCCGGCAAAGGCGTTGCGCCCATATCGTGCGCTTTGCGGGCCCTTGACCACCTCGACGCGGTCGAGCGCGGCTACGCCCATGTCGACCGACCAGCTGCGCGGCATGTAGATGCCGTCGTAGAAGGTGGCGACGTTGGTTTCGAGCGCGGTCACGCTGGTCTGCGCCTGGGCGCGGATGACGGGGACCTGGAAGCCGCTGGAATAGTTCTCGAAGCTGAGGCCGGGCGTGAAGCGGGCGATGTCGCTCATGCCTTCGACCGACTTCTTTTCCATCGTCTCGTCGCTGAGCGCGGTGATCGACATCGGCACCTCCTGGATGCTCTCCGCGCGGTTGCGCGCGGTGACGACGATGGTGCCGGCCGGCTGGTTCTCGCTCGCGGTCGGAGCCTCCTGGGCCTGCGCGGCACCGGGCAGCGCGATGGCGAGCGCGCCCAGCGCGATCGAACACAGGGCCTGCGTCTTGTAGGTATGGCGATGGATCATGGTTCCCCCTGGATGGTCGTGTTCGGGCGCATCGGCCCGCGTCTCCTCGAGGGGGAAGGTGTCCCCTTGGCAGCGCGCCCCCAAACCATTTGGGGGGCGCTGTTCAAGGGGTGAATTTGCAAGCCGCTCTGGCGCTCACCGCTGTTCGCAGGGTGAACGCGAGAGCAGGGAAAGGAAGCCTCAGGCCGGCTTGCGGCCCTGGACGACGTGGGGATAGATGCCGTGCGCCGTCACGTCGACGAAGCCGGCCTCGCGCGCCACTTCGGCAAGATCGAGGCTGGCCGATTCGCGCCAGAACGGCTCGCCGCCAAGCCGCGCGCCGCTGTCCGCGCGCCAGACCGAAAGCTTGTCCATGTCGGCGTAGCGGGTGACGTCGGACATGATCATGTCACCGCCCGGCTCTAGTAGTCGGAAGGCTTCGGCAAAGACGGCGCGGATCACGTCGGCGGGGATCTCGTGGAGCAGAATGTACGAAGCGACGAGGTCGAACGAGGCGTCGGCAAAGCCGGTGTCCTCGGCCGGGCGCTGGTAGAGCTTCCAGGCCCAGCCGTGCGCGTTGCCGATGCGCTGGGCGTGTTCGAGAACGCGCAGCGAAAGGTCGACGCCGGTGATTTCGGCCTCGGGGTAGACCTCCTGGAGGGCCTGCGTGAAGTGGCCGGTCGACGCGCCCATGTCGAGGATGCGCCTGTAGTCCTCGCGCGGGGCCATCGCGGCGACCGCGCGGCGCTGTTTGTAGATGCCGCCGGGATAGAGTGCTTCCACCAGCTTGCGGTGGACGATCTCGCCGTGGATATACCCTTGCATCGCGTGGTCTTCCCAGCCGCCCGCAGTGCGGTGGAAGTTGACGCCCTCGAAATAGGCCGGGGGCACCGCGCCTTCGGGCCCGGGCTCAAGCGTGGTCGGCCCTTGCGACTGGTAGCGTTCGATCACCGGATCGATGGTTTCGCGCACGTCCTCGAAGGCCTCGCGCGCGACAAGGCCGTGCATGCGCGCGTGGTATTCACCCAGGAGCTGGCTGGTGCGATAGGCGGGGCTGGCCAGACAGGTCTGGCTGAGCTGCCGGTCAAGCAGATCGAGATCGTCGGGAAGAACCGCCGGGTCGGGCAGCATCTCGGCCTGCTCCGCGCTCACCTGACTGCGCAGCGGCTGGCCGCCACGCGCGAGGTGGATCATGAAGTCGAGCGAGGCGCGCCCGCGCTGCTGCGCGGTGAAGGCCAGCGGGTTGTCGGTGTGAGGTGCGGCAAGGGTGTCGGTCACGAGACGTCCTCCTGCTTGAGTTTGTAGCCGGCAAGCAGCGTGATCGCCGCAATGCTCAGGAAGCCGGGAATGTAACATACGCCGAGCAGCAGCGCCTGCCGGATTTCCGGCGTGCGCATGGCCTCGGGCGGCAGCGTCTTGTCGAACCCGGCGAGCGAGAGCGCGATGCCCACGATCAGCGGTCCGACGGCGAATGTGAATTTCTCGGTGAAGCTGTAGAAAGCGGTGTAAACCCCCTCGCGGCGAACGCCGGTGCGCAGCGCGTCGAAGCTGATGATGTCGGTCAGCATCGACATCGCCATGATGACGTTGGCGCAGGCCCCGAATGAGACCACGGCCATGCGCAGCACGTAGAAGATCAGCGGCTCGGTCGGCGAGGCGAAGTACCAGCTCAGCACGGCCAGCAGGTAGAAGCTGCCGCCCACGATGTAGGTCTGGCTCTTGCCGATCTTGCGCGAAAGCCGGACGAGAAGCGGGGCCGAGGCGAGCTGGACCAGCGTGCCCACGACTGCGGCAGGAGCCAGGATCGTGAGGTCGCGCTGGAGCACGTTGAGGAGAAAGAACATCGCGGCGGCCTGCGAGGAGGCGACGCCGATCAGCTGCGTCGCTTTGACCCCGAGCAGGCGGATGAAGTGGCGGTTGGAGAAGACGTGGCCGACTTCGCTGAGGATCTTCGGGCGCTCCACCTGGCTGGCGGTGAAGCGCGCGCTGCGCGTGCCGAGATAGGCGATCATGGTGGCCCCGAAGATGATCGCCCCGCCGCACAGGCCGATCACCGTGTAGGAGAACTGGCTGGTGCGCCCCAGCGCCTCGAGCGCGATGGGCGAGATCGTGCCCACCACCAGCGAGGCGATCGCGACATACATCATGCGCACACCGTGGATGGCCGAACGCTCGTGGTAGCTGTCGGTCATCTCGGCGGGCATCGACATGTAAGGCACGTTGAAGAGCGCGTAGCCGCAGGTGTAGATGAGGAGGGCGCCAAAAACGTAGGAGGCGCGCAGGATCTCGCTTGCGAACATCGGTGTCGTGAAGATCATGATGTACGAGCCCGCGCAGGCGAACGAGCCCCACAGCAGGAACGGGCGGCGACGGCTGCCGCTGGTGCGCAGACGGTCGCTCCAGGTGCCCACGACCGGGTCGGTGACCACGCCCAGCAGCTTGCTGACGAAGATCAGGGTCCCTGCAAGAGCCGGGTCGATCTGCAGCACGCTCACCATGTAGAACAGGATCAGGCCACCGATCGAGTTCATCAGAATCGCGATGCCCAGCGCGCCCGAGCCCCAGCTGTACTGCAGGCGCAGCGGAACCTGGCGCGGGTTCTCGATGGTATCGCGGGCCGGATCGGGCAGGAATGCGTCCTCCCCGCTGGCGTCGGCGACCTTGCTTGTCATCTTGGCTTCTTCCCCACTCGTCTCGCACGCTTGGTGCACGAAGGGGAAGGCTACCGCGCACAAGGGGTCATGGCGCGCGCTCATTCGATGCGAATTCATGTGATGAACAGCCGTGCGCCCAAGGCCCGAGGAGCAGCTGTTCACCTGCTGAAAACAGCGCGCTTCAAGGCAGGACAGGCGGACCCGTGACGCTAGTGTGCAGGTCCTGTTTCGAGATGACGAAGGAAGACCTGACGATGAGCGATACCCTGCATTTCCCGGTCGTTGTCGTGGGCGCCGGGGGCACGGGGCTCACCGCCGCGCTGGCCGCGCATGATGCGGGCGTGGAGGCGCTGGTGATCGAGCGCGACGCGACCCCGCTCGGCTCCACGGCGATGTCGACCGGGCTCATTCCGGCCTCGGGCACGCCCGAGCAGGCCGCGCAGGGGATCACCGATTCGCCGGAACTGTTCGCGCAGGACATCATGGCCAAGACCAAGGGGCTGACCGATCCCGACATGGCGCTTGCCATGGCGCGCGAGTCGGTCGAGACGATTGCCTGGATGCGCGACGAACACGGCGTTCCGCTCGATCTGGTCGATGGCTTTCTCTATCCCGGCCACAGCGTGCGGCGCATGTACGGGACGCCCAACCGCACCGGGGGTGAGCTGATGGCCGCGCTGGAAGATGCCTGCGGCAAGGCCGAGATCCCGATCCTGACCGAAGCGACCGTGGAAGAGGTGCTGCACGACGGCGCGCGGGTGACAGGCGTGCGCTATCGCCGTCCCGACGGCGCGCTGGAGGATGTCACCTGCGATGCGCTGATCCTGGCCTGCTCGGGCTTTGCGGGCAACCCCGAGATGGTGGCGAAGTTCATCCCCGACATGGCTGCGGCCACCTTCCACGGTCATCCCGGCAACAAGGGCGATGCGGTGCGTTGGGGCGAGGAACTGGGCGCCAGGCTGGAGGACATGACGGGCTACCAGGGGCACGGCGGACTCGCCATGGGGCATGGCATCCCGATCCTGTGGCCGCTGATCATGGAAGGCGGTTTCCAGGTGAATCTGGAGGGCAAGCGCTTCTCCGATGAAAGCGCGGGCTATTCCGAGCAGGCCGCCAAGGTCAACGCGCAGCCCGAGCACGTCGCCTGGTCGATCTTCGATGAGCGCCTGCACCAGCTCATGTGCGCCTTCGATGATTACCGCGATGCCCTCAAGGCAGGCGCGGTGGTGAGTGGGCAGACACTCGAGGAACTGGCCGAGAAGACCCGTCTTCCGGCCAGGGCGCTCGGCGCCACGCTGGCCGATGTCGCCGCCATCGGGCGGGGCGAGGCGCAGGACGTCTGGGGGCGCCGTTTCGAGGAGCGTCAATTGCTGGAAGCGCCTTACTACGCCGCGCGTGTCACGGGTGCGCTGTTCCACACCCAGGGCGGTCTGGTTGTCGATGCCGAGGCGCGCGTGTGCGGCGCGGACGGCACGCCGCTGCCCAATCTCTTCGCCGGTGGCGGCGCGGCGCGCGGGATCTCGGGCACGGGCTCCTACGGCTACCTTGCCGGGAACGGGCTCCTCACCGCAACGACGCTGGGCAAGGTGGCCGGGCGCAGCGCGGCGCGACTGGTCGAAGGCTGAATTTACGCGCGTTCCGTCGGCTCTGGGCAGGCGGGGAAACCACGAAATGAGCGTGCCTTTGGGGCTTCAGGGGAGAGGGCCGCCGGTGTAGTACCACTCCAGCGCCGCGGGATCGGGGCAGGTGGCCTCGCCCACCCGGCGCAGGTCTGCGGCAATGCTGGCGGTCATGCCGTCCTCACGGGCGTGGCCGGTCTCGCCCTTGCGGATCATCGCGCCCGGCCCCAGCACCGGGCAGGGGCATACGGTGGGCAGCTCGAAGCGCGACTGGTGGGCCTTCATCCACGCGAACGAGGTGTATTCAAGCACCCGCGACCAGGCCGCATCGTCGAGCGAGATCCCGAGGAAATCGGCGATCTTGTGGATCGTCCCGGCATGGTCGCGCTTCATGTCGCCAAAGTGGAGGAAGAGCACGTTGGGCGCTGTGCGCAGCGGCCACCAGGCGTTGAGGAACCCGAAAAAGCCCTGCGCGTGCATGCCGCCTTTCGCGATGATGTCCGCATAGAAGGTGGCGAAGTCCGAACGGCACAACATGTCGCGCGGGAGGCCCCAGAGGTCGAACCAGGCATCGGTATGCTGGGCCAGGAATGGCATCAGCGAGACGAGCGCCTCTTCGGGATTACGCAGCACCACGATGTAGCGAACCTGCGCGTTATCCCGTCCGGCCAGATAAGGGACCACGGGCGGCGGAGAGTGGGTCTTGAAGGCGCGCGGACGGTCGGCAGGCATGGCGGACAGGCGGGCGTGGACGTGCGCCGGAGTATCGCCCGGATGGCGCAGGAACTCGATCCACGGGACTTCGGCGTAGATGTCCTCGAAGGCGTGAGTGCCAGCGTTCAGCAACTGGTGGACGATGTTCATCGTCCAGGTCGTGCCGCTCTTGGCGGGAACCGAGATGACGATGTCGCCGTCGCGCCAGGCGATGTCCTGCTGCATCGCGGGTACGATCCAGGGAATGCCCGCTTCGTCCTCGGTCCCGCTCATGTCTTGGCCCCCTTCTCCCGGAAGGAGGCAGGTTAGCGCGCGATCAGAGGCAGAGACGAGCCTTGCCGAAATTTAATCGCGCAAGGCGCTCAGGGCTTCACCGCGCGCGTGACCCAGGGGTAGGACTGGGCGCCCAGGCCATAGGCCTCGACCTCGACGAAGCCCGCTGCACGCAGTTCGTCCTCCCAGTTGGCCAGGCACGTCTCGCGGAAATAGGGTTCCTCGCGGTGGTCGTTGTCCCATTCCAGCAGGACGGCGGTGAACATGTCGACCGCGCGGAACGGTGGCGGGTCGGAGATCACGATCTCACCGCCGGATTTGAGGATGCGGAATGCCTCGGCGAACATCTCGCGATTTACCGGCACGGGTGCTTCGTGGTGGACGGCGTAGCTGAAGACAGCGTCCACGCTTTCGTCCGCTTCGCCCGTCGTGCGCGCGTCGCACTGGCGCAGGTCGACCTTCAGGCCCATTTTCTCGGCGAGGCGGTGGCCCTCTTTCAGACCCCGGCCGTTGAGGTCACAGCCGATCAACTCGGCCTCGGGGAAGACTTTGGAGATCGCGAGCAGGGTGAAGACGCTGCCGCAGCCGATCTCGAGGATGCGCTTGTGGTCGCGGCGGCGGAACTGCTTGACGACATCGATGCGCTGCCCGCCGATGTTCGAGCCCGGTGGCACCGCGGCAAAGCCGCCGTAGCGGAATACGCGCCCGATCCCGGCGCCCTTGGTTCCGAGGTCGTAGCCATCGACGCCGATCGGTGCGAGGTGGAAGTGGATGCCCTCGTACCAGTCCGGGAGCGGGGCCTCGGGATCGAGGGCAAGGCTGCCGCCCGCGCTGTTTACCGGCAGGCTATCGAGATGCTCGTGCATCGCGCGCATTTCCTCGGCGGCGACGAGGTTGCGGTTCATCATCTCCTCGGCGACATACCGCTGGGCGAAGCGCTCCATGCGGTAGTTGGGAAGGCTGGCGGCCAGCGCCTTGGCCTTGTCGACGCGCTCCGCAATGGCTTCGGGCGTATCGGTGGTGCCGGTCGCGTGCGCTTCGGTGAGCGCGCGGCCTTCAGGGCTCGTCTCGAAGTCCTGGCGGGCGGCTTCGCGCGTGGCGACCGAGGTGAACTTGAGGATGCAACCCAGTACGTCGAGCCCGGCGCGGCTGCGCTGCGACATGGTCTGGGACGCGACGGGCATCCGCACGGCCTGGGCGCCGGTTCCTTCCGATTTCGCCTCACTCATTTCTCGCCTCCATCCTCGGCTCGGGCATCAGTTTCTACTTTCCGGCAGGGTGGGGCAAGGGCTCCGGCCACGCGCGCATTTTCCCAGGCGCTGTTCAACAGGTGAGCAGGCGGCGCATCGGGACTGCGGCAAAGGCCTCGGGGCGTGCTGCGATGGGCACACGATCCAGCACAGGAGGAGCAGGACGATGACGAGAAGGACGATGACGGGTTCGAAATGGCGCATCGGCGCACTGATGGCCGCACTTGTGGCCGGGGCAGGGAGCGCGCCTGTCCGGGCGGACGAGACCGAGACCGCGCGCGCGGCGATCTGGACGCTCGAACAGGCGATCTACGAGGGGCGCAGCAACGGCGATGTCTCCGCCTACGCGAACACGACCGCCAAGGGGTACATGGCCTGGCCGCCGGTGCTGGCTGCGCCGATGCGGGTGGACGGCTTCGATGCCGCCCTTGCCAATCCGCAGGCCTCGCAGGAGGAACTGGCGATGGAGCTGATTGATTTCACGCTGCACGGCGAGACGGCGATCATCTACTACCGTACGCACCGTACGCGGCTCGCCGACGGGACGCCCGCCGACGACCGTTTCGATGTCACCCATACCTGGATCCGGGAAGACGGTGCCTGGCGGGTGCTGGGCGGCATGGCGCGCAGCCAGGTCCTTCCCTGATCGATTGGGAGCGTGCCGGTTACTCGGCGGTGAAGCCGGCGCGCTCCAGGATCTTCTGATAGGTACGCTCCTTGGCCGCAAGCGGCGCGCCCATGACCGAGGCGATCATGCGGTCGCGCAGCGCTTCCACCTTGGGCTCGCGCTCGGGCGTCCATTCGAAGCTCTCCACGCTGCCGGTTTCGAGCACGCCCTTGTCCTCAAGCAGTTCCTCCACGACGGCGAGGCGGTCGCGCGTGATCCACAGCTCGGAGAGCAGGCTCATCACCATGCGGGCGAGATCCTCGGTGTCCATGGCTTCGAGGTAGCGGTGGGTGGGCGGGGTGGACGGACTGGACATGGAACAGGTGGCCTTTCGTGGGAATGGGATCATACGGGCGCGAGCGGCATCTGGGCTTCGAGCTGGCGGGTCTCGAGCTGGGCGATGCGTCGCTGGATCACGGCGTGGCGGCGCTGGTCGATGGGAAAGCGCCAGATGATGAGCGCGCCGCCGATTTTCAGAATCGCGGGGAGCAACGCGACGGTGAAGAGCATGCCGAAGGCGGCGGTGGCATCGTTGGTGGCGCCCGCGCGGGCATCGTAGCCAAACTGGCTGAGAAGCAGGAACGCCGCGCCCGCGCCGATGGCCAGCGCCACCTTGTTGGTGAGAAGGTAGAAGGCGAAGTAGCCCCCGGTGCGCTGCTCGCCGGTGCGAAGGCGCCCATAGTCGGCGACATCGGCGAGGATCGCGGGGCTGATGACGACGATGGCCGATGCGCCCGCGCCGATGAAGACTATGACGATGAAGCTGATGGCGAGGATCGTGTCGAGGCTCATCGTGGCGACGTCGACGAACCAGTAGCCCTGCATCGCGAGGCTGGAGATCGTGACCGCGACAACGTAGCTCTTGTGCTTGCCGAAACGGCCTGCGGCCCAGATCCATAGCGGCATTGAGGCGGCCATGGTGATCGCGAAGACGGTCATCAGATAGGGGTACCAGGCGCCGAGCTTGAGGTAGCCGTCATAGAAGGTGAAAATGATCTGCAAGATCCCCATCCCCATCCCGCACAAGGTGAAAGAGGCCAGGTAGATCCACAAGGGCTTGTTGGAGCGCACCGACTTCAAAAAGCCGATCAGTTCGGGGCGCTTGGCCGGGAGCGCGATTCCCTTGGGCGCGAAGAGGAAGCTGATGCCGATCGTGATGGGGAAGATTACTGCGGCGGCCACGAAGAAATAGGCCAGCATGTCGATCGAGTAGGCCGAACTTTCGGTGAGCCCGAACCAGGCGACCGCGATGGGCAGGACGTAGTTGCCCAGGCTCCCCAGCTGGGTGACAATGGCCTTGGCGCCCGTGATCTTTGAGCGCGCGGTGTAGTCGGTGGTCAGCTCCGCGCCCCAGGACTGCTGGTTAATGTCGATCATCGTGAAGCCGAAGTCGTAGAGCGCCTTCCATGCGACGAGGTAGACAAGGCCGACCGGTCCGCTTGGGCGCAGCAGGAAGAAAGAGGCGATGAGGCACAGCAGCCCTCCCGCCACGATCCAGGGCTTGCGCGCCCCCCAGCGCGTGCGCGTGCGGTCCGAGACATAGCCCATGAGCTGGTCGGTGACGGCATCGAAGACCCGCAAGGTGACGAGTACACCGCCCAGTGCAGCTAGGTCGATCCCGAATTCCTTGGCGTAGAGCTGGGGCACGTAGGCCATCATCGGCATCTGCAGCAGGCCCGGCCCGAAGGCGGCGAGTGCGAACGTGATGAGGGCGACGGTGCTTGGCTGCGTGGCGGCTCGTCTCGTCTGGGTCATGGGGCGAGTGTGCCGCAAGAGGTGCGTCGGGGCAGGGGGCTTTGCGCAGCGCTGTTCATCTGCCGAGAACGGAGGGAAAAGAAAGAAGAACCGAGCAAGGGGCCATCGCCCCTTGACCCCCAAACGGGCGGCCTCACCTTTCTCAGCCAACGCCGGGTGCGGGAGGTGAGCTGGGCCGTTCGGGGAGCCCGAGGGCGATGGCCCTCGGAAAGTGTGTACTTTCTTCGGCTCTCTTGCCTTGTCAGCCGGAAAGGCCGGCTTGCGATGTTCCTCCGGCCAGTTCGGGATAGGCCGAAAGCACTTCGCGCCGACCACTGCGGGCGCGTTCGCGGATCTTGCGGCGGGTGAGCCAGTGGAAGGTCTTGCCGTGCTCGGTATTGGTGTCGACGATGCGTGCGGCCCAGCGCCCGATGGTGGCGGGATGATCGGCAATGAGGTTGACCTGCGCGCGGCGCTCCGGGGTCATGCCGCCGGCCTTGCGGTTCTCGCGCAGGAACCCTTCGGTGATGACGAGGCCGGGGCTCAGCGATCCGGTGAGGACGGGCGTGTCGCGTGTCTCCTCGGCCAGGCAATCCATGAGGTAGGTGACCGCCACCTTGCTTGCCGCATAGCCGCTCATCTGGGGCACGAGGCTGCCGTCGGCCCCCGCGCCGAGCATGGTGTAGAGAGCGCCGGCGTGTTCGGCCTGTGCGAAGCCACGAATGGCGGTTCGGCAGCCGTGGACCACGCCCATGACATTGACGTCGAGCATGGAGCGCATGTCCTCGTCGGTAATCTGCATGAGCGGGCCGCCAAGCGCGAGACCGGCGTTGTTGATCCAGATGTCGACCTTGCCCATCTGCACGCAAGTCTGGGCCCACAGCGCGTTCACGTCTTCGGGCCGGGTGACGTCGCAGGCAAGGCCCAGCGCACTTGCGGGCATGTCGCGACCTATCTCCTCGGCGACCGTGTGGGCCTCTTCGGCGTTGGTGGAGGAGACGACCACGTTGATCCCGCGTGTCAGGAGCGCCTCGGCAAGTGCGCGTCCGATTCCGCGTGTGCTGCCGGTGACAACGGCGGTCTTGCGGCTCTCGGGCATCTTCGTGTGTCCTTTCCTTCATCGCCTGGAGTTGCCCAGGTCCCTGCCCGACAATGGGCCCTTCCGGTGCGCAAATGGCCAGCGTGGCGAGAGGGGCTGTTCAAACAGCGAGAGACGGTGGATCGTGACCTGTCACACCTGTGACCTGCTGCCTAGCGAAGAGGGCGGGCCACAGGAGGAGGTGCACAGTGGGAATTTCGGGGGGCGCCATGCTGAGAGGAATACTTGCATTCGGTCTGGGGACGGCAGGCACATCAGGCCCGGCTTCTGTGGGGGAGGAAGGGCCAGAGCCCTTTGCCGAAAGCCAGGCTCTGCCTACGCCCGACTATGCCAATCCGCGTACCTGGGCGGCCTGGCCCGGACGCCCTTCGCGCGCCTTGCAGCAGCCTGGCGGGGGGCTGGCCGAGGGCAGTGCGCACGCGGTCGATGTCTTCTACGTTCACCCCACTAGCTTCCTTTCGCGCAGCGCCTGGAATGCGGATGTCAGCGATGGCCCGACCAATCGCTGGACCGATATCTCTGTGCTGGCGCGTCAGGCGAGCGCGTTCAACGCCTGCTGCCGGATCTACGCGCCGCGTTACCGCCAGGCTTCGCTTGCAGCCGTGCTTGATGGCGAGGAAGGACCGCGCGCTTACGATCTGGCCTATGGCGATGTGTCGCGGGCCTTCACGCACTATCTTGAGACGGCCAACGACGGTCGGCCCTTCGTCCTCATGGGCCACAGCCAGGGAGCCTTGATGGTGCGCCGCCTGCTGCAAGAGCACGTGCGTGGCACACCGCTCGCCGCGCGCATGGTCGCAGCTTATGTCGTGGGCGTCGCCGTGCTTGAAGGCGATTTCGCGCACGATCTGGCGGGGCTCTCCCCATGCCGGGGGGAGAACGACACCGGCTGCGTGCTCAGCTGGAACACCTTTCAGGCGGGCAGTGATGCGCAAGGCTACCGCGCGCGGGCGCAGGGGCCCTTCCTCGCTGCCCATCCTGAGGGCGATGCGCGGCTGCTATGCAACGATCCGGTGACGCTTGCCGGTCGCGCACGCGGGCGCGGCGCGCTGCCCGGAAAGGCGGGCGAGGGGAACCTGCAGGCGCTGGTCCCCGGAGCGGTCACGGTGACCTGCGAGGAGGGCATTGCCATGCTCGAGGTCGATCCGGCGCTCGAGTATGCGCCGCTTCCCGCGGGGAACCTGCATTACCACGACGTTGCCGCCTTCTACTGCGATATTGCGGCGGACGTCGCGCGCCGGATCGCGGCGTTTCAGGGCGCGCAGAGCTGATGCGAAAAGCCCTCCCGCGGCAGGCCGGGGGAGGGCTCTTGCGCTAACGCCGGGGCGCCGTCTGTCAGGCCCTGGGGCTCAGACGTAGTCCTCGGTGTCGATGGTACCGCGCATCACTTCGGGATAGCGGTGGCCATGCACGCTCTCCTGGTTGATGAGGGCCGCAGCCTTCTCCAGCACTTCGGCCGGGACATCGCACGAGGCGGCCGCGTTGTTCTCTTCCCAGTGCGCGACCGAGCGGGTGCCCGGGATCGCGTGGACGTTCTCGCCCTGGGCAAGGACCCAGGCCAGCGCCAGCTGGGCGGGAGCCACACCGGCCTCGGCCGCGAGCGCGTTGAACTGCTGGATGAGTTCCAGGTTCGCGGGCCAGTTCTCGGGCAGGAAGCGCGGATGCGTACGGCGCAGGTCCTTCTCGGTGAGCGTGGCCGGATCGGTCAGCTCCCCGCAAAGCGCGCCGCGCGCGACCGGCGAGAAGGCGACGAGCGCGATGTCGAGTTCCTTCGTCGCTTCCAGCACGCCCAGTTCGACGTTGCGCGTCCACAGCGAATACTCGGTCTGGACGGCCGCCATCGGGTGCACGGCGTGGGCTTCACGGATGTGGGCCGAGGACCACTCCGAGACGCCGTAGGAGCCGATCTTGCCCGCTTCCATGGCGCGCACCATGGCGCCCACCGAATCCGCGATGGGCACCTTGGGATCGAACCTGTGCATGTAGAACAGGTCGATGTGGTCGGTGCGCAGGCGCTCCAGGCTCGCCTCGATCGAGGCGGTGATCGCGTCCGGGCTGCAGTCGATGCCCCGGCGCGCGCCATCGACGATGATCCCGGTCTTGGTGGCGAGGAAGAACTCGTCGCGCCGGTCCATGATCGCGGTGCCCAGGATCTCTTCCGAGACGCCCTTGCCGTAGATGTTGGCCGTGTCGAAATGGTCGCAGCCATTGTCGAGCGCATGGCGGAACAGGGCCTCGGCATCCGCCCTCTCGGGCGGATTGCCATAGGCCCAGGCCACGTTCATGCAGCCAAGCCCGACAGGATTGAGAGCCTTGCCGTTGATCGTGCGGGCCATGCTCAGGACCAGCCGTCCTGCGCTTCGAGGCTGGCGGCGAGTTCGCCGATCACGCGGTAGCAGTCGAGCACCGAGGCGATCGAGGAGTTGGGCTCGCGTCCTTCCTTGATGGCGGCGACGAATTCGCGGTCCTGCAGTTCGATGCCGTTCATCGAGACATCGACGTTGGAGACGTCGATGGGCTCTTCGCGGCCGGTGACGAGATCGTCATAGCGCGCAATGTAGGTGCCGGTGTCGCCGATGTAGCGGAAGAAGGTGCCCAAGGGGCCGTCGTTGTTGAACGAGAGCGAGAGGGTCAGGATCTGGCCGGCCTCGGTCTTCATCTGGATCGACATGTCCATCGCGATGCCCAGCTCCGGGTGCTTGGGGCCCTGCAGCGCGTTCGCTGCAATGACCTTGGAACCGGTCATGTACTGGAAGATGTCGATGGTGTGGGCCGAGTGGTGCCACAGCAGATGGTCGGTCCAGGAGCGCGGCTGGCCCTTCGCGTTCATGTTCTTGCGGCGGAAGAAGTAGGTCTCGACGTCCATCGCCTGGATGTTGAGTTCGCCCGCGTCGATCTTGTTCTTCACGTACTGATGCGAGGGGTTGAAGCGGCGGGTGTGGCCGACCATGCAGACAAGGCCGGTTTCCTTCTGCTTCTCCATCACCGCCTGCGCATCGGCCCAGGTGTCCGCAGCCGGGATCTCGACCTGGACGTGCTTGCCCGCGTTCATGCAGGCGATGGCCTGCTCGGCGTGCATGCCGGTCGGCGTGCACAGGATCACGGCATCGACATCGGGCAGCGCGAGGGCTTCGGACAGGTCGGTGCCCGAGTGGGGCGCGCCGTACTTGGCGGCGACTTCGGCGGCCTGCTCGGCCTTGCGGCTGATGACCGAGGCGATTTCGACACCGTCGATGTTCTTGAGGCCGTCGAGGTGCTTTTCACCGAAGGCGCCGGCGCCAACGAGAGCTATACGCATGAGGGGGAACTCCTTGGTCTGTTCGTACTGTGAGCGGGGCGGCACAGGGATTGTTCCCGCGCCGCCCGCCTATCGGGTCAGATGGCGGCCTGGGCCGCTTCGTTGTTGCCTTCGAGGGTGGGGCTGGGCGGCACGCTCCCGTCCACGGGTTCGAGCACGATATGCCCGATCGCGGTGTTCGAACAAGGCACGTGGTAGTGGCGGTGCAGGCACTTCGTGCTCTTGCCCAGCGCGCCGCGCATGATCAGCCACATGACCATCTCGATGCCTTCCGAGCCTGTTTCGCGCAGGTACTCGATGTGGGGGACGTGGCGCAGGTCCTGCGTGTCGCCGATCAGCTTGTCGAGGAACATGTTGTCCCACTCGGCATTGATGAGGCCCGCACGCTGACCCTGGAGCTGGTGGCTCATGCCGCCCGTGCCCCAGATCTGCACGTTGAGATCCTCACCGAAAGAGTTGACCGCACGCGCGATTGCCTCGCCCAGTGCCCAGCAGCGATTGCCCGACGGCGGCGGATAGGTGACGACGTTGACCGCGAGCGGGATCACCTTGACCGGCCAGGCATCGGGCTTGTCGTACATCATGGTGAGCGGCACGGTGAGGCCGTGATCGACGTCCATCTCGTTGATGATGGTCATGTCGAATTCATCGAGGATCAGGCTCTGGGCAATGTGCCAGGCGAGGTCCGGGTGGCCTTCCACGTCGGGCACCTTGCGCGGGCCCCAGCCTTCATCGGCGGGTGCATAACGCTCCCCGCAGCCGATCGCGAAGGTCGGGATGATGCTCATGTCGAAGGCCGAGGCGTGGTCGTTGTAGACCAGGATCACGACGTCGGGCTTGTTTTCGGGCTTGGCGATCCACTCGCGGGTCCAGTCGTACCCGGCGAAGATCGGGCCGAAGTAATCGTCCCGGTCCTTGCCCTGGTCCGACGCGACGCCGAGCAGCGGCACGTGGCTGGAGGCCACGCCTGCGGTAATTCGGGCCATCTCAGCTGTCTCCCTTGATCGAACGCTGGCCTTCGGGCGAGCGGCCGCCTGCGACCATCATCGCCTGGTAGTCTTCCACGCTCATGCCGGTCATCGTCGAGACCGCCTGCACGAAGCTGAGGCCATCGGTCGAGAAGACCTTGGCGAGGAAGTAGATGTTGCCGCCAAGGTCGAGCAGGCGGTTGTAGTCGCGCGCGAGCACGGCCTCCCGCTGTTCCTGCGTCATCGGCCACTCGTTGATGTAGGCCCGCTCGTCCGCCAGCCAGCGCTGGCGGTTTTCCGGCTTCATCAGGCTCATCGCGAACTGGTTGAGGTGGTAGCCCTTGCGGGCACGCGCGGCGGTGTAGACGCGCGTGCCGGGAATGTCCTCGAAGTCGGCGAGGTACTCGTGAATGTCGCTGTGTCCAGCCATGGACCTCTCCCTTGGGTCGGTTGGGTAGGTGAAGGAAGGCGGCCCCTTAGAGGCCGCGTGCCTTCAGCTTGGCGTCGAGACGCGGGAACACCTTGCGCACATTGCCCTCGAAGATCGCGTGGCGTTCCTCCTCGGTGATGTCGAGCGCGTCGACATAGCGCTTGGTGTCATCGAAGTAGTGGCCGGTCTGGGGATCGATGCCGCGTACCGCGCCCACCATTTCCGAGCCGAACAGGATGTTCTTGTTGTCGATCACGTCGGCCAGCAGGTCGACGCCGGGCTGGTGGTAGACGCAAGTGTCGAAGAACACGTTGTTCATGATGTATTCGTCGAGGCTGGGCTTCTTGAGCATGTCCGCGAGGCCCCGGTAACGGCCCCAGTGGTAGGGCACCGCGCCGCCGCCGTGCGGGATGATGAAGCGTAGCTTGGGGAACTTGGCAAAGAGATCACCCTGCATCAGCTGCATGAAGGCGACTGTGTCGGCGGCGAGGTAGTAGCCGCCCGTCGCATGCATCGCCGGGTTGCACGAACCCGAGACGTGGATCATCGCGGGCACGTCCAGTTCGCACATCGCCTCGTAGATGGGGAACCAGTACTCGTCGGTGAGCGGGGGGTGTTCGAAGTGGCCGCCGCCCGGATCCGGGTTGAGGTTGCAGCCGATGAAGCCGAGTTCCTCGACGCAGCGCTTCAGTTCCTTGACCGAAGCGGTGAGGTCCGCCTTGGGGCTCTGGGGCAGCATGCACACACCCACGAACGTCTCGGGGAACATCTGCGTGACGCGGTAGATGAGGTTGTTGCAGTGCGTGGCCCACTCGGCGGCCACGGCCTGGTCGCCGACGTGTGGGGCCATGGCCGAGGCGCGCGGGGAGAAGATCGTGAGGTCCGCGCCGCGCTCCTTGATAAGCTTGAGCTGGTTGTCCTCGATCGTCTGGCGGATCTCCTCGTCGGAGATTTCGGGGTAGGGCGGGGGCGTGGTGCCAGCCTTGAAGGCGGCCTTCTGCTCCTCGCGCCAGGCGTCGTGGCCCTTGGGCAGGACGGTGTAGTGACCGTGGCAGTCAATGACGAGCGACATGGCTTCAGCTCTCTCCCTTGTTCGGATTCGGATGGGTTTTCTGTGATGCGGCAATGGCCTCGAGCTTGGCCGCGTAGCCCTCGGGCGGCGGGGTGAGGCCCAGCTCGCCGATGTCCTGGTGGCGCGCGACCGTGCCCTGCGTCATCAGCGGATCGATGCCCAGGTCGCGCAGCATCGCGGCGGCCTCGGCCATTTCCGCCGAACGGCGGCGGCCGTGGATCATCATGCGGTCAAGGTTGTAGTCGGCGCGCTCGGGCCATTTGATCGTCTTTTCGCTGGCATCGAGCGAGGCGAGCACGTCCTCGGCCACGCCTTCGGCATGGGCGGCCAGCATCATCTCGGCGGTGAGCGCTTCCAACCCCTTGACCATGACCGAGCGGACCAGCTTGATCGCCGAGGCTCGGCCGATGGCATCGCCGACGATGCGGGTCTTTTCAAAGCCCATTCCGGTAAGGAGGTCTTTCGCCTCGGCCGCGTCGGGTCCGGAGATGTTGAGCGGAACGCCGAGGCGCGCGGGGTTGACGGGCGCCATGATGGCGACGTCGACATAGCGCTTGTCCGCGGCGGCAAAGGCCTCGGCCGCCGCGCGCTTGGTGCCGGGGGCGACCGAATTCATGTCGCAGAACAGCGCGTCGGGCGAAATAAGAGGCGCGCAGGTGCGCGCGACATCCAGCGCCTGGTCGGCGGTGACGAGCGAAAGCACTAGGGAGGCATCGGCAAGCGCTTCTTCGGCGCTGGCGCAGGCCGTGACGTCCAGTTCTTCCATGACGGCGCGGCGCGTGGGCGCGATATCGAAGGCGGCGGCGCGCGGCCCCCAGCTCCCGGCGCGGGCAAAGGTCGATCCGGCTTCTCCGAAGCCGATGAGGCAAGCGAACTTGGTGCGGGCCTGTGTCATGGCGGGCATGTCTGCCCCCGGGGGCGGCGGGGGGCTAATCGGAACTGCCTTGCTCTTATAAGCTTTACCTAATCAGCGTGTTTTTTTGCCTGCCGCGATTTCATGCGCGGCTTGCTCCAGATCGGCGAAAAACTCCTCCTGCACAGTGGTCGGGCGCAGCGAGTGGCGGGTGGTCATGCCGATAACACGGTGGAATTGTGCGGGGAGTTGAGCGACCTGCGAAAGCCACTTCGCTTCCAGTTCGACGGGCACCTGGTCGCGTGAGAGCAGGGTCAGGAAATCGCTGTCCATCATGACCTGCCGGATCATCATCACCGAGCCTGATTCCAGCGGGACCTGTGGGCTCTGGCCATGGCTCTCGAAATAACGCTCGAAGCTGTCGCGAAGCGGTGTGCCGCGCGCGGGCAGGCAGAACGGGTAGCGGGCGAGATCCGCGGCCTCGGGGTCCGTGCCGACGAGGGGGTGGTCGTGGCGGCCCAGAAAGACGGGCACGTCCTCGAACAAGGTGCGCTGTTCGAGGTCGGTCTCGACGAGCGGGCTGCGCAGCGCGCCGACCATCACGTCGAGCGTGCCGTTACGCAAAGGTTCGACCAGTTCGGCGCGCGAGCCCTCGACGATGGTGAGCCGCACTTGCGGGCGGCGCGCATGGAAGCGGGCCACGGCCAGGGGGAGGATGCGCGCGCGCGAGAGCGGCATGGCGCCAATGGCGATGCGGCGCGTTTCGTGGCCGCGCAGGGCTTGTATCTCGGAGAGTCCGGCTTCCAGCTCGACCACGGCAAGGCGGAACTCGCGCGCGAACTGGGCACCGGTCTCGGTCATCACCACGTGCTTGCCTCGGCGCACCACCAGCGGGCGGCGCAGCGCCAGCGCGAGGTCGTTTACCGCGCGGTGGATCGAGGGCAGCGACAGTCCGGTTTCCTGGCTGGCGCCCGCGTAGCTGCCGCTGTCCGAAAGCGCGAGGAGCGCGCGCAGGCGCGACATCGTCACATGAGGGCTGCGCACGTGGAGGAGGGCGGACGAAATGCGGGCCTGAAGGATCTGTCCGGCGTGCGTGGGCACCATCCCGTCGTGACGCCGCTCGAAGAGGGGGACCTGCAGCGCCGCTTCCAGGCGTCCTAACGCCTGTGTTATTGCGGGCTGGCTGAGATTGACCGCGCTCGTCGCCGCGCTGACCGTTCCCAGTTCGGCAATTTTCAAGACCGCGCGCAAGTGGCGCAAGTTCAGTTCCCAAACATCCATGCAGGCATCTTTAGCCAAATCCAATGGCGATTGCCAAAGTTCTCTTTCCCCCTCGCGCACGCGAAGCCCATGTCAGGGCCAACCTGAATTGATAACGAGCGAAGAGGAGTGCTGCCATGTCGGGTGTCGTCGTCCAGAATATCGAGCGGGCCGATCCTGCGATCATCGACGGCCTGGCCGCCTGCGGCGTTGCCACCGTGCACGAGGCGCAGGGGCGTACAGGCCTTCTCGCCAGCTACATGCGCCCGATCTACGCAGGCGCGCGCATTGCCGGTTCCGCCGTGACCATCAGCTCGCCCCCGGGCGACAACTGGATGGTCCACGTCGCCATCGAGCAGCTGCAGGAGGGCGACGTGCTCCTGCTCGCGCCGACCTCCCCGTGCGAGGACGGCTACTTCGGTGACCTTCTCGCCACCAGCGCGATCGCGCGCGGGTGCCGGGGGCTTATCATCGATGCGGGCGTGCGCGACGTGCGCGACCTGACCGAGATGGAATTCCCGGTCTGGTCCAAGGCGATCTACGCGCAAGGCACCGTCAAGAACACGCTGGGTTCGGTCAACGTGCCTGTCGTCTGCGCCAACTGCGCGGTGAACCCGGGTGACGTGATCGTGGCCGACGACGACGGCGTGGTCTGCGTGCCGCGGGAAAAGGCGGCCGAAGTTCTCAAGGCCGCGCAGGCGCGCGAAGCCAACGAAGGCGAGAAGCGCGAGACGCTGGCTTCGGGCGTCCTCGGCCTCGACATGTACAAGATGCGCGAGCGCCTGGAGAAGGAAGGCCTCAAGTATGTCTGATCTTCCCACCAGCGCTCCGGTGATGTGGATGCGCGGGGGGACATCGAAAGGTGCCTACTTCCTCAAGGACGATCTGCCGAGCGATCCCGCCGCGCGCGATGCCTTTCTGCTGGGCGTGATGGGCTCGCCCGACCCACGCCAGATCGATGGCATGGGCGGGGCGGATCCGCTCACCAGCAAGGTCGCGGTGGTGTCGGCATCGGAGCGCGAGGGCATCGATGTCGAGTATCACTTCTTTCAGGTCTTCGTGGATCAGGCGACGGTCTCGGACGCGCAGAACTGTGGCAACATTCTGGCGGGCATCGGTCCCTTCGCCATCGAGCGTGGCCTTGTCGCGGCGACGGGGGATGAGACCCGGGTCGCGATCTACATGGTCAACACCGGCCAGGTCGCGGTCGAAACCGTGCAGACCCCGGGCGGCAAGGTAACCTACGTGGGCGAGGCGGCCATTGATGGCGTACCCGGTACCCACGCGCCGATCCCGGTCGAGTTCCGCGATACGGCAGGCTCGATGTGCGGCTCCTTGCTGCCCACGGGCAAGAACGTCGAGGAGGTGAACGGCGTGGCCGTCACGCTTATCGACAACGGTATGCCCTGCGTCGTCATGAAGGCGGTGGATATGGGGATTACCGGCACCGAAACCCGCGAGGAACTCGAAGCCAACGCCGAGCTCAAGGAAAAGGTAGAGGCGATCCGCCTTGCCGTGGGCGAGCGGATGAACCTTGGCGATGTGACCGAGAAGTCGGTCCCCAAGATGTTCCTCGTATCGCCGCCCGTGAATGGCGGTGCGATCAACACCCGTTGCTTCATTCCGCACCGCGCTCATGCGACAGTCGGCGTGCTGGCGGCGGTGACGGTGGCGACCGCCGCTCTCATCGAGGGAACGCCTGCGGCCGAGGTCGCGCAGATCCCGGAGGACGCGCGCAAGACCCTTTCGGTCGAGCACCCGACCGGCGAGATGAGCTGCGTGCTGGAAGTGAACGAAGAGGGCTCGGTGACGAGCGCCGCCCTGCTGCGCACCGCGCGCAAGCTGATGGATGGAGAGGTCTATGTCTGATCGTATCGTCTGCTGGCACTCTGCGCCCAGCAAGCCTTCGTTCGTGCCGCCCGAGGGCGCGATCGACGCGCATTGCCACGTCTTCGGTCCAATGGCCGAGTTTCCCTTCAGCCCCAAGGCGAAGTACCTTCCCGAGGACGCCGGGCCTGACACGCTGTTCGCGCTGCGCGATCATCTGGGCTTTTCGCGCAACGTGGTCGTCCAGGCGAGCTGCCACGGCACCGACAATGCCGCGACGCTGAACGCCATTGCCCAATCGAACGGCAAGGCGCGCGGCGTGGCCGTGGTCGATCCCGACATTTCGGACGCCGAGCTCCTCGCTCTCCACGAAGGCGGCATTCGCGGTATTCGCTTCAACTTCCTGAAGCGCCTCGTCGACAATGCGCCCAAGGACAAGTTCCTCGAAGTGGCCAAGCGCTTGCCCGAAGGCTGGCACGTGGTGATCTACTTCGAGGCGGATATCCTGGAGGAACTGCGCCCGTTCATGGACGCGATCCCCGTGCCGCTGGTCATCGACCACATGGGCCGCCCGGACGTCACGCAAGGCCCCGATGGAGCCGATATGAAGGCCTTCCGCGCCTTCCTCGACAGCCGTGAGGACATCTGGTTCAAGGCGACCTGCCCCGAGCGCCTCGATGCGCTGAAGGAAGGCGGCATGGGCGATCCCTGGGATAACTTCGCGGCTGCGGTTGCGCCGCTTGTTGCCGATTACCCGGATCGCGTCATCTGGGGTACCGACTGGCCGCACCCCAACATGCAGGACGAGATCGCCGACGATGGCCACATCGTCGATATGATCCCGCGCATTGCGCCCACGACCGAATTGCAGAGGAAGCTGCTCATTACCAACCCGATGCGGCTCTACTGGCCTGAGGAACTCTGAGCGTTCCGCTTTTTGACGAACTCTGACGACAGAGGGGGAGGGCGCCTAGCGCCGTCCCCCTCTCTTTATGGGTATTGGGGCACTTCTTTGAACGATCGTTCAATTCTTGGGTGTTCTTGGTTTTTGAGTACCCCGGAAGGTCCCCTATGCTCCGGGAAATATGCCGCTTACCCTTGAGAAAGGGTAGGTGAATGGTTATTCAGCCGGTAACGCACACCGGAGAATGCCCATGATCGATCGTCGTCTGTTCCTCCAGCGCCTTGCTGCGGCAAGTGCGGCCGGATCTGTGCCCGCGCCGATCGCCAAGGCGCTGGCGCAGCCCGCCAACCGCCGCACCGGCACGCTCAAGGACGTCGAGCACGTGGTGATCCTGATGCAGGAGAACCGCTCGTTCGATCACTACTTCGGCACGCTGCCGGGCGTTCGCGGCTTTGCCGATCCGCGTCCGATGCCGCTGCGTTCGGGCAAGTCGGTCTTCCATCAGCCGCGCCCCGAAGGCGGCGAGATCCTGCCTTTCCGCATGAATGGGCAGACGACCAGCGGCCAGCTGCTCAAGAGCCTTGATCACAGCTGGAAGGGCGAGGGAGAGCAGACCTCGGCCGAGTGGGCGGACTACGCCAGCTGGATCCGCCGCAAGGGCGAGATGACGATGGGCTACTTCACGCGCGAAGATGTGCCCTTCTACCACGCGCTCGCCGATGCCTTCACTGTGTGCGATGCCTATTACTGCTCGCTCCACGGGCCGACCAATCCCAACCGCATGTACCTGTTCACCGGAACCAGCGGCATGGCGGTGGGCGACATGCGCCGCCAGGCCGTTCACAACGAGGACGATGGCAACTGGACCGGCGACATGGCGCGTGACAAGGCCGATTTCGACCAGGTCGCGAGCTGGACGACTTACGCCGAGCGCCTGCAGGAGGCCGGTGTCGACTGGAAGGTCTACCAGGAATACGACAATTTCGGTTGCAATTCGCTGGCCTATTTCGAGCAGTTCCGCGGCCTCGACACCAAGAGCGACCTCTACCGCCGGGGCCGCGCCATCGTGCCCGGCTCGACCGCCGAGAACGCCGCCGACAGCACGGGCCAGCACCTTGTCGATGCGATCCGCGCCGACGTCGAGGCCGACCGCCTTCCGCAGGTCTCCTGGGTGGTGACGCCCACCAAGTTCTGCGAGCATCCCGAGGCGCCGCCCGCCTTCGGCGAGGACATGGTTTCGCGCATCCTCGACGCGCTGGTGGCCAATCCCGAGGTCTGGTCGAAGACCGCGCTCATCATCAACTACGATGAGAACGACGGCTTTTTCGACCACATGCCCGGACCCGTTCCGGCGGCCGCCGGAATTGAGGGTGCGAGCACGGTCGATACGCGCGGCGAAGTCTACGAAGGCAACGCGGTGGGTCTGGGTATGCGCGTGCCGCTCCTCGTGGTCTCGCCCTGGTCGCGCGGGGGCTGGGTCAATTCCGAAGTTCACGACCATACCTCGGTGATCCGCTTCCTTGAAAAGCGCTTCGGGGTGATGGAGCCCAACATCACGCCCTGGCGCCGCCAGGTGACGGGCGATCTCACCAGCCTGTTCGACTTCGCCGATCCCGATGGCTCGGCGCTCCACGCGCTGCCAGCCACCGACGACTATCTGCAGAAGATCATGTCGGTCGCACAGCTTCCCTTGCCCGAGGTGCCCGAAGATCAGGCGCTTCCCGCGCAGGAGCCGGGCCGCCGCCCGACCCGCCCCTTGCCCTACCGCATGGAGGCAAGCGCAGGTGGCAGCAAGGACGGCCTGGAACTGACTTTCGCCAACCCGGGCACACGCGGCGTCGTCTACCAGGTCTACGCCAAGGGCCGCGGCGAACTCGGGCCATGGAGTTACACTGTCGAGCCGGGCAAGAAGATCGCGGCGAGCCTGCCCGGCCTGCCGCGCACCGGCGCCTATGATCTGGCCGTTTTCGGCCCCAACGGCTGGCTGCGCGAACTGGCGGGCGAGGCCGCGGACGAGGGCGTTATGGCCCCGGTCGTGACACTGGACGAGCGCGCGCGCGATACCGTTCACCTCGCGATCCGCAACCCGGGGCAGGCGCCGGAGACCTTCACCATTGCCGCCCCGACTTACGGCGAGCTGGCCGAGCGGAGCGTGACCGTGGCTCCAGGTCAGGAACTGCGGGTGCCGGTGTCGGTTGCGGCCAGCGACCATTGGTACGATCTCGTAGTGACGCAGCAGGGCTCGCCCCGCCGTCGCCGCTTCGCGGGCCATGTCGAGACCGGCAAGGCGAGCCTGTCCGACCCGGCCTTCGAGCAGGGCGCGGTGGCATGAAGGTGCGTTTCCTTTCAGGGGTCTTGGGCGCGGTGGCCGCGCTGACGGCGACCGCCAGCGCCGCGAAAGAGTCTCTCGCGCATTGGCCTGCCGAGGCGCGCGCGACGATCGAAAGCGTCCTTGCCGATGCGCCCCAAGGTTCCTTCGCGGTATTCGATGCCGACAACACGATCTGGCAGAACGACCTGGAAGAATCGCTCCTCCCCTTCATGGAAGCGCGCGGCAAGCTCTCGCCCGAGACGCTGGATCCTTCGCTGAAGCCGATCCCCTTTCACGAGGGCGAGACGCTCTACGGCTACTACCTGCGCCTGTGCGAGATCGACGACAACTTTTGCTACCCGTGGATCGCGCAGGTCTTCTCCGGGCACACGCTGGGTGAGCTGAAGAGCGAGGTCGACGCCCTGATGGCGCGCACGGCGCCGATCCCGGTGCGCTACGAAGAGGACGGCAAGGTCGTCTCGGGCACGGTCGAGAGGCCGCATATCTTTGAAGCGCAGCGCGAACTGCTGGACGAACTGCGCGCGCGTGGTGTCCATGTCTATGTCGTGACCGCGGCCTCCGAAGAGCTGGCGCGCATGGTGCTGGCCGATCCGCGTTACGGCCTGAACATCGCGCCGGAAGACATCGTCGGGGTGACGATGGTGCTGCGCGATCCTGACAGCGGCGCGCTCACCACCGCGCGCAGCCAGGTCGCCAAGGGGCACTTCTTCGATGCGGTCTACCCGGCCGAGCGTCACATGCGCATGGAGATGACCTCCACGCTCTGGGCGCCCAACACCTGGTACGAGGGCAAGGTTGCGGGCATCCGCACCTACATCGACGCGGTGAACCGGCCGCTCCTGGTGGCGGGCGACAGCCCGAGCGACCGCGCGATGCTGTTCGAGGCTTCGGCCTTGCGTCTCTGGATCGATCGCAGCGTGGCCAAGACCGCCGCGCTGGAAGAGGCGAAGGCCACGCGTGCCAAGGCGCAGCGGGCAAGCGGCTTGTCGGTGGATGCGGACACCAACTGGCTGCACCTGCGCCAAGAGGAGCTTGCGCCGCGCCCCTGAGGCG
The DNA here is from genome assembly GCF_020524485.1 of Novosphingobium profundi. GTDB lineage: Bacteria > Pseudomonadota > Alphaproteobacteria > Sphingomonadales > Sphingomonadaceae > Novosphingobium > Novosphingobium profundi_A. The sequence continues at coordinate 630,792 of NZ_JAIVLF010000003.1, read as the reverse complement.
CGATAGGCGCCGCTTCCATGACGGGACAGACACACGAACGAGAGGCCGCGCTGCTGGCCGATCTCGACAGCGCGGGAACGGCGTTCCGCGTCTTCGAACACGAAGCCACCGCAACGGTGGCCGAGAGCGCGGCGGTCAAGGAGCATATCGCGGGCGCGCACACCAAGAACCTGTTCCTGACCGACCGGCGCGGCCGCTTCTGGCTGGTGACGATGCCCGCCGAGGAGCGCGCGGACCTCAAGTTTCTCGCCAGTCGCCTCGGCGCCCCGCGCCTCTCGTTCGGCAAGGCCGAGGACATGGTGGCGTTCCTGGGCGTCGTTCCCGGCTCGGTCACCCCGCTTGCCGCCTTCAACGACACCGAGGGCCGTGTGCAGGTGGTCCTCGATGCCGCCTTCGCGCCTGATGGAACGATCAACATCCACCCCTTGCGCAACACCGCGACCCTCTCGATGCAGACTGCGGACCTCGTCGCCACGCTCACCCGCTGGAACCACGCCCCCGAGCTGCTGACCCTGAAGCCGGACCAGGCCTCAAGGTGACAGCGAAGTTGACACAGTTGACACGGTCCAGAGGGAAAGCCGTGTCACCTGTCACCCGCTGTAAAGTCGTCCCACTGCGCCCCGCAATCCCGACCTGCCTTGTTGGGCGACACGCACCTCTCTCCTTGCCCGTGACCATCGACGCGATAGCCTGACGCGACCATAGCGCAGGCGCCCGGGTGTAGGAAAACCCTATCGCGCCGCGCGGTGGGGCGATTGCCTGCGGCCGCGGCATCCGGACTTGGGTCCAAGTAAGCCGGAAAGACATGGAATCCGAGGGCCATCGCCCTCGGGTTCCCGGAACTGTCGAGCGCAGTTCTGTCCTTCCATGCCCTTCTATGAACGATGGCCTCGTCTTTTTGGGCCGGTTGCGGAATGTCTGGTTTGGAACAGCGAAAGCAAGATTCCTGCCGGTCCTGATGGGGAAGGCATCCTCACCGCTGGCTCGCAACGGCGGCAAGTAGCAGACCTCCTGTCAGTGCTATGTGCTCCAAGGCGATTTGGAAATCGACCGTACGGCGCGGTTCAGCGTAAAGCCAGAACGGGTGGCCAAGGGGAATACAAAGTAGCGTGAAGCCGCCCAGGATGCCTGCCCCCAACCACGCCAGCCCGGCGAAATTGGTAATGAGGAGCGCAGATCCCAGAAGTTGGGTGGCAATGGTCGCAACAGCGAAAGCCTGAGGTGCAGGTAACTTCGCTGTCTGCATCTCTGCGACGATGACGTCAAAATTGAAAACGCCGAAAATGCCGGCAATCACGAAGAATGAGCTCAGAACGATGCGTCCGACAACGAGGGTTGTGGGCTGAGCGAGTAGCGCATGAATCCATTCCGACATGACCATTTCCCCTTGGTAATTTACATTACCGCCCTTTACGCGAGAGCATGGTAATTGCAAGTACCGTGCGTGAACGCCGCAGGAGGATGATGTGGAACAGGATTGCGCGAGGGTGAGCCAGCAGCCGGGAGCGCGGACATCCGCTATGCTTGATGCGGCCTGCGACCTGTTCCTCGAACATGGCTTTGCCGGGGTCTCGGTGAACTCCGTTATTGCCAAAGCAGGTGGGTCAAAGCGCGATCTATATAGCGAATTTGGAGGCAAGGAAGGGCTGTTCCGCCGAGTCATAGCGGGGATCTGTCAAGAAGTGCTCGCCCCTCTCGAAATGCTTCCAATGCATGGTGGTTCAGTCGAGGAAGCCTTGGTCACTTTTGGCAAGACCTTCGTTGCCATCCTGGTCTCGCCGCGCGTTGTCTCGCTCCAGCGCCTGGTGGCTAGCGAAGCATCACGCTATCCAGAGTTCGCAAGAGACTTCCTAAACCATGGGCCATCCAGCGCCTACTCCATCGCTGCGGCAATCTTGACTGAGTGCTATCGTCGTGGTGAAATTCGGCGTGACGGATCCGAAGAATTGGGCGCAATCTTCTGTGATATGTTGGTCGCTGACCTCCAGTTCCGAGCAATGGCCGGTGAAGTCATAGGTGACGAAATCATCGACGCCAAAGTTCGCCTTGGCGTCAATGTCTTCTTGCAGGGCTTGCAGGCGCCCACTCGCTCCTGAGACAGCATCAATAGGTTAGATAATCGTCCCCTCTACACAGCTGGGTGACTAGGCCAGTGACGAAAACCGGCCAGTCCCTTCCCTTGCGTGTCCAACCGACCCTTGAGTGACCAACTAGGGCGCGAAGCGGACGTCTGGATCTCAGTTTGCGGCTTGATGACAGATAGGCCCAAAAAGAAAGGGGGCGGACCCTGCGGTCGCCCCCTTCCTCGTGTGCCGTTATCGGGCCGGTCTTGCGATCAGAACGCCTTCTTGAGCGTCACGAACCACTGGCGCGGGGCGCCGACCATGAAGTACTGCCAGTCGCCCGGAGCGTAGCTGGCCTGGTAGCCGCCCGACTGGCCGATGGTGGAGACGTACTTCTCGTCGGTCACGTTGGTGACGTTGAGCTGGATCTCGGTGCCGTCCAGCGCGTCGTCCGAGTTGACGCGGTAGCCCACGGTCAGGTCGACCAGCGCGCGGCCCTTGAACGAGAGGTCGTTCTCGTAGGTGGCGTAGCGCTTGGACTGGTAGTTCACGTGCGCGCGGCCGATGAAGGTGCCGTCATCGTACGAGATCTCGCCGTTGATGAGGTGCTCGGGCTGGTCGACGACCGACTTGCCGCCCGAGGCCGCGACGAGCTCGCCCGCGCCGTTCAGCACGTCATCGTCATAGGACGCATCGGTGTAGGCGTAGGCCGCGTAGAGCGAGAGCGCGGGGGTCACGCGGTACTGGCCGGTGACTTCGACACCCTTGGTCGTGACCGAGCCGACGTTGTTGAGGACCGACGGGCAGCTCTCGATCGCCGAGCAGGGCGAGACCGAGAAGAGGCGGTTGTCGAACTTCACGTGGTAGCCCACGACCGAAGCCTCGAACTTGGGCAGGTGGAAGCGCAGGCCGCCTTCGAAGGTCTTGGACGTTTCCGGCTTCAGGCCCTGCTCACGGATCGCGGCGAACTGGTCGGGCGAGGTGATGAAGGGCGTCGTCGTGAAGGCGCGCATGTTCTCGGCGTAGCTGCCGAACAGCTCGACCTCGTAGATCGGGCGGTAGTTCACGCCGACCTGCGGGAGGAACATGTCCTTGGCCGTGAGCGAGCCCTGCGTGGCCCAGCTGGCGCTGGTGCGCGAGGGGTCGTTGCTGGCGTCGATGTCGACCTGGATGCCCTTCCAGCCGCCCGAGACCTTGAGGCTGTCGGTCAGCTCCCAGGTGTCCTGGACGTAGTACTGGTAGGTGTTGATGTCGAACTTGTAGAAGTAGTCGTACGCGAACGGGTTCTTGGGGAACTCGTGGTGCGAGATGCTCGAGGTCGGGGCATCGTCGAGGCCGAAGTAGTCGCGCGCGGTGTCGTAGTCGTTGACCTCGTACCAGCCGCCCACTTCGATCTGGTTGCCGCGGAACAGGTCGTACGACAGGCTGCCGGTCACGCCCATGCGGTTGATGAAGTATTCCGTGCCGCGCACCGAGAGGCTCGAGCCGCCCGGGGTCGGGACATAGGGCGTCCACCAGGTGCCGATACCACGGTTGTTGTGGTAGTAGGGCGAGACGCGCACGTGCAGTTCGTCGGTGAGGTCGTAGTCGACGCTCATGCCGATCAGCAGGTCCTTGCGCAGGCCATAGCCGTCGTAATAGGCATCATCGCCCGTCAGCGTGCCATAGCCCTCGTAGTCGTCGACGTAGACGCCGTTCTGCAGGTTGCTGGCGATGTCCTGCGCGGTCTCGAAGTCATAGCGCAGGTAGTCCCAGTCGTAGCCGTGACGATCGAGGATGTCGGGCGTGAGGTCGGCGTAGTCGGCGTCGGCCATCTCGGAGTAGTTGGCGAAGATCTTGAGCTCGCCGCGGTCGCCCATCGGCGCGACCAGCTTGGAGTTGATCTGCCACAGCTCCTGCGAGCCCTTGCCCTTCCACTTGGGCGTGTCCGAGTAGGTGCCCGAAACGTAGGCGCGCACGCCGCCGCCAAGGTCGCCGGTCTCGAAGCGGGCGAACAGGCGCCAGGCATCGTTGCTGCCGAAAGTGGCCGCAGTGGTGAGGCCCATGTCGTAGCTGGGATCGAGGCTTTCAAAGGCGATCGTGCCGCCCAGGTTCGAGCTCGAGGCCGTCGAGAGCGCGCCCGCACCCTGCGACAGCTCGGTCATGCCGATGTTGTCCGAGGTGATCGCGCGGCTGATGTGCAGGCCGTTGAAGTTCGAGTAGCTCATGTCGCCCAGCGGCACGCCGTCGAGCGTGAAGCCCAGCTGGTTCTGCGTGAAGCCGCGCACCGAGATGCGGGTCGTCCACTCGTTGGTGCCCAGCGGCGAGGCCGACTGGAAGTTGACGCTCGGCAGCTTGCTGAGAACGGCGAGCGGGCTGGTGCCGGGCGTGGCGACCGCGATGTCCTCGGCGGTGAGGCCCTGGACCTGGCGGGTCTGGCCGGTGCCGATGACGACGATCTCGTTGCGCCCCGAACCGGCTGCGGCGGGCGCGGCGGCGGAAGTGGCAGCATCGGTGGCGGGGCTTGCGTCGCTGGCGGCAGCGTCCGCGGCGTCGTTGGCCGCCAGGGCCGGGGTCGCCAGCACGGCTGACAGCGCCAGCGCGCTGGCGTTCAGAAAGGCATTTGAGCGCATCGTATCCCTCATGCGTTGCGGCAGAATTGCCGTTTTCAAGAGCGCGCGTGTCAAACGCGCGGGCGCGGTACCAGGGCCTGTGGGGCGCGGGAGGCGCAGGGGACTGCGCGGCGCGAGGAGGCCTGTCCGGTTCCGCTCGGGTGGTGCCCGGAGACGTCGCTTGCGCAACCCGGGGGCTCGGTGGGAGCTGACGCGCTCATAGCGCTCGCGAGAGATTGTTCAACCGTTCAATTTCCATAAATGTAAATTGATGAGGCATTTTGCGGCCTAAATGGCACACTCACCCCTCTGTCCGGGAAGGTTCCCGCGAGTGTGACATTTTTTTGAATGTTTGTTCAGTTGCAAAAGACTGTTCGGTTGCCGGATAGATTGGGGCGCTGTTCAACCCGGCTGCGAGTCGACACGGCGCGCGCGCATAGGAAAAAGGCCCCGCGCGTGTGCGCGGGGCCTCGGTTGGGTCGGGGCAGGATGCCACCCGGGCCGGGCGGCTGTGGCTCAATCGGCCTTGGCGGGGCTGCGGGGCTTGGCCTTGGCGTTGTGCATCCAGAAGGGATCGTCGGGCAGGCGGTGGATCGGTCCGTAGACCTGCTCCAGCAGGACCGCGAGGGCGGGATCGCGCGCGGCCATCTCGGCATCGGTGCGCACCAGCGTGTCGCCCATCTGCGCGGGGAAGTTGCTGTTGAACCAGAACTGCGTGCCCTCGGCCCAGTACTCGTCGATGGTGTTCTCCATGTACTGATCCTTCCAGGTGCCGCGCTTGCGCGCATTGGCGTAGGCGGCGTGGATCAGCGCATCGAAGGCCGGGTCGATTTCGAGCAGGGCCTGGTACATCGCGTGCGAGAACTCGTGGACGAGGATCGTCTCGCCGAAATAGCGCGTGCCGGGTACGGCCTGGATGTTCTCCTCCGCCCCGCTGGTGAGCAGGCCGCCCATGCCGCGCGCGCGCTTGGCCCAGTATTCATAGGGCGTGAGCGGCGCGATCTCGGTGTCGTAGTTCTCCCGCTCAAAAGGCGTGAGTACGATGTCGTCGCGGGCCGGCTTGTCCCAGTCGCGCTGCTCGGGCAGGTCCATGGTCGTCTCGTCCTCGGCCATGATCGCGATGCGAAAGCCCTGGCGCACCAGTTCGCGCGCGATCTCGGGCCGGTGGGCGAGCATGGCGTGGACCATGTTGCGCGCCTTGACGAGCGTGCTCGGCTTCACCTTGGAGGAGCTGGTGATCCACAGGCCATCGGTTTCGATGGCCTGGGTGTAGAAGGGATCGAGCGCCAAGTCGGCGGGCGGGGCGACGATGTCCGCCGCGCTGGCCGTGGCCGCGCCCGCAAGCGCCGCGCCGCCCACGAGCGGCAGGGTCAGGGCAAGGGCGCTGAGTGCGCGGCGGCGGAACGAGGAAAGGCGCAAGGTCGATATCTTCCAGGCTTGGGGCGGCCGCCCGCAGAGGGACGGCGCCGGTGGCGGGAGCGGCGGCGCACCGGCGCCGCGCCGCTCAGGCGAAGGGGCGTTCGAGCGCGGTCTGGGGCTCTGTGAACCAGGCCGCGCCCGTCTCGGTGACATGGAAATGGTCTTCCAGCCGCACGCCGAAGCGCTCGGGATGGACGATCATCGGTTCGTTGGAAAAGCACATGCCCGGTTGCAGAGGCGTGGTGTCCCCGCGCACGAGGTAGGCAGGCTCGTGGATGGCAAGGCCGATGCCATGGCCGGTGCGGTGCGGCAGGCCGGGCAGGGCATAGTCGGGACCAAGGCCCGCTGCGGCAATGACATCGCGCGCGGCCGCGTCGACCTCCTCGCACGGCACGCCGGGGCGCACGGCGGCAAAGGCGGCGGCCTGCGCGGCCTTTTCCAGTTCCCAGGTCTCGGCCTCAAGCGCGCTCACCTTGCCGAAGGCGTACGTGCGGGTGATGTCGGAGTGGTAGCCCTCGACGCGGCAGCCGGTGTCGATGAGGACGAGCTGGTTCTCCTCCAGCTCCTGATCGTAGGGCAGGCCATGCGGATAGGCGGTGGCGTGGCCGAACTGCACCGCGCAGAAGTACGAGCCCGAAGTGCCGAGCGTGCGGTGCGCATCGTCGATGAAGCGGATCACCTCGCTCGCGCGGATGCCGGGCGCCAGGATGCGCGCGGCGGCCTTGTGGACCTCCAGCGTCATCGTCTTGGCCTGCTGCAAGAGCGCCAGTTCCTGCGGCGACTTGAGCATACGGCCGCCATCGATGATCGCGCCTGCATCGATGGTGGAGCCGACCAGCGCCATGAAGCGGCGGGCATGGCCAAAGGAGAGCAGCGGGTCGAGGGCCAGGCAGGTCGCGGGGCCATGCGCACGGCATTCCAGGGCGACCGCGTCCTCTTCCTCTTCCCACAGGACGTACTCGGCCTCGATCTGGAGTTCGGCGTCGAGCGAGCCGCGCTCGAACACCGGGCAGATCACGCGCGGGGTGCCGCTCCTGGGGATGACGAGCGCGACGAGCCGCTCGGTCGGCGACCAGGCGAGGCCGGTGAAGTAGCGCATCGACGGGCCGACATTGACGACCATCGCGTCCGCGCCGGCGTCGATCATGCGCGTGCGGGCGGCCTCGATGCGCGCGGTATATTCCGCGCGCGTGATGGCGGGCGCCCAGTCGCTCCAGCGGCCCAGCCGGGCCAGTTCGGTCTCGCGGTCGGATCCGCCAATCATCGTCGTCATCGTCCTGTCCATCTGCAACTGGGGAAGGGGGAGCCCTTCTCCTGTCATGGTCCGGGGCGGTCGGCAATGTCGGGAGGGACCCGACCGCCCCGGAAGGCTTGCGGGGCTCAGCGCGGGCTGAGCGTCACGACCTTGGGGCCGCTGCCAAGCTCGAAGGCGTAGGCGCCGCGCTCCAGCGAGCCGGTGTCGCTGGCGTAGGGCTTGCCGTCCTTGGTGGTGGTCTCGAAGAGCAGGCGCGCGCGCGGCGTGATGGCGCTTGCCGGATCGAGCGTCAGGCGCACTTCGCCGGTCTTCGTGTCGTAGTCGGCCGAGGCGATCTTGCCCGCCTCCAGCGTGATCCACAGGCCCGCAGGGGCCACGAAGAGGCGGCGGCGCGCGCCGTCCTGGGGCACGACGTGGACGGTGTCGCCCTGGGTTTCCAGCTTGCCGCCCAGGCCCAGCCAGCCGAACTCGGGATGATCGACAAGGTAGGTCGCGGCGGTAATGGCGTGGCCATAGAAGCCCATGCCGTAGTCACCGGTGATCGCATCCCACTGCATCATGTCGGGATAGGAGTGGAACGCGGCCGAACCGAAGCCTTCCTGATCGATGTTGGTGATGCCGCCCATCATGCCGCCGTAGGCAACGCGCAGGAGGTGGAAGTCCTTGGGGTTCTTGCGGTAGGCGGTGAACAGCGGCACCGCGTTCAGGGCCGAGCCGTAGTGGTGGATCTGGCGCTCAATGCGGCTGACCTTGCCGCCATAGAGGAAGTCCCAGTAGCGGCGCGCGTTGCCGTTGTAGCCCCAGCTCGGGATCGTCGGGTCATAGCCCAGAATGACCTCGCGGGTGGCCTCGGCCTGCGGCTCGTAGCCGAAGTGGTCCATCCAGGCGTAGACTTCGGGCTGGCCGGTGGAATCCCAGGCCATCTCCGAGCCGAACGGGTACTTGAGCGAGCGCCAGTGGTCCGCGCGCTCGGTCATCAGCCGCTTCATGTTGGCCGCTTCCTCGGTCATTCCCTCGCGCTCGAGGTCCTTGAGGATGTCGAGGAAGACATCGCCTTCCATCAGGCCAAAGCGCGCGTAGTAGGGCGCATCGCGCATCATCGCGACGCTCGTGACGTAGGCCCACTTGAGGTAGAACTTCCAGTCGTGACGCGTGACCAGCCCCTCGGTGTCGCGCGCCAGGCGGTAGAGCACCCAGTGCCCGATCGCGACGTGGGGGTAGTTGTAGGTGCGGCCAAGGTCGTTGGAATGCTCCTTGTTCCACGCCGTCCAGCTCGACCAGTCGATCTTCGGATCGTAATAGTCGGGGAATTCCTCGGGCTCGTAGTAGAAGATGCTCTTCTTGACGCCGCCCTTGTGCTCGCCCTCGTCGATCTGGAGCGTGCCGAGCACGGTCTCGTCGACCAGGCGCTCGATGCGCGCGACCTCTTCGGGATCCGGATTGTCGAGCTGCTTGATGGCGGCCGCGACCCACGAACCCGCGCCGCCCTCATCGCTCATGCCCGCGACCCACACGCGCCCGTCCTGGGTAAGGATCTTGTTCTCCTCGCGGTCGTAGGAGAGGATCGCAGGGGTGCGGTGGAAGGGATCGCCCTTGCCCTCGAACCACTGCTGGTGCGTGGTGAAGTGGCCAAGGTCGGCGACGACCTTCTCCATGGGCTTGGTGATGTAGTAGCTCACCGTCTGCTTCTGGCCATCGGCGTAGGTCAGCGTCAGGCGCGCGCGGCCCCAGCCGCTGGCCTTGACCTGGTAGCGTGCCCAGCCTTCGCCGCTGCCCTCTTCGCTGAGCGACAGGGCGCCTTCGGGGAAGCTCTCGAACCCCGTGACCTTGCTGGGCGCTTTCAGGAACAGGCTCGCGCTCTGGTCGGTGGGCAGGACGTAGCCGGGAATGCCGACCGCGACCGGGCGCTTGTGCGCGACGAGCGTGTCCTCGATCGCGCGGATGCTGGGGGCGGTCACGAACTTCACGCCATAGCTGCGGCGCTCGCCCGGCTGGAGGGTGATGCTGGTCGGCTCGTTCCACTGGCGGGATGCCTTGGACCATTCCTTCTCGGCAAAGCCCTTGCTGGCGACCGTCCAGTCATAGAAGCCTTCGGAGACCTGCCCGCGCGGCGAGAGGTCGGTGAAGTTGTCGTCCTTCTTGGCCCAGGCCTTCTCGTAGATCGGCTTGTAGGCTTCGAGCGGGGTGCCCTTTTCGGGCAGGACGAGAAGCGCGGGGCCCTCGCCCGAAAGGCGGGTCACCTGCAGGTAGCCTGCATCGCGCCCGATATAGGGATCGACGAAGCTCGCTTCCTGGTGCGCGGAATCCAGGTCCCGGTCGAGGATGATGTTGTCGAAGACCATCGGCATGCCCAGCACGCCGATCTCGACCGCCTCGGCGCTCGTGTTTTCGAGCGTGAAGCGCATGGCGAGGACACCGTCCTCGTTGAGCCAGCGGCGCTCGACCTTGAGCGGGATACCCTCGCCCATCGAAGTGGTGATGTCGGCGGCCGCGAGCACGTCCTTGCCGCCGCGCAGCGCGGTGATCTGCTTGCGCAAGGTGGAGGAGTTGTAGTCCTGCCAGGCCCCGCCGCCGGTGCGCAGGCGCAGGTGCAGGTCGCCGATATGGACATAGCCGTTGGCCGCGCGCTCGGCCTCGCGCCCGGCGGGCACGAAGTCGAAGGCGCTCACGCCCTTGGGTGCCAGGCTCGCCAGCGTCTGGGTGTCCGCGCGCAGCGCCAGGTTGAAGTCCTGCGTCGTCATCTCGGTCTTGATGATCGGCGGGTAGACCTTCTTGGGCTTCTCGTCCTGGGCCTGGACGGCAGTGATCGGAAGCACGGTGGGGGCCGCCGTGGCGATGGCCAGGGCAAGCAGCGGGAGGGGGCGCAGTACGCGGTTCATGTCAGGTCCTCATTTGCGGCCGATGCCAGCCAGGCTCGGGTCTCTTGATCGTGGGATGACGATTGCAGCGGGGGGCGTCAAGGAAAATATACGATATATAATCGGAGTAATTGTGGAGAGGGCGTGCCCTGCTCTGGTCTCTGCGTGCGTTATCGGCTCCTGTATTTCCGCGGGGTTGGAGCGCACTTGGGAGCGGATCCACAGGGGATTGACTCGGCGATCACTCAGGCTATCAATAACGTATACGATATTCGATAGGAGTGTTTCGGGATGAAAGCCAGTCGGCGCCAATGGATGTCTGGGGTTGCCGCGCTCGCGCTGTGCGGGGTGGCGCCGCGCGGGTTTGCCGCGGTCGTGAAGCCGGTCATGCCCCTGCGGGCAACGCCTCTGCCCCTCAACGACGTGCGCCTCACCGCGTCCGACTGGGCGACCGCGGTCGAGGTCAACGAGGGCTACCTGCTCTCGCTCAGCCCGGACCGCTTCCTGCACAACTTCCGCAAGTACGCCGGACTCGAGCCCAAGGCCGAGATCTACGGCGGCTGGGAATCGGACACGATCGCGGGGCATACGCTCGGCCACTACATGACCGCGCTCGTGCTCACCTGGCAGCAGCGCGGCACCGCCGAATGCCGCAGCCGCGCCGACTACATCGTTGACGAGCTGGCCGATTGCCAGACCGCGCGCGGCAACGGCTACATCGGCGCGCTGGGGCGCAAGACCAAGGACGGCGAGATCGTCGATGGCATCACCGTCTTCGACGAGGTGCGCGAGGGCATCATCAAGTCAGGCGGGTTCGACCTCAACGGCTCGTGGTCGCCGCTCTACACCGTGCACAAGATGTTCGCCGGCCTGCTCGACATCCACGCGGCCTGGGGCAACGACAAGGCGCTCAACGTCCTGATCGGGCTCGCCGCGTACTTCGCGGACATGTTCGACGCGCTCGACGAGGCGCAGATGCAGGAGCTGCTGGGCTGCGAATACGGCGGTCTCAACGAAAGCTACGCCGAACTCTACGCGCGCACCGGCAATGCGCGCTGGATGCAGATCGCCAAGCGCATCTACGACAAGCGCGTGCTCGACCCGCTCGTCGCGCAGGAGGACAAGCTGGCGAACTTCCACGCCAACACGCAGGTCCCCAAGCTGATCGGCCTTGGCCGCATCCACGAGCTGACCGGCGAGAAGGCCCCGGCGACGGCCGCGCGCTTCTTCTGGGACATCGTCACGCAGCACCACAGCTACGTGATCGGCGGCAATGCGGACCGGGAGTACTTCTCCGAGCCCGACACCATCGCCCAGCACCTGACCGAGTCCACCTGCGAGCACTGCAACACCTACAACATGCTCAAGCTGACCCGGCAGCTCTATTCCTGGCAGCCCGAGGCGGCGCTGTTCGACTATTACGAACGCGCGCACCTCAACCACGTCCTCTCGGCGCAGAACCCGCACAACGCGGGCTTCACCTACATGACGCCGATGATGAGCGGCGCGGAACGCGGCTATTCGCAGCCGGGCGAGGAAGGCTTCTGGTGCTGCGTGGGCTCGGGGATGGAGAGCCACGCCAAGCACGGCGATTCGATCTACTGGCAGGGTGAGGACACGCTCTTTGTAAACCTGTTCATCGCCTCGCGCGCGGTCTGGAAGGAAAAGGGCGTCGCCCTGAGCCTCGCGACCGATTACCCCTTCGAGGGCGACGTGCGCCTGACGCTCGAGACGGTAAAGTCCTCGCGCTTTGCCCTCGCGCTGCGCATCCCGGGCTGGAGCCAGGGCGCGGTGGGCTTGCGTATCAACGGCGAAGTGGCGCAGGTCACGCCGGTGAACGGCTATGTCCGCATCGAGCGCCGCTGGCAGGCGGGCGACGTGATCGACTATTCGCTGCCGCTCGACCTGCGCCTCGAATCCGCGCCCGGTGCGCCCGAGGTGGTCTCGGTCCTGCGCGGGCCGATGGTCATGGCCGCGGACCTTGGCCCGGTCGAGATGGAGTGGAAGGACGTCGAGCCTGCAATGGTCGGCGAGAACCCGCTGGAGGCCTTCTACCCCATCGTCTCGGACCGTCCGCGCTATGTCACGCGGGGCATCGTGCGCCCGGGTGATCGCAACTTCGTGCCCTTCTACAGCCAGTACGAGCGCCGCAGCGCGATCTACTTCAAGCGCTTCAGCGAAGGGCAGTGGAAGCAGGAAGAGGCCGCCTACCTGGCCGAACAGGCCCGCCAGAAGGACATCGCGGCGCGCTCGATCGACGTCATGCACCTGGGCGAAATGCAGCCCGAGCGTGACCACAACCTGATCTCGGAGAACTCCTGGCCCGCCGCCTACCGCGGGCGCAACGGGCGTGATGCGCGCTCGGGCGGCTTCTTCGAATTCTCGATGAAGGTGAAGCCCGGGCCGCTGCTGCTCCAGGCGACCTACTGGGGCAGCGAGCGCGGCCGTGCCTTCGACATCCTCGTTGACGGGGTGAAGGTGGCCACGCAGGTTCTGGGCGAGGACCGCCCCGGCAAGTTCTTCGATGTCGAGTACCCGCTCCCGCAGGCACTGACCAAGGACAAGGACAGCGTGCGCGTGCGCTTCGTGCCGCACGAGCGCAACACCGCAGGGCCGGTCTTCGGGGTTCGCCTCTTCACCGCCAAGCCCGGCACCGCGACGTAACCGCAGCCCTCCTGGCTGCCACGAACAAGGCCCGCATCTTTTCCATGACCGATACCGTAGACCTGACCCTCGAGGAGGCCGATGCCCTGGCGCGCGACGTGCTGGAGGCCTGGGGCCTGGCGCCCGATCACGCCGCCGCCGTCGCCGCGACGATGGTGGCGGGTGAGCGCGACGGGTGCACCTCGCATGGCCTCTACCGCTTGCTGGTGGCGGCGGCCTCGGTCGAGAAGGGCGTGGTCACGCCCGACGCCGAGCCGGAGGTGAGCGAGCCTGCCCCCGCGCTGGTGCGGGTGGACGGGAAGGGGGGCTTTGCCCAGCTCCCCTTTGCGCGCGGCTTGCCGCTGCTGGTGGAAAAGGCGCGGGCCAAGGGCGTGGCGGCCATGGCGCTCAACAACGTCGTGCACTTTGCCGCGCTCTGGCCCGAAGTCGAGGCGCTGGCGCGCGAGGGGCTGGTGGCGCTGGCCTTCACCCCCAACCACGCCTGGGTGGCGCCAGCGGGCGGCACCAAGCCGGTCTTCGGGACCAACCCCATCGCGTTTGCCTGGCCCCGGCCGGGGCGCGAGCCCTTTGTCTTCGACTTCGCCACCACCGTCATCGCGCGCGGCGACATCGAACTCCACCGCCGTGCGGGCAAGCCCGTGCCCGCCGACTGGGGCTATGACGCCGAAGGGCGCGAGACGACCGACGCCAAGGCCGTCCTTGACGGAGCCATGCGCACCTTCGGCGGTCACAAGGGTTCCGCGCTCGCGGCCATGGTCGAACTGATCGCAGGGCCCCTGATCGGCGACATGACGAGCGCGCAGTCGCTTGCCAGCGACGCCGGGCGTGGGGGCTCACCGCTGGGCGGGGAACTTCTCATCGCGATCGACCCGGCGGGCTTCCTCGGCGACCGGGTCGAGGAATACCTGGCGCACGGCGAGACCATGTTTGCGGCCATCGAAGGGCAGGGCGCGCGCCTTCCGGGCGCCCGGCGCATCGCCGCGCGCCGCGAAACCATGAAGCACGGCCTGCGCATCCCGGCCGCCTTCCACGCCGAACTTCTCGACCTCCTGCAAAAAGGCAAGACCCATGCAACGACCGGCCCTGCGCGCGCTGCTTCTGGCGGCAACGACACTGGCGATGGCGCCGCTGCCGACTGAGGCCGCCGCGCCTGCAAGCGAGGCCGGGGCGAAAGCTACGTCTGCGGCCGACGGCGCGTTCGAGGCGCTCTACACCAGCGAATGGGAATGGCGCCGCTCCTTGTGGGGCCCGGACGAGGACAACCCGCAGGACACCCCCGCGCTGCCCGATGTCGGGCCTGAGGCGCAGGCAGAAAAGCTGGCGCGCTGGAGCAAGGTCAAGGCAAAGCTCTCCAGGATCGACACCGCCGCGCTTTCGCGTGAGAACCAGATCAACTACGCGGTCTACGCGAACCAGATCGACGCGCTGCTGACCGAGCAGCAGTACCGCGACTACGAAAAGCCCTTCAACGCCGACACCAGCTTCTGGGGCAACCTGGCGGCCCGTGTGCGCGAGCCGGTCAAGGACGAGCCGGGTGCGCGCGCGATGCTGGCCATGCTGCGCGATATCCCGCGCTATTACGACCAGCAGATCGCGAACATGCGCGCCGGCATTGCGCGCGGCTTCACCGCGCCGCGCGTCACGCTGGCCGGGCGCGACGAGGGCATTGCGCAGGTCATCGCGGCGGGCGCGAGCGAGCAGAACGTCTTCTTTGCGCCCTTCGCCGACCTGCCCGACACCATTCCCCAGGCCACGCGCACCCAGATCGAGGCCGACGCGCTGCGCGTGATCAAGGCGGACGTAATCCCCGCCCACGGCAAGCTGCTCGCTTTCCTGCGCAATGAGTACACGCCCGCCGCGCGCACCTCGCTGGGCGCCGACAAGCTGCCCGATGGACGCGCCTACTACCTCTCCAAGATCCGCGAGTTCACGACGCTGGAGAAGACGCCCGAGGAGATACACCAGCTGGGCCTCGCCGAGATGGCCCGGATCCGCGCGCGCATGGACGATGTCATGCGCGAGGTCGGTTTTACGGGCACGCTGGGCGAATTCTTCGAGCACTTGCGCACTGATCCGCAGTTCTATCCGAAGACGCCCGAGGAGCTCCTCTACCGCGCGGCCTGGATCGCCAAGAGCTTTGACGGCAAGGCCTCGCAGTACTTCGGGCGCCTCCCGCGCAGCCGCTTTGCGATCAAGCCGGTGCCCGACGACATCGCGCCGTTCTACACCGGCGGGCGCGGTGGACCGGGGATCTATCTCGTCAACACCTACGACCTGCCCTCGCGCCCGTTCTATTCGCAGGTCGCGCTGACCCTGCACGAGAGCGCGCCGGGCCATGCCTTCCAGATGCCGCTCGCGGCCGAGAACACCGCGCTGCCCGCCTTCCGACGCGACACGTATCTGTCCGCCTATGGCGAGGGCTGGGCGCTTTACTGCGAGGCGCTGGGCGAGGACATGGACATGTACGAGACGCCCTACGACCTGTTCGGGATGCTGAGCTATCAGGCCTGGCGCGCCTCGCGGCTGGTGGTCGATACCGGCATCCACGCCAAGGGCTGGACCCGCGAAGAGGCACAGGACTACCTGCGCAGCAACACCGCGCTTTCCAATCACGAGATCGAGACCGAGGTCGACCGCTACATCTCCTGGCCCGGGCAGGCGCTCAGCTACTACATGGGTGAACTCGCCTTCCTCGACGCGCGCCGTAAGGCGAAGGCGGCGCTGGGCGAGAAGTTCAACATCCGCGCCTTCCACGATGCCGTGCTCGAGATCGGCTCGGTACCGCTTCCGCTCATCGACGCGCGCGTCGACCAGCTCATCGCCGAGGGCGGTGTGGGCCCCTATCCCGACGAGGAATGACACCATGATACGTACCGCTCTTGTGGGCGCGCTCCTGTCGAGCGCGCTGGCGCTGCCCGCTTGCGCGCAGCCGGCGCCTACCACCACCACCACCGCCACCGCGCTCGCCCCGCGCGAACTGCATGTGCCAGGCAACCCGATCCTGGCGGACGGGGACTACTATTCGACCGACCCGGCCCCGTTCGTCGCTGAGGATGCGCTCTGGATCCTCGCCGGGCGCGACATGGCCGAGCCCGAGGTCAACGACTTCATCATGCCCGAATGGCAATTGCTCACCACCAAGGACCCGGCCTCGGGCGACTGGACGCATTACCCGGCCGTCGCGCGCCCGCACGCGGTGTTCGACTGGGCTGAGGAAGGGCGCGCCTACGCCGGGCAGATCGTGCCTGGGGCAGATGGGCGCTACTACTTCTATGCGCCGGTGCTGGAGAAGGATTCCGACGCGAAGGACCGCTTCGCGATCGGCGTGGCCGTGGCCGACAGCCCGACCGGGCCCTGGCGCGACGCGCACCCTGAAGGGCCGATCATCTCGCAGCGCGTGCCGGTCGGCAACGACATCCAGAACATCGACCCCACCGTCCTCATCGACGAGGATGGCAAGGTCTACCTCTACTGGGGCACCTTCGGGCAGGTGCGCGCGATTGAGCTCGAACCCGACATGGTCCACACCAAGGGCCCTGAGCGCGAGATCACGGGGCTCACCGGCTTCTTCGAGGCCCCCTGGATCCTGAAGCGCAAGGGCACCTACTACATGCTCTACGCGGGCAACCGGGCGGGGCCGGATTCCGACTGCACGCCCGCGGTCTACCACGCCTGCATCGGCTATGGCTCGGCGCCGTCGCCCTTCGGGCCCTGGACCTATCGCGGCGTGGTGCTGAAGCCTGTGTCTTCCACCACCTCGCACCCGGGCGCGGTCGAGTTCAAGGGGCAGTGGTACCTCGCCTACCACACCGCCGATGCGCAAGGGGGCGGGCACTTCCGCCGTTCGGTCGCGCTCGACGCGATGGAGTGGGACGACAGTGTCAGCCCGGCGCGCATCCGCGAAGTGGTGCCCACGCGCCGCGAAGGCCCCGCGCCTGTGCCCACGCGCAACGTGGCGGCAGCCGCGACGCCCGGCGCCTCGAACACGCCTGTCCCTGTCCAGTACTGGATCGCCGCGCTCAACGACGGGGTGACCAGGGCGAACCCGCTGCCGCCCGAGATGTGGGGCAGCTGGCGTCCGGACAATCCGCCCGGCCAGTGGATCTCCTATGCCTGGGACACGCCGGTGACGCTGAACGGCGCGCGCCTGTGGTTCTGGAACGACCAGCCCGCCGGTGCCTCCGTGGGCGTGGCACCGCCTGAAAGCTGGCATCTTGAATACTGGGACGCCGCGAGGAAGGGGTGGACGCCGGTCAAGGCCGAGGGACCCTACGGCACGCAGCCGGGCCGTTTCCAGGAGGTCGCCTTCGCGCCTGTCACGACGCGGTGCCTGCGCGCGGTCCTCAAGGCCTCGGGCAAGGGCGCCGAGCACGCAGGCCTCGCCGTGCAGGAGTTCGAAGCGCTCGCTCCCGAAGCCGCGCTGCCACGTCCACGCGCGGCGGACGCCCCGGCGCCGGAGCCCTGCGGCTGATTCTATTTGCCGGACAAATTTTGCCTGAAGGTGGCATGAAGATGGCGGGGCTGGACACACCAGCTCCGCCATTTTTGTTTAAAATCAGGGATTTTAGCGGGTTATGAGATACGCCGGTGCGTGTTTCTCAACCATGACAAATGCCTTGACACATACCAAATATTATAGTTCGTATACGATATATAGGGGTAACAAGAACACTACGGTGAAGGGGAATGAAAATGAGGTTCAGGGGATTTTTGCAGGTCACCAGCGCGATGACGCTGGTCGCCATGGCGTCGGTGCCGATGGTCGCGCAAGCGGCCGCAGCCGATGTCACCGAGGATGCGACCAGCCTGGAAGGCGATGATCCGATCATCGTCAACGGCGTGCGCGGGGCGGTCGAAGAGGCCACCGAGAAGAAGCGCAACTCCAAGCAGATCGTCGACTCGGTCGTGGCCGAGGACGTGGGCAAGCTGCCCGACAACAACGTCGTGGAGGCGCTTGCCCGCGTGACCGGCGTCCAGATCGACCGCGCGCGGGGCCAGGGGCAGAGCGTCACCATTCGCGGTCTTTCCGAGATCCAGACCACGGTCAACGGCAACCAGACGAATCTGGGTGACGGGCGCTCGCTCAACCTCGCCGACATCCCGGCTGAACTCCTCAAGCAGGTCGACGTCTACAAGACCCGCAGCGCCGACCAGGTCGAAGGCGGCATCGCGGGTACCGTCAACGTCGAACTGCGCCGTCCCTTCGATCTGGAAGATGGTTGGACCATCGCGGGCAGCGTGCGCGGGTCCTACGACGACATTTCCGAAAAGGTCAGCCCCTACGGCTCGCTGCTGCTGGCCAACCGCTTCGACACCGGCATCGGCGAGATCGGCTTCCTCGTGAACGCCTCGTGGACGCGCACGATCTACCGCGAGAACTACATCGAAAGCGAATCGCCCTTCGAGCGTGAACTGGCCGATGGCTCCATGGGGGTCATCCCCTACCGCGCCTTCTACGGGCTGGAGAACGGCAACACCAAGCGCCCCTCGATCAACGGCGTGCTGCAGTGGAAGCCCACCGACAACCTCGAACTCGTCTTCGAGGGCGGCTACATCGGCTCGCGCGAGAAGCGTTCGGTCGAGCGCCTCTACGTGCAGGACATGCAGGTCCAGGACCTCAGCAATGTCGTGATGATGGACGATGGGCGCACCATCGCCTCGGCCACGGTGAGCAACGCGAACGGCCTGCCTGCGGGCATCGACACGCAGTACAACTCGTTCCACTCCAATCTCTACACCACCAACTTCGAAGCCAACTGGCACTCGGACCGCGTGACGCTGCACGGCAGCGTCCAGTACAACTGGTCGAACGAGGGCAACTACTTCGTCGAGACGATCCTGCGGCCCGAGAACCTGACCTCGGCCAACGTCGACTTCAATTCGGATATCTACAGCCGCGGCGCGCCCTCGATCGCCTTCAACAACGTCGATCTGACCGATCCGTCGCAGTACGTCGTCGATCGCTTCCAGGACAACCGCGGGGGGTCCAACAACAAGGAATTCGCGGCCCAGGCCGACATGACGATCGAGCTGGGTGACAACGGCTTCCTGCGCACGCTGCAGGTCGGTGGCCGCTTCAACCAGCGCAAGGTCGATCGCTATTACGGCTACCGCGACGGCTTCCCGCGCGTCGATGGCACGTTCGCGCCCTTCGAGACCTTCCCGGGCTTCGGCGATGCCTCGATGATCGGGCCCGATATCGGCGGATCGAGCATGGAATGGCTGCGCATTCCGGGTTCCATCACGCGCGCGAATGTCGCCGAGATCCGCCAGTACATCCAGGAGTACGATCCGGGCAACGCGGAGCGCTTCTCCAGCCTCTACCCGCCGAGCGACCAGGGCCAGACCTTCGAATCGAACGAGAAGAACTTCGCGGCCTACGCGCAGGTCAACTACGGTTTCGAGCTCGCGGGCATTCCCATCGACGGTCTCGCCGGCGCGCGCTTCACCAACACCTGGGGCACCTCCACCAGCTACAACTATCGTCCGGGCAACGAGGACAACGGCTGGCTCGACATCGTCCAGGTCTCACCGGGCAAGGGCAACTACGCCGCGATCCTGCCGACCGCGACCGCGATCCTGCACTTCGACCCGCAGGTCCAGCTGCGCCTGTCGTACAGCACCAACGTGTTCCGCCCCAGCTTCTACGATTCGCGCCCCTTCTACTTCGCCGAGACGCGCTCTTCGCCGCCGATCGTCTTTGCGGGCAACCCCTCGCTCAAGCAGCAGCGTGAGCAGTCGTTCAACGCGAGCGCGGAGTACTACTTCGGGCGCGGCGGGCAGATCTCGCTGGCGGGCTACTACAAGAAGGCGTCGAACTTCCTGTACTATGACCGCAACGATGCAGATGCGACCGAGATGCTCAACTACGGCATCGACCTTGACGATTTCGACTCCGATTTCGGCTATGTCGAGATGCAGCGCAACGCAGGCGATGGCACGTTCATTGGCCTCGAAGGCACGGTGCAGACCTTCTTCGATTTTGCCCCGGGCATCCTTCGCAACTTCGGTGTGAGCCTCAATGCCAGCCACATCTTCAAGGCGCGCATCGAGTATCCGTACCCTGAGGACTTCCCCGGTGCCTTCGATTCGCCCAACACCTCGAAGTGGACCGCGAACGCCGCGCTGTTCTACGACACCCCGCAGTTCAGCGCGCGCGTGGCCTACAACTACCGCTCGTCCTACCGCATGGGCATCTGGAACCAGAATCCGGAGTATTCGCCCTATCAGGACGCGACCCAGCGTCTGGACGCGGCGATCAACTACACGCCGGTGAAGTTCATGACCCTCTCGGTCGAGGCGTCGAACATCCTGGGCAACGACGTGTACCGTTACCACGGCAACCAGGCACTGCTGCCGCTGGGCGTGCGCACGCTGGCCCGCACCATCCAGTCCAGCGTACGCTTCCGTTTCTGATGCGCGCACCGGCCTAGCACCAAACCAGAGGAGGGGCCGCACCGGTTGGAAGGTGCGGCCCCTTTTTTGTCCGGGACGGGCTTTCGCAAGTGCAAAAGACTCGTTGCCAAGCCAAAAGTAATATCGTATACGATATCTCAGCCAACCAAACCCACCCCTGAGGAACAGTTTTCATGTCAATTGATTGGAAGGGCGTTTTCCCGGCCGTTACCACGCAGGTGCGCGAGGATTTGTCGATCGACGTCGCCGATACGCAGCGCGTCGTGGACGATCTCATTCGCGACGGCGTGACGGGTGTCATCGCCCTTGGCACGGTGGGCGAGAACAACTCGCTGGAATTCGACGAGAAGGTCGAGGTCCTGACCGGCATCGTCGAGGCCGTGGCCGGGCGCGTTCCCGTCATCACCGGCGTTTCGGAATACGACGTGCGCCGCGCCTCGCGCTGGGCCCAGCAGGCCGAGAAGATCGGCGCGGACGGCCTCATGCTGCTGCCGCCCATGGTCTACGTGCCCCAGCCGCACGAGCTGGTCGCCCACTTCAAGGGCGTCGCGGACAGCACCGGCCTGCCGATCATGCTCTACAACAACCCGCCTGCCTACCGCACGCAGATCACCGCGCAGGTGCTCGAAGCGCTGGTCGATGTGAAGAACATCGTCGCGGTCAAGGAATCGGCCCCCGACAGCCGCCGTTTCACCGACGTGAAGAACGCCTGCGGCGACCGCTTCGTGCTCTTTGCCGGGCTCGACGACGTGGCGCTCGAAGGTCTGTACCTGGGCGCACAGGGCTGGGTTTCGGGCCTCACCAACGCCTTCCCGCGCGAATCGGTGGAACTGGTCAACGCCTTCCAGCGCGGCGACCACGCCAAGGCGCTGGAGATTTACCGCTGGTTCATGCCGCTCCTCCACCTTGATGCCGAGCATGACCTGGTCCAGTCGATCAAGCTGGCCGAGCAGGTCATGGGCCGTGGTTCGGAGCGTGTCCTGCCCCCGCGCCAGCCGCTCGTCGGTGCGCGCCGCGCCGAGGTGATCGCGATGGTCGAAAAGGCCGCGGCCACGCGGCCCGTGCTCGCCGATCCCGTCGTCGCCTGATACAGGAACCTCGATGCGACACACCTTCTTCTGCATCGATGGTCACACAGCCGGGAACCCCGTCCGCCTTGTCGCGGGCGGGGCTCCGCTGTTGAAAGGGGCCACGATGTCCGAGCGCCGGCAGGATTTCCTGGAGCGCTTCGACTGGATCCGCACCGGGCTGTGCTTCGAGCCGCGCGGCCATGACATGATGTCGGGCGGTTTCCTCTATCCCCCGACCGATCCCGCCAACGACATCGGCATTCTCTTCATCGAGACCTCGGGCTGCCTGCCGATGTGCGGGCACGGGACCATCGGCATCATCACCTTCGGGCTCGAACATGGCCTGATCCAGCCCGCAACGCCGGGCAGCCTGCGTGTGGAGGTCCCCGCCGGGCTCATCGAGATCGCCTACAATGTCGAGGGCGCGAAGGTGACTTCGGTGCGCATCACCAATGTGCCGTCCTATGTCGCCGCGCGCGGTATCGAGATCGACGTGGAAGGGCTGGGGCCGCTCACCGTCGATGTCTCCTACGGGGGCAATTACTATGCCATCGTCGAGCCGCAGGGCGCCTACACGGGCCTTGAGGCGATGAGTGCGAGCCAGATTCTCACCCTCTCGCCGCGCGTGCGCGAAGCGGTGCGCGCCGCGTTCGAGCCGGTCCATCCGCTCGACCCCACGATCCGCGGTGTCAGCCATGTGCTGTGGACCGATGTTCCGCGCGGCGAAGGCGCGGACGGGCGCAACGCGGTGTTCTACGGCGACAAGGCCATCGACCGCAGCCCGTGCGGGACGGGCACGTCCTCGCGCCTGGCCCACCTGGCCGGGCAGGGCAAGCTCCAGGTCGGGGACCGCTTCGTCCATGAGAGCTACATCGGCAGTCAGTTCATCGGACGCGTCGAGAAGGAGATCACGCTGGGCGACACGCCGGCCATCGTGCCCTCGATCGAAGGCTCGGCCATAGCCACCGGGTTCAACACCATCTGGATCGACCGCGAGGACAGGTTCTGGGACGGTTTCCAGGTCACCTGATCCAAGTACGGCGGGGGCGGGGGATGACCTCGCCCCCGCTTCGCGTCTGTAGAGCGGGCCCTGCCGACGGGCCCCACGCACCACGAAAACAACAGGGTTGCCCATCATGTCCGCTGCGTCCCGTTCCCCGCTCCTTGGCCTTGCGCTGGCGCTCTCGGTTGCCGTGCCCGCGCTCGCGAGCGGGCTTCTCGCCGCTCCGGCCCACGCCGAGCCGACCCGCGCCGAAGTCGCGCGTTCGGTGCACCTGCGCGAGGATTGGCAGTATCTGACACGCGGCATCGCCTGGCCCGCCAGCTGGACGCCGGACAGCGCGGCCTTCGCCTACCGCCGCACGGTCGAAGGCGGCTTTGCCTTCGAGACGGTGACGCTGGACGGCCTGACGCGCGCGCCCTCGTTCGACCATGCGCGCCTCGCCGAAGGGCTGGGCCACGTGCTCGGGCACGAGATCGCGCCGCTGCGTCTGCCCTTTACCGAGTTCAGTTTCACCGACGCCGCGCGCCAGACGATCCGCTTCCAAATCGACTACACGCCCTACGAATGTGGCCTTGCCGACTACACCTGCCGCAAGCTGTCCTATCCCGGCCGCCCGCGCGGCTTTGGCGTGGTGCGAGATCTCTCGGTGCCCGCCGACAACACCCCGCGGGTTTCGCCCGATGGTGCGCTTGAGGCGCTGGTCGAGGACAGCAACCTCCTTGTCCGGGCTGCGGACGGAGGCGAGGTGCGCCTGCGCACGGGCACAGGGACTGAAGGTAACTTCTACGATCCCGAGACCATCGCCTGGTCGCCCGACAGCCGCCACCTGATGATCTACCGCGTGCGCCCGGGCTATGCGCGCCAAGTCCTGCGCGTCGAGGCGGCACCTGCGGGACAACTGCAACCGGGCCTGCAGACCCAGCTTTACCCCAAGCCCGGCGATGTGATCGACCAGGAACAGCCCGTCCTTGTCGATGTCCAGACCGGCGCGGTGACCGAGATCGACCCCGCGCTCTTTCCCAACCCCTACGAACTGTCCGCCCCGCGCTGGCGGCGCGATGGTGAGAGCGCCGAGTTCGACTACATGCAGCGCGGCTTCCAGGAAGCCAAAGTGATTGCCGTTGATGCTGCCACGGGCCGCGCGCATGCCGCCGTGACGGAGACAGCGGGCACCTTCGTCTTTGGCGAAAAGCGCTTCGTCCACGACGTCGATGGCCTGGGCAAGGAGCTGATCTGGACCTCCGAGCGCGACGGCAATCGCCATATCTACCTCGTCGATGGGAAGAGCGGGAAGGTGGCCCGCCAGATCACCAGGGGCGACTGGGTCGTGCGCGAGGTCGTCCGGGTGGACGATGCGGCGCGCCGGATCTGGTTTGCCGCGAGTGGCATGACCCCGAACGAGGACCCCTATTTCGTGCATTACTACCGGGTCGATTTCGACGGGCGCAACCTTGTCGCGCTGACGCCCGAGACGGCCAACCACCAGGCCCGCTTCGCGCCCGACATGCGCCATTTCGTCGACACCTATTCGCGCGTCGATGCGCCCGAGGTCACCGTGCTGCGCCGCGCCGAGGATGGCGCAAAGGTGGCCGAGATCGCGCGCGGGGACATCACGCGCCTCACCGACGCGGGTTTCCGGCCCCCGGAAGTCTTCACCGCCAAGGGCCGCGATGGCACGAGTGATATCTGGGGCCTTGTCGTGCGCCCGCGCGACTACGACCCGGCCAAGTCCTACCCTGTCATCGAGAACATCTACGCCGGGCCCCACGACAGCTTCGTGCCCAAGAGCTTCTGGCCCTTTGGCTACCATTCGGGCGGGGACAAGGTGATCGGGATGCAGGCGCTGGCGGACCTGGGTTTCATCGTCGTCCAGATCGACGGCATGGGGACGGCCAACCGCTCCAAGGCGTTCCATGACGTCGCCTGGAAGAACCTGGCCGATTCCGGCTTTCCCGACCGCATCGCCTGGCACCGTGCGCTCGCCGCGCGCGATCCCTCCTACGACATCGCGCGCGTGGGTATCTACGGCGCCTCGGCGGGCGGGCAGAGCACGCTCAACGCGCTCCTTTTCCATGGCGATTTCTACAAGGCCGGCTTTGCGCTGGCGGGCTGCTACGACAACCGCATGGACAAGATCAGCTGGAACGAGCAGTGGCTCGGCTGGCCGGTCGATGCGTCCTACCTTGCCGCCTCGGGCGTGGAGCACGCCGACAAGCTTCGGGGCCGCCTTTTCATGGTGGTGGGCGAGCAGGACAGCAATGTCGATCCGGCCTCGACGATGCAGGTGGTCGATGCGCTCATCAAGGCGGACAAGGACTTCGACCTGCTGGTCGTGCCCGGTGGCGAGCATTCCACCGGCCGTTCGAGCGGCCCCATCGACTACGTGACGCGCCGCCAGTTCGATTTCTTCGTGGACGCGCTGCAGACCCACGGCACCGAGGCTGCCGCGCTCTGATGGGCAAAGAGGGGGCGGGCCGCCCGCCCCCTCGTACGCTCAGGCCGTGACGCGCAGCATTACCACGCCGTGCGCGGGGACTTCGTAGCTTCCCGCAAGGCCCGACGTGACCGCGCCCGACCACAGATCCTCGACTTTCGACACGCTCGCCAGCCCTGCATCGCCCGCGCTCATCGTCGCGGTGATCGGCGCCTCGGCGCGGTTGAAGAGCGCCAGCGCCACCGACCCGTCGGCAAGCGGCTTGGCCCAGACCTCGGTGGTACCCTCGGTGCGCACGGCCTGGCCCTGGATGCCGCGCGTGTCCTGATCGACCGCGATGATGCGGCGGTTGGCGAGGATCGCGAGCATGTCTGCGCTGGTCTCGCGCAGGTCATGGCCCATCATCAGCGGGGCGGCCGACATGGCCCAGAGCGACATGTGTGTGCGGTATTCGTCCGCGCTCATCCCGCCGTTGCCGATTTCCAGCATGTCGGGGTCGTTCCAGCCGTGGGGGCCGGCGTGCTCGGGCTTGCCGTTATGGTCAAAGCCGATTTGCGCCATCGTCTTGTAGTCGTCGGTGATGTCACCGGTCGTGCGCCACAGCTCGCCGCCGACATCGCGGCCCCAGCTGCCGACCTCGAAGCGGCCGTACTCGCACAGCGAGAAGAGGATATCGCGGCCCGTTTCGCGCAGCGCCTTGCCCATTTCGTAGTAGCTGCGCACCACGGTGTCGCGGTCGTTGTAGAACCACTCGCCCGAGCACAGGTCGTACTTGAGGTAATCGAAGCCCCAGTCGGCAAAGGTCTGCGCGTCCTGCTTCACGTGGCCGTAGCTGCCTTCATACCCCGCGCAGGTCTTGGGCCCCTGCGAGGAGTAGATGCCGATCTTGAGGCCGCGCGCGTGGACGTAGTCGGTCAGCGCCTTCATGTCGGGAAACTTGGCGTTGGGCTGCAGCGCGCCGTTGGCATCGCGCGTGCCCTGCCAGCCATCGTCGATGTTGATGTAGGTGTAGCCGGCATCGCGCAGGCCGCTTGTGACCATGGCATCGGCCATCGCGCGCACCGTGGCATCGTCGATGTGCTCGTCGAACTTGTTCCAGCTCGACCAGCCCATCGGCGGGGTGGGGGCGAGCGTGCCGGGGATCGGCGCGCCCATCTCGGGCAGTTCGGTGAACTGGAAGGCGCGTGCCTTCGCGTCCTTCGCGGTGCCCTTGTGGCCGGTCTCGTCGATCTCGCTGAACCAGATCTGGCCGGTGAGCTGGACCTTCCCGTCCGCCATGGCGACGTGCCAGGTGCGGGTCGGGTGGTCCCAGTCGTTGATGTTGGTGGCCTCGAAGGTGAGCGTGCCATCTTCCATGCGCGCGTTTTGCATCGTGACCGGGCCATACCACTGGGTGGTGACTTCGCCCTCGATGGCATCGCCCTTCGAGCGAACCTCCATCATGGTGACGCCGGGGCGGTCGGGGGCCTCGTCGAAGAGCCAGACGCCGTCAAACGGGGTCTTGGCCTGCGCGGCGGGCGCGAAGGGAAGGGCCACGGCGGCAAGCGCGGCGGCAATCACGGCGGAACGTGACACGGGAGGTCTCCTCAGGGTTCGTGGATGGCGGGGCAGGACGCGCGGGGGCGTCCTGCCCGATAGGCGGGGGTCAGGCGCGCTGGGCGGCGAGATCGCGCCCGGCGCTGCTGCGCGGGCGGCTGTAGAGGCAGTAGAAGATCAGCCCGGCGACGTTCCATATCGCAAAGCGGATGAGCGTGTCGGTGGGCAGGCTGAAGAGCAGGTAGGCGCAGCCCGCAATGGCGAGCGTGCCGACAAGGTAGGGCTGCGGGCAGCGGAACAGGCGCGGCAGCGACGGCTCGCGGCGGCGCATGATCATCAGGCACGCGCCGACCGCGATGAAGGCGATGAGCGTGCCCGCGTTCGCCATCTCGGCGATCTTGTCGAGCGGGAAGATCCCCGCGACCAGCGCGATGGAGATGCCGGTCATCAGCGTGATGCGCGTGGGCGAACCGGTCTTCGGGTTGATCCGGGCAAGCGCGCGGGGCAGCAGCCCATCACGCGCCATGACGAAGAACACGCGGCTCTGCCCGTACATCATCACCAGGATGACAGACGGCAGCGCGATGATCGCGGCGAGCGCGATGACATGCGCGGCAAAAGGCTGGTCGAGCGCGCGCAGCACCAGCGCGAGCGGCTCGGCGCTATGGCCCAGTTCCTGGAACGGGAGCGCGCCCACGGCGGCAAAGGCCACGGCCATGTAGATCACCGTGCACACCAGCATCGAGCCGATGATGCCGATGGTAAGGTCACGGCCCGGGTTCTTGGCTTCCTCGGCCGAGGTCGCGACGGCATCGAAGCCATAGAAGGCAAAGAAGACGATGGCCGCCGCCGCCATGACCCCGCGCTTGGCGCCGCCGATCTCGCTGCTGCCAAAGCCGTAGGGCATGAAAGGCTGGAGATTGTCGGCCTGGAAGGCGGGCAGCGCAATCGCGACGAAGACGCTGAGCGCGGCGAGCTTGATGATGACGAGGATGATGTTGAGCGTCGCGCTCTCGCGCGTCCCCCCGATCAGCATGCCCATGATGGCAAGCGCAACCAGGACGGCGGGCAGGTTGATGAGGCCGCCTGTGAACGGGCCTGTCAGCAGCATTTCGGCCAGCGGTACGCCCGCCGACTGGATCCAGCCGACCAGATAGCCCGACCAGCCCACAGCGACCGTCGAGCAGGCGAGCGAGTATTCGAGGATCAGGCTCCAGCCCACGATCCAGGCGACGGTCTCGCCCATGGCCGCGTAGCTGAAGGTATAGGCGCTGCCCGCCGCCGGAATGAGCGTGGCCATCTCGGCATAGGCGAGCGCCGCGCAGGCGCAGACCGCGCCCGCGATGGCAAAGGCCAGGATCACCGCGGGACCTGCACGCTCGGCGCCCACGCCGGTCAGCGTGTAGATACCCGTGCCGACGATGGCGCCGACACCCAGGGCCACGAGGTGCGGCCAGCTCAGGGTCTTGGCAAGGCTATGCCCGGTTTCGCGATGAGCGAGAGATTCGAGTGTCTTTCTCGGTCCGAGCATGCAGTCCCCTTGCTGTGCAGTGCGTCAGCCGGTCGGGCTGACGGCGAAATGGGCCCGAAGGTCTTCGAGCGTGTTGGCGATGTGATGGGTCAGCTGGGCGCGCACGGCGTCCTCGTCGCGCGCGAGCCAGGCGTCGAGCAGCCCCTTGTGCTCGGTGTGCGCCCGGTTGCCGCGACCGGCGGGCTCCAGATGGGCAATGACGTAGCGCTCGGCGAGCACTTCGAGGCGCTCGACCAGCTGGGTGGTGAGCAGGCGCTGCCCGGGGCGCACCAGCGTCACGTGGAATTCGCGGTTGCGCACGCCCACTTCGCTGAGCGCGGAATTGGCGGCCGTGTCGAGCCGTTCGAACGCGGCGATGGCGGCCTGCTGGTCTTCCTCGGTGGCCATGCGCGCGCCGCGGGCGGCGGCGACGGGCTCGAAGGCGAGGCGCAGCTCGTAGATTTCCTCGGCCTGGTCGCTCGTCATCGGCTGGACGAACCAGCCGCGGTTGGGCTGGCTGGTGAGGAGGCCCTCATGTTCGAGGCGGGCGAGCGCTTCGCGCAGCGGGATCTTGCTGACCCCCAGTTCCTTGGCGAGCGCGTCCTGGCGGACCGGCTCCATGACCGAAAGCTTGCCTTCGATGATCCGCTCGCGGATGACTTCGAAAATCCGCTCTGCCAGTGTCCGAACTACAATTGTCACGACTTAATTCTCCAGGAATGCATCACGCCCGCAGGCGGCATGCGACAACCGTATAACGTAGACGGATGTTCCTGCGCCCGCAAATGAACCTTTGGTCAGGGTTCCGCCCTGATTAGGCCGACTATCGGGAAGGGACAATTTGCGGGTCATTGAGTCTTGCTGCCTCGTGGAATTAGATATACCGTATACGAAATAAGTTTGTGGTCAACGGAGTTTTTGATGGGGCACGTGGGGATCATCGGGGGCGGTGTTGTGGGCTTGTCCGCAGCGCTGGCGCTGCTCAAGGCGGGCCACCGCGTCACCCTCCTGGACAACGATCCCGGCGCCGCCGCGCCGTCCTGGGGCAACGCCGGGCACATCGCGGTCGAGCAGGTCGCCCCGCTGGCCTCGATGGAGCAGGTGCGCAGTGTCCCGGGACGTCTTTTCGCCGCAGGCGGCCCGCTTGCACTGCCCCCGCGCGAGATCGCGACCTGGCTTCCCTTCACCACACGCCTTCTGGGCGCGTCGGGTGCGAAGCGCTTTGCGGCGGGGCGCACGGCGCTCTCGCGGCTGTTGGCCGAGGCGCTTGGCGCCTGGCGCGCGCAAGTGGAGGAGATCGGCGCACCGGACCTGCTGCGCGAAGGCGGTCACCTGGTGACCTGGCTGGACGAACGCGCTGCGCGTGAGGGCGCGCGCGATCTTGCGGCCGCCGACACGGGCACGGCCAGGGCCGCGCCCGCCTCGTCGGCCGACCTGGCGCGTCTTTCGGCGCTCGGTGCCGCGCACCCTGCAGGTGCCATGCGCTTTACCGGCACCGCGCAGATCACCGATCTGAATGAACTGCGCAAGGCGCTCCTCGCGGCCTTTGCCGAGCGCGGCGGCACGCGGATCGAGGGGGAGGGGCGTCTGGTCCGTGAAGGCCGACGCATTTCCATTGCGGGCGTGGAGTGTGACCAGGTGGTGGTCTGTGCAGGCGTGCGCTCGGGCGCGCTGCTGGCGCCGGTCGGCCACAAGGTGCCGATCATTGCCGAGAGGGGCTATCACGTGCGCGCCGACGCGCAGCACTGGCCCGAGGACCTGCCGCCCGTCGTCTACGAGGAGCGCGCGATGATCGTCACGCGCTATCGTTCGTGCGTGCAGGCGGCGAGCTTCGTGGAGTTTGCGCGCGCCGATGCCCCCGCCGACCCGCGCAAGTGGGCGCGGCTGGAACGCCACATCGCCGAGCTTGGCCTGCCGATCACCGGGCCGTTCCAGCGCTGGATGGGCGCGCGCCCGACCCTGCCCGACTACCTGCCCGCGATTGGCCGCTCGCAGCTTGCCGACAATCTCTACTACGCCTTCGGGCACCAGCACCTGGGGCTGACGCTGGCCGCTGTCACCGGACGGCTCGTGACCGAGATGCTCGATGGTCGCCGCACCAGCCTGCCGCTCGCGCCCTTCGACCTTTCCCGTTTCGCCTGACCTCTCCCCGACAGGCACGGGGGCGTAGGCCCCACTTGCCTGGCAGACCTGGATGATGCCCGGATGACTTCCCCCCGTGCGCCCTTGAGCGCCTGTGCTCGCCCGTCTTCGGCCTCGCGCCGCGCGCTTCTGAAAAGCGGTATCGGCGCGCTGGCGCTGCCCGCACTCGCCCCGTCCCTCGCCCGCGCGGCCGAGCCGGGCGTGCGCCGCGTCAGCCGCGCATTGGCGCAGGAGGGCGCGGCCTTTGTGACCGGGTGCGAGGGCGGCTGTGTCACCAGCCTGCTCGCCGCAGGCCACGAAGCGCTCGGCGACTTCATCCGCGCGGGCGGACGTCTGGGCGAGGTGCGCGGGGCTTTCCGCATCGGCGCGGGGGAATGGCGCACCTTTGCCACC
Source organism: Novosphingobium profundi (assembly GCF_020524485.1). Classification (GTDB taxonomy): domain Bacteria; phylum Pseudomonadota; class Alphaproteobacteria; order Sphingomonadales; family Sphingomonadaceae; genus Novosphingobium; species Novosphingobium profundi_A. Next base: position 600,438 of record NZ_JAIVLF010000003.1, on the reverse strand, counting down.
ACGGCGCTGGCGGGCGACGTCGCAGAGGCCACGGCGAACACGCTCGCCACCCGCTATGCGCTGGGCGCGGGCCTGGTCCTCACCGTAGGCTTCGCGCTGGAGGGGGGCGACCTTGCCCTCACCCTCGATCTGGCGAACACCGGCGGCGAGGCGCTCGAACTGGGCGATCTGGCGCTGGGCCTCCCGATCAACGAGCTGCAGGCAAGCGACGGCAAGGACCCGCAGGGGCTCTTGAAACACAGCTTCATCTCGGGCGCGGGCTCGCACGTGTTCTGGCAGCGCAAGGACAGCGCGACGCCCTGGCTGGCGATGTTCGCGCAGGAGGGCAGCGCGCTGGAATACTGGGAGGGCTTTCGCCGTGAGGGCCCCTGCTACCAGGTCTATTTCCACGCCGCGTGCGCGGTGGACAAGGTGCGCAAGGCCCATTCGCGCTGGCGCCTTCCCGCGACGTCGCTGCACCTTGCCCCAGGCGCGCGCGCGCAGCGCGGCGTGACCTTTGCGCTGGTGGAAGGCTATGCCCAGATGCGCGCCGCGATTGCCGATCGCGGCCTGGTCGATGTCGAGCTGAGCCCGGGCATGACCGTGCCCAGTGATCTTGCGGTCACGCTCTCGCTGGGCTCGCGCATTCCGGTCGCCCGGATCGAGGCGGAGCATCCCGGCAACACGCGCATTACCGCGCTGGGGACGCGCGCGGGGCGCCAGCTCTACCGCGTGGAGCTGGCACGGCTGGGCGAGAACCACCTGACGCTGGTGCAGGAGAACGGCGCGCGCACGACGCTCGAATTTTTCGCGACCGAGCCGGTCGAGACGATGATCGCCAAGCGCGGGGCCTTCATTGCCAGCCACCGCCACACCGATCCCGCCAAGTGGTACAACGGGCTTCTGGCCGAATGGAACATGCAGAGCGAGGTGCTGCTGGGCCCCGACAACTACGACCGCATCGGGGGCTGGCGCATCTATGAAGTGACCTGCGATGATCCGGGCCTTTCCAAGCCCGCGTTCCTGGGCGCCAAGCTCGCCGAATACCCGGTCCAGGCCGAGATCGACGCGCTGGACGACTATATCGAGCACTTCGTCTGGGGTGGCCTTCAGCAGACGAGCGAGGAGCCCTGGCCTTACGGCATCTACGGCATCCTCGACTGGAAGCGGAACCGCGAGAGCGAAGACCCCGGCCCCAAGGGGCGCGAGCACCTGTGGCGCACCTACGATTACCCGCACATCGTCGTCATGTACTTCGGGATGTACCGGGCCGCGCGGCTTCATCCGGGTGTCTCGACACGGCTTTCGGCCGAGGCCTACCTCGAACGCGCCTTTGGCACCGCGCGCGCGATGTTCACCGTGCCCGACACGCTGGTCGGCTGGGACGCGAACAACATCGGCTACTATAACGAGATCGTCCTGCCCGAACTCATCGACGCGCTCGAGGCGGAAGGCAAGGAGGCCTGGGCGGGCGAATTGCGCGGCTTCTGGGAGCACAAGGTGCGTCACTTCGTGGAAGAAGTGGAGGACCTTTTCGTCTCGGAATACGCCTTCGATTCCACGGGCTTTGAATCGACGCAGGCCATGGCCCGCTACGCGCTGGAGCGCCCCGGCACGTTTGCGCCCGAACGCGCCCGCGCCTTTCGCGAGCGCCAGTTCGCCGCCAACCTGTTCTGCCGGGGCTGGCTGGAGCCTTCCTACTATTACCTTGGCAGCGATTACCGGGGGCAGGGCGGCGATGCCTATACGCTGACCTACATGGCGCAGATGGGCGGCTGGGGCGTGCTCGACTACGCGCTCCACGATGCGCCCGACCCGCACGCGCTGCTGCGCTTGGGCCACGCCTCGACGCTGAGCAGCTGGGCGCTGCTCAACAGTGGGACACCCGAAAGCGGCCACGGCTACTGGTATCCGGGCAAGGCCAACGACGGCGCGGCGGGCGGCGGGTTCGAGCCTGCCGCGCTCGGGCAGACCTGGCTCGACCAGCCGCACTGGCACGGGGCCTGGTACTATTCGTGCGAGATCGACCTGGGCTTCTGCGGGGCCTTGCGCGCGGCCGCAACGACCCTCGCCGACGATCCGCTGCTGGGGCGCATCGCCCATGGCGGCAGCCTTGAGGAGGCAGGTGGGATCCTGCGCGTGGTCCCGCGTGACGGGGTGCGCCGCCGTTTCCACGTCCGGCTTCAGCACGCCGCGTTCGATCTGCAGCTGGCACCCGGTGTACGCTTCGCGCGCGAAGAGGCCATCGAAGTGGCTCCCTCGGGCAAGGGGTGCCGCGTCGTGCTCGAACACGGCGCGGGCCCTGCGCGCACCAGCCTGCTCACGCTCGGGCAGGTGCAAGGTCTGCGCATCGACGGGGCGGCGCGCGATCTGGATGCGCGCGGACGGGTTGCGCTGGAGATCGCGCAGGGCACCACGCGCACGGTGGTTGACCTCGCCTTCGCCTGAGCGGCGGGAAATTCGCATTCCGGACAGCGGCGCGCGCAGAGCCTGACAGGAAGGGCCTTTTCGGGCTAGGGCGGTCCGCGCGCACCCTTGCGCCCCTGCCCGAATGAGAGGACCCGCCATGACCCAGCCCTCCACGCCGCTTCCTGCGACACCCAGCTTCCGCCTCGACGGGCGCCGCGCGCTGGTGACGGGGGCGGGACGCGGGATCGGCCTTGCCGCCGCCGCCGCGCTGGCCGAGGCGGGGGCCGAGGTAACCCTGGTGGCCCGCACGCAGCCGGAGATCGAGGCCGTCGCGGCCCAGTTGCGCCAAGCGGGCTACCGCGCCGAGGCCGCGCCGCTCGATGTCTCGGACACAGAAGCCGTGCGCGCCTTCTTTGCCGCGCGCGAGCCGTTCCATGTCCTCCTCAACAACGCGGGCACCAACCGCCCCAAGCCGATGTGGGAGGCCAGCGAAGATGATTTCGACGCGGTCATGGACCTCAATGTGAAGGCCGCGTTTTTTGTCGCGCAGGCCTGCGTGGAGCGGATGATGGCGACGGGCACCAAGGGCAGCCTCATCCACATGGGCTCGCAGATGGGCCATGTGGGAGGCCCCAACCGCTCGCTCTACTGCGCCAGCAAGTGGGCGCTGGAGGGCATGAACAAGGCCTTTGCGCTGGACCTGGCGCCCCACGGCATCCGCTCCAACACGATTGCCCCGACGTTCATCGAAACACCTCTCACCAAACCCTTTTTCGAGGACCCCGCGTTCAAGGCAAGTGTGCTGGAAAAGATCAAGATCGGCCGCATCGGCGTGCCCGAGGACCTGATGGGCGCGGTGCTGTTTCTGGCGGGCGATGCCTCGGCGATGATGACCGGCACGAGCCTTGTCGTCGATGGTGGCTGGACCGCCGAATAGCTATAAGCTCAGACTAAGTATCATCCGATCCAGCGCGTCTCGCAAGGCGCTTGATCGCGATCAAGAACGGGGCATTCCCGCACGCCTATTCTCATCACCGATCTAACAGGACCGGATAAAGAGGATAGCCCGAATGACCCTAGCACCCGATACCCCGCCGCCGCCCGGCGACAGCGCGCCGATCTTCGGCACGCACCTGTTCGACGGCTGCGCGGCGGCCAAGGGCTACGCGCTCAACGCCATGTGCTTCTCCTTCAACGAGGCGGCCAACCGCGAGGCCTTCCTCGCGGACGAGGACGCCTACTGCCAGCGCTATGGCCTGAGCTCAGAGCAGCTCGCTGCGGTGCGCGCGCGCAATGTCCTCGCCATGATCGAGGCGGGCGGGAACATCTACTACCTCGCCAAGCTGGCGGGCATCTTCGGCCTCAACGTGCAGGACGTGGGCGCGCAGCAGACCGGCATGAGCGTGGACGAATTCAAGGCGATGCTGCTCGCGCAGGGTCGCAAGGCCGGGGAGGACTGAGACCATGGCCCGGATCATCGGAGGTTACTTCACCAGCCACGTCCCCGCCATCGGCGGCGCCATCGTGCGCGGCGACCAGGACGAGCCCTACTGGAAGCCTTTCTTTGACGGCTTCCCGCCCGTGCGCGAATGGCTGGAGGCCGAGCGTCCCGACGTGGCGGTGTGCTTCTACAACGACCACGGCCTCAACTTCTTCCTCGACAAGATGCCGACTTTTGCGGTGGGCGCGGCGCACGAGTACCGCAACGAGGACGAGGGCTGGGGCCTGCCGCTGTTCAAGTCCTTCGCCGGCCACCCGGACCTCAGCTGGCACATCATCGAGCAGCTGGTGGGCGATGAGTTCGACGTGACCACCTGCCAGTCGATGCTGGTCGACCACGCGCTCTCGATCCCCTTTGAGCTCGCCTATCCCGACGCGAAGCAATGGCCCCTGAAGCTGGTGCCGATTGCGATCAACACGGTGCAGTACCCGCTGCCTTCGGCCAAGCGCTGCCTGGCGCTCGGCCGCGCGGTCCACCGCGCGCTGGAAAGCTGGCAGGGGGCCGAGAAGATCGTGGTGATCGGCACGGGTGGCCTTTCGCACCAGCTTGACGGCGAGCGTGCGGGCTTCGTCAATCCCGACTACGACCGCTTCTGCATGGACAGCCTGGCCGCCAACCCGGAAGCGATCTGCGTCGACAGCACGAAGGAGATCGTGCGCAAGTCGGGCTCGCAAGGGGTGGAGATCCTCAACTGGATCGCGGCGCGCGGCGCGCTGGGCGCGGCGCCTGCGCGCGAGACGCACCGCAATTACCACATCCCGATCTCGAACACGGCGGCGGCGACGATGCTTCTCGAGACCGCCTGAGCCTGTTCGCCTAAGGTAAAAGCCGGAAGCCCCGCCGGATATGTCGGCGGGGCTATGTTGCGTGCCGCGCTCAGCCACCTGCGGCGAGGAAGGCGCGGAACGGGGCGAGGCCGGGCACGTGGCTGGTGCTCCCGCCATCGCAGACCAGCACTTCACCCGTCACGTTGCGCGCCGCATCCGAGGCGAGGAAAGCCACCGCCTCGGCAATGTCTTCGGGCGCGCCGAGCCGGTCGCGCAGGGTCTCGGCCTCGACCGCTTCGCGAAGGCCTGCCGGGAAGGCTTCGAGCAGCGAGGGCGTGACCGTCATTCCCGGAGCCACCGCGTTGCAGCGTACCCCATGGACGCCGTGGCTCGCCGCGATGGCGCGCGTCATCTGGATGATCGCGGCCTTCGAGGAGGAATAGGCGGCCTGCACGATATGGCCCTGCAGCGCGAGGTTGGTGACCGTGTTGACGATGTTACCCTGGCTTGCGCGCAAGTGCGGCAGCGCGGTGCGGCAGGCGATCATGGTGCCGCGCACGTTGATCGCGAAGGTGCGGTCCCAGAACGCGGTGTCCATGCTCTCGACATCGGTATCGGCGAGCGCGACGTCGGGGCCGAGCAGCGCGGCGTTGTTGTGCAGCACGTCGAGGCGCCCGAAGTGCGAGAGCGTCTCCTCGACCATGTTCTCGATCGAGCCCGGATCTTCCAGGTCGACCTCGATGGCATGGGCATCGGGCAGTTCGCGCGCGAGATCGATCGCGCGGGCAAAGGCAATGTCGGCGATGACGACCTTGGCGCCGCGTGCGGTCAAAAGGCGCGCGGTCGCGCCGCCGATCCCGCCCGCGCCGCCGGTGACGATGGCGACCTTTCCGTCCATGCGGATTGCATCCTGGGCCATGTTCCTCTCCTCTTCCTCAGGTGTTTTTCCCTGCATAGGGATCGGGGCGGGCTGCGAAAGTCGGTACTTTTTCCACCCCCTTGAGGAGGTGGCCCGCGTCAAACCGCGAATCGCACCCCTGCGTTCGCGCGAATCGTGAAGCGCCAGCGGCCATCTCTATCCGCGTGTCGGGTAGCCCTATCCGCTCTTCGAACTCCAAGGTTAACACGATTTTTCGCGCGGGTTCGCTCGCGCGTCCGCGGACTTTGCCGTGGCTGTGCGCGCAAATGGTATAATAAATTATATCCATATATTTCAGATATATAGGAGTTTTGCGATTTGGCCTTCTCCCACAAACATTCGTGGCGTGGACATTTTGGGCGTTTGCCGTCGATCCTGCGAACAAAGCCAAGCAGCCTTCGGGGCGGCGCTACCGCGTTTTCGCCCCCGTCCGGTCACGAGGCCAGGCTCGGGGAGCTCTCGGACACAAGGCATGCATGGGGGCATGCCTTGCCGGAGAAAACGGGGCGGCTGACCGGCAACAACGATGACGACACCAGGGGGAAGCATGAAGATCAGGACCAGGAACACGCTGCTGGCAAGCGCAATGGCGCTGACGCCGCTGATGATGGCAAGCGGCGGCACGGCGTGGGCACAGGAAGCGCCGACCGCCGCCGAGGACGAGACCGCGACGCACACGCCGGGCGTCATCACTGTCACCGCGCGCAAGCGCTCGGAAAGCGCGCTCGATGTGCCCGTGGCGATCAGCGCCTATTCGGGCGAGGACCTCAACGCGCTCAACGTGCAGACGGTCGAGGAACTGACCGCGATCACGCCGGGCATGAACCTCAACAACTCGATTGCCGGATCGGCGCGCTCGGACCGCAGCCAGACCGCGCTGATCATTCGCGGCATGGCGCCCAGCCGCGGCAACCGGACAAGCTCGACCTTCATCAACGGCGTTCCCATTTCCGATGGCACCGTGACGGGCATCTTCGATTTCGACCATGTCGAAGTGCTCAAGGGGCCGCAGAGCGCCTACTTCGGCCGCCAGACATTTGCTGGCGCGATCAACATGGTGACCGCGCAGCCGACCGACTACTTCACCGGCTATGTGAGCGCTCTTGGCGGCTCGCGCGACTACCTGGACCTGCGCGGTGCGGTGGGCGGTCCGATCGTTCCGGGCGTGCTCTCGTTCCGGGCGAGCGGGCGCTATTTCACCCGTGACGGATCGTGGAAGAACAACGCGATGCCGGGCGAGATGCTGGGCGACCAGTCGACCCGCAGCGGCTCGCTCCAGCTGGATTTCACGCCGACCGACAATCTCTCGGTCAAGCTCTTCGGCATGATCGCGCACGACGATGACGGCGCGGGCGCGACCGGCGTGCTGCTGCCCGAGCAGGCCAACTGCGAGATCGGCGGCAATCCCTTCTTCTGCGGCCAGCTGCCCGATCTGCTGCCCGGCCAGCCCAGCGCGAACACCGAGATCACGCCCGGCCTGCAGGAGATGTTCGCCAACTATTCGCCGATCATGTCGCAGGACGAGAACATCGACCACTACGGCATGGTGCGCGACAGCAACCACTTCAGCGCGACGGTCGAATACGTCACCGACAGCGGCATCAGCCTGACCAGCATGACCGGGCTCAACCGCAATTCCTGGACCGTGCTCTACCCCATCACGGGCGTCGCCTCGCCGTACGAGAACACCTTCACGAACGACGAGTTCGCGATGGAGAACACCGACTGGCCGTTCACCATCCAGCACCGCCAGAAGGACTTCTCGCAGGAGTTCAGGGTCTCCTCCGATCCCGATGCGCGCCTGCGCTGGATGGCCGGCGGCAGCTACCTGTGGGCCAAGGGCTATGAAGGCTACGCGCAGCTCTACTTCTTTAGCGGGCTCTCCTCGGACTTTTCCTCGACCAGCGAGAACGAGACCTGGGGCGGCTTCTTCGGCCTGTCCTATGACCTGACCGACACAATCACGATCGACCTCGACGGGCGCTACCAGTCCGACACGATCATGAGCCGCGACGGCGCGACCGATGTGATCGGCTACGAGAAGACCTACAATAACTTCCTTCCGCGCGTCAGCGTCCAGTACAAGCCCAGTCCGGACCTCATGCTCTATGCGACCTACTCGCGCGGTGTGAACCCGGGGCTGGGCATCGACCCGCTGCTTTCGGTCCCGCCCGAGTACGCCGCGGACCTCGAAGCGCAGGGCGTCACCCACGGCGTGAAGCCCGAAATCCTCGACAACTTCGAGGCGGGGTTCAAGGGCAGCCTGTTCAATGGCCGCCTGATCTTTGCGGGTGATGTCTACTACGACATCTGGTCCGACAAGATCACCGAGACGACGCTGCTCATCCCGCGTCCCAACGACACGCCGCTCTATGTCTCGGTCTTCACCAACCAGGGCCGCGTCGACCTCAAGGGGTTCGAGCTGGAGATGACCGCGCGTCCGACCGACGAGCTGACGATGTTCCTGGCTGGTGCGATCAACGATAGTACGATCAAGCGCGGCTCGTGCGCCTTTTGCCAGACAATGACCGGCGACGGGGACGCGACGGGCAACCGCCTGCCGTTTACCTCGAAGTACTCGCTGCAGGGCTGGGCGGAGTACGCCGTGCCGGTGCCGTCGATGGGCGACTATTCGGTCTATGGCCGGGGTGAGTTCACCTACAAGTCGGGCGTTTACGCCAGCGAAGGCAACTACGCGAAGACCGACGATGCCGCAGTCGTCAACTTCCGCCTGGGCATGCGCTCGGACGGTCTCAGCTTCGAGGGCTTCGTCACCAACGCGTTCAACAACAAGACCTACACCAGCGTGCAGCCCAACTGGGAACTGGCGAACCCGGCGCAGAGCTTTGCCACGTATGACACGATGGTGGTGGGCCTGCCCCAGCTGCGTACCTGGGGCTTCCGCGTCCGCTACGACTTCTGAGGCGCGAGGGGAGGGGGCCTTGGCTCCCTTCCCGAACTTGCCTACGAAAAACCCCGGCGGTGTGCGAACCGCCGGGGTTTTTCGTGGGCGCTTGCGTGGGGCTTCCCTAAAGGTCAGACCGGGCGGTAGGGGAAGGACGTGACAGGCTTCGCGCCCATGCGTTCGAGCGCGTTGATGACGGCGGCGCCGGCCAGCAGCGAGCCCGGCTCACCAATGCCGGTCGGGGCCTCCTCGCTGTCGACGATGGCCACCTCGATCCGGCGCGGCATGTCGTACATGCCCTGGATCGGGTAGTCGTGGAAGTTCGACTGCACGGCTGCGCCGTTTTCCACGGTCAGTTCGCTGACAAAGGTGTTGGAGAGCGCAAAGGCGATGCCGCCCTCGATCTGCGCGCGCACGATGTCCGGGTTGATCGCAAGGCCCAGATCCACCGCGCACACGATCCTCTCGATGCGGTAGTCCTCGGGCGTGCCCGAGACTTCGGCGATCTGGGCAATGTGGGTCTCATCGGCGAATTGCACCGCGACGCCCCGGGTGATCCCTTCGGGCGCAGGGCTATCCCAGTCCACCATGGCGGCCGCGCGGCGCAGGACCCCGGCTGCGCGCGGGCGCTCGGCAAGAAGGTTCAGGCGAAAGGCGAGTGGATCGGCCTTTGCCGCGCGGGCAAGGCGATCAACAAAGATCTCCTTGGCCGGCGCGGTGTGGTTGTTGGCAATGCCCCTGTAGGTCTCGACCGGAATGTCGAGATCGGCGCGCCACCAGTCGAGACGGCCCGCCGGAAAATCATACTGTTCAAAGGCATTGCCCAGGATCACGCTGAAACGGTGGACCTCGGGGGCGATCTTGAGGAGGTGCGGAAACACGCCTTCGCCGCCGATGCCGTGTTCGATGGCGGTGGGGCGCCCGGTGTCATCGAGCGCGGCGCGCAGGCGGTGGAGCGCCTGAGGACGGTAGCGCATGGCGGCCATCTCGTCCTCGCGCGTGCGCATCAGCTTGATCGGCCAGCGCCCCTGCGTCGCCTTGAGCACTTGCGCCAGTTCACAGATCCAGTCCGAATCCGCTGCCGCGCGCCGCCCGAAGCTGCCGCCTGCGGCAATCGTCTCCAGATGGACCTTCTCGGTGGGGACGCCCAGGATTTCGGCTGCGGCCTGCTGGTTGATCGTCTGCGACTGGAACCCGGCGCGCAGATAGCACTCCCCGTCCTCGATCCGCCCCATCGAGGTCAGCGGCTCCATCGGCGCGTGGGCGAGGTAGGGGAAGGTGAACTCGGCTTCGAGGACCTGCGCGGCCTTGGCAAAGGCCGCCGCACTGTCGCCGCGCTCCTCGCTGAATTCGGGCTCGGCGCTGTCCATCGCCTCGGCGAGGGTGTCGAGGTAGCCTTGCGAACTGGTGGTGCTCGCCGCGCTTTCGTCCCAGGTGATGTCGAGCGCGTCGCGCGCCTTCATCGCCTGCCAGGTGCCGTCCGCAACGACGGCAAGGCCACCTGGAATCTCAACGACCGCGCGCACTCCGGGCATGGCTTTTGCCGCGCTGGCATCGAAGCGCGCGACGCGCGCGCCAAGGCGCGGCGGGCGGGCCAGCAGCGCGACCTTGAGGCCGGGCCAGCCCCCGTCGATGGCGTAGAGCTGGCGCCCGGTCGACTTGGCGCGCGCATCGAGCGCACCCAGCGCGCGCTGACCGACGAGGCTGTAGGCGCTGCGCGGTTTGGGGCTGGCCTCGGGCACGTCCTGGGCTCCGGCCTCGGCGGCAAGTTCCCCGAAATGGGCGCTGCGCTCGCCAGCGCGAACGACGCCGTTCGCGACCGTGATGTCGCCTGCGGGAACCTGCCAGCGCGCGGCGGCGGCGGCGACGAGCATGGCGCGCGCGTTCGCCCCGGCTTCGCGCAGCTGCTGCCAGCTTTGTGCGATGGAGGTGGAGCCGCCGGTGGTCTGCGCGCCGTAGTCGAGGTGGACATAGTCGGGGAGACGTGCGGGCGCGCCTTCCACGCGCACCTGCTCCCAGTTGGCGTCGAGTTCCTCGGCAAGGATCGTGGCGAGCCCCGTCCAGATGCCCTGACCCATGTCGAGGTGCTTGGCATAGACGGTGACGGTGCCCTGTGCATCGATGCTCAGGAACGGGCTGGCCAGGTGGGGGGCGTCCTCTTGCGCCCTCGCGAGACTTTGCGCGCCGTCGGGCGTCGCGCCCCGGGCCAGCTTCGGGGCCATGATGCCCAGCACCAGCGCCGTGGCCGAGAGCGAGACGAACCGGCGGCGATCCAGGCCCGCGTGGGCTCGGGGCGAGGAGGTGTCCGGTTCGTGTCGCATCAGGTGAGGAACTCCGTCAGGGTCTTCGTCCAGGCTTCGGGCTGCTGGTCGATGATATCGACGCCGCCGCCCTCCAGCTCGGCATAAGCCATGTCCGGGCGCAGGGCCCGGGCGCGCTGGGCGTGTTCGTAGATCTGGTCGCCGGTGTTGGTGAGGATCAGCGTGGGGCAGGCAAGGCGTGGCAGGCTGTCCTCGTGGCGGTACTGGAAGCCGGCGTTGTGTCCGTACCAGAACGGCGAGGGGGCCCCCATGGCCTGAAGGACGTAGCTGTTGACGGTCTCGACAGGAAGGCTGCCTGCCACGAGGCGTTCGCGGATCGCGGCGAACTCGGCGAAATGCTGGCCGCCGGGCTTGGGCACGATTTCCTTTTCGCGCAGATGCTTGTCGGCAAAGAAGGCGCTGCGCTCAGCATCGGTCAGCGGCATCGGGCCGTTGAGGACCAGACGCTGGACCCGTTCGGGCAGGGCCAGGGCCACTTCGGTCGCGACCATGGCGCCGGTGTGGTGCCCGGCGATGGCGAAGCTTTCGAGCCCGAGCGCGTCGATGGCCGCGACGATGCTGGCCGCAAGGTCCTCGACGCGCGGCGGGAAGGGCGGGCAGTCCGAATTGCCAAAGCCGGGCAGGTCGATGCCGATGGCATCGAAGCCCGCTTCGGCGAGGAGCCCGTAGACCGCCGCGAACTGGCGGCTGTCCATCGCCGCCTGGTGTACCAGCACGAGCGGGCGGCCCGTGCCGGTACGGCGGTAGTGGATCTGCCCGAAGGGGCCGTCGACATAGCCCCGGCGCGGGGAGACTTCGGCGCTGCCCGCAGCCATCAGGCGAGCAGCGTCTGGCCGAGCTTGCGGCCGAAGGTGACCGCGCTCGAGACGATGGCGCCGCTCAGGAACGAATGGCCGAGGAAACCAATGCCGATGGCCTCGCCCGCCGCGTAGAGGCCCTCGATGGCCTCGCCGTTCGCGCCGGTGACGCGCAGGTCATGGTCCACCTTGATGCCCGGGTAGCAGGTGATCGAATAGCCGTAGTGGCGCACCGCGTAGAACGGGCCGTTTGCGATCGGGGCGGGCAGGTGCTGGCGCTTGAACATGTCCGAGCCGACCTTCTGGCCGCGGTTGTAGGTGTCGATGGTGTTCGTGAAGGTGCCGACCGGCAGCTTGCAGCGGGTGGCGAGCTCTTCCAGGCTATCGGCGCGCACGTAGTCTTCGTCGAAGCCTTCGAAGAGCTGTTCGAGCTTTTCCGGCTCCCACTTGAAGAGCGGCGGGGCCTCATTGCGGATGGCCTCGTCGTAGATGACCCAGAACGACCAGTCGGACTGGCGCATGATGGCGCGTTCGCGCGAATCGATGATGGGCTCGTCCTCGGGCATGAAGCGCTCGCCCTCGGCGTTGACGTAGACTTCCCAGGGCTGGCGCACGCTGGGCACGATCACGGTGTGGACCCAGGCGGCAGCGGGAGCGCCAAGGTCGCGCGTGCCGCCGAAGGACGGGAGCAGGGTGTCCTCGAACCAGCTCGTGCCGCCTGCCTTGCGGGCCAGCTTGAGACCGTCGCCGACCACGGTGTCGATGTGGTAGCGCAGCGGCACCACGCCGTGGATCTCCTGCCACAACTCCTTGCTGCCGCCAAAGCCGCCGGTGGTGAGCACCACGGCCCTGGCTTCCAGGCGAATTTCCTCGCCCTTGTGGGTGGCGACAACGCCCCTGGCGACGCCGTCCTCGACGATCACGTCCTCGACCCGGGTTTCGAGGAAGAGTTCGAGATTTCCGGCCTTGATGGCCGGCGCAATCGCGTTGCGGTAGGCCTTGATCAGCGAGAAGCCCTGCTCGGTGCTGCGGTAGGTGCGCGGCGTCGTGTAGAGGTCGTGCTCGGGCGCGAAGACGGGCTCGAAGGGGGTGCAGGTCCAGCCCGATTCCAGCAGCCAGTCGATGGCTTCGGGCGCGCGCTCGATCCAGTCGCGCAGCAGCACGTGGTCGCCCGTTCCGTGGTTGATGCGCATGGCGTCGGCAAAGTGGGTGTCGGCATCGTCGGCCACGCCCGCGGCGCGCTGCATCGCCGTGCCCGCCGCGCTGATCGAGCCGCCCGAGAGGACCAGCGTGCCACCGATGTCGTCCGCAGCTTCCACCAGCGCGACCTTGAGCCCGCGCGCGGCGGCCGCTGCCGCTGCAGGAACGCCGGCCGTGCCTGCCCCGACCACGATGATATCGAACCCGTCCGTCATGTTGTCTCCGCTTCTCGAGCCTGGATTTGGTGCCTTGTTGGCTTGGAGCAAAGACTGACGTGGCCCGTGCCCGACGGCGAGCCGTGAGACCTCGATGATCGCGCCGCGAACATTTTTCCGTCCGCGTGCTCGACCCGGTGGAGATGAAAGTGGCGCGCGAGGGCGCGGATCAGGCGGTGCCCGCCGGGACGCTGCGGCCCATGTCCTCGCCGATGCGCCGCGCGGTCTGGAGCACGGGGTCGAGGTACTTGGCCAGCGCATCCTCGACCGTCATGGCCGTTGCGAAGAACACCAGCGTCAGCGCGCCGAGCAGCTTCTCGCCCTCGAAGATGGGCACCGCGAAGGAGGAGGTGCGGCCCGGATTGGCCGAATAGGCGGTGCGCGAGATCGCGACATAGCCCTGCTTGCGGATCTTCTCGGCCTCGCCGCTGTTCTCGAAGACGCGCAGCATCTGCACGTCGCCTTCCGAGCCGGTCGCTTCCACGTGGCGGATCAGCGAGGCGCGCGAATCGGGCGTGGCGTGGGCCAGATAGGCCCGCCCCGAGGCCGACTGGATCAGGGGCACCTGCCAGCCGGGGTAATAGTGGTTGAAGGTCAGCGGGGTCTGGGTGCTGGTGGAATCGCGCACGACCATCATGTTGCCCATGCGCGTGACCACGCTGATCGGCCAGTGCACGATGCCGGTCAGCGCCTCGATGTGCGGGCGCGCGGCGGTGACGAGCGCGTCGTGGCCCTGGAAGCCATAGGACAGCGCCTGTACCAGCGGGGTCGGGCGGTAGCGCTTGCGCGAGGGTTCGCGCTCGACCACGCCCTCCTCCACGAGCGCGCGCACGAGCCGCAGCACGGTGGGATAGGGCAGGTCCACCGAACGCTGGATTTCGGAGAGACTGGGCGAGCCCTTCAGATTGATGACGCGCAGGATTTCGAGCGCGCGTCCAATCACGCGTATGGATGAATCGGCGGTCAATGGCTTCTCGGTTTTCAGGTTTTATTGTTCTGGAATGGAGGACATCTTGTCGTGTTTCGGGCGAGACATGCAAGCCGAATTGTTCATTTCACGAACATCGCATTTCCCGAAGCTGGCATCACGCAGGCCCGACCCGCATCCCCGGGGCTCGAAAAGCGAGATACGTGACGACAGGGGATGTGCGTGCGGGAGACCGAAGTTCTGATTGCCGGTGGTGGACCGGTGGGCGCGATTGGCGCGGTGCGGCTTGCCAGCATGGGGATCGATGTCCTGTGCTGCGAGCAGACCGAGAGCTTCGCGAGCGATCTTCGCGCCTCCACGATCCACGCCGCCACGCTGGAAATGCTCGATGCGGTCGACGCCGCCGAGCCGCTCATTGCCAAGGGTTTGAAGGCGCCGGTCTACCAGTGGCGCGACCGCCGCTCGGGCGAGCACTATGATTTCGACCTGGGCGAAGTGGCCGATGTCGCGCGCTTTCCTTTCCGTCTCCAGTGCCCGCAGCACCACATGGCCGGGCTCCTGACGCAGACCCTGCCAAGCATGGCGAACGCCGAGATGCGCTTTGGCACGAAGCTCGTCTCCGCGCACGAGGACGCGGAAGGGGTGGTCGCGACGCTGGAGAAGGACGGGCGCACCGAAGAGGTCCGCGCGAAGTTCCTCGTCGGGGCGGACGGATCGCATTCGACCGTGCGCAAGCTGATGGGCGTCGACTTCGAAGGCTTCACCTACGAGGAGAAGTTCGTCAGCGTCTCGACCGCGCACCCGATCGAGGAGACCATGCGCGACATTGCGCTCGTCAACTACATCGCCGATCCCGAGGAATGGCTCGTGCTGCTGGCCGTGCCCGGGCTCTGGCGCATCCTGGTGCCCGGCGACAAGGCCGTCAGCGACGAGGCGCTGCTGCGCGATGAGGCGATTGCCGACATCTTCGCGCGGATCGTTCCGGGCACGCCCGTGGAGACGACCTTCCGCAAGATCTACCGCGTGCACCAGCGCGTCGCCTCGCTCTTCCACAAGGGGCGCATGCTGCTGGTCGGCGATGCCGCGCACATCAACAACCCGCTCGGCGGTTTCGGCATGAATTCGGGCATCCACGATGTCTGGAATCTGGCCGACAAGCTGTGGAGCGTGCTGCGCCAGGATGGCGATAGCGAGCAACTTGCGCTGTTCGACCGCCAGCGCCGCGGGATCACCAAGGCCTTCATCCAGGCCCAGTCGATCGAGAACAAGGCCTTCATGGAGCACGCTCCGGGAGAGGCCCACGCCGCCCGCCTCGCACGCATGGCCGGGATCGCCAACGATCCGGTCAAGCGCCGCGAATACCTTCTGAAACAGGCCATGTTCCAAAGTCTGGCCGACGCGGAGAAAATTGCATGAGCATCGATACTGTACCCGGACGCGTGAACCGCGACCAGCTGGGCTTCCGCCGCAAGTTCGGTGTCCTGGGCCCCTCGACCAACACCAGCGTCCAGCCCGATTTCGACGACCTGCGCGTGCCCGGTGTCACCAACCACTACAGCCGCATCGTCGTCGACAACGCCAAGGCGGTCTCCAACGAGACCTTCATGGCGGGCGCCTGGGAGATCAGTGACAACACCGTGGACGCAGTCAAGGGCGTGCTCACCTGCGCACCCGACTACCTCGTCATGGGCATGTCGGCGGTGACCTTCTTTGGCGGGGCGGAAGGGGCCGACAAGTGGCGCCGCAACGTCGAGGAGATTTCCGGGCTTGGCGTTTCGACCGGCGCGGATTCGGTCGTCGCCGCGCTCAAGGCCTATGGGCCGGGGATCAAGAAGGTCGCCTTCTTCTCGCCCTACTTCCCGACCGCCAATGCCGAAGTGAAGAACTTCCTGGCCGACCACGGCTACGAGACGGTGCGCGACATTCCGCTGCAGTGCCCCTCCTGGCTCGCCATCGCCGAAGTCGAGGAGCGCCGCACCATCGACACCTTCAAGGCGCTCGACGGCGATGACGTGGACGCGCTGATCCAGGTCGGCACCAACATTTCGGGCATCCGCGCGGCGGCGGCAGCCGAGCTGTACCTGGGCAAGCCGGTCATCGCGATCAACACCGCAACCTACTGGCACGCGCTGCGCGCCAATGGCATTCAGGACCGCCTGATGGGCTTTGGCCGCCTGATGAGCGAATTCTGATCGCTCCCGGCGAGGTCCTGCGCGGGAGGCATAGTCTGCCGCCTGCGCAGGGCCTTGCCACACCTGCCTTGTTTCTTTCCCGCTAGACGTCGAGACCTTCGAGCCATGACCACGACCGCCACCAGCTTCATTGACGGCGCCTTCCTTCCGGCCGGGGACGGCTTCGAGCTTCCCGTCTTCGATCCGACGAGCGGGGTGCAGGCGAGCGCGCTGCGCGAGGCCGATGCGGCCGAAGTCGATGCCGCGGTCAAGGCCGCGCGCGCGGCCTTTGGGCCGTGGAGCGCGCTTGGCAGCGAGGCGCGCAGCAATGTGCTCCAGGCCATCGATGCCAAGCTGCGGGCACATGGCGACGAACTCGCCGAGTTGGAAGCGCGCACCTCGGGCCTTCCGATCTCGGGCGTGCGCCCGCTGATCGACCGCGCCGCCGAGAACTTCAAGCGCTTTGCCGAGGTCGCCAGCATGATGGCGGGCGAGACCTTCCAGCAGAACGAGAAGTACCTCACCTACACCACCCGCGAAGCCAAGGGCGTTGCCGCGCTCATCGCGCCGTGGAACGCGCCGCTGGCGCTGGGCTCGATGCGGCTTGCGACCTGCATCGCCTTTGGCAACACCTGTGTGCTGAAGCCGTCCGAATACACGCCCCAGTCGACCCTACGCATGGTCGAGCTGATGCACGAGGCGGGCCTTCCCAAGGGCGTCGTCAATGTCGTCAACGGCCGGGGCAGCGTGACCGGGGAAGCGCTCACCACCCACCCGGACATCGACATGATCGGCTTTACCGGCGGCACCACCACGGGGCGCCGGATCATGGCTGCGGCGGGCGAGCGGCTGACCCCGGTGACGATGGAACTGGGCGGCAAGTCGGCGGCCATCGTCACGCCCGATGCGGACCTGGAACGCGCGCTCGACGGCACGCTGCTCGCCATCTACGCGAGCAACGGCCAGCAGTGCCTGGGCGGCTCGCGCATCCTCGTCCACGAATCCATCGCCGAGGAATTCATCGCCGCCTTCGTCGCGCGGGCCAAGGCCATCCGCATCGGCGATCCGTGCGATCCGGCGACCGAGATGGGTCCGCTCGCCTTCGAGGCGCACCGCGCGCACGTGCAGCACTACCTGGATGTGGCGCGCGAGGATGGCGCCGAGATCCTGCACGGAGGAACGGCGCCCGAGGGCCGCGAGCAGGGCTGGTTCATGGAGCCCATCGTCGCGCGTGCGCCCAGCAATGCCGCGCGGATCTGCCAGGAGGAGATATTCGGGCCCTTCGCGACCTTCCTGACCTATTCCGACCTCGATGAGGCCATCGCGATGGCCAATGCCTCCGACTTCGGCCTCGTCTCCTATGTCTGGACGCGCGATCTGGCGACGGCCATGGCCTGCAGCGCGCGCATCCGCGCGGGCACGATCTGGGTCAACACGCCGATGATGCGCGAATTGCGCGCGCCGTTTGGCGGGTACAAGGAATCGGGCATCGGCCGCGACGGCGCGCGCCACTGCGCGGACTTCTTCACCGAGGCCAAGACCACCTCGATCCCGCTGGAAGATACGCCGATCCGCCGCCTCGGCGCCTGATCCGCAAGAGACGCAAGGAAAAGGGGCCGCGCCCGTACCTTGTCGAAGGTGCGGGCGCGGCCCTCTTCGTGTTCGGGTGGGCTCAGTAGTCGCCGAATTCGTTGGTGTCGGGAAAGACCGTTTCCTCATAGCGCGCCAGCACATAGGCGTGGCCCTTGGCATAGCCGTTCATGCGCACCATCAGCGCGTCCTTGCGGGTAACCCAGATGTCGAGGTCGCCGTCGATGTCGCCCGTGCGCCACAGGAAGCGATGGCACGCGAAGGTGCCTGCGGGCACGTGCATGTCCTCCTCGCCCAGGTACTCGACCGGCATCTCGACCTTGCGGCCATGGCCCATCGTGCCCCCGTTCCAGGTAAGCGAGGTGGTGAGCAGCTCGATGGTCTGGACGCCCGGCACGCTGCGGTCGAGCTTCATCAGCTTCCAGCCTTCCGCGGCGGTCGGGTGGTAGCCCAGCACCTCGCGCGTGGCCTCGAAAGGGAAGGCGGAGACGTCGATGGGCGCGCCGTCCGGGCCGAGCACGACGGAGGTCACTTCGCCGCCTGTCACCTGGCGCACCACCGACCCTGCATAGCGGCCGTCCGCATAGAGGCGCGCAAAACCGTCGCGCGGGGTGAAGTCGGCCTCTACCGTCTGCATGACCTGGCGCACGATGGAATTGCCCGGAAAGCGCGAGAGCGTCATCGCCGTGCGCGACCCGTCCGGGTTGCAGGTGAGGATGAAGTCCTCCCAGTCCGCCGTGCGCTCGGGCGCATCGAGGGGGTGGGTGACGTACGAGCCGGTGATGCGTGTGAAGGGCATGGGCGCAACAGATCGCGCAAGGGCATGGCGATCAATTCTGCAGCGCACCGATGTTCACGCGGCGAAGGAAAGGAGGCAAGCAGGAAGCCAATTTCAAGGGGCCATCGCCCCTTGACCCCAAAATCGGCAACCTCACCTTTCTCCATCCAGGATGGCGTGAGAAAGGTGCGGTCGACAGTTCGGGGAGCCCGAGGGCGATGGCCCTCGGAATCCTGTCTTCTGATTTCAGGCCGCCGTTTCGGGCGTCGGTTCGGTCTGGCCGGCGTAGGGCACATCGCGTCCGCCAAAGCGGCGCACGCGGATGTTGGCCTGTTCGCCATGCCCGGCAAAGCCTTCGAGCGCACACAGGCGCGAGCAGTAGTCGCCGATCAGCGCGGAGGCCTCGTCGGTCTCGATGCGCTGGTAGGTGCAGGTCTTCAGGAACTTGCCGACCCACAGGCCACCGGTGTAGCGCGCGGCCTTCCTGGTGGGGAGCGTGTGGTTGGTGCCGATGACCTTGTCGCCGAAGCTGACGTTGGTGCGGCTGCCCAAGAACAGCGCGCCGTAGTTGGTCATGTTGTCGAGGAAGTAGTTGGGGGCGGCGGTCATCACCTGGACGTGCTCGGAGGCGATCTCGTCGGCGATTGCGACCATTTCCTCGGTGCTGTCGGCGACGATGACTTCGCCGAAGGCCTCCCAAGCCTTGCGGGCATGTTCGGCGGTGGGGAGGATCTGCAGGAGGCGCTCGATCTCGGCCATCGTCTCGCGCGCGAACTTTTCCGAATTGGTGAGGAGGACGCCCGGGCTGTCGGGGCCATGCTCGACCTGGCCCAGGATGTCGGTCGCGGCGATCTCGGGATCGCAGCCCACCTCATCGGCGATGATCAGCGTCTCGGTGGGACCTGCGAAGAGGTCGATGCCGACACGTCCGAACAACTGGCGCTTGGCTTCGGCGACGAAGGCGTTGCCCGGGCCGACCAGGATATCGACCGGATCGATCGAGGCCGTGCCGATGGCCATGGCACCCACCGCCTGGATGCCGCCCAGCGCATAGATCACGTCGGCCCCGGCGAGCGCCTGTGCGGCGACAATGGCGCGGGCCGGGCGGCCCTGGAACGGCGGGGCGCAGGTGACGACGCGCTTCACGCCCGCAACCTTGGCGGTGATCACCGACATGTGCGCGCCGGCCAGCAGCGGGTACTTGCCGCCCGGGACGTAGCACCCGGCCGAGTTCAGCGGGATGTTCTTGTGCCCCAGGACAACGCCGGGAAGCGTCTCGACCTCGACGTCCTTCATCGAGGCGCGCTGGACCTGCGCGAAGTTGCGCACCTGCGTCTGCGCGAACTCGATGTCCTTGCGCTCCTGCGGGGTCAGGCTGTCGACGCAGGCCTCGATCTCGGCGTCGGTCAGGCGATAGTCCTCGCGGTCCCAGCCATCAAAGCGGATCGACATGTCGCGCACGGCGGCATCGCCGCGCTGTTCGATGTCGGCCAGCGCGGCTTCGACGATATCGCGGACCTTGCGGTCGGCATCGGCCTTCGTCTCGGCGCTTGCGCCGCGCTTCAGATACTGCGCCATCTTCACTCTACCCTTCGTCATGTGTCGTCATGGATGAGGCCGACTTGGCGCGGTCCGGGCCGTGCGGGAACGCTGCGTGGGGCAGATGTCCATATCGCGAAAAGATGGACCGTTCCCGGCGTCGCAGGGGAGGGCGCGGGGAGAAAACTCAGGCCTTCTCCAGCCGCTCGATGATCGGGCCGAGTACATCCGCGATGAGCTTCTCGCGCATCGCGCGGCGGGCATCGTCCTCTTCGGGCGAGAGCGTCAGGTCCTCGATCCCGCTGGCCACGGCAAGGCCCTGTGCTTCCAGCACCTGTTCCATCGCGCGCATGCGTTCGCGCGTGACCGAAAGTTCCATCGTCAGCGTCACCATCGCGCGCAGCATCTGGTCGACGATGGGGTTTTCCAGGAAAGTGACGGTGCGGTCGCCGGGCTTGGGGCCTGCGGGAAATGCGTCCTGTGCCGGGGTATCTGCCGGGGTGGTCATGGCTTGCGCCCTCCGAAGAAGAAATAGGTGGCCGCGCCCGCGCTTTCGTAGTCGGCAAAGGCGTGGTCGGGATCGAACCCGGCGCGGGTCAGTTCGGCCATCATGTCGAGCTCGACGAAGCCGGTCCAGAAGGGCTCGCCATTGTGGCGCACCTGCCAGTCGTTGGTGGCCTGCTTGATGAGCGGGATGCGGTGCGCGTGGTAAGGCACGTCAAGGTGCAGGACGAGGCCGCCCGGCTTCAGGAGGCGCCAACATTCCTTGAGGATCTCCTGCGTCTGCGCTGCGGTCGTCTCGTGGAACATGATGATCGAGGTGATGAAGTCGACGCTCTCGTCGGGAAGGCCGGTGTCCGCCGCGTTGGCCTCGAGAAAGTCGATGGCAAGCCCGTTCGCTTCGGCCGTGCCATGGGCAAAGCGCACCAGCGGGCGCGCGCACTCCAGCCCTGTGACCTCGGCCTCGGGCCAGACTTTCTTGTAGGCGTGGGTCTGCTCGCCGGTGCCGCAGCCCATGTCGAGGACGCGGGCAGGGACAAGGTCCGGTGCGCGGCGCTGCGCGACTTCGGCCACGAACTGGCCCAGCGTGTCCTTCTCCAGCGAGCCGCGCGCGGACATGCCCTTGGCGCTGCGGTAGAGTTCGACCGTGCCGGTGTAGTTGAGGCCCTGTTCGATGTCGTCGGCGCGGCGCTCGCGCCAGTAGCCGCCGGGCTGGCGGTGGATCTCGGTGGTGCTGACCGGGGCGCGAACAACCAGATCATCGCGCAAGGTCACGCTGCCGCCAGCCGGACGCGCATCGCGCAGCGCGCGGTAGGTTTCGATGCGGTCATCGATGATGCGGTCGGTCGTGTCCTGCACCGCGTCCCACATCAGGTTCTGGCTGTGGAAGGTGAGCGCCGACCAGGTCTGGAACAAGGGGTCGTTCTCGACCGCGGCGACCGCCTCCTTGCGGGTGGCGGGAGGAGCGCCGTGTTCCGCCTCGTAGGCCGGGGCCAAGGTCGCATCGAAGCGGCGGTCGAGCGCCGCCTCGACATCGAAATTGATGAATTTCTTGAAGCCGCCGATGAAATTCTGCCGGGCGGTCTCGTCGTGGTTGGGCGTGAACGCGAAGTCGCGCGCCGTGAAGGTTTCGTTCTGGGCCATGGGGGAAGTCTCGCGCAGGAGTTCGCCCTCTGCAATGTGGGGGCGTGCGCTGTTCGCGACATGAACATCTTGCGGGCATAGTGCTTATGCGTTTTGCGTATATCAGGTCGAATAATTCGACTGGAATTTCGATATCTCTCTGGCAGCAAGGGCGCTCAGCCATTGCCAGGGAGAAGACATGTACGCGGATATTCAGGACGATCTGGAGATCGTCGGCATCGTCAACCACCGTCCCGGATCGGTGGCGAGTGGACCGCAAGGGGCCGACTTTGATCCTGCCTATATCCGCAAGGCTGCGCTGGAGCAGGAAGCGGCGGGCTATGACCGGGTGTTGATTGCCAATGCTGCGGTCATGCCTGAAAGCTTTGCCATCGGCGCGCACCTCTCGGGCGTGACCTCCAAGCTCGGCTTCATGATGGCGCATCGCCCGGGGCCGGTGCAGCCCACCTACGCCGCGCGTCATCTCGCGACGCTTGACCGGCTGAGCGAGGGCCGCGCGGCGGTCCACGTCATTGCCGGGGCCGACGACCGCGAGGTCCAGGCCGATGGCGCCTTCAACACCAAGGAAGAGCGCTACCGCATTGCCGCGGAATACGTGGAAGTCATGCGCCGGGTCTGGTCGAGCGAGCAGCCCTTCGATTTCGACGGTGAATTCTACAAATACCGCGACGCCTTCGCGATGGTGCGCCCGCACGGCGGGGCCATGCCGGTCTACTGGGGCGGCACCTCGGACCTGGCGCTCGATCTGTGCGGCAAGGTCGCCGACGTCTACGCGCAAGGGGGGGACACTTTTGAGGGCGCGGGCGACCTCGCGCGCAAGGCGCATGCGGCGGCCGCGCGGCACGGGCGTGACATCAAGGTGCTGATGACCATGGTGATCCTCTTGGGCGAGACCGAGGATGCGGCCTGGGAGCGCGCAATGAAGCTGGAGCAGCAGGTGACCGAGCGCATCGCGGGCGGCGAGCGCGGCATTGTCATGGGCAAGCACGACAAGGACGACGACAAGGCCGCGGCGGGCGCCTTCCAGCGCATGCTCGCACAGTCCAAGCAGGGTGACCGGCTCGACCGGTGCCTGTGGACAGGGCTCAACAAGGCCTTCAAGGGGCGCGGCAACAATTCGGTTCTGGTCGGAACGCCGCAGCAGGTCGCCGACAGCCTGATGGAGTACCGCCGCCTTGGCATTACCCGCTTCCTCCTGCGCAGCCCCGAACAGGACACCGACGCCGCGCTGATCGGGCGCGAGCTCGTACCCGAACTCAAGGCACAGATGGCCGCGGCCAAGGCGGCGCTGGCATGAGCGGGATTGCGCCTTACACCATGGCGCTGTGCCGTCCGGCGACGGGCAGTGTCTTTGGCGCGGACGGCATGCCGCTCGACGGTGCGCTCGACGCCAACATCGCCATTGCCTGCGAGGCCATTGCACGCGCGGCGGGCGAGCATGGCGCGCGCCTTGTCGTCTTTCCCCAGTTCGCGATGACCGGCTACACCCCGCTTGGCCCCGAGGCCTGGCTGGGCGCGGCGGTCACCTTTCCGGGGCCGGAAATGGAGCGGCTGGGCGAAGCCGCGCGCAAGGCCGGCGTCTATGCCGCCGTGCAGATCGCCGAGAAGCACGCGGCCTTTCCGGGGCGCTATTTCTTCTCGGTCGCGGTGCTCACGCCCGAGGGCGAGATTGGGCTGGCTTACCGCAAGAACTATTCGCTCTCGCTGCGCACCAGCCCGGTCGACGTCTACGACCGTTTCGTCGAGACCTTCGGGCATGGGGCGTTCCTGCCCGTGCTTGACACGCCGATTGGCGGGCTGGGCGTCACCATCGGGGCCGAGCCGCACTGGCCCGAGCCGATCCGCGCCATGGCGCTCAAAGGTGCCGAAGTGATCCTCAATCCGGTCGCCGCGATGCAGGGGATCGACTACCTCAACCGTCCGGGCGCAGAGCTGTGCCGCCCGGTGCGCGCCTTTGAAAACGCGGTCTACTTCGGCATGGCGAACATTGCGCAAGGGGAGCTGGCCTCGGCGGCCTGGGACTACGAAGGCCGTCCCATCGGCGCGGCGGTGAGCGACGAATTCCACCTCTCGACCATCGACATCGAGGGATTGCGCCGTGCGCGCAGCCAACCGGCGGGCAACCTCCTGGCCGGGATGCTGCCCCAGATCGAGGAGGACCGCAGCGCGCTCACGCTCTGGCCCTCCAACGCCTTTGGCGATGCGCCGCCGGCAGGCTTTGCGGCGATGATTGCAGTCGAAACGCAGGTGCGCGAGCGGCTGCAGGCGCTGGGCCGCGATCACGCGCCCGCGCCTGAGCCAACCTCCTAGCCAAGGAAGCTTTCGACCACCGCCTGGCGCCTTGCGGCAAAGGCGGGGGCGGAGGCGGCGGGCAGGCTTTCGTAGCGCGCGCCCGGCAGGGTGGGGGCCAGCTCGGCGGTGTTGGCGGCAAGCGGATCGTCGCTCGCCGCCATCATCAGCGTGGGCACGGGCACCAGCGGCAGGCGCTCGCGCACGGGCCAGGTGAAGGCGGCGTGGTAGCCCAGCGGATAGGTCTCGTTCGCCTTCAGCAGTTCGAGCAGCCAGGCGTGGAGCGCGGGCGCGGGCATGATCCCGGCCTCGCGGCGCCCCTCGCGCGTGCGGTTGTACCAAGGCCAGAAGCTGCACTGGTCGCGCAGGAACTGGAACGCGCGCGACAGATACGCGCCGTCAAGATCGGGCGTGAAGGCGGGCGCGTAATTGGCGAGCAGGCTTTCGAGGAACGCGCCTTCGAACAGGCCCACTCCGTCGAGCACGAGATGGGCGACGCGGGTGGGCTGGGCGATGGCGATCTCGGCGGCGATGCACGCGCCGGTGTGCGAGCCGTAGAGGTCGAACTCTTCCAGCCCCAGAGCGTCGAGCGCGGCCAGCGTGGTCGCGGCGAAATCGCGCGCATCGGGAGCGGCCAGCGGGTGGGGCGAGCTGTCTCCAAACCCGGCGGTGTCGGGCGCGAGGACACGGCGCCCGGTCCCCAGCTGTTCGATCAGCGGCACCAGCTGGCGCGAACTTCCCGGCGAGGCGTGAAGGAGGACGAGCGGGCGCCCCTCCCGGCGCACTTCGCGGTAATGGACCTGGCCAAAGGGCACGTCCACGAAGCCACGGCGCACGGGCGAAGCGGGGGAATTCGAGGACATATGCAGGTTCTCCTTGCCGGTCTGGTCGCGGGTGTAACGGGATAGCGACGGTCCCAATGCGGTGACAGGCGCGCGCAGGCAAATGGCCGTCAGGAGAAAACGCGCCCCTGTCTGTCAGCCATGCGCGAGCGTGATCACCGAGCCCATGAAGACCAGTCCTGCGCCGCTGGCCATGGCCGTCCGGAGCAGGCCTTCGCCCGCTGCGCTGCGCGGCCACAGCTCGAACAGGCCGATATAGAGGAAGCTGCCCGAAAACAGCGCGAGGAGCAGCGCGAAATGCGCTTCGCCCATCGGGAGCAATTGACCCAGCACGATGCCCAGAAGCGGGGCGAGCGAATTGGCGAGCAGCCAGCGCGGCGCGTTGTGGGCGTGGCCGTGGGCCAGGCTGAGCCCCGCCATGTTGGCGCCATCTGCCAGATCGTGGGCGAGCACGGCGGCGGCCACGATCCAGCCCGTCGTCGGCGAGATCTGGAAAGCAAGCCCGATCCCGACACCGTCGAGCAGACTGTGCGCAAGGAGCGCGATGCGCCCCGCGCTCGCCTTGGGGGCGGCGGTTTCGGGCAGGTGATGGAGCAGGAGGCCTGCCGCAAGGCCGATCAGCGCCATGACAAGGACGGTGGCCGTCGCGCCCGGGCCGGTCTGGCCGTGAAGCGCCTCGGGCAGGAGGTCGAAGAGGGCCAGCCCCAGCACGAAGCCGCTGGTCACGCCGAAGATCAGCGTGCTTCGGCGCACGAGGCGCAAGGTGATCACCCCGCCCGCATAGGTGGCGAGCGCCGTCGCCAGGCCGACGAGGAGGAGCGAGAGTGTGGGGGAACCGGACATCGCTGCCATGTGATGTTGTTACATGGCAAATTCAAGTGCGATCAGCCCTGTCCTCATGGGCAAGATGGCAAGGGCTCTTGCGCGAATTACATCGCGGCGCTGGCCACCCTGGTCGCGGTGTCGGCCTCGGCGAGTTCGAGCGTTGGCCGGGCCTCGGCGTCCGGTGCCTCGGGGTAGATGAAGCCGTAGACCGGGTTGTGGCGCGAGCCGAGCGCGCCGATGGGCGCGAACCAGACGCGCACTTCGCTCCAGTCCCCGGCATCCGAGACGTCTTCGGCCAGGACCCCGCGCTCGATCATGCCCGGGCGCGACCAGTTGGCGTGGTTGAGAAGGACGTGGCGCGTGTCGACGATCTTGGAGACCACCGCGACATGGCCGTAGGGCATCGCGTGCGAGGGGGCCATGGCCATGACCGCGCCGACTTCGGGCTCACCGCCGCGTGCGTAGGTGCCCGCGGCCTGCTTCCACCAGGTGCGCGCATCGCCGTGGATCGAGATGCCCGATTGCGCGCGCGCGTAAGGCACGCACTGCAGGACATGGGCCGACGCGGGCAGCGCGGTCAGGGCAAGGGCGGTTCCCAGCAGCGCGGACAGGGCCTGTGCGAGGCGGCCCGAGACAACTTTTGCACCCGCCTTGCGCGGCGCCGGCGAGAATGTGCGGCGCAGTGCCCCTGTCAGGAATTTCATGAACGACCCTTGAATTTGCGAACCCGGGGCGCCTCTAGGTGATGGTGTATCTTGAAGCCAGATAGGCGTTCCACGCCTTGCCGTGCTTCCCGCGCAGCTCGTCCCGTAGGGTTCCCGGCGTGCGACGAACTGCGTTTCATCGCACGCCGGGAGAGGGGGATCAGAAGCGGAAGGTCACGTAGGTCGCGCCGTAGAAGAGGTCGCGCCCCGGCTTGAAGGCATCCGCCAGGTCACTGTAATTGGTGTAGAAACCGATGGTGGTGAAGGGATTGAGGGCATAGCGACCCGAGACCGAATAGCGCGTCGCGAAGTAGCGCGCGTCGCTCGAATCGCCGCTGCGGATGACCGCGCCGCCCAGCGAGTAGACCGCATCGTGCACCGAGGTGCGCCAGAGCCCAGCCATCGAGAGATTGAGCGACAGGCCCTTGGCGGGCGCGAGGCCGAGCGAGGGCTGGAGGATGGTGAGGTTGTGGGGGCCCAGGTCGCCGTTGTAGGTGAGCGGGCGCGGGAACAGCGGGCCGTAGGTGCCCAGCTTCCCGTCGTTGGGGTCCTTGTCGCCCGAACCGAGGTCAAAGCGCAGCCCCAGCTGCGGCTTCCACGGGGCCTTGAACGAGTAGGAGCCCTGCGCCGTCAGGTAGTAGGCGTCGATGTCGCGCGGGCCGTTGGTGCCCCACTGGCGGATGCCTTCGAGGCTGTAGTTCCAGGGGCCGTCGATCCCGGCGAGGCGCAGCGAAAGGGTGCGGCGTTCATCGCGCGCGGCCGGGTTCACGCTGTCGAACCCGCGCATCGCGTCGGTGGCCACGAAGATCGCTTCGACGCGGCCCGAGTGCGCGCCCTCGCCAAAGCCGTAGCCCGCGTTGAGGCCCCACAGGTCGTAGTCGGTGTTGGTGGCATCATCGAAGGTGCCCTTGCGCTCGGTCACCGGGTGGCCGATCATGAAGCCCCCGTCGAAGCGGCCTGTCTTGCCGATCACGCGCACCAGGTCGAGCGAGCGGCGGGTGTTGGCGCCCTCGCGCATGTCGAAGACGGTGTAGCCGCCAAGCCCCACTTCCTGACGCCCGACACGGGCCTTGATCTCGCCCGAGCCGATCGGCACGCGCGCCTCCAGGAAGGCCTGGTTGAAGTCGGCCCGGCCCTCATCGATGATGGCCTCGACGGAATCGAGGCCCGTGGTCGTGGCGTGCTCGATGTCGACGAAGGCGCGCAGCGAAGCGCTGTCCTGCCGCCCGATATGGACATCGCCCCAGAGGCGGGCGCGGATCTGGAAATTGCCGTCATCGTCCTGGGGACCCGCCCCGAAACGCTCGCCCGGGCGCAGCTCCCCGCGCAGGCGCAGTTCGCCGCCCAGCGTGCCGTAGACGTCGGGCGCGATGGGGATGTACTTGAGCTTCGTCCACAGGTTCGCATCGCGCACGTCGGCGAAACTGGCGTAGTTCTCCTCGTGGTTGATTGGGTGGAAGGCCGGGTCGGGCTCCTGCAGCACGCGTCCGTCCCAGGTGACGATGGGCGCCCGCGCCCCTTGCGGCAGCTGGGTCGTGTCGGCGGACGCCTTGTCCTGCGGGATTGGCAGCGGCGCGGGGATGGGAACGGGCTGGCGTGTATCCTGCTCTTGCGCCTGCTCCTGAGGCGCGGGCGCGGCAGGCGCAGCTCCACTGGCCAGCACCAGCGGTGCCATGAATGCGATCATCTAGAACTCTCCCGAAAGGTCTCGTCCCGGTTATCCGGGTTGGCGCGCGGACGTGTCTGATGCAGGTCGGGGCGCGGTGGGTGCCAGGGGGCGGCGGTGAAGGGCGAAGGTCTGAAGCAGGTGAACCGCGATCCCGAAGACGAGGCCCCACAGCGCCGCGCCAAGGCCGAACAGCGTGAGCCCCGAGGCCGAAACCGCGAAGGTGACGAGCGCGCCGTCGCGCCCGTCCTCGGCTTTCAGCGCCGCGCTCAGCGATCCGGCGACAACGGGGAAGAGGGCAAGGCCTGCCAGCGCGGCGATGAGGAATTCGGGCAGCAGCGCAAAGAGCGCGAGCACGGTCGAGGCGAAGGCACCGAAGACAAGGTAGGTCACCCCGCCCGCGACCCCGGCGACGTAGCGCTTTTCCTTCTCGGGATGCGCCTCTTCGCCAAGGCAGATCGCGGCGGTGAGCGCGGCGAGGTTGAGGCCGTGGCACCCGAACGGGGCGAGCACGACCGAGGTGATGGCGCTTGCCGAGATCAGCGGGCGCGCCGGGGGATGCGCGAAACCGGCGGTGCGCAGGACCGCGATGCCGGGCAGGAACTGGCCGGTCAGCGCAACCACGGCCAGCGGTACGGCGATGTTGGCGGCCGCGGCAAGATCGAAACGGGGCGTCGTCCAGACCGGCAGGGTGAGGCTGGGCGTTGCGATGGTGCCTGAAAGCGAGCCGGTGAGCGCGCACAGCGTTACGCCCACGGCCAGCACGGCGACGACGGCGTAGCGCGGCGAGACGACGCGTCCGGCAAAGAAGGCGCCCATCATCGCCACCACCGTCAGCGGGGCCTCGGGCAGCGTGCCGACCATGTCGATCACGAAGCGGAACAGGATGCCCGCCAGCATGGCCGCAGTGATCGCGGGCGGCAGGCGGCGGGTAAGCTGGTCGAAAGCGCCCGAGATGCCGACCAGGAAGACCGCGACATTGGCGACGATATAGGCGCCGATGGCGGTCGCAAAGTCGGTCTGGGGCAGCATGGTGACAAGGAGAGCCGAGCCGGGCGCCGACCAGGCGATGACGATCGGCACCTTCCAGCGCAGGCTGAGCACGATGCCCAGCACCCCGCTGCCGATCGAGATCGCCCAGACCCAGGAGGCCACCAGCGGTTGTTCCAGGCCCGCAGAGGCCTGGAACACGATGACCAGCGGTCCCGCGTAGGAAATGGTGGTGGCGATGATCCCGGCGAGAATCGTCGGCAGCCAGGTAAGATGCCGAAGGGGCATGGAACTCTCCTTGGGCGCGCTCAGGCAGTGAGCGCGCGTTCGGGGGTTTCAGGAGCGGGGGTGTTCGGGGTGGCCGCAGCCGTCACCGTCGCCTGGCGGCGCAGGCTCAGGGTGAAGAGCGCGGTCGCGGCCACCGAGATGAAGCCCGGAACCGCGAAGGCGACGAAGTTCCAGCCCATCGGCAGCTGCGCGGAGAGGAGAATGCCGCCCAGCATCGGCCCGACAATGGCGCCCACGCGGCCCATGCCCGAAGCCCAGCCCAGGCCCGTCGAGCGGACCGAAAGGGTGTAGAACTCCGCGACGCAGGCGTAGAGCAGGATCTGCGTGCCGGTGGTCCCGGCGCCGGCGATGAAGATCAGCAGGTAGAGGACGGGCATCGGGCTGTTGAGGCCGAGCAGCATGAGGCAGGCCGAGCCGAGCGCGAAGTAGGCCATGACCACGCGGGGCAGGCCGAAGCGGTCGGCGAGACGTCCGCCCGAGATCGCCCCGAACATGCCCCCGAAGCTGAGTGCGAGGAGGAACGAGAGGCTGGAACCCAGCGAATAGCCCGCGCTGACCATGAGCTTGGGCAGCCAGGAGCTGAGCCCGTAGACCATGAGGAGGCAGCAGAAGAACGACAGCCACATGGCGAAGGTGCCGAGCGCGCGGCCCTGGCGGAACAGTTCGCCGACCGAAGTCGAAGCGCCCTTGGCCTCATGGTATTCGAGCGGGGCGTCGGCGGGCAGGTTGGCCTCGGGCGCCAACTGGCGCAGGTGCGCGCGGGCGGTCTCGGTATCCCCTTTGCGGATGAGGAAGCCGATGGATTCGGGCAGCGCCTTCAGGATCAGCGGCAGGCAGACGAGCGGGACTGCGGCGGCGAAGAACATGGACGGCCAGCCGAAGGCGGGCA
Source organism: Novosphingobium profundi (assembly GCF_020524485.1). Taxonomy (GTDB): domain Bacteria; phylum Pseudomonadota; class Alphaproteobacteria; order Sphingomonadales; family Sphingomonadaceae; genus Novosphingobium; species Novosphingobium profundi_A. Next base: position 570,282 of record NZ_JAIVLF010000003.1, on the reverse strand, counting down.
GGAGGTAGATGGCGAGCCCGGCCGCGACCATGCCGCCCACCGCATAGCCGCTGAACATGAGCGCGACGAGCGTGGAGCGGATGCGCTTGGGCGCATATTCGTTGGTGAGCGCAACCGCGTTGGGCATGAGGCCACCACAGCCAAGGCCCGCGGCAAAACGCAGCAGCCCGAAGGTGAGCGGGGTCGTCACGAAGCCGTTGAGGAAGGTGGAGGCGCTGAACAGGGTGAAGCACAAGGTGATGCAGGTCTTGCGCCCGATGCGGTCGCCAAGCGGGCCAAAGAAAAGCGCGCCGCCCATCATGCCGAACAGCGCCCAGCTGGCGAGCGAGCCCGCCTCGGTCGGGCTGAGGCCCCATTCGTCCATCAGGCGCGGCAGGACCGCGCCGTAGATGAAGACGTCGTAGCCATCCACGACGAGCAGGATGGCGCAGGCGACAATGATCTTCTTGTGCAGTGAACTCAGAGGCGCCTGCTCGATCAGGCGGCCGACATCGATACCTTGCATATCGATACTCTCCCGGTTTGTGATTTTGTATTTTTCAGGAGACTGAGTGATTTAGCAGGGGGTGCCAAATACCGATTGAGTGCCGGGGCGATACGCTGCGAGTATTCTTGCGGGATTTGCGCAAGGTACTCAGGGGCTTAACCGCTCGCGATCGCGGCCTCGTGTGCGTCGAGCGCTGTGGGCACGTCGTAGCCCCAGTCGCGGTATTTGCGCGCAATCGTGGCGATCATCAGCGCCAGTTCGGGCGAGTGGTCGCCGGGCCGGTGGCTCATGATGATGGGCGACGTCGCGCTCTCGGCAAGCTCGCGGTAGACGACGTCGTGGCTGCGCGCGCGGCGCACCGATTCGGGCACGATGGCGATGCCTTCCTCGGCCGCGACGAGGCCGATAGCGATCTGCAGTTCGCGCGCCTCGTGCGCGATCCTTGGCTCGATCCCATAGTCGCGCCAGAGCGAGAGAACCTGGTCGGCATAGCTGGGGCGGGGCTGGCGCGGGTAGATGATCTGCGGCTCCTGCGCGAGTTCGCTTAGCGACACCGGCCCGGACCCGCTTGCCATGGGGTGGTCGGGCGAGAAGGCGGCGACAAGCTTCTCGTGGCGCAGGATCACGCGCTGGACCGCCGGATCATCGAAGCGGATGCGCCCGAAGCCGACATCGATGCGCCCGTCCTTGAGCGCGGCGAGCTGGTCGAGCGTGGTGCTCTCGACCATGACCAGTTCGACGTTTTCGGCCACCTTGCGAAATTCCCGGATGAGTTCGGGCAGGCGGGCATAGATGGTGGACGCGACGAAGCCGATGACAAGGCGCCGCCGCTCGCTGGTCGCGGCCGCGCGCACCATTGCCTCCACGTCCTCGATCCGGGCGAGCACCTGGAGCGCCTGCGAATGGAGCAGGCGCCCGACCTTGGTCAGCTGCAGCGGGCGGCTCGAACGGTCGAGCAGGGTCGCCCCGACATGCGCCTCAAGTTGCTGGATCGCACGGGAAAGGGGCGGCTGAGCGATGTGCAGCCGCTCGGCCGCGCGGTTGAAATTGCCTTCGTCGGCGACCGCGACGAAGTAGCGAAGGAGGCGCAGATCCATTCAAGATACCTCTCAGGTATAATCCCATGACCCTATTGATCTTTGAATGCGGGCCTGGGGAGCACTAGATTTCCCTCGAAACGTAATCATACGGGAGAGAGGCTGCAATGGCTGCGTTGGATCGCGCTGATACCTTCATTGTCGATGTGCCGACAATTCGCCCGCATGTTCTGGCCATGGCCACCATGCATTCACAGGCGATGACGATCGTGCGCCTGGTCGACGGTGACGGTGTCGAGGGCCTCGGGGAAGGCACCACCATCGGTGGCCTCAGCTACGGCGAGGAGAGCCCCGAGAGCATCAAGTCCGCGATCGACACCTACATTCTGCCCGTGCTGGAAGCGAGCGACATCTCCCGCGTGGGCGAGACGATGGCGCGGATCAACGCCTGTGTGCGCGGCAACCATTTTGCCAAGTGCGCCGTGGAAAGTGCGCTCCTCGACATGGCGGGCAAGCGCCTGGGCGTCCCGGTCTCCGAACTGATCGGCGGTGGGCGCGTGCGCGACACGCTGCCCGTGGCCTGGACGCTGGCGAGCGGCGACACCGCGCGTGACATCGCCGAGGGCGAGCAGATGCTGGCCGAGCGTCGCCACAACATCTTCAAGCTCAAGATCGGCAAGCGCGCCGTGCGCGATGACGTCGCCCATGTGGGCGCGATCTGCAAGGCGCTGGGCGACCGGGCCAGCATCCGTGTCGACGTCAACCAGAACTGGAGCGAGCCCCAGGCGCGCCTCGGCATGGCGATGCTGCACGATGTGGGCTGTGATCTCGTCGAGCAGCCGACCGCGGGCGATGACATCGCGGCCATGGCGCGGCTCTCGCAAGGCCAGACCATCCCGCTCATGGCCGACGAGGCGCTGCACGGGCCGCGTTCGGCGCTGCGCATTGCCGAGGCGGGCGCCGCGTCGGTTTTCGCGCTCAAGATCGAGCAGTCGGGTGGCCTCTTTGCCACGGCCGAAGTTGCCGCGATTGCGGGCGCTGCGGGCCTTGGCCTGTACGGCGGCACGATGCTGGAAGGCAGCGTCGGCACGGCCGCTTCGGCCCATGTCTTTGCGACCCTGCCGCAGCTCGACTGGGGTACCGAACTGTTCGGCCCGCTTCTCCAGACCGACGAGATTCTGGCCGAGCCGCTGCACTATGCCGACTTCGCGCTGCGCGTGCCGACCGGCCCTGGCCTGGGTATCGCGCTCGACGAGGACAAGATCGCCTATTTCCGGCGCGACCGCGACGGTCCGCGCCTCCACGCCGTCAATACAGGAGCCTGATCCCCCATGCTTTTCATGGTTGAAATGGACGTCAACATTCCCCTCGACTTCGACGCCGAGGAAGCCGCGCGCCTCAAGGCCGAGGAAAAGGCCTACTCGCAGAAGCTGCAGGCCGATGGCACCTGGCGCCACATCTGGCGCAAGACCGGGCTCTATTCGAACGTCAGCATCTTCGATGTCGCAAGCAATGAAGCGCTTCACGACGTGCTCATGGCGCTGCCGCTCTACCCCTTCATGGCGATGAAGGTGACGCCGCTCAACCGCCACCCCTCGGCCATTCGCGAAGACGACACCTGAGGGCGCCAAAAGCCCAATCAATTTCTATAATCGGGAGAGTTCACCATGGATGTGACCTTTGTAAAAACACCGGAAATTCAGAAGCTGCTCGATACCGCGGCGGGCATCGGCCAGGAGGGCGGCGACACGCGCCTCAAGGGCATCGTGCGCGACCTGACCGAGTCGATCATGGAAGTGATCGTCAAGCACGACGTGTCGGAAGACGAATTCTGGGGCGCCATCAAGTTCTTCGCCGATGGCGCGGGTGAACTCGGTCTGATTGCTCCGGGCTCGGGCCTTGAGCACTTCATGGACCTCTACATGGACGCCAAGGATGCCGAAGCGGGCCTTTCGGGCGGCACGCCGCGTACCATCGAGGGCCCGCTCTACGTCTCGGGAGCCCCGCTCGTCGAGAACGGCGCGAACCTCACCAGCGACCCCGATCCCGAAGCGGACAACCTCACCATGACGGGCGCCATCACCGGCCCCGACGGTGAGCCGGTCAAGGACGCCATCGTCCACGTGTGGCACGCCAACTCGCAGGGGTGGTACTCGCACTTCGACCCCACCACCGAGCAGACGCCGTTCAACAACCGTCGCCGCATCAAGCTGGGTGACGACGGCAAGTACGTCTTCCACTCGAAGATGCCGAGCGGCTACTCGTGCCCTCCGGGCGGCGCGACCGAAACGCTCATGTTCGCGCTGGGCCGCCACGGCAGCCGTCCCGCGCACGTCCACTTCTTCGTGGAAGCGCCGGGCTACCGTACGCTGACCACGCAGATCAACTTTGGCGATGATCCCTTCGCCAAGGACGACTTCGCCTTCGGGACCCGCGAAGGCCTGCTGCCGGTGCCGAGCCGCCAGGGCGACCGTGTCGACCTTGCCTTCGACTTCCAGCTGCAGAAGGCGACTTCGCAGGACGACGAGCAGCTCTCGACCCGCCGCCGCGCCAGCGCCGAGGCGGAAACCGAAGCCGCCTGAGAATAGCCCGTACACGGGCACCACGATCACGGGAGACAGGATCATGACGCATCATTTGAAAGAGAAGGTGGCGACCGCTGTCGTCGACAACCCGGAAACCGGCGAGTTTCGCTGCCGCCGGGATGTCTTCACCGACCCGGAACTGTTCGAACTGGAGATGAAGTACATCTTCGAGAGCAACTGGGTCTATCTCGCCCATGAAAGCCAGGTCGAAAAGAAGAACGACTACTTCACGACCTTCATCGGCCGCGTGCCCGTGATCCTGACCCGGGGCAAGGAGGACGCGCTCCACTGCGTCGTCAACGCCTGTGCCCACCGTGGTGCCCAGCTGTGCCGCAAGAAGCGCGGCAACCAGCCGCTCTTCGTGTGCCCCTTCCACGGCTGGAGCTTCAAGAACGACGGCTCGCTGCTGCGCGCCAAGGACGCCAGCACCGGCGCCTATCCCGAGAGCTTCAACCTGGATGGTTCGCACGACCTTACCCGCGTGAAGATCGAGAGCTACCGCGGCTTCATCTTCGGCTCGCTCAACCACGACGTGCTCCCGCTTGAAGAGCACCTGGGCGAGGCCAAGGTCATCATCGACCAGATGGTCGACCAGGCGCCCGAAGGCCTGGAAGTCCTCGTCGGCAATTCCAGCTACACCTTCGATGGCAACTGGAAGATGCAGATGGAGAACGGGTGTGACGGCTACCACGTCAGCTCGGTCCACGAGAACTACCAGTCGACCATGGGCCGCCGCGCCGAAGGTGGCACCAAGGCGGTCGACGCCAATGGCTGGTCCAAGGCCCCGGCCAGCGGCGTCTACGGTTTCGAGCATGGCCACATCCTGCTCTGGACGCAGACGCTCAACCCTGAAGTGCGTCCGGTCTGGAACCGCAAGGACGACCTGGAAGCCCGGCTTGGCGAACAGAAGGCCAAGTTCATCCTGGAGCAGACGCGCAACTTGGCGCTCTATCCCAATGTCTTCCTGATGGACCAGTTCTCCACCCAGATCCGCGTCGTGCGTCCGCTCGACGTGCACACCACCGAGGTGACGATCTACTGCTACGCCCCCAAGGGCGAGAGCGCCGAGGACCGTGCGCACCGCATCCGCCAGTACGAGGACTTCTTCAACGTCTCCGGAATGGGGACGCCCGATGACCTCGAGGAATTCCGCAGCTGTCAGCACGCCTACGAAGGCGCCGGTTCGCTCTGGAACGACCTCAGCCGCGGCGCGACCCGCTGGATCGAGGGCCCTGATGCGAACGCGAAGGCGATGGGCATGAACCCGCTCCTGTCCAGCGAACGCTCGGAAGACGAAGGTCTCTTCGTGCGCCAGCACGAGTTCTGGGCCCAGATCATGCTGGACGGGATCGAGAAGGATGCAACGCCCGCAGAAATGATGGAGGCGGCAGAATGACCATGACGCTCGAAAAGGACACCACCGCGCTTTCCTACCAGGATATCTGCGCATTCCTCTACCGCGAGGCGCGCCTGCTCGATGACCGCGAGTACGAGGAATGGCTCGAATGCTATTCGCCCGACGTCGAGTACTGGATGCCGGCCTGGACCGACGACGATGAGCTGTGCACCGATCCCCAGACGCAGATCTCGCTGATCTATTACCCCAACCGCAATGGCCTGGAAGACCGCGTCTACCGCATCCGCACCGAGCGCTCGTCGGCCTCGATGCCCCAGCCGCGCACGGCCCATTCGGTGAACAACGTCGAGGTGCTGGAGACGCGCGAGGGCGCGATCGATCTGCGCTACAACTGGCACACGCTCAGCCACCGCTCGAAGACGACGCTGCAGTTCTTCGGCACCACCTTCCTCACCCTGGATGTCTCGGGCGAGGCCCCGAAGATCGTGAAGAAGAAGATCGTCCTCAAGGACGATTACATTCATCAGATCATCGACATCTACCACGTCTGAGGAGGCCCCCCCGTGATTTTCGAAGGACGTTTTGCCGATAAGGTCATGATCGTGACCGGGGCTGCGCAGGGCATCGGGGCGGGGGTCGCCACCCGCGCCGCGGCCGAAGGCGCGCGCGTGGTGCTTGTCGACCGCGCCGAGTTCGTGGCGGACGTCGAGGCGGAAATCACGCAGGCGGGCGGCACCGCGATCTCGGTCGTGTGCGACCTTGAAACCTACGAGGGCGCACGTTCGGCGGCCGAGGCGGCGGTGGCCGCGTTCGGCCGCATCGACATCCTCGTCAACAACGTGGGCGGTGCGATCCGCATGCGCCCCTACGCCGAGTTCGAGCCTGCGCAGATCGACGCGGAAATCCGCCGCTCGCTCATGCCCACGCTCTATGGCTGCCACGCGGTCCTGCCCGCGATGCTGGAGCAGGGGGCGGGCACCATCGTCAATGTCTCGTCCAATGCAACGCGCGGCATTCGCCGGGTGCCCTATTCGGCGGCCAAGGGCGGGGTCAACGGCCTCACCATGAGCCTCGCCATGGAATATGGCGAACAGGGCATCCGCGTCGTTGCCACTGCGCCGGGCGGGACCTCTGCGCCGCCGCGCAAGGTGCCGCGCAACGCCTCGGGCGACACCGCGCAGGAGCAGGCCTGGATGGCCGAGGCGGTCGAACAGGTGACGACCTCCACCTTCGTGAAACGCTACGGCACGCTCGAAGAGCAGATCGCCCCGATCCTGTTCCTGGCCTCCGACGAGGCCAGCTACATGACCGGCTCCGTCCTGCCCGTTGCGGGCGGTGACCTGGGATAAGGAAGACCATGAGCAAGATTTACGAGAGCCCCGCAGCCGCGCTCGACGGCGTGCTGTTCGACGGGATGACGATCATGTCGGGAGGCTTTGGCCTCTCGGGCAACCCGGAGAGCCTGATCCCCGAGATCCGCAAGTCGGGCGTGAAGGACCTCACCGTCGTCTCGAACAACGCGGGCGCCGACGGCTTTGGCCTCTGGATGCTTCTGGAAAGCCGCCAGGTGAAGAAGATGATCTCCTCCTACGTGGGCGAGAACAAGCTCTTCGAAAGCCAGTACCTTTCGGGCGAACTGGAGCTGGAACTGAACCCGCAAGGGACGCTCGCCGAGCGCATCCGCGCAGGCGGCGCCGGGATCCCGGCCTTCTACACCAAGACGGGCGTGGGCACCGTGGTCGCCGAAGGCAAGCCGGTCGAGACCTTCGAGGGCGAGGACTACGTGCGCGAGACCTGGCTGCGCAGCGACCTTTCGATCATCAAGGCCTGGCGCGCGGACCCGGAGGGCAACCTCATGTTCCGCAAGACCGCGCGCAACTTCAACCCGAACATGGCGACCGCGGGCAAGGTGACCGTCGTCGAGGTGGAAGAGATCGTGCCCGAGGGCACCTTCGATCCCGACTGCATCCACACGCCCGGCATCTACGTCGACCGCGTGGTGCTCTCCACCATCAACGAGAAGCGCATCGAGAAGAAGACCGTGCGCGAAAGGGAGGCCGTTTAATGACCCAGGAAAGCAAGGGCTGGGACCGCAACCAGATGGCCGCGCGCGCGGCCAAGGAACTCAAGGACGGTTTCTACGTGAACCTGGGCATCGGCATCCCGACGCTCGTCGCCAACTACGTGCCCGAGGGCATGAAGGTGACGCTCCAGTCGGAGAACGGGATGCTGGGCATTGGCCCGTTCCCCTATGACGGCGAGGAAGACCCCGACCTCATCAACGCGGGCAAGCAGACCGTCACCGCGCTGCCGACCTCCAGCTTCTTCTCCAGCGCCGACAGCTTCTCGATGATCCGCGGCGGCCACATCGACATGGCCGTTCTGGGCGCCATGGAAGTGAGCGCGAACGGCGATCTTGCGAACTGGATGATCCCGGGCAAGATGGTCAAAGGCATGGGCGGCGCGATGGACCTTGTCGCGGGCGTCAAGAAGATCGTCGTGGTCATGGATCACTGCACCAAGAAGGGCGAATCCAAGATCCTGCCCGAATGCACCCTGCCGCTGACCGGCAAGGCGGTGGTCGACATGATCATCACCGACCTGTGCGTCTTTGCCGTCGACCGCGCCGAAGGTGGCCTTAGCCTGATCGAACTGGCGCCGGGCGTCACCCTCGACGAAGTGCGCGAAAAGACCGCCGTGCCTTTCGATACTTCCGCGCTGGAAGAGGTGGCCTGATGCCCTTTACCAAGGTTTCGGGCGCGCAGATCTACTGGAAGATGGACGGGCGCGAAGGCGCGCCGGTCCTTGTCCTCCTCAATTCCATCGGTTCGGACATGGACCTGTGGGACCCCGCGCTGGCGCATCTGCGCGATCAGTTTCGCCTGCTGCGCATCGACACGCGCGGCCACGGCGCCTCGCAGGCCGAACCGGGCGACTATACGCTCTCGCTGCTGGCCGAGGACATCCTGGCGGTCGCCAGGGATGCGGGCGTCGAGAGCTTTGCGCTCGCGGGCGTCTCGCTGGGCGGTATGATCGGCATGGAGATCGCGCTCGCCCACCCCGGCGTGCTGGAGAAGCTGGTGCTCGTCTGCACCTCGGCCACCATGGACGCGGCCTCGTGGGACCAGCGCATTGCGACGGTGCGCGAAAAGGGCATGGTCGCGATTGCCGAGATGGCGATGGGCCGCTTCCTCTCGCCCGAATTCCGTGCCGAAGAGCCTGCTGTCTACGACGCCGTGCTGCGCCAGCTTATCGCGACCGACGCGCAAGGCTACGCGGGCTGCGGCGCAGCGATCCGCGACATGGACCTGGCGGGCCGTATTTCCGCCATCACCTGCCCGACGCTGGTCGTCACCGGCACGCGCGACACCTCGACCCCGCTCGAGGGCCACGGTGAAAACCTCCTCGAGACGATCCCCGGCGCGCAGCATCTCGCGCTCGAGGCCGCGCACCTGGCGCCCCTCGAAGCGCCCGAGGCGCTGGCCGCGGGCATGACGTCCTTCCTTACGAACTGAAGCCGAGACCTGACGTGACCCAAGCCTTCATCTGCGATGCCATCCGTACCCCCGTCGGCAAGCTCGGCGGCTCGCTCTCGGGCATCCGCGCCGACGATCTGGCCGCCGTGCCACTGGCCGCACTGGTTGCGCGCAACCCGGACGTCGACTGGGCGCGCGTCGACGACGTGATCCTGGGCTGTGCGAACCAGGCGGGTGAGGACAACCGCAATGTTGCGCGCATGGGAGCGCTGCTGGCTGGCCTGCCCGAGAACGTGCCGGGCGTCACCGTCAACCGCCTGTGCGCGTCCGGCCTCAACGCGCTGGGCATGGCCGCGCAGGCGATCAAGGCAGGCGATGCAGACCTGATGATCGCGGGCGGGGTCGAGCACATGACCCGCAGCCCCTACGTTCTGGGCAAGGCGGGCAGCGCGTTCGGGCGCGACCAGAAGATCGAGGACACGACGCTGGGCTGGCGCTTCGTCAACCCGAAGATGAAGGAACTCTACGGCGTCGAATCGATGCCGCAGACCGGCGAGAACGTGGCCGAGGACTACAACGTCAGCCGCGAGGACCAGGACCTCTTCGCCTTCAACAGCCAGGAAAAGGCCGCCGCCGCGCAGGCCAGCGGGCGTCTGGCAAAGGAGATCGTCCCGGTCACGATCCCGCAGCGCAAGGCCGACCCGATCGTCTTCGACACCGACGAGCATCCCCGCCGCTCCAGCCTCGACGTGCTTGCCAAGCTCAAGAGCGTGGTAAAGCCGGGCGGCACGGTGACGGCGGGCAACGCGTCGGGCCTCAACGACGGCGCGGCCGCCATGCTGGTCGCCTCCGAAGAGGCCGCCAAGGTTCACGGGCTGACCCCGCGCGCGCGCGTCCTGGGCATGTCGGCGGCGGGTATCGCGCCGCGCGTCATGGGCGTTGGCCCCATCGAGGCCGCGCGCCGCGTTCTCGCGCGTCAGGGCATGACCATGGACCAGGTCGGCGTGATCGAACTCAACGAGGCGTTCGCCAGCCAGGCCATCGCCACGCTGCGCGCGCTCGACATCGACCCGCTTACCGACACGCGCGTCAACCGCAACGGCGGCGCCATTGCGCTGGGCCATCCGCTCGGCATGTCGGGCGCGCGCATCGCGATGAGCGCCGTGGAGGAACTGCACGTGACGGGCGGCAGGTACGCGCTCGTCTTCCTGTGCATCGGCGTCGGGCAGGGCCTTGCGCTCCTGCTCGAGCGCGTCTGAGCGCCGCCCACCCGAATACCACGCGAAAACAAGAAGGAGAGGTCGCATGACGGATCAGTCGTCTGTCGTTATCGTCGGAGCCGGACACGGGGGCGCCCAGTGCGCCATTGCGCTGCGGCAGAACGGTTTTGAAGGCGCGATCACCGTCATCGGCCGCGAACCCGAACTCCCCTATGAGCGCCCGCCGCTCTCCAAGGAGTACTTCGCGCGCGAAAGGACCTTTGACCGTCTCTACATCCGCCCCGAGACCTTCTGGGCCGAGAAGGACGTGACCTTCCGCCTCTCCACCGAAGTCACCGGGGTCGACCCGGAGGCGAAGACGGTGGCGCTCTCGGATGGCGGGACGCTGGGCTACACGCACCTCGTCTGGGCGACCGGCGGCGATCCGCGCCGCCTGACCTGTGCGGGCGCGGACCTGGCGGGCGTTCACGCCGTGCGCACCCGCGAGGACTGCGACCGCCTCATGTCCGAAGTCGACGCAGGGATACGCCGCGTGGTCGTGATCGGCGGCGGCTATATTGGTCTGGAGGCCGCCGCGGTCCTCTCCAAGCTCGACCTGGAAGTTACGCTTCTCGAAGCGCAGGACAGAGTGCTCGCGCGTGTTGCAGGGGAAGAACTTTCCGCCTTCTACGAGGCCGAGCACCGCGCGCACGGCGTGGACCTGCGTACCGGGACCCTGGTCGAGTGCCTCGAAGGCGATGGGCACAAGGTGACGGGCGTGCGCCTGGCCGACGGTTCGGTCCTCCCCGCCGACGCGGTCATCGTGGGCATCGGTATCGTGCCTGCCGTCGCGCCGCTGCTGAGCGCAGGCGCCAAGGGTGCGAACGGGGTCGCGGTCGATGACCACTGCCAGACGAACCTGCCCGGCGTTTACGCCATCGGCGACTGCGCGCAGTTCGCCTGCGCCTATGCAGGCGGCGCGGATATGCGCGTGGAATCGGTCCAGAACGCAACCGACATGGCGACCTGCGTGGCCAAGGCCATCTGCGGCAATCCCGCCCCCTACAAGGCCTTCCCCTGGTTCTGGTCGAACCAGTACGATCTGCGGCTGCAGACGGCGGGGATCAACGCGGGCTACGATGAAACCGTGCTGCGCGGCGATCCCGAAGCGCGCAAGTTCTCGGTCGTGTACCTGCGCGAAGGCACCGTCGTTGCGGTCGATTGCGTGAACAACGCCAAGGACTTCGTGCAGGGGCGCAAGCTGGTCGAAGCGGGCGCCAAGGTCCCGGTGGAATTCCTGGCCGATCCGGCAAAGCCGCTGAAGGAACTGCTGCCGGCCTGATCGGACAGGGCTATCGAAAAGATGGCGATCCGCTTGCGCCTGTTATAGCTTCTCTCGATCATTCGGGAGGAGCGCAGGCGCGATGGATATTCGGCAACTGGAACGCTTCGTGGAAGTCGCGAGCCTTGGCAGCGTGAACCGCGCGGCCGAGGCCCTCAGTGTGTCGCAGCCTTCGCTTTCGCGCAGCCTGCAGATGCTGGAGGAGAGCCTGGGAGCGCCGCTCTTCACGCGGGGGGCACGCGGGGTGGAATTGACGCCGCACGGTATCGAACTCCTGCCGCGCGCGCGGCTGATCCTCGCCGAGCGCGACCGGGCGGTCGAGGCGGTGCGGGCCGGGGCCGGGCAGGGCCGCGAGACCCTGCACATCGGCACCGATGCGGCCTTTGCCATGCTGCGCCTGCCGCGCGCGCTTGCCGCGCTGGCGCGCAGCCATCCCCAGGTCCAGGTCCAGGTGCGCGAGGGGCCGCTCGGCGCGCTGCTCGATGCCTTGCGCGAAGGGGCGGTGCGCCTCGTCTTCGGCGCGCGCGGGCCCTATGTCGATCTGGAAGGTCTGGCGTTCGAGACGCTGGCGATGGAGAGCGCGGGCGTCATCATGCGCGCCGACCATCCGCTGGCGGGTCGGGCGCGGGTGGGGCTAGCCGACCTAGTGCAGGAACGCTGGATCGTGCCCGACCACCCGGCGCTGGTCGCCGGCTGGCGCGAGATGTTTGCGCGCGCCGAGCTGATCGAGCCGCCCATCGCGCTGCGCACCTCTTCGCTCCACGTGGTCAAGGGATGCCTGCTTGAAGGGCCCTTCGTCTCGCTGGGCGATCGCAGCAGTTTTGCCGCCGAGATTGCTTCGGGCCAGTTGGTCTCGCTCGACCTCGGGCTCTCCCGCTACGAACGCCCGACCGGCCTCTTCACGCGGCCCGAGGGGCGCCTTTCAACGGCCGAACACGCGCTGGTCGCGGCGCTGCGCGAAGCCTGATTACAGGCCTGGAATCGCGACGGCGCTGGGCGTTTCGGCCTCGAAGCTGGCAATCGGATAGGCGCAGTAATCAGCCGCGTAGTAGGCGCTCGGACGGTGGTTGCCCGAATCGCCAAGGCCTCCGAAGGGCATGTTGGCCGCCGCGCCCGTGGTCGGGCGATTGCGGTTGACGACGCCGGCGCGGCTCTCTTCCACGAAGCGCTGCCACAGGTCTGCATCGGCGCTGACAAGTCCGGCGGACAGCCCGAAGCGCGTGGCGTTGGCCTCGGCCAGCGCCGCGTCGAAATCGGGTACGCGGCGCACCTGCAGGACCGGGGCGAAGATCTCCTCGTCGGGGACCTCGATCCCGGTGACATCGAGGATCGCGGGCGCGACGAAGGCAGGCGTGCGGCCCTCGATGCCATGAAAGGCGCGGATCGAGGTGGCGCCATGGTCGATCAGCGCGCCAACCTGGCGGTGGGCCTGCTGCGCGGCCGCGGTGGAGGCGAGCGGGCCCATGAAGGCCGCTTGCGCAGGCTCCTCGTTCCAGGCCGCGATGCCCAGCTTGTCAGTCAGCGCGTCGAGCGCCTCGATGATGGCATCGCCCTTGGGGCCCTCGGGCACGATCAGGCGGCGCGCGCATGAGCAGCGCTGGCCCGAGGTGACGAAGGCGGACTGGACGATGATCGAGGCGGCTTCCTCGGGGCTGTCCCAGGCGATCAGCGGGTTGTTGCCGCCCAGCTCCAGCGCAAGGATCAGGTGGGGGCGCTCGATGGTGGCGTGCTTGAGCGCGCGGCCCGCATGGGCCGAACCTGTGAAGAGGAGGCCGTCGATGTCGCCCGCCACCAGCGCTTCGCCAGTCTCGCGACCGCCCTGGACGAGGTTGAAGACGCCTTCGGGAAGTCCGGCCTTGTCCCAGGCCGCGGCCATGCGTGCGCCGGTGGCAGGCGCGATTTCGCTGGGCTTGAAGACCACCGTGTTGCCCGCGAGCAGGGCGGGCACGATGTGGCCGTTGGGGAGGTGCCCGGGGAAGTTGTAGGGGCCCAGGACCGCCATCACGCCGTGGCCGCGATGGCGCAGCACCGCTTCGCCAAAGGGCATGTCCTGGCGACGCTCGCCCGCCCGTTCGGCCTGCGCGCGGATCGAGACGGCGACCTTGCCGACCATGCCCTTGGCCTCGGTGCGGGTCTCCCACAGGAGCTTGCCGGTCTCGCGCGAGATCGTTTCGGCAAGGCCCTCTTCGTCTTCGCCGATGGCGCTCGCAAAGCGCTCCACGGCGGCGATCCGTTCGCTGAGCGGCGCGGCGCGCCAGCCGCCAAGAGCCTTGCGGGCCTTGGCGATGGCGGCCTCACAATCGGCAGGCGTGGCGCTCGCGCCCTCCCAGACCACCTCCCCGGTGGCCGGATCGAGCGAGGTGAAGGCGGAGCCGTTGTGGGGCGTTGTCATGTGCTCTCTCTCCCGGAAAATTCAGCGCGTGGGGCCAAAGCGCACCCGGCCCATCGGGCGCGGGGCGATCAGGTCCTGGATCTGTCCGGACAGCGCGCGCACGTCTTGGGGAATGAAGCGCGCGTACCAGTCCGCGTTGGCCGGCCCCACGCCGTGTTCGGCGCTGAAGCTGCCCTGGTAGTCCTCGACGACGGCGGCGAAGATGGTCTCGCGCGCGGCGTCGGCAACGGCGGGATCGAAGGCGCCTGCGCTTTCGGGCCAGACGCTGTTGCAGTGCAGGCCTCCGTCGCCGATGTGGCCGAAGTCGCACAGCTCAAGCTGCGGGGCCACCTTGGCAAGGCGGGCGGCAATGTCGGTGCGAAAGCGCATGACATCGCCGCGCTTCATCGCGATGTCGCAGGCGACGACCTTGCCCGACTTGCGCAGGCCCTCGGGCACCGCGTGGCGCACGGCCCAGAGCGCGGTGCCGCGGTCGATGCGGGTGTCGGCGATGGTGCCGTCCTCGAACAGGGGCTCGAGCGTCTCGGCAAGCTTTTCCTCCAGCCATTCGGCCTCGATCGCCGCGCCGCCCGAGAGTTCAAGCAGCACGCAGTATCCCGGGATCTCGCCCGCGAAGGGATCGCGCAGCGAGGACACGTGGGTGATGGCTGCGGTCAGTGCGGGCTTGGAGATCCCCTCAAACGCGGTCAGCAGTGTGCCAAAGGCGCTTTCCATGCGCGCGAGGACGTCGAGCGCGGCCTCGGGATGTGGGAGGGCGAGGAGCGCGGTCACGGTGTTGACCGGCTTCGGGCTGAGCGCAAGCGTCGCGCCCGTCACGACGCCGAGCGTCCCCGAACTGCCCGCGACAAGATCCTGAAGCGCGAGCGCGCTGTTGTTCTTCCAGAGTTCGGAGCCGAGCGAGAGGATACGGGGGGCATCCTCGGACGTGACGAGTTCGAGGCCCATCAGGTTCTGGCGCACATCGCCGTAACGCAAGAGACGCGCGCCGCCGGTGTTGGCCGCAACCATGCCGCCGATGGACGGATCGGCGCCCAGATCGATGGGGAAGAACAGGCCATGTTCCTCGGCCGCCGCGTTGAGCTCGGAGAGGAGCACGCCTGCGCCCACGCGCGCCGAGCGGTTGACCGGATCGATGGCGATCTCGCCCTTCAGCCGTTCGAGGCTGAGCACGATCTGATCCTCGGCGCTGGCGGCAAGCCCGGCCGCGACAAGGCCGGTGCGCGCGCCCTGCGGGATGACGGTCACGCCATGGGCATGGGCCGCTTCCAGAACGTCGCGCACATCCTCGGCACTGGCGGGGCGCACCACGCAGGCCGCAGCCCCGCGCGTGCCGCGTCCATCTTCGGCGTAGGCGTCGATGTCGGTTTCGGCGCTGAGGACATTGGCCTCGCCGACAATCGTCTCAAGAGCAATCCGGGCGTCGCTGGAAAGGGTCATGGGGTCCGTGTCATGGCAAAGATGCCCGTGGCATTGCCGCTGTCGAAACCGAGGTCGAGGGCCTCGCTGCCGGGCAGGGTGTCGCGGGTGATGAATTCGAAGAACGAGCCGGGCACTGTGCGGGTGACCGGCGTACCGTCGGCGCGGCGGAAGGGACGCTCGACCATGTCGGCGCGAAAGGCGGTCTGGTGGACGCGGCCCGAGGCGGAGTGCTCGACCGTGTCCTTGATCGGCTTGCCCGCCGCGCGCAGGGCCTCGGCCAGCGCGGCGACATCGGCCACGCGGTCGGTCGCGTGGTTGAAGGCGTTGCCCTCGGTGGCGATCCAGGCGGCTTCCTTGGACTGGGCCAGCAGCGTCTCGTAGTCGTCTTCGAAGGCGGGCTCGTGCGCGCGGTCGAAGGCGGAGACGAGGACGGGGAGAAGCGCCTCGGCTTCGGCAAAGGGCACGCTGCCCTCGGCCGCAAAACGGTCGAGCGCGGCCTTGGCCTGTGCGCTCAGCGGATCGGCCGACGTGTCAAAGACGCGGTGCGCGGCGGCTGCAAATTCGGCGTCGAACTGGTCGACATGAAGTTCGCTGACGAAGTATTGGAGGATGTCCTCGGGATAGTCGAGGTGGCACCAGGCGTGGCCGGTCATCCGGAGGCGCGGCAGCGGATACTGCGCGGCCTCGACATAGCCGAGCGGGTGCAGGATGCGCGCGAAGGCCTCCTGCCCGCCGGGAAGGGCGCCGGTGGGGCCCTCGGGAAAGAGGATCGTGCGCAAGGCGCCGTGGTCGAGCGTGATGCGCTGATCGATTTCCAGGCGCTCGCCGACATATGCGGACGCGCTCGGCACGCCGTCGAGAACGGTGCGGAACAGCGCCGCGCCTAGCGCGGTGGCCATGCTGGCCCGCGAGACGCGCTCGCCTTCCTCGCTCAGCAGCGCAGGCGCGATGTTAAGTGCGGCGAGCGTGACCGCGCCGATCTCGTCACCCAGGTGCGCGCGAACTAGGCGTGCAACGGTCGATGTGTGCAGATCCTGCATCGATTGTCTCCTCTGCCCTTGCGCTTACCACGCGAAATTCTTGCCCTGCAAACGACAAGCTATCATCAATGCATGATGAAATGGAATGATCTCGCCGGCGTGCATCTGCCTTCCTCGCAATCCTTGCGCAGCTTTCTGGCCGCCGCCCGCCACGGCAGCTTTTCCGAGGCCGGGCGCGCGGTCGGGCTGACCCAGAGCGCGATCAGCCGTCAGATATCCCAACTCGAGGCGCGGCTGGGTGTTCCCTTGTTCGTGCGGACAGGGCGGCGGGTGGAGCTGAACGCGGCCGGGCGCGCCTATGCCGAGGCGGTGGAGCCTGCGCTCGCGCAGATCGTCCGGGCCAGCGCGCGGCTGGGCGAACAGCGCGGGGACAACAGCCTCACGATTGCCTGCCTGCCCAGCCTGGGCATGCGCTGGCTGGCGCCGCGCCTGCCCCGCCTCTCGGCCCGGCACCCTGAACTTGTCATCAATATCGCGGCCCGCAGCTGGCCTTTCGGCGAGGATGAGGAGGCAGGCGAGTTCGATGCCGCCTTCGATTTCGGACAGCCGCCCTGGCCCGGAATGAACCACGCGTTCCTGTTTCGCGAGGAAGCGGTCCCGGTCTGCGCGCCAGGCTGGCTGGAGGCCAACCCGCTGGAACGTCCGGCGGATCTGGCGGACAAGCCGCTGCTCTTCCAGTCCTCGCGCCCCAGGGCCTGGGACCAGTGGTTCGCGGCGTGCGGCGTGGAACTGGCGCGCCCTTGCGAGGGGCCTCGCATCGGGCACTTCCTGATGCTGGCGCAGGCCGCGGCGGCGGGCGCCGGTGTGGCGCTCATCCCCAGCTTCCTGATCAAGCCCGAACTGGCCGCGGGAACCCTGGTCATCCCTTTCGAGACCGCGCTGTCGACCCGCGAGGCCTACCATCTTGTCTGGCGCGGCGACCCTGAGGGCGGATCGCCGCTCGGCCGGTTCGTGGCCTGGGTGCGTGACGAGGCTGACGCGCCGACGCCAGGCTGAGGCGCGTCAGTCCCCCGTGAGTTCCCCGTGGCAGGCCGTTTCGGGCCTCAGGCGCCTTCGGGAATGAGCATGCGCAAGGTGCGCTTGCACAATTCCATGCCCCGCTCGCGCGAGAGGCGGTTGGGCGAGAGGCAGTACTCGAACCACAGACCGTCCATGGTGGCGGCCATGATCGCGACGGCATCGTCCATCGACGAGCCCAGCGGGCGCTCGGAAAGGCGTGACATCGCATCGGCCAGCAGGCGCCGGACTTCATTATTGAGGGCATCGTTGCGCGCTGCAAATTCGGGATCGCTGCGCACCAGCGACCAGAAGGCGAGCCAGGCGCCGAGATTCTGGGTGTTGGCCCATTCGTCGGAGAACAGCTTGTCGAAGAAGGCGTCGAGCGAGGCCCAAGCGTCGCGATCGGGCACTGTCAGTTCGGCAGCAAGGCCCGTGATGACCTGGTTGCAGAGCTCTTCGTAGGTTTCGAGCAGCAGGTTCTGCGGATTGGTGAAGTAGTGGCGCAAGAGACCATGCGAGACCCCGGCCTGTCGGCAGATTTCGCGTCCCGTGGTGCCCCGTGGCCCCAATCTGGCAAGGCATTCGAGGGTCACTTGCAGCAGATCCTGCCGCCGCACGCCGGGTTGCTGGCGCTTGATAGTGCGACGTGGCCGCTGTGCCCCGGCCTGCGGCGTCTCCGTCGGACGAGTGTTCATTTTTATGGTCCCGCTTCTTCTTGTTCTGTTTCGTATCGCGCCCAAAGGCCCCAGTGTTATATTGCAATCGATTCAACGCTAGGCAAGTGGCCATTTGTTGCGCGCCAGAGTGTCTCTTAGTGGTACAGACAAGTGTTCCAACGCGCTTTGCAGCGGTGGCTTGCCACGCGGATAGATCCGGGCCAAGACGGGCGGATGAGCCAGAGCGCACCAGTCTTGAAGATCAAGTTGCAGATCTATTCAGGGGATGAGATCGCCATGGGGCCGGGCAAGGCGGACCTGCTCGATGCCATTGGCGAGGAAGGTTCGATCTCGGCCGCCGCGCGCAAGATCGGCATGAGTTACCGCCGGGCCTGGCTCTTGGTCGATACGATGAACCGCTGCTGGCACGAACCGCTGGTGGAAACCGCACCGGGCGGTTCGGCGCGCGGCGGTGCGCGGATGACCCCCTATGGACGGGGCATCCTTCAACTCTACCGCAGCCTCCAGGAGGAGAGCCGCGGCCTCAGGGACTGTGCGGAGTGGACGGAACTGGGCGCAGCGCTGCGCGACGCGCCGCTGGCCCATCAGAAGTCCTGATCCCGGGGGTGACCCGCGCTCCATCCGGGCCCAGCGTCACGACATGATCGGCAAGCCGGTCCACCTCGCGCCGGTCGTGGCTGACGTAGAGGATGGGCAGGGCCAGTTCGTCGCGGATGCGCTCGATCACCTGCATCACCCCGCCGCGCCGTTCCTCGTCGAGCGAGGAGAGCGGCTCGTCCATGAGCAGGAAGCGGGGCCCGGAAAGGAGCGCGCGGCCGATTGCGACACGCTGCATTTCGCCGCCCGACAGCGTGCGCGGCATGCGCTTCAGCAGATGCGCGATGCCGAGGAACTCGCTCGCTTCCTCCAGCGCCATCCAGCGCCGCGCGGCGGGCGCGAGCTTCCAGCCGAACAGCAGGTTGTCGCGCACGTTCTTGTGGGGGAACAGGCGGCTGTCCTGGAAGACGTAGCCGCAGGCGCGCTTCTCGGGCGCAAGGTGCAGGCGCGCGGCGCCGTCGTAGAGAATGTCCCCGCCCACCGCGATGCGGCCGCTCTGTGGGCGGATGAGCCCGGCAACGGCGTTGAGCACGCTCGTTTTGCCCGCGCCCGAGGTGCCGAACAGGGCGGTGAGGCCCGGCCCGACGCGGAAGCGGGCCGCGATGTGCGCGCTGCCGCGCTGGAGAGCGATGTCGACGTCAAAGGGCATGGCCGGCCTTCCTCTGCCCGGAGCGCCGGGTCAGTGTCTCGGAAATCACCAGCGCGGCAAGCGAAAGCAGTACCGAGATGATCGCGAGGCGCGCCACGTCGCCTTCGCTGCCCGGGATCTGCAGCGCGGTATAGATCGCGAGCGGCAGCGTGCGGGTCTCACCCGGAATGTTCGAGGCAAAGGTGATCGTCGCGCCAAACTCACCGATGGAACGCGCAAAGCCCAGGACTAGCGCGGCCATCACGCCGGGAAGGGCAAGGGGCAGGGTGACACTGGCGAAGGTGCGCCAGGGGCCAGCGCCCAGCGTGCGCGCGGCACTTTCCAGGCGCCGGTCGACTTCCTCCAGCGAGAGCCGGATCGCGCGCACCATCAGCGGCAGGGCCATGATCGCGGCGGCAAGCGCCGCGCCGGTCCAGCGGAAGATGAGGCCAAGCCCGAAGGTGTCGAGCAGGAAGCGCCCGACCGGCCCGTTGCTGCCGAACGCGAGCAGCAGCATCCAGCCTGTCACCACCGGCGGCAGGACGAGCGGGAGGTGGACGATGGCATCGAGCAGCACCTTGCCGGGAAAGCGCCCGCGCGCGAGCAGCCAGGCCAGCGCAAAGGCCAGCGGCAGGTCGATCAGGATCGCCACGCCGCTCACCTTGAGCGAGAGGACGACGACCTGCCATTCCTCGGGGGAGAGGAGGCCTGCCATGCTCAGTTCGTGCGGAACCCGAAGCGGGCGAAGACGGCCTTGCCCTGGCGGGAAATCAAGAACTTGCGGAAGGCCTCGGCCTCCCGGTTGGCGGCCTTTGCGGTCAGCGCGACGGGGTAGCTGATCGGGGTGTGGCTGGCGCGCGGGAAGGTGCCGACGACGCGCACGCCCGGATCGGCCTTGGCGTCGGTGGCATAGACGACACCCAGCGGGGTCTCGCCCCGGCTGACGAAGGCGAGGGCGACGCGCACGTTCTCGGCGCTGGCGACCTTGCCCGAAACGCTGTTCCACACGCCCAGCTTCTGGAGCGCTTCCTTCCCGTAGCGCCCGGCGGGCACGGCGTTGGTGTCGGCCATGGCGAGACGGCGGTTGCCAAGCGTGCGGGCGAGCGGGAAGCCGGGCTTGATCGCCAGCTTCACCGGGCTGGCCTTGGGTGCGATGAGGACGATGTCGTTGGCAAGAAAGGACGTGCGCGTCGCGGTGCGGATCAGCTTGCGGGCCTGGAGGTAGTCCATCCACTTCTCATCGGCCGAGACAAAGATGTCGGCAGGCGCCCCGGCCTCGATCTGGCGGGCGAGCGCGGAGGAGCCGGCAAAGGAGATCACCGGGCGTGCATGGCCCTTGGCGGCCCAGGCATTGGCGGCCGCGTTCATCGATTCGCGCAGGCTTGCGGCTGCGAGCACAGTGGGCCCCGCGGCCCATGCGGCCTGGCCGGGAAGGCCGAGGGCCAGCAGCAGCGCGAGGGCCGCGCACCAGCGGCCGATTCGGTTCAACATGATCCCTCCGGAAATTGCTATATCCATCTGTATATTGAAATGCGGCTGCGGGAAAGATGCGAAACCCGTGATCGCTGCGTTGCAGCATGGGGCGAAGACTATCCGCTGCCCGGATGTCAGGCCAAGAAATGCGGATAAGTCGCGAGGAAAGCGGGTGTTCCCTTTCCGCTCGTCCGCGGATGAAAAATGCTCTTCGCACCGGCGAGCCGTACCCGGTCTGGACTTTCCGTACCATCTATATACCATAAGATATAGAAAATAGCGCCGCGACCGAAGCGGTTGTCCCGTGCTAGGCACAGGAACATGTCGCGCGCATTCTCCAGGGAGTTTCCGATGACGATGATGGTGCGGGGCGCGCGCGGCGCCCGATACGCGGGCCTGTTCCATGCGCTGGCCCTGAGCCTTCTGCCGGGCGTGGCCCAGGCCGGAGAGGAGGACGCGCCGAGCCTCCAGAAGGCTCTCGGCAATCCCGAGGGGCTGACGGTCGAGGGCCATGTGCGGGCCCGCTACGAGGCGATCGACAACCAGTTTCGTCCCGGCCGCGCGCGCAGCAGCGACGCGCTCCTTTTGCGCAGCGATCTGCAGGTGACTTATGACGCTGGGCCGGTGGAGGTGGGCGGGGAGATCACCGATTCGCGCGCCTATGGCGGGGGCGAGGGCAGCTCGCTCGGCACCACCGAGGTCAACGCGCTGGCGGTGACGCAGGCCTATGTCGCCTTCGATTTCGGCGCGGCGCTGGGCAAGGGAACCTCCGCGCGCCTCCAGGCCGGGCGCTTCACCATGGACCTGGGCTCGCGCCGACTTGTCGCGCGCAATCGCTTTCGCAACACGATCAACGCTTTCACAGGCTTCCGTGCGGACTGGACGGGCACGGGCGGAGAGGCCGTCTCGGCCTTCTACACGATGCCCGTACGGCGCCTGCCGGGGGACCGGGACGGCATTCTGGACAACCAGGTGCACGCCGATAGCCAGGGGTTCGATCAAACCTTCTGGGGCGCTTTCGCGCGCACGCCCATCGGCCTTCGCGGGGCGGCACTGGAGGGCTATTTCTACGGCCTCGACGAGGACGACACCCCATCGCGTGCAACGCGCAACCGGCACCTGCGCACAGCCGGAGCGCGGCTTTCGCGCAAGAGCACGCCGGGGCGCATGGATTTCGACGTGGAAGGAGCCTACCAGTTCGGCAACACGCGTGTGACGGGCACGCCGGATGCCTCCAAACGCGACGTCTCGGCCTACTTTGCGCATGCCGAGGTGGGCTATCGCTTTGCTGGTGGCTGGAGTCCGCGCGTGGCGCTCGAACTCGATCTCGTCTCGGGCGATAAGGGGGAAGGTTCCTACAACCGCTTCGACACACTGTTCGGCGCGCGCCGCTTCGAGTTCGGCCCGACCTCGCTCTACGGTGCGCTGGGCCGTGCCAATATCCGATCGGTGGGGGCGCTGGTTCAGGCCAGCCCGGCCAAGCGGCTCACCCTTGCGGCGATGGGCCGGGCGAACTGGGCCGACAGCCACGAGGACAGTTTTTCCGCGACCGGCGTCTCGGACGCCGAGGGGAACGCGGGCCGTTTCGCGGGTTACCAGCTGGAGGCACGCGCGGGCTATTGGCTGGTGCCCCGGGTGCTGGAAGTCGATACCGGCGGGGCGGTGCTGTTTCGCGGCGATTTCCTGAAGAATGCGAGCGGTGCCAACGGCTGGGGCGATACGCTCTATGGCTATACCAGCGCGACGGTCCACTTCTGACACGCGCCTGCACGATGGGGGAAAGCGGACACGTTTGTCGGGTCCCTGACATCCTGATGTAGTTCCAACGCGCTATAAGTCCTCGACTTTCTGGCTGGCACGCTTCCTGCTTTCACTCGAGCGGACACAGGCAGGAGGACAACCATGGCCTACAAGATCATCGCCTCGCAGTGCACCGGGTGCAGCGCGTGCGAATTCGAATGCCCCAACGCGGCGATCTCGATGAAGGGCGACACCTTCATCATCGATCCCGCCAAGTGCACCGAGTGCGCGGGCGAGTACGACCATCCGCAGTGCGACACCGTCTGCCCCGTCCCCAAGACCTGCGTGCCGGCCTGACCGGCGCGCAAGGGGCATGGGACGGGCCGTGGCCTTCGAGGACAACGCCTTCGAGGACAATCTGGGCGCCGCGCTCGACTGGAAGGGGCGTCCGGTGCGCTGCCGTGAGTGCGACCACCAGGCCATCAACGCGATGGGTCTGTGCGCCAAGGGCCGCGCCTGCATCCGCGACCGCCGCGCGCGCCGGGTGGAGACGTTCCTGCGCGCCAACCCCGAGCTTGCCGACCAGTATCTCGACCATCCCTATTTCGAGGTGCGCGCAGGCGCCGCGCGCCACGCCACGGTGTTCCGCCTCGTGCCCCTGCTGGACGATCCCGAACCCGAGGTCCGCGCGATGGCAACGCTGCGCCTGCCTGTGGAGAGGATCCGCAACATGATCCACGACGAGGATATCGACGTGCGCATCGCGGCGGCCTCGCGGCTGACCGGGGCGGACCTGGTGCCCGCGATCCGCGACGAGGCCTACATGGTGCGCATCACCGCAGTGCGGCGCATGCCGGTCGAAATGCTGCCGCTGGTGCGCCACGACCCTGACCCCGAGGTGCGCGCCTGGGTGGCCCGGCGGATCGATCTGCGCGCGCTGCCCGACATGGCCTTCGACCCCGACCCGCTGGTGCGCCGCGAGGTCGCCGGGCGGCTGCCGCCCGATCCCTTGCGCTTGCTGGTCGAGGACAGCGACATGCGCGTGCGCTTCACCGTTGCCGAGCGGCTGGCCGAGGAGGACCTTGTCGCGCTGCTCGATGACGAGGAACCCGCCATCCGCGAACTTGCGCGCACGCGCATCGAGGCCGTGCCCGAACTGGCGCGCCGGCTCGAGGAGGAGGCGCAGGACGAGGGCGCCGCAGTCGTCGCCTTTCCCGCGCCCCATGATCCCGCAAAGGAGACCTAGCCTGTGAAAGTCATGATCCGCCGCGCCGAGGGACAGCTCTCGGCCTACGTGCCCAAGAAAGACCTGGAGGAGCCGATCGTGGAGGTCGAGAAGGAAAGCCTGTGGGGCGGCTGGGTGCGCCTTGCCAATGGATGGGTGCTCGAGCTGCCCTGGCTGGCCGAGGACACGCGCCTGCCGATCACCGTCGAGGCGAAGAAACGCGCCACCGTGGAAGAGGACTGAGCCCATGGCGACACATGTTCTGGACAATCCCGAGGTGCTGCTCGACGAAGTGGGCGAGGGGTTGCGGGCCGGGCAACTGGTGCCTTTCGTGGGGCCCGGCATCTCGGCGCTGGGCGCGCATGCCGTGCCGCTCTCGACCGAGGCTCTGGCGGAGTTCTTCGCGACCAAGACCACGCTTCCGCGCCGCGCAAAAGGCAATTGCTGGGCCGCCGCGCAGTACATTGAGAGCACGCGCTTTCGCGACACCGTGACGGCCTGGATGAAGGAGGCCTTTTCCCAGGGCGTGCTGCCTTCGGCCTTTCACCGCTGGCTTGCTGGCCTGCCGCTGCCGCTCGTCGTCGATGCCTGGTATGCGGGCGAGATGCGCACCGCGCTCCTTGCCGCGGGCCGCGAGGACTGGGCCGAAGTGCAGGGGATCACCCGCGCGCACATCGGCGAGGACCGCTGGTTCCGCTTCTACACGCCCGGCGGCGATCCGGCGAAGGCGCAGGAGGCCGAGGCCGCAACGACGCTGCTCTACACGCCCCATGGCGGTATCGCGCCCGATGCGAACTTTCTCATCACCGATGCGGACTATGTCGAGGTCCTCACCGAGATCGACATCCAGACCCCGATCCCCGAGGAGGTCCGCCATCGCCGGACAGGTCTTGGCTTCGTCTTCCTGGGCTGCCGCTTCGACGACCAGCTTCTGCGCACCTACGCGCGCCAGATCATGAAGCGCTCGGCCGCGCGGCACTATGCCGTGCTCGACGTGGAAACACTTACCCGCAACGAGCGGCGCTTTCTGGAGGAACAGAACATTGTGCCCATCGCCAAGCCTCTGGGCGAGGCGCTGGGGCAGCTGATGGGCTGACGGGCGGGCGCTCTCAGTCGCGCGCGGCGCGGCGTTCGGGCGCGGCGGCGGGCGCGGGGGTCTTCATCCGCGTTGCGGCCTCGGCGCGTCGGCGCGAGAGTTCGCGGGCGTATTCCTGCAGATCGTCGACCGCGTCGAGTTCGTCCACGATCTCGAAGCCGAAGATCGTCTCCAGCACGTCCTCCAGCGTCACCAGGCCCAGGAAGCTGCCGTATTCGTCGACCACCATCAGGATGTGGTGGTGCTCGGAGATGAAGCGGTGGAACAGCCGGTCGACGCTCAGCTGGTCGAGCACGCTGGGCAGCGGGCGGATCAGTTCAGCAAAGCCCTGCTCGTCGCAGTCCTCGTCCATGAGCAGGTCGAGCACGTCGTGCTTGATGACGAAGCCGCGGATCTCGTCGACACCCTCGCCCGAGACGGGAATGCGGGTGAAGGGGGACTTGCGCACCTTCTCGGTCAACTCGTCCAGCGCGATGTCCTGCGACAGGCTGAAGACCACCGTGCGCGGCGTCATCACGTCGGCCGTCTTGATCCGGTCGAGCTGGAGCATGTTGTTGAGAAAGCGCGCTTCGGCGGTGTCGATCTGGCCCGAGGCCTGGCCCAGGCTGGTGACCGCGAGAAGCTCTTCGCGGTGGCGCGGGGTTTCGGCGGTGCGGCCCAGCGCAATGACCTTGGTGATCTGGCGCGAAACCCACACCAGGGGCGCCAGCAACGCGATCATCGGCGGCAGGATCCAGGCGCAGAACGGGGCTAGACCCGTGGCGTAGCGCGCGCCGATGGTCTTGGGGATGATTTCGGTGACGATCAGGATCGCGACGGTCAGCAGCGCGGCGAACACCGCCTCGCTGCCACTGCCGTAGAGCTTGGCGTACTGCGCGCCCGCACCCGCGGCACCCATCGTGTGGGCAATCGTGTTGAGAGTGAGGATCGCGGCCAGCGGGCGGTCGACATCGTCCTTCAACCGCTTGAGCTTGCGCGCCCAGGGCGCGCCGCGCTGCTCGAAGGTGCGTACCTGCGAGGGCGTGAGCGTCAGCATCGAGGATTCGAGCAGCGAACACAGGAACGAGACGCACAGCGCCAGGGCGACATAAAAGACCAGCAAGGCCATGCGGCTATTCGTACTCCGTTGCGCGAGTGTGCGCGAACCCGTTCTGGTAACGGGGATTCTCCGCCTTGCCTAGGTGCCTGATCGTGCACGACCTGCACCTTGTCGTGTCGCGAGCCGGACAAAGTCGGCGTACCAAGCCTGACAATCGCGACAGGGACCTTCGTGTACGGCGTGCTGCGGTGCGGCATGAAACGCCTGCAAATCGGTAGTTTCCGATATTTGGCACGCAGTTTGCTGAGCCTCTCCCATCAGCAGAAAGCCGGTGGTGCCCCCTCCGCCGGCTGCGACTTGGGGAGTTTTCCATGACCGACACCCTTTTCAGCCAGGATCCGGACAGCACACGTGAGGCCAGTTCCGCAGACGGCGTCGTCGATATTTCCGACGTCATGCAGAAGGTGGCCGAGCACAAGGGCTGCGGGACCGAAGGCGGTTCGGGCAAGGCGAGCTGCGGATCGAGCGCAGGGCCGGCCGACATGCCGCCCGAGATCTGGGAGAAGGTGAAGAACCACCCGTGCTATTCCGAAGAAGCCCACCACCATTACGCACGCATGCACGTGGCGGTCGCGCCTGCCTGCAACATCCAGTGCAACTACTGTAACCGCAAGTACGACTGCGCGAACGAGAGCCGGCCGGGCGTCGTCTCGGAGCGCCTGACGCCCGAGCAGGCGTCGAAGAAGGTGCTCGCGGTCGCCTCCACCATTCCGCAGATGACCGTGCTGGGCATTGCCGGGCCGGGCGATCCGCTCGCCAACCCGCAAAAGACCTTCGAGACCTTCCGCCTCATCAGCGAGGTCGCCCCCGACATCAAGCTGTGCCTTTCGACCAACGGCCTCGCGCTGCCCGATTGGGTCGACGAGATCGCCAAGTACAAGGTCGACCACGTCACCATCACCATCAACATGGTGGACCCCGAAGTGGGCCAGCACATCTACCCCTGGATCTTCTGGGAGAACAAGCGCCTGCAGGGCTATGAAGCCGCGAAGATCCTGACCGAGCGACAGCTGCTGGGCCTCGAAATGCTCACCGAGCGGGGCATCCTTGCCAAGATCAACTCGGTGATGATCCCGGGTATCAACGATGCGCACCTTGTCGAGGTGAACAAGGCGGTGAAGAGCCGCGGCGCGTTCCTGCACAACATCATGCCGCTCATTTCCGCGCCCGAGCACGGCACCGTGTTCGGCCTCAACGGTCAGCGCGGTCCTTCCGCGCAGGAACTGAAGGCACTTCAGGATGCCTGCGAGGGCGACATGAACATGATGCGCCACTGCCGCCAGTGCCGCGCCGACGCGGTCGGGCTTCTGGGCGAAGACCGCTCGGCCGAGTTCACCACCGAGAAGATCATGGCGATGGACATCGAATACGACGCCGAAGGCCGCAAGGCCTACCAGCAGGCCGTAGAGGGCGAGCGCCAGGCCAAGGTCGCGGCCAAGGCGAGCGAACTGGACGGCCTTGAAAAGGCAGGCGATATCTCGGTCCTGGTCGCGGTTGCCACCAAGGGCCACGGGATCATCAACGAGCACTTCGGCCACGCCAAGGAATTCCAGGTCTATGAGCTCAACGCCAAGGGCGCCAAGTTTGTCGGCCACCGCCGCGTCGATCTCTACTGCCAGGGCGGGTACGGCGAGGAGGACGCGCTCGACACCGTGATCGCGGCCATCAATGACTGCCACGCGGTCTTTGTCGCCAAGATCGGCGGCTGCCCCAAGGCGGATCTTGAGGCCGCCGGCGTCGAGCCGGTCGACCAGTACGCCCACGAATACATCGAACAGTCCGCGCTGGTCTGGTTCAAGGACTACCTTGGCAAGATCGAGCGCGGCGAGATCGTCCACCAGCAGCGCGGCGATGCGGCCATCCGCCAGGGCGCGCTGCTCAGCCAGGCGGGGTGAGCGGCGATGGCCTACAAGATCGTCGCCAGCCAGTGCACCAACTGCACGGCCTGCGAGGCGCTGTGTCCCAACATGGCCATCTCGGAGGCGAAGGGCACCTTTGTCATCGACCCGGCGCTGTGCACCGAGTGCATCGGCCACTTCGAGGACCCGCAGTGCGTCGCGATTTGTCCGGTCGATGACACCTGCGTGCTCGACGCCAGCGTGCCGCGGTATCAGCCAGCATGAGCGGGGCGCGTGAAACGCTGCCGTTCGAGGGCTTTGGCGGGGCGTCGGACGCGTTCGAGCGTTCGATCCTCGCCAGCCCCCTCCTGGGAGGGGGCCTGCCCGAGGAGGCGCGCTCTCACCTCGAACGTGCGGCCACGCGCTATCACCTGACCGATGTGGCCGAGACGCACCTGTTCGAAGCCGAGAAGATCGCGCCCGACCACGCCGCCGTCCTGATCGCGCTCTACCGCTTCTATTTCTACAAGGGACGGCTGAACGAAGCTCTCGACGTGGCGCGCGCCTGCGTTGCCAAGGCCCTGCGCCTCAACGTCCTGGGCGAGGACTGGCGGCGGGTGCAGGCGGGCGATGCCGCCTTCGGGGAGTGGGAGGCGCTTTTGCCGCGCTTCTTCCTCTTCAGTCTCAAGGGCTACGCCTATCTTTCGCTGCGCACCGGCCATCTCGAAGCGGGCCGGGAGGCGGCCGAGAAACTGCTCGAACTCGACCCGCGTGACCGCATCGGGGCGCAGGTCCTTGTCGATGTCCTGAACCGCATGGAGGATGAGGAGGAGGCCGATGGCGAACATCGTTCGTGACAGCGAGGTCGTTGAACTCAATGGCCCGCCCGCCTTCCGCTATGGAGAACGCGTGCGCGCGCGGCGTCTTGTGCGCAACGATGGCACGTACGCGGGCAAGGAGATCGGCGAACTGCTGGTCCGAAAGGGCGAAGAGGGCGTCGTCGTCTCGATCGGCACCTTCCTCCAGCAGTTCTACATCTATGGCATCGAGTTCTTCGAGAGCGGCCACCGCGTGGGCATGAAGCGCCGCGAGCTCGACCCGGTCTGGGCGAGCGAGGAGGACGAGGACGAACTGCCTGTCGCACGGCCCGCAAGCCCGGCTCCGGCCCATTCGAGTGCCCGGCCATGATGGACATTCGGGAACCCGTCTACGGCTGGGGCGAGGCCGTGCGCGCGGTGGTGGACCTTGTCAATGACGGCTCGTTTCCGGGCGCCCGGCCTGAAGCGATCCTGGCCCCGCGCGGGACGTGCGGTGAAATCGTCAACGTGGGCCACCACGAGGAGAGCAACCAGCCGGTCTACCTCGTCGAGTTCGCGCGCGGCGAAGGGGCAGGTTTCCCGCTCGTCGTCGGCTGTCTCGAAGAGGAGATCGAACGCGCCGAGACGGGAGGGACGTTGGCATGAGCCTTGCTGCCGCCCCCGCCGAGGCCCCCGCGCCGCGCGCGCTTCTCGCCCGCCAGCCCAACGAGTTCGACCTGGCGCGGATCGAACGCCTGCTCGTTCGGCGGCGGCGCTACCGCTACGTCGAGCCCGTGGTCGTGCCCATCGAGGACGGCTACCTCGTGCGCGCGCCGTGCTGTTCACGCACCGTCGATCCCGAAGGCGGCGAAATCGACATCGCGCGCCTCCTCTGGGACGAACGCGCGCGCGAATGGAGGCTCTACCGGCGCGATCACGGCACGCACAGCTGGATCGAGGACGGCCCGTTCGCGCGCCTTGGTGAGCTGATGGGCTGGCTCAACGCCGATCCTGCCCGCGTTTTCTGGCAATAGAGGAAGGAGGCGAAGGCCCATGCCGCTCAGCGAAATCGATCTCGCGCGCATCGACGCGCTGGTACAGGCGCTGGGTGACAGTGCGCTCCCGGAGACTCTGGGTGTCGCGCTGCGGCGTCTCGTCCCAAATCTCGCCCTGCGCCAGTGCGATGCGGGCGACGTGCTGGAGGAACCCTACCGCTCGGCGGGCACCTGCGACCTGCACCTGCTCGACGTCTCCGCCCACTGCATCCGCGTGACCGGCGATCCGGCTGAGGCGAGCGGGCTTCTGGTTGCCGGGAGGGCTCCGGCATGAGCGGGCAGGTCGTCTCGATCGCCACGGGCGAGGCGCTGCAGATCCCGATGAGCGACCCCGACCTGACGCTGGAGGACGTGGTCGCGGTCGAGCAGGTCCTGCGCGGCGCGCAGCTGGGGCCGGGCGCGCTGGTCGAGGAGCTGGAGCAGGCCTTCGCCGCTCAGTGCGGCCGTGCGCGCGCGGTTGCGACCTCCAGCGCGGCGATGGCGCTCCTCATGGTCCTGACCGCCAAGGGCATCGGGCCGGGCGACGAGGTGATCCTCTCGGCCCACTCCTTTCACGAACTGGGCCACGCGGTCCTGCGCTGCGGGGCGACCCCGGTCTTTGCCGATATCGATTACTGGTCGGGCTGTCTTTCGGCGAAGAAGAGCGCGGACAAGGTGACGAGCCGGACCCGTGCGATCCTGGCGGGCAACACCTGCGGGCACCCCGCCGACTGGCCGGGCCTTCGCGCGCTGGCCGAGGCGCACGGCCTCTTCCTCATTGAGGATTCGAGCGAGGCGATCGGCTCGCGCCACAAGGAAGGCGTGGTCGGCAGCTTTGGCGATGCCGCGCTTTTCGACTTTGCCCAGCCCGGCGTCATCGCCTGCGGGGAGGGGGGCATTGCGCTCACCGACGATACGCAGCTGGCCATGGCGCTGCGGCGCCTGCGCAGCCGCAGCCTATCGGACCGCGCTTCGGTTTCGGCCGGGGTGGATGCGCCTTTCGGCGCGCCGATGGGCGCGATGGTGGCCGCCCTTGCGCTGGCGCAGCTGCGCCGCCTCGACGTGCTCCTGGAACGCCGCCGCGGGGTGCAGGCCATGTACGATGGCTTCATGCAAAGCTTCGAGGGGATCAAGCCGCCTTACATCTCGCCCGATGTCGAGGAGGTCCACTGGTTCCTCTACACGGTGCACCTGGGGACGCGCTTCACCAAGGGATCGCGCGACGCGATCCTGGAGGACATGCGCACCGAGGGGGTGGAGGCCCACGCCTATTCCAGCCCGCTCCACCTCCAGCGCGCCTACCGGGCGCTGGGCTGGACGCGCGGCGACCTCTTCGTGACCGAGAAGGTCGCCGACCGCGCGGTCGTGCTGCCCTTCCACGCCCACCTCACCCCCGAGCAGATCGCCTTCATGGTTGCGCGTCTCAAGGACGCCTCGATCAACGCGGGCGCCGGGGCCGCCATTTACTGACCAACCAAAGAGACACTGAAAGAACGCCATGACCACGCTCACCATCCTTCCGACCGCCACGTCCGTTGCTGTTGCCGAGGGCGACAGCCTGCTCGCCGCCATGCTCGCCAGCGGCGTGCCTCTCGCCCACAAGTGCGACGGTGAAGCCTCCTGCGGCCAGTGCCATCTCTTCGTGATCGAGGGGCGCAAGGGCCTCTCGCGCATCAGCCGGGAGGAGAACGAAATTCTCGACACCATCGTCGGCGTTGGTTCCAAGTCGCGCCTTGCCTGCCAGGCGACGCTGACCGGCACCGAGGACGTGACCGTCGAGGTTCTGAGCTTCGTCTGACGACGTGCCTAGGAGAGACAGCCCATGCCCATGGATGCCACCGAGATCGAACGCCGCATCACCGCGGCCTTTCCCGACGCGGACGTGCTGATGGTCGATATGGCCGGTGACGGCGACCACTGGGCCGCGCGCGTCACCTGCGCCGCCTTTGCGGGCAAGAGCCGGATCGTCCAGCACAAGATGGTCTACGCCGCGATCGGGGCGGACATGGGCCATGAACTGCACGCGCTGGCGCTGCAGACTTTCGTCCCCGCCACCACCGACACTACCCCTGCAACCTGAGGAGAATGGCCATGGCCACGTCCGACCGTATCCGCGCGCTTGTCACCGACAACGAGATCGTCGTCTTCATGAAGGGCGTGCCCGCCGCTCCGCAATGCGGCTTTTCCGCAGGCGTGGTGAAGGTGCTCGAGGCCATCGGGCGCCCTTATGTCGGGGTCAACGTGCTCGACGATCCGTTCCTGCGCGAAGGCATCAAGGAATATTCCGACTGGCCCACGCTGCCCCAGGTCTACGTGCGCGGCGAGTTCATCGGCGGCTGCGACATCGTGCGCGACATGTACGCGGCGGGCGAGCTTCAGGCGCTCCTCGCCGGGCAAAGCGCATGAGCATGGCCTCCGCGACGGGAGCGGCCGGAGCCGCTGTCGTACCCTTCGTCCCGCCGGGCGGACGCCGCCTGCGCGCGAGCGAGCGCAACATGCTGGAGGGCATCGTGACCGCCATCGTCCACGGTGCGGTGAGTGCGGAAGTGGGCCTGCTCGTCAACGAGCGGATCGTGATCGACGCGCTGGTTCCCAACTCCACCGTCGCCGCGCTTGGGCTGAAACCGGGAGGGCGCGCGGTTGCGCTTATCAAGCCCAGCTTTATTACCCTGATCGACGACGTCCCGGGTCTCGCGCTTTCGGCGCGCAACCTCATCGGGGGCACCGTCGTCAACGTGCTGACAGGGCCGGTCGAGGCCGAATGCGTGCTCGACATTGGCGAGGGGCGCGAGCTGACGGTGCTGGTGACCAGCCACAGCGCGCGGGCGCTGGGATTGGAGGCCGGGCGCCAGATCCTCGCCAGCTTCAAGGCCTCGCACATCATCGTCTGCGCGCTCGACGGGTAACGTTCCCGCATGGGCCAGGGGACCAGTGATAGGTATGCCCCATTGCAATCGGTGACAGGGCGCCTACATTCCTTCTTGCAAGTTTATCGCAATAAGGAAGCCCCCGCCATGGCCAAGCCCCAGCCGCGCACGCTGACCGTCCTCGCCCGCCAGCAGGTCTCGCCCTCGATGATCCGCCTGACGCTGGGCGGCGAAGGGCTGGCCGACTTCCCGCACGGGCAGGAAGGGGGCTATGTGAAGCTGATGTTTCCGCCTGTGGAAGGCAAGGCCAAGCCGACCTTGCGCACCTACACCATCCGCGCCCAGCGCGAAGGTGAGATCGACGTCGATTTCGCGCTCCATGGCGTGGAGAACGGCGTCTCGGGCCCGGCGACCAACTGGGCGGTCAATGCCGAGATCGGCTCGACCATTGAGGTCGGCGGTCCGGGGGCGGCCAAGCCCCTGCCCGAAGGCTTCGACTTCTACCTCATCGCCGGAGACATGACCGCGATTCCCGCCATTTCGGTGAACCTCGAAGCCCTGGGGCGCGAGGCCAAGGGCTACGCGGTGATCGAGATCCAGCAGGAGGATGACCGCGTGGAGATCGACGCGCCCGAAGGCGTGGAGATCCGCTGGGTCGTGAACCCTGAACCCGGCCAGCAGCCCCAGTGGCTGGTTGAAGCGCTGCGCGCCTACGGCTGGCCCGAAGGCCGGGTCTACGCCTGGGCGGCGAGCGAGTTTTCGGCCATGCGCCTCATGCGCACGTACCTGCGCGAGGAGAAGGCGCTGACGCCCGCCGAACTCTACATCTCCAGCTACTGGAAGCAGGGCCTCGACGAGGAAAGCCACAAGGTGGTCAAGCGCGAGGACGCCGAGGCGACCGCCGCCTGAGGGAAGAAGTTAAGTCTCTTTTCAAGGGGCCATCGCCCCTTGACCCCCAAATGGGCAACCTCACCTCTCTCAAGCCACGTGGCGCGCGCAAGGTGAGGTCGATGGTATGGGGAGCCCGAGGGCAATGGCCCTCGGAAATCTCCTTCCTTTTATAATCCTCCCAACTGCACCAGCGCAGCGCCGCCCGCGCGCCCGAGGATCGTGTCGACCTTCTGGCGCACCGCCTCCATGCGCAGCGGCTTGATGAGCGCGCCGTGGGCGCCCGCTTTCAGCGCGGCGATGCCCAGTTCCTCTTCCTCCGGGCTGGCGACGATGAGGACGCGCGCGGCCGGGTAGCGCGCGGCGATCTCGGCCAGCACCTCCAGCCCGTGCGCGCGCAGGATTGAAAGACCCAGGATCAGCACGTCGGGCAGCAGCCAGTCCTGCCCCTTGGCATAGGCTTCCTCCAGGCTCGCCAGTTCGTGGGTCTCGATCTCGTCGTGCAACATGAACTGCAAGGCGGCGCGGGTGATCTCGTCCTCGTCGACAACGAAAATGCGGCGCTGGTCGACGGCCTTGGCGGTTTCGACACCGATCTGCATGGGGCTTCTCCTGTGCATGGGAACTCATCGCTCCCCCACGCAAGAAGCGTTCCATCCCAATCGGCCGCGCAAATGCGCGGCTCTGCCGCTGGCCGGGCCGGGCGAACGTGTGTCCTTTGCGACATGCAACGCCCCATTGTTCGCTTTGCCACATGCCCGTGCGGGCCCCGACATTCCGGCCAAGTACCCGATTGAACGCGATTTTAGGCAGGCGCGCTGCGTTTGGCACGCCCCGTGCAGAGAGGTCGGCACAGCGGGCAGATCCTGCTGGCCCGCCGCAACGAGAGAGGACGCGTCGGGGAGAGAACCGGTCCGGGCCGACCCCCTGTCCGATCCGGAGCACACGGCTTTAACAGCTTAGGAGCCAAGCAATGTCACTTCGTCAAATCGCCTTCTACGGCAAGGGCGGCATCGGCAAGTCCACCACCTCGCAGAACACCCTTGCCGCGCTCGCCGACCTTGGCCAGCGCATCCTCATCGTCGGCTGCGATCCCAAGGCCGACTCCACCCGCCTGATGCTGCACGCCAAGGCGCAGGACACCATCCTGTCGCTCGCGGCCGAGGCCGGCTCGGTCGAGGACCTCGAACTCGAGGACGTCATGAAGATCGGCTACAAGGACATCCGCTGCGTGGAATCCGGCGGCCCTGAGCCGGGCGTCGGCTGTGCGGGCCGCGGCGTCATCACCTCGATCAACTTCCTCGAAGAGAACGGCGCCTACGAGGACATCGACTATGTCTCGTACGACGTGCTCGGCGACGTGGTCTGCGGCGGCTTCGCCATGCCGATCCGCGAGAACAAGGCCCAGGAAATCTACATCGTCATGTCGGGCGAGATGATGGCCATGTACGCGGCCAACAACATCTCGAAGGGCATCCTCAAGTACGCCAACTCGGGCGGCGTGCGCCTGGGCGGGCTCATCTGCAACGAGCGCCAGACCGACAAGGAGCTGGAGCTGGCCGAGAACCTGGCCGCCAAGCTGGGCACCTCGCTCATCCACTTCGTGCCGCGCGACAACATCGTGCAGCATGCCGAACTGCGCCGCATGACCGTGATCGAGTACGCGCCGGAATCCAACCAGGCCGCGGAATACCGCAACCTTGCGCAGAAGATTCACAACAACTCGGGCAACGGCATCATCCCCACCCCCATCACCATGGACGAGCTTGAGGACATGCTGATGGAGCACGGGATCATGAAGGCGGTCGATGAATCGCAGGTGGGTCTCACCGCCGCGGATCTCGCCGTCTGACCTGAGCCTTCGCGCCAGTCCCCCGAACGTCCGGTCCTCCCACGCGCCTCTTGTTGGCATGCGAAGCGGGGGGAGGGCCGGACAACCGGTCCAGTTCGATCTGAGCCCAAATTCGATCTGCGCAAGGACGGATCAACCAGGAGTGCATCCAAATGAGCGTCTCAACCCCTACCGACATCGCACAAGTCAAGGAACGCAACCGGGCGTTGATCCAGGAAGTCCTTGAAGTCTATCCGGCCAAAGCCGCCAAGCGCCGCGCCAAGCACCTCAACGTCTCTGAAGAGGGCAAGAGCGACTGCGGCGTCAAATCCAACATCAAGTCGATCCCCGGTGTCATGACCATCCGTGGCTGCGCCTATGCAGGCTCCAAGGGCGTGGTCTGGGGGCCGATCAAGGACATGATCCACATCAGCCACGGGCCGGTCGGCTGCGGCCAGTATTCCTGGGCCGCGCGGCGCAACTACTACATCGGCACGACCGGCATCGACACCTTCGTGACCATGCAGTTTACCTCCGACTTCCAGGAGAAGGACATCGTCTTTGGCGGCGACAAGAAGCTCGCCAAGATCATGGACGAGATCGAGATGCTGTTCCCGCTGAACAAGGGCATCACGGTCCAGTCCGAATGCCCGATCGGCCTTATCGGCGATGACATCGAGGCGGTCTCCAAGTCCAAGAGCAAGGAATACGGCGGCAAGACCATCGTGCCCGTGCGCTGCGAGGGCTTTCGCGGGGTCTCGCAGTCGCTCGGCCATCACATCGCCAACGATGCCGTGCGCGACTGGGTCTTCGACAAGGTGGGCGACAAGGAACCCAGCTTCGAGCCATCGCCCTATGACGTCGCGATCATCGGCGACTACAACATCGGCGGCGATGCGTGGTCGAGCCGTATCCTGCTGGAAGAAATGGGCCTTCGCGTCATCGCGCAGTGGTCGGGCGACGGCTCGATCGCCGAGCTTGAGGCCACGCCCAAGGCCAAGCTCAACGTCCTCCACTGCTACCGCTCAATGAACTACATCTCGCGCCACATGGAAGAGAAGTACGGCATTCCCTGGGTGGAATACAACTTCTTCGGGCCCTCCAAGATCGAGGAATCCCTGCGCAAGATCGCCAGCTACTTCGACGAGTCCATCCAGGAAAACGCCGAGAAGGTGATCGCCAGGTACCGCGCCCTGACCGATGCGGTCATTGCCAAGTACAAGCCGCGCCTCGAAGGCAAGACCGTCATGCTCTATGTCGGCGGCCTGCGTCCGCGCCACGTCATCGGCGCCTACGAGGACCTGGGCATGGAAGTGGTCGGCACCGGCTACGAGTTCGGCCACAACGACGACTACCAGCGCACCGCCCAGCACTACGTCAAGGACGGCACGCTGATCTACGACGATGTCACCGGCTACGAGTTCGAGAAGTTCGTCGACAAGATCCAGCCCGACCTCGTCGGCTCGGGCATCAAGGAGAAGTACGTCTTCCAGAAGATGGGCGTGCCCTTCCGCCAGATGCACAGCTGGGACTACTCGGGCCCCTACCACGGCTATGATGGCTTCGCGATCTTCGCGCGCGACATGGATATGGCGATCAACTCGCCGGTCTGGTCGATGGCGCCCACGCCCTGGAAGGCCGGCGAGAGCGACACCATGGCCATCGCGGCGGAATAACCGCGGCTTTTTCCAACCCCATCCAGTTCAAGGGAGGCACCCATGCCCCAGGACGCAGACCAGGTAAAAGACCACTTCGAGCTGTTCCGCGGTGACGAATACAAGGACATGCTCGCCAAGAAGCGGTCCGAGTTCGAGAACCCCCATCCCGACGCCGAGATCGCGCGCGTCAAGGAATGGGCCAAGACCGAGGAATACAAGGACCTCAACTTCTCGCGCGAGGCGCTGACGATCAACCCGGCCAAGGCCTGCCAGCCGCTGGGCGCCGTCTTCGCCGCGGTCGGTTTTGAATCGACGCTGCCCTTCGTGCACGGCTCGCAAGGGTGCGTGGCCTATTACCGCTCGCACTTCTCGCGCCACTTCAAGGAGCCGACCTCGTGCGTCTCCTCCTCGATGACCGAGGATGCGGCGGTCTTCGGCGGGCTCACCAACATGGTTGACGGGCTTGCCAACGCCTACAGCATGTACAAGCCCAAGATGATCGCAGTTTCGACCACCTGCATGGCCGAAGTGATCGGCGATGACCTCAACGCCTTCATCAAGACGGCGAAGGAAAAGGAATCCTTGCCCGAGGAATTCGACGTTCCCTTCGCGCACACCCCGGCCTTCGTGGGCAGCCACATCACCGGCTACGACAACGCCATGAAGGGCATCCTGGAGCACTTCTGGGACGGCAAGGCCAAGACCGCGCCCAAGTTGGAGCGTGTCCCCAACGGCTCGATCAATTTCCTCAATGGGTTCGATGGCTACGCGGTCGGAAACCTGCGCGAGGTGAAGCGCATCTTCGACATGATGCAGATCGAGTACACGATCCTGGGCGACCAGTCGGACGTGTGGGATACGCCGACGGATGGCACCTTCCGCATGTACGATGGCGGCACCACGCTGGAAGATGCAGCCAATGCCATCCATGCCAAGGGCACGATCTCGATGC
The DNA here is from genome assembly GCF_020524485.1 of Novosphingobium profundi. Taxonomy (GTDB): domain Bacteria; phylum Pseudomonadota; class Alphaproteobacteria; order Sphingomonadales; family Sphingomonadaceae; genus Novosphingobium; species Novosphingobium profundi_A. The sequence goes on along the minus strand of NZ_JAIVLF010000003.1, from coordinate 532,549 downwards.
AGGAATACTGCACCGAAAAGACGCTGCCCTTCATCGCCGCGCACGGGCAGGAAACCGCCGCCTTCAACCACCCCATCGGCATCGAGGCGACCGACAGCTTCGTGATGGAAGTGGCGCGCATGGCGGGCGTCCAGATCCCCGACGAACTGGCGAAGGAACGCGGCCGCCTGGTCGATGCCATCGCCGATTCCAACGCCCACATCCACGGCAAGAAGTTCGCGATCTATGGCGATCCGGACCTTGCCTATGGCCTCGCCAAGTTCGTGATGGAACTGGGCGGTGAGCCGGTGGTCGTGCTCTCCACCAACGGGGGCAAGGCCTGGGCGGCCAAGATGCAGGAACTGTTCGACAGCTCGCCCTTCGGGGCCAACTGCAAGGCCTATCCGGGCAAGGACCTGTGGCACATGCGCTCGCTCCTCTTCACCGAGGCGCCCGATTTCCTGATCGGCAACACCTACGGCAAGTACCTGGAGCGCGACACCGGGGTCCCGCTGATCCGCATCGGCTTCCCGATCTTCGATCGCCACCACAAGCACCGCTACCCGGTGTGGGGCTACCAGGGTGGTCTCAACGTCCTCGTCACGATCCTCGATAGGATCTTCGAGCACATGGACGCGACCACCAACGTGCCCAGCAAGACGGACTACAGCTACGACATCATCCGCTGAGGTCCCTTGGTCTCCCCGCCGCTGCGCCATGTCGCGGGGAGACCCCTTTTTCCCCATCCCCCACCCGCCGGAGTGCCTGCCATGACCAGCCTGAACCAGACGATCCAGGACGTGTTCAACGAGCCGGCCTGCGGGAAGAACCAGGCCAAGTCCGAGAAGGAGCGCAAGAAGGGTTGCACCAAGCAGCTCCAGCCCGGCGGGGCGGCGGGCGGCTGCGCGTTCGATGGCGCCAAGATCGCGCTCCAGCCGATCACCGATGTCGCCCATCTCGTTCACGGGCCCATCGCGTGCGAGGGCAATTCCTGGGACAACCGCGGCGCGGCGTCCTCGGGCTCCACGCTCTACCGCACCGGCTTTACCACCGACATGACCGAGAACGACATCGTCTTCGGCGGCGAGAAGCATCTCTTCAAGGCGATCCGCGAGATTGTCGAGAAGTACGCCCCGCCCGCCGTCTTCGTCTACGAGACCTGCGTGCCCGCGATGATCGGCGATGACATCGACACGGTCTGCAAGAAGGCCGTCGAGAAGTTCGGCACGCCCTGCATCCCCATTCACTCGCCCGGCTTCGTGGGCCCCAAGAACCTGGGCAACAAGCTGGCGGGCGAGGCGATGCTCAAGCACGTCATCGGCACGAAGGAGCCGGAATACACCACGCCCTACGACATCAACGTGATCGGCGAATACAACCTCTCGGGCGAGCTGTGGCAGATCAGGCCGCTGCTGGATGAGCTGGGCATCCGCATCCTCTCGTGCATCTCGGGCGATGCGCACTACGAGGAAGTGGCCTGGTCGCACCGCGCGAAGGCCGCGATGATGGTTTGCTCCAAGGCCATGATCAATGTCGCGAGGAAGATGGAGGAGCGCTATGGCATCCCCTTCTTCGAAGGCTCGTTTTACGGCATCGAGGACATGTCGGATACGCTGCGCGAGATGGCGCGGCTGCTGATCCAGCAAGGCGCCGATCCCGAGCTGATGGAACGTACCGAGGCGGTCATCGCGCGCGAGGAAGCGCGTGCCTGGGCCGCCATCGAACCCTACCGACAGCGCCTTTCGGGCAAGAAGGTGCTGCTGGTCACCGGCGGCGTGAAAAGCTGGTCGGTCGTCGCCGCGCTGCAGGAGGCCGGGCTTCGCATTGTGGGCACCTCGGTCAAGAAGTCCACGCGCGAGGACAAGGACAAGATCAAGAAGCTGATGGGCGATGAGGCCCACATGTTCGACAACCTCGCCCCGCGTGAGATGTACCGCAAGCTGAAGGAGGCCGAGGCCGATATCATGCTTTCGGGCGGGCGCTCGCAGTTCATCGCGCTCAAGGCCTCGATGCCCTGGATGGACATCAATCAGGAGCGCCACGTCGCCTTTGCCGGCTACCACGGCATGGTCGCGATGGTGGCCGAGATCGACCGCACGCTCGCAAACCCCGTCTGGCAGGAGGTGCGCCGGGCCGCCCCCTGGGACGAGGTCGAGGCGCCCCGGCAAGCCGGACGGGAGGCCGCATAGCCATGGCTGCCATCGTCAAGTCGAAGAAGGCCTGCACGGTCAACCCGCTCAAGATGAGCCAGCCTATCGGCGGCGCGCTCGCCTTCATGGGGATGCGCGGCGCGATGCCGCTGCTCCATGGTTCGCAAGGCTGCACCAGCTTCGGCCTTGTCCTCTTCGTGCGCCACTTCCGCGAGGCTATCCCGCTGCAGACCACCGCCATGTCCGAGGTGGCGACGGTCCTGGGCGGCTTCGAGAATGTCGAGCAGGCCGTGCTCAATATCGTGGAGAAGACCAGGCCCGAACTTATCGGCATCTGTTCGACCGGCGTTACCGAAGTGAAGGGCGATGACCTCAAGGGCTTCGTGCAACAGATCCGCGCGCGCCATCCCGAACTGGACGGTGTCGAGATCGTCCAGTGCGCGACCCCGGACTTTGCAGGCGCTTTCCAGGACGGCTGGGCCAAGGCGGTGACCGCGATGATCGAGGAGATGGTCGTCTCGCCCGAGCCTGCAATCCGCGATCCGCGCCGCATCAACGTGCTGCCGGGCTGCCACGTGACGCCGGGTGACATCGACGAGCTGCGCGCCCTGTTCGAGGACTTCGGCCTTGTCCCGACCTTCCTGCCGGACCTGTCGGGCTCGCTCGACGGGCATATTCCCGAGGACTTCACCCCCACGACGCTGGGCGGCACCGGACCCGAGGAGGTGCGCGCGATGGCGCTTGCGGGCTGGACCATCGCCATCGGTGAACAGATGCGCACCGCTGCCGAGGCGTTGGAAGCGCGCGCGGGTGTGCCGTTCCGGTTGTTTGAACGCCTCACCGGACTTGCGCCGTGCGACGAACTGATGGCCTTCCTGTCCCGGATCTCGGGTAAGCCGGTGCCGGTGCGCTACCGCCGCCAGCGCGGCCAGCTGGTCGATGCCATGCTCGATGCGCACTTCCACATCGGCGGGCGCAAACTCGCCATTGGGGCCGAACCGGACCTGCTCTTTGCGCTCGTTTCGGCGCTGGGCGAAGTGGGTGGGGAGGTCGCCTGCGCGGTTACCACCACGACCTCGCCGATCCTTGCGCAGACCCCGTGCGCGGAAGTCCTGCTGGGGGACCTGGAAGACCTGGAAGCCGGGGCGAACGGCGCGGACATCCTCATCACCCACAGCCATGGCCGGCAAGCGGCGGCGCGCCTGCACATTCCGCACTTTCGCATCGGAATTCCCATGTTCGACACACTGGGCGCCGCGCATCTCGTGACCGTGGGCTACCGCGGCACACGAGACCTGCTCTTCGCTGTCGGCAACATGTTGATGCACCATCACCAGAGCCACGCCCCCGGTCCCGAGGACTGGCGCGATGCCTGGCCCGAACCCCACGCTACCTCCCATCAAACCGCACAGGAGCTCGTGCCATGAAAGTCGCTTTCGCCACGCAGGACCTTGCGCGCATCGACGCGCACTTCGGCTGGGCCCGCAACATCGCGATCTACGACCTGACACCCGAAGGCTGGTCGCTCGACCGGGTCGAGGAATTCTCCGGTGAACTCAACGAGGACGGCAACGAGGACAAGCTCGAACCCAAGCTCAAGGCGCTCGAGGGCGTCGCCATTCTCGTCGTGGCCGCCATCGGCGGATCGGGTGCCGCGCGCGTCGTCGCGCAGAACATCCACCCCATGAAGGTGGCCGAGCCCGAGCCCATCGAAGGCATGCTCGCCAAGCTGCAGGAGGTCTTGAAGGGCACGCCTCCACCCTGGCTGCGCAAGGTCATGGCTAGGAGCGGCGAGCGCGTTGCCGACCTGGAAGACGATTTCGAGGAAGAGGAGGCCTGAGCGATGCCTGAAGACGTGATCGATCCGCCCGTTCTTGACGGTTTCGCCGCCGCCCTGGTGCGCCAGGTGCGCGCGCAGGACACGCACGGCCACTGGGAGAAGAAGGGGGATGCTGAACTGCTCGCGCCCTACATCCTCGACAAGGACGCGCGCCGCGCGATCCCGATCATCGGCGATCCCGACCCGGATACGCTCTGGCGTCTGGAACTCTACTATGGCGCGCTGTGCCTCGAGATCGAGCGGCGCACCCGCCGCATGGTCCAGCCGATGATGAAGATGAGCCACGAGGGCTTTGGCCGCATGGTCCTCATCGCCGGGCGTCTGGTCGTGGTGAACAAGTCGCTGCGCGATGTGCACCGCTTCGGTTTCGACAGCCTGGAAAAGCTCAACGCCGAGGCGGAGAAGCTGATCGTGCAGGCGAGCGACATGATCGGGAAGTTCCCCGAAGTCGCCGACTACTGAAAAGGAGCGCAGGGCCCATGTCCGATCTCGAAGCGATGAAGGCCGAGGTGAAGAAGCTCTCGGCGCGCGCGATGCAGGCCAAGATGGACCTGCACGACCTCTCCGAAGAGCTGCCCGTGGGGCTGGAGAACGTCATGGCGACGGCGACCCGCGTGTGCGAGAGCTACGCCGCGCTCGCCGCCAAGAAGGCCGAGATGAAGGCGCTGGAGAGCGCTTCGTGAGCGTCGCGGCCCTGACCCGCGGTGGACGCGCGTGGGTGCCCGAGTACCTGCTCTCGATCGACCCCGACCTGTGCATCGGTTGCGGGCGCTGTTTCAAGGTCTGCGGGCGCAATGTGATGACGCTGAAGGGCGTCAACGAGGACGGCGATGTGGTCGAACTCGATGAGGACGATGACGACGACGAGATCGAGAAGCGCGTCATGGCGATGAACGATGAAGACGCGTGCATCGGTTGCGGCGCCTGCGCGCGGGTATGCCCAACCAATTGCCAGACCCACGCCAAGGCGGCCTGAGAGCAAGCTGGCGTCACACCGCCCGGGAGAGGGTGCCGACAACAGGAGCAGGACCGGACAATCAGACCCGAAGGAGACACAGACGATGGGACGTGGCGAAGAGATCTATGCCGAACTGCTCTGGCAGGGCGCACGCTCGGACGTGCCGCCGGTGGACGTGCACCTGGCCGCCTCGATCCTGGCCTTGTCCTTCTTCGAGGCGGAACGCGACGGGTCGACACTGGCCGACGCGACAGGACTCGATGGCGAGGAACTGGCCGAGCTGTGCCGCATTGCCTTTCCCCACGTGACGCTGCCCGAGGCGGGGACGCCGGTCGTGGCAAGGGAGGAGCAGGCGCTGCGCGACATCCTATGGATGAACTGCGGCGCGGCTTCGGTCTTCGAACTGCTCCTCACCCGCCTGGTCGCACGGCGCTGCCAGCGGCCCAATCACCTGTGGCAGGATCTGGGTTTTGCCAGCCGGGATGAACTCTCGATGCTGATGCAGCTCCACTTCCCGCGTCTTGCCATGAAGAACGCGAACGACATGAAGTGGAAGAAGTTCTTCTACCGCATGATGTGCTCGTCCGAGGGCTTCCGGCTCTGCTCGGTGCCGGTCTGTGCCGAGTGCGACGATTTCGACGCCTGCTTCGGGCCCGAGGACGGCGAGGCGCTGCTCGCGCGTATCGCCAACGGCAAGATTGCGCCCCAGCAGATGGGGCACGCATGAGCGGGTGCGACATCGGACCCGCCCTCGCCAAGGGGGAGAGTGCGGAGATCGCGATCGATGCCATGGTCCGCCGCTTCTACGCGCTGTGCAACGAGGACGACCGGCTCGGCCCGATGTTCGCCGCGATGATCCCAGACTTTCCCGAGCACTATGGCTTCGTGCGCGATTTCTGGTCGCACGCGCTGTTGGGCACCGAGCGCTACCAGCGCGGTACGCCCTATAGCCATCACCTCAAGCTGACCGTCGAGGAGGAGGACTTCACGCGCTGGATGGCCGCTTTCGGCCAGGCGGTGGAGGAGTGCCTTCCCGATGCACTGGCGCGCGCGGCGATGCAGCGCGCCGCGCATATGACGCAGAGCTTCAAGATGGGCATGCTGCCGCTTCCCAAGCCTGTCGCCAAACCGGCAGGTGCCGCATGAGCGGGGGGACGCAGACGATGACCCTGCCGCCTTTCGCCATCTGCGCGGTTGCCGACATTCCCAACCGCCGTGCAGTGCCGTTCGTGCTGGCCCGGCGCGAGGAGGACGGGCGGGTCGGGCCCTGGCCGATCTTCGTCCTTCGCTGGGGGCGCAACGTGCGCGCCTTTGAAAACCGCTGCCCGCACCAGAACACCAACCTCGATTGGGAAGAGGGCGAGTTCCTCGACGGCGAGGGCACGCGCATCCAGTGCGGTAAGCACGGCGCGCTGTTTGATTTGGGCTCGGGGGAATGCGTGGCGGGGCCCTGCCTTGGCGAACGGCTCACCGCCATCGAGGTGGAGATCGATGCGGACGAGGACATCTGTCTGCGCGCACCGGGCCTTGTCGAGGACGACGATGTCGACAGCGGCGAGGGCCTCGAATAGCGCCGCTTGCCGCGCCTTAGAGCGTCATCGGCCGGGCCAGCATCCAGGGCGCGGTCGCAAAGGTGCCGGTAAGCCATTGCGGGAGGTCGAGCACGGTCGCGGCCTGCGCGTTCGTGTTGGTGGGCCGCTTTTGCGTGCCCAAAAGCGGCAGCACGGTCTTGAGGACCTTTGTGACGTTGATCCCCATGCCCATCGGGAAGTTCGGGTTGGTCGAATGCCAGGCACCCGGGACAAGGTAGTCGGCCTTGATGTCGGGGCGCGAATTGAGCGCGCCGAAGCTGTCGAACTGGCCCATCACGTCAAAGACCTTGCCGATGAACTCGCGCGGCATACCCACCTTGGCGCTGATCGTGACGATCTGCGTGCGCTTGGCTACAGGCCCCAGTTTTTCCTGCTTGCGCAGCGCGTAGAGCGCTTCGGAAAGGACGAGATTGCCTTTGGAATGGCCGACCAGCAACGGGATCGTGCAATGCGGGCTTTCCAGCAGTGCGATCAGCGTCGCGGTGTCCTTGGACAGCCGGAGGAAGCTGTCCGCCTCGATCGAGGTGAGCGAGGGTGAACGGTCCGAAAGCGTGCGCGCTGTGCGGTCGAGCCCTTCAAAAGCATGGCGCATCGAATTGAGCGCGCCGAACCAGAAGAAGCCGCCCAGCGCCTCGGTCAGGGCATCGGAGAGGCCGTAGCCCGACACGACCGCCGCCACCGGACCGCCCAGAGCCTCGGCAATGTCGCGCGCGAAGGCGGCCGAGCCGATGGCGGAACTGCCCACACCGGCGACCGCGAGCGCCCTGGCTTCGCCGCCGCCTGCATCAAGGAAGGCCTGAAGCTCGCTGAAGACCTGCACCTCGCCCTTGCCCGCGGGCGGTACGAGGAGCAGCGCGCCCTCGGGCGCATCCCAGGCCGCAAGCCTGGCGACGTCCTCGCTTTCCAGTCCTTCGATGTCGTAGAACAGCGCGTCAAGCGCGGCGTTGCGCCATTCCAGCCCCAGGAGCGAGGCGGTCATCGGCGCGCGCAGTGCCTTGGCGGGCGCGCTTTGCAGTTCGGCCTGCTCGGCCGTGACGAGATGGGACACCGTGGATGCCATCGCCTCTCTCCCTTGCGATTCGCCTGCGCAGGCTACCACGACCGGGGCCGGATGCGATAAGGGGGACACCGCATCCGGCCCGGCGGGCCCGCCCGGTCCGGTGCGGGCGTCAGACGGGGCGGTTCTCGTTGCGGTTGCGCACCGGCTCCATCGCGGCGACCCCGTCCTCGTAGGAGATCGCGGGGTAGTCCATCTTCGTGGCCGCCAGCTGGGCGAGCACGTATTCAAGCTTTTCGGGCCCGCTCATCTTCTTGACGTCGGTCTTTTCGACGCCCGCCAGTTCCAGCACTTCCTTCCACACCGTCGATTCGTCGAGGGGCAGGACCTTGGCGGTGGCGCCGCCCGGCAGGGCCACGCTGTAGGTCTTCAGGAAGTCGATGTTGTTGACGAAGAAGACATAGGTGCCCTCGGGCACGAGATAGTCGGCCAGCACTTCGCCTGCATCCTTGAGCCACGCGAAGTTGTGGAGGTAGCCGGCCAGCACCGGGATCTTTGCGCTCGTCGCATCGCCAACCGCGAGCACCTGTTCGAGCGAATAGGCGGGCGGGCGGGCTTCGTCTGCCACCTGGTCCTGAAAGGCGAGGGCAATGTCCCCGCGAAAGCCGAAGGTGCCGGGAGCAGGCATCGGTTCCTTGAGGACGGCGTTGTGGAGGCGGTGCTGCGCGGCAAGCGCGCCGAAGGGGGTATCGCTGATCACAGGGGCCGTAAGCGTCGACATGACTTCACTCCTTGAAAGGGGGCGCTCGCGTCATGCACGAAGCGGGCCGTTTGCCGTTTCGTGTGCGCGAAGGCGCGCGCCCGGGCGCCTTTGTGTGCAACGCAACACCGACGCTGTCCGAAATGTGACGAAACCGACAGGAATGGGCTCCTGAGGACGCGCGGGTGCGCGCGCCCATCCTGCAATTGCGGGCTTTTGCGCAACTGGCACGCGCCTTGCTGATGGTCCTTCGCAACATCTGCGAGGAGAAGCCTTGTGATCGTTCTCACCGACAGTGCCCAGGACGCCGTGCGCAGCGCCATAGCCAAGGCCGACAGCGCGCCAGCCGGCCTCAGGATCCAGGTCGAGGCCGGGGGATGCGCGGGCTACAAGTACATGATGGGGCTCGTCGCCGAGCCCGAGGCCGATGACGCCGTGGTCGAGAAGGAGGACCTCAAGGTCTTCATCGACCCCGCCAGCCAGCCGCTCCTTGCAGGCACCACCATCGACTTCGTCGTGGCGCTCGAGGGATCGGGCTTCACCTTCGAAAATCCGAACGCATCGAACAATTGCTCGTGCGGCAAGTCATTCGGCTGAGGGAGACCGGCACATGTGGGAATACAGCGAGAAGGTCAAAGACTACTTCTTCAACCCCAAGAACAGCGGGGTTCTGGAGGACGCGGACGGCGTGGGCGATGTCGGCGCGATCAGCTGCGGGGACGCGCTGCGCCTGATGATCAAGGTCGAACCGGTCAGCCAGGTCATCACCGAGGCCAAGTTCCAGACCTTCGGCTGCGGCTCGGCGATTGCCAGCTCCTCGGCGCTGACCGAGCTCATCATCGGCAAGACCATCGAGCAGGCGATGCAGATCTCCAACCAGGACATCGCCGATTTCCTCGGCGGCCTTCCGCCCGAAAAGATGCACTGCTCGGTCATGGGCTACGAGGCGCTGCAGGCGGCCGTCGCCAATTACCGCGGCGAGGAATGGGTCGATGACCACGAGGAAGGTGCGCTCATCTGCAAGTGCTTCGGCGTCGATGAAGGCATGATCGAGCGCACGATCCGCGCCAACACCCTGACCGCGGTCGAAGAGATTACCAACTTCACCAAGGCGGGCGGCTCGTGCGCGACCTGCGCCGAAGGCATCGAGGCCGTGCTCGAACGGGTCAACGCCGAGATGGTCGAGGAAGGCATCCTTTCCGCGCACGAAGCCTTCGTGCCCGGCGCCGTTCCGGTGCTCGCCAAGCCGAAGAAGGTTGTCGTCAAGGCGCCGGAAAGCAAGGCGCCGCTGACCACGCTCCAGAAGATCCGCCTGATCGAGGAGACCATCGAGGAAATCCGTCCCTCGCTCCAGCGCGATGGCGGGGACTGCGAACTCATCGATGTCGAGGGCAACCGCGTCATCGTCAAGCTGACGGGCGCGTGCGTGGGCTGCCACCTCTCCGGGGCGACCATCGAAGGCGTGCAGGCACGGCTGGTCGAAGCCGTTGGCGTGCCGCTCCTCGTCATTCCCGCCGCCCCTGTTCACTGAGCACATGAACCGACGCGAAGGAGCCCCCACCATGGCCAACGACCCGGTCTACCTCGACAACAACGCCACCACCCGCTGTGATCCGCGCGTGGTCGAGGCGATGATGCCCTACTTCTCGGAACAGTTCGGCAACGCCTCCTCGATGCACGCCTTCGGCTCGGAAGTGGGTGGGGCGCTCGCCAAGGCGCGAAAGCAGCTCCAGGATCTGCTCGGCGCTGAGTTCGACCACGAGATCGTCTATACCTCGGGCGGGACCGAGGCGGACAACATGGCGATCCTTTCCGCGCTTGAAACCCAGAAAGGGCGCGATGAGGTCATCACCTCGGCGGTCGAACATCCGGCCGTCCTCAGCCTTGTCGCGCATCTTGAAAAGACCGGGCAGGCCAAGGTCCACATCATCCCGGTCGATGCCAAGGGCCGTCTCGACATGGAGGCCTACCGCAAGGCGCTGGGTCCACGGACCGCCATTGTCTCGATCATGTGGGCCAACAACGAGACGGGCACGATCTTCCCCGTCGCCAAGCTGGCCGAGATGGCGCACGAGGCGGGCGCGCTGTTCCATACCGACGCGGTGCAGGCGGTCGGCAAGATCCCGATGAACCTGAAATCGACCGAGATCGACATGCTCTCGCTTTCCGGCCACAAGCTGCACGGGCCCAAGGGCGTGGGCGCGCTCTACGTGCGCAAGGGCGTGCGGCTTCGTCCGCTCGTGCGCGGCGGCCACCAGGAGCGGGGTCGGCGTGCCGGGACCGAGAATGCGCCGGGCATCATCGGCCTTGGCCGCGCGGCGCAGCTTGCGGGCGAGTACATGGCCGAGGAGCAGACCCGCGTCGCCGCGCTGCGCGACCGGCTGGAGGAGGGGCTGCTCGGTGCGATCAGCCATTCCTTTGCGACCGGCGATGTCGAAAACCGCCTGCCCAACACCGCCAATGTCGCCTTCGAGTACATCGAGGGCGAGGCGATCCTGCTCCTGATGAACCGCGAAGGCATTGCGGCAAGCTCGGGTTCGGCCTGCACGTCCGGCTCGCTCGAACCCAGCCACGTGCTGCGCGCGATGAACGTGCCCTACACCGCCGCCCATGGCGCGATCCGCTTCTCCTTCAGCCGCGAGAATACCCAGGCCGATGTCGATCGTGTGCTGGAGGTGATGCCCCAGATCATCGCGCGCCTGCGCGACATGAGCCCCTTCTGGCGCGAACGCGAGAAGGAAGGGGCCTTCAACCCGACCTACGCCTGATCTTGTCCATTCCCCCTTATTGGAGTTGACTGCCATGTCCGGTTTCCTGCCCAATTTCCCGCCTGTCGTCGTCAATGACAGCACCTTGCGCGATGGTGAGCAGTCTCCGGGCGTGGCCTTCAGCTTCGCCGAGAAGATGGCGATTGCCGCGGCTCTGGAAGCTGCGGGCGTCGACGAGATCGAGGCGGGCACCCCGGCCATGGGCATGGAGGACGAGGCCGCGATCCGGGCCATGGTGGAGCAGGCCAGGACAGCCCAGATCATCCCCTGGTGCCGCGCGACGCGCAGCGATGTGGACGCCGCCGCGCGCACCGGGGTGGAGCGCGTGCATCTTTCGGTCCCTGTCTCGGACCGCCAGATCCGCGCCAAGTTCGGCACCGGCCGCGCCGATGTGCTGGCGCGCATCGAAGAAGTCGTGGGCTACGCGCTCGACCGGGGGCTTCGCGTCTCCATCGGCGGCGAGGATGCCAGCCGGGCCGATCTTGATTTCCTGAAGCGCGTGGTCGTCGCCATCGAGGAGGCGGGCGGTCACCGCTTCCGCTACGCCGACACGCTGGGCGTGCTCGACCCGTTCGGCACCCACGAGATCTTCCGCGAGCTTGCGCGCGAGACCGACATCGAGCTCGAATTTCACGGCCACGATGACCTGGGCCTGGCCACGGCCAACACGCTGGCGGCCGTGCGGGGCGGCGCGAGCCACGTTTCGGTCTGCGTGCTGGGGCTGGGCGAACGGGCGGGCAACGCGCCGCTCGAAGAAGTGGTGACGGCGCTGGGCGAAACGCTCGGGCGTACCACGCGCATCGACTTTCTCCAGCTCGCGCGTCTTGCCGAAACGGTGGCGCTCGCCGCCGGGCGTCCGATCCCGGAGAACAAGCCCATCGTCGGCTCGATGGTCTTTACCCATGAAAGCGGCATCCACGTCTCGGGCCTCCTGCGCGATGCAGAGACCTACGAGGCGCTCGACCCGGCGCGTTTCGGGCGCGAGCGGCGGATCATGCTGGGGCGCCATTCGGGGCGAGCGGCGATCACCTCCAGCCTGCGCTCGATTGGCCTTGAGGCCGATCAGGAGCGGCTGGGGCGTATTCTGGCCGACGTGCGCGCCAAGGCGCTCGACACCAAGAAGGGCGTGGAACTCGCTGATCTGGCGCTGATCTATTGCCGTACCGGCATGGCTGAAAGGGCGCTGTGATGCCCGTCGCCACGCCCTTCGACACGCTTGGCGCACCGCCTGTAAGGGCTAGGCCCTCGCTCCTTGTCCTCCTGCGCGAGGACGTAGGGTGCGTGGCCGCGCGCGATCCGGCGGCGAACGGGGCGCTGGAAGTCCTGCTGACCTATCCGGGCGTCCACGCGATCATCTGGCACCGGCTCGCCCATGCGCTGTGGCAGATGGGCTTGCGTTTCCCGGCCCGGTTCCTGGGCTGGCTGGCGCGCCTCCTCACCAATGTCGACATCCACCCTGCCGCAACCATCGGCCGGCGCTTCTTTATCGATCACGGCGCGGGCGTCGTCATCGGTGAGACCGCCGAAATTGGCGACGATGTGACGCTCTACCACGGCGTCACGCTGGGCGGCACGAGCTGGGCGCCGGGCAAGCGCCACCCCACGCTGGAGGACGGCGTGCTGGTGGGCTGCGGTGCCAAGATCCTGGGCCCGATCACTGTGGGCAAGGGCGCGCGCGTGGGGGCGAACAGCGTGGTCGTCGATCCCGTTCCGCCCGCCATGACAGTCGTCGGCATTCCCGGGCGCGTGGTGCGCGGGGCCACCGAACGCCGCCGCGTGTCGGGCCGGATCGACCTTGACCATCATCTCATGCCCGATCCCGTGGGCGAGGCGGTGGCCGAGCTGCTCGACCGCATCGAGTTTCTGGAGGCGCGCCTTGCTCACAGGGACGCCCATAGAGAGGGGCGCGCGCCGGTCTGCCCCGATTTCGCTCTTCAGGAGGACAGCCATGAGCCTGCTTGACGAACTGCACCAACTCTCGAGCGCGGAGGACTTCTTCGAACTGCTCGGCGTCGATTACGACCCGCAGGTGGTCCAGGTCGCGCGGCTCCACATCCTGCGCCGCATGGGCCAGTACCTGCGCGGCAGCGAGGTCGAGGGCGCGCTGGAAAGTGCCGACGATACCGAGCTTTACGCGCTTTGCGGCGAGCACCTCGCGCAGGCCTATGCCGACTTCGTGGCCTCCTCGCCCATCGCGGAGCGTCTGTTCAAGGTCCACAAGGACGCGGTCGCGCCCAAACCCGAACCCAACCGGCCCTTCGTGCCGCTCGACGCCCTGACAGGAGGCTGAGACAATGCATATCGTGGTGTGCATCAAGCAGGTGCCCGACAGCGCGCAGATCCGTGTCCATCCGGTCACGAACACGATCATGCGCCAAGGCGTGCCGACGATCATCAACCCCTACGATCTCTTTGCGCTGGAAGAGGCGCTGCGCCTGAAGGACCGCCTCGGCGCGAGCGTCACGGCGCTGTGCATGGGCCCGCCCACGGCCTCGGAATCGCTGCGCAAGGCGCTGACTTTCGGGGCGGACCGCGCGGTACTCCTGACCGACCGCTACTTCGCGGGTTCCGACACGCTGGCGACGAGTTATGCGCTCTCGATGGCGCTGACGAAAATCGGCGAGGAATTCGGCACGCCCGAGATCGTCTTTACCGGCAAGCAGACCATCGACGGGGACACCGCGCAGGTCGGGCCGGGCATCGCCAGCCGCTTGAAGCTCAACCAGCTGACCTACATCTCGAAGATCGTCGCGACCGACCTTGAGGCCGGGCGCATCACCGTGGAGCGCCGCGCCGAGACAGGCACGCAGGTGCTGGCAACGAAGCTGCCCGTGCTCATCACCATGCTCGAGGCGACCAACGAGATGCGGCGCGGCACGATCGCGCAGGCACTGGAGGCCGCGCGCGCCGAGATCATCACCTGGAACGCGTCCGATGTTGGCATCGAGGACCTCACCAAGTGCGGCCTGCGTGGCTCGCCGACCATCGTGAAGAAGGTCTTTGCGCCCACCGCGCGCTCGGAAGCCGCCGCGATGATCGAGGCCGAAGGCACCATGGATGCGAAGGCGCGGGCCGTGGTCGATGCGATCTTCGCAAGGGCACCGGGCGTCGAGGACGACCTCACCGCCCAGGCCCTCCACCACTACGTCTGAGAAAAGGAGCCGGACCGATGGCCGATGCAGCAAAGCCCGCTCCCACCAAGGGAGGCCGTGCCAACACGAAGAAGGAACTGCCCGAGCACTTCAAGGCGTACAAGCACGTCTGGGTGGCGGTGGAGATCGAGCACGGGGCCGTCCATTCGGTCTCTTTCGAACTGCTGGGCGAAGGGCGCAAGCTGGCCGACAAGCGCGGCGTGGAGCTGGCCGCGGTTCTCATGGGCGATGACCGCGAGGCGCTGGGCAAGGCGGCGCAGGACTGCTTCGAATACGGCGCGGACTGTGTCTACATCGCCTGCGATCCGGCCCTGAAGCACTACCGCAACGAAACCTCGACGCAGGTCCTGACCGACATCGTCAACACCTACCAGCCCGAGATCCTGCTCCTGGGCGCGACCAACCTCGGCCGTGACCTGGCGGGTTCGGTGGCGACCACGCTCAAGACCGGCCTCACTGCGGATTCGACCGAGCTTGCCATCGACGAGGACGGCTCGCTTGCCGCGACCCGGCCCACCTTTGGCGGTTCGCTCCTGTGCACCATCTTCACGCTCAACTTCCGCCCGCAGATGGCGACCGTGCGCCCGCGCGTCATGGCCATGCCCGAGCGCGAGGAAGGGCGCAGCGGACGCATTGTCGAGTTTACGCCGAATATCGCCGAGGACGATGTCGTCACCAAGGTGCTCGACTTCATTGCCGATCGCGACAGCGACAAGGCCGCGCTGCCCTATGCGGATGTCGTCGTGGCCGGTGGCCTGGGCCTGGGCTCGGTCGAGAATTTCCAGCTGGTGAAGGACCTCGCCGCGGTGCTGGGCGCTGAATATGGCGGCTCGCGCCCGCTGGTGCAGAAGGGCTGGATCACCTCGGACCGCCAGATCGGCCAGACCGGCAAGACCATCCGGCCCCGCCTCTACATCGCGGCGGGCATCTCGGGCGCGATCCAGCACCGGGTCGGGGTGGAAGGCGCCGACCTGATCCTTGCCATCAACACCGACCCCAAGGCGCCGATCTTCGAGTTCGCGCACCTGGGTATCGTTGCCGACGCGGTCACGCTGCTGCCCGCATTGACCGAGGCCTTTGCGCGGCGCCTGCGCGTCACCCGGATGGCCAGCTAAGAAGGAGAGAGACCATGGCCGAGATGGAGGACACGTTCGATGCGATTGTCGTGGGGGCCGGGCCTTCGGGCAACGCGGCGGCCTATACCCTGGCGAAGGAGGGGCTGAGTGTCCTCCAGATCGAGCGGGGCGAGTACGCGGGCTCGAAGAACGTGCAGGGCGCAATCCTCTATTCCGACGCGCTCGAGAAGATCATCCCGGAATTCCGCGAGGAAGCGCCGCTGGAACGCCACGTGATCGAGCAGCGCATGTGGTCGATGGACGACACCTCGCACACCGGCATGCATTACCGTTCAGGCGACTTCAACGAGGAGAAGCCCAACCGCTACACGATCCTGCGCGCGCAGTTCGACAAGTGGTTCTCGGCCAAGGTCAAGGAAGCGGGCGCGCTGGTCCTGTGCGAGACGACCGTGACCGAACTGGTCAAGGATCTGACCGGTCGGGTCATCGGCGTGCGCACCGATCGACAGGGCAACCCGATCTTCGCGCCTGTCGTGATCCTGGCCGAAGGGGTCAACGGCCTGGTCGGCCAGCGCTCCGGGCTGCGGCCCGAGATCGCGCCCGAAAGCGTCGCGCTGGCGGTCAAGGAGATGCACTTCCTGCCCCGCGAAACCATCGAGGCGCGCTTCAACCTGAAGGGCAACGAGGGCGTGGTGATCGAGGCCATGGGCACGATCACGCGCGGCATGACCGGCACGGGCTTCCTCTATACCAACGAGGAATCGATCTCGGTCGGCATCGGCTGCATCGTCTCCGACTTTGCCGAAGGCGAGGCAACACCGGCCGAACTGCTCGAAGCCTTCAAGGCGCACCCCTCGATCGCGCCGCTGCTCGAAGGCTCGGAAGTCAAGGAATACGCCGCCCACCTGATCCCGGAAGGCGGCTACAAGGCGATCCCGCAGCTGACCGGGGATGGCTGGATCGTGGTCGGCGATGCCGGGCAGTTCGTGAACGCGGTCCACCGCGAGGGCTCGAACCTGGCCATGACGACGGGGCGCATCGCGGCCGAGACCGTGGTCGCGCTCCACCGCAAGGGCGAGGCGATGGATGGCTATACCCTCAAGGAGTACGAGCGGCGCCTCGAAGCGACCTTCGTGATGAAGGACCTCAAGAAATACAAGGGGATCCCCGGGCTGCTCGACGCCAACAAGACGACCTTCTTCGGTACCTATCCGCGCCTCTTCAGCCAGGCCATGCAGACCTGGTTCCGGGTCGATGGGGTCGACAAGAAGACCAAGGAAAAGGCCATCCTCAAGAGCTTTCGCGACAGCCGCAGCCTGCGGGGCCTGCTCGGCGATGCCTGGCGCGTGGCCCGCGCCTGGCGCTGAGGGGACCTCACGTTCTGCCCAACCATGAAAGGAGACGCGCAATGACCGAAATCGCCACCGCTCCCAAGGTCGAGGAGAAGCTGTTTCAGAACCGCTACCTCGTCGACGCCGGCAAGCCCCATATCCGCGTGCGTGAGCACGAAGTGCCCTCGGCCAGCCTGCTGGCGATGACCCGCCTGTGCCCGGCGGGATGCTATGCCGTGACCGAATCCGGTCAGGTCGAAGTGGCCGCCGATGGGTGTCTGGAATGCGGGACCTGCCGCATCGTCACGCGCAAGACGGGCGAAGTGGAGTGGAACTATCCGCGCGGCGGTTTCGGGGTGCTCTACAAGTTCGGATAAAGTCATGCAGAGGCATGGTTTTGTCAGATTACTGTAAGGAAGTCCTGGGGGAGGGCGCTTATTCTCTTGTCGAATCGCTTGGGATTTGAGACGTTTGTCCAAATCAAGACACGTCGAACCACGAAGAGACGCGGGCCCGACTCCGCAAGGGAGCAGTGCCGGAACCGGGAAATGGAGAGGAATGCGCTGACGGCAGAAAGGCTTCCGTCATGGGTACGCATGCATCGACAGTCGCCCCCGCTACGGCCGGTTACTCCGTGAGCAGCTACAGCCGCGGCCCGAGCCACACGCGCGCGGATATCGCGCTGCGCGGCGTTTACGAGATTTCCAAGGTCCTGGCCGTGCCGGGACGGCTGGAGGCGACGCTCACCAACGTGCTGACGCTGCTCTCCAGCTTCCTCGACATGCGCCACGGCCTCGTGACCCTGCTCGACGAGGAGGGGGCGCCCACCAGCGTCGTGGGGATCGGCTGGAGCGAGGAGCGCGCGCACTTGTGGATGGGGCGCCAGCCCGAACGTGCGGTCGCCCAGATCTACGACACCGGGATGCCGGTGGTGGTCCACAACATGGAGCGCAGCGCGCTGTTTCCCGACTGGGCCTTCGATGGGCCGCTGCCGCCCGGCGCGCGGGTCTCCTTCATCGGGGTGCCGATCAAGGACCGCCTGAAAGTGGTGGGCACGCTCACCATCGAACAGATCTGGGACGAGACGACGACGTACCACGCGGCGGATGAGGACGTGCGCTTCCTGACCATGGTCGCCAACCTGATCGGCCAGACGGTGCGGCTGCTCAAGCTCGTCCAGCGTGACCGCGAGCGGCTGATGGATCAGCACCGCCTGCTCGAAAAAGGGCTCGAGGACGGCTCTGCCCGCCGGGCACGCAGCGCCGAGGCCAAGGCCGAGGACACAGACGAGCAGGGGGACATCGTTGGCTCCAGCCCGGCGCTGCGCGAGGCATTGCAGCGTATCCGCCGGGTGGCGCGCAGCCACTCGGCGGTGCTGCTGCGCGGGGAATCGGGCACGGGCAAGGAGCTGTTTGCCCGTGCGACCCATGATTTCAGCCCGCGCGCGAAGAAGCCGTTCATCAAGCTCAACTGCGCCGCGCTTCCCGAATCCGTCCTGGAGTCCGAACTTTTCGGGCACGAGAAGGGCGCCTTCACCGGCGCGGTCGCCCAGCGCAAGGGGCGCTTTGAACTGGCCGATGGCGGTACACTCTTCCTCGACGAGATTGGCGACACCTCGCAGGCCTTTCAGGTCAAGCTCCTGCGTGTGCTGCAGGAAGGTGAATTCGAGCGCGTCGGCGGCACGCAGACGATCAAGGTCGATGTGCGGCTCGTCTGCGCGACCAACCGCAACCTGGAGGAAGCGGTCGCCAAGGGCGAGTTTCGGGCCGATCTCTACTACCGCATCAATGTCGTCTCGGTGCGCCTGCCCGCGCTGCGCGACCGGCGCGAGGACATCCCCCAGCTCGCGCGCGAATTCCTGCGCCGCTTCGACCAGGAACACCACACCGAGCACGAACTGAGCCCCTCCGCGCTCGATGTTCTGGAAAGCTGCTACTTTCCCGGCAACGTGCGCGAGTTGGAGAATTGTATCCGGCGCACCGCCACGCTCTCGCTCGATGACCGGATCGACGCGCGCGACTTTGCCTGCCGCAACGACGAGTGCCTGTCCGCGATGCTCTGGAAGACCGCGGTTTCCGATCCCTTCCCCATCGTCCAGCCGGGCCCGCGCGAGGAGCAGGGCGGCGTGGCCCCCGAGCGCGGGGGCGAGGCCCCGGCCATTCCCCTCCACCGGCGCGAACCGGACCGGGACCTGCCGCTCGACAACGTCAAGGTGAGCCGGGCCGAACTGCTCGATGCGCTGGAAGGGGCGGGCTGGGTCCAGGCCAAGGCGGCGCGGCTGCTGGGACTGACCCCGCGCCAGATCGGCTATGCCATCCGCAAGTACGACATAGAGGTGCGCAAGTTCTGATAATGCCTCTGTTTTCCGGGATTTCCACCGGTTTTGTTAGACAAGTATACATTGGGTTAACCCTTGCTGGATTATCGGGGCGAGGATGGTGAACTCAGGCCCCGAATCGCGTGCTGTGCTCGAGCGACGTGCCGATGCCGCGATCATCGCGGCGGTGGGGTATTTCGTGCTCGCCACGTTCGCCATCCAGCTGACCAGCAAAGGCTACGACGTCGCCACGATCTGGCCCGCCGATGCCATCATCCTGATGCTCCTCCTGCGGGAACCGCGCGCCAACTGGGGGTGGGTCCTGGCGGCCGGATGGGCCGCAAACCTGGCGGCGAATACTGTCGCACGCGGCTGGTCTCCCGTTCTCGTCACCTACGGCGTGATCAACATGGGGCAGACCTTGCTCGCGGCCTGGCTGGTGCTGCGCCACACGCCAAGGTCCGAGATCTTTGCCTCGAACCGGGCGATCTGGCGCTTTGTCCTCTACGCTGGCGGGGTCGCGGTGCTGATCGCCGCGCTTATCGGATCGGCGGTGACGGCCCTGGCCTTTGGCGCGCCGTTTCTCGTTTCGGTCGGCAACTGGTATTTCAGCAATGCCCTTGGCCTGCTGGTCCTCACCCCGTTCCTGTGTGCGCTGTTCGATGGCAGCTATGTGCGCTGGCTGCGCTTTGCCAACCGGCGCGAGATGTGGAGTGCGCTCGGCGGCTACGGGCTGCTGCTTCTGACCACCGCTGCGGTCTTCACACAGTCCTTCGTGCCGCTCCTGTTCCTCCCGATGTGCCTGGTGACCTACCTGTCGTTCCGGCTCGGCCGCCTTGGCACCAAGCTGGGGGTCATGCTGGTGGCCTTCACGGGTCTCGCGGCGACACTCGCGGGTCATGGACCCGTCGCGGGCATGCCGGTGTCTGCGCAGCTTCAGACGCTGTTTTTTCAGCTCTACCTGGGCGCGCTGCTCCTGACCTGCCTCCCGGTCGCCTCGCTGGTGACTTCGCGGCGGCATCTGGCGATCCGTCTGGCCGAACGCGAGGAAGCCTTGCGCCAGGTGCTGGAGAGCGCGGCCACCGCGTGCCTGGGTTTTGACAGTTCGGGCCAGTGCAAATGGGCGACGGGCCCCGTCCAGGCGCTCCTGGGCATTTCGGCCGAGGAGATGATCGGGCGGTCCTGCGAGACGGTCTCGCTGCAGGTCCACGATCTCATGGAAGATCTCGGGAAGGCCTGTCGCAGTCAGGATTTCGGGGCGCAGGGCGCGACCCGGCTGATCGAGTTCTCGCCGATGCGCCGTCCCGCTCTCGTCCTGGAGGGGACTATCGGACTTCTGCGCAAGGGGCGCGCGCATTCAGGCTGGGTGGTGACCTTGCGCGATGTGACCGAACGCCGGGCGCTCGACCTGGCGCTGATCGGCCGTTCCGAGACCGACCGCCTGACAGGCGTCTGCGCGCGCGAGAGCTTCCTCGTCCACCTCGACCGGGCGATGGAGGACGTGGGGCGCCCGATTTCGCTGGCGCTCGTCGATCTCGACAGTTTCCACACGATCAACGACGAGCACGGCCTGGTCGTGGGCGATGCCGCGCTTGTCGAAGTGGCGCGGCGCATCAAGCGCAATGCGCGCGATACCGACGTCGTCGCGCGCCTCGGGGCCGACCAGTTCGCCTTGCTGCTGCGCTGCGACATCCTGACCGCGCGCAGCATCTGCGAGCGTATCGCCGAGGCCGTGCGGCAAAGCCCGGTCTGCCGTGCAGGCGATGTGGCCGTCCTCTCCTCGGTCAGCTGCGGGGTGGTGCAGCTGCGTTCGGGCATGACGCCCGAGGATGCGCGAGGGATCGCCGACACCGCGCTCCAGGACATGAAGCAGTCCGGGCGTAACGGGGTGCGTGTCGCGGCCTGACGGGCAGGACCTGCGGGTGCCTGGACGCGGCCGAGGGCGCTTGCGTCCGGGCCCCGGTGTGATATTCCAAGGTGCGAGGGCCATCCCGGGAAAACAGCCGTTTACGCGCTGTCGCCTGACGGAATGGGGGATACTGCACATGCGGCCGAGGCGGTGTCTGGACGGGTCATGGGGTCGCTTGGGATGAATGCGCCACAGCCATGAGGCAAGAGGACGCCAGTGCCGCGCCGCAGGATCGCTACCGCGCCTTCCTGAGCTACAGCCACGCCGACGAGCGGGAGGCGGGGCGCCTGCACCGCTGGCTCGAGAATTACCGCATCCCTGCTCGCCTTGTCGGCTCTGAAACGCCGCGCGGTCGCGTGCCCCGGCGTCTTGCGCCGATTTTCCGCGACCGGGCCGAACTGCCGGCGGCGAGCAGCCTTGATTCCGAGGTCGAGAAGGCTCTGGCCGGTTCGGCCGCGCTGCTTGTGCTGTGTTCGCCCGAGGCGGCGGCCTCGCGCTGGGTCAACGCCGAGATTGCCCTGTTCCGGCGTCTCCACCCCGAACGTCCGGTGATCGCCGCGCTGCTGCGCGGAGAACCCTCGGAGAGCTTTCCGGCCGCGCTTGTCATGCCGGGCCGCGATGGCAAGGTGCGCGAGCCCATCGCCGCCGACTTTCGGCCCGACAAGGACGGGCGCCAACTCGCGCGCCTCAAGATCCTGGCCGGCCTGTCGGGCCTTGCTCTCGATGAAATTATTCAGCGCGATGCCCAGCGCCGGATGCGCCGTGTGATCTCGATCACGGCGCTGGCCTTCGCTCTTGCTCTAGTGATGGGCCTCATGCTGGTGTTCGCCATAAGGGCGCAACGCGAAGCGGACGAGCAACGCAGGCAGGCCGAGGGGCTGATCGAGTTCATGCTGACGGATCTGCGCGAGAGGCTGAAGGGCGTGGGCAGGCTGGACGTGCTGGAAACGGTCAACGCGCGCGCGCTCGACTATTACGCCGAGCAGGCCGATCTCGATGCGCTGCCTGTGGATTCGCTCGAGCGCAGGGCCCGTATCCTGCACGCCATGGGCGAGGACGATCATCGCCGCGGCGACGTAGAGGGCGCCGTTGCCAAGTTCCAGGAAGCTAGCCGCGCCACGGCCGCGCTGCTGGCGGCGGCACCGGACGATCCGTTGCGGATCTACGGCCAGGCGCAGAGCGAGTTCTGGGTGGGCTACGCGATCTTCATGCGCAAGAAGCCGCTTCAGGCCTTGCCGCACTTCACGGCCTACAAGGCTCTTTCGCAAAAGCTGGTGCAGCTTGAGCCAGACAATCCCGAATACCGCCATGAGCTGGCCTACGCGCAAGGGAACCTGTGTTCGGTCGGCCTGGACGAGGCGGGAAATCCCGATCTCCTGCCGGAATGTCACGAGGCTCTGGAGACATTGCTGCGCGTGCATGCGATGCAGCCGGACAATCTGGAGGTCACGCGCGATCTGGCCAATCGCTACGCCTGGTATGCCGATGCGCTGCTTCGGCAGGGGCGCGAGGAAGACGCGCTGGACCAGCGCCAGAAGCAATTGGAAATCTCCCGGGACCTGCTCGATACCGATCCCAAGAATGCGACCTATCGCCAGGCCTGGATGCTGGCGATGAATTCCACCTCGCGGCTGCGCCATGCGATGGGATTTCGCGCGATGGCCCAGCGCATGCGCAGCCGGGCCCAGGAGGAACTTGATCGGC
This sequence comes from Novosphingobium profundi, assembly GCF_020524485.1. Taxonomy (GTDB): domain Bacteria; phylum Pseudomonadota; class Alphaproteobacteria; order Sphingomonadales; family Sphingomonadaceae; genus Novosphingobium; species Novosphingobium profundi_A. The sequence goes on along the minus strand of NZ_JAIVLF010000003.1, from coordinate 510,016 downwards.
TGATTGCCTCAGACCCGGAAAATCATGACTGGAAGGTCTGGAAGAAGCGCTTTTCCGAACCCTGGCCACAGGCCGGCTCGGACTAGCGAGTGCGTCAGAGCAACGCCTTGCAAGAGACTGCTGCAGGAGAGAAAGGAAGAGCTGCGATGTCGACGATAAACTACAAGCAATATGGGCTGGCCCCATTCTTCGATAGCCTGAGCCTGGAGCAGAGCGCGCGCTCTGTCGTGTACAAGGTCACGCTTGCGGTCCGTGAGGGACAGGTCGTCCTGTCCTGCCGCGATGCCGACACCGGAAAGGACTACATCGCGATCACCGAAGACTGCTACGTGACGATCCAGCTGGATGGCGATCAGCTCTTCTTTTCCGATGCCTACGAGGCGATCACCACCAAGGAGGAACTGTCGTCCTATTACGGTGGGCTGGTCTACGCGGACTACGACAAGGCTTACGGCCGCTACAAGACCGTCCAGTTCAAGGCGCGCTTCAACGCGGGGGGCAAGTACGGCACGATCCATCCCTTCAACATCAACGTCGATCTCCTCCAGGAGGATGCGAAGGGGAACCGTCGCTGGACCGGCATCGCGATCGATCCCGACATCACCAATCCGCCGCCGATCGACGGCTGAGGTAACGGCAGGGCCATGTTTCCCACTCTACTCACCCGCATCCGCCAGACGGCCCGCAACGGCGATACGTCAAAGGCGTGGCACATGTTCGAGGAGGCCGGACTTTGCGAGGACTCTTCGAGTGAGGTTCTCGCTCTCAAGGGGCGTCTCCTGAAGGACCGGTCGCTGCGCTGCCGGGGAAGAGCGCGTCTCGCTCTTGCTCGGCAGGCCGCAGCGGCCTACCGCGCCAGTGCAGGTGAGCGACGTGCCACTTATCCTTTGATCAATGCTGCAACGACGGCATTTCTGTGCGGGGACGTGATTGAGGCCCGGGAGGACGCACGGCGCATTCTCGCAATTATTGAGAGTGGTGACTACGAGCCGGAAACCGGCTTCTGGCTGAATGCGACAGTCGCAGAGGCTCGTTTGCTCCTAGGGGACAAACACGGAAGCCGGGAGGCTCTGCTCGCGGCGCTGGCGTCCGCGCCACAGGCCTGGGAGGACCGCGCCGCCACCATTCGCCAGTTTCGGGAGATTCTTCAGGCTACTGGCGACAGCTTCGAGATGCTGGACGGGCTCTCTCCTCCGGCAACTCTGCATTTCAGTGGAATCATGAATCTTACGGGGCACGAGGACGAGGTCTGTGCCCAGATCGGAAAGGCTCTGCACGAGATCGGGCCAGGTGCGGCCTATGGCGCGCTGGCAGCCGGGGCCGACATCTTTATTGCGGAAATGGCGCTTGAGCTTGGCATCCAGCTGCATGTCGTATTGCCTGGATCACTTGAGCAATTCCGCGCAACCTCCGTGGCGCGATTCGGGCGTAGCTGGCTGCCGCGGTTCGAGGCACTGGTCGATAGGGCCGATAGCCTGATTGACCTGCCCGAACAGGGAGAGGTGACCCATTCCGGAATCATTCAGGCCACCGCGATTGCGATGGGCCTCGCGATACGCCGGGCCAATCAGTTGGCGACCGATGCCGTTGCGCTTCACGTGGGGCGCAGTGAGGATGAGCTGGCGCTGGCCCTGTCTTGGTGGAAGGAAAGTGGTCGCACAATCTACCAAGTCCGTCGGGATGTCCCGCGCGGCGTACCCTTTGAGACGGTCGGCGTCGGGGCCAGCCGCGCGATCCTGGCCTGCGATCAATCGTTTCCCGATCGGCCCGGTCGCTGCGGAGATACCTGGCAGACCGAGGAGGGCTATTGGTTGCGTGCCTTCGACGACGTGCTTGAGGCGGTGCGCTATGGGCGTGAGATCCTGTCCTGCCAGACCGGGGCCCGCCTTGGCCTCGACTACGGTACCATGGGCTCGGAAATCTCGCTTGAGGTAGCTGGCCAGAGGGCGATCTACTTCGCACGAGCGGCGCAGGGCAACGACATCTGCGGAGCCTGGCCCCACGTCTGCGTGTTCGATGTTCTCGATCCGGAGGTCCGCTTCGAGCCATCCGGTGAGCTCGTTACTCCCTTTGGTGACATTCCGATCGCGCGCTATTCGCCACTGCAACCGGAGTAGGTCTCGGGCCGACGCCCCAGTTTCTTTCCTGGCATGGGCGAGATGGTCAGCAGATCAGTTCTTCGATCATGCGAGCGGAATGAATAACGAGTTTCTCCTCATCGCGCGAGATGATGCCGCGGCGGACCAGGACGCCAATGGCGCGCGAAGCCGTTTCGCGTGTCGTATTCGCCGCCAGCGCCAGCGAGGTGATTCGTGGCGGCGGCGCGATCGCCTGCGAGGTCTGAGCCAGTGCGAGTAGTTCGGCGTAAACCCGGCCCGCTGCGGAATAGGTGGAGCGTATGACCATCTGGTCCAGTATACGGTCGAGTTGTCGGGCGAGGAGGCGGGCCATGCCAGTGGCCAGCTCAACATTCCTGTCGACAGCGTTGGCAAGTCGCACGGTCTCGGTACCGAGGAGGAGTGAACGGGTGGCTGCGATGATTTCGGCGCGGTGTTGCGTCTCTGTCGGGTAGGCTCCGAAGAATTCGCCAGGTCCATAGTGCGAGAGCTGCTGGATCTGTCCGTTTACGCCGAACGCATCGACACGGATTGCGCCATTGATGACGATCCAGCACATTTTCGAGGGGGCGCCCTGGCTGGCGAGAACCTGCTTTGCCACGAGCTTGCGCGCAGAGAAGATCGGCGCGAGCTCGCGCGCCACTGTAGCACTGCAACGGAACACCGCCTGGACGACATCTTCGATTTCGTCTTCGGTCACGTTGGGGTGGCTCCGTCCGGCGATCTGTCTTCAGCTGGCACCTATGTTTTGATCTGCGCCGAAATTCCAGAAAATTCAACTAGGGTGTCCGGCCGGCGTCAAGTGTGATCTGGATCACGGTCGCCGCGCAATATTTGGCCTATGAGGGTTTTGCGACCCGAAGGTGGCTCTGCTTGAGCAACCTTTTTTACTTGGCCCGGCGGCTACGTGCTGCCGGGCCATTTTTTGTTTGGCTTGTCTGCTTGACGCGTGACGCCCATCGTTCACCTCCCAAGCTCACCTGCGGAGAGGTGCGTGACCTTCCAGGCCACGGGGGGAAGGGCGGAATATTCGCATGCGCAGCAATCGGTCGCTTGTACAACAATGCCGCCCACGTTCCTTCGCGAACGATGCGATTCTTGCGATGCGCTTGAAACCTGAAGAAAGTCCGGTGGTCAGCGCCCTACCTTCCGGCAACCGCTTGCCGAAGCCGGAAAACGTTCGGGCGCTTTGCAATGCGGGATGCAACGCGACTATGCCACTGAACCGGTTCCGACAGGGGGTGGGGGCTGCGGGCTCCTGCCAGCCTAAGGTGTCAAATACTGTTTATCTTGACTTGGTCTATGGGGTCGACAATTTATCTTGTGCAATTGCAGCATTGGGGCGTTGACTGATTGCGTCTCAGGCTGCCAATGCTGCACCGGCTAAGGATGTTGCGCCGTGTTGCCTTCAACCTTCGATGGTGTAGCTAGAGTAGGTTCTCTTAGAATGAAGATTGCTGTTTTCGGGTTGGGGTATGTGGGGCTGTCCAATGCAGTTCTTCTTGCGCAACATCAGCATGTCGTCGCCGTCGATATTTCGGCAGAGCGTGTCGCGATGCTCAATGCCAAAAAATCGCCGATCGTTGACGCGGAAATCGAGGACTTCTTGAAGACGCGATCATTGGATCTCGTCGCGACGCTGGATCCCGAAGAGGCGCTGGCCGAGGCTCAATACGTTGTCGTCGCGACGCCGACGAACTACGATCCTGAGACGAACAAGTTCGATACCTCCTCCGTCGAAGCTGTCATTCAGATGGTCTTGGACGCGAAATGCGATGCTACAATCGTGGTCAAGTCGACGGTGCCTGTCGGGTTTGTGCAGGAGGTCCGGACCAAGTACCAGACCTCTCAGGTCATCTTCAGCCCGGAATTCCTGCGCGAAGGTCGCGCGCTCTACGACAACCTCTATCCCTCGCGCATCATCGTGGGCGAGCGCTCGCAGCGGGCATCCACCTTTGCGGACCTGCTTGTGGAAGGCGCCTTGAAGGAAGAGATCGAGGTTCTTTTTACGGACGCCGAGGAAGCCGAGGCTATCAAGCTTTTCGCGAACACCTATCTTGCGATGCGAGTGGCTTTCTTCAACGAACTGGACAGCTACGCCATGGCCCGTGACATGGATGCGGGGCAGATCATCAACGGTATCGGCCTCGATCCGCGCATAGGCTCGCACTACAACAATCCCAGCTTCGGCTACGGCGGCTATTGCCTGCCCAAGGACACCAAGCAGCTTCTCGCTAACTATTCCGAAGTCCCGCAGAACCTTATTCGGGCCATCGTGGATGCGAACCGTACGCGCAAGGACTTCCTTGCCGACCGGATCATCGCGCGCAATCCGAGCAAGGTCGGCATCTACCGGCTGGTGATGAAGGCGGGCTCGGACAACTTCCGCCAGTCTTCGATCCAAGGCATCATGAAGAGGATCAAGGCCAAGGGCATTGAGGTCGTCATCTTCGAGCCTACGATGAAGGACGAGAGCTTCTTTGGCTCGCGCGTGATGCGGAATTTCGATGAGTTTGCGCAGGATTGCGATGTCATTATCGCGAATCGCATGACGCCGGATATCACATTTGTGAAGGACAAGGTCTTTACGCGAGATATCTTTGGTTCGGATTGAAGCTGATCGCGGCGAACGCTGTGTACCTGTTAGAGTCCGAGTGAGATGCGAGTGAATGATATGCCTGTGAATGAGAAGACTGCTCCCGCTCGGCGCTGTTTCGGCGACTTTGAAATCGATTGCCTTTCGCGCGAGGGGCTGGTCGATGCATGTCTTGAAGATATCGCTTCGGGGGATGGCCGCACCAAGACGGTGATGGACGTCAATGGCCACGGCCTTTCGCTCGCGCGCACCGACGAGCGCTATCGCGAGATGGTCGGCCAGGCCGACATCATCCATGCCGATGGCGGATTTCTTGTCACGCTTTCGCGTTGGTTCGACGGAGCCGCGATTCCCGAACGTTCGGCCACCACGGACATGCTGCACGACTTCGCCCGCCGGTTCGAGCAGACCGGCCACAGCTTCTATCTTCTGGGCGGGAGCGAGGAAGTCAACGCGCTTTGCGCTGCCGAACTTCGCCGCCTCTATCCTCGGTTGCGCATTGCCGGGCGACGCAATGGATATTTCAAGCCGGAGGACGAGGCGCAGATTGTCGCTGAGATCAACGCGGCGAAGCCTGACGTCGTGTGGCTCGGCCTGGGTAAGCCCAAGGAGCAGGAGGTCGCCCTGCGCTGGCGCGATCAGCTGCAGGCAGGATGGATCGTGACCTGTGGCGGCTGTTTCAACTATGTGACGGGACACTATCCGCGCGCGCCGGAGTGGATGCAGCGCAACAACATCGAATGGATACATCGCCTGGTGACGAACCCGCGCAAGCTGTTCTGGCGATATGCGGTGACGACACCGCATGCGCTGTTCGTTGCGCTGACGCGACATTGAGGGCAGATTTCGAGACCGGAGGGTCTTTGCTCCATTCGCAGGACAAGGGTAGTGGCTCGCTCATGCCACTAGGACTCAAGTGAAAGGCATCGCATTTCCGTGCCACGCGTTCTGATCTATCGTTCTCGATTGCTGCCCATCTCGGAGACTTTCATCCGGCAGCACTACGACAGCATGTCGCGCTACGAACCGACCTTCGCAGCTTTGCGCGAACTCGATGAACTCGATATCGCGGACACCCGACGGGTCGTCATGAGCAAGGGCGGCAAGGTGCCCAAAATGCGGATCGGGTTGTTCAAGGCGCTGGGGGTCGGCAAGGCCTTCGTGGATGCGGTCGCGCAGACCAAACCCGATCTGATCCACGCCCATTTCGCTGTTGATGCCGCCGACATGTTGCCGGTTGCACGCCGATTGGGGATTCCGCTCGTCGTCACGCTGCATGGTTACGATGTCACGTTTACCGATGCGGCGTTCAAGGCAATGGGGCCGGAAGGTCGCATCTATCTCGCCAAGCGCGCTCGCCTGTTTCGCGAAGCTTCCCACTTTCTCCCGGTGTCACGGTTTATCGCCGGACAGGCCGCGCAGGCTGGCGCCGCGCCCGAGAAGACGACATTGCACTACCTCGGCATCGCTCTCGACAAGTTTCGTCCCAACTACGAAGCGCGCGAAAACGTGGTGCTCTACGTCGGCCGACTGGTCGAGAAGAAGGGGCTGAACCTGCTCATCGAGGCGCTCGAACGCGCAGGAGCGAACGAGCAGGGCACGACCTTGCGGATCATTGGTGATGGCCCCATGCGGGACACCTATCTCGCTCTCGCGAAGGCGAAACTGGCCAATGTCGACTACCTCGGTGCGCAGCCGCATTCGCGTGTCGTCGAGGAATTGGGGAAGGCTCGCGTTTTTTGTGTCCCTTCGGTTCCCTCCTCAAATGGTGATAACGAGGGGCTTCCGATTTCCTATATGGAAGCTTCTGCCGCAGGTGTACCCGTTGTCTCGTTCGCCCAGGGAGGCATCCTCGAAGCGGTCAAGGACGGGCAAACCGGTCTGCTGGCTCCGACGGGGGATGTCGATGCCTTGGCTGAGCGGCTCGAACGTCTGCTGCTCGACCCCGAACTCGGACTGCGGCTCGGCCGAGCGGGGCGCGACCATGTGGAACAGGTTTTCGACGTACGTCGCCAGGCAACCCATCTGGAAGAGATTTATGACCGAATTCTGGAGGGATAAAGCAATGGGCTCGGGGAGCGAGGCATGGCGCGCTTGGCGATTGCTGGCGTGCGCACGCTTCCTGTCGCGACAGAGCGAGGTTTGATGGCGTACAAAGCTACATTTCCACCGCAAGCCGGGATGGCAGGGGCGGGCTTCCGGAATGGCTCGAGGAAGCGAAACTCGCCGCGCGATCTGGAACGGGAGGCGGGATCCGCGCGTGCTGCGATTTCGGGGCGGATGTCCCGGTCCACGCGCGGTGGTGCGCGGCCTTCGCAACGCAGTTGGTCGCTGTTTCCGCAGGCGCTGCTGTGGGCCTATATCTTCGTGGTCGGTACGAATCTTGATCCGTTTCCGATGGAAAACGATGCCTATGCGGTGCGCGAGGCGGGCGGCTCTTCGCTCACGCAGATCGTGTTCCTGACCCTGCTGGTTCTTGCCGGGGTGAATTTCGCGCTCCATATCTCTCGGGCGTGGCGCAACTTCCGCCAGGCGCTGCCCGTTGCCCTGCCGATCCTGGCGAGCATGGTTGTTTATGCCATGAGTACGGCACTGAGCCCGGACGCGGGTCTGCTGGTCACCAAATACGCCCTCTTCCTGATCTCCAACGTGATCTTCATCATGATCATCGTGACCGCGCCGAGTGCGCGCAGTCTGATCGACAGCGCCATGAAATGCCTCGTGGTCTTCATGTTGATCAGTCTGGCCGGGGTCTTCCTGCTTCCTGAACGGGCGGTTCACCAGGCCTATCTCTATGAGGGCGCATGGAGGGGGCTGACCTCGCACAAGAACTATATGGGCGCGATCCTCAGCCTGACCACGCTGTTCCTCCTTGCCAGCCTGCGCAAGTCCAATTTTCCAGTCATCGTGGGGCTGATCGGCGTCGCGCTATTCTTCATCTACATGACGCAATCCAAGACGTCTCTTGCTGGCCTCTTCGTGGTCTGCGGTCTCAGTTTGGTCTTGGGGAACAAGGGGCGAATGAACTTCTATGCGTTCCTGAAGCTGGCCGTGATCGCGTTCTTCGTGATTACGATCGCGCTCTTCTTCCTCTACGCGCAACCCCTTTTCAACCTGCTGGGAATCCAGTCCGACCTGACCGGGCGTTTGCCCTTGTGGGCGCTCGTACGCAGCGTCATGGAGCGTCCCTTGATCGGGTACGGGTACGAGGGGTTCTTCGATCTGGGCATGCGTTCGCCGCTCTACGGCGTTGGCGGTGCTTGGAGCCGCTTTGCGGCCCATGCGCACAATGGCTATCTCAATACGTACGTCTTCGGGGGAACCCTCGCGTTTCTGTGCTGCGTGGCCTTCTACGTGATGGCGGCGATGACCGGGGGGCATATCGCGAAGGTTTCGCGTGCCGGACGCTTCATGTTCGCTGTCGTGCTCTTCGAGGTGATCCGCAACGTGACCGAGGTCGATGCTCTTGGCAGCTCGCGTCTGACCTGGAGCCTGACTGTCCTTGCCGTATTCGCGGCGGTTCGGATCAAGGGGGAGCTTGGCGAGGCGCGTCGTCAGCAACGATTAGCACGGAAGGTAGATCGGTGAGCCAGATTACGGTCCTTTATGTGGGCGGCGTTGGCCGCTCGGGGAGCTCCCTGATCGAGCGACTGCTCGACACCCATCCGGAAGTGGTCTCCTTGGGCGAAATCCATCAGATATTCAGCACCTGGCTTGATTTCGACAAGCGCCAGCTGTGCGGGTGTGGGGAAGAGTTCCAGAACTGCCCGTTCTGGGGCGAGGTCCTCCAGCGGGCTTTCCCGGGTGGCATGCAGGGCTTTGACCCGGCCGAATGGCGCGCACGTCGTGCGGCCGTCGCCGATGACCGGCACCGTCGCCAGCTCCTGCTGGGGCTGGGGGGGCGGGAGTACTACGACCAGCTCGATGCATTCCTTGAGCCTATCGGCCGTTTTTACCGTGCGATCGCCGAGGTCTCGGGGGCTCGGGTCATCGTAGACAGTTCGAAGACGGCGAACTGGGCGCTTGCGCTTCAGCGCATTGACGGCATCGATGTCCGCTTCCTGCATTTCATCCGCAATCCCTATGCCACGGCCTATTCCTGGCAGCGGCGCAAGAAGATGCCCGAAGTCTGGTGGGAAGAGCGGGAGATGCCGATTTTCGGGGCTGAGGAAATTGGCCGTCGCTGGCGTTCGACCTATCTGATGGCCCGCCTCGGCAGCCTGCGTTTCGGAGCCTACAAGCGGATTCACTATGAGGATTTCGTGAAGGATCCGGCGCGTACGCTGGATGAGATTGTGTCCTTCGCGCAGTTGCCGCCTTTCGCGACGCCGCCCATCGATGCTGAGGGCAAGGCACAGATCCAGCCCGGTCACACCATCATGGGCAATCCCATGCGGGTCCAGAAGAATGTGACTGTCCGTGAGGACGACGAGTGGCGCCGGACGCTGTCGCAGGCGGACCGCGCGGCGGTGAAGCGGTTGGTCTGGCCGCTTCGTCCATGCTTTCGGACCTGACGTGGTAAGGGACCGGGCCAATGGCTAACTTTGGGAAGGCGGCGTTCAGCGCTACGCTATGGGCTGGTGCGGGGCGCGCGGGCCGTTCGATCGCGCAGGCCGTATTCATGCTGGTGCTGGCCAACGCCATCGGTCCGAGCGGCTTCGCCGCGTCGTCAATTGCGCTGATCGGCTACCAGCTTTCCTCGACGCTCGCCACGCAGTCGTTCTCGATGGCGCTGGTGCGCTACAGCGAGCCCGATGATCGGCGCGATGCCGCCGCGTTCTGGCTGAATCTGGGGCTCACGTTCGTCTCCTTCGTATGTGCCGCCCTCGTCGGTCTGCCGGTGGCCGAATGGCTGAGCCTGCCGAGTCTGGTCTGGTTGCTTCCGCTGATGACAGGCTTGGGGCTGATTGCGGCACCGACTGTGCTGGCCCAGGCGCAGATGTCGCGGATGATGGCGTTCCGCCCGCTCGCTCAGATTGAGACGGTGTCGAGCATCGTGAGCGCGGCCTGCGGCTGCCTTGCGGCGATCGGGGGGCTGGGGATCTACGCACTGGTCGTCTATGCAGGAATGCAGCGCCTGATTGAGGTCGTGGGCTTTGTGCGGCACGCGCCCGTATGGCCGAAAGCCTTGCCGGAACGTAAGGAGGTCCGCGCGCTCGTGCATTTCACCTTGCCATTGGCCGGAATGCAGGTGCTGACCTTCGCCAACGGCAGTATCGATCAATTCTTCGTGGGACAGGTCGGAACCCCGACCAGCCTTGGCTACTACGGCCTGGCGCGCCGCTTCAGTCAGCAGCCGACGCAGATGATCACCTTTGCCATCAATCGCGCGATCTACCCTGCGTTCGTTCATCTCGACAAAGAGCCCGAGGAACAGGCGGCGTTCTTCATGCGGTCGATCCGCCTGAGCCTGATAGTGGCGAGCCTGCCTCTCTTCCTTCTGGCATTGATTGCAGGGGACCTGCTTTCACTGCTCATGGGCAGCACCTGGCAAGCTGCGGGCCCCTATCTTGCGCTTTTCGCTGCGACCTCCTCGGTCCTTCCGCTAGGTGGTGTGCTCGCTGCGGCGCTGCGGGCGAAGGGGCATACCGCGCTGCAGATGCTGTTCCAACTGGTCCGGTTGGTCGTCATCACTCTGGCCCTGGGCATCATGGTCTGGCTCGAGGCCGATATCTGGACCCTCGCGTTGACGGTGGCCCTGCTGTCGGTGATGGCCCTGATTCTGCCCTTGTGGGAAGTTGTCCGGGTCTTCGACCTGTCCTGGCCAAGGGTCGGGCGCGAGATCCTGGTGGGCCTCGCCCCAGCGACGATCATGGTGCTGGGGGTTCTCCTTCTCGACAGGTATGCCGTTGCAGGAACGCCCGTCTTCGCTCAGATCGCCTGCGAAATCGCGATCGGAGCGCTGCTTGGTGGCCTGGCGGGTCTGGCTGTCCTGAAACGTGTAAAAGTCTTAGGAATTCCATCATGAAAATGCCCCTGATGTTGAAGAAGGCGCTGGTTGCTAATGGGATCGATCGCGAGACATTCGGCAAACGGGTCCAGTTTCCCCTGCGGCGGCTGGCAAGGCGACATGGGGACCTGCCGGGAATCTTGATCGTAGGTGCGCAGAAGGCGGGCACGACGACGCTGCACGGCCTGCTTTCGCAGCACCCAAAGATCCGTGACGGGCTGTTCAAGGAAAGCCATTTCTTCGACAAACCGCGCCTCCTGGAAGAGGGGATCGGCTACTATCGGTCGATTTTCCCCGTCCTTGGGGAAGGCGAATATACGATCGATTCCACGCCGATGATGTATCACGAGGCGGTGCCACAGATCGCGGCCGGAGTGGTGCCGCAAGCGCGGGTGATCATGATCCTGCGCGACCCGGTGAAGCGCTCGTTCTCTCACTATCTGCACAACGTCGCACGCGGACGTGAGAAGCTTAGCTTCGAGGAGGCGATTGCGCAGGAAGAAGAGCGCATCCGCCATACGGCCGAAGAGCTTCGCACCGAAAATGCCGTGACCTACAACTACCGCGCCTTCTCCTATAAGGAACGCAGTCGCTACGATGGGCAGATCGAACGATGGCGGGCTGCATTCGGCCCGGACAACGTCAAGATTCTCATCTTCGAGGAGTTCATCAAGGCGCCCGAGCAAACCACGAATGAAGTGCTCGCGTGGATCGGCCTTTCGCCGATCAGCTTGCCGACCAGCAGCAACCGCGCGCGCAATACCGCGCTGGTTCGTGAAACGCTGAATCCAGAGACCGAGGCGGCGCTGCGTATCGAGATGGCGCCCTCGGTCCAGCGCGTGCGCGAACTGCTCGGGCGGGACGTGCCCTGGTCTTACCCGCGCCCGGAATCGGCGCTGCCCTGCAACTCTGTAAACGGGGAGGAACTGTCATGAAGTTCTCTGTCGTTATTCCCGCTTATAACCGGGCCCACTCTATTCGCCCGACGCTGGAGAGCGTTCTCAAGCAAAGTTGGGACAATTGGGAGTGCATTGTCGTCGACGATGGTTCGGCCGACGGCAAGGAACTCGAACAGGCCGTGGCAGGCATGAACGATCCGCGCTTCCGCTATGTCTGGCGTGAAAACGGCGGTGGCGGCGCGGCGCGCAACACTGGAATCGATGCGGCGACGGGAGACTACATCGCCTTTCTCGACAGCGACGATTTCTTCCTGCCCGAGAAGCTCGCGACGTTTGCGCAAGCGATGAGCCCCGATCCGAACATTGCCTGGTACGCGCCGACCTACGTTGATCGTGGGGTGGAGAAGCAGTGGGTCCGTCCGGACCGGCCGATCGGCGAGAGCGAGGACGTGGGGGAATATCTCTTCGTCTCGAACCAGTTCATCCAGACCTCGACCCTGGTTCTCAAGACCGAGACGGCGCGGCGCATTCCCTTCGATCCGACCTTGCGCAAGGGGCAGGACCTCGACCTTTGCGTGCGCCTGCAGGCGGGCGGCGTGCGCTTCCGGATGCTTCCCGAGCCGTTGACGGTCTGGATCGACATCTCGGAAGACAACCGCACCTCGCGCCATCGCGGCTGGGAAGCGCCGACGGCCTGGTTGGAGAAGGCGCAACCGATCCTGTCACCCAAGGCGTTTCGCGGATATCGTGCGACGGTTCTGGCCTATTACCTCGCCGGGGCGAAGCCGATGCGCGCGCTCGGCTACATCGTCGATGGGCGTTTGCGGGCGGGGGTGCCGATGGGCATCTGCCTGCGCCAGGTCGCCCGGAGCTTCGTGCCACGCAGCACCTACCGCCGGGCGGTGAACGCCTACGTGGCCATGCGCGGACGCTGAACACGCGAAGCCCCCCGTGCGAGGGCTCGCACGGGGGGCTTCGCCTGACAGGCCGCCGCCCGGTCAGGTCGTCGGGCCCAATGCCGTTCCGTCGACGGCGGAGGTGGGATTGCTTCCCTGCTTCACGTAGATGACGCCGCTGTTGTTCCACATGCGCAGCGCGCCAAGGCGGAATGGCGCGGAATAGGTGCCCATCACCTGGACTGTTCCCGTGCGGGTCATGCTGAGCGGTGTGGCCAGGAAAGCGCCGGTGTCGTCGTAGCTGTCGAAATCGAAGTCCGCTCCGGAGTTGTTCCCGGACACGGAGGAGTTGTCCTTGCCGAGGCGCCAGAGCGACTTGTCGTTCTCGTCATGGAGGATCATGCTGGCGCGCTGGCCAGCGGGCGATCCTGCGCGGAACTCGGCTCCGTAGGCCCCGCTCGTACGGATGCTCTGGCCCGCCCAGTTGCGCCGGGACGAGACTGTCGTCACCGCGCTGTAAGCGAGCCCGAAGACGGTGGAGGTGTCCGAGGGGGCAATTGCGTTGAAGTCGTAGCCGAGGTTGCGCAGGCGTACGCCGATGATGGTGATCTGGTGGGGCATGTCGAAGCGGAAGGCTTCCGCTTCCGGGGTGTACCCCAGTGCGCCGATGTTGGCGAAGACCTTGCCTCCGATGATCTGCGTTCGTTCGCCTGTGATCAGGTAGCCGGCAATTCTTGGCGTGTCGGCAAAGCAGCCGATGAACTCGCATTCGCCACCTGCCACGAACGAATAGTCGCAGGGGCCATAAACGTGGGCGGACGCGATGCAGTTGTTCCCGCCACTGCTGTTGTCGATGCCGTAGTCCGAGACATAGGATACCACCGGTGCCCAGAGCTTGTTGTCTGTGGCTCCGTCGAGGAAGCCTATTCCGCGCTTGGGATGCGTGCCTGCCTGGGCCTTCGCAATTCCGCCATCGATGGTGAGGCGGCTGATCTGGTGTTCGTAGCAATAGGCACCCGAAGCGCCGTCCTTGCCCAGGATCATTCCGGTATCAAGGAAGCCGGTGACGTCGATGTCATCGATGATCCAGGCCTTGCCGCGCTGGATGACGAGGCCGTGCGCGGCGAAGTCGTTGCAGTCGAGGTGAAGCCCCTGGAGCCCGGTGCCAATGATGAGATTTGTATCCGCTTGGGTGATGAGCGCGTCCATTTGCGCCGTGGCACGAATGCTGGCGCGGCCGCGCGGATGGCTCATCAGCGTGATCGGGCGGGACACGGGCAGTTGAAGTCCCACATCAAGCGCGAAGCCGCTGCCTTGAGGGTCATGAAGGACTACGAGGTCGGCGTTGTCGAGGGCGTCTTGAAGCGTGAAGTCGAGGTTCAGATCGTCCGGCCGGATCGTCATCGAAGTCTTGCCGACGGCAAACGCGGCCTTGGCATCGGCGCGTTCGACGTCGGCGCGGCTGGCCGGGTCTGCAGCCGGGCCCAGCCAGCGATAGTAGGGCGCTTCGTTCGTCCGGATACAGCTACGCAGGGTTTCGGAGGTATTCGCTTCGCCCTCGTTCAAGGCTACCGCAGGATCGGTCGTCGTGAAACTGGCGCCTTCGGGCGTGGAGGCCAGCGCCCGTTCGAGCGTATCGAAGTAGTTCGCTGCAGCAAGGGCCGCGACTGCAGCAGTCGAAGCCTGGTCGGCCAGGGTCCTTGTCCGGAGTTCGTGCGCGCCAGCGACGAGGGCCTGCCGGCGAGCTTCCAGCGCGTTGTTTCCTTGCGTGACGACAATATTTCGCGGGCCGCGTTCAACATGGATGGTCATCAGTTGGGAGCTCCCTGCATGATCCTGAAATTTCCGGCGAATTCGGCATGCTTGAGGCCGCTGTCGCGGGTCAGGTAGAGTGTGTGGAAGAGGACGATGTCGGCGCCTGTCTCGCCTGGCGTGTCGAGAGCGAGCAGGGTTTCGCGGTCAATCTGGGGGATGAGCAGTGTGGCTCCGACGACGGCGCCGCTGACAGGGTGGACGTAGTCCGGCTCGTAGCGGGCGACGAGGCCCTGAAGCCCTTCCGTCGTTGCCTCGAGCGTGAGGAGGACGTTGCCTCCTGCGCGATCTGCAAACGACCATGCGAAGTGTGCCTGTGTAAGGTCCTCGCCGAGAAAGGCGACGATCTCGGACCCGTCACTGCCGCCCCAGTCGGCGTGACGGTAACTCGTCAAGTTTATGCTGGGTGTCATCTTGCCTCCAGTCGCTCTTTGGTGAGAGAAATCGTGCCTGGCGCGTGCTGGGGGACGAAGGGCTTACAGACAGCCCGCGCCACGAAGGGGCGCTTTCGGCCATGGCGTGCAGATGCACGAACGCCAGGCGCCATTGGCACAGGCGGCCACAGTGCATTTCCGGCGCGTGCATGGGCGCGACGAAAGGCGGTAGGGCGCTTGGTAAAGGGATTGCATTGGGTGAAGGATGCGCACGGGCATGCCGGCGTCTTCACAATGCGCGCAGGATACGACAGACCTGAGCCTGTAGGAAAGTGTTTTGTGCAAAGGTGCCCCGCGAAGACGCGGGGCGGCGTCGTGCTCGCTGGCGGCAATAGATCCGCTACGAGGGAGCCGGTGGGTCGTCCCTCAAGGCGAAACTCTTGCATTCAAGCTGCGTGAGGGCGCACCTGGCGAGCCTAAAGGGCGCGGTGTCACGCTTCCTACGGGGAGGTTCCGGACGTTCTCGTTCCCCTGAGTTGGCGCGCGCGGTCCGTTATCGCCTAGCATGTCGGGGATGGGTCAATCTTGGGAAGAGTGCTTCCGTACGGCCAGACGTACGTCGCGATATTCGGCTGTGAAGGCGTCCAAGATCCCTTTCTTCTCAGCCGCGCTTTCAGCTCGGTACACGCCGAATTTGAACGTGATGCCGTTGTCGCGATCGTAGCCCAGACTGCCGACGTAGTCGATGCAAAGGGCGCCATCGACCCAGATTTTCAGGGAGCCTTGCTGACCCTTACCCCAGGTGATCGCTTCGTCAATGTGATGCCAGCTTCCGGGTGTCACGGGCAGTTTACCCAGGTCGATAAACCGTACCTCGGGGCTCCCGGGTTCTGTCTGCTGGTTCAGGATGACATGCAGTTCGCCCGGATTTTTGGCCGGTATCTGGAGCGAGATCGGGGGTTCTCCCGGAGCCTTCGCGGTCGGTCCGCCCGCATGCCATTGCTGAACGATTGTCCATGTCTTGGCCTCAAGGGTAGGCAGCCGCAGATCCAGCGAAGCGTTGACCTGATCGGTTGGTCGGATCGGTGCCATCACCTGGACTTCGGCTCTTGCCTTGTTCTTGGTGCGATCATTTGAATACACATAATCATGAGTCGCAGCGGTCAGGGTGATGACGCCTCCATCGTATTGAAGTGGAGGGCCGCTCTCATCGCCTCCGCGAGGGATCAGAACCGCGCTGGGAAGGCCGAAAATGCGTGTTCGCTCCAGGGTCGATAGGGCGGCGTCGGGTTCTGCATGGCTCGCATGGCTGACAAGCGTAGCCATTCCGATGATGGAAAGTGCAGTGGTTCCGCGAAAGATCGTGGGAAGCGCGAACCGGGGCATGCCAATCCTTTCAGCAAGTTCGGGGCAAGAGCGGGTTGCGATCGGATTCCATCGGAGCAATGGCTCCTGCTCGTGGGTTTGCGACGTCTTCTGAGCCATCAGATGACGCCATTTGATGCAGAATACTCTAGGCTGGGCTGAATGTCTCAACCATGAAGCACGATCTGGCTCTGCTGCACTAGCTGGGTACGAGCCTGGCAGGTGCCAAAGCGCCGAGGCGTCATTTGCTTCTGCCGCAACTTGCGGCTTCCATCAGTTTGCGGATGCTGGCTCCAGATTGAATTGGCCAATTGTCCCGCTGCCATGCGCGACCAATAGCGCAAATTCCTGCCCGTTACATCCCTCGTCGGGTATCCTGATGACCTGGGCTTCGTCCTTCATCCATAGGCGTGCCGCAGGACCGTTCTGTCCATCCTGCGTGTAGCACGTCAGTTTGAGGACGATCGGTTGCTTATTCATCGCATCGCCCGACAAATAGTCGAGGCTCAGCACGTATTCGCCTGGCTTCAAGGCCGTGATCCGCTGGGCCACGGAAACTCGCATGTGCTCGGTGTTTCTGTAGTCGAGGCCAATCCCTGCAGGCCCACTGACGAGCGAGGTGGTAAGGCCTGCATGGCGAGGGAAGGCCCAGTCGCTGGGTCCTGGTGGGGCAGAGGACTTGCGGAAGGCGAATTCGCCGACTTCGGCACGTGCGTTGTCGTCGGGACAAGACCGACTCCAAACAGTTTGGGCCGCCTCACCGGCGCCGCGCCGCGCCATGGTTCGGAGCGGGCCGGAAATCAACGAACAGTCCACCGGCACGCTCTTCTCCGCGATCGCGTCGGCAATTGTCTCGAGACTCGTGGAGGGCACGTTTTGGGTAATGGCCCATGTCAGGAAGGGAGTGATCCACAGGTCGGCCTTGTCCAAGCCGTTGGCGAATGCTTGAGGGCCGCCGGGCATGGAAAGTAGGTTGGCGGTAAGGTCCTGCGTCGGTCCCTCGCGATGTTGTAGGCGCCACAGCGCGAGCAGGCGCTGGCTCGCCACTTCGCTTTCGCCAACCTGCTCGGCTGAACTGGTAATCAGCAACTGGGTGTACGTGTCGCGCCATCCTCTCTGGCTGGCGAGGAGGAGCGCGGGGAGGGCCTCGCGCTCCTTGTCTTCACCAAGCAGGTTCATGGTCAGGAGCGAGAGCCCCTCGGCAGGAATTGGGCGGCGGCGCACATAGGTGCGCGCGTAGGCCGCGCCGTCCTCGAATTCGCCACGTGCGTAAGCTTCACGGGCCAGTGGGGCTGCGGCATAGGCTTGAAATGCCGAGGGCACCCAGGGCGCGACTGCTGGATTCTTGCGGGCCTCTCGGTCCAGCTGCAAGCCCGTTGCAGCCACCGCCGTAGCCATGGCTGCCATGGCCCAGACTACACGCATTACCCTAGAAGTGGCTCGCCGGCGCATGGGTCAGCCCTGGTCATGCCCATAGTTGTAGTACTTATAGCCATAGTACGCATCTTCATCCGAACCGGACTTCGGGGCGAAGCGGTTGAGGACGACGCCGAGCATGTTCGCGTTGGACATGGAAAGGCGGCGCATGGCGGACTTGACCGCTCCGCGATGGAAGCTCGACGCATCGATCACGAAGAGCACGCCGTCGACGTGCTTTACGACCAAGGGCACGTCCGACAGGCCCAGGAGCGGGGGGCAGTCGAGGACCACGACATCGTATTTGCTGCGCGCTTCCTGAATGAAGCGGGTGAGGTTGTCCCCCGCCAGGATGATCGAGGGGTTGGGGGGGATCGGCAGAGCGCTGACGTAGTCGAGGGTGTCGATGCTCTTCGAGCCGTGGACGACTTCGCTGAGTGTCTTCTGGCCAGTCAGGATGTCGGTCAGGCCTGATTGCGACCTGTCGTCCATGATGCGATGCAGCGTGGGGCGGCGCATGTCGGCGTCGACAAGAAGGGTCCGCTTGCCAAGGCGAGCGATGTCCATGGCAATGCTGGAAGCCGTTGTCGACTTGCCTTCGCCCTCACCGGAGCTCGTAATCATCAGCACTTCGGGCAAGCCATTGGCCGTCGAGTAGCCGAGGTTCGTGACCAACGAGCGGAACGCCTCGCTCAGGCTCGAGCGGCTGTTGGCCAACTCGGTCTCAATCTGATTCTGCGAGCTCTTGGGAATGAGACCCAGAAGCGGCAGGCCAAGCTTCTTTTCGACGTCCGTCGGTGAGTGAATCGCGTCATCGAGAAGTTCACGCAGTGTCACGATCGCGGCGGCAAGACCGAGACCCGCCACGAGGGCAAGGAACAAGTTGAGCAGAAGGTTCGGGGAACTCGGCTTGAGGGGGACAACTGCCCGGTCGACGATGGTGATGTTGTTGGACGACGCGCCAGCCGAAGCGTTCAACTGGTTGTAGCGCGACAGCAGACTCTCATAGAGCGTGCGGTTGGTGTCTGCGATGCGCTTGAGGACCGAATACTGGACGCCGCGGTCCTGCTCCTTAAGAGCCTCCTCACGAAGTTCCTCGACCCGCTGGCCCAGCGTTTCTTCCTGCTTGACTGCGGCTTCGTAGCTGAGCTTGGCGGATTGCTTGATCGAGTTGGCGATGCTGTCGATGCGGCGATCGAGTTCCGCGATCTTGGCGCGCTTTGCCTTGACCGTCGTGAAGCCATCCTGGTGACGCGAACGCTCATCGGCCAGTTCACTTTCGGCCGTGGCCTTCTGAGCAAGCAACTGCATGATCGCGTTGTTGGAATTAACGACGCCGAGCGTGAGCGGAGGCTGGTTGGCTATGGTCCTCCAGCGATCCTGGGCGGCGATGCGCTCGGCTGTGGCTTGCGCGGCCGCCGCGTTCACCTGCATCAGTTGGCTGTTTGTCACCGAAACCGTTGACTGGCCGCCGCCGTTCTTCTCGTCATCGGTGATCCGGATGAGGCCGGCAAAGCGGGCATAGCGGTTGAGTTCCTCTTCCGACTGGGTCAGCTTGTTGCGTGCTTCCTGGAGCTGGTCGCCGAGGAATTTTCGGGCGTAGCTGGAGCTGTCGTACTTCTGATTGAGATTGTACTCAATGAAGCGTTCGGCGTAGACGTTCGCAAGCTTGGCCGAAAGCTCAGGATTACGGCTGGTAACCGTGACCGAGGCGATGCGGCTGTCGGTTGGGATCGCCACGTACAAGTTTTCCAAGAGCAAATCGATCGCGGCGTTTTTGCGCACGACGTCAAGCTTCTGCCCCGGCTCTTCGACTTCGACCGGCATCTCGCTGCCGAAGGCTTCGAAAAAGCTGGGATCGGTGTCGAGCTTAGCGCTTTCGATGACCGTAGCGGTCAGGGCGCGGCTCTTGATGATCCCCAATTGGGTCTGGAGAAAGCGCTCGACCTCGTTGCTGGTGATCGCTTCCTGCAGATCGCCACCCTCGATAATCTGATCGGCCTGATTCTCGATCAGAATATGGGAACTCGCCTGATACTTGGGCGTGATGAGCAAGGTCAGGATGCCGCCCACGACTATGGCGCCAAGAACGATCCCCGCAATGAGAAGAATATTCTGCCGGACTATGCTGATGAGCTTCTTGACGAGGTCTGAAATATCGACTTCGAAGCCATCATTCTCAGGGTATTCGTCCTGATTTGGCGGGGGGAGCATGGTGTCTGTCAAGTCGTTTCTGCCATCTTATTGCGTTCCGTTTGCGCGGATCTGCAAAATTTAAACTTTCATCGAAGAGGGCGGTGTCTGCTCAAGATGCGCTCAGTTCCAATGCATATTCGTTCCAGGAAGAAATGTCCCCGTCTTATCGCCCTTAATCCGCAGTTTCTTGGGTGGGGGAATTTCGTGATCTGAGGCGCGGCGTTTGGGCTAGGGCAGCCAAAATGAAGCCCGCAATGCACAATATCGTCTGATTGCGCATAGGGTAGTCCGAAATGGACTGAAAAGTAATCAAAATCAGAATGGCGAGAGCCGCTTGTGTGGCGGGGCCCCGTTGCAGTGCTCTGATGGCCAGAAGTGCGAGGTATACAACCCAGGCGCTGAGCAAGGCGATTCCTATCGCTCCGGATTCAAGGGCAACTTCGAGGTAGTCGTTGTGCGCGCGTGCCGCACGGCCTGGGCCGAGAAACTCGAGCGATTCGTCGAGTTGAAACACCTCGTCGAAGGTCCCAATGCCACTGCCTACCGGCCAGAACCGCTGGATTGCGCCGAGGCTATCTTTCCAGATCTCGGGGCGGCGATCGTCCAAATTCTCGAAGCGGGTGAAGCTTGCCTGAAGCCGGTCGTTCATCAGTCCGGCCGCGGTTGCGGTGCCGGCTAGGAGTACGCAGGCCCCGAGTATCGCGAACCGTTGCTTGCGCGACGCGGAAATGCCTGCCCCTTTCCGGGCTCTCAGAATTCTGTAGCTGGCAAAGACGAAGGGAATGACGGCTAACGCCATCGAAGAGCGCGAGCGTGTCAGGACTAGGCCCAGGATCAGGAGTAAGGCCAGGCTTGCCGAGGCCGCTATCCATTTGGGGGCGGGGCGTTGGCTGGGAATGCTTCCGATGAGGGCGCAAAGGGCCATGTCGAGGAACAGGCCGGCGGTATTGCGGTTGGCGAAGAATCCATGAAGATCGTCCGAGCCCAAGGCTTCGGCGTAGAAAACGAAACGATGGTTTCCCGATGCGAGCTGAGGAATGCCGGCCAGGACCAGCGCGCCACCGGAAAGCGCGAGGCCCGCCATGACCATCTGCTTCTCTCGGCTCGTCATGGACCAGCTCAGCACCAGGGCGGTAGCGGCAGGGATAAGCGACAGGAAGGCGATGAGGGTGCGATGCACTTCAAGAGACAGCGGACGCCAATCCTCGCTGGCGTCGACCAGTTTCAGCGACTGGACGGCCAACTCGCGTCCCGGCAGGGACTGCCACACAAAGGGAGGGAGCGGCAAGCTTTGCAGGAGTGGGAGTAGCAGGCTGATTCCGACGAGGCTCGTCAAAAGGCGCGGAGCTGTGCGGAAGAAGTCTATGAATGCATCGAGATTGAGCGCCGCGAGCGTGAGAGCTGCAAGCTGCACGCAGAGGTTGGCAAGGCCAGTGCCCGAACCGCCGCCTCCGAAAGCGAGCGCTGCAATTAGCAGAAGGCAAACTTGGAAGGTCTTGTTCTTCGGGTGCATGAGTGAACTCATGCCCTCTCTCATCGTCAGCGAACTAGACAGACGAGCCCCCCAAATTAATAATTTGAACTTTCAGAAGACAGGCTGTCATCGACATTAAAATGGCCCTGCCGCGGTTGCCCCGCGGCAGGACCATCTTTTTAACGTCGGTCAGTCTTAGCTGCCGCTCGACGTGTTGTCGTCGCTGTCCGTGGCTTCGATGATGCCATAGGTGGCAGCACCAGCAGCAACGACGCCAAGGACGATGATGCCGGCTTCGGCCTTCTGCTTCTTCGCGACCGGGGTCGATGCACGCGTGCCGACACCGGACAGGCTTGCAATCTTGCCGGCAGATTCGGCGGCAGTGGTGTTGGCCTGGGCGACGGCCGGGGCCAGAGCAGCCGAACTGATGCTCGCAGCAATAAGAGCGGTTTTCAGATTCATATTCATTCCTCCTTTGGGGAATAGACTAGACTACGGCTCTTAATGTCGGATATCGCATTGCACAATGCAATGCAAAGATTTTTATGTTCGCGCGCGTTCTCTTGTAGCTGCGCTTGGCTTTGCACTGGTGGGTGCATTCGTTCTTGGCGCGGTGCCCGGCAAAGCGGGAGCTGAAGAGGGAAGGCCTTGGCCTCTTCAGCTTCGAGGTCAAATGGAGCGCCTTGCAGAGGTTGGCTTTCGTCTTCAGCGGGCGGCGGCTCCCCTCTGTCGGGAGCAGGCCTCAGGCACTGGCATCGTTCTCGATTTCATCGGGGCCTATCAGGAGAAGGATCGTCCTGCGGTTTCGGCCCTTTTGGGCATGTCGCAGTTGCCGCAGATAGCGGCTGTTGTGGAGGGCAGTCCGGGAGAGAAGGCTGGGCTCATGCCTGGCGATGACGTGGTCGCCGTCAATGGCAAGCCGGTCTTGGAGTTGCTTGCGGAGCAGAAGGATGCCGCGCTTTTCGCTGATTTTCTCGCTGGCTACCTGGCTGATCAGGCACGGGATACGCCTATTATGCTCCAGATCTCGCGAGATGGACGGCGCAGTATGGTGGCTGTCGTGACCGTTCCTGTGTGTCGGGCCAATGTGGTTATCAAGACGGATTCAGGGGTCTCGGCTTACACGGACGGGAAGGGTGTCGCGGTATCTTCTGGCCTGATTGAATTCACCAGGAACGATGACGAGCTGGCGCTCGTAGTGGGGCATGAACTTGGCCATCTGGTGGTGGAAGACGGGGATGCGCGCAGTCTTTCCGAGCGGCGCTGGATGGAAGATCGGGCCGATATCCTTGGTGTGCGCTTGTCGCATTGCGCGGGGTATGATCTGGAGCAGGGCTTGCAGTACTGGTTGCGCCGGGATGCCGGGGATTGGCTGCGCTGGTTTCGTGATCCGACGCACCGGTCGCGCAAGTCACGAGTGCGGCGGATGCGCGCCGAGGGGAGCCATCTGCTTTGTCCGCCATCTGCGCAAGTGAGTCGGGTCGGCCGTGCAAATTGAGATGGGGGGCGTGGCTGGCTGTGCTTGCTTATGCTGCACTGCGCGATTAAGCATCGGTGTAATTGAAACAGGCCTTGGAGACGTTCGGGCAGTGCAAAAGACTAAGACACTTTTTCCCGTTGCCCTCATGCTTTCGGGTTTGGCTCTGACCGGCTGCAGTCACACCACCTCAAACCCCAATCTGCCTGTCGGAGAAGCAGCCTATCGCGCGATTCCTGAAACCGTTGTGGAGCCTTCCGAGTACCTCGTACGTCCTCTCGATGTGCTTTCCGTAACCGTATTTGGCGAGCCTGATCTTACCCTTGAGGAGGTTTTTGTCAGCGAAACGGGAAGTATTCAGTTCCCGCTCGCGGGGGCACTGAAGGTCGAGGGCATGGAAGTGGGGCAGATCTCGGATGTGCTCGCCCAGCGTCTTGCTGCAAAGTACCTGGTTGACCCGCAAGTGACTGTGTCGGTGACGAAAATTGCGCCGCGCTACGCGTCCGTCGAAGGCGAGGTCGAGAAGCCGGGCGTGTACGAAATTAACGCTGATGCGAGCCTTCTTTCCACGATTGCCCGGGCAGAAAGCCCCACAAGCACGGCCAAGCTTGATGAAATTGTCGTCCTGCGCAGCATTGGTGATGAGCATCTCGTGGCGCGTTTCAATCTCAAGGACATCCGTACCGGCGTTAGCCCTGATCCGCACATTATCGATGGCGATGTGATCATGGTTGGCTTCTCGATACCGCGTGGCCTTCTGGAAGATATTCTTAAGGCTGCACCGTTGTTTAACGCTTGGTCGCGTTACTGAGTTCTCGCATCGGGGCCGGTTCCTGGTTGGGCCAGGGGCCCCTCCCAACCTTTGCGTTTTCTCTACGCTGCAGCGCAGACAGGCCCGCCCGGGAGGGGCGGGCCTTGGTCCCAGAGACCGTTACGGGCGCAACGTGGTTAGCTTCTGTTCCCATGCAAGCGCATGCTCGACGATGGTATTCAGGTCGGCGTATTTCGGCGTCCAGTCCAGGGTTCGCATGATCCGCGAATTGTCCGATACCAGTGCAGCCGGGTCGCCTGCCCGGCGACCTTCGAGATGCCGATCGATCTTCATGCCGGTGACCTCGTCAACGGCGTCGAGCACTTCGAGAACGGAGAAGCCGCGGCCATAGCCGCAGTTCATGGTCATTGATTCTTCGGGATTTTCCAGCAATGCCTGGAGGGCGAGGACGTGCGCCTGGGCGAGGTCGGAGACGTGGATGTAGTCGCGAACGCCCGTGCCATCCGGGGTGTCGAAGTCGGTTCCGAAAACGGCAACGTGCTCGCGCTTGCCAAGGGCGGCCTCCACGGCAACCTTGATAAGGTGGGTGGCGCCGATGGTGGCTTGGCCCGCTCTTTGCTGCGGGTCGGCGCCCGCGACGTTGAAGTAGCGCAGCACGCCGTAGTTGAACGGCTTTACGCGGGCCACGTCAGCCAGCATGGTCTCCGTCATCAATTTGGACATGCCGTAGGGGTTGATCGGTTTCTTCGTAGTGTCTTCGGCTATGGGGGAGGTCTCGGGGGTTCCGTAGACTGCTGCGGTCGAACTGAAGATGAAGTGCGCAACGCCGGCCGCAAGGGCCGCTTCGATCAGCGCGCAGCTCTTTGCAGTATTGTTGTGGTAATACTTGAGCGGGTTTTCGATGGATTCGGGTACGATGATCGAGCCGGCAAAGTGCATGATGGCGCCAACCCCTTGCTCCTTGCAAATGCGTGCAATCAGATTGGCGTCCGAAATATCGCCTTCATAGAAGGGGACATCGTCGGGGACGACGAACCGGAAGCCAGTCGTAAGGTTGTCAATCACGCAAACGGCCAACCCGGCGTCGCGAAGAGCGAGCACGGCATGGCTGCCGATATATCCAGCGCCACCTGTTACGAGAACGGTAGTAGTACTTTTCATATCTATGAGGTCCATTGTTCAGTGATATTGGCTGGTGTCGTCAATATCCACCTCGCCCTATCCAAGTCGCAAGGCTATATGAGGCGTCCTTTGCGATATCGCAATGCAGCATTTGGAAGGGTCGCTAGGTATCTGGACCTTCTCTTGAGGGGATATGGTCTGGAGCTGGCCCGGGCCCCTCTACGCTATCCGGCAGCAGCCTTGCGGTGATGCGGGCGAGCCGCGTGCCGGGCGTGCCTGCATGGGGCAATCCCCAAGCTGCGCCCGCGCGAGCTCGCCTTGAAGTCATGGAACCCACGCCTTGGTCAAAGTTCGAGGCCGTATCTTAAAGGAGCTTCCCCAGACGGCCCAGCTCAGTTGGAGGCGTCTTGCGCGGATAGATCTTGCGCTTCCATGCAGGGGGCGCCGAAAAGAACCTTCACGAATTGCTCTCGCCAGAAGTCCACATCCGCGTCTCTCACTGAAGCGAGCAATTTGGAATGGCGCGAGCGCCGCTCCTCCAGAGGCATGACGAGTGCGCGTTTGATGGCCTCGCTCACGTCTTCGAGTGAGTGTGGGTTGACGAGCAGGGCATCATCCAGTTGCAAGGCGGCTCCGGCGAACTGGGACAGGATCAACACACCAGGATCGGCTTCATCTTGTGCGGCTACGTACTCCTTCGCAACGAGGTTCATCCCGTCGCGCAAAGGCGTGACCAGTCCGACGTCGGCTGCACGATAGAACCCGGCCAACTGGCGGCGCGGATACCCTCTGTTGACATAGCGTATCGGCACAAAGGCAACGTCAGCATGTGCTCCGTTGATGTGCCCGGTCTTGCGTTCCAGATCTTCGCGGATCTGTTGGTAGCTTTCAACGTCGCCGCGCGAGGGGGGGGCAATCTGAAGCAGGACGGATTGGGACGACTGGTCCGGATTGTCGGCCAGGAAGCGGCTGAAGCTCTCGAAGCGTTCGCCCAGGCCCTTGGAATAGTCAAGCCGATCCACGCCGATAAGAATCTTGCGGCCGCGCACACTGGCTTTCAGCTTGTCATGGGCTTCGCGCGCTTCGTCGCTGGACGCCCCTTCGGTGAACTCTGCAAAGTCGATACCGATGGGGAAAGCCTGCGCGATGATGCGGCGCCCCTGGTATTCCACGCAACCGTCCGCGCCGATTTCCAGCCCCATTTCCTTTTCGAGGTAATGCAGGAAGCTGCCCAGCCACTCCTCGGTCTGGAAGCCGATCACGTCGTAGGCGAGCATCGATTCCACCAAACGCTCGTGGAAAGGGAGCGAGACCAGCAGGCGCGTGGGCGGCCAGGGCGTGTGAAGGAACAGCCCTATGCGGTTTTTCACCCCTTGCGTGCGCAGCATCGAGCCGAGCGGCAGGAGGTGGTAGTCGTGGACCCAGACCAGGTCGTCCTGGTCGATCAGCGGGCGTAGCGAATCGGCGAAGCGGCGGTTTACACGCTCATAGCCCTCGCCGAAGTTGCGGTCGTATTCGGTGAGATCGATGCGGTAATGGAACAGTGGCCAGAGCGTCCGGTTGGCATAGCCGTTGTAGTATTCTTCGATGTCCTGGGGCTCGAGGTCGATCGTGGCGGTGGTCACTCCGTCGTTGCGCTGCATGTCGAGGTGACCAGTGAACTCTTCGGTTTCCTGCCCCGACCAGCCGAACCAGATCCCGCGGTTTTCGCGCAGGGCCGAGTTGAGCGCGACGGCAAGACCTCCTTGTGCGCCCGCAGCCCCGGCGGCCTTGGGCACCGAGACGCGGTTGGAAATCACAATCAGTCGGCTCATCTCAATTCCCCTGTAAGGCGTTTGAAAACGCCTGAAAATCTTATCGCCAGTCGCGCCAGGAACGCGACAGTTGCCCGGCGCAGTTGATTATCCCGACAAGCGAATAGGTCTGCGGAAAGTTCCCCCACAGCTCGCTCGTCTCGAAGTCCATGTCCTCCGAAAGCAGGCCCGATTCCGTACGGTGGGCAAGCATCGCTTCGAACAGGCGACGGGCCTCCTCGTCCTGGCCGGAGCGGTGCAGGGCTTCGATCAGCCAGAAGGTGCAGATGTTGAAGGCCGTCTCGGGCAGGCCGAAGTCGTCCTCGTTGGCGTAGCGCAGCATGTGCTCGCCGCGCCGCAAAGTTTTCTGCACGGCCGCGAGGGTGGCCTGGAAGCGCGGGTCGCTCGCTTCCACGAAGCGCAATTCGACCATCTGGAGCAGGCTGGCATCGAGCTGGTCACCGCCGAAACTTGCCGCATAGTGCCCGCCTGCGCCGCCGTCGTCGAAGTCGGGCCCTTCGATCTTGTGCCAGGCCTGCTCTTCGATGGTTGACCGGATCGCGTCCGCGCGTTCGCGCCAGTAGGTCTGACGGTCGGAAAGCCCGAGGTATTCGGCGGCATTCGCCAGGCGGTCGCAAGCAGCCCAGTTCATCACGCTCGAATACGTGTGGACGGCCGTGCGCGTGCGCAGCTCCCACAGGCCGGCATCGGGCTGGTCGTGGGTCTTCCAGGCCATTTCGCCGACTTTCTCGAGGCTTTCGAAATCGTCGTGGTTGGCCATGCGGATGAGGCGCATGTCGGAGAAGGCCTGGATCGCGGGCAGGACGATCTGGCCATAGCAGTCGTTCTGGACCTGATAGTAGGCCGCATTGCCCACACGCACCGGGCCCATGCCGCGATAGCCGACGAGGTCATCGGCCACCCACTCGATGATCTCCTTGGCGCCGCTGACGGCGTAGAGCGGCTGGATGAAACCGCCCTCGGCATCGTCGATGATGTTGCGCAGGTACCCGAGGTACTTCTCTAGGACGTCGAGCGCGCCCAGGTGGTTGAGCGCCTGGACAGTATAGTAGGCATCCCGGATCCAGCAGTAGCGGTAGTCCCAGTTGCGCTGCGAATGGGGCGCTTCGGGGATCGAGGTGGTGAGCGCGGCGACAATCGCGCCGGTTTCCTCGTGCTGGCACAGCTTGAGCGTGATCGCGGCGCGGATCACCGCCTCCTGCCAGTCGAGCGGGGTGGCAAGGCTGCGCACCCAGTTGCCCCAGTAGGCGTCGGTCAGCTGGTGCATCATCTCCAGTTCGTGCTCGACATTGCCGTTGAACGGCTCGTCGGGGCCGAGGAAGAAGTGCATCGGGCTTTCCAGCCGGAAGTAGCGCTCGTCGAGGATGTAGCCCACCGGCGCATCGGTGGTGAGGCGCAGCGCGTTCCTCTCGACCAGGTAGCGGATGTGGTTGGAGCCGCGCGTGATGGGGGCCAACTGCGCGCCGTAGCCGCTCATCGGCGTAAGCACGCAGCGGATGCGCGGGCTGCCCTTTACGGGGCGCACGATGCGCGCGTAGGCAACCGGGCGGTACATGCGCCCCGAGCGCTCGAAGCGGGGGCAGAAGTCGATCACCTCGACCGCGCTGCCGTTGTTGTCTTCCAGCCGCGAGACGAGAATCGGGGTATTGCGCACGTAGCGCTGCGTGACCGAGACCTGGTTTTCCAGCTCGAAGCGCCAGGTGCCCGCGTCCTGCCCTTCATCGCCGCGCATCAGCGCACAGAAGGCCGGGTCGCCGTCGACACGGGGTACGCAGCCCCAGACCAGTGCGGCGTTTTCGTCGATGAGGCCGTTTACCTGGCAATTGCCGATCGGCCAGAGCTCGAGCGAACTTTGCCGCGCGGACGTTGGGGGGGCTTCGTTCTCGTCCTTGGGTGAGCGCAGGGGCGGCTCGGAGGTGTCGGGCGTGGTCGATCCAGTCGCAGTCATGCCTGTTTCAATTTCCCTCGGATTGATCGTGTGTGCGAAGCGCAGCGGACAGCCAGTCGTGGACGGCGGCAACGTCGGGCAGGCGCCGGTGTGCGGCGGTGGGGCGCATGGGGCCCACGAGAACGCCGTGCCCGCCGAGCCCCTCGAGGACGCGGAAGGCGTCTTCGTCGGTGACGTCGTCGCCCAGAAACAGCGGTTGGGTGCCCGCAAACTCGGCCCGCTCCATGAAGGCGGTCAGTGCGGCCCCCTTGTCGGACCCGGGCATGACCAGTTCGACCACCTGCTTGCCGTGCTTGAGCTTGAGGTTTTCCTCATGCGCAAGTGCTTCCGCCTTTGTGAGGAGGGCCTTCAGGGCTTCGGGGTGGCGGCGGTAGTGCACGGCCACACTGTAGGGCTTGGGCTCTACCAACATATTGCCGTTGGCGCTGGCAAAGTCGCTGAGGTGCGCCACGACACGGTCGGGCAGTGGTTCGGCGAGTGGGGCCACCGTGTCGGTTCCGGCAGGTCGGAATTCACCGCCGTGGGAGCCTGCAATCGCGACATCGAGCGGGCCGAGCATGGCTTCGAGCGCGGCGATCGAGCGCCCGCTAACAAGGGCCAGGCGTCCTTCCAGGGCCTGGGCCAGCGAGGCGATGACTTCGGGCAGGGTGTCGGGCACGATGACATCGTCGGGATGGTCGGCGATTTCAACCAGCGTTCCGTCGAAATCGAGGAAAAGTGCCGTCTGCGGGGCGATGCGCAGCGGGGCGGGCGGCGGAAGATCAGTGGGGCCAGAGCCCTGTTCCGCCAGCGAAAGACTGTCGCTTGGATCGGTCATTGTGTTCAGTCTTGCACCATCGAATGGGATTAGGCCAGCCCTAAGGTAGGCACAGAAGCGTGGCGGGGCGCGATCCGCCTGTACGGTCCTTGCGCAGGTCCCGGGCAGGGCATGATCGCGGCGTGCGTTATGCAGAACAATCGGCGCAGGGCAGGGTTCCGGGCGTTGACCACAGAGGGGAACTTGAAATAGGCGGCGGGCTACAGGAGACCGGCATGTCAGTAGTGGATCGATGGGGTGTTGCCGTGGCGGAGCTGGGCATTTTCGATGAGGCCTGGGTCGAGGCGCTCGCCACCCTGATCGGCCTGTTTCTGCTCGCGGGCGCGGCCAACTGGCTGACCAAGCGCCTGACGGTGCATCCGGTCGAGCGGCTGATCGCGCGCACGCCGCTGCGCAACGAGGCGGGCGATGTGAAGGCGCTGGTGCGCCATCTCTCGAACGTCGTGCCTGCGGTCATCGTGCTCCAGGGCATTGCGGTAATCGCCCATCTGCCCGGCGAACTGGTGACCGTGGTGCAGGCAATTGCCCGTGCCTTCATCGTTCTGACGCTCGCGCGGGCACTGGGTGACCTGCTCGAGTTGGGCAACGATGCCTATGAATTGAAACCCGAGGCGGCGAGCCGTCCGATCAAGGGCTATGTCCAGATCGGCAAGATTGCCGTTTTTGCGGCCGCGGCGCTGCTCATCGTCGCGATCCTGATCGGCCAGTCCCCGGTCATCCTGCTCTCGGGTCTTGGTGCGGCGGCGGCGGTCCTCATGCTGGTCTTTCGCGACACGATCCTCTCGCTCGTTGCTTCGGTGCAGCTGCGTTCGAACGACATGGTGCGCGTCGGTGACTGGATCGAGATGCCCCAGCTCAACGCCGACGGCGACGTGATCGATATCGCGCTGCACACCATAAAAGTGCAGAACTTCGACAAGACCGTGACTTCGGTCCCGACGGCCAAGCTCATCACCGAATCTTTCCGCAACTGGCGGCACATGCGCGAATGGGGCGGACGGCGGATCAAGCGCGCCTTGCTGATCGACCAGACGACGGTGGACTTCCTCTCAACCTCGCAATGGGATGCGTTGCGGGACTTTGCCATCCTGCGGCCCTACATGGAGGCGAAGGAGACGGAGCTGCAGACCTGGAATGCACGGCACTCTTTCGATGAGGGGGGGCAGGCGCAGGTCAATAGACGTCAGCCGACTAACATCGGGACGTTCCGGGCTTACGTGCTCGCCTATCTCGAGGCTCACCCCAAGGTGGCCCAGCGTGGGACACTGCTCGTGCGTCAGCTCGATCCCACCGAGAAGGGGCTTCCTCTCGAGATCTACTGTTTTACAACCACGACCGAGTGGGAGCAGTACGAGGCCATTCAGGGCGACATTTTCGACCACCTTCTGGCAATCCTGCCGAAGTTCGGGCTGCGTCTCTTCCAGTTTCCAAGCGGCGCCGATCTGACGCAATCGCTCGGTGGGCCAAGACCAACGGCCGGTGGGGAGTGATCCTTTGAGGCCCGTGAAACAGGCGATCTGGGGCACTCGGACGGCAGTTCGCCTTGATGCGCGAGATACATCGGAAATGAATTTATTTACTATTGAGTAAAATTGCCGATTAAGTATTCTGCGCAAGTTGTCGATCAATTAGATCAATTATTATTCTATATTTATTAATAGTGCATTATTCGCTTTGGAACTTGATATGACAGAAATTGTGCCTGTGATATTGTGTGGTGGAAGTGGAACGAGGCTTTGGCCGCGTAGCCGCGCCTCGAAGCCCAAGCCATTTCTTCCCTTGATCGGCAGCCAGACTCTGTTCGAGCAGGCGGTCGCGCGCTGTCCGGCATCGGCTGGCTTCGCGCGCCCGATGATCGTGACCGGTCATCTGCATCTTGAGCATGTCGAGGCGCAACTCAAGGTGGCAGACAAGGCGCGCATCGTGGTGGAGCCGGCCGCCAGGAACACGGCTGCGGCGATCGCCTTGGCTGCCTATAGCCTTTCCGAAGACGCGATTATGTTGGTGTGCCCAAGCGATCATCACATCGGCCGTCCCGAGGCGTTCGTGCAGGCCGCGCACTCGGCGGCCGCGCTGGCGGCTGAGGGCTGGATGGTCTCTTTCGGTATCGAGGCAACCTCGCCCGAGACGGGCTTTGGGTATCTGAAGCGCGGGGATGCAATCGAGCAGGATGGTGTGATTCTTGGCTACCGCACCGCGCAATTCGTTGAAAAACCCGACTTGGAGCGAGCGGGTGCCTTCCTCGCCGATGGTGGATATAGCTGGAATGGCGGCATCTTCGCCTTTCGCGTGCGCGATTATCGTGAGGAACTGGAGCGCCACCGTCCCCAGATCGCCCGGGCTGTCCGGGCTGCTGTGGCCAACGGGACGTACGATGGCGTGCGCTTCCATCCCGACCGCGACCTCTTCGCGTCGGCGCCGAGTGATTCCGTCGACTACGCCGTCATGGAGAATACGACGCGCGCCGCCATGGTTCCGGTCGCGATGCAGTGGTCGGACATCGGTAACTGGCGTGCCCTTCATGAAGCACTCGAACACGACGAGGCGGGAAATACCAAGCGGGCGATGGGCGAAGTCGAATTGGTCGACTGCCGCAATGTCTTCGTAGACAGCGACGGCCCCCGTGTCTCCGTCATTGGTCTCGAGGATGTCGTTGTGGTTGTCGATGGCAACGATATCATGGTGACCAGCGTGGCCGGAACCCAGAAGGTGGGGGCTCTGGCCGGAGCAAAGAACCAGTAGCCAGGCCAAGAGGAGACACCATCATCTTGGAACAGGAAATGCGCGCAGCTCTGCCCATGCGCCAGGTCGAGAAGCCGTGGGGCTGCGACAGGCTTCCGGCGCCGTTCGTCGCCCCCGAAGGGAAACGGATCGGAGAGATCTGGTTTGAGCCTCCTGCGCAACTTCCTGAGTTGCTCGTGAAGTATATTTTTGCATGCGATAAACTTTCCGTGCAGGTCCATCCGTCCGATGCGCAGACCGAGGCGGAAGGGCTCGGTCGGCAGGGCAAGGAGGAGTGCTGGCTGGTGGTCGATGCTGAACCTGGGGCGCGGCTCGGAATTGGCTTTGATGCGCCGCTGGATAGTGCCGAGATGCGCGCGGCCGCGCTCGATGGTTCGATCGAGGATCTGATGACCTGGTATCCGGTTTCGGCCGGAGATTTCTTCTATATTCCGGCCAACACCGTACATGCGATTGGGGCCGGGGTGAGCCTGGTCGAGGTACAGCAGAACAGCGATATCACCTACCGTCTGTTCGACTATGGTCGCCCGCGCGAACTCCATCTCGACGAGGGAGTGGCCGTGGCCGATGGGGAAGTCTACGACCTCGCACGTTGGTCCTCGAAAGTGCCTGACGACGCGGCGCAGACGCTTGTCGATGGCCCTCTGTTCCGTCTCGACCAGGTTTGCGGCAAGCCGGCCAAGGCCGTATCTGTTCTGTACCCGGCGGAACTGCTGGTGATACCGCGCGAAGGGTCGGTGCAGGTGCGGGGTGAGATTATAGAGCCGGGGCAATGCGCCCTTGCGCGCAGCCTTGATGAAGTTGTTTTCAAAGATAGGACAGTTTGCCTTCTGGCACGTGGGTGCTGAGGGAAAAGGGCCGTTCACGTTTTCGGGTACGCGATGTGCAAGGAGCGTGAGGGCCGGAAGTGTGTGTATGTGTACCCGCTGCAGGCCCGTCGCGTCTGAGCGGGGCATGCCGATATGGCATGGTGAGGGAAGGCGAGAGGCTCGGAATGAAGGAAATAGTTGCGTTCGATCTCGATGGTACGCTGGCGCTGAGCAAGCAGCCTCTGACTGACGAGATGGCCGAACTTCTCGCTGGCCTCCTGGAGGTCACGCAAGTGGCGGTGATTTCAGGAGGGGACTGGCCGCAGTTCGAGAAGCAGGTGGCCTCGCGCATGCCCGCGCACGCGGACCTTTCGCGCCTGTGGATGATGCCGACCAGCGGCGCGAAG
This sequence comes from Novosphingobium profundi, assembly GCF_020524485.1. Taxonomy (GTDB): domain Bacteria; phylum Pseudomonadota; class Alphaproteobacteria; order Sphingomonadales; family Sphingomonadaceae; genus Novosphingobium; species Novosphingobium profundi_A. The sequence continues at coordinate 477,013 of NZ_JAIVLF010000003.1, read as the reverse complement.
CTCTTCGTCCACCGCGACGGTACGTGGACCCCGGTTTACGCAGAACTCTTCACAGATGCGCAGAAGACCGAGATACTGGACGCCTTCGACGCTGCGCTCGAGGCCACCGGCTTCGTGCCCGAACAGACCTGGGGGGAGCGGATCGAGGACCGGGGCAGTCAGATCACCTTCTCCGCGCTCGGCCAGCAGGCCCCGCTCGAGGCCAAGGAAGTGTGGGACCCCGACTTCGCCAAGCGCAAGGTGATCCAGGCCGATCTGGTAAAGCGCCTGCCGGGCGTATCGGTGAATCTGGGCGGGGCGACCTCGGTCGACATTACGCAGCCCGGTGTCGACAAGGCCTGGGGCCTCAAGCGCCTCGCGGAACATTCGGGGGTGGCCGAGGACAAGATGCTCTTCATCGGCGACGCGATCTTTCCGGGTGGCAACGACTACCCGGCCAAGGCCATGGGCCTCGACACCGTATGCGTGCGCGATCCGGCCGACACCATCAATGTGGTGACCGCGATCATCGCCTGCCAGAAGTCGGCCTGAGCGTGCATGCGAGGGCAGGTGGGCAGGTGCGCGGGAGCCGAGTGACGTGCCCGCCTTCTACCTGACCCTGCTGGCGGTCCTCCTGTCGGGCATCGGTGCGCGTGATCAGGGCGTGGTCGCCATGCTCTCGGCGCGTCAGCAACGGCGACCGGCGATTCTGGTCATTGCACTGGCGACCGCGCTGGTCTGCGCCGCCGTCGCGGCCTATGCCGCGCACACCCTGCTGGAGAGCCTGCCCGCACCTGCGCGGATGATCTTCGCAGGGATCGCTCTGGGGCTGGCGGGCGCGGAGTCGCTTCTTCTCGGGCCTGTGCGGGCCTGGAAGGAGCCGACCCATTCGCTGGGCGCGCTGGGGCTGGTGCTGCTGGCGCACCAGATCGGTGATGCGGCGCGTTTCGTGATCTTCGGCCTGGGCGTGGGCATGGCCGCGCCACTGGCATCGGGGCTGGCAGGCTTCCTCGGCGGAGCGGTCCTGCTCGGTTTTGCCTGGGCGTTTCCGCAGGAGGCATCGCGGCCCCGCTGGCGCCTCGTGCGGCGAGGCGCGGGCGGGGGGCTGCTGCTTGTCGCGCTCTATCTGCTTATTGTGCAAATGCGTATTCTGTAATCGCCAATTCCGATTGAACAAACCCTTATAATCTGAGTTTCCTATCATATATCGAAGCTGCCGGACGATGGCAGCATGACAGTTAGGAGGGTTTTTCAATGGCAAGTAACGACAATGCACACGGTGCGCTGATCGACAGCCTGAACGGGCTTCTCGCGGACACGTTTGCGCTCTACATCAAGACCAAGAACTTCCACTGGCACGTCAAGGGCCCGCAGTTCCGCGACCTTCACCTGCTGTTCGACGAGCAGGCCGGCCAGGTCCAGGCTCTCATCGACGACATCGCTGAGCGCGTGCGCAAGCAGGGCGGCACCACGCTGACGAGCCCGGATTCGATCGTCGCGAAGACCAAGATCGCCCCGCAGGACGCCACTTCGATCGACGCCATGGCGATGGTCAAGGAGCTGATGGAGGACAACCTCTCCTACGTTGCGCGTCTGCGCGAGGTGAAGGCGGCGGCTGGCGAAGCGGGCGACAACGCCACCGATGGCATCGTCGATGACTGGACCGATCAGGCCGAGGAACGCGCCTGGTTCCTGCGCGAGATCCTCGCCTGAACCTATTGGAATACCGCGCAGGTTGCCTAAGGCGCCTCGCGGCGATGTCACAGGGCCCGGAAAGCACGTGGTGTTTTCCGGGCCCTGTGCGTTCTGTGTCCTGGGCACACATTGGTCTTGCAGCACGAACGCCAGGTGATAGACCCTCGTCCATGTCGCAGATCGAAATCATCGCCGGCGCCGAAAACGGCGCGATTGCCGCCTTCGTGGCGGAACGTCTCCATGCCGCGCTGGCCATTTCGGCCGAGGTCGCGATCACGGTTCCGGGTGGTTCGACGCCGTTCCCGATCTTCGAGATCCTGGCCCAGTCGGACCTGCCCTGGTCGCGTATCAGTGTGTGGCCGGGCGATGATCGCATCGTGGCCGAGGACCATGCCGCCAGCAACGTGGGCAAGATCCGCGCGCTGCTGGAGCCTGCCGGCGCGAAGATTGTACCGCTGACGGAGACCGCGCGTCCTCCGCATTTCGCGCTGGCCTGGCTGGGCATGGGCGGCGACGGGCACATCGCCTCGCTCTTTCCCAACACCGATCCGCAGGTGGACGATCCTTCGCCGGTGCGCCGCCTCACCCCCGATCCGCTGCCGCCCGAAGCGCCGTTCGACCGGGTGAGCCTGACCATTCCCTCGCTCGTGGCTTCGGACGAGGTGATGTTCGTGATCCGCGGCGCGGACAAGCGTCTTGTCTTCGATGCCGCCCGTGCGGGCGAGAACGATCTGCCCGTGGCGCGCTTCCTCTCGGCGTTCCCGCGCCGGGTGACATGCTTCTGCTGACATCGCTGGCACAGGCGCTGCCCGCCCCGCTCCACCGGTTGGGGCTGCGCGGGGCGCATGCGGTGCGCCGCCTGATCTGGAAGGTACGACGCCCGGTTGTCGAGGGCGTGCGGGTGCTTGCCTTTGATCCGGCCGGTGCGGTCCTGCTGGTTCGGCACAGCTATGGCTCGGATGCATGGATGCCGCCGGGTGGGGGCGTGACGCCGGGGGAAGACGTGCTGGAGGCCGCCCGCCGTGAGCTGCACGAAGAGACGGGGTGCCGCCTGGAGGCGGCGCGCCATCATGTCGTCACGCAAGAGAACCTGCATGGCGCGACCAACCGGGTACACATCGTTCTGGGCACGACCAGCGATCATCCGGTGCCCGACGAACGCGAGATTGTGGAGACGCGCTTCTTTGGCCTGGACCGGCTTCCCGAGGCCATGCCCCGGGGCCTGGCCACGCGGATACGTTGCTGGGCGCAGGAGGATGAGCGCGGGTAAAAAAGTAGTAAGCGTGTATTCTGGATGAAATCTCCCCATGTGGAAGGGTAAGGATACTCTCGTGCATGGGACCCGACATGCGCGTGGCTCTGGGGGTGAATATGCGTTTCCTGATTACCGGCACGGCAGGTTTTATCGGATACCATCTGGCGCAGCGCCTGCTGGGCGAAGGGCACGTCGTCACCGGCTTCGACGCCATGACCGACTACTACGACGTCACGCTCAAGGAGCGGCGCACCGCGCTTCTGGAGCGAGCTGAGAATTTCCGGTTCATCAAGGGGCGGCTCGAGGACTTCGCCGCGGTCGAGGCGGCCTTTGCCGAAGCGGCGCCCGATGTAGTCATCCACCTCGCCGCGCAGGCGGGCGTGCGCTATTCGATCGAGGCGCCTGAAACCTATATCGACAGCAACCTCAAGGGATCCTGGTCGATCCTGGAGATGTGCCGCCGCCAGCGCCCGCAGCACCTCATGCTGGCCTCGACCTCGTCGGTCTACGGGGCCAACGAGGCGATCCCCTTTCGCGAAGCAGACAAGGCGGACGAGCCGGTCAGCCTCTACGCGGCGACCAAGAAGGGCATGGAGGCCATGGCGCACAGCTATGCCCACCTTTACGGGATTCCGACGACGGCGTTTCGCTTCTTCACGGTCTACGGACCCTGGGGGCGCCCGGACATGGCGCTCTTCAAGTTCGTGCGCGCGATGCTGCAGGATACGCCCATTGACGTCTACGGTCAGGGCAAGATGGCCCGCGACTTCACCTATATCGACGATCTGGTCGAGGGCATCGTGCGCCTTTCCGAGGTGCCGCCCGTGGCTGGAGAGCCGGTTGAACGGGCAGGCCTCGTCGATACGCTCTCGCCCATCGGCCCTTATCGGGTGGTCAACGTGGGCGGTGGCCAGCCGATTGCGCTTATGGATTTCATCTCGACCATCGAGCGCTGTCTGGGGCGCGAGGCCAAGCTCAACATGATGGACATGCAGCCCGGAGACGTGCCGCAGACCTATGCCGATCCAGCCTTGCTGGACGCGCTGACGGGGTATGTGCCGCAGACGGACCTGGCGAAGGGCGTTGCCGCGTTTACCCAGTGGTACCTGGAAGAATACGCGCCGCAGGGCGTGTCACAGAAGGGATAGCTGCCCGTCCTTCTCGGCCTTGGCTTTCACCGTCTTCTCATCCTGTTCGAGCGCGGAGAGGGTGAGGCCCATCAGCCGGATCGGCTGCGGCAGGGGCAGAAGTTCGGCGAGGAGCGCATGGCCGAGCGCGGCGAATTCGGCCTTGTCGGCAACCCAGTGGTGGACTGAGCGGGCGCGGGTCAGCGTCGTGAAATCGGCATAGCGCAGCTTCAGTGTCACCGTGCGCCCGCGTGTCTGGGCGCGCTCGATCCGCTCCCACACCGTCTCGATGATGGCGTCCAGTGTCTCGCGCAAGGCGGCCGCATTTTCGATGTTCTCTGCAAATGTACGCTCCCCGCCCACCGATTTGCGCGGACGGTCGGCACGAACCTGGCGCAGGTCCACGCCGCGCGCGGCACGAAAGAGGTATTCGGCAAAGCTGCCGAAATGCGCGCGCAGGAAGGCAAGGTCCTTGGCGGCCAGGTCCGCGCCGGTCTCGATGCCGAGCCTGGCCATCTTCTCCGCGCCGCGCGGGCCCACGCCGTGGAAACGGCGAACCGGCAGCGAGGCGACGAAGGCCGCGCCCTGTCCCGGGCGGATCACGCACAGGCCATCGGGCTTGTTCTGGTCGCTGGCCAGCTTGGCGAGGAACTTGTTGTAGGACACCCCGGCGCTGGCGGTGAGGCCAGTGTCGGCCTTGATCCGGGCGCGGATCTGCTCGGCGATGCGCGTGGCCGAGCCTAGTCCTTTGCGGTCCTCGGTGACGTCGAGATAGGCCTCGTCAAGCGAGAGCGGCTCGACGTGGGGGGTGTAGTCGAGGAAGATCGCCCGGATCTGCTGGCTGACCGCGCGGTAGACATCGAAGCGGGCCTTGCGGAAGATGAGGTCCGGGCACAGCCGCACCGCGCGCGAGGAGGGCATAGCCGAGCGCACCCCGAAGGTGCGCGCCTCGTAGCTGGCCGCGGCCACCACGCCGCGTCCCGACGAACCACCCACGGCCACCGGTTTCCCGCGGATCTCGGGATCATCGCGCTGCTCGACGCTGGCGAAGAAGGCATCCATGTCGACATGGATGATCTTGCGCAGACCATCGGCCTCATCTTCGTCGTGCTCGCCTGGCGAAACCATCCGCCACATATAGGCATCTCCTTGTGAAATGTAGCGGGTCGGATGCGAATCTGCTGGCCTAAATTTCGCAACTGCGGCATGCGCGCGGCATGACCGGTGCTCACACTTCCAAGGATTCCTTCCCCATGGGGCAGGCCGAATTCGTCGGCCTGATGGCCTCGATGCAGGCGCTCATGGCGCTCTCGATCGACATCATGTTGCCGGCGCTGGGGCTGATTTCGGAGGATCTGGGCGTGCCCGACCCGAATCAGCGCCAGCTGATCATTGGGGTGTTCATGACCTGCGCAGGGATCGGATCGCTGTTTCCCGGCGCCTTGGCGGACCGGTTCGGGCGCCGCCGCGTTGCCCTTTTTGCAATTGCAGGCAATTTCCTGATGACCTTCGTGTGCGCGGTTGCGGGTAGCTTCGAGCTGCTGCTGATCGCGCGGGGTATTGCGGGGCTCCTGACCTCAGCGATGATGGTCATGCCCATGACGATCCTGCGCGACCGCTTCGAAGGCGATGCCATGGCGCGCACCCAGTCGCTGATCGCCACGACCTTCATGGTGGTGCCGATGGTGGCACCGATGGTCGGGCAGGCGATCATGCTGGTGGCGAGCTGGCGCTGGATCTTCGGGGTGACCTGCGCGATGGGCGTGGTCGTCTTCATCTGGGCAAGCCTACGCCTGCCCGAGACGCTGGAGCCGGAAAATCGCCAGGAAATCCGCCCGCGCGTGATCGCGGGCAACATGCGCCTGGCGCTTACCGAGCGTGCCGCCATCGGCTATTTCCTGGGCGGCGCGCTCGTCCAGGCAGGGCTCTTCGGCTATCTCAATAGCGCGCAGCAGCTCGTGGGCGAGACGCTGGGTGCGGGCGAGATGTTCCCCATCCTGTTCGGCATGATGGCGATGATCATGGCGGGCACCAACTTCATCAACGCGCGCATCGTCGTCGCTTTCGGCGCGCGCCGCGTGTCGCACACGGCGCTTATCGTCTTCATCGTGACAGGCGCGATCCACATGCTGGTTGCGCTGCGCGGTGAGGAGGACCTGTGGACCTTCGTGCCGTTGATGACCGTCTCGATGTGCATGCTCAGCTTCATCGCGGCGAACTTCCAGGCGATCTCGCTTCAGCCCTTCGGCCGCATTGCTGGCGCTGCGGCCTCGGTCATGTCGTTCGTGCGCATGGTGCTGGGCTCGGTGATCGGTGCGGCGATTGGTTTGGCCTTTGATGGAAGTGCGGTGCCGATCACGGCGGGCATGGCGATCATGGGCAGCATCTCGCTGGTGCTGATCCTCTATTCCGAAGGCGGCCGCTTGTTCCGCCGCGTCAATCCGCCGGAATATTACCTGCGCAACCAGCCCCCCAAGCAGCCGCCGCACGGCGGCTGAGGGGAGGCCCGGCTGGTCGGTGGGGCTAGACCCCGCCGCCGCGCTTGGCGAAGAAGAGCTGGTAGAGGCCGATCACGATGGCCACGAACAGCAGCACGTGGATCAGCGCGCCAGCGACCTTGAAGACGACAAAGCCCAGCAGCCAGAGCGCGAGCAGGATCAGGATGATGTATTTGAGCATCGAGCAAAACTCCTTGAAGAGGCTTTGCTTTTCCAACGCATGAACCGGCGCGGGGCTCCCTGCGCAGTGCAGATGGCGCAAGGGCTGCGGCGATGCCTCTTGTCCCGCAGGCGCAAGGACGCCACCTCGGGCCCGCATGAGCACGGCGAACGATAGAACCCGCAGGTCCAAGGGGCTCGAGGAACTTCTCGCGCGCATCGCGGCGTGCCGGGCCTGTGCGGACGCTCTGCCCCATGAGCCGCGCCCGGTTGTCCAGGCCGGGCGCTCGGCGCGGATCCTCGTCATCGGCCAGGCGCCCGGGAGCAAGGTTCACGCCAGCGGGCGGGCTTGGGATGATGACAGCGGAGATCGTCTGCGCGACTGGACCGGGCTTTGCGCCGAGGATTTCTACGATCCCGAACGCGTTGCGCACATGCCCAGCGGCTTCTGCTACCCGGGCAAAGGCGAGGGTGGTGACCTTCCGCCCCGGCCTGAGTGCGCCCCCTTGTGGCATGACGCCTTGCGGGCCGAGCTGCCGCAGGTGCGCCTCACCTTGCTGGTGGGGCTCCACGCGCAGAAGCGCTATCTTCCCCGTGGCTTTGCTCCGACCATGACGCAGGCCGTCGCGCGCTGGCGCGAGGCTCCGCCAGGATTGCTGCCTTTGCCGCATCCCGCCTGGCGCAGTCGCCTATGGATGGGCCGCAACCCCTGGTTCGCGGCCGAGCTCCTGCCCGATCTACGCGGTCGGATAGGGGCCGCGCTGGATCAGAAGGTGTAGGCGATCCCGACGCCGCCCATGAACTGGTCGGCCGACCCGCGCAGTGAGGTATAGGGCGTGTCCTTTCCATCGCCGAGCAGGCGGGTGTAGGTGGCGACGCCGATGAGCGAGACGCCGCCGTCGCGCAGGTCTCCGGAAAGGTCCCAGGCGACCAGTGTGCCCACGCCTGCCCGGTCCCAGCCGCCCTTGCCGGTGTACTGGGGCAGGCCGCTTGCCTCGCTCTGAACTGGGGAGACCGAATAGTTGTAGTCACCGAAATTGTCGTCCACGTGGCGGGCGTAGGCCAGCACCGTGACCAGCAGGCTCTTGCTGAGAGGGGTGTTGTAGCTGACAGAGGGGGACACGGTCATGCCGTCATGGGCGCCGGCAACGTCCCATTTGACGTCGGTGTTGAAGGTCATCCAGTCATAGTCATGTAGCACGCGATTGACGGTGAACCCGGCGCTCACGCCCACCTCGACGGGCATCTTGAGCCTTCCCGCTGCGGCCACCACCGGGTCCTTCACCTTGCGGGTGCGGTTGAAGGACACCGTGGCGACGGGGCCGAGCGCAAGGTCGATCTTGGCGCCCCGTTTGTCCGGGATGAAGTCAATCGCGGCACCACCAGCGCGGGTGTTGATGGTTACGCCCTTGATGCGTCCGCGGATCGCCGGAATGGGGGCAATCACGTAGTCATCGGAGCCGCTGTAGTCCGGCGTGGCAACAACCCCGGCGCCGATCGTGAAGGAATCGCCCTCGAACACGTTGCGGCCGGGCTCATCCAACTGCGTGGAAGTGTCCTGGGCGAAGGCGGCCGGGCTGGCCGTGGCGGCGGCCAGCGTGCTGGCGGCCAGCAACGCGGCCTGTATCGTCTTGTGCATGGGGCTCCCCGATTGAAATGCGTACCGGGCCCAACGTGCGAGAAGCCCAAACGTTTCCGAAGGTTTGCTCCGGTCCGGGGAGGCCAGCGTGCCGCAAGGGCCTGCCTTGTCGTCAGTTGCGGGGGATGAGGGGCTCGGGCAGCGTGTCGTTTCCTTCACCCAGCTTGCGCTGCATGAGGAAGACGTCGATCCACTGTTCGTGCTTCCAGCCCGCACCCTCGAGCGTCCCCACCGGCCGGTATCCCGCGCGCGCGTGCAGGATCACCGAGGCGGGTTCAGAAGAGGCGATGACCGCGAAGGCCTGGCGGAACCCGCGAGCCTCGCACTCGTCGATGAGGGCCTTGACAAGGGCCGAGCCGATGCCGCGCCGGACACAGTCCGCGCGGACGTAGACCGTTGTTTCCACGCTGTAACGATAGCCCACGCGGGGGCCATAGCGCTGGGCATAACCAAAGCCGAGGACCTTGCCGTTCGCGTCGCGCGAAACCAGATAAGGATAACCGGACTGGGTCAGGTCGGCGATGCGTTGACGAACCGCGTCGCAGCCTGGCGGCTCGGTTTCGAATGTCGCGGTGCTTTTCAGCACGTAATGCGAAAAGATCTCGGTGATCGATTGGGCATCCTTTGCGGAGGCCTCCTCGACTGTCAGTTCGTCATTTGTCATCGGTGTTACAATGCCGCAAGGTCGCAACTTTGCCAAGTTGTACTGTATGTCTCCTAGTACTGGGCGCTTTATAAATGGCTGACCGCACGTGTGATCTGGCAATTCTGGGGGGCGGACTGGCCGGGGGGCTGACTGCGCTGGCCTTTGCGCGCACGCGTCCCGATCTGCGTCTGTGCCTTGTCGAACAGGGCGCGCGTTTCGGCGGGGACCACGTCTGGTCGTTCTTTGATACCGACGTCGATCCGGCGGCGCGTGCGCTCCTCGATCCCCTGATCGCGGCGCGCTGGGAGGGGTATGCGGTGCGCTTTCCAGGATATGCCCGCGATCTTTCGACCCGCTATGCCAGCATCACAAGCGACCGGCTCGATGCGCGCCTGCGCGAAGCCCTGCCCGAAGAGGCGTTGCTGTGCGGTGCGCGTGTGACCCGCACAGCAGCGCAGCGGGTGGAGCTGGAGGACGGCACCACGATCACGGCAGGTGCGGTCCTCGATGCGCGCGGCGCAAAGGGTTTGCCGCATATGGCGGGAGGCTGGCAGACGTTCCTGGGGCAGATGGTCACGACCACGCAGCCCCATGGCCTGACCCGTCCCATCGTCATGGATGCGACCGTGGAGCAGGTGAACGGCTATCGCTTCGTCTATGTCCTGCCCTTCGGCCCCTCCCAGCTCTTCATCGAGGATACCTATTACGCCGACACCCCCGCAATCGAGCGCGAGGCACTGCGGGCGCGGATTGCACGCTATGCCGCTGGGCAGGGCTGGCAAATCGCCGAGGTCCTCTACGAGGAAACCGGCGCACTTCCCGTGATCGCCAAGGGCGATTTTTCCGCCTTCTGGAACGCCGATCCTGAGGGTGTTCCCGCTCGCGCAGGAACAAGGGCCGCGCTCGTGCATCCTTTGACATCGTACTCCCTTCCCGATGCTGTACGATTTGCCGTTCATCTCGCCGGCCTCGACAACATCGGCGGGGAGGCCCTAGGAAGGATCTGTCATGACTGGGCCGCACATCACTGGCGCGAGGGGCGCTTCTACCGAATGCTGACGACGATGCTGTTTGGCGCAGGCGCGCCCGAAGACCGCTGGCGTATGCTCGCCCGTTTCTACCGGCTTCCCGAGCCGCTGATCGAGCGTTTCTACGCCGGGCAGTCGCGGCTGGCCGACATGGCGCGGGTGCTGGCCGGAAAGCCGCCGGTGCCGGTCGGCGCGGCCATGGCCGCTCTTGCGGGACAGGGGCGCCCGCTCGCGGACCTCAGCCCATCGGGAGAGCGCGCATGAACCGCGCCTGCGTGATCGGGGCGGGCTTCGGCGGCCTTGCCCTGGCGATCCGCCTTCAGTCCGCCGGTGTCCAGACGACATTGGTCGAAGCGCGCGACAAGCCGGGCGGGCGCGCCTATTACTGGGAGAAGGAGGGGTTCACCTTCGATGCCGGGCCTACCGTTATCACCGATCCCGATTGCCTGCGCGAGCTGTGGATCGGCGCGGGACAGGACATGGCCGACGACGTCACGCTGATGCCGGTCATGCCCTTCTACCGGCTCAACTGGCCCGACGGCGTCAGCTTCGACTATTCGAACGATGAGCCCGCGCTCCACCGCGAGATTGCGCGCATCGCGCCGCAGGACCTGGCTGGCTATGACGAATTCCAGCGCTACGCGGCGGGCGTCTGGCAGGAAGGCTATGTCAAGCTGGGCCATGAGGCCTTCCTCGACTTCTCGAAGATGATCAAGGCCGCGCCCGCGCTGGCGCGCTATCAGGCCTGGCGCTCGGTCTATTCGATGGTCTCCAGCTTCGTGAAGGACGAGCACTTGCGCCAGGCGCTCTCGTTCCACACGCTGCTGGTGGGCGGCAATCCGATGAAGACAAGTGCGATCTACGCGCTCATCCATAAGCTGGAGAAGGACGGCGGCGTGTGGTGGGCCAAGGGCGGCACCAACCGTCTGGTCGCCGGGATGGTCGCGCTGTTTGAACGCATCGGGGGGAGCGTTCGTCTGGGCGACAAGGTGACGCAGGTCCATACCGTGGGCGACATGGCCACCGAGGTCGAGTGCGCGAGCGGCTGGCGCGAGCGGTTTGATGCGGTCGCCAGCAACGGCGACATCATGCACACCTACCGCGATCTCCTCTCCGATAATCCGCGCGGCAAGAAGGTGGCCAAGCAGCTTTCAGCCAAGCGTTTCTCGCCCAGCCTCTTTGTCGTCCACTTCGCGCTGGAGGGCACGTGGCCGGGCATCCCGCACCACACGATCCTGTTCGGGCCGCGCTACAAGGGCCTGCTCGACGACATCTACGAGCACGGCGTCCTGCCGCGTGATTTCTCGATCTACCTCCACCACCCGACCGTCACCGATCCCTCGATGGCGCCCGAAGGCAAGAGCACGTTCTACGCGCTCGTTCCCGTCGCGCACATGGGCAAGCTGCCGATCGACTGGGACGAGGTCGGCCCGGTGCTGGAAAAGCGCATCCTCGCCGAAGTCGGCCGCCGCCTGGTGCCCGACATCGAGGACCGCCTCATCACCAGCTTCCACTACGCGCCGACCGACTTCGAGACAGACCTCGCCGCCTACAAGGGCAGCGCCTTCAGTCTCGAGCCGATCCTGACGCAAAGCGCCTGGTTCCGTGGCCACAACCGCGACGACACGCTGCGCAACTTCTACCTCGTGGGCGCGGGCACCCATCCCGGCGCGGGGATCCCGGGGGTCGTCGGCAGCGCCAAGGCTACGGCGAAACTGATGCTGGAAAACCTGCTGTGAGCGCACGCGAACTGGCCGCTCTTCGCCAGGGCTGGGGCTGGACCGGGATCGAGTTCGCCGAGATCGTTGCCAACTCGCTCTTCGGGCACCTCCTCGTCACGGACCGTGTCGGCACGTTCCACTATGTCGATCCCGATATTCTTGCGCTGCGTACCTTGGGCGACGAGGCCGCGGCGAAGCTGCACATGGAACTGGGCGAGACGCAGGCGATCTGGCGCGCCGACGCGCACGTCGAGGCCGCCGACAAGCGCCTGGGCGCTCCGCGCGTGGGCGAGGTCTATGGCTTCACCCCGCAGGCGCTCGTCGCCGGGGACTACGCGCCGGAAAACATGGTGTGCGTCGAGCTCGCCGCCTACATTCGCATGACCGGCGATCTTGCCGACCAGATCAAGGACCTGCCCGAAGGGGCGCATGTCCGCATCAAGGTGACCGACTGAAATGAAACGTCTTGCTGTCTACTGTGGCTCGGCAACGCCCCAGGACCCGCGCTACATGGAACTGGCCCGCGACGTCGGGCGCACGCTGGCCGGGCTTGGCATCGGCACGGTCTATGGCGGTGGGCGCCTCGGCCTCATGGGCGCGGTCGCGGCGGGCGCGCTGGAAGCGGGCGGCGAAGTCATCGGCGTGATCCCCGAGGCGCTGACGGCCACCAACGGGCGCGGCGGCGAGGTCGCCAACCACGACTGCACCGAGCTTCACATCGTCAAGGACATGCATGAGCGCAAGGCCGCCTTCACGCGCCTGTCGGACGGCTTCATCGTCCTGCCCGGCGGGGTCGGTACCATGGACGAGTTGTGGGAGGCGGTCAGCTGGTCGCAGCTGGGCTACCACGACAAGCCGGTCGGCGTGCTCAACGCCTTCGGCTTTTACGATGGTCTCCTCGCCTTCAACCGCCACATGGCCGAAGTCGGCTTCGTGCGCCCCGCCCACCAGGGCATAATCCTGGCCGAGACCGAGCTTGACCTGTTGCTCGAACGCATGCGCGCGCACGAGCCGATCGTGCCGATCGTACGGATGGATCCGGGCACGCTGTGAGACCCCTTATCCGTTGCAGGACCATGACCCCGGCATGACCCGCCCTTCGCCTTACGACCGCGTGGCGCTCGTGCGCTTTGCCCACCAGTCGATCCGCAAGGGCTCGAAGAGCTTTTCCGCCGCCAGCCGCCTGTTCGACCGCGAGACGCGGGAGAGGGTCTGGCTGCTCTACGCCTGGTGCCGGGCTTGCGACGATATCGCCGATGACCAGGACCACGGGCGGGGCCGCACGCGCAGTGCGGACGGTGGACATGCCGGGCTCGATCCCGAATCGCGCCTTGCCACGATCCGCACGCTGACCGAACTCGCCATCGCGGGCGAACAGACCGGATCGCGGGCCTTCGACGCGCTGGGCCAGCTCCTGTGCGAAGTGCCGATCCCCCAGGTCATGCTCGAGGACGTGATCGCCGGGTTCGAACTCGACGCGCGCGAATGGCGGCCCCGCTCGGAAAGCGACATGCTGCGCTATTGCTACCACGTGGCCGGTGCGGTCGGCGTGCTGATGGCGGCGGTCATGGGCGTGTCGTGCGACGAGAACGATCCGGAAGCGGCGGACACGCTCGACAGGGCCTGTGATCTGGGCCTGGCCTTCCAGCTCTCCAACATCGTGCGCGATGTCTGGGAGGATGATGCCAATGGGCGCTGCTACCTGCCTGTCGAATGGCTGGTCGAGGCCGATATTCCACCCGGTGAACACACCAAGCCGCACTACCGCGCGCGGCTTGTCACCATCGTCGCTCGGGCCTGCGCGCTGGCGCGGGGCTACGAGGAATCCTCGCGCGCCGGGGCGATGCGTCTGCCCTTCCGACAGCGTTGGGCGATCCTGGCCGCCGCCAACATCTACGGCGGGATCGGGCGCGAGGTGGAGCGGCTGGGCGCCCATGCCTGGGACCACCGCGTCTCGACTTCCAGGCTGCGCAAGGCGGAATATCTTGCGGCCGCCTGGCACGAGGCGCGCGGCGGCATCGCCCCGGTGCTCGAACGTCCCGGACTTGGCCGGCGCGACCTGATGGAGCTTGCCCGCGCGGACTAGAGCGGTTCGGCGCATTTTCTGAACCATCAGATGATCCCATCTGATTGGAAAATGCTCCAGCTCTGGACAGGCGCGCGCGCTTGGCTCAGTCTCCCTGCCATAAGACAAAGGGGGAGATGCGCACACGATGCCAGATCTTGCACTCGCGCCGGCTTGGACGGCGATTTTCTTGGGGCTCTTCGCGCTCTTTGCCGGGATCGGTGAGCTGCGCCAGCCCGGCCATTGGCACAAGCTGATCGGCGAGATTGTCGGCTCGCCCGCGCTGCAGATGGTGACGGGCCTTTTGGAACTGTTCCTGGGCGCGGTGATCTACCTTGCGAACCCCTGGGCCTCGCCCGATTGGCTGTCGAGCGCGCTGAGCGTTGTCGGTGGGCTCATGTGCATCGAGGCGCTGATGGTTCTCGCCTTCTCGGACGTCTACATGGCCTTCTGGCTGCGCCGTTTCGGGCCGCTTTCGCGCCTGTGGTGCACCTGCTCGATCATCCTGGGTCTCGCGTTTATCGCGGCAGGGTTGTTCCACTTCGGTGTGTTTCCGAGCAGCTGAGCAGCGAGGACGAATAGGGCTGTATCAGCGCCTGCGCGCGGTCCCACCCGGCGCGCAGCCAGGTCTCGTGCGCCTTGGGATCGGGCGGCAGGATCACCGGCATCGTCTCACGCCCCTCGGCGCGCAGTGCGGCGTTGGCCGCGCAGGTCAGGAGGGCGAAGGCGGGCACCTCGCTGTCCTTCCAGACCCCGGCAAAGGCGAAGATCGGCTGGTCGGCGCAGGAGAGCCAGAGCTGGCGCCGCGTGCCATCGACGGGCGAGGGGCGCCCCCACTCCATGAAGGCGGTCGCGGGCACCAGGCAGCGAAATTCCGGGTTGCGCAGGTTCCCCGTCCAGAAGGGGCTCTCCAGATTACGGGCGGTCAGGATGCCGTGCGGGCGGGTGTCCGTCGCCGAACGTGGGGGCATGACGCCCCACAGGCGCGGGATCATCCGGCGCGGCTGACGCGTTTGGGGTACCGGCCCCGCGATTTCCTCACGCCCGGCGGTGAGAACGGGCGCGAACTGGCCGGGGCCGACATGGCCTGCCGCCCAAGGGTCCTCGCGCGTGTCGGTCTCGAAAGTGCGGCCCACGGCGGCGGCGGGGGCATCGAGGCGGTAGAGCATCGTCATGGTCTTCGCGCGCATCGTCCCTTCCCGCGCACGGGTCAAGGCGCGGCGTGCAACGCTGCGTTAGGTGAATGGGGCGTTGTGTGGTAGAGCATCGGCGCGACGTCGAATTTTGTGACGGACTTTGCCGGTTGATAGGCGCCCGACCCCGGGCCCGTGCGTATTTGCACGGGCAAGGCCATGGCGCACTTTGGGCGACGATCTCCATTCGAAAGATGAACAGACGCACCCTCCCGCGTGCATGTGGCACGGCGGGAGCCCATAGCTATTGCATTTAAGGACATCACCATGCCCATCGGCACTGTCAAATTCTTCAACACCGAAAAGGGTTACGGCTTCATCGCTCCGGAAAACGGCGGCGAGGACAGCTTCGTGCACATCAGCGCGGTGCAGGCTTCGGGCCTGGCGTCGCTCGAGCAGGAACAGCGCGTTTCCTACGAGGTCGAGACCGGCCGTAACGGCAAGAAGGCCGCGGTGAACCTCGCGCTCGCCTGATCGGCTTGCACGTATCCCGGACCGGCCTTTGCGCCGGTCCGGTTTTCGCTCCGACCTGCCATTCCAACCCGAGGAAACCCGGAGCATGAGTGTAAGCTACAAGTTCGCCACCGAGCAGGCCGATGCGGCCGCGAAGGCCGCTGACGAGGCGGTTCTTGGCAATGTCCGCGAGCGCGCGCTGCGGTCCGAAACCGCCTGGCGCACAATGGCCTCACAGGCCCTCAAGACCGAAGAAAGCCGCCGTCGGCGCGAAGAAGCCGCCGCCAGCGCACGCGACGAGGCCTGAGCCTTTTCGTACGGGCGCTATGTCGCGGCCCCTCTGGACGCATCTGCAAAGCGTCTCTACCATCCCACGCATCCCCGGGGAGCCAGCAGGGCGTTCGCGTCCACCGGCTGAGAGTTGTGGGTATGCTCCACAAGACCCGTCGAACCTGAACCCGTTAATACGGGCGGAGGGAGTGGACGGTGTGCCCGGAGCTTTACGCCGGAAATCCGTACTTCATCTCTCACGCCCTCGATCAGAGAGAAGCGTGTATGGCCGACATCAACAGCAAACTGGAAATCGGTGTGACCACCGGGCCCATCCGGGGCTCGCGCAAGATCCACGTTCCCGCACAGAGCAACCCCGCGATCCGGGTTGCGATGCGCGAGATCGACCTCGAACCTTCCAGCGGTGAGCCGCCGGTTCGGGTCTACGACACCTCGGGGCCCTATACCGACCCTGAAGCCACCATCGATATTTCGGCAGGGCTGGCCGCGCTGCGCCGCGACTGGCAGCTCGCCCGCGGCGATGTGGAAGAGTACGCGCCGCGCGAGGTAAAGCCCGAGGACAACGGCATGACAGGGCCGGATCGTTCGGGCGGCGTGCCCGCGTTCCCGACCGCGCTGAGAAGGCCCCTGCGAGCAAAGGCGGGGGGCAACATCTCGCAGATGCACTACGCTAGGCGCGGCATCATCACCCCCGAGATGGAATATGTCGCCGAGCGCGAGAATCTGGGCCGTGCACGCCTTGCCGAGTACTCCCGCTCGGGCGAGAGCTTCGGCGCCTCGATCCCCGACTACGTGACGCCCGAATTCGTGCGCGAGGAAGTTGCCCGCGGCCGCGCGATCATTCCCAGCAACGTCAACCACCCCGAGTGCGAGCCGATGGCGATCGGACGCAATTTCCTGGTCAAGGTCAACGCCAACATCGGCAATTCGGCGGTGGCCTCGGACGTTGCCAGCGAAGTCGACAAGATGGTCTGGTCGATCCGCTGGGGCGCGGACACCGTCATGGACCTCTCGACTGGCCGAAACATCCACGACACGCGCGAATGGATCATCCGCAATTCGCCCGTTCCCATTGGCACCGTGCCGATCTACCAGGCGCTCGAGAAGGTTGGCGGTGTGGCCGAAGACCTCAACTGGGACGTGTTCCGCGACACGCTGATCGAACAGGCCGAGCAGGGCGTCGACTACTTCACGATCCACGCCGGCGTTCGGCTTGCTTACGTACCGCTCGCGGCCAAGCGTCTGACCGGCATCGTCAGCCGTGGCGGTTCGATCATGGCCAAGTGGTGCCTGGCCCACCACAAGGAATCGTTCCTCTACGAACACTTCGATGAGATCACCGAGATCATGAAGGCCTACGACATCGCCTACTCGTTGGGGGATGGCCTGCGCCCGGGCTCGATCTACGACGCCAACGACGAGGCGCAGTTCGCTGAACTCTATACCTTGGGCGAGCTGACGAAGAAGGCCTGGGGCCAGGATGTCCAGGTCATGATCGAGGGCCCCGGCCACGTGCCGATGCACAAGATCAAGGAAAACATGGAAAAGCAGCTGGAGAGCTGCGGCGAGGCACCGTTCTACACGCTCGGGCCGCTCACCACCGACATTGCGCCCGGTTACGATCACATCACCAGCGGCATCGGCGCGGCGCAGATCGGCTGGTACGGCACCGCGATGCTCTGCTACGTGACGCCCAAGGAGCACCTGGGCCTGCCTGACCGCGACGACGTCAAGGTGGGCGTCGTCACTTACAAGCTCGCTGCGCACGCGGCCGATCTTGCCAAGGGCCACCCGGCGGCCCAGGTCCGCGACGATGCGCTGTCGAAGGCGCGTTTCGAGTTCCGCTGGCGCGACCAGTTCAACCTGTCGCTCGATCCTGACACGGCCGAGCTCTACCATGACCAGACGCTGCCTGCCGAAGGCGCCAAGACCGCGCACTTCTGCTCGATGTGCGGTCCCAAGTTCTGCTCGATGCGGATCAGCCAGGAGGTGCGCGACTTTGCCGCCCAGCAGAACCAGCCCTCAAGTGCCTTTCTCGCCGCCGAGGAGGCGCAGAAAGGCATGGAAGAGATGAGCAAGGTCTTCAAGGAGACCGGCTCGGAACTCTACATGGGCCAGGGTGATCGCGAGCACGATTGAGCTTTCGGTTAGCCCAGGTACGCCGGAGGCCGTGCCGTCATGTCCGATATGACGGCACGGCCTCCGGCACAGATCGGGTCCGGTCCGGAGTTATGAGGCGAACGTCGTCTCGAGTGTGATCTCGCACGTCAGGAGCTTTGAAATCGGGCAATTCGCCTTGGCCCCGGCGGCGATCTCCTCGAACTTTGCCTTATCGAGCCCGGGGACCTTCGCGCTCAGGGAAAGCGCGCTCTTGGACACCTTGAACCCGTCGCCATCCTTTTCGAGCGTGACTTCGCAGGTCGTTTCCAGGCTGCCGTCGGTATAGCCTTCGCCGGCCAGGGCGAAGCTGGTGGCCATCGTGAAGCAGGATGCATGGGCCGCGGCGATCTGCTCTTCCGGGTTGGTGCCGGGGGCATCTTCGAAGCGGGTCTGGAAACCATAGGGCGCGTCGAGCGCACCGGACTTCGTGGCGACATGGCCCTTGCCGTCCTTGCCAAGACCTTCGTAGCGGGCGGTGGCGGTATTGACGCTCATCTGGGGCATTCCTTCCTTTGCTGGGGTGGTGCTTCCCAAGCGCGTGAGGGCCGCGCGTAGTTCCCCGAATGGTGGATTCGGGCACGGAACTTGTTGCACTGCAGCATCGTTTGGGAGGATACTCCCCTGCCCACCAAGGAGTCGTCCCGATGCCCGCTGCCACACCCACTTCGAATGCGCCGCCCACCGCGGCGCTGCACTGGCTGCAACTGGCCGGTGAGGCCTGGTGGATGTGGGCGGAGGCCTCCAGCGTCATTGCCATGCGCACTGCGCTCATCGCGTTCGAGCGGCCGGGGCACGGGCGCGAGGCGGAGCGGATGGTGATTGAAAAGCTGGCGGCCGCCTTCAGCCTGTCGCAGCGCCTCGCGCGCGCAGGACCCATGGCGCCGGAACAGGTGATGCAGACGATGCTGGCGGTCTATTCGCCGCGCGTGGCGGCCAACCGCAGACGCCTGACGCGGCGCCTGCAGCGGGGTCATGGGCGCGTCAGGACCGCTTCCTGACGAACTCGGCGCGCAGGACCAGGCCCTTGATGCCCGGATACTTGCAGTCGATTTCCTGGGCATCGCCGGTAAGGCGGATCGAGGGGATCAGCGTGCCGCGCTTGAGCGTCTGGCCCGCGCCCTTGACGTCAAGATCCTTGATCAGCGTGACGGCATCGCCATCGGCCAGCAGGTTCCCTACTGCGTCGCGCACCTCGACGGTGTCCTGCGCCGCGCGTTTGGCGGCCAGTTCGCTCGCGGGCATCCAGTCGCCGCTCTCTTCATCGTACACGTAGTCTTCGTCGTCGCTCATGCGGGATCCTTCCGGGCAAGGTTCCGGCCATGGCAGAGTGAGCGGCAAATTGGGAGCGTAAAACGTGGGGCGCAGGTTGCGAAGCAGGGACAGGAGAGAGGGACACGTCGCTCCTGTCCCCGCTCCGCGCTCCTGCGAGGCGAAAGCCAGCAGGAGCGGTCACGCCGGACCGTGCGAGGCGCAAGGGGACAAGGCTCGACGCGCTCGCATGAAAACTCTTGGCCTCTTGGGAAAGGCCGTGGGGCAGATCGTAAGGGGCCTCGTCGCATCGACAAAAAACGCCCTTCACGGTGCCCGCCTGCTGGATAGGGATCCCGCTGGCTGCCGGGCCCCTCTAGCACTCATGCGTCGGCTCGCAAGGGAAGAGGTCGGCGCGTTGTTGCAAATTGTTCACATGGTCAAATAGAATTTGATTGCAGCTGTTTAGCCAGGCTTTCGCAGCACGTTTCGCCGTGTGCCTGCTCGCTCGCCTCGCCGGTTTGGTTCCGCGGCAAAAGGGGCTAGATGCGCACGCAGACAGTCCCGGCCTGTGCAAGGAGAAAAGCGCCCCGATGACCGACCATTCCACCGAACTGGCCATCCGGGCCCGCCGTGCGGCGTTCAACACCGCGATTCGCGAAGGCGATGCCACGGCGATCGGGCCGATTCTTGCGCGCGACTGCGTGATGCTCACAGGCACCGACAGCGCGATCATTGCCGGGCGCATGGCGCAGGTGAAGGTGTGGAAGCGCGACTTCGCGAGCCCGGGGCGGATGGTCTACGCGCGCCTTCCCGATCGGATCGAGGTGTCCGCAATCGAGCCTATCGCCATGGAGTACGGAGCCTGGAAAGGGACCGTGGCTGGCGCCGAGGGGCCGGCGGCCTCGGGGAGTTACGTGGCGAAGTGGCGCGAGGGGACGGGAGGCTGGGTGATCGAGGCGGAAATCTTCCTTACCCTCGCTTAACGCTGTGGCGTAACCATCGATCTCCACGACATGCACCACTTGCGCAATGCCTCTCGGGAGATTGCGTAGTGGGAGGTTTACGCCTCGCAGGCGTTTCGATCCTATCCTGGCACAGAGGGAATTTACGCAAGGAGGAGACGCCGAGATGCTGAGCCGAAGTGGGGCATCCCCGACACTGGCACCGTGCTGGTATACGCGTCGCCACGTTCCGGCCGGAGCGCGAAGCCGCGATGCCGATGGGGTCGTGACCTGCACCTGCCGTCACTGCGGCCGCCGCATCCGCTCGCGCGACCGGGGTCAATGGGACCTGGCCGAAGGTGTTGATCTCGATGCCCTGCAGGAGCAGTCCCGGACCGGGCACTTTTGCGTGGTCGACACGCTCGATGGCATAGTAATCGCGCGCTATCCTATTGCGATGGACGCCGATGAGGCGTGGATCCGCACGAAGATGCAGGAGATCAGTGCCGAGTACGATGTCGCCGCATCCGGGGGCGAACTGCAGATCCGGATCGTGCCGGGGCGCCGCGAGTCTCGCTTTAAGCACTGATCCCGGAGCGCGTGGCCGGGGATGGCCGCGATCAGTTCAGCGCATTCTCGGCATCGCGGACCGCCTGGGCGGCCTCCTGCGCGCGGCGTGCGGCGTCATCGAGCGTAGGATTTATCGCCACCGAGCGGCTCTCTGATTGTTCGGAGCGGGGAGCCTGCGCGTAGGGCGCCGTCGGGGCTGCAGAGCCGTCCGCGGGCGACGGGAACAGCCAGTCCGGCAATGCGTGCGGACCTGCGGCATTCATCTCGTCATCGGGGGCATCTCCAGGCAGGCCTTTGGGGGCTTGGTAGATTTCGTGGGGGGCTGGCTCTGCATCAGGCAAGTCGGCGAGCGGCTCGCGGAGGCCGGGGGCCTGGCCGATGGTGGCCGGTTCGCCTGCGCCGTAGCGTTGCAGCGAGTGGCCAAGGTCGCTGCTGGCCAGCACACCACCAAGAAAGGCGAGGCCGGCAATCGCCAGGAACCAGCTCAGTACGCGCATTGCCCATCCATCTCGTGTCGTCTTCTGTGCGCCCGCATCCCGAGGGCGCCTTCGCGCTTCGCCATAGCCGTTTGGAGCCGGACGCACAAAGGGCGCCTTCCGTGGGGAAGGCGCCCTTCACGCGCTGGCTCTGCAGCGAACGGGGTTGGGAGAGAGGAGGAAAGGTCCCGTTCGCGCGGCCTGCGATCAGTTCGCGGCAGCGAGGACGTTGTCGTGCAGGACTTCGTCCTTGGTGAAGCTGACGTAACGGTTGTTGTACATGCCGGTCACGCGGTCACCCTTGACGTAGAGACGGAAGGGAACGCGGCCTTCGGCCTTGCCTTCGATGACCGTGATCTTGCCCTTCTGCTGCGAGGTGTAGGCGTAGTCGACACCCTCGTGCGAGAAGTTGCGGGCTTCGCTGGCCTGGGCCGCGGCGGGAAGAGCAACGGCGGCAACGGCAGCGGCGGTGAAAATCGTCTTGAACATGGCAAAATCCTTATGTGGTTGGGGTTGCAGGACTTGCCCTGGCACCTCTTGTCTTTGTTGCGATGCAGCATCCGCAGAATCGCCCTTGCGTGCAATGCAGATTTCGGAACCAAATCATGCAAAAAGTGCAACATTGCCCCTAAATCCATGAGATTTAGCGCGAAACGACACTCGAGCTTTCATAACTCCGATGGCTATGGCGCATTGATATTCGCCTATCGGATAAAAAATCACCCTCGAACCTTTTTGCACTTCGTGGCCGGAGCAGGCAGAGGGGGGCGCACGAACCTGGGTTGGAGGATCATCTGGAATGCGAATGCGTCGTGCGTATGTCGAACCTGTCTTCGTGAGCGGTCTTGCGGCACTGATTCTTGCAGGATGCCAGTCGAATTCCGAGTCGGTGCCCGGCGATGCTGATGATTCGCGTCCCTGGAGCACCATCGCGCCCGATGAGACCGTGCAGGCCAGCGGAACCGAACCGTTCTGGAGTGTGCGGGTGGAAAGCGGGCAGATGATCTACACCGCGCCCGATCTGCCGGAAGGACGCGAGATCGCGGTCACGCGCTTTGCGGGGCGCGGAGGACTGTCCTTCAGCGGGGAGCGGGGCGGAGAGGTCTGGACGCTGGCCATCACGCAAGGGGCGTGCAGCGATGGCATGTCGGACCGCAGCTATCCCTTCACGGCGACCCTGGCGAACGGTGCCACCACACGCCAGGGCTGCGCCTGGAGCGCGGCAAATCCTTATCGGGATGCGAGCTGAGCTGTCTCCACCGGCTCTGCCGGAATATCCATGGCCACGGCAGGGGTGATGCCGATAGGCGCCTCAACCTCGGCCCGCGCCGGGGTGAGGTCCTGCGGCCCCGGTTCCACATAGAAACTGGGGCTGTCGACCTGAAGCGGGGCATTGTACTTGTCGCGCCAGTCGGGGCCGATCGGCGCTTTCATTCGTGTGGGCATCACCGCGCCGGTCAGGCCGCCAAGAAGGAACGACGCCGACACGGCCAGAACCAGTGGCTTGGTATACGGCACGAAGTTTCTCCTTTGCCCCTTTCCGCGAATTCAATGCCGCAGGGGCAAGATGGTTCCACCACAGATCGCCGGCCCGATGTGCCACGCGCCTTGTTTGTGCAGGAGAAATAGCAGTACTTCCCGGTTCGGAAATCCTATTGCATTGCAAAATATCTGTTTTTTAATCGAAAATTGCGCAAACTACTTTTCTTCAGCGGCCGATTCTGCTAGACGATGTCTACGGGAAAAGAAGATGATCTCGCGGCAAAGTCGGGACGTCTTCGGGAAGAGGATGCGTGTCATGAAGCAATTTCTGGCAATGCTTAACGCGGGCCTGATCGTATACGCCCTGTCGATGACGGGACGTTCGGAGTCGCTTCTGGATCTGTAGAGTTCGGGCGCACTGTTCACCCCCTGTGCGCCCACCCTGACCCCCGAGCGGACGATCTGGCGCTTTCGCCGATACGGACCGTCTGGCCCACGTTGAGAACACGCCAATAGAAAAGGCGTGGGGCAGATGATCCGGGAGGAAGAGGCAGATCGTCTCGGGGATGTGAAGCTGGAGGAGAAGCTGCACGGCCTTGGGCTGTGCAGGCCGGTACGGACCCGACCACGAAGTCGGACCGACCACAACGAATGGACCTCGCCTTGAACTGACGAATGGCGAAGGAACACACGAACGGACACCGAGGGAGGGGAGACCGTGCAGGGCGCAAGCAGGCCCAAGACCTGCAGTGCCCTGCTATTTTTTTTGCCCGACTTCCGTCAGTCGCCCGGAGTCCACCCCGGCGCGGCCAGTTCGAACACCGAAAAATCGAACCCGGGGGTGACGATACAACTGACCAGCGTCCAGCCCGGCGCGCCGCGTGCGAGCGGCCAGGCCGCCTGCCAGTAGCCTTTGGGCACGCGCAGTTGCGGCGCCTCGCCATTGAGGATGTCGCCGCCCAGGATCTGCTGTCGTACCGGTCCGGCGTCGGTCTCGGACTGGGCCAGGGCGAGCGGGCTGCCCGCATGCCACAGCCAGATCTCGTCCGCATCGAGCACCCGGTGCCAGTGGGAGCGCTGGTGCGCTTCGAGCAGGAAATGGATAGCCGTCGCGCCCGGGCGCTCTCCGTCCGGGGCAGGTGCGCGCCAGGTTTCCTTGTACCAGCCGCCCTCAGGATGCGGAATTAGGCCAAGGCGGTCGATCAGGGCCGCGGGGCTTGGAGGCGCGAGCATGCAGTGTCCTTCGGGTGGGTGGCAGGGGAGACAGCGAAGGATCGCCGATGTGGGCGCCAAGGGCAACCGGGCGCGTGACGGTGGGCAAACGGACCGGGGCGCTGCGACTTTTTCTCGGGAATACCTTGGGTTCCGGTGAATTGGCTCTTGCGTGGGGCGGGGCGGCTGCGCCACCTTGGCCCTCTCCCAATTCCCACAAGGTGTTCCTCTATGTCCCGCCCTTCGCTGCTCGCCCTTGTTCTTGCCACCGCCATGGCGTGGCCGGTGAGCGGGCAGGCGGCGTCATCGCCCGCCGATGTCGCGGCCGCCGCGCTGCGCAACGCGCCGGTCTGGGACGGCCACAACGACGTGCCCGAGCAACTGCGCGAGCGGCGTCAGGACATCCTTGCCGGCTTCGACTTTGCCGACACGATGGACACGGCCGATCCGGAAAACGGCAAGGGGCCGATGCAGACCGACCTGGCGCGCCTTCGCGCGGGCAAGGTCGGGGCCCAGTTCTGGTCGGTCTACGTCTCGGCCATGCTGAACGAGCAGCAGGCGGTGCAGGCAACGCTGGAGCAGATCGACGTCATGAAGCGGATCATCGCCGCGCACCCGGAGGAGATGATGTACGCGACCAGCTCGGCCGAGGTTGAAGCCGCGCGCAAGGCGGGCAAGATCGCCTCGCTGATCGGCATGGAGGGTGGGCATTCGATCGGTTCGTCGCTGGGCGTCGTACGCCAGATGTACGAACTGGGCGCGCGCTACCTCACGCTGACGCACTTCAAGAACACCCCTTGGGCCGATAGCGCCACCGACGCCCCCGAGCATGACGGGATGACCGATTTCGGCAAGGATCTCGTGCGCGAGATGCAGCGCATCGGCATGCTGGTCGATCTCAGCCATGTTTCGCCCAAGACCATGGCCGATGCGCTCGACGTCGCGCGCGCGCCGGTGATCTTCAGTCACTCGGGCGCGCAAGGCGTGGACGGGCATCCGCGCAACGTGCCCGACGCGATCCTTGATCGGATCAAGACCAACGGCGGGATCGTGATGGTGAACTTCTACCCCAGCTACGTCAGCGAGGACCTGCGCCAGTGGCAGGCGAGCCGTCTGGGTGAGGCCGCGCGATTGAAGTCGCTCTATCCCAACGCGCCCGAGACGGCTGAGGCGGGCATGGAAAGCTGGATCTCGGCGCATCCCAAGCCGGTCGCAACTGTGGCGCAGATCGCCGATCACGTCGAATACATCGCCAAGCGCATTGGCACCGACTACATCGGCCTTGGCGGCGATTTCGACGGGGGATCGGTGGGGGTTGAAGGCATGCCCGACGTCTCGGCCTATCCCGCGCTTTTCACCGAACTGGCGCGGCGCGGCTTTGCGCAAGACGACCTGGAGAAGATCTCCAGCCGCAACATGATGCGCGTGCTGAAGGCCGCGGAGGCTTATGCAAAGGCGCATGCGGACGATCCCGCCATCGAATCGCCGACGGCGTTCTGAGCGGGCGCCAAAGCGGCGCCGGTTTTCCCGCATCTTTAGTGTCCGCTGTGATGCGGAAGGCGGGAAGGGTTTCAGGCTTTTTCCAGTTCCGAGGCGCTCTTGAGGACCTGCGCTCCGTCCTCCTGTTCGATCAGGTAGGCGGGGTTGTCGGCGCTGGCGTTGCGCACGATCTCGCTGCCCTTGATGGTGCGGGTGACGCGGCTCTCAAAGCGCTCGGTGACCGTGCCGGTTGCCGAGCCTTCACCCCAGTTCCAGCGCACGCAGGTGCCCTTGTCAAAGTCGGTGGCCATGGGATTCAGGCGGCCTCGTCAGGGGCCTGCATCACGCTCTCGGCATTGGCGCCCGAGGCGGAGGTTTCTTCTTCCTCGCCGGAGAGCAGCGCGCCGGTCATCCAGGCGAGCGAGAGGCCGATGATGGCAAGGGCGAGGCTGATGCCAAGGACGTAGCGCACGATATGGGGCGTGCTGCCGCCGCGGGCGGCGTCCTCGTCGATGTGCGTTTCGGTAGGGGGGCGTTCCATGTCGCATCCTTTCCGCAGATATTGTGCTTATCCGGAAAGGAACGCGACATGGCGCCGATACGTTCCTGCGTGGCTCGCAGGATTTACGCGATCAGTCGCGCAGGAGGTCGTTGATGCCGGTCTTCGAGCGGGTCTGCGCGTCGACGGTCTTCACGATCACCGCGCAGTAGAGCGAGGGGCCGGGGGTGCCATCGGGGAGCGGCTTGCCGGGCAGGGTGCCGGGCACGACGACCGAGTAGGGCGGCACGTAGCCGACGTGGACTTCGCCGGTTGCGCGGTTCACGATCTTGGTCGAGGCGCCGAGGTAGACACCCATCGAGAGCACGGCGCCTTCACCCACGCGTACGCCTTCGGCCACTTCCGAACGCGCGCCGATGAAGCAGTTGTCCTCGATGATGACAGGGCCTGCCTGGAGCGGTTCGAGCACGCCGCCGATGCCCACGCCACCCGAGATGTGGACGTTCTTGCCGATCTGCGCGCACGAGCCGACGGTGGCCCAGGTGTCGACCATGGTGCCTTCGTCCACGAAAGCGCCCAGGTTCGTGAACGAGGGCATCAAGACCACGCCCTTGGCGATGTGCGCGCTGCGGCGCACGACCGCGCCCGGAACCACGCGGATGCCCGCGTCCTTGAAATCGGCTTCGGTCCAGCCGGTGAACTTCAGAGGCACCTTGTCGAACGCGGGCGCGCCGGCCGAGCCGTATTCCATCGGTGCGTTGTCGTTCAGGCGGAACGAGAGGAGCACCGCCTTCTTGAGCCACTGGTTGACCTTCCAGCCGCCTTCGCCGTCGGGTTCGGCCACGCGCGCCTTGCCCGAATCGAGCAGGCCGAGCGCCTCGTCGACGATCTTGCGCACGTCCTCGCTGGCAGGGGTCACGTTGGCGCGGTCTTCGAAGGCGGCTTCGATCGCGGTTTCGATATCGGACATCTGGGGTGTCTCCGGGAAAAAGAGGGGTTGCAGGTACGTTTCGGCGCTGCGCCTATCGCGGCGGGGCGCGTTGAACAAGAAAAAGGATTGCGGTGGGGCTAAGCGTGTTCGAATATTTCGCCCGCCTCCGCCGCCAAGGGATCAGCCCAGTTCGTCGTCGGGTTCCATGAGGCCGCGCACGAAGCCGATGAGGCCGGTCTGGCGCGCGCGGCGCAGGCGTTCGGAAGCCAGGATCTGCTTAACCTTGGCAAAGCAGGCGTCGATGTCATCGTTGACCACGACATAATCGTAGCCGTCCCAGTGGCTGATTTCCGAGCGGGCGCGCTCCATGCGCGCGGCGATGACTTGGGCGCTGTCGGTGCCGCGCCCGGTCAGGCGGCGGCGCAGCTCCTCGATGCTGGGGGGCAGCAGGAAGACGCGCACGACGTCGCGTTCCAGCTTCTGGTAAAGCTGCTGGGTGCCCTGCCAGTCGATGTCGAAGATGTAGTCCTGCCCGGCCTTGAGTCCGGCCTTTACCTGCGCCTTGGGCGTGCCGTAGCTCTTGCCGAAGACGTGGGCCCATTCGAGGAACTCGCCATCCTCGGCCATGCGGTCGAACTGATCCTGGCTGACGAAGTGGTAGTCCTTGCCGTCGACCTCTCCCGGGCGCGGCGCGCGGGTGGTGCACGAGACCGAGTTGCGGATGTGCGGATCGCGTTCGAGCAGCATGCGCGAGATCGTCGTCTTGCCCGCGCCCGAGGGCGAGGAGAGGATCAGCATCAGGCCGCGCCGGTCGAGCGCGTTGCCTTCATCATGGGCGGAACGTGTGGAGGAGATGTCGCTGGGCATGCCTCCCGATGCCGCCAGACCTTGCGCAAATCAAGCGGAACCGGCCCGTAAACGGCGAAACCTCCACGGTTCGGGAACGTGCAGGCGGCAGTAGGCAGGCTTACTCTTCCGCGCCGTCCTTGGCCATTTCCGCGAGCTTGCCTGCGCCCGAGGCCGCGGCCTTGTGTTCTTTATGCCGGTCATACAAGGTCTTGGCGATGAGGCTGCCGCCCACCACCAGGGCGCCGGGGATCGAGCGCATGGCGACCTTGGCGATCGAGCGGTGCAGGAGGACCTGCGCCATCGAGCGGCCACGAAGGATCTGGCGGGCCTTGCGCGGCGCATAGGCACGGCCGAGTAGCGCGCGCTCCACCGCCTGACGCGCAATCATCGATGTGGCGCGCAGGGCGATGTCGGCAATAGCGAGGTTGGTCGCGGGGTTGGGGCTGGGCCCCAGAACGCGCGCGGCGGGCAACTTGGTGTCCGCGCGCTTGACGTAACGCAGGCCCGGGCTGAGGCCCGGGGTAACCTGCGCTTGCTGCGCATCGACGGGGAGAGGTGATGGACGATCCACTTCCACTGTCAGCGGAGCGATCGGTTCTGCCTCTTTCCTGCCTGCCATCGTGCGCGTTTCCATCCTATCGCGGCGTCCGGCGCCGCTTCACGAAGCGCAGTCGGCCCCACAGAGCCGATTACGGCTTCTTGCCGAAATCCACAGAGACGACGTTCGAGCCGTCTTCGCTGGGGGTAACGCGCGAGGCAATGTCGCGTTCCATCGGATCGTTCTCGGCCGGCAGCGTGTCGTCGAAGTCCTCGTCGCCTTCCATGGCCTGGAACTGGAGGCCGAAATCGACCGCCGGATCGACGAACGCGGTGATCGCCGAGAAGGGAATGTCGAGCTTGGAGGGCACCTGGTTGAAGCTCAGGCTGACCGTAAAGCTGTCGTCGCTGACGGCAAGATCCCAGAACTTGTTCTGCAGAACGATGGTCATCTCGTCCGGGAAGCGGGCCTTGAGTTCCGGGGGAATGGAAACTCCCGGGGCGCCCGTCTTGAACGTGATGTAGAAATGGTGATTGCCGGGCAGGACGCCATTGGTGGCTTCGACCTGGCCCAGCACGCGCCCCACGACGGCGCGCAGGGCTTCCTGCACGATTTCATCGTAAGGGATCAGGCTATCGGGTGGCGTATCGTTCATCGCGCTCTAGGTGCGCATCGTTGGGCTTGGGGTCAAGCCACAACGGACTCATTTTTGCACCATTTCGTGCGCGCGCGCGTCCAATATGCATATGGTAACAGCCATCAGGCCGCCGCCGGCCATACGGATGCAATCGGAAAGTGGGCGCGAACAACGCATGCGATTGATTCCCGCTCGCACAGGTTTATAGGCCCATTTCATGCGTACAGCCTCGATCACCCGCAAGACTCACGAGACCGACATCCATGTGGAGGTCAATCTCGACGGCACCGGTCATTACGATGTCACGACCGGCATCGGTTTTCTCGATCACATGATCGAGCAGTTCTCGCGCCATTCGCTGATCGACATCACCTGTCGCATCAAGGGCGATCTGCACGTCGACCAGCACCACACGACCGAGGACAGCGCCATCGCCATCGGCCAGGCCATCTCCGAGGCGCTGGGCGACAAGGCGGGCATCGGCCGTTACGGGGACGTCAATTCGCCGATGGACGAGGCGCTCAGCCGGGTCTCGCTCGATATCTCGGGCCGCCCCTACCTTGTCTGGAAGGCGGGCTTCACGCAGGACAAGCTGGGTGAATTCGACACCGAGATGGTCGAGCACTGGTTCCACTCGATCGCGCAGGCGGTCGGCATCACGCTCCACATCGAACTGCTCTACGGCACCAACAACCACCACATCTGCGAAGGCATCTTCAAGGGTTTCGCGCGCGCCATGCGCACCGCGGTCGAGCTGGATCCGCGCAAGGGCGGGGCGGTCCCTTCGACCAAGGGGATCCTCGGGGCCAAGTCGCTCTGATGGCCGAGAAGCTGGCCCTCATCGATTACGGCGCGGGCAACCTGCAATCGGTCGCCAATGCGCTGAAAGCCGCAGGTGCCGAGAAGGTCACGATCACGGCCGACCCGATGTTCGTGCGCACGGCCGACCGCATCGTGCTGCCGGGCGTGGGCGCGTTCAAGTCCTGCGCCGATGCGCTCTGGGCGATTCCCGGCATGGTCGATGCCCTGCACGAGCGGGTGCAGATCGGCGGGGCGCCGTTCCTGGGCATTTGCGTGGGCATGCAGCTGCTCGCCTCGCGCGGGCTCGAGTTCGGCACGACGCTCGGGCTCGACTGGATCGCGGGCGAGGTGCGCCGGATCGAGCGTGACGACCCGGCCATCAAGGTCCCGCACATGGGCTGGAACGATGTCGGCGTAGGCCGCCACGATCCCGCCCACGGCCTGATCGCGCCCGGTGAAGCCTACTTCCTGCACTCCTACCACTTCGTGCCCGATGAAGGCCACGCGATTGCCGCGATGACCGACCATGGCGGCGGCCTGGTTGCGGCAGTCGCGCAGGACAACGTCGTGGGCGTGCAGTTCCATCCCGAAAAGAGCCAGGCCTACGGCCTTGCCCTCCTGACCCGATTCCTCGACTGGAAGCCCTGACATGATCGTTTTTCCCGCCATCGACCTCAAGCAAGGCCAGGTCGTGCGTCTCGCCGAAGGCGATATGGCGCGCGCCACCGTTTACGGGGACAACCCGGCGGCCCAGGCCGCGCTTTTCGCCGAGGCCGGTTCGCAGTTCCTGCACGTCGTTGATCTCGACGGCTCGTTCGCGGGCAAGGCCGAGAACCGTGAGGCGGTCGAGGCCATTCTCGAGACCTTCGAGGGGCATGTGCAGCTGGGCGGCGGCATCCGCACCCCCGAGGCGGTCGCGGGCTGGTTCAACCTGGGCGTCAGCCGCGTCGTGATGGGCACCGCCGCGCTCAAGGACCCGCAGTTCGTCAAGGACATGGCGCGCGAATACCCGGGCGGCATTGTCGTCGCCGTCGACGCGCGCGATGGCATGGTCGCGACCGAGGGCTGGGCCGATGTCTCCGACGTTTCGGTCGTGGACCTTGCGCGCCGTTTCGAGGATGCGGGCGTCGCCTCGCTGCTTTTCACCGATATTGGCCGCGACGGCATGCTCAAGGGCTGCAATGTGCAGGCGACCGTGGATCTCGCGCGCCAGACTGACATGCCGGTGATCGCGAGCGGTGGCGTGAAGGGCCTCGACGATATCCGCATGCTCAAGCTGCACGAGAACGACGGCATCGAGGGCGTGATCACCGGCCGTGCGCTTTACGATGGGCGCCTCGATCTCGCCGCGGCCCTGCAGATGGCCGAAAGGGACTGAGCCCATGACCGTACGCGTCCGTGTCATTCCCTGCCTCGACGTGGCTGAGGGCCGCGTGGTCAAGGGCGTCAACTTCGTCGACCTCAAGGACGCAGGCGATCCGGTCGAGCAGGCGCGCGCCTATGATGCCGCCGGAGCCGACGAGTTGTGCTTCCTCGACATTTCGGCGAGCCATGAGGGGCGCGGTACGCTCCTCGACATCGTGCGCCGTACCGCCGAAGTGTGCTTCATGCCGCTGACCGTGGGTGGGGGCGTTCGCACCGCCGAGGACGCGCGCGCGCTGCTGCTGGCGGGCGCCGACAAGGTGGCGGTGAATTCGGCCGCTGTCGCCCGGCCCGAAGTCGTTTCAGACATTGCCGCGCGCTTTGGCGCGCAGTGCATCGTCGCCTCGGTCGATGCGCGCCGGGTGGACGATGGCACCGGTCCCAAGCGCTGGGAAATCTTTACCCACGGCGGGCGCCGCCCAACCGGGATCGACGCGCTGGAGCACGCTGCGAAGCTGGCAAGCCTGGGCGCGGGCGAACTGCTCGTCACCTCGATGGACGGCGATGGTACCAAGAAGGGCTATGACCTCGACCTGACCCGGGCGATTGCCGACAATGTGTCCGTCCCGGTCGTCGCAAGCGGGGGCGTGGGCAATCTCGATCATCTCGTCGAGGGTGTCACCAAGGGGCATGCGAGCGCGGTTCTGGCTGCCTCGATCTTCCACTTCGGCTCCCATTCGATTGCCGAGGCTCACGCGGCGCTGCGCGCGGCCGGGCTCCCGGCGCGGGGGCAGTCGCTTCACCACGGCTAAGGCGGGGCAGGGCCGCACCGCGCTGCTCGGGTCTGAATCGGTGTGGCTCATTCCAGGACAATTACGTATTCAGCCCTTGCGACAGGCCTCGCTTACGGGAATGGCCAAAGTCACCATGTTCGCCATTGGGGAGAGGGCGATGCTGTTCCAGGTCGTGTGCGTTGCCTTTGTCGGAGCTTTGCTTGGTGCGCTTCCGGCGCATGCGGCGGACGGCGTCAGTCTGCCGGAACCGAGCGGGCTTCTTCTGCTGGGTCTGGGCATCGCCGGGGTGGCGCTGGGGCGTCGCTTCTCGCGAGGCCGCAAGGGGGAGTGAGCCAGGCCCAAGAGCGGGCTTGACCGGCGCGGCCGCGCACCGCATGGCAGGCGCACCATGAGCGCACCCGATACACCATCCGATACCCTGGCCCGCCTTGAAGCCACCATCGCGCAGCGTCGCCAGGCCGACCCTTCGTCGAGCTATGTCGCCAAGCTCAATGCCAAGGGCCTCAAGAAGATCGCCCAGAAGGTCGGCGAAGAGGGCACCGAGACGGTGATCGCCGCGCTCGCCGAGGACGAGCCTGCGCTGGTGGGCGAGGCCGCCGATCTGATCTTCCACCTCATGGTCCTGCTCAACGCCAAGGGCGTGCCGTTTGCCGATGTCCTCGCCGAACTTGACCGCCGCGAGGGCGTGTCGGGCATCGCCGAGAAGGCCGCGCGCCCCAAGGACTGAGCCCCTTCACGCTTCACGTTCGTTCCACGCCGGAGACGTCCATGCCCATCGATCCCAAGCAGCCCTACGACGACGCCAACATCTTCGCCAAGATCCTGCGCGGCGAACTGCCCTGCGACAAGGTCTACGAGGACGAGGTTGCGCTCGCTTTCAACGACATCCGCCCGCAGGCACCCGTCCACGTGCTGGTGATCCCCAAGGGCGCCTATGTCTCGTGGGACGACTTTACCGCGAAGGCGGACGACGCCGAGATCGCGGCCTTCATGCGCGCGGTCGGCAACGTGACGCGCCAGTTGGAACTCGACACGCCGGGCTACCGTCTCATGGTCAACATGGGGCAGGCCGGCCACCAGGAAGTCCCGCATCTGCACGTCCACATCTTCGGCGGGCGTCAGTTCTTCCAGATGATCGCGGACTGACGCGTTCCACAGGGCGTGTCGGCCCGGCACGCATCGTCGCAGCAAGGGGGCGCCTGGCCGGACGCCGGAGCCCCTTTCAACCACAATCTGCCCTCCAGGCCGCGTGTGACACGCAGCTTCTCTTTGCAGGGCATCATGTGAGCGCTATTGCTCCGCGCACGATGACCAGCCCTCCTCCCCTGACTTCGCTTGCGCCCGTCAACGGCACCATCGTTCCTTCCGGCAACGAGGATACCAGCGGCTCGCACCACTATCCCTTGCGCGTCTACTACGACGACACCGATGCGGGCGGCGTGGTCTACCACGCCAACTACGTCGCCTGGTTCGAGCGCGCGCGTTCGGACCTGCTCGAGGTTCTGGGGATCGACCAGAGCGCGGCCCTGGAAGATGGCTCAGGGCTCTACACCGTGGCCGAAGTCCATGTGCGCTATCTCGCGCCCGCGCGGCTGGGCGATACCGTCATCATCGTCACCACCGCGCAGCAGGTCGGCAAGGTGCGCTGCACCCTGCACCAGACCGCCTGGCGCGGGGAAACCAAGCTGGCCGAAGGGGTTGTAAAGGTCGGGTTCATCGGCCGTGATGGACGACCGCGCCGTCAACCCGAGGCCTGGCAGCAGGCTTTTGCCACCTTCTCACCCGTTCATCCCATTACGCCCGCATCCGCTCCGGAAGGACACGAATGATCCTCGACCTGCTCGCCCCCACGCTCGATTTTGCCGGTGACAGCGACCGGCTCAACCCGGTGACACTGTTTCTCGATGCCGATATCGTCGTGCAGGCAATCATGCTGGGCCTGATCCTGGCCAGCGTCTGGGTCTGGACGATCATCATCACCTTCACCTTGCGCATCGGCCGCGTGAACCGGACTTGCGACGAGTACGAGGACGGCTTCTGGAAGGCGCAGAACTTCGAGGCCTTCCAGAAGGAGCGCCGCCGCGCCGATGTGCCGATGGGCAAGGTCGCAGGTTCGGGCTTGGCCGAATGGCGCCGCAACGCGCAGGTCCCCACGCTCGATGCCGAGGGCGCGCGCCAGCGTATCGCGCTCGCGCTGACCTCGTCTGTGGGTGAGGAGGCCGAGAACCTCTCCAACCGTCTGAACTTCCTGGCAACGGTCGGCTCGGTCGCGCCGTTCGTGGGGCTGTTCGGCACGGTCTGGGGCATCATGAACAGCTTCTTCCAGATCGGCCAGCAGCAGAATTCCTCGCTCGCCGTCGTCGCACCGGGCATTTCCGAGGCGCTCTTTGCGACCGCCATCGGCCTCTTTGCCGCCATCCCCGCGGTGATCGCCTACAACCGCTTTTCGCACCGCGTGAACATGGTCGAATCGCGCCTCCAGCGCTTTGCCGACAAGCTTCACGCAGCCCTCACCCGCCAGCTGGAGTCGCGCTGAGATGGCGATGGGCCTCAACGGCGGCGGAGGACGGCGCGGCCGGGGTGGGCGGTCTCGCGCGCCCATGGCCGAGATCAACGTGACCCCGCTGGTCGACGTCATGCTGGTGCTGCTCATCATCTTCATGGTGGCAGCCCCGCTTCTGAAGGCCGCTGTGCCGATCGAACTGCCGCAGAGCCGCGCCAAGGCGATGGCCGAGGAAACCCAGCAGATCACCATTACCCTGCGCCGCGACGGGGCGATCTTCTACGAGGACCAGCAACTGGCCGCAGGCGAACTGGGCGAGCGCCTGGCCTCGGTGCAGCCAGGCGCGGACGGCAAGATGCCGCTCGTCTCGCTGCGCGGGGACAAGGCGCTCGACTACGGGCGGGTCATGGGGGTCATGGGTGAACTCAACCGTGCTGGCTTCACCTCGATCTCGCTGGTGACGGACGTCAGCGGCGGTTCAGGAAGCTGACGTAGGTTCACGCGCCATGGCATCGCTTGCACTGCGAAAGGATGAAGGCGTTGGTCTCGTCGTGGCGGTTGTCCTCCACGCGGGGCTGCTCGCCGTGCTTCTGCTGCGCCCGGCGCCCGAGGAAATCGTGCCGCGCCCCGAACGCATCGAGGTCTCGATCAGCGACGAGGTGGGGATGACCTCGACCTCGCCCGATCCCTTCAGCCAGGCGGCGCCCGACATGGCGCCGACGCTGGGGGAACCGGCGCCTGAAGCGCTGCCCGAACCCGAGACACCGGCCGAGACGGCACCGGCCCCCGAACCCGAGGCGCAGCGTCCGACGCCGCCCGCGCCTGAACCCAAGCCTGCGCCCAAGCCTGCTCCCAAGGCGAAGCCCAAGCCGAAGTCAGAGCCCAAGCCGGAACCCAAGCCCAAGGCATCTTCGAGCCGCAAATCGAGCGCGATCGACGACATCGTCTCCAAGCCGAGTTCGAAGTCATCTTCCGCCTCCAGCAGCAAGGCCACGTCCGAGCCCAAGAAGGCGGGCGGCAGCAGGGTCAGCTCGAATTTCCTCGACGGGATCTCGGGCGGCACCTCGGAATCGGGGAGCGGGGCGCCTGCCGCCGCGATCGGCCCCAAGCAGGTCTCGGCGCTCGGCGCGGCGATCCGTCGCCAGCTCAAACCCCATTGGCAGGCCCCGCAAGGCGCCGATGCCGAATTGCTCGTGACCAAGGTGCGCTTCCGCCTGAAGCCCGACGGTACGCTGGACGGCGAGCCGCAGATTGTCGCCACCAGCGGCAAGACCGCGTCGAACGCGGCGCAGGTCTCGCGCCACCAGGAGCAGGCCATTCGCGCGGTCAAGCTGGCCGCGCCTTTCAATCTTCCCGACGACCTGTACGAAGGGTGGAAGGTCGTCACCACCAATTTTGACAGAAGGCTCTAGCCATGAAGACCCTTTCCGCTCTTGCTCTTGGCCTCCTGCTCTGCGCCTCGGGGCCGGCCCTGGCCCAGTCCTCGGGGACGTTCACGCCGGAAATCACCGCGCCCACCCAGGAGGAGGCGCAGCAGAGTGACGGCTTGGAAGTGACGGTCTCGGACGACAGCGACTGGCAGGATCTTGGCATCGCGATCACGACCTTCGCGACCGACGCCGACGTGCCCACGCAGACCACGGCGGGCACGACCGGGCAACTGGGCCACGCGATCTCGCAGGTCGTGGCGGGCGACCTCAAGAACAACGGTCTGTTCAAGCCCTCCGGGCCGGACGGCCTGCCGCGCCCGGCCTTCGGCGAAGTGAGCGCGCCCAACTACCGCCTGTGGTCGGGCAATGGCGCGGACATGCTGGTGCAGGGCTATGTCCATGCAGGCAATGACGGCACGCTGACGGTGGGGTGTTACCTCTATGACGTGGCGCTTGGTCAGCAGTTGGAGAAGGGCGGCTGGAAGGTCGCTCCCTCGGACTGGCGCCGGGCCGGGCACAAGTGCGCGGACATGGTCTACTCGCGTCTCTCGGGGGAGAGCCCGTTCTTCGATTCGCGCATTGCCTACATCGCCGAGACCGGCTCCAAGGACCACCGCATGAAGCGCCTCGCGGTCATGGATTCGGACGGGGCGAACCACCGCTACCTCACCAGCGGCCAGGCCATGGCGCTGACCCCGCGCTATTCGCCCGACTATTCGAAGATCCTCTATCTTTCGTACCTGAACGGCCAGCCCAGCGTCTACGCCTATGACCTGACGACCAATTCGCAGAAGCTGATCTTCCGCACCACCAACCCGACGATGGCGCCGCGCTGGTCGCCCGACGGCAAGTGGGTGCTCTTCTCGATGTCGCAGGGTGGGCGCACCGACATCTACCGCATCACCTCGGCCGGTGGTGGCACGCCGGAGCGCCTGACCAATGGTCCGGGCATCAACATCGGCGGCAGCTACTCGCCCGATGGCAGCAAGATCGTGTTCGAAAGCGACCGTTCGGGCTCGCAGCAGGTCTACGTGATGAACGCGGACGGTACCAACCAGAAGCGCATCAGCTTCTTCGGCGGCCGCTCGGCAACGCCCGAGTGGAGCCCGCGCGGCGATCTCATCGCCTTCACCCACATCGCGGGCAATCTGCGCGTGGCGGTGATGAGCCCTGCGGGCCGCAACATGCGCTATCTCACCGATTCGTGGCAGGACGAGGCCCCGACCTGGTCGCCCAACGGGCGCATCGTCCAGTTCTTCCGCACCCAGCGCGGTTCGGGCGAGGCGACCATCTGGCAGGTCGATCTCACCGGCCGCAACGAGCGCAAGCTGCCCACCCCGGTCGGCGCGTCCGACCCGGCCTGGGGGCCGATCCGCCGCTGAACCCTTTCTGTTCCCAGGGCGTTGTCTCCTTGCAAACGCAATCCGGTTGACAGCGCCCGGGATAAGATCCCACCACCTTCGTTCGCCGCCCGCTCATGGGCTGAGCACCACAGGAGACTGCCTTAATGCCTTCTTCCCTCTCGATGTCGCGAAACCTGAAGAGCGGTTCGACCCTGCTTCTCGTGGCAGGTGCGCTGGCGCTGTCCGCCTGCGCTTCGAAGGCGCCCAAGGAACTGCCGCCCGAACCCGGCCCGGCCCGCACCACCACGCAGCCCGATTCGGGTGAGGCGCTGGGCCCGCGTCCCGGCAGCCAGGCCGATTTCGCCGCGCAGATGATGGGCGATGACACCATCTACTTCGACACCGACAAGTACGACATCGACGCGATGGACCAGCAGGCGCTCGCCAAGCAGGCGCAGTGGCTGATGACCTACCCGGAAAAGCGCGCGACGATTGAAGGCCATGCGGACGAACGCGGCACGCGCGAGTACAACCTCGCGCTGGGTGAGCGCCGCGCGAACTCGGCCAAGAACTATCTGATCAGCCTGGGCGTTGCGGCGAGCCGCCTCACCACGCTCAGCTACGGTAAGGAGCGCCCGGTGGCGCTGGGCTCGAATGAGCAGGCCTGGGCGCAGAACCGCCGCGCGGTGACCGTCACCATCGACTGATCTGCCCAGCTTCGCGCAGGCGTCTTGAGAAGAGGCCCGCCCGGCCTTCGGCTTACGCCGGGGCAGGGCGGGCCTTTTTCGTGTCCGCCGCCCGGTGGCAGGGCCGCAAGAGACTTGCATCGCGCCCGCGAGAAGGCGTAACGGCTGGGGAATGGCCCGTGCAAAACGATCCGACAACTGGGGTTTCCCGCGCTGGGGCGGCTACGGCAGCTCGCGCGAGGCGACGCAGGTGCGCATCTGCGACCGTCACGGCTGCACCGAACGCGGCGACTGCCCCGCGCCCAAGAGCCCCAACAGCCCGGATCGCTGGTATTTCTGCCAGAAGCACGCGGCCGAATACAATTCGGGCTGGGACTACTTTGCCGGGCTCGACAAGGAAGAGGCCGAAAAGCGCGAGTCCGAGGAATGGACCGAGACCGCTGGCTACAAGGAATCGGCGCACTACGGCTGGGGAGGTTCGGGCGACGGGACGCGCAGCCGCGACGAATTGCGCGCGCTCGAAGTCCTCGGCCTCGATCCCGACGCGGAGTTTCAGGAGGTGCGCAAGGCCTGGCGCACCAAGGCCAAGGAAGTCCACCCGGACGTGAAACCGGGCGATGAAGACGCCGCCAAGGCTTTCCAGACCTACCAGCTCGCCTACGAGGTCCTGCGCGCGGCGGAAGAGCGGCGCGAGTGGCAGGGGTGAAGAGGTAGAAAGTAGAAGGGATTCTCCGGGGGCCATTGCCTTCGGGCTCCCCAAATTGTCGAGCTCATCTTATGCGCGCCGCCCTGGCGGGGAAAGGTGAGGCAGACATTTTGGGGTCAAGGGGCGATGGCCCTTTGTATCCTGTGCGTCCTCAAACTGAGAGAGCACCCGCGATCCAGTCGCCAACGGCGTGCAGATCGGGCAGTACGGCGTGTGCCAAATCGCGCGTCTCGGGTGTCGGCGTGAGGAGATCCGGGACGAGCAGGACGGTCATGCCCGCGCTTGCGCCTGCGCGCAGGCCGTTGGGCGAATCTTCCACGACCACGCAGCGCTGCGGATCGACGCCCAGGTTGCGGGCGCTGAGCAAGTAGGGCTCGGCATGGGGCTTGGGCTGCTCGACATCGTTGAGGGTGACGATGGAGGCGAACAGATCAAGGAAGCCTGCGACTTCGAGCTTCTCTTGCGCCAGCGGGCTGCGCGTCGAGGTGCACAGGCCTAGCGGCAGGCCAGTCTCGGTGAGAGCCTCGAGGAGTTCGCGCGCGCCCGGGCGTAACGGCAGGTCGGCGCGCCACAGGTCCTCGAACAGTTCGTCGGCATAGGCGTTGAAGGCAGCGATGTCCGCGTCTTCGCCCCACAGGCGCTGGAGGTGCAGGTCATTCACCTCGCGGTGGACGCCCACAAATTGGCGGTGGAGCTCCTCGGGCAGATCATGGCCGAGCGCGCGCGCGGCTTCGCGCTGGGCGCGGCGGTGCAGGCTCTCGGTGTCGAGCAGGGTGCCATCCATGTCGAAGATGATCGCCTCGGGCCGGAAGGGAGCTTCGGCCACGCGCGCGGGCGCTTCGGTCGGCGCGGAAAATGTCACGAGGGGCGTTCCTGTCTGTCGGGAAAGGGGGAGGGATGCCGGTGACTTAGGTATTGCGCCTGTGCCTTTCAACGCAGCAGCGCATGGACCAGCCAGACCACGGCGACGATCATCGGAGCGCCCGCGAGGTCGAGCCAGAAGCCGGCCTTGACCATGCTGGGAAGCGCGATCCGTCCCGTCGCCCAGGCAATCGCGTTGGGCCCCGTGCCCGAGGGCAGCATGAAGCCCCAGCTGGCCGCAAGCGCGGCAGGCATCGCGAGGAGCAGCGGATCGGCGCCCAGCGCGACGGTGAGGCTGGCCACGACCGGCATGATGCCGCTTGCCGTTGCGACGTTGCTGGCAAATTCGGTGATCAGGATCACCATCGCGGTGATGGCGAGGGCCACGAGGGGAAGCGGGACGGCCGAAAGCGGGAGGAGCGAACGCCCCAGCCAGTCGTCGAGCCCGGAGGCGCCCATCCCGGCGGCGAGGGCGAGCCCCCCGCCAAACATCATGATGACATCCCAAGGCGCGCGGTTGGCTTCCTCCCAGCTCAGGAGCGCACGGCCGGTGCCGTCGGGCAGGAGGAAGAGAAGCAGGCTGACCCCGATGGCGATGGTGCCATCGGTCAGCGCGCCTGCGGGCAGGAAGGGGCGCAGCAGCGGGCTCGTCATCCACAGCGTGAAGGCGAGGGCGACAAGCGGGAGGAGGCGGCGCTCGGCGCTCGACCATCGGGGCTCCACGGCAATTGCGCGCCGAGCCGCGCCAATGCGAAAGGCGCCGGTCGAGGCCCCTTGCACGCGCGCGATGATCCAGGCGGCCATGGGGATGCCCAGGATCACGGCGGGCACGCCGATGAGGCTCCAGGTCGCAAAGCTGATCTTCACCCCGATCATCGAATCAAGGAGGCCCACGGCAATCGCGTTGGTCGGCGATCCCACCAAGGTGCCCAGCCCGCCGATGGAGGCGGCAAAGGCAATCCCCATGGGCAGCGCGCCCGACAGGCCGCGCGTGTCCTCGCTACGCATGCCGCCCGCTTCCAGCACGGCCACGGCCATCGGCATCATGATGAGTGTGGTCGAGGTGTTCGAGATCGCCATGGAAAGGAGCGCGGCGGCAATCATGAAGGCCAGCAGCAGGCGCTGCGCCCCGCCCCCACTGCCAAGGCGGTCCAGGAGGGCGAGCGCGAGGCGCCGGTGCAATCCGGTGCGCTCGATGGCAAGCGCCAGGAAGGCTCCGCCCAGAATCAGGAACAGCGTAGGCGAGTAATAGGCCGAGGCGGTTTCGCCCGCGCTCATGATCCCGGCGAAGGGCAGCACCAGGAAGGGCAGGAGCGCGGTGGCGGTGAGCGGAATGGCCTGGGTCATCCACCAGGTCGCCATCCAGACGACGAGCCCCGCCACGATCCAGGGGGCTTGCCCCATGCCGCTGGGCGGCGGCGCGATGAGGACCGCGCCGAACAGCAGCGGTCCTGTGATGCGTCCGATTGTCCGGCTGTTCACCCTCGCCGCTCCCCTCTAGCCCCGCGTGCGGCCCTTTGTAGGCCTGTCACATGAGGCAGCAGCCTAGCCCCGAAGGGCGCCTCAAGGCGAGAGGGAATGCAGCCGGATCAGACCATCGTTTCGGGGCGCACCACGCGGTCGAATGTTTCGGCATCCACAAGATCGAGTTCGAGCGCGGCGGCGCGCAGGGTGAGGCCCTGTTCGTGCGCGTGCTTGGCGATCTTGGCGGCCTTGTCATAGCCGATCTCGGGCGCCAGCGCGGTCACCAGCATGAGCGAGTTGGAGACCAGTTCGGCGATACGTTCGCGGTTGGGCTCGATACCCTCCACGCAGCGGGTGGTGAAGCTTTCCATGCCCACGCTCAGCAGGTGGAGCGAGCGCATCACCGCCGCCCCGATCATGGGCTTGAAGACATTGAGTTCGAACGCGCCCTGCAGACCGCCGACGGTAATCGCCTGGTGGTTGCCGATGACCTGCGCGGCGACCATCGTCAGCATCTCGCATTGGGTGGGATTGACCTTGCCGGGCATGATCGAGCTGCCCGGCTCGTTGGCGGGCAGTTCGATCTCGCCCAGCCCCGAACGCGGGCCCGAGCCCAGCCAGCGGATATCGTTGGCGATCTTGGTAAGCGCGACGGCGAGCGTGTTGAGGCGGCCTGAAAACTCGACGAGGGTGTCGTGGCTCGCCAGCGCCTCGAATGGGTTGGGCGCGGCGTGGAAGGGAAGGCCGGTCAGCTCTGCAAGCTCGGCGGCAACGTCCTTGCCAAAGCCTTCGGGTGCGTTGAGGCCGGTGCCGACCGCAGTGCCGCCGATGGCGAGGCGGCACAGCCCGTGCTCGATCATCGGCAGGGTGCGGGTGCGGGCTAGGCGCAGCTGGGTATAGTAGCCGGAAAATTCCTGGCCCAGCGTGACCGGCGTCGCGTCCTGGAGGTGGGTGCGGCCGATCTTGACGATATCCGACCAGCGCTCCGCCTTGGCGAGGAGGGCTCCCTCCAGTGTCTCGAGCGCGGGGATCAGCGTGTCGTGTGCGGCGCGTGCGGCGGCGACATGCATGGCGGTGGGGAAGCTGTCGTTCGAGGACTGCCCCTTGTTGACGTGGTCGTTGGGGTGGACCGGGCTCTTGCCCCCGCGCGTGCCGGTCAGGATTTCGTTGGCGCGGCCCGCGATCACCTCGTTGACGTTCATGTTGGTCTGGGTGCCGCTGCCCGTCTGCCAGATGACGAGGGGGAACTGGTCGTCGAGCTTGCCCGCGACAACCTCGGTGGCGGCCTGTTCGATGGCCTCGGCGAGGGCGTCGTCGAGGCCATGGCGGCGGTTGACCCGGGCGGCAGCCTGCTTGACCAGCGCCATGGCGTGGACGATCGCGATGGGCATGCGCTCGGTTTCGCCAAAGGGGAAATTGGCAATGCTGCGCTGGGTCTGGGCGCCCCAGTAGGCGTCCTGCGGCACGGCGATTTCGCCGAGGCTGTCGCTTTCCATGCGGGTTTTCATGGGGATAGGCTCCTTGGTGGTGGCGCGGGTGGGGTTCCCTCAAGGTAGGGAGCCTTGGCGCGATTGCACGGGGGCCAAAAAAAGCCCCCGCGGCGCAAAGGCGCTGCAGGGGCTGAAAAGGTCGTCAGAGTCTGAGGGAATTTCAGAAACTGATGGTGGCCTACCGGCGGGTGTGATCGCTAACCAGTATAGCGCTCCAAAAAATCCGCACAGCGAACAAAAATCCGCGCTAACCCTTAATCGGACAGGCACTCGGGGTGCATCCGAGGCGGGGCGAAGCGGCTCAGGCTGTCCGGGGTTCTCCCGCCGGGTGGGCCGAGGCTTGGGACTGCGCAGCCTCGGGAGCCGAGCTGAACGAGGTCGGGTAGCGGCCGAGCGCGAAGGTGATCGCGACCGAGAACAGGAGCAGCGCGATCGAGAGGATGATCTCGGGCTGGTAGCTGCCAAACCGGTCGTACATTGCGCCGTAGAAGGCGGGCGCGAAGCCCGCGCCAAGCCCGAAGGCGGCGTACTGGATGCCGTAGAGCTCGCTGAAGTGCTTCTGGCCGAAATAGCGGGCGGTCATGTAGGCGACGAGATCGAACTCGGCACCGGCCACCAGGCCCAGCGTGACGACCGAGGCGACCATGACCGGCACGGTAAGTCCTGGATTGGCCAGCAGGACGAGCGCGAAGGTCGCCGGGATGACGAGCAGGGCGCAGACCAGCGGCGCCCAGATCCGGTCGAGCAGGAAGCCCGAGAGAATGCGGCCCGCCGTCACGCTGATCGCCAGCGCGGCAAGGGCGGAAGCGGCGGTGGAATTGTCCACGCCGCGGTCGAGCAGCAGCGGGAAGAGATTGGGCAGAAGGCCGCTGACGCCGAAGGCAAGGGCCATCGAGCCGACAGCCAGAACCCAGAAGCGATAGCCGCGCAGAGCCTGGCGAACGGGAATGCCGGTCTGGGGAAGGGCTTCGCTGGCGGTGCGGGCCCGCGCTTCGGGCAGGCGCAGCCAGGCAAAGAGGACCGGCAGTGCGATCACCAGCGGCAGGGCGGCCAGGAGCACGTACCCCCCGCGCCAGCCGAGAGCCTCGAGTGCGGCGTTGAGGAGGAAGGGGATCGCCGCACCCGTGGCGCCGGTCGAGGCGAGCGCAAGGCCCAGCGCCAGGCCACGCGACTGGGTGAACCAGGCGTTGATGACCTTGGCGTAGGTCATCGGCAGGGTGCCCAGCGAAATGACGGCGAGCACCGCCCAGGCGGCATAGAACGTCAGGAG
Source organism: Novosphingobium profundi (assembly GCF_020524485.1). GTDB lineage: Bacteria > Pseudomonadota > Alphaproteobacteria > Sphingomonadales > Sphingomonadaceae > Novosphingobium > Novosphingobium profundi_A. Next base: position 433,529 of record NZ_JAIVLF010000003.1, on the reverse strand, counting down.
CTGGCCGCCGATGAGCGCGATGAGCAGCTGCGCGAGGCCGAGGCCTGCCGTGGAGACGAGCGCGACCTTGCGCGGCCCCAGCCTATCAACCAGGCGCCCGACATAGGCGCCCAGGAAGACGAGCGCGATGGGCGCGAGCATGAGCGTGCCCAGGATGTCGGCGCGCGACCACCCGAATTCACCTTCGAGCGCGGTCGCCATGATGCCCGAGGTGTAGGGCGCGATGGGGGAGAGGCCCAGGCCCAGGCCAAAGGCGCAGGCGACCAGAGGGCGCCACCCTGCGCGGAATTCGGCGAGGCTGCCTGGCTGTGCGTCGGAGCTTTGGTGTTCCGCACTATTCATCGTTCAACTTCACCCTTGTCGGCCGTGTGTGAGCGGGGTGTCTCCCCGGGGGGCAGAGGTGGCGAGGCCACCGTTCGGCAGTCAGGGAGGCTACCTGAGCCACCCTGCGGGACGAGCCTGACCGGGCAAAACATCCGCGATCCGAACAAAGGTCTGTCCGAGGTTCGATCATTCCCGGGCTTTGCGGTCTCATGGAAGCATGACCAAGGACCTCTCCTCCACACCCCAAACGGACCAGACCTGCGCCCAATACCTGGCCCAGGGTATCTGCGAATCCGGCACCGAAACGGTGTTTGCCCTTGCCGGGGCGACTCATGCTCCGCTTCTGTTCGCGCTTGAGGAACGGGGCGTTTCCATTGTCGGTGGACGCCACGAAAGCGGGACCGTGGGCGGAGCCGATGGCTATGCCCGCCGCTCCGGGCGCACCGGCGTTGCGTTGATCGTCGCCGAGCAGGGGCTGGCCAACGCGATGACCGCGCTGATGACCGCCGCGCAGGCCGAAAGCCCGCTGGTCGTGATTGCGACGCGCTTTCCCGACAGCTGGGTCGAACCCTCCGTGCCTTATGCCGTCGACCGTCACGAGATGACTGCACCTTATCTCAAGTTCAGCCGCACGGTACCCTCACCCGACCGGCTGGGCGAGTATTTCCACGCGGCGATGAAGGCGGCCAATGAAGGCGTGCCCGGCCCGGCCCTGCTCGTGCTGCCGCTCGATTTCCTGACCCGTGAGACCACGAGCGCGCCGCGCGCGCCGGTCATGGTGCCTACGCTGCCCGGCGCGCAGGACGAACAGGTCGCAGCGATGGCGCAGATGCTGGCCGAGGCGCGCCGTCCGATCATCGTGACGGACAACCGGGCGGCCCTTTCGCCTTGCGGGGAGGCCTTGCAGGAGCTGGCGGGCATGGGTGTGCCGGTCCTGGGCAATGGCCTTGGGCGCGGGCTAGTTCCTGAGGTTGCGCCCACCGGCTATCCCTGGCCCTACGCGCAGCGCGCGGCGTGCGAGGCGGACCTGGTGCTGGTGGTCGGTGCGCGGATGAACATGTGGTTCGGCTATGGTCTGGCGCCGCGCTTCGCACCCGAGGCCCGCTTCATCCACCTCGACACCAGCGCCGAGGCCATCGGGCGCAATGTCCCTGTCGAACTCGCCGTACTTGCCGATCCGGCGCGCACGCTGACAGCGCTTGGCGAAAGATTGCAGGCGCAGGATTTCCGCCGCGATCCGGCCTGGATCGCGCAGGCCCTGGAGCCCCGCGCCACGTGCGTGGAGGGCCTGCTCGCCGACTATGGCGAGGACCTCCATCCCGCTTCCATCGGCGCCGCGCTCGACCGAGCCCTGCCGCGCGAGCGGATACTGGTCTGCGATGGCGCGGATTCAATGAACTTCACCCACGCCTGCATGCGGGTCCACACCCCGCGTTCCTACGCCGACCTGCTGCCCTTCGGCGCGATGGGAGCGGCCTTTCCGCTGGCTATCGGCATGGCGGCGGCCGAGGCCGAAGCCGCGCGCCGCGAAGCGCGCGATCCGGTGCCCGTCGCGCTTGTGACAGGCGATGGGTCGCTGGGCTTCTTCCTGGCCGAACTGGACACCGCGGCGCGCTCGGGTCTGCCGCTCCTCGTCCTTGTCTCGAACGACGGCAAGTGGGGCACCGAATACCACGGCCAGAAGCTGGCCTATGGGCGCGCGATCAACACCGACCTTGGCCAGTCCGACTACGCCGCGATTGCGCGCGCCTTCGGCGGACATGGAGAACGCGTGGAGACGAAGGGTGAGCTCGATGCCGCGCTCGCCGCGGCGCTGGCGCGCATGGGCCCAAGCCTCATCGACGTGCGCGTCGATCCGGAAGGCGGGCGCATCCGCAAGACCGAACCACTGCTGGGGATGGTCCTGTTCGAGGACATTCCTGGTCATTGAGTGGCCGGGGCACTGAGGACCCCACTTTCAGCACCACTATCAAGATAATAACTTCGGGGAAGAAAGACATGACCAAGGCTTCCAGATGGCTGCTGGCCGGAACGGCGATGCTGGCCGCATCGCCCGCGCTGGCACAGGAACAGGCCGCGCCGGCTGAAACGAGCGCGTATGGCAATGACATCGTGGTCACGGCCCAGCGCCGCGAAAGCTCGCTCCAGGAAACGCCGATCTCGGTGACGGCGCTTGGCGAACAGGCGCTACAGGATCTCCAGATCCAGCGCACGGCCGACCTGCAGCGCGTGACGCCCAGCCTCAGCGTGACGCAGGGCACCGTCGATCCCACCACGCTCACCATCTTCATGCGCGGCGCCGGGCAGAACGCGGGCACCTGGGTAGGCTACGAATCCGCAGTCGGCCTCTATATCGACGATCTCTACTTCGCGAGCTTGACGGGCGCGAACCTGGATCTGGCCGACCTGGAGCGCATCGAGGTCCTGCGCGGCCCCCAGGGCACGCTCTATGGCCGCAACACGCTGACGGGCGCGATCAAGTACGTGACCAAGAAGCCGGACGGCACCACGTTCGGCTCGCTCCAGGCCGAAGCGGGCGCCTACGACATGGTGCGCCTCAAGGGCACGGTCTCGACCGCGCTGTCGGACGACTGGGCCGTGCTTGCCAGCGGCAACTTCTACGACCGTGATGGTTATTTCAGCGCCCCGGCGCTGGATCGCGATGACTATGGCAAGGCGACCGAGTATGGCGGGCGCGTGGCGCTGGCCTATACGGGGGGCGGGCCCTTCGGGCTCAACGCCTCGGCCTTCTATTCGCGCGCGAAGAACGATGGATCGGTCGGCCTTGCCACCGACCCGGTGACGCTCGAGCCTGCGGCCTCCGATCCCTACACGTATGTCGGTCCGCTCGATGGCTACGGCGATGTCGAGACCTATGGCGGCGATCTCACGCTGAGCTACGATGTGGGTGGGGCGACGATCAAGTCGATCACCGGCGTCGTGCGCAACGAGCAGGACTTCCTGGCCGACACCACCGCCGGGCAGCCTACGAACACCGTCGATGGCCCCTATGCGCTGGGCTTCGACCGGCTGGAATCGGAAGCCGGGCGCACCCAGATCTCGCAGGAACTGCAGATCCTGGGCGATGCGATGGGCGACACGCTGCACTACATCGCCGGGCTCTACTACTTCCGCGAGAAGGGCCATCAGGGGCGGAGCGACTATCTCCTGAACCTCTATCAGCTGATGCCCCAGCTGGTCGACATGAAGACCACCAGCTACGCCGCCTATGGCCAGCTGACCTATGACCTGACGCCCACGCTCTCGGCGACGGCGGGCCTGCGCTATACGCACGAGACCAAGTCGGTCGAGGGATACCAGCAGAACAACCTGACGACCGTGCCCGAGGACCGGACCTACGGCGCCATCGACGCGACCCGCAAGGCCAAGTCCTGGACGCCCAAGTTCGGCCTCGACTGGCAGGCGACCCCGGATATCCTCGCCTATGCCAGCGTCTCGCGCGGCTTCCAGGCGGGCGGGTTCAACTACCTCGCGCTCGCCAATCCGACCAACTACGAGAACGGCTTCGACCCGCAGACCGTGTGGGCTTACGAAGTGGGTCTCAAGACCTCGTTCCTGGATGGGCGCGGACACCTCAACCTCGCCGCCTACCGCAACGATTTCAGCGATATCCAGACCAATGTGATCGTGGCGGGCTCCTCCCTGACGCAGAACGCGGGCACGGCGCGGGTGCAGGGCATCGAGGGTGAATTCTCCTATTCGCCGCTGCCGGGCTGGAACCTGTTTGCCTCGGGCTCCTACAACGACGACACGTACCGCGACATCGATCCCGCGAGTTCGGCTGCGTCGTCGGGCGCGACGCGCCTGCCCAACGTGCCGCACTGGCAGGGCAGTGCAGGCTTCTCGGGCCGGGTGCCCGACGAGAAGCTGGGCGACCTTCTGGTCGGGGCCGACTATTCCTATATGGGCGGCAAGTACCTTGGCGGCACCAACGCGCCGATCACCTATATGCCCGACTATGAACTCGTGAACGCCTACCTCGGCTGGGCACCGCCGGTTGACAGCGATATCGAGTTGCGCTTCTCGGTCGCCAACCTCCTCAAGGAAGACTACTACGTCTACGGCAACGTGCTGGGCGCCTACGGCATCCGCAGCCCCGGCGATCCGCGGACCTGGAAGGTTTCGGTGAGGTTCAGCTATTAAGGACGTCCACGTGAGCAAATATCTGATTCTGATCGACTTCATCAACGACCTGACCAGCCATGACCCGATGGCCGGTGAGCTGGCCCGCCGCAACGTGGTGGCCAATGCGGCCAGCGTTCTGGAGAAGGCGCGCAAGGCCGGTGTCGCGGTTGGGCACGTCAGGGTCGCGTTCAGCGCCCCCGACCTGCCCGAGGCGCCCGAGCGTTCGCCGCTCTTCGCCAACTTCAAGGGTTCGGGCGCGCTCCAGCTGGGTACGCCGGGTGTCGACTTCGTGCCCGCGCTTACCCCGGCCGAGGGCGAGGCGATCATCCTCAAGCACCAGATCAGCCCGTTCTGGAAGACGATCCTCGATGATGAACTGGAAAAGCACGGCGTGACCGAGCTTTACGTGACCGGCCTGTCGACCACGCTGGCGGTCAGCTCGACCGTGCGCGAGGCGCATGATCGTGGCCTTTCGGTCAAGGTCATCGCGGATGCCTGCTCGGCCGGGTCGCTTGAGGCGCACGAGGCTGAACTCCAGGCCTTCGGCGGTCTTTGCGAGATCACCGAGGCCGCGAAGGTCAGCTTCGCGGACTGAGGTTGCTGGCCCGCAAGGGCTTGATTGGTACCAGGAGAAGGGGGCGCAGCTTCAACGCAGGCCGCGCCCCTTTTTCGTGTCGAAGCGACGGGGCAGGACCCTCCGGATATCCGTAATACGAACAAGATCGTGGCGCTTCACCACGGTCAGATGCGACCTTGGCCCGATGTTCCATCCGCAATGCGGATGCTTTCACGCGCCGAAATTGTCCGACTGGCGACTGGGAACCTAGCTTTGCTGCCAACAAGAAAATCAGCCCAGGGGGTTCTCACGATGATCGGCAAGCTTCTCCAGACCTGTTCTCTTGGCTCGATGGCCGCGGCCGCACTGCTCGCGCCAGTCGCGCAGGCGCAGGAGCGCCCGGCAGCCGCCTCGGCGGGCGGAGATATCGTGGTGACCGCGCGCCGCCGCGAGGAATCGCTTCAGGACATTCCGGTCGCGATCAACGTCGTCTCGCAGGACACCATCGCGCGTAAGGGCGTGCGGGACATGGCAAGCGTGGCGGCGATGACCCCCGGGCTCCAGTTCGACACCGGGGCCTCGCCCGCCGACATCCGCCCCAGCCTTCGCGGCGTGGCCCTGATCGAGGGGCGCTCCAACGTTGCCATGATCGTCGATGGCATCGACACCACCGGCGTTTCGCTCAACACGACCGTGGGCGGCGGTGGCAACCAGAACGCGACCGCGCTCATGGATATCGCCCGCATCGAGGTGGTGAAGGGCCCGCAGACAGTCTACTTCGGGCGCAGCGCCTTTGCAGGCGCTATCAGCTTCGTGAGCAAGGACCCCGAGTTCACGCCGGGCGGCACCTTCAACTTCGGCCTGGGCGCCTATGGCCAACAGGAAGCCACCGCGCACGTCACCGGGCCCGTCATCGGCGATGTCGTCGCGGCCAAGCTTTCGGCGACGTACAGCAACTTTTCCGGTTTCTACAAAAATCCGGGCAACGGGCAGGGGCTCGACGCCAGCCGCAACTACGGCGTGGGCGGCACCGTGCTGATCGAGACCGGCGCTTTCACCGGCAAGATCCGGGGCAGCTATCTCAACAGCAACGCCGGGCCCGGCGCGGGCTACGTCATCCAGCGCGGGGATACCTCGCTCTACGGCGTGAACACGATCAGCGAGGAGACCTTCGATCCCGGCGAGGTCAACATGTCCTCGGATCACCGCTACGCTGGCAACAACTCCGAGACCTACCGCGGGGTGCTCGACCTGGAGTATGACTTTGGCAACGGCTTCGTGCTCAACTCGCTCTCGGGCTACAACCGCACCAAGGGACGCTTGGAGTTCGACTTCGACAAGGAGCCGCAGAACGAGCCGCAGGGCGTCGATCTGGGCGGCGGACTGGTCAACTGCCTCTCGATGGTGTGCGTGGGCATTTTCGACTTCGACAACGACCTGCAGCAGATCAGCTCGGACCTGCGCCTCAGCTACGATGGCGGGCCGATCCGCGCGATGCTGGGCGGCTACGTCTTTGACGAGAACTACGAGGAAGTGGACTATTCGCGCTTCCTGGGCGCGCGTCCTTTCATCACCAGCACCCGCGCCGACATTCCGGGCCGCGTGAACCGGCTGAACACCAACACCTATTCCGGTTTCGGCTCGGTCGAATTCGACCTGTCCCGCGCGCTGACGGTTACGGGCGAACTGCGCTACAACCACGAGGTCATCTCGGCCGCCGCGACGACCGGGGTCAACCTGCTGTTCCTCACCGGCGCGAACGAGATCGACTTCCGGGGCAAGACCAGCTTCGATGCCTGGCTGCCGCGTGTGAGCGCAGCCTGGAAGGTCTCGCCCGACCTCAATATCTATGCGAGCGCGGCCAAGGGCTCCAAGCCGGGCGGCTTCAATACGGGCCAGGTGCGCGATGACCTGCGCCCCTTCGGCCAGGAATCGATCTGGACGTACGAGCTGGGCGTGAAGGGAAGCCTTCTCAATGGCGATCTCAACTTCGAGGCCGATGTCTACTATTCCGACTGGTCGGACCTGCAGGTGACGACGGTGTGCTATGGTTCGCTCAGCGCGCAGGGCCCCGAGCCGGAATGCCCCAATTCCTCGGCGGTGACGCTCAACTACATCATCAATGCTAAGAAGGCCGAGGTGAAGGGGGCCGAACTGGGCGTCAACGCAACCCCGTTCCACTGGCTGACGCTGAGCGGCAGCTACGCCTACACCGATTCCACATTCAAGGACTTCGCCGCGCGCGACGTGTTCCCCTCGCCCGCCGGGGTGGATCGCCAGTTCGGGGGCAACCGCGTCCCCCTCGTGCCGCGCCATTCGGCAACGGGCATGGTCCACATCGAGGCGCCGCTTTCGGGCGAACTCGATGGCTTCATCGAGGGTACGGGCAACTACCGCAGTTCGCGTTTCGCGCGCTTCGACAACCGCGTGAAGCTGGACCAGAAGTTCACCGCCGACGCGCAGATTGGTCTCAAGGGCGGCAGCTGGACCGCGCTTGTCTACGTGAACAACATCTTCAACGATCTGACGCCGGACTTCAGCCGCTTCTGGGGTTCGTTCAACCCGTCCACCTCGAACGGCGAATACATCACCGCGCCCGCGCGCCGCACCGGGGGCATCCGCTTCATCAAGAATTTCTGAGCTTCTCTTTCCGGCCCGGGACCATGTCTCTCCCCGGGCCGGATCGGGATGTGCGAAGGGGCGCAGCGTTTGATGACGCTGCGCCCCTCTTTTCGTGCAGACAGGGTGGACCCGCTCAGGGGTGGACGAGTTCGAGCCCGCCCGAGACCGGCAGTGCCTGCCCGTGGATCCCGGCGGCGGCATCGGAGACGAGGAAGGCGACGAAGCGCCCGACCTCGTCGGGTGTGCCCACGCGCCCGATGGGGGTCTTGCCCTCGATCATCGTGCGGAACTGGCGCGCGCCGTCCTCGCCCAGGGAATCGGTGACGCTCTCGCTCCAGATAAGGCCGGGCTGGATGGCGTTGACGCGCACCTTGCGGGGGCCTGCTATGGCCTGGTCGTAGCTTTGGCTAAGGCCGATCATCGCGGCCTTCGAGGCGCCATAGGCCGATCCCCCGAACCCGGCGCGCATCCCGGCAACGCTCGCCACGTTGACGACCGCGCCGTGGCCTGCCTCCAGAAGGGGGAGCAGGGCATCCATACCCCTGCGGCACCCGCCGTAGTTGAGGTGGACAAGGAAGCGCGGCACGTCCTCGTCAAGGTCCTCGATGGGCAGGTTCTTGGCTTCCCCCGCATTGTTGACGAGGCCGTGGAGCGCACCTTGCGTCTCGCGAATGGCCGCGGCGGCGGCCTCCCAGGCCGAGGCGTCGGTCACGTCGAGGCGGATGAAGGCGCCGTCCCCCCCGGCTTCGCGCACGAGCGCCAGTGTCTCCTCGGCAAGGTCGGGCTTGCGCCCGCCCACGAAGACGAAACCGCCCTGGCGGCCGATCTCGATGGCGCTCGCCCGCCCGATCCCCGAAGTCGCCCCGGTGACGAGAATGGCCTTCCCGGCGAGCGAGGTCGTGGCCTGCGCATCGGGTGCGGGTTCCAGCGCGATGTCGGCGCCGGCAACGAAGCTGGCGCGCGCATCGGCCAGCATCTTGAGGGCTGCGACGACCTGCGCAGGCGCCGTCTCCGGCGAAACGGTCAGCCGGTTCGAGCGCAAGTGGACACCGCGCCTGGAGGCATCGAGCATCGCCGACCAGGTAGCGTAGCGGATGCCGTTTGCGGCCGCATCGGTATCGATGGCGGCGGGGCCGTCTGCACGGCGAAGGAGGGTGATGAGCGCAGGTTCGCCGGACGCGCAGATCCGGTTGGCAAACTTCGCACTCAGCCAGGCCGAGAGGATTTCCTCCTCGACTCTGTCCGGGCCTGCCCCGCCGCGCGGGCAATGAACGATGGTGTCGAAGCGCAGACCTTGTTCCTCGGCCTTCGCGGCAAAGTCCTCCCAGGCCGCCTGGTCGGGAAGGCCCGTGTCGAGGATGGTGAGGGCATGGTCGGCAAGCGCCGTGGCCGCGTGGGCGCCTTCCGGGCTCGCCGCGTTGAGAATGAGAGCCCTCTTCACAGGCCCACCGGTCCGCCGAAATTGACGTAGGCCAGCGTTGGTTCGGCGGCCTCCAGCGTGTTGATGCGATCCTGGGCCGGGTAGAAGAAGTAGGTGCGGCCGGGCGCGGCTGGTGCGCCGTCAACACCGATGCCCCCCGAAGTCGCGAAGATTTCCAGGTAGTGAGGCAGGGCCGTGGTTGTCGATTGCCAGCCTGCCGGAAGGCGGACGAAGGCACTGCCTTCACCGGTCTCGGGATCGACGCTGAGAACGCGTGCCTCCACGTCTGCCCCGAGGAACCGGCTGGGCGCAAACCCTTGCAATGCGGCGTCCTTCTCCAGCGCAACAGGCGCGCGCGGGGGCAGGGCGCCTTCGGCAAGGTAAAGGTCGTCCTGCTCAGGCTCGGGCACGAAGTTGAAGTCGAGCTGGCGCCCGACGCGCGAGAGGAAGGTCGATTCCTCGGGCACGGTACTGGCAAAGCCATGGACGGTGCGCGGCGGATGGAACAGGTAGGCGCCCGCCTCGACCCAGTTGCGTCCATCGAAGCTGAAGCGGCCCGAGACGCCCAGCAGTTCTTCATAGGTGTGGTGGTAGTGGGCGGTATCGGGCGCGGTGTAACCATCGGCCGGAACCATGCGCTGGAGCGCGGTGCGCGCACCCGTCTCCGGATCGCGGCTGAGCAGGCGGGAATAGAGCCCGGGCGGGCCGAGCGGCTCCCAGTCGAGTTCGTCCACCCTCAGATCGACTACGCGTGGCCTCATGACGGTCCCTTTTTGAAAAGCGTGTTCAAGGTGCGAGGGTTTCAGATCGTCGGCGCGCCCTCCAGCAAGGGGCGGGCGAGCCTCCGCATGGCGGATGTCCGCGGAGCAGGGGTTTTGTCCTGCGCCGTGCCGCGCGCAGTCTCGCGTGTCCCATCCGGTTGTGCAAGGATCGAGCCGTGAGCGCTGAAGACCCCCCCGAACTCGCCTACGATATCTCGCAGTGCGTCCACCGCGCGGACCTCGTGCCCGAGGCTCTGGCGCCTTGGGACGGTTCGGCGCTGCCGGGCCTGGTCCTGCGCCGCCTCGCCGACGGAGCCTTGCGCAGCGCACTGGCGACCCCGGCAAAGGGCTGGCAGGCGACAAGCGCGCGGGCCGATGGGGCCCTGACCCAGCTCTTCGTGCTCGAGGGGCAGGTGCGGATCGGTGAAACGGTGCTCGGCCCCTGCGGCTTCGCGGTGCTTCCCGGCGACCGGCCACTGGACGTCGAGGTGCTGGCCGACAGCGAATGGATCGTCATCGTCGATACCCCCGTGGAAGGTACCTCGCCCGGGCCAGTGCTGCACGCCGATTGCCGCGCGATCAATCCGTTTGTGCCCGTGATCGAGGGGCGCCGGCTCGACGGCTTCGAGCGCCGCGTCCTCTGGCTCGATCCGCGCAGCGGGGCGGATACGCGCCTCCTCAAGGTGCCGCCGCGCTTTGGCGGCGTGGGTGGGGGCAACTGGCACCCGGTGGAGGAGGAGATCTTCTGCATCGAGGGCGATATCCAGCCCGACGACACCCGGCCGATGAAAGCCGGTTCGTTCCTGTGGAACCCGGCCCGCTCGATCCACGGCTTCAATGAGCGGACCGAGGGCGGCTGCATGCTCCTGGAATGGCACGACGGCCCTTGGGACCTGCATCTGGCTTAAACGAAAACGCCCCGGCGGGATGGCCGGGGCGTTTCGTGTTCGGACATCGTCCGCAGCTATGGGCTAAGGCTTAGTCCTTCGCCCACTTGCGTTCGAATTCCCAGACCTTGTCGAAGCCGATCAGCTCGCAGAATTCCTTGAAGTCGAAGAGTTCAGGGCCTTCGAGGCTGGTGCCGGTCTCCTTGAGACGCTGCAGCGAAACCTCGACCGCGCGCGCGGCGACCAGCGAAGTCATGGCCGGGAAGATCGCCATCTTGAAGCCGAGTTCCTCCAGCTCGCTGACCGGACGGATCGGGGTGAGGCCGCCATCGGCCATGTTGGCAAGCATCGGCGTGTCGATGGTCTGGCAGATGCGACGCATGTCGTCGGTGTTGGTCAGCGCCTCGGGGAAGAGGATGTCCGCGCCCGCTTCGGCGAAGGCGCCCATGCGGTCTTCCACGGCGTTGTAGCCGCCGCTCTGCATTACGTCGGTGCGCGCGATGATGAGGAACTTTTCATCCTTGCGTGCGTCGCAGGCGACCTTGATCTTCTCGACCATGTCCTCGACCGGGATCACGCGCTTGAAGGGCGTGTGGCCGCACTTCTTGGGGAATTCCTGGTCCTCGATCTGCATCGCGGCAACGCCCGCCTTCTCATAGGCAAGGACGGTGTGGTGCACGTTGAGCAGGCCACCAAAGCCGGTGTCGGCATCGGCAATGACCGGGGTCTTGGCGCTCTCGACCAGCTTTTCCATGCGGTCGACCATCTGCGTGACCGAGGCGATGCCCGCATCGGGCAGGCCCAGGCCGCTGGCGGTCAGCCAGTAGCCACTGCCGTAGACGGCATCAAAGCCGACCTTGCGCGCGATGACCGCGGTGATCATGTCCTGAATGCCGGGGGCCGTGACGAACTGGCCGGACTTGACCATGTCGTAGAGGCGGGTGTCCTGCATCGTGTCTTCCTTTATCTTCGCTCTGCCCGGACACGACGCAAGGGCACGGCGCGAGGGCAGGAAACAGGGGCGTGGCTTTGCGCTTCGGCTGCGGTTTCGCAGGATGCGCCACAACCGGGATAGGGCAGTCTATCCGTATTGCGGATGAGGCGGGAGGCGCGCGATGGTCAAGGGCGGCCGTGCGCGGCACGCTCCGGGCATGACCCAGAAGCCCCTCCCTGTTGCGCGCGTTGCCCCCAATGGCGGCACGCACGCGCCACAAGTGCCGCCTGACGCCATGCCCGATGCCGGGGCCTGGGCCCTCATTGCCGGACTGCTCATGGTGATGACCGTGTGCCATGGCATCATCACCTCGGGCCTGCCCGCGCTCGACAGCGCGATTCTGGCGGACCTGGGGATCAGCCGCGGCGCGCTCAAGCTGCGCGAGACGATCTTCCTGCTTTCGGCCGGGGTGTCGGGGCTGGCCATCGGCTTTCTGACGACGCGCGTGCGGCCCTCGCGGATCGTGCTGGCGGGCCTCGTGCTTCTGGCGATTACGCTGACCGCCTACGGTCATGCGCGCAGCATCGGGCAGATCTATGCCCTCTATGGGCTGCTGGGGCTGTCCTTTGCCTCCTCGCACGTGGTGATCGTGGTGCTGATGGTGCGCGCGCGGTTCTCGGGCCTGCGCACGCTGGCGACCTCGATTGCGCTGTCGGGTACGAGCATCGGCGCGGCGATCTTCCCCTCGCTTGCGGTTTTCGCGCTGGAACAGGCGGACTGGCGCAGTGTTCTGCGCGCGGCGGCCATCATCCCGCTGGCGCTGTTGCCCGTGGCCGCCGTGCTGGTGCGCTCTCCGAGGCCGAACAGGCGTGAGGGGGCGGCGGAACCGGCGGCGAGGTCGGGGCCATTGCTTGGCGCGTTCGCGCAGGTGCCGCGCCATCGTCTCGCGCTGGCGCTGCTCTTGGCGGCGACGTTCGGGACATTCTTCGCCTCGACCGCGTTCCTGCTCAACCTCTTTCTCTACCTTCAGGATATTGGCCTCGGCGCGCGCATGGCGGCGCTCGGCATGACGCTGGTGTTCCTCACCGGCCTGTTCGGCAAGGTGCTGGTGGGCGCGGCGGCCGAGCGCTGGGGAACCAACCGGGTGTGGAACTCGCAGCAGATGCTGCTGCTCGCGGGCGCCCTGCTGCTGAGCCTTGGCGGGCCCATGATCGCGTTTGCAGGGCTGGTCCTGCTCGGTGCAGGGTGGGCCGGGTGTTACGTCCTCACTCAGGTGGTCATCGCCAATTCGTTTGCCGGGCCGCGACTGGGCCAGATGACGGGCGCCTTCATCGTCTTTGAATCGATCGCGTCGGGCTCGGGCGTGTTCGTGGCGGGGCGGCTGTTCGATCTGTTCGGCAGCTACCGCCCGGGGTTCCTGATCTGCGCCGCGCTCATTGCCGGCGCGGCGCTGGCGGCCTTCCTATTCCGCCGCCTCGTCGAAGGCGGGCATGCCGTTGCCCATCGCGAAGAGCCCGTCGGCGATCCGCGCTGATACGCCCAGCATCGGTTCCAGATAACGTTCGATGGCCTGGCTGAGCGGCATCGAATTGGCAAAGTAGACAAAGGCCAGCGCGCCCAGCAGATCGCCGTGACCATCGAAGATCGGCACCGCGATCGAGGATGTCTTGCCCGGCGTTGCCGAATAGGGCGTGCGCGCGACCGCTGCATAGCCGCATTCGCGGATGCGGACCTGCGCCTTGCCGCTCTGGAAGTCGCGCAGGATCACGGTGTCGAGCGGCTCGTGGATGCGCTGCGACTGGGAGAGCAGCTCGGCCTGTTCGGCCTCGTCCGAGAACGAGAAGAAGACCTGCCCCGAGGCCGACGCCAGCAGCGGCACCTGCCAGCCGGGATAGTAGTTGTTGAAGGTCAGCGTGGTCTGCGTGCTGGTCGAATCGCGCACCACCATCTTGCTTCCCACCCGGGTCACGACGCTCAGCGGCCAGTGGTGATCGCGCGTGAAGCCCTGGATCAGCGGCCTCGCCACGTTCACCAGGCGATCATGGTTCTGAAAACCGCACGAGAGCGTCTGGATGAGGGCGGTCGGGCGGTAGCGCTTGCGCGTGGGTTCACGCTCGATCAGGCCTTCCTCGATCAGCGTGTTCACGATGCGATAGGCGGTCGGATAGGGAATGCCCGCCGCGCTCGAGATTTCGGTCAGGCCCAGCGATCCATAGCGGTTGATGGCCTGGATGACGTTGATCGAGCGCGAGAGCGACTGGATCACGTCCTTGCCCCGAAAGGGCTCGGTTCCGGCGGAGGTAGCGGCGGGCGAAGCGACGAATTCAGGCACGGGCATCTCGCGGTTGCTGCATTGATCTGGATCAAAAAAGTTTGCCGAAAGCGACTTTGAGTCAAGCTGATCCACCGCCTGGCGAGAGAGAATGTCCATAGTGTGAACATTGTAGGGCGCCGCCAACCGGCAGGTCGGCAGGTCATGCCGCGATACGGATGGTGCGCTGGCCTGTCGTTTTACGCGTCTGCCCCGGGTGCAAGACCTTGCCTTCCGGCACCGACGCGGAAAGCCGGGAGAACGCACAACGGAGTACGTGGCAATCATGAATAGATGCGAAGTCCTGGTCGTGGGCGCGGGCCCTGTAGGCGCGACCTGCGCAGCGCGCCTTGCGGCAATGGGCATCTCGGTGACGCTGATCGAACAGGAGCCGGACTGCGCCCATGACCTGCGGGCTTCGACGATCCACGCCTCGACGCTCGAAATGCTCGACGAGATCGACGCGGCAGAGCCGCTGATCGGCATGGGCCTGAAGGCGCCGATCTACCAGATGCGCGACCGCCGCAGCGGCGAGGCCCTGCGCTTCGACCTGACCGAACTGTCCGATCTCACCCGCTTCCCCTTCCGCCTTCAGTGCGAGCAGCACTACCTGGCTAAGCACCTGGCTACCAAGGTGCAGGAAGCGGACGGCATGGATGTCCACTTCGGCTGCCGCCTGATCGATGCCCGCCAGAACGGCGAGGGCATTGTCGCCACGGTCGAACAGGACGGCGTCCAGCGCGAGATCGAGGCGAAGTTCCTCGTCGGCGCGGACGGTTCGCGTTCGGTCGTGCGCAAGGTCATCGGGGCGGAATTCGACGGCTTCACCTACGAAGAGAAGTTCGTCTCGATGTCGACCCGGCTCGAGATCGAGAAGGCGATCCCCGACCTCGACTACGTGAACTACATCAGCGATCCCGACGAGTGGCTGGTCCTGCTCAAGGTGCCGGGCATCTGGCGCGTGCTCGTGCCCGGCGATGGCGATGTCAGCGACGAGGATCTCATCAGCGACGCCAACGCCGACCAGATCTTCAACCGCATCGTGGGGCATGGCAATGTCGAGACCACGCACCGCACGATCTACCGCGTGCACCAGCGCGTCGCCAAGAAGTTCGTGGAGGGGCGCATGGCGATCATCGGCGATGCCGCGCATCTCAACAATCCGCTGGGCGGTTTTGGCATGAACAGCGGCATCCACGATGGCTGGAACCTCGCCGAGAAGCTCTGGATGATCCTGCGCAAGGACGCGGATTTCGAAGCTCTTGCCAAGTTTGAGCGCCAGCGCCAGGCTGTCACGCGCTCGTTCATCCAGGCACAGACCATCGAGAACATGGAGAACATGGGCGAAACCGACCAGACCGCGCTCGCCGCCAAGCGCGAGAAGATGCGCCGCGTTCAGGCCGATCCGGAAGCGCGCCGCGCCTACCTGTTGCGCCAGGCCATGTTCTCCAGCCTTGCACAGGAAAGGGAAATCGCATGACAGGCCCGATCACCGAGCCGGCGCTGCGCAAGGCGGCTGGCCCACTCGACCACGTGCGCGGGAACGCGCTCGACTGGGAGATGCTGGGCACCCACGGCCTCAAGCGGCGCAAGCTGGGTGAGGACCCGGAGACGGGGCACGTCACCAACCTCGTCTACATCCCCGAAGGCTGGCGTGGCGGGGGCGTTGCGCACTTCCACGACGCTTTCGAGGAAGTCTACATGCTCGAGGGTTCGGTGACGCTCGATGGCAACCACTACTTCCGCAAAGGGGTCTACTTCTATCGTCCGGGCCACATCGTGCATGGCCACGATGAACGCTCCGAGGAAGGCGCGCTGGCTCTCGTGCGCAGCGACGGGCTGCTCTCGCTCCAGCTGATCCATGAGCCCGAACAGCCCATCGAGTATCCGCTGCCCGCGGCCGATGATGCGCGTGGTCACGTCTTCGAACTGGCCATTGCCGATGTCGTGCCCCGGCCCGATCCCGCGCTGCCCGAGGGCTGGACGGTCAAGACGTTCAGCACCGATCCGCGCAGCGGTGCGCGCACGTTCGAGGTGCTCGTCCCGGCCGGTTGGCAGGGCGAGGCCGCGGCCCTTGGTGTGAGCTGGGAAGCCTATGTCCTGGACGGCGCGCTGGAAGGCGCGGGCGAAACCTGGGCTGCGGGCGACTACACGGTCGGCGCGTCCGACACCCCGCTGCTGGGGGCGACCGCCAGCGGTGAGGGGGCGCGTATCCTCGTCTGGACGTTCGGAGCCGCTTCGTGAAGGCCGCCCGGCTCCACGCCCCGGGCGACCTCCGCGTCGAGGACGTCGCCCGGCCGGAGCCGGGGCCCGGGCAGGTTCTCGTCCAGGTCATGGCCTATGCGCCTTACGGCACGGACGTGGGGACCTACCTCAACCGGGGTGGGCGCTACGTGAAAAGCTACCCGGTCGGGATCGGCGCGGACTTTTCCGGCATCGTTGCGCAGCTTGGCGCGGGCGTGGAGGGGCTGGCCCCTGGCGACAGGGTCAGCGCGCTCGCGCTTGACCACTGCGGGGCTTGCGCCAACTGCACCAAGGGCCGCCACAACCTGTGTCTTGATCCTGCGTTCCGGACCCCGGCGCGCCAGACCTGCTGCGAGGAATACACGCTCGTGTCCGCGCGCAAGCTCGCGGTCCTGCCCGACGGGGTCGGTTTCGAGGATGCCGCGATGCTGGCCGGGCCCGTCGATGCGCTCAACGCCTTTCGCCGGATGGGGCTAGAAGCGGGGCAGCGCGTCGGCATCGTGGGCGTGGGCGCCATGGGGCTGGGCGCGGTCGCGATGGCGCGCGCGCTGGGCCTTGAGGTCGTCGCAATCGGGGGGAGCGGACGCCGCTCCGATCTCGCCGGGGACCTCGGCGCGGCCCATCTTTTCCCGATTGCCGCCCATGGTGAAAGCGTGGCCGAGCGTGTGCTAGGCGCGTTCCCGGAAGGGCTGGACGCGGTGATGGAGACCACCGCATCGGCCTGGGGTATGGACGAGGCTTTCGCCGTCGCCGCGCCGGGCGCCCGTGTCGCGCTGACAGGCGGCGGAGACCTTCCCGTCAGCAACTGGCAGATCGTCGAGCGCGAGCTCGAGATCCTGGGCGTGCGGGCGGGCGCTGGACAAGCCGAGGTTCTGGAATTCATCGCCCGTGGGGACCTCTCCCTCCGCCCTACGATCACTCGGCGCTTCGCGCTGGATGACGTGGCCGAGGCCTTTACTCTGCTGGCCGGACCCCAAGCCCGCGATGTCGGGCGTGTCATAATCGAGATCGGAGAGACCGCGTGACAACCGCAAGTGCCCCGCGCACCTTGTATCGCAAGCTCTGGGACAGCCACGTCATCGAAGTCGTGCCCGGAGCGCAAGGAGAGGGTGAGGAAAGCCGCGCCGCTCTCATCCACGTCGACCGCCACCTGCTGCACGAATGCAGCACGCACCAGTCCTTCGAGGCGCTGCGCAGCAACGGACGCTCGGTCCACCGCCGGGAAACGCACCTGGCCGTGCCCGACCACGCCGTCTCGACCGCGCTTGATCGCCTCAGCATCGCGCAGGATGATGGTGCGGCAGGCGCGCAGGTTGCCCGGCTTGCCTCCAATGTCGCCGAGTTCGACATTCCCTACGTGCCGCTTGACGATGCGCGCCAGGGCATCGTCCACGTCATGGGCCCGGAGCTGGGCTTCACGCTGCCCGGCATCACGCTTGCCTGCGGCGACAGCCACACCTCGACCCACGGCGCCTTTGGCGCGCTCGCCTTCGGCATCGGGGCGAGCGACTGCGAGACCGTGCTCGCCACCAATGCCATCGTGCAGAGCCGTGCGAAGACCGTGAAGGTGGAACTGTCCGGCACGCTGGGCGCCCACGTCACGTCCAAGGACGTCGCGCTGGCGCTGATCGGGCGCTACGGCGCAGGCTTTGCCACCGGCTGCGCGGTCGAGTTCACCGGCGAGGCGGTGCGCGCCATGTCGATGGCCGCGCGCATGACCTTGTGCAACATGGCGATCGAGGCGGGCGCGCGCATCGGCCTCGTCGCGCCGGACGAGACCACCATCGACTACCTGCGCGGCCGTCCGCTCGCGCCGCAGGGCGAGATGTTCGAGCAGGCTGCCGCCTACTGGCGCACTCTCGCCAGCGATCCTGGCGCGGAATACGACCGCACCGTCGCGCTCGATCTTGACGCGCTCGCCCCGCAGATCACCTGGGGCACCAACCCGCAGGACGCCGCGCCTGTCGATGGCACGGTTCCAGCCGCACCCGAGGACGCCGAAGCTGCACGCCAGCACGCCAAGGCGCTCGCCTACATGGGAATCGAAGCGGGCATGCCCGTCACCGACATCGCGGTCGACGTGGTCTTCATCGGCAGCTGCACCAATGGCCGCATCGAGGACCTTCGCGCTGCCGCCGCCGTCGCCCGAGGCCGCAAGGTGGCCGAAGGCGTGCGCGCGCTTGTCGTGCCGGGCTCGATGGCCGTGCGCGCACAGGCCGAAGCGGAAGGGCTCGACACGATCTTCACCGAGGCCGGGTTCGACTGGCGCATGGCGGGCTGCTCGATGTGCGTGGCGATGAATGAGGACCGCCTCGCCGAAGGCGAGCGCAGCGCATCGACCTCCAACCGCAATTTCGAGGGCCGCCAGGGCCGCGGCGGACGCACCCACCTGATGAGCCCGGCGATGGCTGCGGCTGCGGCCGTGACGGGCCACATCGCCGATGTCCGCACGCTTGAGGAGATCGTGGCATGAAGCCCTTTGAAAGCCTGACCAGCCCGGTTCTGCTCCTGCGCGAGAACCGCATCGACACCGACATCATCTATCCGGCGCGCTTCCTGCTCATCATGCAGCGCGAAGGGCTGGGGCAGTACTTCTGCGCCGATCGCCGCGTCGATCCCGAAGGCAACGCGATTGCCAATCCGATCGACGAGGCCAAGGAACGCGGTGCGGGCATCCTCATCGCGGGCCGCGAATTCGGCTGCGGATCGAGCCGCGAACAGGCGGTCTGGACGATCAAGGACTTCGGCATCACCTGCGTGATCGCGGAAAGCTTTGGTGAGATCTTCCAGGCCAACTGCCTGCGCAACGGGGTCCTGCCCATCGTCTTCGATCCCGCGACGCTCGAGGAACTCGCCGCTTTCGGCAAGGACGGCGAACTGAGCGTCGACCTCGTCGCGCGTACGATCACGGCGGGCGAGAAGGTCATCGATTTCGAGATCTCCGACAACGCGCGGGAACGCCTGCTCAAGGGCTGGGATGAAACCGGCATGATCCAGAGCCGCTGGGGCACCGCGATCTCGACCTTCGAGGAGGGCCAGCGCGCCGCGCAGCCCTGGCTTTACGAGCCGCTCGCCATCTGAGGCGAAGGCCTGCACAGACAGTATCGGAAAGGGTGGCGAGACACGGGTTTCGCCGCCCTTTTTGCTGCGCGCGAAAAATGCAACTCAAGTCCGTTGCGCGTGATCGAACGAAAATTATAACAACGTCTACGTAAATTTCGCGTTGTGCGCTAATCTGCGTGCGGAGTCGGGCGTGGTGAAGCTCTTGGTTCGGCAGCGAACCGGCGTTACCACGGGGCACCGGACGGCCTCGCGCCGGGTATCTCGGACAAGTGCCGGGGCCCGTGCAAGTCGAACGGAAACAAACCCTTTGCAAGAAGGGAACCCGAAGCGCGCGCAGGCCTTGTTCCTCGGACAGGGGCAAGAGCCGAAGCAAGACGCGGCAATTGGGCGGAGACGATGATGAGTGAAGGCAAGACCACCTCGAAAGCCAAGGCGACCAAATCGGACAAGGCATCGCACGGCAGCGAAGACCTGGCGCAGATCCTGGCCGATCAGATTCGCGCCGGGCTCCTGCCCGGTGACGGCGCGGACGACGAGCCCTGGATCGAGGACGCCGCGGCGTTCCTGCTCGATGCGGCCAGGACGCGCGAGGATGGCGAGAGCGTGGTTGAAGTGGCCTCGGCGGGTGAGGAACGCCCGGTTCTGCGCGTGGCGCTCATCAACGAGGACATGCCCTTTCTGGTCGATTCGACCGCGGCCGCGCTGGCGGCGCTTGGGATCGTGATCGACCGGCTGGTCCACCCCATCGTCAATGTCGCGCGCGGGGCGGACGGGGCGCTCTCGCGCTTTGGCCCGGATGGCCATGATGAGGCCTTCACCCGCGAATCGATGATCTACATCGAGATGGCACGCGTCGATGCCCGCCAGCGCGGCGAATTGAAGCGCACCCTGGAAGCCATGCTGGCCGACGTGCGCAGTGCGGTCGCGGACTGGCCGCGCATGGTCGACGCCCTCCACGAAGACGCCTCCACCATCGAGGACCGCGAGGGTGCCGCCCTGCTGGAGTGGTTCGCTTCGGGCATGCTGACGATCCTGGGGCACGTCACGCGCGGGCGCGATGAAAGCCACTCCAAGCGCCTGGGCATCTGCCGCCGCGGGGTGAAGACACTTCTCTCCGATGCCAGCTACGAGCGCGCGTTCGCCACGTTCGATGCCCAGCTCGCCGAGGGCAAGCTGAGCGTGCCTATGGTCATCAAGGCCAACCGCGTGTCGAGCGTGCACCGCCGTGTCCCGCTCGACCTGTTCCTCGTGCCCGTCATCGAGGAGGGCAAGGTCACCGCGCTTTCGGTCCATGCGGGCACCTGGACCAGCGAGGCGCTGGCCTCGCCGCCCGACCGCGTGCCGCGCCTGCGCGGTGTGCTCGCGCGTATTGCCGCGAACATGAACTGCGATCCGCGCAGCCATACCGGCAAGGCGCTCGCCCACGCGCTGACCAGCCTGCCGCACGATCTGGTGCTTGGCCTCGAAGATGCTGACGTCGAACGGCTGGCGGGCACCATGACCGGCCTTGTTGACCGGCCCCGGCCCCGCCTGCTGCTGGCGACCGCGCCGCTCATGCGCCACCTCTTTGCCTTTATCTGGCTGCCACGCGACCTGGTCTCGACCAAGATGCGCCACCGTATCCAGGCGCTGGTCGAGGAAGCGGCCAACGCGCCCGCGCTCGATTGGACGCTGGTGGTGGAGTCGGGCAGCCTGGCCATGCTGCGCTACACCTTCGACATTCGCGAAGGTGCGCAGGAGCCCGACGAGGCGCAGCTTGATCACCGCCTCCAGGTGCTGCTGCGCGGCTGGACCGAGGCGGTTGCCGCCGTCCTTGCCCAGCAGCTTGAGCCCGCGCGCGCCAACGCCATCGCGGGCCGCTATGCGGAAAGTTTCCCGCTCGGCTACCGCAGCGAATATGGTCCGGCCGAAGCCGCCATCGACATCGCCCACATGCGCAAGATCGTGGTCGGCGAGGCGGGCGAGGCCGCGCGCGCCACGGGCCAGCGCGATGCGCGCCTCTACGCTCACGAACAGGACGAAGAGGGCAATCTGCGCCTGAAGATCTACCAGGCCGCAGGCCAGTTGCCGCTCTCCGATGCGGTTCCTGCGCTCGAGAATTTCGGCTTCCGCGTCCTGGCCGAAGTGCCGACGGTGCTCGACCAGGGGCGCATCGGCACGATCCACGACTTCACGCTCGAACTTCCCGCAGGCACCGAGCCCAATGCGGTCCTGGGCCTGGCGCCCATGATCGAGGATACCTTGTGCGCGGTCCTCAATGGCGAGGGCGAGAACGACGCGTTCAACCGCCTGGTGCCGGGACTTGGCCTCTCCAAGCGTGAGGCCAACTGGCTGCGCGCCTTCTACCGCTACCTGCGCCAGGGCGGCATGCACTTCGGCATTGCGACCGTGGTCGAGGCGCTGCTTGGCGCGCCCAAGGTGACGCTTGGCATTGTCGACCTCTTCCGCGCGCTCCACCAGCCTGACTTCAAGGGCGTCCGCAAGGCCGCGCAGGACAGTGCCGAAGAAGCCATCCGCGAGGGTCTGGCCGGGGTTGGCGCCATCAACGATGACCGTCTGCTGCGCGCCTACCGCGACCTCGTGCTCGCCATGCTGCGCACCAATGCCTTTGCCCCGCACGCGCAGGTGGCACTCGCTTTCAAGTTCGATTCCGCAGGCGTTCCCGGACTCCCCAAGCCGCTGCCCTGGCGCGAGATCTTCGTTTATTCGCGCCGGGTCGAGGGCATCCACTTGCGGGCCGGGCCGATCGCACGCGGGGGCCTTCGCTGGTCGGACCGGCGCGATGACTTTCGCACCGAGATCCTGGGTCTGATGAAGGCGCAGCGAGTCAAGAACGCGGTGATCGTGCCGACCGGCGCCAAGGGGGGCTTCTATCCCAAGCAGCTGCCCGATCCCACGCGCGACCGCGCGGGCTGGGCAGCCGAAGGGCAGGCAAGCTACGAAATCTTCATTGCAACGCTGCTCTCGGTCACCGACAACATTGTCGAAGGCAAGGTCGTCCATCCCGAATGCGTCGAGATACGCGATGGCGAGGACCCCTACTTCGTGGTCGCGGCGGACAAGGGCACGGCCAAGTTCTCCGACGTGGCCAATGGTATCGCGGAATCGAAGGACTTCTGGCTCGACGATGCCTTCGCCAGCGGCGGCTCGAACGGCTATGACCACAAGGCCATGGGCATCACCGCGCGGGGCGCCTGGGTCTCGGTGCAGCGCCACTTCCTCGAAATGGGGATCGACGTCCAGACCGACCCGGTCCGTGTCGTGGGCTGCGGGGACATGTCGGGCGACGTGTTCGGCAACGGCATGCTGCTTTCCAAGGCGATCAAGCTGGTGGCAGCCTTCGACCACCGCCATATCTTCATCGACCCCGATCCCGACCCGAAGACCGGCTGGGACGAGCGCAAACGCCTGTTCGAGCTCACCCATTCGAGCTGGGACGATTACGACAAGTCGCTCATCTCCAAGGGCGGCGGGGTCTTTCCGCGCTCGATGAAGTCGATCCCGCTCAGCCCGGAAATCCGCAAGGCGCTCGGCGTCGAGGTCGAGGCGCTCGACCCGGATTCGCTGATTTCCGCGATCCTGTGGGCCAAGGTCGACCTGCTCTGGTTCGGCGGCATCGGGACTTACGTGAAGGCTTCGAGCGAGAACAACGCGACCGTGGGCGATCCCGCCAACGATGCGCTGCGTGTCAGCGCCAACGAGGTGGGCGCGCGGGTTATCGGCGAGGGCGCAAACCTGGGCGTCACACAGGCCGGGCGCATCGAGTTTGCGCTCAAGGGCGATGAGGGGCGCGGTGGGCGTATCAACACCGACTTCATCGACAATTCGGCGGGCGTCGACTGCTCGGACAACGAGGTCAACATCAAGATCGCGCTCGCCGCGGCACGCCGGGCGGGCAAGCTCACCGAGAAAAAGCGCGTGGCGCTGCTGCGCGACATGACCGAGGAGGTCGCCGAGATCGTGCTGGAGGACAACCGCCTCCAGGCCCTTGCCCTATCCATCGCCGGGCGCGGCGGGGCGGACACGGTCCACTCGCACATCCGCCTCATCGAAATGCTGGAAGAAGGCGGCAACCTCGACCGCGTGACCGAAGGGCTGGCTGAGAATGAGACGCTGGTTCGGCGCGGGCAGGAGGGGCGCGGATTGGTCCGCCCCGAGCTTGCCGTTCTTCTCTCCAGCAGCAAGCTGGTCCTGCAAGACGCCATCGAGAACAGCTCGCTGCCCGATGGCGAGACCCTGGCCCCGATGCTGGTCGGGGCTTTCCCCGAGCCGATGCAGGCGAAGTACAAGCCCTTCATCCGCGAACACCGCCTTGCGCGTGAGATCATCGCGACCAAGCTTGCGAACCGCATCGTAAACCGCCTTGGCCTCGTCCATCCCTTCGAGGTGGCCGAGGAAGAGGGCGCGACGCTGGGGCAGATGGCCGCGGCCTTCGTTCTGGCCGAGGACATGTTCGATCTGGGCGACTTGTGGAGCCAGCTCGAGACTGCCGAGATGCCCGAGGAGGCACGCCTCGCCCTCTTTGACCGGACGGCCGGAGCGATGCGCTCGCACATGGCGGACCTCTTGCGGGCAGGGGCAGGCCGCGTGGCGCCGGGTGAATTGAAGGACCGCCTCAAGGGCGGCATGAAGATCCTCAAGGCCGACGTCTACGACCTTCTGGGCGAACACGCGCAGGGGCAATCGAAGCGCATCTTCGAGAGCCTGCGCGAGCTTGGCGCGCCCGAGGAGCAGGCCCGGGCGGTAACGCGCCTGTTCGACCTCGATGGCGCGGTCGGCATCTCCGATCTTGCCGCCGAAACGAAGATCGCGGCGCGCGAACTGGTGGAGGCCTTCACCTCGCTCGGCGCCGGGTTGGGGCTCGACTGGGCGCAGGCGAGCGCTGCCCTGATGACGCCGACCGATCCCTGGGAGCGCCTGCTGGTGGCGGGGCTCGCCCGCGATTTCCAGCAGATGCGGCTTGATTTCCTGAAGGCGCTGGTGCGCACCAAGGCGGGCAAGAACGACCTGGATGGCGCGACCGCACAGTGGACGCGTGAGAATTCGGCCGCGATCTCGGCTTTCCGCACGGTCGTGCGCCGGGCCGAGGAAGCAGGGACCCATACACCCGCGATGCTCGCACAGATCGCGGTGCAGGCGCGCAACCTGCTCAAGCGCTGAACGTCCCTCGCGCGGGGCGGATCAGTCTGCGGACTGGTCTGCCGCGCGCGGGTGGACGAAGCGCTTGGCGATGGTGCGCGCCAGCCAGGGGCCCAGCAGCAGGATCGCAGCCATGCGCGCGGTCTGCAGCGTCATCACGAAGCCCACGTCAACGGGCGAGGAGGCCGCGACGATGGCGATTGAATCCATGCCGCCCGGGCTCGTCGCGAGGTAGGCCGTGGCGATGCTGACGTTCGCGATATGCGAAAGGCCAAGGCCTAGCAGAAAACAGGTCCCCATCATGGCGGCTATCGCAACAAGGACGGCGGGAAAGACCGTGCGGGCGCGCTGGATCGTCTCGATCGTGAAGCGCGAGCCGATGCCCCAGCCCACCACCATGTAGGCGACGGCGAGGAGGGCGCGCGGGACCGCGAAGCTCTCGACGAGGCCGCTGGCGTGGAGAATGGTGCCCAGAACCAGGGGGCCCAGGATGTTGGGGGCAGGCAAGCGCACCAGGCGTCCGAGGAACAGGCCCGCAGCTGCCGTAGCGAGCGTCGCCAGCATGGGGATCGGCGCGACCGGCCAGAACCAGGGCTGCGAGGCGGTGGTGACCGCGTGGGCGGAGCTTTCCTCACCCAGCGTCATCGCCAGCGCCGAGGCGCCCAGCGTGACCATGACCACGCGCACGTAGGTCATGAAGGCGACCATGCGGAAGTCCTCCCCGCTGTCGCGCGCCATCAGCACCATGGCGGTCGCAAGGCCCGGCGCGGAGCCCCAGATCGCGACGGCGCCCGGCAGAATGCGAAAGGCGGCGAGCAGGATGCCCGTGCCGAAAGCGACGAAGAGCGTGGCAAGCGCGCCGCCGATGAAGATCGGCCAGTCGGCCGCAAAGCGTGCGACGACCTCAGGGCCCATCGAGGAGGCGATGAGACAGCCGACGATGGACTGCGCCGCTGCGAAAAGGCCCGGGTTCGCCTTCATCTCGTAGTCGCGCAAGGCGAAAGCGATGGCCGCGAACATGGGGCCGAGCATCAGGCTGGCCGGGATGTGAAGCAGGTTTCCGCCCGCGCCCAACACCACCGAGAGGGCAATGAGAGCAAGCCAGCGCTGCGGGTGCGAAGGAAGAAGGGTCACGCGGGTTCCGGCGCTGTTGTGCGGGAGAGGGCTGTTGTCACCGCTCTGCGCGCAGGTGCGGACAAATGCAATCCTTCGCACTTGCAGCAATCCGGCTGGCGGATGAAGTGGGCTCGTCCTCAGCCCAGCGGAAGCTTGAGCGGCGGCTTGATCGTTTCCAGAACGATGATCGATTTCACGTCCCGCACGCCGGGGATGCGCAGCAGGGACTTGAGCGTGATCTGCGAGAGATGCTCGACATCGCGCGCGATGACGTGGACCAGATAGTCCATGTCGCCGGTCACCGCATGGCAGGCGATGACATAGTCGTTGTCCTGGATCGCGCTTTCGAAGCGCTCGATGTTGACGTCCGAATGGGCATCAAGGTTGATGAGCACGTAGGCATTGAGTTCCAGCCCCAGTTTGCGCAGATCGAGCACGGGCTGGTAGCCCCGGATCACGCCGTCCTCCTCCAGCTTGCGGATACGGCGGCTGACCGGCGTCGCCGACAGCGCGGCGTGTTCGGCCACTTGCGCCACGGGCATGCGCGCATCTTCCTGAAGCGCGGCGAGGATCTTCCGGTCGAATTCGTCCAGCGGCATGAATCATCCAATCCCAGGTTGTTTCTTGGTGGAATACACCATGAAGGCCCTTCTGGGGAGCGTAGTGCGCACGAAACCGGCGCGGTCGCTGTGGTACTATAATTCCCATGAAGACACCGCAGACGACAACAAGCGAAAGTGGTCTTCGTGGAGAGTATGGCAAGGTGGGCGCGGACTACACCGCGGCGCAGGAGTGGGATGCCTATACGCCCGCGATGCACGACAGGTGGCGCCGCCTCTACCGGGCGCAGGCCGAACTGACGCGTCGGCACGGCTGCCGCGCGTTCGGGGAGGGATTGGCGCGGCTCGATTGCGCGCAGGCCATTCCGCGCTTTTCGGACGCGAACCGTGTGCTGGAGCCGGCCACCGGCTGGCGCCTCGTCGCCGTGCCCGGGTTCATTCCGGACGCGGTCTTCTTCGAGCACCTGGCGCACCGCCGCTTCCCGGTCACCCGCTGGCTGCGCGAGGAGCACGAGCTCGACTACCTCGTCGAACCCGACGTGTTTCACGACTTCTTTGGCCACGTGCCGATGCTGCTGGACCCGGCCATTGCCGATTTCCTGCAGGCCTATGGCACGGCGGGCGCGCGGGCGATGGAGCTGGGCGCGCTCGACATGCTGGCCCGGCTCTACTGGTACACCATCGAGTTTGGCCTCGTGCGCGAGGACGGCGCGCTCAAGGTGTTCGGGGCAGGGATCCTGTCTTCGGCGGGCGAGACGCGCTTCTCGGTGAGCGACCCGGACGTGCTGCGCCTGCCCTTCGATCCCTTGCGGATCATGCGCACGGGCTACCGCATTGACGCCTTCCAGGAGACGTACTTCGTTCTGGAGAGCCTGCCCGAGCTCGTCGAGCGGCTCGTCGCGCTCGACCTTACGCCTTTTTATGCGCGCTGGCGCCACGCGCCGCCGATTGCCCCGGGCACGTGCCTGCCGGGCGAAACGACATTCACTAATCTGGGAGAGACTGCATGACCGACCTTTTCGAGAACCCGATTGGCCTTGATGGCTTCGAGTTCGTCGAGTTTTCCGCGCCCGAGAAGGGCGTGCTCGAACCCGTGTTCACCGCGATGGGCTTTACCCGCGTGGCGCGCCACCGCTCCAAGGACGTGGAGCTGTGGCGCCAGGGCGGGATCAACTTCATCACGAACTACGAACCGCACAGTCCGGCCTGGTTCTTCGCGCGCGAGCATGGTCCTTCGGCCTGCGGCATGGGCTTTCGGGTCAAGGACGCGCGCGCGGCCTACGAGGAATTGCTGCGCCGCTCGGCCGAGCCGGTCCATGTCGAGACCGGCCCGATGGAGCTGCGCCTGCCCGGCATCCGGGGCATCGGCAACTCGATCATCTACCTCGTCGACCGCTACGAAAGCGCGTCCGATCCGGCGGCTCTCTCGATCTACGACATCGACTTCGCCTACCTGCCCGGCGTCGAGCGCCATCCGGCGGGCGCGGGGTTCAACATGATCGATCACCTGACGCACAACGTCTACGGCGGGCGCATGGCCTACTGGGCGGACTACTACGAGAAGCTCTTCAACTTCCGCGAGATCCGCTACTTCGACATCAAGGGCGAGTACACCGGCCTCACCTCCAAGGCGCTGACGGCCCCGGACGGGCGCATCCGTATCCCGCTCAACGAAGAGGGTGAGGGCGGGAAGGGCCAGATCGAGGAGTTCCTGCGCGCCTTCAACGGCGAGGGGATCCAGCACATTGCCCTTATCACCGATGACCTTGTCGCTGCGTGGGATCGTCTCAAGGACCTCGGCGTCCCCTTCATGAGCGCGCCGCCTGAAACCTACTACGAGATGCTGGCCGAGCGCCTGCCCGGCCATGGCCAGAACGTGGGCCAACTGCAGGCGCGCGGCATCCTCCTGGATGGAACGACCGAGGGAGGGCGTCCGCGTCTTCTTCTCCAGATCTTCGCCGAGGCGCAGGTGGGCCCTGTCTTCTTCGAATTCATCGAGCGCCAGGGCGACGACGGTTTCGGCGAAGGCAACTTCAAGGCGCTGTTCGAATCGATGGAGCGCGACCAGGTCCGCCGCGGCGTCCTCCACGTCGAGGAGAACGGCGCGAAGGACTGAGAAAGACGGGGGACGGTGGAGCGTTCAGGGAGCCACCGCCTCCGCCGCGTGCCGGACTTCCCTTCCTCCGGGTCGAGGTCCGGCACGCCCCCACACGAGACACCGGGAGAGAATGCCATGACCCAACTTCCTGCACCGTCGCTTGGCGGCATCCACCATGTCGCCTACCGCTGCCGCGATGCGAAGGAGACCGTGGACTTCTACCGGGACGTGCTGGGCATGGATTTCCAGCTCGCCATCGCGGAGGACAAGGTGCCCTCCACCGGCGCGCCCGATCCCTACATGCACGTCTTCCTCGATTGTGGGGGCGGCAATGTACTGGCCTTCTTCGAGCTGCCCAATTCGCCTGCGATGGACCGCGACCGCGCGACACCCGAATGGGTCCAGCACATCGCCTTCAAGGTCGACAGCGAGGACGATCTCCTCGCGGCGAAGGCGCGCCTGGAGGCGCGCGGGCTGGACGTGGTGGGACCGGTTCACCACGGGGTGTTCAAGTCGATCTATTTCTTCGACCCCAACGGCCACCGGCTGGAACTGGCCTGGCAGTTCGGCACGTCCGACCAGATGGGGCGCCTCAAGGCCGTGGCCGACGACATGCTGGAGGAATGGAGCCGCACCCGCCGTGCCCCGCGCCACGCGGCTTGGCTGCACGAGGAAGCGGCGCAGGGTTGAGGCTATCGGGACGATGCCATCATCCATCAAAGAAAGAACGTAAAAGGAAGAAGTCATTTCAAGGGGCCATCGCCCCTTGACCCCAGAACGGGCGACCTCACCTTTCTCAGCCAGCGCGGCGTGTCGGAGGTGAGGCTGACAGTTCGGGGAGCCCGAGGGCGATGGCCCTCGGAATTATCCTTCTTCCTACTGCACCTTTCTTCCAACGAAAAAGCCCGCCGGGATGACCGGCGGGCTTTTCATGTCATCGGGGGCGATGCGCTTAGCGCAGGCGCACCGGGATGAAGATCGGCGGGTTACCGCGCGGCTGGACGCGCAGCAGCATGGCCGAGCGCTTCTCCGACTTGGCGGCTTCGACGGCCTTGGCGAATTCGGCCTTCGAGTTCACTTCCTTGCCGTCGGCCAGCAGCACGATCATGCCACGGCGAAGGCCCTTCTGGGCCGCGTCCGAGGCCGCATCGACGCCGGCGATGACCACGCCCTTGGACGGATCGCTGACGCCCAACTGGCGCGCGATCTGCGGGCTCATGTCGATCACCGAGACGCCGAGGGTCTCCTCGATCACACCCTGGGTGTCTTCCTGGCCCCGATTGTCGAAGGGGTTGGTGTCGGAATCGTCGTCCGGGTTGAACGCCTGGCTCAGTTCGTCCTCGCCAGGGCGCTTGGCGACCGTGGCGTTGAGCGTGATCTTGCGGCCATCGCGCAGGACCACCAGCGGAATGCGGCTGCCCGGCTCGGTGTTGGCGACGAGGAAGGAGAGCGACTGCTCGCGGTTCACTTCCTTGCCGTCGACCGAGATCACGACGTCGCCCGCCTTCATCCCGGCCTTGGCCGCAGCGCCTTCGGGCTCGACCGCCTGGATGAATTCACCCTTGTTCTTTTCCACGCCCAGCGCTTCGGCAAGATCGTCGTTGAGCGGCTGGATGCGCACGCCCAGATAGCCGCGCTCGATCGCCTCACCCTTGATGAGCTTCTGGACGATGGGCGCTGCGGTCTCGGCGGGAATGGCAAAGCCGATGCCCACGCTGCCGCCGGTCGGCGAGAAGATCGCGTTGTTGATGCCGATGACGTTGCCGTTCATGTCGAACATCGGGCCGCCCGAGTTGCCCCGGTTGATCGCCGCGTCGGTCTGCAGGTAGCGGTCATAGGCGCCGCCGCCGCCGGTGTTGCGGTAGACCGCCGAGATGATGCCCGAGGTGACCGTGCCACCGAGGCCAAACGGGTTGCCGATGGCGATGATCCATTCGCCCACGCGCGACTTCGAGCTGTCGCCGAACTTCACGAAGGGGAAGGGCTTGTCGCGGCTGATCTTGAGCACGGCCAGGTCCGAGGCGGCGTCCTTGCCGACGAGCTTGGCCGGGTACTCGGTGCCGTCGGGCATGGTGACGGTGATCGATTCGACCTCGCCCTTGCCGTCTGCGGTGATCACGTGGTTGTTGGTGACGACATAGCCGTCCGCCGAGATCACGAAGCCCGAACCCAGCGACTGCGCCTCGCGCGTCTGGGGCGAGCCGCCGCGATTGCCGAACAGGCCCTCGAAGGGGGTGCCGGCAAACGGGTTGGCCTGCTGCTGGACCTGGATGCGCTGACGCGTCGAGATGTTGACGACGGCAGGGGCCAGCTGCTCGGTGAGATCGGCGAAGCTGGCCGGCGCGCCGGAGCGCGGCACGACATGCGTCATCTGGCTGGCTTCGTTCTGGGCGACTTGCGCCCCGGCGGGATATCCGGTCGCCAGCGAGAGGGTGGCGCCTCCCAGAAGGAGGGCGGTGGTCAATCCATAAGCGTATCGCACGGGCTTCACGTCCTTTGATTCCTCCGTTGCAACGGTGTCACGGCACCGTTTGTTCCGACCCCGCACCCCGGATGAAGCGGCGCAACTTAACCGGGTTTGAATGGTGCGGGGCTCGGGCTGGTATCTGTCCAAAAATCCGGGCCGTTCAGGGCTGGCGGAAGTGCTTGAGGTAGGCATTGTCCGGCGAAAGCAACAGGGTCTTCGATCCGGATTCGCCATCCTTGGCAAATGACACGTCGTAGCTCTGCATGGCGCGGTAGAAGTCGTAGAAGGCCGGGTCCTTGCCGAAGCTCTCGGCATAGATCCCCGCCGCTTCGGCTTCGGCCTCGGCGCGGATGATGCGAGCATCGCGCTGGCCGCGCGCCGTGATCGTCTTGGCCTCTTCCTGGCGCGAGGCGACCATGCGGTTGAAGGCGCTTTCCTGCGCGCCGTCGGGAAGGTCGGCCCGCTTGATGCGCACGTCGACGACGCGTGCGCCGTACTGCCGGGCCTCGCTGTCGAGCAGGTCGCGGATGTTCGCCATCGCCTGCCCGCGCTCGGCGGTCAGCAGCGAGGTGAAGGTCCGCTTGCCCAGTTCCTGGCGCACGTTCGAGGACAGGATCGGGATCAGCTGCTGCGTCACGTTCTCGGTGGTGCGCGCGGTTTCGATCATCTTGACAGGGTCCGTGATGCGGTAGCGGGCATAGGCATCGACATTGACGCGCTGCTGGTCGGTCGAGAGCACCTGTTCCTGGCTCATGTCGACGGACAGCAGACGCTTGTCGATGCGCTGGACGCGCTCGTAGCCGGGAATGTGGAAGTGGATGCCCGCATCGGTCGCGCCATAGGGCGCGCCCGCGACATAGGCGTTGTAGACGCGGTTGGGCTTACCACCGCGCACGATCACCACCTGCTGGTCTTCGGGCACGATGATCACGCTCATCCACAGGCCGACAAGGACGATGGCCGCGGCGACCAGGAGGCCGGTGTACTTCTGCATCGAGGCGCTCATCACTGGCCTCCCTTCGCGTTGGCATTCCCGTCCGCGCTGGCGGCCGGCGCGGCCCTGCGGGTCACTTCGGGCAGCGGGATATAGGGGGTCACGCCGTCGGCCTCGGCCACGACCGTGTCGTTGTTGCGCAGGACACGCTCCATCGTCTCGTAGTACATGCGCCGCTTGGTCACTTCGGGGGCCTGGCGGTATTCCTCGTAGACCTTGTCGAACTGCGAGGCGTTACCTTCGGCCTCGGCCAGCTTCTGCTGGGCCCAGGCGCGCGCTTCGGAACGGTCGCGCTCGGCGTCCTGCTGGGCCACCGTCACCTGCTCGAAGGCCGAGCGGGTCTTGGACGGGGGATCGGACTTCTTGATTTCCACGCCCTGGATGGCGATGCCCGACTTGTAGTAGTCGAGCAGCGTCTGCATGCGCTCGCGCACGTCCTGTTCGACGCGGGCGCGCCCATCACCCGAGATCGCATCGTTGAGTGAGATCTGCGCGATCGAGGCGCGCATCGCGGTCTCGGCGACCTCGCGCACGGTTTCCTGCGGATCGGCCAGGCGGAAGGTGTAGTTCTTCAGGTCCTTGATGTTCCAGCGCACGAGGTAGGTCAGGTCGACCAGGTTCTTGTCGCTGGTGAGCATCAGCTTCTCGCCGCTGCCTTCCGGGATGGTGTCGACGTTGAACGAACGCACGTCCTCCACCTTCACGCTTTCGACCGGCCAGGGGGCCGTCAGATTGATGCCCGAATCGATGACGCGCGAATAGCGCCCGAAGCGGGTAACGACGCCCTGTTCGCCCGGATCGAGCTGGTGAAAGCTCGACAGGAAGAGGAACAGCACCACCACGCCGCCGATGAGAAAGGGCATCCACGAGGAACCGTCGGGACGGCGCGGCATCTGCGGGAAGCCGCCGCCGGGGCCGCGCGGGCCACCGCCTCCGCCACCCTTGCGCGGATCGCGCGAACGGAAGATGTCCTCAATGCTGGCCGAACGGCGCGGCGGGGGATTGCCGCTGGGAAGCCAGGGATTGCGAGGACCCGCGCTGTCGCCCGAGCCACTCTTGTCGCCATCCCCGTCACCGGAACCGCTGCCCGAACCATCGTCCGCGCCGCTGCCGTCCTGGCCCGATCCGGTGCCATCCTCGCCCGATGAGCCGCCGCCAGAGCCCCAGGGGCTGTTGCGTCCGGCCATCTTCAGGCCTGCTCGCGTAATTGCATCGCCAATCGCTTTCATGGCGTTATCTATAGGAAGGCTTGTGCCAAAAAACACCCTTGCACCGAAAAACAGGGCCACTCTTGCCCTTTTTCCTTCGCTGGGCCACCTGAGCGCCATGAACCGCTCACAATTCCGCAAAGCGACGCCCCTGTCATGAGCACCCCCGACAGCACTCCCGATACCGAGGCGCTGCGCGCGCTTCTTCCCGCCCAGGCGCGTGAGCGTCTGCAATCGCTGCGCTGCGCCGAAGGCACGGCAACGCTGATCCTGGAGGCCTCCGGCCTTTCCCCAAGGGATCGCGCCTCGCTCGAGATCGCCTCGCGCAAGGCTTTGCTGCGCGAAGAGGATATCGCCGAAGTGCGCATCGCCTTCATGGCCGACAAGGACGCCGGTGCCGTCAAGGCGGCCCCGCGCATCCTTGCGGTCGGCTCGGGCAAGGGCGGGGTCGGCAAGTCGACGCTCTCGACCAACCTCGCCGTCGCGCTGGCGCGCCAGGGGCTCAAGGTCGGCCTGGTCGATGCCGATATCTACGGCCCCTCACAGGCGCGTCTGCTCGGCACCGAGGGGATAAAGCCTGTCGCCCATGACAAGCGGCTGGTCCCGGTGGCAAGCCCCTGGGGGGTGCCGGTGCTTTCGATGGCGCACCTTTCCGAACCCGGACAGGCGATTGCGTGGCGCGGGCCGATGGCGGCAGGGGCGCTGACCCAGCTGCTGGAAGCCCACTGGGAGGATGCCGATGTGCTCGTGGTCGACCTGCCGCCGGGCACGGGCGATGTGCAGTTGACCATGCTCCAGAAGTTCAAGCCGGCAGGGGCAGTAATCGTCTCGACCCCGCAGGACCTGGCGCTGATCGACGCGACCCGCGCAATCGAGCTTTTCACCAAGGGCGGTGTGCCCATCGTCGGGCTGGTCGAAAACATGGCGGGCTACATCTGCCCCCATTGCGGCGAGGAAAGCGATCCCTTCGGGTGCGGCGGGGCGCAGGCTTCGGCGGAAGAAGTGGGCGTGCCTTTCCTGGGGCGCATCCCGCTCGATATCGCGATCCGCACGCAGAGCGATGCCGGAACGCCGCCTGCGGCCGGTGAGGGCAAGCAGGCCGAGGCCTTCGCTGCGCTGGGTCAGCAGGTCGCCGCGTGGCTGGACAGCACGGCGGGCGCGGAGAGCAACTGATGCGCGTCACGCGTCGGGGCATTCTGGTGGGTGGACTTGTCGGCGGCGGCCTGGCCGTGGGCTGGCTGCTGCGCCCGCGCAGCTTTCCGCTGCCGCTCCAGCCCGGCCCCGACGAGCAGGCGTTCGATGCCTGGATCAAGATATCGCGCCAGGGCGTCGTCACCGTCGCCGTCCCGCAGGTGGAGATGGGGCAGGGGATTACCACTATCCTGCCGCAGATCGTCGCGATGGAACTGGGCGCGGACTGGCGCCAGGTCGCGGTCGAGCCCGCGCCGGTCAGCGCGCACTATGCCAACACTGTCCTCGCCGCCCGCTGGGGCGAGATGTGGCTGCCCGCCGCCCCGCGCCTGGTCGAGCAGCCCGAGGATCTCGTCACCCGCCGCTGGGCCGAGGACAACCGTTTCAACGTCACTGCCGATGGCACCGCGCTCGCTGCCTACGAAGCGCCCGCGCGCGCCGCGGCGGCATCCACCCGCGCGCTCCTGATGCAGGCCGCCGCCGAGCGTTGGGGCGTGGCCTGGGAGGAATGCACCGTCGCCGATGGTCTCGTCCGTCACGGGGAGCAGACCTTGCCCTTCGGCGCGCTGGCCGAGGCGGCGAGCCGTCTCGACCCGCCCGATGTACCCCCGCTCCAGCCCGTGGCACCTGCCGAGGACCCGAGCGACTTTCCTCCCGGCGCCGAGCTTGCTTTCCCGCGTTTGGATCTCCCCTCCAAGGTCGATGGCTCGTGGACCTTTGCAGGCGATGTGCGTTTGCCCGGCATGCTTCACGCCGCGATCCGGCATGGCCCCATCGCGGCG
The DNA here is from genome assembly GCF_020524485.1 of Novosphingobium profundi. GTDB lineage: Bacteria > Pseudomonadota > Alphaproteobacteria > Sphingomonadales > Sphingomonadaceae > Novosphingobium > Novosphingobium profundi_A. The sequence goes on along the minus strand of NZ_JAIVLF010000003.1, from coordinate 398,706 downwards.
TCGAGCCGTCTCGAAACGATCGACGAGGCCCACGGCAAGGAGGTGCGCGGGTTCGAGCGGATCGTGAAGGGCGAAACGCAAGGTGTTGCCTGGGTGGCCGCGCTCGCCAGCAACGGCTGGGCGGCCGAGACTGCGCTGGAACGCATGCAGCCGCTGTTCCGCTTTGCCGGCGGCGTCGACAGCGCGGAGGTCGAGACCGCGCTCGATACGGCCCTTCGCGATGGCCATGCCCGCCGTGTCTTCGGACAGGGGGAGATGGATCTCACAGGCGGCGCCCTGCCGCTTCAGCTGCGCTACGAGGTCGCGCCCGCGCTGCACGCCGGGATCGAGACGGCGGCGGCCACCGCGCGGCTCGAGGATGGCCTCCTCGAGCTGTGGATCGGGACGCAGGCGCCCGAGGCGGCGCGGCGCATGGCGGCCGAGGCCGCCGGGCTCTCGCCTTCGCAGGTCGTCCTCTACCCCATGGCGCTGGGCGGCAGTTTCGACCGGCGGCTCGAAGTCGCTCTTGCAGGCCAGGTGGCGCGCCTTGCGCGCGAGGCGGGACGGCCCGTCCAGCTCGTCTGGTCGCGCGCCGAGGAGCATCGCGCCGGTTTCCCGCGTACGCCCGCCGTCGCGGTCATGGCCGGGCGCCCGGACACCAATGGCGGCATTGGCGCCTGGCGGGCGCGCATCGCGGTTCCGGCCAGCGGGCGTGAGTTCGGCCGCCGCCTGATCGATGGCGATACACCGGCTCAGGCCATTGCGGCGGTCGACGGCGAAGAAGATGCGCTGGTCCTCGAGGGCGCGGTGCCGGTCTACGCCATCCCGCACGTCGAGATTGATCACGTGCCCGCGCGTATCGCGCTGCCCACCGGGCGCCTTCGCGGCAACGCGCATGGCTACACCGCCTTCTTTACCGAGTGCTTTTTCGACGAAATGGCCCATCGCCATCAGAGGGAGCCCCTGGCGCTGCGCATGGCGCTGCTCGGCCAGACGCCGCGCCTTGCCGAATGCCTGCAGCGCGTTGCCTCTCTGGCGCAGTGGGACGGGGGTGCGGACCAGAGCGGGCAGGGGCTCGCCTGCCATGCGCTGGGCGGCGGCTACATCGCGGCCATCGCCAGTGTCCGGCGCGAAGAAGGCGGGGTGAAGGTCGAACGGCTGAGCGCGGTGGCCGACATCGGGCGGATCGTGAACACCGACATTGCGCGCCAGCAGATCGAGGGCGGACTGCTGTTCGGGCTCGGCCTCGCTCTTGGCTGCAGCACGCGCTACGTGAAGGGCCGCCCGCAGACCGAGACCCTGGGCGAACTGGGCCTGCCGACCTTGCGCGACACACCCGAGATCGAGGTCGCCTTCGTCACCAGCGACGCTGAGCCGGTCGATCCGGGCGAACTGGGCGTGGCTGTCGCGGCGCCCGCGCTCGCCAATGCACTTTTCTCTGCAACCGGGCTCCGTTTCCGGCGTTTGCCGCTTTTTTCCGAGGAACTGTGATGCTGCGTCCCGACACTCATCCGGCAGCCCCTGTGGGGCGTATCGGCGTCTTGCTGGTCAACCTGGGCACGCCCGAGGCACCCACCGCGCCGGCCGTACGCCGCTATCTTGCCGAGTTCCTGTCCGACCCGCGCGTGATCGAGATCCCGCCGCTCGCCTGGAAGCCGATCCTGCACGGGATCATCCTGCGCACGCGCCCGGCCAAGTCCGCGCATGCCTATAGCCAGGTCTGGACCGAGAAGGGCTCGCCGCTGGCCGCCATCACCAGCGACCAGGCCGAGGCGCTCCAGGCGCGTCTGGGCGTCGATGTCCGGGTCGATTGGGCCATGCGCTATGGCAATCCCTCGATCCCCGACCGGCTCCAGGCCTTGAAGGACGAGGGGTGCGACCGTATCCTCATCGCCCCGCTCTACCCGCAGTATTCGGGCGCAACGACCGCCTCGGTGATGGACAAGCTGGGCGAGGCGCTGAAGGGGATGCGCTGGCAACCGGCGATCCGCACGCTGCCCCCCTACTACGACCATCCTGCCCATATCGCGGCGCTCGAAGAGGACCTGGCTGCACAAATCGAGGCGCTGGCGTTCGTGCCCGAGGTGCTGCTGCTCTCCTTCCACGGGATGCCCGAACGCACGCTGCATCTGGGCGATCCTTACCACTGCCAATGCCGCAAGACCGCGCGCCTGCTCTCTGAACGGCTGGCCCGGCGCCTGCCCGATCTGCGGGTCGAGACGAGCTTCCAGTCGCGTTTCGGGCGCGCCAAGTGGCTGGAGCCGGCGACCGACGTGGTGCTGGCGAAGGAAGCGGCGGCTGGCACGAAGCGGATCGCGGTGGCGGCTCCGGGCTTTTCGGCCGATTGCGTGGAGACACTCGAAGAATTGGCCCTGCGCGGGCGCGAACAGTTCGAGGAGGCAGGGGGGCAGGACTTCGCGACGCTGACCTGCCTCAATGCCAAGCCCATCGGCATCGAGATGCTGGAAATACTTGTCCGTCAGGAACTTGGAGGCTGGTGACAGGAATTTAACCGGGCCGCGCGATTGACGCCACTCTTCTTTGTTCTACTCCTGTTCTATCGGAGCTTTACGGAGTCGGGCAGATGCGAGGGACGGACGTTTCGCACGGGGATTTCGCTTACGGGGAGGCCGGGCAGGCGCGTACCCGGCTCTCAATCTACGCGGACAGGCCCAATCTGCGCGCGGGCGTACGCGAAGACGCGGTCGCCGCCGGGCTGGAGGTTACAGCGACGGGGAGCCTGGAGGATCTCGCGTTCGAGGATGTCCGGCCGCTGGGGGACATTGTCCTTGTCGATTGCCCACAGGTCGATGCGCGCGGCACCGCCATGCTGGCGCGCCTTGATCAGACGGCCCGGCGCTCGGGCACGCGCCTCATCGTTTCGACATCGGTGGAGGCGCTCGACTGTGTTTTTTCGTGCATGGATCAGTCCGATCCGATCCTGCTGGTCGATCCCGACCGGGCGGAACGCGTGCTCGCGCTTGGCCGGGTCATGGCAACCTTCGGCCAGACGCGCCTGCGCGAACTGTCCGAGGACGACCGCCTGATGCTGCTACGGCTGACCGAACAGGTCGGCCAGATCGCCGGGCAGATCCAGCGGCTGGGACCCGGATCGGGAGCCGGGGTACCGGGCAATGGTCCTGTTTTCGACTTCGGCCAAAGGGTCGAGACGAAGCCTGGAACGAGCGCCAAGGCCGATACGCCCCCTGAACTTCCTCCGGCCGCGCTCGTGCGCCGGATCCTGCGCCAGCGCCAGCAGCGCGGGCGCTTCTTCGAAGGCGATCTCTTTGCCGATCCGGCCTGGGACATGCTGCTCGATCTCACCGCCTCGCAAGGAGAAGGGAAGCGTGTTTCGGTGACGTCGCTGTGCATCGCCTCGGGCGTGCCCCCGACAACGGCGCTGCGCTGGATCGGCCAGATGGTGGAGGCCGGGCTGTTCGTGCGGGTCTGCGATGACAGCGACCGACGACGGGCCTTCATTGCACTTTCCCAATCCACGCAGGACGCCATGGCGCGCTATTTCGCACAGCTCGAACTGTCCGGGGCGATGCCGCTTTGAGGGTGGGGGAGTTGGGCCCCAAGGGCCATAAGATAATGAAGGGGGACTACTTTCAAGGGGCCATCGCCCCTTGACCCCGGAATCGGAAACCCCGGCCTTCTCGGCGAAGGCAGCGGGCGGGACGTGAGGGATCCAGTTGGAGGATCCCGGGGAGTTGGCAAGCCGAACTAGAGGCGGCGTACACCGCGCACCCATTGCGAAGCGATCTGCTTGAGCATGGCCCGATCGTCGGGCAGCTGGGCTGCATCGTTGAGGGCGCGGGTGTCGAGAAGGACGCGCCGATCGAGCGGTTCGACGAACGCAAGGCCACACTGGTTGTGGGCGCACCAGACGACCTCGCCGAAGGCTTCATGGCGGCCCCAGGCCAGCACGACCTCGCTGCCCCGGGTGAGCCGGGCGTCGGTCAGGAAGCGCGCGCCGTTACCGGAAAGATCGGCCAGAATGACTTGGAAATCCTCGGCCAGGGTCTCGATCCGGGCCGGTAACCGCACGCGCAGGCGGCTCTGGCTGCGCCGTCCGGAGGGTACTTCGGGGCGATGCTCCAGCGCGGCGCGGGTGATGGTCCGGCGGCGTACGTGGCAATCGGAAGGATCGGTTTCGCGCATGGGTCCGGTCTTGTCACGAAACGGGCTGCTGCGGCGTTAGGGCGGGACTCGCGAAATGCCCTATCCGCAATTGTGCGGAAGGGGGCAGCCTTGGGTGTTGCAGTCGGGACGCGCCAAGGCATGTGTCCTTACGGCGGCATATGAGCTGGCGGATCGCAAGCCGGACGAAGTGGAAGACGCACTGGTCCTTGCAAGGGGCCATCGCCCCTTGCCTCCCAAAGGGCGTCCCCACCGTTCTCGGGCAAGGTTGCGTGCGAAAAGTGACCTAGACAGTTTGGGGAGCCCGAGGGCGATGGCCCTCGGACTCATTTTCCTGCCTTGGCTTGGATGTTCTCCTCTCGCATCAAGAGCCGCGCAGCGAGACCCGGCTGCTCCCTCTCCTGCCTGATGCCTGCGCTACAGTCGGCGCTTTTCCAGCTTGCGGGCGAGCGTGCGGCGGTGGAGACCAAGGCGGCGGGCCGCTTCGGAGATGTTGAAGTCACACTCCACCAGGGTCTGGTGGATATATTCCCACTCCAGCGTCTTGATCGAGGTCTTGCGCCCCTCGACCGGTATCGTGGCGTCGCCCTGCTTGCTCGCGAAGGCGGCTTCGATGTCGTCGGAATTGCTGGGCTTGGCGAGGTAGTGCGAGGCGCCGAGCTTGATCGCCTCCACGGCAGTCGCGATGCTGGCAAAGCCGGTGAGGACGACGATGTGGGTGTCGGGATCGTGCTCGTGAAGGTCCTGCACCACGGTAAGGCCGGAATCGGTGCCCAGCTTCAGGTCCACGACCGCGTAGGCGAACTGGTCCGCGCGGGCGAGCTCGGAGGCTTCCTGCGCGCTGGCCGCGCAGGCCACGCGGTAGCCGCGCCGTTCGAACGAGCGGGCAAGCGTGCGCGAAAAGGCCGGATCGTCCTCGACGATGAGCAAGCTGGGGGCGGGGGGCTCGGTGGGGGCTGGCCCGTCTTCGGGCAAGGTGGTCATGGCGTGTCGTCCTTGGTGTAGGCAAGCGCGGCGAGGGGGAGGGTCAGGCGCACACGGGCGCCGCCCGCGTCCAGATTCGCGACCTGAACCTGTCCGCCAAGCTTGCGCACCACGTTTACGACAAGGAACAGCCCAAGGCCACCGCCCGGGCGCCCCTTGGTCGAGGAATAGGGCTGGCCGACCCGCGCCAGCATCTCGGGCGTGAAGCCGGGGCCGCGGTCGGTCACCGTGACGATGATGTCCTCGCCGCGGCGTTCGAGCGCCAGCACGACGAGCTGGGGCGAGACTTCCTGGGCGTTGTCGATGACATTGCCGATGACCTGGCGAAGCCCCGGGTCGGCCACGATCACGATGTCCTCGCCGATCTCGTCGAGGAAGCGCAGTTCGCCCTCGCTGCGGGCATCCCATTCGGCAAGAAGGTCCTCGAAGAAGGCCCGTACGGTGGTGACGGCCGGGTTCACCCCGCGCATCTCGCCCGCCGACATGAGGATCCCGCCGACGATGGTCTTGCAGCGCTCAAGCTCTGTGCGCATGGCGCCAAGGTCCTCGCTCAGCTCGGGATCGTCGGCGATGCGGGGGAGGCGCGCCCAGTCCCCGAGCACGACCGAGAGCAGCGAAAGGGGCGTGCCCAGTTCGTGCGCCGCGCCCGAGGCGAGCAGGCCCATGCGGATGATGTGGTCTTCCTCGGCCGCCTGTTGCTGGAGCTCGGCGAGCGCGCTCGTGCTGTCGCGACGGTTGCGATCAAGCCGGATCACGAAAACGACGAGCAGCACGGCGGTCAGGATGAAGCAGAACAGGCTGCCCAGGAGATAGAGGCCGAAGGGATTGTCGAGGTGCTCGGCGGGCAGTTCGAGCGGGATGTAGACGAAGGTGAGGGCAAAGACGGCAAGGCTGGCGATGGCCGCGATGGCCCAGCTCCACTGCTTCTCCAGGATCACCGCGCCGATCACGATCTGCAGCAGGAACAGGAAAGTGAAGGGGTTGGTCGCGCCGCCCGAATGGTAGAGCTGCCAGGTCAGAACGCCGACATCAATGAGGAGCGCGGAGAACAGCTCGGGCTGGGGGAAGCTGGTGCGCCGCGCGAGGACGCCTGCGATCGTGAAGTTGAGGACGATCAGGAACAGCGGCGCGAGCAGGAGGGGGCCGAGCGGCAGGCGCACCGCGAACAGTTGGGCCACCCCCACGATCGTCACGAGCTGGCCGATCACCGCGATCCAGCGCAGCTGCATCAGCAGGTAGACGTTGCGCCAGCTTTCCGAGCGGGTCGCGGGGGGCGGGGCCATGAGGTGCATCAGGCCAATGAGCGGCCTGTGCGCCTCCATGCAAGGAAAATTCCGAAAAGCGAGAGTGCGCAAAGCGCAAACCAGGTCAGCGCGTAGCCGAGGTGGTTGTCTGGAAAGTGGATGACGGTAAGGCCGGGAACGGGGGGCTCGCCCGTGGCGGGACGCTCAGCCTTCTCTTCCTGGACGTCGATGAATACGGGTTCACTGCGGCCTGTCCCGCGGGCTTCCGAAAGCGCTACGAGGTCGCGCGAGTACCAGCGCTCGTCGGCGGGCCGGTTCGATTGCAGGAGGCTGCCTTCGGGCTCGGAGAGGCGCACGAGGCCGATCACGCGGACGGGGCCTTCGGGCGCGCTGGCGCGGGCGGTGGCAAGATCGGTGCCCGAGGGCAGGTAGCCCCGGTTGATCCAGACCTTGCGACCCTCCCCGGTCTCGAGGAGGGTCATCGTCCAGTAACCGGTGCCAAGGGCCGTCGCTGCGCGCACGAGGGCGGTGGCGGCGGGGCGGTACTGCCCGGCGATCTCGACGCGCAGGTATTCGTAGGAATCCTTGTGCAGCTTGCTGAGCGCATCGGGCGTGGGGAGTGTGACGGGCGCGGCGGTGACACGTGCGTTCACGCGGGCGATCAGGTCATGCTTCCAGTGCATGCGCTGGACCTGCCAGATGCCCAGCGCAAGGAAGAGGACAGCGGCCAGAAGGAGAAACGCGGCGAGCCCCCAGGGCCGCCGCGCTTCTTTCTGCGTGTCCATGTCGGCCACAGGCCGGGTCAGGGCAGCTGTCCCATGTCGTGGGGCATCGGCATCATGTTGGTGTTCAGGTGATGCATGACCCACAGCGAGCCGGAGAGGGCAATGACCACGATGATGATCGTGAAGATCAGGGCCATGACCGTCCAGCCGTTGTTGGACTTGGTGTTCATGTGCAGGAAGTAGATCATGTGAACGACGATCTGCACGATCGCGAAAGCCATGATGACGATGGCGGTGGTCGCCTTGTCGGCAATCGCGTCGGTCATCACCAGCCAGAAGGGAATGGCGGTGAGGATGACCGAGAGCAGAAAGCCGATCACGTAGTCGCGCATGGTGCCGTGGCCGGCGCCGTGGTCGTCGTGGTGATCTTCCGCGTGGGGGTTGGAGTGGTCGCTCATCACAGCATTCCCATCAGGTAGACGAAGGTGAAGACGCCGATCCAGATGACGTCGAGGAAGTGCCAGAACAGCGAGAGGCACTGCAGACGGCGCTGGTTGGCCGGGGTCAGGCCCTTCTTCGAAAGCTGCACGACGAGCGTGAACAGCCAGATCAGGCCGAAGGTGACGTGCAGGCCGTGGGTGCCCACCAGCGAGAAGAACGCGGTGAGGAAGCCCGAACGCCAGGGGCCGGCGCCCTCATGGATCAGGTGCGAGAACTCGTAGAGCTCGATGGCAAGGAACGAAGCGCCGAAGACGGCGGTGACCAGCAGCCACCCCTGCGTCGCGCGGACCTTGCCCTTTTCCATCACCAGCATCGCAAAGCCATAGGTGATCGAGGAGAACAGCAGCATCGCGGTGTTCACCGCGATCAGCGGCAGCTCGAACAGGTCCTTGGGGCCGGGCCCGGCGGCAAAGTTGCCGCCGAGAACGCCGTAGGCCGCGAAGAGCATCGCGAAGATGAGGCAGTCGCTCATCAGGTAGATCCAGAAGCCCAGCATGGTGCTGGCGCCTTCGGGATGGTGGTGCGGCTCCAGCTCGTAGAAGGCGGCGGTGCGCGCTTCGGGGCTGGCCGCGGTCGCGGTCGAGTTGGTCATGGTGTCCCGTGTCGTGGCGGTCATGGTTCAGGCTCCTGCGGGCAGGGGCTGGCCATGGGCCGCCGCTTCGGTTTCCGCGACTTCATCGGCAGGGATGTAATAGTCGCGGTTGTAGTTGAAGGTATGGGCGATCGAGTAGCCGACCATGCCCACGAAGGTGATCGCGGCGAGCCACCAGATCTGCCAGATCATGGCAAAGCCGAAGACCGTGGCGATCCCGCCGAGGATGATGCCGGTGCCGGTGTTCCTGGGCATGTGGATGTCCAGGAAGCCCGACTTGGGCGCGGCCACGTCGCAGCGCTTCATGTCTTCCCAGGCGTCAATGTCGTGGACGACCGGGGTGAACGCGAAGTTGTAGTGCGGCGGGGGCGAGGTGGTCGACCATTCCAGCGTACGGCCGCCCCAGGGGTCGCCGTCGCAGGCCAGTTCCTTGCGCTTCCAGATCGAGAAGGCGACCTGGAGGACGAAGGCGCCGATGCCCGCTGCGATCACCGCGGCGCCAATGGCGGCAATGATGAACCAGATGTGCAGGCTCGGATCGTCGAAGACGCGCATGCGGCGGGTAACGCCCATGAGGCCCAGCACGTAGAGCGGCATGAAGGCAAGGTAGAAGCCCACCACCCAGCACCAGAACGAAATCTTGCCGAGACCTTCGTGGAGCTTGAAGCCGAAGGCCTTGGGCCACCAGAAGTTGATGCCGGCAAAGACACCGAAGACGACGCCGCCGATGATCACGTTGTGGAAGTGGGCGATCAGGAACAGCGAGTTGTGGAGGACGAAGTCCGCCGGGGGAACGGCGAGCAGCACGCCGGTCATGCCGCCGATGGTGAAGGTGACCATGAAGGCAACCGTCCACATCATGGGCAGTTCGAAGCGGATGCGGCCGCGGTACATGGTGAAGAGCCAGTTGAACAGCTTTGCACCGGTCGGGATCGAGATCACCATGGTGGTGATGCCGAAGAACGAGTTGACGCTCGCGCCCGAACCCATCGTGAAGAAGTGGTGCAGCCACACGATGTACGACAGGATGGTGATGACCATCGTGGCGTAGACCATCGAGGTGTAGCCGAAGAGGCGCTTGCCGCAGAAGGTGGCGGTGATTTCCGAGAACACGCCGAAGATCGGCAGGATCAGGATGTAGACCTCGGGGTGACCCCAGATCCAGATCAGGTTCACGTACATCATGGCGCTGCCGCCAAGATCGTTGGTGAAGAAGTTGAAGCCCAGGTAGCGGTCCATCGACAGCATGGTCAGCACCGCGGTCAGGACCGGGAAGGCCGCCACGATCAGGATGTTGGTGCAAAGGGCGGTCCAGGTGAAGATCGGCATCTTCATCATGTTCATGCCCGGAGCGCGCATCTTGACGATGGTGCAGATCAGGTTGACGCCCGAGAGCAGCGTACCGACACCAGCGATCTGGAGCGACCAGATCCAGTAGTCGACGCCCACGTAGGGGCTGTAGGCGATGCCCGAGAGCGGGGGATAGGCCAGCCAGCCGGTTTGCCCGAACTCACCGATGAACAGCGAGGCCATGATCAGCACCGCGCCCGAAGTCGTCATCCAGAAGCTGAAGTTGTTCAGGAACGGGAAGCTGACGTCGCGGGCGCCGATCTGAAGCGGAACCACGTAGTTCATGAAACCGGTCACGAACGGCATGGCCGCAAAGAAGATCATGATCACGCCGTGGGCGGTGAAGACCTGGTCGAAGTGGTGGGCGTTGAGGTAGCCCTCGCTGCCCCCGAAGGCGAGCGCCTGCTGGAGGCGCATCATGATCGCGTCGGCAAAGCCGCGGATGAACATGACAAGGCCCAGCACCATGTACATGATGCCGATCTTCTTGTGGTCCACGCTGGTGAACCACTCCTTCCAGAGATAGCCCCAGACCTTGAAGTAGGTGAGGGCGGCGACGAGGGCGATACCGCCCAGCATCACGCCCGCGAAGGTGGCCCACACGATCGGGTCGGGTGGGATCGCGTCCCACCACAGGCGGCCCAATAGCGGGCTCCAGTGCGAATGATCTACGGCTTCGATTGCCATGGTCTTAGTTCCGGGAAGTCTTGGAGGGGCGAGCCAGCGTGCTCTGGGAGTCGTTCTGGCCAGCCAGCGAGAGCGACTGCGGGGCCGAGAGGCCGAACCCGGTCAGCGAGTTCTTGTCCTCGGGCGCCTCGACGGTGTTGTCGATGACGGCACCGGCTTCCTGTTCACACAGGGCGCGCACCCAGGCCAGCTCGCGGGTGAGCGCGGCGTCGGGATTGCGGGTCGCATCGAGAGCGGCCTCGCGGCCGTGCTTGTCGTAAGTCAGCATCTCGACGTTGTGGATGCCAGCCTTGCCGAGGCCGCCACGCGCGTCGATCGCCATCATCTCGCTCATGCACATCTTGCCGGGCTCGACGCACATGTCGACGATGCGGCCGTAAAGCTTGGCGTCGACGTTCGCGAAGTGCATCGCAGGAACGTTCTCGCTGGGCTTTTCGAGGTCGAGGTACGTGGGCGCATCCAGCGTGCCAGCCGCCTTCTCGCCGCCGTCCTTCACGTCGGCAACCCAGCTGGCAAAGCCAGCATCGTCAACCGAACGGACGGGGAAGCGCATGCCGGAGAAGCCCGCGCCCGAGTAGTTGGCGGAGAAGCCGACGAAATCGTCACCGGTGCGGTTCATGACCGCGTTGAGGCGGGTCTCCATGCCGGGCATGGCATAGATCTGGCCGGCCATCGCGGGCACGTAGAACGAGTTCATCACGCTTGAGGCGGTAATGCGGAAGTGCAGCGGGCGGTTGGTGGGAACGACCAGCTCGTTGACCGTCGCCACGCCCTGCTCGGGGTAGATGAACAGCCACTTCCAGTCGAGCGCGACAACGTCGACCTCGAGAGGTTCGACCTGCGCGCTGATCGGGGTTTCGGGATCGATTCGCCCGATGGTGCGATAGGGGTCGAGAAGGTGCGTGCTCACCCAGGTGAGGGCGCCCAGGCAGATGATGATGAGCAGCGGCGCGGCCCAGATGACCAGTTCGAGCTGGGTCGAGTGATCCCAGTCGGGCTGGTAGTTCGCCTCCTTGTTCGACGCGCGGTACTTGAACGCGAAGAACAGCGTCAGCGCAATGACGGGGACGATGATGAGCAGCATCAGGAGGGTCGATATGACGACGAGGTCCCCCTGCTGCTGCGCAACGTCACCCGCCGGCTTGAGCACGACGGTGTTGCAGGCGGAAAGGGCACCCGTCAGCGCCAGTGCGGCGGCAATACGGGTGACTGGGGCTCGGGGCGGCGCTACAGGACGGCGCGGCATCGTTCGGGACTCTGGAGAGCGCATGGCGCTGCGCCTAGGACTATGCTGCGGGAGCGAACATAGGACATTTTGTCCAATCCACTTGATGCGTATCAATGACGATAGGGCCACAGGTATCGACCCGGGCGCTCCGCGTGGCGCCTGAAAAATGATTCGTGCCTGCCGGTCCGCGCCAGGGCCGAACCAGTCATGACAGATGAAGGCCGCAGTATTGCAATGAGCACACTTAGTCCGACCCGCGAAGCCCTGGGGCTCCCAGCCTTGAAGGGGCACCACGAACCCTCGCCCGGCGAGATCGCGATCGGCGTGATCATCGGCCGTACGTCCGAGTTCTTCGACTTCTTCGTCTATGGCATCGCCTCGGTGCTCGTGTTTCCGTCGCTGTTCTTTCCTTTCGTGGATGCGCTGACGGGCACGATCTACTCCTTCGCGATCTTCGCACTGGCCTTCGTCGCCCGCCCCTTTGGTTCGGTCTTCTTCATGGCCATCGACCGCGCCTACGGCCGTGGCACCAAGCTGACCATCGCGCTGTTCCTGCTGGGCGGATCGACCGCGGCCATCGCGTTCCTCCCTGCCTACGAGACCGTGGGTGCCAGCACGATCTGGGCGCTCGCGCTGCTGCGCCTGGGCCAGGGCTTTGCGCTTGGCGGCACCTGGGACGGCCTTGCCTCGCTCCTCGCGCTCAACGCGCCCGAGGAAAAGCGCGGCTGGTACGCCATGATCCCGCAGCTTGGCGCGCCCTTCGGCCTGATGGTCGCCAGCCTGCTGTTCGCCTACATGGTGACCGCGCTCCCGGCCGAGGACTTCCTCGCCTTTGGCTGGCGCTTCCCGTTCTTCGTGGCCTTCGCGATCAACGTCGTCGCGCTCTTTGCGCGTCTGCGCATCGTGGTCACCGAGGAATTCCAGCACCTGTTCGACACCCGCGACCTCCAGGCCACCAGCATCAGCTCGACCCTGAGCAAGGCTGGCAAGACCATCGTTCTGGGCGCTTTTGCCCCGCTTGCCAGCTTCGCGCTGTTCCACATGGTCACCGTCTTCCCGCTTTCGTGGGTGTTCCTGTTTACCTCGGACACGCCGGTCAGCTTCCTTCTGATCGAAGCGATGGCCGCGGCCTTCGGCGTCGTCGCCGTGCTCGCCTCGGGCTACCTTGCCGACAAGTTCGGCCGCCGCACGCTGCTCGGCTCGTGCGCGGTCGCGATCGCCGTGTTCTCGGGCTTCGCGCCGCTCCTCCTTGATGGCGGCGCGATGGGCGAGATCCTGTTCATGGTCATCGGCTTCATCATCCTGGGCCTCGCCTTCGGCCAGTCCTCGGGTGTCGTCTCCTCCGAGTTCCCGACCGAGTACCGCTACACCGGCTCGGCGCTCACCAGCGACCTTTCCTGGCTTTTCGGTGCCGGTTTCGCGCCGCTCGTCGCGCTGCTGCTTTCGGCCAACTTCGGTCTCATGGCTTCGGGCGCCTACCTCTTCTCGGGCGCGGTCGCGACGCTGCTCGCGCTGTGGTTCAACCGCAGCCTCGCCAGCCGCCGCTAAGAGGCTCACGGCCTCCCTTCCGGGGGAGGCCGGCCACGACCAAGCATGAAAAAAAAAAGGCCCGGTTACGCTACCTGCGTAACCGGGCCTTTTCGTATGTCGGGAGAGAGTGCCGTCAGCCGGTCGGCTCAAGCACGATGTGCCCCAGCGCGGTGTTGGAGACCGGCACGTGGTAGTGGCGGTGCAGTGCCTTGGTCGCCTTGCCCAGCGCGCCGCGCATGATCAGCCACATGACCATCTCGATGCCTTCCGAGCCGGTCTCGCGCAGATACTCGACGTGCTCGATCATGCGCAGCTCGTCGGTGTCGCCGGTGAGCTTGTCGAGGAAGCGGTTGTCCCACTCCGCGTTGATGAGGCCCGCGCGCGGACCCTGCAGCTGGTGGCTCATGCCACCCGTGCCCCAGACCTGGACGTTGAGGTCTTCGGGGAAGCTGGCAACGGCGCGCGCGATGGCCTCGCCCAGCGCCCAGCAGCGGTTGCCCGACGGCGGCGGGTAGGTCACGACGTTGACCGCGAGCGGGATCACCTTGACCGGCCACTCGGGTACATCGCCGTACATCATGGTGAGCGGGACGGTCAGGCCATGGTCGACGTCCATCTCGTTGACGATGGTCATGTCGAATTCATCGAGGATCAGGCTCTGGGCGATGTGCCAGGCCAGGTCCGGGCTGCCTTCGACATCGGGCACCGGACGGGGGCCGAAGCCTTCGTCGCAGATCCCGAAACGCTCGCCGCACCCGATCGCGAAGGTCGGGATGATCTTCATGTCGAAGAAGCTGGCGTGGTCGTTGTAGACGAGGATGACGACGTCGGGCTTGGCCTCTTCCTTCATCCACTTGCGGGTCCAGTCGAACCCGTCGAAGGCGGGCTTGAAGATCGGTTCCTGGGTCTTCTTGTGGTCATGGGCAAAGCCCAGGACGGGGACGTGGCTGCAGCCGATTCCGGCGGTGATGCGGGCCATCGGGATCTCTCCTTTGAAACTTCAGGTCTTGTCTTTGATCGAGCGCGCGCCTTCGGGCGAGCGGCCGCCGCCGACCATCATCGCCTGGTACTCCTCGACGCTCATGCCGGTCATGGTGGAGACCGCCTGGACGAAGGAGAGGCCGTCGGTCGAGAAGACCTTGGCGAGAAAGTAGACGTTGCCGCCAAGGTCGAGCAGGCGGTTGTAGTCGCGCGCGAGCAGGGCTTCCTTCTGCTCCTCGCTCATCGGCCACTCATCCAGATAGGCGCGCTCGTCAGCCTTGAAGCGTTCGCGGTTCTCCGGCTTCATCAGGCTCATCGCGAACTGATTGAGGTGGTATCCGGCGCGCGCGCGCTTGGCGATGAACACGCGGGTGCCGGGAATGTCGTCGAATTCGGCCAGGTAGGACGCGACGTCGGTGACGCGGGTCATGGGCGGGTCTCCTCTCCATTGGGCCCGGGGAAGCGGACCGGTCTTGTCATGATGACCTCGACGCCCGCCATCCCGCGGGTGAGGGCAAAGGGCTTGTCGATGCTGACGCGCGCCTGCTGGACGCAGGGCCAGCCGAGGCACTCTTCGGCAAGGCGCTGGCCGAAGGTCTCGATCAGCGGGATGTGGACGAGCGCGAGCGCTTCGGCCGCGGCCACCACGCGGCGGTAGTCGACGGTCTCGTCGATCGCGGTGATGCCCGTGCCGGTCAGCTCCAGCTCGACGGTGAGGACGAGCGGCTGGCGCCGGCCCACCTCGTCGGGGTTGATGCCGATGTCGGCCAGGAGTTCCAGGTCGCGCACCCGCACGGTGGTGAGCGCGTGGGTGGTGACGCCGGTAAAGCCTTGCGGTGCAATCTGGTTCATGCCGGTTCGCTTTCGAGAGTGGCGCGCGCCGCGCTTACCGTGTTGGCAAGGAGGCAGGCGATGGTCATGGGGCCCACGCCTCCGGGCACGGGGGTCACCGCGCGGGCGTGTTCCAGCTCGTGCGTGGCGCAGTCGCCGACGATCTTCGTGTGGCCGTCGTGGTCGGTGACGCGGGTGATGCCCACGTCGATGACGACGGCGCCTTCCTTGACCCAGTAGCCGCGGACCAGATGCGGGGCACCTGCGGCGGCGACGATGATGTCGGCCTTGCGGGCGATGTCGGGCAGGCCCTTGGTCTCGATGTGGGTGACGGTGACCGTCGCCTCGCGTTCGAGAAGGAGCATCGCCACAGGCTTGCCCACGATGTTCGACTTGCCGATGACCACGGCATCAAGGCCGCGGTAGTCCTCGATCACCGAGTCGAGCAGCTTCATGATGCCCAGCGGTGTGCACGGGACAAGGCCGCCCGTGCCGGTCGAGAGGCGCCCGACGTTGACCGGGTGGAAGCCGTCGACGTCCTTGCCCGGCGTGATCCGGTCGAGGACCCGGCTGGCGTTGATGTGGGCTGGCAGCGGCAGCTGGATGAGGATGCCGTGGATGGCGTCGTCCGCGTTCATCGCGTCGATGAGCGCGATCAGCGCCTCCTCGTCGGTGTCGGCGGCGAGGCGATGCTCGATCGAGCGGATGCCCGCCTTCTCGCACTCGCGCACCTTGCGCCCGACATAGACTTCGCTGGCCGGGTCCGCGCCGACGAGGACGACGGCGAGGGCGGGGGAGATCCCCCGCGCCTCAAGGTCGGCCACGGCGGCCGTGGTCTCGGCGAGCATGGCCCGGGCCATGGCCTTGCCGTCGATACGCTCCGCCATCTGGGTCAGTCCTTGAAGACGACGGTGCGGGCCCCGTTCATGAAGACGCGGTCATCCAGATGCAGGCGCACGGCTTCGGCGAGCACGCGGCGCTCGATGTCGCGGCCCTTGCGGACCAGTTCCTCGGGCATGTCGGCGTGGGTCACGCGCTCCACGTCCTGGTGGATGATCGGGCCTTCGTCGAGGTCGGCGGTGACGTAGTGCGCGGTCGCGCCGATCATCTTGACGCCGCGGTCGAAGGCCTGGTGGTAGGGCTTGGCGCCCTTGAAGCCGGGCAGGAACGAGTGGTGGATGTTGATGCAGCGGCCCGAAAGGAACGCGGCGAGATCGTCCGAGAGGATCTGCATGTAGCGCGCGAGCACGATCAGCTCGGCTCCGGTCTCGTTCACGACCTGCTTGATCTGCGCTTCCTGTTGGGGCTTGGTGTCCTTGGTGATCGGCAGGTGGTGGTAGGGCAGGCCGTTCATCAGGGAGGTGTGGAGCACTTCCTTGGGGTGGTTGGAGACAATGCCGACCACTTCCATGCCCAGTTCGCCGATGCGGTTGCGGTAGAGAAGGTCCCCCAGGCAGTGGTCCCACTTGGAGACCATGAGCAGCACCTTCTTGGGCACCGCGTTGTCGCGAAGGCCCCACTCCATGTCGTCGGTCGCAACAGTCTCGGCGAAGCCCTTGGTCAGGCCCTCGACGGTCTGGCCTTCGCCGGGAATGAACTCGATGCGCATGAAGAACCGGCCCGAAAGCTGGTCATGGAACTGCTGCGCGTCGACGATATTGCCGCCGCGTTCGGCCAGAAACACCGAAACGGCGGCCACGATGCCGGCCTTGTCCTGGCACTGCAGGCGCAACGAATAGGTCGTGCTCACGGGGTGGGACTCCTCTCTAGAGATATTGTTGTTCTGTTTGGCGCGCCAGCGCTGGTAGGGCGGCACGCGGATGCCCGTCCCCGCGCGCTGCGGGGGACGGGCGGAAGATCAGTGGGACTTGGCGTAGTCGTTGATCCAGGCCACCGTCTTGGTGAGGCCGCCGAAGGGATAGAAGTGCAGGCGCACCGCGCCGTGCTCTTCGGTGAGGCCCTTCTCGATCTGGTCGACCAGCTTGTCCGGGCCCGCGGTGCCGATCAGCTTGGTGATCGAGATGCCGTACTTGGTCAGGACCGAGGCCGAAGCCCCCACGCCGCAGCGTGCGGCAAAGCGCATCAGGGTCTTGATGCCCGCCGGCCCCGGAATGCCCAGACGCACAGGCGCTGTGAGGCCACGCTTGCGCAGTTCGGCCAGCCAGGACAGGACGGCACCGGCGTCGAAGGCGAACTGGGTGACGATCAGCGGGGCCATGCCGCGCTTCTCGATCTCGTCGCACTTGGTCTGGAGCACGCTCCAGCATTCCTCGTCCGACATGTTGGGGTGGCCTTCGGGGTGGCCGCCGATGCCGATCGCCGTGATCCCGGCGTCCTCGAAGGCGCCGGTCGCGATCAGGGCGGAGCTGTCCGCGAAGGGCCCTTCGGGCTCGGACGGGTCGCCCGCGATGACGAAGCAGCGCTTCACGCCCGCTTCCTTGGTCACCGCCTTCAGGTACTCACGGAATTCGTCTTCGGAGACAATCCGGCGTGCCGAGAAGTGGGGCATCGGCTCGAAGCCGAGCTCGCGCACGAGACGCGCTGCTGCAATGCGGGCCTCGAAGGCTTCACCGGGCAGGAAGGTCACGGCAATCGGGGTGTCGGGCGCAATGCCGGGGGCGGCCTCGCGCAGCGACTCGATGTCCTTGGCGGTCATTTCAAGCGAGTAGCCTTCCACCATGTTGATGGCCGGACGCGCCCAGTTCGGATGGATGATCGGAGTGCTCACCGATTCTCTCTCCCTTCTCAGTCTTGTTGCATTACCCTCTAGCGGAGCGCGCTCGCTTCGTATAGATGAAAATTCATGGATACGAAAAAATGGGATGAGGAGGGCGCCGAAGCGCTCGTGATTCTGCCGGGTCTGTTGTGCGACTCGGGGATGTTCGGCGCGCAGCTCGACGCGTTTCCCGAAGCGATGGTAATCGATGGCTTTTATGGCGGCGCGAGCAGCCTGGAAGCTATGGCCGATTACGTGCTCGACCGTATTGCTCCGCGCGTATCGCTGTTTGGCCATTCCATGGGCGCGCGCGTCGCGCTCGAGGTCTGCCGTATGGCCCCCACGCGCGTTGTGCGCCTGGCGCTGGCCGACACGGGCATCCATCCCGTGCGCGAGGGTGAGCCCGCCAAGCGCCACGCGCTGCGCGACATTGGCCGCACGCAAGGCTTCGGCGCGCTTGTCGACACCTGGCTTCCGCCGATGATCGGCCCTGAACGCCGCGAAGATGCCGATCTCTATCAGGCGCTGCGCACGATGTGCCTGCGCGCCGGGCAAGAGGTCTTCGAAGCGCAAATCGAGGCGCTTCTGCACCGTCCCGATGTCGAAGACGTGCTGACTTCGCTGACCTGCCCTGTCGCGCTGATGGTGGGCGAGGACGATGCCTGGGCGCCGCCCGCGCAGCACCAGGACATTGCCGATACCATCGCGCCCCACTGGGCCGATCCCTGTCCGCTGACGGTGATCCCCAAGGCCGGCCACATGGCCCCGGCCGAGGCACCCGAGGCTTTCAACGCGGCGCTGCGCCGCTGGCTCAAGGCCAGCGTCGACGCGCCGTCCGCCGCCTGAAGTTCACACACGAACCCAAACAACAACCAACCAACCTGAAAGGCATAGCTGACATGACCGGACAAACCCTTCAGCAGCTGCTCGACGAAAAGGGAGATATCGTCGAGTTCCTGCGTAACCAGCAGACTGGTCCCAACGTCTATCCGGGCGTTCCGGGCGAATACTCGAACTGGCGCGACGAACAGCGCGCCTGGGCCGAGACTGCGGTGCTCTTCAACCAGAGCTTCCACATGGTCGACCTTCTGGTCACCGGCCCCGACGCCTTCGAGATGCTTTCGTACCTCGCGCCCAACAGCTTCAAGGGCTTCAAGCCGAACCGCGCCAAGCAGTTCGCGCCGGTTACCCCGGAAGGCTACGTCATCGGCGACGTCATCCTGTTCTACCTCGAGGAAGAGACTTTCGAGCTCGTCGGCCGCGCGCCGACCATCGAATGGGTCGAATACTGGGCCCAGACCGGCAAGTGGAACGTCAAGATCGAGCGTGACGAGCGCACCGCCGCGCGTCCGGCCGACCAGCAGGGCTACCGCCGCAACTATCGCTTCCAGCTTCAGGGCCCCAACGCCATGAAGACGCTGGAAAAGGCGATGGGCCAGACCCCGCCCGACCTCAAGTTCTTCCACATGGCGCCAGTCATGATCGACGGTGTCGAAGTGCGCGCGCTGCGTCACGGCATGGCCGGCCAGCCGGGCTACGAACTGTTCGGTCCCTGGAAGGACTACGACAAGGTGCGCACCGCGCTCCTGGCGGCGGGTGAGGAATTCGGCATCCGTCCCTCGGGCGGCCGTACCTACAGCTCGAACACTCTGGAATCGGGCTGGATTCCCTCGCCGCTGCCCGCGCTCTACACCGGCGAAGGCTCCAAGGGCTTCCGCGAATGGGCCGGCGCCAAGTGCTATGAGGGCATGACCTCGCTGGGCGGCTCGTTCGTCTCGGACAACATCGAGGACTACTACCTCAACCCCTGGGAACTGGGCTACGGCATCATGGTCAAGTTCGACCACGATTTCATCGGCCGCGAAGCGCTTGAAAAGATGGTCGACCAGCCCAAGCGCAAGAAGGTCACGCTCGCGCTCGACAACGAAGACGTGATGCGCGTCCAGTCCTCGATGCTGACCAAGGGCGCGCCGCGCGCCAAGTACATGGACTACCCGAGCGCGGTCTACGCGATGCACCCCTACGACATGGTGCTCGATGCCGACGGCAAGATGGCCGGTATCTCGACCTGGATCGGTTACACCCAGAACGAGGGCCGCTTCCTCTCGCTCGCCATGGTCGATGAAAGCATCGCCGAGCCGGGCACCGAAGTGACGCTGGTCTGGGGCGAGCCCGATGGCGGCACCCGCAAGCCCACCGTCGAGCCGCACGAGCAGACCCAGATCAAGGCGGTCGTCGCCTCGGTTCCCTATTCGGAAGTCGCCCGCGACAACTACGCCGACGGCTGGCGCACCAAGGCCAAGGCCTGAACGAACACCCGAACACTCTGGCGAGTGTGAGAGAGGAGGGGCTGCCGGGACACCGGTGGCCCCTTTTTCGTGACGCTGCGTGGGCTGGCTAGTAAGGGTGGGAAGCGGAACGTCCGATCACGGTCTGGTAAAGTAGATTGTCGCCGCGTGCGTGAGCATCCAACTCTTCGTCATTCCCGCGAAGGCGGGAATCCAGTCAGCGCAGCGCTTCAAAACCCAGATCAGTGGCCAGATCGCGCCACTGCGCATTGCCTTCCTCGATCAGCCGGAGCTTCCAGCCCCGGTTCCATTTCTTGATCCGCTTCTCTCGCTTGATCGCATGTTCCATCGTGGCGTGCATTTCGAACCAAACCAGAAGCTTGGTTCCATAACGCGTGCTGAAGCCATCGAAATGATGGCTGCGGTGCTGGGCGACGCGGTGGATCAGATTCGACGTAACTCCGGTGTAGAGCGTGCCGTTTCGGCCCGAGGCAAGCATGTAGACTGAGGGCGCGAAGGTATCCTTCATGGCGAGGTTGCTACTGGATTCCCGCCTTCGCGGGAATGACGAAGGCGGTGAAAGGTTGGCAAGCCGCCTGTTCTGCCTGCTGTCCGTCCAACACGGGGCGCAAGCAGCAACTCGTATTGTAAGGCAGAACCTATTTCTCAGGCGGGCAGTCTGCCTTGCCCCAAGCACAAGCGAGCTAACACTTCGTACCCGAGGCCCGATGCGAAAGCCGAGCCAGACAGTTCCGGGAGCCCGAGGGCGATGGCCTTCGGAATCTCTCATCTGCCTACTTCACGCCGAAAAACTCTCCGCGATGGTCTTGAGCGTTTCGCCTGCGCTCGCTTCGACACTGGCGTCGCAGCGCACTACGGGGATGGCGACGGCGAGTGAGCCGACGACCTGGCCCGCGTCCCTGAGCACCCGTCCAATGCCGCAGATGCCCGGCGTATACTCGTTGCGGGTGACGGCAAAGCCCTGTTCGCGGGTGCGCGCCAGTTCCTCGCGCAGTTGGCCTTCGTCGATGATCGTGTTGGCCGAGAACTGCGCGCGCAGGGTTCCGGCGAAATAGGCGCTGAGTTCATCCTCGGAAAGCGTGGCGAGGATCGCCTTGCCCGCAGCCAGGCAATGCATCGGGGTCAGCGCGCCGACCGCAATGGAATAGCGCAGGGTGTGCTCGGCGGTCTCGGTGATGATCGCCTCGATCTGCCAGTCGCGCCGCACGAAGAACGAGGAGGTCTCGTCAAGCCGCATGCGCAAGGTGCGCACCAGTGGGCGCACGCGCTCGACCAGCGGCAGCCCTTGCGGGGCAAGGCGCAATCGGTCGAGCCCGCTGCCCGGCTGGTAGAGACGTCCTGCACGCACAAGGTACTGACGGTCGACGAGCGTGCCCAGGAGGTAGGACAGGCTGCTGACGGGGATCGACAGCGCCTGCGAGATTTCCTGGGCGACGACGCCGGTGGGATGGGCCACGACATATTCGATGATGTCGAGCGTGCGCATGGCCGACTTGACGGCGCCGCCCGAGCCCGTCCCCCCTGTGGTGGCCATTGTGGGTCTACCTTTCCTTCGCGTTATCTCAGAATGTCATCAGGCCGCGGCGCTCGGCGAACTTCCAGCCCTCGGACGTGCGCACGAAGCGATCCTCGAACGAGCCGACCTTGGGCACGCTCTCGCCGGTGAAGAGCAGCATCGCGCTCTCGCCGATGGCGGTGTCGGCATCAAGGACGGTAATCTCGACGTTGGAGCACACGTGGCGGGTGGTGCGCGCGGCGCGGGCGGTGAAGGCTGCGAGGATGGCCTCGCGCCCCTCGATCCAGTCGTCCGGGGCGGACGGGCGCGCCATGCGCCCGTCCTTTGCATAGAGCGCGACCACTGCCTCCCAGTCCGCCGCATCGTTGCGGTTGGCGTAGCGGGCAACCAGCTTGGCGCAATCGTGCTCGATCGCGCGCACGGTTTCGGGCGTGAGGTCTGCGCTCATGCGGGGACCCCGGCGCGGGCTTCGGCGATGTCGGCGCCTTCGCGCAGCGCGCGCAGCTTCTTCCAGGTCACGTCCGGGTCGATCTTGCCATAGCCCGCGAAGGTGCCAAAGCCGCAGTCGGTGCTGGCCACCACGCGGTCCACGCCGACAATGCCGATGAAACGCTCAAGGCGCTGGGCGATCAGTTCGGGGTGCTCGACATAGTTCGAGCAGGTGTCGATGAGGCCGGGGGCGAGCAGTTTGTAGTCGGGCAGCTTGGCATCGCGCCAGACCTTCCATTCATGCTCGTGGCGCGGGTTCGCCGCCTCGAACAGGACGGTGGCGGGGCGCGCGGCGATCACCGTGTCGATGATCTTGGAAAGGTCGATGTCGCAGTCGTGCGGGCCCTCGTAGTTGCCCCAGCATACGTGCATGCGCAGGCGTTCGGGCGCGATGTCGGCGGTGGCCGCGTTGAGCGCCTCGACATTGGCCGCGGCGGTCTTGAGGAATTCGGCTTCCTCCTGGTCCTGGTAGCCGGTGTGGCGCGACATCGCGAGGTCGGGGCAGTCGAGCTGGATGTCGAAACCGGCCGCGACGATGGCCTCGTACTCGGGCTTCATCGCATCGACGAGGTCGGCGAGGTAGGCCTCGTGGCTGGGGTAGTGGCGGTTGACCTGGAAGGCAGTGACAAGCCCGGGCGAGGCCGCGTTGAGGAAGCCGCGCACGCCGGGCTTGCCGTACTTGTCGAGCGCGTTGCGGAAGCGGCGGATGTCCTCGTGCAGCGGCTCGAGCGTCTTGAGCCGGACCGGCCCGATGCACGAGGCGCGGGTGAACTCCTGGCTGCCCATCATCGCGGACAGCTTCTTGGAAAGATCCGGGTGTGCGGCGAGATCGGCGGCGGGCTTGCGGTCGATGTGTCCGCCAAAGCCGGTCAGGCGTTCGATCATGTAGGTCGAGTAGCCGACCTTGCCGAGCTCCCCGTCGCTGACGATGGTGACGCCGCATTCGACTTGCTTGCGGACGCCTTCGTCGACGGCGGCTTGCACCACGCGGTCGAATTCGGCAGCGTCATAGGCCTCGCCCTTGTCGCGGGCGAGCAGCAGCGGCGTCAGTTCGCTCCCGCGCGGCAGGCTGCCGACGTGGGTCGTGTCGATCGTCATCAGGGGCTCTCCTTGTTGGCTCCTCTCAGTCCTGTGAGGTCATGCCATTTTTTCACAAATGTGTATAGCTTCGCATCCATGAAATATACTATGCCCGCCGCAGTGAGGGCGGGAAACTGCGAGAGGATATTGAAATCATGACCGAAATGGCAAAGGCCGCGATCTGCACCGGCGAAGGTAGCGCGTTCGAATTCGCGGATGTGACCCTGGACGCGCTGCGCAGCGACGAAGTGCGCGTGCGCATCGTCGCCTGCGGGATCTGCCACACCGACCTTGCGGTGCGCGACCGCCAGTTGCCGGTGCCTTTGCCCATCGTGCTTGGTCACGAAGGCGCAGGGATCGTCGAGGCCGTGGGCGAGGGCGTGACCGTCGCCAAGCCGGGTGACCGGGTGGTGATGAGCTTCCACTCCTGCGGCGAATGCCCCAGCTGCGCGGTCGACGCGCCGACCTATTGCTACGACTTCTTCCCGCACAACTGGTCGGGCGCGCGCGCCGATGGCAGCCCCACGCTGTTTCGCGACGGCGAGCCGCTTCACGGCAACTTTTTCGGCCAGTCAAGCTTTGCCACCCACGCCATCGCGCACGAACGTAATGTGGTGAAGGTGCCCGAGACGATGGACGAGGTACCGCTCGACGTGCTCGCCCCCATCGGCTGCGGCCTGATGACGGGCGCGGGCGCGGTGCTGCGCTCGATGCAGGTGCGCAAAGGCCTGCCCATTGCCATCTGGGGCGCCGGGACCGTCGGAATGGCCGCGATCATGGCCGCGAAGATTGCAGGCGCAGACCCCATCATCGCCATTGATATCCACGATTCCCGGCTGGAGATCGCGCGGGAACTCGGCGCCACCCACACTATCAACGGGCGCGAGGACGTGGCCGCGAAGATCCGCGAGCTGTGCCCGCAGGGGCTGGGCTATGCGTTTGATACGACCGGCGTGAACACGCTGATCGAAGGGGCGTTCCACCTGCTCGCACCGATGGGTATCCTGGGCCTTGTCGGCGCGTCCGACCCGGCCGATACGCTCACGCTCAACGAGGCCGAACTGATGGGCGGTGGGCGCCGCGTCATGGGAATCCTTGGTGGCGACAGTGATATCGTGACCTTCCTGCCCGAGCTTATGGAGCACTACCGCGCCGGGCGTTTCCCCTTCGACCGTCTGATCGGCCACTTCGCGTTTGAGGATATCAACGCGGCTATCGCGGCGAGTGAAAGCGGCGAGGTAATCAAGCCGGTCTTAAGGATTTCCGAAGAACAGTAAGGAAGGGATGATTCAAGGGGCCATCGCCCCTTGGACCCCGGAATCGGCGACCTCACCAGTCTTCACTAACGTGGCGCGCGAGAGGTGAGGCAGACATTATGGGGAGCCCGAGGGCGATGGCCCTCGGAATCATCTTTTTCATAAACCCGAACGAAAAAGAGCCGCTCCTTCCGGGGCGGCCCTTTCTTCATGTCGGTGAAAAGGGTGGATCAGGCCGGTTCGGCTTCGAGGTTCACCGCATTGATGATGTGCGCCTGGGTGTATTCCATGAGGCCGGCCGTGCCGTGCTCGGAGCCCAGGCCCGACTGCTTGGAGCCACGGAACGGAATGTTCGGGTCGATGGCGAGGTGCTGGTTTACCCAGACCGTGCCCGAATTGATGCGGCGGGCAACGTCCATGGCGCGCAGCTGGTCCATGCCCCAGACGGTACCGCCGAGGCCAAACGGGCTGTCGTTCGCGCGCTGGATGACGTCCTCGATGTCGTCATAGGTGAGGACGGGGAGGACCGGACCGAACTGTTCCTCGGCCACAAGCGGGGCGTCGTCGGAAAGGCCGCCGATGACGGTCGGCGCGATGAAGTAGCCGGCCTTGTCGGGCTTCGCGGCCTCGGCGATGAGCGTGCCGCTCGCCTTGGCGTCCTCGATCATGGCGAGGACCTTGTCGTACTGCATCTTGTTCTGGACCGGGCCCACGGTCGCGCCCTGCTTGGAGCCGTCGTCGACGACGGCGGCCTTGGTCAGCTTGGCGATTTCGGCGCAGAATTCGTCGTACATCGCGGTCGGCACGTAGGCACGCTTGATCGCGACGCAGATCTGGCCCGCGTTCGCCATGGCGCCGTTGTAGACCTTTTCTGCGGCGACCTTGGCGGGGACGTCATCGAGGACGATTGCGGCGTCGTTGCCGCCCAGTTCCAGCGTCACGCGCTTTACGCCTTCGGCGGCGGACGCCATGACCTTCTTGCCGGTCGCGGTCGAACCGGTGAAGGAGACCTTGGCGATGTCCGGGTGGCCGGTGAGCTTGGGGCCGAGCTCGTTCTGGTCGCACACGACGTTGAAGACGCCCGCGGGCAGGATGTCGGCGGCCAGTTCGGCGAGGAGCAGCGTGGTGAGCGGGGTCGTCGGCGCGGGCTTGGCGACCATCGTGTTGCCGGTGATGAGGCAGGGCGCCATCTTGCCCACGAGCAGGATCACCGGGAAGTTCCAGGGGGTGATTGCGGCGCACACGCCCAGCGGCGTGCGGTGTTCGATGATGGTGTTGCCGCCTTCATCGCGCATGGTCTGGTCAGGCAGGCGCATCGCGGCGATGGCGCGGATGGTGTAGATGCTGCCGCCGATCTCGTACATCGCCTGGTCGAGCGGCTTGCCCTGTTCGGCGGTGAGGAGACGGCCGAATTCCTCGTGACGCGCTTCCATCGCGTCGGCCAGCTTGTTGAGATAGGCCTGACGCTCGTCGGCGCTCAGCGCGGCCCAGGCCGGCTGGGCCGCCTTCGCTGCGGCCACGGCTTCGTCGAGCATGGCTTCGCTGGCGCGCGGGCACTGGGCGAAGGACTCTTCGGTCGCCGGGTTGACGACGTCGAAGGTGGACACGCCGTCGACGAGTTTGCCGTCGATCAGCAGCTTGAAATCGGTTTTCACGATCGCTCTCCTTGTTTAGCGTCGATGCTACAGGGAATCTTTCCCGCTGTCAGGCGCATTGACGCGAAGTCCCTTTCTCTCGGGCGCGGCTTTATGTACGCCTGGGATACAAAGATGGCAAGGTGTGGGGTGAACGGGAAATGAAGGTGGGAGGCGATCTTGCCGGGCAGTTGGGTTACCAGGTTCAACTGGTCCATCCGATGGCGCACGAAGCCGCGCGTGCGGCGCTCGAGCACCTTGATATCACGCCCGCGCGCGCGACCGCGCTTCTGCTCATTCGTGCCAATCCGGGATGCTCGCAGTCGGCGCTCGGCGGCGCCCTCAACGTCAACCGGTCGAGCGCGATGAAGATCGTCGACCTGCTCGAGGGGCGGGGCCTGATCCGGCGTGCGCCGAGTGCGGACCCGCGTGCCCATGCGCTGGAACTGACCGCCAAGGGGGAGCAGTTCGCGGCCGATGTCGACGTGGCGCTGGCGGAGAACGAGCGGCGCTTCTTTGGCGTACTAAGCGCGGCCGAACGCAAGTCGCTTCTGGAAATGCTGCAGCGGCTGCACCATCGCGAGCCATAATTCGTTACGCGCACGAGGGTGTTGGCGGCGCGCAATCGGCTTGCGTGCTATGTATCCCTAGGATACAAAGATGGCGCTTGCCGGAAAAGACCGGAAGCCTTGCGCCGTGCCCGTGGGGAGGCGCGCGAACCAGATGGGAGAGCACTGAAGTGTCCGTGCAGGAAGCCGCCGTACAGGATCGTGTCGCCAGAGCCGCGATCGACCGCCTTCTCAACCCGCGCAGCGTCGCCATTGTTGGAGCCTCGGACCGTCCGGGCTCGCTGGGGGCGTCTGTCCTCAAGAATCTGGTCGAGGCGGACTTCCCGGGTGACATTCATCTCGTCAATCCCAAGCGCGAGGAGATCGGCGGGCGTCCGTGCGTTCCCGATGTGTCCGCGCTGCCCGACGGGATCGATGCGGCCGTGCTCGCGATCCCGCAGGGCGCGGTGCTCGATGCGGTGAAGGCGCTGGCGCAGCGTGGCTGCGGCTCGGCGGTGATCTTCTCGGCCGGATTTGCCGAGGACGGCGCCGAAGGGCTGGCCCGGCAGGAAGAACTGGCGCGCGTGGCGCGCGAGGCGGGGATGGTCATCGAAGGGCCCAACTGCCTTGGCCTCGTCAATTTCGACGCTAACGTCGCGCTGACGTTCGTCGAACTGCCGCCCGCCCGCGCCAAGGGCGCGAAGAAGGTGGGCGTGGTCTCGCAATCGGGCGCGATGGCCGCCGTGCTGGCCACCACCATGATCGCGCGCGATGTACCACTGTCCTGCTATATCTCGACCGGCAACGAGGCCGCGAGCGGGGTCGAGGACTATCTCGACTATCTCGCCGGCGACGAGGACACCTCGGTCATTGCCATGATCGTCGAGCATTTCCGCAAGCCCATGGAGTACCTGGAAGCCGTTGAACGTGCGCGGGCCAAGGGCAAGACCGTTGTCCTGCTGCACCCGGGGTCGAGTGAGGCTGGGCGCGAGAGTGCGGCCACCCACACCGGCGCCATGGCGGGCGACCATGCGGTGATGGAGACCCTCGTCACCCATGCGGGCGTCATCATGGTCGAGGGGTTGGAGGAACTGGGCGACGTGGCCGAGATCGCGCTGCGGTGTCCTACGCTTCCGGGCCCCGACCTGGCCGTGGTCTCGGAATCGGGCGCGCTCAAGGCGATGATGCTCGATGGGGCGGAGAAGCTTAGCCTGCCGCTGCCCAAGCTGACGGACGCGGACAGTCCGGCGCTGCGCGAGGCGCTTCCCGTCTTCGTGCCGGTCAGCAATCCGCTCGACATCACGGCGCAGGGGCTTGTCGATTCCACGCTCTACAACCGTACGCTGGCCGCGCTCGGCAGCGATGATCGGATCGACACGATCCTCGTGCCGCTGATCCAGACCGATACCCACACCAGCCACATCAAGTTCGCCGCCGTGGCGCAGGCCGTGGGCGAGCTTGGCGGGGCCAAGCCGGTCGTGGTGGCGGGCGTCGACGAGGGTGGGGGCGTCCTTGACGACGATATCGCGGCGCTGCGCAAGCTCGGTGTGCCCTATTTCCCGACCCCCGAACGCGCGCTCAAGGCGCTCGCGCGTTTGGCCCACAGTCGCACCGGCGAGCGTGCTGGAACCGCACCTGCGCCAATTCGCATCGACGGTCCGGCGCCGGGCGAGGTGATCCCGGAATACCGGGCCAAGGCGCTTCTCGCGCCCCACGGCGTGCTCTTCTCGCCCGGCGAACTGGCGACCAGCGCCACCGAGGCGCGCGCCATTGCCGAGCGGATCGGCTACCCGGTCGTGCTGAAGGCACAGGCCGCTGCACTCAGCCACAAGAGCGATGCGGGCGGCGTCATCATCAACATCGCCGATGGCGATGCGCTGGAGGCGGCCTGGAGCAAGATGCAGGGCGATGTCGCCAAGGCACGTCCCGGCCTCGAACTCGATGGCCTGCTCGTCGAAGGAATGGGCCCGCGCGGGGTGGAGATGATCGTCGGGGCCAAGCGCGATCCCAGTTGGGGGCCGGTGCTCCTCGTCGGCTTTGGCGGCGTGGCGGCGGAATTGCTGCACGATGCCGTGCTGCTTGCTCCCGACCTCACGCGCGAGGAAATCAAGGCGAAGATCCGTACACTGCGCATGGCGCCGCTGCTGGAGGGCTTCCGCGGGGCGCCCAGGGCCGACCTCGACGCCCTTGCGGCCACAGTCGAGGCGCTGGGCGCTGTCGTGCGGGGGACCCCCGAGATTGGCGAGCTCGATCTCAACCCGGTCTTGGTGCTGCCCGAAGGGGAAGGTGCGCTGGCGCTCGATGCGCTGATTTCAGGCTAAGCAAAGTAGATTCCGAGGGCCATCGCCCTCGGGCTCCCCGAACTGTCGACCTCACCTTTCGCGCGCTGCGGTGGCTGCGACAGGTGAGGTTGCCCATTTGGGGGTCAAGGGGCGATGGCCCCTTGAATCTCTTCTTCTTGCCTACACACGAAAAAAGCCGCCTTCCCAATGGGAAAGCGGCTTTTCCTTTAATTCAGGAGAGCGTCAGCTGTCGGCCTTGGCGCGGTCCTTGTCGTAGGCGCCCAGGCCCGGCTTGTAGCTCTTTTCGTCGATGAACTGGCGGATGCCTTCCTTGCGGCCCTCGGTCTTGTCGTGGAAGTTGCAGGCTTCCTGCATGCGCACGAGGTAGTCCTCGGCCTCGTCGTAGGTCATCATGCCCACGCGGCGCACGGCGTCCTTGGCGAACTTGAGCGTGACCGGATTCTTCTCCAGCATCATGTTGGCGATCTCGGAGGTGCGGGCCTTGAGCTGGTCGGCGGGCACGCTCTCGTTGACGAGGCGCATCGCGCTTGCCTGCTTGCCGTCGATGAGGTCGCCGGTCAGCGTCAGCCACATGGCGTCACGCATCGGCAGCAGGTCGACCACGACCTTCGTCACGCCGCCGCCGGGCAGGATGCCCCAGTTGATCTCGGAGAGGCCGAACTTGGCATCGTCCGAACAGATCGCGAGGTCGCAGGCGAAGAGCGGACCAAAGCCGCCGCCAAAGCACCAGCCGTTGACCATCGCGATGGTGGGCTTCTGGTACCAGCGCAGGCGGCGGAACCAGCCGTAGCTTTCCGACTGCGACTTGCGCACGCCGCGAAGGCCGTTGGCCTCGGTCTCACGGAAGTATTCCTTGAGGTCCATGCCCGCCGACCAGGCCGTGCCTTCGCCGCCGAGCACGAGAGCGCCCACGTCGTCGCGGAACTCCAGTTCGTCGAGCACTTCCATCATGCGGCGGTTGAGCTTGGGGCTCATCGCGTTGCGCTTGGCCGGACGCGAGAAATAGACCCAGGCGACGCCGTTCTCGACCGTGTAGGTGACGGTATCGGCTTGCTCTTCACTCATCCTTGTCTTCCTTTCCTTGCAGGCTCTCCCGGCCTGACGTTTTATGTATCCTCAGGATACAATATCGGAAGCCACGATCAAGCGAAACCGTCACCGTGCGTCGTGGGACGCGTCCCGTCAGTCGCGCGGGCCCACATTGGGGGCGTAGGCGCAGATCTTGTTGCCATCCGGATCGCGCAGGTACGCGCCGTACATGTTGCCCGGCGAATTGGGGCGAAAGCCGGGGGCGCCCTCGCTGCTTCCCCCGGCCGCGATCCCGGCGGCGTGGAAGGCATCGACCGCGTCGTAGTTTGCGGCACCCAGGCCCAGCGTGTGGCCATTGGCAAAGGTGGCGGGCTGTCCGTCGGCGGGCGGGGCGATCACGAGCGCGCCGCCCTCGGAGGGGTAGACATAGCCGATGTCGCTGAAGGGCTGGGCCCCGTAGCCCAGCGCGCCCAGCGCCGCGTCATAGAACGCCTTGGACTTGGCAAGGTCGTTGCTGCCGAAATAGACGTGGGTGAACATGGAATTCCTCTTTTGTGTCGGGGTTTGGTGTCAGGCCTGCTCGGGGGCGGCGCTGCGCGAAATGGCAAGGACGATCACCAGCATCAGCGCGAATGCGGACCCGAGGACCACCGTCAGCGGCTGGAGCGATACCGGCGGCCAGAGGGTGACCGCCGCGCTGGCGAGGGCGGTGACGGCGAGCTGGATCGTACCCAGGAGCCCGGCCGCCGCGCCAATACCTTCGCGCACCGAATCGAGCGCGCTCGTCGCCGCCGGGGTCAGCACCAGGCCCGCGATCATGAAAAGCAGGACGGAGAAGATCTGGAACCCGGCGAGCGGCACGCTGCCAGGCAGAAGCGCCGAAGCAAGTCCAAGCGTGGCGGTGATGGCAAGAGCCCCCAAGGCGGCGCGCAGGGCCAGGCGGCTGGCCCCCAGGCGCTTGAGCAGATGCGGGGCAATCTGGGTTGCGACAATCGACATGCCCGCGTTCACCGCGAGCAGCACGCTGAACCAGACAGGAGCAAGGCCATAGACGCCCGAGTAGACAAAGGGAGCGGCCGTCACGAAGGCGAAGGGGACCGTGGTGGCAAGACCCGCGACCACGGCCCAGCCAACGAACCGCCCGTTGCCAAGCAGCGCGGCGAAGGCGCGGGGGAGCCCGCTCCAGTCGGGCGCGCGGTTTTCGGGCGCCAGTGTCTCGGGGAGGAACAGGACGACGCAGATCGCGGCCAGCAGGCCTGCGCCCGAGAGGATCACGAAGAGCCCGCGCCAGGACACGAACTGGAGGAGGCCGCTGCCCAGGAGCGGTGCCAGCATGGGCGAGATGCCTATGATGAGGAAGGTGAAGGCCATGAGCCGTGCCGCGTGGTGGCCCCGGTGCAGGTCACGGATGATCGCGCGCGCGCTGCTGGTGCCCGCACAGGCGCCCATGCCCTGTACGAAGCGCAGCGCCACGAGCTGGTCCAGGCTGGTCGCGAGGCTACAGGCGAACGAGGCGAGGATGAAGAGCGCAAGGCCGAAGATGAGAGGCGTGCGGCGCCCGAAGCGATCCGCCAGCGCGCCGATCGGTATTTGCGCGAAGGCAAGGCCGAAGAAGAAGGCCGAGAGCGTGCGCTGCACCGCGTTCTCATTGCCCTGCAGCGCGCCCGCCATCTCCGGCATGGCCGGCAGATAGAGGTCGATGGCGAAGGGGCCGAGGGCGGAGAGGAAGCCCAGCGCGATGCCGAAGCCGAGCGTGGGTTTGCCGCTCGCCGGGGCGGCTGGGCTCTGGGGGGTGGTGGAGGTCATGTGGCCATCGTCCTGGCCGGTCGGTGCATGCGCGCGTCGGTCATCATAATAACGAATGTTATAGTATGTGTAGCCAACGAGGCAAGGCGCACGTGCACCCTTCGCGGCCGCGATGGCGCGGAAACGAATGGTGTAGGGTGGTATGGAGGGGGCAAGCCGCCGGCCAGGAAGGGGCCTTGTGCGGCCCGGCGATCAGGCCTCGTCGGCGGGGCGGGTGCGTTCGAGGAAGAGCGATTGCCCTTGCGCGTCGGTGGCTTCCAGGGTCGTGATCAGCGTGCTCAGGATGTGGTCGAACATGGCCACTTCGTGGGGCTTGAGATCGGAGAGGAGATAGTCGGCCACGCGCTCGGTCTGCGGGCGCATGATCGTATAGAGGCGATGGCCTTCCTCGGTCAGTGTAAGCCGCTTGCGACGGCGATTCGTCTCGTCCCGCTCAACCTTGACGCGGCCATGTTTTTCCAGAGCAGAGACCGCGCGCGAGACGCTCATCGCGTTGACGCCGGTACGTTCGGCCAGTTCGTGGCTGGCCGAATGTGGGTAGCGCCCGATCAGCATCAGCATGCGGAACTCGTTGATGCTGATCTTGTACTGGTGCTCCAGATTGACCGAGAACGGGGTCATCAACCGGTTCGACAGCTTGAGCAGGCGGTGAAGGATCTCCGCGTGCGGGCTCGATGTTTCCATCGCCTCCAGCGCGGCGGCGTCAGTTCCATCTCCCAAGGATTCCTGATCGGTGTCAGCCATTGGCGGACATTTGGGCAGGAGCTTTGTCGGTTGTCAAGATAATCACGAATGTTACTTATCGCCGGAGGGATGAGGAGTGAAATTTCCGTGCAGTACAGCCGAGTGAATGTAAATAGGGACGACGTCGCTGCGTTCCTGAAAATGGTTGCGCAGGCCATCGGTTCCGATCGCGTCCATACGGGCGAGGACGACCGGCAGGCCTACAGCGATCAGATGGGCTTCGATCTTGCGCGCCATGAGCCTTCGGGCGCGGTGGCGCCGCGCTCGGTCGAGGAACTGCGCGAGGTGGTGCTGGCCGCCAACGCGCACAAGGTCCCGCTCTGGCCGATCTCGCGCGGCAAGAACTTCGGCTATGGCGGGGCCGCGCCGGTCCAGGCGGGCGCCGTGGTGGTGGACCTTTCCGGGCTTAGGCGCATTCACGAGATCGACGCGAAGCGCGGCGTCTGCGTGGTCGAGCCGGGGGTGGGCTTCTACGATCTCTACGATGAACTCGCCAGGCGCGGGCATCCGCTCTGGCTCTCGGTCCCGGGCAATGCCTGGGGAAGCGTAGCGGGCAATGCGCTCGAACGCGGCAAGGGGCCGCAGCCTTACGGCGATCACGGCGCGCAGATCTGCGGTCTGGAGGTAATGCTCCCCGACGGATCGCTGGTGCGCACGGGAACCGGCGCGATGGAAGGCTCGGCGACCTGGCACCTTTCGCGCGACACGTACGGCCCGGCTTGGGACCAGATGTTCTGCCAGTCGAACTTCGGGATCGTGACGCGCCTTGGCCTGTGGCTCATGCCCGCGCCCGAGGCGACACTGTCCGTGGACTATGCGCTGCCCGACGCCAGCGATCTCGCACGCGGAGTCGATGCGCTCTACCCGCTGCGTCAGCGCGGCCTGATCGATCACGACCCGGCCTGGGTGAGTTACGTGGGCATTGCCTCGTTCGTGGGGCCTCGCGCGCAGTGGTACGAGGGCGAGGGCCTTCTGCCCGAGGACGTGGGCGCAGGCATCCGCAGCCAGCTGGGCATCGGCTGGTGGAATTCGCAGCTCAATTTCTATGGTCCCGAAAAGGTGATCCGGGCCAAGTTCGAGGTCGTTGCCGATGCGCTTGCGGCGCAGCTTGGGCAGCGGCCCGAGCCCCGTATGTGGCGCCAGGGCGACGACTTCGGCGCGAGCCATGCCGGCATTCCCTCCACTCGCGACATGGCCATGATCGACTGGTATGGTGGGCGCGGCGGGCACCTGGGTTTCTCGCCGATCCTGCCCGCGGACGGTGCGCGCGCGCAGGCGCAGTTCGAAAGCACGCGAGCCCGCTTCGAGGCGGCGGGGATCGACTATTACGGTGCCTTCTCGGTAGGCGCGCGGGCGATTATCAACATCAACGAGATCCTCTACGACCGCGACAACGCGCAGATGGCGCGCGCCGTGCCCCAGCTGATGGACACGCTGATCGCGGACGCGGCGAAAGAGGGGTATGGCGAGTACCGCACCCATATCGATGCCATGGACACGGTGGCGGCCACGCAGAACTACGGCGCGGACGCCTCCGGGATGGGTGCGATGGGACGCCTCAACGGCGTTCTCAAGGATGCGCTTGATCCCCATGGCATTCTGGCGCCGGGCAAGCAGGGGATCTGGCCCGCGCGCTACCGGGGCTGAGTGCTGCGAGCCTCGGCGCGGGGCACCATCGCGGCAACCGTCTCGACCGCGTTCCAGTGGCCGGCAACGGGGGCGTCTCCGGGGTAGATCTCCAGTTCGATCTGCGGGGCAAGGCCGGTTTCCTCGTAGACCGTGCCATCGGGCGCGGCGAAGGTCTCGTTCGCGAGTTCGAGGAGCCAGCCGTTGGGAAGCGGCTTGGCAAGAGGTGTGGAGAACGCGCCGCGCGTGCGGGTGCCGACCTGCGTGACGCGCGGGTTCTGGCGAAAGGCGAGCGTGGCGAGCTCGCCGCCGCTCACTGTCACATCGCTCGTCATCACGTAGACGGGACCTGCAAAACGTGTACCCGTGGCGGGCGTGATGGTGTGGGGGAACGGGGCAAGCCCTGATCCGCGGGCGCGTGTGGTGAAGCCAGTCTGCGCCGTGTCGAGAAAGCGGGCAGGCAGGGCCTTTGCGATCTGGTCCCATCCGCCCCGGTTGTTGGAAAGATCGACGATAACCCCATCGAGCCCGGCAAAGTTGGCCATGGCTTGATCGAGTGCATCGTTGAACGCGGCCATTTCCGCCTCGGCCCACTGCGGCGTCGCAAAGTCGCTGCGCTCGGTGAAGCCGCCCATGACGAAGACCTGCAGATAACCCACGCGCCCGTCGATCACGCCCCATACGATGCGCCCGCCTCCGGCCGTGTGCGCGCTCTCCCCCAGCTTTGCCGTGGTCTGCTCGATGAGCGTGCCGAGCCAGGCGGGTTCGCCACCCTCGCGGGCACGGATGCGCGGGAGAGTCTCGCCCTGGCCGTCCTGCACGCGGCGGCGCTGCCCGTCGACTTCGCCCAGGAGCTTGGTGTGGCTGTCCGAAAGCCCCTCCATGAAGGCGGCGAGCGCGTCCCAAAGCTGGGCCTCGTCCATGCCAGGCTGCATCTTCGTACGCAGCGCCGCGCGGCGCGCCGCAAACCCGGGAGGGTGCCTATCGAAAAAGGCGTAGTGGCGTTCGAAATGGTCGAGAAAGGCCGTGGCTACGGCGCCGGGCGTGCGATCTGTCGGCGCGCTGCAGGCTGCGGGCAAGGCGGGGAGGCGGTCGAAGACGACGTTGGTGTCCCCCTCCAGCAGCTGGAAGATCGCCGCCTTGCTGCCGGAAAGCGCGCGGAAATAGCGGTAGCGCGCGCTGTCCATCTCGCTTTGCGCATTGCTGGCCGCTGGCGGGCGATAGCAGGTCGCGCCCTCCTGATAGCGGGTGACGCCAGCCGCGTCGATCTTGAGCACCCAGCCATAGCCGCGCGAGCGCCAGATACCGCGCACGGCCGGATCGGTGGAGCCGTCGCCGCGCACGATGCTCTGCACAGGACCTGCCGCCTCCCACGGGCGCGCCGCTTCGGATTGCGCCGCGTGGGCTTGGGCGGACAGGGGCGCGCTGAGGCAGGTGGCGGCGAGGAGCGCCGCAGCAGGAACACGGATCATGGGCGCCATGCTAGCGCGCGACTTGCCGGGCTCAAGCGTGCGCTCGATGGAGGGCCGACCGGGATCGACGGGGGCTCACTCCATCAGCGCGCAAGAGACGCCCGTGAACTGGCCATCCGTCACGTGGTAATGGATGTACTGGCGAAGTTCCTGGACCTCGCCCTTGCGGATCGGGAAGAACTGCTCGAGCCCCTGTGCGGCGAGCGCTTCTGCAGTCAGGTCCTTGCGCGCCTCGATGCGGATCACCCCTTCAAGGGCAACGAGTTCGTCGCTGGCGGCGAAGCGTTCGATGGTCAGCGTTTCCTCCACGTGGTCGTGCAGGAAGCCATAGAAATCACGGAACGCCTCGCGCGTGGCGAGGTCGACGCCGAAGAAGGTCAGGTGTGCGCCGGGCGCGTAGAAGTCATAGACGGCATCGTAGTCGCGCGCGTTGAAGGCCGCGGCATAACGGTCGTAGTCCTCGCGGGTCATCGGGCAGGTCCTCTCTCGTCGAAATGGCGTGTCGCTCCGCCTTGCGCATATTGATAACGAGCGTTACGGTTGCGCGCAACGACTGCCCCGATGCAGCGAAGGGAGAGAGAGCTTGAACCAGACGACAGAGCCCGAGACGCGCGTCTATACCGCACAGGAACAGGCGAACATCGACCACGTACGCACGATGATCCGCGAGGTACTCGACGCGCTCGATCCCGATGCGGTCGACCGGTTCATCGTGCCCGACTACATTCAGCACAATCAGATGGTGGGGCAGGGCACCGAACCGCTCAAGCAGTTCCTGCGCGAGGCCAAGGTCCATTCGCCCGAGCCGTGCCATGACATCAAGCGCATCTTTGCCGATGGCGATCACGTCATCGCGCATTACCATCTGCGCCGCTGGCCGGGTGATACGGGCTACGCGATCATGGATATCTTCCGGCTCGAGAACACGATGGTGGTCGAGCACTGGGACGTGATGATGGAAGTCCCCAGTGAGAGCCCCAACCCGATCGGACCGTTCTGAGATGGCGCGCGCGGATCGCTTCACCGGCAAGCGGGTGGTTGTCCTGGGTGGTAACAGCGGCATCGGGCTGGCCTGCGCACAGGGGTTTGCCGAGGAAGGTGCAGGCGTGCGCCTCACCGGCCGGGACCCGCAGACCATCGCCAGCGCCGTCGCCTCGATCCCCGGGGCAAAAGGCAACTCGGTCGATATCTCCGATCTGGCCGCGATGGACGCCTTTTACGAGACCGTGGCGGCCGAGGAGGGCGGGATCGACGTCCTCATGGTCAACGCCGGGATGGGCGGATTTTCGCTGATCGAGGACATGACGAGCGAATACTGGGACCAGGTCCACGCGATCAACCTGAGGGGCTGTGTCTTTGCCATGCAGAAGGCAGTGCGGCTGATGGGCGAAGGGGGCGCGATTGTCGTCACCGGCTCGATCGGCGGCCATGCCTTCGTGCCCGGCAACGCGGCCTATGGCGCGGCCAAGGCAGGCCTTGCGCTCGCCATGCGCCAATTCGCGGGCGAGTATGTCGCGCGCGGGATCCGGGTCAACATGGTGAGCCCGGGCCCCATCGAGACGCCGCTCCTCTACCGCAATCCCGGCATGGACGAGGCGGCGGTCGAGGCGATGCGCGAGCAGATGATCGCGGCCGTGCCGATGAAGCGCATGGGCGCGGCAAAGGAAGTGGCCGATGCGGTGCTCTTCCTCGCCTCCAACGAGGCAAGTTTCGTGACTGCCGCGAACCTGATGGTCGATGGCGGCGCGCTGGAAATCGGATAAGGATGGCATGACCCACAACGACACCACGCCCTTTGCCGGGCCTTTCTCGACGCTCGACAACCCGCGCCTCGAATTCGCGATGGAAGTGCGCCTGACCTTTCCGCGCGTGCAGATGATCGCCAACACCCCGATGGGGGGCAACCGCAGCGCGGTCTATGTCGATGGCGGGACCTTTGAGGGGCCTCACCTGAAGGGCAAGGCGGTGCCGGGATCGGGCGGTGACTATGCGACCTTCCGCCCCGACGACGTCGCCGTGTTCGACGCGCGCTACATGCTGGAGGAGGACGATGGGACGCTGATCCTGCTCAACAACCGGGGCTTCCTGTGGGGGCGCAAGCCCGGCACGATGGAGCGCCTGCGCGACTGGGCCTTCAAGGGGGGGGAGCCGGTTGAGCAGCAGGAATATTATCTGCGCGGCAACCCCAGTTTCGAATGCCCGGTGGGTAAGCACGACTGGCTGACCAAGCACGTCTTCATCGGCGTGGGCGAGCGGCGCGCGGATGGCAACTTGCTGCGCTACTACGCGTTGATCTGAGGCGCGTGATGGCCGAAGCTGAGACGCTCCAGCAGCGCAACGCGCGCATTGTCCTAGAGATGTGGCAGGGCGTGATCCGCGAGGGGAGCCGCGAGGCCGTGCTGCGCTATATCCACCCGGACTACGTCCAGCATGCGGTGAACCTGCCCTCGGGGCGCGAGCAACTGCTGCACCTCACCGACCTTATCCGCAATCCGCCCGAGGGCTTCGTGCCGCCGGCCACCAAGCACCTGGTGCGCACGGTGGCGCAGGACGACACG
Source organism: Novosphingobium profundi (assembly GCF_020524485.1). Taxonomy (GTDB): domain Bacteria; phylum Pseudomonadota; class Alphaproteobacteria; order Sphingomonadales; family Sphingomonadaceae; genus Novosphingobium; species Novosphingobium profundi_A. Next base: position 360,845 of record NZ_JAIVLF010000003.1, on the reverse strand, counting down.
GTCGTGGTGATCTGGCACCAGGACCAGCCCGATCCGGGGCGTCCCGGGGAAACCTACCCCGGGCACGCGTTCGACATGTACCGGCTGGAAGATGGCCTCATCGTCGAGCACTGGGACGACACCCGTAAGTGGGCGCGCTCCTGGGCCGAGGAACAGCCGGGAGAGCCCACATGAGCACGGCCACGCAGCTGGTTCCCGGTGCCACCGTGCCCGAGGGAAAGACCCCGCCGATGGTGGCGGCCGACCATGCGCAGTTGCTTGCCAGTGCGGACCCTGTCCTCGCGGCGAACAAGCGGCTTTGCTATGACATGTACCGTATCGTGCTGCAGGGCGGCCATGCCGAGCGCGCGCACGAATTCATTGCCGAGGGCTATATCCAACATAATCCCAACGTCGTCAGTGGGCGCGAGGCGCTGGAAAGCTTCATTCGCGGCTCCCGCCCGGCGCGCGAGGTCCGGCCCACCATCGAACTGCCGCTGGTCTCCATCGTGGCGGAGCGGGACATGGTGACGATGGCCTTCGTGCGCACCGAAACGGGCGAGGACGGAGAGACCTACCACACCAGCTGGTTCGACCTGTTTCGTATCGAGGATGGCCGGATAGCCGAGCACTGGGATCCGGCCATCAAGAGCGCGGCGATGCTCAGGACCGATCCCAACTCGCAGCGTCTGGACTAGACGCGCGCGGCGTGCGGCGCTCCTTCGAGCGGTAGAGGTCGGCATCGGCCCGGCGGAAGAGCTCGCTCGGCGAGGATGGCTCGCAAGGCCGGGGCATGGCGAGACCGAACGAGGCGCGGATCGAGAGGGGCGTTCCTTCCCAGTCGAACGGTGTGGCGAGCGACTGCAGGGCGGCGTTCAGGCGCTGCTGCAACTGGTCCTCGTCCTGATCCTGGGCAAGCACCATGGCGAACTCGTCGCCCCCGATGCGGGCGAGCAGCAGGGCTTCGGGAAAGGCGCTGCGCAAGTGCGCACCGAAGCGGGCAAGGCAGGCATCCCCTGCGATGTGGCCGAAGGCGTCGTTGACGGCCTTGAAGTGGTCGAAGTCGAACAGCACCAGCGCGCCAGCCGAGATCATCTCGCGCGAAGCCGGCGAGGAAGGCGCGTGGGGCGCATGGAGAAAGGCGGCGTGGAACAGCGCGCGGTTGCCCAGCCCCGAGACCGGATCGGTGAAGGCGAGTTCCTCCAGCTTGCGCAGGTGTCGGCGCTCGTGGGTTATGTCCTGCTTGGTGCCGTGCAGCCGAAGGGCCTGGCCGTTACGCGATTCGACATGGGCATGGATGCGCAGCCAGCGCTCCTCGCCGTCGGCGGTATGAATCTGCGCCTCCAGAGAGAAGGCCCCGAGCACTTCGATGGCCTGCGCGCGCCGCGCCTCGAGGAGACGGCGCGATTCGGGGGCATACATGTCGAGCACCACGCGCCGGTCGACCTGCTCGCCGGGGGCGAACCCGAAAAGTTCGAAGGTCGCTTCGTTCCAGCGCAGGCTCTGATCGCCCAGATCGCACGAAAAGGCTCCGATCGCCACGGGCGTGCCGCCACTCTGCGCGTCGGCCTCGGACGTGTACGAATCCCTGGGGGTGATCGCCTCGAAGACGGCCCGCGAGATGGAAAAGGGAGGGACAGCCTGAGCCAATGGGAGGTCGGATACCGTAGGAGTGGTGGAGGCGCGTTAAGTATCCTGAAATACTTAAGAACGGGCTAAGATCGTGGCTTTGCGAAGTGTCTAGATCAGCCCTATAAGCGCCTCGCGTTAACTAGAAAAGGGGGCTGTCATGGTCGCGACGCAGCGGTGGGCATGGCGACGCCCGATAGTGCGGCAAAGCGCGTGAGGACGGCGTCCTGGACCTTCGTGTCCTGTGTCTTGGGATCGGGCTCGCGGCGCTCCATGTGGTGCCAGTAGCCCCCGCTCGCGCCAGCTTCGTCTTTCGAGCAGGTCGCAAGCCAGCACTGGGTGAGGTGGGCCTCGTCGAGGGGATCGCTGGCCGATTCGCCGCCCATGCGGGTCGGCACCCAACCCGGATCGACAGTGTGGCACGGGGTGTCGGGAAGGTGGCGGGCAAGTCCATTGGCCATGGCGGTCAGCAGCATCTTGCTCTCGCCATAGGCGCTTGCGCCCGACCAGCGGCGTTCGCGCCAGTCCATGTCGTCGAGCGCTTCCTCATGGCCATGGTGCATCGAGCTGCCGGTGAAGATCAGGCGCGCAGGGCGCTCAGCGAGCAGACTGAGCATGTAAGGGGCAATCGCGTTCACCATGAGGACGCGCAGAATGCCCTCACGAGTCACCTCGCGCGTCGTGTCGATGATCCCGGCGTTGTGAATGATCGCGTCGACAGGGCCCGTTTCGTTGAGCGCTCGGGCAAGGGCGCGAACCTCCTCGAGGCTGGCAAGATCGCCGGTCAGGACCGTATTGACGTTGGCCAGCGCGCCAAAGGCGTTGATGCGCTCTTTCGAGCGGGCGTGGAGGATGACATCGTGTCCGTTGCCGATCAGCGTCTGGATGGCGTTGCGCCCGATCCCCTGCGTTGATCCGGTGACGAAAATGCGGGCCATGTCGCGCTCCTTTCCCGCTCCTTCGGGGTGGTCGTGACGGCCCTGCCGTGCGGGAAAAACAAAGCCGCGCCAGGCCCCTGGATGGAGCCTGCCGCGGCGGGATGTGGTCATGAAGCGCCCGCCCTGCAAGGCACAGGCGCGGGGCGCCCGTCTCGGCTCAGGGGCGTTCCGGCTCCCAGACCGCGCCCTTGATGTGGTGGATGAGGCCGGCCGCGTTGACCTTGTAGAGGATCAGGAATTCGACCTCGACCCGCGCGCCTTTCGGCACGAGTGACATGCCGGAAAATCCACGCGCCTCCAGCACCTCCTGGGAGAGGTCCTTCAGCCCCTCGAACGTGATGATCACATGGCCGACGAAGCCCTCGGTCCCGGGATAGAACCCGCGAAAGTCCACGGTTTCGCGGCAGTATTCGTGGAAGAAGGCGTAGAATTCGCGGAACGCGGGCTTGCCGCGCACCGCGAAGCCTGCGTTCTCCAGCACGAAGTCGTCGGTGAAGAAGGTCTCCAACGCGGCGTAATCGCGCGCGTTGAAGGCCTTAATGTAGCGAAGGTAGTCTGCTTCGCACAGCGGCATCGGCGCGGCAGACGCGCTCACAGCTGCGAGGGCATGCCGTCGAGCAGCATCGTCTTGCTCTCGAGGAAGGAGTAGAGCCCTTCCACGCCGCCCTCACGGCCGATGCCCGACTGCTTGAAACCGCCGAAAGGCAGGCCGAATTCGAGACGCATGCCGTTCTGGCCGAAACCGCCCGCACGCACCTTGCGCCCGATGCGGTAGGCCGCTTCGTGGTCGTTGGTCAGGACCGAGCCGTTGAGGCCGAAGGCGCTTTCATTGGCGATGCGGATCGCGTCCTCTTCGTCCTCGGCCGGGATGAGGCTGAGGACCGGGCCGAAGATCTCTTCCTGGGCGATGCGGCTGGTGTTGTCGACGTTGGCAAAGAGGGTGGGCTCCAGGAAGTAGCCCTTGTTCATCGTGGTCGGCCGGTTGCCGCCGGTGACGAGATCCGCGCCTTCCTGCTTGCCGATGGCGATGTAGTCCTCGACGCGTTCGAGCTGGCGCTTCATGGCAAGGGGGCCAAGCTGCGTGTCAGGCGCGGTGCTGGCCCCGATCTTCACGCCCTGCATGACCTTGGCAATGGCCTCGGCCAGTTCGTCGTGGCGCGACTTGGTGACGATCGCGCGGCTCAGCATGGCGCAGACCTGCCCGCTCATCACGGTGATCGTGTTGCCCAGGATCGCGGCGGCGGCCTCGATCGGGAAGTCGTCGCGCACGATGGCGGCCGACTTGCCGCCCAGTTCCAGCGTGCAGCGCGCGACGCGGCCCGCGCAGACCTCGCCGATGCGCTTGCCCGCGATGGTGGAACCTGTGAAGCTGACCTTGTCGATGCCGGGGTTGTTGACGAGGTGATCGGAGGCATCGCGCCCGCCGCACACCAGGTTGACGACGCCCGCCGGGATGCCGGCCGCTTCCGCCGCCTCGGCCATGATATAGGCTTCGAGCGGGGTCTCGGGCGAGGGCTTCATGATGACCGTGCAGCCGGCAACCAGCGCGTAGGCGACCTTGCTGGAGAGAATGCCGTAAGGTGCGTTCCAGGGCGCGATGCAGGCGGCAACGCCGACCGGCTCGTAGGCGACGAGCGCGGTGTCGACCATCTGGCTGGGGCGGCGCACGACGAACTCGAAATCCTTGCCGAGCGAGGCAATGAACTTGATTGTCGCGGTCGCGCCGCCGTGCATCTGCGGGGCAAAGCTGGACAGGCCGCCGACCTGAGCGGTCCAGCAGGCGCACAGTTCCGCTTCGCGCTTTTCCAGTTCCTCGGCCCAGCGCAGGACGGCGGCCCCGCGTTCGGCCGGGCTCATCTGCGGCCAGGGGCCGGTGTCAAAAGCCTCGCGCGCCGCGGCAACGGCCTTGTCCATGTCGGCACTTGTCGCGTCGGCGACCACGCCGATCACCTCCTCGCTGTTGGGCGAGACGAGTTCGAAGCGTTGGGTGCCGGTTGATTCGATCCAGCTGCCACCGATGTAGAGTTTCTCGGGGTTGCGGATATCCACGCCTTCAGGGGTCATTGCAGGTGTCCTCTTCCATTTGCGCACGGCTTGCGATCCGGCAATGATGCCGGAGGGTGCGCGTCTCTTGCCAAAACGATAACGAACGTTACGATGAGGCGCAACGCCCAAAACGCGTTTTGGGGAAGCCGATCTGGTTTCTCCGGGCGCGGGAAGAGGGCTCGGGAGAGGAGAGAGGCTGCATGGATCAGGATCCGGCAATTGCCCAGTTGCGGGCCGAAGTGGCGCAGCTGCGCGAAGAAGCACGCGCGGCGCGTGACTGGACCGAGATCGCCAACCTCCAGGCGATGTACGGATACTATGTCGACAAGGGGCTGTGGGACAAGGCGGCGGACCTGTTCGCCCGCGAGGGCACGCTCGAGATTGCAGGGCGCGGCGTCTATGTCGGGCGGGAGCGGGTGCGCGCCTATCTCCATGCCCTGCCGCCTTACGAGCGCGGCGCGCTGTTCAACCACATGCAGCTCCAGCCCGTGATCCATGTCGAGGGAGATACGGCGAAGGCGCGCTGGCGCACTTTCATCCAGATCGCCTGGCTGGGCGGGGTCGCGCGTTGGGGGGAGGCGACGTACGAGAACAGCTATGTGCGCGAGGACGGGACCTGGTGCATCGCCTCGCTCCATGGCTTCATCACCTTCTACTGCGAGTACGACAGGGGCCTGAACGAGGGGGGCATTCCGCTTCTGCGCAAGATCGACGGGCTCAAACCGGACCTTCCCCCCACGGTCGAATACGAGGCGTTTCCCGAGGTCTTCGTGCCGCCCTTCCATTACGGTGAACAGGCGGCGGAGCAGGGGGCGTGAGGGCGCTGTCGACAGGGCTTGATCGCGCCGCGCTCTACGCTGTGCTCGACCGCTATCTCGCGGCCCTTGACGCGCGCGACCCGGCGCAGGTGGCTTGGGCGGGGACTGGCGCGGGTGATGTCTTCCACACCGAGAACAACGTCGCGCTGGTTCCGGGCGATGGCTTGTGGGCGACGATCACCGGCCGGGGGACCTACGACTTTCGCTTCTGCGATCCCGAGACCGGGCAGATCGGCCTGTTTACGACGGTGATCGAGAGCGGCGACGAATCGGCCGCCGCGCTGCGCCTTGGCGTGAGTGCCGGGGGCGAGGTCTGCGGGGCCGAACTGATCGTCGTGCGTCAGCGCGATGAGGCCCTGCATTTCCCCGATCCCAGGTTTGAGCCCAAGTCGGTCATGGAGGCATTCGTGCCCGAGGCGGAGCGGATGAGCCGCGAACGGCTGCTGACACTGGCGAACGGCTATTTCGCGACGCTGGAGCAGAACGACGGGCAGCTCTTCACCGCCTTTCACCCCGATTGCCAGCGGGTCGAGAACGGCACGCAGACGACCAACAACCCCGCCTTCATGCTGCCCATCGCCAAGCTTGGCTGTGAGGCGCAGTTTCGCCTCGGCTGGTACCGCTACGATGATCGCCTGCGCGCGCGCCGCTTCCCGCTTGTCGACGTGGAACGCGGGCTGGTCATGGCGCATGGCTTCATCGACCATCGCGGCGTGCTGGAGCGCTATACCCTGACTGACGGGACCGAGGTGGAATCGCATATCCGCCGCCCGCACACGTTCTATCTTTCGGAAGTCTTCAAGATCGAGGCCGGAGCGATCCGGCAGGTCGAGGCGAACTTCATCACCGTGCCCTACCACATGCCCTCGCCCTGGGACTCGCAGGGGCAGAGGCGGTGAGCGCGGCCGTCCTGACTGGCGATGCCCCCGCGCTTTCCACGCGTTCGCGCTGGACTTCACTGATCCTGTGCGGGGCGGTCATGCTGCTCGACGGCTATGACCTCACTGCAATGCCGCTGGCCGTCCCGCATCTGGTCCAGGCCTATGGCCATGCGCCCGAAACCTTCGGTCTTGCGCTTTCCGCCGTCTTGCTGGGCTTGGGGCTTGGCGCGGTGGGGCTCGCGCCACTGGGCGATCGCTTCGGACGGCGGCGTGTGATCCTCATCGCGATGCCGGTGCTGGCCCTGGCGACCTTCGGCACGGCTGCGGGGCAGAGTGTCGAGGCGTTTACCGCCTGGCGGCTCCTGACTGGACTTGCGCTCGGCGCGTGCCTGCCCAATGTCACCGCGCTCAGCGCCGAGCTGGCGCTGCCCGGACGGCGGGCGAGCACGATGACGATTGTCTCGATGGCGATACCGCTTGGCGCGGCCGGATCGGGACTGGTGGTCTCACCGCTCGTCGCCGCCTTTGGGTGGCAGGCGATCTTCATCCTTCCGGGACTGGTGACTTTGCTGCTGCTGGGGCTGCTCTGGATGGCCTTGTCCGAATCCCCTGCGGTCGCAGGCGACGTCGAGGAGGGGAAAGGATCAGGAGCGCCACTGGTGCAACTGCTGCACCGGCCCATCTTCTATGTCACCGCGCTCATCTGCGTGCTCTATGGCGTCAACGCCGCCGCGCTCTATTACATCAATTCCTGGGTGCCCACGGTCCTGCCGGACGCCGGTTTCACGCTGGAGACGGCGGCCCATGCGGTCTCGCTCCTGCAATTTGGAGGCATGGTCATCGGGCTTCTGCTCGCCCGCATGCTTGACGGGGGGCGGGTGACGGTGGTGTTGGCGACAAGCTACGGGGCGATTGCGCTGGCGTTGCTGGGCTTCGGTCTCGTGCCGCCCACGCGCCTTGGCTGGGGTATCCTGCTGCTGATTGCGGGCGGCGGCATCTCGGGCGTGCACGTCGCGATCCTGGCGGTCGCTTCGGGCCTCGTCCCGCCGCGATTGCTCTCCAGCCTGATTGGCCTTGCCGTGGCGGTGGCCCGGATTGGCGCCATTGGCGGCCCCTTGCTGGGCGCTGCGGTCATCGAGGGCAATGTCGGGGCTGCGTTGTTCTTCGCCTTTGCCGCGCTTCCCGTGGCCTTGTGCCTGGGGCTTACGATGCTGCTGCCCGTTGTGCGACGGGCCGCGCGTCCGGCCGCTCAGTCGAGTGAGAGCGAGAAGTCCCTCTCTCCGCGCCAGGCGGTGAGCATCGGTCGGTAATAGGCCCGGTAGGGCCACAGCAGGACCGTGTTGAAGAAGATCGTCAGCGCGCCGAAGACGACTTCGACGACGCCCCATTCCAGCGCGAAGTTCCAGTAGGCGATGACCACGGTCAGGGGCACGGCTGCGGCCGCGACGAGCGGCATCATGCGGTCGGCGAGGACGAAGACGGCAATCGCGATCTCGGCCACCTTGATCCAGGCGAAGAGCCCGGAATGGATGAGCGCCAGCGTGAACTCCTGGCCGAGCGGCGTGTTGCCGAGCGGCTGGAGTTCGAAGGGGGTGAAATACTCCACCCCCGAGAACAGGTACCACAATCCGAAGATCCAGCGGCTGGCGTGATAGAGCGCGCGCATCGTCTCGTCCTCTCTTCTCTTCTGTGAAGCGTGCCGGAAAGGTCCGCGCTCAGAACGAGCGACGGACCGAGAGGAACCATTCGCGCGGACGGCCGACCGATCCGGTGTTCACGCCATAGTTCTGCACGTTCTCGCTGACGCCGGTGTAGTAGAACTTGTCGAACAGGTTGGTGATGCCGGTGCTGACCTGCCAGGTCTCGTCGTCCGATGCGTAAGTCAGGCGCAGGTTGAAGAGGCTGCGCGAGCCGATCAGGTTGTCCGGGTTGTTGACCGAGTTGAAGTAGAAGGAGGACTGGTAGGTCCAGTCGACGCGCGGGGTGAGCGTGCCGATGCCATCGCCCAGCTCCGCCCTGTACTGCATGCCGGCGCTCAGCTGCCAGCTCGGGTTGAAGGGGGCGACCATGTCCTCCTCGACAAAAGTCGTGGGATCGACGCGGGTGTAGTCGAAGTTGAGGTAGCCCATCGCGCCATCGATGGTGAGATTGTCGATGGGTTCCGCAAAGAGCTCGGCCTCCAGGCCCCAGACGTCCGCATCGCCCGCATTGGCCGGCTGCGAGCAGGTCGGGCTCACGCTCTCCGGGCAGAAGTAGCGGTTGATCTGGAGATCCTTGTAGCGGTTGAAGAAGAACGTGCCGTTGAAGCGGATGCGGTTGTTCCACAGGTCCGACTTGAAGCCGGCCTCGTAGGTGGTCAGCGTCTCGGGATCGAAAGGCACGATCTGGTCAGGCGTGTAGGGGCGCGGGTTGATGCCGCCGCCCTTGTAGCCGGTTGCGATCTGCGCATAGACCATCAGCTCGGGCATGAAGCGGTAGTTGACGCCCAGGCGGTAGTCGGTGCGCGTGCCCTCGAATAGGCCCACTTCCCCATCCAGCCCTGCGACCAGGAAGTTGGTCGTCAGCGGAATGCCCGAGGGCAGGGTGCCGTCCGGATTGCGCCGGGTGAACTGGTAGGTCTTCTTGTCGTCGGTGTAGCGGATGCCCGCGATCACATTGAGGTCGGGCGTCAGGTGGAATTCGGAGTGCGCGAAGGCCGAAACCGAGCGGTTCGTGATCGGATCGTCCTGCACGAAGTCGAACATCGCGGTCGGGATGAGCGAGCGTCCGGCGATGTTGTCGTCGGCATCGTAGTAATAACCGCCCACAGTGAAGTCGATGAGCGTGCCGACCTGCCCGGAGAGGCGCAGTTCCTGAGTGAACTGGGCGTGGTTGTAGTCGAACTCCTGGACCAGCACCGAGAGGGGCGAGCCGTCAAGATCGATGCCCGAGGTGCCGCTTGCCTCACGGTAGGCGGTGATCGACTTGACGGCGAGGAAGTCGGTCAGCTCGAAGTCGACCGTACCGGCCACGCCCCAGCTCTTGGCAGTGCTTTGCGGGCTGGTGTCGAAGGTGCCGGGCGCGACCTGCAGCGGCGTGCCGAAGATCGTCGTGTAATTGCCGCCCGAGGCGTAGTTGGCGTAGCTGGAATAGGACTTGGGCCCGGTCAGGAAGCGGCTGTCGAAAGGCACGCCGCCCATGGGATCGGCTGCGTCGTAGGAGCGGGTGTCGTTGCTGTTCGCATAGATCAGTTTGGTGGCGACCTGCTCGGACTTGTTCATCGCATAGTCGCCGATGAGGTTGATCTCGAGGCTCGAGCCGGCAGGGGCATAGCGCAGCGCGAGGCGTCCGCCCTGTACGTCGACACCGCCCTCGGTGCCGGTCTGGCAGTCTCCGCCGCCCACAGTCTGGGCAATGCCGGAATCGGGGTTGAGGCAGCCGTAATCGTAGAGCTTGAAGAAGCCGTCGGTGTGCTTCGAAACGCCCGAAATGCGCGCGTAGAGCCCATCGGCAATGGTGAAGCCGGCGCTTGCGCGCAAGTCGATGCGGCCGTAGCTGCCCGTGGTAGCCTCGACGAAGCCGTCGCTGACCTCGTCGGGCTTGCGGCTGAACAGCTTGATTGAGCCGCCGATCGAGTTCTTGCCCGAGAGCGTGCCCTGCGGCCCGCGCAGGACTTCGACGCGGTCAAGGTCGTTGAGGTCGAGGATCGCGCCGAAAGTGGTGCCGTAATAGACATCGTCGATGTAGATGCCCACGCCCGGTTCGAGCGCGAAGCTGGAATCGTTCTGACCGATGCCGCGGATATAGGCCTGGACCGCGCTGCCGTTGAGGCCGGTCGCTTCGGACAGGTTCACGTTGGGCGCGATGGCGGTGAGGTCGGTGACGCTGTCGACGCTCTTGGCGGCCAGTTGGTCGCCGCTCGTCGCGGTGATGGCGATGGGGGTGTCCTGCAGGCGCTGTTCGCGAAACTGCGCGGTCACGATGATCTCCGGAGCGTGGACTTCGCCTGTGTCCTGCGCGCCGTCCTGCGCATGGGCGTTGCCAAGGCCCAGAGTCAGGCCGGTGGCCAGGGCGATCACGGCGCTGGCCGTGCGACGACAGGTGAATGGGGCTCGTGCCATGAAATTTCCTCTCCCTCGACCGCGGGGGCCGGGCAGGCGGAATGGAGGACGCTGGCTGTCCTTTCTCATCCCTCGTGGCGGCGCGAAAAGCCCTTTCGGGCGTTCCTTGCGGCCACCTGTCTCCCTGCCCCAACGGTCCTTCGTTGGTGACTTCGTCATTGCGCAAAATGGCAGTCCTGACCCGGGCAGCAACGCCCCTGTCAGCCGGACTACCAGCTTGGGTAAATTAGTAACGATCGTTATTAAGGTGTCAATCGATTTCGTCGTCCGAAAGGAGCCTCCTCTCTCCTTCCGGACGGCGTTCCCGCAGCGCGCCTCAGCGCGGGCGCATCAGGCGGCGGCGGCCTGTGCCTTGCGGGCCTTGGCCTTGTCGAGCTGGTCGCGCGAAACCCACCAGCCGTGGACCTGGGCGCGCATGGGCAGGGGCATCGGCACGCGGGCGATGGGCCCCTTGGCCACGGCGTCGGCCTCGACCACCCAGAGCTCGGAATCGAAGCTGTTCTCCCCGGTCTGGCGGTCGACCACCATCAGCAGCCAGCCGTCCTTGTCCGGATCGGAGGAGGGCACATGGACCGGCTCGTTGATGGCCATGCCCGGTTCGAGCGGCATCGCCTCGATGCGCCCGTTGCCCGGCTCGATCTGAACCAGCATGTTGAACGAGACTCCGACCGGACCGCCGGGGACGGGCGGGCCCCCTTCGGGGTTGATGGTGAGGTACCAGCCCTTGCGGTGCATGCGGCCCTGGCTGGCGTCGGGAATGCGCGGCATGTCGCCCGGAGGGCCGATGACGCGCGATTCAAATTCCTCGCCGGGCTTGGACATATCGAAGGTCCAGCGGGTCATGCCGCCCTGGATGCTCTGCTGCGCGCGTTCGACGCCGCCCGCCTCGCGCATGAAGCCAAAGGCGCAGGTGTCGGACAGGCACACGTCGAGATGGACCAGGTCGCCATCGTCATAGGCGTTGAGGAAGTGGAAGGCCGAGACGCCCTTGGGCCCCTTGAACCAGCGCATGTCCTCGACCTTGCCATAGCGCGGCATGATCCCGACCCAGGATTCCAGATCCTGCTGGTGCGCCCAGTGCGCGCCGCCCGCCTTCAGGCGGTCGAGATCGGCGGTGGTCGGGAAGATCGGGAAGACGGCGTACTTCTCGGTGATCGTGAAGTCGTGGATGGTCGAGCAGTAGGGCTGCTTGAACCACTGCTCCGAGATCAAGTTGCCGTCCTTGTCGGCAATGCCATAGGCTACGTCGAGGCTGGCAAGGCCGCCGGCTTCATAGCCGAAGAAGAACATCTCGCCCGTCTCGGGATCGATGCGCGGGTGGGCGGTGAAGGTCTCGGACTTGAGCGCACCATAGTAATCGAAGCGGCCGATGGTCTCGAGCGTCTCGGGATCGACCTCGTAGCCAAGCCCGTCCTCCTTGGTCATCAGCAGGCGTCCGCCGTGCCAGACAGGCGTCGTGTTGGCGACGGTGCGGTCCTTGCCCGCAACGCTGGGATCGTCGGTGTAGGGGTTACGGTAGCGCCCGAAGAGCGCGGTGCGCGCTTCCTTCTCGAGCAGGTAGCGCTCGGTCTCGACGTACTTGATTGCGTAGTCGACGGTGCCGCCGCGAATGTCGAACTTGGCGACCATGCCGTCGGCCGAAAGCGCGACTTCGTCCTCGAACATGGGAGCCATGGCCGGGTCGGGCACGGCGCGGAAGAAGGCGCCATCGATCTCCTCGGGGATGGTGCCGATGACATCGAGGTTGCGGGCCGACCACTCGACCCCGATGGGGGTGTTGGTGCCGGTGAAATGAATGGTTTGCGGGAACTGTGTCACAGTGACGTCCTCTCCAGAATGTATCCAGAACCTGTTTTGGGTGGTGTCTCCCCGGGGACCCCGGTTTGTTGTGTCACGCGTTCCATCAGCGGTTCGCGCGCAGGGCCTTGAGTACGTGGTCCGAGCCCTTGTCGCCGACCATGATCGCGGTCGCGTTGGTGTTGCCAGCAGGCAGGCTCGGGAAGATCGAAGCGTCGGCGACCCACAGGCCCGGAACGCCGTGGACGGCCAGATCGGGATCGACCACTGCCATCAGGTCCTCGGCCGGGCCCATCTTCGCAGTGCCGACCGGATGATAGAGCGGGATCGAGGCAAGCTTGACGTATTCGCGCAGGGCCTCGGGGGCATCGAGCGCGGCGCCCGGGCGGACCTCGCCGGTGATCTGGGCGGCCATGGGGGCGGCCTCCATGATCTTGCGCGCAATGGCGATGCCCTCGACGATCTGTTCGATGTCGTCCTCGCTGCCCAGTTGCTGGTGCGTGATCACCGGCGGCGCCAGCGGATCGGCGGAGCGCAGGGTGATGCGCCCGCGTGCCGAGGGGCGCATGAGACCGATCAGCGTGGAAACAGCGGCGTCCTTGCGCAGCATGAGGCGGCCCTGCTCGTCGAAATCGAAGGCGAAGGCGGCAAACGAGATCTGCAGGTTGGGCGCAGGCAGGCCCGGACGTCCGTGGACGAAGGCCTGGGCATGGCCGATCCCGGTGGTGAGGGCGCCCGTGCGCAAGGCGGCGAACTTGAGCAGTTGCAGCGCGCCGCGAAGCCCTTGCGCATCGGTGTTGAGCGTGGTGCCCGAGACGGTGTTGACGAGGTGCGTACCGACATGGTCCTGCAGGTTGCGCCCGACGCCGGGCAGGTCGCGCACGAGGGGGATGCCCATGTCCTGCAGATGCTCGGCCGGGCCAATCCCTGAGAGCATGAGCAGGCGGGGCGTGTTCATCGAACCGGCGCTCAGCACCACTCCGCGCGTGCTGCGCCAGGTGCGTTCCTCGCCGCCTTGCCGCACGACCACGCCGCAGGCACGCCCGTCCTCGACGAGGATGCGCAGGACCTGGCATTCCAGCTCCACCTTGAGCCGTCCGTCGTAGTCGCGCCCCTCCAGATAGCCGCGTGCGGTCGAACAGCGCAGGCCGCCGCGCTGCGAAACCTGGACATAGTCGACGCCTTCGGCGCTCTTGCCGTTGAGATCGTCCGAACGCGGGATCCCGGCAGCTTCGGCCGCCGCGATCCAGTCGTCGGTGATGGCGTAGCGCGAGCGGACCTCGGAGACCCCGATAGGGCCGCCCGTCCCGCGCCAGGCGTCAGGGCCGCGCTCGTTGTCCTCCATCCGGCGGAAGTAGGGGAGCACGCTCTGGTAGTCCCAGCCTGATGCGCCGAGGTCAGACCAGTGGTCGTAGTCCCACTTGTGCCCGCGGATGAACATCATGCCGTTGAGCGAACTGCCCCCACCCAGGAGCTTGCCCGCGGGCCACACATCGGCGCGGCCGCCGAGCGAGGGGTCAGGCTCGACCTTGTAGCACCAGTCGTAGTCCGGGTTCTGGACGACCGAGCTGGTAAGGGCGGGGACGCGCGATTTCAGCGTCTTGTCGGAGCGTCCGGCCTCGACGAGGAGCACGCGGGTGCCGCCTTCGGCGAGCCGTCCGGCCATCGCCGCGCCGGCCGAACCGCCGCCGATGACGATGATGTCAGGGGTATCCATGGCCTGTCTCTCCTTCGTCAGTAGCTGGACAGGATGGTGAGGCTGGGCGCGTCGAGCGGCTTGCCCGCGGCCTTCAGCTTGAGTTCGCGTTCGCGCACCTTGGCCTGCTCGTCGATCAGCCAGGCGTGGATCGCGTGGGCGTCCTCCTTGCTGATGAGATCGTCCCAGCGCGGCATGCCCATCGGCAGGAACGCGCCTTCCAGCACGATCTGGTCGAAGGCCTCGTGGATCTCGGGCTGCATGCGGCGCAGGTCCGGAACGCCCGAGATGATCTGGTTCGAGTGGCAGATCGCGCAGTTGCCGAAGAACACCGCCTGGCCGCGCGCGATGGTCGCCGGGGTTACGCCGGGCAACTGTGCGGGCGGTTCGGGAGCGACTTGCGGAGCGGGAAGCGGATCGGGCTTGGGTACTTCGCCGCCGTCGATCTTGAAGACGAGCAGGCGGTTGGCGTTGCCGTACGTGTAAGGCGCGGAATAGCGCGGGACGAATCCCCAGCCCCCGCCGCCAAAGCCCGCCTGGACCGCGACATACTGCACCCCATCGACGCGGTAGGTCATGGGCGCGGCCATGATCGCGGTGCCGGTGTCGATCTCGGTCAGGATGCTGCCGGTCTCGGCGTCGCGGGCGATGAAGCGCCCGTCGATGCTGCCGTGAAAGACGATGCCGGTCTTCGTCGCCATGACACCGGGACGGTCCTGCCAACCTTCCGTGTCGACGGCCCATTTCGCCTTGCCGGTCATCGGGTCGATGGCGCGGATCTGCGAGGAATAGGGCTTGTCCTTGACCCACTGCCATTCGGGCAGGGCCTTGACCATGTCCTGCAGCGGCGGGGGCAGGGTGGCGATCGACTTGTCGAGATCGGCGGTGAAGAGCAGCGCGGTCTGGATATTGAGCGCCTTCTTGCGGTGCGGATCGGCCGGGTCGAGCGGGGGCGTGGTGAACATGAGATTGCCCATGTCGAGCACCGAGGCGAAGTAGAGCTCGCGGTCCGGGTCATAAGCGGGCGGGTACCAGTTGCGCGCACCGGGCGAGGCAGGGAAGATGATCTTCGGCCCCTTCCAGTAGTAGGCGCTGTCGGGCTTTTCCTTGGGGCGCCCGGTCTCCATGTCGTAGCCGTCGGCCCAGCTGGTGCGCACGATGGCGTTGATCGCGATGGGTTTTCCGGTCTCGCGGTCGAGCACGAACATGTAGCCGTTCTTGGGCGCGTGGATGAGCACGGGGCGCATCTCACCCTCGACCTCCATGTCGGCAAAGACGATGGGCTGGGTCGAGGTGAAGTCCCAGGCGTCGCCAGGCGTTTCCTGGTAATGCCACTTCACGCGGCCCGTCCTGGCATCGAGCGCGACAAGCGAGGCGACGAAGAGGTTGTCACCCCCGCCCGGCGAGCGGCGCTCCAGGTTGTAGGGCCCTGCGTTGCCGACGCCGATGATGACCGTGCCGAAGCGTTCGTCGTAGTTGATCGCGTCCCACACGGTGCCGCCGCCGCCAATGTCCCAGCGGCTTTCGGGCGACCAGGTCTTGACCGCCTCTTCCAGCTCCGGGTTTTCCTGGGGGCCTTGTGCGGGATCGTGGGGTACGGTGTAGAAGCGCCAGGCCTGCTCGCCGGTGGCGACGTCGTAGGCGGTCACATAGCCACGCGCGTCGTATTCCGCGCCCGCATTGCCGATGAGAACGAGGTTCCCGGCCACTTCGGGCGCGCCGGTGATGGTGTAGCCGCGCGAATGGTCGGTGATCGTGTCGGCCTTCCAGGCGACCTTGCCGGTCTTGGCGTCGAGCGCGTAGAGCCAGCCATCGAGCGCGGCGACCATGACCTTGCCGTTCGCGACGGCAACGCCGCGGTTGCCCTGGTCGCAGCACGCGCCGCGGTTGGCCTGCATGTCGACCTCGGGCTCGAAGGTCCACAACTCCTCGCCGGTCGCGGCGTTGAGCGCATACGTCCGCCCCAGGTTACCCGAGGTGTACATCACCCCGTCGAGGACGACCGGAGTTGCCTCCTGTACGCGCGAGGAGCCCAGGTCATAGCTCCAGGCAAGGCCCAGGCGCCCGATATTGCCGGGGTTGATGTCGGTAAGGCCCGAGAAATGTGCGGCGTTCGCGCCGCCCTTGGGGGTGGTCCAGTCATCGCCCATCGCGGCGTTGTCGGACGATCCCGTCGTGCCGGAGCAGGCGCTCAGCAGCAGCGCGGCGGCGGCGGTCAGGCTTGCGGAAAAGAGCTTCATTTCGGCCAGCTTTCGCAGTGCTGCAACATGATTTCGCGCAAGGAGCGGGGGGGCTTTCCGGTCAGCTTCTCGACGTGGTCGGTCGCAAGGTCGAAGAAGCCCTCGCGGATCGACTGGCCGAAAGTTACCATGTCGTCGCTCGACCAGGGGATCGGCCCGTCGGGCACGATGTCCGAGGCGTGGCGCGGCACGCCCAGCGAATCGAAGTAGGCGAACATGGCCTCGTCATCGACATGTTCCACCTCGATCGGCTTGCCCGCGATTTCGCTTGCCATCGCAAGCGCTTCGGGGATCGAGATGAGCTCGGGGCCGGTGAGGGTGTAGGCGGTGTTCGCGTGCCCGTCCTGGGTGAGTACGCCAACCGCCGAAGCCACGCAGTCGTCGCGGCTGACGAAGGCGACCTTGCCGTCTGCGCAGTTGTCGGGCTTGTGTCCTGTCATCAGGGCCGGGATGACCATGGCGCCCGCGATGGCTTCGGAATACTGGCTGTCGCGAAGGTGTGTCCAGGCCGCGCCCGAGGCTTCGATGATCTCCTCGGTCGCGCGGTGGTCGAGCTTGACGATGGCCGGGTTGTCGGGCGCATCGGCGGCGATGAGCGAGGTGTAGACGATATGGTTCACGCCTGCAGCCACAGCCGCCTCGACCGCATTGCGGTGCTGGCCAACGCGGGTGCCGACGCGCGCGGTGCTGATAAGCAGCATGCGCTCCCCGCCCTCCATCGCGGCGGGCAGGCTTGCGGGATCGTCGAAGTCGGCTGCGCGTACGTGCGCGCCAGCCTCGGAAAAGTGCTTCAACTTGTCCGGGGTCCGTGTCAGGAACACGAGGTCGTCCGCGGCGCATTTCTCCAGAAGAAGCTGCGCTGCGCTGTGGCCGAAGGCGCCCGATGCGCCGGTGACAATGATCTTGCCCAAGGGTCCTCTCTCTTCCCGATTTCGCTCCGAGTCAGCCCGGAGTTCTTGTGGAAGAAAGTAACGAGTGTTACGGTTGCGTCAAGGCACCTCGTACCGGCCTGCAAACGCGATGCGGGCGGCGAGGGCGAACATGGGAGAGACATACCTTGCCGAAATTGCCGATCGAAGACCGTCTTGCGCTGCAGGATCTGATTGCGGACTACAGCTGGGCGCTGGACACGGGCGACGTGGAGGCGCTTGTCGCCTGCTTTACACCCACTGCACGTATGGTCGAGGAGGTGTTCGAAGACCCGGATATCTGGGAAGGCCACGAGGGCATTCGCGGTATTGCCGAACATTACCGCAACGCGCCGGGCTTTCCGGGACGCCAGCACCACGTCACGCAGACCCAGTTCCGCCCGCAGGACGATGGCAGCGTCAAGATGCGCAGCTTTGCCTTCGTGACCGAGTGCGAGGACGAGCCGCCCTACCTCCTGCGCTTCACCGGCTGGTATGACGATCACGCGGTGCGCTGCGAGGACGGGAACTGGCGCTTCCACCGCCGCACTGTACGCCTTTGGGACGGTGAAGTTCTCAGCAAGTTTCCCGGACGCGGCCAGTGGGTGCCGCGCAAGCGGCCGGAATCGCTCATCATTCGTAAGTGACGAAGAAATTGAGGAATCAAGGGGCCATCGCCCCTTGGACCCCAGATTCGGCGACCTTTGGTCGTGCCGCCAGCGTGGCGCACGGGACGTGAGGTCGCCGGTTCGGGGAGCCCGAGGGCGATGGCCCTCGGAATATCTTCTTGTATCTTCTGAAATAAAAAAAAGCCCTTCCGGAGCCGCCGTTCCGGAAGGGCTTTTTTGTGGGCAAGATCACCCCTTTCGACGTAGCACCCAGCTGAAGCTGGTCGGCGCATCCGCTCCCTGTATCTCCAGGGCGTCCGTTAGCGGCGCGGCCCCCAGAGCCAGTTCGGCGAAGGCGCGCGGCCAGTTGGGGCCACTCGCGCGGGCGAGGGCCGCGAAGGCTTCGGCGCCACTCCGGCAGCGGCTCTCATGGATACATCCGGCGCGCTGGGCAATCTGGACAAGTTCCTCGTAGCCGGCCTCGCGCGCGACCTCTGTAAAGA
Organism: Novosphingobium profundi; assembly: GCF_020524485.1. Classification (GTDB taxonomy): domain Bacteria; phylum Pseudomonadota; class Alphaproteobacteria; order Sphingomonadales; family Sphingomonadaceae; genus Novosphingobium; species Novosphingobium profundi_A. The sequence goes on along the minus strand of NZ_JAIVLF010000003.1, from coordinate 342,702 downwards.
GCAGGCGGTCGCTTGCCCGGCTAACTCCGAACACGACCTGGGGACGGCGTGCAAAGAGCGCCTGGGCTTGGCGTACGGGGTCTCCGGCGAGGGCTTGCGAGGTCTGGCCAAGCTGGGCGGCGCGGGCGGCAAAGCGCCGCGCGTCGGGAAGTGTCGCGTCATGCAAGAGGGCGGTGGGCGCGGTGGCTGCGCTTGCTCCGGAGGCGAGAAGCGTGGAGCCAAGGGCTGCCAGCGGCACGCCCGCAGCGGTGAGGGCGAGCAGTTCGCGCCGGGCCAGCGTCGTCATCGTGCCGCTCCTCCCATCGTGCCGCCCATGTCCTTGGGCGTCTTGCTCGCGAGGTAGTCAGCGATCTGCTGCAAATCGGCATCGCTCACTTCGCCGCGCGGGATCGCGGGCATGTTGCCGATGCCCATGCGCGCGGCCTGGATGACGTAGTCGGCGGGAAGGTCCTCGCGCTCTTCGAGCAGGGCCACGTCCATGCGGCGCGCAAGAAGGCCGGTACCCATCCCGTTGGGGCCGTGGCACATCACGCACTTCTCGATGAAGAGCTTTTCGCCCGGCCCCGCGTCGGGGCGCGAGGAGAGCGTAACGGGCGCGGGCATCGGCGGCGGGCCGCCTTGTGGCGCGTCCTTGGCGTCCTGGGCCGGGGCTCCGGTGCCACATGCCGCGACAGCGATGAGAACGGCCGTGCAGGCACCTGTCAGCGCCGACTTGGAAAGCGTACTCATGCGCAGGTTCCTCCCTTGGCGCCGGGCCAGATACCGCTCTTGCCGGGCGCGATGACCCCCGCGGGATCAAGCGCGTTCTTCACGCGCTCGTTGAGCTTCAGCAGGGCGTTGTCATTGAAATCGTACGTCGAGGCGACGAGGTCCATGTAGTCGAGATGGGTGCGGTACTCGCCATAACCTTGCGCCTTCGCGTCGGCGACGAGCTGGCGCAGGAAGGGATCCACCCGGCCCATCATGGCAGGATCGTCCTTGTCGAGGAGGACCGCGTTGACGTTGATGAGATGGCGCTCGCCGAAGGCGAAGCTGGCCTGGTAGTCCATGCCGTATTCGCGGTAGCGGTCATAGGTCCGCTTGAACTGCGCCATGGCGGCCGTGCCCGACTGGGGCAGCACCGGCGAGAAGCCGATATGTCCGCCGCGCCCGCCGTGCCAGTTGGCGTTCTGCATCGGAAAACTGATCGGCGTGCCGGTCCACCCTGAATTCTCCAGCGGCTCGCCGCGCTTCCATTGCGCCGGGCGCATGGAGAGCGGCTTCAGGTCGTTCATGGCCTTCTCCAGGATCGGATAGGCGGCCTTGTTCACCTCCTCGCGGCCATAGAGGCGCAGGCTCACGCCCCACCAGCCCACGCGATACTTCTTGCGGATTGCCGAGATCACCTCGTCGCTCAGCGCGCCGGGCTGGTCTGTCCATTCCGAGCGCGTGGTGAGGACGGCTGCCGCGCGCAGCCAGTTGCCGATGGTGGGCGACTGCTGGAGCAGGCCCTCACGGCGCAAGGGGGCGAGCGTGTCGATGAGAGGCCGCAGGTCCTCGGGATTGTCGAACTCGACATCCATGCCCATCAGCGATTCGGGTTCGGGCATGAGCCAAAGACCCATCTTGGTGACGACCCCGAAGTTCGACTGTACGAAGAGCTGGTCCCAAGCCGGGCCGAAGCCGTAGCGGTAGAGCTGCCAGGTAGGCGAGCCTTCGAGCGCGCCCATCCCGGTGCGCACCAGCGAACCGTCCGCCAGCGCCACTTCCATCCCGCAGATCTTGCTCGTGTTCTCGCCGTAGGGGGTATAGCCCACGCCCCGGTCGAGGGCGTTGCCGACGACCGAGCCCCACGAGTTTCCGGGTGTTGAAAGCCAATGCTTCATGCCCCGGGCCTTGAGGAAGTCGTAGAGGTCGTAGAAGCCCACACCAGGCTCGAGCAGGACGGTGCCGTTCTCCTCGTCGTACTCGATTCTCTTCATGCGGGAGAGATCGAGGATGACCGAGCCGGCGAGGACTGGCGCGCTGCCGCCGTAGCCCAGGTTCTTGCCACGGCTGATCGGCCAGAGCGGGATGCCGACCTCAGACGCGATGCGCAGCGCGGCCTGGACTTCCTCCGCGCTCCCCGGCGCGATGGCGCCTGAAGGGTGGTGGAGCGTGTCGTCCACCGCGAACTTGTCGTTGTAGGCGGCCGCATCCTCTTCACCGAAAAAGACATTGTCGGCGCCCAGCGCCGCCTGGAAGGCGGCCCGCGCCTGCCGGATGCGGGCCGGGTCGGGCCCCTGCGCACGTTTCGAAACCATCGCTCTCCACCTTGTCGCAAGCCAGGTCCTGCGCCTGGGAGGCGCAAGGGGTGGCTGCCACCTTATTAGTAACGTTCGTTACTTTGCAGGAGGCGCGTGCGCCTGTCAACGCGGCGCAGGTGCAAGGAGGCTCAGTCGGTCGGAGGCAGGCTGTGGATGCGGGTGAGCAGACCGATCAGCGTCGCCACTTCGGCGTCGCTGAAGCGCTCCTTGAGCCAGGTCTCATGCGCGAGAATGGATGTGCGCGCCTCTTCGAGTACGCGCTCGCCCTCTGGCTGGAGGTGGAGCGAGCTCTTGCGGCGGTCGAGCGGGGAGGGCTCGCGGCGCAGGAGATCGCGCGCGGCCAGGCGGTTGATGATCTCGGTCGTGGTCGCGCGGTCCATCTGAAGTTGTTGGCCCAGATCCGCCTGGAACAGGCCGGGCTGCTCGGCCACGGTCCAGAGCACCGAGACCTGCTTCTGGGTCAGGCCCAGGTCGGTGAAGGTCTCGGTGAAATGGCGATAGACCGCGCCGTGGGCCAACCGGATATGGAAGCCCAGGATCGAGTCGAGATCGCCGCGTCCTTCCGCCTGTGCGGAGGCGTCGGGAGTGTCGGATTTTGGTTCGTTCGTGCCCACGCGCTCATGCTTAGCCCGTCGCACAGATCGCGCAAGTCATCGCATGAAAACAAAAAATAGATCTATATATCAATAACATGAAAGATATTAGTTCGTTCCACGAACCTTTTCTCTTGTGCGGGTTCAGGGCGCGCGATACTCTCTTCCGGCACGCAGCGAGGCTGTGGCTGAATTTTTTGGAGAGGTGAGATGGCTGACAATCTCGAGCAGGTCCTGCAGGGGACCGGCAATATCGTTGAGATGCTGCGCAATTCGCAGCTTGGCGCCTACGTGTACCCCGTTGTGGCGCCCGAATTTTCCAACTGGCGTTCGGAGCAGTGGGCTTGGCAGCACAGCGCCGTCCTGTTCGACCAGTCGCACCACATGGTCAATCTCTACATCCGCGGCAAGGACGCGCTCAAGCTCCTGACCGACACGATGATCAACAGCCCCAAGGGCTGGACCGTGAACAAGGCCAAGCAGTACGTCCCGACCACGCCTTACGGCCACGTCATCGGTGACGGCATCATCTTCTGGGAAGAAGAGGAAAGCTTCACGTACGTCGGACGCGCGCCCGCGTCGAACTGGCTGCGTTACCAGGCCGAGACCGGCGGCTACGATTGCGAGATCGAGCTTGACGACCGCTCGCCGATGCGCCCGATGGGCAAGCCGGTGCAGCGCAAGGAATGGCGCTTCCAGATTCAGGGTCCCAAGGCCTGGGACGTGATCGAGAAGCTGCACGGCGGCCCGCTCGAGAAGCTCAAGTTCTTCAACATGAGCACCATGAACATTGCCGGCAAGACCGTGCGCACGCTGCGTCACGGCATGTCGGGCGCGCCGGGTCTCGAAATCTGGGGCCCCTATGAAGAGCAGGAAGAAATCCGCGCCGCCATTCTGGAAGCGGGCAAGGAATTCGGCCTGATCCCGTGCGGCAGCCGTGCGTACCCCTCGAACACGCTGGAATCGGGCTGGATCCCCTCGCCGCTGCCCGCCATCTACACCGGCGAGAAGCTCAAGGGCTTCCGCGAGTGGCTCGGCGCGAACAGCTACGAGGCGACCGGTTCGATCGGCGGTTCGTTCGTGTCGGACGACATCGAGGACTACTACCTGAACCCCTGGGAACTGGGCTACGGCAACTTCGTGAAGTTCGACCACGACTTCATTGGCCGTGAAGCGCTCGAAGCTCTCGACCCGGCCAAGCAGCGCAAGAAGGTCACGCTGGCCTGGCATCCGGAAGACATGGCCAAGATCATGGCCTCGATGTTCGATCCGGACGGCGAAGCCTACAAGTTCTTCGACGTGCCGCTCGCGAACTACGCTTCGTCCAACTACGACGCGGTGCGCGACGCTTCGGGCAAGACCATCGGCTACTCGATGTTCACCGGCTTCTCCTACAACGAGAAGCAGGCGCTGAGCCTGGCGACTGTCGACCCCGAAACGCAGATCGGCGACGAAGTCACCGTGCTGTGGGGCGAAGAGAACGGTGGCACCAAGAAGTCGACCGTCGAGCCGCACAAGCAGCTTGCCGTGCGCGCCATCGTCTCGCCGGTTCCCTACTCGCGCGTTGCGCGTGAAAGCTACCAGGAAGGCTGGCGCACCGTGAAGGCCGACGCCTGATCCTTTCGCTCTCCCGATGAAGAAGGGCCGCCCGGATTTCGATCCGGGCGGCCTTTTCTTTTGGGTGCAGCAGGAGGGCGCTGGGACTATGCGTCGCGTGCTTCGCGCAGGATCTCGAAGGCTTCCTTGATGACGTAGACACCGATGGCAAGGCCGACAGCAAGGTCGAAGGCGATGATGCCGGTAGCCCAGACCAGGGCGCCCGAGACAAGGACGGCGGCGTTGGCGATGACGTCGGCGCGGGTGAAGATCCAGGCGGCGCGCATGTGGACTTCGGCGCTGCGCTGGCGCGCGAGCAGGCGCAGGACATAAGCGTTCACCGCCAGTGCGAGGAGACCGACCGCCATCATCCACAGGCCGCCGGGCTCCGCGCCCGCAAAGGCCCGGCGCACGGTTTCGAGCACCACGCCCACGCCGACGAGAAAGAGGAGGGCGCCGCTCCACGTTGCCGCGCCCTTCTTGAAGCGGGCGCTGCGGGTGAGGGCGAGGAGCGCGACGGCATAGACCGAGGCGTCGGTGGCCATGTCGAGGCCGTCGGCGAGCAGGCTCGCCGAATCGGCGTGGAGGCCTGCGGCGGTCTCGACCACGAACATGACCGCGTTGAGCCCCAGCGCCACGACGAGGGCGCGGCGCTGGGAGGTGGTTTCGAGGCCCGTCGGGCGGCATCCGCAATCGCTCATGCGGGCAGAATAGCGGGCCGGCTACGCGTGGCCAAGCTCAGGCCCAGTAGGCGATGAAGCGCAGTTCCACCGAGCTGCGCGGCGGCGTGCCGGGCGGGGCGAGCGGGTTGTCGAAGGCGACATGGGGCACGCAGGTTGCCGCGTCGGCATCGCTGTCGAAGGTCTTGAAGAGAAGCGCTTCGCCCGGCTGCATGTCGGGGAACCAGACCCATTCGTGCCGGGGCGCGTAAGCCAGGACGAAGCTTTCCATGGTCCACAGATCCTCGCCGTCCCGGTCGAATACGGCGTCCGCGAGGATCAGGTCCTCGCGCGCGAACGAGCGGGCATCGCACAGCGCCAGCGGCACGTCCTGCGGCGGCGGCGAGGTGACGCACCACAGGTTGTAATGCGCGCTGCGGCGGTAGTGGTCCAGGTCGTCCGGGCAGGAGCGTGTGGAGAAGGCGAGGGCGGTGGTGTCCGAGACGTCGACGTGGGCAAAGCGCGCGGGCCGGGAATTGTCGAGCTGGCCCGAAAGGTCCGAGCGTTCCCCGAAGCGGTGGACCGGAGGGGCGGTCGCCACCACGCGGTCAGCGCCGCACAGATCGCGGATCAGCGCACAGGCGGCGTCGGTCGCTGGCTCGAGATGGCCACTGGTGCCGGGTGACATAACAACCGAGACAATTTGGTACCCATTGCAATCCAGCGTGGATTCGCGCGCCCGTCCATCGTGGATCGGCATGGATTCGGGGGCGATACGAACGGTGTCGCGGGTGTGGTCGTTAGCCCGGTAGAGCATGCGCTCTGCGTTCCGTGCAGCATAGTTGATGGTGCCTACAAGTCTATTCATCCCTCTCAAGTCCTTATTTCATTGTTGTTTTATGCCAATTTTCGCGTGAGAGCGTGGCGCTCTCGCGGTTTCCCTATAGGTGATCCGGGCAACTGTACTTCTTCCAAAAAAGTCGCCTGCGGACCTCTCCGGGCTTGCCTTCCGCATATTGTATGCCATACAAACAACATGTCGCACAACGCGACGGCATGAAAGGCGCACGGAGACGCATAATCCCCGGCGCTGGTTCAGGAGAGGGCCAATATGCAGATCAATTCCAGATCAGGGCTGCGCTATGCGTTGCTCGCAACCGCTTCGGCGGCCACGCTTTTCACAGCTACCGGCGCGCGGGCGCAGGATACCGCCGAGACGGCTTCGGAGCCGCAGCAGCAGACTACCAATGATGCCGCGATGCGCGAGATCATCGTGACCGCGCAGTTCCGCTCGCAGAAACTGCAGGACACACCGCTTTCGATCACCGCAGTCGATGCTGCGCTCCTCGAAGCGCGCAATCAGACCGATCTTTCGCAGGTCGCAGGCCAGGCGCCGAACGTGCAGCTGACTGAAATGGGCGGCGCGTTCGGCTCCTCAATGGCCGTCTACATCCGCGGCATCGGCCAGTACGACTTCAACCCCGCCTACGAGCCGGGCGTCGGCATGTACATCGACGATGTCTACTACGCGACGCTGACCGGCAACATCATGGACCTGCTCGACCTGGAGCGTGTCGAGATCCTGCGCGGACCGCAGGGCACCCTGACCGGCCGCAACTCGATCGGCGGCGCGATCAAGATGTTCTCGGTCAAGCCCGAGCCCGGAAGCAGCGGCAAGGTGGATGTGGTCTATGGTGCGCGTGAACGCATCGACCTTCGCGCCAGCATGAACTTTGCGCTGACCGACAATCTCTATGCGCGTGTCGCAGGTGTCTACAAGCACCAGAACGGCTATGTCGACCAGCTCGACTATGGCTGCGTGAACCCGGACAATGAACTGGGCATCACCGGCAATCCCTCGACCCCGGCCAACTGCGTCGTCGACAAGCTGGGCGAGCGCAACTACGCAGGCGTGCGCGGATCGCTGCGCTTCAATCCGACCGACAGCTTCGACTGGATCGTGACCGGTGACTACACCTGGGAGAACCGCACGGCGGCCGCCGGTGTCATCACCGAGAACAACACTGACCTCACCGGCGCGGACTTCCGTTGCGGCAAGTTCTGCACCTACGCCAGCTGGTACCTGCCCGCGGGCGGCCAGGCGGGCCAGGCCTACTACATGCCCAACTCGGTCAAGTTCTGGGGCTGGGGCGTGTCGAGCGACATGTCGGTGAACCTTTCGGACTCGATCAACGTCAAGTCGATCACGGCCTACCGCGAATACCAGCAGACCTATGGCACGGACGACGATTACACGCCCAACCCGAACATCGGCGGCGGCGGTTTCAACGATCTGACCTTCCGCTTCTTCAGCCAGGAACTGCGCGTCAACGCGGAACTGGGTGACTTCGCCGATCTTACAGTGGGTGGCTACTACAGCGATCAGAAGTCGGTCTACTTCACCCGCCAGGACATCCGCTACATCGGCATGGGCAATCCGGCGCTGTTCCTCCAGTTCCAGGGCGATGACCCGGTCCGCGCCGACAGCAAGGCGCTGTTCGGTACCGTTATCCTGCACCCCACGCCCAACCTCAACGTCACGGGCGGCCTTCGCTACACCAAGGAGCACAAGGACTACACCTTCGTGCGCAAGGCTTGGGACGGCGGCCCGCTGGTCGATATCTTCGGTGTCGGCGCGCTCGATGGCAGTGTGGCGGAATACGACGGCGACCGCGTCGACTACCGTATCTCGGTCGACTACCGCTTCAGCGACGAAGTTCTGGCCTACGCCACGATCAGCACGGGCTTCAAGGGTGGCGGCGTGACCGCACGTCCCTTTACCCAGGCCCAGGCCGTCAACGGCACGTTCGACCCTGAAACGCTGACCGCTTACGAAGTGGGTGTGAAGACCGACCTCCTTGGCCGTACGCTGCGCATGAACCTGTCGGGCTTCTACAACGACTACAAGAACATGCAGCTTCCCATCGCGGACTGCGCCATCCTCGACGGTTTCCCGCCGGGTGAGGATCCGTTTCCCTGCGCCGCGATCAGCAACGCGGGCGACGGCGAGATGTACGGTGTCGAGTTCGAGCTCCAGGCGAGCCCGATCTACGGCCTCGATATCGACGCGACTGTCAGCTGGATCGAGGGCAACTGGAAGCGCATCGGCCCCATGGTCGGCAACAACATCCGTCTCGAGGATCCGCTCACCACGCCCAACTGGCGCGGCAGCTTCGGCATCCAGTACCGCGGCGAACTGGGCGACAACGCAGGCACGGTCACGCCGCGCTTCGACATCGCCTACACCGGCAAGCAGGGCATGGGCCGTCTTCCGGGCAGCAGCGAGCTGGACTTCAACCCGGCCCGGGCCATCGCCAATGCGCGTGTGACCTGGCGCAACGCGGACGAGGATCTGGCGATCTCCTTCGAGGTCCAGAACCTCTTCGACAAGTACTACTACCTGCCGATCCGCTTCGCCGCGCTCTACGCGAGCGCGGGCACGACCTACTCCAACGTGGGCCGTCCGCGCGAGTGGGCCTTCACCGTGCAGAAGAAGTTCTGACGATCCGAACCCCTCGCGGCGGGGCAGGTCCCCGGGCCTGTCCCGCCGCATCCATTTCGATACGATAGACGCACGGGGGAGAGACGCGATGGCCGAGGTCACGCTTTACCACTGGGAGCCCAACGCCAACTCGGGCAAGCCGATGCTGGCGCTGATGGAAAAGGGCGTTCCCTTCGACAGCCACTACATCGACATGCTGAACTTCGATCAGCACCGTCCGGAATACCTGGCGATCAACCCGCAAGGAACGATCCCGGCGATGACCCATGGCGACAAGGTTCTCGTCGAGAGCACCGCGATCATGGAATACGTGAACGAGTGCTTCGAGGGCCCGGACCTGATGCCCGCCGACGCGCGTGATCGCTGGCGCGTGCGCTGGTGGATGAAGTTCATGGACCAGTGGCTCGCCCCCAGCTTCTCGATGATCGGCTGGTCGGTCTTCATCGGTCCCGTCGTGCGTCAGCGTGACCCGGCCGAACTCGAAGCTGCGATCGAGCGCATTCCCATGCCCGAACGCCGCGTCTCCTGGCGCAAGGCCATCTACGGGACTTTTTCTGAGGCGGAGATCGCCGAGAGCCAGCGCCGCGTGGCGATGGGCATTGCGATGCTGGAGAAGGAACTGGGCAAGCGCGAATGGCTCGGCAGCGACAGCTACTCGCTCGCCGATATCAACGGTTTCAATCTGGCCTACGCCATTCCGCTGAGCCAGCCCGAGCTTTCCAACGACGAACTTACCCCCAATCTCCTGCGCTGGCTGCGCGCGATCTACGCACGCAAGGCCGTCAAGGACTGCTGGGCGCTGGGCCGCACCGACATGGTGAAGCGCGTGACCATTCTCGAACAGGAGCGCATCTGATGGCGACGATCCTCTATCACGGTGAGCCCAACGGGCCCTCGCTGGCGGTGCTCGCCGCCATGGCCGAGACCGGCGCTGATGTGGCGCTCGATATCGAGTGTCACGCCATGGATCTTCTGGGCGGCAAGCGGCACACACTGCCCGGCGTTACCGAGCCGCTCGCCCGCGACATGGGCGTGGAAGGCGAGGGACCTGTCCTGGTGATTGAGGGAGAGGCGATGACCGAATCCGTCTTTCTCGCCCAGTTCTTCGACGAGGTCGGGGACGGCACCTCGCTCCAGCCCGAAGATGCCTATGCGCACTGGGAAATGATGATGTGGTGCCGCCAGATCACCGAGCGTCTGTCCCCCGCAGCCTCCCTGCTGGGCAATCTGGCCACCTCGCACCAGCGTCTCGAGGCGCTGAGCGAGGATGCCTTCGCCGCCCAGGTGGAGCCCATCGTGAGCGCCGACCTCAAGGTGCGCTGGGATCTGGTGCGCGACGGCGAAGCCGACGATGCGCAGCTCAAGGACTGCGAGGCCAAGGTCATGCAGGCCGTCGAACGCTGCGAGAAGCAGCTTGCCGATGGCCGGGAATGGCTGATGGGCGCGCTGACCATTGCCGACTTCGAGACCTTCGCCTGGCTGGTCGGCATGGAGCCGATCGTGCCCGAGGCCTTCAAGGGTAAGAGCGAGACCCAGGCCTGGATGAAGCGCGTGAAGGCGCGCCCGAGCGTTCAGGCGGCACTGGCAAGGGCCACGAGTGAGGCGCCGGAGCGCAGCTGGGCGCCTGGGCCGGAAATCAATCGCTGGGGCTGAGCCCGGGCACGAAACGAAGACACGATGAGAGAGGGTTCCTGGTCCCACCTGCCGGCACAAGGCGCGGGGGACACAGGAACGCACGAGAGGATTGGGTTTACACATGATCAGGCTGACGGGCGCGCAGGGCAATTCGCAGGCAAGGCAAGGTCGCGTGCGGGCCCGGCGCGGCTGGCTGGCCGGGCTTGCGATGTCCGGCGCCCTGATTCTTGCCGGCTGCACGGCAAGTGCGGACGGTAGCGGCAAAGACGGTGTCGATGGCCAGCTCATCGCACAGGGCGTGGACAGCGAGTGGCTGAGTTACGGGCGCACTTACGACGAGCAGCGCTACTCCCCGCTCGACCAGATCAATCGGGAAACCGTGGGCAAGCTGGGGCTGGCCTGGTCGCAGGACCTCGACACCTCGCGCGGGCAGGAATCGACCCCGCTCGTCATCGACGGGGTGATCTACATTACCACCGCCTGGTCCAAGGTGCGCGCCTACGATGCGAAGACGGGCAAGCAACTGTGGGACTACGATCCCGAGGTGCCCGGCTCGGCGGGCGTGAAGGGATGCTGCGACGTCGTCAACCGCGGCCTCGCGGCCTGGGGCAACAAGCTGTACCTGGGCACTTTCGACGGGCGTCTCGTCGCGCTTGACCGCAAGACCGGCAAGCCGCTGTGGATCAAGGAGACGGTCGATCCCACCAAGCCTTACACCATCACTGGCGCGCCGCGCGTGGTGAAGGGCAAGGTGGTGATCGGCAATGGCGGGGCCGAAATGGGCGTGCGCGGCTACGTGACGGCCTATGATGCCGAGACCGGCGAGCAGGCCTGGCGCTTCTACACGGTGCCCGATGCGCCGGGGAAGAACGAGGCCAAGTACCTCAAGGACGCGGAAAAGACCTGGCACGGTGAATACTGGGCCGAGGGTGGTGGCGGCACGGCCTGGGACTCGATGGCCTACGATCCCGAGCTCGACCTGCTTTACATCGGTGTGGGCAACGGCTCCCCCTGGAACCAGGGGATTCGCTCGGAAGGCAAGGGGGACAACCTCTACCTCTCCTCGATTGTGGCGGTTCGGCCCGAAACCGGCGAATATGTCTGGCACTTCCAGACGACGCCGGGCGAAACCTGGGACTTCACCGCGACGCAGAGCATCATCTTGGCCGACCTCGAAATCGAGGGCAATCCGCGCAAGGTGCTGATGCAGGCGCCCAAGAACGGCTTCTTCTACGTGATTGACCGTGAGACGGGCCAGTTCATCTCGGGCAAGAACTTCGTGCCGGTGAACTGGGCCACGGGGCTTGATCCCGTGACGGGTCGTCCGATCGAGAACCCCGAGGCGCGCTACTACAAGACGGGCAAGATGTTCATCGGATCGCCGGGCGCTGGCGGCGCGCACTCGTGGCACCCGATGGCCTATAGCCCCAAGGACAAGCTGGTCTACATTCCCGCCCAGCTCGCCTCCTTGCCCTATTTCCCCGACAAGGACTGGAAGTCCAAGCCCAAGGGCTTCAACACCGGCGTCGACATGTCGGCAGGTGCGATGCCGGCGGATCCGGCGGTGCGCAAGGCCGCAGCCGATGCGACCAAGGGCGAACTGATTGCCTGGGACCCGGTCGCGCAGAAGGCGCGCTGGAAGGTCACGTTGCCCAGCGTCAACAACGGCGGTGTGCTGGCAACGGGCGGGGGTCTCGTCTTCCAGGGCAACATGAAAAGCAATCTCGTCGCCTATGCGTCGGACACGGGCAAGGAGCTGTGGTCCTATCCGGTCCAGACCGGGGTCGTCGCGCCCCCGATCACCTACGAGATCGACGGTACGCAGTACGTGGCTCTGGTCGCGGGCTGGGGTGGGATCTGGGCGCTGGCGCCGGGCATCCTTTCGCAGGATGGCGGACCGGTGCGCAATGTCAGCCGCCTTCTCGTCTTCAAGCTTGATGGCAAGGCCAAGCTGTCTGAGCCGCTGACGCTCGATGAACTCCCGCTCGACCCGCCGCCGTTTGCCGGGACGAAGGAACAGGCCGCGCGCGGCGCCTATCGCTTCGGACGCTTCTGCTCCACCTGCCACGGCGATGCGGCGATCGGTGGCGGTGTGCTGCCCGACCTTCGCCGCTCGGGCTTCATCCAGGACCACGACGCCTTCCAGCAGGTCGTCCACGACGGCGCGCTCGAGGATCTCGGCATGGTCAGCTTCGCCGACACTCTGAAACCGGAGGAAGTGGAGGACGTGCGCCAGTACATCATCCACCGTGCGAACGAGGACAAGGCGCTCGAGGCCAAGTCGGGCAAGGCGCCCAAGGCCACCCCCAGTGTCCCAGCCAGCGAGGCAACCAAGGCCGCCGCGCAGATCGTGAAGGACCAGCAGGCGACGGGCCGCCGTCCGTGACCCTCGATCTCGCGCGGCTTGCCGCCATCGATGTCCACGTGCACGCCGAAGTCTCCTGCCACGATCCCGAAGACCCGGTGATGGCGCAGTTCTTCGATGCGGCATCAGCCTATTTCAAGGCGCCGCGCGAACGCCCGAAGATGCCCGAGATCGCGCAGATCTACCGGGAGCAGAACATCGCCTTCTGCCTCTTCACGGTCGATTGCGAGAGCGGTGTGGGGGCCAAGCGTGTCTCGAACTACGAAGTGGCCGAGTTTGCCGCGGCGAATTCCGACGTGTGCATTCCCTTCGCCTCGATCGACCCGCGCAAGGGGAGGATGGGCGCGCGCGAGGCCCGCGACCTTATCGAGAACCATGGCGTGCGCGGCTTCAAGTTCCACGCCATCATGCAGGACTGCCACCCGGCCGACCGGGTCGGCTACCCCATCTACGAAGTCATCGCCGAGTACGGCCTGCCCGCCATCTTCCACACCGGCCATTCGGGCATGGGCACCGGCATGCGCGGCGGCGGGGGGCTACGCCTGAAATACGGGCGCCCTATGCTGGTCGACGATGTCGCGGTGGACTTCCCGGACATGAAGATCATCCTTGCGCATCCCAGCTGGCCCTGGGTGGATGAGAGCCTGTCGATGGCGCTCCACAAGGAGAACGTCTTCATCGATCTTTCCGGCTGGAGCCCGAAATATTTTCCGCCGCAGATCGTGCGCTACGCGAACGGGCAGCTCAGACACAAGATGATGTTCGGCTCCGACTTTCCGCTGATCCGCCCAGACAAGTGGATCGAGGCGGCCAGGGGAATCGGCTTCAAGGACGAGGTCATGCCGGGCATCATGAAGGACAACGCCGCGCGGGTTCTGGGGCTCGCGGGCTGAGAGGGCAAGAAGGCAAGGCTCATGGATTTCACTGGCAAGCACATCATCGTCACCGGCGCGTCGAGCGGGATCGGGGCAGCCACCGCGAAGGCCATCGCGGCGCGTGGCGGGGCGGTTACGCTGATGGCCCGCCGGGCCGAACGGCTTGAGGCTCTGGCTGCCGAACTGGGCGAGGGTGCGCGCTGGTTCGCGGTCGACGTCAGCGATGGAGCTGCGCAGGCGGCTGCACTGGACGCGGCCGTGGAGGCGGGCGGGCCGATTGACGGCCTCTTCCTCAACGCCGGGACAGGCGGCTCCTTCGCAGCCGTGGAGGACTATGGCGAGGAGGCTTTCGCGCAGGTTCTCAACGTCAACCTGACGGCCCCCTATCGCGCCATCGCGCAGGTGCTGCCGGCGATGAAAGCACGCGGAAGCGGCGCGATCCTGGTGACAGGGAGCCTCGCGAGCGAGCGCGGCATGGCCAACAACGTCGCGTACGTGGCTTCCAAGCACGCGGTGCTGGGGCTTGCGCGCGCGGTCGCGCTGGAAGCGGCGCCCCATGGCGTTCGCTGCAATTGCGTGGTGCCCGGTTTCATCGACACCGAGATGTTCGCCGCGCTCCCGTCCGACGCGCTCGAGCAGATCGCCGCGCGCGTGCCGCAGAGGCGCACCGGAAGTGCCGATGAACTGGGCGCGGTGGCCGCGTTCCTGCTTTCGGATGCGGCCTCGCACGTGACCGGGCAGAGCCTTGCGGTCGATGGCGGGGTGCTGGGTACGCTTTCTGTTTAAGGAAGGCAGAAGAACGATTCCGAGGGCCATCGCCCTCGGGCTCCCAAAACTGTCAACCTCACCTCTGACAAGCATCCCTGGCCGAGAATGGTGAGGTTGCCCATTCCGGGGTCAAGGGGCGATGGCCCCTTCGAACAATCCTTCCTTCTTCAATCCTCGAAGAAGTTGAGCTCCAGCAGCACCCCGTCGGGATCGTGCACGAAGATCTGCCGCAGGCCAATCGACTGGATCACGTTGCTCTCATAGGTGAGGCCGCGGTCTTCCAGACGATCGCGGATGTCGTCGAAGCCCTCGCAACGCAGCGCAATGTGGTGCAGCGCGCCGGTCGGGCCCTTCTTCATATCGCGGTCCATCGCGCGCGGCGCGGACTTCGCGTTGAGGTGGATGATCGGACGCTCCTCGTGATCGTAGATCCAGCGCGCGGTCTCGCGGGTAAGCGGGGCGGGCGCAGGGCACGATTCCAGCGACAGCACATCGCGGTAGAAGGCTTCCGAACGGTCGAGGTCCGAGGCGACCACGCAGAAGTGGTCGAGGGCGACGACGCGGGCTCGCACCCGCGTCTCGAACTGGAGGAAGGGGCTGTTCATGCCGTCTTTTCCTCCTCCTTGGCCTCGCCGCCCGGCACGCCGTGCGCCACGCGCCGGTCGTAGTCGGGATCGTCCTCGGGCTTGGCGAGAGCCGCCATGACGCGCGCATGGATGTCTTCCAGGGGCTTTCGGAATTCCGGGTAGGCGAGGACGTAGAGCTGGTTCTCTTCCACGGCCTTCAGGACGTGGTTCGCCAGCGTCTCGGGCTCCATGCCGCATTCGATCACGTTCTTGAGGTGCGCGAACATCTCCGGCCCGGCCTGGTAGTAGCCGGTGTCCGCCAGGTGCTTGGGGCGGGTCAGCAGCGCCTCGTGAATGTTCGTGTTGACCGCGCCCGGGCACAGCAGCGACACGCCGATGCCATGCTCTTCCAGATCGAGGGCCAGGGTCTCGGTGAGGCCGCGCACCGCCATCTTGGTGGTGCAGTAGATGCCCGTGCCCTTGAGCGCCACGAAGGCCGACATCGAGGCGGTGTTGATCACGTGGCCGCCGTTGCCGCGCTCGATCATGCGCGGCACGAACGTGCGCACGCCATTGATCACGCCGCGCAGGTTGACGTCGATCTGCCAGTCCCAGTCGTCGTAAGTGGCGTCCTGGATCGCGCCGAAGTGCGAGACCCCGGCGGTGTTGAACAGCAGTTCGACGGGCCCCAGCTTCGCTTCCACCTCGTCGGCGACTTTTGCGTAGGCCTCGCGGTCGGTGATATCGAGCTTGACCGCCATTACCTCGTAGTTCGCGCCCTTGGCGTTCTCGGCCTCGAACCAGGCCATGGCCTCGTCGAGGTGATCCTGGCGGATGTCGGCAATGGCGACCTTGCAGCCGGCCTTGGCGAAAACCTTGGCCTGGCCGAGCGCCACGCCCGAACCGCCGCCGGTGATGAACGCGGTGCGTCCCTTTACCTGTGTCATGTCCTCTCCACTCCCTCTTTATGCTCTCTCAGATGGTGACGGACGCGCTCAGGCGTAGGCGTGGTTCGCCAGGCCCAGAAGGTCGCGCGTTTCGCCTGCGCTCGATACCTCGGCGCCCATGCGGTTGATGAGGTCGACGGCCCAGCGCACGTGGGCGGCGTTGTCGGGGGCAAGCTGGCCCTTGCGCAGCCAGATCGTGTCCTCGAAGCCGACGCGCACGTGCCCGCCCAGAAGCACCGACTGCGCGGCCATCGGGTAGGAATGACGGCTGACGCCAAAGCCGGTGAAGGCCGCGCCGCGCGGGATCTGATTGGCCGCGTACATCATCGCTTCGGGGGTAGCGGGCAGGCCGTACTTGGTGCCCAGCACGAAAGAGAAAGGGACGTTCTTGGGGATCGCGCCCTTAGCCATGAGGTCGTCGGCAAAGACGAAGTCACCAGCTTCGAAGCATTCGATCTCGGGCATGACGCCCGCGTCCTGGATCATGTGGCCCATGCGCGTGATCATCGGGTCGAGGTTGATCGCGACGCCGCCCCACAACTGCATGGTGCAGATGTCGAGGGTGCACATGTCGGGCTTGAGATCGAGGATGTGTTCGAGGCGCCGCTCGGCGGTGAACATCAGTGTGCCTTCGCCGCACACCTTGGGATCTTCCTCGCTCTGCATCCAGGTGCAGCCCGGTCCTGTGGTCACGTTGAGGATGACCTCGCGGTTTTTCTCGCGAATCAGACCCACGACCTCGCGGTAGTCGTCGAGCGCCTGCGAAGGCTCGCCGGTCTTCCCGTCACGCACGTGGACGTGGATGATCGAGGCGCCTGCCTCTGCGGCGGCGAGGGCTTCGGCGGCGACATGGTCGGGACGGAACGGGAAGTTGGGGTGGTCCGGCATGGGCGAACTGCCGGTAACCGCACACGTAATGTAGACCTTCTTGGCCAATTTGGATCTCCTCTCACCTTGCATGCCCGTTTGATTTCGGGTTCACTCTGGCAAAACTACAAGATCGAGGCTGGCGGAATAGTTCAGCACATATCCTATCACGCCCTGTAACAGGTACCGGGAGTGACAGGTCGGAGAGAGAGAAGGGGAAGAGAGATGTCCCATCGCGAGGAACTTTCGCGATTCCTGAAAGCGGCCCGGGCACGGCTGACACCGTCCGAAGTGGGCCTTCCCGAAGGCGAGCGACGCCGCGCAAAGGGGCTGCGGCGTGAGGAAGTGGCCGCGCTCGCGGGCATGAGCGTTACCTGGTACACCTGGTTCGAACAGGGCCGCGAGATCCAGCTGTCCGCCCCCATGATCGAGCGGCTGGGACGCACCTTGCGGCTTTCCGACACCGAGCGTGACTACCTATTCGGACTTGCGCAGCATCGCCCGCCGCCGCTCGCCTCCAAGCTGGACGAGGACATTCGTCCAGCGACGCGCCACTTGCTCGATACCCTGGGCATGCCCGCGCTGGTGATTGTCGCGGACTGGACCGTGGTTGGCTGGAACCGGATGGTGACGGCGGCCTTTCGTGACTACGCCAACATGCCGCGCAGCGAGCGCAATCTGTTCAAGATCCTGATGCTGGGCGAACGCTACCAGCGCAATCCGGAGAGCTTCCGCGCGATGGCCTCGCGTCTGGTTGCGCGTTTGAAATGGGACTACAGCCAGGCCGGCACGCCCGAGGCCTTTGACGAGCTGATCGAGGAAATGACGGAGAAGTCCGAACATTTTCGCGAGTTCTGGGAGTGCAGCGCGATCCAGGCCCACTTCGGCGGGGAGAACAACGCGCGCGTACCTGAAGTGGGCAAGATCTCCTTCACGCACAGCTCCTATGGCATCGAGGAAGCACCCGGTCAGCGCCTCATCCTCTTTGCCCCCAAGGGTGAGGAAGACGCCCGCAAGCTGGAAAAGCTGCGCGAACTCAGGCCCGAACTGGTGGCTCTGTAGCAGCGGGTGCGTTGCCGGTGACCTTGGCTCCGGCATCGGCGGGAAGGCGCAGGAACAGGAACACCGACAGCGTCCCGATTCCCGACAGCGCAAGCAGTGCAACGCGGTAGGGCAGGGGGTCGGAGGCAAGCCCGTCGCCCAGCGGAAGGTTGAGGAACAGTGCGCCGAGCGAAATGCCTGCGGCGGCCGAAAGCGCGTTGCCAATGGCGTTGAGGACGTTGGCACCGGGCAATTCGTCGGCCTCTACATCCGCAAAGGCGAGGCTGACCATGCCGGTGAAGGGCACCGAACGGGCCATTCCGATCAGGAACATGGCCAGTGCCATCAGCCAGACCGGCATTGCGGCCGTGAAGGCGGCGACCGAGGCGCTGGCGGCCATCATCATCGCGGTGCCCACGACAAGGCCGCTGCGAAAGCCGACTCGGCGCAGGATGCGGCTGATGAAGGGTTTGACGGCAAGGTCGCCCAGGTTGTTGGCGAGCAGCAAGACACCCGCCATTCCCGGTGACAGCCCGAAAGCCAGCTGGAAATAGAGCGGCAGGACCAGCGCGAGGCCCATGTGGGGAATGCGCATGAGCATCCCCGCTCCATAGGAAATTGCGCGGAAGGTCTGGTGGCGCAGCGCGTCGAGAGGGACCAGCCCGTGGCGCATCCGGCGCAGCCAGCGGTAGGCCATCACCGCAAGCACACTGCCTACGCCCATCAGCATGAGCGGCACCATTGGGGCATCGGGGTGGGCACCAAGACGATCCAGCCCGTATATGAGAAGCGAGAGCGCGGAGGCGATGAGCACGAAGCCCACCGCATCGAAACGCAGGCGCTGGGGCGCGAGACGCGGGAGCAGGCGCCGGGCCAGCAGCGCGCCGACCAGCGTAAGCGGAAGGTTGATCAGGAAGATCGAAGGCCACCCGAAAGCCTCGGTCAGGAACCCACCGAGCGGCGGTCCGATGACCGGCGCGATGAGTGCGGGCGTGGTGCTGATCGCCAGCATCTCGACAAGGCGGTGCTTGGGCGTGATGCGCAGCAGGACGAGGTTGCCGACCGGAGTCATGAGGCTGGAGCACAGCGCCTGGAAGGCGCGCGCGGCGACGAAGAAGCCCAGTGTCGGGCTCTGCGAGCACAAGAGTGAGGCGACACCGAAGCCGAGCACCGAGACGGTAAGGACGCGCCGGGGCCCGAGGCGCAGCGCGACCCAACTGCTCAGTGGCAGGAACGCGGTCGAGACCATGAGATAGGCGGTGATGCCGATGCCCAGTTCGCTCGCCGCAACGCCAAAGTCGCGCGCCATGTCGGGAAGCGCGGTCGCAATGACCGTCGCCTCGAGGATCGAGAGGAACATGACGAAGGCGACAAGGATGGCGGCCGCACGCGGATCGGCGTGCTGCGCATCCCTGCTAGGCGCTTCGGTTTCGCGGGGGCTGTCCGCTGGCTCGCTCATATCTGGCTCCGAAGGCGATTTTGCCCCGGCAGGTGGTCGGCTCGCGTCAGGGGATCAGCCCTTCTTCTCGAAATAGGCGATGGCCCGAAATTCGTAGCTGCGCCGCACATTTGCGTCGGGGCGCGTGGTGTCGTGAAAGGCCGTGTGCGGGCTACGCCAGGCGCGCGAGTGGTCCGAATCGTGGAACTTGATGAAGATGACCTCATCGCGGGTCATGTCCGGATAGTACCACCAGCGGTGCCCGGGGCTGTACTTGAAGATCGTCGCGGCGAGCAGTTTCTCCTCGTCCGGGATCGGTGCGAAGAGGTCGGCGCCGGTCGGGATCTCGTCAACATCGACCTTGTAGTTGGAGATGCTGTCTTCCTCGCCGATCGAGGGGCCCTCGCACAGCGCGAGCGGCCAGTCCTGGGGCGGCGGCGAGAAGGTGCGCCAGAGGCTGAAGCATAAGAAGCGGTCATAGCCCGGACCATCAGGGCGCATCTGGTCATAGAAGACCTTGGCGATGGCGTTCGCGGTCGGCGTGTTGAAATCGACGTGGGCTTCGGCTGCGGGGGGCTGTACGCCCGCGGCGCCGACGACGGGCGAGCGCAGCTGGCCACCCATGGGGTGAATGAAGTCGCAGCCCGTCAACCGCTTGGCGACCTCTTCGACTTCGGCCGGGTAGATCGCCTTCAGCGTATCGGCATCGGCGAAGTCGGTCACCTTGGTGGGGTGCTCGGCGAGGCAGAAGCCGTGTTCGTCAAGAGTGGGCGGCGTATCGCGCAGGCGCGCGTTGCGGATCGTTGCGGGGTAGAAGTCGTAGACTCCGGTGTTGTATTCCGCGCCCGGCGCCCAGAAGCGACGGTTGATGCGCGAGGTCGGCACCAGGTACTTGATCTCGGTGTCGATGGCCGCGCCGGGGCGCGACAGGGTGTCACTGTCCATGGTTGTCCTCTCCTCCATGCAATATGGGGCACCTGCCGGATCTTGTTGTCGTGTCCTGTGCAGGCGCCACTGTGCGGCCCTCGGGCTTGCTGGCGGTTCTACCCGGACGCGAAGCGCGCGCGCACGTCGTCGGGCACGCGAGCGGCCTTGAGGGGGCCGCTGCCGTCCTTCTCACGCACGGTCCACACGCGTTTTTCGGTGCCCTCGACGCAGAGCGCGTCGCCAAGGCGGATGCGGTGCGCAATGGTGAAACTGGAGTTGCCGAAGACGGGGGCATCGGCCTCGATGGTGACCACGTCGCCGTAGCTGGCAGGCTTCAGGAAGCGGGCCGACAGGTCCACCAGCGGGAAACCGGCAACGCCCATTTCGCGCAGCATGTCGCGCTTCTTCGGGAGGCCCGCCGCTTCGAACAGCAGCACCGAACTCTCGGCAAACATGTCCATGTAGCGCGGGGCAAAGACGATACCGGCCGGATCGCACTGGCCCCACTCGATGCGGTACTCGCGGGTCAGGAAGGGGGTGGTGGGTGTGCTCATCGCTCAGGCCAGGATGTTCTTGCCCTGACGGGTCGTCTTTTCGGCCATCTCGTCCGCCTTGGGCGGTTCGGGCAGGAGCAGGCCGCGCTGGACGGCCGGCCGCTCACCGATGGTCTCGAACCAGCGCTGCAGGTGGGGCAGCCCCTCCATGTCGATGCAGGCCCAGTCGTGCCCGCGCACCCACGGGAAGCAGGCGATGTCGGCAATCGAATAGTCGCTCGCGAGAAATTCGTTGTCCGCGAGGTGCGTGTCCATGACCTCGAAGAGGCGGCGGCTTTCGCGCGTGTAGCGGTCGATGACCTCGGGCAGCTTGGGCTCGAAGTAGCGGTTGAAGACGGTGGCCTGCCCCATCATGGGGCCGAGGCCCGACATCTGCCACATCACCCACTGGATCGCGCGGCTGCGACCCATCGTGTCGGTCGGCAGGAAGCGGCCGAACTTCTCGGCAAGGTAGATCAGGATCGCACCCGATTCGAACACCGCAAAACCGCCATTCTCGGCATCGACCTCATGGTCGATCAGCGTGGGGATACGCCCGTTGGGATTGCGGGCCAGGTACCAGTCTTCCTTCTGCTCGCGGTTGGTCAGCGAGATCGGACGCAACGTGTAGTTCGCGTCCAGCTCTTCGAGCATGATGGTGGTTTTCCAGCCATTCGGTGTTTCCGAAGTCCACAGTTCCAGCACGTCTCTCTCCCATGGCGCCGTGTGCGTGATTCGCCTTCAGGGTGCGCCATTCGTGTCACGAACGAAAGCAGAGGCGATGCTCGCGGGCAAGAAGAGTGCAAACAGTAGTATTGGAAGTGACAGTTAGGCCCTGCGCATCGGCCTGTGGCTGCAAACAGTTGGCTATTGTAATAGTATCGCTGCTGGGCTTCCCCCCGGCCGCGCGGCGACGCACTCTGCCATTCGAGAGATCCGCAAGGACACAAATGGAGAGGATACGCCCACGCGATGTTGACGCTGTACAGCTTTGGCCCCGGAGCCAATTCGCTTAAGCCCCTGCTGGCCCTTTACGAGAAAGGCCTCGAATTTACGCCGCGCTTCGTCGATCCGACCAAGTTCGAGCATCACGAGGAATGGTTCAAGAAGATCAACCCGCGGGGTCAGGTTCCCGCGCTCGATCACGATGGCAACGTCATCACCGAATCGACCGTGATCTGCGAATACCTCGAAGACGCCTTCCCCGATGCGCCCCGGCTGCGTCCCACCGACCCTGTGCAGATCGCCGAGATGCGCGTGTGGACCAAGTGGGTGGACGAATACTTCTGCTGGTGCGTTTCCACCATCGGCTGGGAACGCGGCATCGGCCCGATGGCTCGCGCGCTTTCGGACGAGGAGTTCGAGGAAAAGGTCAAGCGCATCCCGATCCCCGAGCAGCAGGCCAAGTGGCGCAGCGCCCGTGCGGGCTTCCCCAAGGAGGTTCTGGACGAGGAAATGCGCAAGATCCGCGTTTCGATCGACCGTCTCGAAAAGCGCCTTTCCGAAAGCACCTGGCTGGCGGGTGAGGACTACACGCTCGCCGACATCTGCAACTTCGCCATCGCCAACGGCATGGAGAAGGGTTTTGATGACATCGTCAACAAGACCGCCACGCCCAACCTCGTGGCCTGGATCGAACGCATCAACGCGCGTCCCGCCTGCATCGAAATGTTCGCCAAGTCCAAGAGCGAGTTCGCCGCGCGCAAGCCCTTCGCCAAGAGCGAAGAGCAGGCTCAGGCCTGAGGAGCGCGCCATGGCCAAGGACAACCGCATAACGCTTTACGATCTGCAGCTCGCCTCGGGCTGCACGATCAGTCCCTTCGTGTGGCGCAACAAGTACGCGCTGGCGCACAAGGGCTTCGACATGGATATCGTGCCGGGCGGCTTTACCGGTATCGCCGAGCGCACCGGGGGGCGTTCCGAACGGGCGCCGGTGATCGTCGACGATGGCAAGTGGGTGCTCGACAGCTGGAAGATCGCTGAATATCTCGACGAGACCTATCCGGATCGCCCGATGCTGTTCGAGGGCCCTTCGATGAAGGTGCTCACCAAGTTTCTCGACGCCTGGCTCTGGAAGACGATCATTGCGCCGTGGTTCCGCTGCTACATCCTCGACTACCATGACCTGTCGCTGCCGCAGGACCATGCCTACGTGCGCGAATCGCGCGAGACGATGTTCCTGGGCGGGCAGAAGCTGGAGGATGTACAGGCTGGTCGCGAGGATCGGCTGCCGCTCGTGCCGCCGCTGCTGGAGCCGCTGCGCCAGCTTCTGCGCGATACGCCCTGGCTGGGCGGTGAGACGCCGAACTACGCGGACTACACTGCGCTCGCCATCTTCCTGTGGACCGGCTCTGTGTGCACCACGCCGCCGCTCACCGAGGATGACCCCTTGCGTGACTGGCTCGACCGCGGCTTCGACCTGTACGGTGGGCTGGGGCGTCATCCGGGCATGCACACGCTGTTTGGCCTGA
Organism: Novosphingobium profundi; assembly: GCF_020524485.1. Lineage (GTDB taxonomy): Bacteria > Pseudomonadota > Alphaproteobacteria > Sphingomonadales > Sphingomonadaceae > Novosphingobium > Novosphingobium profundi_A. Next base: position 319,634 of record NZ_JAIVLF010000003.1, on the reverse strand, counting down.
AGCTGCGCGAGGGCGACCCCGAGCCCTTCGATCGCACGGGCCTTGGCATCGAGCCAGCGCCGGTGAATCAGGGCTCGGCCGAGCCGGCCACGGCGAGCTGAGGGGAGGCGCAGATGGCATGGGACGATGAACCCGAAGGCGGCGCCTTGCGCATGTACCAGATCCCGGGCTGCCCGTTTTCCGAACGGGTGGAGCTGCTGCTCGATCTCAAGGGGCTGGGCGATGTCCTCGTCGACCACGAGATCGACATTTCCAAGCCGCGCCCGGACTGGCTCCTGAAGAAGACGCGGGGGACGACCTCGCTTCCCGCGCTGGAGCTGGAGAACGGGGAGACCTTGAAGGAGAGCATGGTCATCATGCGCTACATCGAGGACCGTTTTCCCGAAGTTCCGGTCGCGCGCCAGGATCCCTACGAGCACGCTGTCGAGGCGATGCTGTGCGCAACCGACGGTGCCTATACCGGGGCGGGCTATCGCATGATCCTGAACCGGGACAAGGCCAAGCGCGAGGAATTGAAAGCCGAGGTCGATGCGCAGTATGCGCGGCTCGACGATTTCCTGAGGCACTACAGCCCGGATGGGGTGTATCTGTTCGATCGCTTTGGCTGGGCCGAAGTTGCCTTCGCGCCGATGTTCAAGCGGCTGTGGTTCCTCGAATACTACGAGGACTACGAGGTGCCGCAGCACCTGACGCGGGTGCTCCTGTGGCGCGAGGCGACACTGGCCGAACCCGTGGTGCAGGCGCGCCACGGCCACCGCGAGCTGATGACGCTCTACTACGACTACACCCAGGGCGGCGGAAACGGACGTCTGCCCGAAGGGCGCAGCGTCTCCAGCTTCACTCTCGACCCGCCGTGGCGCGCGCGGCCGATGCCGCCGCGTGACAAGTGGGGGCAGGGCGCCAGCGATGCCGAGCTCGGGCTGATCCCGGGCATTACCGTCCGTTCGGACACAGTGCCCGCCTGAGCGCACTGGCCGGACACCGAACACCTATTTGTGAGAGCAGGAAGCCGACAATGAAGAGCTATCTCCAGAACTACATCGATGGAAAGTGGGTCGACAGCACCGGGGGCGTGAAGCACACCGTCATCAACCCGGCGACCGAAGGCCCGGCGAGCGAGATCGTGCTGGGTACCAGTGCGGATGTCGATGCGGCGGTCACGGCCGCGCGCACGGCTTTTGAAACCTTCAGCCAGACCACGCGCGAGGAGCGCATGGAACTGCTGGGCAAGGTGATCGAGGCCTACAAGGCCCGCATCCCCGACATTGCCGAAGCCATTGCAGTGGAAATGGGCTGCCCGATCTCGACCGCCTCGACCGCGCAGGCCGGCTCGGGTCTCGGGCACCTTGCCCAGGCCCTCGCCGCGCTTGAGAAGTTCGAGTTCTCCGAAGAGGTGGGCGACAATGTCGTGGTGCGTGAGCCTATCGGCGTGGTGGGTCTCATCACGCCTTGGAACTGGCCGATGAACCAGATCGTCGCCAAGGTCGGCCCGTGCCTCGCCGCAGGCTGCACGATGATCCTCAAACCTTCCGAGGAAGCGCCGAGCTCGGCCGCGATCTTCGCCGAGGTGCTGGAAGCCGCTGGCGTTCCTGCCGGTGTCTTCAACCTCGTTCAGGGCGATGGTCCGGGCGTTGGGACCGCTCTTGCCGCGCATCCGGGCATCGACATGATCAGCTTCACCGGCTCCACCCGGGCGGGCATCATGGTCGCCAAGAACGCGGCCGACACGGTCAAGCGCGTGGCGCAGGAACTGGGCGGCAAGTCGCCCAACATCATCCTGGAAGGCACTCCGCTCGACAAGGCACTGCCTGGCGGCGTGGGCGGCGTGCTCCTGAACTCGGGCCAGTCGTGTGTGGCTCCGACCCGCATGCTCGTCCATGTCTCGCAGCATGACGAGGCCGCAGCGGAAGTGGGCAAGATGTTCGCGGACAAGCCCGTGGGCGATCCCATGAGCGAAGGTCCGCACATTGGCCCGGTCGTCAACAAGGCGCAGTGGGAGAAGATCCAGGGGCTGATCCAGAAGGGCATCGACGAAGGTGCGACGCTGGTCACCGGTGGTACCGGCCGTCCCGAGGGCTTCGAGCATGGCTTCTACGTGAAGCCCACGGTGTTCTCGAACGTGACGCCCGACATGGCCATCGCGCAGGAAGAGATCTTCGGGCCGGTCCTGGTGATCATGCCCTACAAGGACGAGGACGATGCGGTGCGCATCGCCAACGACACGCCCTACGGCCTTGGCGCCTACATCGCGGGCGATCCGGCCAAGGCGAGCAAGCTGGTCGGCAAGCTGCGCGCAGGCGCGGTCTTCGTCAACGCAGGCGGCCTGGTCATGGACATGCCCTTCGGCGGCTACAAGCAGTCCGGTAATGGCCGTGAATTCGGCAAGTTCGGACTTGAGGAATTTCTTGAGGTGAAGGCGGTGATCGGCACCTACGTGCCCGAGAACGCCTGATCCAATCTGATCTTCGACACCTCCCGAAGGTGACTTTGCCCCCGGATGCTTCGCGCATCCGGGGGATTTTTCGTGGGGCCTTCGGGCCCGCTCAGGTAAGGTCGGCGAGCGAGATCGCCTGCCCGGAGGCCGAGGCGCGGTTGGCCTCGCGGCGCAGCCGTTCGATCTCGAGACGCTCGGGCGGGGCCTCCTCGTCGGGAAGCGCGGCGAGCGAGGTGCGGTAGATCTCCTCGAAGTCCTCGGCGTACTCGGGGTGGGAGAAGATCAGCCCGCGGTTCTCCTCGATACCCTTCAAGGTCTTTTCGCCCACTTCGAGTGGGTCCATGCCAAGCTCGAAGGCCTTGCCGAATTCTGTCAGCGCCTCGGGATCGATGTCTTCGAACCCGCTTTGCGCAAAGGCGTCCGGGCGGCGAAACGCGCTGTCCCAGGCGTTGGTGCGGGTGAGCCCCGGGCACAGCAGCGAGACCCCGATGCCTTCGGGCGCGAGGTTGTAGCGCAGGCTTTCGGTCAGGCCGCGTACGGCGAACTTGCTCGCGGTGTAGATGCCCGCCTGCGGACCGGAGAGATAAGCCGCCATCGAGGCGACATTGACGACGTGGCCGCCCTTGCCGGTGCGCTTCAGAAGCGGAAGCAGGGCGACCAGACCATTTGCCACACCTCCGAAATTTACCCCCATGATCCAGTCGTAGTCGGCGTGGGTGGCGGTGTCGGTCGGCCCGAACACCGAGACGCCTGCGTTGTTGACCAGTACGTCGAGCCGACCGAAGGTAGCCTCGATCTCCTCGGCGACTTCGGCAAAGCGGGCTCGGTCGGTGACATCGAGCTTCAGGAATAGCGGTATTTCCCGCTTTTCCTGGCGAAACCAATCTTCCGCCTGCGCACGGTAGTCTTCGTTGCGGTAGCTGAGGGCGAGCCGAAAGCCCGCGTTGGACAGCGCACGCGCGATCCCGAAGCCGAGCCCTGATACCCCGCCGGTAATGAAGGCCACCCGGCCTTCGTGGCGTTTTGTCGTCTCTCCCATGGTGCGAAGTTCTCCTCTCGCCTTGATTTCAAATATTGTTGGTGTAGCAAACTATAACGAACAATAGCGTGCAATGGGAGAGATTCGCATGACCGACGTGCTCGACAAGGCGGCCACCGCGCGCCTAGATGCGCTGGAACACCGCGTGGGCGAACTGGAGGACATCAACGCCATCCGCCGCCTGCACTGGGCCTACGGCTACTACATCGACTTCAACCAGCCCGAGGAAGTGGCGCAGCTCTTTTCCGAGGACGGTGTCGTTGTTTTCCTTTCCGGCGAGTATGTCGGCCATGCCGGTGTGAAGCGCCTCTACGGCGACTGGATCGCAGGTCGCTTTACTGGCGGACGCCCCGGGCCGGTGGACGGTCTGCTCCTCGACCACTTCCAGATGCAGGACATCATCACCGTTGCGCCTGATCGCCAGACCGCGAAGGGGCGTTTCCGGGGCATGCTGTTCGGCGGCTGGCACGACGATTTCCAGGACACGCGCGAGGAAATGATGCCTCAGCAGTTCATGGAGGCAGGCATCTACGAGAACGACTACGTGCGCGAGAACGGCGTGTGGAAGATCAAGCGCCTCGACTACATGATGCAGTGGCAGTCCAATTACGAGGACGGCTGGGCGCACACCACTTCGCACCTGCAGCCCGCCGCCAAGACCTTCCCCGAAGATCCGCTGGGCCCCGACCGCCTGCTTCCTGAAAGCGAGCATCGCCCGACCTGGCCGTTCCGCCGCGATGTGCCGATGCACTTCGCGCACCCGCGTTTCGGCGCCGTGCTGGCAGGCCAGAAGGCCTCCTGATCCTTCGTGCGATTTTCGCGTTGGTTCCGCCTCTTATTGTATGCTAACGAAACAATGAGAGGCGGAGCGGAGCCGTAAGAGGCGGCCCGTTCTTCCGCAAGCCTTGGGAGAGACGGCGCCGTGAACTCGGTCGATGCCAGCCTGCGCGATCCGCGCGATATCATTTCCGACGCCCCCATGTCGCGGGGGCAGATCATTGCCGTGGCCATCATGGTCGGCCTCAACGCGCTCGACGGGTTCGATGTGCTTTCGATCAGCTTTGCCTCGCCGGGCATCGCGACCGAGTGGGGGATCGACCGGGTGGCGCTGGGCGCCGTGCTCTCGATGGAGCTCATCGGCATGGCCGTGGGCTCGGTGGTGCTGGGCGGCGTCGCGGACCGGATCGGTCGGCGCCGCACGATCCTGGGGTGCCTGGTCGTCATGGCGCTGGGCATGGCCATGGTGACGCAGACCACCAGCGTGACCGTACTTTCGATCTGGCGGGTCCTCACGGGGCTCGGCATCGGCGGGATGCTCGCCTCGATCAACGCGGTCACGGCCGAATTTGCCAGCACCCGGCGCCGCACGCTGGCCATGGGCATCATGGTCATCGGCTACCCGATGGGTGCGGTTATCGGCGGGCTTATCTCGGCCCAGCTCCTCGTAATGTTCGATTGGCGCGCGATCTTCTGGTTCGGCGCGATCCTCACCGCTGTCTTTATCCCGCTGGTCTGGATCTTCGTGCCCGAGAGCGTCCACTATACGCTCGTGCACCGAAACCCCGATACGCTGGCGCGGATCAATGCCCTGCTCGCCCGCTTTGGGCACGGTGCGGTCTCGGTTCTCCCGCCGGTGCGTGAAGAGGAGGAAAAAGCCTCTATCGCCGACATCCTGCGCCCGGGGCTGATGGCGACGACGCTCCTCGTGACCTTCGCCTACTTCGCCCACATCGTCAGTTTTTATTTCATCCTGAAGTGGACGCCCAAGATTGTGGTCGATCTCGGCTTTCCGCCGCCCGAGGCCGCGAGCGTGCTTGTCTGGGCCAACATGGGCGGCGTGCTGGGCGGCGCGATCTTCGGCTTTGCCGTTCAGCGCCTGCCGCTGAAGGGCGCGACCGTCACCATGCTGTTCGGCGCTTCGATCATGGTCGCGCTGTTCGGTGCGGCGGGGGCGAACACGCTGGTCGGCCTTTCCGCTTTGGCTTTCGCTTCGGGGCTCTTCACCAATAGCGCGGTCTCGGGTCTCTACACGCTTTTCGCGCGGGTCTTCCCGACCCATGTGCGCGCGACCGGCACCGGCTTTGCCATCGGTATCGGACGCGGCGGGGCGGCGCTTTCGCCAATCCTCGCCGGTGCGCTGTTCGAGTGGGGGCTCTCGCTCGCCCTGGTTGCGACCACGATCGCGCTGGGCTCTCTCACGGCGGCCTTCGCACTTCTGGCCTTGCGTTTTCAGCCGCGCGACTGAGTGGAGAGGGTGCCTCTACTTTTGCTCTCGAAATAGCAATCAAACATAGCTATCTCGATTCCAAGAGAACGATACGTTTGGAGAGCGAACTTGGATTACCAGCCGCATTGCGATGCCCTTGCCCGTCACCTGGAGGTGGCGCCGTTTCTGGAGGAACTGGCCGCCACGGGTGTCGAGGTCGATCAGGAGACATGGCAGCAGATCCTCCTGGAGGCTGCGAAGCTGGCCGAAGGCGTGATCGCGCCGGTGGATCGGGTGATGGACGAGGTCGGCGCCAAGCTCGTCGACGGACGGGTAAAGACGGTGCCCGGCCACAAGGAAGCCTGGGACGAGTTCGCGCAAGGCGGCTGGATCGGCCTTCCACTGCCCGAGGAACTGGGCGGCATGGCGCTGCCACTCGTGCTGCAGAACGCGTGCGAGGAACTGTTCAACCGGGCCTCTCCTGCCTTCTCGATGCTGGGAACGCCGGGGCGCACGGCGGCCGAAATGCTGGTGGCCAGTGCACCTTCGGAGATCGCGGGCGAATGGGTGCCGCGTCTCGTCAGCGGCGAATGGGGCGCGACGATCTGCATTTCCGAGCCCGATGCGGGCTCTGACGTTGGGCGTATCCGGACCCGGGCGGTTTGTGATGGCGCGGGCGGATGGCGGATCACCGGGGAAAAGTGCTGGATCTCCTTTGGCGACCATGACCTGACCCAGCGTATCGGCCACTGCATGCTCGCGCGTTCGAACGACCAGCCTGGCGTGCGCGGTCTCAGCCTCTTTCTCGTGCCCGACAGGTTGGAGGACGGCACGCGCAACGGTGCCTTCGTGCGCCGGATCGAGGAAAAGCTGGGCCTGCACGGCTCGCCGACCTGCGTGATGGGCTACGAGGATGCGCAAGGCACGCTCATCGGACCGGAGGGGCGCGGGCTCCAGACCTTGTTCCGCATGATGCTGCGCATGCGCCTCTCGTGCGGTCCGCAGGGCATAGGTGTTGCCGCCAACGCCTTCGACCGCGCGCTGCGCTATGCCGGGGAGCGCCGGCAGGGCGGGGCGCCGACCGACAAGCCGGTGCTGATCCGTGAGCATGCCGACGTCCAGCGCATGCTGCTGGGCATGGCCGGTCGCATCGAGGCTGCGCGCGGTGTTTCGCTCGCCTGCGGCAACATCCTGCAGTTGAGTGAACGCGCCGAGGGTCCCGCCGAAAAGGCGCGTTGGGCTTCGCTTGCCCAGTTCCTCTTGCCGATTGCCAAGGACATGTCGGCCAGGCTTGCCTTCGATTGCGCGAGCGAGGCGGTGCAGGTCTTCGGCGGGGCGGGCTACACCCGCGAATGGCCGGTCGAGCAGACCTTGCGCGATGCGCGCGTGTTTGCCGTCTTCGAAGGCACCAGCGGCATCCAGGCCATCGACATGGTCCACCGCCGCCTCTGGCGCGAGAAGGGGGAGGGGCTGGGCAACTTCCTGGCGATCGCGCGCGGTGAGGGCGACTTGGGCGATACGGAAGCGGCCGCGCAACTGGGCGCAGGGCTCGACACGCTTGAGGCTGTCGCGGCACAGATGACGCAGATGGAAGGTTCGGGGCGCGACGGCGATGCCGGGGCGCTGGCCTTCCTCGACTTGTGCGGCGCCTGTGTCGGTGGCTGGATTGCGGGACGTCTGGTGCGCGACGCTGGCGAGGATCCGGCAGGCGCGCGGCTCAAGGCCGCAGCGCGTTTCTATTTGGCCGAACTTCCGGCCCGTACAGAGGCGCTGGGCCGACTTGCAACGCTGGGCGAACGTCGCCTGGAAGGCTTTGCGGCATTCGTCGAAGAGTGAGGTAGGGCAGGCGCGCGGGACCAGCCGCGCGCCTCAGAAGGCCTTGATGTCGACCTCGTGGATGCGCTTCAGCAGCGCGGCGAGCATGTGGAACTCGGCATCGGAAAAGCGCTCCTTGAGCCAGTTGCCAAGTTCGGTGCTGCGTTCGCGCGCGATAGAGAGCATGGCCGCGCCCGCTTCGGTGATGGCGAGCGTCTGGCGGCGCTTGTCGGTCGGCGACTGGCCGCGCTGGATAAGTCCACGCCCTTCGAGGCGGTTGATGATACCCATCACCGTGGCGCGGTCCATCTGCAGCGTGCGGCCGATATCGCTCTGCGAGGTGCCTGCATTCTCCTGGATCAGGATCATCGTGGTAAGCTGGGTCTGGGTGATCCCCAGATCGCTGAAAATGTCGGAAAACCGCCGTTGCACCGCGCCTTGCGCCAGGCGAAGATGTAGGTCAAGCACATGATCGATGCTCGCCGAAGTGGGCACTTCAGTCAGAGGGAGAGGGGCGTTCATAGGCCCTAGTTGCGATCATTTCTGCATTGCGTCAAGCGGCGACTTGGATAAATTTGTGAGCGAGGCATACAATATCGCAAGGGCGAATCCACCCACGAGATTCGCCGATCCAGGAGAGGATATGTCCCATTTCCCCGACAGCCCGAGTTTCACCGGGTTCAACACGCCGTCGCGCATCGAGGCCGACATCGCCGACCTTGCCCACGAAGGGACGATACCCCAAGCCCTGAGCGGCGCATTCTACCGCGTCCAGCCCGATCCGCAGTTCCCACCTCGGCTCGGCGATGACATCGCGTTCAACGGCGATGGCATGATCACCCGCTTCCACATCCACGACGGCCAGTGCGATTTTCGCCAGCGCTGGGCAAAGACCGACAAGTGGAACCTGGAACACGAAGCGGGCAAGGCCCTCTTTGGTGCCTACCGCAATCCCCTCACCGACGACCCGTCCGTCAAAGGCGAGTACCGCTCCACCGCCAACACCAACGCGTGGATCTACGCGGGCAAGCTCTGGGCGATGAAGGAGGACAGCCCTGCGCTCCTGATGGACCCGGTGACGATGGAGACTACGGGTTTTGAGACCTTCGGCGGCACGATGAAGGGCCAGACCTTCACCGCCCACCCCAAGATCGATCCCGTCACCGGCAACATGGTCGCCATCGGCTACGCCGCCTCGGGGCTGTGCACCGACGATGTCGCCTACTACGAAGTCAATCCGCAGGGCGAGCTGATCCGCGAGGTCTGGTTCAAGGTCCCCTACTACTGCATGATGCACGACTTCGCGATCACCGAGGACTACCTCGTCATCCATATCGTGCCCTCGATCGGCAGCTGGGAGCGGCTCGAGAAGGGCCTGCCGCACTTCGGCTTCGACACGACGAAGCCCGTGCATCTGGGCGTTCTCCCGCGCCGCGAAGGCGTCTCGGGCGACGAGATCCGCTGGTTCACCCGCGACAACTGCTTTGCCAGCCACGTGCTCAACGCCTGGCAGGAGGGATCGAAGATCCACTTCCTGACCTGCGAGGCGAAGAACAACATGTTCCCCTTCTTTCCCGACATCCACGGCGAGCCCTTCAACGGCATGGAGGCGATGAGCTACCCGACCGACTGGACGGTGGACATGGCCAGCAACGAGGACGCCTTCGAGGCGGTCACGAAGCTGAGTGAGACGGCCTGCGAATTTCCGCGCATCGACGACCGCTTTACCGGCCAGCAGACCCGCTACGGCTGGTTCCTCGAAATGGACATGAAGCGCCCCGTCGAGCTGCGCGGTGGCAGCGCGGGCGGGCTCCTGATGAACTGCCTCTTCCTCAAGGACTTCCAAACCGGCGAGGAGCAGCACTGGTGGTGCGGCCCGGTCTCCAGCCTCCAGGAACCCTGCTTCGTGCCCCGCAGCGCCGAGGGCGAGGAAGGCGACGGTTGGATCGTTCAGGTCTGCAACCGCCTGGAAGAGCACACCAGCGACCTCCTGATCTTCGACGCGCTCGACATCGCCAAGGGCCCCGTCGCGACCGTCCACATCCCGATCCGCCTGCGCTTCGGCCTCCACGGCAACTGGGTCGATGCTGAGGACATCGGCCTCGCAGCCTAGCCGCACCGGGGGCGGGTGACAGCCAGGTTGACACAGGTGACACTGTTCAGGGGGTGTCACCTGTCCCCCGTGTCACCTTCCCGGGGTGTCTGGTTTCGAGGACGTGGCGAGAACGGGCATTCCCTCGGTTTCGCACGAGGGGGCACCTGTAGGAAAGGGAAAACTCCTGGCGGCGAGGGCTAAGAAAAGGCCGATGCGAGGGCCATCGCCCTCGCGCTCCCGGAATCGGAGAGGGTGGGTGCTTGTGCCAAGGCGGCGTCCTTCCGCCAGCTTCGCTTTCCTTTGTCGACCAGATCGACCGGCGCCGAGGGGAGGGGAGGGTGGCGGGCGTTGCCATTTTCATGGCAAAAGCTCAAAAACTGGAACTTGCAGAAGGGCCTGAGCATGACCAAAATTCAGATCAACTCAGCCGCATTTTTCGCGATGGCGACAATCTTAATGCCTACGGGCATCTATGCGCAAGCTAGTGCCCCCTCGAATAGCCCTGCAGCTAGAGAAAAATTGCTCCGCAAAAAAATTGACGACAGAAATAGGGCTTATCAAAAATACTTTCTTTCAGGTAAGGTTCTGCACGAAGAGCAGATAAGGAGAAAGATTAAAGAAGCGCCAATGCGCGTCAAGCCGGGGCGCAATTTTGGGTTATTTTTTCCACCATATATGAGATTTAGTAAGGATGGTAAAGTCTATATTTATAATCCGGGTGGATTATTTAGATCAAGTCCAAACTATCAAATAAATGGATCGGATGTGTGTTTCACAAACGACATGGAAAATAGAATGGCATTTGAATGCTTCAAAATTTCATTGAACCCCAGGGAGGGCTACATCGTAAAATACAAAATGAGCGGAAAAGTATGGTTTGTTCCAGTCTTTTTTGAAAAATGATGTCATATTTGAATGAAGCAACAAGAATGAGCTTTTCCGAAAAATTCAAGTGATCTTGCTCGTGTATCCAGTCGGTTCGTGGGGGGTGATGAGCAAACCGCCTTGCGCCCCGCTGCCGCACGACGAACTGGAAGTCCTATAACGCAGCGCTCGCGCACAGAGGGGCGCTGCAGGTCTGGTTGGATCCCGCGATCTTGGTTTGAACCGCCGAAGCCTTCGACCTTGGATGAACCTTGAAAGACAAGGCTGCGTTCGACCAGTTTGGGGAGCCCGAGGGCGATGGCCCTCGGAATTCACTTCTTCTGCCTTCTTTCGCTTTCTGTCTGCCCAGATGGGCTACCTTGCGGATCTGACGCGGTCCCGGCTGCGCGAGGTGCGGTTGCCGGGTATGGGGTCAAGGGGTGATGACCCCTTGAATTTCCCCTATCTTCTGCACTTCGCAGCCGCCACAAGGCCGCGTGTCAGACCGGCTCCCCGGCGGCGCGGCAGCGGGGGACGAGGCTGTTTTCGTCGCGTTTTACAAAGAGCATGGCGAGGATGAGGCAGACCACGATAACCGGGGCAACGAGGTTCACCGAGAGGATCGCCGAGCCCAGGTTCCCGCCGTTGGCGTCGCTGATCATGCCCACCGCATAGGGGCCAATGCCAAGGCCGCTCAGCGTCGAGATCATCACGAAGGCCGAGCTGGTCACGCCGCGCATGCGGGGCAGGACGAGGTCGTACATCATCGCGTAGAGCGGGGGCATCCACATCGTCAGCACCAGCGAGTAGAGCGTGAAGCGCAGGTAGAAGCTGCTCGCCTCGGGTGCGGTGTAGACCCAGATCGCCAGCAGCGGCGAGAGGCCGAGCGAGGCGAGGGTGAGGCCGATGCGGCCCGCGCCCGGGAGGTAGCGGTTGGCCTTGTCGGCAAGCGGGCCTGCGACCAGCGGGCCGAGCATGCCAAGGCCCGCCGAGAGGAGGCCGAAGTTGAGCCCGGTCTCGCGCGCGGAGAGGCCGTAGCTGCGCATGAGGAACGAGGGCGTGAAGCCCATGACCCCGTAGTTGATCGCGTATTGCAGCGCGCCCGCGCCCATCAGGAGCAGCAGCGTGGGCGAGGCTATGGCCGCGTGGGCGGGGCGGTCGGAGAGCTTCAGCGACTGGAACAGGTTGAGGATCACGAAGGCCCCGAAGCCGACCACAGTCCATTGCAGGACGTGGGGGTTGATAGCGAGGACGCCGAAATCGATGGCGGGGCGCGGCGAGAAATGCTGGGCCAGCTGTGCGATCGTGGTACAGGCGGCCACGATCAGGGCAAGGCCCACGACGTTGGCGACCCAGCTGCGCGCCGGTGCCCCGCGCCTGTGCAGCATGGCCCAGTTGGTGATGGGGGCAACGGCGGCAAAGAGGGCGAGGCTGGCCTTGAAGGGCGCCGGGTCCTTCTTCGTGGCGATGCCGTCGCTCTTGCCGCGTTCGGGTTCCGGCTCGCGCAGGAGCAGGAGCACGAGGATGAAGCCGGGCAGCGCCGCCACCACGAAGGCGAACTGCCAGCCCGAGAGGCCGAGCGGCGCGCCGGTGGTAAAGGCGTGGTTCCACCAGTCGGCGGCAATGCCCCCCAGCATCATCGAGGCGCCAAGGCCGAGCGCAATGGCAATGGCGACGGCCGCCATGGCAAAGCTGCGCCGTCCCTTGGGGATGACATCGAAGATGAGGCTGTTGCCGGTCGGCTGGGCGGCGGCCTCGCCGATCCCGACGCCCAGGCGCGAGAGAGCCAGGAGCGCAAAGCCCGAGGCAAAGGCCGCCATCAGCGTCGAGACCGACCAGATCGCAATGCAGATCGCGAGCAGTTTCGTGCGGATCCAGCCATCGGCGAGCCGTCCCAGCGGGAGCGAGAAGAGCGCGTAGAAGAGCGCAAAGACGGTGCCGTAGAGAAGGCCCAGTTCGGCATCGCCGATGTTCAGATCGGCGCGGATGTCGCTGGCAAGGATCGAGAGGATCTGGCGGTCGAGCAGGCTCATCGCCTGGGCCGCGCAGATCAGCGTCAGGATGCGCCAGCCGGTCTTGCCGATCCTGTCGTCGCTGGTGGGCGGCGGGGCACTTGGGGTGACGTCGGCCTTCACAGGTTGAACCATTTTTCAGCGTTGGTCTGGAAGAACTGGCGCTTGGTGTCGAAGGGCATGTCCATTGCGTCCATGGCGTGGACCTCTTGCGCGACGACTTCATAGGGGTAGTCCATGGCGTACATCACCCGGTCGCTCCCCATGACCTGCTGTGCGAACTTCACGGCAGGCTCCCAGGCCATGCCCGAATTGGTGACGAGGACATTGCTGCGGAAATACTCGGCAATCGTCTTCTTCAGGGGCTTCATGCATTCGTAGCGGTTCGAGCGCACGCCCGCCTGGTGCATGTAGTCGAGCCGGTAGAGCCAGTAGGGCAGCGCCTCGCCCATGTGCCCGACCATGATCTGAAGGTCGGGATAGCGGTCGAAGATGCCGCTGGTGATGAGGCGCAGGAGGTGCATCCCCGTCTCCACCCCGAAGCCGAAGATCGCGCCGTCGAGCCCGGCCTCGAGCATGGGGCCGATCATCGCATCGGGCGGGGTCGAGGGGTGGATGTAGAGCGGCTGGCCGACATCGGCGAGGGCGCGGAAGATCGGATCGAACTTGGCCGCATCCAGGTATTCGCCCTGGGTGTGGCTGTTGATCTGCACGCCCTTGAAGCCCAGCTCCTTCGCGCCGCGCCGGATTTCCGCAGCGGACCACTCCGGGTCCTGCGGGGCGACGGCGGTCATGCCGATGAAGCGCTCGGGGTGGGCCTGGCAGCGCTCGGCGAGGTAATCGTTGGCGCTGAGCGCGATGCCTTTGGCCTCGTTCAGGTCGAGGAGCGGCTGCACGCCGGGCGAGGTGAGCGCGAGGATCGCCTTGTCGATGCCGTAGGCGTCCATGTCGGCGAGGCGCCGCTCGCCCAGATCCAGCAGGCGCTCGATGATGGTCATTGCTCGCTCGCTCGGGCTCTGGGCGTAGAAGCCCCAGAGCGAGACCATGCCCTTGTCGGCGCTGCCGTCCTTGACCATGCGCAGGTAGATGTCGATCTGCTCGCGCGTGGCGAAGGCCTCTTCGGTGGCGATGCGAAGGTAGCCCTTGTCACCGCCGGTCTTGAGCTCTCCCGTCATATTTTTCTTATCCTTCGTGTACAGCCTTGGTGACGAGGCAGGCCATGATGCCTTCGGGCCCGTCCTCGTGCCCGTGGCCTGACCATTTGACCCCGCCGAAGGGGCTGTCCGCGCCCCCGATCATGGGTGTGTTGATGCCGACCATGCCCGCCTCGATGGCGCTCGACAGGCGCTTCTGGCGCGCGGCGTTCGATGTCCAGGCGTAGGCGGCAAGGCCGTAGGGCAGGCGGTTGGCCTCGGCGATCATCGCCTCCTCGCTCTCGAAACGGTTGAGGAGCGCGACCGGGCCGAACGGTTCCTCGTTCATGATGCGCGCGGTCTGCGGCACGTCGGAGAGGACCGTGGGCTGGTAGAAGAAACCCTGGTTGCCCAGCCGCTCGCCGCCGGTGTGGAGGCGCGCGCCCGCGTCCACCGCCTCGTGGATGAGCGCGTCGATGGCCTCCACCCGGCGCGGGTTGGCAAGCGGGCCCATCTGGCTTTCCGGGGCGAGCCCGGGGCCGATCCGCAAGGCCGCCGCGCGGCTTGCAAAGCCTTCGCGGAAGGCCTCGTAGACCGGCGCTTCGACAATGAAGCGGGTGGGGCTGACGCAGACCTGCCCGCCGTTGCGGAACTTCTGCGGGACGGCGGTGTCGAGCACGCGCTCGATGTCGGCATCGGCAAAGACGAGCACGGGGCCGTGACCGCCCAGTTCCATCGTCGTGCGCTTGAAATCCTCCGCCGCGAGCTTGGCGAGCTGGCGCCCGACCACGGTGGAGCCGGTGAACGAGAGCTTGCGGATGACGGGGCTGGCCAGCAGGTGGCGCGAGACCTCGTCGGGCACGCCGAAGACGGCCTGCGCGACGTCGGTCGGGAGCCCGGCGTCATGGAGACACTGCAGCACGGCAAGCGCGCTTGCCGGGGTTTCCTCGGCCGCCTTCATGATCACCGAACAGCCCGCTGCGACCGGCGCGCCCAGCTTGCGGCCCGGATTGCCGATGGGGAAGTTCCAGGGCGCAAAGGCGGCAACCGGACCGACGGGCTCGTGCACCACGGTTGAGCGCATGCCTTCGGGGCGCACCAGCGTACGGCCGTAGATGCGAAAGACCTCGCCTGCATAGAACTCGAAAAGGCCTATGTTCATGCCGACCTCGATGCGCGCTTCGGTAAGGGTCTTGCCCTGTTCGAGGACGGCGATGCGCGCGATGTCCTCCATGCGCTCGCGCATCAGGCGCGCCGCGCCGTTGAGCACGTTCGCGCGTTCCTGGGGCGTCGACTTGCGCCAGGTGGCAAAGCCGCGCGCCGCCGCGTCCAAGGCGCGGTCGAGGTCCGCGCTGGTCGCGAGCGGCAGCTTGCCGATGGTCTCGCCGGTCGCCGGGTTCAGGACATCGTGGGTCATGCGGTCGGCGCCGGAGAGGCGCTCACCGTCGATCATCAGGTACAGTTCAGGGTATTCGCTCATGCCTCACCGCGCGGCTGGAGGGATCGGGGACGTGGAAGATGCCATCAGGCAGGGCCCTCTCGCGCCAGAGGGGTTCGAAGCGGCGCGAGGGAGCCCTGCCGTCAGGGCGCAGGCGGGCCTATTCGGCCGCCTGGGCGTCTGCCTTGGCCTTGGCGCGGTCGATGTCGCCCTGCCAGCGCTCGGCTACCATTTCCTTGCCGGTCACAGGGTGGGGCATGTGGAAGGGCAGCAGCTTGTGGGTGGGCCAGAGCCAGTGGTCCTCGATCAGCGCGTCGGGGCCGCTCGGGTCCTCGGGGTAGAGCACCTTGGGGAAGGGCACGTATTCGGCCTCGGTATAGGCCCAGCCCTTGTCGAAATCGGCGTGCCAGTGCGGGAAGTAGTTGAGCACGTGGATGCGCCAGACCCCGTCCACCTTCTTGTAGGTGTTCTCGTAAATGCCGCCTTCCCACCACTGGCGCGGGTTGGCCATCATCGGGTTGTCGGGGGTGAGGTAATCCTTGTGGCGCCCGGCCTGCATCATCGAGCGCGCGCGGGCATGCGCGGTGACGCCGTCGGGCTCGATGGTGATGATGTCCTGGAGCTGCGGATGGTCGAGCAGGAAGCCGTCGATCGGACCGTTGTTGCCGTGGGTGAAGCGCTTCTGGAAACGCTCGACGTAAAGGCGGCGCGCGCCTTCCTTGCCCTTCCACACGCCGCCAAAGAAGCGCACTTCGGCATCGTCGGTGAACAGGTCGACGGTCTCGTTGTACATGCACTTGTCGATGAGATAGCCGTAAAGGTGCTGCAGCTTGCGCACGTCCAGCTCGTCCTCGCGCACGGTCAGACGGCGGGCGAGATCCGCGACCTGGTTTTCCAGGGCCTCGATGCGGGCGGTGTCGGTCATATGGGGTTCCTCTCTCCTGGGATTATTGTTGTCGGGTTGGGGGCAGGCTCACAGGCCCAGCGCTTCGAGACGCTCGATCTCCTCGCGGTAGGGGCGGATTGCCCGGTAGATGCAGAAAGTGGCGAGCGGCAGCAGGGCGAGCGCGGTGATCTCCAGCGCCAGCCACAGCTTGGCCGGGTCGGCGACGACGTATTGGGCGACAAGGCCGATCACGAAGCTGCCCATCGCGCCAAAGAAGGTGAACATGAACAGGTAGATCGCGGTGACCTGCCCGCGCATGGCGTTGGGCGCAACGCGCTGGATCGCCGCGTTCTGCGGCACGGCGCCCGCAATCCCGAACATCGCGCCGAACGAGGCGACGCCCAGCGCCGCATAGCCGTTGGGCATGAGCGGCGAGAGGATCGAGCACACGGTGACGACCGCAAAGCAGATCGTGGCGGCAAAGACGTTGGCGTCCTTGCGGCGCTTGGCCAGCCACTCGACGAAGGTGCCGCCCAGAACCAGGCCCAGCAGCGAGGCGACGAGCGTCATGCCGCCGATGACCGCGCCGATCTGCGCCTCGCTCCAGCCGTAGGTGCGGATCATGAAGGGCACGCGCCAGAAGGAAAGGCCAAAGGTCTCGATCGCGCTCAGCGCGAGGCCGAAGAACAGGGGGTAGTAAACCTTGCGGTTGGCGTGGATCGCCTTGGCCGCGTCGAGGCCGGTAAAGGTGAGGATGCGGCGCGAGAGCGAGGCGTTTTCCGGCACGGTGTTCATCATGCCCGGAATGATCAGGCGCCCCGGCTCCTTCACGGTCAGGAACAGCAGCGCGAAGAGGAAGGCGGGAAGGCCGGTCCAGATCAGGATCCACTGCCAGGAATAGATACGGAACGAGCCCCAGACGGTCGGCTCCCAGTGCGAAGTCATCGCGATCAGCTGGCCGCCGAGCAGGGGCCCGAGCGTCGATCCGCCAATGAAGCCCAGTTGCAGGATGGCAAAGGCGCGGGTGATCTTCTTGGGCGGGAACATGTCCGCGAGCAGCGAATAGGAGGCAGGCGCGTGCGCCGAGCCCCCTGCGGCGAGGAACACGCGGCTGCCCACGAACTGGATGAAGTTCTGCGCGATGCCGCCCGCGATGGTGACAAGGCCGATCACCGCGACGCCGCCGGAAAGCACGTACTTGCGCGGCCAGATGTCGGCGAGGCGGGCGAGCGGGATGCCGACGAAGAGGTAGCAGATGATGCTGGCGGGCCCCGCGAGGAAGCCCAGCTGCGAATCGGTCAGCCCGAAGTCGGCCTTGATCCGCTCGGCCATCATCCCGAACACGACCTGGTCAAAGAAGGTGAGAAAGGTCGCCAGGACAATCACGGCCAGCGCCCAGTAGGCGCTGGAGGGCTTGGGCCATTCGCGCGATTCGGCGCCATCCTGACCGGCGGCCCCTTGCGCTTCGCTGCCCGCAGGCTCGAACGGCTCGATACCGGCACTCGCTACTGCCATCGCGTCTCTCTTCCCATCTCTCTCAGGACGCCTTGTCAGGTCGTTCCCATTCGTTATTGTTGGCCTTGCATACAATCTCTTGTTCGTGAAAAAAAGACAGGAGATTCGGTTCAAGGCCGAAAAAGTTTGAAA
This sequence comes from Novosphingobium profundi, assembly GCF_020524485.1. GTDB lineage: Bacteria > Pseudomonadota > Alphaproteobacteria > Sphingomonadales > Sphingomonadaceae > Novosphingobium > Novosphingobium profundi_A. Next base: position 302,065 of record NZ_JAIVLF010000003.1, on the reverse strand, counting down.
AATCGACGGAGAGGAGTGAGGAACTATGCAGGATCTACCGGGGAAGACCGCCTTTGTGACGGGCGGCGCCAGCGGGATTGGCCTGGGTATCGCCAAGGCCCTGCTGGGGGCGGGCATGAACGTTGCCATTGCCGACATTCGCCAGGACCATCTCGATGAAGCCGCGGCCGAACTGGACGGCGGCGACAAGGTGCTCGCGCTCCAGCTCGACGTGACCGACCGCGACGCCTTTGCCGCGGCTGCCGATGCCACCGAAGCCAAGTTCGGCAAGATCCATATCCTGTGCAACAACGCAGGGGTCGCGGTTGTCGGCCCCACCGACATGGCGACGTTTGCCGACTGGGACTGGGTCATGGGCGTGAACGTGGGCGGCACCATCAATGGCATCGTCACCATGCTGCCGCGTATGCTCAAGCACGGTGAGGGCGGGCACATCGTCAACACCGCCTCGATGTCCGCGCTCGTACCGGCGCCCGGCACCACGATCTATTCCTCGGGCAAGGCGGCTGTCACCTCGATGATGGAATGCATGCGCCCCGAACTGGAATCGCGCGGCATCGTGTGCTCGGCCTTCTGCCCGGGCGCGGTGCAGTCGAACATTGCCGAAGCCGGGCGCACCCGTCCCGACGAGCTGTCCGAGACCGGCTACGCCGAGGCCGACAAGGGCCGCCAGGCGGGCGGCAGCTTCTTCCACCTCTACCAGACCAAGGAAGAGGTCGGTGAGCGCGTGCTGACGGGCATCCTCAACGATGAACTCTACATCCTCACCCACGCCGAATTCCTGATCGGCGTGCAGGAGCGCGGCGAGGCGACCACCGCGGCGGTGCAGGTCCAGCTCCCTGAGAACGAGGAGTACAAGAACACCTTTGGCGTGCTCTTCCGCAACTCGGCGATCACCCAGGAGATCGACCGGCAGAAGGCCCTGCGCGCGGCGCAGATGTCCGAAACCGGCGTCGCGTAAGGGGGCGGGCATGACACAGCTTGCGGGCCGCACGGCCTTCGTGACGGGCGGGGCGAACGGGGTGGGCCTGGGCCTTGCCCGCGCCCTCCTCGCCGAAGGGTGCAAGGTGGCCATCGCCGACGTGCGCGAGGACTCGATCGAGGCTGCGCTCAAGCTGCTGGAGAACCAGCACGTGATAGGCGTGCCGCTCGATGTCGCCTCGCGCGAAAGTTTTGCGCAGGCGGCCGACCGGGTAGAGGCCGAACTTGGCCCGGTCAGCCTCCTCTTCAACAACGCCGGCGTGAACCTTTTTCAGACCATCGACGACAGTTCGTACGATGACTGGGACTGGCTCCTGGGCGTCAACCTGCACGGCGTCATCAACGGGGTGACGACCTTCGTTCCGCGCATGAAGGAGCGGGGCCTGGGCGGACACGTGTGCAACACCGCCTCGATGGCCGCGTTCCTGTGCAACGGCGCGCCGGGCATCTACAACACGACCAAGTTCGCGGTCCGGGGCCTTAGCGAATCCCTGCGCTACAGCCTTGCCGCGCATGGGATCGGTGTCTCGATGCTCTGCCCGGGACTGGTGAAGAGCCAGATCTACGCCAGTGACGCGATCCGGCCCGAAGCGCTCAAGGCGGGCGCGAAAGAGGTGAACACCGAATTCGTGAGCAACCTGGAAAAGCTGCACGAGGCGGGGATGGAACCCGAGGTGATCGCCGCGCGCACGCTGGAAGCGATCCAGGAGAACCGGTTCTACATCTTCTCCCACCCCGAGTTCAAAGACGAGCTGGCCGAAGTCTTCGACGAAGTCCTCGCCGATTTCCGCGAGTACCCCGAAGACCCGGGCCTCGCCGACCGTCTCCAGATCGAGGCGGGCCGGCGCGCCAGCTACAAGAAGGCGCGCGAGGCCGCCAACGCGCTCTGAGCCTTCGGCACCCTTGCGAGAAACGAAACGCGGGCCGCGCAGGGCAATCTGCGCGGCCCGTTTGCGTATGGGGCGACGGCGACGGCGACGGCGACGACACGGCCAGACCCTATCCGATCTGACAGTGGAACCCTGTCCGGCCCTGACGGTACAGCTCACAGGAGCAACCGGGCGTAAAGGCCAGGCGGATGGGGATGCGGATGATGGCAAGCACGGTGGGCGATAGGGCCCTGGACATCGGCGCGAGGGTGGAGGCCTTCGTGCGCGAAGAGGTGATCCCCTACGAGCGCGACCCGCGCCGCGACCACCATGGCGCGCCGAGCGAGGAACTGGTCGCCGAGCTGCGCGATCTTGCCCGCGCGCAGGGGCTGATGACCCCGCACATCCTTCCCGATGGCCGCCACCTCTCGCAGGTGGATACCGCGCACGTCCTGATCCGCTCCGGGCTTTCGCCGCTCGGACCCATTGCGCTCAACACGATGGCCCCGGACGAGGGCAACATGTACCTCCTTGGCCATGTCGCCGCGCCGCATCTCAAGGAACGCTTCCTTGCTCCCCTCCTGACCGGCGCGGTGCGCAGCGCCTTCTTCATGACCGAGCCGGCCGACTGGGGCGGCGCGGGCTCGGACCCGATGATGATGAAGACGACCTGCCGCAAGGAGGGCGAAGACTGGATCATCGAGGGGCGCAAGGCCTTCATCACGGGCGCCGTGGGCGCGCGCGTGGGCATCGTTATGGCCCGCTCGCAGGATCCGCAGAGCGCGGGCGGGGCTTGCATGTTCCTTGTCGACCTGCCCGATCCGGCGATCCGCATTCTCGATGTCCCCAACACCCTCGACACCTCGATGCCCGGCGGGCACGCCACGGTCGAAATCACGAACCTGCGCGTGCCCGCCGACCAGATGCTGGGCGAGGCGGGGGAGGGCTTTCGCTACGCACAGGTGCGCCTCGCGCCTGCGCGTCTCTCGCACTGCATGCGCTGGCTGGGCGCCTGCATCCGCGCGCAGGAGATCGCGACCGATTACGCCTGCCGCCGCGAGGCCTTCGGCAAGACCCTGATCGACCACGAGGGCGTGGGATTCCTCCTCGCGCAGAACCGCATCGAGCTTACACAGGCGCAGCTGATGATCGAATGGTGCGCGCGCGTTCTCGACGAGGGCGGGCAGGGCACCGAGGAAAGCTCGATGACCAAGGTCGCGGTGTCCGAGGCGCTCATGCGCATTGCCGACAATTGCGTCCAGGTCATGGGCGGGAGCGGCGTTGCGGGCACGAGCGTGGTGGAACAGATTTTCCGCGAGGTGCGCGCCTTTCGCATCTACGATGGCCCGACCGAGGTCCACAAGTGGTCGCTTGCCCGAAGGATCAAGCGCGCGTGGCACGAGGCGCAGGCATGAGCGGGAGCGAGACGATCGCCGCGGCCAACAGCGGGACCACCCCGGTGCGCGAGGGCTACGAGATCGACCTCGACCGGCTCGATGCCTGGATGCGCGGGCATGTCGCGGGCTATGCCGGACCTCTGTCGGCCGTGCAGTTTCGCGGCGGACAGTCCAATCCGACCTACCTGCTGACGACGCCGGGCGCGCGCTATGTGCTGCGTCGCAAGCCTCCCGGACAGCTGCTGAAGGGCGCTCATGCCATCGAGCGCGAGGCGCGCGTGATGGCCGCGCTCGGGTCTACCGGCTTTCCGGTTCCACAGGTTCACGCCATCTGCACCGACGATGCGGTCATCGGCACCTGGTTCTTCGTGATGGACATGGTCGAGGGGCGCATCTTCTGGGACGCGACGTTCCCCGATGTGCCGCGCGCCGAGCGGGCTGCCTATTTCGATGCGATGAACCAGGTCCTCGCCGGACTGCACCAGCTCGATTACGCGCGGCTGGGGCTCTGCGACTACGGCAAGCCCGGCAATTACTTCGCACGCCAGATAGGGCGCTGGTCGAAACAGTATCGCGCCGATACGGCCGCGGGGCGCAACGCGGACATGGACCGGCTGGCCCAGTGGCTGCCTGCGAACATCCCCGAGGACGACGAAACGCGCCTCGTCCACGGCGATTTCCGCTGCGACAACCTGATCTTCCATCCCACCGAGCCGCGCGTGATCGCGGTGCTCGACTGGGAGCTCTCGACGCTCGGCCATCCGCTGGCCGACTTCGCCTATGCCGCGATGATGTACCGCATGCCGCCCGACATCGTGGCGGGCCTCAAGGGCGCGGACCTTGCCGCACTCGGCATTCCTAACGAGGCGAGCTTCGTCGCGGCCTATTGCGCGCGCGTGGGGCGCGAGGCGATTCCCGACTGGGATTTCTACATGACCTTCCAGCTTTTCCGGCTCGCCGCGATCTTCCACGGCATCAAGGGCCGGGTGCTGCGCGGCACGGCCGCGAACGCGCAGGCGCTTTCCCGCGCAGAGGCCTTCCCGCGCCTGGCCCGCCTGGCGTGCGACGCGATGGAGCGCGCCTGACGCGCGGGCGAGAGCATCGGGCAATGCACCAGCGCTGATCATGCCGAAGATCTAGAGGGGGGCCACAGGACCGAAGTCGGTCGAACATTCGTACGACTGTAGTGGAGGCCGAGCCGGAATCGAATTGGTGTCGTAAGTGTCTTTCATGACTGCGTAAAACAGGCAGTCGGGTGAAGTCGTCCATCGTTCAAACCATCAAATTTTATTTTTATCCGGGTTCTATTCCGAAAGCCGGAATCGAACGATCTTGGAGGCGTGATTCGCGAATCACCAGTTCCAGTTACCGACCCATTTGAAATGGGAGCTCGCATCTTCCGTTGCGTCACCCACGTTGTGACAAGTTAGGGGTGCTTTTGCGCGGACGCGGCCTATAACTTTTGTGGCATTCAGGCCAAAATTCTACTTTGCGCTGCTGACGGTTCCGTCTCGGTATTTCCCGACCCTTCCAAGACGCTCAGCCGCTAATTTCGCGTTCCCAGGTGCCGTCCGTCCGCTAACCTTATTGGGAAGCGCAAGGCGGGGCCGGCTGTCGCGTTGGACGTCCAGATTAGGAAAACCTGACAAGCAAACCCCGGTGGCATCAGACTAGCCTCGGAGCGTTCGAAGAGGCCGTGAGGAAGCCGAGAAGCGCGTGCCGTTGATTTTTTAGACGAATCGGTCTATTAAATATCTATGGCTTCTAGAACTCCCGACAATGTCCCGCCGAAACGGCGCCGGGGCCGTCCACCGCGCGACCCCAATGCCTCCGAAGCGCGCCAGCGCTTGGTGCGTAGCGGACTCATCCATCTGACAGAGCGAGGGTACAGTTCGGTCGGCATCGACGAGATTCTTGCTCATGCCGATGTGCCCAAAGGCGGATTCTACCACTACTTCAGCGGTAAGGAGCAGTTTGGTCTCGCCTTGATAGAGGCCTACCATGCGTACTTCATCGAGATGTTGGACAGCGCGCTGGCCGACACGAGTATGAGCCCTCTCTCGCGCTTGAAGGCATTTACCCGCAACGCTGAAGCAGGGATGGCACGTCACGAGTTTCGCCGCGGGTGCCTGATTGGCAATCTGGGCCAGGAAATGGCCGCCTTGCCGGAGGTGTTCCGTGCCCGCTTGGTCGAGATTTTCCAGGACTGGCAGGAACGTACCGCCTCTTGCCTACGCAGCGCTCGTGACAGCGGAGAGATCGATCCCCGGCAAGCCCCCGACGCGCTTGCGGCCTTTTTCTGGATTGGCTGGGAGGGCGCCGTTCTACGCGCAAAATTGGAACGCCATGGGCAGCCTCTCAGGCTTTTTGCCGACACCTTCTTCAACCTCGTACAAGCACCGAAGGAATGATCTCATGTTCGACGCAATCCTGATCGAAAAGAACGATGACGGTCAAACCGCAGCGCTCTGCCAAGTCGATGAGAGCTCCTTGCCTGAGGGCGACGTGCTGGTCGACATCGCCTGGACGACTTTAAATTACAAGGATGCCTTGGCGATCACTGGAACCTCGCCGGTCGTCCGCTCGTACCCGATGGTTCCGGGCATTGATTTCACAGGCGTCGTCGCCGAGAGCGGGCATCCCGATTACCGTAGCGGTGATCGGGTCGTCCTGAACGGATGGGGTATCGGCGAGAAGCACTGGGGAGGACTGGCCGGCCGGGCACGCGTATCGGGAGACTGGCTGGTCCCTCTGCCCGAAGGCATTTCTCTGCGGCAGGCGGCTGCGATCGGCACGGCCGGGTATACAGCTATGCTTTGCGTCATGGCGCTTGAGAGGCAAGGTGTAACTCCAGCGATTGGTGAAGTGGCCGTGACCGGTGCGGCAGGAGGTGTCGGTAGCGTTGCCACCAGCCTTCTCGCTGCGAAGGGTTTTGGGGTGGCCGCTGTGACAGGACGGACCAGCGAGGAAGACTATCTTCGTTCCCTTGGAGCAACCTCGATAGTTGAGCGTGCCGAACTGACCGGCGAGGTCCGGCCGCTCGCGCGGGAACGCTGGGGAGCGGCTATCGACGTGGCAGGGGGAAGCGTGCTTGCCAATCTGCTTTCGGTGATGTCCTATCGCGGCGTCGTGGCGTGCTGCGGTCTTGCTGCGGGAATGGATCTCCCCGCAACCGTCGCGCCTTTCATTTTGCGCGGGGTGACATTGGCGGGAATCGATAGTGTCATGTGCCCCAAAACTGATCGCTTAGAGGCATGGCGCCAACTGACCGAGTATCTCGATCTCACACACTTGGATGCAATCACACAGGAAATTCCTTTCGAGGGCGTCCTAGACGTCGCGCCGAAGATGCTTTCCGGAAAGGTCCGTGGCCGCGTGGCGGTGCCGGTCAATAGCGAACTGTGATCAGGCATTGTCGCGATGCACGGCAAAATAGGGGATGCTGCCTTACGAACAGCCACTGGCATAGGAGAGCTGAAGGGCGGCGAACTTGGTTCGCCACCCCACGGCCTTACGGTCGCAAATGCGTGCCTGCCGGACCAACGACCTCCCTGGAGCCTTGACGCCGCGCTCACCCTTCCGCGCCCGACCCTTCTTGGTCATTCAGGCGCCGATTTCGCGCTCCCAGGAGCGGACGGGCAGCTTTCCCATCCCAGACGCGTAGGACGGGCCGGTAGGAGAATGTCCGGTCTGGAGAGCGAGTGCAAGGATAGTTGCCGTTCAAACGGCCTCGGCTGCCGACTCTTTGTCTCCATTCAGGCCTCGCTTTCCGTTCATGAAATGCGGAGCGGTAGCTTGCAGCACTCGTCTCGAGATAGCTGTCGTTCGGTAGCTGTTCGCTTTACCAGCTCGGGGGGCGAGCATGCCGCTGACCGTGTTTCAGAATGTGGCGCCCAGGCGCATGCCGATGATGAACGCGGTGTCGCGCTCACCGCTGGCCGGATCGATCAGTTGCATGTCCGCTCCCAATATGAAATTGCGATTGAGGGCGAAGTTGTACCAAGCCTCGAAACCCTTTTCGTCATCGATATCGATAAGCGATACCGTCGTGTCCTGCAGCACGTCGCTGAAGTTGTAATAGAACGCGCCGATACCGAAGCTGTCCGCTTCGCGTCCCGCGATCATCGCGTGACCGGCCAGGCCCACGATGAACGATGACTGGATGACGTTGGGGTTGCCATCGGCAATCGCGGCCTTGGCGTAAAGGCCAAGCCCCTTTGCGGGGTCGGCCTGGCTCTGCGCGAGCAGGTGGCTGACCTGAACGGCGATATTGAAGCTGCCATTCCGGGTCGAGCGCTCGAAGCCCGGCGGAAGCAGGATGTCCTTGAAGTCGCTGCCGCGCTTGGTGGAAACTGTGCCCGTCACGCCGATGCTGGAGGGGCGGCCGTCGATCCCTCCGCTCCATGTCCCGCCAAATGAGAGATTGACCCCCGTCGCAAAGAGACCATCGATCCAGTAATCATCGCTCCTGTCATTGGGATCAAAGACCATGGCCGTAAGGCCTACGTCGCCGACCTGATGCGTGAGTATACCGCCCATGAGGACCGGAGGGACCACCCCGGACGGCGGTGCGACAAAGACAATGCTCTTGAACCGCCTGTTCCCCATCCCACCAAAGAACGGGTCACTGTCGAGCAGGTCGACAGCATTGACCTTGCCGACGATGAGGTTGGTAGTTGGGCCCATCTTCTGGAGGACATAGAGCGAGGTCAGTTCCGGCCCCTTTCCACTGAGGGGCAAGAAGGCTCCCGTGTTCGTGGGCAACAGGGCGCCTCCACGACCAAGCCCCGCGCTGTCGCCTTCGCGCCATTCCAGATGTGTCCGCAACAGGGTGCCTCGCCAGAGCCCCAGCCCGTCGCTCGCAAAGTCGGTATAGAGATCGCCCCGGATCGTGAACTGCGCATCGCTGTCTCCGTCTCCGGCCGCGCGCGCTTCGACGAACCCGGTCAGGTCCAGGCGCGGATTGACACCCGCGATATCGAGGGCTGCGGCCAGGCTGGGCGCAGGATCCGCCGTGTCCTGACTTCGCGCAGGCTGCGCGAGAAGGGGCGATGATAGGGCCAAGGTGGCAAAGAGCCGTATCGTTACGCCCACAATCATTCCGCCTCCCGGGTCGTAGAGAATAAGGCCGGTCCGTTCGGCATGCCTGTCAATCGCGCTTCCAGATCGTTCGACCTTCCTTGATCGTTTCTTCGACCTGAATCTTGTCGAGGTCTTCCGGAGCGGTTTTCAGGGGATCGGCGGACAAAATGATGAAGTCGGCCAGTTTGCCGGTCTTGATCGATCCCTTCCGGTCTTCCTCGAAAATCTGGAACGCAGGCCAGATCGTCATGGCGCGCAGGGCGGTATAGGTATCGACCCGCTGCTCAGGGCCCAGCACCTTGCCGGATCGGGTGCGGCGATTGACCGTGGCCCAGAGCACGCGCATCGAATCGGGCAAGGCGACCGGTGCATCGTGATGCGTGGTGAAGATCATCCCGGCCTTGCGGTACCATTGGGTCGGCGAGATGTTCTGGGCCAACTCGGGTCCGACCGTATGTTCGGCATGCCAGTCGCCCCAATAGAACGTGTGCATCGGGAAGAGCGAAGGGATCACTCCCAGGGCCTTGTATCGGGCAATCTGGTCAAAACGTTCGAACTGCCCATGGATGAGAACCGGCCGACGATCTTTCTTGCCGTAGGCCTTTTCCGCTTCGGTCAGGGCGTCGATCAAGAGGTCTCCAGCCTTTTCGCCATTGGCATGCGCGATCACCGGAATGGTGTTGGCATAGGTCCAGGCGATAGTGTCCTTGAAGGTTTCGGGATCGACCGAGGCATAACCGGCGTAGCCTTCCGGATAGTCGCCGACAGGATCGTAGTAGGGCCGGTCCCGCCAAGCCGTGAAGCCCTGGGGAGACCCGTCGATCACCATCTTCCCGCCGGCGACCCGGAAATGATCGGTATAGTCGGGGCTGTAGTTCTTCTCAAGGTAGTCCTGACCAACGAGCAGGTCGACATAGGTGACAACATCGACCTTGAAGCCACCGTCCGCCGCAACCTTGCGCATCACGGCCGCTGTATCGGGTATGGAGCGCCCTTCCTGAACGGTCGTGTATCCGAACGCGGCCCAGGACTGCGCGCCTGCGCTTGCAAATGTTTCGACACCAGCGGAGCCAACGGCCTCAAGCAGTTTGGGCAGCAGGGTGAAGAAAGCAATCTCTTCGACGACACCGTTAGGGGTCTTGCCATCCGCTTCGCGCTGGATGACGCCGCCTTCGGGGTCCGGGGTCTCGGCGGTGTAACCCACCGCCTTGAGGCCTGCGGTGTTGAGAACGCCGATGTGCGTCGATTGATGCACCAGCAGAATGGGCACGTCAGCCGAGACCGCATCGAGATCCTGGCGCGTGGGGTGGCGCACTTCCTCAAGCTGGGAATTGTCGTAGCCAAAGCCCACGATCACGCCAACCTTGTCCACCGTCTCGGCGTTGGCCGCCATCCAGCCCCTGAGGGTCTTCTGCAGCGAGGAGATGTCACTGCCTTCGCCATCGGGAGGGGGTAGAAGATTGGCCGAAAGAGCCTGGATTCCGCCGAGGAAGATATGCCCGTGCGGGTCCACGAAGCCCGGCAGCATCGTCTTGCCTGCCAGGTCGAACGTCGCAGTGTCGGCATCCTGCAGGGACGTCACACCGCTTTTTTTACCAGCATATACGATCTTGCCATCTTCCACTGCGACCGCTTCGACATATCGGGGCCTGTCCCCCTCCATCGTCAGGATCGGCCCGCCCCAATACACGGCATCGGCTTGCGCAAAGGCGAGGTTCGACAAGAACATCGAAGCCACGACGGATGTCGTGAAGGCCGATCTCAGAGCCGCTCTGACATTGCCGATGGCCATGATTTCACTCCTCTCTTACGTGCCCCAAAAGATCTACTTACCGCCTGGCACATGCGAGCACCGTGGATTCCTACCTCGGCTCAGTCGTCAGCCACATCGGGGTTTCCCCGTAAGGACTTCGGCAAGTTGGATGAATTGACGCAATTCGGCACAAGGAACAGCCTGCTGGAGGCCGCCACGAGATGCCCGTTCAAAGCTGCTCGGCCATGCACTGGTATGACCCGTACTACTGACGCCGGTATCGGGGGCAGCAGTCGATCATGGGAAGCGACAAACACAGGCATTCACCTCCTTCGAACTAGTCTGCCGTCCGATCGTGACAAGTATTGATCCCAAGAACAAGGGTGTCCATCGCACAGATGCAGCCAATCGCTCTGCGGATGGCACGTCGACGATCATTATTTCGATTGACATAATGCCGCTTTTTCTCGCGTTATGATGTCAAATGCACATGAATATTGGAGTCTCAAATGGGCTTTCTTAAGGCCTTGCCTGCACTTGTATTGGCTCTCGCACCACTGCAGGGCGCAGCACAGTCGCCCGCTCTTCAAGATGCCTTTGATCGCTTCCCTCAACTTTCGAACACGACGGTCTATGTCGGCCGAGAAGTTCTGACATTGAACCCGGATGCGCCCTCGGCCGAAGCCGTGGCGGTTGCGCATGGCCGGATCATCGACGTCGGGACTTTGGAGGGTATCGAGGGTCGCCTGCCCGAAGGCAGCTACACAGTCGATCGCAGTTTTGAAGACAAGGTCATTGTTCCGGGCTTTGTCGAGCAGCACCTGCACCCCCTCCTGGGGGCGCTGGCGATGATGTCCGACGCGATTATCTCGATCGAAGACTGGCAGTCACCGACGGGGTTGGCCCCGATGGCCAACAGTGAGGAAGAGTTCCGTGCGCGACTGATAGAGGCAATCGGCGAATTTGACGCGGACAGCGGACGGCCGATGTTGGTTTGGGGCTATCATTCCGCATGGCACGGCGACATGAGCCGCGCGCTCCTGGACGAACTCGCGCCCGACCTCCCTGTGGCGATCTGGCAGCGCTCCACCCATGAGATGTATTTCAATTCAGCGGCTATCAAGCAGATGGAGATCACCGAGGCGTACATTGCGAGCTGGCCGAACGAGCTGGCCCGGTCTCAGGCCGATCTCAAGAATGGGCACTTTGTCGAGGCGGCCTTTTTCGAGCATATCTTCTTCGAGAAATTCGCACCGGCCCTGGTAACCATCGACAGGCTCATGGCAGCCTTGGAATTTACCGAGGATTCCTATCACCGTAGTGGCATCACGACGCTGGCCGAACCGGCCGGCCCCGTCGACCCCAAGGCCCAGGCACTGGTCGCAAAGGCATTCGGGGGCGACGATACTCCCTTCAACTTTTTCTTCATTCCCGATGGCCGCACCCTCGGCGTGATGTATCTGGAAAATGGAGGGCCGCAGAAGGTTCTGGCCGAGACCGAAGCCATGCTGGACTGGAGCGATGGCCGGACGCAGTTCCTGCCAAACCAGATCAAGCTCCTGCTGGACGGCGCGATCTACAGCGAGTTGATGGTCCTGCGCGAGGGCTATCGCGACGGGCATGATGGTGAATGGATCATGACCCCGGATTTCTTCAGGCAGGTTTTCGATCTCTACTGGGACGCGGGCTTCCAGATCCATGTTCACAACCTTGGCGATGGCGGGCTCGATATCCTGCTCGATACGCTGGAGGCGGCCATGCAGCGCAATCCACGCTTTGACCATCGCACCGTCGTCGTGCATTTCGGCTACGCCCAGCCCGACCAGATCGCGCGGATCAAGGATCTAGGCGCCATTGTGAGCGCCAATGCCTTCTACACGCCAACACTTGCGGACCGATATGCCCAAGGCAACGTCGGCGTTAAGCGTACCGAGCGCATGGTGCCTCTTGGCGATGTGATCCGGGCCCGCATTCCGTTCTCGATGCACTCCGACATGCCTATGGCACCGGCCGAGCCCCTGAAATACATGTGGGCTGCGGTGAACCGGATTTCCACGAGCGGTTCGGTCATTGGCCCGGAGCAGCGGATCACCGCAGAGGAAGCCTTGAAGGGCATTACGCTTGGCGCGGCCCATTCCATTCAGATGGAGGACGAGATCGGGTCCATCGAACGCGGCAAGCTGGCAAACTTCACGATCCTCGAAGAAAATCCGCTTACGGTGGACCCGATGACCCTCTCGGACATCAACGTCTGGGGAACCGTGCTCGAAGGCCGCGTGCAACCCGCGCCCCCCGCCCCTGGCAGCGTTGGTAATGAGACCACGGCTCGGCTCATCATCGACGACCCGGAGCGCATTTTGAAGGCGTCCCTTCTCCACGCTCGGAGCAAGGTGCATCACCACAATCATTAGATGTCACTGGCGGGTTGACATCCTCTGTCGCAATGCAAGAGCGTTGCACAAGTCTCTTTGGCGCGCGCGAAGATGAATATTGCTTCATCCCAGTCTCTTCCTTGTCAGGAGCTTGGGGTGGGCCACTGCCAATGTCCGCTTTCAAGCGCGATGTTGCAGCGGTCGAATGGCCAACTTGGGCGCCTACCGGCAGTGCGCCTTCGTCAGCGTAGTCTGGCGACCGTGTCGGAAATAGCTTTGGCTCGGCCTTTTGCGGTCTTGAGATTGTTGATGCGATGCAGGATGGCATAGCGGTCGCTGCGCCTGAGAGCATGAAACGCAGCTGCTGCTTCGGGTGAGGCGTCGAGCGCCGCCTGGAATTCGGCGCATGGCTCTGCCGTGCTGGCAGGCGCATAGGCCGCATCCCATCGTCCGTCAGCCTGTGCCGCCTGGATCTCGGCCAGCCCAGCGGGCCGCATCCGTTCGGCCGCGATCAACTCTCCAGCGCGTTGACGGTTGACCTGGGACCAGCGACTGGCTGGCCGCCGTGTTGTGAAGCGAGTGAGCCAGTAGCTCTCGTCATAAGGGTGCTGCTGTCCGTCGATCCAACCGTGACATAGCGCAGCATCGATCGCATCAGCCTTGGAGAGGCCCGTAACCGGGGCACCCTTCTTCCGCAGCTTGACCCAGATACTGGGTGATCGTCTCGGCTCGGCGGCAAGCCATCGCTCGAACGCGAAACGGTCCGCAAATGCTAGGATCGGCAGACCAAGGCGTTGCTCGTGATCCGCCATCGTTCAATTCTCCTCGCTGGCGCGCTGCGCATCGGCCATGGCTGTCAGCCAACGTCGCCGCAGCACGACCGCATGTTCGGGATATTTCTCATCAAGAAAATCTATCGCCATGATTCGATCTGTTCGGAAGATGCGGAAGTCCTGCCGCATCTCGCACCATGCCATCACGGACCGGATCGTGACGACGTAGCCGACCATGAAGGGCCATGCGATCCGCTCGCTCACGGCACCATTTTCATCGCGATAGTCGATCCTGATTTTTTGCCCCCGCCGACTCCATTCACGGAGGCGGGCGACATCGACCGTCGCGTCCGTAAGCTGTTCACGCGGAGGCGGCGTTCCCACTGCAGGATCGTCAAACAATGGTCGTAAATCGTCGGGCACGATCGCTGCCAGTTTAGCCAGAACCGCCATGGCGCCGCGCGCGAGATCCGTGTCCGCATGCGCGATCACCCATTGCGCCCCGAGCGTTACCGCCTCGACTTCATTCGAGGTCAACATCAGCGGCGGCAGATCGAAGCCCTTCTCCAGGACGTAGCCTACGCCCGGCTCTCCACGGATCGGCACTCGTTGGGCAATAAGCGTAGCAATGTCGCGATAGATGGTACGCCGGCTTGTCTCCAATGCAGCGGCAATGGCATCGCCGGACAGCGGCCTGCTCGCCTGCCGCAGCACCTGGATGATTTCAAAGAGACGATCTGCGCGGCGCATGTTTCAATATCTTCGCAAGGACAGGTGCCCGCTGCAAGTTCAGGACATGGCGACCAGGATCACACATGAGACAAGGCTGCCGATGACGAACAACGGCACATTGATCATGGCATAGTAGAAAGGGCGCGGAAACAGCGGATTGATCGCGATGTTGACTGTCATTGCACCGAGATAACCAACGCCAATAATCGCGCCGAGACCGAGCGCGTTACCGTAATCATCAATGCGCAGAGCCTGCAGCAGAAAAGCGGTCGTCACGATCGTGACCGCACCACACAGGAGTGGGCCGATCAGGAATATCGGCGCCGGCCTTAGAGGTGGCCGGTCTTCAATTCCGAGCGCACGGGCATACGGCTTGGCAAACAGCGCCGCGAACCAGATGCCACCGAGAAGAAAGTTAGCGACGGTCGCGGTCAGTACGGCCAGAAAATTGATCTGAGAGAAGGCGTCGATCACGCAGTTGGTCCCCTATATGGCGTTGAGGACGATCGGTAGCAGCGTGATGCTGCCACCGTGGTGGCAGGATTGATGTCACTGCCTCAGCACGAGTTCGTGGCACCGTCTGATAACTCTGGCCGTGATCGAACGGCCGGTTATGGGATCGCCATCTCGCCAACGGAATGACCGGCATGGGCGCTTAGTGACCGTTTCCGGGGGCGACCCTTCTTTGTCGCTCACGGGACGTTTCCAGAATCCAGACAGCGGACAGAACCAGATCCTTGCCTGGCCGCACCGCAATATCGGCTTCGTTGGACCTTGAAGACTGTCCGGAAACAAGGACCGAAATCCGGTAAGCTGCCGTACATGCAGGTCGCACAGTCCGGTGTTCCTATTGTCAGAAAATATTTCGTCGCGATCGTTAGGACGGCCGCCTCAATGCCCACAAAAACCATAGGGGTGGGCAATGCTAAGGACAGACCAGTGTTTTCGTGGATGTGAAGTTTTGACGAAGATCGAGCGGGCAGCGCAGCGCGCGACAGGCCGACGGCTCGGCGGCCCGAAGCATTCCAGTCATCGCCGCTTGAGGTTCACGCGTATCTCGTCATCTACAAACCAGCCCCCGCCCTCGCTCCACGACGAGATAATACCGCGCGAGTCGAGCCATTGGACCAACTCTCGATTCCGATCCGATTTCACCAATCGCGGAATATGATATCCGATTGAGATCTCTGAATAGGGTTTGGGCAGCGCTACAAGAATTTGGCACGCTTCATCGACGGTCAGGTTCAAATGAAGCTTGTTGAACAGGGAAATCTGCGTCTCGACTGGCTTTGAATGCAGGATCAGCGATCGTGACTTTGTCGCATCAAGGCCAGATATTCCTACATTGGTGCGGTCAAGAATCGGGCCAATGAGCGCAGCTCGTTCGGGCCGTTCTGCTAGCGTGGTCAAATCCATGAGATCAATGATCGCACGCTTGTTGCCGTCGTTTATCGTGCCGTTTAGAAGCTCCTCGCGGAGGTCATCGTCGACAGGAAAAGCTTCAGGTTTCGCGAGATAGGCCTGGATATTTTCCGAAACGAAAAGCACCAGCAAATCCGTTTCAGCATCGAGCGTGCCGAGGTTCTCCGCTGAGAATGTGATTTTGTGCTCCTCGATGAGGATACCGAGCTTCGCCGAATCGAGGTCCTTGGGAAATTCCCGGAATGCTTTGGGCAAGGCCCGGACATAGTCACGGTAACTACGATCGCTCAGCGCATCGGCATTCACAAGGAACCGGCGCAGCGGCAGCGTTTGAGGCTCGTTTGCCAGAGAGCGACTCGTTAGCGCCGTGCGCACATCGTCCCGGTCGAGGTAATCCACCAGGATTTCTGCGGCGAAGCCACCGCTGCACATGAACGCGATGCAATTCTCCCATGTCGCTGCGATCCGTCCGAACTCAACGACCATGGCGTGCCGGCTTTCCGGTATTCCGTCCAGCGACGCCAGGAGCGCCCCTTGGCGTCCGAGAAATTCGCGAAGATTGGTTTCGTTAATCTCCTCGCGACCAAGCAGGTCGATAATGGCTGCGGGATCTTCTTGCGAGTTGCCCTCAAGCTTCAGCAAGATCTTGCCGAGGTAGCGGTCGAAGTCACGCTCGACTCTTGCCATAACTGCAGGATCGGTGATCGAACGCAGCGTGGTGAAATTACGCGTGCGAAACCCAACGAGATCGGCTTCGCCCAGAACCTTGCTGTAAACGTGTTCCAGATTGGCAATCGAAATGTCGAAAAGACCCTTCTCCACCATGTAGCGCACGACGCCAGTGTGCCCCCCGATGGCGGAAAGATCTTGGATCTCGAAGCCAATTCGTTCGAGACGTTCAGGCGCCAAATCGGGAGCAAGCGTCAGGATTTCGGCAAGCTTGGCTGCGACGAATTCAGGCAGTTCGTCACGCTCGCGTGCCAACGTCTCAAGCGCACTTTCAGGCAGATTAGCTACTATATGCGTGACATGGGAAAGATTGCGCTTGCTGGAAATTGCCCTCGGCACAAACTGTTTCCAGTGGTCTGCCAGACCGGCGAGCAAGCATGCGACGGCACATCCGGTGGAATAGTAGGCCTCGAGGAAATCTTCGCTGCTATCGAAACGGGAAGCGATGAACTCGAAAAGCTTGGCCGTCTGATCGCGGTACAAGGCGGTCTCGCTCAGGAGGCAGTCGACAAGCTTGACGTTGAGGACATAGCTTTGTCCGAAATCCTCATCGCGCATCGCGGCGATGACCTCTTTGGGGTTGTCGATTTGAAAGCCCGGGTCCGGTGTAACAAAGGCCCGTATCTGGATCAGGAACTTGTTGTCGTTGGGCGACAGCCGGCCGGAATGGAAAAGCGAGGTATATTGATAATAGCTATCGTCGAGATGTCCTTCGAGGATCAGAAAGCGCGCTAGTTCTCCATTCTCATTGAAGCCATCGAAGAGGTCGGACACTCGCTCGGCGCTCGAACGCACCAGCTCATTGAATTTGCTGGTCCGAAGTGCCGCAATCTTGGCCCTGAGGTCGCGGATACGCCGTGCACTGGCGTTCTTGCTTGCCTCTGACTTGGTCTCAATTTGCGCCTTGCGCTCCAGGTAAGTTTTCTGGCTTTCGACGTCCCTCTGCAAGCTGGAGATATCGAACCGTTGTCGGTGATTATGCGCAGTCCGATAGGTAATATGCGACGCGGCGATCACTCGATCAAACGCGTCGGACCCCACCAGGTCGGTGACCATGATCCATGACTGCCCATCAAGGCTGACGCCAACGGTGCCTCCAGGCAGTTTCTGAATAAGCGCCATGGCGTAGATCAGGCGCAGTTCCTTCAGGTCCGAAGGCGTCTGCCGCTCTGCTATGTCAATCTGCTGTTCGAGCTCTGCGATCTCGGCCTTGCATAGTGCCTCCCCATGCGCCACCAGTTCGTCGTGGCGGCCCAGAATCTCGGCAAGATTGCCTTCGCCGCGATGCAGTTCTTCGAAATCCCGGGGGTACACGTTCTTGTAGATCAGAATCGCCAGCAGTTTGTTGGCGTCGAGAATATTCTCGTCATCGGTTTCCAGATTGGCGACGTAGATGGCATATTCGTTGAAGATGTTCTGGATAAGCCTCAGGTCATTCAAATATCGCGAGACTTCCCTCAGGAACTGCCGGTCAAGGCGCCCGTCGAGCGCGAGCCTCTTGCCCTGCTCGAGCACCATATCGATCGAGTTCGAGGCGTTGATGATCGGAATGACCGGGATGATGAATTCAAAGAACTTGGTCCTGTCAGTGTTATCAAATACGTCGTCGCGCAGCGCGTAAAGAAATCTGATGGTTCGATTGACGCCGGCGTTCTCGTTAACCAAGCTATTGATTTCACGCAAGGTTACGAAGATTTCGGGGTCCTGGAAACGATCGAGGTCTTCAATTATGACTAGATCATATTTCGTCGACTGGAAGAAGTAGATAATCTCATCCAAGTGGCGATTGAGGATCGATTCCTGACTGTCAGACGCTGGCCTGATTTCTATGTCTCTTAGAGAAATGCTCTTTAGCGACAGCCCAAAGCTGGCGACATAGAAATGATGCAGCGTGACCCACAAAAATAGTGCGGCAAATGCAATGATGGCGAACTTAGGCCAGCTGCTGAAAGCGAGAGGGGTAAAGAAGGCGCCGCTAACGACGGCATCCCGCACCGAGAAAACGTACCAAAGCGCAACCAAGCCGAGTACAATGTACAGCGACTTCAGAACCGAAAGAACGCCAGGAGACTGAATTCTCTTGAAGCGGGACAGGGGGAGCTTGTTGGCATCGGCGCCGTAAAGCATTTGCTGGAGAATACTTCTTTCAATCTCCTGTCGGCTTAGCCTTTCGGCTTCTGAGCCGGCATCATGAACGAACGCGGCCAGCGAAATATGAAGGGTCGGCCTTTGATAGTGCTTCAGGAAGGACCGGATAATGCTGCTTTTTCCTGACCCATAGGGCCCCGTCAGCGCTATATTGCTTATGTTCGGGTCGGTCGTCGCGAAACGGAGGGCTTCGGCATAAACTCCATCCTTGTCGGCCTGGTCGGTCGGCGCGAGATTGACGAACTTGGATTGCGTGGGTGCGAGACGCCCCAGGTTTTCCAGAGCGGTCGCCAATCGGATCAGGCGGCCAGCCAACCAGTTTGTCGAAGCTACAATGCGGCTATTCATGGGAAATCGAACTAGCACAGACCGGGTCGACAAAAATCAGCGATGGCCTGGCATTCACTGATTTTTCAACCGCGGAGGAAGGGGCAATCGGCTGCGGCATAAATTTTCCATTACAGACCAGCCATTCGTCACAAATAGGGTGGACGATAGGCATCTCGCCATTCGCCAAGCAAGTCGCGAGGATCCCACAAAGAAATGGCTTCGGTGACGAGGTGCGCGATGAACAGGTCGCCCCCCAGCCAACCCAGGATCTCGTCACGCTTGAAGCGCGGCCTGAAAGCCGACAATGGTCGATGTCTGGGCAACATGAACGATTGGCAGCTAACAGGGACCAGAATTTGGGCCTTAACTACAGTTTTTGAGCGGATGTGGCCATCACGTAGATGCGTTCCGAATGTCCGGCTTCCTGTTTTCACGCTCCGAAGCGGACCGAGCGCAAGGTCCCAGCGCAAGCCGTTGAGCCGACGTGGTGCAGCCCTGGAGCAAAGGTCGGCTTACCTTGGCTAGCCGCTCCAAAGGCGACTGTCGCCATAGTCCCAACAGGAGCCGCTTTGTGATCTCTGGAGAGGCAGGCACGCTGGCAGCATCCTGCTACTTGCAGGGCGGTAATTCATTCAGAACGCGCAGCAACAACTTGATCAGCTCATCTTCATCCTTTGGCCAAGGGAAGGGGCCCAGGCCGCTCAAGGCCTGATTGATCGCAGCGTGTGAAGGAAGGCCTGTTTGTGAGCTATTCTGCATCCGCCAAAGACCCTCTCAAAAACGTAGGAGATTGGCAGGCCCGGAGGCGTGTTCCGCCTCCAGGCCTGGTCTTTCCTGATAGGTCGACAGGCTTCCCCTTCAAGAGAGACATTTAATATCAGGCAATTCATCAGGGGGGCTGCCTGATACCAAGGGTACACAGACCGCCCATAGGACGATCGAGACCTGCATATGGCAGGCATTCTGCATCGTCTATATATTTATAAGATCATCTAGCACTACTTTGGCAGAAGTTTACTGGGACGTCTGATGAGGCAACATCCGCAGTGAGGGCAATGCCCCGGCGGTGAGCGAGACAGGCGGTCAAGGATGACCTGGCGCACTGCTGGCAAGGTGGGTTGGGGAGGCGGACCGAGGATTCTTTTTTTTCCGCCCCGCCTGAGCGAGCCTTTGGGATTGCAGGAAGGCGTAGGCCATCATCGACATCAAGGCGTGGCGGTGAAGCCCGGTCCAGGATCGTCCTTCGAAGTGATCGAGGCCGAGTTCCTCCTTGAGTTGCTGATGCGCTTGTTCGCAAACCCAGCGCGCCTTGATCGCACCGGCGAGAACCTTGATCGGGGTGTCGCCGGGCAGATTGGAGAGATAGTATTTGCGCTCGCCATTCGAGCGATGCTCACCAACCAGCCAGGCTTCCTCGCCCGGCATGTGCTGGGCCCCGGCAGAGCCGATCCGTTGAGGCGCACCATCGGCAATGCGCACGCGCATGGCGGCAAAGCGGGCCGTCAGCCGTCCCTTTGTTCCTTTGCGCCAACTGACCTGTCGCCACTTCGCGCTTTCGAGCATTGCGTGCGCGGCCATGGATTTGACGTCGGGCACATGTCGCACCCGTGGGCGACCGCGTCCTGCGACTGGGAAGATCAGTTGCACATCGGCCGGATAGACCTTCTGATGCCGGGGGATGCCAACCGCCCAGCAAAGGCTACGTGCACTCAGTGCCTGCCGGAACGGAGCCGACAGCCCGTAACCCGCATCGGCCAGCACGCAGCCAAAGCGCACCCCGGCCGCGATGACACGATCAATCTCCTCAATCGCGATCTCTGGCTTGGTGCGGTATTCCTGCAAGGGCGCAGGCACGCCAACCTTGTCCATGCGCGCAGCATCGCTCGTCCAGCTTTCCGGCAGGAACAGCCGCAAGCTTAACATGAGGGGAACTTCGCCCGAAGCCAATGTCACCGATACCATCGTCTGGCAGTTGGCATTCTTGCCCAGCGCCGTAGCGTATTGGGGCGCGACGCCAACCGAAGCCTTGCCCTTCTTGGGCAGGGCGGTGTCGTCGATGATCAACCAGGCTCCCTCACCGCCAACCAATTCATCCGCCTGGTTCCACAAGGTCGCTTCCAGTGGGGCGCTGTCCCATAAGCCAGCCCCGATGAAATGATGAAGCCGGTCGTAGGGTATCGCATCCGAACGGGCTGCCATGGGTTGGATGCTCTTGCGATCGCCGGGCCCGATCAGACCGGCGATATAGGCCGGGCACATTCTACGTCGAGTCTTGTTCCCCAAGGCTTTCAGATATGGCGCAAGCCACCGTTCAAGATCCGCCTGCCACGCCTCTTCCATCGCCAGCCTCCATCAAAGCTGGCTCCCCATGAATCACGCATTCAGTGCCATGGGAATCCCGAAAATCAAACTTCTGCCAAAGTAGTGCTAGGTCGTGTTGACAAAAGGGATTCCCAACTCGGTGAAGTTCTGATTCAAGCCTGCCTTTTGGAAGGGCAAGCATGGATCGCGGCGACCTGAGCGACGCAGAATGGGAATTGATCGGGCCGCTGCTTCCGCCCGAGCGAGGCAGGCATGCGCGCCCGGCCGGAGATAACCGGCTCTATCTCAATGGAATGCTGCACGTCCTGCGAGTTGGCTGCCCCTGGCGCGATATGCATGAGCGCTACGGGAAGTGGAACTCGGTCTACGTCCGGTTCCGGCGCTGGGCCGAACAAGGCGTCTGGGATGCCATGCTGCAGACCCTGGTCGATCTGGGCCTGACCGACGACTGGCAGCACATGATCGACAGCACCACGGTTCGCGGTCATGTCTCGGCCGTGGGCGGAAAAGGGGGGCTTGTGCGCAGGCTTTTGGTCGATCACGCGGCGGCTTTACGTGCAAGGTCCACGCCCGCTGCGACAATCAAGGCCTCCCTCTCGGCTTCCACCTGACGGGCGGCGAGGCGTCCGATTACGGCGGTGTCGATAGCCTCATGGCCATGCCGGTGCCAAAGCCCGCCGCCTTGCTTGCTGACAAAGGCTATGATGGCGACCGCTTCCGCGAGAACCTGCTCCTGAGCAACATTTTGCCGGTCATCCCGCCGCGTTCGAACCGCAAGGTACCAGAGCATCCGAACTATCAACGCTATCGAGATCGCAATCGCGTCGAGCGCATGTTCGGCTTCCTCAAGCACCAACGCCGCATTGCGACGCGCTTCGAGAAAACCGCGCTCTCCTACCTCAGCTTCCTTAACCTCGCCGCCGCAAGGCTATGGTTGAAGCATTTTGTCAACGCGACCTAGCTGTCTGTGTGTACAAGCTGCCGTTTCCACGGACACTCGGGTCCAATAAACTCTGCTGCCGCACTTCATGGCCAGCGGCCACGATCCTAGGGCGAGCCGTTGGCCGACGCAGTGCGGCCACGGAGCGAAGTTCGGCTTACTCTGGTAAGGCTTTCCGAACCCGACAGTTACGAATTTCCCACGGCCCGCCCTTATCTGCCGTCCGTCGAACTCATGTGGATAGGGCAGGTGGCCTTGCTCTCCGCCTCCTCCGCCTTTGTCGCGCAGTCGGCGAACTTGGCACGCTCCTCGTCCGGTAATCGCAGGAAGTGAGCCACTTCCTCCCAGCGCTTCTCATCGTAGACTTGCATAAGGCGCTCGCCAGCAGTCCAGCCATCGCGCTTCATGGCCGCCACAGCGGATTTTTCGCGCCAGTGCCAACTCTCCGGTACGATATCCAGGACGACAGTTGGGGCAGAGAACATCAGTAGTGCGCCCATCACGAAGCCACCACCCAAAACGTAGAGAAGCAACTTGTCCTGTTTGTATGCCTCCCGGGCTGAATAAACGACTTCACGGATCGAGTTTGCCTCGATGTTCAGCTCATTGCGGGCCCGGGTCCAGGCGACTTGCTCCGCCTGTCGCGCTTCTTGTGCAGCCGCTTTGATCTGGCTGTTTACACGTTCGGGCGTCAAGGTCATTGCGGGCTGACCTTTCAGGGATTGGACTTCCTTTCCGAGTTGATTGATCCGCTTATCGATTCCGGCAAGGTCCGCGCTGTAGTCGCGCTCCTGAAGGTGATCGAAGCGCGCGGCAAAGCCATCAATGGCCGCTGACATTCCGGCGAGACGGCGGTTCATTGCTTCAAATGCCTCGGCAGCATCGAGCTCTTCAGGTGGGGTGGTTTCAGTCATGCGCGAAGGCTACCGCTCAAGCCCGCGTGAGCGCGAGCGGCTGATCCAATCTTGCATGTCCCGAGACAGGGTACTGCCTTCGCGGGGCTTGAAACCGAGTTCGTGAGACCTCCCGCGAAGCCGGGATTCCAGTTCCGGGTCGCGATGGAAGCTCTTCGAGAGGTAATCGATTCGCTCGGCCGCGCGTTCGGCACCGAGGGGGTCGCCCATCTTCTGCATGCGCAGAAACTGGCGGG
The DNA here is from genome assembly GCF_020524485.1 of Novosphingobium profundi. Classification (GTDB taxonomy): domain Bacteria; phylum Pseudomonadota; class Alphaproteobacteria; order Sphingomonadales; family Sphingomonadaceae; genus Novosphingobium; species Novosphingobium profundi_A. Next base: position 279,065 of record NZ_JAIVLF010000003.1, on the reverse strand, counting down.
TGCGGGTCTGCCATTCTTCGATGAAGCGATCCGCCCGCTCATCAGCCGCAATGCGGATCTCACTTTCGAGGCGCATCGCCTGGATGGCTCGCGCACTTTTGCCCTGCGCGGCCTCGTCGATTAGCGACGGGTCCTTGCTCATGGCGGCGTACATGTCTTCCGCCGCGTGCGGCCGCTGGACATCGAGGCCTTTGGCTGCGCGATCGAGGGCGTGCACCTGGCTGATAATCGGATTGAGCCGCTGGCGCTGCATCCGGTCGATGTCGCGCAGTGCCCGCCCGTAGCGCGCGACGGCGGCGTCGAGCGGCTGGGCGTGTTGAATGGCTGGCTCCGGCTGCACCTTGAACCGCATCCCGGCGAAGGGATTGCGCCGAACCTCGGGTTCGCTCTTCGGCGTAGGCGCTGGTTCCGGCTTCGGCACGCGCTCGGGCGTGCGGGTGTAGTCGGAGACCATGTCCTTGCCGCGCTCACGGCTGAGCGCGCGGACAAGCCGGCTGCGCTCGACAAAGTCGTCCTTTCCATAATGCAGGTCGACCTGGGTCCGGTGGCGTGACAGCGCGACATAGGAGGCATGCCGATCGAGCCCCGGCGTTGCCAGCACATGGACCCGGTCCACAGTCATGCCCTGCGACTTGTGGATCGTTGCCGCGTAGCCGTGATCGACGTGGGCATAGTCCTTGATGTCGAAGGCAACCGAACGCCCGTCATCGGTGCGCACGCGCATGCTCGTGTTACTGACGTGTTCGACCGTGCCCAGCGTCCCGTTCTTCACGCCAAGGCTGCGCTCGTTCTTGAGAAACATCAGGCGGTCGCCCGAGGCAAATGCCCGTTCACCGCGCTCAACGGTCAGCCCCACGTCCTGCCCGAGCATCTGCGCGCCGCGCAGGCGATTGCGCGCGGCCTCGTTGAGTTCGCGCACCTCGTCGTTGGTATGGGTCAGGATGATCCGGCTGGCGTCGGGATGCGTTTGCCGATCCCTGTCCCAGCGCTCGATCAGATTGGTGCGCGCGTCCTCGCGCGTCTTGGCGGCATAGACATGGCCCGCTTCTTCATAGGCGGAGAGCGCTTCGCCGGTTCGCCCGGTGGCAAGCTGGCGCGTGGCCTCGCGCTGCCATTCTTCGGACTGCCGGCGAATGGCGGTAATTTCGACCCCGCCATGCCGCTCGGCGATACTGCGGAATGAAGCGCCGGCCTCGATCGCCTGGAGCTGCTCGGGATCGCCGACGAGCACGACCTTGGCGCCGCGCTTCTCGGCCTCGCGCATCACGCGCTCCATCTGGCGCGTGCCGATCATGCCCGCCTCGTCAATGACAAGAACGGACTTGCTGGTCAGCAACTCGCGTTCCTGGCCCCACTGGTGTTCGAGACTGGCGAGTGTGCGGCTGGCGATGCCCGAACCCTGTTCGAGGTTCTCAGCGGCGATGCCGGAGAGCGCCGCTCCGTGCACCGAGTAGCCCGCCGAGTGCCACGCCTCGCGCGCAACCCCGAGCATCGCGCTCTTGCCGGTCCCGGCATAGCCGATGACACTGCTGATCCCGCGCGCATCGGTGACATGCTCGAAGGCCCCGCGCTGCTCGGGGGAGAGCACCATGCCGCGCGCCTCGGCACGCGTGAGAGCGCGGTCGCGATGCCGATCGGACACGCTGTGATGACGCTCGGCATCGAGCCGGACGGTTCGCCGTTCAAGCCGCTGCTCGGTCTCCAGCATGGCGCGCGAGGTAAAGCGATCCTCGCCGCGCCCGTCCTTGCCCAGTTTCACCAGCTCAGGCGAGGCTTTTACCACCGCCATGACCTGATCGAACTGCTCCTTTCCCTCGCTGTGGCGGTGGACGAACATGGCAAGGTCACGGTTGGTGAACGTCGACTGCTGGTGGGTGATCGCGTCGAGCGCGATGTGCGGGGCCGCGAGCAGCTTCTCGCCATTGGCCCGTGCAATGGCGTGGTGCTCGTCGAGCCGTTCGCTTTCCAGGCCTTGGTCGACCATGCGCGAAGCGGCCGGGCCGATCTTGTTCTGCGGCTCCAGCTCGATGCCCTGCGCTTCCAACGAACGATGATCGACCCGCGCGTCGATATCGAGCTCGGCCAGCCGGGTGTTGACGTGCCCGGCCCAGGCCTCGCGCCAGTGGGTGAGCAACTCGGTGCGGTTCCAGTCGCGCACCTTCGCGCCAAAACCTTCTTCGGCCACTTCGCGCAAGCCCAGCATCACATGCGCGTGCGGTTTGGCGAGCCCATCGGCTCCCATATCCCAGTGCACATTGAGATCGGCAACCATGCCACGATCGACGAACTCGCGCTTCACGAAGTCGCGCGCCAGTTCGATGCCATCGGCCTGTTTCATCTCGCGCGGGATGGCGAACTCGACTTCACGCGAGAGCTGCGCGTCCTTGCGCTTCTCGGCCGCCTCGACGTCGTTCCACAGCCGTTCGCGGTCATGCCATTCGTCGGGTGCGTGCTCGGGAAGCAGGACTTCGGAATGGACGACGCCGGCCTTGTTGGTGAAGTCGTGGCTGCGCTCTAACCGCTGGTCGTGCAGCCGCGAGGCCGAGCGGTAGGCGGCGGCGGCCACGGCGGACGATCCGGCGGCGCGGGAAATGACTTTGGCTGAGAAGTGGTAGATCGCCATGACGACCTACCAATTACCCCTGAAAGCGCACGTCGGCACGACGTATAAGCGCGCCCTCGAACGATTTCATCGCACTCGGGAACACGAAATCCCATATGATTTCACGCTATTGAGGGGGGCTGAGACTCCCGATAGCGCAATGGTCCGACTTCCTCAACGAAAGGACGGACCATGCGCAAACCCAAAGACTACGATGCCGAGCTGAAGGCGCTGACCGACAAGGCGAAGCAACTCAAAAGCCGCAAGGTGACGCAGCTTGGTGAGCTGGTCACCGCGACCGGCGCCGATGCTCTCTCAGCAGAAGAACTCGCGGGCGTCCTGCTCGATGCCGCCAGCGCGACCGATGCAACAAAGAAGGAGGCGTGGCGCAAACGGGGCGCGGCATTCTTTTCGGGCGAAGGGAAGGCAAAGGCTCGCCAGCGAACTGAACGCGAGCCGCGCCGCGCTGCGCCGGAATCGGGCAGCGCGCAACCGCTGTTCGATGGGCCAGGCGCGGCATGACAAACGCGAATGGCAGGTGAAGCGGCGCGAACGCACCCGCCAGCTTATCGAACTGGGCGGGCTGGTCGTGAAAGCCGGGCTTGTCGAGCTGACCGACGACGACCGCGCAGTGATCCTTGGCCTGCTTGTCGAAGCGGCAGCGAGGCTGCGAAGCGAGGATCGCGAGCAGGCGCTGACGCTGTGGCGGCGCAGGGGCAAGCGCGTTTTCACCCAAGACGCCATCATGCCGCAAACAGACGCGCACCAAACGGCCCGTTCCTGAACCGGCCTTGGCGTAGAGATTCGCGTCTGGTAACGTGCAAGGGCGCTGCGCAAAGGGCAGCGCCGGGACTGGTAATCCCGCAGATCGATCAAGCTCGGAAGACACAGTTTTCCGGGGTGCCGTCGCGTATGTCCAAACCTTCGGGTGAAAGGCGGCGGCGCATGTGATCTGCATGTTACCAGCTCCGGCGGCTCCCGCGCCCAGTGTGCGGGAGTTCGGGACTGGTCCGCATGATGTCTCGCCTCTTCCGCTCCACCGCTCAGATGCGGACCCGGAGGTGCCGATGGACAGCTTTGTTTCTGTTGCTTCACCCGATGAGATCGCCGCTGTTTCCGCAGCGCTGCGTTCCTTGCCAAACGACAATTCCGCACTCGCTGCGCTCTGGAAGATTTACGGAGCCCAGCCCGTTCGATTGCTGCGAACCCAGGAAGGGCGCAGTCTCAGCCGGGCGCGTTACGAACGGGCGCTGGAATTCATGCACGGGCTCGAACCCAATGGCCGGAGCGACTGGCCGTATTTTCTCTACACCGCCGGGATCGTAACGCAGCTGGCGCTGTCCTCGCATCTGCTCGATGTGGGTTTTCCGGACAGCTGGTGCGCGCGGCATGTCGGCCTGCATGTCGACCGTTCGCTGGCTTACGCGAACGTCACGGCGTTCGGCTATGATTGCCCCGAGACGGAGCGGTTGATGCAGGTGCTCTCGCCGTACTGGAAATGGAACCAGCAGAATGTGGCTGGCGGGCAGTTGCCGGACGATGGCGGGTTTACGCCGGACACGGTTCGTGCGTTGGTCTGCCGGCTCGTCGATCATGTGTGTCATGTGACGGGGCATGCGCGATCGCGGGGTAGGCCTTCTTGATCCTGGGAGAACAAGGCGCGGAACCGTTCTGTTTCGCGCCCTTTCATGACCTTTGGTGGTCGCAATCGCGGCCCAGGATGCCGACCATCCGCTTTGCGCTACTGACCGAGCCGAGCAGTCAGCGGGTTTACCATCAATTCTGACGCTGGATTTCCAGCAGCCGTTTGGCGAGCATGAAAGGGAATAGGGTCACGACAGCCCAGATCGCAAGGATCAATGGAGTGAATGCCAGGTAAGCCCACCATGCCCCGAATTCCGAAGAAATGTCGGCAGAGTAGTTAGCGGTGAACCACAGCGCGAACCAAAGCGGTGCCAGCCATAGGACGAAGATCAAGACCATCCTAAGTGGGCCTGGGCGGAAGCAGCCCACGAACACCGATAACAAAATTGCGGTGACGGCGATCATGAATTCGTGTGGCACGCTGGCAGCTTACCAGCGCGAACGGTAACTGCAACGCCTGCGTTTGCCCTTGGCAGCTACGCGCCCCTTTAAGCCATTCTATCGCCGTTTGCACTGGCTCCGAACCGGACATTGGTTCGAGATAGCTATTAAGCCGACGCCATGGCTAGGCCCACCCTGACCCGCCGCAGAACGGCAAGGGCGTACGCCGGATCGGCGTCGATCCTATGCTGGCCTCATTTCCGACGTGTCCAAGGTGGCGGCCACTCCGATGCGTGCGGCCACGGGCAACGCCTTTACGGACAGTCAGGTGGAACGGTGTAGCAGCTTGTGCCGTTTCAGTCCTATGTGGGGATGCGGCAGGCGAGTGAGCAGAATCACCCCGCGCGACGATAATATCCGGTAACTTCTTCAACCGCGAAGGGAATGGAGATCGGTGTGTCAGCAGCGCGCACGACGATATGGCCACGCATTAACGACGCAAGGGAGTCCGGCGCAGCCGTCGTGGGATAGAACGGGTTGTCAGCAGCCGCAGTGCAATGACGAATATAGCTTACGTCCGTAGTGTTAAAGCTGCTCGCCTGATGCGTCATGGTCATGCCTCCTTGCGCCATCCCTCGAAACGCCTCATGTCTTGGATACCCACTTGGGGCGGTCCCATCGGATTGGGGACCTCAATTCGCGACACGGTGCCTTCCGAGACAAACTGGTGACTGCCGAATGCACTGCTTTCGATCAGTGCGCGCGGCGTCGCATAGTCCGCCTGCTGCTGACCCGCAAGTAGTGTATCCAGATTGAACGGCGTCCGCAGCGACAAAGATTCAACGTAGTCCTGCTGCAAAGCCTTTAAAATCTCGTAAAGTTCCTGACTGGGGTTCTCGACGGCCAAGCCGAGGCCGCGCGCTTCACGCCGATTGATTGTGTGATCGTGGCTCCCTGATTCGCTGCACAGGAACGACACTATCCGGTCAATCACATCGGCTTCCGTCTTCTGGAATTCCAACAGTCTCCGCGCAAGCGTTCTAATTTGCTGACGGGTTCGGAATATCTGGCCAAGCACCAACGGGTGAATTTTCTCTGAGAGATTAGTCCAGATTCCGGCGAGGGCCGCACCATCGGTGATTTTCAGTTCGTTGATCGCGACGTCAAGGTAGCCCTGCACGGCCTCCACGCTCACCGGCGCACGATGGTTCGGATTCCCGCCGGGAACGATCGGGCCAAGCGGACTGTTCAAGCTGGGGTCGATCGGGCCAAGGGTGGCCTGCTTTGTCATAACGATCTTATTTGCCCCAAGGCATATGAGCGTTCCTGCGCTCAACGCCTTAACGGGGACGATCACTTCCAACTCATCACAGAATGTGCGGATCAGATTGATAAGCCGCCATGCGGCCGCTGTATCACCGCCATTCGTGTATAGGATCAGTGAAATCCGCTTGGTCGGCCAGATCGCGTCGAGATGGTCGACGAACAAGTCTACAATCTCGGGAGAGACTTGCGTCTCTGCTCCGGGGCGATCGCCTGTGACATAAGCTAGAACTCGGCTCTCACGCGACGCTTCGATTTGCTCGTAGATTGATTTACGCGCGTCATAACCAGCCAAGCGCTGTCCCCCCTCGCTTTGTCAAACCGACATATAACGAGAGCTTCAAGTAGGAAAGCACAAATTCAGCCCGCGCAGGTAACACTTAGTGGCCCCATAGCCGCTGTCGGAAAATAATCTTCCGTCCGCTTCGTGATCCGCAATCTCAAATGCGGACTGTCGCCTACCGGCCCAGGCTAGATGCCAGCGGCAGGGGATCGAACCCGCACCCGCTTCCGGGATCGCTGTTGCGATACGTCTACCAATTCCGTCACGCTGGCAGGACCTTCTAACCAGGCTAGGCCGAAGCGGCAATGTCGCCTTTGGCGGACTGGCTCCTCCGAACCGGTCGGACGGCAACCGGCCCCAACACGCCATTCAAAGGTGGGCTTATGGCCTGGATCGAAATCACTTTTGCGGTGCGCGAATGCAGCCCTGCCGTCCATCCATCGTTGCCCTACGTTGAGTGATTCGGCCAGATATTCGGTATATCGGGTGGCTCCCGATGCCTGTTGAGACGGCTTGCGAGCAGAACGTCAAAATGGAAATTCTGGCGGAATATTTTTTCGTTCGTCCCCAACCGTCCTTAGACGTCCCGGATCGTTCACTTCGCCAGGTTCTGCGCTTCAGCCAGTGCCGCATACCCTTGATCCGGGCTCGTTTTGGCCCATTCTTGTTCGTGGCCGGCCAGTCCACCTCACCAAATCGGAGGACATGCCACATGAACATGATGACGCCCCCTGACCGCTTTCTTCGCCTCGGCGATGTGCTCGACCGTACGGGCCTTTCCCGCGCGACCCTCTACCGCAAGATTCAGAGCGGGACCTTTCCCAGGCAAGTGCGCCTCGCCGAACGATGCTGCGGGTGGCGCGAAAGCGCCGTCACCGAATGGATGCGCAATCCCATCTTCTACTCGGTCGAAGATTTCCCGCCCAAGGCATGAGCAGCCATCCCAATCCAGTAAGAACCAGGCGCGCCCGCCGCAGCGGGCGCGCCCGTTTGCTCACCAGCCCTTGCGCTTTTGCCGATCCAGCGACAGGCTAATCATGGCAATCGCGCGCCCCATCTCGATCTCCACCCTGCGCACGCTGATGTCGAAGCGCGCGGCGATCTCGTCGTAGGACCAGTTCTCGTAGCGCACGAGGCAGAACAGCTGACGGTGGAAGCGCGGCAGCGAATGAACGGCCCGCGCCACCCGCCGCAACTGCGGATCCTCGTACTCGGGGAAGGCATCGCGCAGGAACGCTTCGCGGATAGCCTGCTCCAGCTGGTAGAAACGCCGCATCATGCCACGTCCTCCCCGAAAGCAAGGAGGTAGTCGGCGCCCTTGCTGGCTGCACTTGCCGCCCGGAAGATCGCCTTCTCGTCAGCGCGCAGCACTTCAAGCCACGCCCCAATGTAATCGGAATGGCGAACCGTGGGCTCGATGCCCAGCGACGCGCAGGCAAACGCCGAGGTCATTTCCGCGACCAGTTCCTCCTTGGCGTACAAGGCTGAACCGAACTTGCCGCTCTGATTGCGCTCCAGCCGTCCCTTGCCGCCAGCCCAATGGCCAAGCTCGTGCAGCGCCGTGCGAAACCAGTTTACCGGATCATGGAAGGCGGCCTGCGGGGGCACCTGCACATAGTCTTGCTTGGGTGAATAGAACGCTTCGCTCCCACCGATCCGGAAGTCGGCACCGCTGGCGGTAACCAGCTTGTCCACTTCGGCTATCGTGATCACGGGATCAGGCACCACCGGTTCTTCCGTATACTGTTCGGGCAGCCCCTCGATCTGATCGAGATTGAACACCGTGAAGCGCTTCAGGAAGGCAATCGTGCGCGCCTCGCGGTCCTCGCCTGCAGCTTTTGCGGCCTCGTCCTTGGGGGTGAAGCGGTCGGCATAGCAAATGACAGTGCCTTTCTCGCCCCGCCGGACATGCCCGCCTGCCTTCTCGGCCTGCTTGTAGGTAAGCCAGCGCTGCGACGTGAACTGACGCTCCACCGCCTCGCACCACAAGATCAGCACATTAATTCCGGAGTACACCCGTCCTGACACCGCGTTGTGCGGCATCGTGCATGCACACCGGGCCTTGTCCCAAGGCTGTACCCACGGAAGGCGTCCTTCTTCCAGCTCGGCGATCACACGTGCGGTCACATCGCCATAAAGGCTCTGACGGTCGGCCATAACTCCTGCTCCTTTCCTCAACCGCCATTGACCGGCGCCAGGGTGGCGGGGGGCGGCAGGAGCAGACCAGAAGCTCCGCCGGCTAAAGGCGGGGCGCACCCGAAGGGGCGAAACAAAGAGGAGCACCCGGCAGCGCAGCGAACGGGTTGCGCGCCGTCGAGGCGGGGCTAGAGGGCCGCGACGCCCCCCCCCGCCACTACGGAGCCGTCAAGGCTCAACGCCGCCGCGCCTCACGCGCGGCGACCATTGGCGGGATGCGAAGAGCAGCCCGCCCGGCCCGTCCAAGGCGGGGCGAAACGCGTCATGCGATCGTGACGGCTATGCCGACGAGACGCCGCAAGGTGGCTCGGCTGGAGCGGCAGCGGAAGTAGAGCGCGGTCAGGCCGTCAGGGCTGGGACGCAGTTGTCCCTATAATCGCGTCGATCTGTGTTCAGAATTCGATCGTGCCTTCGTCCACCGAACCATCGAAATACACGTCCTTGATGTGGACGGAGGTTGGAGTGAGAGCGCTGAAGGTAGTCGTGGATCCACGCCCAGACCAAGCTCCGGGACCTGTTCCCGGGCCTCCTTCATCAATCATCCGCGTGCGAATGACATCGCCTCTGACCATGCAATCGTAGTCAAAATGTTTGCCGTCGTCGCGGGTATAGCTGAGACGGACGAGGCCATCTGTCGAGAGTGACGCTGCCATGCCTTCGGTCGCGCGTCCAACAGTGAAGGCCTGACCAGCCTTACAAACGCGCACAAGGTCATCGGCATTAAGTCGTGCCACGGGCGTTGGGGTATCGTCTGGCGCTGACGAGGAGTTGTTTTCTACAGGATTGTCGGCTTCCTGAGGCTGACAGCTAGAAGTGAGGCCGGCATCGCAATATGCATCTTTCTCATAACTGAGTTCTCGGTTCCGCGAGCGATTTAACATTTCTACTGTTAACTCGTGAACGTGCATGTAGCTAGGCCACATTCACGTCGGTCGTTCATGACCCGCTATGGCCAAACTTGGGTCGCAGAACCGTCGCCCCGTCGCGCAGCTGGTCGATATGGTCCGACCAGTGCTGCATCATGCGAACGCGCTCGTCCCAGTACTGGCCGCGCGCATAGGCGCGGCGAATGGAATTGCCATCGGCATGGGCGAGCTGGCGTTCGATCGCATCGGGATTCCAGCAGCCCATTTCGTTGAGCAGGGTTGCGGCCAGCGCCCGAAACCCGTGGCCGGTCATTTCGTCCTTGCCGTAGCCGAGCCGCCGGAGCGCGGCGTTGATCGTGTTGTCCGACATGGGGCGCTCGACGGAGCGCAGCGAAGGGAAAAGGAAGGGGCTGTAATCGGCGTCGTGCTCAATCTCGTTCAAGATGCCCAGCACCTGAAGCGACAGTGGAACGGCATGAGGGCGTCGCATCTTCATCTTGTGGGCCGGGATCGTCCAGACCCGCTTCTTGAGGTCGAACTCCTTCCATTCGGCCCAGCGCAGTTCGCCTGGACGGACGAAGACGTGCGCGAGCAAACGCAGCGCGGTTCGAGTGAGGGCATAGCCGTCGTAGGTGTCGATGGTGCGCAGGAGTGCACCGGCCTCGACCGGTGTGGTAATCGCAGCCCGGTGGGTCGTTTTCGGAGTGATAAGCGCGCCGCGCAGGTCCGTAGCGATATCGCGCTCGGCACGGGCGGTCGCGATCGCATAACGAAAGACCTGGCTGGCGGCAGTGCGCGCGCGATTGGCGGTGTCGTACCGCTTCGAGGCCTCGATCTTCTTGAGCGCGAGGAGCAGCTCATGCGGAGTGATTTCGGCAATCGGACGCTGGCCGAGCGCGGAATAGAGCTTGGCGAGAAGCCAGCGCGACTTCTTGATCGTCATCGCCGCTGCGCCCTCGGCACCGATCTTTTCCAGCCACTCGTTCCCAACGGCCTCAAACGTATGCGAGGCGGCGAGGGTCTTTGCGATCTTTTCCAGCTTGGCCTGCTCGATCGGGTCCGTTCCATCGGCGATGAGGCGCCTTGCGTCGAGCAGACGTGTCCGCGCTTCGCCCAGAGGCAGCTCAGGCCAACGGCCGAAGTTGATAGTTTTCTGTTTTCCGAGAATGCGGTAGTTCATTCTCCAGGACTTGGTGCCGCTCGGTTCGATCTGTAGATAGAGCCCGTCGCGGTCGCTGAGCTTGTAGGCCTTGTCCCTGGGTTTTGCACGCGACACACAGGCCGCATTTAGCCCGGATTTCTGCCGGTTTCCGTAGGACATGATGGTAGCTCCCGATTACTTTGGCGGGACAACCATCAAATCTACCATCATTTTGGTGAGATTTAGTGAAATGGCCCGAACCTGACGGAGCCATAATACCACTCAAAAACCGCAGAAAACAGCCAGTTTTGGGGTGCTTTCAGACCTGCTGAGAAGCAAAAATGGAGGCCCGAGCCGGAATCGAACCGGCGTATACGGATTTGCAGTCCGCTGCGTCACCACTCCGCCATCGGGCCTTCGGTGTGGAGGAAGCGCCAGTAACAACGGATGGCGGCTTGCGCAATGGCTTTTCGGCGCGAAAACGATGCTGGGTCGAATTCTTTCGCAGGTTCCTGTGCAAATGCCGGTTTTTCGGGCCATGTACCGCGCGTTGGTGGGGCGGGAGGCTTGCACGCGCGGGGGCGGCTGCGCCATCGTGACAGGGCACATAACGTGTGTGGGCGGCAAGGAGCGCGCAAGCATGATCCTGGGTGTGGTGCTGGCGGGAGGCCAGTCGCGGCGTTTCGGCACGGACAAGGCGCTGGCGCGCTTTGCGGGCGAAAGCCTGCTGGAAAGAGCGGTCGCGCAGTTGCAGGCGTGGTGTGACGAGGTTGTCGTCGTGGGCCGGGAGGATGCGCCCGTGGCGGTTCTTCCCGATTGGCCGCGCGCCGGGATGGGGCCTCTGGCGGGTCTTGCCGGGGCCTTGCGGCACGCGCAAGAGCAGGCGTTTGCCTCCGTTCTCAGCGCGCCGGTGGATTGTCCGCTTCTGCCCGACGACCTGCTGGCCCGGCTTTCGCCCGCGCCCGCCTTCCTCCTGGACCAACCGGTGATCGGGCATTGGCCCGTCGCGGCGTTCGCGGCGGCAGATGCGATCCTGATGGGAGAGGGGCGCCGCTCGATGCGGCGTCTGGCCGAGAGTATCGGGGCGCGCGCGGTCGCCTGCGAGGGGCCGTTGGCCAACGTCAATACGCCGGAGGACCTGGCCGCGCTCTTGCCGCGCTGAGCAGATGGGTTTGTATGTCTCGGGGCGAGGTAGGTGATGTGCTGTCCAGGGGGCCGGGGGAGCCCATGGACAGGGACATCACGGTCTGGTGTCAGTTCGTCAGGCTCGGGCTTGCCGACGACATGGCATGTGGCCTGGAGTACGTGCCTGCGCTCCGGCTCTCGTCGCGGGAAAGGCCATGCGTCTGCGGGTTGCGCAGCGAATAGCCGCCGCCCGGGATCGTCTCGATCAGGTCGCGGATGCCGACATGCGCAAGCTTGCGGCGCAGGCGCGACATATGCACCGCGATGCTGTTCGTCTCGGGCACAAACCCCATGCGCCACACATCGTGGATCAGCGATTGCTTGCTGACCGGTCGATCGATGTTCTCCGCCAGTCGCCAGATCAGGGCGAATTCCCGCGGATTGAGATTGAGCGGGGTGTCTTCGTGGTAGCCTTCGCGCGCGAGTAGGTCGAGGTGAAGGCGACCGATGCGGCGCACGCGCGGAAGGCTCTTGACCGCTTCCAGCAGCAGTCGCCCCCGCGCGTCGAGTTCCTCGAGGCAGACATCTGCCGGAATGGCATCGCCGATGCCGACGTGGAGCAGGTCGGCGCGCGCCCGGCTCGAATCGACATCGATCACCATGATCGATTTCCTGCAGGTCCAGCTCAACGCGGCGCCCGCTTCGCTCTCGCATAGGGCCTCGTAGGCAGCGAGATCCATGAGGCTGAGGGTGCCCTGACCGGGTTCGGCCGAACCGTCGCACGCCACGAGGTTCCAGCCCCGTATCCGCAGATCGTGGCTGGCTGGAAGCGGCTCCGCGCCCAACCAGCGGAATGTTCTACTGTTAACCTTCGTACTATGGGCCTGCGCCATGTGTGTCCCCCCAAACGCAAAGTTTCACTGCGGTCTCTCTCGAAGGCACAGTGGGTGCGATGGGGGGAAGCAACAACTGCAAAATATTACAGGTAGCAGTACCTATATCTTCGCAAGCGCATGATTCTACGAAGTTGTGGTGCTGTTGACGCCCTTGCTGTTCAGGAAGCGCTTGATGTTGCGCGCGGCCTGGCGCAGGCGTTGTTCATTCTCAACCATTGCGATGCGCACGAAACCTTCGCCGTCCTCGCCATAGCCGACGCCGGGGGCCACGGCGACTTCCGCCTCGGTCAGAAGTTGCTTGGAGAATTCGAGGCTGCCCATGTCCCTGAGCGCGGGGGGGAGCGGCGCCCAGGCGAACATCGAGGCCTTGGGGCTGGGGATCTCCCATCCGGCGCGGCCGAAGGCCTCGACCATCACGTCGCGGCGCTTCTGGTAGAGCTGGCGGTTCTTCTCGACGATGTCCTGCGGGCCGTTGAGCGCGGCGCAGGCCGCCGCCTGGATCGGGGTGAAGGCACCGTAGTCGAGGTAGGACTTCACGCGGCTCATCGCCGCGATCAGCTTGGCGTTGCCCACCGCAAAGCCCATGCGCCAGCCCGCCATCGAATAAGTCTTCGACATCGAGGTGAACTCCACCGCGACGTCCTTGGCGCCGGGCACCTCAAGGATCGAGCGGGTCGGATTGCCGTCGTAGTAGAGCTCGGAATAGGCAAGGTCGGACAGGATCCAGACCTTGTTCTCCTTCGCCCAGGCGACGAGGCGCTCGTAGAAGGCGAGGTCCACCGTCTCGGCGGTCGGGTTCGAGGGGTAGTTCACCACCAGGATCGAGGGGCGCGGGACGGTGAAGGCCATCGCGCGGTCGAGCTGCTCCCAGTAGTGCTCGTCGGGCGTGGTCGGCACCGAGCGGATGGTCGCGCCCGCGATGATGAAGCCGAAGGTGTGGATCGGGTAGCTGGGGTTGGGGGCCAGGACCACGTCGCCGGGCGCGGTAATCGCGGTGGCGAGGCTGGCGAGACCCTCCTTGGAGCCCATCGTGACGACGACTTCGGTCTCGGGATCGACGTCGACGCCGAAGCGGTTGCCATAGTAGTTGGCCTGGGCGCGGCGCAGGCCCGGAATGCCCTTGGACTGCGAATAGCCGTGCGCGTCGGGCTTGCGCGCCACTTCGCACAGCTTGTCGATGACGTGCTGCGGGGGCGGCAGGTCGGGGTTGCCCATGCCCAGGTCAATGATGTCCTGTCCCGCTCGCCGGGCCGCGTGACGCATCGCGTTGACTTCGGCGATAACGTAGGGCGGCAGGCGCTTGATGCGGTAGAACTCGTCTTCCATGACCTATCTTCTAAAATCCGTGTCTGTGGGCGGCGGGAATGCCTAGCGCCCCTCTAGTGGATAACGAAGCCCACGCAAATGGGTCTCTTGCGCAAATTTTGTTGCGCGCGCCGCAGGGGCGGTTTGCCGCAGCGCCCGTGCAAAGCCCCTCGACAGGTCCGCTGCAATGCCGCAGACAGACAGGACCCAGTGCCCGAGGGGCGCAGCGCGAGAGACGGGGAAGGAGCTGGCCGCATGGCGCACGACGCCACTGATTTTCTGAGCGAGATCCTGCAGAACCAGACGAAGGGGATGACCGAGCTGTTCGGGCTCCTGGCGCCCCAGGAGGGCAGCGCGCACGCCGAAAGCGTGGTGCATTGGGCCGAGATCGCCGAGCGTATGCAGACCATCTGGACCGACTACCAGGTCGAGCAGTTCCAGGGCGGCGGCAAGGGCAGTGCCGGGCATTTCAGCGATCCGCTCAAGTGGATCGGCACGCTCGAATCGGTCATGCGCCTCCTGCCCCTGTCGCAGCCCGAGGTGCAGCAGCGCCTGTGGACGCAGGGGCTCGAACTCGCGCAGGCGGTGCTCGCGCGCTACGGCATCGGCGAGCATGCCCACGTCGCCAGTGAGGCAGGCGCCGGGGATGCGCCCGAACTGCCGCTGAGCGATGCGCGCTTCGGGGCCGAGGAGTGGCGTTCCACCCCCTTCTTCGCGCTCATCCACCAGCTTTACCTCATGTTCCGGCAGGAGTTCATCGGTCTTGCCGAGGCGACCGAGGGGATGGAGCCTGCGCGCAAGGCGCAGCTTCTGTTCGCGACGCGCGCGCTCGTCGATGCGCTGAGCCCGGCCAATTTTCCGCTGACCAACCCGGTCGCCATGACCGAGGCCAGCCGCACCGGGGGCGAGAGCCTGGTGCGCGGTTTCCAGAACTTCGTGGAGGACCTGCGCAAGGGGCAGCTCACGCACACCTCGCCGGGCTTCTTCACGCTGGGCGAGAACATCGCGGTGACGCCGGGCAAGGTGGTCCACGAGACGCCGCTGTTCCAGTTGATCCAGTACACGCCGACCACCGACGAGGTCATGGAGACGCCGCTCGTCATCTTCCCTCCGTGGATCAACCGCTTCTACATCCTCGATCTCAACGCGCGAAAGAGCTTCGTGCGCTGGGCGGTCGAGCAGGGTATCACCGTGTTCATGGTGTCCTGGAAGTCGGCCGACGAGACGATGGCCGACGTCGTCTGGGACGATTATATCGCCGCGCAGATCGAGGCGATCGAATTGGTGCGCGCGCGCCTCAAGGTGCCGTCCGTCCACACCATCGGCTACTGCGTGGCCGGGACCACGCTGGCCGCGACGCTGGCGCTGCTGGCGCGGCGCGGCGAGGCGGACAAGGTGGCGAGCGCCACCTTCTTTACAGCCCAGGTCGATTTCGAGGAGGCGGGCGACCTCAAGAACTTCGTCGACAGCCAGCAGATCGACAATCTCGCGCTGCTCTCGCCCGAGGGCTATCTTGACGGGCGCTACCTGGCCGCGACCTTCAACCTGCTGCGCGGCAACGACCTCATCTGGAACTACGTCGAGAAGAACTACCTGAAGGGCGAGGCGCATCCCGCCTTCGATTTGCTCCACTGGAACGGGGATGTGACCAATCTGCCGGCGCGCTGGCATCAGGACTACCTGCGCGATCTCTATCGCGACAACCGGCTGGTCGTGCCGGATTCGCTCAAGGCGCTGGGCGAGCCGATCGACCTGCACCGCATCGTCACGCCCTGCTACATCCAGGCGGGCCGCGAGGATCACATCGCGCCGCCCGAAAGCGTGTGGAAGCTGACCCGCTACCTTGCCGGGGACTGGACCTTCCTGCTGGCCGGCTCCGGGCACATCGCGGGCGTGGTC
Source organism: Novosphingobium profundi (assembly GCF_020524485.1). Taxonomy (GTDB): domain Bacteria; phylum Pseudomonadota; class Alphaproteobacteria; order Sphingomonadales; family Sphingomonadaceae; genus Novosphingobium; species Novosphingobium profundi_A. Next base: position 263,404 of record NZ_JAIVLF010000003.1, on the reverse strand, counting down.
AATCCGCCCTCGGCCAACAAGTACCAGTACTGGACCAATGGCAGCGATGTGCAGGACCTCTCCGAATTCATCGCCGGGGCCACGGAGACGAAGGGCAGCTGGTGGCCGCACTGGGCTGCATGGCTGCAGGCCCGCACGCCGGACGAAGTCCCCGCACGCGGCAAGCGCCGTCCGGGCGGGCGCGGGGATACGGTGCTCGAGGATGCGCCCGGTCGCTACGTGATGGCTCGCTGAGCGCACGCCCTTCAATTCACCGGGTGAAGGAACCAGAGGCGCCGGCTATGGGTTAACTTTCTGACACCTTCGCCAATCCATGCTGCAATGCGATGGATTGCATGCGAACTGGAGGCAGTCGACCTTGACGGCAGGGGGCTTGAAGCGTATTGTGCACTGCAACAAAGGATGTTCGGGCACGCTCTTCAAGGCAGCTTTTCGAATGCTTTGAGTATCTTCCGGACGTGACGCTGCACGAGAGGCTGGATTCGCGGGATGGCTGAAAACGAAGTTCCGAAAAGCGAAGATGCGCCCAAGGTCGATGTTTCGGCCAAGGCGGACGAAACCAAGGTGGCACCGGCTCCCGTAGCCGCCCCGGAACCTGCGGCAAAACCCGCTCCGGCCCCCAAGGTCGCAGCAAAGGCTCCGGCTCCGAAGGCTCCGGCACCCAAGGCTCCCGCGGCAAAGAAGCCCGTGGCCAGGAAGGCGGCGCCCAAGAAGACCGCAGCGACGAAAATTCCGGCGAAGGCTGCAGCTGCTCCTAAGACGAGCGCGCCCGCGCCCAAGAAACCGGCCGCTCCCAGCGCGCCGAAACCGACTGTCACCAAGGCTGAAGAGAAGCCGGCGAAGGCCGGGGCAAGCCCGAAGGTGGCGAAACCCAAGGCGGCGCCCAAGACCGCTCCTTCATCAACTGCTCCCGCGTTTGCCGGGCTACTCAACAACTTCATGCTCGAGGATACGACAATGGACATGAGCGCTAACTTCACCAGCTTCCAGGACGCGATGGCACAGGCCCAGAGCAAGGCCAAGGAAGCCTTTGAGAAGGGTACGTCGATGATGGGCGAAGCATCCGATTTCACCAAGGGTAACGTCGAAGCAATGATGGAATCGGGCAAGATCTTTGCCGAGGGCATGCAGAGCTTCGGTTCGGAAATGGTCACCGAAGGACGCTCGGCGTTCGAGACCATGTCGGGGGACATCAAGGAACTCGCCGCCGCCAAGTCGCCGACCGACTTCTTCAAGCTCCAGGGCGACATGGTCCGCAAGAACTTCGACACCGCCGTGGCGACCAGCTCGAAGAACAGCGAAGCCATGCTCAAGCTGATGAGCGATGCCTTCGCCCCGCTTTCGGGCCGCGTCAGCATGGCCATGGAAAAGGCGCGCAAGGCCACTTCGGCCTGATCACGCCTTTTACGCTAACGGCTTGACGGGGATGGGGTTTTGGCCGTGTCCCCCTCTCGCCGTGGCGCATATACTCGGACCCGGCCAAGGGAGCGTCTTGTAGAAAGAGGCTCCCTTTGCGATATTCAGGCTCTATGGCTTACCCCTTCGACGATTCCCTGTTGCACCGCGTATCCCCTCTTGTCGCCACCGGGGCGGGGGAGGACGGACCCGGTACAGGTGACGACGATCAGGTCGGCATCGCTACCAAGACGCGTGCCAAGCCCAAGAAGCCGAGCCAGTTCAAGGTCCTGATGCTGAATGACGACTACACGCCGATGGAGTTCGTCGTGATGGTCCTCAAACGCTTCTTCCACATGGACCTCGAGCAGGCCACCCGCGTGATGCTTCACGTCCACCAGAAGGGTGTCGGCGTCTGCGGGATCTTCCCCTATGAAATCGCGGAAACCAAGGTGAACCAGGTGATGGATTTCGCCCGGCAGAACCAGCATCCGCTCCAGTGCACGCTGGAAAAGGCCTGAGCGGCCAGGTTTCCCAGTTCTCGTGCGGTTTGGCCTCGCTGGGTATGGCCGCACGCGTGGGGCAGGGAACGCGCGCGGCGCACGTTCGTTGGACATGTCCTTTCCCTTTCGGGGTTCTCGACATGCCTCCCGTGTACATCCCTTTTGCCTGGAACGCATCGCGGCGCGCGCAGCGGGCTCGACAATTCGCTTTTCCCGAGGCGAACGAGCCGTTAAGGCCCATGGCGAACCCGGCGCTGTGATGACGACTACGTGAAATTTCTGAACGCCATAGACCGCTATATCCTGCGCCTCGTGCTCATGCCGATGCTGGGCATCTTCGTGCTCGCCGCCTCGCTGCTGGTGCTCGACAAGATGCTGCGCCTGTTCGACTTCGTGGCAACCGAAGGCGGTCCGGTGGGCGTTGTCTTCAAGCTTCTCGTCAACATGCTGCCCGAGTATGCGAGCCTGGCGATCCCGCTCGGCCTCATGCTCGGCATCCTGCTCGCCTTCCGCAAGCTCGCGACTTCGAGCGAACTCGACGTGATGCGTGCGGTGGGCCTCAGCTACACCCGCATGCTGCGTGTGCCCTACATGATCACGCTGGTGCTGGTGGGGGTGAACTTCGCCATCGTCGGCTACCTCCAGCCGCTCTCGCGCTACTACTACGAAGAGCTCAACTACGAGCTGCAGTCGGGCGCGCTCGGCGCCTCGATCAAGGTCGGTGAGTTCACCACGCTGGAGGACCGCATTGCCCTGCGCATCGATGCCAGCGAGGATGAGGGACGCCGCCTCATGGGTATCTTCGCGCGCGTTGCCAACTCCAAGGGCCAGGTGCTTTCAATCTCGGCGCGCGAGGGCCGCTTCATGGCGCTCCAGGGCTCGCCCGACACGATCATCCTGCGTCTTGAAAACGGTCAGATCATCCAGGACATGCCCGGCGATGCGCCGCGCGTCCTCTCCTTTACCCGGCACGACCTGCCGATCGACCTGCCCGCGATCGAGAACTTCCGCCAGCGCGGCGGTCAGAGCCGCGAGTACCTGCTGCCCGAACTGATGCAGCTGGGCTGGAACAAGGACAGTCCGCAGACCGCCGAGGAGCGCGCCTCCAGCAAGGCCAACTTCAACTACCGCATGGTCGAGGTGGTGATGATGCTGCTGCTGCCGCTGCTGGCCGTGGCGCTCGCGATCCCGCCCAAGCGCTCGACCTCCTCGCTCGGCCTGTTCGTGTCGATCGTGATCATCGTCGCCTACCACAAGGTCAACCAGTACGCGAGCGACGTCGCCGCGCTCGGCCGGATCGATCCGGTGATCGGTCTTTGGGGACCGTTCCTCGTGCTCGCCGGGCTGATCCTGTGGATGTATTACCGCGTGGCCTACGTACCCGGCGGCCAGGCCATCGGCTGGCTGGAGAAGGGCTTCGAGATGCTCACAAAGCGCCTGAAGTCGCTTCTGCGCCGCCGTCGTCGCAGCCACGGCCCGGTCCTGCCCGAGCCGCAGGACCAGAATTGAGATGCAGTTGGAATTCTTCCCCTCGCGCACGCTGACGCTCTATCTTGCGCGCCTCTTCGTGACCCGCATCGCGGCCATGCTGGTGATGCTGGTCCTGGTGCTCCAGGTGCTCGACCTCCTGGGGGAGAGCGGCGACATCCTGGCCTATCCCAGCAATGGCGAATCGCAGCTTCTCTACTACGTCTCGCTGCGCGTGCCGCAGCTGATCGCGCGCTTCCTGCCCTATTCGGTGCTGCTGGCGACGATCATCACGCTGGCCACGCTCAACCAGAACAGCGAAGTCATCTCGATGAAGGCGGCGGGGCTCTCCGCGCACCAGATCCTGGCGCCGCTCCTGATGAGCGCGACGGTGATCGCCGGGATCAGTTTTGTCTTCAACGAGCGGGTGGTGACCCGTGCGACGGCCACGCTCGATGCCTGGAGCTCGGTCGACTATGGCCCGGTGCCCGAGGATTCGGGCGTGCGCAGCAACATCTACCTCGCCGATGGGCAGGACCTGATGACCGCGCGCACGATGACGGGCGAGGGGGCGGGCCTGATCCTCAACGGCGTCACCTTCTACGCGCGCGATGAGAATGACATGATCGTCCAGCAGGTGCGCGCGGATCGCGCGACTTACGCCAATCCGGGCTGGAAGATGACGAACGCGACCGTCTTCGAGGTGGAGACCACCACGACCACGCAGGTCCCCGCGGTGATCGTCGCCAAGGACGTGTCGCCGGGCAAGGTGACGCTGTCCAAGGTCGATGCCAATTCGCAGGACATCTTCACGCTCAGCACCTCGATCGAGGCGCTGCGCGTCGCCGGGCGCCGGACAAGCTCGCTCGAAGCGGCCTGGTGGCACAAGATTTCCGGGCCCATGGCCTCGATCCTGATGCCGCTTCTGGGCGCGGTGGCAGGCTTTGGCCTGGCCCGTTCGGGGCAACTCCTGATCCGCTCGATCGCGGGCATGGCACTTGGCTTTGCCTACTTCGTACTCGACAACGCGGCGCTCGCGATGGGCAACTTCGGTGGCTACCCCCCGCTAGTTGCGGCCTGGGCGCCGTTCGTCCTCTTCGCTCTTATCGGCGAGGCGGTGCTGGTGCGGACCGAAGAATAGAACCAGTACAGATTCAAGGGGCCATCGCCCCTTGACCCCAAAATGGGCGACCTCACCTTTCTCGCCTGCCGTTGGCGTGGGCAAGGTGAGCTAGACAGTTTTGGGAGCCCGAGGGCGATGGCCCTCGGATCATTCCATTCCTTAAAGCCACAAAAAAGCCGGCGGTGCGCCGGCTTTTTCGTATCTCAGCGCCGCGACATCGTCCCGCGCACGAGCCGCCCGAGGAGCGGCAGGAGGCCGGGGTAGCTCGCCTTCTCGTAAGTCGATCCCAAACCCAGGTGGGCGCTCAGGCGCCGGTGGCACTCGGTCAGCGAGTGGTAGGGCATCGAGGGCAGCAGGTGGTGCAGCGCGTGGAAGCGCAGGCCGACGGGCGCCCAGAGCGGCGAGAGGAAGCCGGGCGGGGGCACGTTCACCGAATCGAGGTACTGTGCGGTCAGAGTCATCTCCTCGCCCTCGTTCTCCCACAGGTGCGCGACCAGCGTGCGGACCTGGTTGAGGAAGGCGGTGAGCGAGACCACCGAAAGGGCGATGAGGAGCGGGCGCCAGCCGTAGGTGTAGCTGGCGGCAAGGACGGCGATGGCCCAGAGAGAGCAGCCCAGCTCCTGCCAGAAGACCATGCGCGCAAAGTCGCCCTTGGGCTTCTCGCGGCGGTAGCGGGGGTTGATAGCGAGCGCGGAGGCGCGCTCCCACACCAGCGTACGCAGCGGCGGGATGATGACGCCGAGCGGCACCAGGATGGCCGAGCGGATGAGCAGGGCCGGCGGCAGCAGGATCGCCGTCAGGGCAAAGACCGGCAGGCTCCAGGGCTTCATCAGCGCCAGTGGCAGGTACTCGGGATCGGCGATGGTGCCGTAGCGCTTGCGCGAATGGTGCTGCGCGTGGACGCCCTCGTACATGAACGAGGGGATCAGCATCGGGATGCCCACCAGGAGGTTCCAGCCAAAGCGGAAACCCGGCAGGGCATCGCGGTGCATGTGAGTGATCTCGTGGATGAAGAGGAGCGCGCGGTAGAGCGCGATCGCGGCGAACAGGCCCAGCGCCACGGCAAGAATGGTGTTCTCCACCAGGATCGCGCCCGCCAGCGCGGCGTAACCCAGCGCGGCCGAGCCGAGCATGTCGGGCCAGTAGATTTCGGGCCGGGCCTTGGCGATGTCGCGCGTCAGCTGGGCAGCGGCGCGCAGCATCGCGCGGTCCTCGGGAATCTGGGCATGCCAGCTCCCGACTGTTCCCGGCGCGACGGCACGCACGTGCGCCTGTGCGGGCGCGGCGGCGGCGCCTTCACAAGGCTGCGGGTTCACTTCAAGGGCTTCCTGGGCACTCATTTCATCAATTCCACTTGTGACCTTCGCGAGGTCGGGGCGATCCGGGGGCGGAAACGGGCGCCTTTCGCCTTTGGCGTGCACAGCCTCACCGTGTACGCCGCTTGACAAGAGACCGGTTCCGGTCGCAGTTCGCCTCAATTCATTCCCATTTCCTACACGCAAACAAAGGCAGGATCGTGGCCAAAGCCGAACTAGTCATCACTCCGGTTTCGAGCAAGGCCGACCGGGCTGCCTTTGTCGATTGCAGTTATCGACTCAATGCGTCAGATCAAAACTGGGTCGCGAACCTGCGCTCGGAGGAGATCGCCAAGTTCACGCCCGGCAAGAACCCGTTTTTCGAGCATGCCCGCCACCAGCTCTTCCTGGCGCGCCGCGAGGGCCGCGTCGTGGGGCGCATATCGGCGCAGGTCGATGAACTGGCGCTGAAACAGCCGGTCGAGCAGGGCATGGGACCGGGCACCGGCAACTGGGGCGCGATCGAGGCCGAGGACGCCGAGGTCGCCAAGGCGCTGATCGACACGGCCGAGGGCTGGCTGCGCCGCGAGGGCATGACCCGCGTGCTGGCGCCGATGAACCTCTCGGTCTGGGAAGAGCCGGGCCTTCTGGTCAAGGGGCACGATCATTCGCCGATGGTGATGATGGGCCACCACAACGCGGCCTACCAGGGCTGGATCGAGGGCGAGGGCTATACCCGCGCCAAGACGCTCTATACCTATGACCTGGACGTGACCAAGGAGTTTCCGCGGCTCGTCCAGCGCATCGTCGCCTCGGGCGAGAAGAACGCCAAGATCACGATCCGCAACGCCGATCTCAAGAATTTCGACCGCGATGCGGGGATCATCTGCGAGATCCTCAACGATGCCTGGTCGGACAACTGGGGCTTCGTGCCCTTTACCGAAGAAGAGATCGCGCACACCGGCAAGGCTCTGAAGCCGCTGGTCCATCCCGAGCTCATCCGCATCGCCGAGTACGAGGGCGAGCCGGTGGCCTTCATGATGACCCTGCCCGACCTCAACGGCATCCAGAAGCGGGTGAATGGGGCGAAGGGCAAGCCCGGCGTGCTGGGCCTCATCAAACTGCTGCTGTGGCTGCGCCGCCCCTATCCGGCGGACATGCGTGTGCCGCTGATGGGCGTGCGCAAGAAGCTGCAGTCCTCGCGCCTCGCCAGCCAGCTCGCTTTCATGATGATCGAATTCATCCGCCGCTCGGCCACCGCCAAATTCGGGGCGAAGCGGGCCGAGATCGGCTGGATCCTCGATGACAACCAGGGCATGGTTGCGATTGCCGACGCCATCGACAGCCAGATCAACCGCGAATACGCGATCTACGAAAAGGCGCTCTGATCGCGGCGATTTCGGGCAGGGCGAGGGCGATGGCTCTCCCAGCCGCCTTGCCGATGCCCTTCGTCGCGCGGCCGAGGCTCAATTGCAGGAAATGTTAACTGTGCTCACGCTAGACTGCGGCCCGAAGTGCGTAAGGGGCGCGCTTCGGGCATAGTGGCAAGGGCATGAATGGGCATGGGGCACCAATGGGCATGAAATCGAGGTCCTGGCTCCTCGTTCCGGGCAACAGTGAAGAACGCCTCGGCACGGCAATCGGGACGGGGGCGGACATCGTCGTGATCGACCTGGAGGACACCGTACCGGTGAGCGAGAAGGCGCGCGCGCGCGACCTGGCCGCAGGCTGGCTCTCGGCGCATCGCCAGCACGTCATCGAGCAGCAGCGCATGGGCCGCTGGGTGCGGCTCAACAGCATGGAATCGGGCTACGTGCGCGAGGATCTGGCCGCGGTGATGCCCTTTGCGCCCGACGGGGTGATCCTGCCCAAGGCCTCGGGGCCCGAAACGGTGCGCCAACTGGCCAGCGAAGTCTATGAGTTCGAGCAGGGGCTGGGGCTTGCGGCCAATTCCACGCGGATCATGCCGGTTGTCGGCGAGACGCCGGGTGCGGCGCTGCGGATTGCCGAATACGCCTCCTCGGCCCATCAGCGTGTCGTTGGCCTCACCTGGAATGCGGCGGGCCTGAGCGCGGCCATGGGCGGCCAGGCGGTGCGCACGCTCCAGGGCGGCTGGAGCGATACGGCTCGCTTCGTGCGCGTGCAGGCGCTGCTCAGCGCCCATGCCGGCGATGTCATGGCCATCGACGCGCCGTTTGATGATTTCGACAACGAGGCCGGTACCAATAGAGCGGCCGAGGGCGCGCGTGGGGACGGCTTCTCGGGGATGTTCGCGATCCACCCCGCGCAGATTCCCACGATCAATGCCGCCTTCACTCCCTCGGTGGAGGAACTGGTCGAGGCGCGCGATGTTGTCGCCGCCTTTGAAGGCAACCCGCATGTGGGTTCGCTGCCCTTGCGCGGACGGATGATCGACCGCTCGCACCTCGCCCTGGCGCGGCGCACGATTGCGATGTTCGAGCGCGATGGCCGGGGCGGGGAAGACCTGCGCCGCCAGCCGATCCTGCGCCCCGCTTAAGCGGCGTCCTCTTCAGGCGCGGAGGGCTCCTGCGGTGTGGGAGCCCCCTCCTCGGTAGTGTCTTCGGCGGTGTCCTCGCTATCCTGCGCGGGCCCAGCCGATGCCGACCTTGGGTTCGGTTCGGCCAGTTCCGGCTCGGCGAGCGGCGCCTTGGAGCGGCGCTGGTCGTAGGCGGGCATGGCATCGTCGACCGAGCGCTCCAGCAGCTGGGCACCTTGTGCGGCCTCGGCGGCGGGCGCCTCACGCGCATCGTCCTTGCAGGCGGCAAGCCCGGCGAGGAGCGGAAGGGCGAGCCCCAGCGCGGCGGCGCGGCGCATCGAAATGCAGATCATGCCGGGGTCTCCTTGGGGCAGCGGGTTTCGAGCGCGCCGAGGAAGGCGTCGGCCCGTGCGAGCAGCGCCTTGTCCCACACGTCGAATTCCGCGTCCTTGTTCAGCCGCTTGAGGCTGGTTACGCCAAATTCCTCGATCCCGCAGGGCACGATGCCGGTGAAGTGGGCGAGGTCGGGATGAATGTTGACCGCAAAGCCATGCATCGTCACCCACTTGCGGATGCGCACGCCGATGGCGCCGATCTTGGCCTCGCGCCCGTCGATGTCCTTTGTCCAGATGCCGATGCGCCCCTCGCTGCGGAACCCCTCGACGCCGAAGTCGGTGAGAGTGTCGATCACCCAGCCTTCGAGAGCGTGGACGAAGCCGCGGGCATCGCGCGCGCGCTTCCTGAGGTCGAGCAGGACATAGACCACGCGCTGGCCCGGGCCATGGTAGGTGTAGCGCCCGCCGCGTCCGGCCTCGACGACCTCGAAGCGGGGGTCGAGCAGGTCGGAGACGGCCGCGCTGGTGCCAGCGGTGTAGACAGGCGGATGTTCGAGAAACCAGATCAGTTCGCGCGCTTCGCCTGCCGCAATTGCGGCGTTGCGCTCGGTCATCTCGGCCAGCGCCTCACGGTAGGGGACAGGTTCGCGGCTGATGCGCAGCTCGATGTCCCCGGGCAGAGTCTGGATGGTGTTCATGCCTCGCTGCGTGGCCCTTCCGTGCGTTCATATCAAGTGGATTCACAAGGCAACTATCCCTAAGACCGCGATTGCGAGATGACGCCCGGCGCGAGAAGGCGAGGGGCGAGAAGGAGATGGCAATGCAGTTCGACAGCAACCTGGCCTGGAACGAGGCCGTGGCCAGAGTCCGCGCCAACCGCGATGTGCTGATGGCGCTCGCGGGCGTCTTCTTCCTGCTGCCCGCGCTGCTTTCCAGCGTGTTCCTGGCCGATATCCAGCAGCAGATGATGGCGCTGGCGCAGGACAGCGAGGGGCTGGAGGCACTGATTTCGGCGAACCTGGGCACGATCCTGGCTTTCGGGATCGGGGGCATGCTGGTCCAGTTCGTCGGCTATCTCGCCGTCGCGGTGATCCTGGGCGTGGGCGGACGGCCAAGCGTGGGCGAGGCGATCTCGGTGGCCCTTCGCGCTCTGCCCACGCTGATCGGCACGACGCTACTTTATATCGTGGGGATCACACTGGTCTCCTTCGTGCTGGGCCTTCTGGTCGCGCTCGGCTCGCTGGTGGCGGGGACGGCCGGGGCGTCGCTCGGCGGCGTGGTCATGCTGATCGGCGTGTTCGGCGTGTCGATCTGGTCGGCGGTGCGCCTTTCGCTGCTCGTCCCCGTGATCGTGCGCGAGGGCCTCTCGAACCCGGTGGCGGCCATGCGCCGGTCGTGGGAGCTGACAGGCGGGCACACGCCGCGTCTTCTGGGCTTCTACGCGCTGCTGATGCTGGGATACCTGGCGATCAGCTTCATGGTCTCGCTGCTGCTCATTACCCCGCTCTCGCTCGTCTTCGGGGCGGGCGCGGTGACGAACTTCCTGGCCGGCGTCGTTGCCGGGCTGATCGGAGCGGTCAGCAACGTGCTGCTGGTCGCGGTGCTGGTGCGCGTGCACGCCCAGCTTTCGCGCGCCACGCCCGACGGGCAGGCCAGCCTCTTCGACTGAGGCTTGCCGTGGCCTCCCTACGAAAAGGCCCGCCGGACCGGATGGTCGGGCGGGCCTTTTCGTATGTGGAGTGCCGTGCGGGAAGAAGAGAGCTCAGTCTTCGTCCTTCCAGCCCCAGTACATGCAGCACGGCGGCACGTTGATCATTTCAAGGCCGCTGTCGATGCGCGTGAAGTGGCGGGCCATGAAGTCGCGTGCGCGCGGCGTGAACTGGTAGACGAGGAACGCGCCGCCCTTGCGAATCACGCGGTGCGTGGCCGCTGCGATGGCCGGACCCACGCCATCGGGCAGGGTCGAGAAGGGCAGGCCGGAAAGCACGTAGTCGGCCTTCTCGTGGCCATGCGCCTTGACGATATCCTCGACGTCCGCAGCCGAGCCGAGCACCGCAACGAAGCGGCTGTCGGTGATCGTGCGGCGCAGATACTCGATGAAGTCCGGGTTGGTGTCGATGACCAGCAGCATGCCGTCGCGCGGCAGGCGGTCGAGCACGGGCTGGCAGAAGGTGCCCACGCCCGGGCCGTATTCGACGAAGAGCTTGCAGTTGTCCCAATCGACAGGTGCCAGCATCTTGCGGATCACGAACCGCGAAGAGGGAACGATCGAGCCGACCATGACCGGATGACGGACGAACCCTTCGAGGAAGACGCCCCAGGGGCCTAGGGCGTTCTTGACTTTACGCTTGATCCTTTGGGGCAGGGCCTCCCGGGCAAGCTCAGTGCTGGACATGCTGGCGCGTAACCTCGCGGTTCTTCTGTGTCATGGATGTGCCTTGCGGTGGCAGATTAGCCGTCGCATTGCAAGGCAGGGCGGGGTGAAGCGGGTTTATAACCGCTTCGTTCTTACAGGATTTCGGCGACCTTTTCCTGCGGACGGCACAGCCGCACGCCCTTGTCGGTCTCGACCAGCGGACGCTCGATGAGGATCGGTTCGGCACTCATCGCGGCAAGCACATCGGCGTCCGAGGCTTCGGGAAGACCGCGCTCGATGGCATCGGTGCCGCGCGTGCGCAGACCCGCCTGCGGGGTGATCCCGGCGTCCTTGTAGAGCTGCGCGAGCTTCTCGGCGCTCGGCGGGGTCTTGAGGTACTCGATGACCTCGACCTCGACGCCCGGCGTCTCTTCCAGAATGGCGAGGGTCTTGCGCGAGGTGCCGCACTTGGGGTTGTGCCAGATGGTGGCCTTCATGGATCTCTCCTCAGGTGGCTGGGCGGTCCGCCGTGGGGCGGGCCGCGGGATGGGAATTGGTCTGGGCTGCCTCGCCGGGCGTCAGCGCGGGTACGTTGCGCGCGGCAGCATCGGTCGGGATGCCCGGCGCGGGCGCGGCGCTGATCGTCTCCTCGCGGCGTTGGACGCGCGCGGCGCGCGAAATGGCGCGCACGAGGCGGGGTGTCACGCCGCAGCGGCACAGGTTCGGGATGGCGGCCGCGATCTCGGCCTCGCTCGGGTTGGCGTTGGCCTTGAGAAGCGCGGCGGCCGCCATGACGATGCCCGGCGTGCAGAAGCCGCACTGGATCGCCTGTTCGGCCACCAGCGCCTGCTGCACCGGGTGCGAGCGGTCGCGCGCAAGGCCCTCGATGGTGGTGACAAAGCGTCCCTCGCACTCGGCCAGGGTGATGAGGCAGGCGCGCAGCGCCGCCCCGTCGACATGGACGGTGCACGCGCCGCAGTCGCCATTGCCGCAGCCGTACTTGGTGCCGGTCAGGTTCGCGGCATCGCGCAGCGCCCACAGCAGCGGGGTCTGCGGGTCCATGTCGAATTCGACGGGACGTTCGTTGACGGTCAGGCGGGACATGGCCGGTGTATTTAGGGACCTCTCAGGACAAGTACCAGAGCCGGGGTGTCAAATCTCCACCCGAAAGCCCGCCCAGAGGGTGCGCGGGGTGCCCAGATCCATCGAGCCCGACTGGTTGCGCGTGACGATGGTCTCGTCGAACAGGTTCTCGCCGCGCAGGATCAGTGCGAGCGGGCCGGCCAGAGGCACCTGCGCGAAGGCATCGAGCGTGGTCGCGGCGCGAAGCGGCTGGCTTTCCTGGTCGTCCTCGTACTGTTTGCCGACATGGCGCAGCGTGGCGGCCAGATGCCAGCCCGCGCGCGGCTTCCAGCCCAGCGTGGCGCTCGCGGCGAGGCGCGGGACCTGCGAGGGGCGCATCCCGTCAAGCGCGGCCTGGATGCCCTGGGCCTCAACCTTGGCATCGGTCCAGGCGAGCGAGCCGTCGAAGCTGACGGTCCCCACGGTCAATGCCGCGGTGGCCTCGATCCCGCGCGCGCGGATGGCATCGACGTTCTGGCGCTGGCGCGTCGTTTCATCGAGCGTGACGTTGGCGATCGCGTTCTTCACCTTGTTGTCGAAGGCTGTGACGGCAAGGCGCAGGCCCTCGGCGGGCGTCAGCTCCACACCCGCTTCATAGCCGCGCAGCTTTTCAGGGGCGAGATCGGCGTTGGCGTTGGTGGTCACCGGGAAGACCACGAAGGGGCGGTAGAGTTCATTGAGCGTGGGCAGGCGCAGGCTGGTGTAGGCCGCTGCGCGCAGGCGGATCGCAGGGCTCACCGTCCACAGCGCGCCGCCTCGGAAACTGCCGTCCCAGCCCGAACGGTCGGGGTGGCGGGTGTCCTCGTTGAGCGAACCTGCGGCATCCAGTTCGCGGTAGAAGCCGTTGCGGATCGTCGAGCGGTCCGCGCGCGCGCCTGCGGTGAGGACGAGGTTGCCCAGCGTCCAGTCGTCCTCGATGAAGAGCCCGAGGTCCGACTGGTCGCCGCCCGCGCGGCGAAAGGCGGTCTGCTGGCCGGTGAAGGTGCTGTAGGGCGCCTCGGCGAGATGCCCGCCGACAAGGCGGATATCGGCGCCCAGGCGCAGCACGTGGTCGGCACCTACCGGCGGGCGCAGTTCGAACTTGCCGCCGGTTGCCAGCGTGGGCGTCTTGATCTGTTCCAGCGCACGCACGAAGCGGGTGGAGCTGATCACGCGGTTGGAAAAGTCCTGCGCCTGCACGTAGCCCAGCACGTCGAACTGCCATTCCCCCCGGCCCACGAGGCGAAGGCTCGCCTGCTGGCCCGAGGCCGAGCTGTCCGCATCCTCGAAGCGCAACGTGCGCTGGTCGTCGTAGACAAGCGCCGAGGCCTGGATCTCCAGCGTCTCGCCCAGCGGGGCGACTGCACGCAGCGAGCCGGACAGGCTCTCGTAGGCCGCGCGCGCGGAGGCGTCCACGCGCTGGTCCTTAGGGGTCGTCCAGAAGCCCTGGCCCCGGTCCCATTGCACGCCCGCCACGATGAAGCCCTTGCCCAGTTTCTGCGCGGTGCTGGCCGAGCCTTGCGTGCCGCCCCGGTCGTTGACGAGCGCGGTGCCCGAAAAGGCGCCAAGTGTCTCGGGGCCTGCGCTCATCAGCTCGATCGTGCCCGAGATCGCGCCGCTGCCAAAGGCGCCCGCGCCGCCGCCGCGCGTGACGCGCACCGAGGACAGGCGTTCGGGTGCAAGTGCGGTGAAGGGCACGTAGCCGAAGAAGGGGTTGGAGACGGGTACGCCGTCAAGGAGGACCAGCGCGCGGCTCGACGCATTGCCGCCCAGCGCGCGCAGCGTCGCGCCTTGTGCGGACGGGTTCGAGGAGCGGCTGTCGGAGCGGCGGAACTGCTGGAAGCCCGCGACCGAGGAGAGGACATCCTCGATCCGGCCCGAGGCGCTGGACACAAGCTCGTCGCGCGCGATGGTCTCGACATCATAGGCGACGGTCGCCGGGCTTTCGGCAAGGCCGTGGCCGGTGACGATGATGGGCCCTGCATCGGCGCTCTCCATCGCCGCGGGGGCCTCGGCGTCCGCGGCCAGCGCGTTGCTGCTTGCAACGAGGCCGAGAACGAGGGCGGTGGTGCCGAACAGGCTGTGCATTCTTGTCGTTTTCATGATCCGGGCAGGCTTAATTGCCGATGCGGCGCGAACAACCCCTTGTCGCGACTTTATTCACCCCGTGCGGGCGAAAAGGAGGACTTGCACCTTGTCGCGCGCGGGCAGACGGGTAGAGTCCAAAAGGGTGATGGAAGGACAGTATCTTGCCGGCCGCATGCTCCTGGCCATGCCGGGCATGTTCGATCCGCGTTTCGAGCGTTCGGTCAACGTGCTGTGCGTGCACGACGAACATGGCGCGCTGGGCATCAACGTGGGCGAGGCGCGCGAGGGCGTGACCTTCCACGCCATTCTCGACGATCTTGGCCTCGACACGGCACTTGCACCCGACTGCGCGGTGCTGAACGGCGGTCCGGTGGAGCCGGGGCGCGGGTTCGTGCTGCATTCGCTCGACTGGGGTGGCGGAGATTCGATCGAGGTTCACGCCCAAGATGGCCCCTTGTGCGCGCTCTCGGCCTCGATGGATATCCTGCGCGCGATTGCCCAGGGGCGCGGGCCCAGCCAGTGGGTCATGGCGCTGGGCTATGCGGGCTGGGCGCCGGGGCAGTTGGAAGAGGAAATGCGCCACCACGGCTGGTACGCCGCGCAAGGCAGCCGCGAGGTTCTCTTCGACACCTCCCCTGAAGCGCGCTGGGCCGGGGCCTGGAAGCACGAGGGCATCGATCCGGGGCTTCTCTCAAGCCAGACGGGCAACGCCTGAGCCTCAGTCTTCGGCCTCGTGCTTGAGGCGCGCAAGGTCTTCCGGGCGGTCGATGTCGAGCCGGACGGCGGGATCTTGCGTCTCGTGAAAGACGACATCGGCGCGCCCACGCAGGATCTGTCCGGCACCGGCATCGCCCGTGAGCGTGGGAACGTCGGCCAGCGCGCGCGCGGAGAGCAGGACCGGATGCCCGGGCTTGCCCCCATGGCGTGGCAAGGCGGCGAAGTTGTCAGCGAGGATCCGGGCCAGATGCGCGGCTTCTTCGCTGGGTACGCGCGGCATGTCGCCCAGGAACACGAAGAGCGCGTCCACATCGCCCAAGGCCGCGACGCCCGCCTTGAGCGTGGTGGACAGCGCTTGGCTTTCCACGCGCAGGATCGTGACGGGCGGGGCCCCTTCGGGCGCCTGCCATTGTGAAAGGTCGAGGTCGGGGCGCGCGGCGACGAGGACCTTGTCCACCGGCGCGGCGCAGGCTGTGCGGATGGCGTGGTGGACCAGCGGCTCGCCCTCGAAGGTTGCCGAAAGCTTGTCCGAGCCGAACCGCCGTGCCGAGCCCGCCGCCAGGACCAGCGCGGCGCGCGCGGGCGGGGTGGGAGGCGCGCTCAGGCGCGCTCTCCGGCCGGGTTCAGAGCCTGCATGATCTCGGCGATGATCCCGGTGGCGACTTCCCAGGGCGATTTACCCAGCCCCGTGATGCCCGGCGAGAGGCGCAGGCGCGCGAGTTCGTCCGGGTTCGCGCCAGCTGCTTCCAGCGCGGCAAGGCGGGCCGGGGCGCGCGAACGCGCGCCGATCATGGCCACGTAGCCTGCCTGCCCGCGAAGCGCGGCAAGACAGCCGCCAAGATCGTGGTGGTCCTCATGCGTGGCGCCAAGATAGGCAGTCCAGCGGTCGAGGCCGAGCTGCTCCAGCGCGCGGGCCGGGTCCTCGCGGCGGTACTGCGAAACCGGGAAGGGCGGCGGGCTGGCCGGGCCATCGGGGCGCACGAGAATGGTCTCGAACTGGCTGAGCGCGGCCAGTTGTGCTGCGGCAAGGGCGCCGGGATCCCCGCCCGAGACGATCAGGCGGCGCGGCGGATCGAAGCGGCGGGCAAGGCGCACCGCGTCGGCGTCTTCCAGGTCCAGGAGCGGGCCGCGGCCAGTTTCGACCTGGCGTGTGGTGCCATCGCTGATCCAGCGACACGAGGTGCGGGCGCGGGCATGGTCGAGCAGGGCCTTTGCGGCCGGGCAATCGGGCGCGATGCGCTCGACCAGGATGAAGAGCGCGCCGCCGCAGCGCAGGCGAATGTCGATCCAGGGGCTGCCGGTGCCGTAGTGGAGGCGGCGCGGCTGGCCATCGGCCAGGACGGCGGCGGCGTGGCTCGCCACATCGCCCTCGATGCAGTCGCCCGAGAAGTAGCCGCTTGCGGCAATGCGCGCCGCGTCGGTGTCCTGGGCGGTGAAGAGCATCTGCGAGCCGGGACCGCGCGGGGCGCTGCCTTCGACCTTGTAGAGCGTGGCCAGGGCGGCGGGGTGCCCGGCCTCGAGCGCGCGCGCAAGCGCGGGGCGAATATCATCGCTCCAGCCGAAAGTCGGCCAGTCGGCGTCGGCAATCTCGGCGAAGGGCGCCGCGATCTCGGTTTGTGTCATGCGTTGGTGGCGCCCGTGGTCTGTCCGGTGGTGTCCCGTTCTCAGGACAGCGTTGTCTCGACAGCTGCGTCCTGCGTGATCGGGGCAATTACCATGCGGTCGAGGATCATGGCAACCTGCTCAAGGCTGCCGTCCTCGCCCTGGCGCAGCCACCAGGTGAGCACGCCGATGACCGAGCTGACCCCGTGGACCAGCGCGAGGTCGGCGGGAAGCCAGGTGTCCTCGCGGTGGAGGCCATGGCCGGCTGCGGCACGTTCCCGGGCCTGGCGCAGGAATTCCGAACGCACGAGCCCGGCCGCGCCTCCGGTGAGGAGCGGGGCCCAGAACGTGCGGTCGCCCGCGACCCAGGCGCACAGTTCGCGCACGCTGGGTCCATCGCTGCTCCGCGGCCTGTCGAGCAGGGCGAGCGTGCGGGTGAGCAGTTCGTCGATGGGGTCGACGACGAGGTCGGAAAGCAGCGCTTCCTTGGTGCTGAAGTGCCGGAAAAACGTCGCGTAGCCGGTGCCCGCCCGCGCGGTGATCTCGCGAATGGTGAGCTCGTCGAAGGTGCGCTGGGCCAGCAGGTCGAGCAGGGCCGCGTTCAGCGCCTTGCGCGAACGGACCTGACGTGCGTCGGTGGGTGCCTCCTGCTTGAGGGCCGTGAGGTTTTTCTCCATGTCCGGGCGCGTATCACCGGGTCTGATGACTGTCTAACAAACGCGCCGGTTAATTGCGGGAATGGTCGCCAAGCGAATTTTCGAGGTGAAAAACGGCAATTTCGGGGCTTATGGTCCTTAACATGCGGGGCATTCAGCCCCCCGCCGCCTCAGTCCTCGCCGATGCGATCCGCATAGAGCAGGCGTCCGCCCGAGAGGTGCCAGAGCGCCTGCTTGAAATCGGCATCGCCCATCGCGAAGCAGCCTTCGCTGCGCCCCAGCTTGCCGTACTTGTCGAGCATCGCGGCATCGGCGTACCAGGCCGGGTGGACCACGATCAGGCGTTCGAGCGCGGCCGAGTTGTCGTCATCGAGGCCAACGAGGCGGATCGAGGTGCCGTACTTGCCCTTGTACCATTCGCAGGTGAGGAAGGCCCCGCGCGAGGTGGCGAGCGATCCCGGCTCGTTCGAGAAGGATTGCAGCCAGCCGCTGTGCTCCGGGTCCGAGCCGCGCCCGTGGGCGAGCAGGAACGAGCGGACCGTGCCGTTCTCCAGGTTGGCAAAGTGCAGGCGCGGCTTCCACGAGGGCAGGGCGAAATCGGCCATGCCCACGATGTCCTTGCGCCACACCGCATCGCCGACGCGCGCGGCCTGGGCGTGCGCGGCTTCGAGCACGCGGCGCTCATAAGGCGTGGTGGATGCAGCGGCCGCGGGCGCAGTTGCGGCCAGTGCCCGGCCCGGAAGGGTCAGGGCAAGCCCGGCGCCGAGGCTGCCGTGGAGGAAATGTCGTCGGCCAAGCAGTGGGTTCATGCTGGCGAAAATACCACGCCGGGCGTCCGTGCGCCAGCGGGGAGGCGTGCGGATCGGCGAGCCGGGAAGGCGTCCTGTCGCCTGCCCCGCCCCCTTGCGCCGATCCGCGAGGGCCTGTCGGTCAGGCCTTGGCCTTGCTCGCCTTCCTGGCGGGCTCGACCGTGGGGTGGGCGCGCATCCAGTCCTCGAGTACCGGGGCGATGCGCCCGCGCCACTTCGAACCGTTGAAGATGCCGTAGTGGCCGACCTTCTCGGCGAGGTAGTAGCGCTTCTTCGCCTCGGGCAGGTTGGGCGCAAGGTGCAGCGCCGCGCGGGTCTGGCCGATGCCGGAAATGTCGTCCTTCTCGCCCTCGACGGCAAGCAGCGCGGTGTCGCGGATCGCGCCCGGATCGATCACCTCGCCGCGGTGGACGAACTCGCCCTTGGGCAGCGAGTGCTTCTGGAAGACGTGCTCGACCGTTTGCAGGTAGAAGTCGGCGGTCATGTCACAGACCGAGCGGTATTCATCGTAGAAGGCCTTGGTCGCGCCCGCGCTTTCCCCGTCGCCTTCGACGAGGTGCTTGAACATGCCGTAGTGGCTCATCATGTGGTTGCCCAGGTTCATTGCCATGAAGCCGGCGAGCTGCAGAAAGCCGGGATAGACCTCGCGGCCCGCGCCCGGATAGGACAGCGGCACGGTGGCAATGACGTTGTGCTTGAACCACGACAGCGGCTGGTTCATCGCCACGTCGTTGACGCTGGTGGGCGCCTCGCGGGTGTCGATGGGGCCGCCCATCATGGTGAGTGTGGCCGGCCGGCACGGGTTCTTGTGCTTGCCCATGACGGCGGCCGCCGCAAAGGCGGGCACCGAGGGCTGGCACACGGCGAGCATGTGCGTGTTGGGGCCGATGAACTCCAGGAAGCCGATCAGGTAGTCGATATAGTCGTCGAGATCGAAGCGGCCTTCGCTTTCGGGCACCATCTTCGCGTCGGCCCAGTCGGTGATGTAGACGACGCAGCTCTCCACCATCCGCGCGACCGTGCCGCGCAGGAGCGTCGCGTAGTGGCCGCTCATGGGGGCCGCGATCAGGAGGCGCGGGGCGTCCTTGGGAAGCCCGGCGCGCTCGAAGCGCAGCAGGTTGCCGAAGGGGCGGTGCAGGACAATCGATTCGGTAACCGCGTGGAGCTTTCCATCCACTTCGACCGATTCGATGTCGAAGGCGGGCTTTCCACGCGGTGCGGTGGCGTGCGCGAAGACGTCGAGGGCCGAGGCCATGTAGTTGCCGAAGCCCATGTAACCCATGGGCAGGGAAGGATTCGTCAAGAGCTCGGCGCCGACCGAAGCCCAGGCCGCCGCGCCGCTGAGCATGGTGCGCTGCAATTCGTAGGCGTTGTAAAGCAAGTGGTATCTCCTGGCCGCCCGGGGGGAGGCGGCATGCCATTTCTAGGCGCTATCTGGTCTCTAAAGCGTGGCCGTGCAATGCGGCATTACCGAATAGTCCAAGGTGAAAAGACGATAAGCCTTGCGCAACTGCGCTAAGCGCTTCGTATCCTTTGGTATATTGGCGGGTGACCGTGAATGCAGCCTGAAAGCCGGGGCGCGCGACTTGCCCTTTCCCTTGCCGTTCGGACCTTGTAAGGCGCTGGATCATGCAAGCCCCAGACGGTCCGGCCGAGAGCATCGAGACACCCGCCTCCCGCAGGGAAGAGCCCGTCCCCCGCGAGGACGCGACGCCCAAACGCCCCCGGCGCTCGCTGCGCCCGCTCGCAATGGTCTGGCGCGAACTCTTCAAGTATCCCGGCCGGATGGCCGTGGCGGGCATCGCGCTCGTCGTCTCGGCGATGTCGACGCTGGCAATCCCCTATGGCTTTCGCAGCGTGATCGACCAGGGCTTCGCGCAAGGCGCCGATCACGACGTCATCCGCTCCTGGTTCCTGATGCTGCTGGGCGTGGTGGTGGTCCTTGCCATTGCGACCTCGATCCGTTTCTACTCGGTGTCCTGGCTGGGCGAGCGCGTGGTCGCCGACATCCGCCTGCGCGTCCAGCGCCACCTCCTCGCGCTTGCCCCCGGTTTCTTCGAGGAGAACAGCCCCAAGGAAATCGCCTCGCGCATGACCGCGGACACCGCGATCATCGAACAGGTGGTGGGCACCACCGTCTCGGTCGCGCTGCGCAACGCGATCATGGCGACAGGGGGCGTGCTCTTCCTCTTCGCGCTTGCGCCCAGTCTGACGGCGGGGCTCCTTGTCGCTATCCCTGTGGTGATCGTGCCGATCACCGTCTTCGGGCGGCGCCTGCGTGTCGTCGCGCGCAAGAGCCAGGACCGTGTCGCCGACATCGGCGCGATGACCGCCGAAGTGCTGGGCGCCTTGCGCGTGGTCCAGGCCTTCAACCAGCAGGAGCGCGAGGGCGGGCGTTTCAGCGCGGCGGTGGAGCGCACCTTCGATACCGGCCGCAAGCGTATCCTCATTCGCGCGGTGATGACCGCGGTGATGATGTTCCTCATCTTCGGCTCGATCACGATCATCATGTGGCGCGGCGCCATCGGCGTTGCCGAAGGCACGATCACGGGCGGCACCATCGCCGCCTTCGTCGTCACGGCGGGTATCGTGGCGGGCGCGTTCGGTTCGCTGACCGAAGTCTATGGCGACCTCGTGCGCGGGGCAGGCGCGGCCAGCCGCCTGGCCGAGCTGCTCTCCGAGGAGCCCGAGATCGCGGCGCCCGCGCGCCCGCAAACACTGCCCGTGCCGCCGCGCGGCAAGATTGCTTTCGAGAAGGTCACCTTCCGCTATCCCACCCGGCCCGACATGGCTGCGCTGGTCGACTTCAGCCTGACCGTCGAGCCGGGCGAGACGGTCGCCATCGTCGGCCCGTCCGGCGCGGGCAAGTCCACGCTGTTCCAGCTCGCCGAGCGTTTCTATGACCCGCAGGGGGGCGTGGTGAAGATCGACGGCGTGCCGCTTTCTTCGGCGGACCCGAGCGACGTGCGCGCGCGCATTGCGCTGGTCCCGCAGGAAGGCGTGCTGTTTGCCGCCAGCGCGCGCGAAAACCTGCGCTACGGCCAGCCCGACGCGGACGATGCGATGATCTGGGAGGCCGCGCGCGCGGCCAACGCCGAGGACTTCCTGGGCATGCTCCCGGACGGGCTCGACACGTTCCTGGGCGAGGACGGGGCGCGCCTGTCGGGTGGCCAGCGCCAGCGCATCGCGATTGCCCGCGCGCTCTTGCGCGACGCGCCGATCCTGCTCCTGGACGAGGCGACGAGCGCGCTCGATGCCGAAAGCGAGCGGCTGGTGCAGGACGCGCTCGACACGCTGATGCAGAGCCGCACCACGCTCGTCATCGCGCACCGCCTTTCTACCGTGCGCGAGGCGGACCGGATCGTGGTCATGGATGGCGGGCGAATCGTCGAGCAGGGGACCCACGCCGCGCTCACGCAGGCGGGCGGTCTCTATGCACGGCTCGCCTCGCTCCAGTTCGACGAACGGGCCACAGCGCTCGGCTAACGACATGGGTGGCCAGCTTGCGCGCTGGCGTTGCGCCAATTTGCAATTATCTTGCCGGGCTTTGATCGATCCGTAAGAGGTCGACGCTGATGCCCAACCCCCAAGCAAAGGTATTGCATGCGTAACTTCAAGGGGCGTGCCCTCGCTCTCGCGGCGAGCGGCCTCGCCATCGCTTTCTCTTCCCCCGTCCTCGCCGCGCCGGAACAGGCCAGCGCGCAGGAAGCCTCCCCGCTCACGCCCTCGGATGACTGGGGCGACTTCGGCATCCAGACCCAGTGGATGGACACGGCGACCCAGCCGGGCGACGATTTCGACCGCTACGTCAGCGGGGAATGGGTCGACAGCGTGGAGCTGCCCGCCGACCGCACCCGCTGGGGCTCGTTCCTCGAACTGAACGAACTTTCGCAGCAGCGCATGCACGCGATCATGAACGAGCTGCTCGCCTCCAACCCGGCGCCGGGCAGCGACGCGGCGCGCGTGGCTGCGGCCTACAAGGCCTACATGGACGTCGATGCGATCAACGCGAAGGGTCTGGCCCCGATCCAGCCCTATATGGAGCGCATCTTCGCCGCGAAGAGCGCGCAGGACCTCGCCAAGCTGTTCGCCTCGCCGGGTTACGCCTCGCCGATCGGCGTCTACGTCGGCGCGGACGCCAAGCAGAGCGATATCTACGCGCTTCACAGCTACGTTTCGGGTCTGGGCCTTCCCGACCGCAACTATTACCTCAAGACGGACGAGCGTTCGCGCAAGATCCGCAGTGCCTATCTTGAGTACCTGACCTTCCTTCTGGGCAAGGTCGGCTACCAGGATGCGGCAAGCGCGGCCAAGGCCGTGCTCTCGCTGGAAACGCGCATTGCCGAGGCCGACTGGGACCGCGTGGCCGCGCGCAACGATGACCTCACATATAACAAGCTGACCCGCGCGCAGTACGAGGCGTTGGGCTCCTCGGGCGTGCTGTCGACCTTCCTTGATACGCTCGGCGCCGACCAGGCCTCCTATGTCATTGCCAGCGAGATCCCGGCCACGGCCGAGGAACTGGACGCGGCCAAGCTGGACGCCGCGCAGGCGCAGGCGCTGATGGGCGGTGGTCTTCCCGCCGTCGCCCGGCTGATCGACGAGGTCCCGGTCTCCACCTGGCAGGCCTGGCTCGCCGCGCGCTTTGTCAGCGGCCACGCCTCGATGCTGCCCAGCGATATCGACGAGGCCTCCTTCGCCTTCTACGGCACCACGCTTTCGGGCCAGCCCGAACAGCGCCCGCGCTGGAAGCGCGGCGTCGGCGCGGTCGAGGGGCTGGCGGGCGAACTTGTCGGCAAGCTCTATGCCGAGCGCCACTATCCCCCTGAGCAGAAGGCGAAGATGGAGACCCTCGTCGCCAACTTGCGCAAGGCCATGGCGGTGAACCTCCAGGAGCTTGACTGGATGGGCCCGGAAACCCGCCGCGAGGCGCAGGCCAAGCTCGACGCCTTCACCCCCAAGATCGGCGCGCCCGACATCTTCAAGACTTATGAGGGACTGGAGTTCTCGGCCAACGATCCCATCGGCAACAGCCTGGCCGCCGGGGCCTGGGAAAACGACTTCGAGATGGGGCGCATCGGCCAGCCGGTCGACCGCAGCGAGTGGGCCATGCTGCCCGAGACGGTCAACGCCTACTACAACTCGACGATGAACGAGATCGTCTTCCCGGCCGCGATCCTGCAGCCTCCCTTCTTCAATCTCTCGGCCGATCCGGCGGTGAACTACGGCGCCATCGGCGCGGTGATCGGCCACGAGATGGGCCACGGCTTCGACGACCAGGGCGCCAAGTCCGATGGCACGGGCAACATGCGCGACTGGTGGACCCCGCAGGACAAGGCCAACTTCCAGGAACTGCAGGACAAGCTGGAAGCCCAGTACAACAGCTTCTGCCCCTTCGATGACGGCGAGACCTGCGTGAACGGCAAGCTCACCATGGGCGAGAACATCGGTGACCTGGGTGGTCTCAGCCTCGCCTATCGCGCCTACAAGATGGCGCTCGGCGGCAAGGAGGCCCCGGTCATCGACGGCTTCACCGGCGACCAGCGCTTCTTCATGGGCTGGGCGCAGGTCTGGCGCAGCAAGACCCGCGAGGCCCAGGCCCGCCAGATGCTGATGACCGATCCGCACGCCCCGCCGCACTACCGCGTCAACGGCATCGTTCGCAACTTCGATGAATGGTACAAGGCCTTCGACGTAAAGCCGGGCGATGACCTCTACCTGCCGCCTGAAGAACGCGTCCGTATCTGGTAACGCTTCAACGCCTTTTCGTGGCATTTTATTGCAGTGCAGCACGCAGCGGGTTGACTTGCCCCCTGCGTGCTGCATGAACCTTGTCCGCGATGGACCTTACACTGACAGCTATTCTCCTCGGCATCGTCGAGGGACTCACCGAGTTTCTGCCCGTCTCCTCGACGGGCCATCTCATCCTTGCCACCCAGATATTCGGTTATGATTCCGAGATATGGGCGACGTTCAACGTTGTCATCCAGCTGGGCGCGATCCTCGCTGTCATCGCCCACTTCTGGCGCACCTTCTGGGCGGTCGGCATGGGCCTTCTCGAACTCAACCCCACCTCGATCCGCTTCGTGCGCAACGTCGTCGTCGCGTTCATGCCCTCGGCGGTCCTGGGCCTCCTGCTCAACGACTGGATCGAGAGCCTGCTGGGCTCGCCCAGCGTCGTCGCCTGGGCGCTGATCGTGGGCGGCATTGCCATCCTCGCCATTGAGAAAGTCGCCAAGCCCGGTCCGTTGACGGGCGTTGCCGAACTGCCGATCTCCAAGTGCGTGGGCGTGGGCTTTGCCCAATGCCTCGCCATGGTGCCGGGCACCAGCCGTTCGGGCGCGACCATCATGGGCGCGCTGGCCATGGGCATCGAGCGCCGCACGGCGGCTGAATTCAGCTTCTTCCTCGCCGTCCCCACGATGGTGGGCGCCACCTTCCTCTCGGTCGTCAAGCACCGCGAGGAGCTGATGGCGGGCACCGGACCTGTCGGCTGGAGCGAGATTGCGATCGGCTTCGTCGTCTCCTTCGTCGTCGCGCTGGTCGTCATCAAGGCGTTCATGGCCTTCGTCAGCCGTTCGGGCTTCTCGCCGTTTGCCTGGTATCGCCTGGCTGCGGGCGCTCTCGCGCTGTTCCTGCTGGGCCGCGCCTGAGCGTGGCGGGGCGGCTGAAGAGGAAGGACTACGAGGCCGCCCTCGCGCCGCTGCAGGAAGAACTCGTCGCCATGGCCCGCTGGGCCAAGGCGACCGGCGCGCGCATCGTGGTCCTGTTCGAGGGGCGCGATACGGCGGGCAAGGGCGGGGCGATCCGCGCCGTCTCCTCCTATCTCAACCCGCGCCAGTGCCGCACCGTGGCGCTGGGACCGCCCAGCGCGCGCGAGCAGGGCGAATGGTACTTCCAGCGCTACGTCCAGCACCTGCCCAGCACCGGCGAGATCGTGCTGTTTGACCGCTCCTGGTACAACCGCGCGGGCGTCGAGAAGGTCATGGGCTATGCCACGAGCGCGCAGGTCGAGCAGTTCCTTGCCCAGGCCCCCGCGTTCGAGCGCATGCTGGTCGATGACGGCATTCTCCTCTTCAAGTACTGGCTGACCTGCGACCAGGAGCAGCAGGAGGAGCGCCTGCGCGAACGGCTGGAGGACCCGCTCAAGCGCTGGAAGCTCTCGCCCGTCGATCTGGCCGCGCGCGCCCAGTACGAGGCCTACAGCAAGGCGCGGGCCGCGATGCTCGAGGCAACCCACAGCCGCCACGCGCCCTGGACGCTGGTCGACTTCAACGACCAGAAGCGCGGGCGGCTCACCCTGATTCGCAACTTGCTCGATCGGCTCCCCGACACCCGAGTCGATCCCCCCGAAATTGTCATCGCGCCGCTCGAAAAGGCGCCCGCCGTGGAAGAATTCACGCTGATCGCGCCGATTCCGCCCTATGAAGTGCCTTGAGCGTCGTCGCTGCCTTGACTTTCGGGCACCCATGACGCAAGGGGCGCAACCTTGAAGGGCGGCGCTGCAAAGCCACCCGCTCCATTTTCAACGCAGATGCCGGCCTGCCAGGGCGGCTGAAACGAGAGATTACAGGAACCCGCCATGGCGAAGCCCGCAACCGTCAAGATCCGTCTGGTCTCGACCGCTGACACCGGTTTTTTCTACGTCACGAAGAAGAACCCCCGGAACACGACCGAGAAAATGACCTTCCGTAAGTACGATCCCGTCGTGCGCAAGCACGTCGAGTTCAAGGAAGCCAAGATCAAGTAAGGTTCACCGTCGGTTCAAGGCGCTGGGCCCAGGAGCCCTTGCCATGAAGACACTGACGAAGACCTTCCGCATGATTTCCGGCGCGGCGGCCCCCATTGCTTTGGGAGCGGCCGCGCTTGGCGTTTGTGCCACGCTTTCGCCCGCTCCGGTTCTGGCCGCGCCCGCCAGCAGCGATGCCGCCAAGCTTGACCAGGCGGTGAAGGCGCTGCGCGCGATCACGACGCTCAAGGCCGACTTCATCCAGCGCGACCGCAATGGCGGGCAGGTGAAGGGCACGCTGACGCTGAAGCGTCCGGGCCGCATCCGCTTCGAGTACGAGAAGAGCGTGCCGATGCTGATCGTGGGCGACGGCAAGGCGCTGACCATGATCGACTACGAGGTCAACCAGGTCCAGCGCTGGCCGATCAAGAACAGCCCGTTGGGTGCGCTGCTCGATCCCAGCCGCGATGTCGCCAAGTACGGAACCGTACGCGACACCGGCAATCCGGACGTCATCTCGGTCGAGGTGCGCGACAGCGAACATCCCGAGTACGGGATCATCACCCTGATCTTCACCCGCAAGGCGTCCGCGCCGGGCGGTCTTGAGCTGGCCTACTGGGTCGCGCTCGATGCGCAGAACACGCGCACCACGATCCAGCTTTCCAACCAGCGCTACGGCGTGGCCGTGGGCGAGGATGCCTTCCGCTGGAAGGACCCGCGCCCGCGCCGCAGGCCACATTGAACGCCGCGCGATTCGCACAGTCGCACGGGAGATTTCCCAAAGAGGGTCCGGATCGTTTCCGGGCCCTTTTTCGTGTGCGGTCTGAAAGCGTGGGTAGGGCTCACGTGCGCGGTTCGTCGATGGGAATCTGCGTCTGGTCGCGGGAGTGCACATTCTTGCGACAAACGGCGACATTTTCGCGCGAGCTGTTCACTTAACAGACAGCCAAATCGTCCTACATAGGGTGTGTCGGAACGGTCCGAGGCGGGTTTCCCCCCTGTTGCCCATGCCTCTCAAGAGACCGACCGGCAAGCGTGACGAACGCTGACAGGACCCTCGAGCCCTTGCCCCCGGCTCGAGGGTTTTTGTTTGCCCGCTCGCCGGGGTACCGCGCGCCGGAGAGGTGCGAAAAGGAGCGGCGCACCCTCTGGCCTTTCGGCGATGCGCTGCCTAAAGCGGCTCCCATGAAAATTGCCACGTGGAATATCAACTCCGTCCGTCTGCGCATCGACCAGGTCGAGCGCTTCCTGACCGAGCAGGCGCCCGATGTCCTGTGCCTTCAGGAGATCAAGGTCGCCGAGCATCTCTTCCCGCACGAGATGTTCGAGCGCCTGGGCTATACCCACCGCGCGATCTGCGGGCAGAAGGGCTACCATGGCGTCGCCACCGTCTCGAAGGTCCCCTTCGTGGAGTGCAGCCGCTACGACTGGCAGGACAACGGCGAGGCCCGCCACGTCGGTGTCGAGTTGCAGGGTGAAGGCAAGGGCCTCATCGTCGAGAACGTCTATATCCCGGCGGGCGGCGATGTCGCCGACCGCGAGGTCAATCCCAAGTTCGGCCAGAAGCTCGACTTCCTTGCGCGCATGACCGAGTGGGCCGCGAAGATCGACCGTCCGACCCTCATCGTGGGCGACTTCAACATCGCCCCGCTCGAAAGCGACGTCTACGACCACAAGGCGCTCCTGAAAGTCGTCAGCCACACGCCGATCGAGGTCGAGACGCTCTGGAAATTCCGCGATGCGCATGGCTGGGTGGACCTTGGCCGCCAGTTCATCCCCGCGCCCGAGCGCAACTACTCCTGGTGGTCCTACCGCAGCTACTGGCGCCAGAAGGACCAGGGCCGCCGTCTCGACCACATGTGGGCTTCGCCCGACCTCGCCGCGAAGGCGAGCGCGCACCACATCATCGAGGAAACCCGCAAGTGGGAGAAGCCCAGCGACCACGTGCCGCTGATCACGGAGTTCGCGCTCTGAGCACGGCGAGCGCCTTTTCCCTCCCGGCGCGCCGGGTGGCGCTGGCCATCGACGCGCTGCGCCATGGCTGGCCGATCCGCGTGGGGGCTAAGGTGGGGGAGGGCGAGATTCTCCTGCCCGCCGAGACTGGTTTTGCGCCAGGGACGGCCGCGCCGCGCATGTTGATCTCCTCGGCCCGGGCAGTGACGCTCAAGCTCGCCAACCAGCGCGAGGCGGCCGTACCCGAGGCCCCGGTGCTGATCCGCGCGGCCGAGCCCTTCACGCTGGAGACCGCGCGCGCAATCGCCGATCCCGCGCTCGATCTCGACTACCCGATGAAGGGGCCTTTCGCGGCGCTGCCGCTCGCCGAAGGCTTCGGCGATGGCGCGGCTGCGCGGGTGGCGATGGAACTGGCGCGCCTTGCCGGGATCCTGCCTGCCTTTCTTGTCGCGCCGGACATTGAGGCGGGGGCTGCGCAGGCACTTGCGATTCCCGACCTCGACGCCTGGAAAGACACCGCGCGCCTGGGCATCGCCTCGCGCGCGCGTCTGCCGGTCGAAGTCTGCGAGAACAGCGAGATCGTCGCCTTCCGTTCCGCCGACGACATGCGTGAGCACGTCGCCCTGGTCATCGGCACGCCGTCCAAGACGCGCGTGCCGCTGGTGCGGCTACATTCCGAATGCCTGACGGGCGATATCCTGGGCTCGCTCAAGTGCGACTGCGGGCCGCAACTCCAGGCTGCGCTGAGGGCCATGGCGTCGGAGGCAGAGGAAGGGGGCTGGGGCGTCCTTCTCTACATGCGCCAGGAAGGGCGCGGGATCGGGCTCATCAACAAGCTGCGGGCCTATCGCCTGCAGGACCAGGGGCTCGACACGGTCGATGCCAACAACCGCCTTGGCCTGCCCACCGAAGCGCGCGACTTTCCCGTCGCGGCGCGCATGCTCGATCTGCTCAAGGTCGGCGCGATCCGGCTGATGACGAACAACCCCTCCAAGGTCGAAGCGCTCAAGGGCGTGGGCGTCGATGTGGTGGAGCGCGTGGCGCACAAGCTGCCAGCGAACCCGCACAACGCCCGGTATCTCGATACCAAGCGGGATCGGACCGGGCACATCCTCTAAGCCGAAGAGGGAAGGGATTTTTTCAAGGGGCCATCGCCCTCGGAAATCATCTTTCACACTTCATTCGAAAATTTGGAAGCCGGGGCGCGCGCGGGATGCTTGGGGGGAAACGCGCCCCGGCTTCGGCCGTCAGGGCGCCATGAGGGATAGCGCGCCCGCGACGGCTGCGACCGTCCCAAGCACGACAAGCAGCCGGCCGATTCTTCTCGGTCCGGAAACTCCGTAATGGGCGGTGCGGAACGCGCGGTAGTGGGGGGCGATGGTCGGGTCCTGGGCCAGCGCGAGGACATCGGCCGGGGTGGCGACGCGGTCGAACCAGTTGGCGAGGTCCTCGGCCTCGCGCGGCGAGAGCTGGTCGGGATAGCGGGTCAGAAGATAGGCGACGTGAGCGCGCTCTTCGGCGGCAACGACGCCTGCGTTCTCGATGGGCAGCATGCAGAGTGTCCTGAAACGAAGCGGGGGGAGGGCGCGCGAAGGCGCACCCGGCCGGGGTCGGTTCAGGCGCGGGGTGGGGCGGTGCTGTCAGGTGGGCGTGCGGGATGGCGCTGGGCGGGCGGCGCCTGCGCGCGCGGGGCCAGCGAGAGCGCCGCGAGCACGGCCGGTGCGTTCGGGCTCAAGCGCCCGGTGCTGCGGTCGGGAAGCGGCTCGGGGGGCTGGGGCGCCACGTCCTGCGCGTTGTCCTCACCGCGCCGCGAGGGCGAGAGCGCAAGATCGCTCGTCGCCGAACTCCAGGCCGAACCCGGTGCGCGTTCGAGCGGGGCACGAATGGGCTCTGCCGCCTGGAGGCCAATCGCGGCCAGCAGCAGGAGGGCCCATATGCGCATGCGCAGGAGGAAGGTGAGGCCAAAGCTCATCGGCTCGCCGTGTATATGAGGATACATTATCACGCAACGCGCTTGCGGTGAGGCGTGTGGTCTCGGCTGGCGGGGCGACAGAACCAGACAGAGTCTTTTCAAGGGGCCATCGCCCCTTGACCCCAAAATAGGCGACCTCACCTTTCTCAGCCAGCGTGGCGCGAGAGCCCCGAGGTCGACAGTTCGGGGAGCCCGAGGGCGATGGCCCTCGGATATCTCTTTTCCCTTCTGGCCCCGTGGCGAACTTTAGCGCGCCTCAAGCCGGACGAGGCCTGCGCCTAGCGTATTGCCTTCGATGCTGATGGGTTCTTTCGTCCAGTCGGCGACAAAGGCGCTGCGCCGGTCGATCCCGGGCGCGAAGCGGGCGTTGTTGCCGTGGACCGACAGGCCCGCCGAGGGGTGGTTCCGGTGTTCGGCAGCAAGCGCGATGAAGGCGGAGTAGTTCTCCTTGTCGCGTCCTTGCACGAACCAGTTGTCGGCGATCTCGCCCGTGGCGCCATCGGGCAGGTCGATCATGTAATTGGTCGCGCGCCCTTGCGTGTCGTCGAAGCTGGAGTTGAGGATGGCGACGCGCGCGGCCCGGCTCTTCACGTAGTGGCCGCCCGTCCCCGCCTCGAAGCGGCTGCGCGTGACGGTGAGCGCGCCGTAGTCGCCGATGTAGAGCGAATGCGCGCAGCCCGGCCCCTCGCACGTGCCCAGACGCGTGAAGGTCGACTTGTCGATGGCGATGCGCCCTTGTGGGTCGTTGCCGGTGAGGATGCCCTGCTCGCTGTCGCGGAACCAGCTTTGCGAGACCGAGAGGTTCCCATGTTCGAGGCGGATGCCGGCGCCGTTCTTCTCGGGCACGCGGAAGTTGGCGAAGACGAGGCCTTCGATGCGCGCCGCGCGACCGCGCAGGACCAGCGCGGCCTTGCCCTCGCAGGTCACGCCATCAAGGACGGCCTGCCCGGGGACCTGCGCCTGGTAGGTGATGGAGCCTTGCGTCTGCACCGCGCAGTCGGCGTAGCGGCGCGGGGCAAAGCGGATCGTGCCTGTGTCATCGCCAATCGCGTCCACTGCTTCCTGCAGGCGGGCGTAGCTGCGCTGGCTCTCGAGCACCGTATAGGGCTCCTCCTGAGCTTGCGCGGAAGAGGCGGCGGGAAGGAGCGGGCTGGCCCCCAGCAGGGCGGCCGCAAGGGCGAGTCGGGTCGTGCGCATGACAAGGTCTTACGCCCGGTGCTGCGCGAAAGGGTAAACGCGAAAGGCGGCCGTCCCGCTTCGGTACAGGCCTCTCTAGTCGGTGCGGCCCCAACGCCAGCGCCAGCCACCCCGCGTGCGGCGCGCGCAGATCGGCAGGATAAGCGCGCTCACCGCGAGAAACAGGCCGATGGCGCCGGGCCGTGCGCCATAGGTGTCTTTCTGAAAGAGGATCACGCAGCCAGCGATGGCGGCAAAGTAGAGGGCGTAGAGCAGCCAGCCCTGCCAGCGGATCGGAAGGCCCGAGCCCAGGCCATAGCGCTTGGGGGCGAACCAGGCGCGGGCCTCGGCCTCTTTCCTCGCCTTCTCGGCGCGGGCGGCCTCGCGGGCCTTGCGCGTATTGCGGGTGCTCATGTCTCCTCACTCCCGTGCTTTGGCGTGGATGTCGCAGGGGGACGGCCGCGCCGTGAGGGCGGGCTGACCGGAACCTTGACCCCGCGCCGGGCCAGTGCCTCGCGCAGCAGGACCTCGATCTCGGCATTCACCGAGCGCAGGTCACCCGCCGCGGCCCGCTCCAGCGCGGCGTGAAGCTCGGGATCGAGCCGCAGGGGGAAGGCCTTCTTCGCGGGGCTGGGCATGACGGGCCGCCGGGATGCCTTACTACTGGTAGAGCGAGCCGGCGTTGACGACGGGCTGGGTGTCCCGCTCGCCGCACAGCACGACCATGAGGTTGGAGACCATCGCGGCGCGGCGTTCGTCGTCGAGTTCGACGACCTCCTTTTCCGAGAGCTGCGCCAGCGCCATCTCGACCATCGAGACTGCGCCTTCGACCAGCTTGCGGCGCGCGGCGATGACGGCTTCGGCCTGCTGGCGGCGCAGCATGGCGCCCGCGATCTCAGGGGCGTAGGCAAGGTGGGTGAGGCCGCATTCGTCGACGGTGACGCCCGCCACGCGCAGGCGCTCGTTCAGTTCTTCGCGCAGCTCGCGGTTGACGTCCTCGTGGCTGCCGCGCAGCGTCTTGTCCTCGTCCTCGCCATCGTAGGGATAGCGCGAACCGATGGTGCGCACCGCCGCCTCGATCTGCACGTCGACAAAGCTGTGGTAGTCGTCGACATCGTAGAGCGCCTGGGCGGTGTCGGAGACGCGCCAGACGACGTTGGCGGCGATCTCGATGGGGTTGCCGCGCAGGTCATTCACCTTGAGCTTTTCCGAGACGATGTTGTTGGTGCGCACCGAGACCTTGGACTTCATCATCCACGGCCAGGTCCAGCGCAGGCCCGTCGAGCGGTCGGTCCCGCGGTAGCTGCCGAACAGAACGATGGCCGCGCCCTGGTTGGGCTGCACCATGTAGAAGCCGGGCAGGACGAGCAGCGCGGCCAGCGCGCAAGGCACCAGCAGCAGCAGGAAGAGCGGCGAGCCCGCGCTCACTCCGCCGACCACGCTGAACAGGGCGAGCAGCACGAGGCCAGCGAGCACGAGCAGCATGAGGTAGCCGTTGAAGGCGGACGCGGGGCGCTCGCGGCTGGCGTTCATCGGCTGAAGGTTGGCGGACATCGATAGGCTCTCCCTGTTAAAGTGATATCATATTAATATCGTTTTGCGGTGCAGGTCAAGGTGCAGGAGGGCACCTGCGGGACGGCGCGGTTGTAACAAGAGCGTTTTGGTCTTATATACGAGGTGCGGGCCGGGCCCCTCTGGCGCGAGCGATTGAGCCTCTTCCATGCGGAGCGCTGATCGCCGCGTGATGTCGGACCGCATCGGGAAAGACCGATGCAACGATCCGGGTCGCGCATGTATTCACGGGTCCAAATTGCGGTTTCAGGGGCAAACTTACACCGCCCCATGCAACCAAGCGTCGTCTCGACCGATCGAACTATCACATGCGTTCGACAGGGAATGACCGATGACTGATAAGATGTATGCAATGCTCGAGACGCTGGCGCGACTGGATTCGCGGCTTCGTCGCCTGCAGGCCGGACGCACGTCCGATCCGGCCCTGATCTCCCTCCTGCTCACGGCAAAGGAAACCCTTCGGAACAGGCTCCAGCGCCTGCCATCCCCCATGGCAACGGCCTGACAGCGGCCTGTTCCTGCGCCGGCGCGTAAGTCCCCCTCCGACGCGCCGGCGCTTCCTTTTCCCCGTACCAAGCAGGTCCTGATCCATGGAATTTCTATCGACCTACTGGATGGGCACGAGCCTGTGGTTCTGGTTCGCGTTCATTGCCATCGTCATCGCCCTGACCGCCTTCGATCTTGGCGTCCTGCACAAGGACGACAAGGAAATGGGCATTGGCGAATCGCTCAAGCTGTCGGTCTTCTACATCGGCATCGCCATGATCTTCGGCGGCTGGATCTGGGTCCAGAAGGGCCCCACCGCGGGCATGGAGTACTACACCGGCTACTTCATCGAGAAGGCGCTCTCGATCGACAACGTCTTCGTCATCTCGATGATCTTCAGCTTCTTTGCCGTGGAGCGCAAATACCAGTACCGCGCACTCCTGTGGGGTATCCTCGCGGTGATCGTGCTGCGCGGGATCATGATCGCGGGCGGCGCGGCAATGATCGAGAGCGCCTACTGGGTGATGTACCTGTTCGCCGCGTTCCTGATCTTCACCGGCCTCAAGATGCTGGTGACGGGCGAGAGCGAGCCGGACGTGGGCAACAACGCGGCCGTGCGCTGGATCTCCACGCACATGCGCGTCACCAAGGAGCACCACGCCGAGCACTTCTTCGTGAAGGTTCCGGCCAATCCCGAGGCCCCCGAGGGCGCGCGCGGGAGCCGTCTGGTATGGGCCGCGACGCCGCTGTTCCTGGCCCTCGTCGTCATCAACCTGGCCGACCTTGTCTTCGCGGTCGATTCGGTTCCGGCGATCTTCACGATCACGCGCGACACCTTCATCGTCTACACCTCGAACATCATGGCGATCCTGGGCCTGCGCGCGCTGTACTTCGCGCTCGCCGCGATGGTCCACCGCTTCCACTACCTGCAGTACGCGCTCGCGCTCGTCCTTGTCTTCATCGGGGGCAAGATCTTCGTCTCCGACTTCCTGCTGTCGGGCGCCAAGATTCCGCCGGTCTTCAGCCTGGGCGTGACCGTCGCGCTGATTGCGGGCGGGGTGATCTGGTCGCTGCTTATGACGCGCGGGGAAGAGGCGAAGAAGGTCTGAGGAATGAAGATTTCCGAGGGCCATCGCCCTCGGGCTCCCCATAATGTCTAGCTCACCTGCCGCGCGCCGCCCTGGCCGAGAAAGGTGAGGTCGCCCATTCCGGGGTCAAGGGGCGATGGCCCCTTGAATCAATCTTCCTTCTTCAATCCTCGCTCCTCAGCAGCGCGTGCCGTTCCCGCACCAAGGCAATGTCCGGACCAGAGAGGTGCTCGGCGGCCTGCTCGGCCAGCCGGTCCATCTCGTCCAGCAGCAACCGGCGCCGGTGCGCGGAGGTTACCTGCTGCGACGCGGTGTGGAGGGCTTCGAGTGCCATGAGCGCGGCAAGGCGGCTGGTCGCCACCGCGCTGCGCATGGCGATGAAGCCGCGCTGGAGAAAGTGCGCGAAGTCGCTGTGGAGGCGCGCGACGGGGCAGGCGGGATCGCCCCTGTTCCAGGTCTCGAAGGCAAGGTCCCGGCGCCCGAAATCGGCGGTCGCCGCGCCAATCCAGTGGAGCGCGGTAATCGCGGTGAAGGGATCGTTGATGCCCGGCGACAGCGCGCGCAGGGCAATCTCGACCAGTTCGTCCATCGAGAACTCGATATCCTGTTCGGCCGTGCGCGAGGCGCCGAGCGCCATCGTCGCGCGCACCTCATCGGGGAAGGCGCCTTCAAGGCGGCGCGCGTCGGTATGGGCAAGGACCACGCCGGGATAGACGAAGTCGCCGGTGCGCACGGCCAGGTTGACGAGGTGATCGTGGCGCGCGGCGACCTCGCACAGGGTGTCGAGTTCGATCACGCGCACGTAGCCGGTCTCCTGCGCGCAGATGGGCTCACCCTGCGGCGTCGCGCGCCGGGCCGGATCGCGCGAACCTTCCTCGGGATAGCGCGTGGCGATCTGGCGCAGGAGCCGCCGGCCGATCGATTCGAGCACGGTGTCGATGCGGATGCTGGCAGGGATGTGGTGGAGGAAATAGACCAGCACCGCCGTCGTCACGATCAGGAAGGCGAACGCGACAAGGAGCGAGATCTGGGGCACGAAGGCTTCGTCTCCGCCGCCGCCGCGCATCGCGCGCAGGACGGTGAGGCCATAGACGAAGGTGCCGATGAAGGTTGCGAGGCTGAGCTGGTTGCCCTTGTCCTCCATGAAATTAGTGAGGAGGCGGGGGCCATAGTTGCCGCTGGCATAGGCCACCGCGGCAAGCGTGATCGAGAACACCGTGCCCGCCACGCCCAGCATCGAGCCGGTGGCAACGCCCAGGAGATCACTTGCATCCGAGGCGTGCATCGGGCGCAGCCAGCCATCCTCGACGAACTGCGCGAGGGCGTCAGTATGGTCCAGTTCCACCGTCAGTGTGCCCAGCAGCACCGAGCACAGCGCAAAGAGGGCAGGGTAGAACCAGTAGCTGGCGCGCAGGGCGTACCAGTACGAATGCAGGCGGGCGATCATTGACGTTTTCCTTCCAACCGGCAAAGTGCACGAAAGCACACGCTTGTTCCCCCCAATCCGGTCGGAGACCCCTTTTCGCGATGGCGCGCCTCATCCTGTTCAACAAGCCTTTCGACGTGCTCTCGCAGTTCACCGATGCCCGCTCGCCCAGTCCGCGCGCGACGCTGTCGGACTATATCGACGTGCCCGGCGTCTACCCGGCCGGGCGGCTCGACCGCGACAGCGAGGGGCTCCTGCTCCTGACCGACGACGGGCGGCTGCAGTCGCGCATCTCGGACCCGAAGTACAAGACCGAGAAGACCTACCTCGTCCAGGTCGAGCGCGAGCCTGACGAAGCCGCGCTCGCCGCGCTGCGCAAGGGCGTGATGCTGAAGGATGGCATGACCCGCCCGGCCGACGTGCGCCGGATCGACGAGCCGGACCTGTGGGCGCGTACCCCGCCTGTGCGCTTTCGCAAGTCGGTGCCCGACTGCTGGCTGGAGCTCACTATCCGCGAGGGACGCAACCGGCAGGTGCGGCGCATGACCGCCGCGGTGGGCCACCCGACGCTCAGGCTGGTGCGCTGGCGGATCGGGGACTGGACCCTTGAGGGCATCGCCAATGGCGAATGGCGCGAGGCGTGAGGGGGATGCGCGCAAGGCTTGCCTTCGCTGCGGCTCTGGGGCTGGTCCTCGCGGGTCCGGCCTTCGCGCAGGACAAGGAGGACCCGCTCACCCGGCCCGTCGCGCTGCAATATGCCGAGGCTTTCGGGGAGCCCGGTCCGCCGCGTCTGGTTCATGGGGCGACCTGGTCGCTGGGCTCGCCCACGCTCGCGGTCACGCTGATCGACAGCGGGGCAGGGCTCGTGCTGATCGATGCCGGGCTTGCGCAGTGGGCTCCGGTCCTCGAGGCGCATCTGACCCAGATCGGCTATGACATTGCCGACGTGAAGCTGATCCTCAGCACCGAGCCGCACTACGATCACGCCAGTGGCCTGGCCGCGCTTGCCCGCGACAGCGGCGCGAAGGTGCTGGCAAGCGCG
Organism: Novosphingobium profundi; assembly: GCF_020524485.1. Lineage (GTDB taxonomy): Bacteria > Pseudomonadota > Alphaproteobacteria > Sphingomonadales > Sphingomonadaceae > Novosphingobium > Novosphingobium profundi_A. The sequence goes on along the minus strand of NZ_JAIVLF010000003.1, from coordinate 227,016 downwards.
GCGGGGGCCAAGGTGCTGCGCGAAGGCCACTCGACCCGCAGCGATCCGCAACTGGACGAGCTGTTCGCCTATGCTCCGGTGCCTGAGGTGACGGTGGTTAGCGATGGCGAGGTGGTGCGTCTGGGCGGGCTGGAACTGACCGCGCACGCGACGCCCGGCCACACGCCGGGAAGCCTCACCTGGTCCTGGCAAAGCTGCGCGAATGCGGACGGCTGCCGCAATCTTGTCGCGGCGGCCAGCCTGACTTCGCGCACCGATGGCACCTATCGCTATTCCGCGCCCGAGAATGCCGGGGCGCTGGCCGCGTTCCGGGACGGGCTGACGCACCTGGCAGGGCTTCCCTGCGATCAGGTGCTCAGCCGCCATCCCGCCCATGCGCAAGCGGCGGGCGCGACAGGGGCGCAGCCGTGCAAGGCGCTCTCGGCGCATTTCGGCGCGGCGCTCGACGCGCAGCTGGAACAGGAAGCGGCCTCAGGGCAGCCCTGAGGCGGGCGCGGCCAGAACGCCGCGGGCAACCAGATCGCGGATGCGTCGGCGCTGCGCCTGAGCGTGATTCTCGCCGGGGGCGGGCGGCGCATCGAAGCGGGCGGCGGCGTAGTCGGGGGCATGGAGCCCGCTCTGAAGCTGGAGCAGCGCGTTGGCAGGCCCGGGGGTGCAGCGCGCGCGGCGCTGGGCCTCGATATCGAGCGTGGCCGTGATCGCGCGGGCACCGGCATCGGGGGAGGCGGCCAGCACGTTGCCGTGGTAGTCCACGATTTCGCTGGGCTGCATGTCGCCGAGCGGATTGCCGTCGGCCTCGCCTACCGGACCCAGGTTCGCGGTCAGCATGTAGGCCATGTTCTCGTAGGCGCGCAGGCGCCGGGCCATGACGGGCAGCGCCGGATCGTTTGCGTCAGGTGCGTCGGGGGCGCGTTTTGCCGGGGAACTGGGCGTCACGTTGGGCGAGGCGAGGCAGGTGGCGACGACTTCGGCGCCCCGCAAGGCAAGGCTGCGCACCATTTCGGGCCAGTTCGCATCGGTCCCCACCGTCAGGCCGATCCGGCCCAGCGGGGTATCGGCCACGGGAAACAGCGGATCCTCGCCGTACAACTCGCGCCATTGGGGCAGGACATCGCTCGGCCGGGTCTTGCCGGTAAGATCGTAGAGCTTGCGGTAGGTGAGCGCGGTCTCGCCTGAGGGGGAGAGCAGGAGCCCGGTCAGGAAATAGCGCCCGGGAAACGCGGCGATGGCCTCGACCGGATTGAGGACGAGGTAGGCGCCTGCGCGCTGCGCGGCGGCGCGAAGCCGGGCGATCTCGGGGCCGGAGAGGTCCACCGCGCCCGCTTCCCATTGCTCGGGCGCAAGGCGCACAAGCGGCATCTGCAGGCAGAACTCGGAAAAGACGAGGAGTTTTGCGCCGCTCTCGCCCGCCGTGCGTTCGATGGCGCGCGCGACGGTCTCGACATTGGCGGCGAGCGCCTCGGGCAGGGGTGCGCCGCTGGAGGACCAGGTGGGCCGCACGCGGGTCTGCACGCAGGCCGCTGTGTAGGGCGCGATGGCACGGGGCACACCCGCACGCGACGCGGCGGAAAGGAAGGGGGCGCCCGCCGCCAGTCCTGCGCCCAGCAAGGCGGCTTCACGCAGGACGGTGCGGCGGGCGGGCATGTCTCAGCGGTTTCCCAGGTCGCCCTTGCCGACCGTGCCCGAGGCCATTTCGAGCATGGCATCGAGGCTCTTCTTGGCGTCGAGGCGCAGGGTTTCCTCGATCTCGATCTTCGGCTCCAGGTCACGCAGCGCGATATAGAGCTTTTCCATGGTGTTGAGCGCCATGTAGGGGCAGATGTTGCAGTTGCAGTTGCCGTCCGCACCCGGCGCGCCGATGAAGGTCTTGTTCGGGAGCGCGCGTTCCATCTGGTGGATGATGTGCGGCTCGGTCGCGACGATCAGCGTGTCGCCTTCCATCGCCTTGGCGTAGTTCAGGATGCCGCTGGTCGAGCCCACGTAATCGGCGTGGTCGACGATGGTGGGCGGGCATTCCGGGTGCGCGGCAATCGGCGCGCCGGGATGCTGCGCCTTGAGCTTCAGAAGCTCGGTCTCGCTGAAGGCCTCATGCACGATGCACACGCCCGGCCAGAGCAGCATCTCGCGGTTGAACTTGCGCGACAGGTAGCCGCCCAGGTGCCGGTCGGGGCCGAAGATGATCTTCTGGTCGGCCGGGATCTGCTGGAGGATCGTTTCTGCACTGGAGCTGGTCACGATCACGTCCGAGAGCGCCTTCACCTCGGTCGAGCAGTTGATGTAGGTGAGCGCGATGTGGTCCGGGTGGGCCTCGCGGAACGCCTTGAACTTCTCGGGCGGGCAGGAATCTTCCAGGCTGCAGCCCGCTTCCATGTCGGGCAGGATCACGGTCTTCTCGGGCGAGAGGATCTTGGCGACTTCGGCCATGAACTTGACGCCGCAAAAGGCGATGACGTCCGCGTCGGTCTCGGCGGCCTTGCGGCTGAGTTCCAGGCTGTCGCCCACGAAGTCGGCCAGGTCCTGCAGCTCGGGCTTCTGGTAGTAGTGGGCGAGGATGACGGCGTTGCGCTCCTTGCGCAGACGCTCGATCTCGGCCCGCAGATCGAGGCCCTTCAGATCGGCACGATCAGGCATGGCAGTCATGGCGGATTTCCCTTCGGTCCTTGTCCGGGCGTCTCGGTTCGCGGCGCGCCTGCGCCCGGTCCTGTGCCCTTTTGCGGCTTACTTAGGGGCGGGTGTGCAAGGACCCAAGGGAAAAATGCGCAAGGGCGCGGCGGACGGCGGCCTGGCCGCCAGGTGGACGCGCTTAGCCTTGCGCGATGCGCTCGGCCAGCGCGTGGACGGCGGGGAGACGGCCCATCATCTCGACCAGGGTGTGCGAGAAGGCCACGGCTCCAAGCGAGACCAGCGTGGCGCGGTGGACCCGCCCGAACTGCGCCAGATCGTGGCGTGCGACCAGAGCCAGGACGCCCAGTTGCAGCACCATGACCGCAAATTCACCCCAGGGCTGCATCAGCGGGAAGGGGAGGAGCCGTCCCAGCGCGGGTTCCAGGATCATCACGTTGGCGCCCACGATCAGGCGCGGGTGCGCCGTGATGTCGCGGCCGAGCGCGATGACCGCGCCCAGCACCAAGGCGCCGAAAGTCGCGATGTTGATGGTGTTGAGCGTCAGGAAGTAGGACGGCGCAAAGAAGCCGGGCACATGGCGGCTCGCCACGCTCATGTAGGTGGAATAGGCGCCCAGCACCACGACGCCGAGCGCGAGGACGAGGGCGATGGTCCCGGTCTGGCGATGGCGGGCGACATCGCCGCGCGCGATCAGCGTGGGCTGGAGGACGAAGAAACCGAGCCAGGCGAGCATCGCGGCGGCGTGTAGATGGATCCACAGCGGCGCCGCGCCGACATCGACGAATCCGCGCGCGGTAAATTGCAGGAACGCGAAGAGATCAAACGCCGCGATTCCCAGCGCGACTTTTTGCCAGAAGCTCAGTGCCTTGGTCTTGGCAGGTGCCAAGCTTGCCATATGTCTTCCCCCAGTTTTTCGGTTTTTCTGGGGGGCAGAGTACGTCAACTCGTGCGATTTGCGAAATCCTGTTTTACATTTTCGCAATTATCGCCGGGGTGCTGTCAAGCGATTCCCTCGGGCAAATGCCACGCATCGCCGCAGCGCACGACCAGGTCGCGGCGCTCGAGGTCGATGAGGTGGGCCAGCACGGAGCGGCCTGCCGCGGGCCAGAGGCGCTCGTCGACGCCCTTGTACATGAGAGGGACCATGGCCGGGATGGTGGTGTTGCCCGCCTCGATCTGGCGCAGGATCTGGCGCTCGCGGCTGCGCCGGTGGCCCAGCATCCCGCGCACGAGCTGGTGGGGCTTGGTGATCGCAGGGCCATGCGCGGGAAAGTAGATGGTGTCCTGCGTACGCTCGTAGAGCCGCGCGAGGCTGGAGAGGTAGTCGCTCATGTCGCCGTCGGGCGGAGAGACGACGCTGGTCGACCAGCCCATGACGTGATCGCCCGTGAACAGCGCGCCGGTCTCTTCCAGCGCAAAGCACAGGTGGTTGGAGGTGTGGCCAGGCGTCGCAACGGCGGTGAGCGTCCAGCCTTCGCCCGAAATGCTCTCGCCGTCGGCCAGCACGCGGGAGGGGCGGTAGTCGGCGTCGAAGGCGGCATCGGCGCGCGGGCCGTCGTCCTCCAGCGTGAGCGGCGCGCAGCCGATGATGGGGGCGCCCGTGCGCGCGCTCAGCGGCGCGGCTGCGGGCGAGTGGTCGCGGTGGGTGTGGGTGCACGCGATGGCGACGAGGCGGGCCTCGCCCAGCGCGTCGAGGATCGCGGCGAGGTGCTCTTCTTGCGCCGGGCCGGGATCGATCACCGCGACTTCGGCGCCATCGCCCACGAGGTAGGTCTGGGTGCCGGTGTAGGTGAAGGGCGAGGGATTGCGCGCGAGCACGCGCCGTACCTTGGGGGCAATCGTCTCGGCCAGGGCATAAGGCCGCTCGGGTTCCGCGTCGCTCTGCATGGAGGCGCTATGGGGGCTTGGGGCGTCCATGTCGAGGCGTGTCGGCTGCGAGGAGCGCGCGCCGGGCGATCAGCTGGCGAGGCGGCCCTCGATGCGCTGGCGCAGCCGTTCGATGGCGCTGGCCGCCGCGGCCTCCTCGCGCGACAGGCTCCAGGTCTCGTCGAGGCGCTCCAGGCGCGCGTAGAAGGTGCGGGTGCGCGCGACGAGGCGGGTGATCCCGGCGTCAAGCAGGGCCTCGTCGCATTCGCGTCCCTCGCGGGCATGGCGCAGGTCCTGGGCCAGCCGTCCGTGGCGGCGCAGCTGCTCCTCTCCGATCTCGCCCATGAAATAGGCGCGGTGCTGGAGCAGCCAGGCAATCGCGTGCATCATGCGCGTGGTCGTGGCGAGCCCGACGCGCGAATAGGCGATGCGGATGCGCTCCTCGTCGGTGCTGGGCGCCTTCGCGCCGGACGCCGGACGGGCCGGGGGCGCAAGCTGGCCGGACATCCGGCCGGACGCGGAGAAAGTCCCGCGCACGTCCTCCGACAGCGCGAGCGCCTCGCGGTAGAGGCCCTCCACGATGCGGGGGCAGATGGCCAGCGTGTGGGTCATGGCCAACAGCTATTTCGCATGCGCGAATCAGGGGCAATGGGAAAGGTGCGCAAACCCGTGCCGGGCAGGGCATGTGTCCCTGACTGGCACGGTTTACGGTTGATGTACTTTAACCTTTATCACGGATTTACCCTGATTTTTCGCACGAGGCCGAGAGTTGCGCGCCGGATCGCGGTGAGTCTCAGGCGATGATGTCGGGAATCAGGTAGTCCTCGATATGGGTGATCTGGTCCTTTAGGCCCAGCTTGCGCTTTTTCAGGCGTGCAATCTGCATCTGGTCAGTGCCGCCCGCCGCGCGCAGGGCATCGATCGCGGCGTCGAGGTCGCGGTGCTCGATCCGCAGGATTTCCAGCCGTTTACGCATTTCCTCTTCGGTCACGGCGGATTCCTCGAACGCTAGAATGGGCCCGTTTGTGCAGTGCAATTGGTGAATCCGGCCTGACGCAGGTTTCACGCAACTCACCGATATGTAGCAATCCCGGACTTCGCAAGATGCTGTGAATGTGGTTCCCTTCGATTGCGCCGGTCCCTGAGAACCGAGTCGCCAATCCGGGCCACCGGAAAGAGGGATCGCGTATCCACGAAAGAGGAGACACCATTCATGGAAAGTTCTCACGTCAGCGCCCTGCAGCTCAAGCACGCCGGTATCGATCGCCGGCTTCACGACGAATTGAGCCGCCCGATGCCTGATGCCGTGGTGATACAGGCCCTCAAGAAGCGAAAGCTGATGATCAAGGAGGAGATCGGCCGGGGCTGAACGCTTCGCGCTGGGCCTCGCGCCGCGCGTGACGCGGCCTTTTCCAGCCCTGTTTTGGGACAAGCTCCTCCGGAAGCGGAGGCCTTATCCATAGCTGGGTCGATTTGCGCGCTCCAACCGCGTTTCCAAACGCCCGCGTTTGGGGTACTCCCCAAGGCATGACCAGCGGAGCCGTCGACGCAGCACGAAACATCCTCACCGGCCTTCACGAGGTGATGGCCTCGCGCCAACACGCGCAGGCCAAGCTCAATACGGTCGTGGAAGTGATCGGGGAGAGCCTCCATTCGGAGGTCTGCTCGATCTACCTCCTGCGTGAGGGCATGCTGGAGCTCTTCGCCACGCGCGGCCTGGCCCAGGAGGCCGTCCACGTGACGCGCCTGGCCATTGGTGAGGGTCTCGTCGGCACGATTGCCGAGAAGATCGAGACCCTCAACCTGGCCGAGGCTGCGGCCCACCCCGACTTCTCCTATCGTCCGGAAACGGGCGAGGAAAAATTCCACTCCTTCGCGGGCGTCCCCATCGTGCGGCGCGAGCGGGCCGTGGGCGTCTTGGGCGTCCAGCATGTCGAGCGGCGGCGCTACGAGGAAGTGGAAATCGAGGCGCTGCAGACCGTGGCGATGGTGCTCTCCGAGCTCATCACCAACGCAGGCCTGATTGACGACGAGGACACCGCCTCGCTCGATCCTGCGCACAACGCGCCCGAGCAGCTGCGCGGCCTGTCGCTGGTCAAGGGACTGGCGCAGGGCACGGCGGTCTACCACCAGCCGCGCGTCACCATTGAGCACATCGTCGCCCAGGACACCGAGGCCGAGCGCCAGCGCGTGATCCTTGCCTTCGACAAGATGCGCGAGCAGATCGACCGCATGGCCGGGCAGGCCGAGTTCGGCGTGGGCGGCGAGCATGAGGAAGTGCTCGAGACCTACCGCATGTTCGCCTATGACGAAGGCTGGACGCGCCGTATCAACGAGGCGATCGATTCCGGCCTTACCGCCGAAGCTGCCATCGAACGCGTGCAGCAGCGCACCCGCATGCGCATGCGCCAGATCGACGACGCGCTCCTGGCTGACCGCATGCACGATCTGGAGGACCTGGCGAACCGCTTGCTGCGCATCGTCTCGGGCCAGATCGGCACCGCCGCCTCGCTGGGTCTGCGCAACGATGCGATCCTGATCGCGCGCAATCTGGGGCCGGCCGAGCTCCTTGAGTACGACAAGCGACGCCTGAAGGGCGTGGTTCTGGAAGAGGGCTCGCTCACCAGCCACGTGGTGATCGTCGCGCGCGCGATGGGCATTCCGGTGCTGGGCCGCGTGCGGGGGCTTCGCGGCTACGTGCGCGAGGGCGACATGCTGCTGCTCGATGCCGAGCAGGGCATGGCGACCGTGCGCCCCTCGGCAGGGGCGATCGAGGCCTTCGAGGCGCGCTTTGCCAAGAATCGCGAGAAGCAGGCGGTCTACGCCTCGATGCGCGATGTCGAGCCGGTCACGAAGGATGGCACGCGCATCCAGGTGCGCATCAATGCTGGCCTGCGCGATGATATCGCCAATCTCAGCCTGACCGGCGCGGATGGCATTGGCCTCTTCCGCACCGAGTTCCAGTTCCTCGTCTCGGCCACGCTCCCGGCTCGCGAGCGCCAGACGCGGCTCTACCGCGACGTTCTCGATGCGGCGGGCTCCAAACCGGTGGTCTTCCGCACGGTCGACATCGGCGGCGACAAGACGCTGCCCTACCTGCGCCACGATGACGGCGAGGGTGAGGAGAACCCGGCGATGGGCTGGCGCGCGCTGCGCGTCGCGCTCGAACGTGAGGGGCTGCTCAAGGTTCAGGCGCGCGCGCTGCTCGAAGCGGCCGGAGGGCGCGAGCTCAACGTGATGTTCCCGCTCGTGGCTGAGCCCTGGGAGTTCGACGAGGCCAAGGCCGTGTTCGAGGGGCAGCTGGCGTACCTGCGCAAGACCAAGCGCATGCTGCCCGAGGCGATCCGCTACGGCGTCATGCTCGAGGTGCCTGCGCTGGCTGAGCAGCTCGACATTCTGGCCCCCAAGATCTCGTTCCTCTCCATCGGCACCAACGATCTGACCCAGTTCCTCTTTGCCGCAGACCGCTCCAACCCCAAGCTGGCCGAGCGTTATGACTGGCTCAGCCCCGCGATCCTGCGCTTCCTGCGCCGCGTGGTGACCTCGCTCGAGGGCAGCAACGTCGATATCGGCGTATGCGGCGAAATGGGCGGGCGCCGCCTGGAAGCGCTGGCGCTGCTGGGGCTGGGCATCCACCGCCTTTCGATCACCCCGGCTTCGGTCGGGCGCATCAAGGACCTTGTTGGCAAGACCGATCTGGGCGAGATCGAGACCGCGATGCGCGGCTGGCTGGCCGAGCCGCCCGCCAACTTGCGTGAGACGATGCACGCCTGGGCCTCGGCGCGCGGGCTTCTCACCGACTGATCCCTGCTGATCCTTGCATGGGGCCTGTGCGCCGTCGTGTCGCGCAGAAACGCGTGGGCGCGGACGGCAGACGTGCAAATTGCACGTTCTGGCGCGCGGTGGTGGGAAGGTGTCAAAACTTTTTGGTCCCAGATGCCCTCTTCGATTGACTTTGTCGTGTCGTAAAGGTTGGTTAGCGCGCGCAAACAGACCGTGTTCTGATCGCCGCTCGTGCCCCTCGGAGCCTAATGGATAACGTGGAAACACCCGAACCGACCTCGCAGCCCCTCACTGCGGGCCAGACCCTGCTCAAGGCCCGCGAAGAGGCCGGTCTCAGTCGCGCCGACATCGCCTCGCGCACCAAGGTTGCCGAGCGCCATATTCTCTCGATCGAGGAGGACCGTTTCGAGGACCTCGCCGCGCGCACGTACGCGGTCGGCTTTTCGCGCGCCTATGCCCGCGCGATGGGGCTCGATGAAAAGGTCATCGCCGACAAGGTGCGCGCCCAGCTTGACGCGCACGAGCCCTATGCGCCGGTCACCCAGCCCAGTTTCGAGCCCGGCGATCCCGCCCGCGTGCCCTCCAGCGGCCTCGCCTGGCTGGCGGGGGGCGCGGTCGTCCTGGTGATCGGCCTCGTCTTCTATTTCTGGAGCAGCGTGTTCTCGCCCGAAGGCGAGCTGCCCTCGCTTCTGCCCGGCGAAGAGCCGAGCGCGGCGCCCGCTCCGGCGCAGGCGGTCGCGGCGGCGTCCCCGTCGGCTGCGGTCCCGTCCGGCCCGGTGGTGCTGACGGCCAATGCCGACCAGGTCTGGCTGCGCGTCTCGGATGGCAGCGGCGCCACTCTGGTGGAAACGGTGCTGGGACGTGGTGAGAGCTGGACCGTGCCCGCCGATGCCGACGCGCCCAAGCTGCGCACCGCGCGCCCTGACGCCCTGGCGATCACCGTGGGCGGCGTCGCTGTGCCTGCGCTTTCGGACAAGCCCGAGACCGTCTCGGGTGTCTCGCTCGCGCCGCGTGATCTGCTGGGGAGCGCCGCGCCCGCGCCCGTCGCGAGCCCGGCTGGCACGCCCGCCCCAACGCCCGCACCCACGGCTACGCCGACGCCCCGCGCGACCTCGACGCCGACCCCGCGCTCCAGCCCGGCCGCCAGTCCGCGCCCGAACCCGACGCCGAGCCGCACGGCCACGGCGCGCCCGAGCCCGGCGCCCAGCCGCACCGCGACCGCGCGTCCGGCAACGGCCAGCCCGACGCCGAGCGCGTCGGCCACGCAGGAGAGCGGCGGCCCGGTCTCGATCCTTCCGACCGGCAACGCGAGCCCCAGTCCGACTTCGGGGCCGACTGCGGTATCCACGACTTCCGAATAAGCCAGCCTCGACAGGTGCAGGTGCCTTGCGGCAAGCAGGGGGCCTGTCGCCCGTGGTTCATCCCCTGTTCGATGCCGGGCGCCCATGGTTGCAGCCGCCGGGCCTCAGGGGCCCAGAGACGGAGAAGAATTAGGCGATGATTGCGTATCCCACGAAGACACAGGTGCTCCGCCGCCTGCCGCGCACTTCGGCCCTGGCCGCACTGGCTGTCGCGCTCGTGGCGAGCGTAAGCCCGGTTTCGGTGGCCGCGCAGGACAACACCGATGCGCGCCTGCGCAAGGTCGAGAAGGAAGTGAGCGCGCTCCAGCGCAAGGTCTTCCCCGGCGGCAGCGGCACCTTCTTCGAGCCCCAGATTACCGCGCCCGCAGCCGGATCGCCGGAGCCGCAGACGGCCACCAGCACCCCGGTCAGCGATCTCCTGAACCGCATGGAAGCGGTGGAATCGCAGATGGCGCGCCTGACCTCGCAGGTCGAGCAGAACAGCAACCGCCTGGCCCTCCTTGAGGAAAAGGTCGCCGCCAATGCCGCTGCCTCGGCTTCGGTTCCCGCCGCGCCCGCGGCCCAGAGCGCCCCGCAGGCCGAGCCGGTCAGCGCCTCGCAGAACAACCTCTCGGCGATGAGCGGCGGGGTCATCAAGACGCCCCCGGCTGCGGCGGAAAAGCCGGCGCCCGCCCAGCCTGCACCTGCCACCAGCGCCCGGGCGCAGGGCGTGCAGGCCATCGTCAAGCCGCAGACCGGCGATGCGGGCGAGGACGAATACACCTACGGCTTCCGCCTGTGGGACGCGGGCTACTTCCCCGAGGCGCGCCAGCAGCTCAAGATCTACCTTGAGAAGTACCCCAACCACCGCATGGCAAGCTATGGCCGCAACCTGCTGGGCCGCGCCTGGCTCGACGACAAGAACCCGTCCGAAGCGGCCAAGTGGTTCCTCCAGAACTACCAGGCCGACAAGCAGGGTGCGCGCGCAGCCGACAGCCTGCTCTACCTGGGCATCGCGATGAAGGAGCTGAAGGACACCAAGCGCGCCTGCATCGCGCTGGCCGAATTCAGCGAGACTTACGCGGCCGAGGCGGCGGGACGCCTAGGCTCGCTCTATTCCACCACGCGCAATGGGCTCGACTGCAACTGATCCCGCGCTGGTCCCGGCTCCCGAGGCGGTCGAACGGTTTCGCGCCGATCTGACCGCGCTGTGGGGCTGGGCGCTGGCCGATGAGGCCGTGCGTCTGGGCCTTGCGGTCTCGGGCGGGCCCGACAGCACCGCGCTGCTGCTGCTCGCCGCCGCCGCGTTTCCGCGCCGGGTCGAGGCGGCGACCGTCGAGCATGGCCTTCGCCCCGAAAGCGCGCAGGAAGCCGCCGATGTTGCGGCGCTTTGCGCGCGGCTGGGCGTTCCCCACGCCATCCTTCCCGTTACCGTGCCCGAGGGCAACGTGCAGGCCATGGCCCGCGCCGCGCGTTACGCCGCGCTGGCGAGCTGGGTCGAGGACCGTGGCCTCGCCGCGATCCTCTCGGGCCACCACGCCGATGACCAGGCCGAGACGCTGCTGATGCGCCTCAATCGTGCAAGCGGTGTCGCGGGCCTCGCCGGAACGCGCGCGCTGGGCCGGGTGCCCGAAACGCAGATCCCGCTTCTGCGCCCGGTGCTGGGCTGGCGCCGCAGCGAACTGGCCGAGATCGTCGAGAAAGCCGGGATCAAGGCCGCGCAGGACCCCAGCAACGCGAACGAGCGCTACGACCGGGTGCGGCTGCGCAAGGCTCTCGCGCAGGCCGACTGGATCGACGTTTCGGCGATCGCGCAAAGCGCCGCGCATCTGGCCGAAGCGGATGCCGCGCTCGCCTGGATGGCGGACCTGGAATACCGCTCGTGCCTCAAGAAGGAGCCGATGGGGGTGCGCTACAAGCCCCAGGCCCCGCGCGCGGTGGCCCTGCGCGTGGTCGCGCGCATCGTCACCGAACTCGACGGGCAGGAACCGCGCGGAAGCGCCGTTGCGCGCCTGTTCGACGCGCTGTGTGCAGGTGAGCCTGCCTCTATCGGCAATCTTGTCGTCCGTCCCAACGCGGGCGGGTGGAGCTTCGCCAAGGCGCCGCGCCGGGCGGTGAAGAGATAGAAGGAGGATATCCGAGGGCCATCGCCCTCGGGCTCCCCATACCGTCTAGCGCACCTTACGTGCGCTGCGCTGGCTGAGAACGGCAAGGTCGCCGATTTTGGGGTCAAGGGGCAATGGCCCCTTGAATCAATTCCTACCCTTCGACGAGGCTGTCGCCCATGCCGATCTGCTTGCCGCGGGTGATGTAGACCTTGTCGCCCAGCTTGGTCATCTGGAACAGCCTGGCCGCGAAGGGATCGGGCATGCCCACGCAGCCGTGGCTGGCGTAGCCTTTCTCCACTTTCGAGCCGTGCAGCGAGACCCCGTCGTTGGTCAGGCGCTGCATGTAGGGCATCGGCGCGCCGGTGTAGATGTTCGAGACGTGGTCGATGTCCTTCTCGGTGATGGGAAAGACGCCGGTGGGGGTGGGCTTTTCCTGGCTTCCCAGCAGAACGGCCGTCGCCCCGATCTCGTAGCCGCCGCGAAAGACCGAGAGCACGCGCGCGTCGAGGTCCACGGTGATGACGAGCGGGCCATCGGGCACGCCATCCTCGTCCCAGTGCCATTCGCCGTAGCGGATCGGCCCTTCGATGGGGAGGATGCGCTTGATGACGAAAGGTTCGTCCGGCGCGGGGGCGGGGGGCTCGGCCGGGGCTGGCGCAGTTTCGGCCTCGGCAACCTCCACCGGGCTCGGCGTGGCTTCGGGCGCCGGGTCCGAGCGGCCTGCGAGTGTCAGCACGCCGCCGATGACCACGATGGCGCCGAGGCCGGAAAGCAGGAGAAGGCGGGAACTCACGTCGGCTGGTCACTTCGTGTGGAGGCTGTCTAGCCCATCCTGATCGCAGATCGCCCGCCTGTGCGCCAGTGGCTTGGCACCGGGTGTCCCGCAGCGGGAAAGGGGCCTTACTCGGCCGGATCGTCGCCGTGCGCGGTGATCCCGCCGCGCAGGATGGCGTTGGCGATCTCGGCCACTTCGGCGGGGCTGCGGTCCTGCGTCCACACCGCATAGCGCAGGCCCAGGAACACGTTCATGCCCATGATCGCCCAGGCGTGGGCTTCTTCCACGTTGGCGCGGAGCTCGCCCTTGCGCACCCCGTCGGCGAGGCGCTCGGTGATGCGGCTCGCGGTGCCTTCGTAGTGCGCGCGGAAGGTCGCGGGGTCGACGAATTCGCACTCGTCGATGATCCGGTAGATCTCCTTGTGCTCGTTCGCGAACTTGAGGAAGTTCGTCAGCGCCACCCGTTCGGCTTCCAGCGCGGGCAGGTCGGTGCGCCGGGCCTCGCGCGCGGCTTCGCGCACGCGCGCGCTGAGGTCGCTGACGAGCGCGCGGTAGATCTCGTCCTTGGAATCGAAATAGGTGTAGAAACTGCCCAGCGCGGTTCCGGCGCGCTGCGTGATCGAGGTGATCGAAGCCTCGTGAAAGCCCCTTTCGCCAAATTCGATAGCCGCCGCGTCGAGCAGCTTGCGCCGCGTCTTGCGCCCGCGCTCGGTGCGCGGAACCTTGTCCGCTGGCGGGTTTGCGCCATTCTCGGCCGGGGGCGGCGCGCCGTTCGGATCCTCCAGGGGGGGCTTTTCTGTGCTCACGAAGCCACAGCTATCGGCTCTTGCGAGCCTTGGCAAATCTTTGGAGTTGAAACCCGGTTCAAGTATCAATAAGCAGGGCCCAACAAGAATTGGTTCATTGGGAGTGAATGCTATGAACAAGGCGCGATTCCGCGTTCGTGAGGCGAGTGCGCTGGCGCTTCTCGCCGGGTTGGGGGCTCTTGTCCTGACGGCTCCGGCCGCCGCGCAGGAGGCGCAAGCCACCCCCGCACAGGCCGAGACGCCGCCCGAGGCCACCGGCGGCGCGATCATCGTCACCGCCCGCCGGCGCGAGGAGCGCCTGGTCGATGTGCCCATCGCGGTGACCAGCTTCAGCGGTGAGCAGCTCGCCAAGACCGGCGCGCTCGATGTCACCGAGATCGCCCAGTCGGCCCCCAACGTGACGCTCGAACCCTCGCGCGGCACGAACTCCACGCTGTCCGCCTTCATCCGCGGCATCGGCCAGCAGGACCCGGTCTCGGGCTTCGAGCAGGGCGTGGGCATCTACCTTGACGATGTCTATCTCAACCGTCCGCAGGCCGCCGTCCTCGACATCTACGACGTCGAGCGCATCGAGGTTCTGCGCGGGCCGCAAGGCACACTCTACGGGCGCAACACCATCGGCGGCGCGGTCAAGTACGTGACCAAGAACATGCCGCTCGACCCGTCCATCAAGGTGCGCGGCACGCTGGGCACGTACGACCAGGCGGACGTGGTGGTGACGGCCTCGACGCCGCTGACCGACCTCATCCGCGTGGGCGGATCGTTCGCGCGCCTTTCGCGTGGAGGCTTCGGCGACAACCTCACCACGGGCGAGGAAAACTACAACAAGGACATCTGGGCGGGACGCGCCAGCCTTGAGATCGGCGGCTACGGCGAGCCGGTGCTGATCAAGATTTCGGGTGACTACACCAAGGACAATTCCAACGCGCGTGGCGGTCACCGTCTGATCCCGGGCTTTTCCAGCGGCGCGCCGGTGCTGGACGATGTCTACGACACCCGCGGCGGGCTGATGGACCCCAGCCAGTACGTCGAGGCCTACGGGCTGTCGATGAACGCGACGGCGGATCTCTCGGACACCCTGACCCTCAAGTCGATCAGCGCCTGGCGCAAGGATTCCAGCGCCTCGCCGATCGACTTCGATGCGCTGCCCGCGGTCGACCTCGACGTCCCGGCCTACTACCGCAACGAACAGCTGAGCCAGGAATTCCAGCTGCAGTACGATGACGGCGGCGCGCTCCAGGCGCTGGTCGGCTTCTACTACCTGACCGCAACCGCCGACACCCAGTTCGACGTGCGCCTGTTCACCGCGTTCGATGGCCTCACCGCCTTCACCCAGGCCGATGTCGACACCGACACCTGGGCGGCCTTTGCCGACTTCACCCTCGACATCACAGACCAGCTCAGCCTGTCGGGCGGTGGCCGCTACACCTGGGACAAGCGCTCGGCCTCGATCCTGCGCCAGAACTACCTGGGTGGTGGTTCGCCGGTCTATGGCGGTGCGGGCATTCCCTTCGGCGGGGCGAGCACCAACTTCTCGGGCTCGGCGACCTTCAAGAAGTTCACCCCGCGCGTCTCGCTCTCGTTCAAGCCGACCCCTGACCACAACATCTACGGCGGCTTCAGCCAGGGCTTCAAGGGCGGCGGCTTCGACCCGCGCGGCGTGGGCGTGAACGCACCGACCAGCAACCCGAGCGGCATTCCCAGCGACGGCGAGATTGCCGATTACCTCAGCTTCGATCCCGAAACGGTGAACAGCTACGAGATCGGCTACAAGGGCAACCTCTTCGGCGGTGATCTCTACGTGGCGCTCGCGGCCTTCCACATGGACTACAGCGACGTCCAGATCCCGGGTTCGGCGGGCTGCACGGTCGGCGGCATCCCCACCTTCTGCGGGGTCATCACCAATGCGGGCAAGGCCAAGATCGACGGTATCGAACTGGAGACCAACGCCACGCTTGCCCGCGACTTCATCGGCATGGGCGACCGCCTGACCTTCGCCGGATCGCTGGGCTGGATCGATGCGCGCTACACCGAGTACGAGGGCCTCATCGGCGGTCAGCCGACCGATGTTTCGGACTACCGCAAGATCCAGAACACGCCCGAATGGACCGGCAGCGGCACGCTGGGTTACGAAACGCCGGTCGGCGATGGCGACCTTTCGTTCAGTTCGACCCTCTCGTTCCGCAGCAAGACCTACCAGTTCGAGCTGCCCAACCCCTACCTCGACCAGGGATCGTATGCGCTCATCGATGCGAGCATCGTCTACACCGCGCCCGGCGGGAACTGGAGCCTGGGCGTCCACGGCAAGAACCTGACCGACAAGCGCTACAAGACCTCGGGCTACACCTTCATGGCCGCCGATCCGCTGACCGGCGCGCTGGCGAGCCCGCTGACCCCGACGCTGGGCACCGAGGGCACGCTGACCGCGTTCTACGGCAACCCGCGGCAGGTCTTCGTGACCGCGTCGCTGGAATTCTGAACGTAGACACGCACTAGAGGCAGGGCCTACCGGTCCGGCTGGGCGGCGATGCTGGGGGGCATGCCGCGCGGCCGGACCGGACCAGGAACGGGCTTTGCCAGGAAAGGATACCCCGACGATGGACTACGCGCTCCACCGCTATCGCAGCGCCTGTGGGCGGCTGGATCTGGTCGCGCGCGACTATCCCGCCGCGCGCCCCGACGCGCCCGTGCTGCTGCTCATGCACGGGCTCACCCGCAACAGCGCCGACTTCGCGCCGGTGGCGGCCTACCTTGCCGGCGACTACCGCCTGATCGTGCCCGACCAGCGCGGGCGCGGGCTCTCGCAATGGGACGATGATCCCGCGCAGTACCGGCCCGACGTCTACTGCGCGGACATGTTCGCGCTGCTGGACGGGCTGGGCATTGAAACCTGCGGGGTGATCGGCACCTCGATGGGCGGGCTCATGGCACTGGTCATGCAGGCGATGCGCCCGGGCTTTGCCAGGGCCATGGTCTTCAACGACATCGGCCCGGTTCTCGATACCGAGGGACTGACCCGCATCCAGGGCTATGTCGGGCCGGGTGGTCCGATGGCGGACTGGGACGCGGCGGCCGCCCGCTGCCGGGCCATCAACGCCCCGGCCTTCCCCGATTTCGGGCAGGCCGACTGGATGGCCTTTGCGCGCCGGACCTGCGTGGAGAACGCCGACGGCACCGTCGCCTTTGCCTACGACCCGGAAATCTCGAAGGGCGTGTCGGGCGAGGACGCGACTGTGGTGCCGCCCGATCTGTGGCCCTTGTGGGACGCGCTCGATGCGATCCCGGTGCTGGTCATTCGCGGCGCGATTTCGGACCTCCTGAGCGCGCCGACCGTTGCCGAGATGGCCAGCCGCCATTCCGGTCCCTATGAAGCGGTGGAGATCGCGCGCGTGGGCCATGCCCCGATCCTCGACGAGGCGCCTGCGCGCGCCGCGATCACCGCCTTCTGCAAGGAGCACATGGGCTGACATGGCCACACTGGACACCTCCCGCGCCGCGCCCCCACCCGCATCCGCTCCGGGGGAGCGCAAGGCCGCGTCGCCCAACCTGGTGCTGGCGATGCTGCTGCTGGTCTACATCTTCAATTTCGTGGACCGGCAGATCCTGGCGATCCTCGCCGCACCGATTCAGGCGGATCTCGACTTGTCCGACGCGCAGATGGGCCTGTTGGGCGGGCTCGCCTTCGCGATCCTCTATTCGACGCTGGGCGTGCCGCTGGCCTCGCTCGCGGACCGCACGAGCCGCTCCTGGGTGATCACCGGCTCGCTCGTGTGCTGGAGCCTGTTCACCGCCATGTGCGGTCTGGCGCAGGGGTTCTGGCACATCTTCCTGGCCCGCCTTGGCGTCGGGATCGGCGAGGCGGGTGGGGTCGCGCCGTCCTATGCCGTGATCGGCGATCACTTCCCGTCCGAGCGGCGCGCCTTCGCGCTCTCGATCTACTCGCTGGGCATTCCGCTGGGATCGGCCGCGGGCGTCCTTGCGGGCGGCTATGTCGCGGCGACGGTGGACTGGCGCGCGGCGTTCGCGGTCGTCGGCCTGTGTGGCCTGCTCATCGCGCCCGCCTTCAAGTTCGTGGTGCGCGACCGGCCCAAGCCCGCCGTGGCGGACCGGGGCCCGACCTCGCCCACGCTGGGCGCGGTGGCCCGCGTGCTGGCGCGCAAGAAGGCGTTCTGGCTGCTGAGCTTCGGCGCGGCCTCCAGTTCGATGCTGGGCTATGGCCTCGCGTTCTGGCTGCCGAGCCTCCTCCAGCGCAGCTTCGCGCTCGACCTTGTCCACACGTCGTGGTTCATCGGCGCGGTGCTGCTGATCGGGGGAACGGTGGGCGTCCTTCTGGGCGGTATCCTGGCCGACAAGCTGGGCAAGGCCGACCGGGCGTTCTACGGCTGGGTTCCGGCAATGGCCTATACCATCGCGGTGCCGCTCTTTGCCGCCGGGATCTGGACCTCGAGCGTGCCACTGGCCTTCCTCCTCTTCCTCGTGCCCCAGGCGCTGGCCTATGTCTGGCTGGGGCCGGTGACCTCGGCGATCCAGCACCTTGTCGATCCGCCCGCGCGCGCGACCGCCTCGGCGCTGTTCCTCCTCATCAACAACCTCATCGGCCTTGGCGGCGGGATCTATGCGCTGGGCGCGCTCTCGACCGCGCTGACGCCGGTTTACGGGAGCGAGGCGCTGCGCATGTCGATGCTCTTCGCGCTGGTGCTCTACCTTGTCGCCGCCACGCTGATGGCGCTGGCCGGGCCGTTCCTGCGCCGGGAATGGGTAGAGGAAGTAAAGTAAGTATCCGAGGGCCATCGCCCTCGGGCTCCCGGAACTGTCGACCTCAGGGCTCTCTCGCTACCTTGGCTGGGAATGGTGAGGTCGACAGTAACGGGGTCAAGGGGCGATGGCCCCTTGAATCAATCACTTCTCTCTGTCTCTTCAGATCGGAAGCTCGGTCGTCGACTTGATCTGCGAGAGCGCCACGATCGAGTTCACTTCCTGCACGCCGGGCAATTGCGAGAGCTTGCCGAAGAAGAAGCGCTCGTAGGCCATGATGTCCTCGGCCACGACGCGAATCATGAAGTCGATCGAGCCCATCATCACGTAGCAGTCGAGCACCTCGGGAAAGTCGCGGATCTGTGCGGCGAACTCGTCGAGGTTGGCGCGGCCGTGGGCGTTGAGCTTGACCTGGACGAAGACGTGCGCGTTGAGGCCCACTTTCTCGCGGTCGATGATGGCCACGCGGCGCACGATCACGCCTTCGCGTTCGAGCCGGTCGATGCGCCGCCAGCAGGGCGAGGCGGAAAGGCCGACCTTCTCGGCGATCTGCGCTGTGGTCTGGCTGGCGTCGCGTTGCAGCTCGCGGAGAATTTTTCGCTCATAGGCGTCAAGCTCGGTCATATTGACCTCTATAGTGCCTTCTGGAGGATGGTCCATTCACTGCGAGGCTCTACGGGGCCGGAATGAGAAAAGATTTTCCGTGGCGCACACGTTATAGGCGGTCTCCCAAGCAAAGGAGTGATACGATGGTTGTCGCCGCCACGCGCAGCGTGCCCGAAGAATGCATCCGCCTCGAAGATCCCAAGGCCGGTCTCGATGGCTACATCGTCATTCACTCCACCGCGCGCGGCCCGGCTGCGGGTGGCTGCCGCTTCTGGACCTACGATACCCCCGAGGCGGCGCTCGCCGACGCGATGCGCCTGGCCGAAGGCATGAGCTACAAGAACGCCTCGGCCGAGCTGCCGCTGGGTGGTGGCAAGTCGGTGATCCGCCGTCCGGCCGGAGACTTTGACCGCAAGGCCCTGTTCGAGGCCTTCGGCGAGGCTGTCGAGCGCCTGGGTGGCCGCTACGTCACCGCCGAGGACGTGGGCACGACGATTGCCGACATGGAAGCCATCGCCACCAACACCCGCCACGTTGCCGGGCGCACCGCGCGCCCCGGCTTTGCGGGCGGCGATCCCTCGCCCTGGACGGCGCTGGGCGTGTTCGAGGCGATGAAGGCGGCGGCCCGGCTGCGCTTCGGCGGCTCGCTGGCAGGTACCACCGTGGCCGTGCAGGGCGTGGGCAGTGTTGGTGGGCGCCTCGCGCGCCTGCTCGCCGAAGAGGGCGCAAAGCTGGTCCTCGCCGACATCGACGGCGCGCGTGCGTCCGCGCTCGCCGACGAACTAGGCGCGCAGCTGGCCTCGATCGACACCATCGCCGGGATCGCCTGCGATGTTTTCGCGCCCTGCGCGCTGGGCGGCGCACTTGACGCTGCTACCGTCGCGGGCCTCAAGGCTGGTCTCGTGTGCGGGGCGGCCAACAACCAGCTAGCCACCCCCGAGATGGCCGAGGCGCTGGCTTCGCGTTCGATCCTCTACGCGCCCGACTACGTCGTGAACGCGGGGGGCATCATCAACGTGGCCGCCGAATACCTTGGCGAAAGCGAAGATCAGGTGCGTGGCCGCGTTCTGGCAATCGGGCCGCGCACGGCAGGCATTTTGGAGATGGCTGAGGCGGAAGGCCTGACCAGCTCGGCGGTCGCGGACCGCGAGGCGGAAGCCAAGATGCGCCGCCCCGAGGTCGCGGAAACCGCCTGAATTCAGGCCGCGCGCAGGAGGTTGCGACCTTCGCGCTTGGCCCGGTAGAGGGCGCCGTCGGCTTCGGCGAGAAGCTGTTCGGCGCCTTCTGTCCCCTTGAGAGTGGCGACCCCGATACTGGCGGTGACCGTGTCGGGGCCATCGCTGCCCCAGTCCGCGGTCTCGATGGAGACGCGCACCCGCTCGCCCACGTTCTGCGCGGTGGCGCTGTCGGCGCCCGGCAGGATGAGCACGAATTCCTCGCCGCCGATGCGTCCAGCAAGGTCGGAAGAGCGCACCGCGCCGCTGCACAGGGCGGCGGTCTTGCGAATCACGGCATCGCCCGCACCATGGCCGAAGCGGTCGTTGATGCTCTTGAAATGGTCGATGTCGAGAATGGCGACGCTGAGCGGCGTTCCGTCTTCGAGCGCGAGACGCATCTCGGTCTCCAGAAAGCTGAGCGCGCTGCGCCGGTTGGCAATGCCGGTGAGGGCATCGGTCTGGGCCATGAGCATCGCCATGTCGGCCTGCCGCTCGGCCAGTTCGCGCGCTTCGGCCAGGCGCAGGTTGGTGATGGTGGCCTCGGTCACGTCCTGGAAGATCCCGAACAGGCCGACTGCATCGCCCGCCGCGTTGCGCTCCACATCGCCGCGGCTGCGCACGTAGCGTTCCTCCCCCTGCGCGGTGATCAGGCGGGCCTGGAAATCGAAGGGCTCGTGGGTTTCCACCAGCTTGGCGAGGAAGTTTTCGACCTTGGGGCGGTCGTCGGGGTGGTAGTAGCTGATCGCGCCTTCAAGCGGCGGGTTGGGGCCCGGCTCCAGCCCGTGGATGTGAAACACCTCGTCCGACCAGAACACTTTCTGCTTGGCCAGATCGAGCCGCCAGTGGCCGACGTGGGCAAAGTGCTCGGACATCTCCAGCCAGCGGTTGGCGCGGCTGACCTCGGTGATGACCCGGTCGCGCGCGCCCAGAAGAGCGGCCAGCGGCAGCGCGGAAAGCAGCAGCACGAGCAGGTAGAACTGCATGAACAAGGTGACGGCGAAGGGGGCCCGGTCGCGCATCAGGTGGATCGGGCCGCTGTCGGTCAGGGTCAGGCTTGAGCCGATCACGGCAATGATGAGGATGCTCGTCATCGCGCCATTGGGGCCGATCAGGTAGGTCGCGACGATGACCGCCATGAGCGGGACGAACAGCAGCGGGAAGGTGCTCTGGTGGAACACCGCATAGCTGACGATGGCCACGGCCGCGAGGATCAGCACCGGCGTGATGAGAAGCCGCGGATGCCGCATTAGACTTGCGGAATATCCGAGGGCGATGTTGAGGATGAGGGGCACCACGATCATGATGCCAAGGCTCACCGTGGTCGCCCAGGAGACGAACATGATGGACAGTCCCGCTCCTGTCAGCGCCGAGGCAATGGCGCCGCTGAGCGTGCCTGTCAGGAGCGCGGCGATGCAGAACTGCACGACGCTCAAGGGCCTGTAGATCGTCTCGCGCTCGCGATTGATCTCCCGGATGCAGAAATAGCCGATGGCCGCTTCCAGCGTGTTCGCGGTGGTAAAGGCTGCGATCTCCACAACCGGGATCTGGGCATAGAGGTTGGCCGCGAAGCTGGCGAGGGCGATGGCGAGAAACATGGCCAGGCGCTGGGCGGGACGGCACAGGAGAAGGCCGGAAATCGAGATGCCGCTCGCGGGCCAGACGGTCGCGATCCCGTCGGTGCCTTCGGTCAGCTTGAGCGCAATGGCCGCACAGGCAAAATAGGCAACGCCGACCAGCGCAGGCCAGATGCCCACATGAGTCGAAAGACGTTGGCCGTTTTGCATAAGGGCATTTCGCATTAGGGCAGTTAATTCCCACTAAACAGATTTGGGGAGCGTTGGAAAGTCCTGTGCGTTCCCCCAAGGGAAGCCGATCGAGCCCCGGAAAGTTCCATAACTGGCAGGGTCTTGGCCAGGATGCACCTGTGCATTCGATTGCCGGACGCCGGTGTGCAGGTTAGTTTCGCCACCGGACCGATGGGCCTGCAAGAGGGAGTGAAGATATGGTCGCAGCGCGGGCGCTTGGATTGGATCTGGCCTTGCAAGGCGGAGGCGCACACGGCGCCTTTACCTGGGGCGTGCTCGACCGTCTGCTGGCCGAGGAGCGCATCTGGATCTCTGCCTTGAGCGGGGCGAGCGCGGGCGCGGCCAACGCGGCGGTCTTTGCCAGCGGGCTCGTTACCGGAGGGCGCGAGGGCGCGGCGTCAGCCCTTGCGCGCTTCTGGGAGGCGATCCACCGCTCGGGGCGCAGCGCGGGGCCACTGCTGCCGATGATGGAGGCTTTCCCCGCCACCTTCGAGGCGCTTTCGCAGATGTGGAGCACGATGCTCGGCAATGTCGCCTTGCCCAGTTCGCCCGACATGGGCGCGCGCACGCAGGATCTTCTGCGCGAGGTCTTTGCCGAGCATATCGACTTTGCCGCGCTGCGCCGGCCCGAGGCACCGCGCCTGTTCATCTCGGCCACCGACGTGCGCACGGGAAACGCACGCATCTTCGAGAACGAGGAGCTGTCGAGCGACGTGCTGCTCGCCTCGGCATGCCTGCCGCTGCTCTTTCCGCCGGTCACCATCGATGGCGTGGACTACTGGGACGGGGGTTATAGTGCGAACCCGCCGATCTTCCCGCTCATCCAGAACAGCCCGAACGATGACATGCTGCTGGTGACGATCAATCCGATGTCGCGCGGGGACACCCCGCGCAGCGCGGCCGATATCTCCAACCGGCTGACCGAGTTTTCGTTCAACCAGACGCTTATCAAGGACATGCGCGGGCTGGTGCTGATCCAGAACGAGGTGGGGCCGCTGGCGTTCGGCAAGGGGCTGCTGGCACGCCTGCGGCGCCTGCGCGTCCACGAGATCCACGATGAGGCGACGCTGGGGGCGATGCCGGCAGGCTCCAAGATGATGCCGGTGCGCGAGGTGCTCGAGCACCTCCACGACGCCGGGCGCGATGCGGCCGAAGGCTGGCTGGCCGCCTACGGCGAGGACCTGGGGCGGCGCGGCACGGCGGACCTGGCGACCCGCTACGCACCCTGAGCAGAAGGGCCGGACAGTCCCTCAGGTGAATTCCTGAGGGGAGCTACAGGGGAGCATGCTTTCCAAAGCCCTGAAATCGGCTATTCTTGGATCTTCCAGGTACGGGCAAGCAGGCAGGACAGGCATGGATACAGGCAGCACCAGACCCGAGGGCGCCGAGCCGGGCCCCGGCAACCAGCCGATCGCGGGGCAACTCGCCGAGATTCGCGAGCGTCTGTGTGCCGCCTTTCCCCGGGCCAAGAGCGTGCTGCTGGAGTTTGATGGCACCTTCAAGGCGCATATCGACGTGCGCGAGGGAGAGCTTGTCCCGGCCATCGAGGCGCAGCTGGCGCATATCGACAATGGACGCTTTACCCGGGTCGAACACGGCGCGACGCCGCACCATCCCTTCCTCCATCGCATCAGCGCGGTGATCTCGGCCTGAGCGCACCCTTGCGGTGCATGCGAAAAGGGGCGGCTTTCCCGGTGTGGAAAGCCGCCCCTTTCGTGTCGGTTCATGCCCCGGATCGGGGCACGAGATCAGTGGTTGTCGCGCGGCAGACCACGGGTCTGGTGGATGCGCTGGAACTTCTCGGTGCCCTCGAGGATCATGCCGGTGTTCATCTGGCCGACGATGCCGCGCTGGATTTCCTGCCAGGGGGTCTGCGAGGCGGGATAGGGGTAGCCACCGCGCGCTTCGAGGTCCGCCTTGCGCGCCGCCATCTCCTCGTCCGGGATCAGCACGTCGACGCGGCCCTTGGCAAGGTCCATGCGCACGCGGTCGCCGGTCTGGATGAGGGCGAGGCCGCCCATCGCCGCCGCCTCGGGCGAGGCGTTGAGGATCGAGGGGCTGCCCGAGGTGCCCGACTGGCGCCCGTCGCCGATGCACGGGAGTGCGCCCACGCCTTCGGTGATGAGGTAGCTGGGCGGACGCATGTTCACGACCTCGGCCGCGCCGGGATAGCCGATGGGGCCCGCGCCGCGCATGAAGAGCAGCGTGTCGGTGGTGATGCCCAGCGCAGGATCGTCGATCCGCTTGTGGTAGTCTTCCGGACCATCGAAGACGACCGCGTTGCCTTCAAAGGCGTTGGGATCGTCGGGGTTGGAGAGGTAGCGCTCGCGGAACTGGTCCGAGATCACCGAGGTCTTCATGATCGCCTGGTCGAACAGGTTGCCGGTCATGACGATGAAGCCGGCTTCCTTCTTGAGCGGGGTGTCGAAGGTCTTGATGACCTTGTCGTCCTCGATCGTCGCATCGCGGCAGTTGTCGCCGATCGACTTGCCGTTCGCGGTGATCGCGTCCTCGGCGATGAGGCCCTGGCCCATGAGCTGGGCAACGACCGCAGGCACGCCGCCTGCATGGTAGTAGTCTTCGCCCAGGTATTCACCTGCGGGCTGGAGGTTCACCAGCAGCGGGATCTTGTGGCCCTTCTCCTCCCAGTCGGTGAGGGGCAGTTCGACACCGATGTGGCGGGCCAGCGCGGCCAGGTGGATCGGCGCGTTGGTCGAGCCGCCGATGGCCGAGTTGACGCGGATCGCGTTGTGGAAGGCATCGAGCGTCAGGATGTCGGAGGGCTTGAGGTCCTCGTGCACCATGTCGACGATGCGCTTGCCGGTGCGCCATGCGCATTCCTGGCGGTCGCGGTAGGGCGCGGGGATCGCGGCCGAACCGGGCAGGGACATGCCCAGGGCCTCGGTCAGCGAGTTCATCGTCGTCGCCGTGCCCATGGTGTTGCAGTAGCCGGTCGAGGGCGCCGAGGAGGAGACGAGCTTGATGAAGCCCTCATCGTCGATCTTGCCTGCGGCCAGCATCTCGCGGGCCTTCCACACGATGGTGCCCGAGCCGGTGCGCTCGCCCTTGTGCCAGCCGTTCAGCATCGGGCCGACCGACAGCGCGATGGCCGGGATGTTGACCGTTGCGGCGGCCATCAGCGCGGCGGGCGTGGTCTTGTCGCAGCCGATCGTCAGCACGACGCCGTCGAGCGGGTAGCCGTAGAGCAGTTCGACAAGGCCGAGGTAGGCAAGGTTGCGGTCGAGCGCGGCGCCCGGGCGCTTGCCGGTTTCCTGGATCGGGTGGACCGGGAATTCCATGGGAATGCCACCCGCCTCGCGGATGCCTTCACGCACGCGCTCGGCCAGCACCAGGTGGTGGCGGTTGCAGGGCGAAAGGTCGCTGCCCGATTGGGCGATGCCGATGATCGGCTTGCCCGAGCGCAGCTCTTCCAGGCTGATCCCGAAGTTGAGGTAGCGCTCCAGGTAGAGCGCGGTCATGTCGATGTTTTCAGGATTGTCGAACCAGGCGCGCGAACGCAGCTTGGGTTTGGTCTGATCGGTCATGGTGGGTCTTGCCTTGCTCAACGCTCGACCGAGACGCGGTAGACCATGACATGCCGGTAGGGCGTGCCGGGATCGACGCGGGCCGAGACGAAGTTGGAATGGTTGGGCGCATCGGGAAACTTCTGCGGTTCAAGCGCAATGCCGTCGCCCATGCGGTAGAGATGGCCATGCTTGCCGAGGAAGGTGCCGTCAAGGAAATTGCCGGAGTAAACCTGAAGCCCCGGTTCGGTCGTCAGCACTTCGAGCACGCGGCCCGATTCGGGGTCGGAGAGGCGTGCCGCGAGCTCGGGGGTCTTGGTGAGGCCCTTGTCGAGCGCGAAGTTGTGATCGACCCCGCGGCCATAGACGATCTGCTGGTCGGTGCCGTCGCGCAGGCCTTCTTCCATCGCCTTGCCCGCGCGGAAATCGAACGGGGTGCCCTCGACCGCGGCGAGTTCGCCGGTCGGGATCAGGGTCTCGCTGACCGGGGTGTAGTGGCTGGCGGGAACCGTCAGCACGTTGCCCATGGCGCCTTGCGGCGCGCCTTCGCCCGCCATGTTGAAGATGGCGTGGTTGGTCATGTTGATCACGGTCGGCTTGTCGGTGGTCGCGTCGAACGCGATCTGGAGCGTGCCGTGGTCATCGAGCGTGTAGGTGACGCGGGCCTGGACAGTTCCGGGATAGCCGGCCTCCCCGTCGGGGCTGGTACGGGTGAAGATCGCGCGCGCGACCTTGCCCGAGCTGACCTTCTCGACCTTCCAGTTCTGCACGTCGAAGCCCTGGCCGCCGCCGTGCAGCGAGTTTTCGCCGTCGTTCTGCGGAAGCTGGTAGGTCTTGCCGTCGAGCGTGAAGCGGCCGTGGTCGATGCGGTTCGCATAGCGGCCTACGGTCGCGCCCCAGAAGTTGGGCTTGTCCTTGAACAGCTGGAGGTCGTCGTAGCCCAGCGTGATGTCGGCCAGTTCGCCGTCACGGTCAGGCGCCATGAACTTCCACAAGGTCGCGCCGAAGGAGAGGATCGTGACCGAGACGCCGTCCGCGCCGGTCAGCGTGACCGAGGTCACCTTGGTGCCGTCGTCCAGCGTGCCCGCCGTGTCCTGGCTCGCCTCGGCGGCGAGGGCAGGCAGCGCGCCCGTGGCGGCAAGCGCCATCGCTGCACTCGACATGAATGCCTTGCTCAATAACCTCACAATCCTGGCTCCCGTAGTATTCTGCAGTCGAATTTTGACTTTCGCGTGATTTTCGTCGGCCATTGACGTGGCCGCTGGCTGCATATAGTCCGACAAATAGATAGAGCGCAAGCCGGATTGCGTCGATGGCACCCGGCCGATGTGACGAGAGGATCACCATGCCTTCAGTTGGAACTTCAACCAGCGCCCCGGTGGCGCAATCGCAGCCTGCGGGCGTGCGGTACGGCCCCGCGCTGGCTCTGCTGGCCAGCCTGTTTTTCATGTGGGGCTTCATTACGGTCATCAACAACACGCTGCTGCCACACCTGCGCAGCGTGTTCGAACTCAACTACACCCAGACGACGCTGATCGAATCGGTCTGGTTCATCGCCTATTTCGTGGCCTCGATTCCCTCGGCCAAGCTGATCGAGTGGGTCGGCTACAAAAAGTCGCTGGTCATTGGCCTGCTCACCATGGCCGCGGGCGCGGTGGGCATGATGCTGGCCGCGATGATCCCCTCCTACGGCGTGACGCTGGTGATGCTCTTCATCATCGCAAGCGGCATCACGCTGCTGCAGGTGGCCGCAAAC
Organism: Novosphingobium profundi; assembly: GCF_020524485.1. Taxonomy (GTDB): domain Bacteria; phylum Pseudomonadota; class Alphaproteobacteria; order Sphingomonadales; family Sphingomonadaceae; genus Novosphingobium; species Novosphingobium profundi_A. The sequence goes on along the minus strand of NZ_JAIVLF010000003.1, from coordinate 200,050 downwards.
CCCTATGTCGCGGTCTGCGGCAAGCCCGAGACCGCCTCGGCGCGCCTCAACCTGGTGCAGGCGCTCAACTCGATGGGCACCATGCTGGCTCCGATGTTCGGCGCCTACCTGATCCTGGGTCGCACCAAGGGCGGCACGGCGCAGGAGGGCACCGTCGTCCTGACTCAGGCCGAGCGCCTTGCCGACGCGCAGTCGGTCATCCTGCCCTACGCGCTGGTCGCGGGCGTGCTGGTCGTGCTCGCGATCATCATTGCCAGGTTCCCGCTTCCCGCGATGGTCTCGGACAGCGACGATGCGCGCGAAAAGCGCAAGCACATCATCAGCCCGGAGCTGTTCAAGCACCGCAACCTGGTGTTCGGCATCCCGGCCATCTTCATCTACCTCATTGCCGAAATCGGCGTGGGCAACCTCTTCATCAACTTCGTCTCGCGTCCCGACATCGGCAACATGTCGCTTGAACAGGCAGGGCACTACCTGACCTTCCTGTGGGGCGGGATGATGGTGGGCCGCTTCGTCGGCTCGGCGATCATGAGCCGCTTCGATGCCGCGCACGTCCTGGCCGTCTTCTCGATCGGCGCCTTCATCACGATGCTGGTAACGAGCTTTGCCGATGGCCATGTCGCGATGTGGTCGCTGATCCTGGTGGGCCTGTTCCACTCGATCATGTTCCCGACCATCTTCACGCTCGGCATCAAGGGCCTGGGTCCGCTCACCGAAGAGGCCTCGGGCCTGCTGGTCATGGCGATTGCAGGCGGCGCGCTGGTCTTCGTGCAGGGCTGGATTGCCGATGCCTATGACCTGCAGACCTCGTTCCTGCTGACCGCGGCCTGCGAGCTTTACGTCCTGTTCTATGCGCTGTGGGGCTCCAAGCCCACGCACGCCGAGCCGGAGCCGGAAGTCGCAAGTAGCTGATTTTGCTCTCCCTTCCTTGAGCAAAGTGCCCCGCGGGACCCTTCGTCAGGTTCCGCGGGGCTTTTTCCTGTGGGCCGCGGGCAAAAGAAAAGGGGGCGCGATGGCCCCCTTTTGCGTGTGTACAGGTGGCGGGGTCTATTCCCCGGTGAGCGCGTCGGGCTGTCCCTGCGGGGCGTCACGGTCCTCAATGGCGCTGCGGGTGTCCTCCAGTGCAAGGTCCACCAGCACGTTCATGGCCTCGGCTGCCGCGTTTTCGTCGCCTGCCGCGATGGCGTCGTAGACGCGCACGTGGTCGGGGATCGGGTTGCGGGGCAGGGCGCGGGCGCGCTGCTTGAACTGGGTCGTCCAGTTGACCGCCGCGCCGATCGAGGCGCTCAGCACCATCAGCGCGTCGTTGCGCGTGGCGGTGAGAATGGCGTTGTGGAAATCGCGGTCGGCCGCGCGCCCGGCGTCGGTCGTCAGCGTGTGACGGCGCATCGCGGCCAGCGCGTCCTTCATCGTCTTGAGGTCGTCCTTGTCGCGGCGCCTTGCGGCAAAGCGCGCGGCGGCGGGTTCGACAATGGCGCGCAGCTCGAACAGCGAGCGCACGAATTCGATGTCGGGTTCACCCGCGAAGGCCCAGCCCAGCACGTCGGGGTCAAGCAGGTTCCAGCGTTCGCGCGGCAGGACGCGCGTACCCGCCTTGGGGCGGCTCGCGACAAGGCCCTTGGCCGTCAGCACCTGGATCGCCTCGCGGTAGGCGCTGCGCGAGACTTTCAGTTCCTCGGCGAAGGCCACTTCGCCCGAGAGGACGTCGCCCGGCGCATATTTGCCTGACAAGATGTCGGTGCCCAAGCGGTGCGCGATCGCGCCATGGAGCCGGCGCCCCGGCCCGCGCGTTTCATCGGTCTTCCTGGACGTTTCGTCCACCTTCATATTTTTCCCAGTTGTCACAGAAATTCGCACCTCCCACGTGCAACCTACACGCCATCCCGTGCGGAAGGAATGACAAACATTGCGTTTCCTGATCGCACATAATATGTCGGAGTAAATAGGGAGACTTTTCTATGACCGAATTCCGTTCCATCGCAGCCGCAACCGGCGAGCCGCACGGGGACGCCTTTGCCGTCAACACGCCCGCCGATGTCGCAGAGGCCTGCGCCAAGGCGGCGGCCGCGTTCGACACCTACCGGGCGATCGACCTCGAATCGCGCGCCAAGTTCCTCGAGCGAATCGCCGACGAGATCATGGCGCTCGGCGAACCGCTGCTCGAAGCCTACCTTACCGAAAGCGGCCTTCCGCGCGCGCGTTCGGAAGGTGAGCGTGGCCGTACCTGCGGCCAGCTACGCATGTTTGCCGAGGTGGTCCGCAAGGGCCAGTTCCTGCAGATGCGCGTCGATCCCGCACTGCCCGACCGCGCACCGCCGCGCCCGGACCTGCGCCTGCGCATGATCCCGGTTGGCCCTGTCGCCGTGTTCGGCGCGTCCAACTTCCCGCTCGCCTTCTCGACCGCGGGCGGTGACACCGCCTCGGCGCTTGCCGCGGGTTGCCCGGTCGTTGTGAAGGGCCACCCGGCTCACCCGATCACCGGCGGTCTGATTGCCCAGGCGATCAGCAAGGCGGTGGCCGATTCGGGTCTGCCCGAAGGCGTCTTCCAGCACCTCGTTGGCCCCTCGAACGAGCTGGGCGCTGCGCTCGTGCAGGACCCCAACATCATGGCGGTTGGTTTCACCGGCTCGCGTGCCGGTGGTCTTGCCCTCACCAAGCTGGCGCAGGCCCGCGAAGTGCCGATCCCGGTCTATGCCGAGATGTCGGCAATCAACCCGGTCGTGATCCTGCCCGAGGCGCTCAAGGCGCGCGGGGGCGCGCTCGGCGAAGCTTTCGTCGGCTCGCTGTGCATGGGCGCTGGCCAGTTCTGCACCAACCCCGGCCTCGTCGTGACGGTCGAGGGCGATGGCCTTGACGAGTTCGTACAGGCTGCCGCCACGGGCGTCAGCGGCGCCAAGCCGCAGACCATGCTCACCACCGGCATCGCGGACGCCTATGCCAAGGGCGTCGAGAAGCTGGCAGGTGCGCCGGGCATCGAGGAAGTGGCCCGCGGCGAAGCCGGTTCGGCGACCACGGGCGGCGCGGTCCTGTTCCAGACCACCGCCGAGAAGTTCCTGGCCGACAAGGCGCTGGGCGAGGAAGTCTTCGGCTCCTCCTCGGTGATCGTGCGCTGCAAGGACGAAGCTGAACTCAAGACCCTTCTTGAAGGTCTCGAAGGCCAGCTTACCGCCACGATCCACATGGACGATGCCGACGAAGGTGCCGCCGCCAAGATCCTGCCCACGCTGGAGCGCAAGGTTGGCCGCATTCTCGTCAACGGCTGGCCCACGGGCGTCGAGGTGTGCCACGCGATGGTCCATGGCGGTCCGTTCCCGTCGACCACCGATGCGCGCACGACCTCGGTCGGCAGCCTCGCCATCGACCGTTACCTGCGTCCGGTGAGCTACCAGAACATGCCGCAGAGCCTGCTTGCGCCCGAACTGCGCGACGAGGCCTTCAGCGATGGCGCGCCGCGTCTCGTCGACGGCAAGCTCACCCTCAACTGATCCAATCCATGCCCCGCAGCGCGCCCACCGTATAAGAAGGCGCGCTGCGGACCCTGGGAGAGACCCCTGACATGACTACTCTTCGCCTGCTGCAGCACCGTGCCGAGGACGGCACCCGTTCCGTCATCCTCGCCGAAGGCGATGCCGCGCACGTCCTGACCGGCGTTGCCTCCGTGCGCGAACTCGCGCTGCGTGCCATCGAGGAAGGCAATTCGCTGGCCGCGACCGCACGCGCCTGCGGCATTGGCGATTCCATCGACATCGCGGCCGAGCAGGCGGCGGGCCGCCTCATCGCGCCGATCGACCATGCCGACGAAGCCCACGTGCTGCTGACCGGTACGGGCCTGACCCACCTGGGTTCGGCAGAAGGCCGCAACAAGATGCACCAGGCCGCGGCCTCGGGTGAAAACGTCACCGATTCCATGCGCATGTTCCTCGAAGGCCTCGAGGGCGGCAAGCCCGCTGAGGGCCAGGAAGGCCAGCAGCCGGAATGGTTCTACAAGGGCGACGGCTCGCAGCTGGTCGGCCCCGGTGAGGCGCTCACCATGCCCTCCTTCGCCAAGGACGGCGGCGAGGAGCCCGAACTGGCGGGCATCTACATCATCGGCAACGACGGTCAGCCCTATCGCCTGGGCATCGCGCTGGCCAACGAGTTCTCCGACCACGTAACCGAGCGCCACAACTACCTGTGGCTTGCCCACTCCAAGCTGCGCCAGGCCGCACTGGGCGCCGAGCTGCTGCTGGGTGAAGTTCCCGAGAAGATCGAAGGCACCAGCAAGATCGTGCGCGGCGGCGAGACGATCTGGGAAAAGCCCTTCCTCTCGGGCGAGGGCAACATGTCGCACAGCTTTGCGAACCTGGAGCACCACCACTTCAAGTACGACCTGTTCTGCCGCCCGGGCGACATCCACATTCACTTCTACGGCACCGCGACGCTTTCGTTCAGCGACGGTGTGCAGACGCAGGAAGGCGATGTCTTCGAGATCGCGGCCGCGCCCTTCACCCTGCCGCTCGCCAACCCGCTGGCCCGCGCCGCCGAGCGCGCCGTCACCGTCAAGGCGCTCTGAGCCATGGACCCGATCCGCATTGCCATCGTGGGCCTGGGCAAGATTGCCCGGGACCAGCACATTCCCGCCATTCGCGGCAACGGCAACTTCGACATTGCCGCGACCGTGAGCCCGCACTCCCCGCCGATGGAAGGCATCCCCCAGTTCGCCTCGATCGAGGAGCTGCTGGACAAGGGCCCGGCGGTCGACGCGGTTGCGCTCTGCACCCCGCCTCAGGTGCGCTATGACATTGCCGTCACGGCGCTGAAGGCGGGCATGCACGTCTTCCTCGAAAAGCCGCCGGGCGCCACGCTCGCCGAAGTCGAGGCGCTCAAGGACCGGGCCGACAAGGTCGGCGTCACGCTCTTTGCTTCCTGGCACTCGCGCTTTGCGGCCGGTGTTGCGCCCGCGCGCGCCTGGCTTGCCGAGCGCACGGTGAAGAGCGCGAAGATCGTCTGGCGCGAGGACGTGCGCGTGTGGCACCCGGGGCAGGACTGGATCTGGCAGCCGGGAGGCCTGGGCGTCTTCGATCCGGGCATCAACGCGCTCTCGATCATCACCCACATCCTGCCGCGCCCGATGTTCCTCAAGGACGCGACGCTGAGCCTTCCGGCCAACCGCGCCGCGCCGATTGCCGCCGACATCGACTTCCAGGACACGGCGGGCGCGCCGATCCACATGGACCTCGACTGGCGCCAGACCGGCCCGCAGTCCTGGGACATTACCGTCGAGACCGACGCGGGCGAGCTCAAGCTCTCCAGCGGCGGCGCGGTGCTGACCCTGCCGAGCGGGACCGAGCGCAACGAGGACCTGGAATATGCCGGGCTCTACGCGCGCTTTGCGAACCTCATTCGCGGCGGGCGCAGCGACGTCGATGTCGCGCCGATGCGGCTGGTGGCCGACGCGTTCCTGCGCGGCAAGCGACAGTCGGTCGACGAATTCCACGATTAAGAACGCCCTGGGAGGGGATAGAAGACATGATGAAGGCATTTCGCCACACCGCCGCCACCCTGCTTCTGGGGGCGAGCGTCTTTGCGAGCACGGGCGTCCTGGCCGACACCGCCGGGACCCCGACGCGCGCGACGATCCACGCCGATACGCCGGGCCCGGTCTACGACAAGGACATCTTCACCCAGTTCGCTGAGCATCTGGGTGAGGGCATCTACGGCGGCCTGTGGGTCGGCGAGGACAGCGCGATTCCCAACACCAACGGGTTTCGCAACGACGTGGTCGGCGCGCTGCGCGATCTGTCGGTGCCGGTGATCCGCTGGCCGGGAGGCTGCTTTGCCGACGAATACCACTGGCGCGAAGGCGTGGGCCCGAGGAAGGACCGTCCGACCAAGGTCAACACCCACTGGGGCGGCGTGACCGAGCCCAACACCGTGGGCACGCACGAGTTCTTCGAACTGACCCGCCAGGTCGGCGCGGAGGCCTATGTCGCGGGTAACGTCGGCAATGGCTCGCCGCGCGAAATGGCCGAGTGGATCGAGTACATGACCGCGCCCGCTGGCACGCTGGCCGAAGAGCGCGCCGAGAACGGCCACAAGGAGCCCTGGAAGGTCAAGTACTTCGGGGTCGGCAACGAGCTGTGGGGCTGCGGGGGCAACATGCGTCCCGAGTACGCCGCCGACGTCACGCGCCGCTACTCCACTTTCATCAAGCCGCCCGCAGATACCAAGATCCTCAAGGTCGCGGCGGGCGCCAATGTGGAAGACTACAACTGGACCGAGCAGATGATGAAGATCGCGGGCAACATGCTCGATGGTCTCTCGCTGCACTACTACGTCCACCCCGCAGGGGGCTGGCCGCCGCGCGCACCCGCCGTCGATTTCGACGAGAGCGGCTGGGCCGATGCGCTCCACGAAGCCTGGCGCATGGATGAGCTGATCACCAAGCACAGCGCGATCATGGACAAGTACGATCCCGAGAAGCGCCTGTTCCTGGCCGTGGACGAATGGGGTTCGTGGTATGCTCAGGATGAGGGCACGCACCCCGGCTTCCTGCGCCAGCAGAACACCATGCGCGACGCGCTGATCGCGGCGATCAACCTCGACATCTTCGCCAAGCACGCCGACCGCGTGCGCATGACCGCCATCGCGCAGATGGTGAACGTGCTCCAGGCGATGATCTTCACCAAAGACGACCAGATGGTGCTGACGCCCACCTACCACGTCTTCGAGATGTACAAGCCCTGGCAGGACGCGACCGTGCTGCCGATCGACATCGAGACGCCGACCTACAAGGTGGGGGATTACACCCTTCCCGCCGTCAGCGGCTCGGCGGTCAAGGGCACGGACGGCAAGATCCACGTCGGTCTCTCCAACGCCGATGCGAAGGAGGCGAACACCGTCACCATCGCGCTCGACGGGGTGAAGGCAGGGAAGGTCTCGGGCCGTATCCTGACGGCAGGTGCGATCAACGCGCACAACACCTTCGAGAACCCGGATGTGGTGAAGCCCGCCGCGTTCAACGGCGCGCGGGTGAAGGGCGGCACGCTTACCGTGACGCTTCCGGCGAAGTCCGTCGTGGTGCTCGAAGTGCAATGAGCAGCGTGCGCGTCCTTGGCGATTGGGGCACGACCAACCTTCGGCTCTACCGGGTTGAGGACGGGCGTGTCACCGACAGGCTCGACGGCCCCGGCGCGCTGAGCGCCGATCCGGCCGGTATCCTCGCCGCGCGCTTGGCGCGCTGGCAGGAGCAGGGCCCGTTCGAGGACGTGGTGCTGTGCGGGATGGCGGGCGCGAAGGGCGCGCTCGTCGATGCCGGGTACGTCACGTGCCCGGCCAACCGCGACGGCTGGCTGGCAGGGCCCACGCGCACCCGGGTCGCGGGGCTTCCCGTCACCGTTCTGGCGGGGGTTTGCGGCCACATGGGCGGCGCGGTTCCCGATGTGATGCGCGGCGAGGAAACGCAGATCTTCGGCGCCATCGCGCTCCAGCCTGAACTGGGCGAGGGGCGGCACCTGATCGTGCTGCCCGGCACGCACTGCAAGTGGGTGGAAGTGACGGGCGGTGTGCTCACCGGCTTTCGCACTCATCCCACCGGCGAACTCTTCGCGCTCCTCACCGGCCACTCGACGCTGACCGGCCCGGACACCGAGGGCAGCGGAAGTTTCGAGGACGGCTTTGCCCGAGGCCTTGAACGCGCGGGCGAACCGCTTACCGCGGCTCTCTTCGAGGCGCGCGCGGCGCGCCTGCTCGATGGCCGCTCCAAGGCTTGGTCGCACGGCTACCTCTCTGCGCTCCTTATCGGCGGCGAAGTCGTCGCCGAGGCGAACGCGGGGGCCTCGGTGGTTCTCATCGGCGATGGCAAGATCGTCGATCTCTACGAAAAGGCGCTTCCCCTTTCCGCCGCCGTGGCGCAGCGGATCGACGGCGAGGCGGCCGTACTGGCGGGCCTCGCGCTTGCCACAGGAGTGAAGGCATGAAGATCGCAGACGTTCTGGCGCAGGGCGCCGTCCCGGTAGTGGCCATCCTGCGCGGGGTCGAAACCCACGAAGTCGTCGCCATCGGCGAGGCGCTGGTGGAAGCGGGTGTGCGCCTGATCGAGGTGCCATTCAACTCGCCCGATCCGGCAGGCTCCATCGCCGCGCTCTCCGCCGCGCTTGAAGGCCGCGCGGCCATTGGCGGCGGAACCGTCATCTCCACCGGGCTGGCCGAGGACCTTGCAGGCGCAGGGGGCACCTTCATGGTCTCGCCCAACACTGACCGGGCGGTCATTACCCATTCGCTGCAACTGGGCATGGATGTCCTGCCCGGTTTCCTCACCCCGACCGAGGCGTTTGCGGCGGTGTCCGCAGGCGCGCGCGACCTCAAGCTCTTTCCCGGCTCGGTTCTGGGGGCCTCTTATGTGAAAGCCATCAAGGACGTGCTCCCAAAGGACACCCGCGTCTGGGCCGTGGGCGGCGTGGGCCCGGCCAACATCGCCGAATACCGCAAGGCCGGGGTCTTCGGCATCGGCGTGGGCGGCAGCCTCTACAAGCCCGGCGACACGCCCGCGCAGGTGGGCGAGAAGGCGCGCGCGCTGGTCGCCGCCTGGACCGCGTACGAGGGGTGAGGGCGATGGTCCGCACACTCTCCCGCTTCCTCGCCATCGGCGCGCTGGCGCTCTCGATGGGCGTTTCGGCCAAGGCGGCCCAGAGCGATGCTCCGGTTCTGAATGACCGCTTGAGCGGCGCGCTCGCGCCCACGCATGACCCCGTCATCATCCGCGAGGGCGACACCTACTACGTCTTCAACACGGTCGGCCGCTACATTGGCATCAAGACCTCGCACGACCTCGTCCATTGGCAGGAGGCCGGTTCGGTCTTCGCTGAGCTTCCGGAGTGGGCCACCAAGGCCGTGCCGGGTACCGAAGGGATCTGGGCGCCCGATATCCAGCGCGTGAATGGCGAATACCGCCTCTACTATTCGGTCTCGACCTTCGGCTCGAACCGTTCGGCGATCGGCCTTGCGACCGCGAAGACGCTGGACCCGACCTCGCAGGACTATGGCTGGAGCGACAAGGGCCTTGTCGTCCAGTCGACCCACGCCGACGATTTCAACGCCATCGACCCCAACCTGGTGATCGATGACAAGGGCGGGCAGTGGCTCTCGCTCGGCAGCTTCTGGACGGGCATCAAGCTCTTTGCCGTGAACCCTGCGACCGGCAAGGTCGATGCGGGCACCACGCCTGTTTCCATCGCGCGCCGCCCAGCCCCGGCAGGCGCACCCGCGCCGGTCGAGGCGCCGTTCATCCTCACCCATGGCGGCTGGTACTACCTCCTCGTCAGCTACGACTATTGCTGCAAGGGCGTGAACTCCACCTACTACACCGTGATGGGCCGGTCGCGCGACGTGAAGGGGCCCTATCTCGGCAAGGACGGCTCCAAGCTGATGGAGGGCGGCGGCTCGATCCTGCTGCGCGCGGACCTCGAAGAGAAGGAGCGCTTCCGCGGCCCCGGCCACGTTGGCGCCTTCACCGACACCGATGGCACCACCTATCTCGTCTACCACGCCTACGACCGCGAGGCGAACGGCGCGCCCACGCTGCGCATAGCGCCGCTGACCTGGGATGCGGACGGCTGGCCGGTGGCGCACGACTGAAACACCACCAACTGGCCCCCCGCATCCACGTGGGGCGGGGGGCCGTTTTTTTGATGCTTTTGCCGCGATCCGGCCTCCGCAAGAGAGGCCCCTCGCGTCCGACCAGAGACCGGAGAGGACTTATGCCGTTTTCCCTTTCGCGCCGCACCTTTGCCCTTGGCGCAGCCCTTCTTCCCATCGCCTGCAGCGAGGCGGGCCGCACGGTCCTTGCCGACGGTGAGGGCACAGACGGCGGCGCCACGCCCGCCGTCCCGGTCAACCCGCTGGTCAAGAACCGCGCCGACGCGCAGATCTTCCTCCACACCGACGGCTACTACTACATGACCGGCTCGGTGCCTGAGTATGACCGTCTGGTCCTGCGCCGTGCGAAGACCCTGGCAGGCCTCACCGATGCCGAAGAGCGTGTGCTGTGGCGCCACGAGGAAGAGGGGCCGCTCTCCGGCTTCATCTGGGCGCCCGAAATGCACCAGATCGACGGGCGCTGGTACGTCTACTTTGCGGCAGGGCCTTCGGGCGGCGGCGAGGATGTCTTCCGCATCCGCACTTACGCAGTCGAATGCGCGGGCGAGGACCCGATGACCGGCGAGTGGTCGGTGAAGGGCGAGTTCGAGGCGCCTTGGGACAGCTTCAACCTTGATTCCAAGGTCTTTGTTCACCGCGGGGAGCGCTACTTCACCTGGGCCCAGCGCGAGCCGGGCATCGAGACCAATTCCAACCTCTATATCGCGAAGATGACCGGCCCACTGACGGTCGGCCCGGCAACCCGCCTGTCGGTCCCGACCTACGACTGGGAAATCCGGGGCTTCAAGGTCAACGAAGGCGCGGCCGTGATCGAGAACGCGGGCAAGCTCTACATGACCTACTCGGCAAGCGCGACGGACGACCGTTACTGCCTGGGCATGCTCTCCATCGACGCCGAGGCCGACCTTCTTGTCGCCGACAACTGGACCAAGTCGCCCGAGCCGGTCTTCCAGACCAGCGTTGCGACCTCGGTCTACGGCCCGGGCCACAACGACTTCACGGTCGATGAGGAGGGCCGCCCGATGCTCGTCTACCATGGCCGCGACTACAAGGAGATTGAGGGCGATCCGCTGTTCAACCCGGACCGCCACACCCGCGTCCAGCGCGTCTACTTCGATGAAAAGGGCGCGCCCGATTTCGGCGTGCCGGTGGGCAATGGCCCGCTGCCCGAGCGCTTCATCAGCGAGGCCGCCGAGGGCGCATTCCTCGCGCACGAGGACGAGGCGCTGGTGATCGGGGCTCCCGCGCTGCCCCAGACCCAGATCCGCTCGCTTCCCGCCAAGGACGGCACCATCCAGCTCTCCCCGATCCTGCTGCGCGAGATGTGCCTCACCGTGGGCGAGCAGGGCACATGCACGCTGGCGCCGCGTAGCGAAGGCGGCGCACAGGACGGGGCCGACCGCTTCCGCCGCAAGGTGGAAGGCAAGGGCAAGGTGCGCTTCGAGTCGGTGGCGCAGGCCGGGCAGGGGCTTGCCGCAATTGACGGCACGGTTGCTCTGGCACCGCTCTCGGACCCGCGGACGCTGTGGACCGTGGACTGATACATTCGTTCTAAAACTCGGACAATAAATTCGCGGATTTTCGCGGTTTTGTGAGGGAGTGTGGCGCGCAGTGATGCGAAGATGCCACGCTCCCTTACGAGTTGCTGAATTGTAAGGCAGGCTTGCACTTTTCGCTTGCACAAAATAACTCCGACAAATAATCAGGCCCTCACGAACACGGCGCAGGAACCGCTGCGCGATTGAAAATTGGGAGGGTTGATCATGGCATTCCGGCCATTCGCATTCTGCACAGCTTCTGTTCTGGCCCTGGGCATCGCCGGCGTGGCGAACGCGCAGGAGGCCGCCCCCGCCCCGCAGGCCGATGGAGCCAGCGACCCCAGCGCCGAGGAAATCATCGTCACGGGCGTGCGCGCCTCGATCCTGGGCGCGCTCAACGTGCGCAAGAACAACGTCCAGATCGTCGATTCGATCGTGTCGGAAGACGTCGGCAAGCTGCCCGACAACAACGTCGTCGAGGCGCTCCAGCGCGTCACCGGCATCCAGATCACCGACCGCGCGAGTGGCGAGGCGCAGACCGTTACCATTCGCGGCCTGAACGACCCCGTCACCACGCTGAACGGCATCAACGTCTTCACCGCATCGGGCCAGAGCTTCTCGCTTCAGGATATCCCGGCGAACCTCGTGAAGCAGGTCAACGTCTTCAAGACCCGCTCGGCCGACCAGCTCGAGACCGGCCTTGCCGGCCAGATCGACGTCAAGACCCGCCGTCCCTTCGACTTCAGCGGCTTTGCCGTGTCGGGCCAGGCGCGCGGTACGTATGACGAGATCGCCGACACCTTCAATCCGAGCGGCGCGCTGCTTGTCGCGGACAGCTGGGACACGGGCATCGGCGAGATCGGCGTCCTCGTGAACGCCAGCTACATCCGCTCGAAGTACCGCACCGAAAGCGCGACAGCGGGCGCGCTCGTGCCCTTCCTCACCGACAGCAACCTGCCCACCGTCAGCTCGGCGCCGGGCGCGTGCGCGGGCGGTGCGGCCTGGGTCCCCTACGAGCGCATCCAGCCCAGCGACTGCCGCTCGGTCACGCCCGGTAATCCCGACGGCAACATCTGGCAGCCGGGCCTCAATGCAGGGCTTTCCACCGATGCGGGCGCCACGCTCAACATCAACGGCCAGGACGTGCCCTATGTCCTGTCGCGCGACGCGGTGTTCTCCTCGGACCTCTACGGCAAGCGTGAGCGCCCCGCGTTCAACGCCGCGCTGCAGTGGGCGCCCAACTCCAGCTCGGTCTACACCGCCGAGATGTTCTATACGGGCTACCGCTCCGAGACCTTCAACAGCCTGCAGTTCAGCTTTGTCGACTGGTGGGGCAACCCCGGCGCGGTCGAGCTCTACGATGGCACCAACATCGTCAAGTCGCGCACCGTGGCCGATGTCTACGGCTTCAATTCCTCCGACCTCAACAAGTCGAAGACCGACAGCTACGTCTACCACCTGAACGGGGCGTGGGAAGTCGGCGACGGCGATGGCAAGATCACCAGTGACCTCGCCTACCAGACCAGCACGTTCGAAAGCTCGTTCATCGCCATGCGCACGAGCCGCGTGGCCGACGAGATCACCGCCGACTTCAACGCGGGCGGCGGCATTCCCTCGTACCACTTCTCGGACGACAGCCTGCTGACGCAGCCCTCGACCTGGGCCGTGGGCGAGCTTTACGACAACGCCAACAAGGACAAGGGCAGCGCGCTCACCGGCAAGCTCGATGGCTACTACGGCTTCTACGAGGGCTTCCTGCGCCGCGTCGCTGCGGGACTTCGCGTCGACCGTCGCAAGGCGGCCAGCTACATTCGCACCGGTGATGCCGTGGCGCTGGGTGGCAACCTGACCGACCTGCCCGAAGACGCCCTGTTTACCAACTCGGGCTTCTACAAGGGCGAGGGCGACCTGCCGCGCAGTTGGGTCAACATCGACGGCAACTGGCTCTACGACAACGCAGACATGGTGCGCGGGCTCTACGGCCGCCCCACCAGCGACCAGCTTTCGCTGGGCCAGACCTTCGGCATCGAGGAAACCACGATGTCGGGCTACGTGATGGCCGACGCGCAGATCTCGATCTTCGGCAATCCGCTCGATCTCCAGGCGGGCGTGCGTTACGTCAACATCGACACCGATTACGACTTCTACGACCGCCTCGACAACTTCGCGCGCAGCTCGGTCTCGCGCGGGTCGGCCAAGTTCCTGCCCAGCTTCACCGCGCGCTACGAGATCACCCGCGATCTGCGCCTGCGCTTCAACTACGGCGAGACGCTGCGCCGCCCCAACTTCACCGACGTGAACCCGACCTACCAACTGACGGGTGACCTCACCAACGTGGGCTACGGCAGCGGTTCGGCCGGTACGGCCACGCTCAACCCGACGCATTCGAAGAACATCGACGTTGCGATCGAGTGGTACTTCGAGCCCAACAGCGCGATCACGGTCACCGGCTTCCGCCGCGAGATCTCAGGGCTTGTCGTGCCGATCTCGAGCTACGAGTACATCCCGAACAACGACATCGAGGCAGGCGCGACCGACTACTTCACGATCACCCGCCCGGCCAACGCATCGGACGGCGTGCTCAAGGGCGTCGAAGTGGGCCTGACCTACTTCCCGACCTACCTGCCCAGCGTTCTGGATGGCCTGGGCTTCCAGGGCAGCCTGACGGTGCTCGACTCCAACCAGTCGATCCCCGAGACCAACCAGCTGGGCGAAGTCGTGGGCTACACGCAGTCGGACTTCTTCAACGTCTCGAAGCTCTCGTACAACGCGACGCTCGCCTACCAGCGTGGTCCCATCGGCGCACGTCTCTCGTACGTGTGGCGCAAGGGCTTCCTGCACAACAACGAGGCGCGTCTCTTCGCCAACCCGATTGGCGTGTGGTACAAGTCCTCGGGCTACATGGACTTCCAGCTGACCGCCAATGTGACGGACGACATCGCGCTGACCTTCGATGCGCGCAACCTCACCAAGGAAAACCAGCAGAGCTTCTACAAGTACGGCGCGGCCGGCGGTGCGGAGACGATGAACCTGGGCACGACCCTGGTTCCGCGCACCTTCGCCATCGGCGCGCGCTTCACCTTCCAGTAAGCACTTTGGCGATCCTGGACCTCTCCCCTCGCTTTGCCATTCTGCGAAGGGGAGAGGGGCCGGGATCGGCATGAGGCGACCGTTTTCCCGGGGCACATTCTCCTCTCCCGACGCCCCGGGGGGACGGTCGCCTTTTCCTTTTTCAGGGACCATTCCTTCCAGACGACGGGGCAGAGTACATGATCGCACGAACGGCACGGGCACTTGGCACCAGCGCGCTGCTGGCCGGAACGGCAACGCTTCTGGCGGGCGCGGCCCCGCCTGCGACTCCGGTGATGGCTCCGATCATGGCGGCAGCCTCCGTCGCACCCTCCGCCGTTCCCGCGCTCGACACCAGGGCTATTGCCCGCGCGCGCTTTGGCAACGATGCGCCCTGGTACGAGGATCGCATCCCCTTCTTCGAAAGCGCGGACCCGAAGATCGACGCGGTGTGGTACTATCGCTGGTCGATCTACCGCGCGCACCAGCGCGATCTGGGCGACAAGGGCTTCATCACCACCGAGTTCGCCGACGATGTGGGCTGGCAGCGTGAGCCCTACGCCAGCCTCAACGATGCCAGCGGCTTCCACATCGCCGAGGGGCGCTGGCTCAACGACCGGCGCTTTGTCAGCGATTACATCGACTTCATGTACGAGGGCGGCAACGACCGCCACTTCACCGACCACATGGCGGACTCGACCTGGGGGCGCTACCTCGTCGATGGTGACGGCGCGGCAGTGACCCGTCACCTCAAGGTGATGCGCCATATCTACGGCCTCTGGGAAGACCACATGGACTGGTCCAAGGGGCTCTACTGGGTCGAGCCGCTGCTCGATGCGACCGAGTACACCGTCTCCTCCATCGATGCCTCGGGCGGCGAGGACGGCTTTGGCGGCGGATATGCGTTCCGTCCCTCGGTCAACAGCTATATGATCGCCAACGCCCGCGCGATCGCGCGCATTGCCGCGATGACCGGGGATGCCGCGCTGGCCGAGGAGTTCGAAGGCAAGGCGAAGGCGCTGCAGGATCGCATGGTGGCGGACCTGTGGAACCCGCAACTGGCGCACTTCACCGACCGCTACCGTACCCACAACGAGCACGTCTCCTACTGGGACTTCATCCGCGCGCGCGAACTGGTCGGCTTCCTGCCCTGGATGTTCGATGCCGTGCCCGACGAGGCCCAGTACGCGAAGGCCTGGGCGCACCTCCTCGATCCCCAGATGCTGGCGGGTGAGGCCGGGATGCGCACGGTCGAGCAGTCCTACGAATACTACATGCGCCAGTACCGCTATCTGGGCGATGCGCGCGAGTGTCAGTGGAACGGTCCGATCTGGCCTTACCAGACGACGCAAGTGCTGACCGGTATGGCCAATCTCCTCGACCACTACGAGGAGACGGGTCCGGTGACGCGCAGCACCTACATGCGCCTCCTGCGCCAGTACACGCAGCTCCACTTCCAGGGCGACACGCTGGACCTTGAGGAGGACTACGATCCCGCGACCGGCAAGCCCATCGTCGGGCTCGACCGCAGCCACCACTATTTCCACTCCGGCTACAACGACCTCATCCTGACCGGCCTTGTCGGCATTCGCCCGCGCGCCGACGACGTGCTGGAGGTGAACCCGTTGCTGCCCAAGGCGGGTGATGCCGAGGCCCTGGACTGGTTCCATGTCGAGCGCGTGCCCTACCATGGCCATAGGATCTCGGTGACCTGGGACGCGGATGGTTCGCACTATGGCAAGGGCGCGGGGCTGACCGTGGCGGCCGATGGCAAGGTGCTGGCCCACCGCGCGGATCTCGGCCGGATCGAGGTGCCGCTCGCCCGCAAGGCGCCCGCGCCCATCGTGCGTGAGACCGATCACGCGGTACAGCTGGTGCGCGGCGACTTCCCCAAGGCGAGCGCGTCGAGCGGGGCCGAGGCGGAGAACCTGCACGATGGTATCGACGGTCGTCTCTGGTTCTACCCCGAGCTTCCCAATGGCTGGACATCTGGGGCGGGCACGGCGTCGCAGTGGTACGCGGTCGACTTTGGCGCTCCCAAGCCGGTTTCCTCGGTGAAGCTCGCCTTCTTCGACAACGGCGCGGACATCCGCGCGCCTGGCAAGGTCACGGTGGAAGGCTGGCAGGACGGCGCCTGGCGCGACCTCGGCTCGGCGGCGCCGCTCGCCAACGGCGTGACCACGCTCACCTTTGCTGCGCGCCCGCTCACCAAGGTGCGCGCGGTGATGACGCCCACGCAGGGCAAGGCGATCCGCCTGGCCGAGCTGAAGGCGCTCTCGGACAGCTGACCTAGAAGAGGTATCCCGAGACCAGGAAGGCCGCCGCCGCAATGATCCCGGCGGCGGGCAGCGTCACCACCCAGGCCAGCGCGATGGGCTTCATCAGGCCCCAGTTGGTCTGGCGGTTGACGATGCCGATGCCCAGCACCGCGCCGATCAGGATGTGGGTGCTGGAAACCGGGATGCCCAGGCTCGAGGCGAGCATGACCACGCAGGCCGCGCCGAGCTCTGCGCAAAAGCCCGAGGCCGGGTGCATCGCGGTGAGGCCATGGCCCACGGTCGCGATGACCTCCTTGCCGATGAACCACAGGCCCACGACCAGCGCGATACCGAAGGAGATCATCACCATCGGCGGCACTGCGGCCGAGGAGGTGATGACGCCGGTGCGCAATACGTCGAGGATTGCGGCAAAGGGCCCGACCGCGTTGGCGATGTCGTTGGCGCCGTGGCTGAAGGCAAAGCCGCAGGCGGTGAAGACCTGCATCCAGCTGAAGAGTAGGAAAGTCGCGCGCTCGAGCGGGGCCTGGCGCAAGGTCCGCACGAAAAGGAAGGTCGTCGCCCAGGCAATGGCGGCGACCATTGCCATTATGAGGTAGTTGGTCAGCGTCGCAAGCCCCAGCTCCATGTGCTTGAGGCCCTTGAAGAGCAGCATCGCGGAAATGACCGCTGCGCCCAGCGCGGCGACCAGCGGC
Organism: Novosphingobium profundi; assembly: GCF_020524485.1. GTDB lineage: Bacteria > Pseudomonadota > Alphaproteobacteria > Sphingomonadales > Sphingomonadaceae > Novosphingobium > Novosphingobium profundi_A. The sequence goes on along the minus strand of NZ_JAIVLF010000003.1, from coordinate 182,836 downwards.
ACCCAGAGCTGGAGCGCATGGTGGGTCTCCACCTCGTCGCGCTGGCGCTCGATGGCGTACCATTTGCGGTAGTAGTCGGTCTCCAGTTCCTCGGGGTGAAAGTCCTCGCTGCGCAGCACGTCCATGTCGCGCACCAGCATCGTGTTGTAGTTGACCTGCTGCAATTCGGTCAGGCTTTCAAAGGCGCTGCGGTGGTCGCGGCGCAGCGCTTTCTGTTCGGCGCGGATGGCGCGCACGCGCGCCTCGGCGCGTTCGTTGTAGAACAGGACATGGTGCTTGATGAGGCGGAACAGGCCATAGGAGACCAGCCCACCCAGCAGCGGGGAGAGCACCCAGGAGAGCGCAATGCGCGCGATCTCGCCCCACTGTACGAGGGCGAGGGCAGAGGACGTGCCACCCAGGCTCACGCCCAGCACCACCGAGGCCCCGACGATCCCGCCGATGATCGAATGGGTGGTCGATACCGGCCAACCCCGGCGGCTGGCGAACAGCAGCCAGAACGCAGCGGCGACCAGAGCGGCCATCATTACCCGGATGAACTGGAGCGGGCTGACCGTTAGGGCGCCGAGGTCGACGATGCCGCTGCGGATCGTGTCGGTGACATCGCCGCCCGCGATCACCGCGCCGCTGACCTCGAAGATGGCCGCGACGCCCAGCGCCTGCCCGATGGTGAGAGTGCCCGCACCCACGCTGGTGCCGAACGAGTTGGCGACATCGTTGCCGCCGATGTTGAAGGCCATGAACAGCCCGAACAGCGTCGCCAGGACAAAGACCAGGAGGCTGCCTGAGCCGATGTACCCCGCCCCCCAGACAAGGAAGGCGCCCCCGCTCAACGCCAGCAGCAGGGCAAAGCCGATATTGGGCAGGGCAAGCCGGGGCCGGGAACCGGACGCGGTGAGATCGGGCAGGGGGGAATTGAGCGTGGCCATCGTGTGCGCGGGCGGTCCGTGGTCGTTATCAGGGTTCAACCATAGGGACTTAAACAAGGTAAATGACCGTCGTGTGTCGAGCGGGCTGCGCCGGGGCAGGGCGCGACTCGGGAGGCCGGCCCCGCCTCAAACCGAGGAGCGCAGGGGCCTCGCGCGGGCCTGGCGCACTCTTCGCAGGCGCGGCAAAGCGGGCGCGGGCGGGCGATCTGTTCACGCCCCTTGCAAGATAACCTAGCTAAGTATATCGGCGGGGCACGCGTTCGGGCCTTGCGCCTTCACAGGGACGCAATCGTATGCCGATACGGGCAAGTCACTGATTGGCGATGACTTGCCGTTCGCCTTGGGCGGGCCGCGAGGCCACGCCGCAACCGTTCAGCCCAGCACGTGGAGGGCGCCGACAAACACCAGCAAGGCACTGGCACTTGCGCCGCACAGCAGCATGAAGGGGCACCGGCTGATCGCAGGATCGTACCGTTCCATGGGAACCTCTCCCGGTTCTTGTTCTTTCTGATGCGATTTTGCGCCTCTTTTCGCGGCAAGGCAAAAGATAATCGCGGGACCTGCGTGGGCCGCGTCCTCCATCGCGAGGGCGGTTTCCTGCAGGGTCTGCAACGCGCGGCGCACTGGCGTCCGCAACACGGAGTTGAGACTGGCAATGGTGAGTGAAAGCGCCGCGAAGGGGTCCGAACAGGCGGCAGGCGACAGCGATGCCGCGGACGCTGGCGGGGATGAGGCCAAGGACACGGGCCGCAAGGGCCTGAGCGGCAAGACCAAGCGCAACCTTCTCATCGCCGCGATCCTGATCGCGATCGGCGGCGGGCTCTGGTTCATGCGCTACGAAACCTACGGGCAGTACTTCCAGGAAACCAACGACGCGCAGATCGACGTCGACATGGTGGCGATCGCTCCCAAGGTCAGCGGCTATGTCTCCGAGGTCCTCGTCGAGGACAACCAGGACGTGGCGAAAGACGCGCCGCTCGTGCGCATCGATGCCAGCGACTACGATGCCCGCGCCGCGCAGGCCCGCGCCCAGATCGCGCAGGCCGAGGCTTCGGTCGAGAACGCGCGCGCGGGAATCGCCGAGCAGCAGGCCGCCATCGCGCAGGCCCGCGCGCAGCTGGCCGCCGCGCGCGCCAAGGCCCGCCATGATGCGGGCGAGGTTGATCGCTACGCTCCGCTCGTCGCCTCGGGCGCGGAACGGCGCGAGACGCTCGATCAGCTCAAGCTTGCCGCCACCCAGTCGGCCGAGCAGGTGCGCCAGCTTGAAGCCGCGCTCACCGCGCAGCAGCGCCGCATCGCCACGCTCGAAACGCAGGTCGCGCAGGCCCGCGCGCAGGGCGAGGGCGCGAAGGCGCAGCTCGAAGCCGCCGACGTGGATCTGCAAGCCACACTTATCCGCGCGCCCATCGCGGGCCGCATCGGTGACCGCACCGTGCGCACCGGCCAGTTCGTGCAGGCGGGCACGCGGCTCATGTCGGTGGTCCCGCTCGACAAGCTCTACGTGACGGCCAACTTCAAGGAAACGCAGCTTGCCCTCATGCGTCCGGGCCAGCCCGCGCGCATCTCGGTCGACGCCCTGGAAGGCACCGAGATCAACGGGCGCGTTGCCAGCGTGTCGCCCGGCACCGGCGCGCAATTCTCGCTGCTCCCGCCCGAGAATGCGACCGGCAACTTCACCAAGATCGTCCAGCGCGTGCCCGTACGCATCGCCATCGAGGCCCCGGCCAGCGCGCGCAAGCTGCTTGTCCCCGGCCTCTCGGTGACAGTCACGGTCGACACCCGCAGCGCCGAGGGCGAACTGGACCAGATCGAGGCGGCGAGCGAGGAAGCAGAACCGCGCGCCGAGGCGAAGGCTCGCGGGACGCGCTGACATGGCGAGCGCGGCTCTCGATGCAAACGCAGGCGGTAGCGGCAGCGGCGCACAGCCGCGCCGCAACGCGGATCTCGGCGCCTGGCTGGCGGTTGCGGCCGGTACGATGGGCGCGCTCATGGCGACGCTCGACATCTCGATCGTCAACTCGGCGCTTCCCACAATCCAGGGCGAATTGGGCGCGACGGGCACCGAAGGGGCCTGGGTCGCCACGGCCTATCTCGTGGCCGAGATCGTCATCATCCCGCTTTCGGCCTGGCTGGAGCGGATGCTGGGGCTGCGCAGGTTTCTCCTGATCGCCGTCACGCTTTTCACCATCTTCTCGGTGATCTGCGGGCTTTCCACCTCGCTTTCGATGATGGTCTTCGGGCGCGTGGGGCAGGGCTTCACCGGCGGGGCATTGATCCCGACCGCGCAGACGATCATCGCCCAGCGCCTGCCGCGCCACCAGCAGTCGATCGGCACCGCGGCCTTCGGCATTGTCGCCATCCTCGGGCCGCTGCTCGGCCCTCTTGTCGGCGGCTGGCTGACCGAGAGTGTCTCGTGGCACTACGCCTTCTTCCTCAATGTGCCGATTTCGGCGGTGCTTTTGACGCTCCTGTTCGTGGGGCTGCCGGCCGAGAAGTCGCGGCTCCACCTCATCCGCGAGGCCGACTGGTTCGGTATCGCGGGCCTCGCGCTCGGCCTTGGCGGCCTCACCGTGTTCCTGGAGGAAGGCGCGCGCGAGGAGTGGTTCGCCTCCGAGCTCATCGGGTACATGGCGCTCATCACGGTCGTGGGCTTCGGCCTCCTGTTCTGGGGGCAGGCAACCGCTCGGCGGCCCGTGATCAAGCTCAGCCTGCTGCTCGACCGCCAGTTCGGCGCCGTGGCAACGATGGGCATTGCGCTGGGCGTCGTGCTCTACGGCACGTCCTACGCGATCCCGCAGTTCCTGGCCGCGATTGCCGACTACAACGCGCTGCAATCGGGCAAGGTGGTGCTGCTATCGGGCATCCCCTCGATCCTGATGATGCCCTTCGTGCCCTTCCTTATCCGCAAGGTCGACATCCGCCTTGCGGTGGGCTTCGGGATGCTCATCATGGGGCTTTCGGCCTACCTGGAGACGAGCCTCACGATCCAGTCGACGGGCGGGGACTTTACCGAGTCCCAGCTGATGCGCGGGCTCGGCACGATCCTGGGCATGCTGTTCCTGAGCCAGGCCTGCGTCCAGTCGGTGCCGCCCGAGGACGCGGGTGATGCCTCGGGTCTGTTCAACGCGATGCGTAACCTCGGCGGCAGTTTCGCGCTGGCGGGCATCTCGATCCTCCAGCAGAACCGCGTCTGGCTGCACTCGCGCCGGATCGAGGAGAGCCTGCACGCCAACGACCCCGCCGTGCAGGACTATGTCTCCAGCATGGGCCGGATGCTGGGCAGCCCCGAGGCGGGCCTTCGCGTCCTCGGCCAGACCATCCAGGGCCAGGCGCTGACGATGACCTACAACGATATCTTCTTCGCGATGAGCGTGGTGACCGTGCTGGTGTTTCCGCTGGTCTTCCTGCTCAAACCGCTGCCCAAGGATGCCTCCGCAGGAGCCATGCACTGATGTTTGTCCCCCGTACCCCTCTCGCGTCCGTCGGCGCACTCGCCCTTCTTTCGCTGGCGAGTGCCTGCACCATGGGCCCGGATTACGCCGGCCCGCCCGAGGTAATCGCGCCCGGCAGCAACGGCGGGACCTTCGTGCGCGCGGACGAAAGCGTGCGCGCCGACGCGCCGCAGCTCGCCCGCTGGTGGGAGAGCCTCGGCGATCCGCTGCTCACCCGCCTTATCGACGACGCGCTGGCGCACAGCCCTACGATAGACCTGGCGCAGGCGCGCATCGCCGAGGCGCAAGGCAGTCTCGCCGAAGGCAAGGCCGGGCTCATGCCCAGCGTGTCGCCCAACGCGATGTACGTCCACGCGCGCCTGCCGGGCTCGGCCATCGGGGGAAGTGGAGAGGGTGAGGACGGCGCGGACGGCGAAAGCTCAGGCGGCAGCTCCTCGCTCGACTTCTACAACGTGGGCGCCAATGTCTCGTGGGAGCCGGACCTGTGGGGCGCGCGTCGCCGGGGGATCGAGGCCTCGCGCGCGCAGGTCGGCCAGCGCTACGCCGAACTTGCCGATGCGCAGGTGTCGCTGAGCGCACAGGTCGCGCAGACTTACGTCAACCTGCGCGATGCCCAGGCGCGCCTGGCGCTTACCCGCGAGGCGGTCGCCAAGCAGCGCCGCGCGCTGAATCTCACCCGCCAGCGGCTGGCCGCGGGCACGGCGTCGGATCTGGAAGTGGAGCGCCTGCAGGGTGAACTCGCCGCCAACGAAGCGCAGACCGTGCCGCTGGACACCCAGGTCCTCCTCTACAAGAACGCGCTTGCCGTCCTGACCGGACAGGCTCCGGGCGCGCTCGATAGTGAACTGGAGGACGAAGGCGCACTCCCGCTGCCTCCGGCCCAAGTTGCGGTGGGCGATCCGGCAGGGCTCCTCGCACGCCGCCCCGACATCCGCGCGGCCGAACGCGCGCTGGCCGCCAGCACCGCGCAGATCGGGGTCAAGGAAGCCCAGCGCCTGCCCGGGATCTCGTTCATGGGGATCCTGGGAATCGGCGGGACGGAGCCGGGCGACGTGCTGGACCCGGGCAACCTTGCCGCCCTTCTCATGCCGCAGATCAGCTGGCCGCTCTTCGACTTCGGGCGCACCGGCGCGCAGGTCCGGCAGGCCGAGGCGCAGGCCGACCAGGCCAAGGCGCAGTACCGCCAGAGCGTGCTCGAAGGACTGCAGGACGCCGAAGACAGCCTCGCGCGCTTCGGCGCGACCCGGCGCCAGTTGGCCCGGCTGGTCGCCTCGCAGCAGAGCGCCGAGCGCGCCGCGCATCTTAACCGCCTGCGCTTCGCGGCGGGGACCAGCTCGCTGATCGACCAGCTCGATATCGAACGCCAGGCGCTGACCGCCGCCTCCAACGTCGCGCAGGCCAAGGCGCAGCTCACCATCGACTATATCGCGGTGAACAAGGCGCTGGGGCTGGGCTGGAGCGAATAGGCTTTTCAAGGGGCCATCGCCCCTTGGACCCCAAAATGGGCGACCTCACCTCTCTCAGCCAGCGCGGCGCGCGGGAGGTGAGCTCGACAGTTTGGGGAGCCCGAGTGCGATGGCCCTCGGAATTCTTTCCTTCTCCTTGCCCCTGCCAGGTGCCTGCGGCACAGGGGAGGCCAGACCCGAACCAACAATCCAGCGGGAGCTTGCCATGGCCGTCACCCATCCTTTCCACCTTGCCTTCCCGGTCGACGACCTGGAGGCCGCGCGGGCCTTCTACCTGGGCGTGCTGGGCTGCAACGAGGGGCGTTCGAGCGACGAGTGGGTCGATTTCGACTTCTTCGGCCACCAGATCGTCGCGCACCTGGCGCCTGAGGAAACGGGCACGGTGAAAGCCAATGCGGTCGATGGCCACGGGGTGCCGGTGCGCCATTTCGGCATCGTCCTCTCGATGGCCAAGTGGCAGGCGCTGGCCGATACGCTGGAGGCCGCGGGGATCGACTTCATCATCGCGCCCTACATCCGCTTCGAGGGGGAACCGGGCGAGCAGGCGACGATGTTCTTCGCCGATCCGGCGGGCAACGCCATCGAGATCAAGGCCTTTGCCGACATGGAGCAGCTCTTTGCCAAGTGAGGCCTTGCGGCCCGTCACGGTCGCGATTGCGGGCTACGGCAATATCGGGCAGCAGGTGGCCGTGACGCTGCTGGAGCGGCGCGCGCGCTACGCCCAGGTCTATGGCTGCGATGTGCGTCTCGTGGCGGTGTGCGGTTCGCGCAGCGGCGCGGCGCGCGCGGACGGCTTTGCCGAGGTGCCCGGGTTTGCGCTGGAGGACGGCCAGACGGGGCCCGAGTTCCTGGCGCAAATCGCGCCCGACGTGCTGGTCGAGGCCGGGCCGACCGACTTTGCGACCGGAGGGCCTGCGCTGGGCTATCTGACGATGCAGCTTGGCGAAGGGCGCGATGCGGTGGTGGTCTCCAAGGGCGCGCTTGTCCATTCGGGCGCGCGGCTGCGCGAGCTGGCGCGTGCGCGCGGCGCTTCGCTGCGCATCAGCGGGGCGACGGCCGCCGCGCTGCCCACCATCGACCTCATCGAGACGGGGCTGCGCGGGGCGAAGGTGCTGGCGCTCGAGGGGGTGTTCAACGCGACCACCAACTTCCTTCTCAACGCGATGATGGCGCGCGGCTGCACCTTTGCCGAGGCGCTGGGCGAGGCGCAGGCGGGCGGCTTTGCCGAGCGCGATCCGAGCCGCGATATCGAGGGCTGGGATACCGCCTGCAAGCTCACCATCCTTGCCAATTTCGGGCTCGATGCCGGGCTGGCGCTGGAGGATGTCGCGGTGTCCGGGATTGGCGACGTGACCCCGGAGCGGGTCGAGGGCTGGAAGGCGCAGGGGCAGGTGCCGCGCCTTGTCGGGCGGCTCGACTGCACAGGACAAGCGCCGGTCGCTTCGGTCGCAGTGCGGACCTATCCGCTCGACCACGCCTTTGCGCATATTCCCGGCAAGACCAAGGCCCTGCGCGTCGAGACCGACTGCATGGGTGAGATCCTGACGATGGGCGGCGGGCCCGAGCCACTCGCCACCTCATGCGCCGCGCTCAAGGATTTCGAGCTGGTTCTGGAGCCGCGGGCGGGCCGGGGCTGACGCGAAGGTCACATCCCCGGCGCGCGTGTCCTCACACCTGCGCGAGCATCTGCTGCGAGGCGGCGAAGTAGTCGTTTGAAAGCTGGGTGGGATAGGCCGTTCCCAGGAGGCGCCCGGCAATCGCCGCGCCGCCGTTGGAGAGGGCGTATTCCGCTTCCTGGCCGCTCACCACGTCGATCCAGGCGGGAATCGGGCGGTGCTGCGCCAGGCACGAGCGCCAGTAGCTGGCGATGGGTGCGGTAAGATCGGTGCGGTTGCCCTGCGCGCCCCACAGCGCGACGCGGATCGCATCGTAGCCGAAGCGCGGCGGCTTGTCGGGGGCAGGCGCAACACTGCGCGTGCCGGTCACCCGGATCCAGTCGCAGGGAAGGTCGTGACGTCCAAAGCGCGAGAGGCGCAGGAGATCCTCGCTGTCTCGGATCACGCGGCCCCAGGTTGCCATCCCGTCGGCCTTCGCGAACTGGTCGAGCGCGGGCCACACGAAGTAGCTGGGGTTGAGCGTGACGCCTGCGTCCTCGATGAAGCCCTGCAGGCCCGGGATCAGCAGCTGGCGGTTGTAGCGCGAGATGACGCAGTGCTTGCGGATCGCGGCGCGGACCTCGCGGGCGCGCTCGGTCCAGCGCGGCTCGTTCCAGCGTTCTCCGGCCAGCGCCAGCGCCCAGGCGATCACGATGTCGCCGTCGGTCGCGTTGTTGGTGTCGGTCATCGCCCGCGCAGCCGGCTCCCAGCGCCAGCCGTAGAGCGCCATGTCGCTGCGCGCGAGGTTGGCCTCGGTCCACTCGGCAATGCGGGTGAAGGTGTCGCGTTCCCCGGCCTGATAGGCCAGCAGCAGGCCGTAGCTCTGCCCCTCGCTGTGGCTGATGTCGCCGTTGCCGGTGTCCACGACGCGGCCCTCGGGCGCGAGGAAGTGGGTGCGCCACGCGTTCCAGAACGAGGTGCCGACAGGGCTTGGTGGGGGAAGCGTGGGACGGGGCGCGGTGTGCATGCCGGGCATGGCGGCCTCGCTCTTCTGGCTCTTGTTGCAGGCGGCGAGCGCGGCCATCAGGCCGATCGCGAAAGTGCGCCTGTCGATACGTCTGTAATCATCGACCATGGCGAAGCTCGAGCGTATCCCCTTTCCATTCGGCGGTGGTGGTGAGCGCCGGGCCGCTGCCCAGCGCGCGGAACCAGCTGTCGTAGGCGCCTTCGAGAACGCCCGCGAGCATCGTGGCCCAGTGGCCGCGCGGATCGGGGGCGATGTCGCGCGGAAGATTGGTGTGCTGGACGACAATTCCCTCGTCGGTCAACTCGAGCCTGGCTTCCCCCCAGTCCAGCGCGCGCCAAAAATCGTTGATGCGCATCGAGAGCAGGGCCGCATCGGAGAGGCCGTCGAGGCTTTCGAGCGCGGCCATGCGCCGACCGATTGCGGCGAAGAAACCGCGGGCCTGAAGCTCGGGCACGGCCTCGCAGATCTCGGTCGCGCTCGAGATCGCGAGCAGGGCAAGGCCGCCCAGACCTGCATCGTCGCTGGATCGGCCGCGTGAGGGAAACGCCTGGTAGTTCATGTCACTTTGTACTCCCGAAGCTTTGGCGCACGCCGAGCATGCCGCGGAATTCATCGTAAGAACCGAACGTGTTGAAGCTGGCCTCGCCACCGATGCGGGTGGAGTTGCTCAGCTTGTAGTAAAGCTCGCCCTCTGCCGATAACGCGAAACCCGTCTCGCTGATCCCGTCATAATAGGATCGCACGTCGTCGTTCTCGAGCTTGAGGCCATCGAGCAGGCCCTGGAGCGCAGGTTCGGTCGGATAGAGCACGCTGCGATCCTGGCTGTAGCTTTGAAAACCGGGCGTGAACGAGGCGCGTCCGACAAAGCGCTCGTCCTCGATCGCGTAGTTCACCGGGAAGCCGACCGAGATGAAGCTCTGCGGACTGAAATAGCCGCCATTGCCGAAGGTGAAGTAGTTCTGGCTCTTGTCGTAGCCCTGGTAGTTCACGTTGAGGCCGACCGTGACCGAGTCGGTGCGGCCCTGATAGGCGCGCAGGTATCCGCCCGCGTTGGCCTCGAAGCCCGAGTTCTTCGCGACGTTGGTGCCGGTGAAGCGGTAGTAGCGGCCCTCGCCGTAGATGCCGTTGCCGTTGCTGTCGTAGGACAGCCCGCCGCCTGCACCAAAGCGCATGACCTGGCCCCAGCGCACCCCGGTGACGGGATCGCGGGTGCCCGCATAGGACACGACCGAATCGGTGACGGGCTTGCGCTCCACCCAGGCGCTCGCGCGCACATCGCGCCCGATCTTGGGAGTCGCCGCGGCCCGGTAGGTCACCTTGGTCTCGCCCATGCCGATGGGCGTCGTGCCCACTTCGACCTGTGCGAAGTCATTGCTGTACCCGGCCGAGAAGGCGACGCCCGAGGCGTGCTGGCTGTCTGCGTTGGCGAGCGGCGCTTCCTCTTGCGCGACGATGGCGGCGGCCTCGATGATACCGTTGGCCCCGAAGCGCGCGAGGCCCGAGCCGGTGGGCCTTCCTGCGTCGATGACGCTGGCTTCGGCCTTGGCGTAGACGCGCCCGCCCGCAAGTCCGGTCGAGAGTTCCGCCGAGCCCTTGATCTCGTCGAGCTGGCTGAGGCCGGTTTCGCCCGAACGGCGGCGGTAGGCGGTCTGGACGTCGGCGCGCGGGCCGGTGTCCTGTGCGAGTTCGGAGATCTCGGACTGGATCCGGGCCAGCACCGGATCGCCGCCGTAGCGCGAAGAGGTGCCCGATCCTGCCCCCTGTGGGGCTCCGGCAGCGGCGTAGGCGGGGGCCGGTGCGGCGCCTGCACCGTACCCGGCCGCGCTCTGCGTCGCGGTGGCGCTGCCGGCGAAGGCGGCGGGCGCAGAGCCGCTGCGGCTTGCGTACGCGGGGGCAGCGCGGCCCTGGCTGTAATCGGGGCCCGGATCGTAGCTCGGCGCGCTGGAGGCCTGGGCTCCGTAGCCCTGGGCGCCATACCCTTGGCCCCCGTAGCTCTCGTTCGTGGCGGCATAGCCCGCCGGAGCGGCATAGCCGCCCATCGGCTGGGCCTGGGGGGCGTAGGAGGGGGCGGGAAGGCGCGTGCCGCCGCCCAGCGCGAAGGGGTTGACCGGCTGGGGCTGTGCCATGGCCGGGCCCTGGTTGCGGAACGGGTTGGCTCCGGCCTGGCCCTGCATTCCGGCAAAGGGATTGCCGCCCAGAGCCACGACGCTGGTCGCGTTGTGCTGGCGGGCGTAGAGCTCGCGCGCCTGCTTGAGGTAGCGCACGGCCTTGCGTTCGTTGCCCGCGACCCGCTCGACATCGGCGAGCGCCATGTAGACCTGGTAGTCCTGCGGGTAGGAGCGCAGCAGCGCGTCGGCGGCTTCGTCGGAGAGCTTGCCGTCGCCCGCGCGTTGGGCGCTTTGGGCAAGGCCGATCAGGCCGTCCTTGTCGCCCGGCTTCTTGGCAAGGTAGAGCTGCCAGGTCTGCGCGGCGCGCGGCGCCATGTTGCCGTTCTCGTATAGCCGTGCGAGCCCGGCGAGGATCTCGACGTTGTCGGGGGCCGAGGAATAGGCGCTCTGGAGGATGTCGAAGGCTTCGGCGTAGCGCCCGGCAAGACGCGCGCGGTCGGCCTGCCCGATCATCAGCGTCGCCTGCATCCGGCCATAGGCCTGCTGGCCCTGCGGCGAGGACCCGGCCATCTGTCCGGCTCGCTGGAGGGCGGTCTGGGCAAGGTCGTCGCGGCCGGTCTGGACGAGAACGCCGATCAGGCCTTCGTATTCGCCAAGGTCGGTCACTTCGCCGTTGAGCGCGCGCTGGGCGACCTGGGCGGCTCCGGCCTGGTCGCCCAGTTCGAACAGGGCGCTGGCTATGGCAGCCTGCTTGCCCACGGGAATGGCGCGCATCTCGCCCAGCTGGCGCAGCGAACCCAGCGCCTGCTCGCGCTGGCCGCTCTGGGCAAGGGCCCGGGCCCGCGCGATCGCCGCGTCGGTTTTCACCCCGATCGCGAACGTGCGCATCGGCGCGGTGCGCTGGGTCTCGGGGATCATCGAAAGCAGGCGTTCGGCCTCGGCGGGACGCCCCAGGTCCTCGTTGAGGAGCGCGGCGGCATAGAGCGCGTCGGGCGCGCCGATGCTCACCAGCGAGCGCAGCAGCGATTCCGCCTCGGGCATGCGCCCGCGCTTGATCATGTATTGGGCGAACTCGTAGCGGATCCACGGGTCCTCGGGATCGGCCATGAGCCCGGCCTGGAATTCCTGGACGGCGCCGGTGTCATCGCCGCGCTCGGCGGCGGCAAGGGCACGGCCGCGCGCAGCGCGCATCTGCAGGCGGTTCTCGTCGGCGTTGGGGCCCTCGGCGGCCTGGCGGTAGAGGTCGGCGGCGTCGGCGTAGCGCCCCTGCTGTTCGTAGACCTGGGCGAGGATCTCCAGCGCGGGGGCCTGTTCGGAATAGTCCGAGCGCACCAGTTCCTCGGCGCGGGCCTGCGCTGCGCCCAGCTGCCCCCGGTCGAGCAGGTCCTGCGCGTCCTCGACGCCCGCGAAGTAGCGCGCCGAGGCAAGCCCTTCGGCCCATTGGCTGGCCTTGCCGCCGCGCGAGGCGCGTTCGAGCAGGTCGGCGGCCTCGGTGAAGTTCTTCTGGCGCAGGCGCACGATGCCCAGGCCGCCCAGCGCGTCCGGATCGCGGGAATTGACGGCGAGCGCCTTCTCGAACTCGGTGGCGGCGGCCTCGAGGCGTTCGGCTTCGAGAGCTTCGAAACCGGCAACGCGGGCGCGCCCTGCGCGGTCGGCCGCGCTGGGCCGGGCCGGGGCCGCGCGGCGAGCCGGTGCGGCACTGCGCGAGGTGCTTGCGCGGGCGGGGGACTGGCTCTGGCGCGAAGGCTTCTCGGCCTGCGGGGCGGGCGCGGGTGCGCTGCGGGCGGCGGCGGCAATCGCGGGATTGTCGGGGTCGATGGCGCGGGCGCGGCGCAGGGCCTGCTGGGCGAGGTCCTCGCGTCCCTTGGAGCGCCAGTACTTGGCCTGCTCGATCAGCGCGGCAACCCCGTCGTCCTGCGCGAGGGCGGCGACCGGGAGGACCGAGCCTGCCGCGCAGCCCCCCAGCAAGGCGGCCAGCGCCACCGTGCGCAGGGTGCGACTACGCGTCGGGAAGGGGGCACGGGGCTCGATCATGCGTTGTCGTCCTCGGCGCCGAGGCGGCGCTGCGCCTGTCGGCGGAAGTAGAAATAGGCGGGGCTGGCGAGCACGATGGCAAGCGCGAGCGCAAAGAAGCCCAGCAGCAGTGGGCGCTGGCTGATCCAGTAGGCGATCTTCATCCAGAACGGCAGCGAGCCGCTCCAGTACCGCTCACCCAGCGCGAAGCTGGCCATGCCATCGCCTTCGGTGACCGAGAGGTCGCCCTGGATCATGGCGTTGATCTTGGCATCGCCCATGCCTTCGACCAGCTCGGGCAGGGCCGGGCCGCTGTCGGCCAGAAGCGCGACGACGGTGCGGTCCGAGGCAAAGGGCGAGCGGAAGCTGACGATTCCGGAAAAGCCGCGCGCGTTGTAGATGATCGGTTCCGCCGCCATCGGATCGTCGCGTTCGGTGCCACCGAAGAGCGCGGCGACGTTCTGCAGCATCGAGCGCTCGGAGACCGCGAGGCGTCCGCCGGCAAAGCGCAGCGGCGAGCCTTCGAAGAGCTCTTCGTGGCCCGCGAGCGCGGTGTCGCCCACGACCAGCACGTCCTGTGCGGAAAGCGCGTCGGCATCGACGTCGGTGGCCACGGTCACCGCAGTGGCCGGCACGCCGGTGGAATCCCCGAAGCGGCCCATCAGCTCGAGGAAGGCCCGGATCGCGGCCGTGCTCGGCTTGTCGCCCATGATCACGGTCGTCTGCGACAGGTCCGGGCTGACGGTGAAGGGGAAGCCCGCGCTGGCGAAGGTCGCAAGGTCGGGCATCTGGATCGCGTGGTAGGCCGAGGTCAGGTCGATCGTGCTGTTGGGATCGACCGAGACGCGCACGTTCTCGGGCAGGGTGCCGGTGCACTTCTTCTTGTCGGCGATGATCATGTTGTAGTCGAAGGTGACCTGGTTCTGCCCGAACATGGTGTAGCGCGGCAGGGTCAGGGTGGCCTCGGAATCGTGGCTCTTGGCGCTGGCGTTGCCCAGCAGGCCATCCCACCAGTCACCGCCCAGGCCCAGCGTCCTCAGGTACTGGCCGTTGAGCGAGACATCGAGGCGCGAGGCGCGGCGGTCCATCCACTTGGCGACCGGGTAGCGGTAGCCCAGGTTGAGGCGGCCACCCTGGCGCGGCCAGAAGAACAGGTCGGGCGCGACGCGGAAGCGGGCGGAGATGGGCCCGGGGCGAATGCCCATGCCCTGGAGCGCGTAGGGCTCCATGATCTCACCCAGCTTGACCGGCTTTTCGGTCGAGACCCAGCGCAGTGCGCTGTAGCGGTCCCAGACCGGGATGCGCACGCCCTCGAAGTTCATGCGCGAACCGCCAAAGACGCCCTTGCCAATGGCGACGGCAGAGGCGGCGAGGCGCAGTTCACCGTCGTTGCGGCCCATGAGGACCAGCAGCGTGCCGCCTGCATCGGCCGGGTTGCGGACAACCGCCGCACTCGGCCCCTCGGCAGGGTCGATCTGGAGGCCGGGGAGCGACTGGCCGCTCTTGAGGAAGACCACGGCGTTGCCCCTCGGCAGGGTGCCGATGACCGGCTTGAAGGTGAAGCCGCGGTAGCTGGCAAGCGAGCCGAGCCAGGACGCCGAGGCGGCCGCCGCCTCCAGTTCGCCGCGGCCGGGCGCGCCGGCAAAGACGAAGGGCATGTCGAGCGGCATGTTCTGGCCCTTGTCGAAGAAGGGCAGCGGCAGGCGCGCAAGGTCAGGCTTGTAGGGCAGGCGCGCGTATTCGACATCGAGCCACGAGCGGGTGTTCGAGATATTGGCCCAGAGCGCGGAGTGGAACGGGTCCTCGCAGTCGCGCGCGTAGTGGCCGATGAGGCGCAGGTTGAGCTGGTTGTCGCCGGGCAGGAACAGCGCCGGGTTCACCTTGATGCGCACGATCCGGCCCTTGGCGTTGGCGCGCGTGAGGCGCAGCGTGTCCACCACCTCGCCGTTCAGCATCACCACCAGCTGGCTGAGGTCGTCGAGCATCGAGGGCGACCAGGCCATTTGCAGGACGAGCGTGGCCTTGGTGACGACGCGGTCCTGGCGCATGCCGAAGGGGATGCCCATTTCGCCCTGGGTACCCAAGAGGCGGATCGGGGTGGTGACGCGCAGGTCCTCGAACGTGAGGCGGTCGGTGAGATCATCGCCTTCGAGCGCGGCCGGGGTGGCCTCGGCCTCGCTGGCTGTGGCGGCATGGGCCTGGCTGGCGCCGAAGAAGATGCCCGCCGTGCCCACGAGCAGGGCCCCGGTGATGGCGGCGGCCTTGGCGATCCGGGCGGCTTTGCCCTTTTCCTTGTCCTTCGTCTTGGCCTTGCTCGCGCTCGTCTTGTCCGCGTCGGCGGCGCTGGCAGGGACGTTGTCGTTGTCCGCCTCGGCCTGGCGCATCGCGCGGCGTTCGGCAAAGTTGAGGCCCAGCATGCGCTTCAGGGTAACCAGGTCGACCAAGATGATATCCGCTAGTGAGCGAAGTCCGGTAACGGATTCGCGGGGAGCAACAGGCTGCCAGGCGTCGGCCCGGCCCATGACGGCGCGCACGAGGTGGCGGCCGGCCATGATATCGAGTTTTTCAAAGCGCACATAGGTGTTTGCGCCCTGGGTGCGCATTGTCTCGACGGGGATGCACAGCACTTCGTTGCCCATCGACATGGTGATGTGGCGGACCGATCGGTCCTTCACCGGCAATTCTTCGGGCAAGGCCAGCGCCGCGCCGCCCATCGAGATGTCGAGGGTGGTAGCCGGCACCACGTGCCCGCCTTCGAGGTAGGCGCTGACCGGCAGCTTGACCGGGATACGGATGTCCTGGCGGGCCTGGCGCGTCTCGCGCGCGACCGCGATGGCGGCAATGAGGATGATCAGGCTGAAGGTCGCCCAGGCCAGGTTCAGCACCAGCGTATCGGTCTGGATGTTGAACATGTAGGGGAAGAAGGCCCATTTGCTGATGGCCATGAGCATGCCCGCCACGATGATCCCGACGCAGATCAGGTGCGGCTTGACGATGGCCCAGTCGAAGTAGGTCTTGTCGAGCAGCGAGCCCTTGTCGGTCACGTTGAACTTGCCCTTGCGCGGCTGGAGCCAGGTCAGCACCGTCGGCTTGACGAGGTGGAAGGCCAGGATGGTCTCGTAGACCTCGCCCCAGAATGGACGGCGGTCCGAACCTTGCGTGCGCTCGTTGGCGACCGAGGAGCAGTAGAGGTGGGGCATGGCGTAGGCGAAGATCAGCGAGGCCGATGCCTGGATGATGTTCTGGCCGAACATGAGGTAGGCGAGCGGGCTGGTCAGGAACACGATCCGGGGGATCGGATACTGGAAGTGCAGCATGGCGTTGAGGTAGCACAGGCGCTGCTGCCAGGTGAGGCCCTTGCCGAAGAGCGGGCAGTCGATGCGCAGGATCTGCGTCATGCCGCGCGCCCAGCGGATACGCTGCCCGACGTGCAGAACAAGGCGCTCGGTGGCAAGGCCTGCGGACAGGCGCGCGCTGATATAGGCCGTGTTCCACCCGGTGCGCTGGAGCTTGAGAGCGGTGTGCGCGTCCTCGGTCACCGTCTCGCCCGCGAACCCGTTGGTCTCTTCCAGCGCTTCGCGGCGGATGATCGCGCAACTGCCGCAGAAGAAGGTCGCGTTCCACAGGTCGTTGCCGCCCTGGACCGGGCCGTAGAACAGGTCGCCTTCGCCCGGCATGTCGCCCATCGTCGAGGCGAGGTTCCGCTGCACCGGGTCGAGCGAGTACATGTGGTGCGGGGTCTGGATCAGGGCGAGGCGCTTGTCCTTCTGGAACCAGCCGATGGTCAGCTGGAGGAAGGCGCGGGTCGGAACGTGGTCGCAGTCGAAGATGGCGATCAGTTCGCCGTCGGTCTTCTTCATCGCCGCGTTGAGATTGCCCGCCTTGGCGTGGAGGTTGTTGTCACGCGTGATGTAGCCGCAGCCCGCTTCCTTGGCGAAGGCGCGGAATTCCGCGCGCTTGCCATCGTCGAGGATGAAGACGCGGTAGCGGTCGACCGGGTAGTCGAGATCCATCGCGGCGAACACGGTGTTGCGCACGATCTCGAGGCTCTCGTTGTAGGTCGGGATGTAGATGTCGACGGTCGGCCAGTCCTCGGGATCGCCCTCGGGTTCGATCACCGGGCGATCGAGGGGGAAGCTGGTCTGCAGGAAGCCGAGCATGAGGATGACCCAGGCGTAGAGCTCGGCGAGGTAAAGGACGCCGCCGAAAGCGAATTCGGGGAGCGTGCCGAAGGAGAGCGTCTGCGTCGTGCGCCACACGATGTAGCGGGTCGAGACGAGGATCGCGAGAAGGCCCAGTGCAAGCCCGCCGCGCGGGCTCTTCCAGCGGCGCAGCGCCACCGCGCCGGCAATCGTGACGCCGGCGCAGACCCACTGCGCGGTCCCATCCAGGGGCACCGCAATCACCACCGCTGCAATGAAGACGATGGGGATGAGGGCGAGGTAGCGCAGCGCGCGCGTCGACGTCAGCGCCTTGATCATGCGGCGTAGCTCGAGCTCTTTGCGCCGGACCAGATGCTGATGTCGGCATCGAGTGCGGGGAGGACGATGTCGACCAGGCGGCGCACGTCGGCGAGTGCGGCGCTGGAAGGCGCATAGCGCGCCAGGGTCTGGAGCATCGCGATCGATTCGGGCACCGATTCGTCAAGCCGGATACGCCCGATCAGGCGTGGGCCCATCAGTTCGCGCACGAAGGCGGCGTTGTGGCGCGCGAGGCGGCGGGTGTCATCGAGCCGGTTGATCACGAAAGAGGTGCGCGACAAGCCGCCCTTGCCCGCCTCGTCGAACATCTGCGGCAGCAGCGCGAGGGTCTCGGGCGCGGTGTCGAGCGCGCACAGGTGGGCGCAGGCGTGGTTGACGAGGCGCCGCGCGAGGTTGCGCTCGCACGAGGGCACATCGAGGATCAGCGTACGATCGCGGCCGGTCTGGAAATAGCCCAGGTCCTTGAGCATCGGGATGAAGTCGGGGTCATGGGGCGCGGTGCCCGCATGGCGCAGGTCGATTCCCGAGACCACCACCGAATCCTCGCTCGGGGCATGGAGCGTGGACAGCGTCGTCGAGGGGGGCAGCGCGAAGTGCAAGGGGAGCGTGTCGTGCGCGGCCATGGAGAGCACGGTCACGTCGGCTCCGGCCTCGGCCAGCCCGAGCGCCATGTGCGCGGCGAGGAAGGTGTTGCCGGTGCCGCCCTTGGGCGAATGGCAGACGATGAGGGCCATCAGATCTCTCCTCGCGAACCCAGCTCGGACAAGTGGCGCAGCATCGCGCGCACGTCCTGGCCCGATCCGGCAGGGGCAGGCGGGGCAGGGGCTGCGGCCGCGTTGGGGCCTTCGTAGCGGCGGAACAGGGCGCCAATCGAATCGGTGGCCGAGGGCTCGGGAGCCGGTGGCGCGGCCGGGCGCGGCGGTGTGGCGGTGAACTCGGCCGCCGGGGCATGCGCATGCGGCAGGCTTTCCGGGGAAGGGGAGGTTGGGCCGCTGGCCGCCGCGCCGTCGAGTTCGAGCAGGCGCGGGTCCTTGAGCAGTGCTTCGAGCATCGGCCACAGCTCCAGTTCGGTGAAGCGGTCCTCGAACTCCTTGTAGGAGAAGTCGTGACGGCCGAGCCGGTTCAGAAGGTTTGAAGCGTCAACTCTCATGCGGTGCCCCCTGTAAGTGCTCTTAGGGATTGGCACTTAATGGTTAACAAATGACTTAACCTTTTTCGCAAGTGTGCCAACTGCGAGGGGGCCTCACCGCCCTCAGAAGGCACTTATATACGAATACCTTAAGGCTGTAAGGAAATCCTAAACCTTCGGCGCTAGACGAGTCTACACCTTGCTAGCTACGTGAACGAGGACCATGGACGTCCAGCACTTTTCAACGTTCGACTGGGACGACGGCGTGGATGATTACACGCCGGAAGACTTGCTGCCGCCTCTCGATGGGCCGCAGGAAACCGACGATTGCGAGTCCGAAGTCGCTTCGGATCGGTACTCTTACGGAGGATTGATGAAGATGGGACGTTCGGAGCGATCCGGTGGGCGGCCGCGCAAGAAGCCGGTGCTCATGCTCGACGACAGTGAGCGCCGCGACGCGCTGCGCGAACTCGACATGGTTGCGGTCCAGGACTTCGGCGAAGCGATTCCCATGGAACGTCCGGTCCGTGTGCAGGGCCTCACGCCCGTCGATGCTGTCGATTCGGCCAGCCTGAACACCCCGGTTCCCGAGGCTCCGGCCCCGCAGGCCCCCGAGCCCGCGGCCTACATGCCTGCCGCGCCTGTAGATGCCCCTGCGCCGTCCAGTCCGGCCCCGCGCTTCGGTGCGCTGGGTGGCGAGGGCTCGGCGATCGGCCGCGATCCCTTCTCCGATACCTTTGAGGACGAGGGTGAGGATGACGGCGACCAGGGCCTCGACGAGGCGGCTTACGGTTCGCTCTTCGGAAAGGCTGCGCCGAGCGCCCAGCCCGCCCCGACGCCCGCTGCGCAGCGGGCCCCTGCGCCTGCGCCCGAACCGGTTGCAGCCCGTCCGGCTCCCATGCCCGAGCCTGCTCCCGCACCGCTGGCCCCGGCGCCTGTCGCGGCCGAGCCCGCGCCCGAGCCCGTTTTCGCACCGCAGGTCGAAGCCGAGCCGGCGGCTGTGCGTTCGGCCTCCGGCCATGCCCTGCGCGCACGCATGCAGGCCGAAGAGGTCTCGGCCCCCGAAAGCGAATCGCTTCTGGCGCGAATCGGTCGTTTCTTCGCCTGGCTGGGGAGCCTGCTGCGCCGCTGACGCGAGGGTGCCAGACACGGCAGGCGAATCGGAACCGCCTGCCTGTCCTTGCAATTCAGCAAGGTACAGAAAAGAAATGAAATGCCTTCCAAGGGGCGATCGCCCCTTGCCCCCCAGAATGGGCGACCTCGCCTTTCTCCGTCCGCGCAGCGTGCGAGAGGTGCGCTCGACATTTCTGGGAGCCCGAGGGCAATGGCCCTCGGACCAATTTTCCTGATTTCTGGGCTTTTCCTGCGTTCTCGCGTGTCCGAATACGCGGAGTAGCCTCTTCCTCCTTCCCCAAGATATTAAGGTGTTGGCTAACAGGTGCTGCGCCCCGGCCGAGAGACGCCGAGCCTATTGGTAGTAGTCCCTTTGCCGAACTTGCCGCGACGGGGCTCCAATGCTTTGCAAGGGGCCATGTTCGCGAGGGTTTCGCGAATTGCGTGACCAGTCGGGGAGGGAGGATGACGGCAGGCCAGTCCCTTGTTCAGGAGCCGGTCGTCCATGTCAGCTCCGGTCCCGATCAGCTTCCGCGCCATTTCCCCGCGCTTGATGGGGCGCGCGGTGTCGCGGCGATGGCCGTGGTGGTGTCGCACTGCGCGAACGCCGGGTTCTTTCCCCGCATCCTGGGGGAGGGCACCGGGCAGATGGGCGTCCTTCTCTTCTTCCTCCTGAGCGGTTTTCTCATGGCCTTTCTCTATGGTCAGAGGCCTTTGAACAGCGAACAGGTGCTGCGCTACGCGACCCATCGGATCGCCCGCGTGTTCCCGCTCTTCTACCTCGTCCTTGCCCTTTCGCTGATCGTGGGGGCGGAAGGGCCCATCCGGTTCTTCGATCTGTCCGGCGGGGAATGGGTGTGGCCGGTGGCTCTCGTGACGGGCACGAGTGTCCTTTGGACCATTCCCGTCGAGGTGCAGTATTATCTCGTCTTCCTGGTGATCTGGGCGGCGGCGAAGCGCTTCCCGCTCGGGGTCTGGATCGCGGCCGGGTTCGCCGCGCAACTGCTTGTCCTGGCCCTGCTGCGCCTCTCCGTTCGTGGCAACCAGTTCCTTCCCTACTGGTTTCACGCCTTCTTCCTGGGGACGATCGCGGGCTATCTGCTGCACCGCCATGCACGGGTCTTTCTTACGGTCGCGCGCGCGCCTGCGCTGCAGGTCCTTGGCTGGATCATTCTCCTGATGATCCCGCTGTCGCTGCCCGAATTCCGGCGCATGGCTGGCTTTCCCATGCTGCCCAACTTCATCGATCCCGTCACCTTCGGCGTGCCGGTTCTCGTCTTCCTCGCCGCGCTGGGCGCGCTGGGGCCCTTCCGGTATCTCGCCTTGCCCGTGTTCACGGGGCTGGGCGCTGTGTCCTACGCCATCTACCTGCTGCACAAGCCGGTCATGTGGTCGCTGGAGCCCTTGCTCGCGGGCCGGGTCCCGGACCTCGCGCTGGGTCTTGCCATCGTGGCGCTGAGCATCCTGATCGCCGCGGTCTCGACCTACGGCTTCGAACGCCCGGTCCAGAAGATCCTGAACGGCTATGGGGCGAGGTTCAGCCGCCGGTTGGCGTGATCGCCGGGAGCGCTGGAAAGAGAAGGTGGTGCCGGTTGCAGGAGTCGAACCCGCGGCCTGATGATTACAAATCAACTGCTCTACCAGCTGAGCTAAACCGGCACACGCTCTCACGAGACGGGGCCCTTACCAAGCTCGGGGCCATTTGGTCCAGCGGGATTTTCGCCAAGGTGGGGAAAAGCCGGACTTCTTAACTTTGGGAGGTTCCGCCGTGCTGCGCTTGCCAGTCCTCGTAGACGGGGCGGGGCATGTCGAACAGGTCGCTCTGGCGCGCGTACCAGCCGCCCCCGTGCATGCGCGCGACGAGGTCGAGGCCAACCGTGTCGACGTAGAGCTTCTCGGCGTCAATGTACTTATCCTGGATGTGGAAGTGGAGCACTTCGCCAAGGACGATGGTGGTGCTGCCTGCCGGGATCGCCTGATAGAGGCGGCATTCCATGGCAACCGGCGCATCGGCCAGGCGCGGCACGGCGACCGCGCTGGAGGGCACGCTCACAAGGTCGGCCAGCGCCGTCTCGTCGACATCGGCAGGCGCGTCCATGCACGTGATGTTCATCGCCGGCGCGAGCGCTTCGCTGACGAGATGGACGACGAATTCCCCTGTTTCCAGGATGTTCGATGCGGTGTCCTTGAGCTGGCCGTCGGCGCGGGTGATGAGGCCGAGCGCGATCAGCGGCGGGTTCGCGCCCATCGCGTTGAAGAAGCTGAAGGGGGCAAGGTTGCCGACCCCGGCCGCCGATTGCGAGGCAACCCAGGCGATCGGGCGCGGGGTGATGCTGGAGCCGAGCAGCTTGTAGCGTTCCTGCGGGCTCAGCGTCGCGAAATCGAAATCCATGGGGGCCTTCTCTCCTTGGGGCGCGTGTGCGGTGTGGTCCCGCCTAGCGCATCCGCTGTCTCTATAGGTGCGTCTGGATCACAGGGCGCCGAAGGTCCAGCCCTCGCGCGTGGCCAGTTCAGGGGTAAGTTCGGGAGGGTGCCACAGTTCCCGCCGCGCCGCGGCTGCGCGCAGCCAGGCGCTGGTCAGGAGCGCATCGGCGCTGTGGTCGTCGATCGGGCCGGTCTCGCCGCGTGGCAGCGATCCCAGTGCGGCCAGCGCGGTATCGAGGTCGCCCCGCTCGGTGATCTTGGCGCGGCCTGCCCGCCGTCCGGCCGCAACGGCGGCGAGCGTGGTGTAGATCTCGCAGACGAGACTTGCCGAACGGGGAAGCGGATCGATCGGCCAGACCGGGAGCGTACCTGTAAGGCGGTGGAGCAGGCGCATGCCGGTCAGGCTGGACTTGCCGACCTGCGCTGCGCCTACGAGGTTGAAATTGGAGTACGGCTTGCAGCCCAGGCGTGCCTGCGCCGCTTCGGTAACACGCAGGCGCCCGCGGCGGTGGTCGCTGCCGGGGAGGTGGAAGCGCTCCCCCTCGCGGCCGCCGTGTCGGCGGAAGTAGGGCGCGAAGTCGGGGTGGTCGACGAAGGCATTGGCGCCCAGGTCCTCATCCTCCTCGCAGATGCCCTCGATCCGTGCCCACAGTGCACGGGCCGTGTCCGGGCTTTGGGCAAGGCCGGGGAAGAACGCGCCCGCATCGGCAAAGGGAAGCGCGATGCCAAGATCGAGGCCGACCAGCGTGCGTGCGGGCAAGTCCTCGCGCAGGTAGCGCAGCACCTCTTCGCGCGACCAGCCGCGCCGGGAAGGCGGCGCCAGCAACTCGGGCGCGCCTGTCCCTTGCCCGCACAGGCCCAGCGCAATGCCCTTGTGATGGCGCCCGCGCGCACCCGACCAGTCGATGGCGAGGAAGTGGTCGAAGGAGGGGGACGCGGGCACTACCGGGCTCAGCCGCCGCGCCGTTCGACGCGCTTCTTCTGCCACCATTCGAGACGCTTCTTCAGTTCGCGCTCGAAGCCGCGCTCGTTGGGCTTGTAGAACTCCTGCGCGGGCACGCCGTCTGGCCAGTAGTTGTCGCCGGAAAAGGCGTCAGGCTGGTCGTGGTCGTAATGGTAGGCCGCGCCGTAGCCCATGTCCTTCATCATCTTGGTCGGCGCGTTGAGGATGTTCATGGGCGGGGCGACCGAGCCGGTCTCGCGCGCGAGCTCGGTCGCGGCGGCCTTGGCCATGTAGGAGGCGTTCGACTTGGGCGCGCTGGCGCAATAGATCACCGCCTGGGCGAGCGGGAGTTCGCCTTCGGGCGAGCCGAGAAACTCGAAGGACTGCTTGGCGGTCATCACCTGCACCATCGCCTGCGGATCGGCGAGACCGATATCCTCGCTCGCGATCGCGGCGAGGCGGCGCAGGATGTAGAGCGGCTCCTCGCCCGCCACCAGCATGCGCGCCATGTAATAGAGCGCGGCCTGCGGGTCCGAGCCGCGCACCGACTTGTGAAAGGCCGAGATGAGGTTGTAGTGTCCGTCGCGGTCCTTGTCGTAGACCGCCATGCGCCGCTGCAGGAACTTGCCAAGCGGGCCCGGACCCAGCGGTTCCTCGATGTGCGCGGCGTAGAGTGTCTCGGCCTGGTTGAGGAGGAAGCGCCCGTCGCCGTCGGCCGTGGCGATAAGCGCCGCGCGCGCCTCGTCGGTGAGGGGGAGCGGGCCTTCGAGCGCCTCGGCCTTGGCGAGCAGCGTGGAGAGCGCCACCTCGTCGAGGCGGTTGAGGACGAGCACCTGCGCGCGGCTGAGAAGCGCTGCGTTGAGGGCAAA
This sequence comes from Novosphingobium profundi, assembly GCF_020524485.1. Lineage (GTDB taxonomy): Bacteria > Pseudomonadota > Alphaproteobacteria > Sphingomonadales > Sphingomonadaceae > Novosphingobium > Novosphingobium profundi_A. The sequence goes on along the minus strand of NZ_JAIVLF010000003.1, from coordinate 159,287 downwards.
GCTCGGGTTCTCGGTGGTGGCGCCCACCAGCGTGACCGTTCCGCGTTCGACGAAAGGCAGGAAGCCGTCCTGCTGGGCGCGGTTGAAGCGGTGAATCTCGTCCACGAAAAGCAGCGTGCGCTGGCCCGCCTTGGCCGCCGTTTCCGCTTCGGCAAAGGCCTTGCGCAGGTCCGCGACGCCCGAGAAGACAGCCGAGACCGCGGCAAAGCGCATGCCCACGGCCTTGGCCAGCAGGCGCGAGGTGCTGGTCTTGCCGGTGCCGGGCGGGCCCCACAGGATCATCGAGGAGAGCTTGCCTGCGGCCACCATGCGCCCGATCGCGCCTTCGGGTCCGGTCAGGTGCTCCTGGCCCACCACATCGTCCAGCGTGCGCGGACGCAGGCGGTCGGCCAGCGGGGCATCCTCGGCCAGCGGTTCCTCGCTCTCGGGCGGGGGCAGATCATCTCCGAACAGGTCAGCCATGGCGGTTCCCTAGCGCGTTGCGCGTACGAATGCATCGGTTCCGGCGCGGCGAAACAGCGCCTTACCCCGAAAAAGTGCGTGAGCGCGGCGCGGGTTGCCAAGCAGGAGCGGCTGCGTCAGAATTTGGGCCACTGCGCAAGTCAGGGCCGCGAGCGAGGTGCGTATGGTGGAGAAGGCACGGGCTCCGGCCTGGTATTGGATCGTGGCGGTCCTCGCTGTCATCTGGAACGGCTTTGGCTGTTTCGACTATGTGATGACGGTCACCCGCAACGCAGGGTATCTGTCCGCGTTCCCGCGCGAATACGTGGCCTATCTCGACACCTTGCCGCTGTGGCTGGTGGGGTTCTGGGCGCTAGGTGTCGGCGGCGGGCTGGCGGGGGCGCTGCTGCTATTGCGCCGGGCGCGCCTGGCCGCGGCGGCCTTCGGGGTCTCGCTCCTGGGGTTGGCGGTGACAAGTGTCTATCAGTGGAGCGACATCGAGGCGCCCGCACTCGGCAGCGCCGACGTAGCCATCAGCGTCGCGATCTGGCTGATCGCGCTTGCGCTGCTGCTCTTCGCGCTGCGGATGCTGCGGGCGGGCGTCCTGCGCTGAGCCCGCCGTGCCTCTCCGGTCTCAGGCCCGTGCGCGCTGGCGGATCAGGCGCAGGTAGGTGTCGGCGACGGCCTGGTTGATCTTGTCCCAGTCGAAGTCGTTGGCGCGCAGGGCTCCGGCCTCGCCGTGCGCGCGGCGCAAGGCCGGATCCTCGATGTAGTTGCGGATGGCATCGGAGAACTGGCTGACCGCGCCCGGCGGCACAAGCCGTCCCGAGACGCCGTCGGCGACCAGGCTCTGGCTGCCGGTGGCCGCCGCCGCGACGACGGGCAGGCCGCAGGCCATGACCTCGAGCGTGACGTTGCCGAAGGTCTCGGTGACAGACGGGTTGAACAGGACGTCCATCGAGGCCACCGCGCGGCCAAGGTCGGCGCCCTGCTGGAAGCCCACGAAGGCACCGTCCGGCAGGCGGCTCTCGAACCATTCGCGCGCGGGCCCCTCGCCGATGACGATGACCTTGAAGGGCGCGCCCCGGCGGCGCAGGTCATCGAGGGTGTCGGCGTAGACGTCGAGCCCCTTTTCCATGACGAGACGGCCCAGGAAGCCGATTGCGACCTCGTGGTCGGCGATGCCCAGGCTGCGTCGCCATTCCATGTCGCGGCGTTCAGGGTTGAAGGTCGTGCGATCGACCCCGCGCGACCAGATCGTGACGTCGTAGTTCATGCGCTGTTCGCGCAGGAGCTGCGCCATCGATTCGGACGGGGCTACCAGCGCATCGCAGCGGCGGTAGAAGCGGCGCAGGATCGCCTCGATCACCGGTTCGCCCCAAGCCATGTTGTAGTAGCGCAGGTACGTCTCGAAACGGGTATGTACCGAGGCCAGCACGGGCAGGTCCCGCTTGCGCGCCCAGGTGACCGCCCTGTGGCCGACCGGATCGGGCGAGGAGACATGCACCACGTTGGGGGCGAAGGACTTGAGATCGCGGCTCGCCTTGCCAGCAATGGCCAGCGGCACGCGGTACTCGGCGCGGCCCGGGATCGGCAGAGCGCCGACGCCGACAAGGTCGCCGGTTGCCGGGAAGGCCGGCTCCTTCACGACAGGCGCATAGACACGTACCTTCGCACCCTGACGGAGCAGGTAGTCGACTAGACGGTTGAGCGCCTGGTTGGCGCCATCACGAACGTAATTGTAGTTGCCCGAGAACAGGGCGATGCGAAGGTCGGAAATATCCATGGTGCGCGGCCCATAGCGTCCGCAGGCGGACTTGGCGAGGGGCTGCGGCGCGCTTTGCGCGCGTACGCGGTTGCCGTCCTCTCATCGCAAGGAGTGGCAACCGCGCCTGCTGCCCGTCCGGCTCAGCGCCGGCCGCGCCGATGATGGCCGTGCCGGCCGCGATCGTGGTGGCGGCCATGGCGGCGCGAATAGTGCCGCCCGCCACGCCAGTCGCGCCCACCCCGGCGCCAGTCGCGGCGGGCATGGTGACGGCGCGCCCGCCAGTCACGGCGATGGCTGCGGTAATAAGGTGCGTAGTAGCGGCTGTAATAGCGGTCGCGGTAATACCGGTTGGGACGGTCGGCGTAATAGTAGTAATAGCCGGGGCGCCCGCGAACGGTGACGTAGCGGCGCGAGGGGTACCAGTCGCGATCATAGTAGTAGCGGTCGTCGCGGTCTGCCAGGGCTGCGCCCACGGCAAGCCCAAGGACACCGGCGCCGATGGCAATGGCGGCGTCGTTGCCCCCATCGCGGTAACGGTCGCGGGCCATGGCCGGGGTGGCTGCGAGCAGGGCACCGGCCGCCGCCGCGGCGCCAATTCCCAGCTTCAAGCCTATGTTTCGAAACGCGGATTTCATCAAATTCAGCTCCCTTCCTGTGCCGGCCAAATACGGCGGGTTCGGCGGGCCGTGATGCCGCTCGGGCTAGCTCGTCGGGACTGAATGCCGACTGAATTGGGTGTTTGCAGGGATGGCGCGAGGCAGGTGTGCGGCGGCCTGATGTGCGCCGCGTTCTCTCATGACTCGAGCAGGTAAGACTTTCGTAGGTAAAAGTATCGCATTAGTGGACGCACAATGATTCGCCTCAGCATGTCTCTTTTGCGCCGTTCTGAAAGAGCCGCGCATGTGTCTGGACTGCTGCTGTTGCTTGTCTTTCTCATCTCTATGCTTCCGGCCACCTCTTCGGCTGCGACGTCGCATGTGCTCGCCCCGACATGCCATGCCGTGACGCCTCTGGGCCATCCCGGTGCGCCGCAAGCCAGCTTCCCACAATTCACGTGTGCGGGCGGGGCGCCCGAGCGCAGCCGTTACCAGCGTGCCAGCCTGTGGTACCGCATAGGCCTTGCCCAGTGGGACCGTGCCAACCATGCCGCAGAGGGCGGTCCGGTGTTGATGGTGGGGACATCGCGTTTCGATCGCCTCGAGGTCTATTTTCGCTACGCCGATGGCGAGGTACGGCGCCAGTCGGTGGTGCAGGGCGACTTTGGCGGGCACTGGCGCGCCGGGGGGCAGATCGCCTTCGAGCCGCCGGTGCGTGACCAGCCGCTCGCAGATATCGTGGTGCGCTTCGACCGGCTTGCGAGCGCCCGTCTGCTGCGCCTGCGGCTGGTCGATGTCGAGGATCTGCACTGGCAGGCAACGGCGCTTGCGGTTGCGGTGGGCGGTGCCCTGGTCCTGCTCGCGGTGGGGGCGATCTACAACCTGACGCTGGCCCTGACCGCGCACCGCCAGTTCGCGCTGTGGCAGAGTGGCTGGGCGGGGGTGATGTTCGTCTGGGGCGCTCTCTGGTCGCAACTGGCGCTGTTCATCTGGCCGGGAATGGCCGGGGCTCCGGCGGCGCAGGTGTGCACCATCCTGTCCTGTTTTGCCGTGGCACTGGCAACCCTGAGCGCGGTCACGGCGCTGGAAGAGGGCAAGCTGCCGGGGGGCTTGCGCCGGGCCGTACTGGCCCTGGCCGGGCTGATCGCGCTCGTTGGGATTCCCCTGGGTCTGCTGCGCACGGGGCCGATCGCGATGATCTCCAACCTGCTGGGCGTCGCGGTTCTTCTCGATCTACTGCTGGTGGCGCTGTGCCTTGCGCTCGCCTGGCGGCGGGGCAGCCGCAAGGCGCGGCTCTATACCGCGGCCTGGGCGCTGCCGATGGCCACGCTTGGCCTCATCGAGTTCGCCGACATCGATGTCTGGTTCTATGGCGCGGGTTCGCAGATCCTGGTGCTGTGCGCGGCGGCCTGGCAGACCATCATGCTGGCGGTCGCGGTTTCGAGAGCCAGTGGGCAGGTGCGCATCGAGCGCGATCTGGCGTTGCGCAGCGAAGCCCAGGCCCAAGCCCAGGCGCGCCTCGATCCGCTGACGGGCCTGCGCAACCGGCGCGGCTTCATGGAGGCCATCGCGCCCATGCTCGAGGCGGCAGATCGCGACGGGGCTTCCTTTGCGCTGCTGCTGTTCGACGTCGACCGCTTCAAGCTGGTTAACGACACGTATGGGCACGACATCGGCGATGACGTGCTGGTGGCCATTGCGCAGGTTCTGGCCGCGCGCGAAGGGCCCTACTGCCGGGTCGCGCGTCTGGGCGGCGAGGAATTCGCGATGGCCGTGGCCGGTATGTCGGGCTTTGCGCTGCGCCGTTTTGCCGACAGCGTGCGGCGCGCGGTCGAGGGAATCGAGCACACCGGCGTGCTGGCGGGGAGCAAGGTGACCGTTTCCATTGGCCTTGCCGGCGTGTCGGAGCAGAAGGACCGGACGCTCGAGGGCACCTTCGCGCCCCTGCCGACCTTTCGCGATTTCTACCACGACGCGGACGCGGCGCTCTACCGGGCCAAGCGCGAAGGTCGCAACCGGGTCGCGGCAGCCATGGACGGGGATAGCCCGGGAGAAGGCGACGGCGAAGGTGCCGAGGCCAGCGTGGTGCGCTGAGGCGCCTCAGCCGGGCAGGGCCCCTGTCTGGCGCAGCGCTTCGCCCAGGGCCAGCGCGGCTGCGGTCGCAAGATTGAGCGAGCGCACTTGTACGCGCAGCGGAATGCGCACGCGTGCATCACACACCTGCGCCACTTCGTCGGGCACGCCTGCGCTCTCCTTGCCGAACAGCAGGATATCGTCCGCGCGGTAGTCGAAGTCATAGGCGGACGTCGTCGCCTTCGTGGTGAAGAGCACGCGCCGCTGCCCGGCATGCGCGCCCTGGAAGGCGGCAAAGTCGGCGTGGCGGGTGAAGTCGACATGGTCGATGTAGTCCATCGCCGCGCGGCGCACCCGCCGGTCGTCCCAGGCAAAGCCCATGGGTTCGATGAGGTCGATGGCTGTCCCCAGGCACGCGCCCAGGCGCAGGACGGCGCCGACGTTGCCGGCGATCTCGGGTTCGTAGAGAGCAATGCGCATGGCTCCGCTTGGCGGGACGGGGCGCGGCTGGCAAGCCCCTGAGGCGAAGGGGAAGCGGCGTCGTTGTGGGTCGGGGCGTCTCTTTTTCCGATTCTGGCAACACTTCGTCACATTTCGGACGGGGGTTCGACACTGCACGTGTCCAGAAATGCGCCTGCCCATTGCGAAGAGAGGGGCACGCGTCTCATGCCTTCGGGCGGCTTTGGCTGCCGGGAGGAGGGGCCGGACGGGGCCAGAACGTCGGGGCCGGGGAGGACGCCCGGAGCCGCACGGGGCTGGCCTGCCCGAGTGCAATCCTTGCGCGCGGGGACGGCTATCCTGACGAAAGGTGGCCGTTTTCCTTCGTCGGATGCGGCCCCGGGAGCCTCTCCCGGGGAATTTCGTTTTCCTCCCGTCCTTTACTCCTCTCATCCCGTTTGCGTCCGGAATCGGGTGGGGGTATAGCCAGAGAAGAACCAGATGCTTGAGCCGATGAACGTGTCCTCCACCAATACCTTTTCCAGCCCGCCGCAGTCCGGCCCCGCCACCGTTCTTCTGGTCGAGGACGACGGCGCGCTGCGCACGCTGACCGCCCGCGCCCTGCGCCAGAGCGGCTTCAACGTGCTCACCGCGGCCACCGGCGCGGAGATGTGGGTGACCTTGCGCGAATCCCCGGTCAGCCTTGTCGTTCTCGACATCATGCTGCCGGGCACCAGCGGCTTCGACCTGTTCCGCCGCCTGCGCCGTGAGAGTGACATTCCCATCATCTTCATCAGCGCGCGCGGCAGCGAGGAGGACCGGGTGCTTGGCCTTTGAGCTGGGCGCCGATGATTACCTCGCCAAGCCTTTCAGCACGCGCGAGCTGGCCGCCCGTGTCAGCGCGGTCCTGCGCCGGGGCAACACCGTGGGTGAAAGCGTTGCCGATTTCGGGGGCGACACCCGTTCGGCCGACACCATCAGCTTCGATGGCTGGCAGCTGTCGCAGGCCCGCCGCGAACTGCGCTCGCCCGATGGCGCCATCGTCGATCTGACCGGCGCGGAGTTCGACCTGCTCTCCACGTTCCTGGGCTATCCCCAGCGCGTGCTGGGCCGGGAGCGGCTGATGGAGCTCTCGCGTTCGCGCATTGGTGACAGTTCGGATCGCAGCATCGACGTGCTGGTCAGCCGTCTGCGCCGCAAGCTCCAGGCCGAGGGCGGCGAATCGCCGATCGTGACCGTGCGCGGCGTGGGCTACATGTTCCGGGCCGAAGTGACCCGCCTCTGATGCTTCAGCGGGGGCTGGCCTTCGTCCGGCGCCTGGGATTGCCCGAGCGTCTGCTGGCCGTGCTCCTGCTGGTCGCGCTGGTCGATTTCGCGGCCAACACGCTCCTGTTCGAGAGCGCCAATTCCTTCGAGTTGCGGCGCGACGATGCCGAGCGCATTGCCGAGAACCTGCTGCTCGCTTCACGCGCGGTGGAGCGCGTGGCGCCCGAGGCGCGCCCGCAGGTGACCAAGGCGCTCAGCACCTCGCGCTTCACGCTTGAATGGATCCCCTCCAGCCGCCGTTACCGGGGGCCCGTGGGGCTTGCCAAGCTGCGCGAGCAGGTCGTCGCCTTCGAGCCCGACCTTGTGCGCTCGGATCTTGAACTGCATCTCGATGAGGTGCCCGGGCGCGGCAACATCGGCGGCTCGATGCTGCTGGCCGACAGCAGCGTCCTGAAATTCCACACCCACGCCAACGCGGCCTGGAAGCTGACGGCGGGACGGCTGGCGAGCATGATCCTGCCCACGCTGCTCCTGATCCTGCTGGCCTGGGTGCTGCTGCGCGCCGCGCTTGGGCCCCTGCGCTCGGTGATCGGGGCCACGCACGAGTTCGGCTCGGGGCCGCCACGCCTCGTGCCCGAACGCGGGCCCGATGAGATGCGCCAGCTCATCCGCGCGATGAACGCCATGCAGGAGCGCATCCACCAGTCGCTCAAGGACCGCACGCAGACGATGCTGGCGATCGGGCACGACCTGAAGACGCCGCTGGCGCGCATGCGCCTCAGGCTCGACGATGACCGCCTGGCCCCCGACATGCGTGAGGGGATGTCGCGCGACATCGACGAGATGCGCATGCTCATCGAATCGATCCAGGCCTATGTTGACACCGGCGGCGAGGCGATCCCGACCGAGCGCATCGACGTTGCCGTCATGGCCCAGACCCTCGTTGACACCCAGGCCGACCATGGCGCGGATGCGACCTACGAGGGGGCGTCCCACGCCGTGGTGCGGGCCCGTCCGGTGCAGATCCGGCGCGCGCTTTCCAATCTGATCGAGAACGCGCTGCATTACGGGGGCAACGTGCGCGTGTACCTGCGCAAGGACGGGGACGGGGTCGAGATCGTCGTCGAGGACGATGGTCCGGGCATCCCGGAGGAGCGCATCGCCGATGCCATGCAGCCCTTCGTGCGGCTCGACTCCGCCCGCGCGCGCGATACGGCGGGGATGGGCTTGGGCCTTCCCATCGTCCAGCGCGCGGTGCGCATGGAGAACGGGACGATCGACCTGCGCAACCGCGCCGAAGGTGGCTTGCGCGCAACGGTGCGGCTTCCCCTCGCGCCAAGCTCCTGAGTTTGTTTCAGAAAATGCAACAGGAATTGCTTTAACGGCAATCAGCAAGACTTCGTTACATTCACGAACATGGATGGACACCTGCCTGACATAGATTTCCGTGCAAGCTTGGCGTCTGTGTGCGCCGGGTTGCCCGATTCCTTTTGTGAGGTGACGAAACGTGAACGAACTCATTGGTCGCGTCTTCCATTTCGAGAAGTCCATCTTTCCGGCCAGCAGTGAGCTGTTCGGGAAACTCGCCACCCATGGTCAGTCGCCCAAGGCGCTGATGATTTCCTGCGCGGATTCGCGCATCGTGCCCGAGCAGATCATGCAGGCGCAGCCCGGCGACCTGTTCGTGTGCCGCAACGCGGGCAACATCGTGCCCACCTATTCCACCCACAACGGCGGCGTTACCTCGACGGTCGAATACGCCGTGGTGGCGCTGGGTGTCAGCGACATCATCGTGTGCGGCCACTCGGACTGCGGCGCGATGAAGGCGCTGGCCGATCCCACGGGGCTGGAGGCAATGCCCAACGTCGCGGGCTGGCTCAAGAACGGCGCGGCGGCCGAGCACATCGTCTCGACCTGCCACCCCGAACTAAACGGTGCCGAGCGCGTGCGCGCCATCACGCTCGAAAACATCATCGCGCAGATCGCGCATCTGCGCACCCATCCTTCCGTCGCGGCGGGTATCGCGCGCGGCGAAATCACCCTTCACGGCTGGTTCGTCGACATCCACGCCGGTCAGGTTCTCGGTCTCGATGGTGAGACCGGCGAATTCGTGGCCCTGCGCGAAGATCGCGAACTTCCCGTGGCCCTGCGCGCCAAGGCGCGCATCGCTACCGAACTTGCAGAGGCTGCCGAATAATGAGTACCTCCACCACCGCGCCGGCGTCCGAAGGGCGTACCGGCCTTTTCGCGCACTTCGGGCGTGACTTCACCGCTTCGATCGTGGTGTTCCTGGTGGCCATGCCGCTGTGCATGGGCATCGCCATTGCTTCGGGCGTGCCGCCCGAAAAGGGCCTGGTGACGGGCATCATCGGCGGCATCATCGTGGGCCTCTTTGCAGGCTCGCCGCTCCAGGTTTCCGGGCCCGCTGCGGGGCTTGCCGTCATCGTCTTCGAATTCGTGCGCGAGCATGGGCTCGAAGCGCTGGGTCCCGTACTTCTGCTGGCCGGCGTGCTCCAGCTTGTCGCCGGTTGGGCGAAGCTGGGCGGCCTGTTCCGCGCGATCAGCCCGGCGGTCGTCCACGGCATGCTGGCAGGCATCGGCGCGCTCATTGTGATCGGCCAGTTCCACATCCTCTTTGACAAAAAGCCGCTTTCCAACGGCGTCGAAAACCTCGCCGCGATTCCGGGCCGCGTCTTCGGCCTCGATTTCTCGAGCGCGGCGGCGACCGAGATCGCGCTGGGCCTGGGCGTTCTCACCATTGTCGTGATGGTCGGCTGGGAGAAGCTGCGTCCCAAATCGATGGCGCTTGTTCCGGGCGCGCTGCTCGGCGTTGTTTCGGCCACCGCAGTCGCCTGGGGCATGGGGCTCGACGTCGCGCGTATCGAGGTGCCCGCCTCGATCGGTTCGGCCTTCGCGCTGCCCACCAGCACCGCCTGGTTCGCCCCGCTTGCGAGCCCCGCGCTCCTCGTCACCGCGCTTGCCATCGCCTTCATCGCCAGCGCCGAGACGCTGCTCTCGGCCGCTGCTGTCGACCGTATGCACGACGGCGTGCGCACCAAGTACGACAAGGAACTGAGCGCGCAGGGCGTGGGCAACATGCTGTGCGGCCTTGTCGGCGCGCTGCCGATGACCGGCGTCATCGTGCGCTCCTCGGCGAACGTCCAGGCGGGCGCCAAGACGCGCCTGTCGACGATCTTTCACGGTGTCTGGATCCTGGGCTTCATCGCGCTGCTGCCCTGGCTCCTGCGCGAAGTTCCGATGGCCTCGCTTGGCGGTGTTCTGGTGATCACCGGCTGGCGCCTTGTCAGCCTCAAGCACGTCACACACCTCTACAAGAACCACGGGTATCTGCCCGCGGCGATCTGGGCGGTGACCTTCGTGCTGGTCGTCACGACCGACCTCCTGACCGGCGTTCTCGTTGGCCTTGCGCTCTCGGTCGTCGAACTGCTGCCGCACCTTCGCGACATCCGCCTCAAGGTGCACGAGCATGACGAGGAGCACGGCCGCCGCGTTGAGCTGCACGGGGCCGCGACCTTCCTGGGTCTCACCAAGCTCAACACCGTGCTGGAGCGCCAGCCCCACGGCGAGCCTGTTCACCTCGACCTCGAACGCGTGAAGGGTATGGACCACACCACGGCCGAAACGCTGGCCGAGTGGATCGCGCGCCGCCGCCAGGGTGGGCACGATGACCGCGTCACGGGGGATGCCTCGATCGTGGCCGCCATGCGCGCCTGAGGCCGCATTACCCTGAGTTTTGACATGCGAAGCGGCTCTTCGCTCGCGCCGGACCTGTCCGGCCGGGCGGAGAGCCGAATTCGTTTGCGATCCCAATATTGCGCTATTTGCACGACAAATATGCGTTTGTTGCAACAAGGCAACAATATTAGATCAAAGTGATCACTTATGAAATGAAGTGATTTGCAAAAGGGGGCGTTAAGCTTATTCCGAGCCTTGCTGTTTCGGAACGGGTCCACCTTGAAGTGAAGGCCCGGCGGGGGAGCCGCAGGATGGAACGTAAAAACCACATGAAAAATGAGGGACGTTCCAGAAATGAAGATTCGTATGCTCGCAGGCGCGGCCTGCCTTGCCCTTTCGTGCTTTGCCGTGGCCAATCCTGCGGCAGCCCAGGACGATTCCGGCCTCACCGTTTCCGGTGAAGCGACCCTGGTGACCGACTATCGCTACCGCGGCGTCTCGATGACCGACCGCGAAATGGCGATCCAGGCGGGCATTCAGGTTACCCATGACAGCGGCTTCTATGCCGGTACCTGGGGCTCGAACCTCTCGGGCTGGGGCACCTTCGGCGGTTCCAACACCGAACTCGATCTCTTCGCGGGCTACAGCACCGACATCGGCAACGGCATCAACGTCGATGCGGGCCTGACCTGGATCATGTTCCCCGGCGGCCTCGACACCACCGACTTCGCGGAACTCTACGCCACCGTTTCGGGCGATATCGGTCCGGTGAATGTCGGCGTTGGCATCAATTACGCGCCCAAGCAGGAAGCGCTCGGCACCTGGTATTACAGCGGCTTCTCGGACGGCTACGACGATCCGGGCGACAAGGGCGACAACCTCTACCTGCACACCGACCTCAGTGCGGGGATCCCGGACACGCCGCTGACGCTGAACGCGCACATCGGGTACTCGAACGGCAACGCAGGTCTCGGTCCCTGGGGTACCAGCCTCGCGCCGACCGGCGAATACGTCGACTGGAGCCTGGGCGCGGATTATGCGCTCGGCCCGCTGACGCTCGGCATTGCCTATGTCGACACCGACATCTCGCGCTCGGAATCGAACTACCTCGGTTCCGGCTTCCGTTCGAGCAAGAACGGTTCGGTGATTTCCGGCTCGACCGTGGTCTTCAAGGTTTCGGCCGGCTTCTGATCGCCTTTCCTTCGGGAATGCAGGAGGGCCCCTCGGCACATATGTGCCGGGGGGCTTTCCTTTTATCCGGTGCATGTGCGCATGCGTGGATTGCAGGGAGCCGGGCGCGGGGGCGGCGCGTTGCAAGGGCATCTGGCCCGAATTGCGGGCATCTTGAAAGACCCAAGGACCCCACATGCAACGCTTCACCGACAAGACCGTCATCGTCACCGGCGCCTCGAGCGGCATCGGCGCGGCCGCCATACGCCGCTTTGCCTCCGAGGGCGCCAACGTCGTTCTCAATGCCCGTTCGCGCGAAGATCTGGATGCACTCGCGGCCGATCTCGATCCGGCCCGAACGCTGTGTGTCGCAGGCGATATCGCGCAGATCGGGTTTCCGGACGATCTCGTCGCCAGGACGGTGGCGAAGTTCGGCGGCCTCGATGTGCTCTACGCCAACGCTGGCGTCGCGACGGCGGGACCGTTCGGCGAGGCCAGCGACGAGGACATCGACCGGGTGATCGATATCAACGTCAAGGGATCGCTGCGCTGCGCGCGGGCGGCTTATCCCGAGCTGAAGAAGAGCAAGGGCGCGATCGTCTTCACCTCCAGCGCTTCCGGGATCGGGGGCGACTACAACATGGTCATCTACACCGCCTCGAAGGGCGCGGTGACGCAGATGACGCGCTCGATGGCGCTCGAATGGGGACAGGATGGCATTCGCGTCAACGCGGTGTGCCCCTCGATGACGCGGACCAAGATGGCGGGCGACCTGATGGAAAACCCCGCGATCCAGGAGGCCTTCTACCAGCGCGCGGCGATCAAGCGCTTTGGCGAGCCCGAGGACGTCGCCGATGTCGTCGCGTTTCTCGCCTCGGACGATGCGCGCTTCGTGACGGGGGTAAACCTGCCGGTCGATGGCGGGGTGAGCGCCTCGAACGGCCAGCCCAACTTTCCCGCGCTCTCGTGAAGCCTTAGTAGCCGGTGTAGCGGCCCGGGCGGTGCCAGACGTAGAGGATGCCGCCCGTGGCCGCGACACCCAGCAGCGACCACAGCATGCGGGTGAGATCGAGACTGATGAGCGAGAAGGCGAGCACGCAGGCATCGAACAGCATCTGTGAACGGCCCGCGTTCCACCCGCGCGTGCGGTAGAGCCACAGGACGATGGCGCCCGATCCGCCCGAGCCCGCGGCGTGGCGGGCAAGGGCCAGTGCGCCCATGCCGATCACCGTCCCCCCGACAATGGCGGCCACCGGCGTGCTGATCCGGGCGATCTCGAAGACGTAGGGGGTGATCCCGGTCAGCGCGAAGACGCCGAAGGTGACGATCAGCGTCTTGACCAGGAAGGCGCGCCCCATCGCGCGGATGGTAATGGCCAGCATCGGCAGCGTCAGGCCGCCGTAGAGGACGCCGACGGGAAGGCCGGTCAGGTAGCTCAGCGTCAAGGCCATACCCGCAACGCCGCCCGTGGCAAGTTCGGCCTTCTGCAGGATGACCACGCCTAGCGAGAGCAGGACCGTACCCACGCACAGCGCATAGACGTCCTCGAACAGGCTGTGCGGCGTGCCATCGGGAATCGCCCCCTGACGTGCCCGGGTCAACTCGGGCCGGTCCATGGTCTCGGCGGGCACAGGGGTATCCGTCACAACGCAATCCTCTTCAAAGCCTTGCGCCTTTCCGGCACCGCGCCGCCGGATCATCCTGCCCCTGTTTTTATATTGCGCGATTGTAGTTCAAAATGCCTATCTTGTGCAAGGTAATATCTCTTCCGATTGCAACGGGAGGGCCGGGCATGCCGTGCGGTCAAGGGAAGGCGTTAGCCAAACGACAGGCATCTGAAATGGAAGAGTAAAAGGATAATTCCGAGGGCCATCGCCCTCGGGCTCCCGAAATCGGAGAGGGCAGGCCGTGCCCAAGAATAGGCGCCCTGCCGTCACCCTTGGCTTCCTGTGTTTCGCGGGCGTAGGTGCTATGGCGGCTGGGCGCCCTTGTAGGTCAGTCGAGAGCCGAATTGACCCGCCAGAGAGTGGCCCGCCCGGTTACGCTTGTTGATCCGATCGGCCAGCAGTCGGGATAGGTGGGAAGCGGACATAAAATTCAATCAGGGTCCCACCTTCAATTCGAGAAACTCGGATACTTCCATCTCAACTCAGCACGCCTGAGTCATGGGTAAAGCGCATTTGTTCAGTCGGGTTGTGAGAGTTCGTGTAGCAATGTAAAGAAAGGCCTGGTTGGTCTGACTTTACCTGTCAGTGCAATAGAAAAGTCTGTTTAAGGGGGGAGCCTTGAAGCAGATTGTCCACACGGCTTTTGTCGCTGTCGCACTACTGGTCGCCAGATCGCCGGCCATTGCGAACGATCTAGCTGACAACGTCGCCATCGTCGGAGCCGAAGTGCTTCAAGTGGACTGCGCGTGCTGGGCCAGCGCGCAGACGATCGTCTTGACCGGCAACCGTATTGCGGCCGTCGGCCCCCAGGATCAGATTGCTGTCCCACAGAACGCACGCCGTATCGATGCGAGCGGCAAATATGTGATTCCGGGATTGTGGGATGCCCATATCCATTCCCGCTACGAGGGCATCGATCATCTGCGTCTGCTCATCGCGCACGGCGTCACCGCCACGCGCGACTTGGGCGGACCGTGGGAACATCTGCCTGAACTCGTGCTCTGGCGCGATGAGATTGCGGCAGGGACGAGGGTCGGCCCAAGATTGTGGACCGCTGGCACGGTTCTGAACAACCCGGGTTCGGACTGGTCGCACATCACGATCGTTCACGAACCGCAAGAAGCACGCACCGCGGTACAACGACTGAGTCGCGAGGGTGCCGATTTCGTGAAAGTCTATTCCGATCTCAGTCCAGAAAACTATTACGCCATAATCGACGAGGCGAAGAGGCTCGGCCTGCAGGTCGACGGCCACGATCCCAGAACCATACCACCGCTGGAGGCTTCTAAGGCCGGGCAGCGCACGATCGAACACGCGCGCGAAGTGGCTCTGGCACTGGTGGACGGAGAAATTCCGGAACTGGAGAACGGCTACACCGATTGGGTCGCCCTTGAAGGGAGGCTTAGCGACGAAAAGGCGGACAGGTTGGCGAGGATCTTCCGTGAGAACGGAACATGGCTCGATCCGACATTGCACTTGAGGCGCCACTTCATCGCAATTGGCGAGAAAAGCGATACAGTCTTGGCCAGTCCGGCATTGCGCTTCATTCCAGCCCCCTATCTGAATGAATGGAGCCGCCGCGCTGAAGGCGAGACCTCAGTCGAAAAGTTGGCGCAGTGGCACGCAAATCTGGCGGTCGAAAGCGAGGCCGTGCGCATGCTTTCCGAACGAGGGGTGCCGATCATTGCCGGAACCGACACAGTGAAGCCCTTCTTCGTCCCGGGTTTCGCATTGCATGACGAACTGGCTGCATTGGTCGAAGCAGGTCTGAGCACGGGAGACGCGATCCGCGCTGCCACGATCACCCCCTCCCGGATGATGGGTGTGGAGGATTTGGGGCTGATCCAGCCAGGCTTTCTCGCTGACCTGCTGGTGCTGGACGGCGATCCATTGGCCAACATCGCCGAAACGCGCAACATCGTCGTCGTAGTCGCCAATGGGCGTGTTTTCGACCGCGCTACCTTGCAGGCACTGAAGGTCGACCTAGTTCGCGAAGCGGCATTATGGAACGGCGAGCCTACCGGTCGATAGGGTCTGCCCGCGATGCGTGGTCTGCTGTGTAAGCCAGCATTCCACCCCTAGTGCGTTACTGAACCAGGCTAACGCTAACGCCTGCAAAGGGGCGTGTGCAGAAATTCCGCCACGCGCCCATCAAAGTCATTCGACAGCGATTTTTCCGCGCTTGGAAGCTGACATTCAAAACATGATAGGGCCTGGGACATTGCGGCCTTTCACTCATTGGGCCTGAAATGTCCGGTTGCGCAAAACGCGCCGTTGGTGTGGCTGCGTTGGCCCTCTGCGCAAAGTCTGGCCGTAAGGATGATAATTAAAAACAGCTATCAAACTCACGGAGAGCCGAACTTATCACTCGCCACTCTCTCGTCTTGCCACGAACGGGCCGTAGTTGCCAAGTGGACCTCTGTTTAATCGATCTATAGTGCTGCCTTGATGATCTGGCTGATTGAGTGCGTGCTGAGAGTCATTAGATTGCCTTCGGTGTCGCACACTGGAGTTCTTGGAGTAGAAGGTCCTTCGTCGTCTGATGAACGTCCAATCGTAATTGGTTGCCCGCCGACATCACATGTCTTCACCAACGTCATCGCCGAGGAGCCAACTAGATCAAGTCGATGCAATACGCCATGAGGCAATTCGTAAAGTACACCGGAAGAATATTTTTCGCGACGCAGTTCGAATAGTTGGATATGTTTTCCGCTGCGCTGAAGAATGGACCCGCCACCGCTGTAGGAAACTTCTAGTACCTCGTGCGCCCCCTCGGAATCTGGGATCGCCTCGTAAATGGTCTGCTCTACAGACCCATCGACAACGAAACTTTGGTAATCGAACTTGTGGTCGTGCACCTCTAGGCCAACCTGCTTGAACCGGAAGCGCTCATCCCACAGATGTAAGCGCAACGCATTTCCGGCATCATCTTCCACCCGTGCAGCCAAAAAGTTCAATGGATGACGCCGCACCTCTGCTTCTCGCAGCATCGACGCGCTAATCGCAGCCTCGAACTCACCGGACCTCGCCGCTGCGATTAGCGCGATAAACTCCTTTTCTATGTCAGCCATATGGGCTCTCCGGCTTCTCGACACCCTGAACAATAGCGGTTCGATCCTCGTCGGTCAGTGTGATGGACAACGAAAGTGCGGCGAGTATGCCGTCCACGTCGCTAGACTGAAGTGAAGTCGGAACTGTCGCGAGGGACAGGTCAATAGACACAGCCCTGTTGGCCTCGTTCCTGAATTCCTCATGGTACGAAGCATAGAATTTTGATCGGCTAGAGCAGACGATACCCGGCCATTTCGGATCTTCGCGCGTCAGAACTAAACGGTCATCTGACATATCAAGTCGAAATAGCGCAAAATCGCTTTTCAAATAAATTTCCACTTCGAAGAAGTGGTTGGTATTCGCACGTTTCGCAGCGGAAATAATTGTTGCCAGAATTTCGTTTTGTATGCGTGACGCATCCCATTGCCCCTTCGCACCCTGCAATGACGCTCGGTAATGGGCGTAGTCTGCCAGCATCGATGTGTCGGCAGGATTAGGCAGGATCATATGCAAAGTTCTTGTGACTGATTCTCTTCGTCCAGCCGCATCGAGAGCAGGCATCACGGCGGTCCGGATGAATCTGCCCGACCTACCTCGAAACCAGTAGTTTTTCGTATCAGCCAGTGGAGCGTGCAGTAGCTCATGAATATTCCAGGGTTGAAGCGCCGCAATATCTTCCTCGAAGTGCGCCTTGGGTGAAATCAGCCAGAGCAGCAAAGAACTTACCATCGCAACTACGAGACCAGCGGCCAGATTATCGACGATGCTTTTCCCAAATGAGGATAGCCAGTGCTCGGACAAGCAGGAGGCCTGGACTATCAGCACGTGTTTGGAGCCGATCTGCACCAACTGTTCGTTGCATTGAGGATGATCGAGCCATAGCCGGAAAGCTGCTAGTGCGAAGAAAATGAAAGCCAATAGAACGTTGAACGCAATAATACCGCGCCCAAGGACACGGTAAGGCTGCACTGTGCTCAGCGCGAATCTCTTTGTGCGATCGAAAAGGTTCATTGCGGCGCCCATGGCAAGTTCATCGCAGCCCTTCAAGATCGGGGCAAGCGGTACTCGCAAGGCGGTGAGCCGCAATATCGCAGCGAGAAGCTTCGGCGCAACTGGACATTCGGGTGCTTCCTGCAGAACGACGAGCATTGGTCGGCAGTTAAAGTCGCGTGAGCGGCGGATATCCTCGTAGCCCGGCTCGGAACCGGACATTCGCCTACCGGCCCATCGGAGCCGTTCCATGTGCTGAAAACGCCCCCAGTCGGCTTTGGCCCGAAACACCTCTTCCTGAAACGACGAAGGGCCGCTCGACAGAGCGGCCCTTGTGCGTTGCCCCCGGCGCTCCCGGGGAGAGGGGAACGGAGCGCCGGGGGGCCGGGCGCGGGGCGCAGATCATGGGGGCGGCAGGAACCGGCGTGAGGACGGCCTCGAAGGTGCGACCCGAAGGGCGGCCTTGCGCTGCGCTGCCATGCGCCCCTTTTTTTTACTGCGCCGCGGAATCCTCCGATCCCGCAGGCCCGGTCTGGCTCAGCTTGTCGAGGATGTCCTGGCTGGAGGTCACGCCCGCCAGTTCACCGTCTTCGGTCAGCAGCACCGGATTGTCGGTCTGCGCGGCGATCTGCATGAGCGTGCGCACGTTGGTCTCGGCGGGAACCTGCGCGATGCCTTCGGGGAAGGTGTCCTGCGTCTCGGGATCGGCGATGGTGTTGACCGGCTGCCAGCCCGCATCCGAATGGACGCGTTCGCCTTCCAGACGGTAGTTGCCCCCCTCGTCGAGCAGCAGGCCGCCGTCCACTTCCTCCAGCTCGGCAACCGGGTGCATGACCGTGGCGCCGGTCATCACGTGGAGCGGATTCATGTGCTCGAGGAAGCTTGCGACATAGGGGGTCGCCGGGTTGTTGAGGATCTCCTCGCGGCTACCGCTCTGGACGATGCGCCCGCCTTCCAGAAGCGTGATCTGATCGCCCAGCTTGAAGGCCTCATCGAGGTCATGGCTGACGAACAGGATCGTCTTCTGGACCTCGCGCTGGAGTTCCAGGAGATCGTCCTGCAGCTTGGCGCGGATCAGCGGGTCGAGTGCGGAGAAGGGCTCGTCCATGAGGAGGATGTCCGCGTCCGTGGCAAAGGCGCGCGCCAGCCCGACGCGCTGCTGCATGCCGCCCGAAAGCTCGCTCGCGTAGCTGTCCGCCCAGTCGGACAGGCCAACCAGTTCGAGCTGTTCCTCGACGCGCCTGGCCATGGCCGCCTTGTCCTCGCCGCGCAGTTCGAGGCCAAAGGCCACGTTCTCGCGCACCGTGCGCCAGGGCAGGAGCGCGAACTGCTGGAAGACCATGGCGACGCGCTTGCGACGCACTTCGCGCAAGGTGGCGGGATCGCGCGGCGCGATGTCGACCACCTCCTCGCCTTCCCCGCCGTGGACGAGGACCTGCCCGCGCGTCACCTCGTTGAGGCCGTTCGCGGCGCGCAGCAGCGTCGACTTGCCCGAGCCCGACAGGCCCATCAGCACCGAGATGTGCCCGCGCTCGACCGTGAGCGAGGCGTCGTGGACGCCCAGGACCACGCCTGTCTCCTCGCTGATCGCGGCGCGCTCCTTGCCGGCCTCGGCCAGTTCCAGCGCGCGGGCGAGCGCGGCCTCGCGCTTGCGCCCCCGGCCGCTTGCAAAGAAGATATCGACGTTCCGAAATTCGATCGCCGTGGCCATCAGCTGTCTCCCTTGGTTTCGCGCCGGGTCACGCGGTCGAGAATGATGGCGAGCAGGACGATGGCGAAGCCCGCCTCGAAGCCCATGCCCACCTGCACGGTGTTGAGCGCGCGCACCACCGGCACACCCAGGCCGCCTGCGCCCACCAGCGCGGCGATGACGACCATCGAGAGGCTGAGCATGATGCACTGCGTGACGCCCGCCAGGATCGATCCGGCGGCGGCCGGAAGCTCGATCTTGAAGAGGAGCTGGCGCTTCGTCGCACCAAAGCTCTCGCCCGCCTCGATCAGCGGGCGCGGGACGGACGCGATGCCCAGCTGGGTCAGGCGGATCGGCGCGGGCAGCGAGAAGATGATCGTGGAGATGAGGCCCGGCACCACGCCCAGCCCGAAGATCACCAGCGTCGGGATCAGGTAAACGAAGGTCGGCAGCGTCTGCATCAGGTCCAGCACCGAGCGCAGGTATTCGTACGCGCGCGGGCGATGCCCGGCCCAGATGCCGATGGGAACGCCGATCACGGTCGAGGTTGCCGCGGCAAAGACCACGAGCGCGAGCGTATCGACCGTCTCGTCCCAGTAGCCCTGATTGATGATGAAGAGCAGCGCGAGCGGCACGAAGGCCGTGAACCCGTAGGACTTGCGCAGGAACCAGGTGAGCACGGTCGCCAGCGCCACAAAGAGGAGCGGCGGCACGGCGTGGAGCACGCCGGTCAGCCCATCGACGCCCGCGCTCACCGCGCCCGAGACGATGTCGAGAAGGCCGCTGTGCGCCTTGATCCAGTCCACCGCAACGGCAATCGAGGCACCGACCGGGATCTTGTTGGCGGTCAGCCACGAGCCCGTGGGGCCAGCCTGCTTGCTCGCCTTGATGGCCGCCTCGGCCGGCTCGCCTGCGAAGGTGGTGACGCCGTCGAGCCACTGCGCCACGCGGTGCGGGTTCTGTGCGATCCACGCGCGCGCCGCGTCCTGCGGATTGGCGCCGCCTTCGATGCGGCCCATCAGCGCGTTCTCTTCCTCGACCTCGAAGGAGAGGTTTTCAAGGAAGCGGCCAAGGTTGGGGCATTCCTCGCGGTAGCCCCGCCGCACGATGGTGCTCACCGTCGCGCCGCCGAAGTTGGGACCGAAGACATCGTCGCCGCCCGCCAGGTACTTCATGTCGAAGCGTTCGTTCATCGGGTGCGGCTGCCAGCCGAGGAAGACGATGGCGCGCTGTTCCTTCACCGCGCGCTCGACCTCGGAGAGCATGCCCTGCTCGCTGCTCTCGACCACCTGGAAGTCGCCGGTGTCGAAGGCGCCCCGCCCGATCATGTCGATGACCAGCTGGTTGCCATCGTTGCCCGGCTCAATGCCGTAGATCTTGTGGTCCAGTTCATCGGCAAAGCGCGCGATGTCGGCAAAACTCTGGAGGCCCTCTTCGTAGAGGTAGTCCGGGACCGCCAGCGTGTAGCGCGCATCGACGAGATTGGCGCGCACGCGTTCAAGCGTGCCGTCCTCGATGTGCCCCTGGATCAGGCTCTTTTGCGCAGGCATCCAGTTGCCGAGGAAAATGTCGACATCGCCGCGCGCCATGCCGTTGAAGGTGACCGGCACCGAGAGCACGCGCGTGGTCGGTTTGTAGCCGATCTCGCGCAGGACCTCGGAGGCGACGCTTGTCGTCGCGGTGACATCTGTCCAGCCTACGTCGGCGAGGCGCACCGCGCGGCACGCCGGGGGATCGGCGGCCGCACTTGCGGCGGTCGATCCCAGGACGAAGCTGCAGAGGAGGCCCAGGGCCAGGAGAAGTCGCGTTGCCAGACGGCGCATAGGCTTCCTTGAATTCGCGTGATGCCCTGTGCCTATAACGCCATTGAAGGCTTATTCAATGGCAACCTTCCACCTTTTTCAGCCAAGACTTGCAATGGCGCGGAGAGAGGTATAGCTGACGCTCAAATCAATTGAACGGTCATTCAGGACAAGATCATGGCAACAGGTTCGGCGACAACGAAAGCTCCGTCAAGGCACGATGCCCGCGCGCGCCAGCTGATCGAGATGACAATCGATTCGCTCGCCGAAGTGGGCTTCACCGGCACCACGCTCGCCGAGATCGGCAAGCGCGCCGACGTCTCGCCCGGCCTTGTCGCGCATTACTTCAAGGACAAGAACGGCCTTCTCGAAGCCGCGTTCCGCGCACTCGCCTTCCGCCACGGCGATGCGGTGCGCATGCGCATGGTCGCCGCCGACAGCCCGCGCGCGCGCGTCCAGGCGGTGATCGATGCTTCGCTCTCGCGCACCGAGATCGACCTGCGCACCAGCATGGCCTGGCTCGCCTTCTGGGGCCAGGCGCTGCAGCACCCGCGCCTCCACCGCGTGCAACGCGCCTACCAGAAGCGCATGCTCTCCAACCTCACCCACGCGCTGCGCGCCATGGAAACGCCCGAGGAAGCGCGCAAGACCGCCGCCCTCATCGCCGCCATGATCGACGGCGTGTGGCTGCGCGGCGCGCTCTCGGGCTGGAACGAGGTCGACCCCGAAGCCGCGCGCGAGATGCTCAATTTCGTGGTCGAGGATTCGCTGGCGCGCCACCCCATCGCCGCCGCCTCGGTTCCCGCCACCGTGCGTCCGGTGAACCCGGCCACTGGCGAAACCATCGCCGACCTGCCCGTCGCCAGTGCCCAGGACATCGACCGCATGGTCGCCAAGGCGCAGGATGGCCAGCGCGAATGGGCCGCGCTGAGCGGCACCGAGCGTGGCCGCGTGCTGCGCCGCACCAGCGACATCCTGCGCGAGCGCAACGATGAGCTTGCCGAGATCGAGACCCGCAACACCGGCAAGCCGGTGCAGGAAACCAAGGCGGTCGACATCATCTCGGGCGCGGATTGCCTGGAATACTACGGCGGCATCGCCTCGACCGTGGCGGGCCAGTTCCTGGATCTGGGCGCCGCGGCCTTCGGCTACACCCGCCGCGAACCGCTCGGCGTATGCGCCGGGATCGGCGCGTGGAACTACCCCATGCAGATCGCCTGCTGGAAGGCCGCGCCCGCGCTCGCCTGTGGCAACGCGCTCATCTTCAAGCCCGCCGAGCAGACCCCGATGACGGCGATGGAACTGGAAGGCATCTTCCGCGAAGCCGGCCTTCCCGAGGGCGTGTTCCAGGTCGCGCAAGGCTATGGCGAAACCGGCCGTTCGCTGATTGCGCACCCGGGCATCGCCAAGGTCTCGCTGACGGGCTCTGTTCCCACCGGCCGCCTCGTCATGGGCGAGGCCGCCAAGGGCCTCAAGCCCACGACGCTGGAGCTGGGCGGCAAGAGCCCGCTGATCGTCTTCGAGGACGCCGATCTCGACAACGCGGTGAGCGGCGCGATGATGGCAAACTTCTACTCGACCGGACAGATCTGCTCGAACGGGACACGCGTCTTCGTCCATCGCTCGGTGCTGAAGGACTTCCTCGCCCGACTGGAAAAGCGCACCAAGGCACTGCGCATCGGTGATCCGTTCAATCCCGAAACGCACCTGGGCCCGCTTGTCAGCAGGGTCCAGCTGGACCTGGTGCTGGGCCACATCGCGCGTGCCAAGCGCGAGGGCGTCAAGCTGCTGATGGGCGGCGAGCGCCTCACCGGCGGTGAGTACGATCGCGGCTACTATGTCGAGCCGACCGTGTTCCAGGCCGAGGACGACAGCGCCTCGATCGTGCGCGACGAGGTCTTCGGCCCGGTCATGCTGCTCCTGCCCTTCGACACCGAAGAGGAAGTGATCGCGCGCGCCAACGACACCGAGTTCGGGCTTGCCGCGGGCGTCTTCACCCGCGACCTGATGCGCGCGCACACCGTGATCGCCGCGCTTCAGGCCGGGAGCTGCTGGATCAACGACTACAACGTCACCCCCATCGAACTGCCCTTCGGTGGCTACAAGAACTCGGGCGTTGGGCGCGAGAACGGCCTCGCCGCGATCGAGCACTACACCCAGCTCAAGAGCGTCTACGTCGCCAAGGGCGATGTCGACGCCCCCTACTGAGCCCCGACCGACAAGACCGACAAACGGACAGAGACACCTTCATGAACGCGCAATTCGACTACGTCATCGTGGGCGCCGGCTCGGCCGGCTGCGTGCTGGCCGACCGGCTGAGCGCGGACGGCAAGACCACCGTCCTGGTGCTCGAATTCGGCGGGTCGGACCGCTCGGTACTGATCCAGATGCCCAGCGCCCTGTCCTACCCGATGAACATGAAGAAGTACGACTGGCGCTATTATTCGGAGCCCGAGGAGCACCTGGGCGGGCGGCGCATGCACACCCCGCGCGGCAAGGTGCTGGGCGGCTCGTCCTCGATCAACGGCATGGTCTACGTGCGCGGCAACCCGATGGACTTCGAGCGCTGGCACAACCTGGGCGCGCAAGGGTGGGACTACGCCCACGTCCTTCCCTACTTCCAGCGCGCCGAAACGCGCCAGGAAGGCGGCGATGCCTACCGGGGCGGCAATGGCCCGCTCAACACGAAGTACGGGACGCTGAAGAATCCGCTCTACTCCAAGTTCGCCGAAGCCGCGCAGCAGGCCGGCTACCCCTTCACGGCGGACTACAACGGCGCGCAGCAGGAAGGCTTTGGCCGGATGGACATGACCGTCCACAAGGGCCGCCGCTGGAGCGCGGCCAACGCCTATCTCAAGCCCGCGATGAAGCGCCGCAACCTGACGGTCGAGACCCACGCGCTCGCCGACAAGCTGCTGTTCGAGGGCACGCGCGCGGTCGGCGTGCGCTATGTGCAGGGCGGCGAAGTGCGCGAAGTGCGCGCCGCGCGCGAGGTCATCGTGGCAAGCGGCCCGATCAATTCGCCCACGCTCCTCCAGCGCTCGGGCATCGGCGCGGCCGAGCAATTGAAGAACCTTGGCATCGAGGTCGTCCAGGACCTGCCCGGCGTGGGTGAGAACCTGCAGGATCACCTGGAATTCTACTTCCAGATGGAATGCACCCAGCCGATCACGCTGTTCTCGGCCATGGGCCCGATCGCCAAGGCGCGCATCGGCGCGCAGTGGCTGGCGCTCAAGGAAGGGCTTGGCGCGACCAACCACTTCGAGAGCTGCGGCTTCATCCGCTCGCGCGCGGGGATCGAGTACCCGGACATCCAGTACCACTTCCTGCCGCTCGCGGTGTCCTATGACGGCTCCTCGATGGCCGACCGCCACGGCTACCAGGCCCACGTTGGCCCGATGCGCTCGAAGAGCCGGGGCACGGTGCGGCTGCGCTCGGCCGGTGCGCTCGACACGCCCGAAATCCGCTTCAACTACATGAGCCACGCCGAGGACTGGGAAGAGATGCGCGCCTGCGTGCGCCTCACCCGCGAGATCTTTGCGCAGGAAGCCCTTGCCCCCTACACCGGACGCGAGATGCAGCCCGGCGCCGATGTCGTGACCGACGAACAGATCGACGCCTTCGTGCGTGACAACGTGGAAAGCGCCTACCACCCCTCGTGCACCTGCAAGATGGGCGCACAGGGCGATCCGATGGCGGTGCTTGACCCTGAGCTGCGCGTGCGCGGCGTTCAGGGCCTGCGCGTGATCGACAGCTCGGCCATGCCCGCGATCACCACCGGCAACCTCAACGCGCCCACGATCATGCTCGCCGAACGCGGCGCGGACCTCGTGATGGGCCGCGAGACGCTGGCGGCCAGCGAGATGCCCTTTGTGCGCAGCGCGAACTGGCAGACCACGCAGCGCTGAAGAAGAAGGCGTTTTCAAGGGGCCATCGCCCCTTGACCCCAAAACGGGCGACCTCACCTTTCGCCGCCACGGTGGCGCGCGAAAGGTGAGGTTTCCTACATGCACCCGCGCTTGTTCACCCACACGTTCCAGGCGCGCTGGGCGTAGGGCAGGTATCCGCGCAGGCCCGCATCGGCCAGCCGCCCTTGCGCCTTGGCGGGAAAATCCCCGGACTTGCCGCAGTAGACCCGGTCGGTCCCGGCGGTCGAGAACTCGAGCAGGTGGACCACGTCGCACCCGATCTTGAAGGCCTTGATCGCCTCCTTCAGCCCGTCGCTCGGCCCCATCGTACTGGTGCGCTCGGCCTCGCGGTAGCAGGCGCTGAGGGCGCTGCCGCTCCAGTCCGGCGCGCGCGAGGTGGATGAGGACGACGACGAGCTCGACGAGGACCGCGCAGGCGTCGGCCGCGACACCGTCGTGCGCGAGGGCACCGAGCTGCTGCGGCTTGCGGTGCTCTGTGAAGGCCGGGTCGGCTGCTTGGTCAGCGCCGTGCGCGAACGGTTCGAGGAGGAGGGCGCGGCACTGGAGCTCGTCGAACGACTGCTGCGCGAAGAGGATGACGACGAGGACGAGGAGGATGGTGCCGCCTGCTGGCGCGACCTGGCCCTGTTGCGCGCCAACCGCTGACGATAGTCACGCTCGTACTGCGCCGCGCTGGTCGTGTTGCGCGACATCTGGCCAAGGAAATCCGCCGTCTGGGCGCGCAGGGCCGCCACCCGGGCCGCACCGCGCCGCCGCGACTCGGCCTGCTCGCGCTCCCAGCGCCGCGCTTGCGCGGCCCGCTCCGCCTTCCGTTTCGCCGCCGCCTGCCTTGCGCGTTCGAACCGGTTCAGGCCCGTCCGGCGCGTCTCCTGCTTCTCCCACAGAGAGTTGTTTTCCTGCTCCGCCAGATCGTAGGCGGTGAGCTTGTAGCGATCCTGCGCGCTCGTGTTGGCCCCTGCAAGGCGCAGAACCTCTTTCAGCTTGCGCAGGAACTCCATTTCGTATGCCCCCTTGATGGCCGGCGTATCGAAGGCCGCCTGCGTGTTGCTGGCCCACATCGCACGCGTTCGCGCCTGCTCCACCAGATGATAGAGCGTCCGGGAGTGCGGCTTGAAGGTCTGCGCCTGGTTGGCGCGGCTGGCCACCATCCGCACCACATCAAGGTCCTTCGTCTGCACCGCCGCGATGGCGTAGTCGAGCGTCAGGTGCCCCTCGTGTTCACGTTCCTTGAATATCCCCGCCTCGCGCATGTCCTGCAGTGCACTCATGTCCTTTGCCGTGATCGCGGCCATCACCTGCGCATGGGAGACCCCTGCCGCGACCTTCGCCTCCTGCACCTTGGCCGGAGATGCCTTGGCCGGGCTCGCCTTGGCTACGGCCGGCTTCACGGCAGCTGCCTTCCTCGCATCGGCCGCAGCGATCCGCGCTTTCCGGGCCGCCTCCTTGTCCCGCGCCTGCGCAAGCCTTTGCTCATGCGCGCGCTGCAGAGCGGCCACGGATGGCTGCGGCACGACCCCCAGGTTCGCAAGGTAGCTCTGCTCACTCAGCCCCGCCTGCTCCAGCTTCGCCTGTGCGGCCGCCACGGCCTTGCGGTCTTCCCGCACCCTGGCGAGCTCCAGTTCACGCATGGCGGGAACCGAAGTGCCGCCATAGTCCGCAGGAAAGTCGCTCAGCGGCGGGTTGCCCACGGTATGGCCCAGTTGACCGATCAGGCTCTCGGTCAGAGAGAGGACGCCCTTGTCACCCGCAGCCGCAGCGTTTTCATGCGCCCGCATCAGCCAGTAATAGGCGAGATCCGCGTTCGAGACGCCACCGGTACTCTCCGTCTGGCTCTCAAAATTGCGCATTCCAACCTGGACCTGGGCCCCCCTGTTACCCTTCCGAGCGGCCTCCAGGTGCCAGAAGTGCATCGAAGCAACGCTCTTGTAGGAAACCCCGAACTTAACATCGGATTCCGGGATGCCCACCATCGAGGCGAGCCCATGCATCCCATATGTGCTGCCCGCTTCGACACTGGCAAGGATCAGGCGCCGAGCCCGTTTCAGATCCTTGCGATATCCGTAGGTCCCGAACTGGTAGCTGGATCCGACGGCGGCCAGTGCATCGGGGTAGCCCTTGCGGGCCAGTTGCTCGTAACCGGACATGTGCGCTTGGGCATTGCGGGATGTGAACGTGCGCTGCAGTTGCTCGAACTGCGCCTTCATCGCCGCACGCTCCTCGGCCGGGGCCCGGGCATAAGGGCTTGTCTGTGGATCAAGCGGATAGGCCTGCGCCACGTCCTCACGCGCCAGCGCCGGAGCGCTTCCCACCGCGCCCACCACGCCCGCCGACAGAGCCCCCGCCATGACAATCGCGCAGAGCGCCTGCCCCGATACCTTCCGGTTATTCATGCCGTCCCCGTACTTGCTTGCCCCGGAACCGGATTTGCAACTCACCCGCCTGAGGTCAACCTAGAGGAAGTTGGAGGTTCGAACCTCCGCAAACGGCCATCGAAGAAAGGAAGGCAAAGCCCATGCGAGGGCCATCGCCCTCGCGCTCCCGGAATCGGAGAGGGCCGGTCGTTGCGACATGGTGGTGCCCTCTTTCCTCTTTGCGCCCAAGTTGGTCGCTCGAGGGCTAATCTGGAGCGTCTAGGAGCGGACTGACCGGTTCCCCTCACCGAGCAGGTTTGCGAGCAACTGGGATGGGGCGTTTCCTGGCGCGCCAACGGTCCCGAGGGGAGTCTTACGATCTATCGGCTGATTGGACGGGGGACATTCCCCAGGACCTATAAGCTGTCCCCGTTCGCCTCGCGCTGGAGCAAGCGGGAAATCGTCGGCTGGATCGACTGCATCAAGGACGGCTTCGAGGGCAAGAAGCGGCGTCTCTGAGCTCGCTTCTGGCATGAAAGTCCATTCTTTTCAGCGCGATCAAGGCCGCTTGATTTGTGCGGTATCTCCTGGGGCACAAGAGTGCCCGCGTGGAAGGTCTCCTCTGCCAAATCAGGGCCTTGGTGGCGTGGTTCGAGGCAGGGTGCGGATCGTGCTTTCGCCTTTAGCCCATCGACGCGCATTCGTGTTGACATTTCTCTGATTGGGATCATACAGTCCTAATTGGGATTGCAATTGATCTATTGTACTTCATTCACCCGGGGGAGCTCTCATGGTCTCATTGCGCAACACACTTCTGATGTCGTCCGCTGCTACAGTGCTCGCGCTTGGCGGAATGCCTGCGCATGGACAGTCTGGCGCGCCGACTGTGCGGTTGGATGAGGCTGCCAAGGAGATCGTCGTCACGGCGCAAAAGCGCGAGCAGACGCTGATCGACGTGCCCCAGTCAATCTCCGTGGTCTCGGAGGAGACCATTGAAAAGCAGAACATCACCAACATCGGCGACTATCTCGGCAATGTCCCGAGCCTCCAGCTTGTCCAGTCGACGCCGGGGCAGGGGCGGCTCGTCTTACGCGGAGTGAATACAGGCGGTGTCGCCTCGACTGTCGCAGTTTACATGGACGAGACGCCTTTCGGTTCAAGCAGCGGTCTTGCTAACGGCGCGGAACTCGCGGGTGATTTCGACACGTTCGACATCGCCAGAATCGAGGTCCTTCGCGGCCCTCAGGGCACCCTTTACGGCGCAAGTTCGCTTGGCGGTCTGGTCAAGTATGTCACCAACGAGCCGGATGCCGGTGTGTTTGAGGCGCGCGGGCGCATCTCGGGCGAGCTGACCCGGCATGGCGATCCGTCGTACCAGGGCAACCTCATGGTCAACGTCCCGCTGTCGCCAACGCTCGCCTTTCGTGCATCGGGCAGCTACCGCATGCAGGGCGGATTCATCGATTCCATCGGCACCGGCGGGTCCGATGTCGAAAGCAATATCAATGATTACCGCAGCTATGGTGGCCGCGCTTCGCTGCAGTGGATGCCGACTGACGCTCTTACGGTGCGTGCCACTGCACTGATTCAGAACATCGATGTCGATGGGCCTACGACGATTGAAGCCGACGGGGCGACGCTCAAGCCGTTGTATGGCGGCCTGACATACTCGCAGTTCGTGCCATCCTACAGCGATGTGGACTACCGGGTTTACAACCTGCAGGCCGATTATGACCTGGGTTTCGCCACGCTGACGTCTTCGACCAGCCGTAGTACGCAGCATCAGAGGCGGCGTGATGACCAGACGGTGTACATCAATAACGTCATCGGCGTCTATGCGCCGGCATTTGGGTTGCCGGACTACGGCAACGAGACCTACCTGCGGCAATTGACCAACAACCGCAAATGGACGCAGGAGGTTCGCCTTGCGTCCGCGCCCAACGACAAGATCGAGTGGCTGATCGGCGGGTACTATACCCACGAAAAGGCGCTGATTGATCAGGTGTTCGTCCCGGTTGCGCCGGGAACGTTGACCCCCCAGACCTACATCGAGGACCTGGGCGGACTCGGTGGTGCGGCCACGATCTCCAAGTACGAGGAATACGCCGGTTTCGGCAATATGACGCTGCATTTCGGCGAACATCTCGATCTCGACCTAGGCGGGCGTTACAGCCACAACAACCAGACGTCATTGAACACCGGGTTTGGTTTGCTGGGGGCGACGACACCTTATGCGGGGACGTCCTCGGATAACGTGTTTACCTATTCGGTTGCTCCCAAATACCGTTTCAGCGAACACGCCTCGCTTTATGCGCGCGTTGCCAAGGGTTACCGTCCCGGCGGACCGAACGTTGTGCCGCCGGGGGCGGGCGAAGGGTTCCCGGCCACGTTCGATCCCGATACCGTCACCAGCTATGAAATTGGCGTCAAGGCCGAGACGCTCGACCGTTCCTTCGGGATCGAAGCGGCCATCTATCACATCGATTGGAGCGATATTCAGCTGCTTGCCGTCGTCAACAATTTCGGGGTCAACATCAACGGCACATCCGCAGACATCGACGGAGCGGAACTGACGGTCACGCTGCGCCCGGTTCGCGGCTTCACCACCACGGTCAACGGCGCCTATACCCGGGCTATGCTGGCGGGTGACACTGATCCGATTACCCTTGGTGCGGTGAAGGGCGATGTGTTGCCTTACACCCCCAAGTTCTCGATCGGCGTGAATTCCGACTATGAATGGTCGATCGGCGAGGCTGTCACGGCTTCGATCGGCGGCAGCATCCGGTCCCTTTCCAAGCAGAGTGGCAACTACGACGCGACCTACCTTGCGCTCTACGGGCATTTCCCGCGGGTGCCTGCTTACGCCGTCGTCGATCTGCGTGCGGGCATCGATTTCGGACGCTTCTCGCTTCAGGCCTATGTGAAGAACCTTGGCGATGTGCGCGGTGTCACCTCGGTACTCAGTCAGTATTCGAGCGGTCTGCCGTACTATCCCAATGCGGCGATTGGAACCGGGATCAACCGTCCGCGGACCTTTGGCCTGTCGCTGACGGCAGGAATCTGATGATGGTCACGAAGACGGAGCGGCCACGTCCGCGAGCCGAGGAAAACGACGTGCTGGCGTTGCCGAGGCCCTATCTCTTGTTCTTAGGCGATGCGACTGATGCCGGCTTTGCCAAGACGGCTTTCGGTCTGCGGGACTGGGCCGGTGACAATGTCGTCGGCGAATTCGCGCTACCCGAGGCCACGGTGACCACCGGACTCGATTTTCTGACGCCGCGTGAGGCCGCCGAACGGGGCGCGAAGGCACTGCTTATCGGTGTCGCGAATGCGGGTGGGATAATCCCGCTGGCCTGGATGCCGACATTGTTCGAAGCGCTTGATGCGGGGCTGGACATCGTTTCGGGCATGCACGCGCGCCTGACCGATCTGCCCGGTCTTGGCGAAGCCGCGCAAACGGCCGGGCGTCGTCTGGTGGACGTGCGATGCCCGCCTGCCGGTTTGCGCGTGGGAACGGGCGCGCGGCGAACAGGACGGCGCATCCTTACCGTCGGCACTGATTGCGCCCTGGGCAAAAAGTACACCGCGCTGGCGGTGGCAAGGGCCTTGCAAAAACGCGGAGTCGACGCTGATTTCCGGGCGACCGGTCAGACGGGTATCATGATCTCGGGCAGCGGCATTCCGATCGATGCGGTTGTCGCGGACTTCGTGGCCGGCGCCGCCGAGATGTTGAGCCCGGCGGCACCCGATGGCCATTTCGATGTGATCGAAGGGCAGGGATCGCTGTTCCATCCTGCCTATGCCCCGGTCTCGCTTGGCTTGCTGCACGGCAGCCAGCCCGACAGCTTCATCGTTTGCCACCAGCCCGGCCGCACGCACATACTGGGCAATGCATCGTACAGCCTGCCAAGCATCGAGGAGGTGATCGCGCGGACCGTCGCGCTGGGGCAGCTCACCAGCCCGGCTATCCGTTGTTCCGGCGTTTCGCTAAACACCAGCGGTATGGATGAAAGCGAGGCATTGCGCGAAATCGAGGCCGTGTCGATGCGGCTGGGTATCCCCGCTGCGGACCCGATCCGGGGCGGGGTGGCATTTGAACGACTGCTCGACGCGTGCCAGTCATGAAGCGACTGACTGCCCTGCTGTTGATTGCGCTTTGTCCGGGTGTGGCTCTGGCCGCACCGCCGCCCGGTTTTGCCGAAAAGGCAGACGCGGTGCGCGCGCAGGCGGGCGTGCCGGGAATGGCAATTGCCATTGTCGAAAATGGCAAGGCCACGATGGTGCGGGGATTTGGCCATCGGCGGGTCGGCGGTGGGACCGTGGATGTCCATACGATCTTCCCGACAGGATCCACCGGCAAGGCGTTCACTACGGCGGCATTGGCGACGCTGGTGGATGCCGGCAGGATTTCCTGGGACGACAAGGTCATCGATCACCTTCCCTATTTCCGGATGTACGACCACTGGGTCACCGGTGAGATGACCATCCGCGATCTGCTGGTGCATCGCAGTGGTCTGGGGCTCGGGCAGGGCGATTTGCTGTTTGTGCCGCGCGGCAAGGTTTCGCGCGCGGAACTGGTGCGCCGTCTGCGCTACCTCAAGCCCGCCACGAGCTTTCGCAGTGGGTATGCCTACGACAATGTGCTTTACGCAGTGGCGGGGCAACTGGTCGAGGCGGTATCCGGCCAGCCCTGGGAAGACTACGTCCGCGACCATGTGCTGCAACCGGCGGCCATGATCGATTCCACGACCGACAACGACCGCCGCTTCCGCATTGCGAACCGCGCCTATCCTCATGCGCGCACGCAGCAGCCGGTACGCGGCCTGGGGCCGTTGTCTAGGCTGGATGAGCGCGACGAGTTGGGCCGGGCGGCTGCCCCCGCCGGAGGCCTTGCCATCAGTGCCAGCGACATGGCCAAGTGGCTGCGGCTGCAACTGGCCCATGGCAAATTGCCAGATGGCACCCGCCTGTTCAGCGAGGCGCAGCACGAAGCGATGTGGACGCCTGAGGTGATCCAGCCGATTGCACCTGTTTCCCCTGCATTGCAGCTCACGCGTCCCAATTTCGATACATATGCCCTTGGCTGGGAAGTGCGCGACTATCGCGGTGCCAAAGTGGTCTGGCACGCCGGCGGCGTACTTGGTTTTCAGAGCATCGTTGTCCTGTTGCCTGAAAAGGATGTGGGGTTTTCGGTCGAGATCAACAGCGAGGACAGTGAAGTCCTGTTCGGGCTGATGTACGATCTATTGGATCACTACCTGGATCTGCCATCGGCAGACTGGCCCGCCAGATTTGCCGCCGACTACAAGGCGCGCCGGGAAAAGGCCGCGGTGGCGCTGGCGCAGGAACAGGCCAAGCCGGCCGATGCAGGACCGTCACTTCCATTGCAGCGTTATGCCGGACTGTACCATGATGACTGGTACGGCGATATCCGGATCGAGCAGGGCGATGGCGGGCTGAGTATCGATTTCCTCTCTACGCCGCGCATGCAGGGGCGCCTTGAACACTGGCAGTATGATAGTTTCGTCACCCGATTCACCGATCAGACGATCGAACCGGCCTATGTGACGTTCGCTCTGGATGCCGATGGCAAGGTTGAGCGAATAACCCTGAAAGCGGTATCCCCGCTGGCCGATTTCAGTTTCGATTATCACGATCTGCTGTTCAGGCCGGTGCCGCAGGATGCGGACCAGGAAACGGGCAGGGCGCCTGATTGACCGCTATTCGCGCCGCCGCCTGATTGCCGGGGGTCTCGTTTGCTGGGCTGCTTCGCTGTTGGCGATCAATATCTTTGCCGGGGCTGTGGTGGCCACGGTGGGCGTGATCGCCAGCACCTTGCTGATTGCCAATGATGTGTCCCGCGTTCTTGCGAGCGGCCGGGCATGTCGCTAATTGCAGTTACAGCATCAAGAGTCGGACCTTGCGGTCCGGCACCAACCTGCTCCCGAGCAAGGTGGTGCCTTCGCTTCAGCGAAGGGATGTGGCCGAACCGGCAACCTCGGGTTCACGTCACACGAATCGCGTCCGGCGCTTGATCCAAAAGACCAAGGAAAGGACAAGAGCATGACTGACGCGCATCTGCAGCAATTTGCCAGTGACAATTATGCCGGTATCTGCCCGGAGGCTGGCGCGGCCATGGCCGCGGCCAATGTCGGACACGTGGCCGCCTATGGCGAAGATGCCTGGACGATGCGCGCGGCAGAGGCGATGCGCGAACTGTTCGCTACGGATTGCGACGTCTATTTCTGCTTCAACGGGACGGCTGCGAATTCATTGGCGCTGGCATCGCTGTGCCAATCCTATCACAGCGTCATCTGTTCCCGGTTCGCGCACGTCGAAACCGACGAATGCGGGGCACCTGAATTCTTTTCCAACGGTTCCAAGCTGCTGGTTGCACCAACCGAGGATGCCAAGCTTACGCCCGATGCGATCCGGGCAGTGGCAACCAGCCGGTCGGATATTCACTTTCCAAAAGCGCGGGCGGTAACGATCACCCAGCCAACGGAAACAGGTCAAGTCTATACCCTGGCGGAAATTCGGGCGATTGCGGCGGTATGCCGCGACCTTGGCCTGCGTTTGCACATGGATGGCGCCCGCTTTGCCAATGCCTGTGCCGCATTGGGATGCACACCTGCGGAGATGACCTGGCAGACGGGTGTGGACGTGTTGTGCTTTGGCGGCACCAAGAACGGCATGGCGGTTGGCGAGGCCGTTCTGTTTTTCGATCGCACTCTTTCCGAAGACTTTGACTATCGTTGCAAGCAGGCAGGACAGCTGGCCTCCAAGATGCGCTTTCTGGCGGCGCCATGGATCGGCATGATCGAGAGTGGCGCATGGCTGTCCAATGCGGCCCACGCCAATCGCAGCGCCGCGACGCTGGCCGAGGGGCTGGTGGGACTGGAGGAAATCGCCTTCGTTTTCCCGGTGGAGGCCAACGCTGTGTTCGTGCAGGCACCCGACGCCGTGCTGGAAGGCCTTCGCGCCCGTGGCTGGCGCTTTTACACCTTCATCGGCGGTGCGGCCCGCTTCATGTTTGCCTGGGATGCAGACATCGGCCGCGTTGAAGCCCTTGCCGCCGACATCCGTACGCTGTGCGCAGAGCAGCGCTCCCGGGTCTGCGCGTAAGCGCAGGCCCTAGCGCACCGCAGTGTCTTGGGCAGCCTTGAGCACACGCAGGACATTGCCGCTCCAGATCTTCTCGATATCCTTGTCGCTGTAGCCGGCATCGCGCAGACCTTGCGTGATCTTAGGCAGGCTGGTGGCATCTTCCAGGCCGGGCAATCCGCCGCCGCCGTCCCAGTCCGCGCCGACGCAAACGTGCTCGACCCCGGCCACCTTGATGACATGCAGCATCATTTGCATGAAATCGTCGAAATCGGCTTGCCACAATGGCTGCGTTTTATCGAGCTTGCGCCACTTGCGGGCAACATCGGCCTGCTGTTCCGGCGTCATTTCGGCAAGGCGCTCGGATTCGTCCCAGAGACGTGCGCGGTCGTCGGCAAGGTTGATGGCCGAAAGGTAGATGGTGGAAACGCAGATCGCGCCTCCCTTGGCGGCGACCTTGCGGATATGCGCGTCGTCCAGATTGCGGGGATGGTCAAAGGCGGCGCGCGCGGTGCTGTGCGACAGCAGGATCGGGGCGTTGGACAGTTCCAGCATCTGGTCGAGCGCCGCATTCGAGGCGTGGCTGGCATCGATGACGATGCCCAGGCGGTTCATCTCCTTCACCCATTGCCGGCCAAGGGGGCTCAGCCCGTTCCAGCGCGGCGTATCGGTGGACGAATCGGCGAACTGGTTGTTCTGGCTGTGCACCGGGCCAGCCAGGCGCACTCCCTTGTCGAAGAATTCGCGAAGCAGGGAAAGGTCCGTGCCCAGCGGATAGCTGTTTTCGATGCTGCGAAATGCAAAGAACCGGCCGTTGCCATCCAGCCGAAAGGCATCGGCGGGCGTCAGGGCCTGACCGATCTGGTCGGTATATTGCGTCAACATGCTGTCGATTTCATCTGAGCGCTTGCGTGCGGAGGCCAGCGCCGTGGCGTAACCAGCCGGATCGAGAGGCCCCTGCGGGGTGAAGATTGCAAAGAACCCACCGTCGAGGCCGCCTTCATGCATGCGCGGCAGGTCGATCTGGTCGAGGTCGGTGGCCAGATCGTGCCTGTCGCCGAAGTGCCAGCCGGGCCGCGCAAAATGAACCGGCGTATCAATGTGCGTATCCAGTACCGTGAAATCCTGGTGCCGGCGCTGCGGCGGCGTGGTGCCGCCAGAGACCGTGGCGCAGGCGGAAAGCAGGAAGATCAGCGGGGCGAAGGCAAGGGCCTTTGTCATGAAACCTCCGAAGGTGGCGTGCGGCGCATCATCTGCCACGCGCCGAGCGTGAAGAGCGGGAGCACGAAGACGAGAATGATGGCAAGGGAGAGTGCGCGATAACCTTGCGCGATCAGTGTGACGAGGCCGATCCGGTCGGCAATCAGCATGCAAAGCGAGAGCAGTGCGATCGTGAACAGCCCCCTTGTGGCCGCACCTGGCGGGGCGCCGCGATGGTGCACCCACACCGTTACCAGCCTTTCGTTGAGGGCATGGACTCCACCCACGCCGCTTTCCAGCAGCGCGGCAAAGATCATGGTCTGGAAGGCTGCGTGAAAGAGCGGTCGGCCCATTTGCGTAAGCAAAAAGTCCGAGGGCAGTACCAGCCCGGCGATCTGCGGCGTGAAGGCGGCCATGCTGATGAAGAACAGTACGGCCGGCAGGACCGCCAGCGGTCCGGCCAGCAGCCCCGCTATTACGGCATCGCGCTTGCCGGTGAGATGCCGCAGCATCGGCAAGACCATGACCGCGCCGATGATATTGTAGCCGGCGTATGTCACGCCGCCGAAGAGCCAGTTCCCGGTGGAAAGCTGCGCGTGGGCGTAAGTTTCGGCGATGCGGCTTCCGAAGCTGTCCAGTGCGAAGACCAGGAAGGCGACGTAAACGGTGTAGAGCAAGAGGGAGGCCCAGGTGAACAGCCGCTCGACGGCGCTATTGCCGAACGCGGTTACCAGAGCGATCGCGATCATCAGGGCAAGTGTCCCCGCCAGAGGGGGCAGGGCCAGCGTAGCGGTGCCGATCGCAGCGGCGGCGGCGCCGAAGACCGCAAGGATCAACACGAGAAAGATGCAGTAGACAAGCTCAAACGCGATTGCCCCGCGGCCGAGCAGGTTCGTGAAGAACGTGCGGTAGTCATAAGCCTTGAGGCGGTGCGCCAGCAGAAATGTCAGTGCGCAGGTTGCGCTCCACAGGAGCATGGCGATTGCAATGCCTGTCAGTCCGCCCCACGGACCGGCGGGAAGGAAAAATTCGGCCAGCTCGCGCCCTGTGGCATAGCCGCCCCCTATGATGACGCCCTTGAAGGCCAGTCCCGGCAGAAGAAAGCGCTGAAACCGGTCTGTGAAGGCAGCGGCCAGGGTCATGGCTGCAGTCGCTGGAATGGCTTGTCGAGAGTCCAAAGCATGATGGCCGCGATACAGCCCAGGGCTGCAAGCAGGAAGAAGAAGCCGCTATGGCTCATCCGGCTCCACAACGATCCGACCAAACCGGCGGACAAGCTGCCCGAGAAGATGACAAAGTACCATGCGGCCACGGTTGTCGCTCCCAGCCCTTCGGGCGCCAGCCTGGCGAAGATGCCAAGGCCCGTTGGCAGTACGAAGAGTTCGCCGAGTGTGAAGACGAGGAAGAACAGTGCGAGCCACAACCAGCTTGCCGGGCCGCCGCCTCCGGTCAGTTCCACCGCCCCCAGCATGGCATAGGCTGTGGCGACGATCAGCGCCCCCCATGCCATGCGGCGCAACAAGGCGTCCCGGGCGCCATGCCGCGCGCGTCTGCCCCACCAGGCGAGCAGGCCGGGGGTCAGCAGCATCACCATCAAGGGGTTCAGCGACTGGAACCATGTCATCGGGATCGTCAGGCTGCCGACCGAGCGGTCAACCCCGCTATCGGCCCAAAGGGCAACCGTATTGCCGACCTGCTCGTAGGCTCCGCGAAAGACCGTTACCGACAGGGCAATACCCAGCAGTAGCATGACAACCGGCCGGGTGAAGCGGCCAGGTGCGATGGCTTCGCCGGGTTTCAGGGCCATGGCGATTGCAGTGCGCGATGCGGGCAGGTGTCGCTGTCCCCAGAGGTATATCAGCAGCCCCGCGAACATGCCGATGCCCGCCGCGCCGAAGCCATAGTGCCAGCCATAGACTTCGCCCAGGGTGCCGCAGATCAGCGGGGCCAGAAACCCGCCGATATTGATGCCGACATAATAGACGTTGTAGGCCCAGCTCCGCCGGGGGTCGTCGCGTTCATAGAGATCGTCGATCTGGCTGGGCAGGCTGGGCAGGAACAAACCGTTACCCAGTGCGATCGTGGCGAGGGCGGGGTAGAGCAAGGGATCGAAAGTCATCATCAGATGGCCGAGCGCCATGATCGATGCGCCCGTGATGATGGCGCGTCGTTTTCCCAGGAAGCGGTCGGCAATCACCCCACCGATGATCGGGGTGAAATAGGCGCATGCCGTGTAGGCGCCATAGACGAACGAGGCATGTGTCTGCGTGAACAGCAGTTCCTTGGTCATGTAATAGACCAGCAGCGCGCGCATGCCGTAATAGGAAAACTGCTCCCACATATTGGTCAGGAACAGCACGGTCAGCCCACGGGGCTGACCGAACCATGTCGGCTGGGATGAGGGAACGGCCCCGGTCATGTTGCCTGGGCCGGCGCTCCCCAGACCTCCTCTCCGGCCCACAGCGCGCCATCCGCGTATACGACATGGCGGGCGCGGTCTTCGGCAAGGAACGTGGGGCCGTCGAGATCGACAAGGTCGCAGACCTGACCGAGTATGAAGCCTGGTGCGGTGGCAAGGCTGGAGCCAACCATCGTTCCCACCATGACCCCGAGGCCAAGGCGACGTGCCTCGGCTGCCATCAGCAGACCTTCGGTAAGGCCGCCGCACTTGTCGAGCTTGATGTTGATGACGTCAAAGCGGCCCTTCGCCTGCGCAACGTCGTCGAGTGACAGCACACTTTCATCTCCCGCGAGGGGGACCGCTGAGACAAAGCCTTCGAGCTCGGCCTCGTGCCCGCGCGCGAGCGGTTGTTCGAGCAGGGCGATACCGGCTTCCTCCAGCACGGTCACAAGCGCGTCGAGTTGATCGCGCTGGAAGCCCTGATTGCCATCCACGCCCAGCCAGGCATCCGGACGGGCCGCGCGGATCGCCCGGACTCGTGCGATATCGAGGTCTAGATCGCCAGTCAGCTTGATCTTGATCGATTTGGCCTGCGTATAGCCGCGTGCCTTTTCAGCCATCCGCTCGGGCGTATCGGCGCCAAGAGTGAAGGTGGTTCGCAGCGGCCGGGGAGGCCGATCGAGACCTGCCAGTTGCCAGACCGGCTTGCCGGATCGTGCGGCTTCCAGTTCCCACAAGGCACAATCGAGCGCGTTGCGTGCGCCGCCGGGGGGAAGGATCGAACGCAGCGCTTCACGGGTCGGCCCCGCTTCGATGGCAGGGCGCACGCTTTCGATGGCGGCGATCATGCCGGGCACGTCTTCCTGCAGGAAGAACACGCCCGATGCCTCGCCGCGGCCGGTATGTGTGCCATCGTCCAGCGTTACGACGATGATCGGAGAGGTGTCGAAGACGTGCCCGGAAATCCGGAAAGGTTCCGCGAGGCGCAGCGTTTCCGAGGCGATGGTCAGTTGCAGCTTGCTCATCAGTAGGTCACCGTCATGGCGATCAGGCCGAACTGCGCTGCGAAATAGAGCAGCGTCAGGCTCGAAAGAAATACCAGGAGGCTCCACGCCTTGCGCGTCCAGGGGCGCTGGCCGGTCCAGGTGAGGTAGAGATTCCAGCCAGTGATCGGCAGGGCTCCGACGAGGATGATGGCACCTGCGATCTGCAACACCCATGCCCACGGATCGAACATCGCTGGATCGTCAGGGAACAGTTCGAGTATCATCAG
This sequence comes from Novosphingobium profundi, assembly GCF_020524485.1. GTDB lineage: Bacteria > Pseudomonadota > Alphaproteobacteria > Sphingomonadales > Sphingomonadaceae > Novosphingobium > Novosphingobium profundi_A. The sequence continues at coordinate 120,381 of NZ_JAIVLF010000003.1, read as the reverse complement.
GAACAGGGTGATCCATCCCGCCATCAGTGCGACGCAGAGGCCTGCCATGATGCGCGCGGCGCGGCAGGCGCGCAGGGCGTTTCCGTTCAGTGGCGGATCAGCCTTATAGCGCCTGCGCACGAGCCAGGCGGCCGGCCAGAACAGGAATGTCAGTAGCAGGACGGTCAGCCCGGCAATCAGCGCGGGCTTGAGCCAGCTGCCGGATTTTGCGGCGGGCACGCGATCGAAGACTTCCCAGGGGGAGGCAAGGTCGAAGCTCCAGCGTACGACCTCGCCGTCCACGACTTGCGCGGCCAGGCGTTCCTGCCCATTGCGATCCTTCCACACGAAGGGGGCCACTTCAACCCATTCGCGCGGGCGGCCGTTGGTCGCGAGGATTGCGGGGACCGACAAGGTTCCGTCCTCGTTTACGGCGATCTGCGTCTGTCCGACGAAGTACAAGGCGGAGAAGAAGGTGGTCTGGCCGCGGCGGCTGGCCTCCCACAGACCCGTCATCATCTGCGCGTGCTTTCGGGCGTCTTCAATTGAAACGCCCAGCTTCGCGGGCTCGGGTGCGGGCAGATATCGTTTGGCGAAGTCGCTCGGCAGGCTGAGACGAAGACTGCCGCCAGCACCCGCTTTTCCCGAACCGTTCACCGATATGTAGATGCCCAAATTCTGTGCCGGCAGCAGGTCCAGCGAAGTGTGAAAGGCATTGAGGTCACCGAGATGGCCAACCGCCGTGTGCCCATTGAGGTTGATCTCGAAAAAGCCAAGTTCCATCCGGTTGAGCGGAGCGACGAGCGAGGCCGGATCGACGGGGGCAAGCGGGCTGTCGAGCATCATTCGCGCGGTTTGCGCGGACAGGATCCGCTTGCCTTCGAACTCTCCGCCCTGAAGGTGCGCGATCATGAAGCGCGCCATGTCGAGGCCGGTCGATGCCAACGAACCGGCAGGGGCGGGGCCGACTACCTCGAAGCCCTTGGAAACGCCCGGCTTTGGATACCCTACCGCCATATATTCCTTGAGACGGGCGGGCAGAGGCTGGCGGAAGGTGGAATGGCGCATGCCCAGCGGCGCGAAGATGTGACGTTCCACATAGTCGTCGAACGTCTCGCCTGAAACGCGCGCCACGATGTAACCGGCGAGCGCTGTGGCATAGTTCGAATAGGCGGGCGTGGTGCCCGGGACGAAAATCCGCTTGGGCAGGTGACTCTTGATGTAGGTGGCGAGCGGTTGATCGTACTTGGCGTCGTAAAACACCACCCCCTTGCCGCTTTCCTCGAAGCCTGCCGTGTGCGTCATGATCTGGCGCATTGTGATGGGTTTGCCGTCGCGGGGCGGGATGCGGAAATCGAGATAGGCGTTGACGTCCGCGTCGAGATCAATCTTCCCGGCGTCGACCTGCTGCATCACCGCAGTCCACGTGAAGAGCTTGGAAACCGAACCGGGCCGGAACAGGGAGCGAGCAGGATCGACCGGTTTGCGTTTCGCAACGTCGGCATATCCAAATCCGCGTGCAGTCAGAACCTTGCCGTCCTTGACGATCACCACGACTGCTCCCGGGATATCGTTGATATCAAGGGCGTAGGGCATGTAGCCATCGAGCCAGGTGTCGACGTCAGCCTTGGTGATGGGAGGGAGGCTGCTCGCACCACCCGCTTTCGAGGAAGACGCACCGGGAATGAAGTGGCCCGATTCTGCGATTTTTGGCGCTAGGGGATTGGCTGAATCCTGTGCGGTCAATGCCGTACAACCGAAAAGCAGCGCGAATGCTGCAAAGATCCTCAACAGAACCATTGGCCCACTCCTGTTCCGCGGATAGTGTTGTCTTCTCGCCCGTTTGAGCATAGCAGGCGAAAAATACATCCTGATTGGGACATCATGGTCTTAATTGGAAATATCGTCAAGGAGAAGGAATTCGTGACGTCACATGCACCAACGCTCGGGGCACTGCTTCGAAGCTTGCGTTCGCGCGAAGGTTGGACGCTCAAGGAAATGAGCGAAAAGAGTGGCATACCGGTGTCGACGCTCTCGAAAGTGGAGCATGATCGACTGACCTTGACCTACGACAAGCTTCAGCAGTTGAGCCGACGTCTGGGTATCCGCATGTCCGAGCTCTTCGCCGAGGAGCCGGAAGACACGAGTGCCCAGGTGACGGCCCGGCGCAGCATGGGCGACCTTGAAAGCGCAGTACGGGTAGAGACGCCGAACTACGACTATTACTATCTGTGCACCGAATTGCGCCGGAAGCGCATGATCCCGGTGCTCACGAAGATACGTGCAAAGTCCGCGCAGGAATTTGGCAAGCTCGTTCATCACAGCGGCGAGGAGTTCATCTACGTCCTCAAGGGCAAGGTCATCATCCATACCGAATTCTACGATCCGGTCACGCTCGAACCTGGACAGGCTCTCTATATCGATTCGAGTATGGGTCATGCCTATGTTGCGGCATTGGATTGCGACGAGGCGGAAGTGCTTGGCGTGATGTCCAGTTCGGACGAGGACCTGATGGAATCACTGCTCAATATTCACGAGCAGGAAAACGCTGCTTAGGAGTACGATCTAGATCGGCAGCGCCCGCGTGTCTTTCACGCATTTGAGGGCGAAGCTGGAATTGGCAGCATATAGTCGCTGTCGCCGCTCATGGAGAAGCACTCGATGATCTTCGGGTGTTTCCTCATGCTGGTTGGTCAGCTTGATATGGGCGAATACGTTGACGTTCAGCCCCAAGGCTGCGGCGTCGAGCAGCACCGCTCGGCCGCGGATGACGCCTTACAAAGGGATAGGGGCGTAGCTGCGGGGGGATCGGAAAGAAAACGACTACACCTTGATCAAACTTGTGATCCGCTGGCTCCGTCTGGGGTGGTCCCCTCCCCGAAAGCGATTACGGAATAGCTACATTGCCGTCAGGACCCAGATTCGGCAGCTACCTACCGATTGCCATTCCAAAGCGGAGATTCCGCAACCGGCCCGTCGATGGCGCTCTGGATAGGGGGCTTCGAATACAGCGGCCATCCTTTATAGATTGAGGCGAAAAGGCAGGGCTGCGCTCGACAGTTTGGGGAGCCCGAGGGCAATGGCCCTCGGAAACTACTTTTTGTCCTGTCTTCTCGAAAAAGATCGGGCGATTAGATTCCGCCGAAGACGGCGGTGCGCCCCAGCGCCTGAAGGCCGGTGGTGAGGTCGCGAGTGCAGGCGGCGAGGTCGTCGGCTTCGGTGGAGCGCACGACGAAGTTGGCGCCGGTGCGGCCTTCGCCCCAGAACGGGTAGGAGCCGATCTGGCAGGAGGGGTGGGCCTTTTCGGTCTCGCGCAGGAGCTCGGCGACTTCGCTCTCGCCGACCCAGCAGCCGATGGTCTCGGACAGGAGCGGCGCGCCGCCTTCGAGCGTGCCGGTCAGCGCATCGAGCATGCCTGCCGTGATGCTGGGGACACCGGCCATGATGAAGATGTTTTCCGCGCGGATGCCCGGGGCGCCGGTGTAGCGGTTGGGGATGAGGCTCGCGCCTTCGGGCGTGCGAGCCATGCGCAGGCGCGCTTCGGTGAGGCCGCCGCGGGTGGTGTAGTACTCTTCGAGGATTGCGCGCGCCTCGGGGTGGACGATGGCGGGCACGCCCAGAGCTTCGGAAATGGCATCGACGGTGATGTCGTCGTGCGTGGGGCCGATGCCGCCAGTGGTGAAGAGGTAGTCGTTGCGCGCGCGCAGGGTGTTGACCGCCTCGACGATGGCGTCGGTCTCATCCGCGACGACGCGCACTTCCTTCAGGCGGATGCCCTGGATCTGCAGCCAGGTGGCGACTTGCGCGATGTTCTTGTCGTGCGTGCGTCCCGAGAGGATTTCATCGCCGATGACGACGAGGGCGGCCGTGTAGATTCGCGAAGGAGTAGGCATGTCCCCTCGCTAGGCCAAATGGCCGCAGGGGGCCAGACCCCGCAGGCGCAAGGGCCTGTTTCGCGCTGCGAAAAATGGCTCTGACCGCAGGGCAAAAAAAAGGCCGGCCCGAAGGCCAGCCTATGGAAGTTTTTTGGGAGAGGATGCCTGAAAGGCGCATTCTGTATGCGCCGGGACGGGCTTCGCTGCAAATGCGAAAAAAGCTGGCAACATTGCGTTCTGCGCAATCGAATGGTGCATGAAATGCGTCTTTCCTCGATCTTAACCTGCCAAGTATCTGATTAGTAGCCCTTATTCTGCATCGTGCAGATACGAAAAAGGACCCCGCGCCGGGCGCGGAGTCCTACCAAGTTCGACTATAGTATTACGCCTGGGCGATGGCGCCGAACAGATCGTGCTCGTCGGCGTCTTCAATGTGCACTGCAACGATGTCGCCCGGAGCCAGATTCGGGTCGACGTCGCGCAGGTACACAGCGCCGTCAATCTCCGGCGCGTCGGCCTGCGAGCGGCCGGTTGCACCGACATCGCCATCCTCGTCGGGCGCACCGACCTCGTCGATGATGACGGGGAGTACGCGGCCGATCTTGGCCTGGAGCTTGGCCGCGCTGATGGCGGCGGTCTTCTCCATGATGCGCGCGTAACGCTCTTCCTTGACCTCTTCGGGTACGGCGCCCGGAAGGTCGTTCGCGGCCGCGCCTTCGACGGGTTCGAAGCGGAACGCGCCGACACGGTCGAGCTGGGCCTCGTCGAGCCAGTCGAGCAGGTACTCGAAATCGGCCTCGGTCTCGCCGGGGAAGCCGACCACGAAGCTGGAGCGGATTGCGATGTCGGGGCAGATCTCGCGCCAGGAGCGCAGGCGGTCGAGGACCTTGGCCTCGTTCGCCGGGCGCTTCATCGACTTGAGGACAGACGGCGCGGCGTGCTGGAAGGGAATGTCGAGGTAGGGCGTGATCAGCCCCTCGGCCATCAGCGGGATGACCTGGTCGACGTGCGGGTAGGGGTAGACGTAGTGCAGGCGCACCCAGGGGCGCTGGCCGCTGGCGTCGGTCAGCTGACCCAGCTCGCGCGCGAGGTCGGTCATGTGGGTGCGGACCGCGTGGTCCTTCCAGGTGCGTTCCTCGTGGCGCACATCGACGCCATAGGCCGAAGTGTCCTGGCTGATGACGAGCAGCTCGCGCGTGCCGGCCTGGACCAGCTTCTCCGCCTCGCGCAGGACCGCGTCGATCCGCCGACTGGCGAGCTTGCCGCGCAGCGAAGGGATGATGCAGAACGAGCAGGCGTGGTTGCAGCCCTCGGAAATCTTGAGATAGCCGTAGTGGCGCGGGGTCAGCTTGATGCCGCCATCGGCGCTGTCGGTGGTGAATTCGCCGCCGCGCGCCTGGGGGATAAGATCGACGTAGGGCGAAAGCTCCGGCGGGGCTGCGTCGTGGACGGCGCCCACCACGTCCTCGTACTGGTGCGCGCCGGTGATGGCGAGCACGTCGGGGAAGCGCGCGCGGATCGCATCGGCCTCGTTGCCCATGCAGCCGGTGACGATCACGCGGCCGTTTTCGGCCATCGCTTCGCCGATCGCGGCAAGGCTTTCCTCCTTGGCGGAATCGAGAAAGCCGCAGGTGTTGACGAGGACGACGTCGGCACCCGCATAGTCGGGGCTCATCGTATAGCCGTCGGCACGCAGACGCGTGAGGATACGCTCGGAATCGACGAGCGCCTTGGGGCAGCCGAGGCTGACCATGCCGACCTTGGGCGGAGAGGGAATTTCAATAGCCATGGGATGGGGCGCCCGATACGCGCTTTGCGGCGCGGAGTCACGCAAAACGAACGCTTGGTCGCGACCTGTGGAGTTCACGAGGGCCAAGGCCTTGTTTCCCAAGGCTCAGGCTGCAAGGACAGGGCAATTCCGAAGAACGAGGAAAGAGATGGGTCCTGTAAACTGGCTGGCAGTGGTGCTGGCGACGATCGTGGCGATGGTCATCGGCCTGTTGTGGAATGGCCTTCCGCTGCAGGAGAGGCGCTTTCAGCCGCGTCCGGCCCGCCGCGTGGGGGCCTATGTCGGGGTCACGCTCGCCTGTTTCCTCGCGGCAGCCATGTTCGGCCATTCCTTTGCCCGGATCGGCGCGGCAACGCTGGAGGCCAAGCCCTGGCTCTACTTCATGCAGACCGGCGGCATCGCGCTCGCCTTCGTGATCCCGGCGGTGTGGATCACCAATTCGCGCAACCGCACCCAGGCGCCCCAGTTCCTGGCGGACTGCCTGTTCTGGCCGGTGATCTACCTTGCGATGGCGGTGGTGTTCTGGCTCTTGGGCTGAGGCTCCTGACCGGGATCAGGGTCTGGGATCGTCCTCTTCCCAACCCGTGGAGCTGATCTCGACGATGACATCGCCCGGCTCCAGCGTGTGCGCCTCGTCCTGCCAGAAGCCGATGGCCCTGGTGCCGCGATAGATGCGAAGGCCCTTGCCGGTGGTGATCTCGGCGAGGGGGCGCCCGATTTCGCCCTTGGTAACGGGGCGCTCGACAAGCTGGACCCGGCCGGTGACCGAGGCGAGGTCGGAGAGGTATTCCGAGATATGCTTGCCCTCGGCGGAACCCGCCAGCAGCAGACCTGTGAAGCGCACCGGGTTGATGACGTTGTCCGCGCCGGCCTGGCGAGCGAGCAATTCGTTGTCGTCCGCACGCACGACCGCGGTAATCGGCACCTTGGGCGCCATGTGGCGGGCGGTCAGGATGATGAGGATGGTGGTATCATCGCGCCCGGCCGAGACCAGGACCGTGCGCGCGCGGTTGATGCGCACCGCGCTCAGCGTCTCGTCGCGGGTGGCGTCGCCCTCCAGCACGTTGCACCCCGCCTGTTCGGCCAGCGCGAGGCGTGCCGGGGAGGGGTCGATGACGACGATGCACGAGGGGTCGGTGTCGCGGGCGATCAGCTCGGCCACCGCTTCGGAGCCGCTGACGCCGTAGCCGAGCACGACGATATGGTCCTCGAGGCGTTCCTGGATGCGCTTCATGCGCCACTTCTCCCAGCTGCGCTTGATGATGAAATTGTAGGCCGTGCCGACGAAGATGTAGATGACGGCCAGCCGGATCGGGGTGACGATGATCGCTTCGACCAACCGCGACTTGTCGCTGACCGGCGCGATGTCGCCAAAGCCGGTCGTGGTGATCGAGATCATCGTGAAATAGACGACGTCGAGGAAGCTGACTTCGCCATCGAAGCTGTCGCGCAGGCCATCGCGGTCGAGCCAGTGGACCAGCACGACGATCGAGATCAGCGCGAGCGCCGCCCCGATGCGCAGCGCCACGTCCGCCCAGACCGGCACGGCGAGCGCGCGGCGCAGCGGCTTGAACATGGCGGGAAGGGGGCGTCGCCGGGGGCGCTGTGATTTCAGCATGGGGCCAAGGCTTAGGGAGCCTTGGGCAATTCGTCCACCGGGTTCACCGGCGTGCCGTCGTGGCGAATCTCGAAGTGGAGCTCGTTGCCTTTCGCTTCGCCCGTATCGCCGACGAGGCCAATGCGCTCACCCTTCGCGACGTTGGTGCCGTTCTTGACGGTGATGCGGCTGAGGAAGGCGTAGGCGGTGAACCAGCCCTCGCCATGGTCGAGGACGACCAGGTTGCCGAACTGCTCCTTTTCCAGCCCCGCAAACCGCACGGTTCCAGCTGCAGCGGCGCGCACCATCGTGCCGCGCGCGGCCTTGATGTCGAGCCCGTCGTGGTAGTCGCTCCCGGTCTTGAAGCCCTTGGTGATCGGGCCTTTTACCGGCCAGAGGAAGCGAGCGTTCGTGACAGGGGCTGCGGGCCTGGGCGCCGTGTCTGCCTGCGCAGGCGCCGGACTGGCCTTGGCCGCGACAAGCGAGGGAATGACGAGTTCCTGCCCGGGCCGCACGGGGGCATCCGGTTCAACCCCGCTGGCGACGGCAATGGCGTCCCAGGGCACGCCGTATTCAAGCGCGATGGAGAAGCCGCTGTCGCCCTTGGCGACGGTGTGGCGGCGGGTGCGCGGAATGGCGAGGCGCTGGCCGACCTTGACGACGTAGGGCGGCTCGAGCCCGTTGGCCTCGGCGATCAGCACGCGCGCGACGCCGGTGCGCTGGGCGATGCCGCCCAGCGTCTCGCCGCTCTTCACGAGGTAGGTTTCGCCCTTGAATTCGGGGGCGGCCTGCGTCGCCGGAGCGGGAGCGGGAGCGGGAGCGGGTTGCGTCTTGGGAGCCTGTGTGCCCGGAATGGTGAGCGTCTGCCCGATACGCACCACATAAGGCTCGGCAATGCCGTTGGCCCGGGCGAGCTCGGCCGGGGAGACGCCGGTGCGGTTGGCGATGCCGTTCAGGGTCTCACCCGAGGTGACCGTGTAGGTGCGCGCCTCCCGGGGGAGCGGGGCTCGGGGCGTGGCGGCGCTGCGCGGGATGGTCAGGCTCTGGCCAAGGCGCACGATATAGGGCGGCTCCAGCCCGTTGGCGCGCGCCAGCGCGTCGGGCGAGATTCCTGCGCGGTTGGCGATGCCGTTGAGCGTTTCGCCGGGCTCGACGACATGCGTGCGTTCCTGAGACGCAGGCGCGGCAACGGCGACAGCGGGCAGGGCCAGCGCGAGGGCCAGCGCCCCGGTGAGATGCCTCATGCCTCGAAACGCTGGGCAAGCGCGGCGAGCGAGGCCTCGTGCGTCAGGTCGAGCTGGAGCGGGGTGACCGAAACGAAGCCTTCCGAGGTGGCTTCAAGGTCGGTGTTGGCGCCGATCGTGTGCTCGATGCCCTGAAGGCCGAACCAGAAGTAGGGGAAGCCGCGCGGATCGACCGATTCGATCAGCGTGCCGCGCGCGTAGTCGTGGAAGCCCTGACGCACGACGCGCACGCCCTTCACGTCCTTGCCCGGCAGCGCGGGGAAGTTGACGTTGAGGAGGGTGCGCGGGGCGAACTCGGCATCCATGAGAGGCTTCAGCACCTTGGCCCCCCATTCCTCGGCGGCCGAGAAGCTGACGTCGTGGCCGGAATCGTTGCGGGCGATGAGCTGGCTGAGCGCAATCGCGGGAATGCCCGCCATCGCACCTTCCATCGCCGCCGAGACGGTGCCCGAGTAGGTAATGTCATCGCCCAGGTTCGCGCCGCGATTGACGCCCGAGAGGATGAGGTCGGGCTTGCCGGGCATCACCTTGCGCAGCGCCATCGTCACCGAATCGGTGGGCGTGCCCGTGACCGAAAAGCGGCGCGGGGCATGTTCGCGCAGGCGCACCGGCCGATTGAGCGTGAGCGAGTGGCCCGCCCCCGACTGCTCCTCGCTCGGCGCGCAGATCCAGATGTCGTCCGAAAGTTGGGCGGCGATCTTCTCCAGCACATAGAGTCCGGGGGCGTTGATGCCATCGTCGTTGGTGAGGAGGATACGCATGGAAATCTCGCAAGGGCAGTCGGTGATAGGTCGGGGGCGGGAAGGGCGGGGCCCGCTGCAGGGGCCCCGTCACCTGCCTCAGCTGCGCGGGGTGAGGACCTCGAGGCCGCCCATCCAGGGCTTGAGCACGTCAGGCACGCGCACCGTGCCGTCCTCCTGCTGGTAGTTCTCCAGCACGGCGACAAGGGTGCGGCCCACGGCAAGGCCCGAGCCGTTGAGCGTGTGCAGGAACTCGGTCTTCTTGGAGCCTTCGGGCTTGTAGCGCGCGTTCATGCGGCGGGCCTGGAAGTCGCCGCAGTTCGAGATCGAGCTGATCTCGCGGTAGGCGCCCTGACCGGGCAGCCAGACTTCAAGGTCGAAGGTCTTCTTCGCGGTCGCGCCCATGTCGCCGCTGCACAGCAGCACCTTGCGGTAGGGGAGCTCCAGCGCCTGGAGGATGCCTTCGGCCGCAGCCACCATCTTCTCGTGCTCGGCTTCGCTCTCCTCGGGGCGGCACACGGTGACAAGCTCGACCTTCTCGAACTGGTGCTGGCGGATGAAGCCGCGCGTGTCGCGCCCCGCCGCGCCCGCCTCGGAGCGGAAGCAGGGGGTGAGTGCGGTCATGCGCAGCGGCAATTCCGCGTTGTCGACGATCTCACCTTGCACCGCATTCGTCAGGGAAACCTCGGCGGTCGGAATCAGCCAGCGGCCATCGGTGGTCTGGAACAGATCTTCCGAGAACTTGGGCAACTGGCCGGTGCCGTAGGCGGTCTCGTCCTTGACGAGCAGCGGCACGTTGCATTCCATGAAGCCGTTCGTTGAGGTCTGCGTGTCGAGCATGAACTGCGCGAGCGCGCGGTGGAGACGCGCCATCTGGCCCTTGAGGAAGGTGAAACGCGCGCCCGAGATCTTGGCGCCGGTCTCGAAGTCGAGGCCGAGCGCGGGGCCGATGTCGGCGTGTTCCCTGGGCGTGAAGGCGTAGGTGCCCGGCGTGCCCCACTTGGCGACTTCGACGTTGTCGTTCTCGTCCGCGCCCTCGGGCACCTCATCGACGGGGATGTTGGGGAGCGCGGCCAGCAGCTCGTTGAGCTGCGCGGTCACCGCCTTTTCCTCGGCCTCGAGCGCGGGCAGGCTTTCCTTGAGCGCGGCGACTTCGGCCTTGAGCGCCTCGGCGGTCGCGGTGTCGCCCTGGCCCATGGCCTTGCCGATGGCCTTGGACGCCTCGTTGCGGCGGCTCTGGCCTTCCTGCGCGCGGGTGGCGAGCGCGCGGCGCTGCTCGTCGAGGGCCAGGATCTGGGCGGACTGCGGCTCCACCGAGCGACGCGCCATGCCGGCGTCGAAGGCTGCGGGATTCTCGCGGATCGAACGGATATCGTGCATGGGGCGGGCTATGCCGCCTCCGCCGTGCCGGCGCAAGCGGGAGAACGCGCCTGTGGTGCAGGCGTCAGTCTCTGGGACAGGTGCGAATCCCCAGGAGCGTATAGAGCGGGCAGATCCGCACGAACCCGGTGACGAGCGGGATCACGCCGATCCAGCCCCACGGCGTCTTGGGTCCAACAAAAACCAGCGCGATCAGAACGATACCAAGCGCGATGCGAAGCAGGCGGTCGATCCCGCCGACATTGGCCTTGAACATGGCGTATCTCTCCCAAGGAATGATGGGAGGCAGGATACACCAGGGCGCACGAATGCCTATTGATGTCGCGCAATCTGCAAATATCGGGAAAGTCGCCTTGGTGCGAATGTCGAAACCATCCGGTGAGGATGGTGGGCGCGACAGGGATTGAACCTGTGACCCCACCCGTGTGAAGGGTGTGCTCTACCGCTGAGCTACGCGCCCGCTACCAAGTGCGGAAGGCGCCACTAGGCGATCCAAATGGGCTTGGCAAGCCCTCTTTTTCATCGCTTGATTGACAGGGGCGCAAGGGGCTCTAAATCGCACCCCATGACCGAAGAGACCACTGCCGGCCCCGACGTGCCGCCCGATCACATCGCGATCAACCCGCGCAGCCCGCACTTCGATGCGGAGAAGCTGCAGCGCGGCATCGGTATCCGCTTCAAGGGTACCGTGCGCACCAACATCGAGGAATACTGCATTTCCGAAGGCTGGGTGCGCGTGCAGGCGGGCCGTTCGCTCGACCGCCACGGCAACCCGCTGACGATCAAGCTGAAGGGCCCGGTCGAAGCCTGGTACGAAGACCTCGGCGACGACGCTCCGGTGGCCAAGGCATGATTGTCTGATTCGTAAGGTGCTGTCCTCGCCGGACCTCAGAAGGCTCCGGCGATGATGGTGCCGATCGGATCGGAGCGGGACGAGGAGGCGGCCCTGATCGTCTTTGTGTCTTCGCTCCGATTCGCCGATGCGGCCTCCATGCGCGCAAGCTGCGTGTCGGGGCTCGCGTTGTAGATGAAGCCATCGACCGGCCAGTGCGAGGCGCCCAGCGTCTGCGACGGGCCGTACCAGATGCGCACTTCGCTCCAGTCGCCCATGGGCGACACGTCGAGCGCGGCCACGTCCCGCTCGACCTTGCCGGGGTAGGACCAGTTTGCGTGGGTGAGCAGCACCGTGCGCGAATCGATCACTTCGCTCACCATCGCAACATGGCCGTTGTGCGAATTGCCGTGCGGCCGGATCGCCATCACGGCCCCGACGCGCGGCGTATGGCCCCTCGCATAGCGCCCCTTGGCCTGCGTCCACCAGGTATAGGCATCGCCCGAAAGGCGGATTCCGGAGACTTCGCGGGCGAAAGGCACGCATTCGAGCAGGCCCGAGGCGGCGTGCCCGCGCACCTCGCTGATGTCGGCGCGGGCCCCGGCAGGGGCCGTGAACAGACCCCAAGCGGCGAGGCTGAAGGCCATGCAAAGCGCTGATCGGGCGGCGAATGTCCGTGCGGTGCGATGTTCCGTCATGGCTCCGGGTTTGCCCGGAGATAGTTATTCATGGACTGTCAGGTTCGGTTAATGGGCGGGTAAGAATTTGCCTTGCCTGCGCACAGTTCTTGCCAAACCGCTCCGAAGTCCCCAATCGGGTGGGAATCATGCTTCCACAAGTCATCATCATCGGCCGACCCAACGTCGGCAAGTCCACGCTGTTCAACCGGCTCGTCGGCAAGCGCCTTGCGCTTGTGGACGATCAGCCGGGCGTGACGCGCGACCGTCGCTTCGGCGATGCGCACCTTCTCGGCCTCGATTTCACCATCGTGGATACCGCCGGGTGGGAGGACGACGAGGCCGAAACGCTGCCCGGGCGCATGCGCCAGCAGACCGAGGCCGCACTCGCCACCGCGGACGTGGCGCTCTTCGTGATCGACGCGCGCGCCGGGCTGACCCCGCTCGACGAGGAAATCGCGCAGTGGCTGCGCGCCTCGCCGGTGCCGGTCATCCTCCTTGCCAATAAGGCCGAAGGGCGAGCGGGCGAATCGGGCCTGCTTGAAGCCTATTCGCTGGGCTTGGGCGATCCGGTCGCGATCTCGGCCGAGCATGGCGAGGGCATGGGCGACCTCTTTGAAGGTCTGCTCCCTCATCTCGAGCCGCTCCAGCCGCCCGAAGAGGACGAGCTGGAGGAAGAGGACGAGGAAGCGCTGCTGCGTGGCCCCCTCAAGCTGGCCATCGTCGGGCGTCCCAACGCGGGCAAGTCCACGCTCATCAACCGCTATCTCAAGGAAGATCGCCTGCTCACCGGCCCCGAGGCCGGGATCACGCGCGATTCGATCGCGATCGACTGGGTCTGGCACGATCCCAAGGCGGACGAGGACCGTGAGGTGCGCCTGATCGACACGGCGGGCATGCGCAAGAAGGCGCAGGTCACCGAGAAGCTGGAGCGCCTCGCCGTCCAGGACGCGCGCCACGCGATCGACTTTGCCGAAGTCGTCGTGCTCGTCCTCGATGCGACGCGCGGGCTTGAGCACCAGGATCTCAAGATCGCCTCGATGGTGCTCGAGGAAGGCCGCGCGCTGATGATCGCGATCAACAAGTGGGACGTGGCCGAGGACGCCAGTTCGCTGTTCAACGGCATCCGCGATGCGCTCAACGAAGGCCTGGCGCAGGTGCGCGGCGTGCCGCTGATGGCAATCTCAGGCCGTACCGGAAAGGGCCTCGACGATCTCATGGCGGCGGCCTTCTCGATCCGCGAGGCGTGGAGCCGCCGCGTGCCGACCTCGGCGCTCAACCGTTGGTTCGACGATGCGCTGTCGGCCAACCCGCCGCCGGCTCCTGGCGGCAAGCGCATCAAGCTGCGCTACATCACGCAGGCCAAGACCCGTCCGCCGGGCTTCGTCCTGTTCGGGACCCGTCTCGACATGCTGCCCGAAAGCTACAAGCGCTATCTCATCAACGGGATCCGGCGCGAGCTGGGCTTTGATGCGGTGCCGATCCGTCTCAACCTGCGCAGCGCGAAGAACCCCTTCGCAACCAAGAAGTAAGGGCGCAGGACCTCACACGAAAAAGCCCCCCGGAAGCCGCGCTTCCGGGGGGCTTTTTCGTGCGCAGGGTCCGCCGGTCAGCCCGGGTGGGCTTCGGCCTCGCGGCGGGCGGCGTCGGCCTCCTCCTCGCTGAGCGCGGTGTCGAGCGGGCGGCGCGCTTCCTCGCGCTGCTCGCGCACGATGTTCCACATGGCGATGAACAGGGCCGCGATGACAGGCCCGACGATAAAGCCGTTGAGGCCGAAGAGCTGGAGTCCCGAGAGCGTTGCGATCAGCACCACGAAGTCGGGCAGCCGCGTGTCGCGCCCGACGAGGATCGGGCGCAGGACGTTGTCGATCATGCCGATGATGAACATGCCCGCGAGGATCAGCACCACGCCCTGCCAGACAGCGCCGGTGGCGAGGAGGTAGATGGCGACCGGCACCCACACGAGCCCGGTGCCCACGGCCGGAAGCAGCGAGAGGAAGCCCATGAGGACACCCCACAGGAGCGCGCCCTCGATTCCCAGCAGCGAGAAGATGATCCCCCCGACAAGCCCCTGCATGACGGCGACGACCACCGTGCCCTTCATCGTCGCGCGCACGACGACGGTGAAGTGGGCAAAGAGCGAGTCGCGCATCTTGGGGCGCAGCGGCATCGCGCCGCGCACGAGCTCGGTGTAGCGCTGCCCATCGCGCAGCAGGAAGAAGGTGAGGTAGAGCATGACGCCCAGCGCGGCGAGGAAGCTGAGCGCGCCCTGGCCCAGCACCAGCGCCTGCGAGGCGACGGTCTGGAGCCCGGTGGTCACGCTCGATCCGAACATGCGGCGCAGTGTGTTGAAGTCGGTCAGGCCGTACTGGCGGATGAACTGGAGTATGCTGTCGGGCAGTGACCCCTCGATCTGCTGGAGCATGCCCGGGATCGAGATGTCGCCCGCCTTGATCTTGGCGTAGAGCGCGGAGGCCTCGTTCACGAGGCTGATGCCAAGCACGATGGTGGGCAGGATGACCAGCGCCAGCAGCAGGATCAGGACCAGGGCTGCGGCCAGGTTCTTGCGCCCGCCGAGTGCGCCTGCGAGCTTGCGGGTCATGGGCTCGAACATGATCGCGGCGACCACGCCCCACAGTACGGCTCCGAAGAAGGGCGCGACCAGGTAGGCAAAGGCGAAGGTCACCAGCACGAGAAGGGCGACGTAGCCGCCGTCCTCGACTTCAAAGGCGGGCTTTTTCTTTTCGATCATCGGATGTGTGCGCTCGTTCGTGAAGTTGCCGGCCTGAACAACACGGCCGTGCGAAAGTCGCGCCAAGGGTGGATTTTTTCACGGCGAGGCGCAAGACTTGGCGCGTCCGAAGTATGGGGAGAACGAGTGTGGTCGCAAAGCGTTGGATGCTGTTCGTGGCAAGCGCCATGGTCCTGAGCGTGCCGTGCGCGCAAAGTGCCCTGGCGCAGGAGGCTCCCGCGACGGCTAGCGCCGTTCAGGCCGGGCCCGAACGTGGCTTCGTGCCCAGCGACCTGTTTCGCCTCCAGGGCGTGACCGATCCGCAGATCTCGCCCGATGGCAAGCAGGTGGCCTACGTGCGCCAGGCCGCGGACATCATGACCGACCGCGCCGTGCCCTCGCTCTGGCTGGTCGATGTGGCGAGCGGGGCGCAGCGCCCGCTGGTTGCGGGCAAGGGCGCGCACTTCGCGCCGCGCTGGTCGCCCGATGGCGCGCGCCTGGCCTATATCTCCAGCGATGGCGAGGGCGCTCCGCAGTTGCACGTGCTCTGGATGGAAGGCGGCGCGGATGTGGCGGTGACGGGCCTGCCCGACAGTCCGGGCAGCCTCGCCTGGTCACCCGATGGCTCGCAGATCGCCTATGCGACGCGGGTTCCGGGCGAGGGACTTTCGCTGGGCTCTGCGCCCTCGGGCAAGCCCGAAGGGGCGCAGTGGGCCGAGCCGCTCGAAGTCATCGACAAGGTTACCTACCGCAGCGATGGCGGGGGCTACGTCAAGCCGGGCACGGCGCATGTCTTCGTGGTTCCTGCAACCGGCGGCGCGCCGCGCCAGCTGACCTTCGGCAACTTTGCAGATGAGGGCGCGCTTGCCTGGAGCGGGGATGGCACGCGCATCTTCTTTACCGGCAACCGCAAGCCCGACTGGGACGTGAAGCCCTCCGACCGCGAGATCTACGCCGTCGATTTGGCGAGCGGCGTCGTGAGTGCGATGACGAGCCGGTTCGGTCCCGACGCAGGCCCGCTGGTATCGCCCGATGGTAAGCGCATTGCCTACTTTGGCTTCGACGACGCGCTCCACTCCTACACCAACACCGAGCTTTACGTGATGAACGCCGATGGCAGCGCCAAGCGTTCGCTGACGGCAGGCCATGATCTCAGCATCGATGATGCAATCTGGGTGGGCAATTCGACGCTCTACGTGCTCTATGATGAGAAGGGCGTGCGCAAGGTCGGCAAGCTGGGCCTCGATGGATCGCTCAAGGTGCTGGTCGAAGGGCTGACGCAGGGCGGGCATTTCGACCGGCCCTACACGGGCGGCAGCTTCTCGGTCTCGAAAGGCGGGCGCATCGCCTATACCGCGAATGGCACTGACCGCCCGGCGGATCTGTGGGTCAGCGACGGGGGCGGGAAGGGTGAGCGTCTCACTGACCTCAACGGTTCGTGGATCGACCACAAGGCGATGGCGCCGGTGCGCAAGCTGGCCGTGACCGCGCCCGACGGACGGCCCGTCGATGCCTGGCTGGTCACGCCGCCAGGGCTCCAGCCGGGTGAGAAGGCGCCGCTGATCCTGGAAATCCACGGCGGCCCGATGGCGGCCTACAGCGGGACCTTCTCGACCGACGACCAGCTTTACGCAGCGCACGGCTATGCGGTCCTCTACACCAACCCGCGCGGCTCGACGTCTTACGGGGAGGAGTTTGCCCGGCTGATTGACCGCAACTACCCGGGGCCCGACTACGAGGACCTGATGGCCGCGGTCGACGCCGCGATTGCGGACGGCGTGGCGGATCCTGACAACCTTTTCGTCACCGGCGGCTCGGGCGGGGGCGTGCTGACCGCCTGGATCGTGGGCAAGACCGACCGCTTCAAGGCCGCGGTCTCGCAGAAGCCGGTGATCGACTGGGGCAGCTTCACACTGACCTCGGACGGGGCGCCGGTCTACCACGATCATTGGTTCGACAAGCCGGTCTGGGAAGAGCCGATGGTCTACTGGAAGCGCTCACCGCTCAGCCTGGTGGGCAACGTGACCACGCCCACGCTCGTGGTGGTCGGCGCGGAGGACTACCGTACGCCGGTCAGCGAATCGGAGCAGTATTATACTGCGCTCAAGATCCGGGGCGTGCCGACCGCGCTGGTGAAAGTGCCCGGCGCCAGCCATGGCGGCATCGCGGCGCGGCCCTCGCAGTCGGCGGCCAAGGCCTCGGCCATTCTCGACTGGTTCGACCGCTACCGCACCGATACTACTGCGGCACAGACGCCTACGCCTGGCGCTGAATAGCGGCGAGTTCGGCGCCCAGGGTGCGGACGAGATCGGCCGCGCCCATAGGGCGCAGGCGGGGCGCGCCGGTTCCTGCCCACTGCGCGCCGTAGCCGGTCTCCCCGACGGCTTTGGCGGCGGCGTTGAGCGCCTTTCCGGCATCGTAGGCGCGCGGATAGGCAGGCACGTCGGGCAGGCCGGGAATGTCCGCCAGAGCGGTGAAGTCGTTGGCAAGGCAGCGCGCGGGCCGGCCCGAGATGAGGTGGGTCATCACCGTGTGATACGCCGCATCGGAGGCAAGGCGCGCGCGGTAGGCCCCGTCGCTGGCGCTTTCGGGGCAGGCGAGGAAAGCGGTGCCCATCTGGACGGCGGTGGCCCCGGCCTGGAGCGCGTCGGCGATGCCGCGCCCGTCCATGATGCCGCCCGCCGCGACGACGGGCAGTTCGCCCCAGGCGACAAGATCGGCAAGGAGCTGCGCGGTGGAGAGCTGCGCGTCCTGCGCCTCGGGATCGAATACGCCGCGATGGCCGCCCGCTTCCCAGCCTTGCGCGATCACCATGTCGATCCCGGCCCGGCGTGCCGCTTCGGCCTCGGCGCGCGAGGTCACGCTGGCGAGCAGCCGCGCGCCTGCGGCTTTCAGTGCGGCAATCGCGGGCGCTTCGGGCAGGCCGAAATGGAAGCTGACGACGCGCGGGGCGGCAGCCAGAACGACGCTGAGCATGGCCGCGTTGCCGGTGAAGCTGTCGTAGATGGTGGAGAGCGCTGCGGGCGGTGTGGCGCCGAAGGCGGCAAAGCGCGGGCGCAGGGCGTCAAGCCAGGCAGCCTCGCGGGCAAGGTCGACGGCCGCAGGCGCGTGGGCAAAGAGGTTGACGTTGAAGGGCTGGTCGGTGCGGCTGGCAAGGTCCGCCAGCGCCGCGGCGGCTCCGGCCGGATCGAGGTGGCCGATGGCGAGCGAGCCGAGCGCACCGGCGCGGCAGACTTGCGCGGCCAGGGCGGGCGTCGAGGTGCCCGCCATCGGGGCCTGGATCAGCGGAAGGGCCAGATCCAGGCCTTTGCAGAAGTCTATCATCGCGCGCGGTGCGTCCGGTTCGTGTCGGCTCAGGCCTGGGCCGCCTCGCTCTGAAGCTGGCAGTAGTTCTGCAGGCCCATGCGCGCGATCATGTCGAACTGCTTTTCGAGGTAGTCGACGTGCTCTTCCTCGCTCTCGAGGATGCGCTCGAAGATTTCGCGGCTGACATAGTCGCGTACGGCTTCGCAGTGGGCAATCGCTTCCTTGAGGAGCGGGATGGCGTCATGCTCGAGCGCGAGGTCGCACTTGAGGATGTCTTCCACGTCTTCGCCGACGCGCAGCTTGCCGAGCGCCTGGAAGTTGGGGAGGCCGTCGAGGAAGAGGATCCGGTCCGCCAGGATGTCGGCGTGCTTCATCTCGTCGATGGACTCGTGGCGCTCGTAGTCGGCGAGCTTCTTGATCCCCCAGTTGTCGAGCATGCGGTAGTGCAGCCAGTACTGGTTGATCGCGGTAAGTTCGTTGAACAAGGCCTTGTTCAGGTAGTCGATGACCTGTGCGTCGCCCTTCATGGCGCATCTCCTGCTGGGAATTTGCGCACGAGTATGATCGCCCAAAAGCGTATGGGCAAGGCAAGGCAATCGATTTTTACCCGCCTGTCCCGAGACGCGGGCAGGCTTTTTGCCAGTCTCTCAGCAGAATAGGAGAGACTTCAGGCGGCCGCGGGGTAGCTGGCGGCTTCCACTTCCTCGGCGATGATCTCTTCGGCCTCGTCGAGACATTGTCCGCATTGGGGCTTGCGGCCCATGGCGGCGTAGACGGCTTCGGCATCGCCGTTCATACGCCGGGCGGCGCAGCGCAGGTCCTTCTCGCGGATGGCATTACAGATACATACGTACATGAGCGAATCCTCGTTGAGGTCCACTATACGCATGTGAGAATGGATCGCAATAGTATTGCTAACGATTCTTAGAAGCCGTTATGGAGCCAGCGTTTTTCGACCAGTGAACGCCACAGCCACTCCAGCGGACCGCGCCGGAATCGCGTGAGGAATGGCGCGCTCAGCCCCAGCATGAGCGCCCAGCCCAGAAGCACGAAGGGCACTTGCGCGGCGGGCCCGAAACGGGCGAACAGGCCCAGCCCCCAGCCATAGAAGATCGCGGTCATGACAAGGCTGGTGGCGATGTAGTTGCTGAAGGCCATGCGCCCCGTCGCGATCAGGCGTTGCCCGAGACGCGTGGGCGCAAGGCGGGGCGTGGCATGGACCAGCAGCGCGGCGTAGCCCATCGCGGTGAGGAGGTGGGGGAGCGCGAGGCCCCAGGACAGGGCTGCCTCCATTGCGACCGGCGGGAAGTCGTGGGCCAGGGCCCAGGCCGTGAACGTGGCGCTGAAGGCAAGGCCGCTCAGGCCGCAGGCAAGACCTGCGTAGAGCCGCAGCTTGACCGCCTTTGCCGGATCGAAGAAGCCGCTGCGCACCAGCACCATGCCCAGCAACATGAGCGGAAGCGTCTCGGAAAAGATGTTCCAGGTCATGCTGACCTGCCAGAACGGACGCTCGCGCAGCTTGGTCAAGGCAAGCTCGAGGTAGGGGTAACGCGCCTCGGCAAGATCCTCGGTGATCCCGGCGCGCACCGCCTCGAACCAGGCGGCGACGCTCTTGGCCTGCGCCGCGCTGGCATGACCCTCGCGAAGGGCCGTCTCGGCGCGCACGAGCGGGGCCAGTTCGAACAGTCCCCACAAGTGCCAGCCATAGAAGAGCGCGAGCGCCACGATCACCAGCGTACGCGTGGGCAACGGGCGAAGCATCAGGGCGGCGAGGCCGCACAGCGCGTAGACAAAGAGGATATCGCCCCACCACAAGAGAACATAGTGGAGGAAGCCGAAGCCCAGCAGCCAGGCGAGGCGTCGCACCTGCAGGACATCGCCGTCCGCCCCGCGCCGCTCCGCACTTTGCCAGAACAGCATCACGCCCGCGCCAAAGAGCAGCGAGAAGAGCGCGCGCATCTTGCCCTCGAAAAGGACGAGCGAGACCGCGAAGGCGGCGTTGTCCCAGGAAGAGGTGACGAGGGTATGGGCGCGGGTCAGTGCCGGGCTGATTGTCCCGGCAAGTGGACCTGCAAACCCGGCGATGTTGATGGCAAGGATGCCCAGCACCGCGACGCCGCGCAGCAGGTCGAGCGAGAGGAGCCGCGCTCCGGCGGCGACCTCCTCGGGTGAGGGGGCGCTGGGGCTGGGGCTGTCCGCGATGGGGTCAGTTCCGGGTCACGAGGCAGTCGTACCCGCCCGCCTTGAGCTTGGCGCAGGCCGAGCTCGCTGCGCTGCGCGAGGGATAGCCACTGGCGAAGAGTACGGTCAGCCGTCCGGCCGGTTCGGTGCGCCTGGCGGTACCCTGGATCTCGGGGCGGGTGCGCACCTTGCTCCAGAGCTTCTGGGCATTGCCCTCGACTCCGAAGGCGCCGAGTTGCAGTTCCCAGGGGCCTGTCATGTCCGGTGTGGCCGATGTCTTGGAGGTGAGGGCGGTCGTGGCAACCGGTGGTCGCGCCTGTGAGGCAGGCGTTGCTGTGTCGCTGCTGGGCGCGAACGCGACGCCGGGCGCGGGCCATGCGCTGGTTGCAGGTGCAGGGGGCGTGTTCCCGGCGGCCGGGCGGGCGTAGTCGGCGCCTGCCTCGGCGGCGCTTGCACTGCGGGCACGCGCCGCAGCTTGCGTGAGAGGATCGGCCTCGCGGGATGCCGTTTTCGCCCCCGGAGCGGTCTCCTGCGAAGGGCCTGCAAGTTCGTTCGTGGCGGCCTGGCGTGTGCGCTCGGCCCGGCTCTCCTGCGCGAGTTGGCCCGCGCGCACGATGCCTTGCTGGCGCTGTTCGAGCGGAATGTAGCCGTCCATCTGCGCGAGGGCCTTGCCGGCCTGCGGGAGCCCGTCCTGGCGGGCCAGTGTCAGCAGGGCATAGGCCTCGACCCAGTCCTTGGGCACGAAGTCGCCGTTGAAGTGGGCAATGCCAAGGACGTACTGGGCGCGCGGATCGCCGCGCCTGGCGGAGGCCTCGATGTAGGGCAGGGCCGCCTCGCGTTCGCCCTCCTGGAAGAGCAGCAGGCCATAGATGTCGGCGGCCTGGACGTGGCCGAGCGCGGCGGCACGCCCGTAGAGGCTGCGCGCCTGGTCAAGATCCTCGGGGACGCCGCGTCCCAGTTTGTAGGCTTGGGCAAGGTTGAACAGGGCGTCGGGATCGTCCTTCGCGGCAAGAGGCTGCCATAGGACGACAGCCTCGGCGTAGTTTCCGGCCGACCAGGCATCGACGCCCGCCTTGACGTCTGCGCGCGCCGCAGCGCCTGTGTCCTGCGCCGCGTGTGCGGGCGGGGACACGGCGAGCAGCGCCAGTGCGGCGAATCCCCCCGTGAGCGCGCGACGAAGCGGCAGGTGGGGGCGGCGGCGGTGGATCAAGGCAGGTCCCTTCGCGAATCTCATGGCGCAAGCATAGGAGGGCGCGCGACTTTTGTCCTCGCCTGCGGAGTCGCAGGTGCCTGCCCGCAATCTGCATGGTGCCGGTAAAGGCCGAGTTAGGGGAAAAGTCCCCGGCAAAAGCCGCGAAAAAGCCGGGCTGCACAGGCCGGGTGTGCAAAATTTACGCTGATTAACGGTAAATTAGGAACGGTCTGCGATTCCAGTTCCCGACATTCTTCAGACCCCGCTTCGGGGTTTTCGTGGGGGACCGACTTTGCGAGTACTGGCACTGGCTTCACAGAAGGGCGGATCGGGCAAGACGACTCTGTCCGGTCACCTTGCCGTTCAGGCGCAGCGTGCCGGCGCAGGACCGGTCGTTTTGATCGACATCGACCCGCAGGGCTCGCTCGCCGACTGGTGGAACGAGCGCGAGGCCGAGCTGCCCGCCTTTGCGCAGACCACCGTTGCGCGCCTTGCCAACGATCTCCAGGTGCTTCGCCAGCAGGGCTTCAAGCTCGCGGTGATCGACACCCCGCCGGCCATTACCATGGCGATCCAGAGCGTCATCTCGGTGGCCGAGCTGATCGTCGTTCCGACCCGCCCGAGCCCGCACGACCTGCGCGCCGTGGGCGCGACTGTCGATCTGTGCGAACGTGCCGGCAAGCCGCTGATGTTCGTGGTCAACGCGGCAACCCCCAAGGCGCGTATCACCGCCGAAGCCGCAGTCGCGCTCTCGCAGCACGGTACGGTGGCCCCGGTCACGCTGCACCAGCGCACCGATTTTGCGGCCTCGATGATCGACGGGCGTACGGTCATGGAAGTGGACCCCAACGGTCGCTCCTCGCAGGAAGTGGGCGCGCTGTGGAACTACATCGCCGACCGCCTGGAAAAGAACTTCCGCCGCACCGTCTTCGCCGCGCCCGGCCAGAGCGCTCCGGCACAGGGCATGGCCCGCCCGGTTGGCGGTTTCGGTCGCCGCGTCGCGGGCTCGTAAGAGCCCTCGCACCCGCGCCCATCGACGAGGAGCTGCCGGATGTCCCGAGTGAACCTTTCCCCGCGCCAGGCTGGTCTTGCCGTCTGTTCCGCGCTTGCCGCGTCCCTCCTGGGCGGGTTCGTCAGCCACGCCGCGCTCGCGCGCAGCGAGGCGGAAGCCGTGTCGAGCGAGGCTTACGCCGCAGAGGTCTCCAAGGACATCCTCAAGGCCGAGAAGCGGGTCGAGCGGTCGTTCGAATCGGCCTCGCGCCGCAGCGACCTCGCGCATACTTATCTGGCCGCTGGGCGCTTCCAGTCGGCCGAGACGACGTTCCGCGACGCGCTCGCGCTGGGCGATGAGGACCCGCGCACCGCGCTCGGCCTCGTCCTCTCCAGCATCGGCGCCGGACACAATGCGGATGCGCTGCGCGTCTTGGCGCAGTGGCGTGACCGCATCCCGGCGAGCGATCTTGGTCTGGCCGTCGCGCTGGCAGGGCGTCCGAGCCAGGGCGTCGCCATTCTCACCGATGTCGTGCGCGGCGGGGAGAACACCCCCAAGTCGCGCCAGAACCTTGCCTATTCCTATGCCCTGAGCGGCCAGTGGGCGCAGGCCCGCATTATCGCCTCGCAGGACGTTCCGGGCGACCAGCTCGATGCGCGTCTGGGCGAATGGGCCCGCAGCGCGCGCGATGCCGACAGTGGCCTGCGGATTGCAGGGCTGCTGGGGACGCCGCTCGATGTGCGTGATCCCGGCCAGCCGGTGGCGCTTGCCCTGAACGGCCGCCCCGACGGTGCGGCTCTCGCCAAGGCCGACGCGGTGCCGCAGTCGCTGGCGATGCAGGATGCGCCGGTCAAGGCAGAGGCCGAGCTTCCGGCTCTCGCGGCTGCCGCGCCGATGGCTTCGACCCTGCGCGGTCCAGCCAAGGCTGACATCGAATCCATTCCGGCGCCCAAGCCCGAGGCCGTCCTTGCCGTGGCGCCCGAGACCGCCGGTTCGGTCCGCTTCGTGTCGACGCCTGTCGTCCAGCGCCTTCCCGAAGTGCGCATGGGCCGTTCGGCTCTGGCCAAGGCTCCGGCGAAGATCGCTGCTCCGGTCCGCACCGCGTCGGCGCAAAAGGCGGCGGACGATGGCACGCATCTCGTTCAGCTTGGCTCGTTTCGCACGATGGAAGGCGCCGAGCGCGCCTGGGGCATCTTCGTGGCGCGCGATCCGCGTCTCAAGAACCACACCATGCGCATCACCGAGGCCGAAGTCGCCGGGCGTCGCTACTTCCGCGTGGCCGCCGAAGGTTTCGATGGGCGCGCGGCCAAGTCGATGTGCGCGGCGGTGAAGAACCGCGGCGGTGGCTGCTTCGCCTACGCCGAGACGCGCCCGCTACCCGGTGCGCTCCTTGCTCGCAATTCAAGCGGTCCGCGCCACGCGCGCCGCTGACCCGTTTCTAGCAGTTCCATGTGAACCTGAAGGCCATCGTCCCCCCGGGGACGGTGGCCTCTTTTTTGGGCTGGTGAAGCGGGCCGGAATTTCAAGGGGCCA
Organism: Novosphingobium profundi; assembly: GCF_020524485.1. Taxonomy (GTDB): domain Bacteria; phylum Pseudomonadota; class Alphaproteobacteria; order Sphingomonadales; family Sphingomonadaceae; genus Novosphingobium; species Novosphingobium profundi_A. The sequence continues at coordinate 96,334 of NZ_JAIVLF010000003.1, read as the reverse complement.
TCGCCCCTTGACCCCGGAATCGGCGACCTCACCTTTCTGGGCCATCCTGGCCCGGGGAAGGTGAGGTCGACAATTCGGGGAGCCCGAGGGCGATGGCCCTCGGATCTATCTTTCTGTTTTCGTGCCTGTTCGGCCACGTGAAGAGGGGGCTCAGGCCGCCTTGGTCTTGAGCGTCATGCCGCCCTTGAACAGCGCGAGCACGCGGCCCTGGACGGGCTGCTTGTCGAAGGGGGTGTTGCCCGCCGTCGCGGCCATCTTGTCCGAATCGACGATCCAGGGGCGGTCGGGGTCGATCACCGCGATGTCGGCCTCGGCGCCCACTTCGAGGCGTCCGGCAGGAACGCCCAGGAGCCTTGCTGGGGTCGCGGCGAGGAGATCGAAGGCGCGGGCCATGTCGATCACGCCGTCGCGCACCAGGTTCATGGTGAGCGGGAGCAGCGTTTCGGCCCCGGCGGTACCGGGCGCGGAATCGGCGAAGGGCAGGCGCTTGTCTTCCGAGCCGCGCGGATCGTGGCCCGAGGCGATGACATCGATGGTGCCATCGCCGATGGCCGTAATCACGGCCTTGCGGTCCTCCTCGCAGCGCAGCGGGGGCGAGAGGTGGGCGAAGGTGCGGAACTGCGCGACGGCCAGGTCCGAGAGCATGAAGTAGCCGGGCGACACACCCGCGGTAACCTTGAGGCCGCGGGCCTTGGCCGCACGCACGAGGTCGAGTCCGGCGCGCGTGGTCACGTTGCGGAAGTGGATGGCCGCGCCCGCCAGCTCGGCCAGGGCGACGTCGCGTGCGATGGCGATGGCTTCGGCTTCGGCCGGCGCGCTGGGCAGGCCAAGGCGCGTGGCGATCTCGCCCGCGGTCGCCACGGCCTTGCCGGTAATGCCGGCGTCCTCGGCGTGGGCGATCACGGTCATGCCCAACATCGAGCAGTACTGCAGGAGACGCAGCATCGTGCCCGAATCGCCGATCCAGCGGCGGCCGGTCGCCACGGCTTTGGCGCCAGCTTCGCGCATGAGTGCGATCTCGGCGAGCGATTCGCCTTTCAGTTCACGCGTCGCGCCGCCCAGCGGGTGGACCCAGAAGTCAGGCTTCCCCGACAGCGCGGCGAAACGCACGCGCGAGGGAATGTCGAGCGGGGTCGGCTGGTCGGGCATCAGCGCGGCGCGGGTGATACCGCCGAAATGGAAAGCGGGCTTGTCGATGGCAAAGACACCCAGATCGACAAGGCCGGGGGTGACGAGGCGCCCGCGCGCGTCGTGGACGGTGTCGCCCTCGCGCGCGGTGACGTCCGGGCCCATCTCGGTGATGAAGCCGCCCTCGGCGCGCAGGGTGCCCTCGGCAATGGTGCCGTCGGCGTGGAGGATGCGCCCGTTGCGGATCGTCAGCGGTGCGTGCTGGCTCATGCCCAACCCTCCATCTTGCGGCCCTTGCGGGTGAGCACTTCGAGGCAGGCCATGCGCATGGCAACGCCCATCTCGACCTGGGTGGTGATCTGCGAGCGGTCGATCATGTCGGCAACGTTGCTTTCGATCTCGATGCCCCGGTTCATGGGGCCGGGGTGCATGACCAGCGCGTCGGGCTCGGCCAGCTTGAGGCGCTCCTGCGAGAGGCCATAGAGGTGGCGGTATTCGCGCGGCGAGGGGATGAACTGGCCCTCCATGCGCTCCATTTGCAGGCGCAGCATCATGACCACGTCCGAACCGGCCAGCGCGGCGTCGAAATCGTGGAAGACCTTGACGTTCATGCGCTCGATGTCGGCGGGCATGAGCGCGGGCGGAGCGCAGACGCGTACGTCCGCGCCCAGCGAGGTCAGGCACAGGATGTTCGAGCGTGCGACGCGGCTGTGCAGGATGTCGCCGCAGATCGTCACGCGAAGGCCGTTGAAGGCGCGCTTGGCGTGGCGGATGGTGAGCGCATCGAGCAGCGCCTGGGTCGGGTGCTCGTGCTGCCCGTCGCCCGCGTTGAGGACCGGGCAGTCGACCTTGTCGGCGATGAGCTGCACCGCGCCCGAACTGGAGTGGCGGATGACGATGGCATCGGCGCGCATGGCGTTGAGCGTCATGGCGGTGTCGATGAGGGTCTCGCCCTTCTTCACGCTGGAGGTGGCGACGGCCATGTTGACGACGTCGGCGCCCAGGCGCTTGCCCGCGATCTCGAAGCTGAGCAGCGTGCGCGTCGAGTTCTCGAAGAAGGCGTTGATGATGGTCAGCCCGGACAGGACGTCGCGGCGCTTTTGCGCTCCCCGGTTGAGTTCGACCCATTGTTCCGCCTCGTCGAGGAGGAACCAGATCTCGTGGGGCGCAAGGCCGGCGATACCGACAAGGCCCTCGTGCGGGAATGCCGCACGGCCTTCGGGATAGGTATATTCTGGAGCTGTCATCGAAGACAGGGCCTTAGGCCCGCTCCCGGTCCCACTCAAGCCCCATTCGCACGACGCTGGTCGGTGTGTGTCGGACACCGGGCGATGAGGCCCTTTCCCAGCTGCGGGCAGGGCGCTAGGTTCGGCCGATTTTATCCGGGAGTTCCAATGCAATTCGCCTCCAAGGTGTGGAAGTTGCTGGTCGGCATCAAGGACGCGCTCGTCCTCCTTTTGCTGATCGGCTTTTTTACGGTGCTGTTTGCCGCGCTGAGCCTGCGCCCGAGCCCGGCAAAGGTGGAGGGCGGCGCGCTGCTGCTCCAGCTCGACGGCGTCCTGGTCGAGGAAAAGAGCACGCCCGACCCCTTCCAGCTGCTGCTCGCGCAGCAGGCGCCGGTGGGCGAATACCCGGTGCGCGACGTCGTGCGCGCGCTGGAGAGCGCAGCAAAGGATGAACGCATCACCGCGGTCGTGCTCGACCTGTCGCGTTTTCTGGGCGGTGGGCAGGTCCACGAACGCGCGGTGGCTGCCGCCATCGACAAGGTGCGCGCGGCGAAGAAGCCGGTGCTCACCTTCGCCAACGCCTACGCCGATGACGGGGTGCTGCTGGCCGCGCACGCGAGCGAGGTCTGGGTCGATCCGATGGGCGCGGCCTTTGTTTCGGGGCCGGGGGGCAACCACCTGTTCTACAAGAACCTGTTCGACCGCTTCGGGGTCAATGCCCATGTCTACCGGGTGGGCACCTACAAGAGCGCGGTCGAGCCCTACCTTCGCGCCGACATGTCGGACGCGGCCAGGGCCAACTACGAGGACATCTATAGCGCGCTGTGGGAGGGCTGGAAGGCCGATCTCGCCAAGGCGCGTCCCAAGGCGAGCGTCGCGCAGATGACGCAGGACCCGGCGGCCTGGATTGCGGCGGGCAAGGGCGATCTGGCCGACGCCTCGAAGGCGGCCGGGCTTGTCGACCGGATCGGAGACAAGACCGAATTCGAGCAGCGCGTCGCGAAGATCGTGGGCGAGGCGAAGGGCAAGGACACGAGCGATCATGCTGCGCGCTATCGCCACACCGCGCTGGCGACCTGGCTCACCGCCAATCCTGCTCCCACCAAGGGGGAGACGATTGGCGTCGTCACGGTGGCGGGCACCATCGTCGATGGCGATGCGGGGCCGGGAAGCGCCGGGGGCGATCGCATTGCGCGCCTGCTCGACGACAATCTCGACAAGGGCTTCAAGGCGCTGGTGGTGCGGGTCGATTCCCCGGGCGGCTCGGCGATGGCCTCCGAGCGCATCCGCCGGGCGATTCTGCGCTACCGCGACAAGAAGATCCCGGTGGTCATCTCGATGGGCAACCTGGCGGCGAGCGGGGGATACTGGGTCTCGACAGCGGGCGAGAGGATCTTTGCCGAGCCCGACACGCTGACAGGCTCGATCGGGGTCTTCGCGGTCGTCACCAGCTTTGAAAAGACGCTGGCGGACCTGGGCATCACATCGGACGGGGTGAAGACTACGCCGCTGTCGGGCGAGCCGGACATCCTGGGCGGTTTCTCCCCCGAAGTGGACGCGCTTTTGCAGGGCTCGGTCGAATCGACCTATGCCAAGTTCCTGAGTGTGGCTGGCAAGGCCCGCGACATGTCCCCCGAAGCGGTCGACGCTGTGGGGCAGGGCCGCGTCTGGTCGGGGCGCGAGGCGATGGAACGTGGTCTGGTCGATGAGATGGGTGGCCTCGATGCCGCGCTGGCCTATGCCGCGAAGAAGGGCGGTGTGGGCAACAAGCCCTGGCACGCGCAGTACCTGGCCGAGCCTGCCGATCCCTTCGACTCGCTCCTGGCGCAGGTCCTTGCCCGTCCCTCGGGCGAAGAGGCGGCGATCTCGGACTACGCCGCGCTGGCCGCGCGGGGCCATGCGCGGCGTCTGGAGCAGGCGGGCCGTGCACTCGAGGCGCTGGCCGGGACCAGCGGCATCCAGGCCTACTGCCTTGCCTGTACGGCCGTGGAAGCCCCCGTTTCCGGCGCGCCCGGGCACTCCCTGTCGGCCCGGTCAACTGGCTTTCGCGGCTGGCTGAGCCTCCTCATGGCCGGGTCGTAAACGAGGCTCTAAAGGCCCGGCAATTCGGCTGGCCCCGTATCGGGGGCATCGGTGTCGGGCCCGGGGAAGGGGGCCTCGTCGGGTACAGGCGCAGGGCCCGGGTCGCTGGGCACGGGCGGGGTTTCGGGCGGTGTCTGGCCGGGCGTATCGTCGGGACGGGTTGCCATCGGGACCTCCTCGCGTTGGCCTCGCCAGGCACGGCGAGGCTTGTCTCCTCGAAGTGGGGAGGGCGGATTTGGCCTGCAAGGGCCTCGGCTGCGGGACGTGCGCGAAGGGCAATGCGACTCGCGGAGCTTGCCCTTTTGCCCGTGGCCTTATAAGGGCACGTCCCTTGAGTTTTAGGCTTCATCCGAATGCGGGCGTGGCGGAACTGGTAGACGCGCCAGATTTAGGTTCTGGTATCGCAAGATGTGGGGGTTCGAGTCCCTTCGCCCGCACCAGTCCGTCGCGCATGGCCGGATGTGGCATGCGAATCGGTCGCGCCCGGCATTTGGCCGTGCACGGCTCCACGGATTGCACAGGAAGGCATTGAGATGCAGATCGTCGAAACCACCAACGAGGGCCTGAAGCGCGCCTACACGGTGACCATCCCGGCCACCACCATCACCGACCGCATCGAGGGCGAGATCAAGAAGATCGCTCCGCAGGTCCGCATGCCCGGTTTCCGTCCCGGCAAGGTTCCCGCCAACCTCGTGCGCAAGATGCACGGTGACGCGATCCACCAGGACATGCTGAACAACGTCATCCGCGAAGCGATGGACAAGCTGGTCGCCGACAACGCGCTGCGTCCCGCGATGAACCCCGACGTCTCGCTCGGCGAAGGCTACGAGCAGGGCAAGGACGCGGAACTGAGCGTTGCGCTGGAAATCCTCCCCGAGATCGAGACCCCCTCGATCGAAGGTCTCAAGCTGGAAAAGCTGACCGTTCCCGTCGCCGACGACGCCGTCACCGAGCAGGTCGAGAAGATCGCCAGCCAGCAGCAGCGCTTCGAAACCAAGGACGGTGCAGCCGAGGACGGCGACCAGGTCATCTGCGACTTCACCGGCAAGCTCGACGGCGAGCCCTTCGAAGGCGGCGCGGCCGAAAAGCAGCCGATCACGATCGGTTCGGGCATGCTGATCCCGGGCTTCGAAGAGCAGCTCAAGGGCATCAAGGCGGGTGACGAGCGCGTCATCACCGTGACCTTCCCCGAGGACTACCAGGCCGCGCACCTCGCCGGCAAGGAAACCACCTTCGACATCGTCGCCCACGAGATCAAGGCGCCGGTCGAGAGCACCGTCGACGACGAGTTCGCCAAGCAGCTCGGCCTCGAAAGCCTCGAGCAGCTCCAGGGCCTCATCAAGGGCCAGCTCGAGCAGGAGACCGCCGGTCTCACCCGCACCGCAATGAAGCGCCAGCTGCTTGACCAGCTTGCCGCCGGTCACGATTTCGACGTGCCGCCCTCGATGGTCGAAGCCGAGTTCAACCAGATCTGGCAGCAGCTCGTCCAGGAAGCCTCGAACGAGGAAGATCCCGAAGCCGCGCTCAAGGAGATCGAGGACGAGAAGGACGATTACCGCAAGATCGCCGAGCGCCGCGTGCGTCTTGGCCTGCTCCTGTCGGAAATCGGCCAGGCCAACGGCGTCGAAGTGAGCCAGCAGGAAATGTCGATGCTGGTCTCGCAGGCTGCCCAGCAGTACCGCCCGGAAGACCGCCAGCGCTTCATGGAATATGTCCAGCAGGACCCCATGATGGCCGCTCAGCTGCGCGCGCCGCTCTATGAGGACAAGGTCGTCGACTTCCTCATCGAGAAGTCGGAAGTGACCGAGCGTGAAGTGACCCGCGAGGAACTCCAGGCCGCGATCGAGGCCGAGGAAGGCGAAGCCGAAAAGGCCGAAGCCAAGCCCGCCAAGAAGGCGCCGGCCAAGAAGGCTGCGGCCAAGAAGGCGGACGACGCCGAAGCCGGTGACGAGCCGGCCGAGAAGAAGGCCCCGGCCAAGAAGGCTCCGGCCAAGAAGGCCGCTGCCAAGAAGACCGAGGACGGCGAAGCCAAGCCCGCCGCCAAGAAGGCGCCCGCCAAGAAGGCTCCGGCCAAGAAGGCCGCTGCCAAGGACGAGGCTGCCAAGGAAGACTGATCGCGTTCGCGGGCCTGGCCCCGCGTTCGATCGGCTCACGAAGGCCCGGCATGGTCGTCATGCCGGGCCTTCTTGCGTCCGGGCTGCAGGCTTAGTTGGCGATGTGCCCGAGGGGACCGTCGCTGGCGATCCAGCCGTAGCCGACGCGCGTCAGCGTGAGTGTGTCGAGCGCGAAGCCCTTGCCGCTCAGGTGGGCCCGGATTCGGGCGGCGGTGAAATGGCTGTCCGGGTCGTGTTCGGCCCAGAACAGGTTGGGGCAGTCGCGCGAAAGGGTGTGGGAGCCTTGCGGGGCGAGCGTGAAGCCCAGGCGCCGGGCGACCTCCCGATAGGCGAAGGGCATGACGCGGGCGTTGTCGGCCGGGGGCATCGCAATGAGATCGGCGTTCCAGTAGGGATCGATGAAGACCCGGGTTGTAGGGCAGGCCGCCTGCACGCGCGCGATGATCCGGCCGGTCCCGTACCAGCTCTCGCGCTCGGCCGCCCACAGGGCGTTGTGGCGTAGTCCGAGGCCGCCCACCACCAGCGCGGCCAGGAACAGCAGACTGGCAAGATGGGTGGGCCAGGCGCGCACCAGACGCGCGGTGCACAGACCCAGGAGAACGGCCAGAACGCCGACGGCGGGGGCCAGATACTTTTCGATCAGGATCGGTCGCAGACCAAGGTGGAGCGCGCTCAGCACCAAGAGCCCAAGTGCCAGTCCCGCACCCAGCAGCAGGGTTGCCGCCGTGAGGGCTGCAAGGCGGCGCGTCCTCCAGATATCGCTGAAGAGGAGGAGCCCGCCCCCCGTAGCGGCGGCAAGCAGCAGCAGATTGGCCTCAAGCGTGCGCTGCAGGGCATAGCGCAGCGTGTCCAGCAGTGGGCCCAGTCCTCCCTCGATCCAGAAATGAGCCGTGTTGGCCCCCCAGTAGCGCGCCTGGATGGCGGTGATCCCCAGAAAGACCGTGCCCGCGATCAGCGGCGGGGGCAGGAGCGCGCGCAGGCGCGGGCCATCGCGCGCCGCCAGCGCCGCGCCCACGAAGGGCACGTAGAGCGCGCCGCACAGCAGCGTCGTCACGATATGCGTATTGAAGGCGAGGAAGGTCGCGGCGAAACCGGTGACAAGGGCAGCCCGGTCGCGGTCCTTGGGAGCGGTCCAGCTGCGCACGAGGCAAAGCGCCAGGACCGCGCCCAGGCACAGCGACAGGAAATAGGAGCGCAGCTCGCTCGCCGTGTGGATTGTCGCGCGCGCACCGAGCAGCACGAGCAAGGCGGCAAGGGCGCTGGCGCGCAACTGCGGATCGCGCTGGACAAGGGTCCACCCGGCAAGCCCGGCGGCGCCAAGGATGGCAAGATGGACGAGCCGGTGGCGCGGGACAGGTCCCAGCCAGGCGCTCGCGCGCATCAGCGCATAGTAGAAGGGGGGATGGTTGTCGCGCAGCCAGCTCGTGCGCAGCGCGTCGCTCCAGCTGCGCGTGGGCAGGGTGACCGCCTGGGTATAGAATTCGTCGTACCAGGGGCCTCGGTACAGGCTGACCCAGGTAATCGCGAAAAACAGGAGGGCAAAGGCGCTCGCCGTGATGAGAGCGTTCCAGGGGATGCGCCCTGCCGCGGGGCGGGCTTTCATTTCGACGTCATGCCGTGTCTCCGGGCCATGTGCGGCAGCCCGGTCTGTACGTTGACCGGAAACTGTGCGGATTCGGTGGCTGCGTCTATGTGGTGGGCAGAGCAGGCAGGCCTGTCAATTTCCCCGGCTTCAGGCGTCCGCGTGCGGGACAGAGCGGGGGCGGTTTCGGCAATTGTGGAGCAATTGTCGCAATCCATACACCGATTGATGGGTTTATGCCCTTGAACATCGGGATAGGGCACGCGAAATAAGGCAGGCAACCAGATGAGGAATCCCATGCTCGACCTGTTTGGCGCGTCAGGCGCTCAAGGAAAATTCACCACCGATCCCGTGACCGGCGCGCTCGTGCCGATGGTCGTCGAGCAGACCAGCCGGGGTGAACGCAGCTTCGACATCTATTCGCGCCTCCTGCGCGAGCGCATCGTCTTCGTGACCGGTCAGGTCGAAGACCACATGGCCTCGCTGATCGTCGCGCAGCTGCTGTTCCTGGAATCGGAAAATCCCTCGAAGGACATCTCGATGTACATCAACTCGCCGGGCGGTGTCGTCACGGCGGGCATGGCGATCCATGACACCATGCAGTACATCAAGCCGCGCATCTCGACCGTGTGCATCGGCCAGGCCGCCTCGATGGGCAGCTTCCTGCTCGCAGCCGGTGAGCCGGGCATGCGCATCGCGCTTCCCAATGCGCGCATCATGGTACACCAGCCCTCGGGCGGCGCGCAGGGCATGGCCTCGGACATCGAGATCCAGGCCCGCGAGATCCTGCGCATGCGTCGCCGCCTGAACGATCTCTACGTGAAGTACACGGGCAAGTCGCTCGACGAGATCGAGAAGGCGATGGACCGTGACACCTTCCTCGAGGCCGAAGAAGCCCTGGCCTTTGGCCTGGTCGACAAGGTCTTCGAGACCCGTCCCGACGCGGACAAGCCGGAGGGCTGATCGCCTCCCGGGCGTGGACAGGGAGGGACCGGAATTGGCGGATCGGTCCCTTCACCCCCTGTCAACGTTGACCGCCTAGGATTGCTAAACCGCCCCCGTCCAAGGTAGACTCTGCGAGTCGCCCGCGATGGGGCCTTTAGATGGAATGCGAAGAAATTGAGCGGATCTGACGCGAAAAGCACCCTGTACTGCAGTTTCTGCGGGAAATCGCAGCACGAAGTGCGCAAGCTGATCGCGGGACCCACGGTCTTCATCTGTGACGAGTGTGTCGAGCTGTGCAACGACATCATTCGCGAAGAGACGAAGGCGGGGATCGCGGGCAAGAAGGATGGCGGCGTGCCGTCCCCCCGCGAAATCTGCGAGACGCTGAACGACTACGTGATCGGCCAGGAGCGCGCCAAGCGCGTCCTGTCGGTGGCTGTCCACAACCACTACAAGCGCCTCAAGCACGCGGGCAAGCAGGGCGACGTCGAGCTGTCGAAGTCGAACATCCTGCTCGTCGGGCCGACCGGCTCGGGCAAGACCCTTCTCGCCCAGACGCTGGCCAAGACCTTCGACGTGCCCTTCACCATGGCCGACGCCACCACGCTGACCGAAGCCGGTTACGTGGGCGAGGACGTGGAAAACATCATTCTCAAGCTGCTGCAGGCGTCCGACTACAACGTCGAGAAGGCGCAGCACGGCATCGTCTACATCGACGAGATCGACAAGATCAGCCGCAAGGCCGAGAACCCGTCGATCACGCGCGACGTGTCGGGCGAAGGCGTGCAGCAGGCGCTGCTGAAGCTGATGGAAGGCACCACGGCCTCGGTCCCGCCGCAGGGCGGGCGCAAGCACCCGCAGCAGGAATTCCTGCAGGTCGACACCACGAACATCCTGTTCATCTGCGGTGGCGCCTTCGCGGGGCTCGAAAAGATCATCGGCGATCGCCTCCAGAAGCGCTCGATCGGCTTTGGCGCGCACGTCGCCGATCCCGACAAGCGCCGCGTGGGCGAACTGCTCCAGAAGAGCGAGCCCGAGGATCTTCTCAAGTTCGGTCTCATCCCTGAGTTCGTCGGCCGTCTGCCGGTCATCGCGACGCTTGAGGACCTCGACATCGCCGCTCTGGTGATGATCCTCAAGGAACCCAAGAACGCACTGATCAAGCAGTACGCCAAGCTCTTCGACCTGGAGGACGTCGAACTGACGTTCACCGACGAGGCGCTCGAGGCGATTGCCCAGAAGGCGATCGACCGCAAGACCGGCGCACGTGGTCTGCGTTCCATCGTTGAAGGGCTGCTGCTCGACACGATGTACGACCTGCCGACCGAAGAGAACATCGCCGAAGTCGTCGTCGATGGTGACGTGGTGGCGGGGCGCAAGGAACCCGTCCGCGTCCTCAAGGGCGACAAGGCCGAGGAAGCCGCCTGACCGGCACGCCTCCCGCCTGAGCGGAAATTCGAAAAGGCCCGGGGATCACAGGATCTTTCCGGGCCTTTTTCATGGAGAGTGGAAAAAGATGCAGATCCGAGGGCCATCGCCCTCGGGCTCCCAATACCGTCTAGCTTACGTCCCGCGCGCCACCTCAAACCGAGAAAGGTGAGGTGGCCGGGTATGGGGTCAAGGGGTGATGACCCCTTGCAAATTTCTCTCTTTCTGAGCCTTAGCGCCCTTCCATCTGCGGTCCGGCAATGGCCACCGCGCGGGGAGGCGGCGTATCGTGAAGCGGCTCGGGGGCATCGTCCAGACGGGCCTGACGGATCACCTTGCCGTCCTGCGTGACGGTCATCTCCTGCGAGGTCGTGGTCTTCAGTTTCCACCCGTCTTCGCCGTGGATCCAGGTGTCCTCGGCCAGCGCGATCATCTCCATCGCGTGCCCGCGCACCTGTGCGCTGGCGGTCATGGTCTGGCGCACCCTCGCTTCCTTGCCATCGAGGGTCAGGGCCTTGATCGTGGTGCGGGTGTCGCGGTTGGGATCGGCGGGGGCATCCTGCACCTCGGCGATCATGGCCTTGGCATCAAGCGTGCGTCCGCTGAGTTCGGTGCTGGTGAAGCCGGGGGCAAGCAGGGCCTCGATGCCTGGGGCTGAGCGCTGCTCCATTGCGTGCCTGAGCTCGTCGTAGCGCTGCTGAAGTTCGGCACGTGCCATGTCGGCCTGCAGGGCGGGCGCGTCCGGGGAGGTCGCGGCAAGGCTGGCGCCGCTGGGCACGGCGAGGCCGAGAAGAGCGCAGCTGGCAAGCAACGACTTTGCGGAAATCAACGGCATGGACGGGCGGCTCCTTGAACAGCTTCGCGCATCGGTGCGCCAGAACGGCACAACCGGGTGGGAGCTGCAATGCGCCAGATGGGGCGCGGTGCCGCGTGTGCCGACGAGGCGGCCCGCCTTTGCGTCAGACCGTGTCGGGGCTTGCCAGCGCGCAGCTCTCGGCGTGCCCGGTCTCGATCTGGATCGTGGGATGGCCGATGCCGAAGTCGTGCGCCAGCTGCTCGGCGAGGACGGCGAGAAACGCGTCGTCGGCGGGGCCATCGGGCTTGACGAGGTGAGCGGTGAGCGCGGTTTCGGTGGTGCTCATCGGCCAGACGTGAAGGTCGTGGACATGGCTGACACCCGGTTGGCTTTCAAGCAGGCGGCGGACCCTGGCGATGTCGATGCCATCGGGCACGGCGAGCATACCCATGCGCAGCGAATCGCGCAGGATGCTCCAGCTCGACCAGGCGATGACCAGCGTGATGACAAGCGAGGTGATAGGATCGAGAAGGGCGATGCCGGTCGCCCAGATGAGGCCGCCCGCGATGACCACGCCGGCCGAGACGGCGGCGTCGGCCATGAGATGGACAAAGGCGGCGCGCAGGTTGAGGTCCGACTTCGAGCCCTTGGCGAAGAGCAGCGCGGAGAGCGCGTTGATGGCAATGCCGATGGCCGCCACCACCATCATCGTGGTGCCCGCGACCTGGGCGGGCTCGAACAGGCGGCGCAGGGTCTCGACCAGGATCGCGCCGACCGTGCCCCACAGCAGTGCCGCGTTGGCGATCGAGGCCAGGATGGACGAACTCTTGAGGCCGTAGGTGTAGCGCTCGGAGGGAGGGCGGGCGGCGAGGATGGCCGCGGCCCAGGCCAGCAGCAGCGAAACCACATCGGTCAGGTTGTGCCCGGCATCGGCGAGAAGCGCGATGGAACCGCTGACGAAGCCCGCGATGGCCTCGACGATCACGAACACCACGTTGAGACTGACGGCAATGGCAAAGGCCATGTTCGCGCCGCCCGGGGGAGGGCCGTGATGGTGGTGATGGCCGTGCCCATGCCCATGCCCATGCCCATGATCGTGACTATGGGAATGTCCGTGGTGCCCATGGGCGTGCGGAGGTGTGGCTAAGGTCTCGTGTTCCATCGCAAATGTGTCTCTCATGCCACGCCCGGGCGATTCAACTGTTGTTGTAACATGTCATTCACAATTCTCGCTTTCTCCAGACGGCGGATAAGAGAACTTGCCTCGTGACATTTTTGCCGCAGTGCAAAAATGTACGTTAAAAAATAATCTATTAAAAACAATATCTTGTTTTGGTCATTTGGATGATAACGCTCGCCACGTTGCAAAATTGCGCCGTTGCAGCAGCAAATGGCTCCCAACCGTCAGAAAGCTGTCATATGTCACTGCGCATAGCCACCGCAGCGCATGCAGTGGCTCACAAATCCCATCGCATGTTGAATTTACCCAGTCTGACACCTTCAGGGGGCACTGATGAAGTTTAGTTCTGTTCTCAACACCGCGACGAGCGCGCTTGCCGTCGGTGTTGCTTTCCTGGCCGTCCCGGCCTTCGCGCAGTCGACCGGTTCGGTCGACTTCGAAGAGGACGCGATCGTCGTTACCGGCCTGCGCGCCGAAGACGTCGCCGGTCTCGAGATCCCCGCGACCCCCAAGGCCAAGCAGGTCCTGACCGCCGAGCAGATCCAGCGCGCGCGTCCGGGTCAGACGATCAACGACATCATCAACCTGGTGCCGGGCGTCAGCTTCCAGAACAACGACCCCTGGGGCTCGATGGGTGGTGGCTTCACCATCCGCGGCTTCGGCGCGGACCGCGTGTCGCAGACCCTCGACGGCCTGCCGCTCAACGATTCGGGCAACTACGCGCTCTACACCAACCAGCAGGTCGACACCGAGATCCTGGAATCGGTGAACGTGAACCTGGGCGTGACCGACGTCGACAGCCCGACCGCGTCGGCTTCGGGCGGTACCGTCAACATCCGTACCCGTACCCCGGGCGATGATTTCGGCGTGTTCACCACCATGACCATCGGTGACGTGCTGTCGCCGGGCAGCTACTCGGACAGCCTCTACACCCGCGTGTTCGGCATGGTCGACACCGGCGATTTCACCGGCGTTGGCACCAAGGCGTTCATCTCGGCGAGCTACCAGAACTACGGCGTTCCCTACAATCCGTACGGCCGCGTCGACAAGACCCAGCTCAACGCCCGTCTCTACCAGGACCTGGGCAGCAACGGTGACTTCATCTCGGTGGCCGGCCACTGGAACCAGAACCGCAACAACTTTGCCGGTTCGGAAAACGTCAACGACCTGCTGGACTACTACGACGGCAACATGAGCAAGCGTGATCGTTTCTCGATCTACGCCAAGGACGCCGAAGCTCCCTATCCCTGCTCGGTTCCGGCCGGCCAGGTCTACGGTGCGGGCGGCATCGCCGGTGAGAGCGAGCGCTACGACGACCGCAACGGTTGCGGCGCGCCCTTCTACCGTCGTTACAACCCGTCCGACACGGGCAACATCCGCGGCTCCTCGCGCTTCACGCTGGCCGACGGCCTGCTGCTGACCGTCGATCCGAGCTACCAGTACGTCAAGGCCAACGGTGGTGGTCCCGACGACCTGCGCGAAGCTTTCTTCACGGTCGACGGCGTCAACTACACCGGCGCGTTCAACGGCGGCTACTACTTCGGTCGTGACCTCAACGGTGACGGCGACATGCTCGACCGCGTTGCTGGCAACGATCCCAGCCAGACCCGCACCGACCGCCTCGGCGTGATCGCCAACCTGATCTGGGAAATCAACGACGACCACCGTGTCCGCGTTGCCTACACCTGGGACCGTGCGCGTCACCGTCAGACCGGCCAGATCACCCCGATGCTGGCCAATGGCGAGCCGAGCGACGTCTTCGCAATCGACAACGCGCTGCTCGACCTCAACGGTGAGGAAGTGAACAAGCGTGACCGTCTGTCCTGGGCGATCCTGCACCAGGTCTCGGGCGAATACCGTGGTACCTTCGGTGACTTCACCGCCGTTCTGGGCCTGCGCGCGCCGTTCTTCACGCGTCGCCTGAACCAGAACTGCTACACCACTTCGATCAGCGGCTATGTCGACTGCCCGACCCCGGGTCAGGACATGACGGCCTACGAAGCGGCCAACCCCGACTACGCCCGTCCGCAGTCGCGCAAGTACACGTACGACAAGCTGCTCCCGAACGTCGGCTTCACGTACAACTTCCTGCCGACCGCCTCGGTCTTCGCGAACTACGCCAAGGGCCTTTCGGTCCCCGGTACCGACCCGCTGTACGACTCGCTCTACCTGCCCGACGGCGACTTCGCCCGTCCGGTTCCCGAGACGACCGACAGCTTCGACGTCGGCGTTCGCTACCGTGAAGGCCGTATCACCGCGCAGCTCGCAGGCTGGTACACGCAGTACAAGAACCGCCTGGCTTCGGCTTTCGACCCCAACGCCAACAACGGCGAAGGCGCGACCGTCTACCGTAACCTCGGAACGGTCGACAAGTGGGGCGTCGATGGCTCGATCGCTTATCAGCCGACCAGCAACTCGCTCATCTACATCTTCGGTTCGTACAACGACTCCGAGATCCAGGATGATGTCGTGTCCTCGGACGGTGTCATCGCTACGGCTGGCAACATGGAATCGGGTTCGCCGAGCTATTCCTACGGTGCTCGCGGCCAGGTCTCCTTCGGGGCTCTGGAACTGGGTGGCCAGGTCAAGCGTACCGGCAAGCGTTGGCTCGATGATGCGAACACCCAGCGTGTCCCGGCCTACACGCTCGTCGACCTCGACGCGCGCCTGATCATCGGCGAAGGCCCGACGGGCGGCGATGTTGCACTGCAGCTCAACCTCACCAACCTGTTCGACGAATACTACGTCGGCTTCTTCGGCGGTTCGCTGAACGGCGAGAGCTTCGCCCAGATCGGCGCTCCGCGTGCGGGCAGCCTGGCGCTTTCGGTCGGCTTCTGATCTGATCGATCAGGCCGAACGGCACGAAAAGAAGGGGAGGGGCTTTCGGGCCTCTCCCTTTTTTTGTGCCCTGTCAGGGTCAGCTGAAAGTGAAGATCAGGCTAGCCTCTTGATCCCGGACATCGGCGACCTCACCCGTCTCGGCGGTGGTGGCCGGAGAGCCCCAAGGTCGACAGTTCGGGGAGCCCGAGGGCCATGGCCCTCGGAACTATCCTCTTATCTTTTCAGCTCAGTAGCGATGCGCTGCGGTTCGCGGCCAGGGCCTTACTCGTAGACACAGGCGTCGAAGCCGCTGTTACGCACCGTGCCGATGCGCGCGGAGATCGTGTTGCCATAGCGGCGGGTAAAGCCCGCCGGGTTCTTCACGCTGCGGGTCTTGGGGCTGGGGAGGGCGGCGGCCATGCGCGCGGCCTGGAGCGGCGTGAGGCTGGCGGCGGACTTGCCGAAATAGCGCTGCGCGCCTGCTTCCACGCCGTAGGTGCCGATGCCGGTTTCCGCGACGTTGAGGTAGACCTCCATGATCCGGCGCTTGTCCCAGAGGTGCTCGATCAGGAAGGTGAACCAGACTTCCAGGCCCTTGCGCGCATAGCGGCTCCAGCCTTCGCCCTGCCACAGAAACACGTTCTTGGCGGTCTGCTGGCTGATTGTCGAGCCACCGCGCAGGCGTCCGCCTTCGGCGTTGCGTTTCATCGCGTTCTCGATGGCCTCGGTGTCGAAGCCGTTGTGGGTGCAGAACTTTCCGTCCTCGGCCGCGATGGCAGCGGCGACCATGTTGCGGTCGATGTCGGAAAGCGGTGTCCAGTCCTTGGTGATGCCGTTCGAATCTGTGAGCATGGTGATCGTCACCGGCACCGGCACGAAGCGGTAGAGCAGGGTGATCCCCGCGCTCAGCAGCAGGAAGGCAAACACGATCTTGAGGAGCAGACGCATCGAGGTAGGGGCTTTCCGCGTGGGAGAGAAACGAATGCGGGTGATAAACGCGCGCTGCAGGAGCGTCCAGCGCCGCGCGTGCGGGGCGGAGGGCTGAGCCTAGTTGGGGACAGGTTCCAGCTGGCCGAGATCACGCGGCGCATCGTTACCCGGCGCGGCGAGGACCACGCGGTCGCGGCCTTCATGCTTGGCGCGGTAGAGCGCGGCGTCGGCCTTGCGATAGAGATCGCGGAAGACTTCCCCGGGTATGGCGGGGCAGACGCCGATGCTGACCGTCATGGCAAGGCCGGGGACGGGAGGCAGGACGGTGCCTCCGGCATCGGGATCGCCGGGCCGCGCGGCGGCCATGGCGCGGCGTAGGTCCTCGGCGATCATGGCCGCGCGAAGCGCTGCGGGCCCGCTCAGGAGCAGGGCGAACTCTTCACCGCCCAGGCGCGCGGCGATGCAACGCGCGTTTTCGCGCGCCGCAAGAGTGCGCGCGAGTGCGACCAGCACATCGTCCCCGGTGTCGTGCCCATAGGTGTCGTTAATGTGCTTGAAGAAGTCGATGTCGAGCAGCAGCAGCGCGGCGACCTCGCGCCCGTGGGTGACTTCGGCGAGGATCGGCTCGATCATCTCGATGAAACCGCGCCGATTGCGCAGCGAGGTCAGCGGGTCGCGGCGGGCCAGTTCGCGGGCCTGGGCCTCGGCGCGCCGGGCGGCGGCGTGCTCCTGGCGCAGGCGCGCGTGGGTGCGCGAGGCGGCGGCGGCCAGCCACAAGGTCTGCCAGGCCGCGGCGAAGATGACCATGAGCTGCGGGCCGCCGCCGCGGAACAGCGTGCTCGAGCCGACGAAATCGGCCGTGCTGAGAAGGATGATCGGGAAGATCCAGGCGGTCGCGAAGTTGCGGGCCTCGGGCGACCCCTTACGCCAGGCGAAGGCAAGGCAGCCGCCCACGCTCAGCATCGTCAGCATCAGGAGCACGCCGATGATCGCGGCGAGCAGGTCGACAGGGCCGGTGCGGATAAAGGAGACGGGAAGGCCGAACAGTGAACACAATGTCGCCAGGGTCAGCACCGTGCGGCGCACGAGGCGGGGGACGTCGTGCGAGCCGATCGAGGTGATCGCGCTGAAGGTCGCGCAGGTAATGGCAAGGCAGGCAAGGGCCGAGCACAGCTGTGCCGAGAAGGCGCCAGCAAGGCCGGGCACGAGCATCAGGTGTGCCTGCGACCAGACCGTGCCCCACAGCAGCATTCCCCCGGACCAGGCCGCCTGCCAGAGCGGGAACTGGCGCCGCAGCGAGACGGCGAGGACCGCGTTGTAGAGCGTGCCGATCAGGAGGAGCGTCAGCGCACCACCGACCCACAGAGCCAGGGTGGTCGTCCGGCTCGCGGCCTCGTCGCGTCCTGTCAGACGCAGGCGCAGCATGTCCTGGCTGGCCAGCCGGGTGAAGTGGAGGACGATGTCCTGAAGCGGTGCCGTGCGTACCGGCGGCGCGAACTCGAGCTGGCCGCCGATGCGCCAATGCCCCGCAAAGTCCCCGTTGCGCACGCTCTCGCGCTCGCGCGTTCCATCCGCGTAGAGGAAAGTGACGTCGAGCCGGTCGAAACGCGAGTAGTGTACGAGGAGTGCAGGTTCCTCGGCAATGTCAGCGGGCAGGTCCCGGGCGGGGATGCGCAGCCACAAGCTGCCCTCCTGGTAGGCTTGCGGTGTGCCCGCGCATGCAAATTCGGTCGGAAGCGTATCTGCGGACTTTGGCTGAGGGCTGGTGGCATGGCACAGATCCCCCCCATTGAAGACCTGCGCCTGCGCCTGCGCAGGCGACAGGCCCGCCAGCAGTGCGGCTCCAAATAAGGCCAAGAGGGTTACGCACAGCGCCCGGGTAATGCGCAAGACAGTCAACATCTTACGCGAGTGCCTACACACTCCTCCAAGCGTTGGCTAGGCAAAGGCAGGCTTAACCCTGACCTACAGACATGAAAAAGGCCGGGGATGCCCCGGCCTTTTCGTTTCTGGTGTCCCGAGCTGAGTGCGCAGATCAGGCCGCGGGCAGAAGCTGCTTGTCGGTGGCGATGCGGTTCATCGCCTTTTGCAGCTTCTCGAAGGCGCGCACTTCGATCTGGCGCACGCGCTCGCGGCTGACGTTGTAGACCTGGCTCAGTTCCTCAAGCGTCTTGGGGTCTTCCGACAGGCGGCGCTCGGTGAGGATGTCGCGTTCACGCTCGTTGAGCGCGTCCATCGCCTCGACCAGCATGTCGTGGCGCACGGTCTTTTCCTCGGCCTCGGCGACGATCTCGTCCTGCAGTGGATTGTCATCCTGCAGGATGTCCATCCACTGGCCTTCGCCTTCCTCGCGCAGCGAGACGTTGAGCGAGGCGTCGCCCCCCATCATCATGCGGCGGTTCATGTTGACGACCTCGGTCTCGGACACGCCCAGCGTCGTCGCGATCTTGGTCACGTCGTCGGGGCGCAGGTCCGAATCCTCGTAGGCGTCGAGATTCTTCTTCATCCGGCGCAGGTTGAAGAAGAGCTTCTTCTGCGCGGCGGTGGTGCCCATCTTCACAAGGCTCCACGAACGCAGGATGTACTCTTGAATCGAGGCCTTGATCCACCACATAGCATACGTGGCAAGTCGGAAACCGCGATCGGGTTCGAACTTCTTCACGCCCTGCATGAGGCCGATATTGCCTTCGGAGATGAGCTCGGAGACGGGCAGGCCATAGCCGCGGTACCCCATCGCGATCTTCGCGACGAGGCGCAGGTGACTGGTCACGAGCTGGGCTGCGGCGTCGGAATCTTCATGTTCCTTGTAGCGCTGGGCGAGCATGTATTCCTGCTCGGGCTTGAGCACCGGGAACTTGCGGATCTCGGCGAGGTAGCGGTTGAGGCTCTGCTCACCGCCCAAGGCCGGGATTGCCGGTAGGTTTCGTTGGGTGTTGCTCACAGTTTCCGTCCTTCTTTTCGGTCGGCGCGCGGTCTAAGACCCTTCGCTAGGCATCTTAACTTGCGGCCACCTGTTCATCATAGCACACAAATCCGATTTCAGAGTCGCAATTCGTCGATCAGGGTCCGCATGTCGTCGGGCAGAGCGCTCGCGAAATGCTCGTTGTTACCTGTAACGGGATGGACGAAGCCGAGTTCCGCAGCGTGGAGAGCCTGCCGCGAAAAAGCGAGTCGGGATAGGAGGGCCCGGAGGGGCTTTGGTGTGCGTCCATATACAGGATCACCCAATAGCATGTGCCCGATTGACGACATGTGAACACGCACCTGGTGGGTGCGGCCCGTCTCCAGGCGGCATTCGATCAGGCTGGAGTGAGCGAGATTTTCCAGCGTGCGGTAATGGGTGACGGCGTGCTTGCCGCGTCCGTCCTCGACAATCGCCATCTTCTTGCGGTTCTGGCTCGAGCGCGCGATGGCGCCGCGCACGGTTCCCGCAGGCGGGATCGGGCGTCCGGCCACGACCGCCTTGTATGCCCGGGTGATCGAGTGATCGGCGAACTGGGCGGCCAGGCCTTCGTGTGCACGGTCGGTCTTGGCGACGACCAGGAGCCCGGAGGTGTCCTTGTCGATGCGGTGGACGATGCCTGGGCGCGCCACGCCGCCAATGCCTGAGAGCTGGCCCCGGCAATGGTGCAGGAGCGCGTTGACGAGCGTGCCGTCGGGATTGCCCGCGGCCGGGTGGACGACGAGCCCGGCGGGCTTGTCGATCACGATCAGCCACTCGTCCTCGAAGACGACGTTGAGCGGGATGTCCTGCGCGATCGCCTCGGCGGGCGCGGCCTGGGGTACGGCAATCGCAAAGGGCGTTCCCGCGGCCACCTTCACCGAGCCTTGGCCCGCGGGCTTGCCATCCAGCGTGACATGGCCTTCGGCCAGCAAGGCTTTCACGCGCTCGCGCGAGAGACCGCTCGCCTCGGCCAGCGTCTTGTCGAGGCGGCCTCCGGGCGGCGGGATAAGTCCTTCGAGGATGTTTTCGCCACGCTCCATGGGCGCTAGCCTTCGGCCATGGATATCGACGTGACAAGAGAGGTGCTCGAAACGCTCCACAGGCTGGCCGCGGCCGCGCACCCGCACGAATGCTGTGGGCTGCTGCTCGGCGCGCCCGGCAGCCCAAGGGCGGGGGAGGGCCGCGAGAGCATCGTTGCTGTTCAGGAGAGTGCGAATGTCGATCCCGACCCGGCGATCCGATTCGCGATCGATCCGCTGATTCTCCTTGAGGCGCACAAGGCCGCGCGCACGGGTGGTCCCCCGGTGCTGGGCTACTACCATTCGCACCCTACGGGAAAACCGGCGCCATCCGTCACGGATTGTGAACATTCCACCGGCGATTGTCGCATATGGGCGATCGTTGCAGGAGGCGATGTTGCTTTCTGGCGCGATCGTGGGAATGGCTTCGATCCGCTCGCCTTCCAGGAGGTGTGAGGCCGCGCTCTTTACTTCGCGCCCGGCCTCTCCATCTGGAGGGACCATCCATCACGTCCCCCCGCGCCTTCGCGACACCAAAAACGGAAAGACGATCATCATGACGACGAGTTCGCTCGACCTTGCCAGCCTGCTGTGTTCGCGCCTGTGCCATGACATGCTGAGCCCCGTGGGGGCGCTGTCGAACGGGCTGGAACTGCTCGCCGACGAGAAGGACCCGGAGATGCGCCAGCGCTGCTTCGAACTGCTGGAGCAGAGCGCGCGGATCTCGGCGGACAAGCTCAAGTTCTTCCGTCTTGCCTATGGCGCAGCGGGTGGTTTCGGCGAGCATGTCGCGGTGGCCGAGGCGCGCGCGCTGGTCGATGCGCTGGTTGCCAGCAACGCGCGCATCACCGTCAACTGGCAGGTCTCCTCCGATGCGCTGCCCAAGAGCGCGATCAAGACGCTGCTCAACTTTGCCATGTTCGGGATCGAGGCGCTGCCGCGTGGCGGCACACTGGACCTCGCGGCCGAGTGGCGCGCGGGCGAGGCGGGCGGACACACCGCCGAGATCGTCGTGCGCGCGGCGGGCCCGCGGATCGCCTTTGATGCGGCGGTAGGGCGCGCCCTTGAAGGAACGCTGCCCGAAGAGGAACTGACCAGCCGCACCGCGCCCGCCGCGATGCTGCACCAGCTTGCGCAAGGGGCGGGCGGGCAGATGCAGTTTGCCATCGAGGAGGATGCCCTGATATTGGGAGCCGTGCTGGTCGACGCCTGAGCCCTGAACGTGGTGGCGCAGGTCTCGGGGGCGGCACCTGTATGATGGCGCGAAGGAGTGATGGGCGACGATGAACCGATGGCTGGTCAACAGGTTCGTGCAATCGCCCAACTGGAACGAGCGCAAGCGCCCGATCCGCATGGTCGTCCTGCACTACACCGGAATGCAGAGCGCCGAGGAAGCCCTCGAGCGCATGTGCGATCCGGCCGCCGAGGTCTCGGCCCATTACATGATCGACGAGGAGGGGATCGTCACCTCGCTCGTCTCCGAGGAGAACCGCGCCTGGCACGCGGGGCGCTCGTACTGGCGGGGCGAGAGCGACGTGAACTCCGCCTCGATCGGGATCGAGCTGGTCAATCCGGGGCATGAGTGGGGCTACCGTCCGTTCCCCGAAGCGCAGATGGATGCGCTGCTGCCGCTTCTCGCCGACATTCTGGAACGGCACGATATCCCGCGCGCCAATGTGGTCGGGCATTCCGACATCGCGCCCGCGCGCAAGCAGGACCCGGGCGAACTCTTCGACTGGGGGCGGCTTGGGGATCTGGGCCTCGCGCTCGAGATCCCGGCGGCGCGCATGAACCTGTTCTACGACAATCCGGGCAAGTTCTACCTCGCGCTTGAACGCTTCGGCTACGACATCACCGATGGGCGCGCGGCGGTCACCGCGTTCCAGCGCCGCTGGCGCCCCGGGCTCATCGACGGCGAGATTGACGGGGAAATCGGCGGCATCCTGTTCGAACTCCTGTTGGAGCGCGACACCGGCCGTGCTAGATGAGCGCCCGTGCCGGGGAGCCGGGCAGCCGCGGGTAGGTGTGTCGTTTCATCGAAACACCTGCGCGAGGAAAGTCCGGGCTCCACGAAACAAGGGTGGCGGGTAACACCCGCCGGACGAGTGCGGTTTTCAGGCCGTGCGAAGTTCAGGGACAGTGCCACAGAGAGCAGACCGCCGATGACCCCCGCTTCCTTGTGGAGTGACGGGAACAGGTAAGGCTGAAAGGGTGCGGTAAGAGCGCACCGCGCTGCCGGTGACGGTAAGCGGCATGGTAAACCCCACCCGGAGCAAGACCGAATAGGGACTGCGCGCCATCTTGAATGGCCGGTCGGTTTCGGACCGAGGCAGTCCGGGTTGGTTGCTTGAGCGCATCCGCAAGGGTGCGCCTAGAGGAATGGCTGCCGCCGCGGCGTAAGGTCCCTCCTGAAAGGGAGACCACGCCAGGCACAGAACCCGGCTTACAGGCTCCCTGGCACACGCGTTTTTCCGGACGCTGCGAGGCCTTCTCAGGCTGCGACCGTGGCGCCTATGGGATGGTTCTCGTGCGTCCCGTCTTCGGCAGTGAGGTACCAGCGTTCGGTGCCCTCGATCCCGACGGCGGTCAGCGTGCCGTGAACATAGGCGCCGGTGTCGATGCCCAGGCGATTGTCGCGCTCATCCGGTTCCTCGGTGATCGTGTGTCCATGAACCACGAAGCCCCCGAAGTTGCCGGTATGGCTGAGGAAGGGCTCGCGAATCCAGCGGCAGTCGCTGCCCAGCTGGGTTTCGATGGAGACGCCCGGGCGCAGCCCTGCGTGGACGAAGATGTAGTCGCCAATGCGCACGAGCTTTCGGAAGCTGCGTATGAATTCGAGATCCTGCTCGGGAATGGCCCGGCGTGCCGCATCCCGCAGTTCATCAATCTCCATCTCGGCGATCGATTCGGCGGCAAGGCCGTAGGAGACCAGAGTTTCCAGGCCGCCGAAGCGCAGGAAACTGCGCAGCGCCTTGCTGTCCTCGAGGCTGGTCAGGAGCATTTCCTCGTGGTTGCCGCAAAGGATCTCGACGTGCCGCTCCTTCGTCAACTGGCGCGCGCGCGCCAGGACCCCGGCGCTATCCTGGCCGCGATCGATCAGGTCGCCCAGCAGAACGAGCGTCGTCTGGGCAGGTCCACGCGTGGCTTCGTCGTGCGCGATCGTTTCGAGCAGCTTCTCGAAAAGGTCGAGGCGCCCGTGGATGTCGCCGATCGCGTAGACACGCTCTCTATGCGGCAGCGAGGGCCTTTGCGCGGGTGTCGGATTGGCGAAGAGTTTTCGAAGTTTTCCAAGCATGGGCCTGACATAGATACGTTTGCAGTCTGGGAGGGGCAAGAGTGGGTTGATCCATAGTGGCGTACGTGTCGGGCATGTGGCCGCGAAGACGCACCTTGATGGCTTTGGTCTTGGTCGCCGCGGTGTGATTGGCTAGAGCAGGTGGCGAGCGCGGCGTGCGGCCCGAGCGGCAGGGGAGACTCCCCCTGTTCGGACGCTCCGTGCAGCTCTTCTCCCTCCAGACCAAGGATAGCTTTTCTCGTGACCCGCTACCTCCACACCATGATCCGGGTGACCGACCCCGATGCCACGATCCGCTTCTTCAATCTCATCGGCCTTGAGGAAACCCGCCGTATCGAAAGCGAGCAGGGGCGCTTCACGCTGATCTACCTCGCGCCCAAGGGGCAGGAGGAAACCGAGGTCGAGCTGACCTGGAACTGGCCCAACGCGGATGGGACGCCCGCCGAGACCTACACCGGTGGCCGCAATTTCGGTCACCTCGCCTTCCAGGTCGAGGACATCTACGCGACCTGCCAGACGCTGGCGGATGCGGGGGTGACTATCAACCGCCCGCCGCGCGATGGCTGGATGGCCTTCGTGAAGACTCCGGACGGGATCTCGATCGAATTGCTGCAGGATGGCAAACTCGAGCCCAAGGAACCCTGGCTCAGCATGGAGAACACCGGCTCCTGGTAATAGAGAGCCTGAAAAGGGGAGGCGGCCGAACAGGTTTCGCCTCCCCTTTTT
Organism: Novosphingobium profundi; assembly: GCF_020524485.1. Classification (GTDB taxonomy): domain Bacteria; phylum Pseudomonadota; class Alphaproteobacteria; order Sphingomonadales; family Sphingomonadaceae; genus Novosphingobium; species Novosphingobium profundi_A. The sequence goes on along the minus strand of NZ_JAIVLF010000003.1, from coordinate 72,119 downwards.
CCTGTAAGGGTTAACTTTCCTTCATATCCCATATTACGGGTATGATATTAACCAGTCTGGCCTAGGCTTTTCCCTAAGCATTGAGGGGGCGGTGCATTTGCGCGCCAACGTGCCCAAACGTGCGACGGGGGTGATCGTGGCGGAACTGGAAGCTGTGAACACGGTAGTGGCCTGGCTCGCGACCTTCGAGCGGGAACTCCTTCTGTTCTGCGCGTTCTGGTTCGTGCTGGGCGCACTCGATGACCTTCTGGTGGATGGCCTCTGGGTCGCCATCAAGCTTCGCGGCAAGGCGCGCGAGGGTTCGATCTCGGAGCTTCAGGCCCGTGCCCCGCTACGCGCAGAGGCGGCCATTCTCATTGCCGCCTGGCACGAAGAGCAGGTCATCGCGCATACCATCCGGCATGCGCTCGGCGCCTGGCCGCAACAGGGCTACATTCTCTACATCGGCTGCTACGCGAACGATCCGGGCACCATCACGGCGGCGATGGCGGCGGCAGGCGGCGATCCGCGCGTGCGTGTGGTGATCCATGCCAGCGCCGGTCCCACGACCAAGGCCGATTGCCTCAATCGCCTCTACGCTGCGCTGTGCCTCGACGAGCAGCGCCGCGGCACGCGCTTTGGTTTTCTCGTGCTCCACGATTCTGAAGACATGGTCCACCCGGCCGAACTGGCCGTCTATGACCGGGCACTGGCTACAGCAGACTACGTGCAGTTGCCGGTACGTCCCGAGCCGGTGCGCGGGTCGCGCTGGGTCAGCGGCCATTACTGCGACGAGTTCACCGAGTCCCATGCCAAGGGGATGGTCGTGCGCGATGCTCTGGGCCTCGGGATCCCGGCGGCGGGGGTGGGATGCGCCTTTGACCGCGCGATGCTGGATCGCATCGCCAAGGTGCGCATGGCTGCCCAAGCGCAGGGCCCCTTTGCCTGCGAATGCCTCACCGAAGACTACGAGATGGGGCTGCTCGTGCAGCGTGAGGGGGGGCGCTCGCGGTTCCTGCGGGTGCGCGATGCCGATGGTGAACTGGTGGCGACACGGGCGTGCTTCCCGGCCAGCTTGCAAGCCTCGGTCCGGCAGAAGACGCGCTGGATTCTGGGGATCGCCTTCCAGGGTTGGGACCGGCTCGGCTGGGATGCGCGGCTGCGCGATGCCTGGATGGTCCTGCGTGACCGGCGCGGACCTCTGTCCGCGCTCGTACTGGCCTGTTCTTACGCGCTGCTCCTGACCGAGACGCTTCTGGCCGGGGCCTGGCTGGGCGGCGTCTATACCCGCGCGCCTTTCCCGCCGCTCCTGGAGGGCCTGCTGTTGGTGTGCCTATGGGCGTTTGCCTGGAGGGTGGCGAACCGGTTTGCCTTCACCGCGTCCGAATATGGTCTTGGCGAAGGGCTTTGCGCGATTGCCCGGATACCGGTGGCGAACGTGATCGCGATCATGGCCGGTCGCCGGGCCCTTGCCGCCTATGTGCGCAGTTTGCAGGGCACCATGCCGACCTGGGACAAGACCCAGCACGCCGAGCACGCGGCCCATCACGGGAGAGCGGGCGCATGACCGCGGCGAGGCGCAACCGGGGCCAGCCCCTCGTCGTGTTCGTGGCCCTTGTTGCCGGGTGGCTGGGGGGACGCGTGGCCGCGTTGGACCCGGTCTCACTTCTGGCGGTGAGCGCGCCGCGTACCGTGACGACGGGGCCTGATCGGGGCGCCTCGTCCGAGGCGCATCCGGTTGGCGAGGGCGTGCCCCTTCGGCTAGCAGGGCCCCAGTCGTTTGCGCGGATCGATCCTGCGCCCGGCGGATCGGAGAGGGAGGGGCAGATGCCCGCCGGGATCGACCTTGCCGAACTCGTGACGGTCCTGCTCGACACGCGCCGAGTTACGCTGGCCGCGCACAGGGGACCTGTTCGCGCGGCTCTCCCGCAGGAGGGAGGCGCCAGGGCAGGCTCGGGCACGCTGGGGCCAGGCAGTGGGGAGGGGTACTATCTCGCGCCTGGCCGCATGGGGTTTGGCGAGGGGGATCCCATGCCGCCCGGCTACGCTCCGGCGCCCTCCGGCGGTGCTTCGTCTAAAGCGAAGGCGGCCGCCACGCCCGGCACCGCGCAGGACGCGGCGCGCGAGGGGCGGGTAAAACCACGACGCTGGTCAGCCGATGCCTGGGCCCTCGTGCGCGGAAAATCGGCGAGCGGGCTAGGCGCCGCGCCCCTGCCTCCCACGTATGGCGGGAGCCAGGCAGGGGCGGTCCTGCGGTACCGGCTGGCGCTCAAGAGCGCTCTGCAGCCCCAGCTCTACATGCGCACGACGTCGGCGCTGGGCGAGGTGTCCGAAACCGCCGCCGCGCTTGGCGTATCGGCACGGCCCGTGCCGGGACTCCCCCTCGATGCGGCGCTGGAGGGGCGGCTGGTCAACGGGATCGGTGGCAACCGGGTCCAGGCCGCGGCGATGGTGACCACGCGCTTCGCGCCGCTGCTTTTGCCGGGTGACCTCCGAGCGGAGGCTTACGGGCAGGCGGGCTACGTGGCCGGTACGTACGCGACCGCGTTCGGGGACGGCCAGGCGCGTCTCGACAAGGGTGTCGTGAGGGTCGGCAAGGTTGAGGCGCGGCTGGGCGGCGGTGTCTGGGCGGGCGCCCAGAAGGGGGCCTGGCGGGTCGATGCAGGCCCCTCGGCGATGATCACGATGCCGCTCAACAAGAGGATGTTCGGGCGCCTCGCGCTCGACTGGCGTCAGCGCATGGCTGGCGATGCCGAGCCCGGCTCGGGCCCTGCCATAACCCTGTCGGCAGGTTTCTGAGACTTTATCGCCTTTTCGGGAACCTGACCGGGCAGAAGCGCCTTTTCACGCAAGCCCCGCTGCGGTAGCGAGAAAAGCGGTATGGACGTCTACCTTCCCATCGCGAACCTTTCGGTCAACGGCTTCGTCATCGTCGGGCTCGGGGCACTCACGGGTATCCTCTCGGGGATGTTCGGCGTGGGTGGCGGCTTTCTGACCACCCCCTTGATGATCTTCTACGGCATTCCGCCCACGGTCGCGGCGGCCTCGGCCGCCAGCCAGGTGACCGGGGCCAGCGTTTCGGGCGTGTTTTTCCAGTCGCGCCGGGGCGGCGTGGACTACCACATCGGCACGGTGATGGTGGTGGGCGGCATCATCGGCACCGGGATCGGCGCGCTGCTGTTCCGCCTGCTCGAGCGGATCGGCCAGATCGATACCGTCATCAGCATTCTCTATGTCCTGCTCCTGGGCTCGATCGGTGGGCTCATGGCCAAGGAAAGCATCCAGGCGATCCGGGCCGAGCGTTCGGGCAAGAAGATCGCGGCGAAGAAGCGCCGCCACCATCCTATGGTCGCCAGCCTGCCGATGCGCTGGCGCTTCTACCGCTCAGGCCTTTACATTTCGCCGCTCGCCCCGCTGCTGCTGGGCTGCGCGGTGGGCATCCTGACGATGCTGATGGGCATCGGCGGCGGCTTCATCCTCGTTCCCGCGATGCTCTACATCCTGGGCATGAGCGCCAATGTAGTGGTCGGTACGAGCCTGTGGCAGATCCTCTTTACCACCATCGCGACGACCATGATGCACGCGCTCACGACGCAGGCGGTCGATATCGTCCTGGCCTCAATGCTGCTGTTCGGCTCGGTCACGGGCGCGCAGGTCGGCTCGCAGTTCGCGCAGAAGAGCAGCCCTGTGAAGCTGCGGCTGGTGCTGGCGGTCATCGTCCTCTTGGTTGCGCTACGCATGGCCTTTGGCCTGACCTACATTCCCGACGACATCTACACCGTGGCGCCGCTGTGAACCGGCTGCTTGTCTCCCTTCTGGCGCTGTGCGCGCTCGTGTTCCTGGGCGGCGCGCGTGATCCCATTCTCGTGCCCGAGGTTTCGCAGCACCAGATCAACCTGCAGCAGGGCTTTAACGGCACGGACCTGTTGCTTTTCGGCGCGGTGCTGACGCCCGAAGGTTCGCGCGCGGCACAGGACTACGACATCGTCGTCGTGCTCAAGGGGCCGACCCAGTCGGTGGTGTTGCGCGAGAAGCAGAAGGTCGCCGGGATCTGGGTGAACGCGGCGAGCACCGAACTGCGCTCGGCCCCGTCCTACTATGCCGTCGCCTCGACCCGGCCCATTGCTGATATCGTCGATGAGAAGACGGCCGCGATCTACGAACTGGGCCTGCAGTGGCTGCAGCTCTCCCCCATCGGCGCGATCGATCCCGAGGAACAGGCCCGCTTTTCCGCTGGCCTCGTCGCGCGTAACGTCGATGCCGGGCTCTACCGCGAGGATGAAGGCGGCGTCAGCGTGAGCGAGCAGGTCCTCTACCAGGCGCGCATTCGCCTACCCTCGCAGGTGCCCATCGGGCGCTACACCGCCGAAACTTTCGCGATCAGCGAGGGGCGCGTGGTCGCCTCGGCCAGCAGCGAGGTCGAGGTGCGCAAGCTCGGCATCGAGCGCGCCATCGCCGACTTTTCCCAGAACTGGGGCTTCGCCTATGGTCTTCTGGCCGTCTTCGTTTCGGTTGGCATGGGCTGGCTGGCTGGCCGCCTCTTCGCTCTGGTCTGACCTGGCGACTGCGCGGGCTGAAAAGCGGCCCTGCAAGGCGTCGGTTTAGGCTTACATTAACCGCCTGCCTTCTAGGCTGAAAACGATAACAGGTTTCGGCTTTCAGCAGCTTTCGGTGTGCGATGAATCAGATGGATATGGGTGGTTTCGGTGCGGCGCCGGGTGGAGCCGCTGCGCAGGCGAGTTCCTCGGCGCGCGAGCCGATCGGCTACATCGTCGAGATCGGCGGTTCGGGCAGCCGTATCGCCTTTGACCTCGGCCGCCTCACCGATATTGCCCAGGAAGAGGACCCCTCGGTTTCGATCTCCGGGCAGGTCGGCAGCCAGGTCAAGGTGCGCGTGGGCAACGGCTGGCTCCTTGCCAGCGTGCGCAACCAGAAGCAGGACGGGAATGTCAGCGGGGGGATCGTTGCCGATGTCGACTTCCTCGGCGAAGGCGAGGAAGAACGCCTGACCGGCCGTATCCACGGTTTCCGCCGCGGTGTCACGGCCTACCCCATTCCCGGAGCGCCGGTCTATCCTGCGACCAGCCAGGACCTCCAGCAGATCTATTCCAGTGACGGGCGCGCGAGCATCGGCATCGGCAAGGTCTTTCCGACCAAGGATATCCGAGCAGGGCTTTACGTGGACGCGCTGCTCGGCAAACACTTTGCCCTCCTCGGCTCGACCGGTACCGGCAAGTCGACCAGCGCCGCCCTGATCCTTCACCGGATCTGCGAACATGCGCCCGAAGGCCACATCATCATGGTCGACCCGCACGGCGAGTACTCGGCCGCGTTCCGCAATTCGGGCATCATCCTCGATGTCTCGAACCTGCAGATGCCCTACTGGCTGATGAACTTCGAGGAGCATTGCGAGATCCTCCTCTCGACCCATGGGGATGAGCGGCAGCTCGATTCGGAGATTCTCGGACGCGCGCTGCTGGAAGCCCGCTCGAAGAACCGATTGGCCGAGAAGCTGGGCAAGCTGACCGTGGATTCGCCCGTCCCTTACCTGCTCTCGGACCTCTCCAACATTCTCAACAACGCGATGGGCAAGCTCGACAAGGGCCATTCCAGCGCGCCCTACATGCGCATCAAGAACCGCCTCGATGAGCTCAAGACCGACCCGCGCTACCAGTTCATGTTCTCCGGCATGCTGGTGGGCGACACGATGACCGACTTCATCGGCAAGATCTTCCGCCTGCCCTCGCGCGGGCGGCCGATCTCGATCATCGACGTGTCGGGCGTGCCGACCGAGATCACCAGCACCGTCGTTGCCGTGCTTTCACGCCTCGTCTTCGACTTCGCGGTCTGGGCGCGCGATGAACAGACCCGCCCGATCCTCCTCGTCTGCGAGGAAGCGCACCGCTACGTCCCCAACGAGCGCAACGCAGACGGCTCTTCGGTCGGGCGCATCCTGTCGCGCATCGCCAAGGAAGGGCGTAAGTACGGTATTTCTCTGGGCCTTATCACCCAGCGCCCCTCCGACCTTGCCGAGGGCGTGCTCTCACAGTGCGGCACGATCATCTCGATGCGCCTCAACAACGACCGCGACCAGGCTTTCGTGCGCGCGGCCATGCCCGAAGGCGCGCGCGGTTTCCTCGACTCGATCCCGGCCCTGCGCAACCGTGAGTGCATCATCTGCGGCGAGGGCACCGCGATCCCGATGCGCGTGCGCTTCGACGATCTGGAAGAGTACAAGCGCCCGGCCTCGGCCGACCCGTCCTTTACCGACCTGTGGAGCCAGGCGGGCGGTGAAGAGGACATGGTCATGCGCACCGTCCAGCGCTGGCGCGCGCAGGGGCGCTGAGCCTCCCGTTTCTTCGGGATTTCAGGAGTCAGGGCGCGCGAGGGACTTTCCCTTCGCGCGCTCTTTCGTTTCTCAGCGGCTCTTTCGCCAGTTGGCCATGCGGTAGTACGCCATGGTCAGCGCCACGGTGACCACCGAGCCGAACGGGAAGGACCACCAGACCGCATCGCCCGCCAGTTGCGGTTCGAGCAGGTAGTAGAAGCCCAGGCGACCCGGATAGAGCCCGATGCCCATGATGATGAGCGGGGCAATGACGACGCCATAGGCGCGCAGCGTGCCCTGCATGATCATCGTCACCGACACGATCACGAACGAGGCGGTGCAGATCAGCTGGATGTGCTCGGCAATCGGCATCGCCGGGCTGTCCCAGCCCAGGAACAGCGAGAGCAGCGGGCGGTCGAAACCCACGATCAGAGCGGCCATCGCGGTTGTCAGCACGAGGTTGGCGATCATGCCGACATTGGCCACGGCATCGACGCGTTCGTGGTTGTCCGCGCCGATCGCCTGCGCGACCATGGCGCTGACCGCGGTGCCCATCGCGAAGGCGGGCATCTGCAGGTAGTTCCACAATTGCAGCGAGGCGCCGTAGGCCGCCGAGGCGTTGAGGCCGAGCTGGTTGACGAGGCCGATCATGATGAGCCCGGCCGAGGAGACGAGCAGCATCTGCGCGCCCATCGGCAGGCCCTTGGTGACGATGTAGGCCAGCTCGTCGCGGCGCGGGCGCAGAAAACCGAGTTCCGGGCCGCGCAGGCGCATCGGCAGGTCGTGGCGGTAGATGCGCCAGATAAGGAAGACGAGACCGCCCAGGTTCGCGATGGCCGTGGCGATGGCCGAGCCTGCGATGCCCAGCTCGGGCAGCGGCCCTGCGCCCATGATGAGCACCGGGTTGAGGCCGATGTCGAGGAGGACGACCATGATCATGGCGTAGAGCGGGCTGCGCGAATCGCCCGCGCCGCGCATGCCCATGGACACCATCATCGAGACCGAGCCGAAGGGCAGGGTGATGAAGATCACCTGCAGGTAGGCCAGCGCCTGCGCCTTGCTGGCGCCCGGCGTGCTCATCAGGTCAAGCAGGGTGTCGGCAAGGAACCAGCCGGCAATCCCTGTGAGCGCGGCGACGAGCGAACAGAAACCGACGCCGCTGCCGAAGGTGCGGCGTGCGGCAACCAGGTCACGCGCGCCAAAGCTTTGCCCGACGCGCACCGTGGTCGCCATCGAGAAGCCGAAGACGGCGGCAAAGAGCAGGAACATGATGACGTTGGCGTTGGCCGTCGCGGCCAGAGCGCTCTCGCCGATCAGGCGCCCGACCCAGATCGCGTTGACCGAGCCGTTGAGCGTCTGGAGGACGTTGGACAGCAGCATCGGGAGCGAGAAGAGCATCAGCGTCTTCAGGATCGGGCCCTGCGTCAGGTCCCCCTGCATCGCCCCGGCCTTGGGCGGGTGGGCGGCGTCCTCACCCGGTTCCCATTCCCCTTCGGGTATCGGCGATGCTTCGTTCATATGTCCCCCAGATGCGGCGCCCGGTGCGCGATGGTGCGCCATCGCTCAGGTGCCGCGCGTGTCGCCCCACAGGTGAATGTGGAGGCGGTCGGTAAAGTTGAACCCGTGGTCCGCGCACAAGTCGCCGAGCCAGCGTGCCCGTGCGCGCAAGGTCGCGCTGTCGCGCCCCTCCGGCATCAGAAAGACCCGCGAGGGCAGGATGGAGTGGGCCGCGACAAGGCCAAGAACTTCTTCGATGTCTGATCGCTCGGCGATCACGAACTTGAAGTAGGCACGCGGATCGGCGGCGTAGGCGGCGAGGCGCTCAGGGATGAGGGCGAGTCTGGCCGGGTTGCCGCTGTGCGCCAGCTTCGGGCTGACGTTGAACTGGTCGATCAGGGGATCGAGCGCGGGATGCGGGGCAACCGACCCGTTGGTCTCGATCTCGATGTGGAATCCGGGGCGCAGCTCTTTGAGCGCCTCCACCATGCGCGCCAGCGCCGCGCCCTGGAGCAGCGGTTCGCCGCCGGTAAGGACAAGCCGGTCGGGCTTCAGTGCGGCGACCATCTGCGCGACCTCGGCCTCCTCCAGCTTCACCTGGTTGGCCTCGCGCGCGAAGTCGAGGCCGTCGGTGTGCGGGCGGTTGTCGCCCGAAAAGCGCCAGGTGTAGGCGGTGTCGCACCAGTGGCAGGCGAGGTTGCAGCGCGAGAGGCGCACGAAGGTGCTGGGCTTGCCCACGCTCGCCCCTTCGCCCTGCAGCGAGGCGAAGATTTCCGGTTCTCCAGGTCTGGTGGTGGCAAGGGTCAGCATGGCAGGCGCTTCAGTCGCGAAAAGGGGATGGTTACGGGGTGGGGCAGGTTGACACGGTTGACACTGTCCAGGGGGGGGCACCTGCAAGGCCGCCCAAGAGGCGCTTTTGCGCGGTTTTGCAAGAAAATTCGCGGGCAGGGCAGCATGGCCGGGACTGTGTCAGGTTTGGCGCGTGTAGGAAAATGCTTTTGCTTTCCCTCCTTTCGATATTACCAATGCGGCAATTGGTGATAACGAAGCGGAGGCGAAGACATGGCGGGACTGGGACGGGCGCTGGCGGGACTCGCGGTGCTGCTGAGCGCGGGGGCAGCCTCTGTCAGCACCACCGCCGTGACGGCCGAGGCACCGGCCAAGCCATCCCTTGTACCTGCCGACTTCACGGTGCCGACGCGCGTAGAAGGGAAGGGCTTCCAGATCGTGCCGCTAGGCCCCGACCTCGCCGCGATCGACAAGGCGGCCTACATGTCCTCGATTGCGCACCTCCAGCAGACCTTTACCCGCAGCACCGCCTGGCCGCACGAAGGCATCACCGATGCCGAGGCCCTGACCGACATGGAGACCGAACAGGCCCGCTTTGCCGCGCGCACCTCGTTCGCTTACGCCGTCCTCACCCCCGACGGCACACGTGAACGCGGCTGTGTCTATGTCCAGCCCAGCCCCGTCCCCGGCTACGACGCGGTGGTGCGCCTGTGGGTGACCAAGGCCGAATACGAGGCCGGGTTCGAGGAGGAACTCTACGCCTTCGTGCGCGGCTGGATGGCAAAGGACTGGCCCTTCACCCGCGTCGCTTATCCAGGCCGGACCATCGACTGGGCGAACTGGGACGCGCTCACCGCCAAGGACTGAGCGTTCAGCCGCCCGGGTGCGGGGGGAGGTCCTTGCCCTCGGCGCGCTCGCGGTTGAGGCGGTCGACGATCAGCTCGATCTCGTCCGGGTTCAAAATCCAGGCGCGGGTCTTGCGGCCCGGCTTGAAGACGGGGCGCGTTAAGAGGATGCGCGCCTGCTCCTTGGCGAAGGGCTTGAACAGCGAGAAGTGCATCACGCATTCGAGGAACGATCCGATCACCGGCGTCTTGCCGTCGAGATCGATGAGCGTCGCGGGCTGGTCCCAGGGAATGTCCATCATGGCTCCGGCCTATCGCGTGAGAGAGCAAAAGCAAGTTCGGGGGAAGAAAAGATCAGGTCCGAGGGCCATCGCCCTCGGGCTCCCCAAACTGTCTATCGTGGTTCGTTCCTGCCGCGTCCGGCGCCCACTGCGGGGGCCGGGTATACAGGGTCAAGGGATGGTAAATCCCTTGAATCGCCTTTGTTTCTTCAAAAAAGAAAGGCCCGCGAAGCGGGCATAGCTTCGCGGGCCTTCCGGCATCTTATGGGACTTTACCCTTAGCCCAGACGCTCCAGCGCGGCGGCGAGGCGCTGCGCTTCGGCGGTGTGGTGGGCGTGGTCGGCGCGGGCCTTTTCGACCGCTTCGGGCTTGGCCTTTTCCACGAACTTGGGGTTCGAGAGGCGCCCGTCGAGCGCCTTGGCCTCCTTCTGCGAGGCGGCGAGCGCCTTTTCGAGGCGGCTCTTTTCCGCCGCGATGTCGATCACGCCTTCCAGGGGAATGGCCAGCATCGCATCGCCCGCGCCCACCTGCAGGACCGGCCCCGCGGGGGCGGCCTCGAAGTGGATTGCATCAAGACGCGCGAGGCGGTCGATCACGGTGGCGTTGGCGCCGATGATGGCGCGCGTCGCGTCCGAGACCTGCGCGATGTAGGCGGTGAGGCGGGCGCCGGGCGCAATGCCCAGTTCCGCCTTGGCGCCGCGCAGCGAGCCGATCAGCGCGATCAGCCACTCGACCTCGGCCTTGGCGGCGGCGTCGACGTCCGCTTCGGGAGCGGGCCAGGCCGAGACGATGAGGTCCGCCTCGCGCGCGCCCATCTTCGACCACAGCTCTTCGGTGACGAAGGGCATGAAGGGGTGGAGCATGACGAGGATCTGGTCGAGCACCCAGCCGGCGACGGCGCGGGTTTCTTCGTCGAAGTTGCCCTTCACCAGTTCGATGTACCAGTCGCAGAAGTTGTCCCACACGAAGTGGTAGATCGCGTTCGCGGCGGCATCGAAGCGCATGTCGGCCATGGCCTTGTCGAGCTCGGCCACGGTCTCGACGACTTCGCCGATGATCCAGCGGTTGACCGCCGAGGTCGCGGCGGGCGCGGCGACGGAGGTCGAGGCGACGACACCGTTCGACTGGCAGAAGCGCGCCGCGTTCCACAGCTTCGTGGCGAAGTTGCGGTAGCCCTCGATGCGCTTGTCATCCATCTTGATGTCGCGGCCCTGGCTTTCCATGGCGGCCATGAAGAACCTGAGCGCGTCGGCGCCGTACTGGTCGATAAGGCCCAGCGGATCGACCACGTTGCCCTTCGACTTCGACATCTTCGCGCCATCGGCGGCGCGCACGAGGCCGTGCAGGTACAGCTTCTTCCAGGGCACCTCGTCCATGAAGTGCAGGCCCTGCATCGCCATGCGCGCGCACCAGAAGAACAGGATGTCGAAGCCCGAGATCAGGAGATCGTTGGGGTAGTGCTTGGCGAGGAGGTCGGTCTTCTCCGGCCAGCCCAGCGTCGCGAACGGCCACAGCGCCGAGGAGAACCAAGTGTCGAGCACGTCCTCGTCGCGGGTCAGAGCCACGCCGTCGCCCGCAAGCGCCTGCGCGGCCTCTTCGGTCTCGGCGACGTAGACTTTGCCATCTTGCGCATACCACGCCGGAATACGGTGGCCCCACCAGAGCTGGCGTGAGACGCACCAGGGCTGGATGTTGTCCATCCAGTTGAAGTAGGTCTTTTCCCAGGTCTTGGGGACGACTTCGATGTCGCCGTCCTGCACCGCCGCGATGGCGGGCTTGGCGAGCGTTGCTGCATCGACGTACCACTGGTCGGTCAGCCAGGGTTCGATCACCACGCCGCCACGGTCGCCGTAGGGGGTCTGGATGGTGCGCGGTTCCGCGTCCATCTCGGTGGTTTCGGTTTCGCCGTCCTTGTTGGTCTTTGTGACGACATGGGGGATGAGGAAGCCCAGTTCCTTCATCTCGGCGACAATCGCCTCGCGCGCGGCGAAGCGTTCCATGCCCAGATACTTCTCGGGGACGAGGCCGTCCTCGGTCTGCACGACATTGGCGTCGGCATCGAACATGTTGAGCATCTCGGCCGGCTTGAAGCCCGCGCGCTTGCCCACTTCAAAGTCGTTGAAGTCATGCCCCGGGGTGACCTTCACCGCGCCCGAGCCCAGTTCGGGATCGGCGTGCTCGTCGGCGACGATCTTGAAGCGGCGCCCGGTGATCGGCTGGAGGATCTCCTTGCCGATGACGCTCTTGTAGCGCGCGTCCTCGGCGTTCACGGCGACCGCCATGTCGGCCAGCATCGTTTCGGGGCGCGTGGTCGCGACCTCGATGAAGTCCTGCCCGTTATCCAGCGTCACGCCGTCGGCGAGCGGGTACTTGAAGTGCCAGAAGCCGCCCTTAACCTCCTTGGTCTCCACTTCAAGGTCGGAGATCGCGGTCTTGAGCTTGGGGTCCCAGTTCACCAGCCGCTTGTCGCGGTAGATGAGCCCTTCGTTGTAGAGGTCCACGAAGACCTTGACCACGGCCTGGGTAAAGTGCGGGTCCATGGTGAACTGCTCGCGGCTCCAGTCCATCGAGCAGCCCAGGCGGCGCAGCTGGCGCGTGATCGTGCCGCCGCTCTCGGCCTTCCATTCCCAGACCTTCTCGACGAAGCCTTCGCGCGAATAGTTGGTGCGCTTGTCCTGGCTCGCTTCCATCTGGCGCTCGACCACCATCTGCGTGGCGATGCCCGCATGGTCGGTGCCCACCACCCACAGCGCGTCCTTGCCCTTGAGGCGTTCGTGACGGATCACGATGTCCTGCAGCGTGTTGTCGAGCGCGTGGCCGATGTGCAGCGAACCCGTCACGTTGGGCGGCGGGTTGACGATGGTGAAGGGCTGCGCGTCGGGGCGCTCGGGACGGAAGAGGCCGGTCTCTTCCCAGTGCGCGTACCAACGGGCCTCGATCGCGGCGGGATCGAAGGTCTTGTCGAGGGTGCTTTCCGGCGTGGTTTCGGGCGTGGTCTCGGTCATGGGGCGGGCTTTGCCAGCGCCTTTCCCCTTGCGCAAGCGGCCAGTTGCACGATTGCAACCGCAAGCGGTTCCCACTGCCGCAGTTTTGCCTTATCGGCCTGCCACATAGCGGCAATCACAGGGCGGTATGCGCCCTCGGCGGCGCATTTCGTCGCTGACCGGGAACCACTTGCCGGGGAGGGTGTTCTTCCCCATTACGGGCGCACACGAGATAACATGCGACAATGGGCTGATTTCACGGTGTCGGAGAGCGACGGGGGCAAGGCGCCGGTACTGGCGTTGAGCGGCTCGCTGCGCGTCCACGCCATCGGCGATCTGGAAAAGCGCCTGAAGGACCTCGACGGCACCTATTCGCGCCTCGATATCTCGGGCCTCACCGACATCGACACCACCGGCGCCTGGATTGCGCTCGACTTCGCGCACGAGCGCGGGATCGAGATCAGTGGGGCGAGCGAGCGCGCCCAGCGCCTGTTCAAGGCCATCGGCGATGTCGACGATGCGGAAACGCCGCCCGAGCGCCTGCCCTTCGTGCAGCGCAGCGTGGGCGAACTGGGCATTCTCGTTAGCGGCTGGGGCCGGGGCTTTGGCCAGACGGTCGGGTTCCTGGGCGAACTGATCTGCGCCTTTGGGACCACCATCGCGCACCCCTCGCGCTTTCGCGGCAAGGCGCTGGTTCACCACATGCAGCACGTGGGCGTTAACGCGCTGTGGATCGTGGGCCTGATGAGCTTTCTCATCGGCATCGTCATTGCCCAGCAGGGCGCGGTGCAGCTCGCCCAGTTCGGCGCGGAATTCTACACCATCAACCTGACGGGCCGCCTGTCCATGCGCGAGCTTGGCGTGCTGATGACCGCGATCATGGTCGCGGGCCGCTCGGGTTCGGCCTTCGCCGCGCAGATCGGCACGATGAAGCTGACCGAGGAAGTCGACGCGATGCGCACCATCGGTGTCTCGCCGATGGAGGCGCTGGTCCTGCCGCGCGTGCTGGCCGCGATGATCATGATGCCGCTTTTGGGCTTCTACGCCGCGATCTGCTCGATCATCGGGGGCGCGTTCATCTCGAACTTCGCGCTCGACATTCCCTTCTTCGCCTTCCTGCGCCGCACCCAGGAAGTGGTGCCGCTGACCGACGTGTGGATCGGCTTCATCAAAGCCCCGGTCTTCGCCCTGATCGTGGCGCTCGCGGGCTGCTACCAGGGCATGCGCGTCTCGGGTAACGCGGAGGAAGTGGGCACACGCACCACGCAGGCCGTGGTCACCGCAATCTTCACCGTGATCGTGCTCGATGCCTTCTTCGCCGTATTCTTCACGGAGCTCGGCTGGAAATGACCGACCTTACCGACGATTATACGGGGGACTACCCGATCAAGGTGCGCGGGCTCACAAATGCCTTTGGCGAGCACGTCATCCACGAGGAGCTGGAACTCAAGGTCCGCCGCGGCGAGGTCCTGGGCGTGGTCGGCGGCTCGGGCACCGGCAAGTCGGTGCTGATGCGCTCGATCATCGGGTTGCAGCAGCCCTCTGCCGGCGAGGTCGAGGTGCTGGGCCACGACATGATGACCGGCGGCGTCGAGGACGACATCGACATCCGCTCGCGCTGGGGCGTGCTGTTCCAGGGCGGCGCGCTGTTCTCCACGCTCACCGTGGGAGAGAACGTGGAAGTGCCGCTCAAGCAGTTCTACCCCGAGATTTCCGACCAGCTGCGCCAGGAGATCGCGCGCTTCAAGGTGCGCCTGTCGGGCCTGCCCGACGAGGCCGCCTTCAAGTTCCCGAGCGAGCTTTCGGGCGGCATGAAGAAGCGCGCCGGGCTTGCCCGCGCGCTCGCGCTCGATCCCGAACTGCTCTTTCTCGACGAGCCGACCGCCGGGCTCGACCCCATCGGGGCGGCCGCGTTCGACAATCTCACGCGCGAGCTGAAGGAAACGCTCGGGCTTACCGTCTTTCTCATCACCCACGACCTCGACACTCTCTACGCGATCTGCGACCGCGTGGCGGTGCTGGCGGACAAGAAGGTGATCGCGGTGGGCACGATCCCGGAACTCCTCGCGCTCGACCATCCCTGGATCCAGGAATACTTCAACGGCCCGCGCGGGCGCGCTGCGCTTGCAGGCAAGGAGGACCCCCGGATCGACGCCGCCGTGGAGGATGCGCCCGAAAGCGCGGACACCGGCGGGAGTGACACAACCCGAGAAGCGGGGGCATAAGGCACAACCATGGAAACCAAAGCCAATCACGTCTGGGTCGGGGCCGTCACCCTCATCCTGCTGGCGCTTGCCGCGGGCTTCGTCGTCTGGCTGGCGCGCCTCAACGAGGGTGACCAGCAGCAGTACGACATCTTCTTTACCCAGTCGGTGGACGGCCTGGCGCTGGGCTCGGAAGTGAACTTCTCGGGCGTGCCGGTGGGCCAGATCTCGCAGATTGAACTGTGGCCCAAGGACCCCAGCTTCGTGCGCGTGCGCGTCAAGGTGAACGAGCGCGTGCCGATCACCGTGGGCACGACCGCCACGATCCAGGGCAGCTTCACGGGCGTTTCGGACATCCAGCTCGAAGGCGCGGTCAAGGGCGCGCCGCTGCTGGAGGAGCCCGGCCCCGAAGGCGTACCGGTGATCCCGACCAAGCGCGGCGGCTTCTCCGAGGTGCTGGCCAACGCGCCGCTCCTGATGGAGCGTCTCGCGACGCTGACCGAAAACCTCAACCAGTTGATGTCGGCCGACAACCGCCGCTCGATCACGGGCATTCTCGCCAACACCGAGAAGATGACCCGCGACCTCTCGCAGGCGACCCCGCAGATGCGCGGCGCCATGGCCGAGCTGCAGGGCACGCTCGACCAGGCGACCAAGACGCTGGCCGCTTTCGAGGGCGTGGCGAACAAGACCGACGACCTGCTCGGATCGAAGGGCACCTCGCTCGCCGAGCAGATGCGCAAGACCTTGAAGTCCGCGCAGGAATCGATGGACCAGCTCAACGAGACGATGGCCCACGCGCAGCCCGCGCTGGATCAGGTGTCGCAGAGCACGCTGCCCGCCGCCGAATCCGCGATCCGCGACCTTCGCGCGACCAGCCGGGCGCTGCGCAACGTGACCGAGACGATCGAGGAACAGGGGGCCGGTGCCCTGCTCAAGGGCCAGAAGCTGCCCGACTACAAGCCCTGAGCCGGGCAAGGACGAGACGATGATGACGATGAAAAGCCACTCCTGGATGTCCTCCCCCGCGCGCGCGCTGGCTTTCGGGCGCTGGCGCCTGGGCGCGGCCGCCGCCACGGCGAGCCTCGCGCTCGCGGGCTGTGTCAGCTTTGCCCCCGAGGTGCCAGACACGCTCATCCGCCTGACCGCCGATCACAGCGCGCCTGCAGGATCGGTCGCGCGCGGCAAGCTCTCCGATGCGATCGTGGTGCTCGAGCCCGAGACCGAGCGCAGCCTCGAAGCGCTGCGCGTGCCCGTGCGCATCGACCCGGCGAATATCGCCTATCTCAAGGGCGCGGGCTGGATCGAGAAGCCCACGCGCCTGTTCCGTACGCTCCTCGCTGAAACGATCCGCGCCGACACCGACCAGATGGTGCTGGAAGGCGCGGACTACGAAGTGAAGGGCAAGACCTTCATCGGCGGGCGCCTGCGGGACATGGGCTACGACGCGCAGACCAGTTCGGTGATCGTGCGCTACGACGCGGTGCGCTGGCAGCGCGGCAACGAGGAACTGGAGCGCCGCCGCTTCGAGGCGGTCGTACCCGGCATCGCGGCCGAGGCCGCAGCCGTGGGGCCTGCGCTCAACCGCGCCGCGAACCAGGTCGCGGGCGAAGTTGCAGCCTGGGTCAAGGAGGGCTGATCGCCGCCGCGACGATCCTTCGCACAGGATTAGCCAGGGGCCTCGCTTCGAAAGGAGCGGGGCTCTTGTCGTTTGGGGATTGGGAAAGGGGATGTTCCGAGGGCCATCGCCCTTGAGCTCCGGCGACATGTCAAGCTCAAGGCTCTCGCGCCGCGTTGGCTGAGGGAGGTGAGGTTGCCCGGTTTGGGGGCAAGGGGCGATGGCCCCTTGAAAAGCCCCCCTTCCTTCCCTTGGCGGACGCTCAGCGGCCCGTTTGTATGTCTGGTTCGTTTCCCAATCGTCAGATTACGTACGCGCATGCAGGCGGCGCAAGCGCGCGAAATGGGCTCGAATCACGTAAAACCGTCAATGTGGGGGAGGAGCGAGTGATTCGCTCTGTTGCAGAATTGTAAACAGCAAGTTCTGCAATATCAAAAACATAGGTGTCCATTCTGCGAATTAAAGACCCTTCATGACAAAAAAATTACAGCTACTCGGCGCGAAATTGGCGTGGGCGGCATTTTTGGCGGAAAGCCGGGCTCTGCGCACATGTGGTCACAAATCAGGGTGTGTTCCCCGGGACACAGTTCCCGGCCGTGACAGGGCGGAATGGGGGGCGGGGCATTGCGCCGGGGACGTCGAGGCGTATGTGGCGGCGGCCCGCTGGCCACGTGACCAGATAAGGGCAGGTTTTCAGGAGTTTACAATGAAGAAGATTGCTCTTCTCGCTGCCAGTGCTGCACTGTTCGCCCTCCCCGCTGCTGCCAACGCCCAGGCGTTCGTGCAGATCGAAGGTGGTCTCGACGTGGCGCAGCACGACGGCGATTCCGAGGCGGGCGTTCAGTACGGTGTGTCGGCAGGTTACGACTACCAGCTCTCCAACAGCTTTTTCGTCGGCGTGCAGGGCAGCTACGGTGACAGCTCGGCCCGCGACTGCGCGCATGATGTTCTCGAAGCTGGCGATCGCGCCTGCCTCGAAGCCCGTCGCGATCTGGCCGCTGTCGTCCGCCTCGGCACCAACCTGGGCGCGCGCAACAAGCTCTACGTGCTGGGTGGTTACACCAACACCCGCGTCGGCGTGAGCTACAAGGGCGAGACCGCGAGCCAGGCGCTCGGCAGCTTCAGCGACCTCGGTGCGCACGACACGCTCAACGGCTTCCGCCTTGGCGCGGGCTACGAGTACGACGTGACCAGCAATCTCTTCATCAAGGCGGAATACCGCTACTCGAACTACGGTTCGGACTACAGCCGCCACCAGGGCGTGCTGGCTGTCGGCACCAAGTTCTGATCCTTCTTACAGGCTCAAGAAGAGGGCCCGCTCCGGTTTTGCCGGGGCGGGCTTTTTCATGTGCGAAGTAAAGGCGAAGAAGCATTGAATCCGAGGGCCATCGCCCTCGGGCTCCTCGAACTGTCTACCTCAGGGCTCTCGCGCTTCGCGGGCTGAGAAAGGTGAGGTAGCCGATTCCGGGGTCAAGGGGCGATGGCCCCTTGAAAGGTTCTGCCTTCTTTCACCCTTCCCCCTCAATGCGCGCCACGATCTCGGCCAGCCACGCGCGCGGGGCCTCCGCGCGGCCGATGTCGCAGATGAATTCCTGCCCGCGCTTTGCGGAATCGAGGCGGGGGCCGTGGTGGGCGCTCGCGCGTTTCCAGCGTTCGGGGCGCTCGTGGTAGGTAAGCCCGCGGCGTTTGAGCCAGGGCGGCACGTCCCACAGGTTGAGCGGGCCGCCTGGCGTGGTCAGGCGCAGCGCCGGGTCGGCGGTGCTGGCGCAGGTGCCGGGTCCGATCCACAAGCTGTTGTTGGCGCTCCATTCCCCGATCTCGTGGGGATGGGGGAGCGGTGGCTCGGGCCAGTCGGGCCGGGCGCGCAGGTCCTGAGGCGCACCGGTCATGCGCACCTGCATATGAGCAAAGATGCGGTGGTGGCGCTCGCCCGTGTCCGGGTCGGCGAAGAGGCCGAAGAAGAGGAAATGGTCGCCTACCCCCACGCCGTGCTTGGCCAGATGCCCTTGGGCGGCGCCGAACTGGCCGAACCAGCACAGTTCCTCTCCCTTTGGGGAGAGGCCGAACATCGGGTCATCATGGCACAGCGCGTCGGCGGGAATGCGCCCGCGGGTCACTTTCTCGACCAGATCGCCCAGTCCGCGCCGGGCGTAGGTCGTGGCCGAGCGGCCCGGCGTCGGGATCGGGAGTGAGACAGGCGCGCCGTCCACGATGGGCGAGGGGACCCCGCCCGCCGTGGTGTCGAAGCCCTTGCGGCTGAAGATGATCTTCATGCGCGCAGGGCAGGGGGGTAAGCCCCTGCGATCAGCGCGCCTTTGCGAGCTTGGCGACGCGCATGGCGAGTTCGAAGGCGGCAAGGCGCGCGGCGCGGTTCTCCGCCGCCTCGGCGTCCTCGCCCCACAGTTCCACCTGCCAGTCTTCTTCCAGGTTTGCCGCCTGCCACAGCGCGGCCGCATCGGCCTCCTCCTCGAGCGCGGCGAGCGCGATGATGAGCGAGGCCGCCAGGCTTGCCATCATCTTGAGCGCAGCGAGAGTGAAGGCATCGTGGCGCGCCAGTTCCCCGGCGATCCGGCTGAGGGTTTCCTCCGGGTGGGCGCGGTGGATGATCCCGGAGATGCGCGCAAAGCGTACGCCCAGACGCGCTTCGGTGGCGGTGAGGATCGGCTCCCATACCGCGAGCTGGCGCTTGTAGAGCGCCTCGTCGGGATCGGCGCGGTAGCACAGCGTGTCGGTCTCGGCGTAGGGCAGCAGTTCGGCGAGCGCGGTCTCGCGCTGGGGCGCCACGGCGTCGAGCGCGAAGTCGACAAGGTCGCGCGTGACGAAGCGGGCGGTGTCGATCTCTTCGCCTTGCGCGGCCCATTCGGCGGCGAGTTCCTCGGCGAGCGCCTGGCTCGGCACGATCTGCGGGCGACCGCCAGCGGTCTTGATCGCGCGGCCATCGAGGCGCACGCACCAGCCCGAGCCGTCCTCGAGCGGGGTGGCGGTCACTTCCTTGTAGAAACGTTTCACGAAACTTCAGCTCTCTGGTTGGTCGCCCGGTCGGCTGCGCCACTTGCGGGCGAGGAGGGCGGGGATGAGGAAGAGGTCGACAAGGCCATTGGCGACAAGGACATAGCCCAGCGCCGGCGGGGCGGGCGCAAAGAGGCCGCCTTTGGCGATGAGGATGCCCACGACCACGCAGGCCACACCCAGAAGGCGCACGGCCTGGATGATGAAGAAGCGCCGGGCGGCGGGATCGGGCGCGCCGGAGGGGGAGGGCGGGGGCGCGCTCATGCCAGCAGGTGCGCGCGCAGCTGGCCGGGCGTTTCGGCGACGAATTCCGCGCCCGCCTTCATCAGCTCTTCGGGATGGTGGTAGCCCCAGTCGACGCCCACGCCGCGCACCCAGGCGGCCTTCGCCATCTCCATGTCGTAGGCGGTGTCGCCGATCATCACGGTCTGCTCGGCGTTGGCGCCCGCCTCGAACATGGCTTCCTCCAGCATCGCGGGGTGCGGCTTGGAGGGGTGGCGGTCGGCGGTCTGGAGGCTGACGAAGAGCTCGGCGATGCCGTTATTGGCAAGGCAATGGGCAAGGCCGCGGTCGGACATGCCGGTGGCGACCGCCAGCGTCCAGCCCGCCGCCTTCAGCGCTTCGAGGGTCTCGCGGATGCCCTCGAAGAGCGGCTGCGAAACCCGGCCTTCGGTGCGGGCCTGGCGGAAGGCCAGCTTGTAGGTCTCGGCCATGGCGTGCTGCTGCTCGCCGTCGCTTTCGGGGAGCAGCGCGCGCATCGCCTGGGGCAGCGAGAGGCCGACCGCGCGGCGGATCGTCGAGCGCGCGGGCGCTGTCAGATCATGCGCGGCGAAGGTGGCCTCCATCGCCTCGCAGATCGCGGCCTGCCCGTCGATCAGGGTGCCGTCGCAATCGAAGACCGCCAGTTTCATCGGCGCGTTTCCTTTCTCAGCACTTTGGCATCGGCACGTGGGGCATCAGCACGTGGGGCCTCAGCGCTTGGGCGCCTTGCCCTTGGGGACGGGGCTGCCCTTGCCCTTCTTGGGGCCGGACTTCTTGGGCACGCGGGTGCCCGGAGGGCCTTTGTGCAGGCCCTTGCCCGGCGTCTTGCCCTTACCGCCACCGGCGCGCGGGCCCCGACCGCCTTCGTCCGAACGGCCGACCGTGCGGGTGCGGCGCTCGCCCCGGCGCTCCTTGCGGATCTGCTTGGAGTGCTGCTTGGCGACGCGCTTTTCATCTTCCTTGGTGAAGGGCGCGGGGCCGGGGGGCAGCTCGGCGCCGTCGGCCTCGTCGAAGCCCAGGTTCTCCATCGAGTTGGCGAAGTGCTCGGGCAGCGGTGCGGTCACGTCGAGCGGGGCGCCATCGGGGTGCTCGATGATGAGGCGGCGCGCGTGCAGGTGCATCTTGCGGCTGATCGTGCCCGACAGGAACGCGTCCTGCCCGCCGTACTTGCCATCGCCCACGATCGGGTGGCCGATCGCGGCCATGTGGACGCGCAGCTGGTGGGTGCGGCCGGTGAGCGGGTGCAGTTCGACCCAGGCCGCGCGGTTGCCCGCACGGTCCAGCACGCGGAAACGGGTGCGCGCGCTCTGGCCGTTCTCCTCATCGACGTGCATCTTTTCGCCGCCGGTGCCCGGCTGCTTGGCGAGCGGGAGTTCGATCATGCCATCATCGATGTTGGGCACGCCCATGACCAGCGCCCAGTAGATCTTCTTGGCCGAGCGCCCCGAAAAGCGCTTGGAGAAGTAGGCGGCGCTGCCCGGCGTGCGCGCGATGAGCAGGACGCCCGAGGTGTCCTTGTCGAGGCGGTGGACAAGGCGGGGGCGCGGACCGTCCGGGGCATAGGCGTCGAGCAGGCCGTCGACATGCTGCTTCATGCCCGAGCCGCCCTGCGTGGCGAGGCCCGGAGGCTTGTTGAGGACGATGGCGGCGCGGTCCTGCGTCAGCACCATCTGATCGGCGAGTTCGAGTTCCTCCTCGGTCAGCTCGCGCTTGGGGCGGGGCGCCTTGCCGCCGGGCCTGGCCTCGCCGCCGGGGGGCACGCGCAGGACCTGGCCTGCGGTGAGGCGTGTGTCCACGTCCGCGCGCTTGCCGTCGACGCGGATCTGGCCGGTGCGCGCCCAGCGCGAGACCATCGCGAAGCCGACCTTGGGCAGGTGGCGCTTGAACCAGCGGTCGAGGCGCACGCCCTCGTCGTCGTGGCCGACGGTGAACTGGCGGACGATGTCGTCGTTACCGGCCATGAATTAGATGCTCCGCATGATAAGGAGGCCCAGAAACAATCCGGCGAACCCTGCAAGCAGCGAGGCGCCGACATAGAGCGCGGCAAGGCCAGGTTGCCCGCGCTCGAGAATGGTGATGAAGTCGAGGCTGAACGAGGAGAAGGTGGTGAACCCCCCGAGCAGGCCGACTGCGATGAACAGCCGGGTGCCTTCGCCGTGGCTCCCATAGCGTGCAAGTGCGCCGATGAGGAGTCCCATGAAGAGCGAGCCCAGCACATTCACGGTGAGCGTGCCATACGGGAAGACTCCCGCGCGCGCGGAGCCGAGCGCGGCGGTCCAGGCGCGGCCGACGAGAAACCGCAGCCAGGCGCCGGTTCCGCCGCCCAGCGCCACGAAAAGCGAGGCGGCAAGGAAGGATGGTTGGGGCATAGAGGCCCGCCTTACCCGCGATTCGCGCAATTTCCAATCGCTGCTTGCGCCGCTTGCGAGGTGGCTAAAGCCCGGTTCTTGGCGGTTTTGGGGCTTTTGGGGAGTCTTTGGGTTGTCTTGGGCGCGTCACTTTGATATTGGCGCCACCAACCCAGTCGGACCTTTAGCGGGATTCGGCGCTTTTGGTTCCATTTGATTCGCGGTTCGTCTCGCCATGTAGGAGGTGTGGGACGGGCTTCGTTCGTATTTTTGAGGTGTGGTAGTTTTATGCAGATCATGGTTCGCGACAACAATGTTGACCAGGCCCTTCGTGCGCTCAAGAAGAAGCTGCAGCGTGAAGGCGTCTACCGCGAAATGAAGCTGCGTCGCCACTTCGAGAAGCCGTCGGAAAAGCGCGCCCGCGAAAAGGCCGCTGCCGTGCGTCGCGCTCGCAAGCTCGAGCGCAAGCGCATGGAGCGTGACGGCGTCAAGTAAGACGGCGTTTGCCGAACGTGCATCTGTTGGTGCGCGTTCGGGCACCTCGATACAGGCCTTGGACTTGAATGCCGGGGCCGCTTGAGCCATGAGGGCGCGACCGTAACCGGTTCGCGCCCTTGGTGCATCTGGCAACCCTTGAAAAAGGTGGCTTTGCGCAGAGGCTTGGGGGCGCTATCTGCGCACATGTGCCGAGTCTGCGGCACACATTCGTCACGAGGCCACACGATACGATGACTGAGATCACCCGCGTCCCGCTCCAGCCCGTCAAGAAGGGCTCCCTGTCGAAGATCTGGGTGGGCGCGCTTGCTCTCGCGCTGGCCGGTGCCGGCGTTGCCTATGCCGCGATGCCCGCGCAGGTCCACGTCAAGACCCTGACCGAAGGCCACGGCCCCTCGCCGACGACCGAGGACATGGTTCTCATCAACTACAAGGGCACGCTTCCCGACGGCAAGGTCTTCGACGAGGCCCAGCAGGTCCCGATGGAACTGGACGGCGTGATCCCCGGCTTCTCGACCGCGCTGCAGAAGATGCAGGCGGGCGGCAAGTACACCGTCGATATCCCCTCCGAGCTGGCCTACGGTGAAAAGGGCCAGGGCGAGATCGCGCCCAACACCGACCTCACCTTCGAGATCGAGCTGCTCGACTTCCGCAGCAAGGCCGAGATCGAACAGCAGCAGCGCATGATGCAGCAGATGATGCAGATGCAGCAGATGCAGGGCGGCGCTCCGGGCGCGCCCGAGGCTCCCTCCGAGTAAGTCGGAGCTTCCCGCAATGAAGAGCATCACGACCGCTGTGGCCGCCCTGGCCGCGGCGGTCTTGTTCGTTCCGGGCAGCGCCGCTGCGGTGCGGGCCCAGGAGGCCGCGACCACCCCGGTTCCCCCCGAGGAGGCCGAGCCCGAAGTCATCGTCGAGACACTGCAGGAGGGCGAGGGCGATCCGCCGCCCGCCGGCTCCTTCGTGCTCGTCAACTACAAGGGCATGCTGACAGATGGCACGGTGTTCGATGCCAACGAGCGCGTGCCGATGGACCTCAACGGCGTCGTCCCCGGCTTTGCCCAGGGGCTCATGCAGATGAAGCGCGGCGGGCGCTACCGCCTGACCATCCCGCCCGAACTGGGCTACGGCGCGCGCCAGTCCGGCCCGATCCCCCCCAATTCCAAGCTCGTCTTCGAAGTCGACCTGATCGACTACAAGACCCCGCACGAGATCCGCGAGATGATGGCCGCAATCCGCGCCGAGCAGGAAGCCGCGGCGAGAGCGCGCATCGAGGCGGCGCAGGGGGACGCCAAGGAAGAGCCGAAGAAGTAGGCCACCTTCCTCCAGTAAGAGTGGGCGGCAAAAGCAGAACACTCGGAAAAGACAGATCCGAGGGCCATCGCCCTCGGGCTCCCCGAACTGTCCAGCTCACCTTTGTCGCGCCGCCCTGGCTGAGAAAGGCGGGGCTGCCGATTTTGGGGTCAAGGGGTGATGACCCCTTGAAGAGGCTGTGTCCTTCTGCCGTCCCCTGTTCCAGCCCCGTCCCTCTCCCGCTTGAAGCGCGGGCCCGCCGGTGCTAGCGGCTTTGGCCTGCTGCGCGGCGCGTGTTCGCCGCCGTGAAGAGAACAACCTTCGAAAAGGAACGTCATGTCGGTCGATACCGCAACCGTTGCGAAGATCGCGAGCCTTGCCCGCATCAAGGTGACCGAGGGTGAGCTGGAGGCGATGGTGCCCGAGCTCAACGGGATCCTCAACTGGGTCGAGCAACTCGGCGAGGTCGACACCTCGAATGTCGAGCCGATGACCGCGGTGATCCCCAACACGCTGCGCCTGCGCGAGGACGTGGTCGATGCCGATCCGCTGACCGGCGGCGGCAAGCGCGAGGAAGTCCTCGCCAACGCGCCGGTGGCCGAGCACGGCTTCTTCGGTGTGCCCAAGGTCATCGAGTGACCTGGCGGGCATCCGCCCACCCTTTCGTCCTTCCCGCACAGCCGGGAAGCCCGCTTGCTATCTGCCCTGCGGCGCGCCTCTGTGCCCGGGCGACAGGTGAGAACCAATGACCGATCTTACAGAACTTGGCGTCGCGCAGATCCGCGACGGCGTGAAAGCCGGTGACTTCACCGCCGTGGAAGTGGCCGAGGCGTTCAACGCCAACGTCGCGGCCGCGCAGGAGGCCCTGAACGCCTTCATCGTCGCCACTCCCGAAATGGCGCTGGACGCCGCCAAGGCCACCGACGCGAAGCGCGCGAAGGGCGAGGACCTTGGCAAGATGGGCGGCGTGCCCATCGGCATGAAGGACCTCTTTGCGACCTTCGACGTGCAGACGACGGCCGCCAGCCACATCCTCGAAGGCTTCAAGCCGCAGTACGAATCGACCGTGTCCCAGAACCTGTGGAACGCGGGCGCAGGGATGCTGGGCAAGCTCAACCTTGACCAGTTCGCGATGGGCTCCTCGAACGAGACCAGCTACTTCGGCAACGTGATCTCGCCCTGGCGCAAGGCCGGCTCGAACGCGCAGCTGGCACCGGGCGGTTCCTCGGGCGGTTCCTCGGCGGCCGTGGCGGCCCGTCTCGCTCCGGCGGCGACCGGCACCGACACCGGCGGCTCGATCCGCCAGCCCGCCGCCTTCACCGGCACCACCGGCATCAAGCCGACCTACGGGCGCTGCTCGCGCTGGGGCGTCGTGGCCTTTGCCAGCTCGCTCGACCAGGCGGGCCCGATGGCGCGGGACACGCGCGACTGCGCGATCATGCTCGAAGCCATGGCCGGGTTTGATCCCAAGGACGCGACCAGCCTCGACATGCCCGTGCCCAATTGGGAGGAGCTCCTCTCGGCCGATCTTTCGGGCAAGACCGTGGGCATCCCGCGCGAATACCGCATGGACGGCATGGACGCCGAAATCGTCGCGCTGTGGGACCAGGGCGTTGCCTGGCTCAAGGACGCGGGCGCGAAGGTCATCGACATTTCGCTGCCGCACACCAAGTACGCGCTGCCGACCTATTACATCATCGCACCGGCCGAGGCGTCCTCGAACCTCGCGCGCTATGATGGCGTGCGCTATGGCCTGCGCGACCTTCCCGAGGGCGCGAACCTCCAGGACATGTACGCCGCCACCCGCGCCGCCGGCTTCGGTGACGAGGTCAAGCGCCGCATCCTGATCGGCACCTACGTGCTCTCGGCGGGCTTCTACGATGCCTACTACACGCAGGCCCAGAAGGTGCGCACGCTCATCTCGCAGGACTTCCAGAAGGCCTTCGAGGAATGCGACGTGATCCTCGCGCCGACGACCCCGACCCCGGCCTTCGCGCTGGGCGAGAACGTCGACGATCCGCTTTCGATGTACCTCAACGACGTGTTCTCGGTCCCCGCGTCGCTGGCGGGCCTTCCGGCCATGTCGGTGCCCGCCGGGCTCTCGAAGGACGGTCTGCCGCTGGGTCTCCAGATCATCGGCAAGGCGTTCGACGAACAGGGCGTCCTCAACGCAGGTCTCGCGCTCGAGCAGCGCGCACAGTTTACGGCCAAGCCGGAGAAGTGGTGGTAATATGAGCACCTATCGTATTCAGGGCGCAACGGGCGAGTGGGAGGTCGTGATCGGCCTTGAAGTCCATGCGCAGGTCTCCTCGCAGGCCAAGCTGTTCTCGGGCGCGGCGACCGAATTTGGCGCCGAGCCCAACACGCAGGTCGCGCTGATCGACGCGGCGATGCCCGGCATGCTGCCCGTGCCCAACAAGGAGTGCATCCGCCAGGCGGTGCGCACCGGCATGGCGATCAATGCGCAGATCAACAAATACTCGCGCTTCGACCGCAAGAACTACTTCTACGCCGACCTTCCGCAGGGCTACCAGATCAGCCAGCTCTACCACCCGATCGTGGGTGAGGGGCAGCTTGTCATCGAAGCCGACGAGAAGGCGGGGATCCCCGAAGACAAGGTCATCGGCATCGAGCGCATCCACGTCGAGCAGGACGCAGGGAAACTGATGCACGATCAGCACCCGACGATGTCCTACGTCGACCTCAACCGCGTGGGCGTGGCGCTGATGGAAATCGTCAGCCGCCCGGACATGACTTCGCCCGCCGAGGCCGGGGCTTACGTTTCCAAGCTGCGCCAGATCCTGCGCTACGTGGGCTCGTGCGACGGCAACATGGACCAGGGCTCGATGCGCGCGGACGTCAACGTCTCGGTGCGCAAGCCGGGCGAGGAGCTGGGTACCCGTACCGAGACCAAGAACGTGAACTCGGTGCGCTTCGTCATGCAGGCGATCGAGCACGAGGCGATGCGCCAGGTCGACGTGCTGGAAGCGGGCGGCAAGATCGTGCAGGAAACGCGCCTGTTCGATCCCAATACCGGCTCGACCCGCTCGATGCGTTCGAAGGAAGACGCGCACGATTACCGCTACTTCCCCGATCCCGACCTCTTGCCGCTGATCCTGGAAGACGACTTCCTCGAGGATTGCCGCAACTCGCTGCCCGAGCTGCCCGACGCGAAGAAGGCGCGCTACGAGAACGAGCTGGGCCTCTCGGCCTACAACGCACAGGTGCTGACCGCCGACGTCGACACCGCCAAGTGGTTCGAGCGCCTTCTGGCCGAAACCGCCAAGGCGTCGGGCAAGGCGCCCGCCGAGGTGTCCAAGCAGGCCGCCAACTGGCTGATCTCGGAACTGTTCGGCGCGCTCAACAAGCTGGGCACCAGCCTTGAGGAATCGCCCGTAACCCCTGAAAAGGGCGGCGATCTTCTGGCACTCATCGCCAAGGGCACGATTTCGGGTTCGGCGGGCAAGCAGGTCCTCGAAATCATGCTCGACACCGGCGACGAGGCGGAGACAATCGTCGAGCGCGAAGGCCTCAAGCAGGAGTCCGACACCGGCGCCATCGAGGCCGAGATCGACAAGGTCCTCGAAGCCAACGCCGACAAGGTCGAACAGTACAAGGGCGGCAAGGTCGCGCTCTTCGGCTTTTTCGTCGGCCAGACGATGAAGGCCATGAAGGGCAAGGGCAACCCGCAGGTCGTCAACGAGATCCTGAAAGCCAAGCTCGGCTGATCTCGCCCGTTCGGCACACCAAAAAGCCCCGGTGGATCGTTCCACCGGGGCTTTTTCGTGGCTAGGTCGGATGTGCGCTCCACGCGACGTCGCCGTCAGCGCCAGGATAGGGCCGTTACGCGAAACACCCGCGAAGAAAGGGAAGGCAAAGCCCATGCGAGGGCCATCGCCCTCGCGCTCCCGGCATCGGAGAGGGCAGGTCCTTCCGACTGGTGGCGCCCTCTTTCGGCTTTGCGCCCTTATCGGTCGTTCGCGGGCCGATCTGGCGCGCCAGAAAGCGGCCTGTCCGGTTAGGCTTGCTATCCGAGCGGCCAGCAGTCGGGATGGGGTGGAAAGCGGATGTTAGCGGTCAGCTCTAAACGTTGCGATGGCTAATATGGCCTCGTCGAACTTGCGATCAGTTCCCAACAATGTGATGGAAACATCACCCCCAGTGATCGCCCGGTTTGCGCGCCCTGATAGTCCTGTTAGGACTGCAGGACCCTCCACCGGAAAGCGCGACGGATCGCGCAGATGCAATATGATAGATTTGGTGCCTTTGTGCCGCCATTCCGTCACGTCACTAATCTCTTCCCATGGGATGGTCTGATTGGACCACCCTGCCCACCGGATACCTGACCGACTGATGTGAAGGCGCTCAGCATTCGTCCACCAAAGCTTTGCGCCACCAATCGCACACATTCCGAAGAAAAGAATACAGAACCACCCCCAAATCTCGGTCATCAACAGGCCAGCTCTGCGTGTAACCGGGACCGGTCCTACCAATCCTGCCATCCATATTCCGATTGCAACAAAGCCGAGCGAAGTGGCGACAATAAGTGCGGCCCGCCAGCGCGAGGTATGTGCGACGAAATCATCCATTCAACTTCATGTAAAGCTACCGCGAATATACGCAATGGAGTGATGCTGCTGGGCTGGCCTCGGGCCAAATATTTCGACGGCTTCAGCACTCGTTATGAAACCGGGGCTGGAAGCTCCGACTGATCGAGGAAGGTAATCTGGGAGACGCGATCTGGCCACGGATCTGGGGCTTGAAGCGGTGCGCTGACTGGATTCCCGCCTTCGCGGGAATGACGAAGAGTTGGATGCTCACTCATGCGGCGCCAATCTACTTTATCAGTCCGCAATCGGACCTTCCGTTACTCGGCCCATTCGACGCCTGCGATCTTAAATTAACAGGGGCGGGCAGAGCTGCCTTCGACGAGTTCGGGGAGCCCGAGGGCGATGGCCCTCGGAATCAATTTCTTCGAGTTTGTCCTTGTTAGGTGTCTGCCCTCATTGGCCCATCGCACCAGGCACGCGCGTCATCTGGGCCTCGGGGGGTGGGGGCGGCTTAGCCGATCCGGGTGCCCTTCAGCTCCATCGTGCCGAAGAAGCCGGCCTTGATCGTGCCGGTGAGGTCATCGCCTTCGATGGAGGCCTTGCAGTCGAGGTCGATCTTCATGGGCGAGGTCATCGTCATCTTCCAGGCGATGGTGTTGCCGGCAATCGTACCGTTCTCAAGGTCCATGGCGCCAAGGTCGCCTGCGATCGTGCCGGTGAAGGTGTCGCCTTCGGGCACGATGGTGAGCACGCCCTTCTGCGTGCCCATCGGCGTCTTCGTGGTGCATTCGTAGCTTCCGGCTACCGACATCGTGTTCTCTCCCTGATCGCTTATTCGCTGTCCGTGGTGGGGGCGGGCATGACCTCGACCGGCAGGCCGAGGCTTTCGAGTTGCGGCTCGACCACGGCGCGGTCGCCAACGACAACGAAGGTCAGCTCGCCCGGTTGCAGGTAGGCCTGTGCGGCTTCGCCGATGTCCTCGGCATCGATGCCCCGGTAGGTCTGCGCGAGCGTCGCGTAGTAATCCTCGGGCCGGCCGAGGCGCTGGTTCAGGCGGATCGCGCCATCCACTGACGCGTTGGTCTCGAACTGGTTGGGAAGGCCCCGGATCGCGCCTTCGGTAACGCGCTGAAGCTCCTCTGCGGTGACCGGCTTTTCGCCCGGAAGCGCGGCCATGTCGGTGCGGATCGCGGCGATGGCATCGCCGGTGCGGTCGGCCTGGACGGGCGCGCGCACCAGGAATGTACGGGGGCCTTCGTTCTTCGTGACGCCCGAGTTGACGCCGTAGCTCCAGCCCTTGTCCTCGCGGATGTCGGCGTTGAGGCGCGAGAGGAAGCCACCGCCAAGGACGTCGTTGGCAAGGTCAAGCGCCTCGCCGTTCTTCGCGGTGCCGTCCATGGGCAGGACGCGGCCCGCCATGATCACCGACTGGGGCGAATTGGGGCGGTCGACCAGCAGGATGCGCGCGCGCGCCTGCGGGGTGGCCGCGTCGAGGTGCTTGACGGGCGCCGGGGTCGCGGGCGCCGTCCAGCCGCCAAAGGCGCGTTCGAGAAGGGGCTTCAATTCGGCCATCGTCACATCGCCCACGACGGTGATGCGGGCCAGATCGGGGCGCATCCACTTGGCGTGCGCGGCTTTCAGGTCCTGCGCGCTCAGCGCAGCGAGCGAGGCGGCATCCCCCAGGCCATCGCTGGGCTGGGCATAGGGGTGGGTGCCGTAGAGCGCGGCGCCAAGGGTGCGCTGGGCCAGCGAGTTGGGTGAGCTGAGCGCCTGCGAGAGCTGCGCCTGGCGGGTTGCCTTGAGCCGCGCGACGTCCTCGGGGGCAAAGGTCGGATGCAGCAGGATCCCGGCGGCAAGATCGAGCGAGGGGGCGAGGTTGTCGCTCAGCGCGACAAGGTTGAGCACGCTGGTGTCGGTGCTTGCCCCGGTCTCGATGCTGGCGCCGATGCGCTCCTGCGCTTCGGCAAGCTGGGTCGCATCGAGGCCGTTCGCGCCCTCATCGAGCATGTCGAGCATGAGCGCCTGTGTGCCCGGCGTGTCGAGCGCGTCGGCCGAGGTGCCCGCATCGAACGCGATGGTGAGCTGCAGCTTGGGCACCGCGGTGCGGCGCGCGAGCGTGACAGGCACACCGTTCGAAAGCGTGGCGTGTTCGAGCGTGGGGAAGGCGAGATCGCCGATGGTGCCGAGCGGGGGCGCTGTGCGTTCGGGCGCCGGGGCCAGTTCGGGGGCGGGGGCCTTGTCGTCGGGAGCGGGGGCTGGGGTGGTGTCCTCATCGCCCCAACCGCCCAGCGCGCCGCCATCGAGCGTGCGCTCGCCCGGCACCGTTGCGAGCTTGAATACCGGGCGCGAGAGCCACTTGGCAAGGACAGCGCGCACCTTCTCGGGCGTGAGCGCGGCCATGGCCTCAAGCCGCGTCTTGTAGAAGGCGGGATCGTCCGAATAGACCATGCCCTCGGCCAGTGTCGCGCCCTTGCCCGCAAAGCCGCCGACGCGTTCGAGCGCCCCGATCTCGTCGGAAAGGGTGGAGACGACCGCACGCTTCAGTTCGTCCTCGCTCGGGCCTTCCTTCAGGTACGTGGCGAGGACCGCATCGAAGGCGGCTTCGGCCTTGGCGCGCTCGACGCCGGGCTTCACCATCATCGCCATCGAAAGCTGGCTCATCGCCTCGTAGGTCTGCGCGCCGGCGGTGACGCCGACCGCCAGCTCCTGTCCGCGCACCAGTGCGTTGTCGAGGCGCGAGGAGGCAAGGCCGCCCAGGATGTGCATACCGACCTCAAGCGCGGGCGCGTCGGGATCGTTGAGGCCGGGACCTGTCCAGGTGCGCGTGAGGCGCAGGACCGGGACCTGGTCGGTGATGTCGCGCGAGGCGCTCTTCTTCAGCGTCACCGGGCCCGCCATCACCGGGTGGATCGCAGGCCCGCGCGGGATCGCGCCGAACCACTTTTCGACCATGGGCTTCGCGCTCTTCGCGTCGATGTCGCCCGAAAGGACGAGGACGACATTGTTGGGGCCGTAGTGGTCGGTGAACCAGGCACGCACGTCGGTGAGCGAGGCCGCATCAAGGTCCGCCATCGAGCCGATGGTGCTGTGGCGGTAGGGGTGGCCGACGGGGAGCAGGCCATCGGAAATCACGTAGTCTTCAAGCCCATAGGGCTGGTTGTCGCCCTGCCGCTTCTCGTTCTGGACGACGCCGCGCTGCTGGTCGAGCTTCTCCTGGCTGACCGCCGGGAGCAGGTAGCCCATGCGGTCGCTCTCCATGAAGAGCGCAAGGTCGAGCGCGCCGGTCGGCACGGTCTCGACGTAGTTGGTGCGGTCGTACCAGGTCGAGCCGTTGGTCGGTGTGGAGCCCGCCGCCTCGAGCGGAATGTCGAAGTTGGGCACGTTCGCCGAGCCGCCGAAGAAGAGATGCTCGTAGAGGTGGGCAAAGCCGGTGCGCCCGCGCGGCTCGTTCTTGGAGCCGACCTTGTAGTAGGCGGTGACGCCCACGATCGGGGCCTTTCGGTCGGTGTGGACGATGGTGGTCAGCCCGTTTTCAAGCTGGAAGCTCTCATAGGGGATGTCGACCTTGGCGACGAGCTCTTCGGGGGTGGCGGCGCCCGGTGTAGCGGCAGGCGCGGACGTTTCGGTCCGGTCGCGGGCCGCAAGCGGCAGCGGCGCGAGGCTGGTGACGAGAAGGGCGGCGGCAAGAGCTCCAAGGCTCGCACGGGTTCCGATACGCATGGCCGCGAAGCTAGCAAAGTTGCTGCGCCGCGCAATCGAAATACCGTGCGGAAAAAGGGAGCAAATTCCTCCTCTTTTGCACGCGTGCGCGGGCCAGGACACGCTTGCCGGGCGGGAGCGGGTCTGCAATCGTTCGCGCACAGGATTACGCACGGCCCAGCGGCCGGAGAGGAGTGGACATGGACCGGGACGCGAAGGCGCCGATGTGGAACCGCCGAGGGCTGCTGCGCAGGGGCGCGGGCTGGGGACTGGCGGGCCTGGGAGCCGGATTGGGTATGGGCCTGGCCTTTCCGGCAAACGCGCAGGGGCTCGGCGGGACGCTGACGGGGCTGCTGGTCCAGGCCAGCGACAGCTCGCTCGACAAGCTGGCGCGGCCCGGTGCGTTCTACGATGACCCGGACGTGCGCATCGACCTGCCGCTGATCGGCGGACTCCTGGGCGGAAAATCCGGCACCAGGGGCGGCTTCGGGCAGGGGCTCGGCGCGATCCTGGGCGCGGGCAGCCCGCTCGATCTCACCGGCGGGCTGGTGCGCGCGGTGAACGATGCGGCGGGCGTCGCGGCGGGGGCGGCGAAGCCGGTATTCCGCACCGCGATCCGCGACCTCGACGTGACCGATGTGCCGGGCATCGCCTCGCGTTCCGACGGGGCGACGCGGTACTTGCGCACGAGCGCGGGCGAGGAACTGCACGGCGCGCTGCGCCCGCTCGTCGACGGCGGGCTGGACGAGGTCGGCGCCTACCGCCAGCTCGACCGCCTGACGACCTCGTCGCGGCTGGTGAAGAGCGCCGGGCTCACCCGCGACGCGCTGGGCGGCTCGGTCACCGAACAGGCGCTCGACGGGATCTTTGCCTACATCGGGCGAGAGGAAGCGAACCTGCGGGCCGATCCGCTGAAGCCGCTGGGCGGTTTGCTGCGTGGGGTTCTCGGGCAGTAAAGGATGGATTTTCAAGGGGCCATCGCCCCTTGACCCCCGAACTGTCTGGCGCACCTCTCTCAAGCATCGGGGTGCAAGGGCCCTGAGGTAGACAGTTTTGGGAGCCCGAGGGCGATGGCCCTCGGACCAATTCTTTTCCTTTTGGCTGATTTGATCCCGGGCAATTGAATTGGCCGGAAAAGGGCCCAGATAAAGCCATGGAAAATTTTGGTGGGGCACCTCTTGTGTTGCAAAATTGCAACACCATATCCGGGGTGTCAGGAGGCAAAACAGACCATGAATCTCGAAAAGTTCACCGACCGCGCGAAGGGTTTCCTTCAGGCCGCGCAGACCGTGGCCATCCGCAACAACCATCAGCGCATCAGCCCTGAGCACATCGCCAAGGCCCTGCTCGAAGATGGCGAGGGTATGGCCGCGGGGCTGATCCAGCGCGCCGGTGGCAATCCCAAGATCGCGGAAAGCGCCATCGACAAGGCGCTGGGCAAGATGCCCGCCGTGTCGGGCTCGGGCGCGCAGGCGACGCCGGGGCTCGACAACGACGCGGTCCGCCTGCTCGACCAGGCCGAGCAGCTCGCGACCAAGTCGGGCGACAGCTACGTGACGGTGGAGCGCATCCTGCTCGCGCTGGTCCTCGCCGCCACCACCGAGGCGGGCAAGGCGCTGGCCTCGGCCAACCTCAACGCCAAGGCGCTCGAAGCGGCGATCACCGAACTGCGCGGCGGGCGCACGGCGGACAACGCCTCGGCCGAAAACGCCTACGATGCGATGAAGAAGTACGCGCGCGACCTCACCGAGGCGGCTCGCGAGGGCAAGCTCGACCCGGTCATCGGCCGTGACGAGGAGATCCGCCGCACCGTCCAGATCCTTGCCCGCCGCACCAAGAACAACCCCGTCCTCATCGGCGATCCGGGCGTCGGCAAGACCGCCATTGCCGAAGGCCTTGCGCTGCGCATCGCCAATGGCGACGTGCCCGACAGCCTCAAGGACCGCACGCTGATGGCGCTCGACATGGGCGCGCTGATTGCGGGCGCGAAGTACCGGGGCGAGTTCGAGGAGCGCCTGAAGGCCGTGCTCGACGAAGTGAAGGGCGCCGAGGGGCAGATCATCCTGTTCATCGACGAGATGCACACGCTGATCGGCGCGGGGGCGTCCGAGGGCTCGATGGATGCGGGCAACCTCTTGAAGCCCGCGCTCGCACGCGGCGAACTGCACTGCATCGGCGCGACCACGCTCGACGAATACCAGAAGTACGTCGAGAAGGACGCGGCCCTCCAGCGCCGTTTCCAGCCCGTCTTCATCGGCGAGCCCACGGTCGAGGACACCGTCTCGATCCTGCGCGGCATCAAGGAGAAGTACGAGCTGCACCACGGCGTGCGCATCACCGACGGCGCGCTGGTGGCGGCCGCGACCCTGTCCAACCGCTACATCACCAACCGCTTCCTGCCCGACAAGGCGATCGACCTCATGGACGAGGCCGCGAGCCGCATTCGCATGGAAGTGGAGAGCAAACCCGAGGAAATCGAGAAGCTCGACCGCCGCATCATCCAGCTCAAGATCGAGGAGCAGGCGCTCGCCAAGGAGAACGACAGCGCGTCTGCCGACCGTCTCGTCACCTTGCGCGAGGAACTGGCGAACCTCGAACAGCAGTCGAGCGAGCTGACCACCCGCTGGCAGAACGAGCGCGACAAGATCGCGGCGGAAGGCAAGATCAAGGAGAGCCTCGACAAGGCCCGGATCGAGCTCGATCAGGCGCAGCGTTCGGGTGACCTTGGCCGCGCAGGCGAGCTGTCCTACGGCACGATCCCCTCGCTGGAACGCCAGCTGGCCGAGGCGCAGGCCCAGTCGGCCAACGCGCTCCTGCGCGAGGAAGTGACCGAGGACGACATTGCGGGCGTCGTCTCCAAGTGGACCGGCGTGCCGGTCGACAAGATGCTGGAGGGCGAGCGCGAGAAGCTCCTCAAGATGGAGGAGGTGCTGGGCAAGCGCGTGATCGGGCAGGGCCAGGCCGTCCAGGCTGTCTCCAAGGCGGTGCGCCGTGCGCGTGCCGGCCTGCAGGACCCCAACCGTCCGCTCGGCTCGTTCCTGTTTCTGGGCCCCACGGGCGTGGGCAAGACCGAGCTCACCAAGGCGCTCGCCGAATTCCTGTTCGACGATGACAGCGCGATGGTGCGCATCGACATGTCCGAGTTCATGGAGAAGCACGCGGTCGCCCGCCTGATCGGCGCGCCCCCGGGCTACGTGGGCTACGAGGAAGGCGGCGTCCTGACCGAGGCCGTCCGGCGCCGTCCCTACCAGGTCGTGCTCTTCGACGAAGTGGAAAAGGCCCACCCGGATGTCTTCAACGTCCTGTTGCAGGTGCTCGACGACGGGCGTCTGACCGACGGGCAGGGGCGCCAGGTGGACTTCACCAATACGCTCATCATCCTGACCTCGAACCTGGGCAGCCAGTTCCTCACCCAGATCGAGGACGGCAAGGACGTCGAGAGCGTCGAGCCGCAGGTGATGGAAGTCGTGCGCGGGCATTTCCGGCCCGAGTTCCTCAACCGTCTGGACGAGGTCATCATGTTCCACCGTCTGGGTCAGGACCACATGGGCCCGATCGTCGATATCCAGGTGGCGCGCGTGCAGAAGCTGCTCAAGGATCGCAAGATCGTGCTCGACCTGTCCGATGCGGCCAAGGCCTGGCTGGGCCGGGTGGGCTACGATCCGGTCTACGGCGCACGGCCTTTGAAGCGCGCGGTGCAGAAGTACCTGCAGGACCCGCTCGCCGAAAAGCTGCTGGCGGGCGAGATCCCCGACGGCTCACAGCTGGCGATTGGCGATGGCGACGGGGCACTGACGATCACCGTGGAGTAATAAGGGAGATTCAAGGGGCCATCGCCCCTTGGACCCCCAAACGGTCGACCTCACCTTTCTCAAGCGCCGTGGCGTGAGAGCCCCGGGCAAGACGGTATGGGGAGCCCGAGGGCAATGGCCCTCGGATCTACCTAATTCTCCCAACCCAAATGAAAGGGCCCCGGGATCGCTCCCGGGGCCCTTTTTGGTGTGCCGTGCGGCGCGGCTATCAGAAGCGCGCGGTCACGCCGACCTTGTAGTAACGGCCCATGAAGCCGCTCCAGTAGGTGTCGAGGCCGCCACCCGCGGGCGCCGGGTAGGGCGCGTTGGTGTCGAACACGTTGTCGACCATCAGGCGCAGGGTGTAGTCTTCGTTGATGTCGTAGCTGATCGAGCTGTTGACGAAGGCCACGGCCGGACGGGTCGGGTACTGGTAGGTGTTCGCCGATGCGTCGGGATCGCGCTCGGCCTTCCCGATGTACTGCACCTGCGTGTAGGCCGTGAAGGGCCCGTTCATGTAGCTCGCGTTCACCGTGAACTGGTGCTTCGAGTAGCCGATGCTGCCACGGTCGGTCTGGATGTCACCCGTGCCGATGCGCGTTTCGAGCGTGTCGATGTACTGGTACGAGGCGCCCAGCTGGATCGCGCTGTTGGCGCCCAGGAAGGGGGTGTCGGTGAAGTAGTGCAGTTCGCCGATCAGACCCTTGTACTTGTACGAGGCCGCGTTGAGGTAGCCGGTGCGGATGAATTCCACCTGGCCGTCCGCGTCGCGGTCGATCTGGTCGCAGGCCGCGCTCGGGAAGCTGGTCGCATCGTAGCAGGCTTCCAGCGTGCCGTCGGCATCGACGCTGACGATCGCGTTCTTCAGGTTCACGCTGACCCAGTCCACCGCGAGCGAGAAGCCGGGCAGGAAGGTCGGGGTGAAGATACCGCCGATGGTCCAGCTGTCGGCCACTTCGTTTTCCAGGCTGGTGTTGCCCGAAAGCGAACCGCGCGAGGTGAAGTCGACGATGGTCGAGGTGAAGTCGGCGGGAAGACCGTCCGCTGCACAGTTCGCCGCACGGTTGGCCGGGTTGGGGCCTGCGGTGATGAAGCGTGCATC
The DNA here is from genome assembly GCF_020524485.1 of Novosphingobium profundi. GTDB lineage: Bacteria > Pseudomonadota > Alphaproteobacteria > Sphingomonadales > Sphingomonadaceae > Novosphingobium > Novosphingobium profundi_A. Next base: position 35,049 of record NZ_JAIVLF010000003.1, on the reverse strand, counting down.
GCACGGATCGTCGGCGGTGGTGAAGATCTGGCTCGTCGGGTTGTAGAGCTCGGTGATCGCGGGCGCGCGGATCGAGCGCGTGAAGTTGCCGCGAATGCCGAAGTCCTTGAGGAAGCTGACCTTACCGCCTGCGGTCCAGGTGAGGTCACCGCCCGCCAGCGAGTTGTCGACGTAGCGCCCGGCGCCGTGCAGCTCGGCCGAGTACAGGAACGGGACGTTCATGTCGGGCGAGATGAGCGGAACCTGGAGTTCGCCGAAGACTTCGTTGGTGTGGTAGCTGCCGCGGACCGGATCGATCGGGATCGAACGGCCGTACTGGGTGCGCGCGCCATCGGGATCGTTGGGGTCGACCGCGCCGTAGAAGAAGGCACCCGGATCGAACGAGGACTTCTCGTTGCGGTGTTCATAGCCCAGCGCGAAGCCGACGCCGCCTGCGGGCAGGTCGAACAGCGTGCCGGTGATGTCGGCGGTGACCATCCACTGCTCGTTCAGTGCGGTGGGGTGCGCGGTCGTGGTGATGTACTCACCCACTTCCGGACCGTTCTGGTTGCCGAACGGGTTGAACGGCACGCAGGTGGCCGAACCGGTCTGGATCGGCGAGTTGGTGTAGCCGTCCTGGCAGCCGGCCAGCGCGTTCTCGAAGTTCTGCTGGACCAGCTCGCGGCTCGAACCCTTGGTCTTGGAACGGCCGTAGTTGCCGATCACTTCCCAGGAGATGTCGCGGCCCGCGACGTTGAAGTCACCCTCAAGACCGCCGGTGATGCGGTAGAGTTCCACCGTCGAGCTGCCACGGCCCGACACGAGGTCGGTGTTGGCACGGCCCAGGTAGAACACGTCCTGGCCCTCGGGCAGCTGCGCGGCGATGGTCTGGCGCGCGGCATCGCTGAGGAACGGGTTCGACAGCGGGATGATGAGGTTGCCGTCGGGATCGCCCGCGTCGCCGAACAGCCAGGTGTTGTAGACCGGCTGGGTGCGCAGTTCGGTGCCCTTCGAACGGGCGTAGTTGAAGTCGACCGTCGCCTTGATGCCGTCGGTCAGCTCGTAGTCGGCGTGGGCGTAGCCCAGGTAGCGCTCAACCGGCGAAAGCAGGTTCGAGAGCGGGACCAGGCTCATGCCGTTGCCGCCCGCCGAGGCCGTGGCGCCGTGCACGGTGCCGAAGTCGATCGGGGCGAGGTTGCCGTTGCGGTCGAAGCCCAGCGTGTTGCCCTGGTCATCGAGGATGCCGTAGTTGAGGCCCGGCGCGCCGAGCGGGCCGAGATCACCGGGGATGATGTCGATGGTGGAGGGAAGGCCGTAGGGGCTCAGCGCGGGGATGCGGCGATCCTCGATGATGACCTGGCTGTAGGGCGAATCCTCGACCGGCGAGGTGTAGAACAGGCCCGCAGCGGTGCGCTTGCGCGCTTCGTAGGTCATGCCCTCGGTGCGGTTGTATTCGAAGGAGCCCACGATGTGGCCGCGCCCGCCACCGAAGCTGGTGCCGGCCAGCGCGCCAAGGCGGTGGTTCGCACCGTCACCGCGCCTGGACAGGCCGGTCTGCGCGTTAAGCTCGATGCCCTCGTATTCCTTCTTGAGAAGGATGTTGACGGTACCCGCGATCGCGTCGGCGCCGTAGATCGGCGCGCCGCCCACGGCGACGGTCTCGATGCGGTCGAGCGCGAGGGTGGGCAGGGTGTTGAGGTCGACCTGCGAACCGGCGGCAGAGGGGCCGAAGATCGAGGCGGTGTTCGAGCTGACGAAGCGGCGGCTGTTGACGAGGGTCAGCGTGCGCTGCGAGCCCAGGCCGAAGAAGTTGATGAAGCTCTGGCCCGAACCGAAGCTGCCACCCTGGCTGCCCGTGGCGCTGGCGCCGGGGGTGCCGAAGGCGGGAACCATGCTCAGCGCGTCGGCAATGTTGGTGAGGCCGCGCTTCTGCAGAAGCTCGCTGTCGAGGATGATCGAGGGCTCGTAGGTGTCCGCGTTGGTGCGCGCGATGCGCGAGCCGGTCACGATGATCGCGTTGTCCGGGCTCTCTTCGGTGGCGGCCGGAGCGCTATCCTGCGCGAGGACGGGGGTGGCGCTCAGTGCCACGGTCGTGAGACACGTAGCCCCGATGAGCGCGGTGCGCATGATGTTGGTCTTCAATGGTTTGCCCCTTGTTTTACACATACGCCGCGGTCGCTCGCCAGCACCGGGGGGTGTTGGATCGGCAAGCGCAACGGGGTAGGAGGGCTACCCCCTCGCGGCGTCGGGGGACGGATCGCGCTGATGGCGCTCCGGGGCAACACCTAAGACAACTGACTTAGGACATTTCATAAGTAGTGTAATAAAGTTGCCACACTTGAGTGGCGGGCATGTGCTCTGCTGCCAAATTTGTGTTTCAAAATGTACAAAGAGTGCAACTTTACGCATCGCTGCGCGTTTTGGCCGGGGTTTTATTACATGCGCGCGAAATGTTCGTAGGCAGCCAGCCTCCCGCTAAGCCCGCGAGCGGCTGCCCGTCAGCGCACGCGGTGCGCCTTGACCCCCATGTGGCCGTTGAGCCGCATCCAGTAGGTGCCAAAGGCGGCCGCTTCGAATTCCACGCTGTCGCCCACCTTGGGGGCGGACGCGCTGCGCCGCTTCGTGGTGGTCTCCCAGACCGCATCGGCCTCGGCAATGGTCACGCGGTAGTAGCCGCGCGGAAGGCCCTCGACCCGGGTGATGGTCGAGACGAGGGTGTCCTCGTCGCCGTCGCGGGCCTCCTCGTTGTCCGCTTCGGCGGTTTCGGCCCTGGCGCTGCGGGTCTTGGAGAAGATCGCGATCTCGGGCACGGCAAAGCCATAGAGCGAGCGGCGGACCTGGCGGGCCTCGTCCTCGTCGACGATGGCGACCGCGCCGGTATCGCTCGCGGCCAGAAGCGCGGCGCTTTCCGTGTCGAAGCAGGCGAGGCGGGCGGCATCATCGGCAAGCGCGCGGCACTGGGCGAGCCCGCGCAGCGCGGCGGGCGGCTCGCCACTTTCCTGCGCACCTGCGGCGAACGGCGTCAGGGCCAGCGCGGCGCCGAGGGCGGCGAAGGTGGCGAACGGGGCGCGCAGGCGCTGAGTGCGGGCAGAACGGGCGGTCTTGGCAGCCATCGGTCTTCAGGTCTCCTCGGCACGCGTGGCGGTGCTTGTGGCCGAGCATAGCAGTGGCCTGCTCAAAATGAAAAGCCGGATCATGTCCCGGAAAAGGCGTCGGAAAATCTCAGGCCGGGACAGGCCCCTTGCGCATCCATCCGGTGACCGCATAGCGCCGGTTGGGGGCCGCGCGGGTCACTTCGCTGACCGAATGGGCCTGCCCGACGCGGATGAGGTCGAGCGTGTTGAAGGCGGGCACGGCGATGCGGCCCTGCTCGCCCCCGTCATGAAGCAGCAGCAGCCCGCCCCATTCCGCGCGCCAGGCCGGATTGAGGCCCAGCACATAGGCCGCGTGGCGCCGCTTGCCCGCCACCGCGTCGTCGTGCGCGGTAAGAAAGTCGCCCGGCGCATAGGCGGTTCCTTGCGCGTCGGCGAAGGTCAGCGCGCTCTCGCCGGTGACCGCGCCCAGCAGCGCGCGCACGGGCGCCGAGGACATCCAGGTGGCAAAGCGGGCCAGCGGATCGGTGCTTTTTTCCCGTGCCTTGGCGCCGTCGGGGACGCGCAGGGCCTCGTAGCGGAACTGGAAGCCGCTGCGGGCGCCCGCGTAGACCGCATCGTCCATCGCTTTGGCCTGCTCGGGCGAGAAGCTCTTGCGGGTCGGGCGGTCGAGCTCGAAGCTCTTGTCCCCGCTGTTGATGACCTGCACCCAGTCCTCGCGGGCGCGCAGCTCGCGCCACAGCGCCTCGGCGCAGCTCTCTTCGAGGAAGTCCTTGAGGCGCGTGTGGCCGCCTTGCGCGAATTCGTCGGCGGCCGCCTTCGTGTCGAGAGCGGGATTGAGCGCGAAGGTCAGGGACGTTGAGGTCAGGGACATGGTCGGGGGCGCGGCTTCGTCTGTGATTTCCATCAATGCACATCGCCGGGCGGCTTGGGAAAGACGCGGGGCCTGTGCTACTTGCGGAGCCACGATGACGCTATCCCTCTTCGAGATCAATCCCGCGCTCGACCGCGCGGCCCTTCGCGCGAAATTCCTGGAGCATGGCCGGGTGCAGGTGCGCGATTTCCTGAAGCCCGAGGCCGCGCAGACGATCCGCGGCGTCCTGGAAAAGGAGACGCCCTGGGGGCTCGCCTGCCAGGCCGGGGAGGAGCCGCACACCACGCTGCGCCCCGAGCAGATCCAGGCGATGAAGCCTGAGGAGCGCCAGGCGCTGGCGCAGAAGATCTACGGCGCGGCCGGCAAGGGCGAATACGCGGTGCGCTTTGCCAATTACCCGATGCTCGACGCGTACCTGCAGGGCTGGGACCGCAACGGCCCGCTCGCGCTCCTGCTTGAACACATCAACGATGCGCCCTTCCTGCAACTGGCGCGCGACATCTGCGGTATCCCGGAGCTGCGCAAGGCCGACGCGCAGGCGACCCTGTTCGCGCCGGGTGACTTCCTGGGGCCCCACACCGACAGCCACGTCGCCGAGGGCTGGCGCGTCGCCTACGTGATGAACTTTGCGCAAGCGGACTGGCACCCCGACTGGGGCGGCTACCTCCACTTCCTTGATGAGGACGGCGACGTGGTCGAAGGCTGGCGCCCGCGCTTCAATGCGCTCAACCTGCTGCGCGTGCCGCAAAGCCACATGGTGAGCTACGTCGCGCCCTTCGCGCCCGCGCGGCGCCTCGCCATCACCGGCTGGCTGCGCGATCGGTGAGCGTCTCGCTCGACATGGCGCGCATCGGCCAGTTGCGCGAGGCCGCGCTCAGCGCCGAAAAGGCAGGCCGCGCAGGCGAGGCGCAGGGCCTCTTCGATAAGGCACTCGCGCTGGCACCCCATGAACCGCGCCTCCTTAACAGCGCCGGGGGCAGCGCGCTGCGGCTGGGCGATACGACGCGGGCCGAGGCGCTCTATGCGCGTGCCTGCAAGGCCGCGCCGGGGGAACTGGAATACGCGGTCAACCACGCCATCGTGCTCGAACAGCTGGACCGCGCAGGCGAGGCGGCGCGGCTCCTCCAGGGGCTTGAGGCGAAGGGACGTCACGAGGCGCGCTACTGGTCGACACGCGGTTCGGCCGAACGGGCGAGCGGCGATCTGGCCGCGGCCTCGGCCAGTTACGAGGCGTGCCTCGCGCTCAATGCGGGGCATGTGCGCGGCCTGCACGGACGCGCGCGCATTGCGCTCGAACGCGGCGAAGGGGATGCGAGCGCGCGCTACGCCAAGGCGCTCGCGGTCAACCAGGGCGATGCGAACCTGTGGCTCGGCCGCGCGATGGCGCTGGAAGCCGAAGGCCAGTTTGCCGAGGCGCGCCAGATCGCCGATGCGCTCAGCGCGCAGATGCCCGGCTGGCTCGACGCGCACCGCTACCTTGCCGAACTGCGTCTCAACACCGAGGAGGGCGCGCTGGAAAGTGGGCGCTTTGCCGACCACTACGCGGCAGCCAGCCGCGCGCTGCCCGGTAACGCCGCGCTGGCGCTGGCCTGGGTCGGTGCGCTGAGCGGCGCGGACTGCACCGCCCAGGCTCACGCGGCGGGGGAAGACGCGCTGGCGCGTATGCCGCAGGACCCTGACGTGCGCGTGGCCGCCGCAACCGCAGCCAGTGCCGCGCGTGATTTCGCGCGCGCCGATGCGCTCTTTGCCGATCTGCCCGCGCGCGAGGGGCGCCCCGGTGTGCTTGCTCGGGTCGAGGAAGCGCGCCACCGCCTGCGCTGCCGCGACCCGGAACACGCCGAGGCGCTGCTGGCGCGCGCGCTGGCGGATGCGCCCCATGATGTGTCGGGCTGGGGGCTGCGCTCGCTGGCCTGGCGCATGCTCGACGACCCGCGCGAGGAATGGCTCCACGGCCAGCCGAACATGGTGCGCCGCCTGCCGCTCGCCATCTGCGATGCCCAGTGGGCCGAGATCAAGGCGCTGCTCCACGCGCTGCACGAAACCTCTTTCGTGCCGGTCGGCCAGTCGGTGCGCGGGGGCAGCCAGACGCGCGGCGGGCTCTTTGCGCGCACCGAGGCACCGCTCAAGGTCCTGCACGATGTGATCCTTCAGGTGATCGAGACCTACCGGACGGGCCTGCCACCGCGCGACAACGGCCACCCGCTGCTCGCACAGCGCGACGAAGAACTGGCCATCGCAGGTTCGTGGTCGGTGCGGCTGGGGCCAGGCGGACGCCACACGGTCCATATCCACCCCCAGGGCGTGCTCTCCTCTGCACTCTACATCGACCTGCCGCCACTTGCTCAGGATGTCCCCGGCGCCGGCTGCCTCGAGGTGGGCGGCGCGCCGCCCGAAATGGGCCTCGACCTGCCCCCGCGCCAGATCGTGCCCCCGCTCGAAAAGCACCTGACGCTCTTTCCCAGCACGCTCTTCCACGGCACCGCGCCGTTCGCGCAAGGGCGCCGCATGACCGTGGCTTTCGACGTGGCGGTGCGCAGCTAAGGCTCAGAGGGGTCTCAAAAAGGGCAGGGGAAAGGAAGAAGGAATTCCGAGGGCCATCGCCCTCGGGCTCCCCATACTGTCTGGCGCACCTTTCGCGCGCTGCGGTGGCGCGGAGAGGTGAGGCCGCCCGTTCTGGGGGCAAGGGGCGATGGCCCCTTGAAAAGAGGTCTTTCCAGCTTCCCTCGTTCGCTGTTCCCGATCAGGGGCCTCGGGCCGCGCGGACAAATACAGCATCGATTGGAGCATCTGAAGTGGGCCGGTTGCGGAACGTCGGATTACGGACGGACAAAGTAGATTGGCGCCGCATGAGTGAGCATCCAACTCTTCGTCATTCCCGCGAAGGCGGGAATCCAGTCAGCGCACCGCTTCAAATCCCAGATCCGTGGCCAGATCGCGTCACGCCGGATTACCTTCCTCGATCAGTCGGAGCTTCCAGCCTCGGTTCCATAACGAGTGCTGAAGCCGTGGAAATGATTGCTGCGGTGCTGGGCGAGGCGGTGGATCAGATTCGACGTAACTCCGGTGTAGAGCGTGCCGTTTCGGCCCGAGGCAAGCATGTAGACTGAGGGCGCGAAGGTATCCTTCATGGCGAGGTTGCTACTGGATTCCCGCCTTCGCGGGAATGACGAAGGCGGTGAAAGGTTGGGCCCTGTGCAGCCGCTGCATCAAAGCCGCCCGCTCTGCCTGCTGTCCGTTGAGCGCGAAGGCAGCTTCGAAGACGACCAACCCGGCTGCTGAGCGTCGCAAATGAGCGCGAACCCGACGTAGGAATTTGTCCACGCCGCCAAGCCATTATCGGCCGTGATCGGTTGCCTGCGCCAGGCTCGACAATTTGGAGAGCCCGAGGGCGATGGCCCTCGGAACATCTACCTTTTACCTTCTCTCTCAGTCCTTCTCGCCGAAGAGGCGGCAGGCGACCGCGTCGAGGCGGCGGACGAGGGCGGGATCGCGCGCGTCGGGGGCGGTGATGAGCGCGTATTCGAGGGCGGTGTCGATGCCGACCGGCTCGCGCCGTTCGGGCAGCCCCTTGGCGAGTTCGCGCACCGTTTTGCGTGCGATTTCCGCGTTCTTGTGCATGACTTCGAGCACGTGGCTGACTTCCACGCCCTCTTCCTCCTCGCGCCAGCAGTCGTAGTCGGTGACCATGCCCAGCGTGGCGTAGGGGAGTTCGGCTTCGCGTGCGAGGCGCGCTTCGGGCATTGCGGTCATGCCGATCACGTCGGCGCCCCAGGCCTGGTACATGCGGCTTTCCGCGCGGCTGGAGAACTGCGGGCCTTCAATGCACACGTAGGTGCCCTTGGTGTGGACGTGCCCGCCCGCCAGGCTCGCGGCCTCGCCCAGCGCTTCGCGCAGGCGCTCGCAGGTAGGGTCGGCCATCGAGACATGGGCGACGAGGCCCGTGCCAAAGAAGCTGTTGGTGCGCTGGCTGGTGCGGTCGATGAACTGGTCGACCATGACCATGTGCCCGGGCGCCATGTCCTCGCACAGCGAGCCGATCGCCGAGAGCGAGACGACATCGGTAACGCCGCAGCGCTTGAGGACGTCGATATTGGCGCGGTAGTTGATCTGCGACGGCGGGATCGCGTGGCCCGCGCCGTGGCGCGCGAGGAACGTGAAGCGCACGTTGCCGATACGTCCGGTGGTGACCGGGCCGGATGGTTTTCCGAAGGGGCTGGCGACCTCGATCTCCTGCGCGTCCTCCAGTTCGATACCGGCCGCAAGACCCGATCCACCAAGGACCCCGATGTGCCAGAACGGCGATTTTTCAGCGCGCAAGGATACCTGCCATGATGATGTCGAGAGTGTGTTCGCGATAGCGGTCGCGCAGGGTCTCGGTCAACGTGTCCTGGTCGAAGCAGTGCTTGAGGACGAGGCGCGCCGAGAAGAAGCGGTCGGCCGCCCCGGTCACGGTGAAGTAGAAGAGCTGCGGGTCGGTGGGGCGGAAGACCCCGGCCGCCACGCCGTCGCCGATCAGGCTTTCGTAGGCGCGGTACATCGGCGACAGGTAACAGTCAGCGATGCGGCGTGCCTCGGCATCGTCGCTCTCGCGGATGACGCGCATGGTCAGGCGGTTGAGGTAGGGCACCTCGTAGAAGGTGTCGACGACCTTGAGGATATGGCGCCGCAGCTTGGCCTCGGGGGCCCAGCCGTCCTTGGCGACCAGCGCGTCGACCGAGGTGACGATGGCCTCCCAGTCGCGGTCGAGGAGGGCCTTGAGCAGCCCCGCCTTGTTGCCGAAGTAGTACTTCACCAGTGCGGAGTTGAGCCCGGAGCGCAGCGAGAGTTCGGAGAGCGAGATGTCGATGACATCGCCGTCGCGCATGATCGCGCTGGCCGTGTCGAGCAGCAGCGCGCGCGCGCCCGGGGGGGCATTGAGATCCTGTTTGTCCGCCATGTCCTGATCCTTCCTCGCTCCCGCCGCGCGGTGCAAGCCCTTTTGCAGGCTCTCTTTTCCGGCTTGGCTTTTTACTTCGGTCCCATGCGCACCGCGCCGTCGAGACGGATCGTGGCGGCGTTGAGGTAGTCGTTCTCGGCGATGAACAAGGCCAGGCGCGCGTATTCCTCGGGCTGGCCCAGGCGCTTGGGGAAGGGGACCGCGGCGCCGAGCGCCTCCTGGACGGGGGCGGGCATTCCGGCGACCATCGGCGTTGCAAAGATGCCGGGCAGGATCGTGTTGACGCGGATGCCGTCGGCCATGAGGTCGCGCGCGAGGGGGAGCGTCATCGCCGCCACCCCGCCCTTGGACCCGGCGTAGGCGGCCTGGCCGATCTGCCCGTCCTCGGCCGCGATCGAGGCGGTGTTGACGATGACCCCGCGCGCGCCGTCCGGCCCTTGCGGGGGCAGCGTGGTCATGCCCTGTGCGGCATAGGTGCAACACCGGAAGGTGCCGACGAGATTGATCGCGACCGCTGCCTCGAACAGCGCCATGTCGTGGCGCGTGCGCGCCCCGCTGTCCCGCTCGCGCCCGACAGTGCGGGCGGCTGGCGCGATCCCGGCGCAGTTGACCAGGATCCGCTCCTGCCCGTTGGCCGCGCGGGCCTGCGCAAAGCCCTGCGCCACGCTGTCTTCATCGGTAACGTCGACCACGCAAGCGACGGCTCCGATCTCCTCGGCCAGCGCCGTGACGGCCTCGCGGTTGCGGTCGAACAGGGCGACCTTCACGCCCTGCGTGCGCAAGGCGCGGGCGGTGGCGGCCCCCAGGCCCGAGGCCCCTCCGGTGACGATCGTTGCGACATCCTCTGCCAGTTTCATGGCTTGTGATTCCCTTCTTTGGGCCGCGCCATTTTGCCCTTGCAGCATGGGCTGCAGGGGCACCGTTGCATTCTTGCAATCGGCTTGATCCGGGTGCGGCTTGTTTAACCGCGTGATTAAGTCGGAGGATTGAAAGGGTCAATTGCGCTCGGTCGGAATATCGGAGCTAAGCAATAAGATTTCACAATCATGTGCTTTTCCGAAAGATGGTCACGTGTAAACCAAGCGCATGCGCATTTGTCGTGCGGGGCTGCGATGCAGCGGAAATCGACCGACAAAACATGAGCAACAAACGGCGCCCACAGTGATGTTGCAACAAGGCAACAGGCGTCGCGTCATTTTTCCGTCATGCACAACATGGGATTGAAAGGCGCCCGCGAGAACGCAACAAAACTGACGCATGGCGGTCCTGCGCGCAACGCGTGTTGGACCACCGGCATCCGGGTCACCTGGCAGGATTGGTCACGCACCTGTCGGGAGATCTGAAGCAACAAGGGACACACAACTAGTGAAAACACACCTGAAGAAGGCCGCGCTGATCAGCGCGACGAGCCTGACCGCGGCGGCGGCTCTGGTCTCGACGAACGCCTATGCCCAGACCGGGCCGGCCGAGGCGTCCGAGCCCAGCGGCGAGATCATCGTCACCGGTTCGCGCATTGCGCGCCGCAACGTGGAATCGGCAGCGCCTGTCGCCGTCGTCGACAGCGAAGAGTTCGCCCTGTCGGGTGCGGTGAACGTCGAAAGCGTCATCAACACCCTGCCGCAGGTTGTTCCGGGCACCACCTCGTTCTCGAACAACCCGGGTGGCGGCGTCGCGACGCTCAACCTGCGCGGTCTGGGTTCGGCACGTACCATGGTCCTGGTCAACGGCCGTCGCTGGATGTTCTACGATACCCAGCAGATCGTCGACCTCAACACCATCCCCTCGTTCCTGCTCGAGTCGGTCGACGTCGTGACCGGCGGTGCTTCGGCCGTGTACGGTTCGGACGCGCTTGCAGGTGTCGTCAACTTCCGCCTCAAGGACGTGCAGGGCCTTGAAATGGGCGCGCAGTACGGCGTTACCAGCCGTGGCGACGGCCAGCGCCTGACCGCCAACTTCGCCTTCGGCGGCGAATTCGCCGACGGCCGCGGCCACGCCACCGTCTACGGCGAATACTACGACCGCAAGGACGTCTTCGCCTCGGCCCGCAAGTTCTCGGAAGACGTGAACTGGGACGACTACGAAGGCGGCATCATCCCGGGCGGTTCGTCGACCACCCCGCAGGGCCGTTTCACCTCGACCCTCGCGGCCGCTGACTGCCCCACCGGCAACGTCTACTGCTCGCCGGGCGCCTTCTACGAGACACCGGGTTCGTCGCGTCCGCGCGTCGGCACCGATCTCTACAACTACGGTCCCGTCAACTACCTGATGGTTCCGCAGGAACGCTACCTGATGGGTGGCTATGCCGACTACGAATTCTCGGACGGCCACACCGCCTACACCGAAGTTTCGTACGTCAACAACCGCGTTGCCAACGAACTGGCCGCCACCCCGGTGACCGGCACGTTCAACATCGACATCGCGACCGCCTCGCAGTTCATCTCGGCTGCCGACGTTGCCGCGATGAACCAGCTCGACACTGATGGCGACGGCCAGGTGGCCATGTCGGTCCAGCGTCGTACCCTCGAGGTCGGTGCGCGTAACTCGCTCGACGAGCGTAGCGCCTTCCGCGTCCTGCTCGGTGCGCGTGGTGAGATCACCAGCAACATCAACTACGACGCGTACTACATGTTCGCGCGTACGCGTAACTCGAACATCCAGAGCGGCAACGTCTCGCGCTCGGCCTTCCAGGCCGGTCTCGACGGTTCGGCTCCGGGCATCAACATCTACGGTCCGGGCACGCTCACGCAGGCCATGGCCGACCAGATCGCGATCACCGCGCAGAACACCGAGATCTCGACCCTCCAGGTCGCTTCGGGCGTCATCAGCGGTTCGCTGTTCAACACCGGCATGAGCCGCGACGATGTCGGCTTCGCGATCGGTGCGGAATACCGCCGCGTCTCGTCGGAGTTCATCCCCGACACCGCGCTGTCCTCGGGTGACGTGATCGGCTTCAACGCTGGCCTGCCGACCCAGGGCGCCTACGACGTCAAGGAGCTCTTCGCCGAGCTTCGCGTGCCGCTCGTGACCGACACCCCGGGCGTCTACCGCCTCGAGGCGACCGGCGCTGTGCGCTATTCGGACTACTCGCTCGGCGCCGTGGGCGGCGTGTGGGCCTATGCCGGTGGCCTCGAATACGCGCCGATCCCGGACGTGACCCTGCGCGGTCAGTACCAGCGTGCGGTCCGTGCTCCGAACGTGGACGAACTGTTCGGCGGCCAGTCGCAGGGCTTCCCGGGCGCAACCGACCCGTGCGGTGCCAACCAGGCTGCGGCCGGCCAGACCGACGTCGTGCGTCAGCTCTGCGTTGCCAGCGGCGTTCCCAACAGTGCCGTCTGGACCGACACGATCCAGCTCAACACGCAGATCCAGGGCCTGTTTGGCGGCAATGCCGACCTGCAGGAAGAAACCTCGGACTCGTGGACGGCCGGTGCGGTCTTCACGCCGACCTTCCTGCCGGGCTTCGTCGCCACGGTCGACTGGTACAACATCAAGGTCGACGGTGCGATCTCGACGCTGGGTGGCGGTCTCGCGAACTCGCTGAACCTGTGCTACAACGTGATCCAGGACATCAACAGCGAGTACTGCCAGGCCTTCGTTGGCTCGCGTAACGCTCTTGGTCAGCTCGACGGCGAAAACCCGCCGGCGATCCTGAACGCCAACACCGGCGCGCTGGAAGTCGAAGGTATCGACTTCGAAGTCAGCTACATGACCAGCATCGGCAAGGGCCTGATGGGCGAAGATGCGCGCATCTCGTTCAACGTCCTGGGCAACTACACGATCAGCAACATCTACACTCCGGTGGCCGACCTGCCCGAAGAGACCTATGAGTGCGCCGGCCAGTTCGGTACGCTGGTCTGCGGTCAGCCGACTCCGAAGTGGAAGTGGACCTCGCGTCTGAGCCTCATCGATGGACCGCTGACCACCAGCATCCGCTGGCGCCACGTGGGTGCGGTGAGCGACGACGATCCCTCGACCGAGTACGCGGTGGAGCGTCTGGGCTCGTACGACCAGTTCGACCTCACCCTTTCGGCCGACGTCAGCGAGAACTTCACGCTGACCGCAGGTGTCAACAACCTGTTCGACAAGCAGCCGCCGATCATGGGCGACAACCAGCAGCAGACCAACACCTGGCCGGGTGTCTACGACGTGCTGGGCCGCGACTTCTTCATCTCGGGCCGCATGACCTTCTAAGGTTTGCAACCGGGACGAAAGTCCACGTGAATTGGGGGCGCCGGGCATCTGTCCGGCGCCCCTTTTTCATGGGCGATGGTCCCTTGAAATCATTACAGTCTTCCTCCGCTTCCTTCCTGGCGAAGGAGGGAAGATGAACTTTCCGAGGGCCATCGCCCTCGGGCTCCCCAAACTGTCGAGCTTACTTTGCGCGCGCTGCGGTGGCGGAGAGAGGTGAGGTTGCCGATTTCGGGGGCAAGGGGCGATGGCCCCTTGGATCTGGATTGCCCTCTTCCGCCTCCTTCCTCGCGAGGGAGGGAAAGATGAACTTTCCGAGGGCCATCGCCCTCGGGCTCCCGGAACTGTCGAGCTTACTTTGCGCGCGCTGCGGTGGCCGAGAGAGGTAAGGTCGCCCGTTTTGGGGTCAAGGGGCGATGGCCCCTTGGATCTGGATTGCCTTCTTCCGCTTTCTTCCTTGCAGGCCCATTCGCATTCGTCTGGACGGGGTCGGAACTCTGCGGGTAAGGCGCAGGACATGGCCCGCAAATCCCGGAAGAAGCGCTATCTCACCGCCACGCTGCCCGATGGCTATGTGAAGACGATTGGCCCCACGGCAGATCCCTTCACCCACTACTGGCGCATCGTGGCCGAGCTGGAGAATGGCAAGACCGAGGTCTTCTGGGGACACACCCGCAGTCTGGCAGAGGCGAAGAAGTTGAAAGGACCCGCTGGCGACGGCGCGCGCAAGCGGGGCTGGGCGGGTTATCGCTTCGAGATTGCCGAACTTGTCGAAAACGAGGAGCCGCCCGAATCCCAGCCATAGGCGGGCCTCCCTGAAGCCTTGCCTGCTGTCGCGGGGCGCGTGGGCGGGATCAGTGGTTCGAGAACCTGCCACAGCCGGTCTCCGGCGGCGTTCCAGCTCAACTGGGCGGCGCGCTGGCCCCCTCGTGCGACAAGGTGGCGGGCAAGCTCGCGGCTGGAGAGCAGGGCGTCCACGGCTTCGCGCCAGGCCCGCGGATCCTCGGGCGATACGAGGAGGGCGCCATCGCTGCAAACCTCGGGCATGGCACCGGCATGGGCGGCGATGACGGGCGTGCCGCTGTGCATCGCCTCGACAGGAGGGAGGCCGAAACCTTCGGTCAGGGAGGGAAACAGGAAGGCGCTTGCGCCTGCATAGAGCGCGCGCAGTTCGGCATCGCTGACGAAGCCGGTGAAGAGGGCATGGGCGGGGGGCGTCCAGCCCCGGTCATGGTAGGCGAGCGCTCCCGGCCCACCGGCAACGACCAGCCGTTGGCCCCCGGCTAGTGGGGCCTGCAGCGCCTCAAATACCGTGCGCATGTTCTTGTAACCCTTGGCCGATCCCATTGTCAGGACGTAGCTGCCGCGGGAAAGGCCGAGCCGCTCGAGCACTTCGTTGTCGGGGGGCTCGCGGGTCAGGTGGTCGGTGCCGTTGTGGACCACATCGATCTTGTCGAGCGGGGCGATGCCGAAGCTGGCGAGGCTTTGCCGGGCGAATTCGGAGACGGTGAGGACGCGGCGGGCGCGGCGACCGATCCAGGGCAGCAGGTGGCGATAGGCGCGCGCCTGGCGCCCGGAATAGTCCTCTGGGTAGAGGAAGGTCTGCGCGTCGTGGATCATCACCGCGCTGTTTGCGTGCAGCAGCGGGGCCAGATTGCAGAAATTGACGAGCAGAGCGCGGCGTGCGGCGCGCGGAAGGGTGAGCATTTCCCAGCCCTGACCGGTGCCGAAGGCGCCTTTGCGCACTTCGGGCGTGAGCCCCGCCAGCGCTTCGGCGCCGGGGGGGCTGAGCAGACGGACCGTGTGCCCGTGTTCCTCGTGCCCGCTCGGGCCACGCGTGCGCGAGGTCGCCTGCCCTCCCGGCTGGCGGGCCCGGCGCACCAATTGCTGCGTGAATTCGGCCGCAGTGCGGTGGACCCCGTTGAGCCCGGCGCCCAGGAACTTGGCGTTGACGTGGATCTCACCCATGGACCTGCCCCCCGGTCCGCGCCACGGGGGCCAGGGTTCCTGCGCAGGCTGGCCTGTCGACCTTGCCGATCCGGGCGGGATGCGCGCTGAGCGTGGGGCGGTTGGGGGCGGCAACGGGGAACCTGGGCATCGTGATTACTCCGTGAGGCCAAAGGGCAGGGTGGGCATGACGCCTCACCCGGAGAAGACCGAAAGGTCGAGGACGCGCAGGCGTAGCGCGAGCGCAAGGGTGGGCAGTGCCAGCAGGGCGGCAAAGGCGAGGCGTCCTCCCAGGGCCGGGAGGAGCCCCGGCGGCAGCAGCGCCTCCAGCCCATGGCACCCCAGCCCCAGCAGCAGGCCGAAATTGGCGGACAGCAGGATCGCGAGCGCGAGGTTGCGCAGGCTTGGCCATACGTCGAGCCGGCCGCGCCGCGAGAGCAGGGCGAAGGCATAAAGCGTGGAGGCCGCGACCACTGCGACCTGCGCCCAGGCCAGCGCGGCAAGGCCCCAGGGCGAGGCGGCGAAGACCGCCGCCACCGCGACCAGGCTCGTCACCAGGTTGAAGTACATGACCGAGCTGGTGCGTCCGAGCGCGGCGAAGGCGGGCTCGATGAGAAGCTTGCCCGCGCCTGCAAGCGCCCGCAGCGCCATGGCATAGGTAACGACGAGGCCTGCGGCGTAACTGGGTTGGAAGAACAGCGCGATCATGTCGTCGGCGAGCACGATGATCCCGGCGCCCAGCATGCCGGCTGCCAGGGCCAGCGTCCCGGAAAAGCGGGCAAGCGTGGCGGACAGGTCGTGCCCCTTGCGCGCGGCGGCGCCCATCTGCATGGCCGCGAAGCTGGCCATGGGCTGCATGGCAGTGTCCGTGATCCCGGTCGCGACCCGGTTGCCGAAACGGTAGAGGCCGACGGCCGTCGGGCTGTGCAAGAGGCCGAGCAGGAGGTCGGCGGCGTATTGCGCCAGAAAGCCGAGCCCGCGTGAGCCGTAGAGCCCGGCCGAGAAGCGGGCGGCGCCGCGGGCGAGGGCAACGTCGAAGCGCAGCTGTGGGCAATCGCGCGCGAGGAAGGCGTAGAGCAGGGCTCCCGAAAGCACCCGGATGGCTCGGAACGCGACAAGCGCGTAAAGCGAATGCCACGACCACACCAGCGCTGCCCCGCCCACGAGCGCGAGCAGGTTCTGCGCAAACATGATCCGGAAGTTGAGCATGGCCGCGCCCCGGCGCAGCAGCGCGGCGGAAGACCAGGCCCCGATTCCCGCAAGGGGTTGGAGCAGGGCAAGCAAGAGGATCACGCCGCCCAGGTCCGGCGCCTGGAACAGCCATTGCAGGGGCCAGGCCACGAGCGCGAGCAGGGCCGAGGCCGCGCCGACGAGCCCCAGAATCAGCCAGAAGCAGGTCGAGAGAACCACCTTGTCCGGCTCCCGCGAGGTCAGGATGAACTGGTAGAAGCCGGTGTAGGTCAGTGTCTGGATCAGGACGATGAAGACGATCGCGAGGCTGTAGACGCCGTAGTCGCCAGGGGCGAGGAAACGGGCCGCCAGCAGGGTGATCACCAGCGTGGAAACCTGTTGCAGCGAGCGGGCGGTCATCGCGAAGAGCGCGCGCGCACCCTGCCGCGTTGCCTGGGCAAGGCCCTGCCGCCGGTTCCTTCGCGGGGCTGTCATCTCGCCCATCGTTGCCGCCATGCTCCCTCTCAATTCCCGCCGTGGCGAAGCCCGGAGGCGTTCGCAGGTCCCCCGGACGCCCCCGAGTGCCCTTTCGTTCTACGTGGAGACGCGGGGGTCCGGAACGCGAAGTACCGCCATGTTGGACCTAACTCGCCGGGTGTCGGACGGCCCTGGGTCTTACCCTCGGGACACGGCGCGCGATCTGCGCCGATTCAGACCCTCGCCCGGGTCAAGGAACAGGGGGAACGCATGCACGGGGACACGGGACTGACCTTGCCGAAAGGAGAGTTTGGCCAGGAGCCAGTGGAAGGGCGCGAGGTGCGGGACGGGGCGGGCCGCACCGTCCTTGCTCCGCGCGCGTACTTGCGCGATGCGGGCAAGCGCGGGTTGGGCTGGCTGGTCGGGAGAGCGCTTCCGCACGGCCGCTACGACAGGTGCCTCTTCGTGCTGGCGCATATGCGCTGCGGGTCGACCGCGCTTTCCAACATCGTGTGTTCGCGGCCGGATTTTTCCGGCTACGGAGAGAGCCACGTCACGCATGACGGGCTCGATGCGCCCGGCCGGCTCGCGGTCAACTGCGCACGGCGCAAGGGGTGGGATGCGCGGGCGCCCTGGCAGTTCGACAAGATCCTCCATTCCCGTCTCGACGCCGCCGCGCCCCCCGCCTTCTTCTCGGCGCGGGCGATCTTCCTCGTGCGCGAGCCATTCGCCTCGGTCCGCTCGATCGTCGATCTTTTTGCGCGGCTGGGACGGGACGAATACCGCACCCACGAGGAGGCCGCGTCCTACTATATCGGGCGCCTCTCCGCGCTGGCCGAGATGTGGCCGCGCTTCGATCCCGGACATCGCATCGGTCTCACCCACGAGGCGCTGCTGCGCGATCCCGATGCTGTCCTTGCCGCCATTTCCACGCAGCTGGGCATCACCCCGCCGCTGGTCAATGCCTATCGCAGCAAGGCGGCATCACGCCGGGGCGGCGGGGGCGATCCGTTGGTCAGCGGCCGCCATTCCCGGATCGAGCCGAGCCTGCCCGGACGGCCGGTGGATCCCTCCGATCTCGATCTGTCCTCGGCGACCTGCGCCCAACTGCAGGAAAGCTATGCGGCACTGGCGGAGATCTTCGGACGGGACGATCTGCGGGGCGCGCCGCGGACGGAGCGAATAGCCCCAAAGTGAACCTTGATCCTGTTGCAGCTGCGAGATGCGCATGGATAGTCGCAGGACAACAAGATCGCATCGGGCCGCATCGTCACAATCACGTTCAGGGAGACCTGCCGATGTCGCAGAAAACGTACCACACTGGGCCGGGTCCCCTGGCGGGACAGTCTTTCGCTCTTGCCGCGGGGGGCGGGCCGCTTGGCGGTGCGAGGGCGGCTTCGAGGCCCGAGCCGGGCACACCTTCGGCGTTGCAGCATGCGGTCTGGCGGATGTTCGATATTCTGATCGCCATGGCTATTCTTGTCCTGATCGCCCCGTTCTTGCTGCTGCTCACCGCGCTGCTTTTCCTCAACGATCCTGGGCCGGTCTTCTACGCGCACCGCCGAGTGGGCTATCGGGGGCGCTTCTTTCCCTGCCTCAAGTTTCGTACCATGCGCATCGACGGCGATGCGATCCTGCAACGCTACCTGGCGGAAAATCCCGCAGCCCAGCAGGAACTGGCCGTGACCTACAAGCTTCGGGACGACCCGCGTGTGACTGCAGTCGGTGCCATTCTTCGCAAGTTCAGCCTCGATGAATTTCCCCAGCTCTTCAATGTTCTCGCCGGGCAGATGAGCATCGTGGGACCGCGTCCGGTGGTTCTCGCCGAAGTGGAGCGCTACGGTCGGCAGTTCGAGGTCTATTGCCGGGTTCGTCCGGGGCTGACGGGACTGTGGCAGATCAGCGGACGCAGCGACGTGTCCTACGCTACCCGAGTGCGGATGGACATCGATTATGTCTGCCGCAAAGGGCTGGCCTTGGACCTTTGGTTGCTGTTCCGGACCATTCCCGCGGTTGCCTTCTCACGAGGGGCATATTGAGGCGACCCGGGCGAGACAACACTACGCCAATATCACGCTGCAGCGATGCTGAGGCATCAGCACCATGGAACGCGCAGCCGTATTTGCCGCCCCATCCAGGCGATCAAGACACTGCGTCGGAGCGGAGCCAAGGATCCCAGAACTTCCAGCCTCGGGCGCCCCAATCCGACGAGCTCACCACGTGCGCTGTCTTGGCCCAGAACGGAGCCTCGCGGGGGCCGTTTCCCGGGGCGAGGCGCAATAGCTCCTGGGAAAAGGGTCTTTCCAGCTATCCTCTTTTTCCAGCTTGGAGACGGGTGACGCGCAAGCTCTCTTTGCGACCACGTTGTCACCGGCACCGGGGTCGGCTCGGTATCGGATGGGTCAGCCCACCCGGCAGACCTTGGCAACGAAGCCACGATGGTCGGACCCGAGCCAGGGCGAGGCCTTGAAGCTTTCCACCTGCCAGTGGCGCCCTGTCAGCAGGTGGTCGATCTGCCACAGGCCTTCGAGGCGCGTCTCCCCCAACTCCAGCGGCCAGGTTGGCCGGTCTGCCCGGGTGATCGTCAGGCCGTTGCGTGCCACGAAGTCCTGGAGGACCGGCAGACGCGGCGAGAGGTTGAAATCACCCAGAATTAGCGTGTCGGCATCCGCGCCCATGCGGGCCTCGAACTCGCGCAGTTCACGGGCTTGTGCATCGGGCGATGTCGGCCGCGACAGATGGACGGCGGCGATGCTCCAGGCACGTGTGCCCGAACCTGCCGGAAACACGAGGCCCGCCCCCGATAAAGTTCGCCGCTGCTCGGCATCGCCACGGGCCAGGCCGAGTTTCTCGCTAGGGGGAATCCGCGAGTAGAGCCGGGTCGAACATTGCCCCTTGCGCTGACAGTTCTGCATGAAGGCATAGTTGCGATCGAGATACTCTTCGAGGTCCCCTGGCCATGATGGCATCTCGGCTACGCCGATTATGTCGGGACGTGCGCGCTGCAGCCAATGGCGGATCCGACCGGGTTGTTGCGTGTGGCGGGTATTCAGCCATGCCAGGGTCAGCCGCTGCGCATCGGCCGGGCACGGGGCCGGGAGGCGTGTCGCCGGTTGCAGGGCAAGGACCAGGATGAGGGCAATCCCGAGAAACCCGGCCCCGGTACGACTGAACTGCGCACGGCGTACTTGCAGCGCGCGCAGGACAAGCAGACCAAGCAGACCAAGCGTGGATACCAGGCCCAGCCACATGGCTGGCACGTGGATCAGGGCCGCAAGTCCCAGGTACGGCCACTGTCCGGCCAGTTTCGGCAAGAGCAGGACAAGCCCGGCGATGGCCAATCCCAGGACCGCGATCCGAACCAGCCATCTGCGCAGGCGCACGCCGGTGGAGGTGTGCGATGTGGAGGGATCAACCGGTGCGTGCATGCTCAGCTGTGTAGGCTGCGCGGCGGGTGGGTCAAAGGGTTTCGATCCTTTCGGGGGTCAGGCGCCCGCGGACGAGGTCGAACAGGCCGATCCAGTTGCCCCAGGCCCGGCCGCGACGGTCCACCCAGGGTTCGGGCCTTAGAATTTTCACGTGGTTAGCCACAAGGTTACCCAGTATCAGGCGCAAGGCGAAGCCAAGCGGCATCGTTCCCTTACGGACCAGGTAGGATGGGTTGATGACCTGCGAATACCCCAACCGCAACCCGGGTGTTCGGCCATGCTTGACCCCCTGGTGCACGCCGCAGAAGGCAAAGGTCTTCACAATGCGGCCGCGCGGGCGAAGGGAGGCGGCAAAGTCGATATCCTCCTGCCATGCATAGAGCCTGAGCCGTTCGTCGAAGCGCTGGGTACCGATGGCGGCGGTGCGGTAGGCCATGTTGCATCCATAGAGGCCCGCGAGGTCGGTGACGATGCAGTTGGGCGCGCACTTGTGCGTAGCACCGTGGGATTGCAGCAGTTGCTGGGCCTTTGCGAAATCGATCCCGGGGGTGTTGATCCCATCGGCGATCACGTGCCCGGTGGCGCCCGCGACGTCGGGATGGGAGGCAAAGAACTCCCGGATGCGGGCCAGGCTGTCCGGTGCAGGTATGAAGTCGTCATCGTAGAACACGATCACGTCGTAGTCGCTGCCCAGCTGTTCCAGCGCGGTATTGCGCTGCGCGCACAGGCCCTTGGGGCCCGTCACGATTCCGATGCGCTGGTCCTCGGGCGGAGGGGAGGGGAGATCCTGCGGACCGGTGACCGAGAACAGGAGCCGTTCGGGCGGCTGGCATTGCCGGGCCATCAGCTCCTGCATCTGCGTGATCAGTTCCGGACGGCCGAGACTGGCGACGACCACGGCCACGCGCAGGGAAGCGGCATCGGCAACGGGCGCAGGGGCGGCGACGTCCGGTCCGCGCCGCGCCGTGCCTGCAGAGACGTCGTTGGCCGGTGCTGGCACCGCGGGGGCGCGGGCGAGAAGGGGAGGCAGGATAGGGTGCATACGAACCTCGATGCAGGATGAGAGCCCGCCGCAAGGGCGCCGGATATCCTGCGACGCCCCGCGTGGCTTGCCATGTGCAGACGCGCGAAGCGGGAAGTCCGCCGGTACCTTACGAGTAGGCACGTGTTCATCCTCAGGGTGCCCCACGTGCCGGCGTCTGCCCACGCCATTTGCATCCGATTACGAGTTAGCACGGGGCGCGGCCCGCAAGGTTGGACACCGCAGCCCCGCAGGCCGCGCCTTTCCGGCTCCTGCATACGTGATGTGAAGGGGCCTGGATAAGGTTGCAGCGCAGCATGTGCGGGCGGCTGGAGGCGTTTTTTCCCGGCGTTCCGGACATCTGCGCGATGCCGCGGGAGCGATGCCACCAAAATGGAGACTCCTGCGATACTATGCAGGTCTGCGTAGGGATAGTCTGGCTGCGCTGACCGGCCATGGAGAGACGCAGGATGCAGGAGACGATCGAACGCCGCACAGGCATCGCCGCCCAACCGGACCAACGCCCGGAAAGACCGGCCCCGTCTGTGGGGACGGGGGATCGCGCGGTGGCGCTGACGCAGGTGGCGGCGGCCCCCGGGCGGCCCAACCTGTTCGTGATCGGCGCATCGAAGTCGGGCTCCAGCGCGCTGCATGCCTACTTGCGCCAGCACCCCGATATCGCGATGAGCACCGAGAAGGAGCCCTGCTTCTTCGTCGATCCGGCCGAGCTGGCGCAGGCCTGGCCGATCATGGCGCGGCGCGCTTGCTCGCACGAGCCTGAGGCCTATCTTGCCTTGTGGGAGGGGCGCGCCCAGGCCCGCTACCGCGGCGAGGGCAGCGTCTACTATTCGCAGGCTCCCGCGCGAAGCGGCGTGGCGGCGCGGATTGCGGCGACCGTGCCCGAGGCGCGCATCATCTACGTCGTGCGCGAACCGGTCTCGCGGGCCATCGCGCACTACTGGCAGCGGGCCAAGGAATTTCAGGAGCGCCTGCCGATCGAACGGGCCATGCGGGAGAACCCGATCTACCGCGACACCTCCGACTATGCCCTGCAACTGGCCGAATACCGCGCCCATTTCGCGCCCGCGCAGATCCATGTCTTTGCCGCCGAGGAGCTTCGCCGTGACCGGCGCCGCGTGCTGGATGAATGTTTTGCCTGGCTGGGGCTTCCCGGCCTTGATTATGCCAAGGCGGACCTGGCGGACCGGCACCGCTCGCCGCCCATCAGCCGGCGCGAGCGTTTTCCTTTCGTGCGGGCCTTGCGCGATTCCGCGCTCTGGGCTGGGATGCGCGGACACCTGCCAGACAACCTCGTCGGAAAATTGCGCGCGGCGGCAACGGTGTCCTTCGACAAGCAGGACATCGATGAAGCGGCGGCGCGCGCCTACCTTGCCGAGTACCTCGCGCCGCGCCGGGCCGCCTTCGAGGCGATGATCGGCCGAACGATGGACGCCTGGTAGGATGGCCTGTCGGGGAGGCGTCAAAGCGGTGCGCAGCCATGGGGGTGGTCTCGCAGCGGTGTGCTTGGGGGCGGATTCGGGGGGCGCGCGATGACACTGCTTCCCATCCTCGCTTTCTGGGCGCTTCTGGCCTGGGGGATCGCCGGGCCGCGCAGCGTCCTTCTCTACCTCTTCTTTGCGACGATGCCGTTCGGCGCCTTCGCGGTGCTGCCGACGGGGCTGACCGGGGGGCTGACCTTCACGCCCACGCCGCTGGTGGCGCTGGCGCTGGTTGTGCGAACCTTCGTGCGGCCAGGCGGTGCAGGCGCGCTGCTGGGGATGGCGCTGCGGCCCGAACGGCTCCTGCTGCTGGCCTCGTTCGGCGTGGTGGCGGTCATCGTCACGCTGTTCATGCCGCGCCTCTTTGCCGGGGTCATCGAAGTCGTGCCTGTACGCGGCGACCTGGACCAGACGGTGCCCTTGCGGCCCAACCAGCAGAATATCTCGCAACTGGCCTATCTGTTGATCGCGCTGGCCAGTGTCTTCGCCTTCGCCCGGCTCCTGCGCAGCCCGCGCCTGCGCCAGCACGCCTATCGCGCGCTGTGCCTGGGGGGCGCGGTCGCGGTGCTGACCGGGCTGCTCGATCTGGCGGCGGGGAGCCTGCCGCTCAACGGCCTGCTCGCCCCGTTCCGCACCGCGAGCTACGCCCTTGCGGTCGATGTCGAAGTGCTGGGCGGCAAGCGCGTGGTGGGCCTCATGCCCGAGGCTTCGGCCTATGGCGGATTGTGCCTGGGCTTCCTGTGCGCGATCCATTTCTATCGCCGGGCCATGTGGCAAGGGCCGGTGCGCGACGTCGCGGCTCCGCTTCTGGTCCTTGCCCTGATCGGGTGCATCTGGCTGGCGCGTTCGAGCGGCGCCTATGTGGGGTTTGCCGTGTTCGTGATGCTGGCTGTGCTGGACTGGTGCCTGCGGCTGGGCGCGCGCGGACGACGCAGGCGGCGGGGCGTCGCAGGCGAACTGGGCTTCGTGGTGGTGCTGGTGATCGGCCTGTGCCTGGTGGTGATCGTCACGCCCCATGCGTTGGACCCGCTCTATGAGCTGGTGGATCGCATGGTATTTCAGAAGGGTTCGTCGGAATCCTTTGAGCAGCGCGGCATGTGGCGGCGGGTGGCCTTCGAGGGGCTGCTCTCAAGCCAGGGGCTGGGGCTGGGGCTGGGCAGCGCACGCACCTCCAGCAGCCTGGTCGCGATCCTGAGTGGAACCGGCCTTCTGGGCGGCGCCCTGTACTACGGCTTCTTCCTGCAGTGCCTGCTGCGCACGGGTCGCGATCGGACCGGGGAGGCGTCCTTCGTCTTCAGCGCCTTCCGCTTTGCCGCCATGCCGGGCTTCGTCGTGGGCCTGATGGTGGGGAGCGCGGATTTCGGCGGCATGCTGGCCTTCGGCTTCGGTCTGGTCAGCGCGCTGGCCGACGACGTGCGCAGCGCCACCCGGCGACGGCCGGTTCGCCACGCGCATCTGTGGGGCCCGGAGAATGCGCTCGCCGTGCCGTAAGGGGGGGAATTCCTGGAATGGAAAGCATCCCCAAAGGGCGCTGGAAGGAAGTCGTTTTCAAGGGGCCATCGCCCCTTGACCCCAGAATCGGCGACCTCACCTCTCTTGGTCAAGGCGGCTGGCACACGGTGAGCTAGATCGTTTGGGGAGCCCGAGGGCAATGGCCCTCGGATCTGTTTTTTCCTTCTGACTTTCGCCTTCTTCCGGCTCACAGCGCCTTGCGCATCCGCCGGAAAGGGATGGTGAGACCCGCCGTTTCGGCCTCGACATCCTCGACCGTGACATAGCCGCAGGCGCGGTAGAGCGGTTCACCGCTCAGCGTGGCCATGAGTTCGGCCTGGGTGAAGCCCCTGGCGGCGGCCGCCTCTTCGCAGCGCTGCAGGACAAGGCGGGCGATCCCCCGGCGGGTGAAGTCGGGGTGGGTGTACATGGCCCGGATGCGTGCGGGATCGCGCGCCGGATCAAGCGTGGCCGGGTCGCGCAGCCCGGCGCTGTGATCGCCGCCATAGAGCGTCGCGCGGTAACTCCAGCCTCCGCACCCGGCGAGCTGGCCGTCGATCTCGGCCAAAAGGTACGTACCATCTGCAATCAGCTGGGTGTCGAGCCCCATGAGGTGGTGGCTTGCGGCCACCTGCTCGGGGCTCAGCCAGGAGGTTTGCAGCGTGTCGATTGCGCTCTGCATGAGATCGCGGATGCGGGGCAGGTCCTGCGCGCTGGCCCAGCGGGTGGTGATTTCGGAAGGCTGGGGGCGGGTCATGCGATTGGTCCGTAACTGGGGCAGGGGGAGGGCGCGGACTGGTACGCGA
The DNA here is from genome assembly GCF_020524485.1 of Novosphingobium profundi. Taxonomy (GTDB): domain Bacteria; phylum Pseudomonadota; class Alphaproteobacteria; order Sphingomonadales; family Sphingomonadaceae; genus Novosphingobium; species Novosphingobium profundi_A. Next base: position 10,141 of record NZ_JAIVLF010000003.1, on the reverse strand, counting down.
TGGCTCGCAGTCTGCCCAGAGGGGGCTGGCGCCAAGTCGTGGAAACAGGAAGACGAATGCCGAGGGCCATCGCCCTCGGGCTCCCCGAACTGGCGAGCGCAGGTCGAGCGTGCCGCCTTGGCTGCAGAAGGTGAGGTCGCCGATTTCAGGGGCAAGGGCGATGGTCCCTTGAAGGAGAGACCGTCGCTTTCATCTCTGCCGCACGCCTTTCAGGTGTACCGGCTTGTCTACTCGGGGTATCCCCGAGTGCCTCCCCTCTCGCCTTCATGACAGCTTCTCTTTGCGAGATGTAGGCGCGGGCCTGGCTGGATGGGGCGATGACAATGAAATTGTTTGCAAAGCTTGGCGCGGCCTTGATGGCCTCGTGCAGCGCGGCGGGATTGTCCATCCCGGCGCAGGCCCAGGAACCGGCCGAGCCGCTGGCCGCGCAGGATGGGCAGGTGACCTTGCCCTATGCCGAGAAGAAGTACTCGGGCTCTGTGGGCACGACCTACCTCAATTCCGATGCGCCGCAGTTCCCCGCGCCGATCACCGCGCCCGACGGCGCCCCCAACGTGCTGCTGGTCCTGCTCGACGACGTGGGCTTCGGGCAGTTCAGTGTGACGGGTGGGGCGGTGCCTTCGCCCGCCATGGAGAAGCTGGCGGCGGACGGTGTCACCTACAACCGCTTTCACACCACCGCGCTGTGCTCGCCCACGCGCGCCGCGCTGCTGACAGGGCGCAACCACAATGTCTCGGGCACGGGCGTCATCACCGAGCTGGCGACGGGCTATGACGGCTATACCGGGATCATCCCGGCCGACACCGCCACCTTTGCCGAGACGCTGCACCAGAACGGCTATGTCACCGCCTGGATCGGCAAGAACCACAATACGCCGATCTACGAGACCAGCGTGATGGGGCCCTTCAACCATTGGCCCAATGGTCTGGGCTTTGACTATTTCTACGGTTTCATGGCGGGTGATACCAACCAGATCCGCCCCTATCTCTACGAGAACCAGACCGCGATCGGCACCCCGACAGGGGATGATTACATCCTCTCCACCGACCTTGCCGACAAGACGATCAACTGGCTCCAGCAACTGGAATCGGTGCAGCCCGACAAGCCCTGGCTGGCCTACCTCGCGCCCGCCGCCACCCACGCTCCGCACCAGGCGCCGTCCGAACTGATCGCGAAGTTCAAGGGGCAGTTCGACATGGGCTGGGACGCCTACCGCGAAGTGACTTTCCAGCGGCAGAAGGAAATGGGGATCATCCCGGCCGACGCGAAGCTGACGCCCCGGCCCAAGAGCCTGCCCGCCTGGAACACCCTCGATGCCGACCAGAAGCGGCTGTACGCGCGGATGATGGAGGTCTTTGCGGCCTTCGGGTACCAGGTCGATCAGGAAGTGGGCCGGGTCATCGACTACGTGGAAAGCCTGCCCGATGCCGACAACACGATGATCATCTATATCGTGGGCGACAACGGGGCCTCGGCGGAAGGTGGCTTTGACGGCACGCTCAATGAGAACGCGTTCTTCAATTCCTACCTGATGACGCCGGACGATATGCTCGCGCGGATCGACGAGATCGGCACCGAGATGCACTTCAACCACTTCCCGGCGGCCTGGGCCTGGGCGGTCGACACGCCCTTCCAGTGGACCAAGCAGGTCGCCAGCCACCTGGGCGGTGTGCGCAACCCGATGATCGTGAAGTACCCGCGCGTGACCGCCGCCAAGGGACAGGTGCGCGACCAGTTCGTCCACGTCATCGATGTCGCCCCCACGATCCTGGAGGCCGCGCACATCGCGCAGCCGCGCAGCGTGAACGGGGTCGAGCAGACCCCGATCCAGGGCAAGAGCTTCCTCTCCACCCTCAACGATGGCAACGCGGCGGAAGTGCGCAACATGCAGTACTTCGAGATGTTCGTGAACCGGGGCATGTACAAGGACGGCTGGTGGGCGGCCTCGCTCGCTTTCGAACCCTGGCAGCCCGAGCGCGGCGAATTCGACCCGATGACCGCGAAGTGGGAACTCTACAACCTGGAGACCGACTTCAGCCAGGCGGTCGACGTCGCCGCCAAGTACCCCGAAAAGCTGGAGGAACTGAAGGCGCTGTGGTGGGCGCAGGCCTCGGCCAACAAGGCGCTGCCGCTCGACTGGCGCGGGGCCGAGCGCTTCAGCGCGGAAGCCACCGGCAAGCCCAATCTGGCCGCGGGCCGCACCACCTTCACCTACCATGGCATCATGGCGGGCCTGCCCGAGGCCTCCGCGCCCGATCTCAAGAACAAGTCCTTCAGCGTGACCGCCAACGTGATGATCGATGCCAACGCCAATGGCGTGATCTTCACCCAGGGCGGCAACACCGGCGGCTGGTCGTTCTACCTCAAGGATGGCCTGCTCAAGGCGGCGCACAACTTTATCGACGTGGAGCGCTACGCGGTTGCCAGCACCACGCCCGTACCCGCAGGCGAGCACCAGCTGACGATGCAGTTCGCCTATGCGGGCGGCAGCGAAATGGGCAAGAACGGCACGCTGACCCTCTCGGTCGATGGCCAACAGGTCGCCACAGGGCCGGTCGCGCGCACCACGCCCTTCAAGTACTCGCTGTCGGAAAATCAGGACATCGGGACCGACACCGGTACGCCGGTGACCTACGACTACACCGGCCCCTTCACCTTCGAAGGGGTGCTCAAGGACGTGACCGTGAACCTGGGCCAGTAAGCAGGGCCGATAGGGGCTCGAAGCGGGGAGCTGTCGTGCGACGGCTCCCTGTTTCTGTCCTGCCCGTCAGGTGCGGGCGTGGCGCAGCTTCTTCTGGGCATACATCGCAGCATCAGCCTGTTTCAAAGCCTCCTGCGGGGTGCTGGAGGCCGGATCGATGCCGATGACGCCGAGACTGGGGCCTCCATATTCCAGTGTGCAGGCATCGAGCACGAAGCGTCCCTGCAGCAAGGGAGCGAGGCGGGCGCGCCAGGCCTCGGTTGCGTTCGTGTCGGAGGGGGCGAGCCCGGCCACGACGAACTCGTCGCCGCCAAAGCGCCCCAGGATGTCGCTGGTGCGCACCGCGTCCTGCAGGCGCCGGGCGAACTCGACAAGGAAGGCATCGCCGACCTCGTGGCCATGGGTATCGTTGATGGCCTTGAAACCGTCGAGGTCGATGAAGGCGACGAGGACCGTGCGCTCCTCGCGCCGGGCAAGCGTGAAGAGGCGGTGCAACTCGCGGGTCAGCGCCCGGCGGTTGGGAAGGTGGGTCAGCGGGTCGGTGTTGGAAAAGGCCTCAAGTTGGCGGTTGGCCTCGCGCAGCCGGTCGAGCATGTGTTCGCGCTGAAGGTGTTGCTCGATCAGCGTACCGAACAGGGTGAGCGCCTGGCGCCCCTGCGCACTGAGCGGCTGGCAGGTGGTGCTGGCCGCGCACAACGTGCCGAACAGGGCCCCATCTTCCAGATGCAGCGGGGTGGTGACGTAGGTGCGGATGCCGAGTGCGCGGGCGGCCTCGGAATCGCCCCAGCAGCCTTGCGCGTCCTCGGTCATGGGACGACCCTCGTCGAGCGCGCGCTTGCACAAGGTGTCGTGCCAGGGCACCGAAAGCCCCTCGGGGATCTGCATCTGCGCGCTGTTGCGCGCATAGAGGATGGTTTGCAGCCCCTCGTCGAGGTCGATGCGGGTGAGGTAGGTGCTCTCCAGTCCGGTGATGAGCTCGAGCAGGTCGAGCAGCGGACGTGTCAGTTGCTCCGTCGACTGTGCGCCCGCGACGGTTTCCGACAAGCGATCGAGCAAACCATTCGGAGTCATGCGAAATTCCGTTCCCGGCAAAGGCGACCTGCTGCACCAATTAGTGCGTTCTTCTAGGCATTTCTACCTTATCGTCGCTGCCAAATGGTGAACGGATCGGACCGCAATGAACGCTTGCACGTGGGAAACATGCGTTCGGGGGGCAGGGAGGATGGCCCCTTGGTTCCGATCTCCTTTCTTGCCTTCTTCCATGCAAACGCCCCGCCATGGCCAGAGCCACGACGGGGCGCTTTTGCTTTGTGGTGTGCCGCGATCAGAGGCCGTCGAGGCCCTTGCTGACAAGAATGTTCACGGCGACGCGGCGGTTCTGCGCCTTGCCGTACTCGGTCGTGTTGTCGGCCAGCGGATCGGCTTCGGCCATGCCGGTGGGGGTGAGCATGCGGTAGGGCTTCCAGCCGCAGGCCTGCTGCAGATAGTTCACGACGCCTGCGGCGCGCTTTTCGCTCAGCATCTGGTTGAATTCCTGGCTGCCGGTGGAATCGGTGTAGCCCACGACCAGCATCAGCGCATTGTCCATGCCTTCGGCGGCGCTGGCGGTGGCGCACAGGTCCGCCTTGGCCTCGCTCGACAGGTTCCACTTGCCGGTGGCGAAGTTGACGTTGGTGGTGCCCTTGATGTTGTACTTGTCGATGTCGCCCATGCGCCCGCGCAGGGCCTCGGTGGCGGCGGTCTGCTCGGCAAAGCCCTGCTCCGTGCCGTTGCGGATCATCGCGGCGGTCTCGAAGTCGTTCTTCTGGAACTTGATGCGGCTGGCCACCAGATCGCCCGAGGGGCTCTGCATGGTGCGCACGTCGACGGGCAGGCCGTTCAGCAGCGCCTGGTCGGTGCGGTCCTTCGAGCTGATGCCGAAGATGCCCGACTTGGAGACGATCTGCGTGGTCTGGTCGAGCGTCACGACGTTGCGCGCGCCGTCCTCGCCGGTGATCTGCAGGCGGTTGCCGTCGCGTGCGGAGATGAAGCCTTCCAGTTCGGGGCCCTCGATCATTTCGGCGGTCTCGGCCGGCGCGTCACTGTACATGGTCGCGGTAAGTTCGGCATCGGCGTTGCCCTGGTCCTGCGCCGAGGCGGTGCCCGCGGCGGCCAGAGCCCCCAGCGCGAGAGCAATGGCCGGTGTGTTCGAAATGACTCGCATTGTGCTTCTTCCTCCGTTCGGTGTCCGCCGGGACAATCGCTCCGCGCAAGAATGACGATGCATCCTTGCGCCCCCCTCTCGGCTGTGCCCGGCGCTCAAAAACCCTTTGTCGGTCGCGTGCCGCGGAAACGGGGGCGCCCCATGGGACGCACCCTGATCCGCGAACGCGGTGGACTTGCTGGTTGTTGACCCCATGCTTGCCCATAAATGAACACACGGCCGCAGAGGCCGTCTTGTGCGGGTATCCGAGTGCCCGGTGCGATGAACCGTTGGGGCCGATCCGGGCGAGCAGGCCTGCCCGAGGAGAGGGCGCATACGAAGAAGGAGCCGGATTGCTCCGGCTCCTTTTTCTTTCAGCCTGTGAACTTCGGGACGGAAGTTGCAGGGATCAGGCAAACATCACGTCGGCCATGGTCACTTCGGAATCGTAGAACGTGACCGTGGTGGCGCCGTAGGTCATGATCGTGTTGCCCGAGTTCTCGAGATAGGTGAAGCTGGGGCCCGAACCATCGTCTTCGATGAGGACCACGTGGTCGATCCCGACTTCAAAGTCGAAGACCTTGTCGGTGCCATCGTCCATGTCGAAGACGAAGAAATCCTCGAAGCCCTCGTTGTCGTTGTCGTCGTTCGGGTTGTCGCCGTAGAGGACGTCGTTGCCGTCGCCGCCGATGATCACGTCGCTGCCATCGCCGCCATAGATGCGGTCATCCTGGCCGCCGCCATCGAGATAGTCGTCGCCCGCGCCGCCCCACAGCTTGTCGTTTGAGCCTTCGCCGTAGAGTGTGTCGTTGCCGTCACCGCCGTAGAGCTTGTCACGGTTGGCACCGCCCTTGGCGCTGTCGTCGCCCGCGCCGGCCTTGATGATGTCGAGGGCGCCGCCGCCGTCCAGTTCGTCGTCACCGGCCGTGCCGTTGATGACATTGTCGAGCTCGTTACCTTCAACCAGACCGCCACCTTCTTCGGCGTTGATGATCTCAGCCATGTAAACTTCCTTTCGCATCTCACTGCATCTTGCATTTGTCGAACCGGACATCGTGTGCCCGGCGGTGTGCACAGCTTGCAGCGACCCCCTGTTGTGTGCTCCGCGGGCAGGTGCGCGAGCGAAGCCGTCGTTCTTGCAAGTCCGGCGGGAGCGGGCTCCGCGCCATCTGTGACACAGGGGATAGCACCGAGCGGTGGCGGGCGTTTCACAGTTAAGGGTCCGAAACCGAGTTTGTTTACTATGGTCTCGTACTTAGGTCGCTGAAGTGCTCCGGAAAAATGCAGTGGTCGGAGGGGGTTACCGGCTGCCCCAAAAGGAGATCCCCGCCGTACTGGAGGCACATTGCCCCATTCATCGCAAGACCTGCACGCCTTGTGGAGGTGCAGGCACCTCGGAAATCTCCGTAGTATGGCGGCAGGCTGGGCAGGGGCCGCGCACGCGAAAAGGCCGGACCCTGCGTGCAGGGCCCGGCCTCTCCCGGTCGTGATCCGAACTGTGAAGTCAGTGCAAGGGGATCAGGCGCAGAGCAGGCCCAGGTCGGTTTCGGCCATCGACAGGTCGAGCTCGCCGTAGCCGCGCAGGCGCACGACATCGTGGGTGGACCCGTTCAGGGTCATCTGCAGGATCATGGTGGTGCCCGCCTCGGTCAGGGTGAACTCGGCGCCGGTCATGTCGTCTGCGCCCACGCCGGTGAGGAGGATGCGGTCGCCCTCGGCGGTGTCGAAGTCGAAGATCGTGTCGATGTTGTCGATGTCGTCGAAGTCGAGGACGAAGGTGTCCGCGCCGTCGCCGCCATAGAGACGGTCCGAACCCTCGCCGCCATAGAGCCAGTCGTTGCCATCGCCGCCCTTGAGCACGTCGCGTCCGGCATCGCCCAGCAGCATGTCGGCACCCGCTTCGCCTTCGAGACGGTCATCGCCCGCACCGCCCGAGATGTGGTCGGCGCCTTCGCCGCCTTCGAGGCTGTCGTCGCCGTTGGTGCCGGTAAGGTAGGTGGCGTAGTCGGCGCGGCCCTCGTCCGCAGGGGGCGTGGCGGCCGGTTCGTCCGCAACGGGTTCCTCGGCGACGGGTTCTTCCGGAGCGGGAGCTTCGGGGGCGGGCTCGGCAGGAGCTTGGGCATCGGGCGTGCCGTCCACAGGCGCGGTGTCGACCGGCGCGTCGACCGGTTCATCGCCCAGCGCGGCGGAAAGCTGCGCGAAGCTGTAGCTCTCGCCTGCCAGCACGAAGGTCTCCACGTTGGCAACGCTGCTCACTTCCCCGGCGCGGGCCGAGATGTGGAGGGTCCCGTCCGCCGCAAGGTCGCCGGAGAGCGAGCCCAGGCTTGCGTCGATGATCAGCGTGTCCTGGCCTGCGCCGCCATCGAGCACGTCGTTGCCGAAGCTGAAGTAGATCGTGTCGTTGCCGCGGCCCGTGCCGATGACATTGGCGGCGTTGCTGCCACGCACGGTGTCATCGCCGTCGCCGGTGAAGGCGTTCTCGATGCTCGCGTCCATGGCAATGGTCACGCCGGCCAGCTTCGTGGCGCTCTTGCCCGAAAGGTCGATGCTCGATCCCGAGGTGATCGCCGCTGCGTTCAGCGTGTCGGTGCCGCCATCGGTGTCGCGCAGCACGCTGCGCTCGGCCAGGTCGGCGCCGTCATAGAGCAGGCCCAGCTCGTCGGTGTAGACATAGGTGTCGTCGTCGAGATCGGTGGCGTTGCCCAGCACGGTCAGGGTGACATCGCGCAGGTCCCCCGACATCGGATCGCCGCTCTTGAGCGTGGCGTCGGGATTGCGGTTGTGAATCTCCAGCGTCCAGGTGCCCTTGGCCATCTCGCCCATCGAGGCGACCGAGGAGAAGGTGAAGTCGCGCACGTTGCCCACGCGGTCGGTGCCGGGCAGATCGTACATCAGACGCACCTTGGTGCCTTCGGGCGAGACGAGGTAGACATCGAGGTTGCCGGTTTCGATCCAGCGCAGGTCCATCGAAAGCTGGACGTGCTCCACCGACATCGCCTTGTCGATCACAAGGTCGACCGCGATCATGTCGTTGCGGCCCGCGACAAGGGTCTGGTTGGCAGTGACGGTCTTCGAGACAGTGCCGAGGTTGGCGTAGGTCTGCTGGTCGGTCCAGGTCTCGGCGAGGCGCACCGCGTCGTGGACGTTGAGAAAGCCGTAGCCGACAGCGTCGCTGAAGTGCAGGCCGCCGCCGTTGAAGTTGGTCGCACCGTTGGTCGTCCAGCCATCGTTGAAGGTGACGGTGTCCGAGAGGCCCTCACGGCGGGCCGAGTAGGCCAGGATTTCCTGCACGTCGCGGTAGCCCAGTTCCGGGTTGGCCTCGAGCATGAGGGCAATCGCGGCCGAGACGGCGGGCGCGGCGAACGAGGTGCCGTTGAAGTGGTCCCAGCGCTCGTTGAGGGTGGTGGTGAAGACATCGCGGCCCGCCGCCGAGATCAGCACGTTGGCGCCCACGCTGGTGAACGAGGAGGCCGCGCCCGTCGGGTCCACCGCGCCCACCGCGATGGTGTAGGGCGAGTTCTGGAAGTTGTGGTAGTTCGACGAGCCGCCCGTGCCCACGTTGCCCGCGGCAAAGACGAGCGAAGTACCAAGGCCGTCACGCCCGTTCATGACAGGGTTGAGGAGCGCCGCGCCGTATTCGGGGTTGCGGGCGAAGTCGTCGGCGAAGTTGGAGGAGAAGCTCCAGCTGTTGTTGACGACGTCGAGCTCGGCCGAACGGTCCAGCGCGGTGAGGATGTCGGAGACGGCGGTCGACGTGTTGTAGTCGATGCCATAGCCGACCAGCGTGGCACCCGAGGCAATGCCCACGGTGCCGACCTGGTTGTTACCCTCGGCCGAGATGATCCCGGCGACGGCGGTGCCGTGCAGGTGCGGCAGGTTCGAGGGATCGATGGTGACATTGCCGGTGCCGAGCGCGAAGTTGTAGTCGAGCGACGTGTCGTAGGCACCCTTGAGATCCGTGTGGCGGAAGTCGATCTGGCTGTCGATCACGCCGACCTTCACGCCCTTGCCGGTGTAATCCGCCCAGACGGGGAAGACATCGATGCTGAGCAGCGAGTCCTGGGTCGAGCCATCCAGGTACCACTGCTTCTTCTCGTACTTGTCGGTGGTGTAGAAGGCGTCGGGCGAAACGAGCGTGGCGGACGAAGCGATGACAGTCTTTTCCATGTGATCAATCCCTTGTTTTTAAATTGTTTGTCGGCGTGTCTGTCGTTGGATGCAGACGGTGTGCCGCTCGACTGATCGGCGAATTAGGTGTCCGCTGGTGAACGTCTCCTAATGGGGCGTGGTGAACTTATTTTAACGCGATATCTGCGTATTTCTTACTTGAATCCAAAGGTTTGGATGAGGGTTTGCTCTGTGTTTCGGGGGATGCGTAGTCGCCTGCAATCGTTGCGCGCGCCAATTTCCGCGACTGGGCCAATTTCGCGTTAGGCTCATGTTCACCATGTTGGGGCGGGGAGATCGAAGCTGACCGCGCGGGGAGGGCGGACACCTTCAAAACTAGGGGGTCGTCCGGGATGGTGCTGCCCCCGCTTGCGAGGTTCCCAAACCGTCCGCCGCGCATTTTTTTCAAGTCAGCCCCCTCTTTTTGTCGGACGCGGGGAGGGGCGACGACTCAACCCGCGCGATTCGCCGCGCATGGTCGAGGCGATTCGGTGTGGGGACGGGGCAACTGCGGCTCCGGTGCCTTCATATAAGGAGCGCCTTGGCGCGGAGCCGGAAGAGGAGGGCGCTTGCCAAGGGGCATGGATCCCGCACCCTATATAGAGGGACGTATCTGCGAGGCCCGGAGGTCGGCCAGGAGGAATAGGACTTTCCGAGGGCCATCGCCCTCGGGCTCCCGGAACTGTCGGGTGCAACTCCCACACGGGGCCTTGGTTGAGACGGGAGACGTGGCAGGGGAAAGGAAAGGAGCCCAACTTGCTCGGCTCCATGTGCTCCTTTGTCTGGAAAACAGGGCCTGCGCGGGCGCGTCAAAAGCGATTGGTCATGGGAGCCCGAGGGCAATGGCCCTCGGATTCGTCCTTCTTCCTGTTTTCGGCAAACCCGGCTTCAACGCATTTGCGGGGCTCAGGCCAGTTTTCCACAAGAGCCGTAATCGGCTTTGAAAAAAGGGTTTGACCGAATCGCGGGGCTCACTTAGAGGGCCTCTCACCGCAGCGAAGCACGCCGCCAAACACGGCGCTTTGGGGTGGTCGCCACGATAGACGGACAGCTTGTTCCCCGGGTCTTTGAGAAGCGGGGATGGATGGTT
>NZ_JAIVLF010000002.1 GCF_020524485.1 Novosphingobium profundi | reverse complement strand
TGAAGGAGCCGATAGAGTCTGCCTGCGCTCGCCTGCGCTCAAGTCAGGCGCATCACAGGCGTGGCCCGCACGGCATCAAGGTCATAGGCCAATCCCGCGCAGCGGGTTCGTACATGTCCCAATGGCCGACAATTTCAGCTCCGCCCGGAGATCCTTCGAAACGACACCCAACAGACAGGCTGGAAATCGCCTCCCCCCTTATGCATTGATTCAGGAAATTTCCGGCCCCGATCGTCCTCGCCCGAAGCGCCAGCCTATACCGCTCTCACGCATGATCCCACCGCCTTCCTTCCCGATGTGCTTCGAGAGCACCTCGCGCCAGGGAACGAGCGTGAAATCACGCCCCTTCTCGACGAGCGCGAAGTGGGACGAAACGCCCTCCACACGGCGCGCGATGGTTCCCTCGACATAGTGGCCGGGCTGGCTCTCGACGAAGGGCTTGCCCAGTTCCTTCGAAAGATCTGCCGCAACCGTGAGCAATTCGCGCCTTTGCAGCGCAGCCATCGCCCCTGGTTTGAGCCGGAAACCCTGCCCGCGGCTTTCTCCGAGATCCTGGTCAATCAACCACTGCCTGCGCGCGGCCAATGCACCGCGAAGTTCGCGTCCGAAGCCTGCATCGCGCGCATGCAGATGCGAGGGGTGCTCCAGTTCACGATCGAGCCAGGTCGGCCCCTGTCCCAGAGCGAGATTTTCAAGCTTTCCCTTGGCGAGGACTTCGACCTCGAACGGCTGCTTGGCAACCTTGCGCTCTTCGAATTTCTGTACTTGCCCGAGGTGCTCACCGGCAATGCGCCAGGTCCCGTCGCGAGCGCGATCAAGATCCACTCCGCCCCGACGCAAGGCCTCGAGACGACGGACATGCGCCTCGATGAAGCCGTCACGCGCCGACGAATCGTGCAGCCGATGCAAGGTCTGCGAATAACGCCCATCATTGCGCTCGGCTATCGCGGCGACTGTACGATCAACGTCCAGAACCTCGCCTGCTCTCGGCGTGACCCGCACGACCGCCCGGTCCGGCAGCGCCTCGATCCCACCTCCTTGGCCCGCGTCGACGAAATGGCCCCGGCCATCGGTCCCGTCGACGAGCAGGAAATGCCGATCGCGATGTTCGTCGGCAAGTCCACGGATCAGGACGCGGCCCACCAGCGGCCCACTTTCCCGCTCGTGAATCTGGGCCTCGCGCTGGACCTTCGCACGGCTCATTTCGCGCTGCATGAGGGCGACGATGTCGCCGCGCTGCCCCATCTCGCGCAAGGTCTGCGCCAGATCGTCGGCAAGACGCCAGCGCCCAGCCCCCAGATCCTGCGCCACGTCCATCCGCTCGAGCGTGCGTAGCCGGCCCGTCTCGAGACCATGGCGAAAAGCGTCAGAGCCCTGCAGTACGATCTCGCGGTTGGCATCCATTCGCCCAAGCAGGCCTCTGTCGATCGAGGTCAAACGTTCCTGATCGATTTCGCGGCGAAGGCGCGCTTCGATTTCGTGCTCACTTCGCGGGCCCAGATCGCGCGTCACGATGTCCGAAGCGCGTTCGCGAATGCCATGCGAAATATAGTCGCGCGCGATGACGAGATCCCGCCCGCGATCATCGATCCCGCGAAGGACGATGTGACTGTGAGGATGGCCGGTGTTCGCATGATCGACGGCCACCCAGTCGAGCCTGGTATCGAGATCGCGTTCCATCTGGTTCATGAGGTCGCGCACGAAGGGCTTGAGGTCCTGATACTGATCGCCATCCTCGGGCGAGACGATGAAGCGAAACTGATGGCGATCCTCTCCGGCGCGCGCCAGGAATTCGCGCCCGTCGACCCGGTCGCTTTCGCGCGAATAGAGTTCGCCCGGTGCGCCCTCGCGGGTCACGCCGTCGCGCTGGACATAGGCAAGGTGCGCGCGCGCCGCACCGAGCCCCTTGCCGCGCAGGCGAACGAGGCTCGTCTTCACGACGACCCTGCGGGCATGCGCCCCGGCGCCATTCGTGCGCCCGGCCAGAATCCGCCCCGCGCCCGAGCCACGTCCGATCCACTTGCCTCCCTTCCCGCTGCCTCCACGCGCACGCTTGTGTCCATGGAGGCCGGCCGCCTGCGCCACCCGGTTCGCGTAGCCCTTTGGTCGGCGCCCACCGCTCGCGCGCTGGCGGCCGAGACGGGGTTCGAAATCATCCTCGCCGTCCACACATCACCCCCTTTCGCCCTGTCTCGCCACCGTCTCGCGAGCAAACGCCCTGTCTCGCCCAAAAACGATGTGCAGACAGATGCTTACAGGTGGCGCGAGACACCCTTTTCTCTTGCCCTCCGCCCCCTTCCTGCCGCTTCCAGTTTCCGTCGCCTGTTTCGCTCCTTCCACCTACTCGCCCCTGCCATCCGGCTCGATCGAGGAAGCGCCACCACCCCGTGCAGCGCCTCCGCAATGGCCTCGCCTCACCCAGGAGACGGGCCCTCCATGGAGGCAAGCAGGGCATGTGCCTCCACCTCGCTAGCGACGTCGCGCCGCGCAATGAGCCCGACGGCCAGGCCATCGCCATCGACGATGAGCCGTGCCACGAACCATGCCGTGCCAAGCTTTCCCATGATCGCGATGCGGTCGATATCCCCGCTTTCCTCCTCGCCCTCCCAGGCGCCGAGCCAGCGCTCGTCGCGCCGCGCCTCCCAGAGAAAGTCGCACTCCTCGGCATCGAGAAACCGCTGTGCGAGCCCGAGCCCGGCGCCATGGCCGAATTCGGCTTCGAGTCCCCGCACCAGCGTCTCCCAAGCATCGGCATTCTTCGAAATGGCAGGCGTAAATTCCAGCATGACACACTCCTCACGAGACCGTTCCCCGAAATCGGGAACGGCCCCGTGCGGGCGGGCGACGAGCGGTCTGTCAGGGCCGCCCGCAGCGCAGCGCGGGCGCCGCGAAGCGGACGCGGGGGGAGCCGATTTGCGCAGCAAATCGGGGGGTACCCGCGGGCCTTGAGAGAGCGGGCGGCGTCCGACACACTTGGTCTGTCCAGATGCGTTATCCCCCCTCTCGTCATGGCGTATCCACCCCCTTCAGCACTCCTTCCTGCTCGCCGCTCCGACCCGAGGACAGCTTGCCCGCGCGCGCCGGATCCTTGCGAATGGCGAACAATGGATCGCGCCCGCCGCTCTCCCCGCGCGATGCCTTAGCTGCCTGCGACGAAGCAGGATCACCGTCCCGGTCCCTGCCACTCGAGGACACGAAAAGAGGGGAAGCCCCTTCCCCATCGCGGCTTGCCAGGCCCTCGTTCTCAATGCCCATTGCCGCAAGATAGGCACGCGTTTCGGCGGGCAAGGCGCGCCCCTCGATATAGGCCTGATAGCGCGTCGGCCCTGCGTTGTAGGCGGCAAAGAGCCCGGGATAGCCGAAGCGCTCATGGAGCGTCTTCAGGTACCAGGCACCGGCGAGAATGTTGTCGCGCGGATTGTCGGGATCGGTCCCGAGCCCCAGTTCGGCGCGCAGGGCCCGCCAGGTCGCAGGCATGATCTGCATCAGCCCCATCGCGCCCTTGGGGCTGCGGATCGGGCGCCCATCACGCGTGCGATGCCCGCCGCTTTCGGCCTGCATGACCTTGCGGATCCAGCTTTCGGGCAGTTCGAAGCGCGTCGCGGCCTCGGCGATCTCACGCTGCCAGGTTGCGACACTTTCGACCGCAGCCCCACGAGGCCGGGCCTCCACCGGCGCGAGCGCGAGCAGGAGCGCGACACTGCTGGGCAGGACTTTCAGCGCGCCCACAGCAGCCTCGCGCGCCCGAGGATATCACGCCGCCTCGTCACCCCGAAATAGCGTCCGTCGAAGGACGCGGCAGCTTCGGGCATGAGCAGGAAATACTCGCCGCTTTCCAGATGCCGGCACCCCTGCCACCAGGGCATGGGCCGCCCATGCCCGTCGCGCCGTTCGCGCAGCGCGAGCACGACGCGGCCTTGCCAGATCGCGGTACCGCGCGCGCAGATCGTCGCCCCAGGGCCTGCCGCAATGCGCTTCACCAGCGGCACGTTGGCGGGCAGATAGCGTCGGCGCGCGGCCCATGCGCGCCATGCTTCGGGAAGGCGCGCGATGACCATGTCGCCGGTGCGCACCGGGCTGTCCGGTGCGACAAGGTAGAGCCCGACCGGCGCGCTGGCGCTCGCGTTCCAGACCAGACGCGCGCGCGGCGGAACAAGCGCGGTTACAAGGACAAGTCCGCACAGAAGCGCGGCGAGGAAGCCCATGCGCCTATGGACCTTGCGCCGCCGCGTGCGCTCCATCCGGGCGCAGCGCAAGGTATCGCCGACGGCACGAAGCGGCGCATCGCCGCGCGAGGTGCGAAGCCCCCTCATGACCGGTACGCCTTGCCCGCGTTGGCCTCGCTCCAGGCATCGAGATCATCGATGTGGTACTGGACGAAGCGGCTGTGACGGCGAAACACGGGCCCCTCGCCGCGCCGCCGCAGGCGCTTGAGCAGGCGCGAGGACATCTTGAGATAGGCGGCAGCCTGGTCGGTGTTGAGGAAGGGCGATCCGCGCTTGGCGCGCTGCGCGCGCTCGAAGGCATCTGCGTCGCGGGGGTCTTTCATGGGCATCTCCATCGCGTTCGCGAGGAGGCCCCGTGCCGCCCCGCTGCGACACCGGGTCTGGGCCATGCGCCCCCGATCGGTCAGGGTCGGATTGGGCTATAGGCAAATTCGACCCTCCCCCGGGCTTTGCGCCCTTTCACTGCCCTTTGTGCCGTGCGCACGGACCTGCCTTACCGGACGAGTCCGGTGCGGACAGATGAGCGGAGACGTGGAGAGAAAAGGCCCGGTCAGGCGCTGGCGAGACGTGCCTGGCACAGCGCCTCGACTTCGCGCTGGAGCTGCTCGACGCGCTGCGAAATCCATTCGAGTTCCTCGGGGCGGATCGAGTAGTGCGGCGAGTAGCGGGCCTTGACGTAGGCCTGCTGGAGGAGCTCGAAACAGCGCCGAGAAAAACGGGAGTCGCGCGGCCAGATGGGGATCAGGTCGCGCGCCACGTCCTCGGCCCGGCCGCGCAGGAAATTAAGGTTGTGCGACTTGGGGCTGTAGAGCGTGAGGACGAGCAGCGCGGTGTGGTAGAGGTGCTCGGTCGCCTGGTGCAACATGAAGGCCGCGTGCTTGTGAAGGCCTTGTCCAGCCATCATGTGGGCACCCTTCAAAAAGCCCCCTGCACTCTCGAACCACTGCGCGAAATGGACCTTCGCCTCCTCCAGCGCCTCGGCCGGATCGAGCGGGCTGGGCTTGACGAATTCCTGGCTGTCGAGGCTGTAGAGCGCCACCCCGTCGCGCAGGATGTCGAGGAAGAAGGGCCGCCCGCGCGAGAGCTGGAAATTGACGTCCTGGAGCGAGTGGACGACGAGGCTGACGGGCGCGGAAAGCCGCTTGGCGATGGCGTATTCGCGCATCAGGTGGTCATCGGCCTTGCCCCAGTACTCGACCTGGTCGGCGAGGCGCTCGTCGTTGACGACGACGAGGATGTCGTAGTCGGAAAAGTACTCGCCGAGCGGGTCCCAGACCCAGTCGCCGCGCGCGTAGGAGCCATAGAGAATGACCTTGAGGATCCGGCCCTGGCGCTTCCACTTCTGCGTCGCGAGCGCGAGCACGTCCTCGAATTCGGAAAA
This sequence comes from Novosphingobium profundi, assembly GCF_020524485.1. GTDB lineage: Bacteria > Pseudomonadota > Alphaproteobacteria > Sphingomonadales > Sphingomonadaceae > Novosphingobium > Novosphingobium profundi_A. Next base: position 9,870 of record NZ_JAIVLF010000002.1, on the reverse strand, counting down.
GATGATCTCGACCACGCGCGCGAGGTCGCGGCGCTTGCGGTCGGGGAGATGGTCGAGGTCGGTCTTCATGGCAGGCTCCTGATTCTAGAGGGTTTGCGCCCGAGGGCAACCATGCGTTGCGCCCCCACTGCTACAGGCGTTCACGAGAGGCCCCGCCGCCCTGGCGAGCGCCGCCCGGCGACAGAGCCGGACGGCGCGCACGGCCCTCAGTCGGCCGGGTTCCAGATGATCGCGAAGCTGTCCTCATCGTCCTGACCCGCCGCGCGCCCGAGGTTGGCGTAGAGGCGGCGCGGCCCGAATTCCGGGGCGGCGAGGCTGAGCGAGACGTAGTCGTTGCCCGAGCTTTCCGAGCGACGCAGCCAGCCGGCCCCGACCTCGATGCCGTTCGAGGTGACGCGATAATCGGGATGGCTCTCGCTGGTCTTGCGGGTGTTGGGCGCGATCTCGACCTCGGCGCGGATCGAGAGAGTGCGAAGCTGGCCCTTGAACGAGCGGCCTTCGCGGGTGACGTATCCGATGGCGGGCATTGTCCTTCTCCTTGCTGGATGCGGTCCGGAACCGATTTTCCGGGCGACGGGCAGACCGCGCGGACCGGGCAAGGGGCGCGGTGAACCGCAAGGCCGCAGCGCATGCGAAGGACCGGAAGCGATCCCGCCTGTTTGGGCGCCTTGGCGCCATGCGCGAGGAGCCCGCCTGCGGGCGGGGAAACAGGTGGGGCGCGATGGTTTCACCGGGTCCCGACCGGTCCAGGTCCCGCCCCGAACGCCGGAACGGAACCGGGCCAGATTGGTCCTGTTCAAGGTGTGCAAGCCCGCCTCACGCCGGATCGAAGCCAGGGCGCGCCGTGTCCCGTTCACGCCAGGCTTTCGCGGCCCGATTTCGCCGGAAGGACAACGCTGATCCCTACGCGGCAAGCGCCTGCGCTGCCCCGTCGCGGTCGTCAAAATGCGGAAATGCGCCAGGTAAGAAACGGCCTGTGAAACGAGCATGGAGACGGGTGATCGCAGGCCCGCTTCCCCCTCTTGCCGGGACCGGTCCGAGCCCCGCTTCGCTCTCTCAGCCCGCGGCCGCGGGACAGATCGCGGCGAGGCGCCCGCCCTCATCCCAACGCGGCTTGTAGATCGCCGCGCCCTGCGCCAATTGCCAGCAGGACAGGTCGCCCCTGGCCCCGGCAACGAGGCCCAGCGTGCGCCCGTAGCGGTCGGTTCCGAGCCGCTCGATCCGCAAGGGCCCTTCCATCGCCTCGCGCAATTGGCGCGTTGCCGCCACCGGATCGCCGGGCGCGCAGGCGCGCCCCTTGCGGCAATGTCCGGGAAGCTCGGGCGCATCGATGCCAACGAGACGAATGCGCTCCGCGCCGCAGGCGAGCGTATCGCCATCGATCGCGCGGCAGGAGCCGAGCGGCGCGCCCGTGCGGTCCGACGACGCGCGCGCGGCAACCTCGCTTCGCGGCGGCAAATAACGCGAGAGATAACCGCCCGTCCCGCCGACCAGTGCCGCCAGGAGAAGCAGGCCCGCGCCCAGTGCGATGCGCCGCGCACGCTTGCGGCGCCGATGCCGCGCCAGATCGCCAAGGGCGCGCGAAGCGCGGTGTCGGCCCGCCCGCGTCATCGCCGCGCCATGACCGGACCGGTCGCGCCGCACAGGCTGCAAGCCTCGCGCGCACGCACGAAGCCCTCGTGCCCCGCCAGCGCGTGCATGGCGATCTCGACGTCGCCCTCGCCACGTTCGACCAGGGCGGCAAGACAGGCCGGGCACACTGGCTCGGGGCGCAGGCGCGTGACGAGCCGGGCGACGGCCTCGCGGGTCTGGTCCATGATGATCCTTTCTCGTGCGATGCGCCATGCCGGGCGGTACCTGTGCGTGCAAGCCCGCGCGGGCGTTTATCCGATGCCGCCGCACCAGCCAGTGGCTGGGGGGCCTGTCGAAACGCGCGCGGCGGCCATCGCCCCTGCGCCGCGCCTGGGCCCGCCTTCTGGCCGCCTTCTGGCCAGCTTTGCGCGGCGCGCCGTTCGGGGAGCGGCCCTACCGGCCGCTCCCCTTTCCTACCAGCCGGCTCGCGTCAGGGACGGTCTGCCGAGAGCCTGCTCAGGGCGACGGCACCGTGTCACAACCCTCGCCCAGCCCCCAGCCACTGGTCTGTGCGCGGGCATGGGCGTCGCAAGGCCCGACACCCCCGCGCGCGGTATAAGCCGAGGGCGGGAAGGTCATCCAGCGCGGCACCCAACCCTCGCGCACCGGGCGATCAGCTGTCCCGTGCAGGTGATCGCCAAGGATCGTGCGCAAGGTCCTGCACGGCTCCCTGGCGTTGGCGCGGGCGCTCGCTTCGCCTGCGACCTCGCCGACCAGCGCGGTAAGCACTTCGCGGTCGCGCAGGGTGTCGAGAAACGCCGCGTCGCCCTGCCACCACGCCGCCATGTCGAGGCCCAGATGGCCGCCCAGCGCCTCGACGAACGGGCTTCCCGCCGCGAGGCTTTCGCCCATGGCAAGCGCCACAAGGTCGAGCACCGCCGCATCGGGCAGGTCGAGAAGGCGCACGAACAGCGCGACGACGTCGAGGCCGTGCGCGCCGGTCAGCGGACGCCGCGCGTCGGGCCTATAATTCTCTTCGCCTTCGGCCTCAGCCTGCAGCCCGTCCCCGTCCGGACCGGCATAGGAAGGCCCCTCCTCGCCGGACGTGGCGGACGCCAGAAGCGCGCGCAGCGCCTGTCGGCGCGCGGCAAAAACCGCCTCGCCCCGGCTCGCCGCGAGACTCTTGGCAATGGCCAGATTGCGGCAGGCCTGCGGCTCGGGTGAGACACGCCACAGGCTCGATCCGGCAAGGACATGGGCGACCATGGCGCGCAGCGCGACCTGCGGAGCGTCGAGCAAGGCGGCGCGAAGGGCCGCGTGGCGATGCAGGTCGAGATAGGAGCGCGTCGTCGCGGTGATCTCGGGACGCGCGGGACGCTCGAAGTCTGTGCCTTGCTCGCCGTCTGCTTTCCGGCGAGCCGCCTCACGGCGCGGCAGATAGCCCTCGTGGATCACGACCTCGCCATTGCCGCGCACGTCGATGTAGACGCGCCCGCCCTTGCGCTTGGGCGTCTTTTCGTGCTCCCACGACTGGAAATACGCCTCGGGCCCAAGCACGCGCGCGTCGGCCCAGCCCGCCTCTATCGCGGCGCAGCGGCGCGCTTCGATCGCGGCGTTCTGCAAGGTCCAGAAGGCCTCACCATCGGCGAAATAGGTGTCCTCGCCGAAGAGGTCGGTGACGAGCGCCAGCCCGCTTTGCGCGGCGTCGAAGAGGGCATGGCGCGCCGGGATCGAGGGGCCGCCGAGCACCCAACCCTTGACCTGCCAGCCAAGCGGAGCGTTGGCATCGGGATCCTCGAAAAGGGCGATCCAGGCCTTCTGGCGCGCCTTGGTGGCAAGCGTGAGGTGCCGCATGGTGACCGCATCGATCTTCTCGGCCCGGTAGAGCTCGCGAATGCGCGGCAGGAGGTTGCCGAGCGCGAGCGCGCGGCGCACCGCCAGTTCGGGCAAGGCGAAGGTCGCTGCGATGTCCGCAATTTTGCGCCCTTCGCGCACGAGGCGGGTGAAGCATTCCCAGCGGGCCAGTTCGTCCGGATCGAGCCGCGCCACGTTCTCGATGAGCGAGGCTTCGAGGGCAGCGGCGTCGTCCGCCTCGTCGAGCACCGCGCAGGGCAGCACGGGCGGCTCGCCCTGGCCTGGAGGCGGGGAGCCTCTGTCCTTGTCCGCGTCCTTCGTGCCTTCGCGTGCGACCAGCGTGGCGGCGTGGAAACGGCGCGCGCCCGCGACGATCTCGAAGCGTTGAGGCCGCCCGTCGCCATCCGTCTCCCCTTGCGGAACGGGGCGCACGAGGACCGGCTGGAGCACGCCGCGCGCCCGGACGCTGGGCAGGATGTCCGATACGTCGGGGGCCTTGCGCGCGTGGCGCATGTTGGCTTTGGAGACGCTGAGCTTGTCAAGTTCGATGAATTGCAGTTTCATGGGTCACAACACTCCTTCTTGCAGTGTGGACCGGTCCTTCACGCATGTTTCGTGATGGGAAGGCGCGTGTCGGGCCGGTCTTTTCGCGGGGAGCGCACGGGCGATCCGCCCGCTCCCCGGGCTTTCATTCGCGCAGGCGCGAAAGTTGCAGATTCCGTGCCGGGCTGATTCCCACTGGGCTGGCTCCCGCCGGGCTGGCCCCAACAGGACTGGCGACGCCGCGCGTGAGGCCAAGCTCGTCCGCGAGGCGTTCGAGCAGTATTTGGGCGCCGTCGATCGAGCGCGTCAGGCGCGCCGCCGCGCACCACGCCGACAGGCGGTGCGGTGTGAAAAAGCGCAAGTCGCGCACCACGCGCGCGCCTTCGTCTGAGCCGAACGCGGACACATCGCTGAGCGAAAAATAGCCGGGCTCGGGAGAAGCTGAACCGGTATCGGCAAGGCCATAGAGCCAGGCCCCGTCCGCGCTGAGTTCGGTGCAGAGCCAGCGCGCGGGTCCACCGCGTTCGACGAGCCGGACCAGGGGGCGCGGATCGAAGCCGGGCCAGGCCCTGCTCTGGCGCGCGTTGGCCAGGAGCAGCGAGCGGGTCACGGGAGACAGCAGGCTCACGAGCCTTCCTCCCGGTCCGAGGTGGCAGCGCCCGATTTCGCGGCCTCGTGGCGGCTCAGCAGCCAGTCGGCGGCCTTCGAGGCAAGTGAGGCGGCACGAAAGATCGCGCGGGAGTCCTCGCGCAGCACCTCGAGCCAGGCCCCGAGGTAGTCGGCGTGGCGCACGCTCGGGCGAATGCCGAGCGCGGCAAGCGTGAAGGCCGCGCCGAGTTCGGCGACGAGCTCCTCGCGCGCGTAGTCCTTCGAGCCGAAACGGCCGGTGAGCGTACGGCCAAGGCGCGAGGCATGACCCGTTGCGTGGCAAAGTTCATGGCAGGCGGTCCGGTAGAAATTGACCGGATCGTGAAAGGCCGGATGCGGGGGAACCTGCACGAAATCGGCCCCGGGTGCGTAGAAGGCCTTGTCGCCGCCGATGCGAAAGTCGACGCCCGAGGCGGCAATGAGCGCCTCGCCTTCGGGTTCGACCGCGCATTCGGGCAAGGGGGCTGCAGGCTCCAGCAACTGCGTGTCCAGCCCCTCGCACTGGGCGAGATTGAAGAGGGTGAAGCGCTTCAGGAAAGGAACGCTGCGCGCTTCCTCGCCGCTTTCGTTCGCGCGCGCCTTTTCCGCGCTCGGCGTGAAGCGGTCGGCGTAGACGACGCACGTGCCTTCCTCGCCCTTGCGCACATGGCCGCCGAGCGCGCGGGCCTGCCGGTAGGTGAGCCAGCCCTGCGTGGGCCAGCCGCGCGCGATGACCGCCCCCCACAGCAAGAGCACGTTGATGCCCGAATAGGCGCGCTGGCTTACCGCGTTGCGCGGAAGCGAAGGCGCAAGCCCGGCCTCGCCGGGCGAACAGGTCCAGGGCTGCACCCACGGGAAGCGCCCGGCTTCGAGTTCGCCCACGATCCGCGTGGTCACCTCCTCGTAAAGCGAGGCGCGCCCTTCACCGCGACCGCGCGGCCCACCGCATGGCCTGCCGCGCGCGGGGCTCCTCGCCTTGCCCCCCGCGTGTCCCTGCGAACCCGGCGCCACCTCTCCTGCCCTCGTGCTGCGATCGACCATGGAACACTCCTTCCTCCTGCCTTCGCCCCATGCCTCGCGGCGCAAGGCGCGAGGGTGGGCGGCACGGATCCAGGTCGCGGGCCCGCCGGCACGCAGCGCCCTCACCCGCCGCCGTTCCGGCACGGAACGGCAAGGGCCGCAACGCATGTGAAGGAGCCGGGCCCAAGGGCCCGGCTTGACGGCGCTGCAGGCGGGCCCAGCCGGGAGCCCGTCCACCCGCGCCTTGCCGCCGCAGGCACCCTTCCACAGCGCCGCGGGAACAGGCGGACCGGTACGGCCCGCCCCCGCGTCCGCATGGCCGGGCGACACGGCCAGGCGCCAGCGGCGCCCGGCCCCACGCGCCAGCGATCGTCGCCGCAAGGCCGGGACCCGCTTGCGGGGCCCGGGGCCAGGCGCGCCGCGCCGCAGGTCCAGAGCGCGGTCGCGGACGGCACGGCCGCGAGGCGCCCGAACTCCCGCTTGTCTCACCGTAATTTTGAAGTACTGATCAAGCCGGACCGGACCAAAGATCGATCACGCCAAAACCTGTCTGCGAACGCCTATGCCGCGTAAGGCCCTCGTAATCGGCGAGGTCTAAGCCGCGCGCACGTAGGGGCTTACTGCCCAGCCGTCGTGCCCCCGCGATCGGCCCCTCTACGAGAGCCCAATAAGACGCGATCGCCCCCCTCACCTGATCTCCCCCCCTGACCGGACAATGGGTCCCTAAGCCTGCCGGCCAGGACATTCATGGGCCTGGCCTGGTACCTTTGCCGCCACCCGATCAGCGGCGGGCGCGCAGCAGCTCGCGATATCCACCCGCCGCCAGGGCCCGCGCCTCGAGCACGAGGCGACGCAGGCGCGAACGCTGCGCGTCACCGCCCTCGCCATCGCGCCAGGCAAGATCGGGCCACAAGGTGCTGGCGATCACGCGCTGGCTCGCGCCCGCCTCGAGCGCATCATGAACGCGCAAGGCCTCGATCCAGCGCGCGATGCGCGGATCGGGCGGGAACAGCGAGGGCGAGAAACGGGCGTGGACGCACAGCGCCAGGAGCCGGCGCAGGGTCAGAACCCTTGCCGTGGCCGCATGAACGCCGGCAAGGCGATAGGACAGGACAACCGCCCCCTCCTGCAGCGATCCGGTCACGACGTCGAGACGGATGCGCCGCCGCCCATCGGACAGGACGGCGTATTCGCGCCCGCTCGCGTCCCTGGCGATCGTGAGAAACACAGCGAGGCTCGCCGGATCGAACCGGTCGGGATCGTTGGGAGCGGAGGGCGCGGCGTCGACCTCGAGTGCTCCGGGATCAAGCGCGGCACGCCAGATGATCCGCGCCCGGGGGGCATCCCGGGCCGGGTCCTCGGCGAAAGTGCAGCCCCCAGTCGCGCGGAGCAAGGTCAAGACACCCATCCGCCTCGACCAGGTCGCGCGTCGCGCGAGGCCCGCCCGTCACGTGCGAGGCGCGCGCCTGCCAGGCGACATAACCGGCGTCGCGGCGCAGCCACTCCCACATCACCCCCGCGCGGTCGGTTTCGGCAAGGCGCGCATAGGCCGGCGCGTCGCGCCAGTCGGGAAGATGGGGCGCCCCGGCCAAGAGCGGTCAGCAAAGGCTTGCAGGGGTAACCGGCCGAACGCCGGGCGTCCGGCATGTGACATCGCGCACAATATATGACACTATCGTGACATAACTGCCGGCCCGGCCGCGTGAGAAACGGACGGGCAAGGCCAGAACTCGGGAAGGGGCGATCGGCGGGGCACCGGTGGCAAGAGGACCGGCCGACGTTCGCGACATCGCAGTTTGGACACGCAAGGACTGAAGGCCGTTTCGCCGCTGATCGCGGCGATCGAGGCCAGCGACAGCATCGCGCAGCTGGGCGAAGCGCTCGCCCATGCCACGCGCGAGATGGGTTTCGACAGCTACGCGCTCACGCATCACGTCGACATGCGGCGCACCCGCTGGCAGGCGATCCGCCTGCATGATTATCCTCTCGACTGGGCCGACTACTACGACCGCCATGGCTTCGGCATACGCGATCCGGTGCACCGCGCGAGCCATCTGACCACCGTCGGTTTCGCCTGGCCCCGCCTCGGCGAGTTCCTCGCGCTGAGCGAGGAGGACGAGACCTTCCTCGAACGCGCCCGTAGCGAGGGGATCGGCACCGGCTTCACGGTTCCCGCGCACATTCCCGGCGAGGCGCACGGCTCGGTCTCCTTCGTCAACGCCGTGGGCAAACCGCTGCCCCACGCGGCCCTGCCGCTTGCCCAGCTGGTAGGCGCCTACGCGTTCGAACGGGCCCGGCGGCTCTGGCGCCTGCGCGAGCCACTGCATCCGGCCGGCAACGACAACGCCGATCGCGCATCGCCCCGGCTTACGCCGCGCGAGCGCGAATGCCTCGTTCTCGTCGCGCGCGGCAAGAGCAACTGGGAGATCGGGCGGATCCTGGGGATCAGCGACCAGACCGCCGCGCTTCACGTGCGCAATGCCTGCCGGCGTTACCATGTGCACAAGCGCTCCTTCCTCGCGATACGCGCGCTGTTCGACGGTTCACTGAGTTTCATCGAGATCCTGCGCCCCTGACCATACCGCAAATGCGGTATGGTCGGTGCCGACGCCTCCCGCGCATCCTTGGTTCTTCCACCAAGACCAGGGAGCTTTCACCATGTCCGCTCATGTATCAGCGTCGAACCAGCCGATCCCCGATGCGCTCCTGCGCGCAATGTTCGAAGCGCGAAAGTCGGTCTTCGTCGATCTGCTCAAATGGGACGTGCCAGTCCTCGAGGGGCGCTATGAGATCGACCAGTTCGACGATTCCCACGCCCGCTACGTCATCATCGCCGACCGGCAGGGCAGGCACCTTGGCTCCGCGCGGCTCCTCGAGACCGAGCGGCCACACCTTCTGTCAAGCTTCTATGCGCAGCTGTGCGAAGGTCCCGTACCGCAAGGTCCGGCCATCCGCGAGGTCACGCGCTTCTGTCTCGACCGACGCCTGCGCGCCGCCGAGCGCCGCGGCGTGCGCAACGCGCTCGTCCATGGCCTGGTCGATCACGCCCTGAAAGAAGGGATAAGCGCCTTCACCGCGATCGCCGCGCTCGGCTGGTTCCAGCAGATCCTCGCCTTCGGGTGGACATGCCGTCCGCTCGGCCTTCCGACGAAACTGGGCGGCGAGACGCTGGGCGCCCTGCGCATCGAGATCGGCCCTGAAACCCCTGCCCTCCTCGAGCGCGCGGGAATCGATCGCACGAGCCCATCCCCGGACCTCATGCACTACGCCGCCTGATCCGAGGGGGCCATGAACGCGGGCGCGACATCGGAACGCATCCACGAGACCATCCGGGAGCGGATCCTGAGCGCGCAATTGCATCCCGGCGACCGGCTCGATCCCGCCAGTCTCGCCAGCGCGCTAGCCGCAAGCACCACGCCGGTGCGCGAGGCGCTGTGCCGGCTCGTCGGCGAAGGTCTCGTCGAGACGCGCCCGGGCAGCGGCTTCCACCTTCCGCTGCTCGACGAGCCAGGGCTGCGTGACCGGATCGCCTGGTCGCGCAGCCTTTCACTTGTCGCCCTTCGTGAAGCGCCGCCTGAACACCTGCCCCGGATTGCACGCGAGCCGGACAGGGCAGCCGGCGCCGATGCCTCGGAATACTACGCGCAGGAGGTCGCGCGGCGCCTGGAGGGGCTCGCGCACGCTTCGGGCAATTGCGAAATCGTGGACACAATGGCGCGAACGAACGCGCGCCTTTTCGCCGTGCGTATGTGCGAGCCTGCCCTGTTCGAGGACACGGCCGAGGAACTTGCCCGCCTCGACGCCGCGCTGCGCGAGACCGACACCCGGCGGCTCACCCGCCTCCTCAACACCTGGCACCGGCGCCGCGAGCGCCACGCCGGCCAACTCGTACGCCTGCGTTATCGGCCACAATAACCAGTGCAACGGCGCGCCTTTGACTTTCCCTGTGACGTCGCTCGTCCAGCGCGCGCCAAAGGGCGGATTTAATATTCGCGATATCGAATCCGTATAAAGTTCGAATAACGCGCGCCGCGCCATAACCTTGGTCCTGTCGCCAATTCCGGCGGCCATGAACGAGGAGCAAGACCATGGAACGTAGCGAACGCGAAATCCGCCCCATCGAACTCGGCGCGGCCAGCGTCGAGACGAAGGGTATCCTTCCCGGTGACCAGGACGTCGCCCAGGGCAACCCCAACGCCGGCCTGACCGACGACTGACTCCCGATCGTGGTGCGCAGCCTCGAGGGCTGCGCAC
>NZ_JAIVLF010000001.1 GCF_020524485.1 Novosphingobium profundi | reverse complement strand
CCCGCCCCCCCCCCCCCCCCCCCCCCCCCCCCCCCCCCCCCCCCCCACCACTCGCTGGAAACGGGAGCAAGCGCAATGTCTTCAAGCGAGGATCGCCCCCATCTCCATTTCTGCCGGGCTGGCGAGCGGCACGTCTTTCTCGATGTGGAACGCGATCGCTACTTCGGACTTCCCGACCCGCTCGATGTCGCCTTTCGCAAGCTTGTCGAGGGCGACAGGTGCGAGGCGCACGAGGCCCGCGCGCTTGTCGCCGCAAGCCTCGCTTCGCACGATGATCGCGGCGCGCTGATGTGCGCAGCCCGCCAACTGACGTACGACTGGCCCACATCCGAGGTCGGTAGGACATCGGACGCAGGCAGGGCAAAGCTGGGCGCGATTTCACGGGCGCTTTGCACCCGCATCGCCTGGCAGCACCGCACGCGCAGCAGGGCGCTCCTCAAAAATCTCCAAAGCCTCGCGCAAGCACGGGCGCGCCTGAATAATACGGGAGCCGCGCCCGACGTTGTCGCCTCGCTCGCGCGGACCTGGCGCACAAGCGAGGCCATTCATTCGGCCCAGGGGCGCTGCCTTCCCAACGCCATGGCCCTCATGAGCGCGCTCACGCGCGCCGGTGTCGCCTCCCGGCTCGTCTTCGCCGTACGGCTTGCCCCGTTCAGCGCCCATTGCTGGATCGACCAGGGCCGGCACCTGATCTGCGAGGAGATCGAACACGCCCGTAGCTACACGCCGATACTGGTATGGTAATGGGCGACTACCTGCTCGCGCTTTCAACCAAAGGCCTGGCGCCCCCTGATCTCGCCCGCCTCGACGCACTGGCCCGTGATCAAGGCCTGAGCGTCAGGTCCGCGACGCCCGGTCTTTTTCTGGCCTGCGCGCCAGACCTGGGCATCCTCACGGCGGACGAGGAGCGCACCCTCATTCTGGGCGACATCTACCGCAGCAACGGTGCCGTGCGCCTTCGCCAGCAGGACATCGGCGAGAAGGATCGCCAGGCGATCCTGGACATGCGCCGTCTGCACGCAAACTTCTGGGGCGATTTCATCGTCATCGCCCCCGGCCCAGACAGGCGCGATGCCATCCTCAGCCGCGCGCCTTTCGGGCGCCTTCCCTGCTATTTCGTCGCGATCGAGGGGACCTTGTTCGCGTCGAACTGCATGAACTTGCTGACAGGCGCCGGGTTCTCCGCCAGCGTGCACGCGCCTGCCCTGGTGACACGTCTGGCATTTCGCGGTCTTCCCTTGCGCGAAACCTGTCTGGAAGGCGTGCGCGCACTGAGAGGAGGCGCGGCTCTCTCCTTCGGTCCTGACGGATGTCACGAAGACCTGGCCTGGTCCGCCTGGGACCATGCAGGACGGCAGAACCGACATTCTTCCCCGCTCGAGGCCAGTGCGCACCTTCGCCGTGTCATCATGGAGACCACGCGCGCCGTTCGTGGCGATGCGCGCGCGCCGCTGCTCATGCTGTCCGGCGGTCTTGATTCCTCCGTTCTCGCCGCCAGTCTATCCAGCCTGGGAAGCGGGCTGCGCGCCCTCAACCTTGTGCGCCGTGATGCAAGCGGCGATGAACGCCGCTACGCACGAAGCGTGGCCGAATCACTGGGCATTCCCCTGGACGAGGCCGAATGGTCGCTTGATGACATCGACGTCACGCGCAGCGCCAGCCACGCGGCGCCAAGTCCGGCCAGCCGCACGTTCATGCAAGCGACGAGCGCCTGCCTGGCCCGGACCGCGCGGGAACACGGCTGCGATCTGACGCTCGACGGCGGAGGCGGCGACAACGTCTTTTGCGCGATGAATTCGGTGGCGCCGGTCTGCGATGCCCTGCTCAAGGGCCATTCCCTTGAAGCGGCCCTTGACGTGGCCGGTACGATTGCGGCCAATGCCCGGGAAAGCATCCTCAAGGTGCTCTGGCTTGCCACACGCCGCGCCCTGCGCCGCTCTCCCGCCTATCGCTGGTCGAGGGATCTGACGTTCCTGAGCCCCGAAGTACTGGCGATGCTGCCTGCCGACGTCCCCCATCCCTGGCTAAGACCGCCCGCCTCGGTGTCGCCCGGGTTCGCAGCTCAGGTCGCGGTCCTCGCGGTCGCGCAGGGGTGGGCCGAGGAAGGCGACCTCGAAAGCCCGGTGCGCCATGCGTCACCGCTGGCGAGCCTCCCGGTCGTTCGCGCGTGCCTTGATGTTCCTGTCTGGTGGTGGTTCAAGGGCCGCCGCAGTCGCATTCTCGCACGCGAAGCCTTCAAGGATCGGCTTCCACCGGACGTCTACGCGCGCCAATCCAAAGGTTCGCCCGATGGTTTCGTCGCGGAGGTGTACCTTGCCAACCGCGCCACGCTGCGCGAGATGCTGCTCGATGGCCACTTGCGACGTCTCGGCCTGCTCGAACCCGACGCTATCGAAGCGGCGACCCGGGCACATCAGCCGATACGCGGCGTTGTCCACGAGCGGATTCTCTTTCTTGCGCAAGCGGAAGCCTGGCTTGGCTCATGGTCCTGATCCGGTTTCAGCAGGCTTCCAGCCGGCGGCGAGGGCGTTCCAGTGGGCGTACGTGCCCGCTTGCTCCTCAACTTGGTTTGGATGCGGGGCGGTCTTCCCCTGAAGCCAGAACGCGAACCAGTCGATGTTGCGCTGATAGGCCGCAAGTTTCTGTGCCGGTTGCCACTTGTGATGAAAGGCGTCGGGAAAGACGTACATGTCGACAGGTTTGCCTTGTTCCCGCAGCGCCGCGTAGACGTCGACACCGCCGAGATATTCACGGTCGGCCAGTTGCATGAGCAAGGGCGTATCGATCCGCGCCGCATTCGCGACCAGCGAACCATGTTTCCAGAATGCGTCGTCCTGCGCGGTGAGCGGCGCATAGCCCTGGCCCTGCTTGAGGCGGGCAAAGGCCGGGCCATAGCCCGCATTGACCGCCCAGGGCTCCATGCAACAGGTGCTGATCGATGCGGCCGCGAACCTGCGGCTGTTGATCATGGCGAACGCCGCGCTCGTCGAGCCGTCGCTCAAGCCCGTGATACCGACCTTGCTTGGATCGGCGATGCCCATTTCGACGACACGGTCGATCCCCCGTTCGATCGCCGATTTGACGGCACGCCGCCAGAGCCAGGTCCGTGTCCCGGCCGCTCCGACTTGCTCCCGGCTGTCGAGATCAGGATCGCTGGCCGCCGCGCGCTCGGGTGCATTGTAGCTCAGGACAGCGAAACCGGCCGCCGCAAACGGATGAATAGGGTACTCGTCTCCCATCCCGCCGCGCAGAAATCCGTTGCTGGTATAGGTCGTCACGATGAGGGGCACGCGTGTTCCAGGTTCGTAGCCCGGCGGGAGGACGAGGTCCCCGCGCACCTGGGCGCCCGCATCGTTGCTCCATTGCAGGTGCCGAACTGTGCCAAGCCGGAATGAGGCCCATTCGGGATTGGGATCGTACAAGAGTTCCGATTTGCCGGAACGGACATCGAAGCGAACCAGGCGTTGCGGCTGCGTAGAGGTTTCGCGCAGACAGACAAGGCCTGCCTGCGCGATCACGCAATTGCTGATCAGGTCGTGGGTCAGGACAAGACGCTCAGGCTCGCCTTTTCCCAGCGTCCAGCGATAGAGACCGCTCAATCCATGGGCCCAGCCTTCCCGGCGCAGAAAGACGAGGGTCTTGGTATCCGGTGTCCACCACATGTCCACGATACGCCCCTCGCACTGAGTATAACGGCATGCAATCTGCGTTCCGTTGGGCAAGCTCACCGTGATTGCGAGCGGACTGAGCGGGTTACTCGTCGAATGACTAGCCCGCGCAACGCGGCCATCGTACCCCTGCGCCACGGGCAAGGGAGGGAACTTGCCCAACTCATCGTCGGGCAAATGCTCCATCTCGGCCTCACCTGCCCGACGTCGCCCCCCCGATTTCAGATCGACACGGTAGCTCGTCCATCCGATCGAGGCATCGGGCATGGGACGATCGGACATGATCGGAACGAAGCGATCATCGTAGTGGAAGCCGGAACGCCCTTCGCGTGCGAATGCCGCGCGTTCCGCGAGTCGACCCGTGCGGCTGGCATAGATGAGCGCCGCGCCATCCGCTGACCAGCTCACCGCTTCGACATCGACCGCTTCGTGGGTGACAGCCCGTGCATTGCCGGTCGCGACGTCGGCGAGCCACACTTGTGTGGTCCCGTCATCGCGGCGCAGCCAGGCGATCGACCGGCCATCGGGAGACCAGCGCGGGATCGTGAGCGAGGGATATCCAACGCCCCATATGCGGCCCCTGAACGAATTGACCGTGAGAATAATGCTCCCACCCGCGTTCAGGAGACGTGGAGGCCCCGGGCGATCCAGAGCCAGAACGGCAAGGCCCATGCAGTAGCGATTGGCCTCGGGATCGGCGCGCTGGATCACGAAAGCGAGGTGCCGGCGGTCCGGCGACAGGGCGAGCGCAGGGTGGAACGTGAACATGGCTTCCGGCTCGCCGATCTGCCGCAGGCGCAACAGGTCGACTGGGTGCACGGTCCGAGAGTTCTCTTCGTGCCTTGCTCCCATGACCGAATTCGCCAGGAGATCGGCGCAAGGCGCCCCGGCACAGGCCGGGACTGCCGCGAGCGCCCACGCAAGGCTCAGCGAAACCAACGCGCACCTGCGGACGACCGGGCTTACCATGTGCGACGAACTTCGAAGGCGACGAAGCGCCCAACGGGTGAATAATTCGTGGAATCGTAGGGCGTGTCGTAGAACAACGTCGTCGAGATCTTTCCGGGCATGACGTCGAAGAGATTGGTAATGGTAAGGCCCAGCTGCGTCCCGTTCAGCGCCCCATCGGGCTCGGAGAACGCGTAGCGCGCACCAATATCGAACGTCGTCATCCCCCGCACCTTGGCGATCGGCTTGGAGCGTGTGTCGCGCACGCCGCCCTGGTGATTGACCGCCGCCGACAGGCGCAGCCCGGCCTTCTCCCAGCCAGCGCGAGCCTGTCCGCGCCAGTGTGGCGGATTGTAGAGATATCCGGCCAATGCCTCGACACCTTGGCCCTCGGCTATCTGCTGCGAGCTTTCCAGGTAACTTGCATTGAAGGCCGTCGTCAGGCGACCGGCGGCGAACTCGCCTTCGTAAGTCGCCTGGACGTCGAGCCCCTTCACGTCTTGCCGTCCCGCGTTGACATTCCGGTTGTCGATAAGAACCGCGACATTGGCGGGATCATAGGGACTGGAGGTGGCGTTGACGAAGGTATCGGCTCCGGCAAGGACGTCTTCGAGTAGGCTGGCATCGGGCGAATAGGTCAGTTGTGCGGCGTAGGCCGAGTTCGTCAGCGACTGCGCCGTCAGCGTGATCGGCGTGACCACGCGGTTCGTGTAGTGCGTTTCGAAATAGCTCAGTTCCAGCCCGAAACCTGGAAGCGCTTGCGGACGGATGTCGACACCGGCCGACCAGCTCTCGGCGCGTTCGGGCTTGAGATCCGCATTGCCCCCCGAGACGAACAGTGCCGTGGCGTCCGGCGCATAGCCCTCACCGCCGAACCGGGATATCGGATAGAGGTTCGCGGCCTGGACGCCGTACAGATCGTAAAAGCTCGGCGCGCGAAACGAACGCCCCCATGATGCCTTCAGCGCGATCCCTTCGAGAGGGGTGTAGATCGCCCCGAGTTTGGGCGTTGTTACCCCCCCGATCCCTTCGTAATGCTCGTGGCGCAGTGCGGCGGTTGCCGTCAGTGCGCGAACAAAGGGGATACCCATGTCTTCGGAAACGAACGGCAGGCTCAACTCTCCGAAGACATACTGACTGTCCTGGGTGGGACGAGCGTTCTGATAGTTTCCCGCGCCTCGGAAAATCTCGAAGCCGTTGCTGCGAAAGCCGGCTCCGGCTGCGAGGCCCACCGCGCCAGCCGGAAGCGAAGCGAGGTTGCCGGTGGCCGAGAGTTCGCCTCCGGTCGAACGATTCGCGTAGCGCAACCCGTCGGACAGCGAAAGAATGTCATCATAGTAGTACTCGGCGAGCATATCGTTGCGACCTCGCCCATGAGTCATCGACGCCGAGACCTTCCAATCCTGCCAAGTGTAATGGAGCGCGCCCGATACGGCGAAGGAATAGGAATCGTAGCTGCGTTCGGTACGGCTGACGTCGAGATCCGCCTGCGCGTTCAGAGGATAGAAGAACGATCCCTTGCGCCGGTTGTAGAGACCGTCGACTTCGAGCGTCAGATCGCGAGCAAGCTCCTGGTGAAAATGCCCCGCGAGAGCGTGGCGATGGCTGGCCGGAAGGAGCGTGAGATTGGGCTGAAAGGATGTCGCCTCGCGCTGGTTCGACACCACATCCGTGTTGCGATTGTATTCGTAGGTCGCGAAGAACCCGCCGCCTTGCCAACGGTGTCCGCCCAACAGGCCGTAGCGTTGCTGGAAATCCCCGCCCTGCGTGGCTCCGCCCAGCCGCGCCTGCGCGTCAAGACCTTCGTAGTCCTCGCGCAGAATCACGTTCACGACGCCGCCCACGGCATCCGAGCCGTAGATCGCCGACGCTCCATCTGCCACGATTTCAATCCGCTCCACCGCCGCCATGGGAATTGCTGAAATATCGACGCCCTGCAGCGCGGAATCGTAAGGAAGGCGCCGTCCATTCACCAGGGTGAGAGTCGCATCGCTGCCCAGCCCGCGCAGATTAACCGTCGAGCCACCGCCGGCATTCGCCCCCGCCGATTGGGGAACACTGATACCGATACCGGGGTTCTGCCCGCCTCCAAAGCTCTGCGGCAGATCGCGAACGACTTCCCCCAGGTCCGCACGTCCCCCATCGCGCAACGCCTCCGCATCGAGCCGTATGACCTGCGAGGCGATTTGCGCCCCGCGAATGCGCGAGCCAGTAACTGTGATGGCCTCACCGGCCGCGTCCTGGTCGTCGGCTCCGGCATCCGCACGACGCACCGCGTAACCGCCCTGAACCGCGTAGGCTACCAGCCCAGAGCCCGCCAGCAGCCGATCGAGCGCCTGCTTGAGCGAATAGGTGCCGCGTAAGGCGGGAGCGCGCTTCGCAGCCACGCTCCCGCCATCGGCCAGGACGACCTGTCCCGACAGCGCCGCCAGTGCCCGTAGTGAATCGCCCAGGCGCTGCTCTGGAAGATCCATGGTGAGTTGCGCAGTTTGCTGCGCGTTTGCGACCGAAGGGCTGCTGAATGCCGCGATCGCGCCAAGAAGCGCGAGTTCGCGAGCAATGCCTGTACCTACGCCAATGAAAGACGTCCTCATGATGATCGTTCCCCCCATTCGCCGGTTTTTCCGGCAGGTTCTCCCGGGGAGACGACGGGGCGTGATTTCACCCCCCGAATATTTTCATGAAGACTTCACTTCGTACGCAAGACCACCCTGTCCTTGCGACTGCGGTCGATCTCAAGATCATAGATGCCCGCCACGGTTCGGGCAAAGGCCTCCGGATCCGAGCGTCGAAACGCCCCGGTAACAGGACGCGAGGCGAGCCCCGGATCGCCCAGCACGAGAGGAGTTCGCGCGTAGCGATTAATGATCGCGACGGCCTCGCCCAGGGGCATGTCCTCGACCGCCAGCATGCCGCTCACCCAATTCGCGTCGTCCGCGCCCGGGGTGAGCACCTTCGCGTCCAGATCGCTTCTCTGTCCCTCGGCAAGTTCCACGACGCGGTCCCCGGCAGCCACGCGGATCGGCACGCGTGGGGCGAGCACTTGGCCCACACCGTCCTCGAGACGAACATCGAAGGGCGATCCGTCCACGCGCAGCGACCTCGCTCCGGCCCGCACGCGCACATGTCCATCTGCAGTTTCAACCCGTATACGACCGCGTGCGAGATCGAGCTTTACGTCGCGTCCTTCTTGCGAAACCGCGACACGTGAATTGCTGTCGAGCACGAGAACCAGCCCACCTTGCGTCTTAAAACGCCGGATTTCGCCGATGCGCGTGCTGTAGCTCGCCGCGTGGGCCACGCTCACCACACCCAAGTCCCGGCCCGGGAGCCCCACGACCGCCAGCGTCAGGCCAAGGCAGCCGACCAGACCGGCCGCACCCAGCGCCAGGTGCGTCGAGCGGCGCATGTAGACGGGCGCACGGACCAGTCGCCGATCACGCCCGATGGCAGTTTGGCCTATCTCCCCTGGCACATCCCAAACGCCATAAACGTCCTCGTACGCCTGACGGTGGCGCGGATCACGTTCCAGCCAGGCGGCGAGTTTCGCATCGTAGTCGGCCTCGCCTGTGCCAGCCCGCGCCATCCAGCGCGCGGCGGCCTCCCGGATCGATGCCGGGATGTTCGAACCATCAGTCATGCCCGCGAAGGTCCCGTGCCAGGAGTTTGAGCGCCCGGCTCATCTGCTTCTCAACGCTTTTCACACTCAACCCCGTCTCGGCCGCGATCTCGGCATAACTATACCCATCAACGCGGCTTGCCAGAAAGATCTGCCGGGTGAGCGGCTTGAGTTTCTCAAGAGCGCGCTCGATCCGCCGCAACCGGTCGCGCGCTTCCAGGCAGGCAGACTGGTCGCTGCCGGCAAGCTCCACCTCATCGAGCGAATGATGATCGTTCTCGCCGCGGCGAGCGGCGCTGCGGTAGCGGTCGCGCACGAGATTTTTCACTGCTTGCCCCAGATAGGCGCGCGGCGCGTGAATGGTGCCAGCACCGCGTTCCGCGAGGCGTACGAAAGCGTGCTGCACGATATCCTCGGCGTCTTGGTGAGACGCGCGTGAACCGGCAAGCCCCAACAACCAGGAGCGCTCTTTTCGATAGGTCTGTTCGAGTTGCTTACCTTCCCATGCCCCTTGGTCGGACGGCGAGCAAAACCGATCTTCGGGCGGCAGGGGGTCACCCTCCGCCAGCGACACATAGGCCGCCCCGGGCAGCCTGCTCACAGGCCACCCCACCCATCTGCGGGTGGAATTTTCGCGATCATCAGCCGGTCCTCGACTGCGAGGCGAACCGACGAAAAGCCGGGTGTTGAGACACGCAAGAGTCGTGCACCGACGCCTTTAGCCGAGAAGGCCTGGACATTCGCGTCGGTAACCCGGCCGCATCAGGAAGCGGGCTGAAAGGATCTCAAGCGAGGTTCTCACGCCTCGGCATCGAAATACGATGCTCTTTAAGTCTATCAAATGGATAGTTTAGTGCAAGGTGGTCATACGGAGCCGGAGCTTGGAAAGCTGGCAGCGCCATTCTTCCCTGACTTCGCCGGGCCTCAGCGGTCCCCTCATGACACGCTCGTCCGTGACAATCGGTTGCCTGTGAGCTATCGTTGCTTCCGGCCTTGGGAACGCGAGCCTTAGCCTCCCCTCATCTTCAAAGGAATCTGGGAGCTTGACCGAAGGTCCCGCAGTTGAAATCTGATCAATCGTCTTCGATCGCTTCGCGCGCAAGACGAGCGATTCTTGGGAAAGCTTCTGCCCGGACAACCGCTTGGGCGTTCGTCGCTGTCCCGCGTAGCACGCGCCCCTTGATCCCGTGGAAAATTGCAGCAAGACGGAACAATTGGAAGGTTACGTAGAAACTCCAATGGTCTATGCGCTCGCGCCCCATTCGAGCGCAGTAGGTTGCAACGAAGTCCTCCTCGTTGGGAATGTTAAGCGCAGCGAGATCGGCCTCCTTGAGGCCAGCGACGATATCCGGCGGCATGCGGTACATCATCGCGGCGTAGGCAAAGTCTGCAAGTGGATGCCCCAAGGTCGACAGTTCCCAGTCCAGCACGGCTACGACACGCGGCTCGGTGGGATGAAAGATAATGTTGTCACACCGGAAATCGCCGTGGACGATACTAGTCTCATCGCCTTGCGGGATATGTTCGGGCAACCATTCGATCAGCCAGTCCATGTCCGCATTGCGCCCGGCAGCATCGTCCTCGAGATACTGGCGCGACCAGCGAGCGACCTGCCGCGCAAAGTAGTTGCCGGGCTTGCCGTAATCCTCCAGCCTCAGGGCGGCGTAATCGACCTGGTGCAACTGCGCCAGGGTCGCGTTCATCGCGTCGAAATAGGCCGGGCGTTCCTCGTTTGAAACTCCGGGAAAAGTCGCGTCCCAGAATATCCGCCCCTCGACCATATCCATGACGAAAAACCAGGTGCCGATGACGGTGTCGTCGGTACAGATGCCATGGACGCGTGGGACCGGAAAACCCGTCGCGCCCAGCGCCGCCATGACGCGCGCCTCGCGCTCGACCGCATGGGCCCCCTTGAGAAGCTCCCCCGGAGGCTTGCGGCGCAGTACATAGCGCGCGTCGGGCGTTGAAAGCTGATACGTCGGGTTCGATTGTCCACCGCGAAACTGCGCGATCGACAAGGGACCGCGATAGCCCTCGACATGCGCGAGCATCCAGGCGTCGAGCCGGTCGAGATCGATCTCGTAGCCTTCGCGCACTTCGGTGGTGCCGCTGTTGGCGGCCGCAATGCTCTCGCTCATGCGCTGGCCTGCCCTTCGCCAGCGGCCTGTGCCTCGCGCCAGGAGCGCTTGATCTTCTTGGCCAGCGACCACTTGTGGACTTCGGTCGGGCCATCGTAGACGCGGAAGGCACGGACCTCGCGAAAGATCTGCTCGACCACGGTTTTGTCGGTGAGGCCGGTGCCACCCATGACCTGCACGCAATTGTCCGCAATCCGCATAAGCGCCTCGGAAACGGCCACCTTGGTCATCGAGCTTTCCTGCGTGCCCAGCCCTCCCTGGTCGAGGATGCCGGCACACCACTCGACCATGAGCTGCGCTTGCTGGAGATCGATCCGGTTCTGCGCGAGGAGGAAGCCCACGCCTTCATGGTCGATCAGGATTTTTCCGAAGGCTTCCCGGCGGCAGGCGTAATCGGTCGCGATTTCCTGTGCGCGGATGCAGCTGCCCAGCCAGCGCATGCAGTGGGAGAGCCGGGCCGGGCTCAGGCGTACCTGCGCATAGCGGAAGCCCTCACCCGCATCGCCCAGCATCTGATCGGCTGGAATCCGCAAATCGGTGATCTCGACCGTCGCATGCGATCCGGGCATCGAGGTGTCGATCGTGTTGGGAACATCGATGATACGGATCGCCGGATCGGGCAGGTCGACCAGGAACATGCACGCCCCGCCCTCGCTGTCGGCATCCTCCGACTTGGCCATGACGATGCCGACTTTGGCCCCGTCGGCGCCGGTGATGAAGGCCTTGCGACCGTTGATGACCCAGTGGTTGCCATCCTTGCGGCACGAGGTCTTCATCATCATGGGATCGGACCCTGCCCCGCCCCATTCGGCAGGCTCGGTCATGAAGAACGCGCTGCGCGCCTCGCCCGAGATGAGCGGGGCGAGGAAGCGCGCCTTGATGTCCGGTGAGGCCACGTGCCCCAGCAGATACATGTTGCCCTCATCGGGCGCCATCGTGTTGAGCGCGATCGGCCCAAGCGGCGAAAGCCCAGAGCGAATGAGGACGTACGCTGTACCTTCCTGCGTGAGGTGCGCCCCGTCGGGCAGGATATGCGGCGTCATCAGGCCTTCGGCGCGTGCCAGAGCGCGCATTTCGTCCACCAGCTCTTCGGTGGGAGCACCGTGACAGTCACGGCGCGAGTCTTTTTCGTACGGAATGATCTTTGTGCGCACGAAGGCTTCCACCTTCGCCCCGATAGCCCATGCCGGATCGTCCGCCTTCAATGCCATTGTCCTCGAACCCATTTTCATCTGCCCCGGTGTCCCGGGCGCTTTCCATGTTCACAGGAATAGACATTTGCGCGCGGCCTGCGCCCCCACCTTTAGGAGGGGCATGTGCAGTCGACTTCAGCGCCTACGCCAATGGCTGAGTGCATCCTCCAGCGCGAGCATGCGCCCCTCAGCGATTTGCCCCGGCGTCACCGAGAAGCGCGGGGCGGGCGCGGCCTGTCGTGTTGCGTCACGCTCGACGAAGACCCCGCGCGCCGCATTGACGGGGTGAACCATCGCCTCTGCCATCGACAGCACCGGGGTTACACAGGCATCGGTATCGCGAAACAGCGCTTCCCAATGGTCGCGCGGGGCTTGGGCGAAAGCCTGCGCCAGAGCCTCCTCGAGCGCAGGCCAGCTTTCGCGCTCGTGCTGCGGGAAGCGCGCCGGATCGAGCGCCAGCCCCTCAAGTAAAGCCCGGAAGAACTGGGGCTCCAGCGCCCCCACCGCCACGTAGCCGCCGCAGGCGCAGGCGTAACACCGATAGAACGGCGCGCCGCCATCGAGCAGGTTCGCGCCCGGTTCCTCGCGCCACTGCCCACTGGCAAGCAGCGCGTGAAAAAGGCCCATGACATGGCTCGCCCCATCGACGATGGCCGCATCCAGCACCTGCCCCTTTCCGGTGCTGCGGGCATGAAGCATCGCGCTGACCATCCCGAAGGCAAGGTAAAGCGCTCCCCCCGCGTAATCGCCCACGAGGTTGAGCGGCGCCTGCGGATAGCCGTCGCGCCCGCGCAACGCATGAAGCGTGCCGGTCAGCGCGAGGTAGTTTATATCGTGCCCGGCGCGCGCGCGCAGCGGCCCGGTCTGGCCCCATCCGGTTGCACGGGCATAGACGAGGCTCGGTGCGAGCGCATGGCACACGTCCGGTCCAAGCCCGAGCCGCTCCATGACACCGGGCCGCATACCTTCCACCAGCGCATCGGCATGACGCACCAGCGCCAGAACGCCCTCGCGGCCCGCTTCGGTCTTCAAATCGAGCTCCACGCTCGTACGCCCCCGGTGGAGGATGGCGCCGCCCACATCAGCATAGGCGCTTTGCCCGCCGGGACGCAGCACCCGAACCACATCGGCGCCCATATCGGCAAGGAGCATGCCGCAATGAGGCACCGGTCCGATCGCATCGAGCTCGAGGACCCTGAGACCGACCAATGGCCCGGCATGACGCGCGGCTTCATCCTGCTCGTGTGCGGGGCTCGTTTCTTTAGCGAGGTCATCCATCATCGCGTGTCCTCCCTGCGTCCGAGCATGCGGAAACGAAGGAACGCGGACGGCCACAAGGGCCGTCCGCGCAGGATTCGGTACACCGTCAGGGCGCCGATCAGTACCGAATACGAATGCCAAGCGTGAAGTAGCGCCCGATCACGTCGTAAAGCTGACCGTCATAGGCCTGATTGAAGCCCAGGTTGGTCGAGTTGGTCCGCCCGACGCGCGGCTTCTGGTTGAACAGGTTGTTGACGTTGAAGAACATTTCGGGACTTCCGAACGTCTCGTCCTCAAACCTGTAGCGCATGGTCGCGTTCGTGTAGAACACATTCTCCACGGTGTTGTCGTCCACCGTGATCGGAAGCACGACGCGGGTCGTCTTGCCGATGTAACGCTCCTGAACCGAGAGCGAAAAACCTCCGTTCGAATACGTCGCCGAGAAGTTGCCCCGCCAGCGCGGCAGCCCCGGCGTACCGGCCTGCTCGACAGTTGGTGCACCCGGATTGGTGAACTGATACGTGTCGAGATAGGTGCCGATGGCGCGCAGCCGCACGAAGCCATTTCCCAGCTCGGTGTCGTAGTTGGCTTCGAAGTCGATGCCCGAGACACGGCCCGAGGCCACGTTCTGCAGCGGAGCGTCGATCTCGGTGATGAGGCCCGCGGTGTCGCGTGAGATCAACCCGCAGAACAGCGCGTTGCCCGCATCGCACTGGTCGACGACGGTCTGGAATCCGACCTGCGTGATCGAATCGGACAGCTTGATGCGGTAGTAGTCGACCGACAGACCCAACCCCGGCAGCCAATCGGGACGATAGACCGCGCCGAAGGTCAGTGTGCGCGCCTTCTCGGGGCGAAGTTCGGCGTTGCTGCCCGAGAAGGTGAAGATGTTGAGGAACGTCTGGCCGTTAAATTCGGGATCGCTGATCGTGGTGACCGACCGGACGACACCGCCGAACAGCTCGTTGATGTTGGGCGCGCGAATGTCTTGCGACAAACTGCCGCGCAGGCGGAAACCGTCGAAGACTTCGTTGGTCACACCGATCTTCCAGGTCGTGACGCTTCCGCTCGTGCTGTAGTTCGTGCGCCGAACGGCGGCGTTGACGCTGAGGTCGCGAGCAAGCGGCACGTCCTTCAGAAGCGGCAACTGCACTTCGCCAAAGACTTCCTTCACGTTGTAGGAGCCCGCGCTCGAGCTGAGGTTGCCCGCGCTCCAGCCGAAGGACATGCCGGTGGGGTCGGCAACCTGGTCAAGCGAGACCTTGCGGTACTCGGCACCGACAGCGGCGCTGATCGGACCTGCCCAGCCATCGAAGACCGTACCATGCATCGCAGCCGCGGCAACGTCCTGCTTGGTGGTGCCGCGCGCGATCGACGTGCCCGTGAGATAATTGCGTTGATCCTCGGTCAGGGGGATTTCGCCAAAGGGGGTGGTTGGTACGCAACCGTTGCCCGGTTCGCTGAGACTTGAACGGCAGACGATCGAGCCGTCCGGCGCGAACACGGCATCCGTCGCAAGACGCGAGCGCGCCTGATAGCGGCTGTTCTCGGCACCGTAGCGGGTCTTGGAGACGCTGTGCGTTCCGTAGACGTCAAGTTCCCAGTCGCTCCAGAGCTTGGCGTTCAGGCCGGTCGAGAGACTGTAGGTGTCGCTCTCAAAGAAGGTCACGTTGCGGCCGTAGTTGCGGTCCAGCTTGCCCAGCTGGATCGACGTCAGGCCGTTCTCGTCCATGAGCTGCGCGATGGAATCGGGCAAGTACGCGTTGTCGCGCTGAACGCGGTAGGCGTTGCCGCCCAGATTGAAAAAATAGAGGTTGGGGCTGCGCGATTCCGCATGACCGTAGCTGCCTTCGGCAAAGAGTTCGACCCCGTCGAAGACTTCGTACTTGGCATGGGCATAACCGCTGATGTTCTCAACATCGGCGCTGAATGGCTGCGCATAGCGGGCACCGTCGCCTCCCACCTGGAGGGCGCCGGACACGAGGCTGCCGGGCGCGTACGGAATCGGGTTGGCGTCCGCGTCGAACTGGATGTTATTGAGACCGGGGGTGATGATCCGGCCACCGAAGGTTGCCGTGGTGATCGTCACGTTTTCCCGAAACAGCAGATCGGGCTCACCGGGCTGGCCGGCGTCGGGGTTGGGCATGGTCGACCAGCCCGCACGGCCATAGTCGCGCTGGGAACCGTCGAGATAGTCCTGGCTGTTGTAGTTGACGCTGGCGACGATGTGCCCGCGTGACCCGATGTTGGTGCCGCCCGCGATTTCGAAGGCCCGCGCCGCGGCATCGCCATAGGTGGAGAGGCTCTGACGCGCCTCTGCGGTAAGGCCCTGGAAGTCAGTGTCTATGATGTAGTTGACGACGCCCGCGATCGCGTCCGAGCCATAGGCCGAGGACGCTCCGCCGGTCACGATATCGACCCGCTTGACCAGCGATTGCGGGAAGACACCCGCATCGACCAGACCCGAACCACCGAAGATCGCCGGACGCCGCCCGTTGAGGAGGGTCAGCGTGCGGTTGGCGCCCAGGTTCCGCAAGTTGGGCGTGTTCTGCGTGCTCGGACCGCCGCCGATGGTCGGGTTGGGCGTCGCGGGCGAACCTGACGCGGTGAGCTGCGGCAACTGGCGCAACGCCTCGTTGAGATTGGGGGCGACGTCCTTGAGCTGCGCGGCGCTAAGCACGGTGACGGGCGTGGGCGCCTGTTCGCCATTGGTGATGGTGCGCGAGCCGGTAACGATGATTTGCTCGGCTTCCTCAAGTGAAGGTGCCGCTTCTGCAGGTGCGCCCTGCACGTCCTGCGCCAGCACAGCCCCCGGCACGATCCAGGCTGCGGACGCGAGCAGGCAAGAGTAGAGTCGCATTTCAGGTCTCCCAGATTGGTATGTTTTTTATTGCTGTTTGGAAATATTGCCGGGGCGATGCCGGCCGCCCCCCCCTCTTTGAGAGGGGGCAGAAAAATTCAGATACGCACGAGCGACCAGGAACCGATTAGTTCGGAACCTCGCCTCTGCGCCCCTTGGCGGCGACGAAGCACAGGCTCGACAGAACGCTCACGGCGGTGACCGCGATCAGCGACCAGCGAAGCCCTTGCGCCTCGCCCATCGACTGGGCCAGCCAATCGCTGATGAGGCCAATCGACAGCGGGCCGAAACCAAGCCCCAGAGCATTGAGAAGGAAAAGGAAAATCGCGAGAACCGTGGCCCTTGAACGGGCATGGGTCATGCGCTGAATGGCGGCGTAGGTCGGCCCGTACCACATGCTTTTGAGCGCAACGGGCACAACCAGCAGGGCAAGCGAGAACCCGGCCGAGGGCAGCAGCAACGTTGCGATATAAAGCGGAACCGCAAGCGCGCTGCCAAGCGCGGGAACCCACAGGTAGGCGTGCGGCGAACGCCAGCGATCGCCCAGCTGTCCGCCCAGAATGGTCCCGATGGTTCCGCCCAGACCGAACGCAATGCCAAGACCTACACCCAGCACGGTCGTCGGGCCAGCCAGCCCCCACGACACGGCGAGCGCGTCGAGCTGGTCGGCATGGTTGCGCAAGAAGAAGGATGCATAGAACGTCTGCTGGCCGTAGCCTACGAACGTCGTCAGCGCCGCGCCCGCCGCGATCCACCAGAAGGCCGTGTTGCGGCGCAGGTTTGCGGCCACTTCGCGCAAGGAGGGGACATCGCCGGGCTTCGCAGCGGCCTTGCCCGCCGCACCGCGCGGGTCGCGCAGCAGCATCCGGATGAGAATGGCCAGCAGGATACCCGGAGGACCGACGATCCAGAACGCCCAGCGCCAGCCCAGCGCATCGACGACGAAACCACCCAGCACCATCCCCAGCAAGGCGCCCATCGGAACGCCGAGGTTGTAGAGCGCAAGCGCGCGGGACTGGTAGGCACGGGGCGTGGCGTCGGCAATCATGGACATGGCGGGCGGGCTGCCCCCGGCTTCGCCCAGCCCCACCCCGATGCGGGCGAGGAAAACCTCGAAGAAATTGCGTCCCAGCCCGAACAGCGCCGTGCACCCGCTCCACAGGACGAGCGCGGCCGAAATGATGTTCACCCGGTCGGTCCGCTCGGCAAGGCGCGCGACGGGCAGGCCCAGCGTCGTGTAGAGGAGCGCGAAGCCGAGCCCGCTCATCGCCCCGATCTGCCAGTCGGCCAGATCGAGATCCGCCTTCATGTGCTCGGCGACGATGTTGACGATCTGCCGGTCAAGGTAGCTGAAGGCATACGTCAGGAACATCATCCCCACGAGCAGGTAGGGCACGCCGCCGCCCGGGCCATCCCGGTTTTCGACGGGCGGTGCGGCAACGGCAGGCTTAGCTGGGCCAGCGGGAGGGCCAACGGGAGGGGACGCGTTCATGATGTTGGCTCCGCAAGGGTGCAGGAAAAGCTGGAGGCCTCATCGACAGGGCCACCGCGATAATGGGCATAGGCGGGATAGGAGCACAGGGGCCGCGCGTAGGATTGCGGTGCCACGGCGCGCGCAACGATGGCATCGGGCGCAGTGCCCTGCTCCACCCAGTCGACCAGAGCGCCGAGCAGATCGGCCTGGTCCGGTCCCGGACCGCCTCTGCAATGGCCCACGCCTGGCGCCACGAAGAAGCGGGCAAAAGTGTCGCGCTGCGCGCCGTAACGCTCTGTCAGCCTCTCGACATAGCCTTGGGTCTGATAGAGCGAGTGCGTGGCATCGGCCGCACCGGCCCAGAGCAGGAGCTTGCCCGAGCGGGCGCGGAACGCGTCGAGGTCAGGATCGTCGTTGATCATGGCAACGCCTGCAGCCTCGTCGGGGTCGCCGCTGCGTGCAGGCCAGGCCACCGCTGGATTGGCCGGGCGCAGCGCGTAAGGATACGCGAGCGCGATCGAGGGCCCCTGGTCGAGGGCGAACGGCTCGGCCGGATCGCTCCAGACCATGCGAAGCATGTTCGAGGAAAAGTGCAGCCGGATCGAATTCGACGCTGGCTTCGCATAGTCACCGAGCCACCAGGCGCGAAACCCGGCGCTCTTTGCGGTTATGCCGGTGTCCCAGGGATAGCCCACGTAGATCGGCTCGCCCGCTGCGTTGCGGACCGGCGCGTGCAGCGCCTCAAGCGTTTCGATCTGGCTGGGAAGGAGGCAATTCGCTCGCTTGTCGCCGGTGCATTCACGCGCCCGAAGTCGCGCCATGACCTGTGTGTTGCTGCACTGACGAAAATTGGAGACGAGCCCGTCGACAAGCCCGTCCGCACCGTCGCAGGCCGCGGCAATGGCATTG
Source organism: Novosphingobium profundi (assembly GCF_020524485.1). Taxonomy (GTDB): domain Bacteria; phylum Pseudomonadota; class Alphaproteobacteria; order Sphingomonadales; family Sphingomonadaceae; genus Novosphingobium; species Novosphingobium profundi_A. The sequence continues at coordinate 1,410,365 of NZ_JAIVLF010000001.1, read as the reverse complement.
GCCGCCAGAAGCAGATCGCCGTCCGAAAAGACCTTGTGGATGGCGGGCAGACCGTCGGGGGCCATCAGGCCTTGCGCGCGCGCCTCCTTAGCTAGGATCTGGAGCCCGCGGACCGAAGACAGCGACTGCATCGGCTGAAGAAACTGCGGGGCGCCGGACGCGATACCGTCGAAATGCTCCGGAAAGCGCTGCGCCATCAGCAGCGCCTCGCGTCCCCCTTCCGAACAACCCATGAAATAGCTGCGCATCGGCGCATCGTAGAACTGACCGGCGAGAAACTTTCCCGTGCGCGCGACCATGTCGTAGGCGTTGAAGAAGTGGTCGCGCCGCGCCTGCGGATCGCGCCCAAAAGCGGCCGAGCCACCGGCTTGCGGGTCTGCGTTCGAGGCGTTGTGCCCGCCATCGGTATCGATCACCGCAAAGCCGCGCAGGAGAGGCGTGGTGTTCGAGGCAAAGAGCGTGTCGAGAGCGGTCGGCGTGGCCCCGTTGGAGCCGCCCCCGCCCAATTGCACGAAACGCCCGTTCCAGACATCCTCGAGCGGGAGGCGCAGGACGAAGGCAACCGCATATTCGCGTCCGTCGACAGGGCTGGTGCGGGGGTTGAGGCGCCCTTCGATCCGGCAGTGGCGGGGCAGCGCCTGCCCTTCCCATTCGCCGCTCTCGATCCGTGCCCCGTCAAAGGCGACAGGGGTGCCCAGCGTATCGGAAAGCCCGCTTTGCAAAAGCGCCTCGCAGCGTGTGTCCGCGCCTCCCGTATCGCCCGACAGAGGCGCAAACGCGGCTGGCGCTCCCACCGCAAATGATGCGACGGCGCACGACAACCAGACGCGCGCGCGGATTGACCAACAGGCTCCCATAAGCCCCTCTCCGATGTTCTGCTTATTGCTGGGAAACCTTGTGACCCACCCCCCGAGAGAGTTCCCCCTCCCAAAAGGGGGGCGAGCACGATTTCCGGGCCTCTTTCATCGTCAGAACGGCAGCTGAACCGCCGCAACGGCGCGGCGCGGCAAGGCAAGGCAAGGCAAGGCAAGGCAAGGCACGGTTCACAGAGTGGAGACGAGGTGCCCCCCATCGACGCAGATATCCGCGCCCGTCATGAACGAGCCTGCTTGCGACGCCAGCAGCAACAGGGGGCCGTCCAGCTCCTCCGCGCGGCCCAGACGTCGCTGCGGCACGCGCCGGATCAGCGCCTCCCCTGCTTCGCTCGCGAAGAAATCCGCGTTGAGGTCTGTCTCGATGTAGCCCGGACACAGCGCGTTCACGCGGATGCCGTGGCGCGCCCATTCGAGCGCGAGGCTGCGAGTGAGTTGCACGACTCCCGCCTTGGCCGTGGCATAGGCGGACAGCCCGCCCGCCACACGGTGGCCGAGGATGGAGGCGATGTTGACGATCGCCCCACCGCGTCCGAACGCGCGCATCCCCTGCGCCGCGCTGCGCGCCACGAGGAAGACGCCGGTGAGATCGGTCGAGAGAACCCGGTTCCAGTCTTCCAGCGCGGTGTCCATCGCGGCGCGGGTGATGGTCACGCCTGCGTTGTTGATCACGATGTCGAACGCCTCGCCTTCGAACGCGGCGGTGACCGAAGCCTCATCGCACACGTCGAGCACCACGCGCGAAGCCGAATGGCCTGCCTCGTGCAGTTCATCGACCAACGCGTCGAGCGCCTCGGCCCGCCGCGCCCCGACGACCACGTGCGCCCCGGCGCGGGCAAGGACCCCGGCAAAATGCCGCCCCAGCCCGGAGGAGGCACCGGTCACCAGCACGCGCTTGCCCGCAAGAGAGAACCGATCGCTCATGCCGTTTCGCTCGCCTTGGAGGCGCGCGCCTTGCGCACGCGCGCGGCTTCGGCCCGCACCGCCTCGATCGCCTCGGGATCGGGGGAGAACCGGGGGCCGGCCTCCTGCGCAAAGCGCTGGCAATCGGCCACGAACGCATCGATGCCCACGGTCGAGATGAGCGAGAGAGCGCCCCCCGTCCAGGCCGGATAGCCGATCCCAAGGACCGAACCCAGATCCGCGCTGGCTTCGTCGTCGATCACCCCTTCGGCCAGGCATCGCGCGCTTTCAAGCGCCTGAATGTACAAGAGACGCTTGGCGACATCATCCGCAGAAGGCTGCACTTTGGCCTGCGGGAACATCTCGGCGAGCCCCTCCCACAGGTGCTTGCCCTCGTCGGTGAAAGTGTAGAAGCCGCCGCCCGTCTTGCGGCCGAGCCGACCCCGCCCGTTCATCGCCTCGACAACCGGTTCGGCATGGGCGCGCAGGAACCGGGCATCGAGACCATCGCGCTTGGCCTGCTCGATGACGCGCTTTTGCAGATCGAGGGAGACTTCGTCGGTCACGGCCAGCGGCGGCGCGGGAAAGCCTGCTTCGCGCGCGGCGTTTTCGATGAGCGCGGGCGAAACGCCTTCGCGCAGCATCGCCATGGCCTCGTCGATGTACGTGCAGAAGACACGGCTGGTGTAGAAGCCGGGGCTGTCGTGGACGAGGATCGGCGTCTTGCGCAGGCGGCCCGCGAGCGCGAAGGCATCCGCCATCGTCGCCGTGGACGTCTCGCGCCCGGCGATGATTTCGACCAGCGGCATGCGCTCCACCGGCGAAAAGAAGTGCATGCCGATGAAACGCGCAGGATCGGGCAAGCCTTGCGCGAGACTGCTGATCGAAAGCGTCGAGGTGTTCGAGGCAAGAACGCCGCCTTCGGCCAGCCCGGCCAGAGCGTCCTTGTAGACCGCCCCCTTGATGTCGCGGTCCTCGAAGACCGCTTCGATCACGAGGTCGCAGCCCCCAAGGTCGCCCGCCTCGGCGGTGGGCGTGATCCGATCGACGATTTCGCGCGCGGACGCCTCGCTGCGGCTGCCGCGTTCGACCTCCTTCTGGCGCTGTTTGGCCGCACGGTCCTGCGCGCGCTGCGCCGCCTCGGCGCTGGTGTCGAGCAGGACGACCTTGATCCCGGCGCCCGCCGCGACGTTGGCGATGCCCGCGCCCATCATGCCCGCGCCGATCACGCCGAGCTTGCCCACGGCCATCGGCGCATAGCCCGGCGCGGCCAGATCGCGCTTGCGCGCGCGGTTCTGGCGCAGGAAGGCCCGGACGAGGTTGCCCGAAACCTTCCCGCCGATGAGCCTGCCGAAATACTTGGCCTCAATTTTGAGGCCGACGTCCATGGCGACCTGCGTGCCTTCGTAGACGGCGGACAGGATGGCGACGGGCGCCGGATAGCGCCCCTGCCGCGCGCGCAACTGGCTCGCGCCCGCCTGAAAACTGCGCGCGGCATGCGGCGCCAGCGGACCGGCGCCACCGGGAATACGGTACCCCTTCACATCCCAGGGCTGCGCGGCCGACGGCCCGGCAAGCAGCCATTCGCGCGCGCGGGAGAGCAGCGCTTCCTCGGTGTCCGCGAGGTCTTCGACGATCCCGGCCGCATGGGCTTTCTCCGGGTCGAGGCGCGTCCCCTTGAGAAGCAGCGGCAGCGCTTTTTCTATGCCCAGCATGCGCGCAAGACGCTGTGTGCCGCCCGCTCCGGGCAGGAGGCCCAGCGTCACTTCGGGCAGGCCGACCGCGATGTCGCGCCGCGACAGCAGGACGCGCCGATGGCACGCCAGCGCCAGTTCGAGACCACCGCCCAGCGCCAGCCCGTTGATCGCCGCGACGACCGGCTTGCCGCAGGTCTCCAGTTTACGCAGCACGCCGCCGTTGGCCATGGCCCAGGCCGCGCCTTGCGTCGGCGTGAGGCCTCCGGCCTGCATGTCGAGAATTTCCTCGACATCGGCGCCTGCCATGAAGCCCGACGGTTTGCCCGAGGTCAGGATCACGCCGCGCACGGCCTCGTTCGCGGCGGCTTCGTCGATGGCCTTTTCAAGGTCCTCGAAGAACTCCGGTGTCAGCACGTTGAAGGCGTGGCCCGGGACATCGACCTGCCAGAGCGCGATGCCCGCCTCGTCGAGGGAGGTGTGGATCGTGGTCATGGTTTCAAACTTCCTTTCAGACCCGTTCGACGATGGTGGCGATGGCCATTCCGGCCGCTGCGCACAGCGTGACAAGGGCGGTATTGAGATCGCGGCGTTCCAGTTCGTCGATGACGGTGCCCAGGATCATCGCACCGGTGGCGCCCAGCGGGTGCCCCATCGCGATGGCGCCCCCGGCAACGTTCACCCGGTCGTGCTCGATGCCCATTTCGCGCATGTAGCGAAGGACCACGCTCGCGAAGGCTTCGTTGACCTCGAACAGGTCGATGTCCGAGACATCCATCCCCGCCCGCGCCAACGCCTTGCGCGACACCGGGCCGGGGCCTGTCAGCATGATCGCAGGCTCGGTGCCGATGGTGGCGAATGAGCGGATACGCGCGCGCGGCTTCAGGCCGCTGGCGGCGCCGAAGTCGGCGTTACCGACGAGGACCGCCGCGGCCCCGTCCACAATGCCGCTCGAATTGCCGGCGGTGTGGACGTGGGCAATGGTTTCGATCTCGGGATAGCGTTGCAGCATGATGGCATCGAGGCCGTCGCGTTTGCCCATCCCGGCAAACACGGGCGACAGCTTGGCAAGGTCGGCAAGCGTGGTGCCCGCGCGCACATGCTCGTCACGCGCCAGCACGACATCGCCCAGCACGTCGCGCACGGGCATAATCGAACGGTCAAACCAGCCGTTTTGCCACGCATGGGCCGCGCGCGCCTGGCTTTCGACGGCATAGGCGTCGACCGTTTCCCGGTCGTAGCCTTCCATCGTCGCGATGGTGTCGGCGCCGATGCCCTGGGGAATGTACCAACTGCCCCAGTTCGCGTTCGGATCGCTGTAGCAGGCACCGCCGTCACCGAAAATCGGCACCCGGCTCATCGATTCAACGCCGCCTGCGACCATGGCCATCCCGTCTCCGGCAATGACCTTGGCCGCGGCGAGGTTCACCGATTCCAGCGCGGAGGCGCAGAAGCGATTGACCTGAATGCCGGTGACCTGCTCATCGTAGCCGGCCATGAGCGCGGCGATGCGGGGCATGTCGCAGCCCTGTTCGCCTACGGGCGTGACGATGCCCATGATCACGTCCTCGACCAGCGCGGTGTCGAGGTCGCTGCGCGATTGCAGCCCTTCGAGGACCTGGCGCGCAAGCTCTATCGGCGTAATCTCGTTCAAGCCGCCGCCCGGGCGGCCCTTGCCGCGCGGCGTGCGCAGGTGATCGTAGATGAAGGCCTCAGCCATGAAAAATGTCCTCGATTAAAGTCAGCAGGATGCGCCGGGAACGGGGTCCGCAAGCACGTCGGCGTATTCGATGCGAAGTTCGCGCTTGAGCACCTTGCCCAGCGCGTTGCGCGGCAGGTCCGTTCGCAGCACGAGGCGGGCAAGGCGCTGATGCTTGCCAAGCCGGGCGTTGGCCCAGACACGCAGGTCCTCGGCCGCGATCGCTTCCCCCTCATGGAGCACGACGAGCCCCAGCGGCGTCTCGTCCCATTTGGGATGGGCAACCCCGATGACGCAAACGTCGGCGACGGCGGGATGGCCGCACAGCACGCCCTCGAGATCGGCCGGGTAGATGTTCAGCCCGCCCGAGATGATCATGTCCTTCTTGCGGTCGAGGATGTAGAGAAAGCCGTCCTCGTCAACCTGCCCGACATCGCCCGAGCGCACGAAACTGCGGCCCGCCCCGTCGCGCCAGATCGCGTCGCGCGTGGCGTCCTCGCGCCCCGCGTACTCGCGCAATAACCCAGGCCCCCGCGTCACAATTTCACCCGGCTCCCCCGGACCACACACGCGTTCGTCGTCGAGGATGACCAGTTCCTGCCCCATGAGCGGCTTGCCGACCGACGTGGGCTTGCTCGCCTGATCCTCGGGACGCAGCAAGGTCGAACCGCCCTCGGTAAAGCCGTAAAGCTCGTAGAAACGACGGCCGATCAGGGCGATGAGACGCTTCTTCTCCTCCGGACGCAGCGGCGAGCCGGCGGACAGCATCACGCGCAGATCGGGGAAGGTGCGCCCTTCCAGCCGCCCTTCGTCCAGCAGACCACGAAGCTGGCTGGGCACTGCGAAGGTATGGGTGATGCCTTCACCCTCGAGGGCATCGACGTAGCCTTGCGGTTCGTAGCGCGGGTGGATGTGCAGCGTGCCGCCCACGAACAGCGTAGGCATGACGACGAGCCAGGTTCCCGCCGTATAGAGCGCCGTCGTCACCAACCCCTGCGCGTCCGGAGCGAAACCCATTTCAAAGCCGTTGGACAGCGCGAAGTACGTGCGCGCGCCATGCAGGTGGACAACCCCCTTGGGCGCGCCGGTCGTGCCCGAACTGTACATGATCGAAAACACGTCGTGCGCGGCAAGAACGACCGGCGGCTCGGCATCGCCAACGCCCTCGCTGAAGGCCGCCAGGCTGCACCAGTGGCCCTGGGCATCCTCGAAATCGAGACCGACGAACCCGCCCGGCACGATCGTCGTGACCTGTGCCCGCACGGCATCGACCAGAGGGCGCAGGTCTGCGGTGCACAGGATGTGGGTCGCGCCGCTGTCGTTGAGGATCGTCGCGACCTGATCGGCCGCCAGCATCGAAGAAATGGGGACCATCGCCGCGCCGGACTTCACCGTACCGAACATCGCCACGCACGCCGCGATGGACGAGGAGGCAAGGACCGCGACCCGCTCGCCCTTGACCACGCCGTGGGCATGAAGGGCATTGGCCAGACGGTTCATCCGGGCGTTGAAATCGCCCCAGGTGACCGTCTCTCCGGCGCAGACCAGCGCGCGGGACGCCGGACGGTTGCGCGCGTGGCTCGCCCAGACTTCGGGAAGAACGGTGTCGGAAATATCAAATGACGTCATTGTCCTGGCTCTCCCAATCGGTGTGGAGCCCGCTTCTTGCGGGTCTCCCGGTAGGGCCGGTCTCGGCCCGGTCTGCTCGCTCGCTCTCGATCAAGGACGCGCGCATTCGAAGCTTGCCGCCGCATCCGGCGCCCCCGTGCCGCGATAGCGCGGGTAAGCGGGAAAGCGGCACAAGGGGCGGCTGCGCGGGCCGGTTTCGTCCGCGCCGTCGATGCCGATTGGCCGCTGCGGGGCGATGCCCTGCTCGACCCACCGGTCGAGTGCACCCAGCGCATCCCACTTGAGCGTGAAGGCGCCATGTCCGTGGCCGAAGCCGGGCACGAGATAGTAGCGGGCGAAGTGTTCCAGCCCGCCGGCGTAGCGCTCTTCCAGACTGCGAAAGTAGGCGTTCGTCTCTGCGGGCGGCACGGCCATGTCGGTCGAACCCTGGATCAGGATGAGTTTGCCGCTGCGGCCATGGCCCTCACCCGTGCCCGCCGCACCGCGGAAGCTGTCGAGATCGGGGTCCTTGGCATCCCAGATCGCGGAAAGGGTCTGGATCCGGTCCTGCCAGCGGGTTTCGTCGAAATCTTCGACGCGCGCTTCCGGGTCGCGGGTGATGAAGTATTTGATGACGCCCGAATTGAAACCGTAATACGCCGTCTTCGTGCCGTCGCTCCCGGTTTCATCCATGTAGAAGCCGCCAAGATCGCCGCCTTCGAAAACGGGAAACGGCCCCATCCGCTCGATGCCCTGTGCGAATGGAAAATCGAACTGCACCGGATGCGCGGCGACGCGAAGGGCATCGATCTGGCCTTGCGAAAGGCACTGCGCGCTGGCGTCCTCGGTTTCCGGGCACAAAAGCGTGGTCACGTCGAAGGCCGTCTCGCAGGCCTTCGTGTTCCCCACGATCCCGTCCTCGAGGCCATCGAGACCATCGCACGCGCGCAGGACCGCGCTCTTGAGCAAAGCCTGCTGGGCACTGTCGAGCGCGCGACCGGGTTGTGCATAGGCCGCCTGCCAGAGCCGGTGCCATACCGGCGTTAGCAACTGCGCGGGATAGTAGGCCACGATACCATCGTAGTCCTCCCCGTAGCGCTGCGCGGCGACCAGCGCTTCGTGCCCGCCCTTGGAACCGCCGACGAAATAGGTGCGCCCCGGCGCCGCGCCATAGTAGTGCGAAGCGATGGCAAACGCGGCATCGCGCGCGCGCTTGACGCTCGCGCCGAGGTAGTTTTGCATCGCCGTCTCGTTCATCCCGAAACTGCCGTCGAACGGCGAGGCGCCGGTATGGCCACCATCGCTGCCAAAGGTGACGTAGCCTGCCGCGAGTGGCGCGGCGTCTTCCGGACCGTTGGCGATGGCGCCCTGTGCGGTAACCAGTTTACCGTCGAAGCCGCCGCCGCCGAACTGTACGGCCTTGCCGTTCCAGCCATCGGGAAGATTGATCCGAACGCGCACGGGCGGGTCACCCTCGTCCATCGACACGATCGCGCCGGTAACCTCGCAGAAGGCCCGCGCGCCATCGGTGACCCGGCGTGCCTCCTCGATGCGAACCCCGCGCGAGGGCAGCGTTATGGCGTCCGGACCGGGCGCGTGGCTGGCAAGGCCCGTACAGTCCGCTGCCCCAAACGCGCTTTGCCCGGCGCCGGGCTCGACGGCTGCGGTGGACGCTGTCGTCCCGCTCCCCGCACCAGCGCAGCCGGCCAGGAGCCCGGCAGCGAGCAAGGCCGGGAAAAACCGCGCCCCTGAAAGACCAGACCCGGCGCTGTCGGTTCCCGCGAAAGTACCCTGCACCATCAGCCTCACGCCTCCGCGCGCTTCAGAACGATGGTGCGCGGCACGGTGTATTCCACCAGCCCTTCGCGCCCCCCTTCGGTGCCCAGACCCGACTGCTTCCATCCACCGAACGAGGCCAGAGGCGAAAGGTGCTGCGTCTCGTTGATCCACACCGTGCCGCTCTGGATACGCGCGGCGATCCCGGCCGCAGCGCACTCATCGGAGCCCCAGATCGAGCAACCAAGGCCATATTCGCTGGCGTTCGCGCGGGCCACCGCGTCCTCGATGTCGTCGTAGACCAGGAGCGGCAGGACCGGGCCGAACTGCTCCTCCTGCACGATACGCGCGGTCTCGGGCGGATTGTCGATGATGGTCACCGGCACGAAATACCCCTTGTCGGGCACATCCCCTGCCGCTTCGAACAGGACGTCGTAGCCTTGCGCACGGCTGTCTTCGATAAGCTCGCGCACCCGGTCAAACTGGGGCTTGTTGTTGAGCGGACCAAGGCCGACGCCTTGCTCGGTGCCATCGCCCAGCCGCACGGTCTTCGCGTAGGCGACAAGCGCCTCCTTGAGACGGGGGTAGACACTGCGATGAACGTAGAGGCGCTTGGTCGCGATGCAGATCTGCCCGTTGTTGCGAAAGGCGGCCCAGAACAATTCGGGCGCGATCCGCTCGACGTCGGCGTCGGGCAGCACGATCGCGGCATCGTTTCCGCCCAACTCGAGCGTGACGCGCTTGAGCGTGTCGGCCGAGGCGGCCATCACCCGGCGCCCCGTGGCGGTCGAGCCGGTGAAGCTGATCTTGTCGATGCCCGGATGCGCGGTGATGAGCGGGCCCAGTCGATCTTCGCCGCACACCACGTTGAGCACGCCATCGGGCAGGATGCCGCGCGACAGTTCAGCGATGCGCAAGGTTGTGAGCGGCGTGAACGGCGAAGGCTTGAGCACCATCGTGTTGCCCGTCACGAGCGCCGGGCCAATCTTGAACATCGCCAGAAGAAGCGGAAAATTCCAGGGCACGATGGCCCCCACCACGCCCAGCGGCACGCGCCTGGTGACGCTGAGACGGGTCTCGCTGTCCTCGTTCACCTCGTCGGGCAGGTCGAGCGCGCAGACCCCCTTGAGCCAGCCCGCGCAGCCCATGACCTCCCGCTCGGCCTCGTGCAGGGGCTTGCCCTGCTCTTGCGTGAGGAGGCGCGCCAGAGGGGCCTCCTGCGCCAGGATGGCCTCGGCGAAGGCTAGCAGCTTGACGCGACGATCCTCGGGCAAAAGCGCGGACCATGCAGGAAAGGCGGCCCGCGCCGCCGCGACGGCTTCGTCGAGCTGCGCCTGGCTGCAATCGGGAACGTGGGCGATGGCCTCGCCGGTCGCCGGGTTCACGACTGCGCAGGTGCCGTCCGCCGATCCAGCGCGCGCCCCGCCAATCAGCATCGCGTAGTCGCTTTCCGAAATCATGGTCCTCGCCCTTTTCTTTGCGTTTGCCGTGTTTAAGCCCCTCACCATCCCGCCATGCCCCATCCCAAAGGAGGGGTAAGCGAAGGATGCGAAGCGATAGGCCGTCGGGGCAAGCAAGACAGGGCGGCGAGGCCCGACACGAAGGAGAGAGGTTCATGCAAACGCGCGCAGCGGTGCTCGAAAAGGCTGGCGGCGATTTCGTCGTGCAGGACGTGACGGTCGAAGACCCCCGCGACGATGAGGTGATCGTGCGGATCGAAGGCGTGGGCCTGTGCCATTCCGACCTCGTCTTTGCCGAAGGGCATCGCCCCTACCCCATGCCGGCGGTCCTAGGCCATGAAGGCGCCGGAATCGTTGTCTCGGTGGGGGGCGGGGTCTCCGGTTTTGCAACCGGCGATGCCGTCATTCTGGGCTTTTCGAGCTGCGATGCGTGCCCGCGCTGCGACGAAGGCCTGCCGGGCTATTGCGCGGATTTCGCGCCTCTCAATTTCATCGGCTCGCGGCGTGACGGAACCACCGCCTACCGCCGGGGCGACACCAAAGTCGCCTCGCACTTCTTCGGCCAGTCCTCCTTTGCCCGCCACGCGGTCGTGCGGGCCGGCAATCTCGTGAAAGTGCCCGAAACACCGCTCGACCTCGCGCTTCTTGGTCCACTGGGCTGTGGCATCCAGACCGGCGCGGGCGCGGTCATGCGCGCTCTGGCCTGCACGCCCGGCTCCAGCCTCGTCGTCGTCGGTGGCGGATCGGTCGGGCTTTCGGCGCTGATGGCCGGCTCGGTTCAGGATTGCGCGAAGATCGTTCTGGTCGAACCGATGGCGGAGCGGCGTGAACTGGCTATGGAACTGGGTGCCAGCGCCACCATCGACCCTCTGGCTGGCCCCTTGTCCGAGCAGATTCTGGCGCAGCTTCCGGGCGGCGCGGACTATATCGTCGACACCACCGGCCGCCCCGACGTCGCGGCGGCGGCCCTCGATTCGCTCGCGGTGCACGGAACACTGGCGCTGCTGGGCGTCCCCCACGATGCCACCGCGACGATCCCGCTTCCGCTTTCGCGCACGATGCTGCGGGGCCACCGCGTGATCGGCGTCGTCGAGGGCGACAGCGACCAGACGACCTTCATCCCCGAACTCATCGCTCTGCGCGATGCGGGCCGGTTCCCCTTTGATCGCCTGATCCAGACCTTCCCGCTCTCGCAGATCAACGAGGCCATTGCCGCGCAGGCCCGCGGTGAATGCATCAAGGTCGTGCTCATTCCCGACGACGAAGAGCCCGCAGCAAACAACGCGAAGGGATGATGCGATGAAGCTTTACCATTCCGATCACACCCGCTCCTTCCGCGCCCTCTGGGCGCTGGAGGAAGTGGGCGCGTCCTACGAACTCGTGATGATGCCCTTCCCGCCCAGAGCGACGACGCCCTCGTTCAAGGACGAAAATCCGATGGGGACAGTCCCCCTGTTCCTCGACGGGGACACGCGGATGACCGAATCGTCCGCGATCTGCCAGTACCTTGCCGAGCGCCACCCCGAAGCCGGACTTGCCGTTGCGCCGGGCGATGCGCGCTTTGGAGACTATCTCAACGCGCTCCACTACGGCGAGGCAACGCTCACCTTTCCCCAGGCGGTCTATCTTCGCTATTCGCGCTTCGAGCCGACCGAACGGCGCCTGCCGCAGGCGGCCGAGGACTATCGCCTGTTCTTCCGGTCGCGCCTGCGCTGGCTCGACACGCAATTGCTGCGCGGGGCCTACGTCGCGGGCGATGCCTTCACGATCGCCGACATATCGACCGGGTACGCGCTGATGCTCGCGCGCAGGATCGGGATCGACGACGTCCTCAGCCCGGCCCAGCACGATTATCTCGAGCGCCTTGCCCAGCGCGAGGGCTGCCAGCGCGCCCTCGCCCGGCAGGTCGGACAATAAAGTACGCTTCGCGATGCTCTCTCCCTAGTTCGCGAAGCGCACGACGATGGAGCCGCGGGCACAGACCCCCGGCTCCATCGTTCACGGGCTTTGACAGTTTTGGGATGGCGCGTGGCCGTCACGCAAAGGCGAACGTGTTCATCCCGTCCTCGCACGTCACCGTGACCGTGCGGCCAAGCGCATCGTTTTCATGCGCATCCTGTGCCGTTTCGCGCGCCTCGGTCGGGCTGCGCGCGATGAGGCGTTCCCCTTGCGCGGTGCGGGCAACGACGAGCGCGTAGGCCGGGCCCTTGCGGTCGTGCTGGACCGAGTACGTCTCGACCTGCGCCTCGCCCGAATAGCTCTCGAGGGGGGCAATGCCGGGGTCCGCGTCGAGCGCGGCCTGCAACGGCGCGCTGTCGGGTTGTGTCCATCCGCGCGGGACCGTGCTGTACAGGCCAACGCTGTACTTGGAGAGATAGCCGCCGTTGGCCCCGACGAGCGCGAAACGCCCGGCATCGCGGCGCGCGAAGGCGACCGCTTCGGCAATGGCGTGGAGCGAATAGCCGTTGCCCGGTCCGCCGAAATAGGGAAGCCCACCGGTCAGCGTCAGGCCGCGCGCATCCTCGGGAGAAAGGCCCAGCCCATCCGTCGCGGCGTTGGCCACTGCAATCGGGAAGCAGCTGTAGAAGTCGAACGCGCCGACCGCATCGACGCTCAGCTCCGCCTGCGCCAGAGCGGTGTGGCACGCAGCGATCGCCGATGGCGCCGCCCCCATGTCGGGACGCGCCAGCAGCGATTTCTCCACCGCGCGCGCATGCCCGTGAAGATAGACCATCGCCGCCTCGGGCACGCCCAGCGCGCGCGCGCGGCCTCGCGAGGCAAGCAGCACCGCCGCTCCCTGGTTGACGAGATCGCGCGCCACGAGATGAAGCGTATAGGGATCGGCGATCCAGCGGTTGTGCGCGTGCGCCTCGCCAAGGCGCGTGGCATCGACGTTGTCCACCGCCGCAGCCGAATACGGATTGTTTCGCGCGACCGGCAGGAACGGCGCGAAGATCCGGCCCATCGCCGCTGCATAGTCGGCGCGACTTTCGCCTCGCCGCGCGCGCCGCGCATTTTCGGCCAGCGCGTAGGCGAGCGTCGGGCTGGCCATCCCGTGGCGCGCGGCCAGGGGATCGCGCCAGCCTTCAAGCCCCGCCCCCCGGTCCTCGACCGATCCTTCGGGAGCTTCGGAAAAATCAAGCTGCGCTCCGGCCTTCTGGGCTTGGCGAACGGTCGATATGGCCTCCCCGCCCGCCAGCAGCACGAAATCTGCCGCACCTCTGGCAATCTCAGCGCAAAACTCGCCCACCAGATCCTGCGGCGTGTTGCCGCCCGCCTTCTCCCAGACCGCGCGCTTCGGGTCGGCTCCCAGCCGCAGGGCCACCGAGCGGGGGTAATTGGAAGACTTCCCGAAGGGCGCGGGCAGTCCAAGTGTATCCTCGAACGTGCGCGTCGTCGCCAGCACATCCAGTCCCGATGCGAGAGCGGGATCAAGCCCGGCATCGATAAAGGCCCCGCGCGCCGCCTCGACGGCAAGCTCGACACCCGACCAGGCGTGATAGCTCTCGGCCTCGATCCGGTCGACGCTTTGTCCGACCCCGATCAGAACCGGGGTGCGATCGTCCACCCCAGGAACGGAATTGGCCATTTCAGCGCCCCTTCCAGACCGGCGCGCGCTTCTCGGCAAAGGCCAGCGCGCCCTCGCGGGCATCCTCACTCGCGCGCACCGCGGCCATCTCCCGATGCGAGAGCGCCCAAGCCGCCGTCTCGTCGGGAACCTCCATCTCGCTATAACCGCGCGCGATGCGCTTGGTCGCCTGCACGGCCATCGGTGCATTGGCCGCGATTGTCTTGGCTATCGCGAGCGCTTCGTCCATCAGGCTTTCGAAAGGAACCACGCGGTTGATCAGACCCAGTTCCTGCGCCCTGTTGGCATCGATCACCGCCCCCGTGAGCAGCAGCTCCATCGCCGCCTTCGAGCCGATGGCACGCGGCAGCCGAAACGCCCCGCCCGCCGCGGCAAGGATGCCACGCTTGACTTCGGGAAGGCCGAACTTCGCGTTCTGTGCGGCAAGGGCGATGTCGCAGGCCAGCACGATCTCGGTGCCGCCGCCCACCGCGAAGCCGTTAACCGCGGCAATGAGCGGCTTGGAAACCGGGTGCGAGACGATGCCGGCAAAGCCCCAGGCCTCACGCTCGCCCGGTGGCACGGGCCGCTCGCCGCGCGCGGCGGCCTTGAGGTCCATCCCCGCACAAAAGGCGCGTCCGCCGGCGCCGGTCACAACGATGCAGCGCACGTCGGGATCGTGCTCGGCCGCCTCGAGCGCCTCGCCGACCCGCAGCGCGAGATCGGCGGTGACGGCGTTCATCGCTTCGGGGCGGTTGAGCGTTATAATCGCCACGTTCGCCTCACGCGCGACACGTACCTGGCCCGAAGCTTCAGGCCCGGAGGATGCAGGAGATGGGGACATTTTTGCGTTCCTTCCGCAAGTGCGGCCCGTGGCCGCCTAGATGAGGCCGAACCGGCGAGCCACGGTTATCGCCCCAGTCCGGTTGCGAACCCCGAGCTTTCCGTAGATGTTCTTGATGTGCCACTTGAGCGTGCACAGCGAGACGTCGAGCCGGTCGGCAATGTCGCGGGCAATCATGCCGCTATCAAGCGCTACCAGGACTTCGGCCTCGCGCGCGGTCAGCCTTTCGACCGGCGCATCCTCGGCGTCGCTGGGCGGCTCCATGCCCATTCGCTCCATCATGCTGACCATGAAGCGGCTCGACTGTGTGCTGATCTGGTCATCCACCACCATGTGCGCGATCATCTCGCGCAGCGCCCACTCCAGATCGAGCACGGTGCGCACAAGCTGCCCCGATGCGGCCACCGCGATGGCGCGTGAGAAACAGCGGCGGGCGATGCCAAGTTCGCCCAGACTCCACTCGCAGGCGGCGCGCAGCAACATGAGCGAAGTCATCCAGCGCCGCTGGCCGTGCAGTTCGGCAAAGTCGATCAGAGGGAGAAGCAATTCCCGCGCCGCGCCAGCATCGCCGTTGGCAAAGCACAGCCATGCTTCGACGCCCTGGAAGTCGAGCTGCATGCGATGATCCATCCGACACGCCATGGCATCGCGTACCGCGTCGAACCGTGCGGCGGCCTCCTCGATGCGTCCGGAGCGGATCAGCATGCGCACCCCCAGCAACTGGCCCATGTGCGAATAGAACCAGCCATGGATGCCGTCCTGATGCACCGCGAGCAGCGCGGCATTGATGCCCTCGCTGTGCTCGACATAGGCCGTCATCGCTTCCTGTGCAGCAATATGGAGGCGTGGCAATCCATAGCTGCTGGTCGCATAACCATGTTCCAGAGAGCCCTTCACCGCGTCGAGATTGTTGAGCTCAAGCTGGACAGTCGCCGAGATGAGCGCAAGCATCTTGGAAACGGTCGCGTTGCGCCCGCAGGCGATCTGCGCATGGCTTTCGGCACGCTCGATGATGTCCAGCGCCAATTGCGCCCGACCTGCATCGAGTTCGGTCAGGGCCTCGATCCCCATAGACCAGATGTTGCCCGCCTCGTTCGCGGATTGCGTCGAATAGTGACGTGCCATCAGCAACATGCGGCGGCAGGCTCGTTCGTCGAAAGCATAGCCGTGCGCCAGCGCATACATGATCGCGACCCCGGCCGCCTGCAGCGCGTCCTCGTTGGCCCAGCGGTCCAGCCAGTCCTGCGAAAGCTGGCGGGTCAACGCCGCATTGCCGCGCCGTGCGGCAACCGTGATCCGCAGGCGCTCGGCGAAGGCCTGCTCGGCATCCGCGCCCGCGCCGAGATGCGGCACGATGCGCTCGAGCCGCGCCTCAGCCTCGTCGAGCCGCATCGAGAAGGCCAATGCGCGCACATGCCACAACTGCAACTCGTGCCCCAGAAGAGCCCCCTTCTGTTCGATCCTCTCAAGCCATCCCAGCATCTTGGGGCTATCGCCCTGTTGGCGACGGATGCGCGGAGCGTGCCGCGCCAGGAGCTGCGCGGCCTCTTCGGGCCGGTCCATGCGCAGTAGATAGTCGATCGCCAGGTCCTCGAGCCCCTCCGCTTCGTGCCAGGCGATCGAGGCCAGCAGCGCGGCCGCATCGTCTTCGGGCGGGATGGGATGGACGCGGGTCAGGTGGCGCCGCAGCACCGGCGCAAGGGCCAGGAAACCCTCGCGTTCGCTCGGCACAAAGAGCATGTACTCGTCACGACAGCGCAGGAAATTGTCCGCCCCTGTTGCCCCAAAGGCAAGCTCGACAAGGTCTTTGGACAAAATGTCGAAGACCGCACAGCGCGCGAGAAATGCGACAATATCGTCGGGCACCGCCTCCTCGACGAAGGTACGAAAGAAACCTCGGCCCGCCGCCCCCTGCAGGAAGGGGGCCGTCGGATCGCTCCGGCGATCGCGTGATCGCAAAATCTCGGCACCTGCCAACGCAGCGGCAGGCCAACCCGCGGTCTCGAGATGCAGCCGGCGCGCGATGGCGCTGTTGCCGGAGGCGTCCTCCCCCAGCAACCCGATGGTCTCGTGCAGCCCCAGGCGCAGGTCCTCGACGTCGATGACCTGCGCCTTGCCGCGCATTTGAAGCGAGAGCCAGTCGACCGGCGGGAGGTTGCGCGTGGCGATCACGACGCGCCCCTGCGCCTCTCCCTCGCGGATCAGCGCGTGAACCCTCGCTTCGTCGAGACGGCTGCCATCGTCGAGAATACGGATGCCGAAGTCGCGCGTTTCGGAGCCCTCGAACCGCATTCCCAGTTGGTCCGCATAGGAACGAAGCAGAGCCGACTTGCCATAGCCTGCGGGCGCCGCGACGACGACCAGCGGCGCCCGCGCCTTCGCAAGCTTGTCCAGGGCACTTCTGTTTGACGCAGGGCGCAACTCGGCCTCGATCCGCATCGTACTCTCCCAATCGCATGTTCTAGCGCTCTATTTGCATCTACTTATTCGCCATTGGCAAGACACTCCCCCTCCCAAAGGAGGGGGCAGCCGATCCGAAGAGCGGCGATCAGCATGTTCAAGACCGTGCGGACCACCGGCGCGCATCGATGGGAAGAGGAGACAGCGGGCCACGAGGTCCCTTCGCATGTCCGTCCAACTCGCCTCCATCGTGCGTGCAGGGCCGCGCAGCGACAACCAGGCACTCACGCAGAGAAGCGGATCGAAAGGACCGGCTCGGACATGACCCAACAAGCCATTCTGGAGGGGATCAGGATCACGGACATGACGACCGTGATCTTCGGCCCCTATTGCACGCAGATCCTGGCCGATCTTGGCGCCGACGTGATCAAGGTGGAGCCGCACGGCGGGGATGCCTCGCGCAACATCGGCAAGTCGGCGCACACCAAGCTCATGGGCGGCCTGCACATGCGCATGAACAGGGGTAAGCGCTCCGTCGACTGGGATATCAAGAGCGCCACTGGACGCGCCGCGCTCGAACGCTTGATCGCCTCCAGCGACGTACTGATCCACAACATCCGTCCCGATGCCACCGAACGTGCCCGGCTGGACTATGAGACCGTCCGCGCCCTGCGCCCCGACATCATCTATGTCCAGTGCACCGGCTTCGACACGCGCGGCCCGATGGCCGGGCGGCCCGCTTATGACGACATCATCCAGGCCGCCTCGGGAATTGCCTCGCTGTTGCCGCTGGTCGACGACAATCCGGCCCCGCGTTTCGTGCCGATGGCAATGGCCGACAAGGTTTCGGGCCTGCACGGTGCCTACGCCGTGCTCGCCGCGATCATTCACCGCCTGCGCACCGGCGAGGGCCAGATGGTCGAAGTCCCGATGCTCGAGTCGCTGGTCAGCTTCAACTTGCTCGACCACCTCTACGAGGAAACCTTCGTACCGCCGATCGGCTCGATCGGGTACACCCGCCAGCTCGACCCGACCCGTCAGCCGCTGCCGACGAAGGACGGCTATATCGTCGTCGCGCCCTATCAGGACAACCGCTGGATTCGCCTCTTCGAGTTGCTTGAGATGACGCAGATATTCGAAGAGCCCGGGCTGACCGATCTCATGTCGCGGCGGGAGAACGCCGACCGGCTCTACACCGCGCTTGCCTCGCGCCTGCCTGAGCGAACCACCCAGGAATGGCTCGACCTCTTTGCCATGAACAACATTCCGGCAAGCCGGATCAATTCCCTCGAGGACCTTCTCGAAGATCCACAACTGACCGCGTCGGGACTGCTGCGCGAGCGGGAGCATCCCAGCGAGGGGACCTATCGGGAAGTGCGCGGCCCGGTGCGCTTTTCCGCAGGATGCCCCGAGGACGTGCGCCACGCGCCGAGGATCGGCGAACATTCGGCCAGTGTCGCGCGCGAACTCGGCCTCGAACCGGAGCAGATGCCATGATACTGACCAACGAACACCGCCAGATGGCTGAGACGGTAGAGCGCTTCGTGCGCGAGGAAATCAATCCTCACGTGGCCGAGTGGGAACGGGCCGGCATGTTCCCCGCGCATGAGCTGTTCCCCAAGCTGGGCGAACTGGGCCTTCTGGGCATCAAGTACGAGGAAGAATTCGGCGGTCTCGGCCTCGACTTCACTTATTCGCTGGTGATGGCAGAGGCGCTTGGAGAAGCCAATTGCGGCGGCGTTCCGCTTGGCATCGGGGTGCAGACTGACATGTGCACGCCCGCCCTTGCCCGCTTTGGCTCGACCGAACTCAAAGCCGAATACCTCGCCCCCGCCATCGCCGGAACGAGCGTCGGCTGCATCGGGGTGAGCGAGCCGGGCGCGGGATCGGACGTGGCCTCGCTACGCACCACCGCGCGGATCGATGGTGACGACTATATCATCAACGGAACCAAAATGTGGATCACCAACGGCCTGCAGGCCGACTGGTGCTGCCTGCTCGCCAACACCGGCGAAGGAGCGGTCCACCGCAACAAGAGCCTGATCGTCGTGCCCCTCGACCTGCCCGGTATTGCCCGGACCAAGATCGACAAGATGGGCATGCTTTCTTCCGACACCGCACAGCTCTTCTTCGAAGATGTCCGCGTCCCGCGGCGCAACCTGATCGGCGAAGAGGGCAAGGGCTTCGTCTACCAGATGCAGCAGTTCCAGGAAGAGCGTCTCTGGGGCGCGGCGCGTAACCTGCGTACACTCGACCGCATGATCGACGAGACGATCGAATACACCCGCCAGCGCAAGGTTTTCGGCAAGGCTCTGCTCGACAACCAGGCGATCCATTTCCGCCTTGCCGAACTGCGCAGCGAGGTTGAGGCGCTGCGCGCGCTGACCTACCGGGGCGTTGCCGAATACGTGGCGGGCCACGAGGTGACCCGGCTTGCTTCGATGGCCAAGCTCAAGTCCGGGCGGCTGATGCGCGAGGTAAGCGATTCCTGCCTCCAGTACTGGGGCGGCATGGGCTACACCGCCGACAACTATGTCTCGCAATTCTACCGCGACGGGCGCCTCAGCTCGATCGGCGGCGGCGCGGACGAAATCATGCTGACCATCATCGCCAAGCTGGAAGGGACCCTGCCCCGCAGCTGAGGTTCCTTGCGGCACCGGAGTTTCCCAGATGCTTGACCGTTCCGAGAGTCTTCTCTTCGACGAAGACCTCCACTTCTTCCGTGACAGTGTGCGCCGTTTCATCGCCCGCGAGTTTACCCCCCGTATCCCCGAGTTCGAGGAAAGCGGGCGTATCGCGCGCGACTTCTGGCGCAAGGCCGGTGAAGCCGGTCTGCTTTGCCCCGGGGTCCCGGGTGAATATGGCGGGCTTGGCCTCGATTTCCGGTTCAACACGGTGGTCAACGAGGAACTGTCCTACGCAATGATGGCCGACGGCATCACGCTGCAATCGGACATCACCATGCCCTACCTGCTGCACCACGCCCAGCCCGAACTGAAGCAACGCTGGCTGCCCGGCATGGTGACGGGCGAGGTCATCGCCGCCATCGCCATGACAGAGCCCCAGGCCGGTTCAGATCTCAAGGGGCTGCGCACGCGGGCCCGGCGCGAGGGTTCCGACTACGTGATCGACGGCGCCAAGACCTACATCACGAACGGGCAGAACGCCGACATCGTCTTCGTCGTATGCCGGACCGACCCCGAAGCGGGAGGTCGCGGATTCTCGCTGATCCTGGTCGAGGCGGATCGCCCCGGCTTCACTCGGGGCCGCAATCTCGACAAGATCGGGCACTGGATGGCGGACACCTCCGAACTCGCCTTCGCGAACGTACGCGTTCCGGTCGAGAACCTCGTGGGCGAGGAGAATGCCGCCATGGCGCATCTCTTCGGCGAATTGCCACAGGAACGCCTGAGCATCGCCATCTCCGCGCAGGCTGGCGCGCAGCGTGCCTTCGACGAGGCCCTTGCCTTCACCCGCGAACGCAAGGCCTTCGGCCAGAGCATTCTCGACTTCCAGAACACCCGCTTCGTGATGGCCGACATCGCCGCCCAGCTTCAGGTGGGATGGGCACATCTGGACTGGCTGGTCCACCGCCATCTCGCTGGCCGGCTGACCAACGAGGAGGCTGCTGCCGCAAAGCTCTGGCACAGCGAGATGCAATGGCGTGTCTGCGACAAGGCCCTGCAAGCGCATGGCGGCGCCGGTTACATGAATGAATACCCGATTGCGAGAATCTGGCGAGACGCCCGCGTCCGTCGTATTTATGGCGGGAGCAGTGAAATCATGCGTGAAATCGTGGGTAGAGGGCTAGTGAGCCCTTAGCCCGCCAGATTTACCGGGCGTGTTCTGAAGGGTTGGCCGAGCACATCTATCAAACGCTCTGTTGCGCGCGCGGTCGGGCTGAAAACCTGATCAAAATGCACAAGAGTCAACTCGCCAGCGCCACTACTTCGTGCCGCTCGGCCACGGCCGACCAGATGCAGCTCGTCCTGCACACTGACGCACCACTGGTCACGCAAGAGTTTGCCACCTTACGCTTGCGGGTCCTCAAAGTCGCCGGTTCAAAGACGGTCCGACGCGATCCGGCTGCCTCGCGAACAAGGCAGGTCAGGCTAATGAGAACATCCTGAAAGCGTGACGAAATAGATAACATGGCCCGGCGAGTTGCCATGTACGAGGCCTAACCACTGCCAGTTGAATGGCTGGTCGAGATATATTGTCAATCAAATTTACGAAATGCCTCTCGACCAGCCACAGGACTTCCTGCTCAGCGCGCTGCGTCGATCATCGCACCGCCATCTGGGGTAAGGCTGCTGCCGGTTATGAACTGGGAGTCTGTGCTCGCAAGGAACAGTGCAACGGGCGCGATATCATCTGCGGGTTGCCCGAACCGGGCTAGGGCACTCGTCGGGGCGGGTACTTCGACTTCGGGTCCCCAGGTTTCGGCTATGGGAAGTAGGTTGTTGACCGTAATGCCGTCAGCGGCCCATTCACGCGCTGCCGTACGTGTGAGTGCGCGAACAGCCTCCTTGGCCATGTTGTAAGGGCCCATGGAAGCCAGACCGATTACACCCGCCATGGAACCGAAATTGATGATCCGGGCCTGCTCGCTCACTTTCAAATAGGGATGCGCCGCCTGCATAAAATTGAGGTAGGCGATCGGTCCCATTTCCAGATTGCGCTGGAGTTGCTCGGTCGAGAGTTCGAGAATGCTCGAATACGGAACCGTTGGATCGAAGGCATTGTTCACCAGGATGTCGATCCCGCCAAATTCCTCCACGACTCTAGATACGGCCGAATCGATCTGCACCCGATCGCTGACGTCACATGGAGCACCCAGTGCTACACCGCCATCAGCAGTGATCTCGTCGACTACGCTTTCGATGTTAGCAGCTGTGCGAGAGAGAATCGCGACGTTTGCCCCTTCTGCTGCGAAGAGCTTGGCGATTGCACGACCAATCCCGCGCGTGGCGCCAGTGACAATTGCAGTCTTACCGTCAATGCGGCCCATACCTGTTCCTTCTTTGATCGACCAGAATCGCCCTTCGCGACTTCCACGCACAGGAAATGTCAGCTAGCAGTAGCCTCTTCAAGAAGGATGAATTTCTGTAGGTTAGTATGGAAAAGAAGACCAACAGCAGTAATGAGACTAATATGCATGAGGAGATGCGTCGTGCATTTTCCATGCTCTCGGGTAAATGGAAGCTTGAGATCATGTGGCTTCTGAATGGGCGAGTGCATCGGTTCGGCGAATTGCGCAAAGCCATTCCAGGGGTCACGCAGCACATGCTGACCAATCAGCTTCGGGAATTGGAGGCAGATGGCCTTGTCTCGCGCACCGTCTTCGCTGAAGTGCCGCCCAGAGTGGAATATGCGATGACGGACAAGGCACGCGGCCTGGGGCCAATGATGCACGAACTTACTTTGTGGTGGGAAGTGCACGGCGCCAGCATTCCTCACCGGAAGGCCCCATCGGCCAAGCGCAAGAGCTGATCTGTCCCATGGAAATCGCATCAGACGTGTTTGCGCTATTGCTGTTCGTGGCCTTCCTGGCGGGAGGGATCGACGCCCTTGCGGGGGGCGGGGGGCTTCTCACGATTCCGGCATTGATGGCTGCTGGAATTCCTCCGGTCTCCGCACTTGCTACCAACAAGCTTCAAAGTACGATCGGAACGGGCTCGGCTGTCGCCCGCTTCATGCGGGCGGGGCGCGTCGATTTCCGTGCTTTCGCAGTCCCTGCCGCTGGTGCCTTTGCCGGGGCGGTTTTGGGGGCCACTGCTGTCCAGCACGTCAAGGCAGACTTTCTGGAACTTGTCGTTCCGCTGCTTCTCATTGCCATGGGATTCTATTTCCTGCTCGCACCCAAAATGGGCGAAGAGGATCGTCATTCGCGGCTCGGCCGAGCAGGCTTAACAGTGGTTTGCACAGGGATAGGGTTCTATGACGGCTTCTTTGGTCCGGGAACGGGCTCATTCATCACGACGAGCCTTGTAGCTTTAGGCGGGCTAGGTCTGGTGCGCGCCATCGCCAATGCGAAGTTCGTCAATTTTGCAACGAATTTTGCAGGTCTTCTGGCCATGATTGCTGGCGGCAAGGTCCTATGGATACTGGGTCTTTCGATGGCTCTGGCCAACGTCGCGGGCAATCAGATAGGTGCATGGATTGCGCTGCGGTTTGGCGGACGCGGAGTGCGTCCCCTGCTGGTCATAATGTCATTCGGGTTGACGGCGAAGTTGCTGGCTGACCCTGACAATCCCCTGTGGAACTTTCTGAAACTATAGGCCTTCTATGACTCTCGACTTTACCGAACTCCACGGCAGGCATGTTGAACTCGTGCAGCTCTCCCCCGAGCATGGGCCCGCGCTGACTGAGGCAGTTCAGGACGGTGAACTTTGGCGGCTGTGGTATACGATCGTCCCCTCACCTGAGGAAATGGACACTGAGATCGCCCGCCGCCTGGATCTTCAGGCGAAAGGCACAATGCATCCTTTCACCGTCATGGATGCGCAGGGCGTCCCGGTGGGAATGACGTCATTTATGAACATCGACGCTGCAGCACCACGGGTCGAGATTGGCTCCACCTGGTATGCGGCAAGGGTACAAAAGACAGCCCTCAACACCGAAGCCAAGTTGTTGATGTTGGCTCACGCCTTCGATCAACTTGATTGTTTGGCCGTCGAACTTCGCACCCATTTCATGAACCATGCGAGCCGCCGTGCGATTGAAAGGCTTGGCGCGAAATTGGATGGCGTGCTGCGCAATCATATGCGCATGGCCGATGGCTCGATCAGGGACACATGCGTTTATAGTGTCACGTCCGGAGATTGGCCTGCGGTTCGGAACAACCTGGAGTGGCAATTGCGCAAATCCCGATGAGAAGGTCGCCCGGAACGGGTAAGCTCACGGTTTGGCGTAACCCATCGATTTTTCAATCATCGCAGCGACTGCCTGCGCTCCCGCCTGAGTGGGGTGAAACGCAAAGCCTTCATTTGGATGGCTCCCCGTTGTCCACGGTTGTGCGGAGCAGGCATCGTGCCCTTTCGATTGACGGGCTGCGTCAATGAACTGCGTGCCTCGAACTTCACGTGCCGCCGAGCGCGTCGTGGCCGCGAGCTGCTTGGCGATGGCGCGAAATGTATCAGCCTCATCAGCGTTGAGGCCAAGGCGTTCACAAGTCCCGCTTTCGGGCAGGACGTCAGGATAGGTCACCAGGAAAATTCTGGATCTGGGCGCCCGCTTACGCACCTCTTGCAGAACAGCAACGATCGTTTTTCGCAGTTCCGTGTAGGGGCGCGCCTCTGCAGACTGTAGTGGCCCCTTCAAGCCTCCGAACAAACCAGTCGCACGCATCATATCGCCGACGTAGCCAAGGTCATTTCCACCCACGGTGATAGTGACGAGATCGGTGTCCTTGGTCACCGCCTGAATTTGCGGCTCAAGGCCTGTCTGGCTCTCATCAAGAATTTGCTTCGCCGTGCTGCCAGAACAGCTTGCATCGGTAAGTGTGGCTTCGATCTTCTGAGCGAGAACGCGAGGATAGCTGCCTTCCCCGCGCATGCATACTGGTGGCGAATTCGCAACTTTGTCGCCTAAGCCGATGCCCGCAGCATACGAACTGCCCAGGGCAACGTAATGCACCTCGGACTGTGGCTTCTCTGCAGCCAAAACGTTCGAACAATAGGACGTGCTGACCAGAGCCGCAGCAATGCATACAGATTTAATCATCGAACATTCCAGTTGCTAGCAATGGGTCAAATCTGACGGAAGCGCCTTCGAGGGCCCACCTTTGATTTAGAAAGGACCGACCTGCGGATTGCGATGAAGAATGAAGCTGTGCCAGCAGCGTCAGATTTCGCCGCTGGCACAGCTTGTAACAAGTTGCTTCTTACCAGGGCTGGTTTGCCGGCCCCACGGTAAACTCGTTGATCGTCGTATCTTCCGGTTGATCGATGGCGATCGCCACGACGTTGGCGACCCGCTCAGCCGGAATCCCATACTGGTTGTAGATGCCGTGCATGGCCTCGGAGGTTTCCTTGTCGCCGATGGCGTTCAGCAGTTCAGTGCTGATGGCGGCCGGATAGATTGTCGCCGTGCGAATGTTGGTACCTTCCATGGCCGATTCCATACGAAGCACTTCCATGAAGTCCTTCACGAACCATTTTGTCCCGCCGTAGACCGCTCCGTTTGGATAGGCTTTCAGGCCGGCGACGGAAGATGTTGCAACGACATGCCCAGCCTTTTGTTCGATGAAGCTTGGCAGGACGGCGGCGACGCCGTTCAGAACGCCCTTGATGTTGATGTCGACCATCTGGTGCCAGTCATCGGTCCGCATCGCCGAAAGAGGCGCGTTGGGCATGACGCCTGCGTTAAGGAAGATGACGTCCAAGCGGCCAAAAGTGTCCTTGGCGAGCTTGACGATGGCGTCATTTTCCGCCTGCTGGGTAACGTCGAGTTCCTGAAAGACCGCCTGGCCGCCAGCACGCGTGATCTCGTCCGCGATGAGCTTGAGCTTGTCGGCGCGTCGCGCGCCCAGAACAACCTTGGCACCCTTGCTGGCCAGAAGTTTGGCGGTAGCTTCGCCGATGCCCGACGATGCCCCGGTTATGATGACGACTTTGTCTTTGATCATGGTCTTCTTTCCAATTTGTCAGTGATGGGTTTGAGATTGAGGGCAACCGTCGGCGGGGTTCGGCAAGCCCACGCTTGCAGCAGGCACGGCGACAGCTCGTCGTTGTTGCGAGCCTAAAGGCCAATCCCGGACAGATCCTGGCACAGGTCGATCAGGCGTTTCTGGATCTCGATGTCGCGCGTTTCGCGCTCTGGCTCGCGTACACCCATATGGTAGAGGAACTGGCCGGTCAGCTTTGCCAGCCTGGCATCTCCACCCGACGCCAGTGTCGCCTGTGTGGTCGCGCCCTGTTCCAGATCGTCTGGCGCTTGCCGGCCACCCATGCGAGTGGGCACCCACCCAGGATCGACAGCATTCGAATGGGCATCGGGACGAAGCCGCGCTACTGCGAAGGCCAGTGCGGTCACATAGAACTTGCTTTCGGAATAGGCCGCATAGCCGCTCCAGCTGCGCCGGCGCCACAGCATGTCATCCAGTTCGGGCGACACGAAGTGCATATCAGAGCTGAGATAGACCATCCTTGATGGTGCCGGCATCTTCGCCGTCAGAATATAGGGCGCAAGTACGTTGACCCCGAACAGATCTGGGATGCCATCGACGGTCAGCGACAGCCTCGTGTCGGCGCCCAACCCTGCATTGTGGATCACCGCATCCGGCGCACCGATCCCATTGACCTGATCCGCGATGTCGAGCGCGCCGGAGATCGTGCTGACGTCTCCTGTCACGATCTTCACATCGCGGCCTGCGTCGCGCCGCAAGTCATCGGCCCGTGACGGACTGCGGGCATGAAAGATCACGTCATGCCCGTCCGCAAGCAGGGCCTTTCCAGCCAGCAGCCCAAGGCCAGTGGACGATCCGGTGACAAAAATGCGTGCCATGGCAAATACATCCTTTGATCTTCTGAAGTGAGGACCTGCGGCCGCGGGCCAGACATAGGGCCCGGCGCTCAGTCCTGACCGATTTGCGCCATCTGATTGGCGTCCATGCGTCCTCCATAGATCTCGAGCCGCGCCAGTCCGGTCTCAAGTTCGCGAAGGTCGGTCGGCGTCAGTTCGATCCTGACGGCGCCCAGGTTCTCGCGGAGGTGGTCGATCTTTGTGGTGCCGGGGATGGGCACGATCCAGGGTTTGCGCGCCATCAGCCACGCCAGCGCCATCTGGGCCGGAGTGGCGCCCCACGCGGCCCCGAACTTCGCAAGAAACGCAATGATCGGCTGATTGTTCTGCATCACCATCGGCGAGAAGCGCGGGAAATGGGCGCGCAGATCATTCTCTTGATCCATGGTCGACTGAACGTTCACGTCCATCCTGCCCGAAAGGAAGCCTTGTCCCAGCGGCCCCCACGGCACGAACCCGACCCCCAACTCCTCGCAGGTGTCGAGGACGCCGTTTCGTTCCACGCTGCGCTCGATGATCGAATATTCGGTCTGGACCGCCGTCACCGGCTGCACCGCGTGCGCCCGGCGTAGAGTAGTCGCGCTCGGTTCCGAAAGCCCAAAATGCAGCACCTTGCCCTGCTGGATCAAGTCCTTGACCGTGCCTGCCACATCCTCGATCGGCACGCTGGGATCGACGCGGTGCTGGTAGAAGAGATCGATACGGTCGGTTCGCAGGCGCTTGAGCGATTCCTCGACAACGCGACGAATGCGCTCGGGCCGACTGTCCAGGCGGTTGGTCCCGTCGATCGCGAAGCCGAACTTGGTAGCGATCTTCACCTGGTCGCGAACCGGCGCGAGCGCTTCGCCGACAAGTTCCTCGTTGAGGTAGGGACCGTAGACCTCCGCAGTATCGAAAAACCTGACGCCTTGCTCGTAGGCGTCGCGGATGACCCTCAACCCTTCAGGTCGCTCAATCCCCAGTCCATAAGGACCAGGAGTCAGCTCCATGTCTCCGAAGCCGATTTCGGAGACTTCCAGGGCACCGAGCTTACGGGTCTTCATGGCGCTTTGTCCTCGGGGCATTCGGGTGTCTTGGGCAGCGGCAGGCCTTGCCCAAGATACAGCAGAGGGAATGGCAGCCGCGGCGACAGTCGCTGCGGCCGATGTCAGGAACTGCCGCCGACCTGTCGACACCATCGCGCCAGTTGCCGCGGCTTCCTCATCGTTTGTTTCGATGCTCACGTTCGAAGCCTTTCAAACGGGCTGGTTGATCGGCCTGAACAGGATTTCGTTGATGTCCACGTTGGCCGGCTCGTTGATCGCGAAGGCAACGGCGCGCGCGAAGGTGTCGGGCTCGACGCCGTTCTGGCTCGCAAAGTCCTGGACGCTGCTCCTGATGTCGGCATCGCTGATATGGGTGGCGAGTTCAGTGTTGACCGCCCCCGGCGAAATGACCGTCGTGCGCACGTTGTAGGGCTTGAGCTCTTTGCGCAGCCCTTCGGTCAGTGCGCGCACCGCAAACTTGGTCGCGCAATAGACGACGGCGTTGTAGTCGACGACATGGCCATAGACCGAGGACACATTGATGATGTGGCCGGACTTCTGCGCTTTCATATGCGGTATTGCAGCCGCAACGCCGTAAAGAACACCCTTCACGTTGATGTCGATCATTCGGTCCCACTCGCCGGTCTGCAGCTTCTCAAGCGGTGCCAATTGCATTAGCCCGGCATTGTTGAGCATCACGTCGATGCGGCCGAAGGCCTCCACAGCCCTATCGACCAGTGTCTTGACCTGTTCCTTGTCGGTGACGTCGGTCGTGACAGCGATCGCTTCGTGACCTGCGTCGGTCAGTTCCTTCGCCAAAGCGGTAATTCGGTCCGAACGGCGGGCGCCCAAAACGACCCGTGCGCCCTTGGCGGCCAGATGACGGGCGGAGGCTTCTCCTAAGCCACTGCTCGCGCCGGTGATGACGACGACTTTATTTGCGATTCCATCAGACATTTTGGACTCCTGTTTTCAGAGAATTTGTGGAGGTATGCGGTCGGCCAAGAACGGTGACTGCAGCGAAAAGGGCTGAGCCCAGCAGCAGGACAGCGGCGAGCGAGAAGGCGCTCCACAGCCCGACATGATCAATCAGCATGCCTCCGGCGGAAGCGCCGCCTGCGATCGCACATTGGATGAGCGCGACCTGAAGCCCGCCACCAGCTTCAAGCTCGTCGGGAATCGTGCTCGCCATCCAGGTGTTCCAGGCAACAATCAGCGGGGTCGTGAGCAGCCCCCAGAGGAGTAGCAAGACGATCGTCATTGACCCGACGCTTCCAAAGGTGATCATCAGAACCGCAAGCACGGCAAGCGCGATTGGCAGACCGATCAGCACGGCATTGAGGCTGTAGCGCAGCACCCGACCGATCAAGCTCAGCCCGGCCAGGCCGCCAAGCCCGAGAACAAGCAGGGCAAGTGAGACGGCCCCGGCGTGGAAGCCTGTGACGGTTTCGAGGAACGGCCGCAGATAGATTGAGAGCGCGTTCTGACCGATGAAGGACAAGGCGATCGCCGCCATACCGGTCGCGAAATCACGCTTACGCAGCAGTCGAAACATCTCACCGACTGAAGCAGAAGCAGTCGCCATCGGAGGCATCGGAGGAAGGACAGCCAGCTGCCAGGCAATCGCCGCCATGCCGATGGGTACCGTTACCAGAAATGTTGCTCGCCATCCGATTAGGGTATCAAGAAAGCTGCCAATCGGCGCTGCAACGACAAGCGCTGAAGCTGTGCCGGCTTGTAGTAGCGCGATGGCTTTGGAAACGTCGCTTTCGCGGGCCAGTCTGGCGGCAATTGCCGTCGAAAGGGACCAGAACCCTCCGATCGCCATGCCTACCAGCGCCCGTCCGATGAGAAAGACTGGAAAGTTTGGTGCGACAGCAACAATCAAGCTCGAAACGGTGAGTACGCAGGCGTACATCAGGACAACGAGGCGCCGGTCGAGGCGTGCGGAGAGAGCATTCCCAAGCAGGCTCGTCGTGATCGCAAACGCCCCCGAAACGACGATTGATAACCCTGCCTGCCCTTCGGAGATCGCGAGGTCCCTGGCGATGGACGTGAGCAAGCTGGCAGGCATGAATTCCAACCCGACCAGCAGGAACGCGAGAAGCGAAAGGCTTGCTATTGCAGCCCAAGGGGTCGGTTCGCTCTGATCCGCATTGGTCTTATCTGTTTTCATATCGTCCTGGCGCTGCTCATTCCATCTTTGAGCCTAGAGATAACTCGGGGTGGCCCGTAGCGACTAGATGGTCTAATCTGCATCTAGTAGTGAATGAGGTTCACCAATGAGACGGGACGAATTCAGCGATATGCGAGCGCTCATCGAGGTCGCGCGGGAGCGTAGCTTCACGCGCGCAGCCGCGAACCTGGGCGTTTCGCGATCGGCTCTTAGCCATACGATACGGGCGCTTGAGCAGCGCCTTGGAATACAGCTTTTGTCCCGCACGACACGGGATGTAGCCCCCACGGCGGCCGGTGAGCGCCTCATCAAGGGGATCGAACCTCACTTTCAGGGCATTGCAGATGAGGTCGCCGCCCTCGGGTCACTGAGAAACACCCCAGCGGGCAGCTTGCGTATCGTCTGCCCGGACGATGCGATTGATCTCGTCTTTCGCCAGCGCATGCCGCAGTTTCTGCTTGATTATCCCGATATCAATGTCGAGCTCATCGTCGATAATGGGCTGACGAACATTGTCGAGGATCAGTTCGATGCGGGTGTTCGGTTGGGTGAGGCCATTGCTAAAGACATGGTGGCGGTGCGAGTTAGTTCCGACATTCAGTACACAGTTGTCGGCTCGCCAGAATATCTCGACAAAAACCCGTTACCGGTGACCCCGCAAGATCTGACCAGCCATCAGTGCATCAACCTGCGGCTGCCCACGTCCGGGGCAATCTACGCATGGGAATTCCAGAAGAAGAAGCGGGAATTCAGTGTTCGTGTCGAGGGCCAGTTAACGTTCAACAACCTCGTGCCTGCCATAGATGCTGCAATCGATGGATCCGGACTGATCTACGCACCGCAAAATTTTGTTCAGCGGTACATCGACCGGGGGCGCCTCAGAGAGGTCTTGGCAGACTGGTGCCCGACCTTTCAAGGCTACCACCTTTTCTATCCCAGTAGACGCAATATGTCCCCG
This sequence comes from Novosphingobium profundi, assembly GCF_020524485.1. Classification (GTDB taxonomy): domain Bacteria; phylum Pseudomonadota; class Alphaproteobacteria; order Sphingomonadales; family Sphingomonadaceae; genus Novosphingobium; species Novosphingobium profundi_A. The sequence goes on along the minus strand of NZ_JAIVLF010000001.1, from coordinate 1,379,857 downwards.
GCCTTCGCTGCATTCATTGCGACGTTTCGGTTTGCAAGTCGCGATCGGTATCGCCAAACGGCTGTAGCCGAAGAGACAGATAATTCCGTTTGAGCTTCAATCTGGCTTTGATGATGTGACCGCTCCCGACGGCATTGATGGGACTGCCAGGAAGGATCCACACAGGAGAGCGTGCCACATCATTAAAAGGCTTTTTACAACCTAAAATGGGACCGACCGCTTATCTCCCTGTACATATAAAAAGCATAAGTGGACTCATTTGGCCGCCCGCCCGAGTGAACCACGCGCTATCAGTTCCCAAGACAGCCTGACTCGCCGTGGCGGCGCATCTCGATTCCGTATTGTATCGAGAAGCAACTGCGCAGCTTCCTGGCCGATCTGTTCCATCGGTTGTCTGATCGTGGTGAGTGCCGGATTCACATAGCTGGCCATCTCAATATCGTCGAAACCGACTACGGATACGTCATCAGGACAGGAAAGGCCCCATTCACGCAGCGCAGCCAGGGCGCCGATCGCCATCTCGTCGTTGTGGCAGAAGATTCCGGTCGCCTTGCTCTGCGTTTGCAGGAGTTCGTGCATGCGGGCATGCCCGGAGGCCAGCGAGAAATCGCCCTCCAGCAACTGCAACTCGGCCAGCGCGCCATGGCGCTGTGCGCTGGCCCGCGCTCCGCCGAGACGCTCGCGGGTGAGCGGGCTCTGCGCCGGTCCGCTCAGTACGGCGACATGGCGGTGGCCTGCGGCATAGAGCGCGTCCATGGCCGCCTTTGCAGCCGCCCGATTGTCGATATGCGCGCTTGAAACACTAAGTTCGCTGTTGAATTCACAGGCGTTGACCACCGGCGCCTGCCCGCCCGCCTCCTGCACCAGCGCCGCGATCACCTTGGGCAGGCGATGTCCGAGAAAGATCAGGCCATCAACTTCCCCGCGCTTGAGCATGAGCCCGAAAAGCTCCTCGCGTTCGGGAAGATCGCGCGTGTCGCCCAGCACAACCGCGTAGCCCGCAGCCACCGCCCCCCCTTCGATGCCACGTATCACCTTGGCGAAGAATGGATTGGAGATATCGGGAACGGTGACAAGGATCTTGCCCGTCCGCCGGGTCTTCAGGCTCGCAGCAATCGGATGCGGCGCATAGCCAAGCCGCTCGATCACCTGCAACACCTGCTCGCGCAGGTCTGGTGTGACAACCTCGGGGCGAGCCAGCACGCGCGAAACCGTTGCCGGGGACACACCCGCCTCGCGCGCGACATCTCGGATCGTAGCCATACCGTTCCCTTTGCCTGCTCGCACCGGGCCGCACAAGGGACTTGCCTCCTGCACAAAATCGTGTTTGAAACCGGTTTCAGAACGAGCCCTCACTGGGCCCATGCCACATTATAACGCGGCCGCCTCCTATGAGACTGGCCACCGGGAGATCGGACCAGATGATGCCTGCCGCCCAACGCCCTGTTCGCCTTGCCCTACTGGGAGGGGGGCGCGGTTCGTTCATCGGTGCGGTACACCAGGCCGCGGCCCAGCGCGACAACCGTTTCGATCTGGTTGCTGGCGTTTTCAGCCGAACACTAGAGAAATCGCGCGAGCAGGCGTTCCTCTGGGGTGTCGACCCCGAGCGCGCCTACGCCAGCCACGAGGACATGTTCCGCGCCGAAGCGGGTCGCGAGGACGGCATCGAAGCGGTCGCCATCGCCACGCCCAACGACAGCCACTTCCCGATTGCGCGCGCGGCGCTCGATGCAGGGCTTCACGTGATCTGCGACAAGCCGATGACCGCTACGCTTGAACAGGCCCGCCAGCTGGCGACGCAAGTGGAAGCAGCCGGACGCGCCTTCGCCCTCACCTACACCTACACCGGCTATCCCATGATCCGCGAAGCCCGCGCGCGGGTCGCTGCGGGCGTGCTCGGGGCAGTGCGCAAGGTCGTGGTCGAATATCCGCAGGGCTGGCTCTGGCAACCTACCGACGAAAGCAATGTACAGGCGGCATGGCGCATCGATCCCGAACGCGCTGGCAAGGGCGGCTGCATAGGCGACATCGGCGTTCATGCCTTCCAGCTGCTCGAACACGTCAGCGGCTTGCGTGTCGAGGAACTGTGCGCAGACTTGCCTCGCCTCGTCCCCGGCCGAACGCTCGACGATGACTGCAACGTACTGCTGCGCCTAGAAGGAGGAGTTCCGGGCGTGCTGATCGCCTCGCAGGCGTGCCCGGGCGAGCGCAATGGCCTGCGCCTTCGCATCTATGGTGAACGCGCCAGCCTCGAATGGTCGCATGCGGCGCCGGGCGAACTGCGCATCCTCACCCCAGACGACCGGGTCGAGATCGTCTTCGCCGGCGCGGCGTCGCTGTCCCCCACCTCGCTGGCCGCCACGCGCCTGCCGGTCGGCCACCCCGAAGGCTTCGTCGAGGCATTCGCAAACATCTATACCGATTTCGCGCAGGCGATCCGCACCGGCGCTCCCGCCACCGAAGTTCCCGGCGCAGACGAAGGCCTGCGTTCGCTCGAATTCATCGAACGCGCCATCGCCTCGGATGCCGAGCGGCGCTGGCTGCCCTTCGTGGAGAAGACGGCATGAAGACGATCAAGGGACCGGCGATCTTCCTCGCCCAGTTCATGGGCAGCGAAGCGCCCTTCGATACGCTCGACAGTCTTGCGCAATGGGCTGGGGGACTTGGCTACAAGGGCATCCAAATCCCGTGCGATCCGCGCCTGATCGATCTTGATCTGGCGGCGCAGAGCAAGGACTACTGTGACGACCTGCGGGGCCGTCTGGCCGTTCACGGCATCGAGCCGACGGAACTCTCCACCCATCTGCAAGGCCAGCTCGTCGCGGTCCACCCAGCCTACGACAGCCTGTTCGACGGCTTTGCCGCTCCGCACGTGCGCGGCAATCCTGCCTCACGGCAGGATTGGGCGATCGAGCAAGTGAAGCTCGCCGCGCGCGCAAGCCGCAACCTCGGGCTCGATGCCCACGCCAGCTTCTCCGGCGCGCTTGCCTGGCCCTATGTCTATCCCTGGCCGCAGCGGCCTGCCGGGCTCGTCGAGGAAGCCTTCGCCGAACTGGGCCGGCGCTGGCGCCCGATCCTCGATGTATTCGAGGACAACGGCGTCGACCTTGCCTACGAGCTGCACCCCGGCGAGGACCTGCATGATGGGGCCACCTTCGAACGTTTTCTCGAGGAGGTCGGGTCGCATCCGCGCGCTTCCATCCTCTACGACCCCAGCCACTTCGTTCTGCAACAGCTCGACTATCTGGCCTTTCTCGACATCTACAACGAGCGGGTAAAGTGCTTCCACGTCAAGGATGCCGAGTTCCATCCCAACGGACGTTCGGGCGTTTATGGCGGCTATCAGAACTGGGTCGACCGGCCGGGCCGGTTCCGCTCGCTCGGCGATGGACAGGTCGATTTCAAGGCCATTTTTGCGAAGATGGCGGCCTACGATTTTACGGGTTGGGCCGTGCTCGAATGGGAATGCGCGCTCAAGCATCCTGAGGACGGCGCCCGCGAAGGCGCGCCCTTCATCCGCGACCACATCATCCGCGTAACGCCCCACGCATTCGATGATTTCGTTGGCACCGGATTCGATGAGACTGCCAACCGGCACATCCTCGGGCTCGATCGCTAGGCCAGCGGGACAAGTACAAAAATGATCTGCGCCAAGCCCGCGAAGGAGAGAGGAAGATGATCGATACCCGCCTGAACCGGCGCGCCGTACTGGGTGCAGTTGGCCTTGCCGCCATGACCTCGGTGGCGAGGCCGGTCCTGTCGCGCGCATCTGCAAAGGGGTTCTTCGCCATGCACGATCTGCCCATCGGCGTTCAGCTCTATACGGTCGATGCCCTGCTCAATGAGGATTTCGAGGGAACCTTGGCGCAGATCGCCGGGATGGGTTACCGCACGGTCGAGATCGCAGGGTTCCACAAGCGCAGCGCCGGGCAGTTCCGTGCCGCGCTGGACAAGGCAGACCTCATCTGCCGCAGCGCCCATATTCCGACGCAGGCCCTTGACGAAAACCCTTCGCTCGCAAGCGAACCCGGACCGCTCGCAGAAGCACTGCATGTCCTTGGCGTGAAGACAGTGGTCATGCCGATCTTCCCGCTGCCTGCCAGCGCCACTTCAGCACCATCGTCCTTCGAAACCTTCGTTGCCGCCGGACGCGCGATGACCGCGGACGATTGGAAGCGCACCGCCGATTACATCAATGCCAAAGCCCGCATCTTCGCCGAATTGGGGCTGGGCTTCGCTTACCACAACCACAACTTCGAATTCGCGCCGCTCGGCGATACCTGCGGCTTCGACATCCTGCTTCACGGCACCGACCCGCACCTCGTCACATTCGAGATGGACGCAGGCTGGGTCACGGCGGCAGGGCACAATCCGCTCACCCTGCTGCGCCACCACCCCGGCCGCTTCCGCCAGATCCACGTCAAGGACATCAAGCCCTCGACCCAGCCCAATTTCGAGCTGAAGCAGGATCCCACCAGCGTGGGGGCGGGGATGATCGACTGGAAAGCCATCCTCCCGGCCGCCTATGCCGATGGCGTGCGTGAGTTCTACGTCGAACAGGAACCGCCCTACATCGGGGGGCCGCTTCCGATGATTGCCGCCAGCCAGCGCTATCTGGCGTCATTGCCAGCCTGATACAGAGTCTATTTTCCATGACGGCTACGACTGTTGCACCGAGAAGCGAAGCTTCCGAGCACCCGGCAAACTCCCTCCCACGGGCGGCGGCCTTTGCCGCGACGCCGCGTCTCTCGATCCTGATGTTCCTTCAGTTCTTCGTCTGGGGCGCCTGGTCGGTGACGCTCGGCCTTGTCATGCAAACCTTGAGCCTTGGGGCACTGATCGCCGACGCTTTTTCGGTGGGGCCGATCGCATCGATCCTTGGCTCCTTCGTATTCGGAATGGTCGCGGTCCGCTACCTGCCGCCACGCCTTCTGCTTGGCGTGCTGCACTTGCTGGGTGGCGGACTGCTGCTCCTGCTGCCGGCGCAGATCACGCCAGCGACCGGTGGAGCATTCGTAGGCATGCTGTTTGCCTATCTGATGCTCTACATGCCCACTGTCGGCCTTGCCAACAATCTCGCCCTCAAGGCGCTGGGTACGCGCGTGGATCGCTTCCCGTTCGTGCGCGCCTTCGGTACGCTGGGCTGGATTGCAGCCGGGCTGATCGTGGGCTGGAGTGCGCTTTCGGCAAGCCCGGCTATCTTCCAGATCGCGGCAGCGGCCTCGCTGCTGCTGGGCATCTACGGCTTTACCCTGCCATCGGTCTCGCGCGACGATCCGGGGGAGCAAGGCTTGCTGCGCACTTTGTTCTGCGTTGACGCCTTTGCCTTGATGAAAGACCGCTCGTTTCTCGTCTTCGTGACCTGCGCGACGCTGATCTCGATCCCGCTGGCGATGTACTACGCGTATACGTCTGCTTTCATCGGCTCGATCGGCTTTGCCAATGCCAGCGGAGTGCTGGCATTGGGCCAGATGTCCGAGTTGGTCTTCATGTTCAGCATGCCCTGGCTCTACCGCCGCTTCGGCGTAAAGCCCCTCCTGCTGGTGGGCATGGTGGCTTGGGCCCTGCGCTATGCCCTCTTTGCGCTGGCCGACGCCCATGGTGCGGCTTGGGCGATCTATCTGGGCGTTGCCCTGCATGGCGTGTGCTACGATTTCTTCTTCGTGGCTGGCGCGATCTATACCAGCACGCTGGCCGCTCCGCGCCAGCTAGAGGCGCAGGCGCAAGGCATGCTCACGCTCTTCACTTATGGGCTTGGCATGTTGCTTGGCTCGCAGATTGGCGGGCTACTTTATGCCGCCATGCCTAAAGACCCGACGATTGCCGACTGGCACGCCTTCTGGATCTATCCCGCGATCGCAGCGGGTGTGATCGCAATCCTGTTTCATGTCGCGTTCCGCGCCCCGGCCACGACTTCTGAACGAAGCGAATCCGTGGCGACGAAATAGCAGGCACAATGTACATTTCTTCGCATCGCGGCATAGCACGGACCCGCGCCATAGGTTTTTGCGTGAAAAAGGATTCAACATGCGCGCATTAGTCGTCTCGACGTTTTCTGTTGCTGTGACAGCCGCTATGACCTGCGCAAGTGCAGGCGCTCAGATATCTGATGCGGCTGCCATCGCTTCTGATCCGCCTTACACGAAGCAGACACTGGTCCTGACTGACATTCCAGAGCCCTCGGGACCGGCCATCGCGCTTTTCAATGGCACGGACTTAAGTGGCTGGGACAAGTGGATCGGATATCGAGATCCTGCCTTGACCTACCACCAGACCACCGAGCGCGCCATCGGGAAGAACACCAGCGAAGGTGCAAGTACTTTCCGGGTCGTCCAAGAGGACGGGAAACCTGCACTTTACGTAGAAGGAAAATTGTGGGGCGCGCTCGTGCACAAAGGGGTCTACGGTAATTACCACCTTAGAATGCAATATAAATGGGGTAACAAGAAATACGCTCCCCGGCAGGACATGCCGGAGAACAACGGACTTCTGTACCATTCATACGGCAAGTTAGGATCGGTATTCGGCACATGGATGCCTGCGGTCGAATTTGAGATTATGCGTGGTTCGGTAGGCATGGCTGTGCAGGTGGGGCAAAGCACCGGAATTCGCAGCTACATCGGGCACGATGCTGATCTTACGCTTTATCCCTACCGTCGATATCAGGTCGGCGGTGCACTAGCGGAAGTCGGCCTACCCACTTACAACGTTGAAGCGGCGAGTGACGCTGAGCGACCGACCGGCCAATGGAACACTTTGGACCTGTATGTCCTGGGCGATCAGGCGGTCCATGTCGTCAACGGCGTGCCCGTGCTTGCGGTTCATGATTTGGCCGTCATCGACGGCCAAACGAAAGCGCGCACTCCGCTGACAAAAGGACACATTCAGCTTCAATCAGAAGGTGCAGAAACCTTCTTCCGCAACATCACGATTGAACCGATTTCCTCCCTCCCAAAGGTCGAGGTGAAGTGAGCAGCGACAAGACAGCTTTGGCCTGCTGCCGGTTTGATGGACACCGAAAAAGGCTTCTTCAGGCTACCCCGTCCTACAAGCGGTTTTGGACTGGCAAGTGCACATGAGTGATCTCAATTGTCGGCGTTCGCCGGCTCGTCCTTTCCCGAGGGCGCCAACTGATGTCGAAAACTCCGCTCACCTCGCCTTGAAACCGCCTTGCCGCATTTTCGCACTATGGCTCAAAAAATCCCACTGCAGCTCTCCGACCTAGTGGTGAACGGACTGGCAAGCGACCTAAAAAATTCCAATATTATACAATTAAATCAATTTAATAGCACTGCTATCAATCATCTGCCGCCCCAGCCATCATTGTTTTCTGAGAACGCAGCTCCGACGAGGTCGGCGCATGTAACCGCGCGTTGCCGCACGAACGGGCCGCGGTGAAGCGGCCCGGCGGAGCAATGCGAAGCGGGGCTGGACGCTTTCCGGACGCCCGTCCCTCCCCATACTCTTTCAATTGGCCTGTAAATTCAGGCTGGCACGACTTTCTGACGAATGGTGCCGAACGGCGCCCAGCCGTCGCTCGTGCGCGCTTCCATGAAGACTTCTTCCCCGAACTGGAGGAACGGGCTCGAGGCCGCGCCGCTGGCGATCATTTCGATCGCGCGGACCTCGGAGATGCAGCTCGAGCCGACCTGTTCGTAGTCAGGGCTGGAGACCGTTCCTGATCCGATGATCGTGCCCGCGACCAGATCGCGCGTGCGCGCCGCATGCGCCACGAGTTCGGGGAAGCCCACGTCCATCGCTGCGCCATTGGCATGGCCGAACGGCTGCCCGCTGCGTTCGACGACCAGATCGAGCGCAACCCGGCCGGTGCCGGTCCACTGCGCCCCCAGCGCATCCGGGCTGACCGCGAAGGGCGCCATCGAGCAGGCGGGCTTGGCCTGGACCCAGCCGAAGCCGGTCTTCATCTCGGCAGGGGCAATCGCGCGCAGCGACCAGTCGTTGATCTGCACCACGAGCTTGATGTACCCTGCCGCCTCTTCGGGCGTGACGCCCATCGGCACGGCGTCGAGGATGACGCCGAACTCGCCCTCGAAATCGATGCCATCCGCCTCATCGAGGAAGGGAATGTCGGCGCTGCCCGCATAGAAGCGGTCGGACATGCCCTGGTACATGAGCGGGCGCTCGCTTTCGACCGGCGGCAGTCCGAACGCGATCTGCATGAGATGGCCGTGGGTCCCGAAGGCCGAGCCGTCGAGCCACTGCCAGGTGCGCGGCAAGGGCGCGAGCAGCCGCGCGGGATCGAGGGCTTCCCCCTCCCCTGCCTCGACCCGCTCGGCGAGCGCGGCAAGCTGCGGCTCCAGAACGTCCCAGTTCGCGATCGCGGTCAGGAGGTTGGAAACCGGCGCCTTCAGGCACCGCGTCCCGTCGCGCGAGGCCAGGACCAGAGATCCGTCCGGCGTGCCGTCGGCAAGAGTGGCAAGTCGCATGGTGTCAGTCCTCGTCCTCGATGATGGCGACCGCGCGGGTCCAGCCCGCCGATGCGCCCTTGATCTTGTGGGGGAAGCACGAGACGGTGAAGCCATGGGGCGGCAGCGCCTCGAGGTTGTGCATCTTTTCCAGGTGGCAGTAGCCGATGTCCCGCCCGGCCTTGTGGCCTTCCCAGATCAGCGAGGTATCGCCCGTCTCCTTCACCTTCTCGGCGGTGTGGTTGAAGGGCGCGTCCCAGGACCAGGCGTCGGTGCCGGTGACGCGCACCCCACGCTCGGTGAGGTACATGGTCGCCTCGTAACCCATGCCGCAGCCCTTGCTGAGGAAGTCGGGCTGCCCCAGCGCCGCGCCCGCAGCCGTGTTGACCAGCACGATGTCGAGCGGCTTCAGCTCATGCCCGATCCGGGCCAGCTCGTCCTCGACGTCCTTCGCCGTGACCACGTAGCCGTCGGGAAAGTGGCGGAAGTCGAGCTTGACGCCGGACTGGAAGCACCATTCGAGCGGCACTTCGTCAATCGTCATCGAGCGGCGCGGTTCGCCTTCGCGGGCATCCATCGTCGGGTGGAAATGATAGGGCGCATCGAGGTGCGTGCCGTTGTGGGTGGTGAGCTTGATCCATTCCGACGCGGCAAAGCCGGCCCCATCGGGCGTATCTTCGGCCGTGACGCCGGGGAAGAAGACATCCAGCTCGGACGCGGTGTCCATGTGGTCCTGGTAGGTGATCTCGGGCCGCATGAAGGGCGGATCGGAGACCACATCGTTGCACAAGGTGATCGAGAGGTCGATGAAGCGTCGGGTCATGGCGGCAGTCCTGTTCGGAAAGAAATGAGAGGAAGCGACGACTAGCGCAGCGGCGTGGCCAGAGCCGCGCGCAGCGCGAAGGGAGTTACGAGAACGGCCAGCAGCGCGCCCAGCAGGACCTTCCCGCACAGCGCCAGACTCCAGTTCACAACGCCCGGCGCGCCCGCGAGAAAGCCAGCAAGTACCAGGATCGCCATCGCGCCCAGCGCCGTCAGCAGCGCCAGCACCAGCGCGCGCAGGAGAAGGTTCGCAGGCAGCCGCGCAGCAAGGGCGCCATCACGCAGGGCATCGGGCGCCAGCGCGCCGCGTCGCAGCCGCCGCACGGTCAAGGCTCCGGGTACGAGCGTGCTCATCAGCGCGATCATGAAGCCCTGGGGCAGCCCATCAAGGACCAACCCGCCTGGCCCCCAGACCGGTACCGGCCCGCGCAGCCCGAACACCAGCACGAAGGCCAGAGCGGACAGGACCGCATTGATCGCGACGCTGATCGCGGTCTCGGTGCGGATATAGCGCGTGGCAGGCGACATGGGACAGGCTCCCTGTGACAAATGGCTGGCGAGAACGCCCGGGCGGAGGAGAGAGCGGGCCCGGGCGCACCGCCGTCACACCGGGCCGCTCTTGCCTGAGGCCCGGTGCGTGCGAACGGATCAGGCGGTGTGCCCGCCCAGAGTCTCGGCGAACCAGTCGGCGATGACGTCACGGCCATAGGCCATGTTGTCCGCGCCCACGTGCTCGACCCCGCCCTCGCGCGCGGTGAAGATCACCTTCTCACGGCGCGGCGAATTGACCAGCTGGTCGTAGAGGTCATCGGCATAAGCCGGGCTGATCTGACGGTCGTTGGCGCCGTGGGTGACGAGAAATGGCACCTTGATGCGGTCCATGTGGCCATTGAGGTTCATGTCCTTCGATTTCTCGAGGAAATCCTCCTGGCCCTCGGCCCCGAAGGCCCAGTGCACGTGCGCCCAGTAGTGCGGCACGGGGTTCTCACCCTCGCGCGCCATGCGCTTGTCCTGCACTTCGCGCCAGTTGTGGTTCGCGCCCCAGACCGCACCGCTGGCAAAGCGCGGCTCATAGGCCACCGCGCGCGGCGCAAAGTGGCCGCCCAGCGAAATGCCCGTCATGCCGAGCGCCTTGGGATCAACTTCGCTCTGCTGTTCCAGCCAGTCGACCGCCTTGCTGGCCCAGCTTTCCGAGTGCGGATCGACCGGAAGGCCCTGGAGGCGCAGCGCCTCGCCCGAGCCGGGCTGGTCGACGCACAGGGTCGAAATGCCCCGGCGCGCCAGCGCCTCGGGCAAGCGGCTCCAGTAGAGCAGCTCCTTGTTGCTATCCAGACCGTTGCAATAGACCACGCACGGCGCGGGCGTCGTCTCGCTGCCGGGCGCGCGGGTGAAGAGCGCGGGCATCGTGCCGGTCTCTAGCGGAATTTCCACCCGCTCGCGGTTGATCCGGCCCAGCTTGGCCGAACGCTCGAAGGCTTCGCGCGCCTTGGCGAAGGTTTCCTTGCGCCCGGGCGTGCCATGGCCCTGCATGCGTTCGGCGATGAAGAGGTAGAGCGAAGCGCGCTCCAGCTTGTTCGAGGCGGAGAAACCGCGCCCCTTGGCCTCGTCCTCGGCGGCAAGGTCTAGCAGCTTGTCGCCCATCTCGGCCCAGGCCTTCATGAACTGCGGGGTACCGGCATCCGCGCCGCTGTTTGCCGCGTCGCGGATCGGCTTGCACATATCGATGACCTCACCGATCTGCGCGCCCGATTCCATCGCGATCGAAACCGACAGGTTCCAGATATAGTTGGGGAAATATTCAAAGAGAGCCACGGTTGATCACACCTCTGCTGGCTGGAAGAGTTTGGCGTCGGGCGCGGGGTGCGGCATGGTCTGCGGACCGCCGACCCCCGTGCCCCACTGGTCCATGACGCCCGGTTCGGGCTTGTGGACCACGTATTCATGCGTCTCGAAATCCACCTCGTCGAGTTCGGAGGTGTATTCGGTGACGAAACCGCCCGGGGTCACGAAGTAGCTGAACGTGTTGTTGCCTGCCGTGTGCCGTCCCGGCCCCCACTTGATGTCGGTGCCGCGCTTCTTGAGACGGCCGGCGCCCCGGAACATGTCGTCGATGGTCAGCATATCGTAGGCGACATGGTTGAGGCACGGCGGTCCGGGCAGGATCGCAACCCGATGGTGTGCCTCGTTGCAGCGCAGGAAGCACATGAAGTCGCCCAGCCAGTCGCTGACCTTGAAGCCCAGCACGTCACAGAAGAACTTCACCATCGCCTGGTGGTCGGGCGAATGCATGACGATGTGGCTGATCTTGACCGGCATGCCTTCCCAGCGCTCCATCGCGCGCTTTTCAAGGCGCGCGACCTCGGCGGAGACCTCGAAGGGCAGGCCGTCGGGCGAGAAGAAGCGGAAACCATAGCCCCCGCCCGGCGCGTCGAGCTCGCGCGGCGCGAAGATCACCTTGCAACCGGCCGCCTCGACCCGGGCGAAGAGGTCATCCACGTCAGCCCGCGTATCGGCGGCCAGGGCGATCACCTCGATGTGGTTCTCTTCGGCCTTGTGGAGACGCACCACGTGGTGTTCGTCATGGCCGTGGGTCTTGAACCAGGCCATGTCCGCTGTCGCGTCCACTTCGACCAGGCCCCAGTCGTCCTTGTAGAAGGCGCGCTCGGCATCGAAGTTCTCGACGCCATAGCCGACATAGCGGATTTCGGTCACTCGGCTCATTGAAGGGTCCTCATTCGAAAGGGAAAAGTGGCTCAGATCGGTTCGGCGACGACGGCAAACATCTCGGCCGTGGCTTTCTGGTTGTCGACGGGCGGGCCCTTGCCGATCTGCCCGTTGCAGATCGCAAGCGAACTCTCGACGATGTAGCGGCAGCGCTCGAAACGCCGGGTACGGTACGCCTCGAACGCCTCCTCGGGCGTATCCGCGCGGCCCACTTCCTCGGCCAGCACGAGCGCATCCTCGATGGCCATCCCTGCGCCCTGCCCCAGGTGCGGCGTGGTCGCGTGGACGGCATCGCCCAGCAGCACGACCTTGCCCTTCGACCAGGGACCGTAGAGGAAATGGCCTTCGAGCGGGCGGTAGACGACACCCTCGTCGTCGGTGATCTGCTCGGCCAGCGCGCGGATCTGCGGCGCGGTGCCCTCCAGCTTGGCGCGCATCGCAGCGGCCAGTCCCTCACGGGGATAGCGGGGATTGTCGGGCTCGTGCGTGGTCACGAACATGTACATGAGATCCGCGCTCATGGGCACGAGACCGATCCCGGTGCGTCCATTGTAGACCTGAAGAGCGTCCATGTCCGCCGGGCGCGGCAGGTTGTAGCGCCAGACCGACTGCCCGGTGAAGACCGGCTTCTCGGCCTCGGGCAGGATCATCTGGCGGGTCTGCGAATAGACCCCGTCACAGCCCACGACAAAGTCGTAGCTGGCCTCGCTGCCGTCCGCGAACGTCACGGTCACGCCCTCGGGCGTATCGGCGATGGCCTGCGCCGTCACGCCCAAGCGGATCGTCGCGCCCAGTTCCTGTGCGGTGTCGCCCAGCACCTTCTGCAGCGCCTGGCGGCCGATGCCGACATTGGCGGGCTTGCCCTCGACCAGTGCAGGCGTGGGCACGCGGGCAACCTTGGTGCCATCGGGAATGAAGATCTCGACCGCATCGAACCCGCTCGCGGCATCCAGGAAGGCGTCGAGCACGCCCAGCTGGTCCATCGCGCGCACCACATTCGACTGCTGGATGATCCCCACGCCATAGACCGACCAGCTCGGGTCCTTCTCGATCACGGTGACGCTATGGCCCGCGCGGGTCAGCGAAATCGCGGCAGACAAGCCGCCGATCCCGCCGCCAACGACCAGGATATCGCACTGTTTCATGGTTTCACTCTCCGCTTGGCGCCTTCTGGGTCCGCCCCTTTCCAGGGGCGGACCGGGCACCGATTTTCCTATGGCGTTCTTCGCGCGTTTCTCTGGATCAATAGTCGAACTGAAGCTGGACCCCGATCTGGCGCACCGCGTTCAGGCCGTAGCGCTGGGTGAAGGCGAGGCGTCCGGCATTGGCCTCCCCGGCATCGGTGATGATGCTGGAGGGGATGTGCTCGTTGGTGCAGTTGTTGCAGAACAGGCTGGCGCGCAGCCGGTCGTTGACGTTGACACCTGCGCTGAACCCGAAGGTGTCCGCCGCGCCATAGTCCGCGCCCGGAGCCCCGTTGATGAGGTAGTTCACGCTCGAGCGGTGGTACCAGTTGCCCTGGATGAAGGGCACGACCGGCCCCGAAACCGGAAGCTCGTACATGGCCTGAACGGTGCTGGTGAACTTGGGCGAGAGCGGAAGGGTCTGACCGCCCGCGTTGAACGTGCCGTCCGGGCCGCAATCGCTCTGGCCGATATAGCATTCCGCGCCGGGAAAATCGTCGTAGGTCGCATCGAGGAAAGTCGCGCTTGCATCGATCGAGAGACCCGGCACCGGACGGGCGCCCAGCGTCACTTCCACGCCGCGCGACTTCACCTTGGCCGCGTTCTGGACAACGAAGGTGCGCAGCGCTGTGTCGAAGGACTGGACCTGGAAGTTGTCGAACTTGGTCTGGAAGGCCGAGACGTTGAGCGTCAGGCGGTGATCGAACCAGCTCGTCTTGATGCCGATCTCGAAGGCATCCGAGGTCTCGGGGTCAATCGGCACGACGCGAGCGATGCCATCATCGCCGGTGATGGCGGTCGTGTTGAAGCCCGGCCCCTTGTAGCCACGGCCGTAGAAGCCATAGAACATGATGTCCTCGGTCGGCTCGTACTGCCCGCCCAGCTTCCAGCTGAAATTGGTGTTCTTGTAGCTGTCCTCGAAGGTGCCGGGATCAACCCCAAGGTTGACGAAGGTGCGCACCTGGCCCTGCTCGACATCGAGATCGACCTGGTCGCGGGTGACGCGGCCACCGCCAAAGACGGTGAGGCCATCGGCCAGTTCATAGGTCAGCTGGCCGAACGCGGCATAGCTCGTGGTGTCGAGCGTCGCATCGTAGGAACGGCCCAGGAAGAAATCGTTGGAGACGCTGCAGTTGGGCGGACCGCCCGGCGTCACCGTCGCCCCCACGCAGAACGGGAAGCCGGAGAGCACGAAGTCGGGCATCGACTGGTTGCCCGCCAGGAGGTTGGTCGCGTTGAGCTTGGAGGACAGGAAGAACAGACCCGCCTGCCCGGTGAGGCGGCTTGTGTCGGGCAGGATCAGGCGCAGCTCGTTGGTGAACTGGTCGTAATTGGTGGTGCTGTAATTGGTATCGACGTCCGCGACCGGCAGCGCGTCCACGTCCAGGTTCTGGTCCGTGTTGGAATAGCGCCAGGCAAAGATGTTCGAGATCTGGAAGCCGGAATCGAACTCGTAGCTGACCGCCGCCTGCGCGCCGCCCGTCTTCAGGTCCTGGTAGAAGCCACCATTGGTGAGCTCAAGGAACATGTCCGGACCGATCTCGCTGCCGGCATCGGCCACGATGCCGTTGACGGGACTGTCGGCTTCGACCTGGCGGTAGGTCTGGTTGAAGCGGCTGAGGCCCGACTTGATCCGGTTGTAGTCACCGATGAGGTAGACACTCAGTCCCGACATGTCCTCATAGAGGTACTTGGCCTTGAACTGCATGTTGCGGTCCGCATCATGGTTGCGGCGCGGCACATTGACGTAGGGGATGTCGCCCGTCTCGACACCCACGATGCGGGTCAACGGCGATTCCTGGTAGCCATAGAGCGCATTGAGACGCAGCGCCGAGTTTTCGGACACCGGAATGTTCAGCACCTGCTTGGCGATGATTGCGGGCGCGTTGCGATCGGCCTGCGGTGTCGCGCGGTTGCTCGCCTGGATCTCGGTGCTGCCGCTGAATGCACCGATGACGGGGCGCGCAGTCACGATGTTGATGAGACCGGCCGACGCGTTCTTGCCAAAGAGCAGTCCCTGCGGGCCGTTGAGCACTTCGACGCGCTCCACGTCCATCAGCATCGGCGCGCCCAGGTCCGGGCGGCCCAGGTTCACCTCGTCCATCGCCAGCGCCACGCTGGTGTCGATCGTGTTCGAGAACGAGAGCGTCCCCACGCCGCGCACCGAGAAGTTGTTGTCGGCATCGACCTGGAGGCTGGGCGCTGCGGCCGAGAGACTGGCGAGGTTGTTGATCTGGCGCGTTTCCAGCGCATCGCTCGTCACGGCCGAAAGGCTGAGCGGAACATCCTGCAGGCTTTCACTGCGGCGTTGGGCCGAGACGATGATCTCGTTGAAGGCCGGTTCGGTAGCGGGGGCGGCATTCTCCTGCCCGCCGGTCTGGGCGTGCGCCTGTCCGGTAAGACCGCCGAGGATCGTCGCGCAAAGCAGGACGGCGGAAAGGTTCCTTCGCATCATCATCTCCCTGTGTGCCCTTCATGCGGGGCTCGTGAGGGATTGGTACGGCGATCGCATTCAAAAGAAAAACTGATTGTTTGAGTTGATTTCAATTTGGAAACCAAATTGGTATGAACGATTTTAATGGCGCCACCCTTTGGCATCACAGGCGCCGCGGAGAGGAGATAGTTTCATGCGTTTCAAAGGGATGGACCTCAATCTCTTCGTCGCGTTCGAGGCCCTGATGGAAACCCGCAGCACCGCGCGTGCCGGCGAGAAGATCGGCCTCAGCCAGCCCGCGACGAGCGCCGCGCTCGCCCGGCTGCGCGATTTTTTCGCAGATGAGCTGCTGGTGGTGCGGGGGCGCCGGATGTACCCGACTCCGCTGGCCGAGACACTCCTGCCGCGCGTGCGCGAATGCCTGCGCAGCGCCGAGGGCGCACTGGCGACCTCAAGCAGCTTCGACCCGGCCCGGGCGCGGCGCACCTTCCGCGTGGTGACGTCCGACTACGTGATGGCCGCCGTACTCGCGCCCCTGCTGCGCGACCTGGCGCACGAGGCTCCGGGCATCGCCCTCCAGTTGCTCCTGCCAAGCCAGGCGGCGGCCGAAAGCCTGCGCCGGGGCGAGGCCGACATCGTCATCGCGCCCAGCGAATACGCCATCCCCGGCGTCCCTTCGCAATTGCTCTACGAGGAGCATTACGTTCTCGTCGGGGCGCCCGACCACCCCATCTTTGCAGGCGCCTTCACACTCGAGGAGATGCTGCACTACGGCTTTGTTGCGGTCTCGGTCGGCAATGAGCGCAGCGCGACCGTCGGAGACCACCAGCTCGACACGATCGGACATACCCGCCGCATCGAAGTCACCGCCCCGTCCTTCACCGCGGTCCCCTGGCTGCTTGCGGGCACACGCCGACTGACCCTGATGCACAGCCGCTTCGCCCGCATCGTGTGCGCGCAGTTCGGCCTGGCCTGCGCCCCTCTCCCCGTCGACCTGCCGCCGCTGCGCCAGATCGTCCATTTCCACGAGACCCGCGCGCACGACGATGGTGTCGCCTGGCTGATCGCGCGGATCCGGGATCAGGCGGGCCCGAACATCGTCGATGCGGCGAGCTAGCGGGAGACGGAACGCCCCGGTGCCCTGAAGGGCTGGGATAGGAGAAAAGGAAGGTCCGAGGGCCATCGCCCTCGGGCTCCCCAAACTGGTCCCCCTCACCTTTTGCCTGCCAGCTCAGCCAAGACGGGTGAGGAGCCGATACTGCAGGCAACAGATGCTTCGACTTGGGCTCAGCCCCTGGTCGCCGCGACGCGGGGCGCCTTGCCTCCCGGCGTACGCAGGAGGCTCCACAGGACGATTGCGGCCAGCACGTCGAGCGCGCCGAGCATCACGAACAGCGGGTTGTAGCCGAATTCATCCGCGCTCTGGCCGATGATGAAGGTGAAGGCCATGCCCCCGATCCAGGCGATCGAGCCAGCCATGCCGCTCGCGGTTCCGACCGCACGGGTGTCGAAGACGTCGGCGCACAGGGTAATGAGCGCCCCGTTCAGCATCTGGTGCGCAAAGCCGCCTACGCAGAACAGCGCGATGGCAAGGCCGGGCGAAGTGGCCAGGCCGATGCACGCCGGGCCCAGCATGCACAGCGCACCCACCGTCATCGTCACCTTGCGCGAGGTCACCATGGCCGCCCCCCGGCGCATGAGGACATTGGGCAGGATCCCGGCGGCAAGCGAGCCGAAATCGGCCGCCAGGAACGGCATCCAGGCCCACAGCGCAACATCGCGCAAGTCCAGCTTCCACACCGTCACAAGGTAGAGCGGGATGAAGAAGCTGAAAGTCTGCCACGCAGGTTCGGCCAGAAAACGGGGAATGGCGATGCCCCAGAAGCCCCGGCTGCGCAGCACTTCCCTACGCCGGGCCGGGCGCACTTCGCTGGCGTTGGCCTTGCGGTCCTCCTCCAGCGCGGCGAGTTCCTCGGCCGGCAAGCGTGGGTGCCGTTCGGGTGTGCGGTAGCCGAACCACCAGATCAGGGCCCACAGCACGCTCATGCCGCCCGTCACCAGAAACGCCGACTGCCAGCCCCACCACAGGATGCAGAAGGCCACCAGCGGCGGCGCCAGCATCGAGCCCACGCTGGTACCCATCTGGAAGCAGCTTGTCGCCAGCGAGCGTTCGCGCGCCGGAAACCACTCGGACGTCACCTTGGCCCCGGCGGGAATGGCCGCGGCCTCGGTCGCGCCAAGCGCGGCGCGAAAGGCAGCAAGGCTGGGCCAGCCGCTGGCAAAGGCGTGGCCCATGTTGGACAGCGCCCAGCCCATCGCGAAGATGAAGAAGCCAAGGCGCGTGCCCAGGATATCGAGCACCGTCCCCGCGACCGTCTGCATAACGGTGTAGCTGGCCTGGAAAGCCAGGATAACCCAGCTGTAATCCTCGGTCGACATCCCGAACTCGGCCTTGAGCGTGGGCGCGGCGACCGAAAGCGTCGAGCGCGCGAGGTAATTCATGATCGTGCCCAGCGTCACGAGGCTGATCATCCACCAGCGCAACTTGATCCTGGAAAGGCCCATTCGCGTATTCATCCTCTTCCCTGTGCGGTGGCGGGCTTATCGTGCCCGTTCGACCTCGATGGTGGAGACCAGTGCCTCGGGTGTCGCAGCGCCCGCAGAGGGCGTGAAGGCAAGGTCGAGCCCGTCTCCCCCCACATCGACCTCGAAGCTGCGGGCCAGAAGCCGGTTGGTGCCTCCCGCCTCAGCGGCAATATCAAGGCTACTCAGGACCCTGGCCGAATTGGCCGAGACGTCGAACCGGCGCTCACCCGGGGCGGCCTCAGGCTCGATGAAGCGCAGAGTGACCCGGTAGCGCCCCGGTGTGAGCGGCAGGTGATAGGCAAAGTCGCCCTTGCGGAAACGGGCCAGCGCATCGCGCTGGTCAGCAGGCGCGATCTCGGCGCGCAGCGGGGGGCGCCCGCGT
Source organism: Novosphingobium profundi (assembly GCF_020524485.1). Lineage (GTDB taxonomy): Bacteria > Pseudomonadota > Alphaproteobacteria > Sphingomonadales > Sphingomonadaceae > Novosphingobium > Novosphingobium profundi_A. Next base: position 1,361,299 of record NZ_JAIVLF010000001.1, on the reverse strand, counting down.
CGCGGCGTATCGGCCGTGCCCGCTTCGCCGCCTTTGAAGAAGGCGTCCGACCCGTAACCGAGGGACGCCACCAGCGCGCCAGCGTCGATGAAGAAGGCGTGCGCGCGCGAGGCATCCAACTGCCAGTCGATCGCATCGGTGACATCCTGGTTCCTGCCTGCCGCGTCTGCGAAGTGACCCGTCGCCTCGATCCGGTTCGCACCCGAGGCGAGGCGCACGCCCGGCCAGACACAGACGCGGTTCGGACAATCGTCCTTCGCGCCCATGTCCTCGCCGTTGACGCGCAGCGTGACGGACGGGGCGTTGGAATAGACCCTGACGTCGGTCACCGGATAGGCACGCTGGCGGTAGCGGCGCCCGGTCACATGGACCGTGGGCGCATCCGACCACTGCGCGCGGTAGTAGTAGAAGGCGTCCTTGCGGATCGCCCCGTCGTAGCTGACGAGGCCCTTGGTGTTGATGTCGGTGGAATCGCCTTCCTTGCGCGTCACGGTCGCGAAATCGAACGAATTCCAGAGCCAGCGGCCCCACAGATAGGGCCGTTTGGCCAGCTCCGGCCAGGTCTGTTCATGCACCCAGCTGGCGTACTCCTCGGGCTGTTCGCGTCCGCCCATGTCGTGCGGGCCGCCCTGCGGATTGTCGGTGTGGATCGAGAAGGCCGCGCCTGCGCCGTATTCGGAGATGGCCTGGGGCTGGTCGGGACGCGCGGCGTGCAAGGCATCGAAGTGCCCACCCACGAAAGCGGGCTTGCCATAGTACCACCCGAAGTAGCGATTGCCCGCTGCTACCGGCACCGCGTCCGCGACCTCGGGCACCTTGGGCATGCCCGTCCCTTCGCAGCAGGTCGCGAGCGTCGGGGCGCGCAAGGGGTCTTCCGCCTGCGCCAGGCTGACAAGTTCCTCCACCAATGGAGTGGGATCGGAAGGATCGGCGCTGTTACCCCGCCCTAGGAACTCAGGCCGGTTGGGGCCGAAATCGACCTCGTTCGCCACCCCCCAGACCGCGACCGAGGCATGGTTGTAGTTCTGGCGGATCATCTCGGTAAGCTGCTGGCGCGCGTTGGCAACGATGCCCGCCGGGGCCGGTCCGGCCTCGGCATCGAGGCTCCAGGCGGTCACCAGCGCGATTTCGTCCCAGACGACAAGGCCATACTTGTCCGCCAGTTCATGGACCGGCTGGCCGTGCTGGTAATGGGTAAGGCGCACCGTGTTCGCGCCCATGTCGCGGATCGTGTCGATCTGGCGCGTGACGTCCGCGCGCGTGAGCGCCCAGCCATGGGCCATCGTGTCCTGATGCAGCCCCACGCCCTGGAGGCGGACCGGCGTGCCGTTGATGAGGAAGCCCTTGTCCGGATCGATAGCGAACTGGCGGATGCCAAAGTCCTGTTCGACGGTGTCGAGGACGCCCCCCGCAGCGTTCCGCAGCCGGGCAACGAGCGTGTAGAGATAGGGATCCTCAACGCCCTGCCACAGGTGCGGATCAGCGACATCCAGCGCCGCGCGCACCTCCTGCCCCTCTCCGGCAGCCAGTTCCAGCACACGGCGCTCGCGGGCGACGAGCTTGCCCGCACGGTCGCGCAGTTCCAGCTCCAGAGCGGCCTTCGCGCCATCCGCACGTGCGCTGGAAAGGCGCGCCAACACCTCGATCCGAGCCTGGTCATCGGTGATCGCGCTGGTCTGGGCATAGACGCCCGGCCCGCCAAAATCGCGCATCGCAAAGTGCGCATCTGCGGTCTCGATCAGGCGCACCGGACGATAGATCCCGCCCTGCACGAAGAAGTCCCCCGCGAGCGGCAAGGTATTGGCCGTGGCGTTGCCCGGCGCGGGATCGGTGTTGTCGACCTTGACGGTCAGCACGTTGGGCCCCTCGGCGCGCAGCGCGGCCGTGGCCTCAAACCGGAAGCGGCTGAAACCGCCCTCGTGGCGCCCGAGATGGACGCCGTTCAGCCACACATCGGCGGTCCGGCTTGCCGCGTCGAATTCCAGCCAGGCCCTGCGCCCGGGTGCCAATGCTCGCGCAGGCAGTTCGAGGCGGTACCAGCCCACGCCTCGGTAGTCGTCGAGCTCCCGGTTCCTCGCTCCGGGCACACCGGCCGCAGCCTCGTAGGTGCCGATGCGGTTCCAGGTATGTGGTACCGCCACTTCGGCCCAGGCCGACGCATCGAAATCGGAAGAGGAGGGATCGGCGGAGGTATCCAGGTCGCTGGCCTTGCGAAAGCGCCAGCCCGTGGCGAGCTGAGTCACCGCGCGCCCGCTCGCGTGAAGCCCGGCTTCCGCCCCGACCTGCGTGCCCGCGTCCGGCGCACGGGCCTGAACGGGGCCCACACCCAGCACGAGCGGCACTCCCAGGACGATTGGCGCCAGGCCGGCCAGGGTGTTGGTCTTCACGTCAAGCATCTCCCTTGTATCCCGTGTGCTGCCGCGCGCTCCCTTGTTCCGGGTGCGTTGTTGCGCGCGGACCGGCTGGCGCTATCCGCTGGGTGCCGCCGCTGCCGGAGCCCCATAGGGAGCCCCCTGATCCCTGTCGGGGATGGCCCCCCGACGCATGATGACCCACCCCGCGATGGCGTGACCGGCTGCGGCCGAACTGGCCGGACCAATCCCGCGCAGACGCCCGGCCAGGTAGCCTGCATTGAAGGCATCCCCGGCCCCGCTCGTATCGACCGGATCGAGCCGCTGGGGTGGCGCAAGGAGGGTTCCATCGGGAAGGCGACAGCCCTGCGCCCCGAGCTTCACCACGGTCTCCCCGCAGCCCAATCCCTGCCAGTGCGCGGCCACGGCCTCGGCTGTGGCCTCACCGGAAATCTGGGTCTCGTCCTCCAGCGTGGGCAGGCCGAAATCGGCAACCGCAATCGCCGCATCGCGCCAGTGCCGTGCCGTCGCGACATCCTCCCAGAGGCGCGCGCGATAGTTACCATCAAGCGCGACCTTCCCGCCTTTGGCGCGCACATTGCGGGCCAGGTCGAGTAAGGCCTCGCGCCCCGCATCGGGAAGGATCGCCAGTGAAATCAGCGAGAAGGACAAGAGGTCGGCCCCCTCCACTACGGCGCGGGCCTCGCCCAAGGCCTCGCCCATGACCGGGCCACCTTCGAACAGGGCCCGGGCCGCGCTCGTGTCACGCCAGTAGGAAAAGGTACGCTCGCCCGCATCGTCGGTGGCAATCGCGTAAAGACCGGGCTGGCGCGTGGGATGGCGCAGGACAAGGCTGCAATCGACCCCCTGCGCCTGCCACTTCTCCACCAGGTCGCCGCTCAGGGCATCTGTGCCCAGCGCCGTCATGTAGGCAACGTCATGCCCGAAGCGCGCAAGGTGAATGGCGGTGTTGAGCGTATCTCCGCCATAGCCCATGCGCCAGGCCGCCTCCGCAGATGCGCCGCCCGGCTCTCCCATCTGCGAGAGTTCGAGCATGGCTTCACCAAGGCACACGATCCGCGTCACGTCGCCGGTTCCTCCTACCAGTTCCACATCGTCCCGTCCTCGAGCCGGGCGACCGGCAGGTAGGCGGGCTTGTAGGGGTACTTCGCGGCCAGTTCCTCGTCGATGTCCACCCCGTGACCGGGTGTGTCCCCAACCGTCAGGTGGCCATCGGCAAAGCTGTAATCGTGGGGGAAGACCGCGTCGGTCTCCTCGGTGTGGCGCATGTATTCCTGGATCCCGAAGTTGGGCACCCAGGTATCGAAATGGAGCGCGCAGCCCATCGTGACAGGCGACAGGTCGGTCGCGCCGTGGCAGCCGGTGCGCACCTGATAGAGCGAGGCGAGGTCGGCAATGCGGCGCAAGTGCGTCAGGCCGCCCGCCCCCACCACGGTCGCGCGAATATAGTCGATGAGCTGGTTCTGGATCAGGTCCTTGGCGTCCCAGATCGTGTTGAAGATCTCACCCACGGCCAGCGGCGTCACCGTGTGCTCGCGCACGAGACGGAACGCCTCCTGGTTCTCGGCCGGGGTGCAGTCTTCCAGCCAGAACAGCTGGTAGGGCTCGAGCCTCTTGCCCAGGTTCGCGGCCTCCTGCGGCGTATAACGATGGTGGCCATCGTGCAGCAGGTGGTGATCAAAGCCGTAAGTCGCGCGCAGCTTCTCGAACATCTTGGGCACGTAATTCAAGGCCTTGCGCGTGTCCCACCCGGTCAGCGAGGGCAGCTGCGCATCAGCCGGCTCGTAATAGAGCTTACCGCGGCCTACCCCATAGGCGTCCTTGATACCGGGCACGCCGGTCTGCGCGCGAATCGCCTTGTAGCCCATGTCGATGTACTGGCCGACCGCCTCGACGGTCTCGTCGATGTCGCCGCCGTTGGCATGGCCATAGACCATGACCCGCTCGCGGCTCTTGCCACCCAGCAGGTCGTAGACCGGCATGCCCGCCATCTTGCCCTTGATGTCCCACAGCGCCATGTCGACCGCCGCGATGGCGCGCATGGTCACCGGACCGCGACGCCAATAGGCCCCGCGGTAGAGGTACTGCCAGATATCCTCGATCCGGCGCGGGTCCATGCCGATGAGGCACGGCACGACATGGTCCTCCAGATAGGAGACCACCGCCTTTTCCCGGCCGTTGAGCGTGGCATCCCCGATGCCGTAGACACCCTGGTCGGTCACGATCTTCAAGGTCACGAAATTGCGCCCGGGGCACGTGACGATCACGCGGGCCGCTTCAATCTTCATCTTGGCTATTCCCCCCCAGAGTTCTGACTGGTACGTTAGGTCCTGTCTTGACGGCCCGAAATTGGTCTGTCAATCCTCCAATAATTGGTCAGACCAACGAGAACCCGATGTCCAGACAGACACATGCACCGGCCTCTTCCTCGGAAAGCGCATCCGCCAAGCCGCAGGACCGCCTCTACCAGGAACTCTCCCAGACGCTGCTGCGCGAGATCTCCGAGGGCGTGTTCCCGGTCGGCTCGCGCCTTCCCGCCGAGCGCGAACTGGCCACACGCTATGACGTGAGCCGCACCACCGTGCGCGAGACGATGATCGCGCTCGAGGTGCAGGGCGTTGTCGAAGTGCGCGTGGGCTCGGGCGCTTATGTGCTGCAGATGCCCGGCGCGGCCGCCCAGCCCGGGATCAACGTCACCGCATTCGAGCTGACCGAAGCGCGTCTCCTGATCGAGGGCGAGAGCGCGGCGCTTGCCGCCACACAGGCGAGCGAAAAGGACATCGCTGCCATCGCTGCCTCGCTCGAGGCCATCGCGCGCGAAACCAACGATGTCACCGAAAGCGAGCTGGCCGACCGCGACTTTCACCTCGGCATTGCCCGCGCGACGCGCAACCGCGCCATCTACGAGGCGGTAGAGCACCTCTGGAACCAGCGCGAAAGCTCTCCCGAATGCGCGCTCGTCCACGCCAAGGCGCGCACCGCCAACATCAAACCGGTGGTCGAGGAGCACTCAGCCATTCTCGATGCGCTGCGGGCCGGCGATCCGGCCGCCGCACGCAACGCCATGCGCGCCCACCTGAGCGCGGTTCTTGAAAGCCTGCTCTTTGCAACGGAGGAAATGGCGGTCGAAAAGGCGCGCGAGGCCTCGCGCTCGAAGCGCGCGATCTACGCCCGGCTGACCGCCTGACACACCCATGACCCGACCGCTACGCCTGCATCCCGACCGGCTGCTCCCGGCCGATCCCACCACGCGCACTCTCGCTCGCGACCTGTACGCCAGCGTGGCCGGACTGCCGATCATCAGCCCCCACGGGCACACCGATCCGCGCTGGTTTGCAACCAACGCGCCCTTCGGCAACGCCACCGAACTGCTGCTCGCGCCCGATCACTACATCTTCCGCATGCTCTATTCGCAAGGTGTGCGTCTTGAAGACCTGGGCCTTGGCGGCTCGGGCGCGGATCCGCGCGCGGCCTGGCGCCTCTTTGCCGAGCGCTACCACCTGTTCCGGGGCACGCCTTCACGCATCTGGCTCGACTGGGTCTTTGCCGAAGCCTTCGGGATCGACGTCGCGCTGGAGGGAGAGACGAGCGATCTCTACTTCGACACCATCACCGACAAGCTGGCGAGCCCGGACTATGCACCGCGCGCGCTGTTCGAGCGTTTCAACATCGAGGTCATCGCGACCACCGAAAGCCCGCTCGACACGCTGGAGCACCATGAGGCGATGCGTGCCTCGGGTTGGCAGGGCCGCGTCATCACCGCCTACCGCCCCGACCCGGTGATCGACCCGGAATTCGAAGGCTTTCAGGCCAATCTCGATCGCTTCAGTGCGATCACCGGCGAGGATTGCCGCACCTGGCAAGGCTACCTTGCCGCGCACCGCCAGCGCCGCGCCTTCTTTGCCCGGATGGGCGCAACGAGCACCGACCACGGCCACCCCACCGCGCGCACGGCCGACCTCACCCGCACCGAGGCCGAAGCGCTCTTCGACAGGGTCGTCTCGGGCAAGGGCACCTCGGGAGATGCCGAACTCTTCCGCGCCCAGATGCTGACCGAGATGGCCGCGATGAGCCTGGAGGACGGGCTCGTCATGCAGCTCCACCCGGGCTCCTACCGCAACCACAACGCCCGCGTGTTCGAGCGTTTCGGGCGCGACAAGGGCGCCGACATTCCGGTTTCGACCGAGTACGTCCGGGCACTCAAGCCCCTGCTCGACCGTTTCGGTAACGAGGCAGGCTTCACGCTCATCCTCTTCACGCTGGACGAGAGCGTCTACGCGCGCGAACTGGCGCCGCTGGCCGGGCACTATCCCTGCCTGCGCCTGGGCCCGGCCTGGTGGTTCCACGACAGTCCCGAGGGTATGCGCCGCTTCCGCCGCTCGGTCACCGAGACCGCCGGTTTCTACAACACCGTGGGCTTCAACGACGACACCCGCGCCTTCCTGTCGATCCCCGCGCGCCACGACCTCGCGCGCCGGATCGACTGCGGCTTCCTGGCCGAACTGGTCATGGAGCACCGCCTGGAGGACTGGGAAGCGGCCGAACTGGCCCGCGATCTCGCTTACGATCTTGCCAAGAAGGCCTACAAGCTGTGACCGACGCCCTGCCCCGCCTGTCGCCTGAGACCCTGGCCAGCGTCCCGGCGGACACACGCTTCACGCATGACCGCGCGCAGACCAGCCTTGGCATTATCCACTTCGGCATCGGCGCCTTCCACCGTGCGCACCAGGCCTGGTACACCGACCGCGCGATGGATGCGGGCGATACGCGCTGGGGGATCTGCGGGGTCTCGCTGCGCTCGGCCAGCGTGGCCGAGCAATTGATGCCGCAAGGAGGGCTCTACACCGTCGCGGAGCGCGGCGCGGGCGCGCCGCGCCTGCGCGTGGTCGGTGCCGTCCACGAAGTCCTCGTGGGCCCGGACGACCGTGCCGCAATCCTCGAGCGCCTGGCGAGCCCGGACACGCACATCGCCAGTTTCACTGTCACCGAGAAGGGCTATTGCCGCAAGGCCGATGGGAACCTCGACCTTGAGCGCGCCGATAAAGGTTCGATCTACGGCTTCCTTGGCGAAGGGCTCGCGCGCCGCCGGGCACAGGGGCTGCCGGGCCTCACGCTCCTGTCCTGCGACAACCTGGCGGACAATGGGCGCACGCTGGAACGGCTCCTGGGCCAATGGTGTGCGCATCACGATCCCGAACTGGGGGCCTGGATCGCACAGACCTGCACCTTCCCCGGCACGATGGTCGACCGTATCGTGCCCGCGACGACCGACGCCGACCGCGCGGCTGTCGCCCAGCAGCTTGGCCTGGCCGACGAAGCCTGCGTCGTCACCGAGGCCTTCAGCCAGTGGGTAATCGAGGATCGCTTCGCAGGACCCCGCCCTGCCTGGGAGGATGTCGGCGCGCAGATCGTTGCCGAGGTCACGCCGTACGAGGCGGCCAAGCTGCGCATGCTGAACGGCGCGCACTCCGCGCTCGCCTATATCGGCCTCGCCGCCGGGCACACCTTCGTGCACGAGGCCGTGGCCGACCCGGCCATCCGCCCGCGGATCGAGGACCTCATGCGCAAGGAAGCCGCGCCCACGCTGACACCCGCGCCCGGTCAGGACCTGGATGCCTACGCCAAGGCCCTGCTGGCACGCTTCGAAAATCCCGCACTGGCGCATCGCCTCGCGCAGATCGCGATGGACGGTAGCCAGAAGATCCCGCAGCGCTGGCTCGAAACGCTTGAAGCCAACCATGAGGCCGGACGCTCCTGCCCGGCCATCCTCGCTGCGCTCAAGGCCTGGTTTTGCCATCTGCGCGGCGCGAACGGCCCGCTGGAAGACCCCATGGCCGACGAGCTGACGGCGCTGGCCCGCGCTCACGAAGACGACGAACTGGCCCGCCGCCTGTTCGCACCAGAGGGTCTCTTGGGCGGCATCTGGAATGCCGATCCGGCGGAGATTTTTGGCGGATAATCAATTTTTTACAGTGTCGGAAAAAAGAGTTCCGAGGGCCATCGCCCTCCCCAAACTGTCGAGATCATCGTTCACCGGCCAGCTTGGCCGGGTACGGGCGAACTCCCCTTGCCATAAGACTGTCGCGGCGGGCTCCTTGCGTGCTATTCTTATGAGAATACGTGGGGCTTAAGAAGAAATTCAGCACCCTGCTCCTAACCGCCGAGGACCATGCGGCTCGCTACCATCACCAACTGGGCCTACGGGGCCACGGTTCTCCTCACGATCGTGTCCGGCGCCACGATGCTCCTCTCCTCCAGCGCGCAGGAGCACGAGCGTGTCGCCGTGGAGCGCCGCTTTGCCCTCGACCGCGCGACCGAGCGGCTTGCCGAGGACGTCTATCGGCTGACCGATCGCGCGCGCCAGTACCTCAACACCGGCGATGCCACCTACCAGGTACTCTACGCCCGCGAAGCCACCGATACCGACAAGCTGGAAGAACGGCTGCGCCGGATCGCCAAGGCCGGGGCTACGCCAGCAGAACTCGCGGTCCTACGCGAAGGCCTGCGCTGGGCCGATTCGCTGCGCGATGAACAGACAGAGGCGCTCGCCGCGCAGGCCGATGGCAACACGCCGCGCGCGCGCCAGATCCTGTTCGGGGCCGAATACGAACGCGAACTCGATCGCGCCATCACCATGGTCGAACGCTTTCAGGAGCAGCTCGACCAACGTACCGAAATCGAGATCGCCGAGGCGACCCGAATCTCCCGTATCTGGCGCACGACTTCCGAATTCATGCTGGCAATCACCGCCTTCCTGTTCCTGTGCGTCCTCTACTTCGTGTTCAAGCGGCGGGTCCTGCGCCCGGTGGTGCGCCTCTCCGACGTCGTCAACCGTCTCGCCGCGCAGGACTACGGCGTGGAACCGCCGACGTACGAGGATGTCGACGAGATCGGCGACATGGCCCAGGCGATCCGCGTGTTCCGCGAGAACGGCATCGAGCGTCAGCGCCTCGAAGCCGTCCAGGAGGCCGAACGCGCCTCACGTGCCCTGCTCGCCCGCATGACCCAGCGCATGCAGGGCTGCGACACGCTCGATGCGCTGACCGACGTGGTCCAACGCTTCGTACCCGAGATCGTGCCCGGCTTTGCAGGACGGCTCTATGTGCTCGACCCGGACAGCAATCGCCTGGAGGAAACCGGAAACTGGCTTGACCCGCAGCACTCGGGCTCCGCGTTCTCGACGCTGGACTGCTGGGCGCTTCGTCGCGGCCTGCCGCACCGCCCGGCGGGCGAGACCATCGACGTGCCCTGCGCGCACCTGGATCTGGACGGCGCGGACGCGCTTCCCGATACGCTCTGCCTGCCGCTGATTGCGCAGCGCCAGACGCTGGGGCTGATCTATTTCGAATCGCGTAAAGCCCGCGGCGAGCAGCGCTTCCCGGAAAACTATCTCCAGATGCTGAGCGAGAATATCGGCCTCGCGCTCTCCAACCTGCGGCTGCGCGAGCGGCTCCAGGCCATGGCGCTCACCGATTCGCTGACCGGGCTATCCAACCGCCGCAATTTCGAAGAGGAACTGCCCCTCACGCTGGCCAAGGCGGAACGGGATGCGACAGCCCTTTCCTTCCTGATGCTGGACATCGACCACTTCAAGCGCATCAACGATGGCTTTGGCCACGAGGCTGGCGATTCGGTCCTGCGCGCCGTGGGCGCCGCGCTGCGCCAGGCAATGCGCGAGGACACCCGTATCTTCCGATACGGCGGCGAGGAATTCCTCGTCATGCTGCCCGGCGCCGACAGCGCGCAGGCGATGGAGCGCGCCGAGGATCTGCGCACTCGGATCGGCGGCCTCGAAATCCTGCATCATGGGGAGCCGCTCGGCCCGGTCACCGTCTCGATCGGACTGGCGACCACACCGGACCATTGCCCGGCCGCCAAGCTTCTGCGCACCGCCGACGCGGCGCTCTACCGCGCCAAGGACCTGGGACGAAACCGCGTCGAGGCCGCCCAGCCCCGCAAGGACGAGCGCCGGGCGAGCTGATCCGCCCTGCCCGCACACGAAAACGCCTCTCCGTCCATTCCGGACGAAGAGGCGTTTTCGTATGGGCGTCAGTCTCGTGCGACTTAGTCGGTCGCGCCAGCCTCGTCCTCAAGCACGACATCGGCCCCGCCCCCGAGCGAGCGGTAGAGCTCGATCAGGTTGGTCGCTTCCAGCAGCCGCGTGTTCACAAGCTGCTGTTCAGCAGCATAGGCCGTGCGCTGGCTGTCGAGCGTCGTCAGGAACGAATCCACGCCGCTACGGAACCGTGCCTCGGCAAGGTTGGCCGAGACCTGCGCTGCCTTGGTCCGGCGCATCTGCGCCATGACCTGTTCGTTGATGCGGCCACGCTGGGCAAGGGCATCGCTGACTTCGCGAAACGCGGTCTGGATCGCCTTCTCGTACGTGGCCACCGCAGCCTGCTTGGACGCCTTGGCATAGGCCAGGTTGCCCGAACGCGCGCCACCATCGAACAGCGGCAAGCTGGCCGAAGGCGAGGCATTGTAGGTGTAGCTTCCGTCCTTGAAGAGCCCGGACAGCGCGGTGCTGATCGTGCCCAGCGTGCCCGTCAGCGAGATCGTCGGGAAGAACGCTGCACGCGCCGCACCGATGTTCGCGTTCTCGGCAATCAGCTGGTGCTCGGCCTGGAGCACGTCGGGACGCGAGAGGAGAACGTCGGAAGACAGCCCCACCGGAAGATCCTGGCGCACCAGATCCTCGGTGCCCAGCGTCGAGGGTAGAAGTTCGCGCGGAACGGTTGTCCCGGCCAGCAGATTGAGCGCGTTCTGGTCCTGCGCCAGCGCAGTCTCGAGAACGGCGATGTCGTTGACCGCGCCCTCGTAGCTGGTTTCAGCCTGGCGCACCTGCAGCTCGCTACCGGTGCCGATCTCGAACTGCGCGCGGGTGAGGTCGAGCGTCTTCTCGAAGGCATCCTTGGTCCGGCGGGCAAGTGCCAGTTGGTCGGCGTCGCTCGCCATCGTCAGCCAGGCGTTGGCGATCTCCGCGATCAGGCTGATGCGGGTGGAGCGCTGCGCTTCCTCGCTGGCGAAGAACTGCTCCTGCGCCGCACGCGACTGGTTGCGCACGCGCCCGAACAGATCAAGCTCGAAGGCCGAGATGCCCAGGGTTCCCTGGTAAATCTCGATGTCTCCGGCATTCTGGGTCTGGCCCGTCATTGCCGCGAAGTTGTTGGTGTAGGTGCCCGTCCCCCCCGCGCTCAGCGTCGGGAAGAGCGCCGCGCGCTGGGTGGTGAACTGGGCACGGGCCTGGAGGACATTAGCCGCCGCGATGCGCAGATCCCGGTTCTCCTCCAGCCCCATCGCGATGACCTGGCGCAGACGTTCTTCAAGGAAGAAGTCCTGCCAGCCCGTGCGCGACATGTCCGGGGCATCGCTTGCCGCACTCGGGTAGACCCCGCCCTGCGGCATGGCCTGGGGAATGGCGCCGGTCGGCCGCTCATAGTCGGGTGCCATGTTGCACCCGGCCAGGAGCAGCGCGCCCGCCGCGATCGGTAGAATGCGTGTCTTCATCTCAGTTGCCCTCCGGGGCCTGGCTGCCCGAGGCAGCGCCCTGGTTCGCTTCGTTGCCTTCATCCTGCGAGGTCTCGTTGTCGCGGCCATGTCCGAAGAGATGGCTGACGACCACGAAGAACATCGGCACGAAGAAGATCGCGAGGACGGTCGCGGTGAACATGCCGCCCACGACCGCACGGCCGATGGCGTTCTGTCCGCCCGCACCCGCGCCCGAGGAGATCGCAAGCGGGATCACGCCGATGCCGAAGGCCAGCGAGGTCATCAGGATTGGACGCAGACGCAGCCTGGCCGCCTCGATGGCCGCGCTGAAGGCATCCATGCCCGACTGCACGCGCTCCTCGGCGAACTCAATGATGAGGATCGCGTTCTTGGCCGAGACACCGATCGTGGTGATGATGCCCACCTGCAGGTAGATGTCGTTGTTGAGCCCGGTCAGCCAGGCAGCTCCCAGCGCGCCGAGCACGCCGAGCGGAACCACGAGGATCACCGCGATCGGCACCGACCAGCTTTCATAGAGCGCGGCAAGGCACAGGAACACGACCGCCAGCGAGAGCGCATAGAGTGCCGGCGCCTGGCCTGCCCCCATGCGTTCCTCATAGGAAAGGCCAGTCCAGTCGAGGCTCGTCCCCGGCGGAAGCTGGGCGTGGAGTTCCTCCATCTTGGCCATGGCATCACCCGTACTCAGACCCTCGGCCGGAACGCCCTGGAGTTCCATCGCAGGCCGCCCGTTGTAGCGGGTGAGCATGGTCGGTGCATTGCGCCAGGACACATCCGAGAACGCCGAATAGGGGCTCATCTGGCCATCGGCCCCGCGCACGTAGAACGAATCCAGGTCATCGGCCGAATCGCGGTATTCCTCCTGCGCCTGCAGGTAGACGCGCTTGGTGCGGCCCCGATCAAGGAAGTCGTTGACGTAGGCCCCGCCCCAGGCGGTCGAGATCTCGGTGTTGATGGTGCCCAAGTCCAGGCCCAGCGCGCTGGCCTTGTCCTGGTCGACATCGACCTTGAGCTGCGGCGCATCGTCGAGGCTGACGGGCATGACCTGCATGATCGCCGGATCGGCCATCGCCGCGCCCATCAGCTGGTTGCGCGCCGCGCGCAGCTTCTCGTGGCCGATGCCATCAGTGTCGGTCAGCCACACGTCGAAGCCGGCGGCATTGCCCAGTTCCGAGACGGCGGGCGGGATCAGCGCGAAGATGGTGGCGTCGCGGTACTGACCCAGTGCCCCCATGGCGCGGCCGACGATGGCCTGCGCCGCGTTCTCGCTGCCCGAACGCTCTTCCCAGTCCTTCAGGCGCACGAAGGCGATGGCCGTGTTCTGGCCGCGGCCCATGAACGAGAAGCCCGAAATCGTGAACACCGCCTGGACGTTGTCCTTCTCGTCTTCGAGGAAGTGGCGACGCACTTCCTTGAGCGCTTCCTCGGTGCGCGGCAGGGTCGAGCCCGGAGGCGCCATGACCTGGGTCAGGACGACGCCCTGGTCCTCGTCCGGAAGGAAGCCTCCGGGAAGACGGAAGAAGATGAGGCCCACACCCGCAACCAGCAGAAGGTAGAGGAGGCCCGAACGCTTCCAGCTGCGCGCGGTGCGCTTGACGCCCTTCTCATAGCGGTCCGTACCGCGATCGAAGGTCTCGTTGAACCAGCGGAAGAAGCGCGCCAGCAGGCCATTGCCTTCCAGCTTGGACGGATCGTGGGGTTTGAGGATCGTGGCGCACAGCGCCGGGGTCAGGATCAGCGCAACCAGCACCGAGAGCACCATCGAGGAGACGATGGTGAGCGAGAACTGGCGGAAGATGACGCCGGTGGAACCGCTCTGGAAGGCCATCGGCAGGAACACCGCGGACAGCACCATGGCAATACCGATCAGCGCGCCGCTGATCTCGTCCATGGACTTTCGCGCCGCGTCCTTGGGCGAGAGGTGCTCGGTCTGGATCAGACGTTCGACGTTCTCGACCACGACGATGGCGTCGTCGACGAGGAGACCGATTGCCAGCACCATGCCGAACAAGGTGAGCTGGTTGATGGTGTAGCCCATCCCCGCCATGATCCCGAAAGTACCCAGAAGGACGACCGGAACCGCGATGGTCGGGATCAGGGTCGCGCGCCAGTTCTGCAGGAACAGGAACATGACGAGGAAGACGAGCACGACCGCCTCGACGAGCGTGTGGATCACCTGCTCGACCGAGAGACGCACGAACGGCGTGGTGTCGTAAGGGTAGACGACCTTCACGTCAGGCGGGAAGCCTTCGGAGATGCGCGAAACCTCTTCCTTGACCGCCTCGACCGTGTCGAGCGCGTTCGCCCCCGAGGCCAGGCGCACACCGAAGCCCGAGGCAGGCTTGCCGTTGTACTGGACGTCGAAGCCGTAGGTATCCGCGCCCAGCTCGGTGCGCGCGACATCGCTCAGACGCACGACACCGCCGCCCGCGTTGGTGGCCAGGCGGATGTTGTCGAATTCGTCGGGCGAGGTCAGGCGCGACTGGACCGAGACGGTCGCGTTGAGCTGCTGCTCCTTGGAGGCCGGCAGCTGGCCGATCTGGCCTGCCGAAACCTGCGCGTTCTGGGCCTCGATCGCGGCGCGCACGTCGCCCATGGTGAGGTTGTAGCTGCGCAGCTTGAGCGGATCGACCCAGACGCGCATCGCGTACTGGGTGCCGAAGACCATGAGCTCACCCACGCCGTTGATGCGGCTGACCGGGTCCTGGACCTGGCTGACGACGTAGTCCGAAAGGTCGTTGGCGCTGTGGCTGCCGTCTTCGGAATAGAGGCCGACGACAACCAGGAAGCTCGCCGCCGACTTGGCGACGGTCACGCCCTGGCGCTGCACCGGCTGAGGCAGCAGCGACTGCGCGGCCTGCAGCTTGTTCTGCACCTGGACCTGCGCGATGTCGGGGTCGGTGCCCTGCTCGAAGGTCAGCGTAATCGTCACCGCACCCGCCGAGGAGGACTGCGAGGAGAAGTAGCGCAGGTTATCGATGCCCTTGAGCTGCTGCTCGATGATCTGCGTGGTCGTCTGCTCCAGCGTGTCCGCATCCGCGCCCGGATAGGTCGCGTTGATGGTGACCGTGGGCGGCGCGATCTCGGGGAACTGCGAGACCGGAAGGCTGCGGATCGCGAGGATGCCGAACATCATCGCGACAATGGCGATGACCCATGCGAAGATGGGTCTGTCGATGAAATAGCGTGCCATGTGGGATCAACGCCCCTCGGACGGATTTTCAGCTTCGGTCGAGGGAGCCTCGACCTCCTTGCCCGAGCGGTCGCCGACTTCGCCCGGCTTCATCAGCTGCGGCGTGACGGTCGCGCCCGGACGCGCGTTCTGCTGGCCCGAGACGACGATCTTCTCGCCTTCCTTGAGGCCGCCCGTGACCAACCAGTTGGTGCCTGCGGTGCGGTCGGTCTCGATCACGCGCTGCGAAACCTTGCCGTCCTTGCCGACGACCAGGACAACGGGCTGGCCCTTTTCATCGCGCTGCACCGCGCGCTGGGGGACCAGCAGGCCATCGGCCTTGGTGCCTTCCACGAAGCTTGCGCGCACGTACATGCCCGGAAGCAGGAGGCCCTGCTTGTTGGGGAATACCGCGCGGATGACCTGGCTACCCGTGCTGGGATCGACGGTCACGTCAGTGAACTTGAGGCGCCCCTCGGCCGGATAGGTGCTGCCATCCTCCAGCGTCAGGTTGACCTGCGCGGCCGCGCCGTTGCCCGCGAGCTTGCCGGCCAGGATCTCCTGGCGCAGGCGCAGCACGTCGGCGCTCGACTGCTGGATGTCGACATAGATCGGATCGAGGTGCTGGATCGTCGTCAGGGGCTCGGCCTGCGAGGCCGAAACGAGCGCGCCGGTGGTGTAGGTCGAACGTCCGATGCGCCCCGAGATCGGCGCGCGCACGGTGGTACGGGCGAGATCGATCTGCGCGCTGCGCAGCGCGGCCTCCTGGGCCTGGACGGTGGCGCGGGCCTGGGCGGCGGCGGCCTCGGCGTTCTCGGCCTCCTGCTTGGAGATCGCGTTGATCTTGACGAGTTCGCCGTAGCGACGGGCCTGCGCCTCGCTCGCGGCGATCTGCGACCTGGCCTGCGCCAGCGCGGCCCGCGCACTCGCCACCTGCGCCTCATAGGGCGCGGGATCGATCTTGTAGAGCGCCTGGCCGGCGCGCACGTTGTCGCCTTCCTCGAACAGGCGGCGAAGGATCAGCCCGTTGACCTGCGGACGCACGTCCGACGTCTCATAAGCGCTGGTGCGCCCGGGGAGCTCTGCCTGGAGGTCGACCGTCTCGGTGCGCACGGCCATTACGCCAACTTCCGGCGGCTGCGGCTCAGCCTGTTGCGACCCGCCGCCGCACGCCGAAACGAGCAGCCCGAGGATAGGGATCAACTTCTTCATGGTTCGCACCCGATAACGATGATATGCATTGTGTGAGTGATCGTTCACTCACGATTGCACGGGCCACTACTGCAATGCAGCAAAAAGCACAAGCGACGCACGGGATAAAAATGATGGAAGACACCGCCAGCCAACGGACAGCGCGCTGCGACGAGCGCCGCCGCAAGTTGATTGCAACGGCGCGCCGACTGTTCGCGAATCAGGGGTTTCACCTAACCGGCGTATCCCAGATCGCCCGCGAATCGGGCATTGCCGTGGGGCAGATCTACCGCGACTTCGCGAGCAAGGAAGCGGTCATTGCCGCCATCTGCGAGGAGAGCCTGCAGGTCTGGCTCGAGGAAGAGACGCTGAACCAGGCCATCGCCGAAGATGACAAGGCCACCATCGCAGACTGGATCACGCATCTCCTCCAGGAGGAGTACGAGTTCGAGGAAAGGCGCATGCTGATGGAGATCATGGCCGAGTCGGGGCGCAGCGAGAGTATCGCCCAGATCAATGCCTGCATCCTCGGGCGTTTTCGCCCGCAGCTCAATCGCGCCCTTACCTCGATCGCGCCGCATCTGGACGAGAGCGCACGCACGCTCATCATCAATCTGGTGCAGGTGCTGAGTTGGGGGATCGCCGCAGGCGAACAGCTCGACCCGGCGATGGATCGCGCGGCCTTGCGCACCTACGTGACGACACTGGTACGGCGCGAAATCGGTATCGACTAGGCTGCGTGGACAAATTCGGCGCAGGTTGGAACGTCTGAAGTGGGTGGGAAGCGGACATACAAAGATGTAGCGCTTATCCTGTACAATCATTAGCTTGATTACATGATCAAGTATTTCCCAATCGAGAGCAAAGCGCCTTGGGCAGATGCAGATGCAGCGGAACTGGTCTCATTCGATTGGCAACGAGAGACCGCTACATTCGAAATTTGGAATGATGACCGCGTCTTGGAGGTGAGCTTTCTTGGATATGGTGTGATTGTGCGAATGCTGGACGAGTTTCCATTGTCTACGGAAAGCCATCCAGGGGATTGGGCTGGTCTTGTTCCCCACCACTTTGCCTACAGAGTGGAAGGTGACCCTTTTTTCGATGCGCAATCAGAGATTTGGTGTATTTCACAAGGATCGCCTAAGCATTATCGGTTCATTACTGGTTCCGGTTGCCTTGACGTTATTTCAAGCGGTGAACCTGCTTTTGCTCTGATCAGGCGCTGAATGTCCGCAACGGGGCGAAACCCGACGTACGAATTTGTCCACGCCGCCTAGCCCAGCGCAGAAGTGGGTGCAGAGCGGTCCTTGATCCGATCGGCTCGGGCCAACCGCTCCTCCCCCCTAGATTTGCGTGCTTTCCCAGCTTCTAGAAGGACCTTTCTGATAGGGAAGCGCCATAGCCAGCCCGGCGGGTGCAGGACCCTGCCCCGCCGAGGTGCACAGGATCAGTTCACGCGGCGACGGTGCTTGCCGCCGTAGCGCTTGCCGCAATATTCATCGAGTTCGCGCATCTCGCGCGCGGCGGCGCGGGCAATGGCCGCATCACAGGGAAGGTCCGCCGAACCGGACGCTTCGGCCCGGACCGCCTTTTCCGCCCGCGCATCCTCCATCCGCGACTCAACCCGCTCGCGCAGGACCTCGATGTCGGCGCGTGAAAGGATGTTCTTTTCGCGCAGGTAACAGATCATGGTCTGCAAAAGGATCATGGCCTTGTCGCCGCTGTCGACTTCCGCGAAGTCCGTATCGACACAGGTTCCACCCGCAGGCCCACCCTTTCCTTCGATCATTTCAGCACTCTCCGTCATGGTCACGCCGTATTGTTCGTGCGTTTCATGCCGAGGTTACCGATTCTTCCGAAGATTTCCAGCGCGTATATATTTGTATAGCTACCTAACTACTCAGCCTCCTGCGTCAGGTTATTGTGCAGCGCCGCATCGGCGGCCTCCCAGCCACCACCGAGCGCCTTGTAGAGCCGAACCAGCCCTCCCCTGACGGCCGTTTCGGACAGGGCCAGACGGTCCTCGCCCTCCAGCAGGGCCGCCTGCGCCAGGGTGACATCAAGAAGCCCCACCGCGCCTTCGCGGTACATGTCGCGCGCGGCGCCGAGCGCGGTGCGGTCCTGCGCGACTTCACGGGCCAGACGGTCGCGCTGCGCCTGGATATCCGCGTAGGAGACCAGCGCGTTGTCGACATCGTTGAGCGCCTCGACCACCGCCTTCTGGTATACCAGCGCGGCCTCGCGCTGCTCGCTCTCGCGCAGCTCCAGAGTGCCCTTGAGGCGCCCGCCCTGGAAGATCGGCAAGCTGATCACCGGGCCGACACTGAACGCCCGGCTTGCCCACTCGCCGAGATTCTTCGCGTGGAAACCTTCCGTGCCAAAGCGGCCGCCAAGGCTGATCGAGGGATAGAAGGCCGCCACCGCAACGCCGGTCTCGGCCGTTGCGGCATGGAGGCGCTGCTCGGCCTCGCGGATGTCCGGGCGGCGGCGCATGAGTTCTCCGGGCAGGCCGACCGGCACGGTCGGCGGTACCCCCGGCAGCGCGCGCACCGGCGCCAGCTCGGCCTCGAGTTCGCGCGGAGGTTTGGCAAGCAGCGTGCCAAGCGCGTTGATGAGTTGGACACGGCGGCTGTGCAGTTGAGGAAGGCGTGCCGAGATCGCCTCGACCTGCCCCCTCGCCCGCGCGACATCGAGCCGGGTGCCAAGACCATTGGCGAAGCGATCCTCGACCACCGTCAAGGTCCGCTGCGCCGTTTCGAGGTTGTCCTGCGCAATCGCTTCGCGCGCCTGCACGCCGCGCAGCTCCATGTAGCGGGCCGCCAGTTCCCCCACGGCATCGAGCGCGAGCGCGTGGCGCGCCTCGATCACCGCGCCGGTCCGCGCGTCGGCCGCCTCGACGGCGCGGCGCACCTTGCCGAAGAGATCGAGTTCCCACGAAGCGCCCAGTGCATCGGCGAACTCGTTGACTTCCGGGTTCGAGCCCGGGGCCGGCATCAGCTGCGAGAAGAGGCCCTGCGGGCTGCGGCGGGTACGCGCATAGCTTGCCTGTGCGCCCAGCTGCGGGCGTCCCTGCGCCCCTGTCACCCGGCTCTGGGCCTGCGCCTGCTGGATACGCTCGGCGGCGACAGCCAGATCGAGGTTCTGCGCCAGGAGGCGCTCGACCAGCGCCGAGAGCTGCGGGTCCTGGAAGGTCTCCCACCAGCGCCCGTCGACTTCGCCCCCGATCGTCGTACTGAGGGCCTCGGGACGTTCGGCCCACTGCGGCGGGGCTTCGGCCACGGGGCGGGTGTAGTCCGGGCCAACCGTGCAGGCCGAAAGTGCGGCAAGGGAGCTTGCGGCGAGCGCAAGCGCGGCGAGACGACGCGGCATCACTCCACCGCCTCCTTGCCGCCGAAGTAGGCCGTCTGCGCCTCGCCCCCGATGACGTCGGCAAAGTGGGTCTCGATGCGGGTCTCGACCGACATGCCCATGCGCAGGTGGCGCACTTCCGGCTGCCCCGCCGCGAACCGGATCTTGACCGGCAGGCGCTGGACAATCTTGGTGAAGTTGCCGGTCGCATTCTCCGGCCCCACGGGCGAGAACGCCGCGCCGGTCGCCGGGGGCACGCTGTCGACCACGCCGTCGAGGTCAATATCGTAGGCATCGACGTGAATACGCACGTGCTGGCCCGGCGCCACATGCTTGAGCGCAACTTCCCGGTAGTTCGCCTCGACGAAGGTCTCCTCCAGCGGCACGACCGCCATTAGCGCCGAGCCGGGCGCCACGTAGTTGCCGGGCTCGGCCTCGCGCTGGCCGACCATGCCGTCGACCGGGGCGGTGATGCGGGTGTACCCAAGGTCCAGCCTGGCCTGCGCGAGCCGCGCCCGGTCGGCCTTTACGGCCGACAGCGCGGCCTCGCGAGCGGCGCGCAGGACGGCCAATTCGCGGGTCGCGGCCTGGACGGCGGCCCGGGCCTCCTCCACACGCGAGGCCTGCTCGCGCTGGGTCGCGCGCGCCTGCTGCTGGGCCTGGCGCGATCCGGAACCGGAATTGGCGAGGTTGTCGTAGCGCGTGGCGTTGGCATTCGCGAGATCGAGGCGCGCCCCGGCCTGGCGGACCTGCGCCTGCTCCTGAGCGACCAGCGCGGGCTGACGCGCCAGTGCGGCTTCGGCGTTGGCAACCTGCGCAAGATCACGGTCGAGCTGCGCCTGCGCCTCGTCCACCGCCACACGGAAATCGCGATCATCGAGGCGGGCAAGGAGCTGGCCCTTCTTCACCATCTGGTTGTCCTCGACATCGACCGAGACGACCTGGCCAGCGACGCGCGGGGCGATCACGGCGTAGTGCGCGGTGACACGCGCATCGTCGGTGGACACCTCCGAACGCGGCACGAAGAGGCTGAACAGGACGTAGGCAATGAAAGCCAGGATCACGAACCCGCCCGCGTACCAGGGCCAGTGCGGGTGGAGGACGTAGCGATCGTTGTCACCCGGGATGATGATCGAGCCGACGATCCAGGGGCGGCGCGGCCCGCGCTCGGCGGGGGGGAGTGTCTTGGACATATGGGGTTCCAGGAAGTTCGGCGATGGGAGAGAAGAAGAGAACTGCGCGCTGTTCAGGCTGGCACAGGAGCCGGGGCCGATGGCATCCCGGTCCTTGTGGGAGGTGCTTTGCCCGGCGCCGCCTTCACCAGCGCGATGTGCGGTGGATAGGTGCGCACCGGCAGCACGATCAGGACGAGGAGGACGAAACCGGCCAGCCCAGCCAGAAACAGGTACTGGTCGCTTGCCACCATGACCGCCTGCTGGCGCACGATGGCCTCGTGGAAGGCGCCCAGTGCCTCTGTGCTGCGCGGGCTGCCATCTGCGGCCAGCGGCGGGGCGTGGCGCGGGTCGAGCGCGGGGCCACGGATCAGCGCGAAGGCATGGCTCCCGGCCCGCTCGATCAGGCGCGTAGCATGCAGTTCCCCGCGGAAATGCGCGACCAGCTCGAGAAAGCACGTGCCCAGCGCCTGCGCCACCGCGCGCGGCATGTTGATGAGCGGGGAGACCTGCGGCCCCTCCTGGGGCACCACCGCGTTCGTCCCCATCATCAGCAGCGAGACGACGACGAACGCCTGACCCAGGCCCGAGATCGCCTGCCACATGTAGAACTGCTCTCGGTTCCAGGCCGAGGTGAGCTGGCTGCAGCCGATGCAGGCGACAATCACGCAGACGAGGCCAAAGCCGTTCACCCAGCGCGAATCCACCCAGTCCTGCTTCAGCACGTAGACCGCGAGCGGCAGGTAGAGAAACTGGAGCGCGGCGATCTCCAGCATGATCGTGGCGGATTGCAGCGGGCGGTAGCCCTGAACTTCGGCGAGGTAGGCCATCGGCACCGCCGAAGACGACATGCCGATCATGATGAAGCAGAACAGCGTGATGACCGCATAGGCCACGTTGGGCCGCCCGAGCAGGCGCACCCCGATGAGCGGGGCCGGACTGCGCCATTCGTTGAGAACGAAAAGCGGCACCGCCAGCGCGCTCACCAACGCGAGCACGCAGATGAGGGGCGAGTTGAACCAGTCGAGCCTGTTGCCGTGCTCCAGCATCGTGGTCAGCGCGCCCATACCCACGACAACAAGAGCCGTTCCACTCCAGTCGCACTGGCGGATGCGCCCCAGGTTCATCGGGTCCTGCGGCATCCCATGCCACACCAGGAGGCCTGCCAGCGTGCACAGCGGGATCGCTTCCCAGAAGACGAAGCGCCAGTCGACGAACTCGGTCCACAGCGCTGCGACACCCGCGCTGAGATTGGGAAAGAAGGTGGCGGTCAGGGCATAGCAGCACAGCCCCCAGAGCCGGATCGGCGGGGGAAGGAAGCGCAGCGCCGCAGCCATGAGGAGGGGGATCGTGAAACCCTGAGCAAGGCCCTGAAAGATGCGCAGGAGGTAGAGAATTTCGATGTTGGGTGCGAAGGGGATGAGCACGCTGGAAACGAGATTGAGGCCGATCGCGAAGAGCACGATGCGCCGCAACGTCACGACCGTCGACCAGAACGGCGAAAGCGCCATGCCGATCACCATCGCGGTGACGTAGAGGCTCTCGATCCAGGTGCCTGCGTCATGGCCTATGCCCATGGCGCCGCGCACGTCGACAAGGGCAATGGCGCTGACCTGGTCGTTGAATTCGGCCGCCATGGCCGCAACGATCGCGCCCGCCAGGCCCAGCAGGGGTTTCTTGTCCATACCCGCTCAGCCGCGCCCGTCTGCTCCGGGACAGCGGCCGCCACGTCCCACCCGCAGGACTGCGTCCTTCGTGCCATGTACCATGAATTGCACCCAATCTTTCAGTTGATATAAGTCAACTGAAAGATTGGGTTGCTTTTGTCAACCGACAGAGGTGCGTACGTGGAACAGCTGCGTTCCCACCGTAGGCACCGTTCAGCGCACGTCCGGCACGCCCCATTGCCGATTTGTTTCCCGGCGGCGTGCAACAAGTTTCGCGTTCAAAAGTTGCCTCATGCAATCTCAATACGTAGACGATGGCCCTGATGAGCGAAGATACCCCCCCCAATCCGAACGTCAGCGAACTGACAGAACGCCCATCCGGGTTCCGCATGGCGGTAAATCCACCGGTGTTCTTCACCTCCGCGGTGCTGATCCTCGCTTTCGCGCTGGCGGCCGTCCTTGCCCCCAAGCGCGCGGAGCGGATCTTCACCCATGTCCAGGAGTTCCTGGTCCAGAATTTCGGATGGTTCTACATCCTGGCGGTGGCGGGCTTCCTCGTCTTCGTGATCTTCCTGATGCTCAGCCGCCACGGCAACATCAAGCTGGGGCCCGATGACAGCGAGCCGGAATACAGCTACCTGTCCTGGTTCGCGATGCTGTTCAGCGCGGGCATGGGTATCGGCCTCGTTTTTTTCGGGGTCGCTGAACCGATCCAGCACTTCGCCTCGCCGCCAAGCGGCGAGCCGGGAAGCATCGATGCGGCCCGGCGGGCCCTGGTGCTGACCTTCTTCCACTGGGGCGTGCACGCCTGGGCGGTCTACATCGTCGTTGGCCTGGCCCTTGCGTACTTTTCGTTCCGCCGCGGGCTCCCCCTCACCATCCGTTCGGCGCTGTTCCCGCTGATCGGGCGCAAGATCAACGGGCCCATCGGCGATGCCATCGACATCTTCGCGGTACTGGGAACCATGTTCGGTGTGGCGACCTCACTTGGCCTGGGCGTACTTCAGGTCAACGCGGGCTTCAGCTACCTCTTTGGCCTTCCCATCGACACCGCCGTGCAGCTGGTCCTGATCGCGGTCATCACCGCGCTCGCCACGCTCTCGGTCGTCCTTGGCCTCGACAAGGGCGTCAAGCGCTTGTCGGAACTCAACATCATCATGGCCGTGCTGCTGCTGGGCTTCGTGCTCTTTGCCGGCTCGACCGTGTTCCTGCTCCAGGCCTACGTCCAGAACATCGGCGCCTACCTTGGCGCCCTCGTCTCGCGCACCTTCCGGATGTACGCCTATGAGCCCAATCCCTGGCTCGCCGACTGGACGCTGTTCTACTGGGGCTGGTGGATCGCCTGGTCGCCGTTCGTGGGCATGTTCATCGCGCGCATCTCGCGCGGGCGCACCATCCGCGAGTTCGTGGGCGGCGTGCTGCTCGTCCCCGCGCTCTTCACCTTCCTGTGGATGACCGTCTTCGGCAACACTGCCATTTCGCTCGACATGTCGGGTGTGGCTCCGATTGCCGAAACCGTGAAGAACAACATGCCCGTCGCCCTGTTCGAGACGCTGCAGGCCCTGCCTTTCGGCATGATCACCTCGTTCATCGCGACCATCCTCATCGTCACCTTCTTCGTGACCTCGGCGGACTCCGGCGCGCTCGTGATCGACATGATCACCTCGGGCGCGGCGGAAAACCCGCCGGTGTGGCAGCGCGTCTTCTGGGCGGTCTGCGCGGGCGGCATTGCGGCTGCCCTCCTCGTCGCGGGCGGCCTCGACGCGCTGCAGACCGCCGCGATCGCAAGCGCCCTGCCCTTCGCGATCATCATGGTCTTCATGTGCTATGGCTTGCTCAAGGCTCTGAACGGCGAACGTGAGGGCGAGTCGAGCGACCTTTCGGCCTCGCTCACGCCCGCAGCGCCGCGCGCCGAAATCAACTGGCAGCAGCGCCTGGGCCACATCGCCGGTGTCTTCCACCAGGCCGAGATCGACGCCTTCCTAACCGACACCGTCAGCCCCGCGCTCGACGCTGTGGCGGATGAGATGCGCGACAACGGGCTCGTCCCCGAACTCGACGCGGACAAGGGCCATGTGCGCCTGACCGTGGCCCACGGCGATCGCGGAGATTTCGTCTACCAGGTGCGCAGTCGCCCCTATCTCAAGCCGAGCTTCGTCTGGGCCGAGACGCGCAAGTCGCACGATTCGGAACGCCGCCACTTCCGCGCGATGGCGCAGGCCTCCGACGCCAGTGCCCCGCACGATGTCACCGGCTTCTCCCGTGCCCAGGTCATTGACGACCTCCTGACCCGCTACGGCCGCTTCCGGCACCTGCGCCGTATTTCGTAATGCCAGGCGCTGCGCGACCGGGCCGGTTCATCCGCCCCGGTAGTGCAGCGCCTTCACGAATTCGGAGAAGGCAGGCGTGGGCTGGCGGCGGCTCGGGTAGTAGAGCTGGTAGCCCTCGAAAGGCGGCGAATAGTCCTCCAGCACGGCCTCCAGCGCTCCGCTTTCCAGATGCTCGACCGCATGGATGTCGAGCACGCAGCCGATCCCAACCCCATCGAGCGCGGCCTGCATGATCGGGAAGATGCTGTTGAAGATGAGCTGGCCGCCCACGCGCACATCGAGCGCCTGCCCCTGCTCCTCGAACTCCCAGGCGTAGAGCCCCCCATTCGATGTAAAGCGGTAGTTGAGGCAGGCGTGATCGACGAGGTCACGCGGCGTCCGGGGCCTTCCATGCTTCGCGAAGTAGGCAGGCGCGGCAACGGCGAGCATGCGCAGCGGCGGCGAGATCGCGACGCCGATCATGTCCTTTTCGACCACTCCGCCAAGCCGCACGCCCGCATCGGCGCCGCTTGCCACGATGTCGGTGAAGCCGTTGTCGATGGTCACTTCGACGTTGATGTCGGGAAAGCGCGGGAGGAAATCGCGCAGCATGGGCCAGAGGATCTTGTGCGCGGCCAGTTCGTCCGAGTTCACCCGGATGTTTCCCGCCGGCCGGTCACGCAGCTCGGCCAGTTGGGCAATATCGGCCTCGATCCCGTCGAGTTTGGCTCCGACCGAGCCCAGCAGCCGTTCCCCGGCCTCGGTCGGCGAGACACTGCGCGTCGTGCGGTTGAGGAGGCGGATGCCCAGACGCGCCTCCAGCGCCTTCATGCGGTGGCTGAGCGCCGAGGGCGTCACCCCCAGCTGTGCCGCCGCGCGGGTAAAGCTGCGCAGGCGCGCGATGGTCACGAAGGCGACGAAGTCGGACAGGTCATGGCGTTCCATTCCTGAGCCGTACTCATAAAGCATTCAAGAAAACACCCTCTAATTCAATTGCGAGAGATCCCCTAGAGGGCACACTCCCCGACCACGCACGGCACAGACCTGCCCGAACCGGACCTGATAAACATGAATTCCCCGCACACCTCCCCCACCTCGCCACCGCCGTCTGAAAGCCCAGCCCATTGGGGCGCGGTCTATGCGATGGCCCTGTGCAGCTTCGTGCTGGTCGCCTCCGAATTCCTGCCGGTCAGCCTGCTGAGCCCGATGGCCGCCTCGCTTGACCTGACCGAGGGCCAGGCCGGGCAGACCATCGCCGCTTCCGGTCTCTTTGCCGTCATCGCCAGTCTCTCGCTCGGCCGCCTGACCCGCAGCCTGCAGCGCCAGCATGTCCTGCTCGCCCTGACCGCGCTCCTCGTCATCGCGAGCGTGCTGGTCTCGCTTGCCCCCAGCTACGCCGTGCTGATGACCGGCCGTGCCTTCCTGGGCCTTGCTCTGGGCGGCTTCTGGTCGATGTCAGCGGCCGTTTCGATCCGCCTCGTGCCCGATGCCGACGTGCCCAAGGCGCTGGCCATCATCAACGGCGGCAATGCGCTGGCGATGACGCTGGCCGCGCCGCTCGGAAGCCTGCTGGGCGGGTGGATCGGCTGGCGCGGCGCATTCTGGTGCGTTGTCCCACTGGCAGTCATGGCCGTGGCCTGGCAGGCCTTCGCGCTCCCGCGCCTGCAGCCTGACCGCAAGGCCCAGGGCGGAAGCCTGCTCGACCTGCTGCGCCATGCCCCCCTGACCGCGGGCCTCGTGACGGTCGCGCTCCTCTTCATTGGGCAGTTTTCGCTCTTCACCTACCTGCGCCCCTTCCTGGAACAGGTGACCGGCGTAGGCGTCTCGCTGCTCTCCACGCTGCTGCTTGTCGTGGGCGGTTCCGGCTTCGTCGGTACGCTCGTCGTCGGGCGTATCGTCGAGGGGCGCCTCTTTGCCCTGCTGGCCGCGCTTCCTGCGGTCATGGCCGTGGTCGCGCTGGCCCTTGCCCAGTTCGGCGACATGCTGCCTGTTACCATCGCGCTGCTCGCCATCTGGGGCTTTGCCGCGACCTCCGCACCCGTCGCCTGGTGGACCTGGCTGGCCCGCACCGTGCCCGAAGACGCCGAAGCGGGCGGCGGCCTGATGGTCGCGATCATCCAGGTGGCCATTACCCTGGGCGCGACGCTGGGCGGGATCGGCTTCGACACGCTGGGCGCGGTGCACGAATTCATGGTAAGCGCGCTCATCCTCATCCTGGCCGCCGCCGCCGCCATCGCGCTGGCCCGCTTCCAGAAGACCCGCGCAGTGACCGCCTGAACCGCAGGTCCCTTGCAAGGTCGGGGGCGTAATCCTTAGAACGCGCCCCATGTCCTTGCCTATTCACGGAAGTTTGGCCCTCATCGCCGCCGCGCTCGCCGCCGCCCCAGCCCATGGCGCCCCCTCCGAGGCGGTCGAGAAGCCCTACCAGCGCGACTATTCCGAAGCCGAACTTTGCGCCGTTTCGCAGCGCGACGCCTTCACCGGCATTCTGGATCTTCGCGAAGCTGACGGCACCTTGCGCCGCCGCGTCGAATGCCGTGACGGGCGCAAGGACGGCCTCGACCGCCAGTTCTACCCCACAGGCGTGCTGGCGGTGGAGCGTAGCTGGAGCGAGGGCGCGCTCGATGGCCTCTACCGCCACTGGTCGGACGAAGGTACACTCCTCGAACGCTGGACCTATGGCCCGCGCGGGCTTGAGGGCGACTACTACGTCTTTCACGAGAACGGCCAGCTCGCCTCCAAGGCGCATTGGCGCGAGGGCAAGCGCGATGGGCCTTACATCAACTACGCACGCGACGGGCGGCTCAAGGAATACGGCAACTACCGCAGGGGCCGCGCCGACGGGGATCAGGTGGAATACCGGAGTTCGGGCGCGGTCGGCCACAAGCACTACGCCATGGGGCGTCCCGTCGGCCCGCAGCCGCTGTGGAGCAAGGACGGTACGCTGCTTGCCCTGGCCGAATACGACGAGGCGGGCCGCTTCCTGCGCGGCGCGGCCTACAACCTAGACGGCTCGATGCGGCGCGAAAGCCATCCCCTCGACATTCCCGGATACGGCCGCGGGCTGGAGACGACCGAGTACAACGGCTGCGAGACACGCACCGTCATCCAGAGCGGAACGGACGATCCGCGCCGCCTTGCCGAAATGGGCTACTCGCTAGCGCCCGGCGTCTATCGACTGGAAACAATTCACCGCTGCGGCAAGCTGGTCGAGCGGGTCGAGGCCTTCGATCACGAACTCCTCACGCCCGCCTTCCACGCCGAACCGCCCGAGGATTGTCCTTAGTCGGCATCCCCAAGCGTGTGGGCGATGGCGGCCTTCGCCAGCGGGGCCATGATTGCATAGCCCTTTGCGGTAGGGTGTACCCCGTCCGAAGAGAGCCCCTCGCCCATCGCCCCGTCGGGCGCGGCAAGCGCGCTCCAATAGTCGACGTAGGTGAACTCTTCGCGCGCCGCATAGCCCTTGAGCCAGACGTTGAGCGCGCGCACCTGCGGATCGGGCGTCTTGTCGGGCGCCCAGGGAAAGGCCTTTGCCGGAGGCACCGAGCCCAGGATCACCTTGATCCCGTGCGCACGGGCGAGTTCGGCCATGGTCTCGATGTTGCCGGTGACCTGTGCCATCGTCGCGGCTCCGGTGTTGCCGGCAATGTCGTTGGTCGCGGCCAGGATATGGACCGCGCGGGGCTTCAGATTGAGCACGTCTTCGCGGAAACGCACCAGCATCTGCTGCGTGGTCTGGCCCGAGATGCCCCGATCCACCCGGCCGTCTGTCCAGAAATCCGGGTCGATGTTCTGCCAGTTGTCCGTGATCGAATCGCCCATGAAGACAACTTCCACCGGAGCGTTCTTCGCCTTGAGCGCCGTGTTCGCCTCGGCGTAGCGGCACAGCTGGCCGAAGTCGCGCGTCAGCATGTGGAGGTTCCACAGGTGCCAGCCCTCGCCATCGCTGGGCATGGGATGGTGCGGGCATGGCTCCTCGACGATGCCCACCGGGTCCTGCGCGTGGGGATCGCCATCCACGCGCGTCTGTGCCCCGGCAGGCGCCACCAGCGCTCCAGTCAGGGCAAGGGCTCCGGCAATCGCGGCGGCGGCATGGCGCATGGCTTTACTCATCCTCTCGTGCGCGGGTCTCTCCCGCAGTGCTTTGCGTGCGGAGAAGAGCTAGACCAGCGCGGCACGCTTGAAAACGGCGAATGTTCCCAGCCCCTTGGGCCTCGCAACCTTTTGCCCCTCGCCGGATTGCGATACGCGAGGGACAGGCAGGCCGTGGCGCCTTCCTCCAGGCCAGACAAACGACAGGACGCGAATTTGATGATGAAGGTTTCCCGGCGCCGCTTCGCAGGCACGCTGCTGGCGGGCTCCATGCTGGCCGGACCGGCCCACGCGGCGACCCGACCGGCGTCGAAAAAGCCCAATATCGTCACCATCGTGCTCGACGACATCGGGTTTTCGGACCTCGGCTGCTTTGGCGGGGAAATCAGCACGCCCCACATCGACGCGCTGGCAAAGCGCGGACTGCGCTACAACCGGTTTGACACCAAGGCCGTGTGCTCCACCACGCGCGCGGCGCTTCTCACCGGGCGCAATGGCCATTCAGTCAACTTCCCCGACGTGCCCGACACCAATTTCGGGCCCTTCGCAGAGCGCTACGACGCCAACGCCTTCCGCCTGCCCGATGACATCCAGACCACGGCAGAGGTCCTGCAGGACGGCGGCTACGCGACCTGGCTGCTGGGCAAGTGGCACCTCATCCCGACCGACGAACTGGAGCCGGGAACCTCGCGCCGCAACTGGCCCCGCCAGCGTGGGTTCGACTACTTCTACGGCTTTGCCAAGGGCTGGACCGACCAGTACAAGCCCGACCTCGTCGAAAACGACGACTACATCGACCCGGACCTGCCCAGCGACTACCACTTCTCGGTCGACATGGCCGACAAGGCCATGGCGCTCGTCTCGGCGCACGTGGACAATGGCGAGCGGGATCGCCCGTTCTTCCTGCATATGGGCATGGGCGTTGCCCATTCGCCAATCCAGGCCCCGGCCGAATACTCCGCGCGCTACGCCAACCGCTACCGCCGCGGGTGGGATATCGTGCGCGGCGAACGCTTCGCGCGCATGAAGGACATGGGTCTGATCCCCGCCGATTGCACCCTGCCCCCGCGCGAGGAGGACGACCGCGCCTGGGACGATCTGAGCGAGGACGAACAGGTCGTCTTCGCCCGCTACATGGAAGTCTACGCCGGTTTCATCGAGCACGCCGATGCCCAGATCGGCCGCGTGGTCGAGCACCTACGCTCCCACGACCTGCTCGAAAACACGCTGATCGTCGTCCTCTCGGACAACGGGGCCGCCTCGGAAGCCGGCCAGCGCGGCTTCTTCGAGGGGCTCTACCAGGCCAACACGCTGACACCTGCCGAGCAGCGCGCGCGCATGATCGAACTGGGCACCGTTGCCACCCAGTCCGAATACCCCCGCCCCTGGGCCAGCGCGAGCTCTGCGCCATTTCGCCGCTACAAGCTCTGGCCGTTCCTGGGCGGGGTACGCACCGCGCTGATCGTGTCCTGGCCCGCGCATGTCCGCACAGGCGGCGCGATCCGCGAGCAGTACGTCGATGTCGTCGATGTCGGCCCGACCCTGCTGGACGCCGCCGGTCTAGACTTTGCGCCCACGGTGAACGGTTCGACGCAGCGTCCCGTGGCTGGCCGTTCGTTCCTGCGCACCCTGAACGACGCCCATGCACCGGGCCGCCAGCGCCAGTTCTTCGAGCTGCGCGGCAACCGGGCCATCACCGATGGGAACTGGCGCGCCGTTGCCCTGCACGATTGCGCGTCCGACACCTTGGCACACGATCAGTGGCAACTCTTCAACACGGCCGAGGACTTTGCCGAAGCCCATGACATTGCCGCCAGCCACCCGCAGAAGCTCGCCGAGATGCAGCGCCTCTGGCACCGCGAATGGACGCGCTGGGTGGGCCCCGAACTGACCCCGCCGCCCGCCAGCTTCTGCATGCTGGCTGGCGACATGAGCGTTCCGCACTAATCTCCAGAGCAACGAAAAGGCCCGGCCGCTCCCACGAGCAACCGGGCCTTTTTCACATCTCCAGATGCCTGGTTCAGTGGCCGCGGCGATCCGGCACGTAGCGCTCGCCCTTGCGGTCGGCCTCGATCTTGGCCTCGGTGTCGGGATAGAGGTCGTTCATCTTGCCCGGAAGGTTGGGCTCTGCGTACCACTCGCTCGGGAAGTCGGCCGCGCGGTGCCCATCCTTGTGGCGCAGGACCAGGCCCTTGCTGGCGCGCTGCGTGTAGGGGATGTCGTGCTTGCCGCGCTGGTTGGCGAGGTCGGCATAGAGCGCGGCACGCAGCTCGTTCTTGCGGTCAAGCTGGGCGGGATCCTCGATGCGGTTGTGCAGTTCCTCGGGGTCCTGCGCCACGTTGTAGAGTTCCTCGGTGTCCCAGATGCCGTGGTACTGGATGTACTTCCACCCATCGCGCTCAATCGCGAAGGTGGTCGGCGTCTGCGGGAACTGCCAGTCCCAGTAATACTCGTAGACGAAGTCGCCCGCGTTCCAGTTTTCCGGCGCGGTGCGCCCCTCGGCGAGCGAGAGGAAGCTCTTGCCTTCCATCTGTTCGGGCTCGGCCACGCCCGCCAGATCGAGGAACGTCGGGGCAAGGTCGAGGTTGCGCACCAGGTTGGGCACGGTCTTGCCTTCGGGCACGATCTCGGGCGCCCAGACCACCATCGGCACGCGCACCGAAGGCTCGTAGGCGTTGCGCTTGTCGATCAGGCCATGGTCGCCGAACAGGAAGCCGTTGTCGGAATAGAACACGATCATCGTGCTGCGATCGAGCTTGTTCTTGCGCAGGTACGTGAGGATGCGCCCCAAGCTGTCGTCGACCGAGCCCAGCGTCTCGTAATAGCGCCGGATATACTCAGGCAGCGGCTCGTCGGTGTGGTAGGGGAAGTCCGCGCCGTGCCAGCTGTTGCGCTGGTTGCGCACCCACATGGGCTTGCCTTCGTTGTTGCGTGGCGTGTCCGCCCAGCTCTCGGGCAGATCGACGGCAAGGTCCGCGTATTCGCCCTTGTGGCTTTCCTCAGGCGTCGGGTCGGAGTGGACCGCCTTGTGGCTGAGGTAGAGGAAGAAGGGCTGCTTCGTGTCGCGCTCCTTCAGCCAGTCGAGCGCGTAGTCGGTGAGTTCGGTGGTGATGTACTTCTGGCGGTTCACCTCCACGCCATCGACGTTGAGCTGCTGGCGCTTGCCCGCCGCGATCTCCTCAGGCGAAAGACGCTCGGTCGGGAAATAGGTGCCCTGCCCCTGGAAGCTGACCCAGCGGTCGAATCCGGGGCGCGGGTCCGCGTTGGCATCGCCCATGTGCCACTTGCCGAAGAAGCCGGTCTGGTAACCCGCCTGCTGGAGATAGCTGGGGAAGAAGGTGAGGCCCTTCTCGCTCGAATTGGTGTTGTCGATCACGCCGTGGTTGCGCGCGGTCTGGCCGGTCAGGATCGTCGCGCGGCTCGGGCTGCACAGCGAGGAAGTCACCACTGCGTTCGGGAAATAGGTCCCGTGGCTCGCCAGATAATCGATGTTGGGCGTGTTGAGACCGGGCGTCAGGAAGCCCATGGCATCGAAGCGCAGGTCATCGACGAGCACGAAGATCATGTTCATCGGCTTGCCATTGACGGTGCGCACCGGCTGCGCGCCCGCCTGCGCCGCAGGGGCCGCCGACTGCGCCTGCACCGGCGCGGTGGAGAGCGGCAGGCTGGCGATCGCCGCCGTGCCAGCGAGAGCAAGTGCCAGCTTCTTCATGCGCGCGCCAAGCGGGCTCTTGCGCGAGGGGAGGTTCTTCATGCCACACTTTCCTTCCGGGCAGATGCCTTGAGGCCGGCCATGCCCACCAGCAGCAGGACGAGAGCCAGCGGCGAGGCCACCGCGCACACGAGCGAAATGGATTCGCCCACCCGCGCCGGGTCACCAAAGACGAGGTCGGTCACCAGCGCCACGGCCGTCGGGCCGAGGGTGGAGCCGATCAGGTTGATCGAGAGCATGTAGACGACCGAGACCATCGCCCGCATGCGGTTGGGGGTAAGCCCCTGCAGCGCGGCAAGACCGCCGCCGAAGTTGAACCCTGCAAAGAAGTTCATCGCCCCGATCCCGGCGAGCGCCAGTGCGGCGGTCGGCATCAGCGGGAAGCCGATGGTCAGCGGGATCAGCGCGGTAAAGCCGATAACGGCGGCCTTGAGGTTGCCATAGGGCGTGCGCTTTTCCAGCGCGCTCGCCACAAAGCCACCCGAAAGCGCGCCGCCCGTGCCGCAGAAGAACACGATCCAGCCATAGGACGCGCCGATCTCGCTGATGTTCATGCCATAGGAGCGTTCCAGGAAGGCCGGGATCCATGCGCCTGTGCCGTTGCCCACGAAGATCATCAGCGAAAAGCCGACGATGATCCCGAAGTAGGCACGTCCGTGCGTGCGCAGCTGGCCGAAGAAATGGCCCATGGGCGCGGCCGCAGGCTGTGCGTCGCTGACGCTGCCACGGCGCTTGGGCTCACGCACGAGGAACATCGCGAGCGAGAGCAGCGCGCCGGGAATGCCCAGCAGCAGGAAGATGATGTGCCAGCCCTTCATCGTGCCGAGCAGCGGAATGAGAACATCGGAATTGGGCGGAATGGCGCCTGCAATGAGCCCGCCCAGGATCAGCGCGCCCGCGCCCCCGAAGTAGACGCCCATGTTGTAGACGCCCATCGCCAGACCCAGCTTCTCTTTGGGGAAGTAGTCGGCGAGGATCGAATAGGCCGAGGGCGAAAGGCCGCCCTCACCCACGCCCACCGCGATGCGCGCGGTAAACAGACCGGTGAAGCTGCGCACCATGCCGCAGGCCGCCGTCGCCAGGCTCCAGATGAAGATCGAGGCCGCGATGATGTTGCGCCGGTTCGAGCGGTCCGCCACCCAGGCCACCGGGATCCCGACAAGGACATAGAACAGCGTGAACGAGAGGCCGTAGAGCAGGCTCATCGCGGTATCGCTGACCCCGAAATCCTCCTTGATCGGCTGCACGAGGAGCGCCAGCGCCTGGCGGTCGACAAAGGCCAGCGTATAGGCCAGCATGAGCAGGATCGCGGCGGTCCACGCTTCGCGCGCAGGTGGCCAGGGCGCCTCGGTGGCGGCCTCGGATGCGGGGGTGGCGGTCATCGGGATCCTCTCGCAGTGCGCATTATCGTTTGCGCCGTGTTCTTTAGCGTGCAGTCTGGCGACACGAAGCGATTGCACCTGTACGAACTGTCTTGCAAGACAGGACGGCATGACGCAATGTAGCGCTAAATTGCTAGTGAAAGCTCGGGCCCTTGTCAACCAGCCCGGGGAAGACCGGGGACGTGGATGATGGACAAGAAAGTGGGCACACGATCGC
Organism: Novosphingobium profundi; assembly: GCF_020524485.1. Lineage (GTDB taxonomy): Bacteria > Pseudomonadota > Alphaproteobacteria > Sphingomonadales > Sphingomonadaceae > Novosphingobium > Novosphingobium profundi_A. The sequence goes on along the minus strand of NZ_JAIVLF010000001.1, from coordinate 1,327,158 downwards.
GCAGGCGTTCGGGCGGAGGGGTCACGATGGCCGCCGTGGCGCGCCATGCCGGTGTCTCTTCGATGACGGTTTCCAATGTTCTCAACAACAAGCCCAGCGTTCTTCCCGCCACGCGCGAGGCGGTCCTCAAGGCCATCGCCGAACTCGACTACCGGCCCAACACCGCCGCGCGTGCGCTGGCCAGCGCAAGCAACTACCGCATCGGCCTGTTCCACCGCGACAGCGACAGCGCGCTTTTGAGCGCGATGCTGGTCGGCGCACTAAATGCCTCGGCCCGGCTTGGCGTCCAGCTCAACATCAAGGTCTACGACCAGAAGAGCCCGCTCGATTCGGTGCGCGACTTCCTCAGCACGTCACCCGACGGCCTGCTCCTGCCCCCCCCGCTGTGCGAACGCGTGAGCGCGGCAGGCCTGCCTGAGGAATACGACGTGCCCATGGTCGCCCTCGCCGCGGGCCGGGAACTGGGCAACATGCACTGCGTGCGCATTGACGACGAACAGGCGGCCTACGAGACGACCGGCATCCTGCTGCGCGCAGGGCACCGCCGCATCGGCTTCGTGCGCATTCCCAGCCTTGCCGGGGAAAGCCGCTTTGCCGGCTACGCCCGCGCGCTCGCCGACCAGGGCCTCGCGCTGGATGAAGCGCTGGTCTGGAACGCCCGGCCGACCTTCGATGCGGGCCTGCGCCTCGCCGAGGAAATACTGCCCGGCAAGCGCGCGATCACCGCCATGTTCGCAGGCAACGACGACATGGCCGCCGCCTTCGTGAACGTGGCGCTGCGCACGAACCTGCGCGTTCCCGAAGATATCTCGGTGGTCGGCTTCGACGACACGCCCATCGCGGTGAAGATCTGGCCCGCGCTCACCACCGTGCGCCAGCCGCTCGGCGAGATCGCCGAAGTCGCCACCCGTCATCTCGTGGCCCAGCTGCAGGCGCGCGACAAGGAGACGAAGGCAGCTCCGGGCGGAACCACCTTCGTCGACTACCAGATCATCGAGCGGAATTCGGTTGCGCCCCCTTCGTCCTGAGGCGCGTTGCGACCCGAAGCGCTCTGGTTTCAGTAGCGAAGCTGCTCTTCGCCACAGAAGGGATCGACCGGGCTCACGCCCGTGAACGGCGCCTTGCCGAGCAGCCGTTCGACCAGCGCGGTCTGCACCGAAGGCAGCGCGCTGTAGCCATTGATGTAGGTGCGCACGTCAGGCGCATCGTAAAGGTAATAAGGCTGACCCAGCGAGATCATCAGCGTCGGGATCTCGCGTGAGAAGCGCTTCATCGCCTTGCGCGCACCGCCGTGGAGCGCCGTCCAGTCCAGGTAGATGTGCGAGAGGCTGGCGGTTGCCTCCTGGCCGATGAGGTAGACGACAAGATCGGTGTCTTCAGGAGCCGGAGGGGTCTCGGCGTCGTACATACGCAGGTCGAAACCGGCCTTGCGCATGTCCTCGCAGAACACATCGAGACTGCGCGGCAGCGCGCCCGATATGAAGTTCCAGCCTTCCTCGGCCAGCAACACCACGCGCCTGTGGCGCGCAGGGTCAAGTGGGAGCAAGTCCTGCGCATCCTTGACCAGCGTGATCGCGCGCGCGTTGGCCTTAGCCGCCACGGCCTCGCTCTCGGGCGTGGAGAGACGCGTCGTGCCCTCCTCGAGCGGCGGCACCCATTCATCCAGCGTCATGCGGTGAAGGCCAAGCCGAGCCTTCAAGGTCAGGATCATGCGCACGGCATCTTCCAGACGCTGCTCGCTCAGCGCGCCGCGGCGAAGGCCGTCCATCATGTGGCGATAGTCCCCGCCTGGATCGGGCGAGAACAGGAACATGTCGCAGCCATTCTCAATCACGGCGGGCACGGCCTCGGCGCGCTCCTGCCAGCCGGTGAGGCCGCCCATGGGCGTCGCATCGGACACGATCAGGCCCTTGAAGCCCAGTTCGCCGCGCAAGAGTTCGAGGTTCAGGCGCTTCGAAACCGACGCGGGCACGAACCGCCCGGCCCCGGCATCCGCGGGAAAGGCGGCGGGCAGCGCGATATGCGCGGACATCACCGACATCACGCCCTTGGCAAACATCGTGCGATAGATCTCGCCGAAGCTCGCGTGCCACTCGTCCATGGAGAGGCCGTTGACACTGGTCACGAGGTGCTGGTCGCGATCATCGATGCCATCGCCCGGCCAGTGCTTGGCGCAGGTGGCGATGCCGCCCGCCTGGAGCACCTCGGTCATGATCCCGGCTTCGCGCAGGATCGTCGCCATGTCCGAGCCATAGGAACGTGTGCCCACGACCGGGTTGCGGAAATTGCAGTTGATGTCGACGACCGGACTGAAGGTCCAGTTGAACCCCTGGCGGCGCGCTTCGCGAAGCACGATCGCCGAGATACGCCGGGAGAGGTCCTCGTCCGCGCAGGCGGCAAGGCCCATCTGGTTGGGAACGGCGGTGGCGAAGGCCTGACTGACCGTGCCCCCTTCGATATCGCCGCTGATGAGCGGGGGAATGCGTGATTCCTGAATGGCCGCGCGGGTCGCTTCCCAGGCCGCCTTGAGGTCGTGCCCGGGGAAGCGGTGGATCCCGCCCACGCCCAGTGCGCAGTGGCGGGAAATTTCGGCGAGGTCATCGCCGATCGAACTGAGTGCGAAGAGCTGACCGACCTTGCCCTCGACGCTGAGCGTGTCGAGCGTGGCCTCGACCCAGGCCCGATCCTCGGGCGAAAGCGCCAGGGGATCGATGGTCACAGGGTCATTCAGTTCGCATTCGGTCATCTAGGCCAGGTCCATCTTGGTGGCGGATGTGCTGGCGGCGGCCCTGGGAGGAGGAGGAGAGAGCGGGCCGCCGCCAGACGGTTTTCCTGAGGGAGGGTGGGCCCTCAGAAACTGTAGGACGCGCGCACACCCCAGTAGCGTGCGCCATCGCGCAGGACCTGCTGGTAGGTGCGACCGCCGTTGAAGCCGGAGTCGAAGATGTTGGACACGTTGTTCTGGTCGAACAGGTTGCGCACGAAGACAGTCACCGAGTAGCTGTCATCCTTCGATTCCACACCGGCCGAGAGGTTCACCAGGCCAAAGCCCCCCTGCGCGGCGCGCGGGTTCTGGTCGATCTGGTAGGACACCTTGGTCTGGTAGCTGCCATCGACCATCACGAAGCCGTCGACAGGCGCGCTGTCACCGAAGGGCACGGTCTGGCGCAGCGAGCCGGTGAGACGGAAGTCCGGCGCGTTGGGCAGATCGCCACCCGAAAGGTCCTGCACACCATCGACGCAGCCCTCGGCCGCGGTCTGGCCGCGATAGCACGGGCCGAGCGGGAAGGAATCGATGCGAGCGTCGAGCAGCGTCATGCCCAGGTTCAGCGTGGTCAGCGAAGTCGGGCGGACCGTGCCTTCCAGCTCGATACCCTTGGTCGAGGTCGAACCGGCGTTGAGCAGGTAGAACGCGACGTCACCGGGCAGCTGTGCCTGCGACTGGAAGTTCTTGTACTTGGTGTAGAACAGCGCTGCGTTAAGCGACCACACACCATCCAGGCTCTGCAGCTTGGCACCGATTTCGAAGGCGTCGGACTGCTCGGCGTCGACCGGCTCGTAGCTTTCCTGCGCACCGAAGATCAGGTTGAAGCCCTTGCCCTTGTAGCCGCGCGAGTAGCTGGCGTAGGCGTTGCCGAGGCTGCCCAGCTGGTAGCGCAGGCCGATCTTGCCGACGAGCGCGGTGTCGCTGGTCTTGCCATCGAAGTCGGCCGGGACGCCGGTCGCGCCGCCAAGCGCGCTGTCGCCAGCCACCAGCACGTCGCTGGGGTCACGGTACACATCCCAGTCCAGCGTCTCGTGGAGCAGGCGCAGGCCACCGAACATCTCGAGCGTGTCGGTGAGGTAGATGTTGGTGCTGGCAAAGACGGCAAGGTTGGTGTTCTTGGTCGAACCCGTGAACTGGCCGCTGCGCGGGCCGGTCGGGAAGATCTGGCGACGCTGGAAGCCGGTGTCGAGGTCGAGCAGGAAGGCATAGCCGCCAAACAGCACGTCGAAGCCGCCAAGGTCATCGGAGACCACGCGCAGTTCCTGCGAGTACTGCTTGAGGCTGGTGGTGCCGGTGTTGACATCCCACAGGTTCACGCCGGGGACGGGCTCGGAGAGCGAGGTGTAGTCGACGTCGGCGCGGGCGGTGAAGTCCCAGCCACGCACGGCCGTGATCGAGACCAGCTGGAGATCATCGTTCAGGCGCGCCTGGACGCGGCCCGAGACGCCCCACTGTTCACTGTCGTTGGTGGTGTCGGCGTTGAGGTTGACGTCGCGGTTCTTCGCCGAAGGGACGACCGGGGACACGGCGTCGGCATAGGCCTGACCATCGACCGCGCGCAGGGTCGGGCTCGCATCGTTGGTGCCGTTGCGGTAGTCGCCGATCAGCGTGATCTTGAGGTCGCCATGCGGCTCGTAAACGAACTTGGCGCGGCCACCGTAGTTGCGATAACCGCCCAGCTTGTCATCACCAATGCCCGAGACATTGTCGATGAAGCCGTCGAAATCCTTGTAGTAGCCGCTGACGCTGAGGCCCGCGTCCTTGGCCACCGGGCCCGAGATAATGCCGCGCGCCTGCCATTCGCCGCCCTGGGCGAAGCTGCCGTCGACCTTGCCCGAGAGGTAGGAGGTCGGATCCGACGTGGTGACCGAAACGAGACCGGCCGAGGCGTTCTTGCCGAACAAGGTCGACTGGGGACCGCGCAGGACTTCGACGCGCTGCACGTCGATGAGGTCCTGGAAGCCCTGACCTGCGCGCGCCATCACGACGTCGTCGACGACGATCGAGACGGCAGGCTCGGTCGCGACCGAGAAGACGGTGGTGCCGATACCGCGAATGTTGAGCGAGCTGTCACCCGGATTGTCGCCCTGGGTGAAGGTGAGCGAGGGAGAGACCTGGACAAGACCCTCGACCGCGCTGACGCCTGCTGCCTGCAGCTGCTCGCCGCTGACAACCGAAACCGCGATGGGAACTTCCTGAAGCGTTTCCTCACGCATGTTCGCGGTGACGATGATGGCGTTGCCGGTGACGGTGTCTTCGGCGGCAGCTTCGGCAGCCATGTCCTGCGCAAAGGCCGGAGCGCCCAGCGCCAGTGCCATCACACCGGCCGCGATACCGCAGGCCAGCTCAGTCTTTCGGAAATTCATCGGATCCTCTCCACTAAACACGTCAGGCTTCAATGCGACCCGCATCGGCCTGTTGTTTTTTAGCGCTAAATCATTTGCCCGGATTTCGTCAAGCCAATTTGGCAAGTCGCTGATTGTGCGTCGGCTTTCCCCGCAATGCGTTGCAAAATGCGCACAGTCGGTCGGGCCCAAAACACACCGAAAGCCCCGATTCGAGCGGTTTTGAAGGCCTTTGCGAATCTGCGGAAAGGGTGATCCTCGACCGATACAATCCGGCCTACGGAATGCAAAAGACCCCCGATTTGCACCGGGGGCCGAGGCACTTCCTGCGCGATGCCCGACAGGCGGCGAGGAGGGAGCGACACCTGGGCGCCGCCCTCCCCACCGGCCTGTCGCCGCGCTTTACCACTTCACGGTGACGCTGCCCCGAAGTGCCAGGGCGACCTCGCCGTGACGGCGATCCGCCGAGAGCTCGCCGCCCATGATGAAGCCGCTGGGACCGCCATAGGCCCGCAGGCGTCCGTACCAGCCGCCGGTCGTGCCATCGGGATCGAGCCGGAAGGCCTCGCCCGGCTCGACATCGCCGGTGCCGAAGCGCGCCGTGGTCGCGCCAAGGCCGCCACTCAGCACTTCGCGCCAACCGCCTTCGGTCTCGATCCGCATCCAGCCTTCATCGCCCGCCGACATGCCCAGCACATCGACACCCACGGTCATCCCCGCATTGAGGCCGAGCTCGTCGCTGGTGCGATCCTCGACGAGAAGGCCCAGCGCATCATCGCCGGTTTCGCCGTAACCGTCCTCCTTCAGGCGCACGTAGTCGAACGAGACCTGAGGACGGAAGAAGAAGTGCTGGCTGCCTCCCTCGGCCGAGATGCCGCCGATGGCGCTGACGAAGCGGCCGTTCCAGCTGCCATCGATCGTGCGTGTGACGGTCTCCTGCGCCGTCACGCCCGAGAAGGTGCGCTCGCTGTCGAAGTCGGCATGGCCGATGGAGGCGCGCGCAAAGCCCCCGATCGGACCGAAGTGCCCGCGCCAGTGCACCGCGCCCTCGACCAACTGGGACTTGACCTCGCTCGCCGCGCCACTCGTGTGCTGGTTCCAGATGTAGGAGGCCGTCGCGCCGAAATAGCCGATGCCGGTGCGGTATTCCCCGGTAAGCGACCAGGCATAGCCGTTGAGATCGTAAGCGGCGGTCGCCTGGGTGTCCTTCTCGCTCCCCCAGAAGGCCAGGTTCACGTTGGTCGAGAAGCGGCTTTCATCGCCTGCGGGATGCGGCGGATCCTGGAGCTGGCGGGCCAGCGTGCGCACGCCCAGGCTGATCCCCTCGAAGCCACCACCCGCATGGTCGGGGAGCATCTGCCCCACGGTGTCGCGGAAGGTGTCGCCATCGGTGATGGCAAGGAACACATCCTCGATCTCTTCATCGGCGGCAAGGGCGGCAAAGGCCGCGTCGTAGGCGCTCGCCTGCGAACGGTTGAGCCCCAGTTCCTCGCGCGTGCGGCGCGCGATGTCGACAACGATGGAGTTGGCCCCTGCCTCTTCATCAAGCTGCGCCTTGAACATGAAGGGCACCAGGTCGGTGACGGTCTCGATATTGTCGCGCCCTTCCAGCGTGCCCGCCGTCAGGACTTCGTAGCTGCCTTCGGCGGTCGTGACATCGGCCAGCCGCAGAGCGAGACGCGAGCCCTCCGCGAACCGCGCAGTACCCGCCACATTGTAGGCGCTGCCCTGTCCCGGCGCGGAATCGAGTGTGGCCACCAGGACACCGCCCTCCCCTACATCGAGCGAGCCGATGCTGGCCGGACTGCGCAGATCCAGCGCCCCGCCCGAGAGCGTGACCGCGGCCTGGCCCGCATTGACGAGCGCTCCCATGAAATAGGCGTTCCCGGCAAGGTCCAGCCGGTCCGCACCGCCGCCAAAGTCGAGCGTACCTTCATAGCTGGCCGAGCCTTCCAGGCTGACCCGATCCGCCCCCGAACCGAACGTCACATCGCCTGTCTGCACCGCATCGCCCGAAAGCGTCAGCGTGTTGTTGCCTGCCCCGAAGGCAACATCGCCGGTCAGCGTACCATCGGCAATCGAGAGCGTGTCGTTGCCGCTGCCAAGGCGTACATCGCCGGTAATCTCGGGGGCATCGTAGCCTGCCGCGACCGCCGTCTGGCGCACCGTCACATGCCCGCTTGCCGCGGACAGGTCGATGGCGACGTTCGTGCTGTCCGAACCGCTGGCGATGATCGCGCCACTGTTGTCGAGCGCGGTCAGCGTGCCGCTCTCATCGCGCACGGCATAGGTCGTGCCGTCCTCGCCGCTCGTCGCCTGGATCGTACCGCTGTTGCGCAGCGCTCCAAGATTGGCGCCCTGCTCCACGTGAATGGCGCCGACCTGCTCTCCGCCCGAAGCGCGAATGGTCCCGGCGTTGCGCAGTTCGGGGACATCCGCGCCCGCGCCGATACGCACCGCCGTCGCATTGCCGCCATCGGACAGCGCAGCAATAGTGCCGTTGACACCGATCCCGTTGGCAATCGCGACATCGCCGCCCTGCCCGCCGATGACGAGCGCGCTTGCATCAACGCCTTCGTAGAGGCCACGCCCCTCGATCACGCCGTCGACCTGAAGCCCATAACCACGCGCCGTGCTCTCGACCGCGCCGATGGCGATATCCCTGTCCGCCGCCCCGATGACCATGGCCGGAGCCTCGCCGTAGGAGACGACGCGGGCGCTGCCTTCGTCGGCATCAGGCAGGCCGTCGCCATCCTCGTCATCGACATCGGGATCCGCGTCGGCCGGCGCGACAGCGAGCACGATACCGCCTGCGACATCGCCGCCTATCACCAGCGCCGAGCCGCCCTGGAGCAGGTCGTCGGCATCGAGGTCCGAAGGATCGGCCGGAACACTGGTATAGCGGTAGCCGGTGGCAGCAAGCGTGCCCTGCACCACCATTGCGCCGCCCACATCGCCAGAGACGCGCGCGCCAATGGCGTCCTCGCCCTGCGCACTGATCGTCCCGGCGAGGCGCACGTCGCCGGAGATGTCCCCGGCCTCGATGCCAACCGAGCGATCGCCCGTCACCACCGTTTCGCCGTCATGGACAAGGTCCCCTGTCAGCGGACCGCCAAGGGCGATACCGGCCGAATCGTTGCCCTGCACGGCGATTTCGCCGCTGTTCGTGATCGTGCCCTCGTGCGCGCCCATCGTGCGGATGCCCTGCCGATTGGAACCCAGCGCGAAAGGTCCGTCGAGATCGCCGTCGTTGTCCTCGTCTTCCGGGGCATAAGGCTCATCCACCGTGATCGTGCCGGTGTTGGTGATGTCGCCCTGTGTTCCCGCTTCGGCAAGGATCCCGGCGTGGCCGTTGCTCACCGCGATTTCGCCCGCATTGGCGACGGCGTGATCGCTGTCCATCGTCACCGCCGTGCCGCCCGTGAGAGTGACCGAGCCATCCTCGGTGATCGCGATGGACCCGGGCGCGCCATCAGCAATGGTCGAGGTCCGCAAGGGGGATGTGCGGGCGTCGGTGACGTCCTCGGCTACCGCAGGCTGCGCAGCGGCGGCCAGAGCAAGAACAGCGGTAGAGGTGAGCAGGTATCGCGGCATTTCAGTCCCTTCAGGTCGTTTTGACCGATAGGACGGAGCCACGGGCGGACAGCCTTGAAAAAATCTTAGAACGCGGTGTCGAGACCAATGCGCAGCGTGCGTGGGCGCAGCGGCGTGACCTGCTCACGCCCGGTGCCGAACGGCGTCCCCAGGGCGAAACGGTTGCCGCGCACGTCGGCGATATTGGTGATGCCAAGGGTCACGCCCAGACGCTCGGTGCCCACCCGCAGCAGCGCGCCGGTATCGAGGTAGTCGCCCTGCGGCGCGCCGAGTTCGGGCCCCACGCCAAGACGCGAACGCCCGACGTAGCTCGCCCACCCTTGCGCCTTGAGCCGGATATCGCCGCGAAGCTCATGATCCCAGCTCATCGCCACGCGCGCAGCCAGATGGGCAATGTTGGGCACCTGCCTCGAGCGCGTAGCAAGCAGCATGAGCGGAAGCGCAGGCTCATCCACCTTGCTGCGGTTCCATGAAATGCCCGCCTCGGCCCGAAGCCCCCGCGCCAGGCGCAGGCCGCCGGACGCGCTCGCCGTCCAGATCCGTCCGTCCCCGATATTGGCCGTACTGGGAAGGCCGCTCGCGTCGATGAAGTCGGCCTGTATGTCCTGCCAGCGCGTGTAGGAGAGCGAGAGCGCAAAATCGAACGCGCCGCGCCCGCGCTGGCCGTGACGGGCGCCCACCTCGAAGGTCTGCGTATGGTCATCGCGAAAACGCCGCACGTACTCGCTCTCGATAGCGAGGCCACCGGGACGGAAGCCCTCCTGATAGCGCAGGAAGAGCGAGGCCTCGGGCGCGAGTGTCAGATTGAGCGCCGCCGAGGGCAGGACAGTCGTGAAGGAGCGGCGCGCGGCAATATCCATCGCGGCATGGGCGAGTTGGATCTCGGGCCGGATATCCTCCCCCCCGCCGCCCAGCCGCGAATGGGTGATGCGCGCGCCCGCCGTGGCGACGAGCGGGGCGGCAAGGCGTAGGCTGGCCTCGCCATAGAGCGTGCCCTCGTCCACGACATTGCGCACGCCAGCCGGGATCGCGCGCAGTGCAAAGGACGTCAATGTGCGGTTGAGGCGCGTCTCGTTGTGGGTGAAACTCACCCCTGCGACCCACCCAAAGCCGCCGCGCTCGCTCTGCCAGAGCCGAGTTTCGTGGGCTACCATGCGCGTGCGGTTGGCCTGCGTGAAGAGGCGCGGCGGCCCGCCTTGCGGGGTCGCATCGAAATTCTCCCGCAAGGTCTGGCGCACGAGGCCCGTTGTCGAGCGCAGGCGGATAGCTCCAAGCCTTCCCGCCACGACGAGTTGCCCCATGGCGTAGTCCGCATCAGCCCGCTCGGCCACGTCCGCACCGTTCTCCAGCCCAGATCCCTCCCGGTCGGCGTACTGGCTGTCGGCGTTGTCGGTCCGCTGGCCAAGGGCCATCAGCGTCACCGACCAGTCCGGCGCAGGTTCGAGCCGCAAGGCCACGCGCCCGCCCAGAATATCGCTGCCATTGACGTTGCGGCCCTCGATGCGCGGCTTGTCGATGTAGCCGCCCAGATGCTGTGCATCGAGGGAGGCGCGCAGACCCACGCGCCCCTCCACCAGAGGCAGATTGAGCATGGCGCTGCCATCGAGACCGGGTTCACCATGGCGCGTAAAAGACCCGCCCAGGGCGGCGGAGCCAGTCACGTCGCCAACGTCCGGTGCATTTGGGACCAGCCGGATGATCCCGCCCAGCGAGCCTGCGCCGTAGAGCGTGCCCTGCGGGCCCTCCAGCACCTCCACGCGAGCCATGTCGGTGAGGCGCAGGTCCGGGTCGGGCGCATTGTAGGTGAGGCGCATGTCACCCAGGTACTGCCCCACGGTCGCCTGCGTGGGGCCAGTGAAGCTGGAATCCGCGATGCCGCGAATGAACAGCTTGTTGCGCCCGCTGCCCAGGTGCGTGGAGGCGACCGTGGGAAGCTGGCGCGTGATTTTCTCGGTCCCGCCGATGCCACCGGCCTCCAGTTCCTCGGGCTCCAGGATCGCGACCTGGGCCGGGAGGTCGCCAAGCGCCAACTCCCGCTTACTGGAAAGGACAATGATCGGCGCGCCTGCGATTTCGCGGGGAGCTACCAGCACCTGCGGCGCGGCACGGGGCGGGCGCGCTGGCCCGGCAACCGGCTCGATGCGCCAGGCCGCCGGGCCGGTCGCGACAACGCGTCCCCCGGCCGCACGCGCCAGCCGCCGCACCGCCTCAGCCGCAGGAATGCGCGCATTGAGCGCGGGCACCGCGCGGCGCGCGAGCGCAGGATCAAGAATAACGACACTCGCCCCCGTCTGGCGCGCAATCGCGATGGCAGCCTGCGAGGCGCTACCGGCGAGGGTGTGGACACGGCTTTCCTGCCCCCGCGCAGCCGTAGAAACGGGAAACGCGCTGCCCAGCACCAGGGCCAGCGCCCAGAGAAAGGCTCAGGACATGGCGCATGGCTCAGTGGGAACTCAGGCTCCACCCTGCGCCTTCGCGCGTAACGCCAAGGCCAAGCAGCGCGCCGAGCGATTGCGGGTTGGTACGGATCGGCTCGACCTGCAAGGATCCCGAAACCGTGCGCCCGCGCGCCTCAGGGTGCACCGAAAACGCAATTCCGGTCGCCCGCGTCAGATCGGAGGCCACATCGCCCAGCGGGGCATCGACGAAGGTCAGGCGTCCCGCGCGCCATTCCCCGACCTGTTCGGGCGCAATCGCGGCCAGTTCGAAACGATCCTCCCCGGCCGCCCGGCTCAGGACCTGGCCGGGCTTCACGCGCACCTTCTCACGGTCGGGATTGACCTCGACCTCGCCCTCGGACACCGCGACCCGCAACGCCCCGTTCACGTGCCGCACGTCGAAGACCGTGCCGATATCGCGCAGCCGCTCCTCGCCCACGGCGACTTCAAAGGGCGCATCGGGATCGTGGCGGACAGAGAACAGCGCCTGTCCCTGCTCCAGCCTGACAAAGCGTGCGTTGCCCTGCTCCATCGCAAGGCGGGTATCCCCGCCCAGTGTCACGGTCGTCTCGCCGCCCAGGCGCACGGTGCGCGTCTCGCCCGCTGCAGTGGCCACCTCGTAGGTAGCCGGGCCGCTTTCGTGCCAGATGCCGATCCCGGCAGCGAGCGCCACGCTGGCCGCGAGCGCGCCTGCCAGCCAGCGCCGACGCGGCACACGGGCGTAGCTTTTTAGCGTGTCATCGACAAAGGCCGCGTTGCCCTCAGCCTCGTCCGGCGAGGCGATGGCGGGCTCGGTATCGTTGGCAGGGACAGTCCGTGCCAGGAGGTCGGCGCCGTCCAACGCCGCCGCGCACGCCGCGTCGTAGGCCTCGCCATGCGCCGGATCCTGCTCCAGCCAGGTGGTAAAGGCCTCCCAGTCATCAAAACCGGGGTCCTGTGTCCGCACCGCCCAGTCGAGGGCCTGCGCGCGGATCGTCTCGTCAATGGGCACCACACGTTCCTTTCATGACGCAGACGGAGACATCGGCCCGCAGCCTCATGGCTCCTCTCCTTCGCCGTGCCGTTTCCATTCCTCCAGAGCGCGGTAGGCCTTGCGCAGATCGCCCTCGACCGTGCTGAGACTGATGCCCACTTCGCGGGCGACGTCCTTCTGCGCCATGCCCTCCACCCGGTGGAGGCGAAAGACCCGGGCGACCCGCGCGCCAAGACCATCGAGCATCGCCAGCACGCGCGCGGCTTCGCGTGCGGCAAAGACCTCGCGCTCGGCCGAGGGGTGGGGCGAGGCTTCCCCGCTCAGCGTCTGCGCCGCGCTCCATTCGCGCTCACGCGCCTGGGCCTTCTGCTGCGAACGATAGCGGTCGATCATCAGCGAGTTCGCCACCGAATGCAGGTAGGCCAAGGGCGCCGCCACCGGCCCGCTTTCGCGTGTGCTCACGCGCAGCCAAACCTCGTGCAGGATGTCCTCGGCCGCCTCGCCCGCACCGCGCGCGCGCAGGAAGCGCAGCAAGTTCTCGCGGTGCGCAAGGAAGGCGGCTTCAAGGCCCGATGGCGGCGTGGTCTCAGACATCCCAGTTCATTCGTTCACATCGTCTGAGTGCTAGACGCTAACCCTGACAAGGGAAAGCACCAAGACCGTGCCCGCGCCATTCCGGTTCACCTGTCCCCACCTGGACGCGCACCCACAGAGGGCTCACCGCTGGTGGAGGAAAGACGGATGGTGAAGGTCGTCGGCTCCACCTTCGGGCGGTAGCGCGCGAGCGGCTTGCCCTCTTCGCTCCACTGCGTGTCGCCGCCCAGGCCCCACTGCGCCGCATCGACCAGCAGCGTGCCGTGATCGTGGGGCCGGATATCGCTCGACTTCCAGGTGCCGGGCGCGCGGCGGTAGAGGTCGGAATAGGGGAATGCGAGCGCGTTCATCATCAGCGGCCGGTCGCCCGCCACGCGCAGGGCCCGCCCCCCACCGCTCAGAGTCATCCACCGCACGTCGGTCTTGTTCCCGGTTTCCTGCGGGCGAATGTAGTCGTGGTCCTGATCGGCAAGCGCGCCGCGCCACAGGCCAATCGGGGCCGAGCTCTTGCGATCGGCATAGCTTTCGTGAGGGCCGCGCCCGTACCACTCGACCGTATCCATGGCCTCGGGCAGTGCAAACTTCACGCCGATGCGGAAAGGTGGCGGCAGGTCCTTTGCGACCGGCTCGAAATGGGCCGTCAGGCGTACGCTCCCGTCCCCGGCCATGCGGTAGCGGTTGGTGAAGGTTGCCTGCCCCTCGCCCAGCGTGAACGTGACGGCGACCTCTCGCGCGCCATCCGTTGCGCGCTCAATCTGCAAGTCGGACACCGAACGGGTCTCGCTCAGGGTCTTCCAGACGGCGAGCTGGTCACCAGTGCGCGTACCGACATTGCTGTCGGTCAGCGCGCGCCAGAAATAGGGCTCGCCCCCTGTGGCGAGCGCCTGGCCCTTCGCATCGAAGCTGCGAATGAGGCCAGTCTTGCGGCTGATCGCAAGCGAACTGCCCGCAGCCGAGAGGATGACCTCTTCGCCCTCGTCTGACAGGGACACCGCGCCCGAAGCCTCCTGCGGCAAGGATGGGACCGCACTGTCCAGCGCAAACTGTTCGAAGGCCATGACCTGCCCCGCCTCGACCAGCGGAATCTGCCCCTCGCTAGCCTTGGCCTCTACGGTCACGAAATACTCCGCGTCCGCCTTGCGCGGGTAGCTGCCGAGATTGAGCGCCATCGTGCCGCTCGCGCGCGCCGCGATGGCGGGCGCGGCCAGATCGCCGGTCGCGACGTCCACGCCGTTTTCCTGCAAGGTCCAGGTGAAGCGGTAGCGGGAGAGGTCCGCGAAGTCCTGCCAGTTGTGGACCCTCAGCGTGCCGCCCGAAAGGTCAAGGTCGGAGAAGGCCACCGGCGCATAGACCTTGCGCAGTTCGTACAAGGCCGGGTTGGGCGTGCGGTCGGACTGGATGATCCCGTCGCCGAACTCGATGTCACCGCCGGGATTGGGACCGTACTCGCTGCCATCGGCCCAGTAGCGGGTGCCATCTTCGGTGGTACCGAACATCGACTGGTCGACCCAGTCCCAGATGAAGCCTCCCTGCAAGGTTTCGGGGTGAGCGTGTATCGTGTCCCAGTACTCGGTCAGGTTGCCACCCGAATTACCCATCATGTGCGCGTACTCGCACTGGATCATGGGCTGGCCGTAGGACCAGTTGGTCGCGTAGTCGGCCATCTTCGCGGCCAGATCGTACATCGGCGCATAGATATCCGCATACCAGTTGGGGCGGTGATCGCCAAAGGGCAGCGGGCCCCAGCCAAGATAACTGATGAGGCGGCTCGGATCACGGTCCCGCGTGGCCTTGGCCGCCTCCTCGAAGGTCGGGCCTATTCCTGCCTCGTTGCCCAAGGACCAGAACAGGATCGAGGGGTGGTTCTTGTCGCGCTCGACCATGTTGGCAACGCGCGCGAGGTGCGCCGCCTTCCACGCCGGGTCGAAGCCGATCTGGTACTTGGCGCGCTCCTCGGGATGGCGGTTGCCATAGTCCATGTACTGGTGGCTCTCGATGTTGGCCTCGTCCATGACGTAGAGGCCATAGCGGTCCGCCAGCTCGTAGATGTAAGGATCGTTGGGGTAGTGCGCGGCGCGGATCGCGTTGACGTTGTTCGCCTTCATCAACTCGACGTCGCGTTCCATCGATGCGCGCGAGATGACGTGGAAGGTTTCCGGATCATGCTCGTGGCGGTTCACGCCCTTGATCGTGATCGGCTTGCCGTTGACCGCGACCTGGCCGTTGAGCACCTCGACCGTGCGAAAGCCGATGCGGGTCGGGGTGGCCTGGAGAAGCGCGCCGCGATCATCGAAGAGTTCGACGAGCAGCGTGTAGAGGTTGGGTGTCTCCGCGCTCCAGCGGCGCACGTCCGGGACTTCCCCCGTCAACGTAACCCGCTGCTCAGCCTCCGTTTTCGCGAGCTTCACCTCGCGCGTCAGCACCTCCTGCTCGCCGTCGAGCAAGGTGATCCGCGCCCGCGCCGAGGCGCCCGGCGACAAGGCGAGGTCGACGGCCAGTTCGCCGGTGCGGTAGGCGGCGTCGAGCCCGGCGTGCGCGAAGACGTCGCGCACCCGGCGCGTGGGCACCGCCTTCAGGTAGACCGACCGCTCGATCCCCGAGACGCGCCAGAAGTCCTGATCTTCCAGGTAGGAGCCGTCGGACCAGCGAAAGACCTGGATCGCGATGGTGTTCGCGCCCGGCTTCAGGGCAGAGGTCACGTCGAACTCGGAGGGCAGCTTGCTGTCCTGCGCATAGCCCACCTTCTGCCCGTTCACCCACACGTAGTAGGCCGAGCCGGCCGCTCCGATGTGCAGGATCACCTGCTCGTCCCCGCTCCAGCTTTGCGGGAGGGTGAAATCGCGCCGGTAGGAGCCCACCGGGTTGGTCTCGTGCGGGATCAGCGGGCGGTTGGCCGGGAAGGGATATATCCAGTTGTTGTAGCGCGCCTGCCCGAAGCCTTCAGCCTGCCAGTCCGCGGGCACGGCAATGTCGCGCCAGCCCGACACATCGAAGCCGGGGCGCTCGAAACCTTCGGGGAGCGCATCGGCGCTGGGCGAGAAGGCGAACTTCCAGGTTCCATCAAGGCTGAGATAGCGATCCGAGCCGTGCGGATCGCCTTCAAGCGCCTTGGCACGGCTTTCATAGGGAAAACCCGTAGAACTGGCCGGAAGCGTCCCTTGCGCGAAGACCGCCGGATTTTCCCAGTCGGGGCGCGAAGGATCGACCTGCACGGCCTGCACCCGGAGATCCGCAGCGCCCCCAGGCGCGCTCGCCAGAAGCGTTGCCAGAGCGGCCAGGCCCACGCCGGTCCCATCGCGGCGCGCCGTTTTCCTCGCGCGAACGCCCTCACCCATCATAGTCAATCCAGTCCCGTTTCTTTCGTGCGCGAAGGCCATGTGGCCGCCTCACCCGTTTCCCTCATCTCTGCCCGTTCGAGCACCCGCATCTATTGCGGCGTCGTGAGCAATTGTGGCCCGGCGCCTTCTTCTCCAAGGACATCATCGGGATTGCGCAAAGGGCAATCTTTCAAGGAAAGACAACCACATCCGATGCACGAGCCGAGCTGATCGCGCAACTGCGTCAAGGCCGTGATCCGCTCGTCCAACATCGCGTGCCAGTCCTGACTGATCTTCGCCCATTCGTCCACCGTGATCGGCGTCGCGGGAAAGCGGTCGAGGTGCTGCTTGATGATCGAAAGCGACACCCCGGCCTTCTGCGCGACGCGGATTATCGCGATCCGGCGCAAGGTGCCACGGGCATAGCGCCGCTGATTGCCGCCTGTCCGCCAGCCCTCGATCAAGTTTTTCTTTTCGTAGAAATGGATCGTGGAGACCGCGACGCCGCTGCGGCGGGCCAACTCCCCGACACTTAGCGCTTTTTCCCGATTGACCGGCATCGTCCCAACCTCTCCACTTGCATTCGCTGCAAGAGGCAGCGGTCCGTGCGATCCACGAGGTGCCACAGATAGTGCTTGACCTCAACCATTGTTGAGGTTGTACGTGAAGTGTCGGATCGCCCCACAAGGGGCACCAGTCAGCGCAACTCGAGCGTCCGGAGCCGACATGAATTCTTCGCCTGCAAACCTGCCGAAAACCTGGGAAAGGTCGGCCTCTTCCACGACCGCCCGCAGGGGGAGGCTGGCATGAGCGAATCGCAAACCAGCCCCGAAACGCAGACCGAGCCCCAGACCTTGGAGAGCCAGACCCCGGACGACGCGAGCGCCTCGCCGCGCCGCACACGGACCATCATCGTCACCGTGCTCGTGCTGGTGGTGCTGATGGCCGCGCTGTATGGCTGGCGGACCTGGCGCATGGGCGGCGGCGCAGGCTGGCCCCAGCAGGCGACGCCGGTCACCGCGACCGTGCTTGCCGCGCGCACCGTGCCCGATACGATGGACGTCGTCGGCTCGCTCAGCGCGGTGCGCGAAGTCACGCTGGCGCCGGAAACCAGCGGGCGCGTCTCGGGTCTTCATTTCCGCGCCGGGCAGCACGTGGGTGCCAATGCCCTGATCGTCCAGCTCTATGACGGCCCGGAAAAGGCTGACCTGGCCGCCGCCCGCGCCCGCGCGGACTTTGCCGCGCTTCAGCTCAAGCGCTCGGAAGAACTGGCACCGACAGGCGCGGAACCGCGCGAAGTGCTCCAGCAGCGCCGCGCCGAACTGGCGCAGGCCCGCGCCGAGGTTGGCCAGATCGAAGCGCGCCTGCGCCAGAAGCAAGTGCGCGCGCCCTTTTCCGGCAAGCTCGGCATCCGCCGCGTGAACCCGGGCCAGTACATGAACCCAGGCGATCCGGTCGCCACGCTGACCGCGCTCGACCGGCTCTACGTCGACTTCACCCTGCCCCAGCAGGACCTGGGGCGCCTGGGCGACGGGACCAGCCTGACACTGACCAGCGATGCCTGGCCTGGCCGTACCTTCACCGCGCGCATCTCCACCATCGAGCCGCAGGTGAGCAAGGACACGCGCAACGTGACCGCGCAGGCCGTGCTCGCCAACCCCGACGGCGCGCTGCGCCCGGGCATGTACGTCTCGGTCGCACTGAAGCTGGGGGAACAGGACGACGCGCTCGTCCTTCCCGTCACCGCGATCCAGACCTCGGCGCAGGGCGACAGCGTGATCGTTATTCGCGGCGAAAACGCGCGCAAGGGCGGCAAGGCGGAGATCGTGCCCGTCACCACCGGCCGCCGCATGGGCGACGAGGTGGTCGTGACCGGAAAGCTATCGCCCGGCGACGTCGTCGTTGCGCAAGGCCAGCTGCGCGTGCAGCCGGGCAGCGAAGTCACCGTCGCGCAGCTGATCGGCAGCGAGGCCACCAAGACCCCCAAGGCAGCGACTCCGGCCAAGGCCGACAACGCCGATGCAGGAGCGCGGTAAGATGCGCTTCACCGACCTGTTCATCCGCCGCCCCATCGCGGCCATCGTGGTCAGCCTGCTGATCCTGCTGGTGGGCATCTCCGCCGTCTTCGGGCTGCAGATCCGCCAGTACCCGCGCATGGAAAGCGCCACGATCACCATCGACACCCAGCTTCCCGGCGCCACGCAGGACGTCATGCAGGGCTTCGTCACCACTCCCATCGCGCAGGAGATCGCGACCGCCAGCGGGATCGAGTACCTCTCCTCCACCTCGACTTCGGGTAAAAGCCATATCGCGGCCAAGCTGGTGCTGAACGCGGACGCCGACCGTTCGATGACCGAGATCCTCTCCAAGGTGCAGCAGGTGAAGTACCGCCTGCCCGAAGGGGCCTTCGACCCGGTCATCTCCAAGATCACCGACGGCGCCTCGGCGGTGCAGTATATCAGCTTCACCAGCCCGACGATGGCGCCTTCGCAGATCAACGACTTCGTGACCCGCGTTGCACGGCCCCTGCTGACCTCGGTTCCGGGTGTCGCTTCGGTCGAGATCAATGGCGGCGCGCCGCTGGCCATGCGCATCTGGGTCGATCCCGACAAGCTCGCCGGACGCGGCATGACGGCGGGCGACATTGCGACGGCACTGCGCGCCAACAACGTCCAGGCCGCCCCCGGCCAGCTCAAGGGCAGCGCGACCGCCATCAACATCACCGCCGAGACGGACCTTCGCAGTGCGGCCTCGTTCCGCGACATGGTGGTCAAGACGGGCCCGGATGGCATCGTGCGCCTGGGCGACGTCGCCACGGTCGAACTGGGCGGCCAGAACTACGACGATGCCGCGATGGGGGCGGGCAAAGACGCGATCCTGCTGCCGATTTCGCCTACGCCCGACGGCAACCCGCTCGAGATCGTCGATGCGGTCAACGAACTCCTGCCCCAGCTCGAGCGCATGGCGCCTCCGGGTCTGGAGATCAAATCGATGTTCGACCGCGCGCGCTTCGTCGACGCCTCGATCGAGGAAGTCGAGCACACTCTGGTCGAAGCCGTCATCATCGTGATCGTCGTCATCTTCCTGTTCCTCGGCACCTTCCGGGCCGTCATCATCCCCATCGTCACCATTCCGCTCTCGCTGCTGGGAACAGCCGCGCTGATGCTGCTCTTCGGTTTTTCGCTCAACCTCCTCACCCTTCTTGCGATGGTCCTTGCCATCGGCCTTGTGGTCGATGACGCCATCGTCGTGGTCGAGAACATCCACCGCCACATCGAGGAAGGTCTCTCCCCCATCAACGCGGCGCTCAAAGGCGCGCGTGAGATCGTGGGGCCGGTCATCGCCATGACCATCACCCTTGCCGCCGTCTATGCGCCCATCGGGCTCATGGGCGGCCTGACCGGCGCGCTCTTCCGCGAGTTCGCCTTTACCCTTGCCGGATCGGTGATCGTCTCGGGCGTCGTCGCCCTGACGCTCTCCCCGATGATGAGCAGCCGTCTCCTCCACAACAAGATGGGCGAGAGCCGCCTCGAAAAGACCATCGAGCGCTCGATGCACGGCCTCACCCACCGCTACGAGCGGCTACTCGGCAAGACGCTGGTCAATCGCGCGGCAGTCCTTGTCGCGGGAGCGGCGATCCTGGCGGCAAGCGTCGTCTTCTTCCTGGGCGCCAAGCGCGAACTCGCACCGCCCGAGGACATGGGCTACGTCTTCGTCCAGACCAAGGGCCCGCAGTACGCCAGCGTCGACTACACCGTGCGCTTCTCCAAGCAGGTCGAGGCCCTGTTCCACGACCTGCCCGAGTTCGACGGCAGCTTCTACGCGATGGGCGGCGCGCAAGGCGCCAACATCGGCTTTGGCGGCATCATCCTCTCGCCCTGGGCCGAGCGTGAACGTACCGCGGAGGACGTGCAGCAGGAACTGGCGGGCAAGACCGCAGGTGTCACCGGCGTCACCTCCACCGTCTTCCAGGACAGTCCCTTGCCCGCGGGCAGCGGCGGTCTGCCGGTGCAGATGGTGATCCGCTCGCCCGATGACTTCGCCGCGATCAACCGCACGCTTGACCAGCTCAAGGGCGCGGCCTGGCAGAGCGGCCTGTTCGCCTTCGTCGATGCCGACCTCGCCTTCGACAGCCAGCAGGCGCACATCACCGTGGACCGCGACAAGGCGGGCGACATGGGCATTCCCATGTCGGAAATCGCCGACACACTGGCGCTGATGGTGGGCGAGAATTACGTCAATCGCTTCAACTGGCACGACCGCTCCTACGACGTGATCACGCAGGTCCCGCGCGGTGAGCGCGCCACCCCCGGGGATCTCGGCGGCTACTACGTGCGCACCGGATCGGGCGATCTTGTCCCCCTTTCCACCGTCGCCAAGGTCGAGATCGAGCCCCAGCCCAACCTCCTGCCCCAGTTCAACCAGATGAACTCGGCCACGATGTCGGCCGTGCTCATGCCCGGCGTAACGATGGGCCAGGCGGTCGCCTTCCTGCAGGCGCAGGACCTGCCCGAGGGCACCAGCGTCGACTGGCTCTCGAACAGCCGCCAGTATGTCCAGGAGGGCAACCAGCTGACGGTCTCCTTCGCCTTTGCTCTGGTGGTCATCTTCCTGGTCCTCGCCGCCCAGTTCGAGAGCTTTCGCGATCCGCTGGTGATCCTCGTCACCGTGCCGCTGGCGATCTCGGGCGCGCTACTGCCGCTGTTCCTGGGCTTTGCCACACTCAACATCTACACGCAGATCGGCCTTGTCACCCTGATCGGGCTCATCACCAAGCACGGCATCCTGATGGTGTCCTTCGCCAACCAGATGCAGCGCGATGAAGGCTGGAGCCGCCACGAGGCCATCGCCCACGCCGCCGCGGTGCGTATGCGCCCGGTGCTGATGACGACCGCGGCGATGGTGGCGGGGCTTGTGCCCCTGCTCTTCGCTTCGGGCGCGGGCGCGGCCAGCCGATTTGCCATCGGTATCGTGGTGGTGATGGGCATGCTCATCGGCACGCTCTTCACGCTCTTCGTTCTTCCCACCATCTACACGCTGCTGGCGGGCGATCACCGCGCCCACGCGCCGGAGGACGAGGACGCCTCCGAAACCGACGCCGCCTCGCGTGAAGGGAGCCTTTCCCATGCCTGACACCCCCACCCCGCCCCGGCGTAGCGGGAGACGCCTTGCGGCTCTCCTCGCGCCCCTTCTGGTTGGCGCCTGCGCCGTGGGACCGGATTATTCCGCGCCCGCAACGCCGCCGCGCGCCGCAGGCGACTTCGTCACCACCGATGCCCGCTTCGATGCCGTAGCGCCGCTGCCGGACGACTGGTGGCACCTCTACAAGGACCCTGTCCTCGACGCCCTGGTCGAACAGGCACTGACCGCCAACACGGACTTGCGCGTGGCCAACGCAAACCTTGCCCGCGCGCAGGCCGTCCTGTCGGAAAGCCGCGCCGCGCGGCTCCCCACCACCAACCTCAATGGCGGGCTCTCCTGGGGCGATGCCGTCCAGTTCGGTGGCGGAGGCCAGGGGGGCGGTGGCGGCCAGGGCGGCGGCGGCTTTGCGAACCTCGGCGAAACGCAGGTCACCACCAACGCCAACGCCAGCCTTGCCTGGGAGGCGGACCTGTTCGGCCGCGTGTCCCGCTCCATCGAGGCCGCGCGCGCGGATGCCGCCGCGATCGAGGCCGCGCGCGACGGCGTACGCGTGCTGGTCGCGGCCGAGACCACTCGCGCCTACCTCCAGGCCTGCACCCAAGGGCAGGGACTGGACGTCGCGCGCCAATCGGTCGAGACCACGCGGCGCACGCTTGAACTGACGCAGGCGCTGGAGCGCGCGGGCTCAGTGGGGAAGGCGGACGTGGAACGCGCCGGGAGCGCCCACGCATCTGCACGCGCCGCCCTTCCCACCATCGAGGCCGGGCGCCGCGTCGCCCTGTTCGAGCTGGCGGCCCTGCTGGGCCAGACCCCGGATTCCGTCCCTCAGGCAGCGCGGTCCTGTTCCGCCCCCCCATCCCCCGGGGCCGCGCTACCGGTCGGCGACGGCGCCGCGCTTCTGCGGCGCCGTCCCGACTTGCGCGAGGCCGAACGCAACCTCGCGGCCGAGACCGCGCGGATCGGCGTTGCCACCGCGGACCTCTACCCGCGCATCTCGCTGGGCGGCTCGGGCAATTTCCTTCGCAACGACATGATCAAGGGGAGCGACTCGTTTTCCTTTGGCCTGGGCCCCCTGATCAGCTGGACCTTCCCAGACTTCGGCGCGGCCCACGCCCGTATCCGGCAGGCCGAAGCGCAGACCGATGCCGCGCTCGCCCAGTTCGACGGGCAGGTCCTGACCGCGCTCAAGGAAGTCGAGCAGGGCCTCTCGCGCGTCGCGGGAGGGGAAGCGCAGATGGCGGATCTGGATGAGGCCGAGACCCGCGCCGAACGCGCCTGGCAGTTGACGCAGCAGCGTCAGCGGGCGGGATCGTCCTCGGCGCTGGACGTGCTGGCAGCGCAAGCCGATCTGCTCGCCGCGCGCCGGGCCGTGGTGGAGGCGCGCGCGCAGCTCGCATCGGACCGGGTCGACCTGTTCAAGGCGCTGGGCGGAGGCTGGCAGACGCCGCCCGCCTCCTGATCCGCCTACCGTCACGCACACACGAAAAGGGCCGCTCCCCCATCGGGAAGCGGCCCTTTCTCGTAAGCGCTGCGCGCGAGCGGCTTACTTCAGGTTGTCGTTGAAGAAACTCTCGATTGCATCGAAGGGGATCACATCGGTCTTGTCGTAGAGGTCGACGTGGTTGGCGCCCGGGACGACATGAAGCTTGATGTTGTCGTCGTTCGCCACGTCCTCGCTGAAGTAGGCCGAGTGCGCCTCTTCGCCGATGACCAGAAGCGCCTTGCGCGGCGCGATCCAGTCGAGTTTGTCAAGCAGCGGGAAGTTCATGAACGAGGGACCGCTGGTCATCGTGAACTGCGCGATCGAATTGGGGTGATAGCCGCGCGGACGCGAGTAGAATTCCCCGAACTCGGTACCGACCGGGTTGTTCTCCGGATCGAGTTCAAGCAGCGCGCCGCGCGGGGTCAGCGTGGCGGGTTCGCCTTCGAATTCGGCGTAGCGGTGCTCGGCGATCTGCGCGAGCTGGGCCTTGCGGTCCTCTTCGCTCAGCGAACCGCCGAAGCCCTCGGCGTGCATGCGCGAAATGTCGTACATGCTGGCCGTCGCGATGGCCTTGATGCGCGGGTCGACCGACGCCGCGCTCAGCGCGAAACCGCCGCTGCCGCAGATGCCGAGCGCGCCGATCTTCTCACGGTCCACGAATTCACGCGTCCCCAGGAAGTCGACCGCCGCGTGGAAATCTTCCACGAACACGTCGGGCGAGGACAGGTGGCGGGTCTCGCCGCCGCTATAGCCGTTGTACGAAGGATCGAAGGTCAGCACCACGAAGCCGCGCTGCGCAAGCTCGTTGGCGTAGACGCCCGGGCCCTGCTCCTTCACGCCGCCATAGGGTGCGCCGATGACGAGCGCGGGAGCGGGCGTGGTCTCGTCGAAATCGACGGCGGTGTAGAGATCGGCCGAGATCGTGATGCCATAGCGCGTCAGGTAGCTGACGGGCGTGCGCACGACGTTGTCGCTGAGATCGAAAATGTAGTTGTCGGCAAGTGCCATGGGAAATTCCTTTTCTGGTCGGGGCGGGCGCGCAGCTGCCTGTACGGTCTTCGTGCGCGCCCTGCCGGTCAGCCCCGGTGCGACCCGAGGGGCTGTCGAGAGACGGGGTCTTGCCGGATCAGTCCTTCTTGACCGGACCCGACAGGTACTCCTCGTCGGAGACCGCTTCCATCCAGTTCACCGGGCTGCCGTCGATGGCTTCGGTGATGGCGATGTGCTGCATGTAGGTGGTGTCGGTCGCGCCGTGCCAGTGGCGCTTGCCGCAGTTGCACCACACCGTGTCGCCCGCGCGGATCTCGGTCTTTTCACCGCCTTCGCACTTGTGCCAGCCCACGCCCTGCGTGACGTAGAGGGTCTGGCCGGCCGGATGCGTGTGCCAGTTGGTGCGCGCGCCCGGCTCGAAGTTGACGATGGCGAAACCGGCGCGGGCGGGCTCGGGCGGATTGAAGATGCGGTCGATCCGCACGGTGCCGGTGAAGGTCTGTTCGGGGCCCTTGATGGCTTCGGCGGTGCCATTGCGAAGGACGACGGCGTCCTGCTTGGTGAGGTCGTTCGTGTCGCTCATGATTGTGTGCTCCTGCATTCGATAGCAGGCGAGGTGCCGGCCATCCCGGAATGGTTCCCATGTGCGCCCTCCCCCGCCGCTCGACAATGGCCTCGTGCCTATACACAGTGTTGAGTTGAACTCATGGACCCGACACGCAACTGCTGCGTTAGAGGGGCATCGTGCAAGGTCCTGCGCGCCCGTTTTGCGGTTGGAGACCGGACCACCGCGCACCCTCGACGCACCACATTTCAGGAGACTGCCCCATGTCGAAATTCGCCCTCGCCGCCGTCCTTGCCGGAGCGGGCCTTGCCTGCAGCGCCTCTGCACTCAGCGCACAGGACAAGGGCCAGGATGCCGATCAGGTCGTGGTCAGCCAGTCCGAAGTGGAAGGGACCAACCCGCCCGCCGACTACTTCACCGGCGAGGTGTACCTCTACATGCTGACCAAGCCGACCGCGCCCGGCCAGGCGGGCACCGCGCTCGTCACCTTCACGCCCGGCGCGCGCACCAACTGGCACACCCACCCGGCTGGTCAGACCTTCTACGTCACCCAGGGCTGCGGCTGGACCCAGGCCGAAGGCCAGGCCCCGCAGCGCGTCTGCGCGGGCGATATGGCCTACGTGAAGCCGGGCGTGCGTCACTGGCACGGCGCGACCGCGAACGAGGCGATGTCGCATATCGCCATCACCGAGTCGCTAAACGGCAAGAACGTGGAATGGCAGGAGCCCGTCACCGACGCGCAGTTCTCCGGCCCTGCCAACTGACCCCCGCGCCAGCAGCACACCGCAACCGCCTGCCGGGAAGAGAGTTATCTCCACCCTGCGGGCCGGTTGCGGTCTCGCGCGCAAAGGCTCATTAGGGGCCCATGTCCATAAGTCGCACCGACATCGCCGATTTCTCCTACTTCCTCGCGATTGCCCGCCACGGCAGTTTCCGGAAGGCCGCTCTCGAGATCGGCGTCAGCCCTTCGGCGCTCAGCCACTCGCTGCGGGGCCTGGAAGAGCGGCTTGGCGTGCGCCTCCTCAACCGCACCAACCGCTCGGTCACGCTGACCTCGGCCGGCGAGGAACTGCGCGAGGCGATCAGCGATCCCTTCGCCCGGATCGACCAGGCGCGCGACGCGCTCAACCGCTTCCGCGATACGCCCACGGGCCGCATCCGCCTCAATGTCGCGGCCGATGCCGCCGCCCTGCTCCTCTCGCCGGTGATCCCGGTGTTCATGGAGCGCTACCCCGATGTCGAGGTCGACATCGTCGCCTCCAACCGCATGGTCGATGTCGTTGCCTCCGGCTTCGATGCCGGGATCCGCTACGGCGGCACCGTACCCGAGGACATGATCGCGCAGCGCCTCTCGCCCGACATCCGCTGGATCGTCGCCGCAGCTCCCGCCTATCTGGAGCGCTTCGGCACCCCGCAGGACCCGGAGGAACTGAAGGAGCACCGCTGTCTGGGCGTACGGCTCGGCGATGACCGCATCTACCGCTGGGAGTTCATGGGCCGCGACGGCGAGGAATTCGACATTGCCGTCCCTGGCCAGATCACTGTCGATGAAAGCCGCTCGATGGTCTCCATCGCCATTGGCGGCGGCGGCCTGATGTATGGGCCCGAACCGGTTGTCGCGCCCTTCATCGCCAGCGGCCAGTTGCAGACCGTGCTCGATGACTGGGCGACCACCGGCCCGGGTTTCCAGATCTATTATCCCAGCCGCCGACAGGTGCCCACAGGGCTGCGCCTGCTGATTGAGCTCATCCGCGAGATGGCCCCGCTCGGCCTCTGAGGGGTGTCGTTGCGTTCCCGGGCCATGGATGAAAATGGCTCAACGCTCCATCGAACACGCGGCGGCTAATCGCAAAGCCTCCCCTGTCCTATCTGGAGAAGCGAACCACCGCTTTCCAGCATAGGACACCGATATGACCAAGGCTTACGGCGCCACCGCCGCCGACCGTCCGCTCGAGGAAATGACCATCACGCGCCGCGCGCCCGGCGCCAACGACGTTGCCATCGCCATCGATTACTGCGGCGTGTGCCATTCGGACCTGCACACCGTGCGCGGCGAATGGGGCGGCACGCTGTTCCCCTGCGTCCCCGGCCACGAAATCGTCGGCCGCGTCACCGCCGTGGGCGCCGATGTCACCGCCTTCAAGGAAGGCGATGTGGTGGGCGTTGGCTGCATGGTCGACAGCTGCCAGCACTGCAGCCCGTGCGAACAGGGCCTCGAGCAGTTCTGCGAGAACGGCATGACGCCCACCTACAACGGGGACTGCGAGGAAGCCCCGGGCCACACGCTGGGCGGCTATTCGCAGGACATCGTGGTGAGCGACAAGTTCGTGCTCAAGATCACCCATCCCACCGAGCAGCTCGCCGCCGTGGCGCCGCTGCTGTGCGCGGGTATCACCACCTATTCGCCGCTGCGCCACTGGAAAGCGGGCCCGGGCAAGAAGGTCGGCATTGTCGGCATCGGCGGTCTTGGCCATGTCGCGGTCAAGCTCGCCAAGGCGATGGGCGCGCACGTCGTCGCCTTCACCACTTCGGAAAGCAAGCGCGAGGACGCGCTGAAGCTGGGCGCCGACGAGGTCGTCGTCTCGCGCAATGCCGGTGAGATGGCCGCGCACCGGGGCAGCTTCGACTTCATCCTCGACACCGTCGCCGCGCCGCACAAGCTCGATGATTACACCGGCCTTCTCACCCTCGACGGCACGCTGACCCTCGTCGGCCTGCCCGACAGCCCCCACCCGTCGCCCAACATCGGCTACCTCATCATGGGCCGCCGCTCGATTGCCGGTTCGCTCATCGGCGGGATTCCCGAGACCCAGGAAATGCTCGATTTCTGTGCCGAGCACGGGATCACCGCCGACATCGAGATGATCCGGGCCGATGGCATCGACGAAGCCTACGAGCGCATGAAGCGTTCGGACGTGAAGTACCGCTTCGTGATCGACATCGCGACGATGGACGCCTGAGCCCAACCGGCCCGTCCTCTCCCCCATTCCATTTCAGGAGTACCTTCCATGAACCCCACTTATGATTTCTCCGGCCAGGTTGCCCTCGTCACCGGCGCCGCTTCCGGCATGGGCCTTGCCGCCGCCGAGGCTTACGCCAAGGCTGGCGCTTCGGTCGCCATGCTCGACAACCGCGCCGACGCGCTCGCCGAAGCGGCCAAGGGCCTTTCCGACAAGGGTTTCACCGTCCTTCCCGTCACCTGCAACGTGCTTGAAGCCAGCGAAGTCGAAGCGGCGGTTGCCAAGGTCGTGGAGACCTACGGCCGCCTCGACATGGCCTTCAACAACGCCGGCATCCAGAGCGATGTCGCCGACCTGGCCGAGACCGAAGTCGAAGCCTTCGACCACATGACCGGCATCAACCTTCGCGGCGTGTTCCTCGCCATGAAGTACGAGCTGGCGCAGATGAAGAAGCAGGGTTCGGGCGCCATCGTGAACAACTCCTCGCTCGGCGGCTTCGTCGGCGTTCCGGGCCGTTCGACCTACCACGCGGCCAAGCACGGCGTGCATGGCCTGACCAAGACGGCCGGGCTTGAATACGCCGCGCAGGGCATCCGCGTGAACGCGGTCGCACCGGGCATCATCAACACCCCGATGGTGGCCGAGATGATGGAACGCGAGAACGCGGTGGACGCGATGATGCGCGACGTGCCGATCGACCGGCTGGGCACCGCCGAGGAAGTTGCGAACGCCGTCATGTGGCTGTCGAGCCCGGGCGCCAGCTTCGTGGTCGGCCACGTGATCGCCGTCGATGGCGGCTACGTCGCCCGCTGATCCCGGCCTCCGACAAGACGAGAAGAGGACACTTCCCATGCCCCACGTCGCGATCAAGATGTACCCCGGCCATAACGAGGCCGAAAAGCAGGAACTGGCCGACCGCATCACTGCCCTCATCGCCGAGACCCTCGGCCATGGCGCGCATTCGGTCTCGGTCGGGATCGAGGACGTGTCCCCTTCGAAATGGATGAACAGTGTCTACGCGCCGGAAATCCAGGCGAAGGAAAAGACCCTGTTCAAGCGCCCCGGCTACGGCCCTCTGGCCTGATCCGGACGAGCGCCGACGGGACGATGAACGCATCTCATCGTCCCGTCGCATTTTCCTCAAGGCGGCAAACGGGAGCCATGAGGGGTGCCACTCGTCATTCCAATACGATACTGGAGAAGACAATGAACAAGCACATCCTCGCCGCGGCCGCAGCCGTCGCCATGCCCGGTGCCGCTTCGGCCGCCGAATCGGTCGCGCCCGACTACATGCAGCGCGCCGCCCCCGCGCTTGCCCGCTACACCGACAACGTCCTGTTCGGTGATGTCTGGAAGCGCGAAGAACTCTCGCCGCGCGACCGCAGCGTGGTGACCCTCTCGGTGCTCGTCTCGACCGGCAAGAGCGCGCAGATCCGTCCCCACCTCGAACGCGCGCTCGACAACGGCGTGACGCCCACCGAGATCGGCGGCCTCATCACCCAGCTCGCCTTCTACTCGGGCTGGCCCAACGCCGTCTCGGCCGTCCAGATCGCCGACGAGGTGTTTCAGGAGCGCGGCATCGAGGCGTCGGCCATCCAGCCCGCGACGACCCCGCTCAACGACAAGCCCGCCAACGATGGCCAGCGTGAGAACGCGGTGAACAACGGCGTGGGCCAGATCGCCCCGACGCTCGGCGAGATGACCAACGAAGTGCTCTTTGACGAACTCTGGCTGCGCCAGGACCTGGCCCCGCGTGACCGCAGCCTCGTGACCATCGTCGCGCTGACCGCCAGCGGCGACGCTGACCAGCTTGGCTTCCACCTCCAGCGCGGGATCGAGAACGGTCTCACCAAGGCGGAACTGGGTGCGGCCATGGGCCACCTGGCCTTCTACGCGGGTTGGCCCAAGGCCTTCTCGGGCGCGACCGCGCTCGGCAAGCTTGGCAACGGCAACTGATCGCCTGAATGACCGGCACCAGCTCACCCAAAGCGCACCGGGACGCAGGCGCGCAGCGTGAAGCCACGCAGGCGCTGACCATCGTCTCGCTCGCAACGGCCCTGGTGCTGGTCGTCTTCACACTCCCCCTCACAACGCTTGCCGCCACGTCCGAGGCGCTGGGCGCAGGCGCGGGCGCCCAGGCCTGGATCCTGAGCGCGATGCCGCTGGGCTGCGCCATCGGCCTGCTCCCCGGCGGCGCGCTGGCCGACGATTACGGCCGCAAGCGCGTGTTCGTGGCGGGCCTTGCCATCATGGGCGCAACCCTCGCCGCGGGAGGCCTGGCGACCGGCCCCATCCCGCTCATCCTCCTGCGCGTGGCGCAGGGCATGGGCGGCTCAGGCATCATGGCCGCCGGGCTCGGCCTCCTGGCTCAGAGCTTCCCCGATCCCACCCGCCGCCGCCACGCCACCGGCATCTGGGCGATGGCGCTGGGCGCAGGCGTTGCGGCAGGCCCATTGCTTGCCGCCGCACTTGAAGTCCTTGGCGGATGGGCCATGGTCTATCTCGTCGAAGGCATCATCTCGCTCACCCTCGCGGCGGCAGCACACCGCGTCCTTCGCGAATCCCATGCCGGAACGCCGCGCCCGCTCGACCTTGGCGGCACCATCACCCTCGGCGGAGGCATCGCCTCCCTGCTTGCCGCGATGACGCAGGCACGCGGCACCAATTCCGGCACGCTAGTTCTCGGCCTGATCGCTTTGGGCCTGCTCCTTCTCACC
Organism: Novosphingobium profundi; assembly: GCF_020524485.1. GTDB lineage: Bacteria > Pseudomonadota > Alphaproteobacteria > Sphingomonadales > Sphingomonadaceae > Novosphingobium > Novosphingobium profundi_A. The sequence continues at coordinate 1,297,273 of NZ_JAIVLF010000001.1, read as the reverse complement.
GCCTTCGTCCTGATCGAGAAGCGCCGGGCCGCGCCCATGCTCAACCTCGATCTGTTCCGCCGCCCCGACTTCACCGGAGCAACCCTGGGCGCCTATTTCTCAGGCGCGGGCGTGCTCGGCCTGATGTCGGTGAGCGCCACCGTACTCGAGCGCGCCTACGGCCTCTCGCCCGTGATCGGCGCGCTTGTCCTCATGGCCTGGTCCGCGACCAGTTCGGTGACCGCCATGGGCGCGCGCTACCTCCCCGAAAGCGCCACTCCGCCCCGGATCATCGTCGCCGGGCTTCTTGCCTGCGGGATCGGCCAGTTTGCGACCGGTTTTGCCGATGAAATGGGCGGCGTCATCGGCTTCATCCCCGGCATGCTGCTGGCGGGTGCGGCCAACGGCTACCTCAACGCCGCGCTCGGCCAGCAGGCCATCGCCAGCGTACCGCCGCGCGATGCGGCCATCGGCAGCGGCGCGAACAATACCGCGCGCTACCTCGGCTCGGCGACCGGCCTTACCCTGGTCGCGCTGATGATCGCGAATGCGCCGGGCGGCGATATTCTTGCCGGTTGGCGGCAGGCCGCGATCGTCTCGGCCGGACTGTCCGTTCTTGGTGCGGTCCTTTGCCTTGTGACCCTGCGGCCGCGCCGCCGGGAGCCCGAGCCTAGCTGACATCCCACCCCACGGCGCCAGGCCTTTCTGACGAGAACGCTATCAACGCTGCGCGCCTACTCTGTGCGGGAAGAGGCTTGCGCCATAAAATGATTGCGCTAACAGTAGCCCGACAAGAAGACATGGGAGCGGGTAATGAAAAGCGCGATATCAGCGGGCATGGCCCTTGTTCTGGGCGGAACATCGCTGGCGGCCAGCGCCGCGCCCGACAGCGCCGTGCGCCACATCACCATTGACGCTGCAAAGACCACAGGCCCGATGGACCGGTTCGCCACGCAGTCGGTCGGCTCGGACTTTCCCGGAACGCTCATCCGTCCCGACAGCCAGGCCCAGCTCCAGACCGTCTCCGATGAACTGGGCTTTCGCTACATCCGCTTTCACGACATCTTCCACGATACGCTGGGCACGGTGCAGGAGGTCGACGGGAAGATCGTCTACGACTGGACCGGGATCGACCGGCTCTACGATGCGCTGCTGGCCAAGAACATCCGCCCCTTCATCGAGCTGGGCTGGACCCCTGCCGTGATGCGCACGTCCGATCTCCAGCTGTTCTACTGGAAGGGCAACACCTCGCATCCCCAGCCCGACAAGTGGCGCGATCTGGTTCACGCCTTCGTCACACACCTGCGCGATCGCTACGGCGCGGCCGAAGTGCGCCGCTGGTACTTCGAGCTGTGGAACGAGCCCAACCTCGACGGCTTCTGGGAGAACGCCGACCGCGACGCCTATTTCGGCCTCTACGCCGACACCGCGCGCACCATCAAGGCCATCGACCCGGCCCTGCGCGTCGGCGGTCCCGCGACAGCGGGCGCGGCCTGGGTCCCGGAATTCCTGTCCTATGCCCAGGCCAATGGCCTGCCGGTCGATTTCGTCGCGACCCACAGCTACGGCGTGGAAGGCGGCTTCCTCGATGAGGAGGGCAAGCAGGACACCAAGCTTTCGGACAAGCCCGACGCGGTCATTTCCGATGTCCTGAACGTACGCGAACAGATCGATGCCTCGGCCTACCCCGGCATCCCGCTCTTCTTCACCGAGTGGAGCACGAGCTACACCCCGCGCGACTTCGTGCACGACAGCTACATCTCGGCCCCCTACATCCTCTCGCGCCTCAAGGGCACGCAAGGCGCGGTTCAGGGCATGAGCTACTGGGCCTATACCGACCTCTTCGAGGAACCAGGCCCGCCGCCCACCCCTTTCCACGGCGGCTTTGGCCTGATGAACAAGGACGGCATCCGCAAGCCCGCCTGGTTCACCTACAAGTACCTGAATGCCCTTCGCGGCGACGCCATTGCGGTCAAGGACACGCAGAGCTTCGTCGCGCGCGACGGACAGAATGTGGCCGCCGTGATCTGGGACTGGCAGCAGCCCGAGCAGAAGGTCAGCAACAAGCCCTTCTTCACCCGCCTCGTGCCGACCGCGAAAAGCCGCCCGGTCGAGCTGCATTTCGACCACTTGCGCCCCGGCACCTACCACCTCCAGGTCCACCGCACCGGCTATCGCCGAAACGACCCGCTCTCGCTCTACATCGACATGGGCATGCCCGCGGCCCTCGATGCCGACGAGATGGCGCAGATGCAGGCCGAAACCGCCGACCGGCCCGAAAGCGACCGCGTCGTCAGCGTGGCGCAGGATGGCACGCTTGACCTTTCGCTTCCCATGCGCCGCAACGACGTGACTCTCGTCACGCTCGCGCCCGCCACCAACTGATGCGCCGCGTGCGCCTGCCTCTTTCGGAGACCCTCTCGTGACCCTTTCCCGCCGCAGCCTGTTCAAGGGCACCGCCGCCGGCGCCGTGGCCGCATCCGCCGCACCGCTCGCCGCCAAGAGCCTCGCGCAGATGCCCGAGGGCTGGAGCACGGGCGCGAACGGCCAGCGCAAGGCCGATCTGGGCAACGGCTATTTCCGCAACCCCATCGTAGCGGGCGATCACCCCGATCCCTCGATCCTGAAGGACGGGGACGTCTACTACATGACGTTTTCCTCCTTCGATTCCTATCCCGGCCTCGTTATCTGGCGCTCGACCGACCTTGTGAACTGGGCCCCTGTCGGCCCCGCGCTCCACACCAATATCGGCACCGTCTGGGCGGTCGACATCTGCAAACACGACGGACGCTTCTACATCTACATTCCCGCCGCGCCCGCGGGGAAGCCCTGGGGCATCTACGCGATCTGGGCGGACAAGATCGAAGGCCCCTGGAGCGAACCGGTCGACCTCAACATCCCGGGCTGCATTGATCCGGGCCACATCGTGGGCGAGGACGGCAAGCGCTATCTCTTCGTCAACGGCATCCGCAAGGTACGCCTCACCGACGATGGCCTCGCCACCGACGGCGAGGTCGAGCCCGCCTACGATCCCTGGCGCTTCCCCGACGAGTGGGTGACCGAGAACTTCGCGCCCGAAGGGCCCAAGCTGCTGCGCCGGGGCGAATGGTTCTACATCGTCACCGCCGTAGGCGGCACGGCGGGCCCTGTTACCGGCCACATGGTCATTACCGCGCGCTCGCGCTCGGTCCATGGCCCCTGGGAGCATTGCCCGCACAACCCCATCGTGCGCACCACCAGCGTCAACGAACCGTGGTGGTCACGCGGCCACGCCACGCTCGTCGAAGGCCCCTCGGGCGACTGGTGGATGGTCTACCACGGCTACGAAAACGCGATGTACACGCTGGGCCGCCAGACCTTGCTCGAGCCGATCCGCTGGACGCAAGATGGCTGGTTCGAGGCGATTGGCGGCGATCTCTCGCTGCCCCTCCCGATCCCTGCCGGAGGCGCGCGTTCGGCCTCAGCCCCGGCGCTGTCGGATGACTTTACGGCCAACCGCATGGGCACGCAGTGGTCTTTCCACGCCCCCAAGGCCGAGGACGGGACGCGCGCCAGCTATCGCAGCTCCAGCCTCGAGATCGCCGCGCGCGGGACTTCGCCGGCCGATTCCAGCCCGCTCACCTGCACCGTCCCGGACCGCAGCTACGAGGCCGAAATCTCGCTCGACCTCCTCGATCCCGCTGCTGAGGCGGGCCTTATCCTGTTCTACAACGACAAGGCCTTCGCAGGCCTAGGCTTCACCGCCGAAGCCCTCAAGCTCTTCGAGTATTCGCAGGAACTGGAGTGGGCGGCCATTCCCCTGTCCACGCGGACGCTGCGGCTTCGTCTGACCAACATCGAGAACGTGATCACCTGGCACTATTCCACCGACGACGGGGCGACCTGGCAGCGCCACGGCACGCGCATGGAAGTCTCGGGTATGCACCACAATGTCTTTGGCGGCTTCTTGGCCCTGCGCATCGGTATCTACGCGGCGGGCCAAGGCTCGGTGCGCCTCCGCAACTTCACCTACGAGGGCCTCGCCGCCCCCACCAACAAGGTGATCCAGACCTGACTTCTCACAGCGTCTGGCCGTCGTCGATGCGAATGTCGGCGCCGGTGATGCAGCGGCTCTCGGCCGAGAGCAGGTGGAGCAATGTCGTATCGAGCGCGTCCTCGTCCATCAGGCGTCGACGCGGCATCGCCGCCACCTGCCGCTGGCCCGCCTCGGTCTCGAACCAGTCTCCGGCGAGTTCCGAGGCAAAGTAGCCCGGTGAGATCACGTTCACGTTGGGGCCGGTGCGCACCCATTCGTTGGCCAGTAACCGCCCGAGATGGCTCACCGCCGCCTTCGAGGCGCTGTAGGCGACAAGACCGCTTCCCTGCGTCTGCGCGGTGATGGAGGAGACCAGGACGATCCGACCGTCGGGTGCGCAATCTGCCGCGACCATGCGCCGGGCGGCCTCACGCGCCGTCAGAAAGGCCCCGCGCACATTGACCGCGAAGACGGCATCGAAATCCGCGACGCCCAGGTCGAGCGCCTTGCCGCTCCGGTTCATCCCCGCGTTGACCAGCACCGAATTGACGGAGCCGAAGTACGCCTCGATCCGGTCGAAGGCCGCGACAAGGTCCTCTTCCCGCGCGACGTCTCCGGCCACCGCAAGGGCCGCCCCTCCTTCTTCGCCGATCTCAGCCACCACGCGCGCAAGCGCCTCTTTGCGACGGGCCAGCAGCGCAACCTTCGCCCCGCGCCGCGCGGCCTTGCGCGCGACATGCGCACCGAGCCCGGAGGACGCTCCCGTAACCAGAAGCGTACGCCCTTCCATGCCACGTTCGGATGCCATCACCACTCTCCTGCTCGCCGCCACAGACAATATTACTTGCTTGATTAAATAATCATCTGCAAGGTGCGCCCTGTCAACACGGCAGGAAGGATGCGCCATGGATTTCGAGCTGACAGAAGAACAGTCCATCCTGAAGGACACGCTGCAGCGCTACCTCCAGGACCAGCACGATTTCGAAGCGCGTGGCCACACCCTGCGCGATCCCGTATGCGCCCGCGCGCTGTGGGACGGACTTGCCGAAATGGGCCTTACCGGCGCCCCCTTCGCGGAAGAGGTCGGCGGCTTTGGCGGAGGCCCGGTCGAGGCGATGATCGTGCAGGAGGCCCTGGGCGAAGCGCTCGTCTGTGCGCCCTGGAGCGAAACCGTGATCCTGTGTGGCCGCCTGCTCGAAGCCATCGCCACACCTGCCAGCTTCCAGCTTCTTGCAGACCTCGTTTCTGGACAGGCGCGCCCGGCGCTCGCGCATTGGGAGCCACAGGCCCGCAATTGCCTGCACCATGTCGCGACGACCGCCACCGCCGAGAGCCAAGGCTGGCGCCTCGACGGCGGCAAGGCGCTCGCCATAGGCGCGCAGGATGCGTCCCACCTTCTTGTCACCGCCCGAACGTCAGGTGCGGTGCGCGATGCGGCCGGAATTTCGCTCTTTTGCCTTCCCATCGACGCCCCCGGCCTGGACTTGGCCCCCGTGCGGATGATCGACGACCGCACCGCGTGCGATGTCACGCTTGCAGGCGTCCTGGTACCGGACACGGGCCTCCTTGGCGTCCGCGACGCAGTGGCTCCTGCTCTGGAACAGGCCGATGAAGACCTGCGCGCCGGTCTTCTCGCACAGGGTGCCGGGATCGCGCGCCGCATGTACGAGGACACCGTCGAATATACCCGCCAGCGCCACCAGTTCGGCCAGCCCCTCGCCCGCTTCCAGGCTCTGCAACACCGCCTAGTCGACATGCTGATGCAGGTGGAAATGGCGCAATCAGCAAGCCACCTTGCCACGCTGAGCCTGACTGCGCCTCCCGCAGAACGTCGCGCTGCAATCGAGGCCGCGACGATCGTGACCCACGAGGCACTGCGCTTCGTGGGCGAGAACGCGGTGCAACTGCACGGCGCTATGGGACTGACCGACGAGCTGGCTGTCAGCCACTACTTCCGCCGTGCCACGGCCCTCATACAGCAGCTGGGCTCGCACGACCACGCGGTCTCGACTTACGCCCGGACCTTGAAGGCCGCCGCCTAGGCCGAGGCCCCTCCTTGCTCACAAGCCAACCACGGCCCGCGCCAGGATGTTGCGCTGGATCTCGTTGGACCCGGCGTAGATCGAGGCCGCACGCTCGTTGAAATAGCGCAGTGGCGCCAGAGCCTGCCACGCCTCGCCCCCCACATAGCCGCCCACCGGCACCTCATGCAGCGGCGTCGGCCCGCCCGGGCGCACGGCATGGGGCTGATAGGCCAAGGCGCGGGGCCCCGCCGCCTCGAGCGTCAACTGCGTGAGCGCCTGCGCGGTTTCGGTTCCCAGAACCTTCATCATCGAGGACAGCGCCCCCACGCTCGCGCCCTTCTGAGCGCCCGAGAGCAGGCGCAATTCCATCGTGCCCAGAACCCGTATGCGCGCGCGCAAGGCCGCAAGACGCCCGGCGAAGTGCGGATCTTCGATCAAGGCGCGCCCGTCGCCTCCCGCCTCACCGGCCGCGAACCGTGCAAGCTGGGCAGCTCGGGCCGCCAGATCCGGCGCGTAAGCGCTCCCCCCACGCTCGAATTCGAGGAGGTACTTGGCCACCGACCACCCCTCCCCGACCGTGCCCAGCACCTGGTCGGCCGGAACGCGCACGTCGGAGAAGAAGACCTGCGACTGCACTTCCTCGCCCGACGCCATGAGCATGGGGTGCACCTCGATGCCGGGACTGTCCATCTCCAGCAGGAGGAAGGTGATCCCCTTCTGCGGACGATCCTCACGCGCGGTGCGCACGAGCGCGAACATCCAGTTGGCCTCGGCCGCATGGGTCGTCCAGATCTTCGATCCGTTGAGCACGAAGGCATCCCCGTCGGCCCGTGCGGCCATCTGCAGCGAGGCCAGATCCGAGCCTGCTCCCGGCTCGCTGTAGCCCTGGCAGAAGAAGACCTCACCCGAGAGGATGCGGGGCAGGAACCGGGCCTTCTGCGCCGGCGTCCCGAACCGCACCAGAACATGGGCGACCATGTGGATGCCCATGGGCGAGAGCGAAGGGGCTCCGGCCGCGATGCGCTCGCTCTCGAAGATGTAGCGCTGCGCCGCGCTCCAGTCCTGCCCCCCGTGTTCGACCGGCCAGTGCGGCGCTGCCCAGCCCTTTGCATGCAGGATCTTTTGCCAGCGCATACTGGCTTCGTGATCGGGATAGACGCTCGTTGCCAAGCGCCCCGCCGCGATCAGTTCCTCGTCCAGATTATCGGTCAGGAAGCTGCGCACCTCCTTGCGGAAAGCCTCTTCTTCGGCGCTCCAGTCCAGGTTCATGCTCAGGACACCCCCGCCACCGGAGCAGGCTCGCTCTTTACCATTGCGGCGAGGCGCTGCCCGATCAGATCCTCGGCATCGGCCACGATACGCTGTACCAGTTCGGCCACGCTTGGCACGTCGTGAATGAGCCCCTGGACGAGCCCCGCCGTCCAGATGCCCCGGTCCAGGTCACCGCTCTCCAGTCCCTCGCGTCCGCGCGCGCCCTTCACGAGGTGCGCGATGTCCTCGAAGGGACGGCCCTGCCCTTCCGCCTCCACGACCTCCAGCGAAATCGCGTTGCGCGCGACCCGGGCCGTATTGCGGTAGCTGCGGAAGATAAGCTTGGTCGCGCGCTCGTCGTTGGCGACAAGCGCCTGCTTGAAATTGGCATGGATCGGCGCCTCGCGCGTCGCGCAAAAGCGCGTGCCCATGTTGATGCCGTCCGCACCGAGCGCGAGGGCCGCGACAAGCCCGCGCCCATCCCCAAAACCGCCGCTGGCCAGGATCGGCACCGAAAGCCGGTCGGCCGCAGCCGGAATCAGGATCAGGCCCGGAATATCGTCCTCCCCCGGATGCCCGGCGCATTCGAAGCCATCGATGGAGACGGCATCCACGCCCATCCGCTGAGCGGACAACGCATGTCGCACCGCGGTGCACTTGTGGATCACCTTGACCCCGTTGGCCTTGAAATGCGCGACGTGCTCTTCGGGCCGATACCCCGCGGTCTCGACGATGCGAACGCCCGACTCGATGATTGCCGCGCGGTACTCGGCATAAGGCGGCGGCGTGATCGAAGGCAGGATCGTGAGGTTCACGCCGAAGGGCCTGTCGGTCATCGAACGCGTCCGCGCAATCTCCTTTGCGAGCGCCTCGGGCGTAGGCTGGGTCAGCGCTGTCAGGAACCCCAGAGCCCCGGAATTGGCAACGGCGGCAACGAGTTCGGCCACCCCCACCCACATCATGCCGCCCTGCACGACCGGATGCGCGACGCCGAATTCCCGTGTGAAGCGTGTCTGCAACATGCCCAGTGCCCTCCCATCGGCTCTTGTCAAATCTTGCGCCACTGTTATTTATTCAACCAATTAATTCAAGAGGGGAGTTGCAGGATGGCAAGCGAAGAGGCCTTGGACGCCGTGCGCGAGAGCGCACAAAGCATCAACGATGTCACCACGTACGCGCGTGTCGGAACCGTCGCGGTCATCACGCTCGACTCGCCCCCGGTGAACGCCCTGGGCGGTGCTGTGCGGCAAGGACTGATGGACGCCTTTGCCAAGGCAGAGGCCGATCCGGAGGCGCACGCCGTTGTGCTCGCCTGCGCGGGACGCACCTTCATTGCGGGCGCGGACATCCGCGAGTTCGACGCCCCCGATCCGGACGCTCCAGACCTTCTCGACGTCCTCGCCCGCATCGACGCCTGCCCCAAGCCGACTGTCGCGGCAATCCACGGGACCGCGCTGGGCGGTGGGCTCGAAACGGCGCTGTGCTGCCACTATCGCGTTGCCACGCCGTCGGCGAAGGTCGGCCTGCCCGAAGTCGCGCTCGGGCTTCTTCCGGGAGCTGGCGGCACGCAGCGCCTCCCCCGGATCGTGGGAGCGCAGACGGCTTTGGAGATGATGGTCCTGGGAAAGCCGGTCGCGGCCTCCCGGGCCCACGAGAACGGTCTGATCGACGCCATCATCGAGGGGGACCTGCTCAAAGGCGCCATCGCCTTTGCCGAGAACGCGGTGCACAGCGGTGCGCCGCCGGTTCCCGTACGCGAATGGAGCGAAGGCCTGTCGCTCCCGCACGATGCCGAACTCTTCGCCCGCTTCCGCGCCGACAATTCTCGCGCCTTCAAGGGCTACCAGGCGCCGGAGAACATCGTGCGCGCGGTCGAAGCAGCAGTAACGCTCCCCTTCGAGGCGGGCATGCGCCGCGAGGCCGAACTCTTCCAGGAGCTTTTTGCCAGCCGCCAATCGGCCGCGCTGCGCTACTTGTTCTTCGCCGAGCGCCAGACCGCGCGCGTCCCCGATCTCCCCGCCGACACGCCCAGGCGGCCAATTGCGCAGGTCGGGGTGATCGGTGCCGGCACGATGGGAAGCGGCATCGCCATGAATTTCCTCAGCGCCGGGATACCCGTCACGTTGGTCGAACAGGAGGAGGCCGCGCTCGAACGGAGCGTCGCCACGATCCGGCGCAACTACGAAATATCGCTGAAGAAGGGCAAGCTCACACAGGCGAAGCTCGATGCCTGCATGGAGCGGCTGCACCCCAGCCTCGACATGGCCGATCTTGGCGAGGCCGACCTCGTCATCGAGGCCGTCTTCGAGAAGATGGCGCTCAAGCAGGAGATCTTCGCCCGGCTTGATGGCATTGCCCGGCCCGGTGCTATCCTTGCCACCAACACCAGCTTTCTGGACGTCAACGCGATTGCCGCAGCGACCTCGCGCCCCGGAGACGTCATCGGCCTCCACTTCTTTTCTCCCGCCAATGTCATGCGTCTATTGGAGGTTGTGCGCGGCTCGGCGACACGCCCGGACGTCGTCGCGACGGCGATGAGCCTCGCCCGCACGATTGCGAAGATCCCGGTGCTTTCCGGCGTTTGCGATGGGTTCATCGCAAATCGCATGATGACCCCGCGCATGGACGCGGCGCAGGCGCTGATCCTCGAAGGCCCCCTCCCCTGGGAGGTCGACAAGGCCATGGTCGACTATGGGTTTGCGATGGGACCTTTCGCCATGCTCGACCTGGTCGGGCTCGACGTGATCGGGTGGGATCCGGCAACCAGCACGTCCTCCACGGTCACGCAGGTGCTGTGCGAAACCGGCCGCTGGGGCCAGAAACGCCAGGCCGGTTTCTACGACTATGACGAGACGCGCCGCCCCAGCCCTTCGCCTGTCACCGAAGCGCTCGTGCGCGAGTTCCAGTCCCGCGCCGAAACGCCGCCGCGCCGTTTCTCGGACGAAGAGATCGTCGAGCGCCTGCTGCTGCCTGTTGTCAACGAAGGCGCGCGCATTCTGGAGGAAGGCATCGCGCTGCGCGCCTCGGATATCGATGTGGCCCTGGTCATGGGCTACGGCTGGCCGCCTGCGACGGGCGGGCCGATGTTCTGGGCCGACACCGTGGGGCTCGGGAACGTCATTGGAGGGCTTGAGGCCATCGGCGAGGCACCCGCCCCGCTCCTGCGCCGTCTGGCCGAGGCAGACGCCACGCTCCACACCTGGCCCGAAGCCGCCTGAGGGAGATACGCGAAATGGCAGAGACTTCCCGGCTCGACACCAGCCGCCGCACGATCTTTGAAAGCGAGCACGAACTCCTGCGCGACCAGGTCCGCAAGTTCTTCGCCAGCCACCTTCTTCCCCACCTCGACCGGTGGGAGGAACAGGGCATCATCGACCGCGCCTTCTGGACGCAATGCGGCGAGGCGGGCCTGCTGTGCCCCGGCATCCCGGAAGAGCACGGCGGACTTGGCCTCGACTTCCGGGCCAATGCGGTGATCGGGGAGGAACTTGCCTACGCAGGTTCCTCGGCCGGCATCGTGCTGCAATCGGACGTCACGGCGGACTACATCGCCCACTACGGCTCACCCGAGCAGAAGGCGACATGGCTTCCCCGAATGATCTCGGGGGATGCGGTGGTCGCCATCGCCATGACCGAACCGGGCACCGGCTCCGACCTCCAGGCGATCCGCACCAGCGCACGGCGCGAGGGCGAGGAGTTCATCGTCGACGGTGCCAAGACCTACATCACCAACGGCCAGCACGCCGACCTCGTGATCGTGGTGGCCAAGACCGACCCGACGCTCGGCGCCAAGGGCCTCTCCCTGGTGCTGGTCGAGGCAGACCGGCCCGGTTTTGCGCGCGGACGCAATCTCGACAAGATCGGCCAGCATTCCGCCGACACCTCCGAACTGTTCTTCGAAGGCGTGCGGGTTCCGGCCAGCAATGTCATCGGTCAGGAAGGGCGCGGCTTTGCCTACCTTGTCCAGCAACTTCCCCAGGAGCGCCTGACCATTGCCGTGGGCGCGCAGGCGAGCGCCCAGCGCGCCTTCGACGAGGCGCTGTCCTTCACCCGCGAGCGCAAGGCCTTTGGCAAGGCCATCCTCGATTTTCAGGCGACCCGCTTTACCTTGGCCGAAATGGCGAGCGAACTCCAGGTGGGCTGGGCCCATCTCGACTGGGCGATTGCCCGCCACGTGGCAGGCGAACTGACCGTGGAGGAAGCCGCCGCAGCCAAGCTCTTCCACTCCGAACTCCAGAACCGCGTGTGCGACCGCGCGCTGCAGCTCCATGGTGGGGCAGGGTACATGAATGAGTACGCGATCGCCCGCCTCTGGCGCGACGCGCGGGTCTCGCGCATCTACGGAGGCACGAGCGAGATCATGAAGGAAGTGATCGGCCGCGCACTCTGAGCGGCCGACAGCTTCAGGTGTAGCGCGGATCCTCCCACCAGGGGAAGAAGTCGGGCATGTCCTGCGAGACCCGATCGGGAAACTGGGCAGGACGCTTTTCCAGGAAGGCCCCGACACCCTCGTGGGCATCACCGCTGCGCCCCCGGGCGAGAACCCCGCGGCTGTCGATGCGGTGTGCCTCCATCGGGTGTGCCATGCCCAGTCCCCGCCACATCATCTGCCGTGTAAGCGCCACAGAGACCGGCGCGCTCGCCTCGATATAGGATCGCGCACGCGCCTGTGCCTCCTCCAGCAGGCTTTCGCGCGGGACGACCTCGCTCAGCAGCCCTGCCCCCAGGGCTTCGGCTGCCGGGACCAGCCGCCCGCTCATCGTCCAGTCAAGCGCGGCCGAAATTCCGACGATGCGTGGCAGGAACCAGGATGAGGCCGCCTCGGGCACGATTCCCCGGCGCGCGAAGACGAAGCCGATGCGCGCCTCCTCGCAGGCGAGGCGCACGTCCATCGGCAAGAGCATCGTCGCTCCGATCCCGACGGCAGCGCCGTTCACCGCGCCGATCACGGGTTTCAGGCATTCGAACATGCGCAGTGTCAGCCGCCCCCCGTAATCGCGCGCGGCCTCGGCGGCATAGTCGATCGAACCGTCCGCGCGGACCGGCGAATCAGCACTGCCCGCCCCTTCGAATGCCTTGGTGCCCATTTCCAGGTCCGCCCCCGCACAAAAAGCGCGCTCGCCCGAACCGGTGACGATCACCGCACCGATCTCGTCATCGCTGTCGACCCGGTCGAAGGCGTGGATCAGTTCCTCCATCATCCGGATCGTATAGGCGTTGAGTTTGTCCGGGCGGTTCAAAGTGATCGTCGCCACCCGGTCGTGAACCGCAAGATCGATCTGCTCATAAGCCATTGCCGTACTTGCCATGGCACTCCTCTCCTCGTGTGAGTTCAACCACTCTGCGTGCCCCTTGGCAGGCCGGGAACTGGTCGGAACGCCTCCCATCGCGTCTGCCGCCGACGCTACCCTTCCAAAATTCATTGTTCAATTAATTAAATTCAATGGTACGATGCCACCGCGCCGGACCGAGACCGGCCAAGACTATCCGGGAGAGGGGAACAATGCCTGCCGAAACCGCCTATATCGTCGACGCGGTGCGAACCGCCGGAGGACGCCGCAAAGGAAAGCTCGCCGAGTGGCATCCCGCCGACATGGCCGGGGCCACGCTCGATGCGCTGGTCGCACGAACGGGCATGGACCCGCAGGGGATCGAGGACGTCATCATGGGCTGCGTGACGCAAGGGGGGGAGCAGTCGATGCACGTCGGGCGCAACGCAGTGCTGGCCTCCTCGCTGCCCGAAACGGTGCCCGCCGTCACCATCGACCGCCAGTGCGGGAGCAGCCAGCAGGCCCTGCACTTCGCCGCGCAGGCCGTGCTCTCGGGTACGCAGGACGTGGTCATCGCCGCCGGGGTCGAATCGATGACGCGCGTCCCCATGGGCTCAACGATGTCGCTCTTTGCCGAAGCGGGCCTGGGCATCCCCAAGTCGCCCCGCCAGGAGGAGCGCTACCCCGGCATCGTCTTCAGCCAGTTCAGCGGCGCTGAGGCAATGGCACGCAAGCACGGGTTCTCCAGGGACGACCTCGATATCTTCGCGCTCGAAAGTCACCGCAAGGCCATTGCCGCCACGAAGGCCGGACATTTCGAGGCCGAGATCGTGCCCCTTCCCATTGAAACGCCCGAAGGCCCCGAACTCCACCGACGCGACGAAGGCATCCGCTTCGATGCCACGCTGGAATCGATCCAGTCGGTCAAGCTGCTCGCCCCCGAAGGGGTTATCAGCGCGGCCAACGCCAGCCAGATCTGCGACGGTGCCTCGGCCGCGCTCATCGTCTCGGAGCGCGCGCTCAAGACCTTTGGTCTTACCCCGCTTGCGCGCATCCACAGCCTGACGGTCACCGCAGGCGACCCGGTAATCATGCTCGAGGAGCCGCTGTTTGCAACCGACCGCGCACTCGAAAGGGCCGGGCTCAAACTTGCGGACATTGACCTTTTTGAAGTGAACGAGGCCTTCGCCTCGGTCCCGCTCGCCTGGCTGCGCCATACCGGCGCCGATCCGGCAAAACTCAATGTCCATGGCGGGGCAATCGCGCTTGGCCACCCGCTCGGTGCCAGCGGAACGAAGCTCATGGCGACACTCGTCCACGCGCTGGGCACACATGGCAAGCGCTATGGCCTCCAGACCATGTGCGAAGGCGGGGGCATCGCCAACGTCACCATCATCGAGCGCCTCTGAACGGGAGAGCCCCCATGAAGATCGAAACCACAACCAGCGCCGTCATCACCGGCGGCGCTTCGGGCCTTGGCGAAGCAAGCGCGCGTGCTCTGGCCGCGCGCGGCGCGAAGGTCGCCATCTTCGACCTCCAGGCCGACAAGGGCGAGGCTCTGGCCCGCGAACTTGGCGGCACCTTCTGCCGGGTCGATGTGACCCGCGAGGAGGAGATTGCCGCTGGCTTCGCCGCCGCGCGGGCCGCCCACGGGCAGGAGCGAATCCTCATCAACTGCGCAGGCACAGGAAGCGCCTTCAAGACCGCCTCCCGCTCGCGCAAGGACGGGTCGATCAGCCACTTCCCGCTCGACGTCTTCCACAAGACCCTCGCGATCAACCTCATCGGAACCTTTGCCTGCATCGCCATGAGCGCCGCAGGGATGCTCACGCTCGATCCGATGGAGGAAGGTGAGCGCGGGGTGATCGTCAACACCGCCTCGGCGGCTGCCGAGGATGGTCAGGTCGGCCAGGCCGCCTATTCGGCCTCCAAGGCGGGCATCGTCGGCATGACCCTGCCGATTGCCCGTGACCTCATGGGCGAGGGCATACGGGTCAATTCCATCCTGCCCGGCCTGTTCGATACACCGCTGATGAACGCCGCGCCTGCCCTTGTTCTCGATGCCCTCGCGGCCTCGGTGCCGTTCCCCAAGCGCCTTGGCGATCCGGCCGAATTCGCCGCGCTCGCGCTGTGCATGGTGGAGACGACCTACTTCAACGCGGCGGCCGTGCGGCTCGATGGCGCTATCCGCATGCCGCCGCGCTGAAGCTGGTAAACCGCGCGAACGCCGCGTCAGTTGACGCCGCGTTCGCGCCCTTCCCAATAGGGATCGCGCAGCTTGCGGCGCATCACCTTGCCCGAAGGCGTGCGCGGCAGGCTGTCCACGAAGTCGACCGATTTGGGGACCTTGTGCCCACCGATCCGCGTGCGTGCGAAGGCAAGGATATCGGTGTCCTGCGCCTCTGCCCCCGGCTTCAGAACCACCACCGCCTTGACCGCCTCGCCCCAACGCGCGTCGGGCACGCCGATCACGGCCACTTCGGCAATCGCCGGGTGGCCGTAGATCGCGTTCTCGACCTCGGCCGGATAGACGTTCTCGGCCCCGGTGCAGATCATGTCCTTGAAGCGGTCGCAGATATAGAGATAGCCGTCCTCATCGAGATAACCCGCATCGCCGGTCTTGAGCCAGCCTTCGCCATCGAGGACCTGCGCCGTCTTGTCCGCCGCATGCCAATAGCCCAGCATGTTGGCGACCGAGCGGGTCTCCACTTCGCCCACCTCGCGCACGCCGAGCGCGCCGCGCGTAGAGGGATCGACAATACGTAGCTCCACGCCCGGCATCGGCAGGCCCGCTGCGCGCATCCGCTCGTTCCCCGCCGGGTCATGGTCTTCAGGCGGCAGGTAGACCACGGTCCCGCAGGTTTCGGTCATGCCATATTGCTGCACGAACTCGCAGGCAAAGACCTCGGTCGCCTCGCGCAGGAGATCGAGCGCGATGGGACTGGCGCCGTAGAGCATCGTGCGCAGCTGCGGAAAGGTCCGCTCGCGGATACCGGGACGGGTCAACAGGATCTGGATCGCGGTGGGCACCAGGAAGGTCTTGCTAACCCCCTCCCCGGCCAGCGCGGCGATGAAGGCATCGGGCAGGAACTCGGCGTGGATGAGCGTCGTCGCGCCATTGAAGAAGCCGACGATCGCCCAGCCCACCCCGCCAATGTGGCCAAGCGGCAGCGCGACAAGGTTGACGTCCCCCTCATCCCATTCGTTCCAGCGCATCCCGGCACGCATCGCATCGCGCCGCCCGGAGAGGATATTGGCATGGCTGAGCACCACGCCCTTGGGCTCGCCGGTCGTGCCCGAGGTGTAGAGCTGGAGTGCTGCGCTAGCCGGATCGACTTCGGGCAAGGTGCCGGAGGCGCCCGCCTGCCTTCGCCAGTCCTCGAACAGGCGGCACGAGCTTCCCGGTGCCATCGCGATGCAGCCTTCGGGCCCACCATAGGCTGCGAAGCTATCGAGATGGGCAAACTGGTCTGCCTCGAGGAACAGCAGGCGCGGCGCGCAATGCGCCAGGATCGCTTCGGCTTCGGGAACGGCCAGACGCCATTGCAGCGGCACCAGGACCGCGCCGAGGCGCGCGGCTCCGAACAAGAGTTCGAAGAAACGATCACTGCCCTTGCCGATGAAGGCCACCCTGTCCCCGGCGTTCACGCCCTCAGCCGCCAGCGCATGGGCGACCTCGGTCGCGCGTCGGTCCAGCTCGCGCCAGGACGTGATCCGCGCACCGAAGCGCATGGCCGCCCTGTCGGGGCGATCCTGCGCGAAATAGGCCGGGATATCTCCCAGCCGCGGCATGCGCTCGAAGTCGATGGCCTGCGCCTTTCCGGCAGGTACACCGCTTCGGTGAGTTCGGACGTCTCCCATCGTCGTTCCCCTGTCCCGTTATCGTTCCGGACGTCTTACCTATCGACTCTCCATCAAATTAATTACTCAATTAAAAAACGTCACGCAAGGCTGCTGTCAGAGCATCACGCTTTCCAGAAGGATCCCAGCGACATGCTCGCTGTAGCGGCAGCGCAGGTCGTCATCGATATCCTCCACACCGAAGGCGAACTTGAGCGAATGGCGCGCATTGAACAGGTGGTCGCACGAGCCGATCACCGAGAAATAAAACATCATCGGGTCAATTGGACGAAACAGCCCCTCACGCTCACCCTGCTCGAGAATACGGCGCTGCGCATCGGCCAGGGTCAGGGTGAAACGCTCGGCAATGAACCGTGCGGCCTCCGAATCGCTTTCGAGCGAAAGCGCGGCCACGAGCCGATTCATGTAGGGGTAGCGCCAATAGGTCTTGATCACACCGAATACATGGTGGCGCAGCTTCTGATCCGCGGGCATGTCCGCGCTCACCAGCGCCTCCAGGTTGCCGAACGTGCCGCCCGCATCGCGCTCCAGCAGAGCCATGAAAAGGCCCGCCTTGCTGCCGAAATGGTAGCGGATCAGCGCCGCGTTGAGCCCCGAATGTTCGGCGATGTCGGCAAAGGTCACGTCGGCCGAGTTGCGCTCGACCATGAGGCTGCTCGTGGCATCGAGCAACAGATCCGCCGTCGAGGCCTTCGCGCCCTTCTTGCGCCGTCCGGGCGAGCGCTTCCTCGCGCCTGCTTCACCAACTGCCACTCAAACCTCCCTTGCGCCTGCCCCTGCAGGCCGATGTCGGACAGGACTACCGCGCGTCATAGCCGCGTGGACACGTAGCCCAGTTCAATCGCCCGCTGCGCCGTGCGCAGCCGACCGTTCTCTTCCAGCTTGGCGCTGGCCTTCTTCATGTGAAACCGCACGGTGGGCGTCGCGAGCCCGAGAATCGTTGCGATTTCGCTGTCGGTCTTCCCCGCCGCCACCAGCTTGAGGCATTGCACCTCGCGCCGGGTGAGCGCGCACAAGTCGATCTCGGGCGCGCCATGCGCGAGGGTGTCGCAGGCCGAGATGAAGCGCGCGGCCAGCCCGTGGAGCCGGAGGGCATGCGCCTCGAACAGGGGGCGCACATCCACGCCTTCCCCGTCGCTCGCCCAGACCACCGCACCCAGCGTGCTGCGCGGCAGACGTACCGGCGCGATGATCGCGCTGCGCACAGCATAGTTCACGCTGCGCCCCAGTTCTTCCAGACGGGGCGTCACCTTGACCGGGCGCCAGCTGCCCACGGCTCCGTCCATGTAGTAGAAGGGATCGCCCAGGTTGCGGATCAGCGCCACCATGGCGTTGCGCAGCGCCAGATCGCCCTTCTTCCAGTATCCGGCCGCGGGGCGGGTGAAATCGAACAGGCTCGCAACCGGTTCGCCGCGCTCGTCCAGCGTGGGCCGCGCCGAACTGATATCGGCACAGGTCGCGACGAGCGGCAGCCCGAGGGACCGCCCTTCCTCGCGCAATTGGAGCGCCAGTTGTGCCAGTTCGCTGTTACCCGCCATACCCCTATCAGATCCGATAGCTTCCGCTTCGGAAGTACAGAATGTAATTATGCAAGTAAACAAAATAAGGCCAAACCCCACAAAGGGGAGGCAGGAGAGGGGAACGAGAGATGCGCAGAACAGCACTGGCCAGCAGCACGGCGTGGATGGCGATCGGAGCCGCCTTCCTGCCCCTTCAGGCAGCCCGGGCTCAGGACGAAGCCGCAAGACCAATGAGGGCCGAGCCCAGCATGCCCGAAATCATCGTCACCGCCCAGCGCAAAAGCGAAAGCATCTACGAGGTACCGCTGGCCGTGCAGGCGCTGGGGCAGGATACACTGGAAGACCTGCGCATTGACGACGTCAACGCGCTGGCGACGGCGGTCCCGGGCCTGAGCGTTGCGCCCGCCTATTCGGGCGTGCCGATCTTCACCCTGCGCGGCATCGGCTTCAACACGGTCAATATCACCGCGACCTCGACAGTCGGCATCTACCAGGACGAACTGGCCTACCCCTACCCCTCGATGGCCGGAGGTCCGATCTTCGACCTTGAACGCGTCGAGGTGCTCAAGGGCCCCCAGGGCACACTCTATGGGCGCAACACGACCGCGGGCCTGATCGACTTCATCACTGCCAAGCCCTTGCTGGGTACGACCTCGGGACGAGTCCAGGCCGAGTTCGGCAACTACCAGACGTATAACCTGGAGGGGATGCTCAACCTGCCGCTTGGCGATATCGCAGCGCTGCGTGTTTCGGGCCGCTGGGAGAACAGCGACAAGGGCTGGCAGGTGGACCAGCTGCGCGGGGATCGCCTTGGCGAGAAGGACCGTCTGGCCGGGCGCGCCTCGCTGCTTATCGAGCCGGGAGACGACTTCTCGGCCTTTCTGTCGGTCTCGGGCTGGCGCGACCGTTCGGACACGCAGGCGGGCCAAGCTATCAGCCTCAACCTTACCAACCGCCTCTCGCTGGCCGCGCCATCGTTCGGGCCGGGTGATGCCAACGTGCCGGGCCTGCTCGACTACCTCGACACCTACCAGCCGAACAAGGCCAGCCAGGCTGGGTTCAATACCACACAGCAGCTTTCGCAGACCCTGGGCCTTGCCCCGGGCATCGGTGCGCCAAAGGCCGACAGCGATTTCATTTCGGCCCAGCTGCGGCTGACCTGGAGCCCCAACGACCGCCTCAGCTTCATCTCGATCTCGGGCTACAACGACTTCTCGCGAAATGACGTGGTCGACTTCTCGGGCGCGCCCTACGAGATCATCGCCACGCGCTACGACGCCGGGATCAAGTCGTTTCAGCAGGAGTTCCGGGCCGAGATCGACGGGGATGGCTTCGACCTCACCCTCGGCGGGTATTACGCCCACGACAAGATGCACGAGAGCACGGTCTTCCTCATCGGGGAGAACTCCTCGGTGCGCTACCTGCGTCTCGCCACGCTCGGCCTCATGGCCGATCCTGTAGCCAATGCGATCTTCAATACCTCGGGCTATACCCCGGCGGACGTCGTCAATGCGTTCCGGGCTGGCGGGGGCGGAGCGCGCTCGAAGTCGGAGACGATGAGCGCCTTCATGAACGGCGAAGTCGAACTGACCTCGCAGCTCACGATGTCGGGCGGCATGCGTGTGGGGATCGACAAGACCGAACTCAACGGGTGCTCCATCGACGTCAACGGCAACTACCTGCCCATCGTCAACACGGCCGCACGCGCGATCATCTTCCAGACCTATGGCGTCATCGCCCCCGAGGTCGTGAAGAACGGCTGCACGACCTACGATCCGGTCACCAACACCGACCACGAGGTCTATTCGCGGCTCAACGAGAGCAATTTCTCCGGCCGCCTTGCGCTGCAGTACGAGCCCAATGCCGACACCCTGCTCTTCGCCTCGGTCGCGCGCGGGATCAAGTCGGGCAATATCCCCATCGTCCCGGCCAACCGCGCGGTGCAGTTCACACCGGCGACGCAGGAGAAACTCACCGCTTACGAGATCGGCGCGCGCCTGGGCTTCTGGGGCCACCGCGCGCAAGTCAATGTGACGGGCTTCTACTACGACTACACCGACAAGCAGTTCAGCTCCTACGTGCCCGATCCCACCTTCGGCGCGCTGCAGAGGCTGGTGAACATACCCAAGTCCCGCGCCTGGGGCATCGACGGCGAAATCGTGCTCCAGCCGATCAACGAACTGACCCTGACCTGGAACGCGACCTACCTCGACACCAAGGTCAAGAACTACACCGGCGCCAACGCGGCCGGGATCCCGACCGACTTCACCGGCGCGAACTTTTCCTTTGCACCCAAGTTCTCGACCAGCGGAACCGCGCTCGTGGTCGTGCCGGTGTCGACCAACTTCGATTTCCGCGCCAGCCTCAATGCCAGCTACCAGTCCAAGACCCACTCCGACTTCGGCGAGGATCCGCTCTTCGCGATCAAGGACTATTTCCTGCTGAACGGCAGCATCGGCGTGCAAAGCGCGGACGGAAACTGGGGCCTCTCGCTCTGGGCACGCAACCTTACCAACACCTATTACTGGACCAGCGTGGTCGACAACCAGAACCTCAACGTGCGCTTCGCAGGCATGCCGCGCACCTATGGCCTTACCCTGTCCTACGGCTTCTGAAGGAGACACAGATGGCCCTCACGCAGACAGCTTCCGCTTCCGCCTCCTCCGCCAACGCGGGGCCCGGCGCGAAGCCCGCCCCTCGTCCCGCCATCGACTTTGCCAGGCCGGCGCGGGCTCCGGCCTGGTACGAGCCGGACTCGGTGGCCTGGCAGGTCTACAAGAACCCGGTCTCGCTGTTCATCGGGGGGATCACGGCGGTCCTCCTGGAACTGGGCGAGCCCAGGGTGCGCGAAGGGGTCTGGGGGCATTCGATCTTCCCCAAGGACCCGATCACACGCCTTCGCCGCACCGGGCTCGCCACCCATGTCAGCGTCTATGCGCCGCGCGAGGTGGCGAGCAAGCTGATCGGCGGGGTCGTACGCATGCACGAGAAGGTGCGCGGCACCACGCCCGACGGGGAGCCCTACCACGCCAACGACCCGGTCCTGCTCGACTGGGTTCAGGCCACCGTCGGCTATGGCTTCATGGAGGCCTATGCGAAATGGTGCCGCCCGCTCAGCGACGAACAACGCGACCGCTTCTACGCCGAGAGCAAGCCCATCGCAGGGTTGTTTGGGGCGACCGGAGCCCCGCTGAGCCTCGCCGAGCAGAAGGCCTGTTTCGAAGACATGCGTCCGCGGATCGTGGCCCATTCGATCGTCTTCGAATTCCTCTCGATCATGGAGCGCACGCCGGCCGTTCCCACGCCCTTGCGCCCGTTCCAGCGCATGATGATCCGCGCCGCAATCGCCACGCTACCCGAATGGACGCAGCGCCAACTGGGCCTCACCGACAGGCACTTCCGCCTTGCCGGTTGGGAGCGCCGGGTGATCCGCGCGCTGGGCGCCCTGTTCGAGCGGATCCCCTTGCGCAGCGCTCCTCCGGCGCAGGCGTGCCTGCGCCTTGGCCTTCCGGCAAACTGGCTCTACCGGCGCCGAGCCTGACGCAGCGGTTCGCGCCTAGCGCTCTTGCCCCTGACGGCGCACGTGCTCGGCGACGGCGCGGATATGGTCACGGCTAAGGCCCGAGGCCATTTCCTGCATCTTGCCCGTGGTCATGGCCGTGACGATGCGCTCCAGCGGATAGGTCGCCAGCGTCTTGACCGAGGGCGCGCCTGAACTGGCCGCGCTGTGGCAGCTGGCGCAGCGCGCGCCATAGACGGCCTTGCCCACGCTTGCATCCGATCCCGCCTTGACCTCGCGCACCGGGGCATCGGCGAAGCGGGGTGTCGTGGCCGTACGCCTGCCGAAGGCCTGCAAGCGGTCGGTCCCCACGATCACCATGCCATCAACCACGGCCGGTTCGTTGTACTTGCCCGAAGTGTAAAGCGCATTGCCACTGTTCCAGAGCGGCGTCAGCGTTGCCGCGTCGAAGGCGTGGAGCCGGGCCCCGGGCGCGTCGGGCTGGTAGATGTCGACGCTGCGCGGGACATTGGTGTCGAGCACCCAGACCACGCCGCCCTTGCCCTCATGGCTCGAGACGACAGGGGCGCCCGGGTTCTGCAAGGTCACCGTCATCTCGCGCGCATCGACACGCAGGAACGGCGCCTTGCCAGCCTGTGCCACGACGCGGGCGCGCACCAGGCTGGGCGGGACATTAGTGCCAAAGTCCTCCCCCTCCTTCGCGCTTCCGGCGTAGTAGAGATAGTGCGCCCCCTGCGCGCTGCGAAAGTGGGCAAGGACACTGCGGCTCTTGGCCGAGTTGCCCATGCCGATGCTGTCCGAATAGGGGCCGAAGATCAGCGTGGGCCCGCGCGATCCGAACGCGGGCTGGTCTTCAGGCGCCAGCAGCGAAGGATCGGAAGCCGGGTCCTCGCTACAGGCCGGACGGCGCGTGGTGCCCCCCGGCATGTGGTCGCGATCAAGGAGGAAGGCGAGCCCCTGCTTCGCCGCGCCCAGGCCCAGCAGGCGGTGCGAAGTTGCACGCCCGGGCTCCAGATCGAAGGCCACCGCTCCACTGCTCGCAATGTCGATGTCCGAGGCCGCCGTCTGGCAGTAGTTGAAGGGCGAGAAGGTTCCGGCAAGGACCAGCCCCTTGTCCGCGGTGTCGCGGAACTGGAGGATCGACTGCCCCCAGGCGTGATCAACGTCCGGGTAGACCCCGGCAATGCCGCCCTTGTTGAGCGCGTTTAGGACGCTCGCCCCCGAGGCGATGTAGATGCGCCCTTCCGGGTCGATGGCCGGTCCCGAGGCGCCCCACATGCCGCCCTGCTCCATCGTTTCACTCGGCATCGAGGAGAAGGCACTGGAAATCGCCGGTTGTCCGCGGCCCTCGCCTTCGCGCGCCGTGTCGACCGAGACGAGGAAGCCCTGCATGTCCGGCCCGAAGGCGACGTAGAGCTTTTCTCCGTCTTCGCTCAGCGCCAGCGCGCCGCGCTGGAAGTAGATCTGCCCTTCGACGAAATGCGAGGTCCCATTGCGGTTTACATCATCGGTCACGGTGCGCGCGCTGACCTCCAGCGGCCAGCCGGGCAGTTCCTCGCCGCTGCGCAGATCGAGCGCGTGGATGTCCCAGATCCAGTCGCCCCGGCAGCTGGTCACGTAGAGACGCCCGGCCTCGCGGTCGATCACGGGGGTGGCGAGGTTGCCCATCTGGCCGTCCTGGCACGGACTGGATGTCAGTCGGCGCTTCCACAGGATCGCGCCCGCCTCGACGCCCGCCTGGCTCCCGGCGTGGATCGCATAGGCATAGCCCGTGCTGGTGACCGCATAGGCCAGCGCGAGGCGCTTTGCGGCAAACGCGCCCTCGGTGAAATCCAGATCGCCAATGTAGAGTGGCGAGGCGAAAAGGCGCGCGGGCTTCGCGCCAAAACCATCGAGCTTGGGCGACTGCCAGATCTGGCCGAAGTCGGACGCCGTGACACTCTGGGGATCCAGAGCCGGTTCGCGGTCGGTCCAGCCCTCGCGCCCGGGAGAGACGTGATAGGTGAGCTTTTCGGCCGCGCCCGAGGGCGCCTTCTGCGCGCCCGCATTCGCCATCGCGACGCCAGCCAGGGCCAGGAACCCAGCCCCCAGCATCGCTTTGCTCATCGTCCGTGCCATTTCGCTTCCCCTGCCTGCCGTGCGCCGTGTTCGCGCAGCCTAGGATAGATGCGCCGGAACAAGGCCCGACGCTTGCCACTTCTCGGCACGCGGATAGGCACCGTGCGGCCGCTCGACCCGGCATCCACTTGTGGGGAGCCTGCCCGACCATCCCACACACCGTACGAGGAAATGCCCGCCATGGTCACGCGTCGAACACTGAACGGTCTCATCGGCGGTGCCTGTGCCCTGGCCTCGACAGGAGGGTTCACCACACGCGCCATGGCCAGTTCCGCTTCCGACATCGCTTTCGCTCCGCCTCCGCCCGACATCTGGGACAGCCATGGCTGGGTACGCCGCGCCGGTGGCCGGTTGCACTATGCAACGCTCGGCACGCTAGGTGACCAGCCCCCGGTCGTGCTCCTTCACAAGCTGGGGGGCTGGGTTGCGGATTGGCGCGGGGTTGCGCCAGTGCTTGCCAGGGACCGCATGGTCATTGCCATCGACCTGCCCGGACACGGTGCCTCGACCTGGGACGGCACGCCGCCCGAGGTCCAGAGCGTACACGAAACCGCGATGCTCGTGCGCGGGGCGTTGGAGGAGCTGGGCCGCGAGATGGGCTTTGCGAAGGTCCACCTTGCCGGGACCTCGCTCGGCGGATGCGTGGCGGTCGCGCTTGCCTCGCTGTGCCCGCAGATAGTGGAGCGCCTTGCCCTTCCTTCCTGCGTTCTGGGCACCGCCCGCACCTGGGAGGAGGTCATGGAGAAGGAAGCTGGTCAGGCCGGAATGTTCACCCCCGAAGGCGATCCCCTCCCCAGCCCCGCCGCGCTGTCCAAGGCCGTCTTCCACCTCGACGATGCGCCGCGTATCGCCGCCGAACAGAACACCAGCCGCCGCCTTGCCGGACGCTGGATCCGCCCGCAGGAGCGCGGCGTCGCGCTCACGGATTTTCCCACCCTCATGCGCCAGGTCGAGGCCCCTACGCTGCTACTCTATGGTGAACGCGACACCTTCTTCCTGATCTATCGCGAAGAGGCCGAAGCCCAGCTTCGCGATGTACGCTCGGTGATCCTTCCCAAAGCCAGCGGCTTTCCCGTGCAGGACCAGCCCGCCGCCACGGGCGCGGCGCTGGCGGCCTTCCTGGCAGGCCCGGCGGGCTGACGCGCGTCCCCTCTCCTGCCTTTCCCGTACCGCTCTGGGGCCCCTGCACAATGCCCCGGTATGGCAAGAGGCGACCGCATTGCAACGACTTGCCCGGGAGGCGAGCGGCGCTCGGGTGCGTGAGGAATGTGCCCACAGCCTGCAATTTGCGGGATCACCCCGAGTTGGACTTGGGAGAAACCCCGATGAGCCATCCCGTCCCCTGACGCTAGAGTGCCCCTTCGCCGCAGGGCGTGCGGCAGGGGCGCAATCGGGCGCCGGGAGGACGATGAAATGGATCACGACGTGCAGCCAGGGGGCCGCCGCGCCCGACGTGCCGCAGCCCTCGCAGGCGCGCTGCTGACCTCGGCGCTGTGGCAGGTGCCGGCCCAGGCCCAGACGCTGGCCGACGATTACTGGATCAACCTCCAAGCCTATTACCCCAAGGTCGACACCAAGGTGCGGGCCACCGCCAACACGCAGAGCGCCATCGGCACCGACATCGACATGGAGCGCGATCTCGCGCTCGACCGTAACGAGGTCGTCCCCGCCGTCTCGCTGGGCTCGCGCCTGGGCAAGGTGATCGTGGGTGCCGACTTCTTCCGCCTCGAACGCAGCGGCGAGATCGGGATCGCGCGCGACATCGTCTTCGACGGCACCACCTATCCCGCATCGGCCAGTATCGGCAGCAGCTTCGAGAGCGACGTCTACCGCTTCACGGTGGGCTATGCCTTCGTCCAGAAGCCCGATCTGGAGATCGGCGCTGCCCTGGGCCTCCACGCCACGGACTTTCGCATCTCGCTGTCGGGCGAGGCGGTGATCGGAAACGATGCCGTGCAGGCGACCACCCGGGTCAAGAAGGTCTTCGCGCCGCTGCCTACGGTCGGCCTGTTCGGCACCTGGCAGGTGGCGCCGCGCCTCGAGGCCAGCGGCCGGGTGGATTATCTCTCGCTCAAGATCAAGGACTACGACGGCAAGCTCGTCAACGTGCAGGCCGGGCTCAACTACCGCGTTCTCGACCACCTCGCGCTGGGAGTGGCCTACCGCTATGTGGACTACCGTCTGGGTATCGAGAAGGACGCCTGGAACGGGCGCGTGCGCTACAAGATGAACGGCCCGGCGCTCGTCCTCCAGGCCTCGTTCTGAACCGAACGGGACGAGAGCTCAGGGGCGTTCCATCAGCTTGAGGAGCGGCACGCAGACCAGACCCGAGACGATGGCCGCGAGCGCAATCGCGGCAGGTGCCTGGGCCGCGTGCGGAAAACTGTGCGTCGCGATGGCGATGGCCGCGCCCGGGTGGCGCGAGGCGGCCGCCAAGGCCAGCGCCTTGCGGTTGCCCACCTCCTTGCCGCCCAGCATGTAGCCCGCGAGCACCCCTGCCACGACCGCCAGCGCCAGGACCACCAGCGTGCCCTGCCCGACAACGTGCGAAATCGCCGGGATAAGCCCTGCGGATAGTCCCACCACGCCCAGCAGCAGCAGAATGGTCCCTGCCCGGCTCGCCTTGCTCCCGACCTTGTCGACATGCGGGCCCAGCAGCGGCCGCGCGATCAGGCCCAGCACCAGCGGGATCAGAACCGTCACGACCAGAGGCGCGGCCACGCTCATCGGGGTCAGGCTATGGGCATGGGCCTTGAGCAGCGCAGCGGCGACCGGCATGCCCCAGGGGGCAATCAGGATCGAGGCGAAGGTCGCCATGACGAGGAGACCTGTCGCATAGCCCGCACTCGCCCCCATCTTGAGCTGCTTGGCCGGCAGGATCGGCGGCAGGGGCGAAAAGGCGATAGCGACAAGCGCGACCTTGACGTCCGGCGAGATGTCGAGCCACCCCGCCAGGACGATGGCAACGGCAGGAACGACGAGGTACATGGCGGCCAGCGCGCCCAGCCCCTCGCGCCAGTGCACCACCATGTAGCCCAGGTCCGCGAAGCGGGCCCGCAACGCCAGCGCGAAGACCATCAGCATGATGCTGAAAGCCAGCGCCAGCTTGAGCACGAACAGAAGGCTCATCGCGTTCCCCTACTGCGCCTGTCGGCCTTCGCGCCGCGAGTGATCAGCGTGGCGGATTGACCACGACGTACTGCACCGAAGAGCCCGCGTACTGGGGCTGGTACCAGGTGTTCCCGCATTGCGAGTAGCTGATGCCGTTCACAATCACCGTGCTGCAGTTGGGCGGAACGCTGCGCACGATCGAGCCGACTACGGCCGCCGTGACCGCGACGGTGGCCGCGGTTCGCACCGGGTGCCAGTGATCGTCCCAGCTGTCCCAGTGGTCGTGATGATGGTGGCCGCCGTGGTGGCTGTTGTTCTCGTAGTGATTGATGGTCACGTGCGAGCTGCCGCGCGCGGGGGGACGGTGCCCATGGCTGGGGCGATTGTGGCTTGGCCTGTTGTGGTTGGGGCGCCCGGCATTGGGCCGGTTGCCTCCCCCGTGGCTCGGCCGTCCACGGGGCGGCGCCATGAGCGCGGCCTGTCCCGGCGCCTCGCGG
The DNA here is from genome assembly GCF_020524485.1 of Novosphingobium profundi. GTDB lineage: Bacteria > Pseudomonadota > Alphaproteobacteria > Sphingomonadales > Sphingomonadaceae > Novosphingobium > Novosphingobium profundi_A. Next base: position 1,270,107 of record NZ_JAIVLF010000001.1, on the reverse strand, counting down.
ACGGCCTCCGGAAGCGGCGTGGCCATGTGCACGCCGCGCGACGCGGCATCGACCGCAAGCGCAGGGAGCGGCACAGCGGCCAGAGCGATGGACAGCGTGCCGAAAGCCAGCACGCGCATGGGGTCACGAGAGGTCATTGCGCCGTCTCCTCGGCTTCGGGAACTTCGCTGATCGCGATGGGCGTGGCACCCGCGGGCGGCGTGAAGGCCAGTTCGGCCGCACTGACCGGGGTGGTGGTATCCCAGGTCAGGACCGCCGTGTACTGGGGCATCGCGGCATCGTCGCGGTTGGTGATGACCAGCTTGCAGGGAAGCGGCCGGGGCCCCTGGTCGATCCAGACCTGCCAGTCGACGCGCTGCTGGCGAAACGCATAGTGCATGCACGTGCGGGAGCCGATGGTCTCGGGACGAATGACCATTGCGCCAAGGATCCGGCTGCGCATGGTCTGGTCGGTCCCCCAGATGAACAGATCCGCCAGCGGCACTTCCAGACCGAACTCGGTACGCGCCTTGTCGATGGTCTGGCCGATCGTCGGCGGGGCATCGAACGTGGCGTAGTAGTTCAGCTTGGGCGCGAAGAGACTGAAGCTCTTGCCGTCGTAGAACATCTCGCGGGTCTGAGTGTCGGCCGTGCTGACGACGCGGAAGGCATCGGGCCGGTGCACCTTGACCTCGACATGGGCGCCGAACTGGATTTTCTGCCCGGCCTCGAGCACGATTTCGCTCGTCGCTTCGGAGGTCACGGTGAAGCTGGCCAGCTGCTGGAGCGAGGCGCTCATCTCATCGAGGGCGGCCATCGCGGCCGGATCGATCGGATTGTCGGGGACTTCGGCGTCCGCGTCCTCCTGCGCGCCGGCCATGTGCGGAGCACCGACCGCCAGACAGGCCAGCGCAAGCGCTACGTGTCGCAAGTTCGCTTTGAACATAGACGTACATCCTTCCTCATACCGGGCGAACGCCCCGGACAGGCCCGGGATCGTGCGCGGTCCGCCCCTTTTGCCGGATCGTGTTCCAGTCCAACGACTATCGCCGCGCCCGCGCCCTCTCCCCATCGGGAAAACTCCTGAGTGCCCGGAGGTCTGACCCTTGCCGCGCCATCCCTTCCCGGCCCGTCACCTCCCGGCCAATCGGGATCATTGGGGAAACAGGAAGGTGGCGACGAAGCGGGCGCCCCAGTTCGGGCCGCCTTCGGGCCGCTCGGCGTAGTAGCGCGCACCCACCGCCAGACTGATCGGCTGCTTGCCGACCGAGTAGACATGGCTCACCACGAAGTTGATCGGCACCGTCCAGGTGTCACGCTTCCAGTCGCGCGTGGTCTCGGTGTTGATCGTGAAAGCGGTGGAATCGGGCAGTGTCTTGGTCACGAAGGGCTGGATGAAGGTGGCACTGACGCCCGGCTCGATGGAATCGCCCGCAAAGGACCAGATGTGGTTGGCAAGGAGGCCGTAGGTCATGCCCCCGCCCTGCTTGAGCACGACGGCGGTCGGCCCCGCGCCCCATTTCTCGGCCGAGAACCCGGTCTTCCCGGTGGGGTAGAGGATCGCCGGTCCGACACCCCAGACCAGCCCGTTCTTCGCCTCCTTGGGCGAGAGAAAGAAGCTCTGCACCACATCGCCAAGGCCGCTCATCCCCCCCGCGCCTTGCACCGTCTCGCCCTGGGTGATGATAGGCACGATGGTACGGGTGATGAGGTTCCAGTCCTCCCCGACCGAGAAGGGGATGACCGGCTGCACGTTCACGGTAAGCCGGTCCCCGTCGGCAGGGCCGTAGCAGCAGTCGTAATTGAACTGGAGGGGCACCGAGATGAGGTTGGCGACTGGATTGGCGAGCTGCTCGGCGAGCCCCGCGCTCGAACTCTGTTCGGCCGGCGCATCGCCCGTCACCGAAACCGCCTCGTCCTCCTGCGCCTGGGCGAGCGGCGCCGCCAGCATCAGAAACACGCTGCTCGCAACGGATATGGCTCGTCTCATGTCGAAATTTCTCCTGGCAGTGGCTTTGCCTCGCGCATCCTCCCGGAAGCGCCAGCGTGCGGGTATCGGGATTAACCCGCAGTCCCCAAGGGCCCTGCGGACGCGCCATCACAGCACGGCGCGTCCCCGGCTGCGTCAGCCCGCAGGCATGTTCATGTGGATCGGCACCGTGAAATCGAGCCAGAAGGAGGTCCCTTCGAGACGGTTGGTCGTGTCGATCTCCTCCATGATCCGGCCCCGGAATGTGGCCGGAACGCCAGCCATCATCACCGTCGTCGCGGCGGTCGCGCCCACCGCGACGACTTCCCCCCGGAAGGGGCCCAGCATGCCGCGGTCATCGCTGACCTGCTTCTGGTAATAGCCCTGGACGCCCAGCGAGAACTTAGGCGAAAGCGTCTTCTCGATGGCGCCCTCGATGTGGATTTCATCGCCGCTGTCATAGCCGGAATCGCGGTTGTCGCCGTTTGCCGTGTACCCGGCCTTGGCGCTGAGATCCCAGCCGCTTTCCGGGTCGTGCCAACTCAGGGCGAGCGAGCCATCGACGGCCCAGCGGTGCAGCGAGAGGTTGGCAAGGCCGCTCTCGCGGTAGTGGCCGATCGGCACGTTGGTCATCGTCGAGACCTGGATGTGCAGCTTGTCCGCCTGCCACCCCAGTTGCGTCAGGACCACCGGGTCTCCGGTGGTGAGCGCGCTATCGTGGAGAGAGCCTGTCAGCGTCGTCCCGCCCGCCGGTCCCGTCAGAAGCCCCTCGGCATCGATGATCGGCGCACCCAGCGGCATGGTAAGGCCCACCGCCAGCGTTCCGCCCAGGAAATTGGTCGAAGGCACCGCAAGCAGGGTGGTGAAGTCGGCAACGATCGTGGTGTCGAGACCCAGCGTGATATTGCCATTGACCGGAATGCGACGGTTCGCCTCGGCCGAGCCGTCATAGACCCAGACCATCTTGTCGAAATAGACCCCTTCGAGCGGGGGCATCACCGCGGTCCCGGGGCCACCCGATCCCAGCAGGTAGAGCGAAGCTCCGCTCTCGGTCGCCTCGGCGCCCGGAGCTCCGAGCGCAAGGCCCGCCATCCCCAGGACGAGGGCCAGAGGCCGGTGACATGCCCACTTCATCATACGATCTCTCCACTCCTATGGGATCGTGGGTAGCCTAGGATGCCAGGCCCGGCGGCGAATCCGGATTTACCCGCAGGCACGGCGTGGATCGTTCCCCCCACGCGCGCCTAGAACGCCTCGCCGATGCCGAAGTAGTAGGCCGCGCCGTCCTTGCCCCAGGCCACGTCGAAGCGCAGGTTCACGTTGTTGGCCTTCGATGCGAGGTAACGCAGACCCGCCCCGCCCGAAGCCAGCGTATGGCTGTGCTTCCAGATATCCCCGCTCGATGCGGCAATGCCGCCGACACCGGCGAAGCCGACCACGCCCAGCTTTGGGGTGAGGCGCTGGCGCACCTCCAGCTGGAAGGCCCAGGTGGCCCCGTCGCGGTAACGCCCCGCCTCGTAGCCGCGCAGATCCCCGTTCTTGCCGAACATGCACAGGTCGTAGAACGGCGCATTGCCCTTCACCGCGCAGGCCGTCTTGCGCACGGCCAGCACCGTAGTGTCGGTGAGCGAGAAGTAGCCGGTCGACAGCAACTCCAGCTTGCGATGTTCAAAATCGCTGCCGAGAAAGTCGGCACCGAACATCCAGGTTCCTGTTACGAGGACCCCCTTGCTGGGGTTGAAGGGATGGTTGCGGGTATCGAACGTGAAGGAGGGGCCTATGGCCGCAACCGTACTGCGCCGCTCGATGGAGGGCAGGTTCAGGTCGGGGCGGTTGGGTGTCGGGATGCCGATGCTCGAGCGAATGCGCAGGTAACTCACGCGCGCGCCGACATGCAGGTTGGAAAGCAGACCCTTGTCGAAAAGCCGGGCCTCGCCATCAAGATAGGCCGAAGTGCCCCGGTTGCGCAGGTCGACCGAAACCCCCGCATCCCCGGCATTGGGACCGATACCGTAGAAATTAAGCCGGGCATCGCCATAGCCGCCCATCGCCGCAACCCGGAACCGGTCCTGACCAAAGGACATCTGGTGGTAGAAGCCTGCCCCCCAGGTATCAGTGCTGGTATACCCGGCTCCGACACCTGTCACCCAGGGCGTCGGCTCGTCCTTCGGGTTGTAATAGAGCACCCCCGTCAAAGCGAGACCGGTGCCGAGTGCCGGATTGGAGACGGGGATCGGCGCGATAAGCAAGTCCTTGCCAAATCGAACCTTTCCTCCCTCTTCGGGGTCTTGTGGTGCCCCCTCCTCATCCATCGCCTGCAGCGTATCCGCCTGCGTGTCGATCTCCCTGGCGAGGTCTGCGGACTGCGCCCGCAGCGGGGCCGACAGAACCAGCGCCCCGGCCAGAGCGACGCCCGTCCCCAGAAATCGTACCTGCCGCCCTGTCCTCATCACGCTCCCCGCACCGTAGTGGTCGCGGGTAGACTAGCCCGGCCTCAAGCGAGGCAGCCATCAGGTGTTCCCCCATGGCTGGGACATGTCATCCCGCTCCGGTTCGGGCGCGCATGCAGCCGCCTCGGGATTTCCCCCGATGGCCGCAGATGCCTGTACCCGCCATGCTCGGACCATGTTGCACCGCATTGCGCTCGTCTCGCTCGCCGCCTACCTGGTCGGCGCACCGCTTCCCGCTCTGGCGCAGGGCCTGGACGAGGGCGCTGTCGGCCCGGCCGCCCCCACCGACGAATTCGAGGCTGAAGCCCGCGCCGCGTCCGAAGCCGAGGCGATCCCCCGGGTCGAAGAGGAAAGCGCACCGCACGAGCCGCGCCGCCGACTCTTCCCCCTGGGCGGCAACGCAGCGCGGGCACGGGGCTACCGCATCCCCGAGCCCTATGGCCTGGGCATGCTGATGGTATGGAACACGACCAACTTCAATTCGCACGACCTCTCGGCCGCCGTGGCGAAGGGAGCGGCCCCGGAGCCGGATGCAAACATGCTCCCCCTGCCCTCGGTCACCACAAGCCGGCTCGAGGGCGACAACCGCATGCTCGGCTTCAAGGCCGATCTATGGGTCTTTCCAGGCGTCAACGTCTTCGCTTCGATAGGCAAGGTGCGCGGCACCAACCGCATCGACATCGACATCGACGCCGATGCCGTCATCCCATTTCCCTTCTGCCGCCCCGCCCGCCCGTGCGGCACGGTGCATCTTCCGGTCGAGACCAAGGTCAACAACACCACCGTCACGCTGGGCACCCTGCTCGTCTACGGCAACGAACACTGGTTCGCGCTCGGCTCGATCGCAAAGACCGTGAGCATTTCCTCCAAGGAGCGCTCCGACGTCAAATCAACCAACCTCGGCCTGCGGGCCGGGCCCCGCTTCCGCCTAGGCGAAGACACCTATTTCGCCCCCTATGTCGGAGGAAACTACTTCGACCTCGACACCACCGTTCGCGGCGTCGTGGACAGCGGCCCGGTCTTCGAGGATGGCGAGGCGCTGTACCTGCGCTACGAGGTCGGGATGAAGACGAGCCACCCGTACGCGCTGGTGACGGGGTTCAACTTCGAGCTCAATCGCCACCTCTCGCTGCAGGCGGAAATCCAGGCAGGCGCCACTTCGACGCGCGTGCTCGCGACCACCGGGGTGCGCTTCTGAGCAAGAATGCACACTCAGGGTTTATACCGATACCGACCTTCAGGTAATCCCGATATCTCCTGAACCGATGGCCGTGCATTGTCCGACTAATGCACGCGTCCGGAGGAGGGATCAGGTGGATCAGAGCACAAGCCCCGATCTGAAAGAGATGGTTCGGTTGGAAGGTGGGACGTTCTGGATGGGCTCGGACGAGCACTATCCCGAAGAAGCGCCTGCCCACCGGGTTCAGGTCGATGCGTTCTGGATGGATGCAACTCCGGTCACCAACCGTGAATTCCGCCGCTTCGTCGAGGCAACCGGGCACGTGACCTTCGCCGAGATTCCGCCCGACCCAGCGGACTATCCGGGCGCCCTGCCCGAACTGCTCTACCCCGCCTCGCTGGTGTTCGAAGCGCCCCGCCGGCCCGTTTCGCTCCGCGACATCTCGCAGTGGTGGGATTACAGGCCCGCCGCAAACTGGAAACAACCGCTGGGCGAAGGCTCCGACCTGGAAGGTCTAGAGGATCACCCGGTCGTACACATCGCCTACGAGGACGCATGTGCCTTTGCCAGATGGGCTGGCAAGGACCTGCCGACCGAGGCCGAGTGGGAATTCGCCGCCCGCGGCGGTCTCGACCGCGCAGAATTCGCCTGGGGCGATGAGCTCCTTCCCGGCGGCATTGCCCAGGCCAACACCTGGCAGGGCGCGTTTCCCAACGAGAATACGCTGCTTGACGGCTACCTGCGCACGTCACCCGTGCGCACCTACCCCGCCAATCCATACGGAATATATGACCTGATAGGGAATGTCTGGGAGTGGACCAGCGACTTCTACTCGCAAAGCCATCAGGGGCACGCCGAAAAAGAAGGTTGCTGCGCGCCGCGCAACCCGCTCGGAGGCCCACAGGAAGAAAGCTACGATCCGGCCATGCCCGGCATCCGGATCGCGCGAAAGGTCCTGAAGGGAGGCTCGCACCTGTGCGCCCCCAATTACTGCCGGCGCTACCGCCCTGCCGCCCGGCACGCCCAGCCGATCGACACCTCCACCAGCCATGTCGGCTTTCGCTGCGTCGTGCGCGGCGCGCCGGGAGGCGATGGTGAATAGGGGGTAGACCCGAGATTAATTTGCCATTAATACTAGAATTCGATTGTATAAATGATCCCCATGTGAAAACAAAATAAACATAAAAATACAAATGTTACAAAAATAAGAATTCACACATCCGCAAACCCTTTGGATCGCGCTTCGGATGAAAGGGGACTTATGCATTCTGTAGCAACGAAAGCTGTCAATCCTGGACAAGGCGTCCTGCGCGCCTTCGAACGGAAAGCGAGTGCTTCAGACCTGAAGGGGGAGAGAGGCGCCCATCTCGACGTCTTGCGGGCTCGCAACGACGAGCGCCGTCAGATCGCGCGCGAATTGCACGACATCACCGCCCAGTTGTTGCTCGAACTCCAGTTCGAGCTGGCCTGTTCCGATCAACAGGGCGGCAACTGGTCCGGCGGCAGTGCGCGCGAGATCGTCGCCCGCCTGCAGGACCAGATGCGCTGCCTGACCTACATGCTGCATCCGCCCGAGCTGGAAAAGTACGGCCTCGACGGTGCGCTGGAGGCCTTGGCCCTTGGCATGTCCGCCCGGACCGGGATCGACATCCGCTTCAAGGTGCGTGGCTACCGTGACGGTTTCCCGCCGGAAATGGAGCTGGCGGTCCTGCGCATCGCCCAGGAAGCGCTGATGAACGTGTTCAAGCACAGCCGTTCGGATCGTGCCGAGATCCGGCTTCATTGCACCTGCAACTGGCTGTGCCTGCGCGTGCGCGACTTCGGCGTGGGCAACAAGAACCGCAAGGCCATTGTCTCGGGCCTGGGCGTGGGCCTTCGCGGCATGGCCGCACGCATGTCCGAAGTGGGCGGCGAAGTCCGGGTTTCCCCCCTTGAGCGCGGGACCGCGGTTACGGCGGTGGTGCGCAGCCCGCTGGGCATCTGCAACGAGATGACCTGCCCCAAGTCCTGCCCGGGCCCTTCGGCCCGGTGGCGCTTCAAGGCTCGATGATATTGTTGCGCACCGCGTACCGTACGAGGTCCGCGGTGCTTTTGAGGTCGAGCTTGCGCATGGCCGCGGCGCGGTGCGTTTCGACCGTCTTGATCGAGAGCTCCAGGATCGCCGCGATCTCCTTGTTCAAACGCCCTTCCGCAATCAGCTGAACGATCTCGCGCTCACGCGGGGTAAGTGCGGTAGCCGAAGCCTCGCGCGCGGCCATCTCCACGAAGCGATCGAGCAGGGTCTGCGAGACATTCCCCGAAAAGTAGGGCCTGCGCAGCGAAAGCGCTTCCACCGCGGCCAGAAGGTGCTTGCTGGCCTCCGATTTCAGGAGATAGCCTCTGGCACCGGCGGTCAGCAGTTCGGCGAGAACGTCCTCGCGGTCGTGCATGGTGAAGACCAGCACCTCGGTCCGGGGAAGCTCCTTCTTGATCGCACGGGTCAATTCCAGTCCGTTCATCATCGGCAGCGAATAGTCGATGATGGCGATATCGGGCCGCACCGAGCGCACCACTTCCAGCGCCTCGCGGCCATCGCCCGCTTCGCCCACCACACGCCAGTCGGGATGCGAGGAGATGACTGAGCGCACCCCCAGGCGGATGGCCTCATGGTCGTCGGCCAGAACGATACGGCGCACAGGACTGCTCATTTCACCTCTCCGGTCGAGCGGCGGCAACATGTCAACGTCAGCATGGATGCGATCATGGAATGACAAGCCGCCCCGGCCCATAGGGGTTGACCCGCATTCGTGCATCGGCGCGTCCCACATCGCATGGCATTTGTCCCCTCGCGTACCAAGTTTCCCGGCCGAACCGGGTCAGTCTTCAAGACCTAGCGGGTTACTACGGATAGTAAACCATCGAGTACGCACCAGGAATTGCAGTCCAAGGCAACGGGATACTTCGTGTAGCCCCATGGCTTCGGACCATTTTGATTCCCGCGCAGCTCGCAAACATGAAACCTCGATCGCCTTGACCTGGGAATGATCGAAGCCCGACCTCCCCAAAGCTTCGACACCGCATCCGCTGCGCCAGGATTGCGATTCCGCGCCCCTCACCCGCGCTCTTCCCCGGCTCGAAAGCCGGGTGGTTCCGCCCCCGTTTATCCGGCCTAATCCCGATGGGCTCGCGGCACGGCCATGGGGCATTCTTGGAGCAGGGTCGGAAAGGCTCATCGCCACCGGGTTTCTCCGACCCTATAGTTTACCCGAGCGCATCGATCGCTCCTGGCCCGGGTTCACGCCATCTTTCAGCCGCCCGCCACGGACGGCTCGCCGGACCGCCACCGTCCCTCACCCCCCATGGTGGCGGTCCGGCCCCCTGACCCGACATGTCCCTGAACCGCCTTGTTCTCGCCCCACAAACAGGTACCTTCCCCTTCATGATTGCACGCACCCCGCTCCGCAGGTCCGCCTGCATCGCCCTTCTGCTCGCCACCACGTCGGCCTGCGCCAGCCTCGATGCGCGCGAGGAACGCCAGAGCGCCCTTATCGGCCCCACCTGGCAACTTGCCGGGATCGCGGAAGGTGGTTCGCAAACCACTCTCACCGCGCAGCAATCGCAAGAGCTCACCTTGACCTTCAACGTGAAGGGAGAAGCGCACTTCCGCCTCGCGTGCAACACCGGCAACGCCAGATGGACCGCGCAGTTCATGGAGGGCCGGATCCAGATCACCCCGATTGCCACGACCCGCAAACTCTGCCCCGATCCCGAGATCGCCAACCGGGTAGGCCGAGAATTGCCCGGAGACCGGCGCTACCGCTTCTCGCCCGACGAGAAGACCATGTTCATCCAGTCCGATACCGTCACCTTCCGCTTCGTCGACAGCGCGGACTGACACCTGCTCCCGGAGGCCTACGGGCCCTTCGCACCGCTTCTGGTTGCACAGCCTCTCGTCAGGCTGCACGCCTTGGCGTACACTCCTGTGTGCAAGGGCCATCACGAGTCCTGAGAGGAAAGAAGATCGCGTCGGGAGAACGGCGAGAAGGCCGGGTCCCGAACCATCGGGAGAGACCGCATGAACATAAGCCCCCAGCAATTCCGGGCCTATGCGGATGGGGAACTGAGCGGCGAGGAAGCGCGCGCGGTCGAAGCGGCCATTGCCGCAGATCCCGACCTTGCCGCCCGGCTCGAAAAGGTGCGCCGTGCGAAGGGCAAGGTTCGTCCTATCCCTCTTTCGGCAGCGCGGTCGGCCCGCGAGATTCACGCTATAGGGCGCGAGGGCGCAATCCTGGATTTCACCGCCGCCAAGGCCCGACGTGAGCAGGCAAACGCGGCAGGAGAGCCCCGCCGACATGGCGCTGCGCCAAGGAGCAAGGTCCCGATTTTCCAGCGCCCCGGCCTCGCGCTTGGCCTGTCACTGGCGCTTGTCCTGGGGGTACTGATTGGGAGCAGTCTCGACCTCGCCCGCTTTGCCGGCACGTCTGGGCAGGACGCTGGCGGACAAGATGTGGGCAACCTGCGCGATGCAGGCGACAGGCTACTTGCCGCAGGCGCCCTTGCCACGGCCCTCGAAAGCGACCCGCGCACATCCCCGGGGGACGAGAGACTGTTTCACATTCTGGCGACCTACCGGAGCGATGATGGCACCTACTGCCGTCGTTTTGCAGGTTCGATCGGCGTGGGCCTCGCCTGCCGGGGGGCGGATGCCTGGAGGCTCATTGTCCTCGATGCGGATGGGCGCGCCGACCTGATCCAGCCGGGATCGCATCTGGGGGAGCCACTTTCGGCAGAAGCCGAAGCGGAGGTTCTGTCGGCAGGCTGGCCCTGAATGCCACATGACACATGCCGCATCCTCTCAAGGACACAGCCGAGATGAAAGCGAGACCGGCCCCGTAACTCGGCAGCCGGAAACCGGCCTCGCGGCTCGTCCACTCCCCATGGTCGAGGTCCGTGGCCGCGTATCCTAGTTTTTTGACATTATAAATCTATTTCAGAACCTTAACCCCAAATTTCATGACCTGCTCACGCTCTGTATCCGGGCTCTGCTCCATCGCCGAGCCGATCAGCAGCAACGCCGGACCATCGCCAAGGGCTGTGCGCGAGGCCAGCGGCAGCAGGTCGAGACGGGTGTGAAAGTGGCGCTCGTCGGGCAGGCTCGCGTTCTCGACCAGAGCGACCGGCGTGTCGGCCGGAAGGCCCGCCGCAATCAGCTGTGCCGACAGCGCAGGAGCCGCCGCCTTGCCCATGTAGACTGCCAGCGTCGCCTCGGGATCGGCCAGCCGCGCCCAGTCGAGTTGCAACTCCTCGCCCGCACGCGCATGGGCGGTCACAAAGGTCAGCTTACGGGCAAATCCCCGCAGGGTGAGCGAGGTCCCGATACCCGCGGCCGCCGCGCTGGCTGCGGTGACGCCCGGACAGACCCGCACCGGCACACCAGCTGCGCGGCACGCGTCCAGTTCCTCTGTCGCGCGCCCGAAGATCGAGGGGTCCCCGCCCTTGAGGCGCACAACGCGCTCGCCCGCGAGCGCCGCCTCGACGATCAGCGCATCGATGCTCTTCTGATCCTTGGAATGACGCCCCGACCGCTTTCCCACGTAGACAAGGCGTGCGCGCCGGCTTGCCAGCTCAAGGATGCCCGGACCCACCAGCGCATCGTGGAAAATCACGCTCGCCGCGCCGATGAGGCGCTCGGCCTTGCGGGTGAGAAGCTCGGGATCGCCGGGGCCTGCGCCCACGAGCCAGACCGAACCTTCGCAAAAGTCGTCGTAACGGGGGGCAGTCATTCGGCAGGCTCCCTTGGCTGAGTGGCACAGGTTTCCAGAAGGCGCGCAATGGCCGGGCGGCAGGAGCCGCAGTTGGTCCCCGCCTGCGTGCTCTGCCCAACGGCTTCGACGCTGTCGGCACCGTCCGCGCAGGCCGCGGCAATATCGTTGGCGCCGACGCCATGGCACACGCACACGATCGGCCCTCTATCGGGAAGCGGCGTGCTCGGCCGCCCGGCAAGAAGCTCGCAGGCGCTCGCACTGTCCTGTCCGAGCTGGCCTGCCACCCAACTGCGCGCGGGCAGCTGCCCCGCACGGGTGAGATAGATCGCCGCGGCCAGCGTGCCGTCCCCGGCGCGCACCGCCACGCGGCGCATGCCCCGGACGGTGTCGGCCACCTCGAGCCGTTCGCCTTCGGGAAGTAAAGCGTCGAGATCGACCGCGCCTTCTCCCGCCAATTCGTAGAGCCAGCCCTCGGCGATTCGTGCGCGGGCCCAGTAGGCAAGACCCTTGGGCGCGATGGCATCGCGGCGGACAAGGAACGCCTGCCAGTCGGCCGCAACGGTCTCCAGCCTCGCTGCACTGTTCTTGAAGCCGGGCTGACCGGATACCGGATCGACCTGAGGCCCCGGCAGGCGGTTGGCCCGCCCCTCTCCGCTCATGGCATCGCTCCAGTGCATCGGCACGCAGATCTCGCCAGGGCGCTGCCCCTCTTGCACATCGACACGAAACACCGCGCGGCCCTGCCGGGTCACGACCCGCGCGAGCCCGCCAGCGGTTACGCCATAGCACGCGGCATCGCGCGGATGCACTTCGAGCAGCGGCTCGGGCCGGTGCTGCGACAGGGTTGGCGAGAGGCCCGTGCGAGTCATGGTGTGCCACTGGTCACGGTAGCGCGCGGTGTTGAGGCGCAGTGGGAACGCCGCATCCTGCACCCGCTCGGGCGCTTCAATGCGGATCATCTGCGCCTTGCCCGAGGGGGTCGGATAGCCCGAAGCCAGAGGCCGCGCACCGCCCCACTGGAAGGGTTCAAGCGCGTCGTAATCTGCGCTGGAAATATCGCCAAGATGCGTGAGATCGAGGCACTTTCCGCGCGCCTGTGCGAGACCTGTCATCCGTGCGTACTCGCGGAAAACGGCCGCCGCATCCTCCCAGGCGAACGCCTCCCCCCACCCCATCGCCGCCGCGACATCGGCGATGATGCGCCAGTCGGCCCGCGCCTCGCCGGGCGCATCGAACAGGCGGCGCTGGCGCGAGATGCAGCGCTCCGAATTGGTCACCGTACCATTCTTTTCGCCCCAGGCCTCGGCGGGCAGAAGGATATCGGCATACCGGGCGGTGTCGGTGTCCGCGATGACATCGGAGACCACCACCGTCGGGCAGCGGGCGAGAGCCTCGCGCACGAAGGCGCTGTCGGGCATCGAGACCGCCGGATTGGTCGCCATGACCCACAGGAACTTGACCCGGCCATCGTGCACGGCCCGGAACAGGTCCACGGCCTTGAGCCCCGGCCCCGAGCACAGGACAGGTGCATTCCAGAAGGCCGCCGCTGCGCGGCGTTCCTCCTCGGAGAAACCAAGGTGACAGGCGAGCGTGTTGGCAAGGCCGCCCACCTCGCGCCCGCCCATCGCGTTGGGCTGACCGGTGATGCTGAAGGGCCCCGCGCCGATCCAATTGATGCTGCCCATCGCCAGGTGCAGGTTGATGATGGCGTTGCCCTTGTCGGTCCCGCAGACCGACTGGTTCGCCCCTTGCGAGAACAGCGTGACCATGCGCGGGTGTGCGGCGACGAGCGTGCACAGTTCTTCGAAAATCTCAGGGTCGACACCGGGATCGCAGGCAAGATCGTCCCAGAAATCGGGCGCGACCTCGACATGGGCGGACATGTAGGCGGCATCGACAAGCCCCTGTGCGTGCATGCGGGCGAGCAGCGCATTGAACAGCGCAATGTCACCATCGGGCGCGATGGGCACGTGCAGGTCAGCCTGTTCGGCGGTCTCGGTGCGGCGCGGATCGATCACCACGATCCGGGTCCCCCGGCGCGCGCGGGTCTTCTCGATCCGCTGCCAGACGACCGGGTGGCACCAGGCCGTGTTGGAGCCGACCAGCAAAATGAGATCGGCCGCGTCCAGGTCCTCATACGAACACGGGACGACGTCCTCGCCGAACGCGCGGTTGTAGGCCGCCACCGCACTTGCCATGCACAGGCGTGAATTGGTGTCGATGTTGCCCGAGCCGACAAAGCCCTTCATCAGCTTGTTGGCGGCGTAGTAATCCTCGGTCAGAAGCTGGCCCGAGACATAGAAAGCGACGCTGTCCGGGCCATGCTGCGCGATGCACGCGCGCATGCGCTCGGCAACCTCCGCGCTCGCCTTGTCCCACGACACACGTTCGCCCGCGATCCGGGGATGGAGAAGACGTCCTTCCAGCCCGACCGTCTCGCCCAGGTGCGTGCCCTTGGAGCACAGGCGTCCGGCGTTCGCCGGGTGCCTGGGATCGCCGGCAACCGAGACCTCCCGGCGCGCGCCGCTGGCAACGTCGGCCGTGATGCCGCAGCCGACGCCACAATAGGCGCATGTCGTGCGGATCGGGCCCGTGTCGCCCATGGCGCTCAGGCCTCTGCCTCGGCAGGCGCCGCCTCGGCGCCCCCACCCAGAACCGCGGCGCGCAGGAGGTAGATGCGCCCGGCATCGACCCGGAGCGGGATCGTGGGCACGCAGCCCTCGTCATCGCCCAAGGCGCGCCCATCGCGCAGCGAGATGTTCCAGTTGTGCAAGGGGCAGGTGACCACATCGCCATGGACGATGCCCTGGCTCAGCGGTCCCTTCTTGTGCGGGCAGGCGTTCACGATGGCGAAGAACTCCCCGCGCAGCGTGTGGAAGATCGCCAGTTCCTGCGCGCCTTCCACCGGAAGCGTGCGCGCGGTGCCCGCCTCGATCTGTCCGACCGGGCCAATATCGAGCCAATCGCCAATCATCATGCCTTCTCCAGCTGAAACGAGGAATCGGAGGGACGCACCGTTGCCAGGTGCTGGTGCAGATCGGCGCGCTCGCCCGCCGCGCGCTTGGCCCAGGGGTCATCCTGCATGAAGCTCTGCGAATGGTGGAAGCGGGCGGCGTAAGCGCGCACGGTCTCGGGATCGGCGAGAGCCAGCTTGACGTGCTCCAGCCCGACGCGTTCGATCCAGGGCGCAGTGCGTTCGAGGTAGCGCGCCTCCTCGCGATAGAGCTGGATGAAGGCAGCGCACATCTCCATCGCCTCCTCTTCGGTGGCCACCTTGCACAGAAGATCGGTTGCGCGCACCTTGATGCCGCCATTACCGCCCACGTGCAGTTCGTAGCCACTGTCGACGCAAACCACGCCGAAATCCTTGATGGTCGCCTCCGCACAGTTGCGCGGGCAACCCGAGACAGCGATCTTGAACTTGTGCGGCATCCAACTGCCCCAGGTCATGCGCTCGATCTTGACGCCAAGTCCCGTGGAATCCTGCGTACCGAAGCGGCACCATTCCGAACCGACACAGGTCTTCACCGTGCGCAGAGACTTGCCATAGGCATGGCCCGACACCATCCCGGCCGCGTTGAGATCGGCCCAGACCGCAGGCAGATCTTCCTTCTTGATGCCGAAGATGTCGAGGCGCTGGCCGCCGGTCACCTTGACCATGGGCGCATCGTACTTCTCTACGACGTCCGCAATCGCACGCAGTTCGCGCGGATTGGTGAGCCCGCCCCACATGCGCGGGACGACCGAATAGGTGCCGTCCTTCTGGATGTTGGCGTGCATGCGCTCGTTGACGAAGCGGCTCTTCTGATCGTCCTCGTAAACCCCGGGGAGCGCGCAGAGCAGATAGTAATTGAGCGCGGGGCGGCACGAAGCGCAGCCATCGGGCGTCGACCAGTGCAGCTCCTGCATGACGTGCGGGATCGAGGTAAGGTTCTTCTCCAGGATCAGCGCGCGCACATCGTCGTGGGTGAAGCTGGTGCACTTGCACATCGTGGCAGGCCCGGTCTCGACCTCGCCGCCCAGTGTCACGGCCAGCAGGCTCTCGACCAGATTGGTGCACGAACCACACGAGGCCGAAGCCTTGCACCCGGAGCGCACCGCGTCGAGCGAATGCGCGCCGCCCTCGATGCACGAAACCACCTGGCCCTTGGAAACGCCGTTGCACCCGCAGATCTCGGCATCGTCCGAGAGGGCCGCAACGGCCGCGTTAGGGTCCAGCAGCGCACCTCCGGACGCGAAGGCCTGGCCGAAGATCAGGGCCTCGCGGATCTCCGAGACGTCCTCGCCCTTCTTGAGGAGGTCGAAGTACCACGAGCCATCGGCGGTATCGCCGTAAAGCACCGCGCCCACGATCCGGTTGTCCCTGACGATGACGCGCTTGTAGATCCCGCGGGCGGCATCGCGCATGACGATGTCCTCGCAGCCCTCCCCGCCCGAGAAGTCCCCGGCCGAGAACAGGTCGATCCCCGAAACCTTGAGCTTGGTTGACGTGACCGAACCTTCGTAGCCGGTCGCCCGGTCGGTGACATGGTCGGCAAGCGCGCGGCACATGTCCCACAGCGGCGCGACAAGACCATAGCACAGGCCCCGGTGCTGGACGCATTCGCCCACCGAGAGCACATTGGGGTCGGAAGTGACCATGTGGTCATCGACAAGGATGCCGCGCTCAACCTCCAGGCCGGACTCCTTGGCAAGCCCCGTCGCGGGACGGATGCCGACGGCCATGACGACGATGTCAGCGGGGATCTCGGTGCCGTCTTCCAAGCGGACGCCCGCCACGTGCCCGTCCTTGCCGATGATCTCCTTGGTGTTCGCGCCGGTCAGGATAGTCTGGCCGCGCTTTTCCAGTTCGCTACGCAGCAGGAAGCCCGCCGCCTCGTCGAGCTGGCGCTCCATGAGCGTGGGCATGAGGTGGATCACGCTCACCTTCATGCCGCGCAGGCTCAGGCCATGGGCAGCCTCGAGGCCGAGCAGGCCGCCGCCGATCACGACTGCGCTTCCGCCCTTGTCCGCCGCCGCCAGCATCCGGTCGACGTCATCGAGATCGCGAAAGGTCACGACGCCGTCGAGGTCCTTGCCCGGAACGGGAATGATGAACGGGTCCGACCCCGTCGCGATCAGCAGCTTGTCGTAAGGCTCGGTGCGACCCGAAGCGGCGATGACGGTCTGCATGTCGCGGTCAATGCGTTCAACCTTGTCGCCCGACACCAGCGTGATGCCGTTTTCGGCGTACCACTCGGGCGTGTTGATGACGATTTCGTCGAAGGTCTTTTCACCTGCGAGAACGGGCGAGAGCATGATGCGGTTGTAGTTCACGCGCGGTTCGGCACCGAAGATCGTGATCTCGAAGCGTTCGGGCTCACGCGCCAGTATCTCCTCCACCGCGCGACACCCGGCCATGCCGTTGCCGATCACCACGAGCCGTTCGCGCGGCCCTTCGGGAAAGGCGTTCCCCTCGAAGTTCACAGGTGCATTCACGTCGGCGTCTCCGTTCGTGACGCGCACGCAAAAAAACCGCCTCGGACCACGCCCCTTGCAGGGATGGTACGGGCGGCTTCGTTGCCACGCGTTGTCAGAAAGTGCGGCGAGGCGCTTCCATCGTCCTTCTGCGGACGGCGCATTCTCGCTGATCTGGTTTTTAACTGATTCGCACAGTTCCCGGCAAGACTGTTTTTGCACCTGCAGCGAAAAAGGGAAAAGCCGCCTCCTCCCCGAAGGCGACTTTTTCAAGCGATTACCAGCTCTTGTAGGGAAGGAACTTGCCACTCATAACGACTTCTACCCGGTCGCCTTTTTCGTGTGCGACGCGGTTGATCTGCATGTCGAAGTCGATCGCGCTCATGATCCCGTCACCGAACTTCTCCTGGACCAGCTCCTTGAACGCCTCGCCGAACACGCCGGTAATCTCGTACCAGCGGTAGATGCACGGATCGGTCGGAACGGTCTGAGCGAACGTCTTGGTCGGGTACTCGCTCAGCACCACCGCGGCCTCGGCCGGCAGGCCCAGAAAGTCGACCAGCTTGCCCGCCGCGTCGGGCAGAAGGCTGTTCATGCCCAGGCACGCCGAGGTCACGAAGACCTCGCTGAGGCCAACCTCCTCGGCAATCGCGGCCCAGCCGATCGCCTTTTCGCGCTTGGCAGCGCGGATCATGGTGGTGACATCGGACTTGGTCATCATCGCTCTCTCTCCTTTAGGTCTCGGGATGGAATGGGGGACGGACGCCCGGCGATCTGCCCTCCGAGCAGCAGCGAGGCGGCCAGCGCCAGCGCGAGAAGTGCGCTGATTGCCTGCCACACCCGCTCGGGACGGCGTGCCAGCAGCGGCCGCGCGGTGACGGGGCGCAGCGCCGCGTTCGGGCGGGAAAGATCGTAGGTGAACTCCGATAGCTCGGCGTAACGCTGCGCGGGCTCAAGGGCGAGCGCGCAGGCCAGCGCCGCGTCCATCCAGTCGGGCACCTCGGGGTTGATCTCGCTCGCGGGAACATAGCGCAGCTTGCGCTGCGCGGCCCGCGTCTGCGCTGTGCTGAGGCGCGGTCCATAAGGCAGGCTGCGGGTGAGCAGAAAATAGGCGAGCGCGCCCAGCGACCACAGATCGCTGGCGCGCGTGGGCGCATGACCGAGCCAGATCTCGGGCGCGGTGAACTGCATCGTGCCTGCATAGAGCGCCTCGCCCGCGCGCGGGGCCAGTTCCTCGAGCCCTGCGACAAGCGCGGAGCCGAAGTCGACGATCCGCACTGTGCCATCCGCATCAACGATGACGTTGGCGGGCCGCAGGTCACCATGCAGGATTTCACGGCGATGGAGCGCCAGAAGCCCACGCGCTACCTGCTTGACGAGGCTGCGCACGGCCGCAAGGTCGGTCGCGATCTGCGCGTGGGCCCATTCCTCAAGCGTCTGGCCGGGCAGATATTCAAACAGGGCGTAGGCGTGACGGCGCTCACTGCGCGGCGGCGGAGCGCAGAGCAGGTGGCTGCTTTTCACGCGCCTCGCGACCCATTCCTCCAGCATCAGGCGCTGAAGTTCGTGCGCGTCACCCGCCTGCTGAGTCGCAGGGGCCTTGAGGACGAGACGGCGCCCACTCACCTCCTCGCGCACCAGATAGACATGGCTGCGGTGCCCAGCGTGGAGCGTGCGCAGCACCGTCAGCCCTTCAAAGCTCTGCCCGGCCATCAGCGGCGGTGCGGGTGGCAACTCGCGCCCATCCCCGATCACATCGGCCAGGTCGCCGTCGGGCAGCGCCTCCACGCGCAGGACCTGCGCGGTGAGGTTGTCCCCGCTCCCCGCCGTCCGGGCGGCCGCCACGAGCGCCTCGGCGCCGCGCTGGGGATCGGGCTCGGCGAGGATCTCCTGCATGTCCCCATCGCCAAGGTGCTCGTGCACGCCGTCACTCGTCAGGACGAAGACGTCGCCCGTAGCGATGGCGGCCTGCACGTGATCCACCTCGACCCGGCGGTCGATGCCGAGCGCGCGGGCCAGAAGGCTCTCCCCTCCACCCAGATCCACCCGATGCGGCTGCGTCAGGATCCGGCAGGCTCCGTCCGAGAGATGCGCGACACGGCCATCGCCCACGTGGAAGATATAGGCCGACCGGCCCTTGAGGACGAGCGCGCTGAAGGTCGTGACCAAGCCGCGCTCGCGCGCGCTGTCCTCCAGCGCCGGGCCCTGCCCGCCGGTGTTGCGGGCAAAGAGCCAGGAATTGATAGCCGCGATGACCCGCTCCGCGCTTGTCGGCACGGACCAGGCCTCAGGCGTTGCCATGTAGTCGGTGAGGAACGAAGACACCGCAAGCTCGGCCGCCTCGCGCCCCTGCGCGCTGGTGCTGATGCCATCGGCAAGCGCCAGCGCGATACCCTTGGTGGCAAGGCTCGCTGCGTCCTCGGGCACGAGGGCATCCCCGAAATCCTGGTTCGCCTCCTTGGCTCCGGCATCGGAGCAATAGCCAAGGCGGACGACAAGCCGCGCTCCCATCACGCTCCCTTTCGCAGATGGCAAGGAAGGAGCGGAAGTGGTGGCATGCCAGCACCCACTCCCACCCCTTCGCACTGCCAGGGGACGCTCAGGCAGCGATCTTGACGACCCGCGACGGCGCGGTCTTGCGGTGCGTGCTGAAGAGCATGAGGCCTGTGAAGGTCAGGCCCCCCACGACATTCCCCAGCACCACCGGGATCTCGTTCCACACCAGGTAGTCGGCAATGGTGAAGTTGCCGCCCAGCATCAGGCCGGTGGGGAACAGGAACATGTTCACGATCGAGTGCTCGAAGACCATGTAGAAGAAGAGCATGATCGGCATCCACATGGCGATGACCTTGCCCGAAACGGTGGTCGAGATCTGCGCGCCGACGACGCCGGTCGAAACCATCCAGTTGCACATGACCGCGCGCACGAAGATGGTGAGCCAGCCCGCCGCGCCGTAGGCCGCGTAGCCGACCGTACGGTTCTCACCGATGACGGCCATCTTGGCGCCCACTTCGGCCGGTTCGGTCGAGAAGCCATAAGTCCAGTAGATCGCCATCAGGACCGCGGTGGTGAGCGCGCCTGCAAAGTTGCCGGTGAAGACCAGGCCCCAGTTGCGCGCAACCCCGCCCCAGGTGCAGCCTGGGCGCTTGTCCCAGACCGCCATCGGGCACAGCACGAAGACCCCGGTCAGGAGGTCGTAGCCAAGCAGATAGAGCATGCAGAAGCCGACCGGGAACAGCACCGCGCCCGCCAGCGGCTGTCCGGTCTGGACATTGATGGTGACCGCAAAGGCCGCCGCGAGCGCCAGAATGGCGCCGGCCATGTAGGCGCGGACCAGCGTGTCCTTGGTCGACATCATGATCTTGGATTCGCCCGCATCGATAAGCTTGGTGACGAATTCGGTTGGTGCAAGATAGGCCATCGGTAACTACTCCCTTTCCCCGCGTGATCAGAACGAAAAGCCGAACTGGACCCAGAACTTCTCGGTGTCGGTGCCAAAGCTGTCGGCCGTGTAGTTGGCGTACTTGAAGAGGACCCCGTAGCCCGCGACCTTGAAGCCAAGGTTCGCGTCCCATTCGTGCCCGTAGTCGATACCGCCCACGTCGCTGTCGAACTGGTGGTAGACGACCATGCCCTTCAGCCCCTTGAGCGGGCCGACATCGCCAAAACCCGCGGAAACGGCGCCGAAATAATCGCGCAGGCCCGTCGACGGCGTGGTCAGAAACAGGTCGGCCCAGCCGTTGAAGGCGTGTGCGGTTGCCATCGGTGTCTGGAAGGCGGCCAGGCCATCGTCGCTCCCCAGTTCCTCGTAGCCCCCCTTGAGCCCAAAGCCCGCGACCGAAACGCCGAGTTCGGCGTCGTAGTAGTCGGCCGCGTAGTTGATGGGATTGGCGCCGTAGTCGCTCTGACGCGCGTAGCGCAGCTTGATGTCGATCTTCGCCGTACCGCCGAGCGGGATCGCGCCCGCGGCTATGGCGCCATAGGTCTGGCTCGACATGGCGAGGCGCTCATCATAGTCGAGCAGGTAGGCAAAGCCCTTGAGCGCGATGCCCTTCACCTTCACGCCGCCGTCCAGCAGCACGAAATCACCGTCCCAGTACTTGTTCGGGCTGTCCGCGCCGAAGATCGAGCGCTGCGAGAGCGAATAGGTGGCATCGAGGATGACCGGCCCCAACGTCCCTTGCGCGCGCACCGCATCGAAGGTCTGCTCGTTCTGGCGCCAGCCGACATTGCCGACAAAGCGCGCGTCGTCGTGAATGATGCGCTGGCGGCCCACGGTGATCGAGCCGATCTTGCCCGAATAGCCCACCTGCAGCCGGTTCACTTCCACGTTCTGGGGATCGGCCACGACCGAGT
This sequence comes from Novosphingobium profundi, assembly GCF_020524485.1. Lineage (GTDB taxonomy): Bacteria > Pseudomonadota > Alphaproteobacteria > Sphingomonadales > Sphingomonadaceae > Novosphingobium > Novosphingobium profundi_A. Next base: position 1,248,972 of record NZ_JAIVLF010000001.1, on the reverse strand, counting down.
ACGGCTCGGCGCCCAGATACCCGTTGTTGCCGGGGATCGTGTCGTTGTAATTGTCGAGGATCGCCAGCGTGCTCTCGGCCTCGGCCAGCGCCGAGAAGCCGTGGGCCTTCACCTCAACACCGCCGCGAAGGCGCAGCGTCAGGGCATCGGCATCGCGCCCCAAATCATCCTGGTCGACATGTTCGTAGCGCAGCATGCCATCGATGATCGGATCGATGGTCACTCCGTCCGCCACAGTGACAGGCGCGCCTGACTTGGCAAGGGCCGGAGCCGAGAGTGCGAGTGCGGCGGTGCCGGCTGCGAGCGTGACAAAAGTGGAATACGCGGTCTTCATCGTCGTGTACCTCCGATGGCGCCCCACCCCCACGCGGGCACGCCGTTTGCTTCCAGAAACTGGATCGAAGGCAGACGTCGTTGTCCGCCGCACCAGGCCGGGCGTTCTTCGCGCCTTCGCAGCCTGTTTCCTGCGCTTCGGATGGCAGGCGTCCTTGCCTGCCCCCCGCCCCTCATGAGCGCGCGCCGGGCCCCGCCCCTTTCGGGCAGGACTACAACTTCGTCCGTACCATTCCCCCGGACACAGGGTTCCCGGGCCGCGCGGTGCGGCCCGTTTGGTCAGGCCGCCTTGGAGGCCGGACCGTGGTCGTATTCGGCGAGGAAGTGCAAAACCTCCTGCCGATACTGATAGAACTTCGGGTCCTCGAGCAGCGCCTTGCGGTCGCGTGGACGCGGCAGGTCCACCTTCAAGACTTTGCCGATGGTCGCGCGAGGTCCATTGGTCATCATCACCACCCGGTCGGCGAGCAGGATCGCCTCGTCGACATCGTGGGTCACCATGATCGCGGTCACCTTGGTACGGTTCCAGGTTTCGACCAGCACGTCCTGCAGGTCCCAGCGGGTCAGGCTGTCGAGCATGCCGAAGGGTTCATCCAGCAGCAGCAGGCGCGGCGAGAGCGCAAAGGCGCGTGCGATGCCCACGCGCTGGCGCATCCCGTTCGACATTTCCGCGGCCATCTTGTCCATGGCATCGCCCAGCCCCACCCGTTCCAGATAGTAGTCGACGATGTCCGCCCGCTCGGCCTTGCTGGCGTGCGGATAGACCCGTTCGACCCCCAGCGAGACGTTCTGGCGCGCGGTGAGCCAGGGCATCAGGCTCGGCGCCTGGAAGACCACCGCCTTGTCCGGCCCCGCCCCCGAAATCTCGCGGTTGTCGAGAACGATGCCGCCACTGCTGATCGCGTTGAGGCCCGCTGCCATGGTCAGCACGGTCGACTTGCCGCAGCCCGAGTGGCCGATGAGCGAGATGAATTCGCCCTTTTCCATCAGGAGGTTGAAGTCTTCGACCACGGTCAGCGGCCCCTTGGGCGTGGGGTAGACCTTGTTGAGCTTGAAGAATTCCAGGTAGCGCTGCTCGACTGCCGACTGCCCCGCCTCGACATAGGCCTTGGGCAGTTGCGGCTCGCTCTTCACGAAAAGGTCGATGGGCGTCACCTCGGGCAGGGCCACGCTGGCCTCGCCCACGCTCGATCCCGCTTCGTTGAGGTGCCCCAGATAGCCCACGATCTCGCGCCGCAGCGACTGGAAGTGGGCATCGTCGTTCACCGCCTCACGCTCGCGCGGGCGCGGCACGTCGACCGTGAAAATCCTGCCAATGTGGGCCGAAGGTGCGGGCGTGAGCACCGCGACCCGGTCCGCCAGCAGCAGCGCCTCGTCCACGTCGTTGGTGACGAGGATGATGGTGCGCTTCTCCTCCTTGCGGATACGCTCGATCTCGTCCTGAAGCTTGGCGCGGGTGAGCGCGTCGAGCGCGGAGAGCGGCTCGTCCAGGAGCAGGATCTCGGGCTCCATCGCCAGCGCCCTAGCGACCGAAACGCGCTGGCGCATGCCGCCCGAAAGCTGGCCGGGCTTGCGGTCCATCGCGTGGCCCAGCCCGACGAGCTCGACCTTCTGGCGCACCAGTGCCGCCCGTTCGGCACGCGAGCGATCCTTGTGCACCGCATCGACCGCCAGCGCGACGTTCTTCTCCACCGTCAGCCAGGGGAAGAGCGAGTAGGACTGGAACACCAGCCCGCGGTCCTTGCCCGGCCCGTCCACCGGGCGACCGTGCAGGAGGATCTGCCCGGCATCGGGCTCGACCAGCCCGGCGATGGTGGAGATCAGCGTCGTCTTGCCCGCCCCCGAGAAGCCCAGGATGGCAATGAATTCGCCTTCCTCGACATCGAGGTCGATGCCGTCGAGCACCTGCGTCACATCGCCGGTCTGGCCGGTGTAGGCCTTGGTCACACCCTGGAGCGAGAGGATCGTACCCATGTCTTTGGTCCCTTACGGTAAGTGCAGGAAGTGTGGCGCGAAGGGCCGCGATCAGACCGCGTGGTTACGGCTGACGAGGTTCTGGAGGGTCATCATCAGGCGGTCGAGCAGGAAGCCGATGAGGCCGATGACGATCACCGCGAACATGATGCGGGCAAGCGACTGGCTGGACCCGTTCTGGAATTCGTCCCAGACGAATTTGCCCAGCCCCGGGTTCTGCGCGAGCATTTCCGCCGCGATCAGCACCATCCAGCCCACGCCCAGCGAGAGGCGCATGCCGGTGAAAATGTAGGGCAGCGAGGACGGCAGGACGAGCTTGGTCAGCTTCTGAAAGGTGCCGAGCTTGAGCACGCGCCCCACGTTCAGGAGGTCCTTGTCGATCGACGCGGTGCCGACGGCCGTGTTGATGAGCGTGGGCCACAGCGAGCACAGCGTCACCACCACCGCCGAGATCACGAAGCTCTTGGCCAGCATCGGGTCCGCGCTCGTGACCGTGGCCGAGACGACCATTGTCACGATGGGCAGCCAGGCGAGCGGGCTGACCGGCTTCATGATCTGGATCAGCGGGTTGATCGCGGCGTTGAAGAGCGGTGAGAGACCGGCGGCAAGGCCAATCGGCACGGCCACGACCGTTGCGAGGATGAAGCCGAGCGCCACCGTCTCCAGCGAGGTCACGACCTGGTCGAGGAAGGTCGGCGGGCCAGCGTAATCAAAGGCCATGGCCTGCGTTCCGGCGGCGATGCGCGCATCCTGCGCCGCGTAGAACTCCGCCGCCGCCTCGTTCGAGGCCTGCCACTCCCCGTAGAGCGCAGCGCCCTGCTCGGCCACTTCGAGCGGTCCCGGCAGCGCGCCGAGCGAGGTATCCACCATCGGCGCCAGCGCGGCCCACAGCCCCAGGAAGGCGAGGATACCGATGACCGGCGCCAGGATCACCTTGGTGTTCTTGGCAAGGAACGCCTGGACCTTGCCGGGCTGCGCCGCGCTCGGTTCGGGCGCCGCGGAAGGCGCGACTGCGGCCGGCTCGGCCGGGACGGACGGTTGCGTGGCCATGAAAGCCTCCTTGCTCGTGCTATCGGCGCTCGCCCCCGGGAGAGGCGCACGTGGTGCATAGACTGTTGCCATCGTTCTTCTCCTAGAGGCGGGCGCTGTCGATCAGCTTCCGGTCACACCCGAAGCGGACACCTTCTGGCCCTTCTTGAGGCCGATCTTGAACTTGGCGAGGTAGGCGTTGGGCTGCTTGCCATCGTAGGTGATACCATCGATGAAGCCGTCCTGCTCACCCCGGAACCCATCCGTTTCGGGTACATCGTCCGCGGAAATCGCGCCCTTCTCGACGAGCTGATTGGCCGCGGCGAGGTAGAGATCCGGACGATAGACCGCCTTGGCCTGGTCGAAGTACCACTGGTCGTCGTGGTCGGCGGGAATCTGGCCCCACCGGCGCATCTGGGTGAGGTACCAGATCGCGTCCGAGTAATAGGGGTAGCCCGCGTAGTTATCGAAGAAGATGTTGAAGCCGGGCGCATCGCGCGTGTCGTCCGCTTCATAGGTGAACTTGCCGGTCATCGAGGCCGCGATCACCGCCTCGTCAGCGCCCACGTAGTTGGGCTGCGAGAGGATCTTCACCGCCTCCTTGCGGTTTGCACCGCCATCGGCATCGAGCCACTCCTGGGCGCGGATGATCGCGCGCAGCATGGCCGAGGTGGTGCCGGGATACTTTTCGGCGAAGTCCTTGCGGATTGAGAAGACCTTCTCCGGGTTGTTGTGCCAGATCTGGTCGTCGGTCACGATCGGCACGCCGATCTTCTTCTGCACCGCAGCCTGGTTCCAGGGCTCGCCCACGCAGTAGCCCTCGATGGTGCCAGCCTCGAGCGTTGCGGGCATCTGCGGGGGCGGCGTCACCGAAAGCTGGACATCGGCCGAGGTGGTCCCCTTGATGTCGCCAGGGGTATAGAAACCGGGGTTGAGACCGCCCGCCGCGAGCCAGTAGCGCAATTCGTAGTTATGCGTCGAAACCGGGAAAACCATGCCCATGTTGAAGGGCTTGCCCTGCTGCTTGAAGCTGGTGACGACAGGCTTCAGCACCGAGGCCGAGATCGGGTGGACGGGCTTTCCATCCGCGCTGCGCTGCAGATCGCCCTTCACCATGTCCCAGACCTTGTTCGAGACGGTGATCGCGTTGCCGTTGAGATCAAGGCTGAGCGGCGCGATGAGATCGGCCTTGGTGCCGTAGCCAATGGTCGCGGCAAGCGGCTGCCCGGCGAGCATATGCGCGCCGTCAAGCTGGCCGCCGATCACGCCGTCGAGCAGGACCTTCCAGTTGGCCTGGGGCTCGAGCGTGACGTTGAGCCCTTCCTCGGCAAAGAAGCCCTTTTCCTTGGCAATCGCGAGCGGCGCCATGTCGGTCAGCTTGATGAAGCCGAGCTTGAGCACGGGCTTTTCCACCGCGCCGCCCGCAGATGCGGCCGTGACACCCGGCTGTGCGCCCGTCTCGTCCTTGCTGCCGCCGCATCCGGCCAGAGCCACGCTGGCGAGAAGTGCCCCCACCACCATACGGCGCGAAAAACCGGACTGCCCAAACTTCGTCATCGAACCAACCCCCAATTCCAAAACCCAAACGCAAAAAACCGCCACGACGAAAGTCCCAAGAGGACCACGACGAGGCGGCTACGGTGCCACGAATTTAAGAAAGTTCAGACCAGCTATACTAAGCACCCATCCTTGGGAGCCCACCGGACTGTTCGCTTAATTTAGTAAGCGATTCGCACAGCAAGCGGCAAGCTCTTTTTGCACTGCACATCGAAATTGCCTGTCACGGGAGCTGTGCCAGGTATTCTTCGATACGCTGTGGATCAAACACCTTCCCGTCAAAAAAAGCGTTGGACTCCAGAACCATGTTGCCCTGCTGCGTCCCCACGACAGTGGGCGTGACGATGCTGCCTTCGACCTTTGAACTGGCCCCTGGAAGCGGCTCGTTTGTGCCCAGCAGTGCAGCGCGATAGATGTCGGGACGGAACACGCGCGCCGCCTTGTCGGCGCTCGCGCGATCAAACGTCTGCCCGTCCCAGCGCACCATCTGCGAATAGAGCCACTCGGCCTGGCTGACCCAGGGAAAGTTCGCCGCTTCCCGGTACTGAAACATGAAATCGGGGTAGTGGATCATCGCTCCGCCCCGCGCGATCAGGATCTGGTCGGCAATGGCACGGCGAATGAGTTCGGGCGAACCATCCAGATACTCCGGCCGAGCCAGGATTGCGGCGTTGTGCTCCCAGTTGATAGGGTCCACGAAATGCGCAGCCGCCCGACACAAGGCGCGGATGAGACGCAGCACCGCCTCCCGTTTCTCCTCCAGCACCGGTTCGCGCAAGGCCAGCACCTTTTCGACCCCGCGCCGCCAGATCTGAGAAGTGGACAGGACAATCTCGCCCACGCCCTTTTCGACCGCGACGCTGTTCCAGGGTTCGCCGACGCAAATGCCATCGACCTCGCCAAGTTCCAGCGCCTCGGCGCAGAACGGCGGCGCCACCGTGGAGATGTCGACGTCCTTGTCCGCATGGATGCCGCACGAGGCGAGCCAGTAGCGCAGCATGTAGTTGTGGCTGGAATAGCGATGGACGACGCCGAAAGTCAGCGGCTTGCCCGCCGCCGCGCGCTCCAGCGCGACCTCGCGCAGCGCCGCGCCCACCTTGACCGGATCGCCCAGCCCTTCCTCGTCCCCGCGCACACGCTGCGCCAGCTTGGGGGCAAGTGTGATCGCATTGCCGTTGAGACCCAGCACGAATGGCGCGGCCAGCGGCTGTGCGGGACGCCCGCGCCCCAATGTTGCGGCAATGGCCAGAGGGGCGATCATGTGCGCGGCATCGCTGTGCCCGTAGAGCAGACGGTCGAGTACGGTCGCCCAGCTCAGGTCCTTGACCAGGCTGAGCGAAATCCCCTCGTCCTCGGCAAAACCATGCTCGAGCGCCAGGATCGGCAGGCAGGCATCCACCAGCGGCAGGAAGCCGATTGTCAGTTGCGTATTCACCTCAAGACACCTCTTGTCGGTCCCCGCCGATCATGTCCCGCTCATCAGTTCGTGGGCGGTGACGACGGCTTCGGCAATGTTAACGATGCGCTTGCCCTGGTCCATCGCGGTCTTGCGCAGTTCGGCATAGGCCTTGGGTTCAGGCAGGCCCTTGCTCTGCATCAGGATGCGCTTGGCCTTGTCGACAAGTTCGCGCTCGGCCAGCTTGCCGCGCGCTTCGGCCAGATCGCTCTGCAGCCGGGCAAAGGCGTTGAAGCGCGTGATCGCAAGATCGAGAATCGGCCGGATGCGTCCCGCGGCAAGGCCATCGACCACGTAGGACGAGACCCCGGCCTCGACCGAGGCGACGATGGCCTCATCGTCCGCCTCGTCCACGAACATGGCGATGGGGCGGGCCAGCGCGCGGCTCACCGCGAAATACTCCTCGAGCATGTCGCGCGAGGGATTTCCCAGGTTCATCAGCACGATATCGGGATCGATTTCAGCCATGCGCGCGAGCATGCCGCGCCGCTCGGTGATCACGACAAGGTCGCAATCGGCGAGCTCGGACAGGCCTTCTTCAATGATGGAGGCGCGCGCGGCGCTCTCATCGACAATCGCGATACGCATGCCACTTTACTGCACTGCACCATGGGCCCGATGCAATGGCTAATTGGGCCGGTTCCGAACCTTTAATCGGCTCCTGGCCCTTATCCCGCGATTCCGGCACGGCTTTTCATAAGCGGTTGAATCCGCGCCCCAAAGTCATCGATGCCCGCAAGGAAGTCATCGAAGGTGAGAAGCACGCCCCCCGTTCCGGGCACCTCGCTCATCTCGTCGAGCATGCGCGCCACGCTTTCGTAGCTGCCCACCAGGGTGCCCATGTTGATGTTCACTGCGCCCTCGGGCGCGGCAAGCTGGCGCACGTTGGTGTCGGTGTTGACCGTATCCTTTGCGCCCTGGTCGGCGAGCCAGGAGATAGCCTCGACATCGACCCCGTCATTGTAGAGCTTCCATTTCGCCATGGCCTCTTCATCCGTCTCGGCCGCGATCACCATGACGAGGACGAACATCGAGACATCGCGGCCGGTCTCGGCGGTAAACTTCGCAAGGCGCTCGTTGTTGAAGGCAAAGGCCGTGGGCGTGTTCACCCCTTTCCCAAGGCAAAAGGCGTAGTCCGCCCATTTCGCCGAAAAGGCGAGGCCTGCATCGGAAGAACCGGCACAGATGATCTTCATGTCCGCCCCCGGTTGCGGGCGCACCAGGCAATCCTCCATGGTGTAATAGTCGCCCTTGAAGTCGCTGCGCCCGGTGTTCCACAAGTCGCGCAGCACGTGGGCGTATTCGTCGAGCACGTCGTAACGGTTCTTGAAGTGCGCATCACCCGGCCACAGGCCCATCTGCGTGTACTCGGGCGGTTGCCAGCCGGTGACGAGGTTCATCCCGAAACGGCCGTGGCTGATCGAATCGATGGTGACGCCCATGCGCGCGGCAAAGGCGGGCGGCAGGATCAAGGTAGGCGCGGTCGCGTAGAGCTTGATCTTCTCGGTCACCGAGGCAAGTCCGGCCATGAGCGTGAAGCTTTCCAGCCCGTATTCCCAGAACTCGGTCTTGCCGCCAAAACCGCGCAGCTTGATCATCGAAAGCAGGAAATCGAGCCCGTGCGCCTCGGCCTTGAGGGCAATCTCCTTGTTGAGATCGAAGCTCGGCTTGTACTGGGGCGCCGTCTCGGAAATCAGCCAGCCGTTGTTGTTGATGGGGATGAAGACACCGACCTGCATGGGGCGCTAACTCCTGAGATAATCGAGCACGTAGCGGTTGAAGAGCGCGGCGTCGGTCACGTTGCAGGCGTGGCCGCCCCAGGCGAAGCTGTCGACCTTGGCGTGCGGCACGAAGCCGGCAAGATCGAGCGCGGTGACGTAAGGCACCAGAAAATCGTCACGCGTGGCAATGACCAGCAGACTGGAAAGCGCGGCAAGACCCGCCGGATCGGGGCTGTAGGCCTGCACCGCTTCGATCCGCTGGACCATGGCGTCCACGCCTGGAAAGCTTGCCGCATGGTGGGCCACTTCGGCGGACAACTGGGCATCGTGGGAGGCGATCCAGTCCGGCGGATAGAGGAACAGCGGCTGCGCCTCCAGAAACGCCTCCACGCCCGCGCCGTGCAGCAGGGCCAGCCGTGCGGCGAAACAGCGCCGGGTATGGGCAGACAGGGTCCGCCAGCCGTTGACCACCACCAGCCGCCCGATCCGGTCGGTGCGGATCGCGGTTTCGATCCCGATCGCCCCGCCCAGCGCGTGGCCGATGAAATGCGCGCTAGGGATCTCCAGCGCGTCCATCAGGGCGATGACGTCGTCCGCCATGTCCTCGACACTGAGCGATGCAAGCGGCCTGCGGTCGCTGCGCCCCGTGCCGCGGTGGTCGTAGGTGATGACGCGGTGGTCCTGCGCCAGCGCGGCAATGTTGGGAGCCCAGTAGGCACCGCTGCCGCCAAGACCGCTCGAGAGGATCAGCGGCGGCGCCTCGGGACTGCCATGCTCTTCGAACCAGAGGCCACCCGTTTCAGGCAAGGTGCGCGACCGAGGCGATCTCGACAAGGAGATCGGGCTTCACCAGGTCGGCCCGGATGCAGTAGCGCGCGGGCTTGTCGCCCGGGAAATACTCGGCATAGACCGCGTTGAAGGCGGCATAGTCATCGAGGTCCTTGAGGAAGATGTGGTTCATGGCGATGTCCGCCATGGTGCCCCCGGCAGCCTCCACCGTCACCTTGATGACCTCCAGAATGTGCCGGGTCTGCGCCGCGGCATCGCCGATGTGGAGCACCGTGCCCCCTTCCCCCAGCGCCAGCACGCCCGAGACATAGACCGTGTTTCCCGCCTTCGCGCCTGCCGAATAGGGGGCGATGGGGGGTGGGAACTGCGGCGGATTGATCGGCTCGAACGGCATCTGTCTTTTTCCCTCTCTGGTCTCGCGGAGTGGCAGGTTCTTCGCGTCAGTCTGCAGGCGGCAACTGCCCCACGGCGGTGCGAAAATCGGCGAGCGAGCTCACCCAGCCGAAGAATTTCTCGATGTTGTAGAGACTGGCCTCGCGAATGAAGTCGGGGCCCAGGTGATGGACCGCATCCTCCAGCACCACGCCGAAGTATTCGAGGTGGAACCCGTCGCGCAGGGTCGATTCCACGCAGACATTAGTGGCGATGCCGGTGAAGATGAGCGTGCGGATTCCGCGCGCGCGCAGGATCGTGTCGAGCTGCGAATTGAAGAAGGCCGAATAGCGCGGCTTGTGGACGCGGATATCGCCCTCTTTGGGCGTCAGCGCCTCGACAAGCTCATAGTCCCAGCCGCCGCGTGCAAGAAACTTGCCTGCAAGTTCAGGCCGCGCGCGCATGGTCTTGAGGGCATTGGACTTGTGGTAGTTGGGCGATTGCGGCGTGCCCGCTTCCACATAGTCCGCGTCCCAGCCGTTCTGCAGGAAAATAACCGGCATGCCCGCGCTGCGCGCCACGTCGAGCACCTGCGCAATGTGGCCGATCACACCCGCGGCCGGAGCGACATCGAAACCCGCCTCATCGACATAGCCCCCCTTGGACGCGTAGGCGTTCTGCATGTCGATGACGATGACCGCGCTTGTCGAAGCATCGATGCGCAGGGCTTCGGGGCGGGCAGGCAGCACGACCGAGGGGCCGGAACGCTGCGGGGCGGGATCTACGATCGGTTCGCTCACCCAAGTCAGTATTGAGCAAAGCCGCCTTGCGATCAAGCACATAGATAGCTGTCCAAAGATGCGCGCAAGAACAGGGTAGAGTTGGCCTGCTCGCCGCGTCATCGGCTCCTTTGAACCGTTCCGGAATTTCAAAGTGGGAACAAACGCCGACGTCGCGCCTTGCTTTGGGCACACACCACCCCGTTCCCCCCGAAGGTCGCACGAGGGCCGCGCCGACAAGGCCAAGCGCCCCCTTCGCATAACAAAGGACTTGCCTCGTGAAATACGCCCCCATCCTCGCCCTCGCGACGCTCTCAATGGCGCTCGGCGCCTGCGCCTCGGACCGCTACGGCCGTGGCGGCTATGGCTATAACGACCGCTATGGCTCCTCGCGCGGCTACCGTCTGGGCGACAACGACCGCATCTACCGCGCGCGCGACGGGCACTACTACTGCAAGCGCAAGGACGGCACCGAAGGCGCCATCATCGGCGGCCTGGCGGGCGGCGTTCTGGGCAATCTCATCGCGCCCGACGGCTCCAAGACGCTCGGCACGCTGCTGGGCGCGGGCGGCGGCGCGCTGGCGGGCCGCGAGATCAGCCGCGACGATATCCAGTGCCGCTGATCCGCGCAGGCAGGCGATGACATCCGTTCGCGGGTGACACGATCAGGGCCGCTCCGGTACGATACCGGGGCGGCCTTGCTGCATGGGGCGCCCGCCCCCCAATTGCCAAGCGTGGGCGCCACGACAGGAATTGCACGAACCGGGAGAGGCCTCGATGATCACCGTCCACCACCTCAACAACTCGCGCTCGCAGCGGGTCATCTGGATGCTGGAGGAACTGGGCCTCCCGTATGAGATCCGGCGCTACGAGCGCAACGCCAGGACGATGCTCGCCCCGCCTGAACTGCGCCTCGTGCATCCGCTGGGCAAATCGCCGATGATCGAGCACGAGGGCCGCACGCTGATCGAGAGCGCGGCGATCTGCGAATACCTGGTCGATCTTGCCGGAGGGCGTATGGGCGCCCCCGCTGGCCTGGAGGACAAGCTGCGCTACCGCCAGTACCTGCACTATGCCGAGGCCTCGATGATGGTCCCGCTTCTCTTGAAGCTCATCATCGGGCGCATCCCGATCATGGGGAAGATGGCGGCAAAGAAGATCCAGCCGATGATCACGCTGCATCTGGACTTCGTGGAGAGCGAACTGGTTTCACGCCCCTGGTTCGCGGGCGACGAGCTGACCGCGGCGGACGTGATGATGAGCTTCCCCTTGGAAGCCGCCCGCGTGCTGGCGGGCCTTGATGCCAAGAGCCATCCGCACATCAGTCAGTGGCTCGACACGGTGCACGCTCGCCCGGCCTACCAGCGCGCGCTGGAGGCCGGAGGAGCCTACGATTACGCCTGAGCGGAAAGCTCAGTCGTCCTGGACGACCGGGAGCCAGACCGCGCTGGCCGCCTCGCCGCCGCGCTGCACGGTTTCGGTCGCCTTCTGGTAGTCCTGCGGCTGCGCCTTCATGATCGAGGGTGCCCAGCCTTGCGGATTGCGATCATAGAGCGGGAACAGGCTCGACTGGACCTGCACCATGATCCGGTGCCCGGGCAGGAAAACATGGTCGACATTGGGGAGCGACCACTGAAAGTTGTAGCTTTTGCCCGGCTCCAGCGGCGCAGGGGTCGCAAAGCCGTGGACGTAGCGCCCGCGGAAGATCTCGATCCCCATCGGCAGTTGGTAGCCCGCCATCTGCGGCTTTTCGGAGTATTCCTCGGGATAGACGTCGATCAGCTTGACCACGAAGTCGCTGTCCTCGCCGCTGGTAAACGCATGCAGGTCCACCTTGGGCGCGCCCTTGATGTGGACCGGCTGTGCGAGCGCTGAAGTCGAGTAGCTCAGCACGTCGGTGCGGCTTTCGGCAAAGCGCTGGTCCTGCACCAGCCAGGTGCGCCATTCCTCCCCGCTCATGTGGATCGGGCGCGGCAGCATGGGGACGGGCTTGGCCGGATCGGACACGTAGCTGTCCTCGCCTGCTTCCGGCTTGCTCCACGAGAGGCCGAAATCACCAGCCAGATAAAGCGGTGTATAGGCCCCGCCCGGCCATTCCTGCGAGACCTCCCAGCGGTTGGTCCCTGTTGCATAGGTCAGCACTGGCGGCGTGTCGCAGGCGGGGGCATCGGTCTTGAGATGGCAATCAAGAAAGGGCTTCATCCAGCGCGTACGGAACTGAAGGCCGGTATCGCCTTCCCAGTCCAGCGCGCCAAGCGAGCGCGCCTCGTAGTTCACCTGCGAGTGACGCCAGGGCCCGATCACCAGGCTCACCATGTCGTTGTTGGCGTCCTTGGGCTCCAGCGCCTTGTAGACGGCGGGCGCGCCGTAGCTGTCCTCCTGATCCCACTGCCCGACCACCAGCATCGTGGGGACACTGAGCGGGCGCGCGGCGAGCAGCTTGTCGACTGCCTGTCCCTGCCACCAGGCATCGTAGGAGGGATGCTCCAGGACCTTGCGGATCGCGGGGATATCCAGCAGCCCGTAGGTCTTGGCGTAATCGTAGGCCGAGCCTGCCCTCAGATAGGCGGCGTAGTCCTCACCCGAGCCGCGCGGCACCGAACCACCACCCTTGGCGACGGTCTGCGAGAGATCGTAGTCGTAGCCGAAGGTGCGGAAGGCACCGTTGTGAAACCAGTCGTCGCCCATCCAGCCATCGACCATCGGGCTCTGCGGCACCGAAGCCTTGAGCGCGGGGTGCGGATCGATCAGCGCCATGAGCGAGGTAAAGCCAAGGTACGAGGACCCGATGATCCCGACCTTGCCGTTGCTTACCGTCACGTTCTTCACCAGCCAGTCAATCGTGTCGTAGGCGTCGGTGGCGTGGTCGACCTTGGTGGAATTGAGGGGCCCGCGCAGGGGACGGTTCATCACGTAGTCGCCCTGCGAACCATCCAGCCCGCGCACGTCCTGATAGACCCGGATATAGCCGTCGTTGACGAACTCCTTGTCCATGACGGGCAGGATTTCCTCGATCTTCTGGCTGCGGTTGCGGCTCGTCGCGCGCCCTGCGTTGTAGGGTGTGCGGCTGAGCAGGATCGGCCCGTCACTCGTCCCCTTGCGGTAGACGATGACGGTGAAGAGCTTCGTGCCATCGCGCATCGGCACCATGACCTCGCGCCGGACATAGTCGGCCTGCGGACGCACCCAGTCGTATGCGTCCACCTGATCGTTGGCCATCGTGTCGAGCGTATCCCGGGCAGGTGCCGCCGAGGTTGCGAGCGCGGGGAGGACAAGGGCGAGGGAAGCCGCGCCAAGGGCGGCGGTGCGAAGCGTGCGGGCGATCATGAAGAGGCGATGGACCGTGGCGCGCCGACGGTCAAGCGCGCGCCGCGCCCTACGCCGGGGCGTCCCCGATCCGCCCTCGCCCCCTTCAGTCCTCGGCGTCGTCGTCCTCGCTGTCCTGCACCTGCGTGGGCATTGGCCCCTTGGGCACCGTCTGCGACACCTCGCGGTGCGTGTCGGCAAGGCTGGTGTCGGGCTTTGCCTGCACTCCGGCGGCCGCATCCTGCCCGCCTTCGCGCACGAGGTGCAGCGTGCGGGTCGGGAAGGCGATACCGATCCCTTCCTTCTCCAGCCGCGCAAAGATCATCAAGAGGAGGTCCTGCTGGATCACCAGGCTCTCATCGTAGTCCGCCGCTTCCATGTAGGCGAAGACCTCAATGTCGAGCGAACTGGCGCCGAAGGCCACGAAGCGGGCGCGATGCCCTGGCTTGGCAATGCGCTCGTGCTCTTCCAGCACGCCTTCCACGATCTCGACGGCTTCCAGCAACTTGGCCGAACCGATCCCGTATTCCACGCCCACGGTGGGGTTGAACAGGAAACGGTCGCGCTTGGCGTAGTTCTCGATGTTCTGCGAGGACAGATCGCCGTTGGGAATGGTGACGACCGTGCGCGCCAGAGTGCGGATGCGGGTGGAGCGGATGCCGATGTCCTCGACCGTGCCCAGGATATCGCCGATCTTGCAGAAGTCGCCGATCTGCACCGGCTTGTCGGCGATGAGCGAGACCGAACCGACGAAGTTCTCAACCGTCTTCTGCGCGCCCAGGGCCAGAGCGATACCGCCGATACCCAGCGCCGCGATGCCCGTCGTCACGTCGATCCCGAAGGTGTCGAGAATGGCGACGAGGACGCCGAACAGGAGCAGGATCTTGGCCGCGCGGCGCAGCAGCGAGGCCACCGAGACGACCTGGCGCTGGCCACGCGCCTCCATGCGGGTGATGACCGTGCGCGAGATCGCGTCGATCAGGCGCACCAGCAGCCAGGTCAGCGCGGCGGCGGCGAAGAGCCCGATGTACTTGAGCATGAACTGGCGCGCGATGATCGAGACCGGCAAGCTGTCGGCCCAGAGCTGGAAGACGACCGTGGCCAGGAACAGGCTGAACGGCGGCATCGCCGCGCGGGCGAAGGCAACACCCGCCTCGGCCGTGGGCCCGCGCACCAGCCGCTGGGCGATCGCGACAAGCGCCATCGAGATCAGCTGGAAACCGATGAACACCGCCGCGGCCAGCCCGATCAGCACGCCCCAATCGGTGACGCTGGCCCCGGCCACGGTCAGCTCGCCGCTTTCCTCCGGCGAGGTGGTTTCCGGGTTCAGCCGACCCACGATGTCACCCGTCTGGCGCGAGACCTGCCAGATCATGGCCCCTTCGGGCGATTGCGTGCGGGTGAGCATGATCGGCGTCTTGCCCTCATCGCCCAGATGGCCGACGTATTCCTGCTCGGCGGGCAGGTCATCGTCGAGCACGCCCTCGGGCTTGTCGGAGAGCGCCGCGAAGGTGTTGAGCGAGCCTCCCTTGTCGAGCAGCGCCTGCAACTGGCGAGCCCGTTCGGCGCCGTGCTCGGCATCCTCGAAGAAGCGGTCCACCCGTGCATCGTCTCCGGCCGCCAGCGCCTCGATCAGGCCCTGCACCATTGAACGCGGCGTGGTCCGTCCATAGGGATCGGCTACCGGCTCCTGCGGTGCAGGAGTCTGTCCGTCTGCGTTGGCGTTCTCGTCCGGCGCATCGGGTGTCACCGCATCGGCTGCTTGCGCCACGGGCGAGCTTTCCTGCGCAGCCAACGGCAAGGCGGGACCAGCGAGCAGGAGGACAGGCATCAACAAACGCAGGAAACGGGACATCACGACCGAACAGGCTCCAGTTGCGGGCCCTGGCAGAGACTGGCCCATCGGGCTCCTAAACGGATGAGCAGCAGGCCGGTTGCCGCAGCCCGCCGCGACACGTCCTCCAGTCGCCGTGCGCATCTGTGCACACCCCGTTACGCTGCGCGCTTGTGTCCTGTTTCGCGCGGCTTACTATGCCCTGCCATGCACACCCGGTCCCTTCTGACGCTGGCCCTGGCGCTGGCCGCGAGCCCCCTTCTCTCCACGCCCGCGCAGGCAAGTTCCCCCACGCCCCCTGCCATCTCGGTCGACGCGGCGCGGATCGCGCGCGATGTGACGACCCTGACGGATGATGTCTTCGAGGGCCGCGCACCGGGAACGCGCGGCGATGACCGCACCATCGGCTACCTCATCGCGCGCATGCAGGACCTTGGCCTTGAACCGGCCGGGCCGGACGGCAGCTGGGTCCAGCCGGTGCCCCTCCTCCACACTGCGCTCGGCAAGGCGCGCACGCTCGCCTTCGCCACGCCCAAAGGCGAACTGCCCGTAGACCAGACCAAGGACATCTACGTCTCGACTCTGCGCAACGAAGACCGTGCGGTCCTCACCAAGGCGCCGGTCGTCTTCGTGGGCTACGGCGTCGATGCGCCCGAGCGCGAATGGGATGATTTCAAGGGCATGGATCTTGCCGGCAAGGTCCTCGTCTTCCTTGTCAATGACCCCGACTTCAACGCCACCCCGGACATGGATCCCTACGGCAAGTTCGGCGGGCGCACGATGACCTACTACGGGCGCTGGCGCTACAAGTTCGAGGAAGCGGCAAGGCAAGGCGCGGTCGGCGCGCTGGTGATCCACGAGACCGAAGGCGCAGGCTACGGTTGGAACGTGATCGAGAGCCCGGGCGGCGAGAACTTCGACGTGGTCAAACCAGCTGACCAGGTCACCCCGCTCCAGCTCCAGGGCTGGATGTCGGGCGAGACGGCACAGGACCTCTTCACTCGCGCCGGACTCGATCTGGCGGCCCTCCAGGCGCAGGCCCGTTCGAAGGACTTTCGCCCCGTACCGCTGGAAGGCGTAACCTTCTCCGCCGACGTTCCCGTCACCCACGAGGAGATCACCAGCCACAACGTGCTTGGCAAGATCCCGGGCACCACCCGCCCTGACGAGGCCGTGATCTACGGCGCGCACTGGGACGCCTACGGCAAGGGCCAGCCCGACGAACTGGGCCGGATCTACCGGGCAGGAGCCAACGACGATGCACTGGGCGTCGCAGCCCTGCTCGACATCGCGCGCGTGATGAAGGCGCGGCCCGCGCCTGCGCGCTCGGTCGTCTTTGCCGCGTGGACCGCCGAAGAGCGGGGGCTGCTGGGCTCGGAATACTACGCAGCCAATCCCGTCCTTCCGCTCGAGAAGACCGTGGCCAACCTTGCCATCGACATTCTCCAGACCGCGGGGCCCGCGAAGGACGTGATCCTTGTCGGCGAAGGGCAGAACACGCTGGAAGACGACATGGCGCGCGTGGCCGCCACGCAGGGCCGCACCGTCACGCCCGAGGGCCTGCCCGAGCGCGGGCTGTTCTACCGCGCCGACCACTTCTCCTTCGCCAAGCGCGGCGTGCCGGTGATGCTGCTCATGGGCATTGCCGGAGCCGCCGACCTTGAAAAGGGCGGACGTAAGGCAGGCCAGGACTGGATCGATACCTATACCGGAGACTGCTACCACCAGGCCTGCGATGCCATCGGCCCGGACTGGGACCTCGCGGGCGCAGTGCAGGACATCGACCTGATCGGCCAGATCGGATGGGAGCTGGCGAGCACACCGCGCTGGCCGCAATGGAAGGCCGGTTCTGAATTCAAGGCCCGGCGCGAGGAAAGCGCGGCCGCGCGCAACTGAGCCTCCTCGTGCGCGCCCTTCCCCTCACCGCCGCCCTCTCCTGCCTCGCCCTGGGCGCCTGCGGGGGCGGCACGAAATACCGCCCGGTGAGCGACACACCCGTGCGGATCGGCCCCAGCTACCAGGTGCGCGGGGAACGCTACACCCCGCGTGCGCAGCCCGATTACGACATGCTGGGCTATGCCGCATGGTACGGCAGTGAAAGCGGCACGCAGACCGCCAACGGGGAACGCTTTCATCCGGCCTGGATCACCGCAGCGCACCGCGATCTGCCACTTCCCAGCTATGTCGAGGTCACCGCGCTCGACACCGGGCGGCGCATCCTCGTGCGGGTCAACGACCGGGGCCCCTTTGCCGCGCGCTCGCGCATCATCGACCTCTCGCGCGGCGCGGCCGAGGAACTGGGCATCCGCGCCAAGGGCGTCGCGGCCGTACGCGTACGCCGGGTCGAGCCCGAGGCGAAGGACCGTGAGCGCCTGCGCGAAGGCAAGCCCGCCCGCAAGCTGCCTGCGATGGACTCCCGGGCGCTCGGCAACCTGCAACGCCAGTTCGAACGCGGCGTCGGTGCGCTCTGATTTTTTCCGACACGGGAAAGACCATGTCGTAAAGCCGACACAGCCATGTCGTGCCCCCCCCCCCTTGACCGATCCGCGCGCGGCGGGAGAGTGGCTGCGCCTAGAAGTTGCTCAGGTGCCCTTCCCGCTTCGCCGCAGCCCGCCCTGCGGCGGCCAGGGCCTTGGCCTTGCCGGGCGGAGAAACGCGCGAAACCAATCGGTTGAGATCTCCGCCACCGCAGCGCGGGCACGCCACGGCATCGCCGGAGCGGACCAGCAGTTCGAACTCGGCAGAGCAGGACGGGCAGGAAAAATCGTAGATCGGCATGGGCCCTCGCAGGATTGGCGTTTCACGTCTGCGCGCCGTGAAGCGAAAAATATGCCAGCCGCCGGGAACCAATCCGCATCCCGCCACGTTCTCCTCTCTGGATAGAGGAGAAAAACAATGAACATCGGAGCCGAAATGCCGTTCCGCCGCTCGAGCTTCAGCCGGAAGACCGGATCGCTCATCCTTGATCGTGAACGCGAAGACCGCGCGCGCAAGGACACCGAGAAGTCCGACTTCCGCATCTGGAGCCAGGGGCGCTTCCGCAAGCTCTGACAGCCGGGCCTCAGGGCCTTATACTCCCCCCTTGCATCAATCATGTCCCGACATCGCCGGGGTGGTCGCCCGCTCCGGCGGTAGTCGTGCGTCCATCCCGTGGCGCACTGCGCCCCGCAAGATCATGTCTCCATTCGCCTTGCGCGGACACACAAATGAGGCCGGAACACCGTTCTGTGCAACCGCGTCATCCTGCCTCAGATCGGACTTGCAAAGGCCCCGCCGCCACGCTTGATTGCCGCCCATGACATAGTCTTCAGGCCGGGCAACCCGGCGCAGAAAAGAACGCCGGCACGCCTTCCCCCAACACCCCCGTCGCATGCCTGAAGACCCTTCGGAGAATGACCTGATGAAAAAACGGCTCCTTGCAGCCGCAGCGCCCGCTGTCCTCGCCACTCTTGCCCTTTCGGGAACAGCTGCCATGACCATCTCCCCCGCACATGCCGCGAGCGATACCGCCTACGACGGCATTTTCGCCCAGCCGAGCACGCTGCCCTTCCAGGCCCCCGACTTCCCGAAGATCCGCGATGCCGACTGGCAGCCCGCGATCGAGGCCGGCATCGCCCAGAAGCGCGCCGAGATGAAGGCCATTGCCGACAATCCCGACGCGCCGACCTTCGAGAACACGCTCGTCGCCATGCAGCGCGCCGGTGTCCTCTACGACCGCGTCTACAACGTCTTCGGCCAGCTCACCTCGGCGGCGACGAACGACACGCTGGATGCCATCGACACCGCGATTTCGCCGCAGGTCTCGTCCATGCAGGACGACATCTACCTCGACCCCAAGCTCTTCGCCCGGGTCAAGGCCGTCCATGACAGCGCCGCGGGCCAGGCCCTGACTGGCGAAGACGCGATGCTGCTCAAGACCGAGTACGCCAAGTTCGTCCATCGCGGCGCGCTCCTCTCGGCCGCGAAGAAGGCCGAGCTCAAGGCGATGAACACGCAGATCTCCAAGCTGGAGACCGAGTTCGCGCAGCAGCTGACCCAGGCCAATAACGCCCACGCCGTCGTCTTCGACAGCGCCGAAGAGCTCGCCGGGCTTACCGAGGGCCAGATTGCCTCGGCCGCGAAGCGCGCCAAGGACGAAGGCAAGCCGGGCAAGTACGTCCTGCCGCTGATCAACTTCACCCAGCAGCCCGTGCTCGCGAGCCTCACCAACCGCGACAGCCGCCGCCGCGTCTTCGAGGAAAGCATCAACCGCGCCTCCTCGGGCGATGAATTCGACACCACCGGCATCGTGACGAAGCTGGCCACCCTGCGCGCCAAGAAGGCCGAGCTGCTGGGCCAGCCGAACTTCGGCACGTTCCAGATGTACGATCGCATGATCAACACGCCCGAAAAGGCGATGGCGTTCATGGCCGGCTTCACGCCCGCACTGCGCAAGACGCAGGACCGCGAGGCCGCACTGCTGCTCGAGGCCGCCAAGGCCGATGGCGTCACCACGCTCCAGCCCTGGGACTGGACCTACTACGCCGAAAAGGTGCGCAAGGCGAAGTACGACCTCGATGAAAGCGCGATCAAGCCTTACTTCGAGGTTTACAACGTGCTGGAAAACGGCGTGTTCTACGCCGCGAGCCAGACCTATGGCATCAGCTTCGAGCGTCGCACCGACATCCCCGTCTACCACGAGACGATGCGCGTCTACGAAGTGACCGACAAGGACGGCAGCGCGCTCGGCCTGTTCTACTTCGACCCGTTCTCGCGCCCCTCCAAGCGCGGCGGTGCGTGGATGAACAACTTCGTCGAGCAGTCCGATCTCCTGGGCAACACGCCTGTCATCACCAACACGCTCAACATCGATCCGCCTGCCGAGGGTGAGCCCGCGCTGGCGAGCTGGGACAACGTGACCACGATGTTCCACGAGTTCGGCCACGCGCTCCACGGCTTCTTCGCAAGCCAGACCTACCCGGCGCTCTCGGGCACCAACACCGCGCGCGACTTCGTGGAATTCCCCAGCCAGTTCAACGAGAACTTCGCCACCGTTCCCGAAGTGCTGGCCCACTACGCCAAGCACTATGAGACCGGCGCACCGTTGCCCGAGGGCACGATCGACAAGATCAACGCGGCCGCCAAGTTCAACCAGTCGGTCGGCTTTGGCGAGACGCTGCAAGCGGCCATGCTCGACATCAAGTGGCACACGCTGAGCCCCGAGGAGGCGGCGCAGGACCCGATGGCGTTCGAGAAGCAGGCACTCTACTCGATGGGCCTTCGCACCGATCTCATCCCGCCGCGCTACCGCACGCCGTACTTCCGCCATATCTGGGACAACGGCTATGCCTCGGGGTACTACTCGTACATCTGGACCGAACTGCTCGCCCACGATGGCTGGGACTGGGTCGCCAAGCATGGCGGCATGACCCGCGCCAACGGCGACCACATCCGCGAGACCTTCCTGGGTCAGGGCCACTCGAAGGACCTCGACGTGCTCTACCGCGACTTCACCGGCCACGAACCGGAGATCGAGCCGATGCTCGAAGCCCGGGGCCTGTCGGAGAAGTAAGACCTCCTAACAGGTGCAAAACGAAAAAGGGGCAGGAGGCGCCAAGCCTCCTGCCTCTTTTTTCGTGTGTCCACGCCCGTGTTCCCGCAGCCCAAACGCCTAGTCGAGGATGCGCATCCCCCGCTCGCTCGCCGGGGATGGCGAGGCGATGGAAAGCGCGCGCTCGCCCGGATCCCCCAGCCACTGCGCGCGGCACTTCCAGACGCGGCTGACAATGTCGCGGGTCAGCGCGGTCTCGGGCGGCCCGTCGGCAACGACCTCACCCTTGTCGAGCACAACCACGCAATCGGCGTGGTTCATTGCGGTGGCAAGATCGTGGAGAACCAGTACCACGCCCCGCCCCTGCTGCGCCTGCTGGCGGAAACGGCGCATCAACGCGGCCGCGTGACCAAGGTCCAGGCTGGCGAGCGGCTCATCGGCCAGAAGCCAGCCGGGCTGCGTCGCCAGCACGCGCGCCATGAGCGCCCGTGCCCGCTCACCACCGGACAAGCGCGAAACCGGGCGATGCCGCAACTCTTCCAGGTCCATCGCCGAAATGGCATCCTCGATGGCCTTTGCGTTTTCCCCGGCCGGCGCATCGCTCCAGGGCAAACGGCCAAGCGAGACGAGCACTTCCACCGCGACGTCCCAGGCGACGTCGGGGGCCTGGGGCAGATAACCCAGCCACTGCGCGCGCTCGCGCGGGGACTTGAAGCGCATGGGCCGCTCCCCCAGCATGACCCGGCCCGAAGTGGTCTCCTGCAGGTCCGCAAGACAGGACAGCAGCGTCGACTTGCCCGCCCCGTTGGGCCCGCAGATCGCGGTGATCATGCCGCGGCGGCACTGGATCGAGACATCGCGCAAGCGCTCGCCCACGTTGAGGTTTTCCGTCGCCAGGCTCACCAGCTCAGTCCTTTACGCATGCGCAGCAGCAGGACGAGGAAGAAGGGCGTTCCCAGAAGGCTGAGCGCGATGCCCAGACGCAGCTCTCCGCTGGCAAGCGGGAGAATACGGCACAGGCAATCCGCGACCAGCAGCAGCAGAGCCCCCGCAATCGCACTCGGCACCAGCAGCGAACTCGGTCGCCGGTCGGTCAAGGGGCGCACGAGGTGGGGCACCATGAGCCCCACGAAGCCGATGATGCCGGCCACCGCCACGCCCGATCCGATGATAAGGCCAACCCCAGCGATGATCTGCAACTGCAAGGTCAGCGGGTCGACACCGAGCGAGCGGGCCGCCGCCTCGCCCAGCGTAAGGGCATCGAGGCTTCGACGCGCCGCGTAGATCGCCGCCGCACCGGCGAGGGTACAGGGCACCGCGATCCAGACCTCGCGCCAGGACCGGTCCGCCAGCGCCCCCATCATCCAGGTGACGATCTCGGTCATGGCGAAGGGTGAAGGCGAAAGACTGATGGCCAAGCTCATCAAGGCCCCAGCCAGGCTGGAGACCATGAGGCCCGCCAGCGTAAAGAGGGCCACCCCGCCCCCGCGCCCGGCAATGAGGGCGAGCAGCAGCATCGCCCCCGAAGCTCCCAGCAGCGCGAATACCGGGAGCAGCCAGGGCGAGGCCGCGTAGCCGGTCCAGAAACTGAGCACTGCGCCCAGCGCCGCGCCCGGCGCAATGCCGAAGAGCCCCGGGTCGGCGAGCGGGTTGCGCAGGTAGGCCTGCATCGCCGCCCCGGTGAGCCCAAGCCCGGCCCCCAGCGTGACGGCCAGGACCGCGCGCGGCAGGCGCAGGTGCATGAGGATGAGCGAGGCGTTGTGCGTCTCGGGCGCAAGCGGGTTGATCCATACGCGCCCCGCCAGAAGCGAGAGCGGCACGACAAGGGCAAGCCCGAGGAGCAACAACAGGTTGAGGCGAAGCTGGGTCATGTGTCCTTCTGCACAAAGCCCGTTGCGTGCTCCGCGTCCTGCCTGCCTTCACGCGTGTCCACGTGACGGCCAAGCCAGGCCCGGCGCGCGCGGCCCAGCCGGTCGAGCAGACGTGGCACGGTCGGCCCGCCACACCAGATCAGCGAGCGCGAGAGCGGGACCCGCAGTGTGTCCTTCATATCGGCCAGAACCGGGTGATGGAGCATGCGGTCCTCCTCGGCAAGCGGATTGCCGACCGCGAAGATAACGCGGGGCGGATCGGCAAGCACCTGTTCCAGAGGCAGAAACTCAGCCTGCCCAAGCCCGCGCGCGCCCGCGCTGTTGACGAAGCCCGAATGTTCAAGAAGGTCCACCACCAGGGTGTCGTTGCCCGCGACCAGTCCCGCCGATTCCCAGACCAGCGAAGGCACCGGGGGCCAGCCCTCCGGCGCGGCGTTGCGCCTGAGCGCGTCGTCAATACGCGCGACAAGCCGTTCGCCTGCCGCTGTGTCCCCGCTCAACTCGGCCAGCATGCGCACCTGCTCACGTGCGCCCTCCACGTCCGAGACGATGGGTTCAAGGACAACGCGGATGCCCAGATCGCGCAGCGCGTTGGCGGTCGGCGGGGCGAGGAAGCTACCTGCCACCACGACATCAGGTGCGAGCGCAGCCACCTCCTCGACCGAGCCCGAGACCCCGCGGTAGCGCGCGGCAGCCTCCAGCCCCATCGACGTGCTCGAGGGATCATGGCTGTAGCCGGAAATCGCGAGCAGCTGGCCGGGCGCGGTGACCTCGGCCAGAATGGCATCGGTGCAGGGGTTAAGCGAGACGATGCTCGGCCGCTCTTTTGCCGAGGACGCCCCTTCCCCCTGCTCCAGCGGACGTGCGGGCGCGCCGCTGCACGCGCCCAGCAGCAAGGTGCCAAGGAGCGTACAGCCCGCGCGCGCCGCAGCGGCGCGCCAGGAAGCAGGAGGAAAGGTACAGGTCACATCTTCACGCGCACACCCGCATAGGCCGAGCGGCCCGGCGTGCCGTAGGTGCGCACCACTTCGTAGTGCTCGTCAAAGAGGTTCTCCATACGCGCGAAGACCTCGACGTTCTGCATGACCGCAAACGAACCGCGCAGGTTCACCAAGGTGTTGCCCTCGACGTAGTAGGTCTGCGCCGCATCGTCCCAGCGCGCGCCGCCCACGCGCAGCTCCGCGCCAAGGCGCAGGCCACCATGGCCATTGACGTCCCAGCGCTTGTCGAGGCTCGCGGTCATGTTGCTCTTGGTGCGGCGCGGCAGACGCGCGCCAGTCAGCGTGTTGGTGGCATCGAGGTAGGTATAGGCCAGGTTCATGTCGAAACCCTGCCAGTCGATCACCTGCATGCCCAGTTCCACACCCTTCGCCCGCGCCCGGCCGATGTTATAGTAGTTCCACTGAGCCATGTCATAGTCGATCATGTTCCTGGTCTTGCGATCGAAATACGTGACCGAGAAGAGCCCGGCGCCGCCGGCAAAGGGCTGCTCCACACCGACATCCCAGCTCTTGGACGTCTCGGCCTCCAGCGCGCGGTAGCCCGCGTTGGTGTAGAGCTGGTAGAGCGAGGGCGCCTTGAAGCCTTCGCCGTAGCTGGCGCGCACGACCGGGCCGTCCTCGCCCGCGAAGGCATAGGCGCCGTTGACGGCAAAGGTGGTGCGATCACCGAACTGCGAGTTATCGTCGTAACGAAGCCCACCGTTCAGCGTCAGCCCCGCGACCGGACGCAGCGTCAGGTTGGCAAAGAGGCTGTCGATGGTCATCGAATCGTTGGAATCGTAGGTGTCCGAGAAGTCCTGCGTCTCGGTCTCCGCGCCCAGCAGCAGCGTCACCGCCTCGATGGGCGTGAAGTCGACCTGGCCTTCGAAGCGCTCGTTCTTGCCGTTGGTCTCATAGGGGCCCCAAGCCGCGTCGTCGGAGATGCGGCGGGTATCGACCACGCCATAGCCCACACGGGCATGAAGGCGATCATCGAGCCCGTCATACCGGATATTGGCATAGCCGGTGAGATCGCGCTTGAACCCGACATTGAGCGCGTCCGCGCCGGTGTTGTCGTAGTCGTAGTTGGCGCGGGTCCAGAAGGTGCCGCCGTCGATGGACAGGCCCTCGGTCAGCTCCAGCTGCGCGCGTGCGTTGAGGCTCTTGCTTTCAAAGCCGTCCTTCTCGGTGCCGCCACGATCCTCGTTGAAGGCGGAATAGCCGTCGCCCTTGAGCCAGTTGCCGCCCACCGTCAGGCCGACCGGACCGACCAGGCCCGCTGCCGAGGCCGAGACCTGGCGGCGATCACGCCAGCCGTATTCGGCGCTCGCGCGGCCGTGCCACTGCTCGTCGGGACGCTGGGTGACAAGGTTGATGACACCGCCAATGGCCCGGCTGCCATAGAGCACGCCCGAGGACCCGCGCACCACCTCGACCCGGTCGAACTGACCGATGGTGAGCGCGCCGAAGTCAAAGCCGCCGCCCACGTCGCCCGGATCGTTGACGCGTACGCCGTCGATCAGGACCAGGCTCTGCGCGTTGTCGGCACCGCGGATGAACACGCTGGAAGGCTGGCCGAAGCCGCCCGAGTTGGTGACCTGCAGGCCCGGCAGGCGCGACAGCACTTCGCTGGCGGTGGTCGCCTGGGTGCGCTCGATGTCCTCGCGCGTCACCACGCTGACCGACTGGCCGACCTGGCTCAGCGGAACTTCGGTGCGCGTCGCGGCGACCACGATCGTCTCGTCGAGCGGCCCGGCCTCGGCGGCCTGCGCACAGACAGGTGCAAGGACCACGCCCAATGCGGCGCCCACGAAATAACGGCTCTTCATGTCATACCCCTTCCGGAACCCCCTGAACGTGTGGCCGTTCATGGCGGAAGGATCGCGCCGGTCCCGAAGTGGCGCCCCATACCGCTGCCCACCGGTCCCCTCGCCCGGTTTGCAAACGACGACCCCGGGCAGGTCTCCTGGCTTTCCGGATCGATGCATCCCCGTCCGGCCTTCCCGATTGCTCAGTGGCGCGAATGGAGGGGATGCTCCCCGGTCACAGTTGCGGGGGCAGCGCCGGAGTTGCAACCGGCTTCCCTCTTAGGCCTACCCCCGCGTCAACGCGGGCAGGCAACCCGTGGCGTGCGCGCGGCCTTTAGGTGCGCCATGGGAAAATTGCAACTCAAAGACCTCTCGCCCTGCAATCATTGCGCGCTGCCATCTTGGCAGGTTGCAGAGGCTTTCTTAAAGCCTTTGCCCCTACCTTGGCGAACCTTGATGTATGTACCGAGGTGGGACGCGGCGCACAGTCGTGACCGCGACCCACGATGCTTGACGTATAGAGAGTGCCGCCAACGCCCGCGCCCCTTTCCGAAATGGGGGGTGGGCGAACCAAGGATCCGGAACGAAACCCCATGTCGCGCGTGCCTGCCCTGCCTGATCTACGCGATGGCCGCCCTGCCGACTTCCAGGGGCGGTTTGCCCGCAAGCGCCAGTCCCGCGCGATTATCGGCCGCACCGCCACGCCGGGCCGCGCCTACACCCGGCGGATCGGCACCGTTCTCACGATGGCCGCTCTGACCGCCTTCGCCATGCCCGGCACCTGGGAGCGCTTCCGGATCGCCAACGCGGCCACCCAGCACCACACGCCCGACCCCATGCCGTTCGAGCAGGCGGGAGCCAGCTTCCCGGGCTCGGCGTTCTACTATCTCGAAGCGGAGAAGGCCGTCCAGGGAGAAGGCCTGACGGGCACGATTGTCGGGCACGCCATCGGCCAGAGTCCCGCAGCACAGGCCCTCCACGTCCTTGATCTGCCCTTCGCCAGTTCGCCGACCGACCGCACGCGCGCGCTGCAATGCCTGACCAGTGCGATCTACTACGAAGCCGCGAGCGAACCCGACGCCGGACAGCGCGCCGTTGCCCAGGTCGTTCTCAACCGCCTCGCCCACCCCAGCTACCCCGACACCGTGTGCGGCGTTGTCTATCAAGGGTCCGAGCTTGGCACGGGCTGCCAGTTCTCCTTTACCTGCGACGGCTCGCTTTCCCGCCGCCCCGCAACCTACTTCTGGAACCGGGCCGAAGCCGTGGCGAGGGGCGCGCTGTCGGGCGAAGTCTATGCCCCTGCCGGGCTCGCGACCCATTACCATACCCTCCAGGTGGCGCCGTACTGGACCTCCAGCCTTCAGCCCCTGACGACCATCGGCGCCCATCGTTTCTACAGCTTCAAGGGCGCGGCGGGCCGTGCGGCCACGTTCCGTTACCTCTATGCGGGCATGGAACCGGCAAGCGAACCGCACAGGCCCGCAGCCAACGCCCTGGTGCCCGCCGCCGACGCCCAAAGCGATCCTGCCTCGATCCAGCAAGCCTACGAGGACATCGCAAGGACCCTCGCCGCACCACCTGCGGTCGGCACGCCAGGGGACGCAACCGTTTCTGCGACGGCCTCCCCATCTGAACCGGCAACCGACGGACTTCCCGCAGGCGCCCGCGTGCGCCCTGAATATCGCAACTCGGGCCGCTGGATCGCACGCGACCGCAGCACTCCGAGGTCCCCCGAGGCGCCGTAAACCATTTGGAAACCATAGCCTCACACAAAGACTTAGCGCCTTGAGTGATAGGGATTCTCTCACGGGCCCGCTCTTACGGAGCAGAGGAACCGGACTCTGGAGAAACGGAAAGGCCTCGACCAAACAATGGCAATACGCTTCGCAGCTGCGAAAGGACGAGCCATCCCCTTCCTCGAGCGCATGCAGTGCGTCTCGGCCCCGCTCGACAGCACCAACGACAACGCCGACCGCAAGTGCCGCTCCAGTTCGATCGACGTCTCGATCGTCTCGCGCGAGATCGATCCGACCCGCGCACCTGCCAACGATGAGACCCTTCTGACCGAAGCGCTTCAGCACTTCGCCCGGCACGGCCTGTCCGCAGCCGAGCATGCCCGCCACAACGCGCAGGCCGCGCGGCTCGTGGGCGACACGCGCTCGTGCACCTGGTGGATCTCGATCTGCCGCCAGCTCGACCGCCGCATGGCCGAACAGTTCGAAAGCCATCTCGCCACCGGCTTCTGAAGCCTTCCGGCAAACCGCCCCACCCAAGCCCCTTTGCCCGATGGCCGAGGGGCTTTTTCGTGTGCCTGCACGATGGGCGCAAAGCAGCAGATCGACGCCACGGGGCGACTCGGACCATCCGTCTTGCGAGCATCGCACAAGCCCTGCACACTTGCGCAACGAACCTGGCCTAAACCGGACCAGCGGAGCCATCCGGCAGGGCCAGCGCCACCCATCCGGCCGCGGGAAACCCGCCGAAATACGTTCACAAAAGCGCAGCAACACGCCTTAATGCAATTGCGAACTATTATCACAAAAACCTCCGAATTCGGCGGTTCTCGCGCCCTTTCACGGTTGCAATGTCCCCCCGAGAGGACTAGGGCCGCGATTGCAAGTACCCGGTGCCTGCCTTTCGCGGGATGAAGCAGGCTCCCTTTTCGTCCGTCAATCCCGCCTTGGGAAGGACAAGCACGCATCATGGCACGTAAGAAGATTGCCCTCATCGGCGCCGGCAACATCGGCGGCACCCTCGCGCACCTCGCGGCGCAGAAGGAACTGGGCGACGTCGTCCTGTTCGACATCGCCGAAGGCATTCCGCAGGGCAAGGCACTCGACCTGTCGCAGTGCGGTCCGGTTGAGGGCTTCGACGCCCAGATCACCGGCACCAACGACTACGCCGACATCGCAGGCGCCGACGTCATCATCGTCACCGCCGGTGTGCCCCGCAAGCCGGGCATGAGCCGCGACGACCTGCTGGGCATCAACCTCAAGGTCATGAAGGCCGTGGGTGAAGGCATCAAGGAGCACGCTCCGGAAGCTTTCGTGATCTGCATCACCAACCCGCTCGACGCGATGGTCTGGGCGCTGCGCGAATTCTCGGGTCTGCCCCACAACAAGGTCGTCGGCATGGCCGGCGTTCTCGACTCGGCCCGCTTCTCGACCTTCCTCGCCTGGGAGTTCGGTGTCTCGGTGCGCGACGTCACCTCGTTCGTGCTCGGCGGCCACGGCGACACGATGGTCCCGGTTGTCGACTACTCGACCGTCAAGGGCATCCCCGTTCCCGACCTCATCAAGATGGGCAAGACCACCCAGGAGCGCATCGACGCCATCGTCAAGCGCACCGCGGGCGGCGGCGGCGAGGTTGTCTCGCTGCTGAAGACCGGCTCGGCCTTCTACGCTCCGGCGGCTTCGGCCATCTCGATGGCCGAGAGCTACCTGCTCGACCAGAAGCGCGTCCTGCCCTGCGCCGCCTTCCTCGAAGGCCAGTACGGCGTTGACGGCATGTACGTCGGCGTTCCCGTCAAGATCGGCGCCGAGGGCGTTGAGGAAGTCATCGAGATCGCTCTCGACGACACCGCCAAGGCAGGCCTGCAGGTCTCGATCGACGCGGTCAAGGAACTGGTCGCGGCCTGCAAGGGCATCGACGAAACGCTCGCCTGAGCAAATACACTTGTGTGTTGCGGACCGGGTCCTCTGGTCCGCAGCCCACATTACTCCTAGTACACCGGACCCCGACCTTTGAGGTCGATCCAGCCCAGGAACAGGAATAACCCTATGTCCATTCTCGTCGACAAGAATACCAAGGTCATCACGCAGGGTATGACCGGCAAGACCGGCAGCTTCCATACCCAGGCCGCGCTTGACTATGGCACCCAGATGGTTGCCGGCGTGACCCCCGGCAAGGGCGGTACCGATCACCTGGGCCTGCCCCAGTTCGATACCGTTGCCGAGGCCAAGGCCGTCACCGGCGCCAACGCCTCGTGCGTCTATGTTCCGCCCTCGGGCTGCGCGGACGCCATCCTCGAAGCCATCGATGCCGAGATCGAACTGATCGTCGCCATCACCGAGGGTGTTCCCGTGCTTGACATGGTTCGCGTGAAGCGCGCCCTTTCGGGTTCGAAGTCGCGCCTCATCGGCCCCAACTGCCCTGGCCTGCTCACCCCCGGTGAGTGCAAGATCGGCATCATGCCCGCCAACATCTTCTCGAAGGGTTCGGTCGGCGTGGTCTCGCGCTCGGGCACGCTGACCTACGAAGCCGTGTTCCAGACCACCAACGCCGGCCTTGGCCAGACCACGGCTGTCGGCATCGGTGGTGACCCGGTCAACGGCACCAACTTCATCGACGTCCTCGAGCTTTTCCTCGCCGACGACGAGACCAAGTCGATCATCATGATCGGCGAAATCGGCGGCTCGGCCGAAGAGGAAGCTGCACAGTTCCTCAAGGACGAAGCCAAGCGTGGCCGCAAGAAGCCGATGGCCGGCTTCATCGCGGGCCGTACGGCGCCTCCGGGCCGCCGCATGGGCCACGCCGGCGCGATTGTCTCGGGCGGCCAGGGCGGCGCCGAAGACAAGATCGCGGCGATGGAAGAAGCCGGCATCCGCGTGGCCGCCAGCCCCTCGCTCCTGGGCGAGACGCTGGTCGAAGCCATCAAGGAAGTGGCCTGATCCTATTCCCGGTGGAGGCGGCCTCTCGGTATTTCCGGGTGTCCGCCTCCACACGGCAACAAACACAAGGCGTCCAAACGCCGACAGAACTGTAATCCCACTGCCGCGCCTTCCTCTCCGGCCCCCGACAGTGTCCCAAAACTATTCCTCCATGCGCCGCAGAGACGATACTGGCGTGAAAAGGTGATTCCATGGGCGACGAAAGTTTCGAGTTCACCCCCGATACGGGCCTTGACGGCCCCCAGCAGGGACCCAGCTGGCAGCGCAAGAACTGGCCCCTCGTCGGCGCCGAGTTCGAAGACGACCTGACCCAGGGCCTCGATCCTTCTGCTCTGCGCATGGCTGTCGAGAAGGCCGCCGGCAAGGGCGGCGCGAAGGTCGACCAGAAGAGCATCGACCAGGCCGCTGCGGACTCGATCCGCGCCATGATGCTCATCCGCACCTACCGCGTGCGTGGCCACATGGCCGCCAACCTCGACCCCCTCGGCCTTGCCAAGCGCGAGCTGCCCAAGGACCTCACGCCCGAGTACCACGGCTTTGAAGGCGCCGCGCTGGACCGTCCGGTCTTCGTGGGCGGCAACCTCGGCCTCGAATGGACGACCGTGCGCGAACTGGTCCAGATCCTGCGCGCCAACTACTGCGGCAACGTCGGCCTCGAGTACATGCACATCGCCGACGTCGAGGAGCGCCGCTTCCTCCAGGACCGCTTCGAAGGTCCCGACAAGGAAATCGAGTTCACCCCCGAGGGCAAGAAGGCCATCCTTCAGGCCGTCGTGCGCGGTGAGCAGTACGAGAAGTTCCTCGGCAAGAAGTACGTCGGCACCAAGCGCTTCGGCCTCGACGGCGGCGAGTCGATGATCCCCGCACTCGAAGCCGTGATCAAGTACGGCGGCCAGCTCGGCGTTAAGGAAATCGTCTACGGCATGGCCCACCGCGGCCGCCTGAACGTCCTCGCCAACGTCATGGCCAAGCCCTACAAGGTCATCTTCCACGAATTCTCGGGCGGCACCGCCAACCCCGAGGACGTGGGCGGCTCGGGCGACGTGAAGTACCACCTGGGCACTTCGGCCGACCGTGACTTCGACGGCATCAAGGTTCACATGAGCCTCATGCCCAACCCCTCGCACCTCGAGACCGTGAACCCGGTCGTGCTGGGCAAGGTGCGCAGCTACCAGGTCAGCCACGACGACATCGGCGACGATGTGGGCCCCGGCGCCAAGCACAAGACCGTCCTTCCCGTGCTCATCCACGGCGACGCCGCCTTCGCTGGCCAGGGCGTCGTGTGGGAGTGCTTCGGCCTCTCGGGCGTCAAGGGCTACAACACCGGTGGCTGCATCCACTTCGTCATCAACAACCAGATCGGCTTCACGACGAGCCCCGCCTTCGCGCGCAACTCGCCGTATCCCTCGGACGTCGCCAAGGGCGTCCAGGCCCCGATCCTGCACGTCAACGGCGATGACCCGGCGGCCGTGACCTTCGCCTGCAAGCTGGCGATCGACTACCGCCAGACCTTTGGCCGCGACATCGTGATCGACATGTGGTGCTACCGCCGCTTCGGCCACAACGAAGGCGACGAGCCCGGCTTCACGCAGCCGCTGATGTACGCGCAGATCAAGAAGCACCCCGGTGTGGCCAAGATCTACTCGGACCGCCTGAAGTCCGAAGGCGTCATCGACGACGCTTTCCTCGCCGAGACCGAGGCCGCGTTCAACGCGCATCTCGAGGACGAGTTCGAGGCCGCCAAGACCTACAAGTCGAACCACGCTGACTGGTTCTCGGGCCGCTGGTCGGGCTTCCACAAGCCTGCCGACGCCGAGACCGCACGCCGCAACGTGCAAACCGGCATCGACACCAAGCTGTTCGACAGCCTGGGCCGTACGCTCACCACCGTTCCTGAGGACCTTACCGTCCACAAGACGCTGAGCCGCGTGCTCAAGGCCAAGGAAGAGATGTTCGCGGCGGGCGAAGGGTTCGACTGGGCCACCGCCGAGGCGCTCGCCTTTGGCAGCCTCGTGACCGAGGGCTACGGTGTGCGCCTGTCCGGCCAGGACTGCGAGCGCGGCACCTTCTCGCAGCGCCACGCCGTCTGGGTCGACCAGAAGGACGAGCGCAAGTACACCCCGATCAAGACCCTGCCCCATGGCACCTTCGAGGTCCTGAACTCGACGCTTTCGGAATACGGCGTGCTCGGCTTCGAGTACGGCTACGCCAGCGCCGACCCCAAGACCCTGGTCCTGTGGGAAGCCCAGTTCGGTGACTTCGCCAACGGCGCGCAGATCATCATCGACCAGTACGTCGCCTCCTCGGAATCGAAGTGGCTGCGCGCGAACGGTCTCGTGATGCTGCTGCCCCACGGCTACGAAGGCCAGGGCCCCGAACACTCCTCGGCCCGTCTTGAGCGTTACCTCCAGCTGTGCGCGAACGACAACATCCAGGTGTGCAACATCACCACCCCGGCCAACTACTTCCACGTGCTGCGCCGGCAGATGCACCGTCCGTTCCGCAAGCCGCTGATCATCATGACGCCCAAGTCGCTGCTGCGTCACGCCGCAGCCAAGTCGAAGGCCGAGGACTTCACCGGCGACGGCCACTTCTACCGTATCCTTTCCGACCCCAAGGCGCCGGAAGACAAGGCTACCAAGAAGGTCATCCTGTGCTCGGGCAAGGTCTACTACGACCTCGTCGAAGCGCGCGATGAAAACGAGATCGACGACACCCAGATCATCCGCCTCGAGCAGCTCTACCCGTTCCCGGGCGAGCCGCTGGCCCTGCGCCTCTCGCGCATGACCAACCTCGAGGAAATCTGCTGGTGCCAGGAAGAGCCCAAGAACAACGGCGCCTGGTTCTTCGTCGAAAGCGAGATCGAGGCGGCTGCCAAGGAAGCCGGCGTCTCGAACCCGCGTCCGCGTTACGCTGGTCGCCACGCTTCGGCATCGCCCGCAACCGGCCTTGCCAAGCGCCACGTGGCCGAGCAGTCGGCCCTGGTCGCCGACGCGCTCCACCTCTCCGTCCGTTCCGAACTCCGTCGCAAGCAGAAGGCTTGAGAGTAAATCATGTCCACCGAAATCAAGGTCCCCACTCTCGGCGAATCCGTCACCGAGGCCACCATTGGCGAATGGCTCAAGCAGCCCGGTGAAGCGGTTGCCGCCGACGAGCCCATCTGCAGCCTGGAAACCGACAAGGTCGCCATCGACGTCATGGCGCCGCACGACGGCGTCATGGGCGAGCAGCTTGCCGCCGAGGGTGACACCGTCACCGTCGACGCGCTGATCGCCACGATCGAGTCCGGCTCGGGCGGCGCGGCCGCTCCGGCCCCTGCCGCCAAGAAGGAAGAGGCTTCGGCTCCCGCCGCCGCCCCTGCCCCGGCTCCCGCGCCTGCCGCCAGCGAAGGTTCGACGACCGATGCCGCCGTGCTCTCGCCGGCCGTGCGCCGCGCGGTGCTCGAATACGGCATCGATCCGGCCACCATCAAGGGCACCGGCAAGGACGGCCGCATCACCAAGGACGATGTGATCGCCGCCGCCAAGAACAAGCCCGCCGACGCGCCCGCTTCGGCCGGTACGGTCGCCGCAGCTCCGGCTCGCCAGGAAGAGCGCGTGAAGATGACGCGCCTCCGCCAGACGATCGCCAAGCGCCTCAAGAGCGCGCAGGAGGACGCAGCCCTCCTCACCACCTTCAATGACGTCGACATGTCGGCCGTCATGGAATCGCGCAACAAGTACAAGGACGTCTTTGCCAAGAAGCACGGCATCAAGCTCGGCTTCATGTCCTACTTCGCGAAGGCTTCGGTGCTCGCGCTCAAGGACATCCCGGCGGTCAACGCGCAGATCGACGGCAACGAGATCGTCTACCACGACTACGTCGACATCTCGATCGCGGTCTCGGCCCCGAACGGCCTCGTCGTGCCCGTCGTGAAGGACTGCGACAAGCTCTCGTTCGCCGGCATCGAGAAGGCGATCGCGGACTACGGCAAGAAGGCCAAGGAAGGCTCGCTGACCATGGAAGACATGAAGGGTGGTACCTTCACGATTTCCAACGGCGGCGTGTTCGGTGGCCTCATGTCCACCCCGATCATCAACCCGCCGCAGTCGGCGGTGCTGGGTCTCCACCGCATCGAGGACCGTCCGGTCGTGCGCAACGGTCAGATCGTGATCCGCCCGATGATGTACATCGCGCTGTCCTACGACCACCGCATCATTGACGGTCGCGAGGCGGTTACCGCGCTCAAGACCATCAAGGAAGCGATCGAGGACCCCACGCGCCTCCTCATCGACCTCTGATCGCGTCGCCCCCGCGCCATGTCGCGGGGGCCCCGCTCTTTTCTCTCCCGACAAACGGGATCCCCGCTATATACGGGGATGACGAACGAAGGATTGGAGCCAGGTTATGGCTGAATACGATTACGACCTGCTTGTCATCGGTGCGGGCCCGGGCGGCTACGTCGCGGCAATCCGCGGCGCGCAGCTGGGTCTCAAGACCGCATGCGCCGAAGGCCGCGAGACGCTGGGCGGCACCTGCCTCAACGTGGGCTGCATCCCCTCCAAGGCGCTTCTGCACGCCTCGGAATACTTCGACGCGGCCGCCAATGGCGCGATGGCCAGCATGGGCATCAAGGTCACGCCCGAGCTCGACCTCGATACGATGCAGGGCCAGCGCAAGGACGCGGTCAAGGGCCTGACCGGCGGCATCGAGTTCCTCTTCAAGAAGAACAAGGTCGACTGGCTCAAGGGCTACGCGCAGTTCAAGGACGCGCACACCGTCGAAGTGAACGGCGAAACCAAGACCGCCAAGAACATCGTCATTGCCACCGGTTCGTCGGTCACGCCGCTTCCCGGCGTTGAGGTCGACAACGCAGGCGGCGTGGTCGTCGACAGCACCGGCGCGCTTGAACTGGGCAAGGTCCCGGGCAAGATGGTCGTCATCGGCGGCGGCGTGATCGGTCTGGAACTCGGTTCGGTCTGGCGCCGTCTCGGCGCCGAGGTCACCGTGGTCGAATACCTCGACCAGCTCCTGCCCGGCATGGACACCGACGTGCGCAAGGAAGCCGGCAAGATCTTCAAGAAGCAGGGCATGACCCTCAAGCTGAAGACCAAGGTCACCGGCGTCGAGGTCAAGGACGGCGCGGCCAAGGTCACCGTTGAGCCGGCCGCCGGCGGCGATGCCGAAGTGCTGGACGCCGACGTCGTGCTCGTCGCGATCGGCCGCAAGCCCAACACCGATGGCCTTGGCCTCGACAAGATCGGCCTGGAGCTGAACCAGCGCGGCCAGATCGAGACCGACCACGACTTCGGCACCAAGGTCGAGGGCGTGTGGGCGATCGGCGACGTGATCCCCGGCCCGATGCTCGCGCACAAGGCCGAGGACGAGGGCATTGCCGTTGCGGAAAACATTGCCGGCCTCACCGGCATCGTGAACCACGACGTCATCCCGAGCGTCGTCTACACCCAGCCTGAAATCGCAGGCGTGGGCCTCACCGAGGAAGCCGCCAAGGAAAAGGGCAAGGTCAAGACCTCCAAGTTCCCGATGATGGCCAACTCGCGCGCCAAGACCAACCACGAGCCCGACGGCTTCGTGAAGGTCATCGCGGACGCGGAAACCGACCGCGTGCTTGGCGTGTGGTGCATTGCCTCGGTCGCTGGCACCATGATCGCGCAGGTTGCGCAGGCCATGGAATTCGGCGCCACGTCGGAAGACATCGCCTACACCTGCCACGCGCACCCGACCCACTCGGAAGCGATCAAGGAAGCCGCAATGGGCATCCAGGGCAAGCCGATCCACACCTGATCGGACGTTCCTACGAAACAGCCGAAAAGGGCGGTGCCGCTGGCGCCGCCCTTTTTTCATGCCCGCAATCCATGCAGAGCTTCCCTGAGTTCGTAACGGGCCGACAGACACAGGCGCGAACGCGCTATGAAACAAGGCCAATCATTCTTTCGATCCAGAAACATTGCGGCATTGCCCAGACGATACGCAAGGAATGCTCAAACAAAAGGCACATATGCCCATGTATTGAGCGCGCTATTGCTTTTGGGAGAGAGTACGATGTCGATGGCTTCCCTGCAGCCGATCCCCAGGCCCCTCGCCGCGTCCCCGAACAGGACCTGCCCGGCCGCGCCATCCATCATCCGGTAGCGCCTCACCCCCCGCGGCCCCTGGCGTGTACGCAGCGCCCGGGGCCGCAGCCCCGGTGTCCGGTCGTCCGCATTCCCGGACGCCGGGGCCTTTCCTTTCTCTCGCTGTGCGAAGGAAGCCGCGCGCCCGCGTTGACCGAGGCGCTTCCTTGCGGCCTAGGCCGGGTCCTCTCCCGGGCACCCGCCCACCTCTCGCCAGCCACGTGCACCACACCAAGCAAGGATCCTTATGAGCATTCTCGCCATCGCCCTCACCGCCGCCGCTACCATGGCTCCCGTCCACACGGTCGAGCATGAGCAGAACGGCAAGGCCTACACCGTCTCCTATGTCGCCCACGTCGAATCCTCGGCCCGCCAGATCGGCATTGCGCCCGCAGGCCGCCGCGGCATGAAGCGCTGCGAAGTCTCGGGCCTCGTCACCATCGAGCGCCGCATCACCGACGCCGCCTCGGGCAAGGCGATCAGCGCCATGCTGCCGGGCTCCAGCGAAGTCTCGCACACCCGTGCAGGGCGCTGCGTGGCGCGCGACACCATGCACACCGATCTCGTCGCCAAGTCCTCTGCCGACCTCGACGAACACCTGGCGCTGACCGCACAGGAAGACCGTCCCCACGTGGCGGCCACGATCACCGCGGCGAGGTCCTTGGCCGCGCGCTGATAGGACGTTATGCGAAGCCGCATGGTGCGCACATTTTCTGCCGCAGTTCTCGCGGCTTCGCTTTTTTCCCTGACCACTTTCGCCGCTCCCGGCCAGGCCCATGCGCAAGCGATGCGTACGGCCAGCGCCGCACTTGAAGCGCGCACCGACATGCGCAGCCGCGGTATCAGCGACAGTGAGGGCGAACTTGCCCTCCAGGTCGACGGATCGCTTCCCATCACCTCGCACATCGTCGTCGACGCCAGTGCCACCACGCTGCGCGGCGCGCGCCGTCACGGCGGCAGTGAACTGGGAATCGAGATCGCACCCAGGTACGTGACCTCCAGCAATGGGTGGGACTTTTCGGCCGGTGCGCGCGGCCATGTCTTCATCGATGCGGGCGATCTCGACTACGTCGAGATCGAAGGCTCAGTCTCACGCACACTTGGGCCCGCCTGGCTCACGCTGGGCGCCAGCTACGCGCCGTCACAGGACGCCATTGGCGGCGACAACCTCTATCTCTCCGCCGACATCGGTGCCGGCATCCCGGGCAGTCCCCTCGCCCTCTACGCCGGGATCGGCCAGACCATCGGATCAACGAATGATGCCGAGCGCGCGGTGCGCCTGCGCCCGGGTGGCGACTACACCAACTGGTACCTCGCGGTGGAGCGTTCGCGCCTCAACTTCGCGATCGGCATGGAGTTGAGCGGGACCAGCATCGATCAGGATACCGCGCGCGACACGCGTTACTGGGACCGCCACACCGGCACACGCCTCGCGGGCTACATGCGCGTCTCCTTCTGATCCGCTGCACACAAGACCGCTCCCATGCTCACGCCCCTGCTGACCGTCCTCCCGGTCTTCGGCCTGATCTTCGCCGGATGGCTGGCGCGCCGCCTGAAGGCACTGGGCCCTCAGGCGACAAGCGAGCTCAACCGCTTCGTCGTCTGGCTGGCCCTGCCTGCACTGCTATTCGAGATCGTCGCCAAGGCCCAGCCCGCGCAGCTCTGGCACCCCGGCTTCCTTGCCGCGCTGGCTCTGGGCACCCTGGGCACCTTCGTCTTCACGATCCTGGCGCGCCTGCGCCACGGCCTCGCCGATGCGGCCATCGACGGGCTCAATTCCAGCTACGCGAACAACGGCTACATGGGCTTTCCCATCATTGCCGTAGTGCTGGGGAGCGAGGCGCGGTCGCTGACGCTTCTCTCGGTCCTAATGACCGTATGCGTAGTTTTCGCCATCGGCATCGTCCTGATCGAAGCCGCGACCCAGAAGGCCGCAACTCCGGGCAAGCTCGCCATCAAGGTCGCGCGCCGGGTGCTTGCCAATCCGCTCGTCGCCGCGCCGCTTGCCGCCAGCGTTTTTCCAATCACCGGGCTGGCCGTGCCAGATCCGCTCGACGGTTTCCTCACGATGCTGGGCGCGGCCGCCTCACCTTGCGCGCTGGTCGCACTCGGGCTCTTCCTTGCGGCTGAACGCAGCCCCGCACCTGCGCCCAAGGGGCGGATCGCAGGGCTGATCGCGGTCAAGCTGATCGCACAGCCTGTCCTCGTCTGGTTCCTGGCCGCCCGGGTCTTCCGGATCGATCCCATGGGCATCCACGCCGCCGTCATTCTTTCGGCGCTGCCAACCGGCACCGGCCCCTTCATGCTGGCCGAATTCTATGGCCGCGAGGCCGATGTGACCGCGCGCACCGTACTTCTCTCCACGATCCTCTCACTCGGCACGATCACCGGCTATTTGTGGTGGGCACTCTGAGCCCAAGGACGACGCCCGGCGAGCTGGGTTCGCCGGGCGCGCGCTGTCAGACTTCGCTGGGATAGATCGGGAGAATGTCGACGGGCACATCGCCCATCGCGGCTATCGCATTCTCGGCATGCGCATCGAGCTTGGCCCAGGTCGCCATGAACGCCTTGGTGCCCTCGTAATCGCCCTTCGCCTGAAGCATCAGGATGTCGTGCAAAAGATCGCGAAGGCCCGCTTCCATGCGCGCATCGTCGATCACGTAGCGCCCTGCTCCGTCATCGAAACGAAACGCCCCCTTGGCCTGGAGATAGCCGTACTGAAGCGCAGCGCCCTTCCCGTGCGCTTCCACCGCGCCGAAGCGTACCGAACGGAAGATGCCGGTGAAGTAGGTGGCAAAGAGCTGGTCGCGCTCGCGCGCCGGGATCTCGTCCTTGTCCATCATGAACAGGATGTTCCAGACACCCGCAACATCGGCCTTGGCCTCTTCCAGCGCCGAGGCCTGCTCCTTGAGGCGGGCGTTAACGGTCGTCTCCTCGCCATCGACAGTGATCGTCCCCGGCCCGAGGCTGTGCGAGAGTTCGTGGAACAGCGTCTCGTACTGCATGTACTTGCGCGCAACGAGCGCGGCCTGGTCGGGTTCGAGCACGATCGGGGCCATCGGCTTCAGGATGCGGTCGAACTTGGCGCCAAGGACGTTGGAGAGGATCACCTTCTTGGCCCCCTTCGCCTCGCGCACGCGCTCGTCGTTGGGGAGGTTGAAGGCGATGGTGGGCGCGCCGGGCACGTTGTCTCCCCCGCCATGGACCTGTTCGGAGACCACGATGGGGCTGGCAAAGCCGCGCTGGAAGTTCTTCACCTCGTCCGGGATCGGCAGGTTCGCCTCCATGTCGCGCAGGTACTTCTTGTACTTGGCAAGCGCGGCCGACTCTTCCGGGTTCTTCAGCGTCACGAAGCTCTCGAAGGCGGTCTTCGTGCCCATCAGGCGGTCGGTGTAGACCTCGTAAGGGCCGATGGCGACTTCGATGGGCGTGTCTTCCAGGTCCATCCAGGCCAGTTCGCTCTCATAGTAATCGTCCGAGAGGAAGGCCTTGGCGCGCAGCGACAGAAAGCGCTTGAGGCTGGGATTGCTGGTAGTGGCCGCAGCCTCCTCCAGAAACTGCGCGGCGGGCTCCAGCCATTGCGCATAGGCCTTTGAATAGGGAATGGCGACAAGGGCCTCTCCGTCCCGGCGCACCACCGTATAGGGGCTGAGCAGCGCGTCCTTCTCGTCCGGATGGGCCGCGACATAGGCCTCCAGCTCCTCACGGGTCAGGTCGGTGGGATAGAAGCCCGCGCCCTCGGGCATGGCCTCGCCGCCCCAGAAGGGATGGAGCTCGGACATTTCATCCCAGGGTCCGAAATTGCGGTCGAACATCTCCAGCAGGAGGTCGCGGTCCGCGCGTCGGTTGCGCGCGATGGCCATGCGCACCTTGGGATTGGCCTCGTAGCGTTGGCGCAGATAGACCTCGCTCAGAAGGTCCGAGGCCTCGATCAGGAGGTTCACGACCTTGCGCTCTTCCACGTTCAGAAAGGCGGTGTCGACATCCATCTCGACCGGCGCCAGCGCCGCCTTGGCCGCGGCCAGATTATAAGGTGCCTCCGCGGCGGACGTCTGAGCGGTGGCCACGCTGCTCGGCGCAAGAGCCGTGCCCGCCAGAAGCAGGACAAGGGAGGAAAGTACGGTACGGGTGGACATGGGAGGAAATCCATATGTAGCTCGGTCAGACCGGTGCTGGGGGCCGCCGGTCGCTGGTCTTCAACCTAGTGTTTTCACGCGGGCAAACAAGTTTCCGCGGACCATGGCCCGCCGTTGTACCCGGCAGGGTAGGTCCCGTGCCAAACGGGTGATAAGAGACAGCCATGATCACACCTCCCGAGACGCCGGTGCTGCCTGCCGCCGTAGACCTTTTCGCCATCGGCCTGTTCGCCCTCTCCGGTGCGCTCTCGGGCACGCGGACCCAGCAAAGCTACGTCACGGTGGCCTTCTTTGCGCTGATCGCGGGCGTGGGCGGTGGCACGGTGCGCGACCTTCTGATCGATGCGCCGGTGTTCTGGGTCCACGACCGACTCGTGGCCCCGGTGTGCCTTGCCGTGGCAACGCTCGCCTGGTTTACGCCCGCCAGCTGGTACAACGCCCGGATCCTCGTCTGGGCCGACGCGCTGGGCATGGCCGTCTATTCCGTCCTGGGGACGATCAAGGCGATGGGGTGGGGGGTGCCGCCTGTCCCCTCGTTCCTGATGGGCGTGATGACGGGATGTGCGGGCGGCATCATCCGCGATGTTATCGCGGGCCAACCGTCCATCCTCATGCGCCCGGAGCTCTACGTGACGGCCTCGGCCCTGGCTTCGGCCTGTGCCGCGCTGCTGATCGCGCTCGACATCCCGCCGATCACCGCCTGGATCTGCGGCGCGCTCGCCGGGTTCATCCTGCGCGGGATTGCGATCCACTGGTCCATTGGCCTGCCCACTCACGGCGGCGAGGACGAAAGCCCGCCCCGGCAGACCTGAGCCCGCCCGAACGCGGCACGCATCAGATCATCGCACGCCCATCGACCGCGACCGAGCGCACACGCCCTTCCCCGTCGATGCTGCAGGCAAAGCCCCGGCCGTCCGCGAGCCGCCCTTCGACCGCGACGCGGCCGTTCATGCGGTCCACCTTATCGACGCTGCGCACGCTGTAGCGCGAACCACCTTCAACCTCGTCGGTGCAGGTATCGACCGCCATGCCAAAGCCCGAGGCCCCGACATCGTCGCCAAAGCGGTCGTCCTCATAGGGCGCCGCATAGCCGGGATCCCCCGCCACCGGGCCACCGGGATAGGCCGGGCGGACATCGCCCCGGTCATAGTCACGGCCGTAGTCGTCATCTTCATATACGTCTCGAGGCGGAGCGACACGTTCTTGTCGGTTGGACTTGCTCGCGGCGCTGGCGATGGCGACGAGGCCGCCACCGATGAGAAGTCCGGCGAGCAGGCCACCTCCACTGCCGCCACGATGGTGGTGGTGATGGCGCGGCGGGCCCGGATAGCGGCCCCAGCCATGGGCCATGGCGGGCGAAACGGTCATCACCGTGGCCGCCAAGGCCGCCAGAGAAGCACTGGTACGCGAACGCAGGATCTTCATAACTCAAGTTCCCAATCGGCGCGCACGATCCACGCCGTCCCAATCAGCAGGTTTCCAGATGCGCCAAGGTGCCTTTCCCCGCGCTGAACCGCACGGACGGGCAGCGCGTCGTCAGCGCAGGCCGCGAATGCCCGAAAAGTCGAGGTCGCGCAGACCTCCACGGTAGTTCACCTTGCAGGTGAACTTGCCGGTATCGACCCGGCTGCGGCGATCCCAGCGTCCGCCGCGGCGGTCCTCTACCGCAATCCGACCCTTGATCTTGTAGCCATAGTCCTTGCGGTCGACGTCGCGAATATCGGTCACGCGGGCGCGGCCGCTGTTACGATGTGCCGTGCGGGTCGCCGCCGCAACGCAGCGATCCACCGCATCGCGCGAACTCACGCCGCGAAAACCACGACCGTAGCGACGATCGCGCCCGCGCGGGTGGCCATAGGCATAGCGGTCCCGGTCGTTGCTGGCCGACGCGGCGAGCGCGGCGATACCGCCCACGACCAGCGCACCGGCAATTACCGTGCCCGCATCGACACCGCCACCGCCATCGCGGGCCATGGCCGGGGTTGCCGTGGAGGCCGCCATTGCGCCGACCGCCACGGTCCCGACCAGTCCCTTGCCAAGCTTGGAGTTCATCAGGGTGTGCATGAGGCGTTCCTCCTTGATCTGCACGCCGGGCCCAATGCCCGGCTACAGATACGTTCTAGCAAGGAGGCGCTGATGC
The DNA here is from genome assembly GCF_020524485.1 of Novosphingobium profundi. Classification (GTDB taxonomy): domain Bacteria; phylum Pseudomonadota; class Alphaproteobacteria; order Sphingomonadales; family Sphingomonadaceae; genus Novosphingobium; species Novosphingobium profundi_A. The sequence continues at coordinate 1,206,574 of NZ_JAIVLF010000001.1, read as the reverse complement.
CCGCCTGAACCCGGGCATCAGCCACCGTTCATGTTATTCGCAACTTATGTGAACATTCAGGACTGCGGTACTTCCAGCCCCGTCCACTCCGCCATGAACGAGAGGATATCGGCTGATTCCTCGATGACCTTGTCAGTCGGCTTGCCCGAACCATGTCCGGCCCGCGTCTCGATGCGAATGAGGTGCGGCTTGTCGCCCAGATTCGCATGCTGGATAGCCGCCGCATACTTGAACGAGTGGCCCGGAACCACGCGGTCATCGGTGTCCGCCGTCGTCACCAGCACGGCCGGGTAGTCCTGCCCGTCTGCAATGTTGTGGTAGGGCGAATAGCGGCGAATGATCCGGAAGTCGTCCTCCTTGTCAGGATAGCCAAAGTCATCGACCCAGTAGCGCCCCGCAGTAAAACGATCGAAGCGCAGCATGTCCATGACCCCGACCTGCGGCACGGCCGCCGCGAAGAGGTCCGGGCGCTGGTTCGTCACCGCGCCGACCAGGAGGCCACCGTTCGAGCCGCCGTTGATCGCCAGCCCGTCCTCGCTCGTGATCCCCTGCGCCTTCAGGTACTCGCCCGCCGCAATGAAATCATCGAAGACATTCTGCTTGTTCTCGCGCCGTCCGGCATCGTGCCAGGCACGGCCATACTCGCCGCCCCCGCGCAGGTTCGCCAGGACATAGGCCCCGCCCGCCTGGATCCAAGCCATCCGCGAGGCCGAGAAGCCCGGCGTGAGTGCGATGTCGAAACCGCCATAGCCGTAGAGCAGCGTCGGGACCGGATTGCCGGCGGCGACCACGTCCTTGCGGCGCACGATGAACATCGGAACCTTCGTGCCGTCCTTAGAGGCGTAGAAGCGCTGCTCGATGGCGAAGTCTTCGGGATCGAAGTCCATCTCCGGCTCGGCAAACGGCGTGGTTTCGCCCGTCTCGATGTTCATGCGGAAGATCGAAGGCGGGCGGTTGAAGCTGGTGAAGGAATAGAACGTCTCAGGATCGCCCGGCTTGCCGTGGAAGCCCGAGGCCGTCCCGATCCCGCTGAGCGAGAACTCCTGCGCGCTCTTGCCATCAAGGCCCACGATGACCGCATGGCTTGCCGCATCGCGCATGTAGTTGAGGACAAGGCGGTTGCCCACGATACCCGCGCGCTCGAGGATGTCCTCGGCCTGGGGCACGACCTCTTGCATCTTGGGCGTCTTGCCGCCCAGATTGATCTGGACGAGGCGCTTGCGCGGCGCATCCTTGTTGGTCACGAACCAAAGCTTGTCGCCCATGCCTTCGACAAGTTCCCAGGCGTCGTCGAAGCCACCGACGACCACGCGCGGCGTCCAGTCCTTGCTGGTCAGATCAATCGCGTGGATCTCGAAACGCGCATCCGTGCCAATGCTGCTGGTGACGATCGCCCAGTGCCCATCCTGCGTCGCGGTGACCGAGTGGTTGTATTCGGGATGCTCGGGCGTGCGGTAGACCACCACGTCCTGCGACTGCGGGGTCCCCAGTTCATGGTAATAGACCGTGTGGTCGTAATTGGCGCTCTGGAAGGCCTCGCCCTCACCCGGCGCGGGATAGCGCGAATAGAGGAAACCCTTCTCGCCCACCCAGGCCAGGTCCGAGAACTTGACCCAGCGGATCTCGTCCTCAAGGACCTTGCCGGTCGCCACGTCGAGGACATGAAGAATACGCCAGTCGCTGCCGCCATCCTGCACGCTATAAAGAAGGTAGGAACCTTCTTTCGACGGCGTCCATCCCGACAGCGCCGTCGCCCCATCGCTCGCCCAGGCGTTGGGATCTATCAGCAGGCGCGGCTCGCCCTCCAACCCATCGCGCACGAACAGCTGCGACTGGTTCAGGAGCCCTGAGTTGCGCGTGTAGAAATAGCGCTTCCCCGCCTTCTCCGGGAGCCCGAAGCGCTCGAAATCAAGAAGGCCGCGCACCTTCTCCTCGAACCAGCCCCGCTGCGGCAATTGCTTCAGATAACTATCCGTGAAGGCGCTCTGAAGGGCCACCCAGTCAGCGACTTCCTTGTCCTCGCGCACATCGTTTTCAAGCCAGCGGTAGGGGTCGGCAATCTCTTCCCCGAACAGCGTCTCGACAACGTCGCCGCGCCGGGTCTCGGGATAGTTCGTGTCGGTCAGCTCGTTTGCGAAAACAGGTGAGGCCGCGAGGACCGACAGGGCTGTCGTCCAACGAAGGATATTGCGCATGAAAAAGAAGAACTCCCGGGAAGATACGTCGCGCCCAAAAGAAAAGGCGGCCGCGAGAGTGCATCTCGCGGCCGCCTCCGTCAATTTCGAAAAATCGGACGTATCTTTGCTTTTCAACAGGACCGGGAGGCCCTGCCCCAAGCCTTACGCTTCGGCGTAGTCTTCGGCCTCGTTCATGACCGGGCCCGAATCCTGGCCCTTGGCCTCGGCGTCACGGTCGACGAGTTCGATGATCGCGATCGGCGCGGCGTCCGAAGCGCGGTAGCCTGCCTTGATGATGCGGGTGTAGCCGCCGGGACGGCCAGCGTAACGCTCTGCCAGAACCTCGAACAGCTTCTTTTCCTGGGCATCGTCCATGATCTTGGCGTGCGCGAGGCGACGGTTGGACAGGCCACCGTGCTTGGCAAGCGTGATCAGCTTTTCGATGTAGGGACGCAGTTCCTTCGCCTTGGGCGTGGTGGTCTGGATCTGCTCGTGCTTGATCAGGGCTGCGGCCATGTTGCGCAGAAGGGCGGCGCGGTGGCCGGACTTGCGCTGCAGCTTACGGCCGGAATACTTGTGACGCATGGGTCATCTTCCTGTTCGTCAGGCAGCCGGTTAGGTACTGCCCGCCGGGCGATGTGGACAAGGCCACCGCCCAAAACCTTCTCACGGGTACCCGCGAAGAACGGCCCTAATGCGGATTTTCGGGCGAGAGTCAAGGATTCGTGCGAATCCGGGAGGCCATTTCCTACACGCCTTCCCCATAAGCCACCATCGCCGCCAGTTCGTGGCCATGCGGATCGCGGAAGTGGAAGCGGCGGCCGCCCGGGAAGGCGAAAATCGGCAACGTAACGACGCCGCCTGCCGCCTGCACCCGCGCAAGGGTCTCCTCCAGGTCGTCGACCTGGATCACGGGGAGCATCTGCGCCGTCCACTGCGCCGCATCGCCGTTGAGGCCCATGTCGACATCACCTGTCATCGTCGACGCATAGTCCGGACCGAAGTCGGAGAAGGACCACCCGAAAGTCGCCTCGTAGAATTCCTTCTGGCCAGGCACATTGCGCACCGGCAGTTCGACGTAGTTCAGGCGGGCCATGGCTCTCTCCACTTGTTCTTTTTATGTTCTAGATGAAAAATGAAATGAGGCAAAGAGCGAAAGAAGCATCCAAGGGATTTACCATCCCTTGACCCTGTCGACTGTCGAGCGCACCTCACCCCGCCAATGCATGTGCCCACCGACAAGTAGGGCGTGCCGTGGGATTGGGAGGCCAACCCGCCCGGTGCCGACTGTCTTCAAACTTCCAAAGAAAAAGGCCCCGCAGTCTCCTGCAGGGCCTCTTCAATACGGTATCGGGAAAGCCGATCAGCCGAGCAGTTCCTGCTCCAGCTTCTTGGCCATCTCTTCGATGTTCTCGGGCGGCCAGCCCGGGATGTCCATGCCGAGGCGCAGACCCATCGAGGAGAGAACTTCCTTGATCTCGTTGAGCGACTTGCGGCCGAAGTTCGGCGTGCGCAGCATCTCGGCTTCGGTCTTCTGGACCAGGTCGCCGATGTAGATGATGTTGTCGTTCTTGAGGCAGTTGGCCGAGCGGACCGACAGTTCCAGTTCGTCGACCTTCTTGAGAAGGTAACGGTTGAGCTGGTTGGTGTCGCTCTCTTCCTGGCTCTGCGTACCACCCGCGGCCATGCCGACCATCGCGGGCTGACCCACGGGAGCAATGTCCTCGAAGTGGACGAACAGCGCCAGCTGGTCCTGCAGGATGCGGGCCGAGTAGGCCACAGCATCTTCGGGAGCCACTGTGCCGTCGGTTTCAACGGTCAGGCTGAGCTTGTCGTAGTCGAGCTCCTGGCCAACGCGGGCGTTCTCGACCTTGTAGCTCACCTGGCGAACCGGCGAGTAAAGCGAGTCGACCGGGATGAGACCGATCGGCGCGTCAACCGGACGGTTACCGACGGCGGGTACATAGCCCTTGCCGGTGTCCGCGGTGAGTTCCATGTTCAGGACCGCACCCTCGTCGAGCGTGCAGATCACGAGGTCCTTGTTCATGACCTCGATGTCGCCCGAAACGGCGATGTCGCCCGCCTTCACCTGCGCCGGGCCAGTGGCCGAGAGCTGGAGACGCTTGGGGCCTTCACCCTGCATCTTGAGGGCGATCTGCTTCACGTTCAGGACGATGTCGGTGACGTCTTCACGCACACCGGCCAGCGACGAGAATTCGTGCAGCACGTTCTCGATCTTGATCGAGGTGATCGCAGCGCCCTGCAGCGAAGACAGAAGAACGCGCCGCAGCGCGTTACCGAGCGTAAGACCAAAACCGCGCTCGAGAGGTTCGGCAACGAACGTTGCCTTCAGCTTGGGGTCGGGTCCCGGCTTGATCTCAAGGCTGTTCGGCTTCTTGAGTTCCTGCCAGTTCTTGATGTTGACAGTCATGGACTTCCCCTGGGATTACGATGGCGGTTGCGCCCAGGAGCCCATTGAAAATGAGCCCATGAAACGCTCCTGAAAACGGGCGACGACCGGTTCGCCGCCCGCAAAAAGGTCGATCAGACGCGGCGGCGCTTCGAAGGACGAACGCCGTTGTGCGGGATCGGGGTCACGTCGCGGATCGACGTGATGGTGAAGCCGACAGCCTGGAGGGCGCGAAGCGCGCTCTCACGACCCGAACCCGGGCCCTTGACTTCGACCTCGAGGGTGCGGACGCCGTGCTCGGCGGCCTTCTTGCCGGCGTCGTCCGCGGCCACCTGAGCGGCGTACGGGGTCGACTTACGGCTGCCCTTGAAGCCCATCATACCGGCCGAGGACCAGCTGATCGCATTGCCCTGGGCGTCGGTGATGGTCACCATGGTGTTGTTGAAGCTGGCGTTGACGTGGGCAATGCCGCTCGTGATGTTCTTGCGCTCGCGCCGCTTAATGCGCTGGGGTTCGCGTGCCATGTTCGTGTATCCTGTCGAATAGTCGCTGCGGGAAACCGAAAACCTTTAAGGTTCCCGTGCTTACTTCTTCTTGCCGGCGATCGGCTTGGCCTTACCCTTGCGGGTGCGCGCATTGGTGTGCGTGCGCTGGCCACGGACCGGAAGACCCTTGCGGTGACGCAGGCCACGGTAGCAGGCGAGGTCCATCAGACGCTTGATGTTCATCGCGGTTTCGCGACGAAGATCACCTTCCACGAGGTGATCGGCATCGATGGTTTCGCGGATCTGGAGCACTTCGGCGTCCGAAAGATCCTGGATGCGACGGGTGTGATCAATGCCGAGCTTGTCGGCAATCGCGACGGCCTTGGTGCGACCAATACCGTGGATGTAGGTGAGCGCGATGATCACGCGCTTGTTGGTGGGGATGTTTACCCCGGCAATACGAGCCACTTAAATCTCCTGCTCCACAGGGGTGCGTCGCCGCTCCCCTATCTCAACGCTGAAACGAACCACCCGATCCACAAACGCGAAACGACCGGCAGGCGACTTACTCAAAGCCAGACCAACCGGACGCAGCGATTCTGTCGAGTGAAGGGGGCGCTTAAAACGATTCGGACGACCTGTCAATGCAGCCGACACGAATTGCGGGCCTTGCGCCAAGATATGCGCAGCCCGATCAAGCAATGGATGGATTATACCTCGGAAGGACCCTCGCGTCAAAGCGCACCTCGCGCAAAGGATTGTTCTTCTTGCACGCTCAACGCTCGATTACCTCACCTTCGGGGGGCTCGGGCGCCAGCGGCTCAACGCCATCCGGCGCCTCTTCGGCATCGGCGTTCTCCTTGGCATCCGTGTCGGGCACGGGATCAAGGCCGAGGTCGCCGCCCGGAAAGGCCCTCGCAAAAGCGCCACCGAGTTCCGAGGTCAGCCGCTCAAGCTGCGCACCGAGCATCGCGTCGACTGATCCGGCCATCGCCTCGACAGGCTGGCGCATATAGCCGCCCACAACGTATTCGAGGAGCAGAACCGTATCTTGCCCTTCCCCACCCCGGGGCTTGAGCTGGATCGTCAGCGTCCCGTTCACCGCTTCGGACTGCAGCGGCCCTAGCGCGCCTGTCATGCGCAGCAGTCGCGGACGCTCGATATAGACCACCCGCATATGCTCGACACTGCCCTTGGGCGCGGCGCGCGGCGATGCGTCATGGGGCAGCAATTCGCAAAAGCAGCCACCCGCTCTGGGATCGATAGAGAGATTGGCGGCATCCCCGGACCAGGTGTGCGCCGAATCCCACCACTCGGCAGGGTCCAGCACCGTCTCCCAGGTCTTGTCCACACCAGAGGGAATCTCGACCATGTGGCGCACGACGAAGCCACGCGTATTGGCCTCGGCAACCTTGGCTTGAGCCAGATGAGGTGCGCACAGGCCTATCAGGGCCGTGGCGAGGACAACAGTGTAGCGATGGAAACGCGAGATATTCATGCAGCCCTTAGTCTTGACGACAAAGACGAACGAAGGCCAGAAAAAAAGCCGAGACATTCGCCCCGGCTTCTTTTTCTAAGCTTACTTGGCGAAGACGCCTTCGATGGAAGCCGTCACATCGTCCATGTCCGCCATCCCGTCGACCTTGGCGACAATCCCCCGCTCTTCATAGATCGGCAGGATCGGAGCAGTCTTGGCACGGTATTCGGCGAGGCGCGTACGCACGGTGTCGGCGTTGTCATCCGGACGGCGCTTGAATTCGGTGCCACCGCACTTGTCGCAGGTACCCGGGACCTTCGGCTGCTCAAAGCTGTCGTGATACCCCTTGCCACAGGCCGCGCAGGTGAAGCGCCCCGTGATGCGCTCAACCAGAGCTTCCTCGTCGACACCCAGTTCGATCACGTGATCGAGCTTGCGCCCGCGCTCGGCAAGAATGCCGTCGAGCGCTTCAGCCTGGGCCGCCGTACGCGGATAGCCATCGAAGATGGCGCCCGTGTCCGAGCCCATCGCATCAAGCTCGTCACCGATCAGCGCCGAGACGATGGCGTCCGACACGAGTTCGCCCCGCTCCATGATCGCCTTGGCCTCAAGCCCGGTCGGCGTTCCCGCCTTGACCGCGGCGCGCAGCATGTCGCCGGTCGAAAGCTGGCGCATGCCATGGCGCTCAACCAGGCGCTGTGCCTGCGTTCCCTTGCCCGCCCCCGGCGGCCCAAGAAGAATGATATTCACGCGTAACCCCCTCAGTTCTACGTTTTGGCGAACGCCTGCGCTCAGCGCATGCGACCTTTCAGCTTCGCCTTCTTTATGAGATCGCCGTACTGGTGCGCCAGCAGGTGCGATTGGATCTGCGTGATGGTGTCCACAGTCACGTTGACAACGATCAGCAGGCTGGTGCCGCCCATGAACAGCAGCGGAAGGCCGGTCTGGGCCAGGAACCACTCAGGGATGCAGCATACCGCCGTGAGGTAGGCCGCACCGATCACCGTCACGCGGGTGAGCACGTAGTCCAGATAGTTCGCCGTGTTCTTGCCCGGACGAATGCCCGGAATGAAGCCACCGTTCTTCTTGAGGTTCTCCGCCGTCTCTTCCGGATTGAAGACAACCGCGGTGTAGAAGAAGCTGAAGAAGATGATGCCGGCTGCATAGAACAGCATGTAGAGCGGCTTGCCGTGCCCCAGGTACTGGTTCAGCGACACTACGACCTTGCCCATCGTCGAGTCCGGCTGCAGCGAATTGCCAGCAAACTGGGTGATGGTGAGCGGCAGCAGCAGCAGCGAGCTCGCGAAGATCGGAGGGATCACGCCCGCGGTGTTGATCTTCAGCGGCAGGTGGCTGCGATCTGCCTGCATCATGCCGCGCTGGGTCGCGCGCTTGGGATACTGGATCAGCAAGCGGCGCTGGGCGCGCTCGAAGAAGCAGATCAGCAGGATCATCGCGACGATGAGCGCGATCAGGAACATGATGAGCAGCGAACCGGTGTCTCCGGCCGAGTAGGCCTGCCCCAGGTTCGAGGCAAACGTCGGCATCTGCGCGACGATACCAGCCATGATGATCAGCGACACACCGTTGCCGATGCCGCGCGAGGTGATCTGCTCACCCAGCCACAGCAGGAACATCGTGCCACCAACCAGGCTGATGACCGCGCCAATGCGGAACAGGATGCCCGGATCGACAACGGCGGGAAGACCGCTCGAGGCGCCATAGGCTTCCAGGCTCACGGCCAGGAAGTAGCCCTGGATGGCGCAGAGGCCAACCGTGCCATAGCGGGTGTACTGGTTCAGCTTCTTGCGACCAGCCTCACCTTCCTTCTTCAGCGCCATGAGCGCGGGATGAAGCGAAGCGGCCAGCTGCACCACGATCGAGGCCGTGATGTAGGGCATGACGCCAAGCGCAATCAGGCTCATGCGCGAGAGCGAGCCACCCGAGAAGGTGTTGAACAGGTCGAGGATACCGCCCTGCGTCTGGCTGTAGAGCTCGCTGAGAATGCGGGCGTCGACGCCCGGCAGCGGCACAAAGCTCAGGAAACGGAAAACGATAAGCGCACCGATCGTGAACCAGATGCGCTTCTTCAGCTCGGTAGCCTTGGAGAAATTGCTCAGGCTCAGCGAGCTGGCGATATTGTCGGCACGGGAAGCCATGAGTTGTAGAAGCCTCGAATAGCGTGTTCGGATTCGGCCTTAGCTGCTGAGAGCATCCTTGTCGAACCCGCGTTCCAGTCCGTCCATATAGACATTCGTAGGAGGGCGGAAACCCTCCGTGCCACCAACGGGACGCGAAACCCACATGATTCGCGCCAGTACCGCCGTGGCGAAACGCACAAGAGGGCGAAACGCGCCGCGCTCCGCCCTCCTCTATTGCGTTACCGCACTGTGGCGAATCAGGCCGAAGCGGCTTCCTTGGCAGGCAGGATCACCTTGCCGCCAGCCTTTTCAACGGCTTCCACGGCGCCCTTCGAAGCGCCAGCAACGTTGAATTCGACCTTGGCGGTGAGTTCACCCTTGCCCAGGAGACGCACGCCGTCCTTGCCGCCACGGGCCAGGCCAGCGCCCTTGAGCGCGGCGTGATCGACGGTGCCCGAGATGTCGAGCTTGCCGGCGTCGATCGCCTTCTGGACCATGCCCAGGTTCACTTCCGCGTAGTCCTTGGTGAACTTCGCGTTGGTGAAGCCGCGCTTCGGAAGGCGCATGTGAAGCGGCATCTGGCCGCCTTCGAAACCCTTGACGGCAACACCCGAACGGCTCTTCTGGCCCTTCTGACCACGTGCCGAGGTCTTGCCCTTGCCCGAACCGATACCACGGCCGACACGCATGCGGCGGTGGCGGGCACCGGCGTTGTCACGGAGATCGTTAAGATTCATAGTCTGCACTCGCTTTCGCTTTTCATCGCGCTGGATGGGAAGCGGGCCCCATAGGCGAAAGGGGGGCGCCTGTCACCCCCTATTCGCGCATGCCCGACTACTTGCCGAGGCCAAAGACCAGCTTGGCATCGCCCGGAACCGTGGTCGCGAACGCGTCACGCGCTGGGGTCCAGCGCACGACCTTCATCGCAACTTCGCACAGTTCGGCATCGAATTCGGCCGAATTCGATGCAGGCACCAGTTCACAGCTCGTCGAATTGCCAGCCTCATCAATGGCGAACTGCAGCTCGTAACGCGAGAAACGACGCTGCCGCAGAATCGGGTCATAGCGGTGCTTGATCTGGAAAAACGCGCGGTTGAAGTCCGCCAGGCTCGCATCGTCATAGCGCGGGTTCTGACGCAGGCTGGCGAATTCCTCCTCGCTGACATACGAACGCAGACGTCCGATCATGTCCGTCCAGCGCATGAGACGCGCGACCTGGAGGGGCGACTGGCGATCAATCGCGGTCTGACAACTCGCCCCTGTCGGACTTGCGCCGGCCTCAATCAGGACGTCGGCTGTCCGCCAGCGCTGATAGGCAATAGCCCAGGCAAGCGGCGTCAGCCCGAACATGTCGGGCTTGTCGATATCCTGCGGGCGCTCAGCGACAAGCCGGCGCAATTGACTCACGGCATTGTGGCGCGCGGCATAGCCCATCGTGTCCACCGCCTCGCCCGACTGAAGATCGGCAAAACCGTAAGGCTGCGAAATCGGTTCTTCCGGCCGGATCTCGGGTTCAGGTCCGACATCTGCAACGGGGCGGCAGATATCGCGATAGGGATAATGCGGATCGGCCATAAGGGCCGCATTGTACTGTCGCCCGAAGGCCGTGGCGGGGACATCTGCCCCCCTGCCCTCGGCGGCGGCAAGATCCGGCACGAACGCCAGTGCCCGGATCGACCAGGCCGCCGGACGGCCCAGAAGTCGACATTGCGCGTTGTAGAGGTCGAGCGAGACACCCTGCGGCGTCGTTGCCGCAGCAAGGCGAAAATCACCGCGCGCAATTGCGCTGACCGCCTCCACGACAGGATCGGGCCTGGCGCCCGAGGCCAGCGCCTTGCGCAGCGCGATGTCCCCGGCGCGCATCGAAGTCAGCACCTTGGGATCCGCACGAAAATCGTTGCACGCGGCCACAGCCTCGCCCTCGGGGACAAGGCCTCCGTCAGAACCAGGCGGATCTGCGCTACATGCGCCCAGACCAAGCACCACTGCACCCGCCAACGCACATCGGCGCGCAGAAACCGATCCCAGCAGGCCACGTAACATCGATGCAGGCTTTACCATCTGAAAGACATCCCGGGAGGACGAGTGGAAGGCATGAGCGCATAGCACAGGTGCCCCTGAATGAAAGGTACATCGCGCCCCTACCCGACAAGCCCATGCGAAAAGGGCCCCGATGCCAAGCACCGGAGCCCTTTCAATCTTCAACTCGCGGCTCCCGAAGGAGCGGCAGCCAGGTCAGTCGACCACGGCTACCATGTGCGGGAGCTTGGCAATCGCGCCACGAACCTCGGGGGTGTCCTCGAGCTCGACAACGCGGTGCATCTTGCCGAGGCCGAGACCGATGAGGATCTTCTTCTGGCTCTCGGGGCGACGGATCGGCGAACCGATCTGCTTGATCTTGATCTTGGCCATTGTCGCTTACTCCACGATGGCTTCAGCTGCGGCCTCGGCCTCAGCTTCGCTCGCACCGCCACGACCCAGGAGGTCGGAGACCTTCTTGCCACGACGCTGAGCCACCGCCTTCGGCGAGGACTGGTCGGTCAGGGCGTCGAAGGTGGCGCGGATCATGTTGTACGGGTTCGAGGTGCCGACCGACTTGGTCACGACGTCAGCGACGCCCAGGCTCTCGAACACGGCGCGCATCGGACCGCCGGCGATGATGCCGGTACCGGCCGGAGCCGTACGGACATTGACGCGGCCCGCACCGAAGTGGCCCTTGCCGTCATGATGGAGGGTACGACCCTCCTTCAGAGCGACGCGGATCATCTTCTTCTTGGCCGAAGCGGTTGCCTTGGTGATTGCCTCGGGAACCTCGCGAGCCTTGGCATGGCCAAAGCCGACGCGGCCCTTGCCGTCACCCACGACGACGAGTGCGGCAAAACCGAAGCGCTTACCGCCCTTGACGGTCTTCGAGACGCGGTTGATGTGAACCAGCTTCTCGATCAGCTCTTCGCCCTGCTCCTCGTCATCGCGACGGCCACGACGGTCGTCACGACGGCCACGGCCACCGCGCTCGCCACGGCCACGGCCGCCACGACCACGACCGCCATCACGGCTCTCGCGCTGCTCCTGGGGAGCACCGCCCTGCGGGTTGTCAGCCGCGATGGGCTGCTCACTGCTGGTGGTGTTGGTGTTTTCGTCAGCCATGCTCAGAACTCCAGCCCGCCTTCGCGGGCGGCATCGGCCAGCGCCTTGACGCGACCATGATAGAGGAAGCCGCCGCGATCGAACACGACCGAAGTGATGCCCGCCTTCTTGGCGGCCTCGGCGAGTTCCTTGCCCACGCGGATGGCGGCATCGGTGTCAGCGCCCTTGCCGCCAAGCGTGTTGGCAGCAGCGACCGTACGGCCCTGCGCATCGTCGATGATCTGGGCGTAGATGTGACGTCCGGTGCGGTGCACCGAAAGACGCGGACGGCCCGAAGCCGACGCGCGAAGGGCGGTGCGCACGCGCTGACGGCGGCGCTGGAAAAGGGAAAGCTTTGCCATTACTTCTTCTTCCCTTCCTTGCGGAAGATGTACTCGCCGCGGTACTTGATGCCCTTGCCCTTGTAGGGTTCGGGCTTGCGCCAGCGACGAATCTCGGCCGCGATCTGGCCGACCTTCTGCTTGTCGATGCCCGAGATCTCGACGGTGGTGTTATCCGGCGCCTTGATCTCGATACCTTCCGGGATGTCGATGTCGACATCGTGCGAGTAGCCGAGCTGAAGCTTGAGCTTCTTGCCCTGGACCTGTGCGCGGTAGCCGACGCCCTTGAGTTCAAGGACCTTCGAGTAACCTTCGGTCACGCCGCCAACGAGGTTGGCGACGAGCGTGCGCTGCATGCCCCAGTGGCTGCGAGCCACCTTCGACTGGTTGATCGGCGAAACGCCAACCGAACCTTCTTCGACGGTGTAGGTCACCTGGTCGGACACGCCCATTTCAAGCGTACCCTTGGGGCCCTTCACGGTCAGCACGTCGCCTTCGAGCTTGGCGGTAACGCCGGCCGGAATAGCAACCGCCCTCTTACCAATGCGGCTCATCAGAACACCTCCGCCAGCACTTCGCCACCGACGTTGTCGGCACGTGCTTCGGCATCCGAGAGCACGCCCTTGGGCGTCGAGACGATGGTGATGCCAAGGCCATTGCGCACAACCGGGAGTTCCTTGGAACCCGAGTAGACGCGGCGGCCAGGCTTGGAGACGCGAGCGATGTGCTTGATAGCGGGCTCGCCTTCGAAGTACTTCAGCTCGATGCGCAGCTGCGGGTGAGCACCGGTGGTGTCATCGCTGTAGCCGCGGATATAGCCCTCACGCTGGAGAACTTCGAGCACGCGCGCACGCAGCTTGCTGGCGGGGGAAAGGACGGAGTCCTTCTTCGCCTGCTGGCCGTTGCGGATGCGGGTGAGCATATCACCCAGGGGATCGGTCATAGCCATTGCTTATGTATCCCTTACCAGCTCGACTTGGTCACGCCGGGGATCATGCCCTTGTTGGCAAGATCACGCAGCTCAACGCGGCACAGGCCGAACTTGCGGTAGTAACCACGCGGACGACCGGTCGTGGCGCAGCGGTTGCGAACCCGGGTCGGGTTGCCGTTGCGCGGGATCTCGGCCAGCTTCAGGCGGGCGATGAGACGCTCGGTTTCGTCGAGCGAGGTGTCATCGGCAATCGCCTTGAGGCGTTCGTACTTACCAGCGTACTTCTTGACGAGCTTCTTACGACGCTCGTTCTTGTTCACGGAACTCAGTTTCGCCATGGACTTAAGCTCTCTTCCTCAGCGGCGGCTCACGCCGCCTCCTTCTCTTCCGCGGCTTCTTCAACCGGGAACGGGAAACCGAAAAGACGCAGCAGTTCGCGTGCTTCTTCGTCGGTCTTGGCGGTGGTGGTGACGATGATGTCCATGCCACGCACCTTCTCGATCTGATCGTAGCTGATCTCGGGGAAGATGATCTGCTCCTTCAGGCCCATCGCGTAGTTGCCGCGGCCGTCGAACGACTTGGCGTTCAGACCACGGAAGTCGCGGATGCGGGGCATCGCGATCGTGATGAGGCGATCGAGGAATTCGAACATGCGTTCGCGGCGCAGGGTAACCTTGCAACCGATGGGCATGCCTTCACGCAGCTTGAACTGCGCGATCGACTTGCGGGCCTTGGTGATCACGGGCTTCTGGCCGGCAATCTTTTCCATTTCGGCCGCGGCGGTCTGGACCTTCTTCTTGTCCTGGCTCGCCTCGCCCACGCCCATGTTGAGCGTGATCTTCTCGATCGAAGGCACTTCCATCACGTTCTTGTAGCCGAACTTTTCGGTCATCGCCTTGACGATTTCCGCATCGTACTTCGAACGCATACGCGGGGTGTACTTATCAGCCATCGATGGTCTCCCCGGTCTTCACAGCCACACGGACCTTCTTGCCGTCCTTCTCTTCGAAGCGAACGCGGGTCGGCTTGCCGTCAACGGCAACCGCGACCTTGCTGATCGCCATCGGAGCGGGATTGCGCTCGATGCCGCCCTGCGGGTTCTGCTGGGTCGGCTTGCGGTGGCGGGTGGCGACGTTCACGCCCTCGACCACGACCTTGCCGTCCTTGGGCATGACCTGGAGAACAGCGCCGGTACGGCCCTTATCCTTGCCCGACAGAACGACGACCTGGTCACCCTTCTTGATCTTCGCGGCAGCCATTACAGCACCTCCGGAGCAAGCGAGATGATCTTCATGAAGCCCTTGCCGCGAAGCTCGCGAACCACGGGGCCGAAGATACGGGTGCCGATCGGCTCCTCGCTCTTGTTGATGAGCACGGCAGCGTTGCTGTCGAAGCGGATGACGCTGCCGTCGGGACGACGAACGTCCTTACGGGTGCGCACGATGACAGCACGGTGCACGTCGCCCTTCTTGACGCGCGCGCGCGGCTGCGCTTCCTTTACCGACACCACGATGATGTCGCCGACGCCTGCGAAACGACGCTTCGAGCCACCCAGCACCTTGATGCACTGGACGCGCTTCGCGCCGCTGTTGTCCGCGACGTCGAGATTGGATTGCATCTGGATCATTGATCCGGTTCCTTCTCAACGGCTTGCCGGAACCAGTCCGGCAGTTCCAAAAAAGCTCCCCCGGCGGTTAAGCCGGGGGCGTCTCAAATCAGTTGGCGGCCTCTACGTCGAGATTAGCCTCGATGGCAACACCCTTTCCGGCCTGCAACGTGTCGAGAACCTTCCAGGTCTTCGACTTTGAGATCGGTTTGGTTTCCTCGATGCGGACGCGATCACCAATGTGGTACGCGTTCTCTTCGTCGTGGGCGGCATACTTCTTCGAGCGACGAATGATCTTGCCGTAAAGCGGGTGCTTCACGCGGCGCTCGACGAGTACGGTAACGGTCTTGTCGGTCTTGTCGGAAACGACGGTACCGATCAGAATACGCTTGGGCATCGTGTTTCCTCCTTACTTCGCCGCAGCCGAACGCTCAGCCTGGAGCGTCTTGATGCGGGCGATGTTGCGACGGACCTCCTTGATCCGGGCCGGTGCCTCGAGCTGGCTCGTGGCGGCCTGGAAACGAAGGTTGAACTGCTCGCGCTTCAGAGCGACCAGCTCTTCAGTGAGCTGGTCGTCGGTCTTGGCGCGGAAGTCTTCAGTCTTGGCAGCCATGAATTAACCCTCCAGGTGCGAGGTGTCGCCGAGACGGGCAACGACCTTGGTCTTGATGGGAAGCTTCATCGCAGCGCGGCTGAAAGCCTCAGCGGCGAGCGGGCCGGCAACGCCGTCCAGCTCGAACAGGATACGGCCCGGCTTCACACGCGCGGCCCAGTATTCCACCGAACCCTTGCCCTTACCCTGACGGACTTCAGCAGGCTTCTTCGAAACCGGCACGTCGGGGAAGACGCGGATCCAGAGGCGACCCTGGCGCTTGATGTGACGCGTGATCGCGCGGCGAGCCGCTTCGATCTGGCGGGCGGTGATGCGTTCCGGCTCGAGAGCCTTGAGGCCGTAGGAGCCAAAGTTCAGATCGGTGCCGCCCTTGGCAGCGCCCTTGATCTTGCCCTTGAAAGCCTTGCGGAACTTGGTCTTTTTCGGTTGCAGCATGGTGCTTACTCTATCCTAAGCCTCAGCGCGCCGGGCGGACGCCGGAGGTCTGAGCCTCCATCATCAGCCGGTCCTGCGCCGTCGGGTCGTGGCCCAGGATCTCACCCTTGAAGACCCAGACCTTGATGCCGATGATACCGTAGGCGGTCAGCGCCTCGGCTTCGGCATAGTCGATATTCGCACGCAGGGTGTGAAGCGGCACGCGACCTTCGCGGTACTGCTCGACGCGAGCGATTTCGGCGCCGCCCAGACGGCCACCGCACATGATCTTGATGCCTTCGGCACCCAGACGCATGGCCGACTGCATCGCGCGCTTCATCGCACGACGGAAGGCAACGCGGCGGATCAGCTGGTCCGCAATGCCCTGAGCGATCAGCTTGGCGTCGACTTCCGGCTTGCGGATTTCAACGATGTTCAGCTTCACTTCGCTCGAGGTCATGATCGAGAGCTTCTTGCGCAGCTTCTCGATGTCCGCGCCCTTCTTGCCGATGATCACACCGGGACGAGCCGCGTAAATCGAGATGCGGCACAGCTTGGCCGGACGCTCGATGACCACCTTCGAGATCGCAGCCTGGGGCGCGTTCTCAAGGATGAACTTGCGGATCTTGAGGTCTTCCTCAAGCAGCTTGCCGTAGTCCCGGCCTTCCGCAAACCAGCGGCTGTCCCAGGTACGGTTGATCTGCAGACGCAGACCGATCGGATTGCTCTTATGACCCATGGATCAGGCCTCCTCGACTTCGCGAACGACGATCCGCAGACGTGAGAACGGCTTGAGGATCCGGGTGCTCTTGCCACGACCACGGGTGTGGAAGCGCTTCATGGTGATCGACTTGCCGACCGACGCCTCGGCGACGACGAGAGCGTCGACGTCGAGGTTGTGGTTGTTCTCCGCGTTGGCGATCGCCGAAGCGAGAACCTTGCGGGCGTCCACGGCCATGGCCTTCTTCGAGAAAGCGAGGATGTTCATCGCTTCCTCAGCCTTCTTGCCACGGATCAGGGCGGCGACGAGATTGAGCTTCTGCGCCGAACCACGGATCGTGGTGCCGACCGACAGGGCTTCCTTTTCGCCGACGCGGCGGGGTGCTGCCTGCTTGCTCATTAGCGCTTGCCCTTCTTGTCGGCAGCGTGGCCCGGGAACGAGCGCGTGGGCGCGAATTCACCGAACTTGTGGCCGACCATGTCCTCGTTGACCGAGACCGGGATGAACTTGTGCCCGTTGTAGACGTTGAACGTCAGACCAACGAACTGCGGAAGGATGGTGCTGCGACGCGACCAGGTCTTGATCGGAGCAGCGCGGTTGCCGGCATCCTGCGCGACCTCGGCCTTCTTGAGAAGGTACAGGTCGACGAAGGGGCCTTTCCAGACGGAACGTGCCATCGTGTCTTACCTCTTCTTCTTGGCGTGGCGCGAACGGATGATCATCTTGTCCGTCTGCTTGTTGTTGCGAGTGCGGGCACCCTTGGTCGGCTTGCCCCACGGAGTAACCGGATGACGGCCACCCGAGGTGCGGCCTTCACCACCACCGTGCGGGTGGTCGACCGGGTTCTTGGCAACACCACGCGTCAGCGGGCGACGGCCCATCCAGCGCTTGCGGCCTGCCTTGGCGAGGGTCTGGTTCTGGTTGTCGGGGTTCGACACCGCACCGACCGTGCCCATGCAGTCGCCACGCAGGTAGCGCTGCTCGCCCGAGTTGAGGCGCACGATGACCAGGCCGCGGTCACGACCGACGACCTGGACGTAGGCACCGGCCGAACGGGCGATCTGGCCACCCTTGCCCGGCTTCATCTCGACGTTGTGGCAGATCGTGCCGACCGGCATCTGCGACAGGAGCATGGCATTGCCCGGCTTCGTGTCGCACTTCTCGGCGGCGATGACCTTGTCGCCAGCAGCAAGGCGCTGCGGAGCGATGATGTAGGCCTGTTCGCCATCGGCGTAGTTCACGAGCGCGATGAAGGCGGTGCGGTTGGGATCGTATTCGATCCGCTCGACAGTGCCTTCAACGTCCCACTTGCGACGCTTGAAGTCGATGTAACGGTACTTCTGCTTGTGACCACCGGCGATGCCACGCGACGTGACATGACCCTTGTTGTTGCGGCCACCGGTCTTGCGCTTGCCTTCGGTCAGAGCCTTGACAGGCTTGCCCTTCCACAGCGCCGACTTGTCGACGAGGACCAGGCCGCGGCGGGCGGGGCTGGTCGGGTTGTAATGCTTGAGTGCCATCGGATCAGCCCTGTACGCCTTCGGTGATGTCAATCGGCTGCTGACCTTCGGCCAGCGTGACAATCGCCTTCTTCACGTCGCTGCGGCGGTAGTCCTTACCGCGCCAGCGCTTGGTCTTGCCCTTGGTCACCAGCGTGTTGACGCTCTTGACCTTGCGGTCAAACAGCGCCTCGACGGCAGCCTTGATCTCGGGCTTGGTCGCATCGCCGGCCACCTTGAAGACGACCGCGTTGTTCTCGGAGAGAAGCGTCGCCTTTTCGGTGATGTGCGGTGCAAGGATCACGTCGTAGTGACGGATTTCTGCAGCGGTCTTAGCCATTGAAGCGCGCCTCCAGCTTTTCGACAGCGGCGCGGGTGAGCACCAGCGTGTCGTGCTTCAGGATGTCGTAGACGTTCGCGCCCTGGGCGGGGAGAACGTTCACGCCGATGAGGTTGCGAGCGGCCTTGGCGAAGTTGTCGTTGACGGCTTCACCGTCGATCACGAGCACCTTCTTGCCGAAGTTCGCCTTGGCGAGCTGACCGGCGAGGACCTTGGTCTTGGCGTCGGCAACGTCGAGCGTGTCGACGATGACGAGACCGGCCTTGGCCTTCGAGGAGAGCGCCATCTTGAGACCCAGCGCGCGCAGCTTCTTGTTCAGCGACTGGCCGAACTCACGGCGACGGGCACCATGGGCCTTACCACCGCCGATGAACACGGGAGCTGCACGGTCACCGTGACGAGCCGTGCCGCCGCCCTTCTGGCGACCCCACTTCTTGCCGGTGCGCGCAACGTCCGAACGTTCGCGGGTGGCGCGGGCGATGCCGCGGCGGTTTTCCATCTGCCAGGTAACGACACGGTGCAGGATGTCCGCGCGCGGCTCGAGGCCGAACACGTCATCCGACAGCTCGATGTCGCCGTTACCGGCGGAACCGTCGATATTGAGGACCTGAACCTTCACGACTTAGCCCTCCTGGCCTTCGGTCGCTTCGACAGCCGCGGTATCTTCCGCGGGGGTGTCAGCAGCCGAATCGTTGCTGTTGGCGGCCGTCTTGAGGCCGGCGGGGTACGGAGCCTCGGCGTGACGGGCGACCTTGACGGCGTCCGAAACGGTGAGCCAGGCATTCTTCGCGCCCGGGACCGAGCCCTTGACGAAGATCAGGCCGCGCTCGTCGTCCACACGGACGATCTCGAGGTTCTGCTGGGTGCGCTGACGGTCGCCCATGTGGCCGGCCATCTTCTTGTTCTTGAACACCTTGCCCGGATCCTGACGGTTACCCGTCGAACCGTGCGAACGGTGCGAGAGCGACACACCGTGGGTGGCGCGCAGACCGCCGAAGCCCCAACGCTTCATGGCGCCTGCAAAGCCCTTGCCCTGGGTGTGGCCGGCAACGTCGACGAGCTGGCCGGGCACGAAGTGCGAGGCCGCGATGGTCGAGCCGACTTCGAGCAGCGCGTCGTCGGCGACGCGGAACTCGGCAACGCGCATCTTGAGCGAAACTTCCGCCTTGGCGAAGTGCTCGCGCTGCGGCTTGGCAACGTTCTTCTGCTTGGCTTCGCCGGCACCGAGCTGAACCGCGACGTAGCCGTCACGATCGTTGGTGCGGACCGAAACCACCTGGCAATCTTCCAGCGCCAGAACGGTCACGGGCACATGCCGGCCGTCCTCCTGGAAAAGGCGGGTCATCCCGACTTTCTTGGCGATCACGCCAGTACGCATGATCTGTCTCCTCAACAGAGGCCTGCCCGGGCCCATCCCGAACAGGCGTGTCCAGCCCAATGATGTGATGCATGCCCCGTCCGGGCTGGAATGTTCCCTGCTCAAGGCCCGAATGGCCCGGCGGAAACGAGACGGGGGACGCATTCCCAGCTTCATCCCGAAGGAGGAAGCCAGAGGTATCCCTTGTGTCCTCTCGGGCCGAAGGCGCTGGAGGCTCTGTCTCTGCGCGTCTTGCCGCGCAAAGCCGATCTCGGTGGATCGACAAGGTTATCTGAACCCGAAGGCCCGAATTTCGCCCGATCGTTTAGCGTCCGATCAGAAAGACGGACGGGGTCACCTGAGGCGACCCCGAGCTGGATCAGGCCAGCTTGATCTCGACGTTCACGCCGGCCGCGAGGTCCAGCTTCATCAGAGCGTCGACGGTGGCAGCGTTCGGCTGCACGATGTCAAGCAGGCGCTTGTACGTGCGGACTTCGAACTGCTCACGCGACTTCTTGTCGATGTGCGGACCGCGGTTCACGGTGAACTTCTCGATCTTCGTCGGCAGCGGAATGGGGCCCCGAATGAGCGCGCCGGTGCGGCGGGCCGTGTCAGCGATTTCGCCAGTCGCCTGGTCGAGCACGCGGTGGTCAAACGCCTTGAGGCGAATGCGGATGTTCTGAGCTTCCATGTACCTGCTACCGATGAGAAAGAGCCAAAGGGCGCGAAGCCCTGTTAAATTCGAGCCGCGCAACTACACGCTGATGCGCGCTCTAGCAAGCCCTGATTTGCGATTTTCTGCGCCCTGCCCGGCCCATATCCAACAAGGCCATGGCGGCGCACGATTCTATCACGGGCAAGCCCCGCTGCGAAGCGATCACACCAGGCGCACCTGGGCGGCCCGGCCATCCACTCACGAAGCCTCAAGAGCTGCCCGCGACTCGCAGCCACAGCCCCGCAAACGCGAAGGCCCGGCCCTGCTTGCGCAGGACCGGGCCAATCACGTTAGTCGTCAAAGACCTGCGGATTAGGCAGTGATCTTGGCAACAACGCCCGAGCCGACGGTGCGGCCGCCTTCGCGGATTGCGAAGCGCAGACCTTCGTCCATGGCGATCGGCGCGATCAGCTTGACCGAGATGGTCACGTTGTCGCCCGGCATCACCATTTCGGTGCCCTCGGGAAGGATCACTTCGCCGGTGACGTCGGTGGTGCGGAAGTAGAACTGCGGACGGTAGTTCGCGAAGAACGGGGTGTGACGGCCACCTTCGTCCTTCGAGAGCACGTAGACCTCAGCCGAGAACTCGGTGTGCGGGGTCACGGTGCCCGGCTTGGCGAGAACCTGGCCACGCTCGACTTCGTCGCGCTTCAGGCCACGGATCAGGGCGCCGATGTTGTCGCCAGCTTCGCCCTGGTCGAGCAGCTTGCGGAACATTTCCACGCCGGTGACGGTGGTCTTCTGGGTGTCGCGGATGCCGACGATCTCGACTTCTTCGCCAACCTTGATGATGCCGGTTTCAACGCGGCCGGTGACAACCGTACCACGACCCGAGATCGAGAACACGTCTTCGACGGGCATCAGGAAGTTCTGGTCGGTCGGACGCGGGGGCTGCGGGATGAACTCGTCGACGGCAGCCATGAGCTCAAGGATCTTGTCCTTGCCGATTTCGTCGTCACGGCCTTCGAGAGCGGCCAGAGCCGAACCCTTGACGATGGGAATATCGTCACCCGGGAAGTCGTACGAGGAGAGAAGCTCACGGACTTCCATTTCGACGAGCTCGAGGAGCTCTTCGTCGTCGACCTGGTCAACCTTGTTGAGGAACACGACGAGAGCCGGAACGCCAACCTGACGGGCGAGCAGGATGTGCTCACGGGTCTGGGGCATCGGGCCGTCAGCAGCGTTCACCACGAGGATGGCGCCGTCCATCTGAGCCGCACCGGTGATCATGTTCTTGACGTAGTCAGCGTGACCCGGGCAATCGACGTGCGCGTAGTGACGGTTGGCGGTCTCGTACTCGACGTGCGCGGTCGAGATGGTGATGCCGCGCTCGCGCTCTTCGGGAGCCTTGTCGATGTTGGCGAAGTCGACGGCTTCACCGAAGCCGGCTTCTGCCAGAACCTTGGTGATCGCCGCGGTGAGGGTGGTCTTGCCATGGTCGACGTGACCGATGGTGCCGATGTTGCAGTGCGGCTTGTTCCGCTCGAATTTTGCCTTGGCCATCTTACAAACCTTCTTTCACAATGAACTTGAATCTGGGGAATTCGAGGCGGCTCCCACAGAATCGCAGGCGCCGCCCCTAGAACCATTCTTGCTCTTAAGCAAGCTTCTCCTTCACTTCTGCCGCGACGTTGGCCGGAACCTCGTCGTAGTGGCTGAAGATCATCGAGTACTGAGCGCGTCCCTGGGTGAACGAACGCAGCTGGTTCACGTAGCCGAACATGTTGGCGAGCGGCACGTGGGCCTCGACAACCTGCGCGTTACCACGGCTGTCGGTGCCCTGGATCTGACCACGGCGGCTGTTCATGTCGCCGATAACGTCGCCCATGAACTCTTCCGGGGTCACAACCTCGACCTTCATGATCGGCTCGAGGATCTTGATGCCCGACTTCTGCGCGGCTTCGCGCATGCAGCCACGGCCGGCGATTTCGAAGGCCAGGGCCGACGAGTCGACGTCGTGGTACTTACCGTCGATCAGCTCGATGTCGAAGTCGACGATCGGGAAGCCGATGAGCGCGCCGGTCTCGGCGGTCTCGCGCATGCCCTTCTCGACCGACGGGATGTATTCGCGCGGAATGTTACCGCCCTTCACCGAGTCGACGAAGTTGATGCCGGCACCACGCTCACCCGGGGTGAGCTTGACCTTCACTTCTGCGAACTGACCCGAACCACCCGACTGCTTCTTGTGGGTGTAGACCAGCTCGACGGGCTTGCCGAGGTATTCGCGGTACGCCACCTGCGGCGCGCCGACGTTGGCCTCGACCTTGAACTCGCGCTTCATGCGATCGACGATGATGTCGAGGTGAAGCTCGCCCATGCCCTTGATGATGGTCTGGCCCGATTCGTGGTCGGTCGAGACGCGGAAGCTGGGATCCTCGGCAGCCAGGCGCGACAGGGCGAGGCCCATCTTTTCCTGGTCGGCCTTGGTCTTGGGCTCCACCGACAGCTCGATGACGGGCTCGGGGAATTCCATGCGCTCGAGGATGATCGGAGCCTTCTCGGCGCACAGCGTGTCACCGGTCGTGGTCTCCTTCAGACCCGCAACAGCGACGATATCGCCGGCGTAAGCCTGATCGATGTCTTCACGGTTGTTCGAGTGCATGAGCAGCATGCGGCCGATCTTTTCCTTCTTGTCCTTCACCGAGTTCAGGTACGAACCCTTGGTGAGCATGCCGGAATAGATACGGCAGAAGGTGAGCGAGCCGACGAACGGGTCGTTCATGATCTTGAACGCCAGCGCCGAGAACGGAGCATCGTCGCTCGAGGGACGGGTCTGCTCTTCCTCGCTGTCGGGCAGGACGCCCTTGATCGCGGGAACGTCGATCGGGCTCGGCATGTAGTCGACAACGGCGTCGAGCAGGGGCTGCACGCCCTTGTTCTTGAACGCCGAGCCGCACAGCACGGGCACGAAGGCGCGCTCGAGCGTACCCTTGCGGATCAGCTTCTTGAGCGTGTCGACATCGGGCTCGGTGCCTTCGAGGTAAGCTTCCATGACATCGTCGTCCTGCTCGACGGCGGTCTCAAGGAGCTTCTCGCGGTATTCGGCAGCCTTGTCGGCCAGGTCCGCGGGGATGTCGGTGTACTTGAACGACGCGCCAAGGCCGTCGTTTTCCCACACGATGCCGCGCATCTTGACGAGGTCGACGACGCCCGACAGGTCGGCTTCGGCGCCGATCGGCAGGGTCAGGACCAGCGGGGTCGCGCCGAGGCGGTCGATGATCGACTGGACGCAGTAGTAGAAGTCGGCGCCGGTGCGGTCGAGCTTGTTCACGAAGCACATGCGCGGAACGCCGTACTTGTCAGCCTGACGCCACACGGTTTCCGACTGCGGCTCAACGCCGGCAACGCCGTCGAACACGGCGACCGCGCCGTCGAGGACGCGCAGCGAACGCTCAACTTCAATGGTGAAGTCGACGTGGCCCGGGGTGTCGATGATGTTGATGCGGTGCTCTTCACCTTCGCCGTCTTCCGCCTTCCACATGGTGGTGGTGGCAGCCGAGGTAATGGTGATGCCGCGTTCCTGCTCCTGCTCCATCCAGTCCATGGTGGCGGCGCCGTCGTGCACTTCGCCGATCTTGTAGGACTTGCCGGTGTAGTAGAGGATACGCTCGGTCGTGGTGGTCTTGCCGGCGTCGATGTGCGCCATGATACCGATATTGCGGTAGCGTTCGATCGGATGGCTACGTGCCATGGTGCAGGTTCCTTAGCAGGAGGGTTTGGAGGCGGATGCGGGCCCAAATAAACCCGTGCCTCCTGAATTGAAAGTGTGACGCGCCCATGACGCCGCCGAAACGGTGCCAAGGCGCGTCACGAAGCGTCTTACCAGCGGTAGTGCGAGAAGGCGCGGTTCGCGTCCGCCATGCGGTGCGTGTCTTCGCGCTTCTTCACGGCGTTGCCGCGGTTGTTCGCCGCATCCATGAGCTCACCCGAAAGGCGTGCCGACATGGTGGTCTCGGGACGGCCGCGG
Source organism: Novosphingobium profundi (assembly GCF_020524485.1). Taxonomy (GTDB): domain Bacteria; phylum Pseudomonadota; class Alphaproteobacteria; order Sphingomonadales; family Sphingomonadaceae; genus Novosphingobium; species Novosphingobium profundi_A. The sequence goes on along the minus strand of NZ_JAIVLF010000001.1, from coordinate 1,182,254 downwards.
GCGGCCGAGATGAGCCAACGGATGGCCAGGGCCTGGGCGCGCTCGGGACGCACTTCGACGGGGACCTGGTAGGTCGCACCACCGACGCGGCGGCTGCGGACCTCGATCTGCGGCTTCACGTTGTTCAGGGCATCGTGGAACAGCTGGACCGGATCGGCCTTGGCGCGGGTTTCCATGGTGTCGAGCGCGCCATATACGATACGCTCGGCAGCCGACTTCTTGCCGTCGTACATGAGGTTGTTCATGAACTTCGACAGGACCAGATCACCAAACTTCGGATCCGGCAGGATTTCCCGCTTCTCGGGACGACGACGACGTGACATCGTTTTGAATTCCTTGTTCTTGCGGTCGGGCGCCGAAGCGCACCACCGACCGTGAAATGTCATGGAGCGATGCGCGATACGCACCGCTGCCGGATCACTTGGGACGCTTGGCGCCGTACTTCGAGCGCGACTGCTTGCGGTCCTTGACGCCCTGCGTGTCGAGCACGCCGCGCAGGATGTGGTAACGCACACCGGGAAGGTCGCGCACACGGCCGCCGCGGATGAGCACAACCGAGTGCTCCTGCAGGTTGTGGCCTTCGCCCGGGATGTACGAAATGACTTCACGGCTGTTGGTGAGACGCACCTTGGCGACCTTGCGAAGTGCCGAGTTCGGCTTCTTCGGGGTCGTGGTGTACACGCGGGTGCAGACGCCACGCTTCTGCGGGTTCTGCTCCATGGCCGGGACCTTGGACTTGGCCTTCTGCGGCTCGCGACCCTTGCGGATCAGCTGGTTGATAGTGGGCATCTATACTCTTCTTTCAAATGGGAGTGCGATGGATCCGGCCCGCACCGTGGCGCAAACCGGGCCACGGGACGGACCCTTCGCACCCCGGGTCTCAGGGCCGATGCAAGGCTGGAAAGGAAGAGTGTAAGCGCGTCGCGCGGAATATCGGCAAATTGCGCGCCAGCCTCTGAACCGAGACACCTGCGCGCTTCGCCGCATCCAGCGCGAGCCGAAAAACACTCCACCCGGCCCAGTTGGCACCGGATTACTCTGCTCGCGGGCTTCATGGCGGCTTGCGGACCGAATCGGACCATAAGGCAATCCGGAAGGATCCCGGCTTCCACCATCAAGAGGCTGGAAACCCACCAAAAACCACACACGTGCAGTGTTCAGCTCTATGCTGTTCCCCCGAACCGTGTCCGGAGGAGATGGGCGCCCTTACGCAAAAGCGGCGGTTCGGTCAAGGTCGGCATGGGCCAAGGCGCGCCGAAAACACGCATGGCCTGCAAGGGAGGCGCAGTCTACACGCCCTCCCCGCCCCCGTACGAAACAGCCCGGACCATCACGGCGTGAGCCAGATGACATACCTTCTGACAGCGTGACGGCAACTGGCGACAGCGACCCGGCCAAACCTGCGTTCATCACCAATTATTTCGCTTAATCTGTAATTTATCGAATTCTTTACAAATGGAGAATTAACCACGCGTCACTAGTGAAGCCGGAGTCCCGAAGCATGGCAATGCCGCCGTTCCTCAAACGCCTTATCGCCGAGCGCGACGGCAACACCATTCTGATGGTGGCGGCCGCGCTTCTGCCCCTGATCGCGATCATCGGAGGCGGGCTTGACATGAGCGTGGCCTATCTGGTCCGCGGCAAGCTGCAGAACGCATGCGATGCCGGGGTGCTCGCGGGACGCCAGATCATGGAAGGCTCGCGCTGGAACCGCACGGCCGAGGACGAAGCTGACCGTTTCTTCGATTTCAACTTCGAAGAGGGCTTGCTGGGGACGCGCGCGGTTGCCTTCGAGGCGAACCCGAACCCGGACGATAGCAACGAGATTCTGGGGACAGCGCAGGCAACCGTGCCGATGTCGCTCATGCGCATTTTTGGCTACAGCCAGACCGAGGTCACCGTCGACTGCAACGCCAAGCGCGACATGGGCCACAACGACGTCATGCTCGTGCTCGACGTCACCGGCTCGATGAACGATGCACCCAGCTCGGGCGGCTCGACTAAGATCCGGCGCCTGCGCTCGGGCGCCATGGGCCTTTACCGTGCGCTCGATGAAGATAACGGCTCGGTCACGCGCTTTGGCATCATGCCCTATTCGCACACGGTGAATGTCGGGCGTTCGCTGATGAACAAGGATATCCTCAAGGACCAGCCCTACGTCCACGTCGAGCGCGTGTGCAATTATTACGGCTACAACTGCTACAATCGCGCGGTCACGAAATGGGTCGACATCAACGAATCCTCCTGGAACATCGGGCGCGGTGGCGGCAACACGGGCGGCAACACGCAGAACTTCCGGACCAGCGGCGACGGCTGTATCGAGGAGCGCCCGTCGATCGGCAACACGCTCGATCCTTTCGAGATCGAGACAAGCGTCTCGCGCGCCGACATCGACACCCGTGCGGGCAACGCGGGCAATGAGCCCGAACTCCAGTTCGGACGCTACGACCCCGCCGTACAGGAAGCCGAGACCCAGTCGGGCTGCCCCTCCGAGGCGACGACGTTGCGCGAATACAGTTCCGAAAGCAGCTTCCAGACCGCCATCAACGACGCGACGGCCCGCGTCACGGGCGGCACCTATCACGACATCGGCATGCTCTGGGGTGCCCGCTTCATCTCGCGCACGGGCTTCTTCTCCAGCGACAACCCGACCGAGCGCGATGACGTGCCGGTACGCCAGCACATCGTCTTCATGACCGATGGCCGCCTCGACACCGACAAGGCCGATGGCTCGAATGACCTCTACAGCGCCTATGGCCTGCAACGCTTCCAGCAGCGCGTCCAGGGTTCTGGCGCGATGCGCAACCGCCATATCAGCCGCTTCGATTCGGCCTGCACGGTAGCCAAGTCGATGGGCATCACGATCTGGGTCATTGCGCTCGACGTGACCGACACCGGCGACATCGAATCGTGCGCCACCAGTTCCTCGCAGTTCTACACCAGCGACGGCTCTGACCTCGAACAGATCTTCGAGGACATCGGCCGCGGCATCGGCAACCTGAGGCTCACGCGATGAGACTGCCTCCCCTCCTGCGCCGCCTGAGGCGGGATCGCAGCGGCGTCACCGCCGTCGAGTTCGGACTTCTCATCGGCCCGCTCATGGTGCTCCTGACGGGCGCCTTTGATCTGGGCTACCAGTCCTACGTGCTCTCGGTCCTACAGGGCACGCTCTCGGACGCAGCGCGGCGCGCCTCGGTTGAAGAGCCCGAGTTCATGACCGAGGGGGACACGACCGAGGAGCGCGTGGCCGCACAGATCCGCCAGCAGCTCGCCAGCATTGCCCCCAATGCCAATCCGCAGATCACGATTAAGAACTACTACGAGTTCAGCGGCATCGGGAATGCCGAGAAGCTGATGACCGACGTCAACGGCAACGGCCGCTTCGATTACTACGACGGCGACTGCTGGCTCGACAGCAACGGGAACGGTGAATACGACCTCGATGCCGGGCGCGGCGGCATCGGCGGCGCGAACGACATCGCGTTCTACGAAGCCACGATCGAGGTCGACCGCCTGCTTCCCGTCCATCTTTTCACAGGCGGCGACGCGGCGGTTTCCCTCACCGCCAAGAGCGCCTTCCGAAACCAGCCCTACAGCGCCCAGGCCGTACCACCGGTCCTGTGCGGGGAGCGGCGCCGATGAGCCCCCTCCCGCCCCGCCTGCAGGAACTCGAAGCCGATGAGAGCGGCGTCGCGATCATCGAATTCGCCCTCATTGCGCCGCTCTTCCTGATGGTCCTGTGTACCGGCCTCGAACTCGCCAACTACGCCCGCGCGCAGCTGCGCGTGAGCGAGATCGCGATGAGCGTGGCCGACAACGCCGGGCGCGTCATGGGCGGGATCGACGAGGCCAACGTCCAGGAGGTCTTCGCCGGAGCCGCTTCCATCGGCGAGAGCATCGATTTCGAGGCGAATGGCCGCATCGTCCTCTCCTCGCTGGAGACCAACGGCCGCAGCGGACGCAATGCCGGCCAGATGATCCGCTGGCAACGCTGCTGGGGCGAGGGCGACTTCGATCCCGCCTATGGCACCCAGGGCACGGGCCGCACCAACGATGCGCTGTCACAAGGCATGGGCCGTAACGGGCACCGCATTGCCGCTTCCTCGAACACGGCGATCATGTTCGTGGAAGCCAGCTACACCTACCAGCCGCTGATCGTCGCCGCCTTGTTCGATACCGGCACGATCCGGTACGAAAGCGCCTTCAACGTGCGCGGGCGGCAGAACCAGGAGCTGAGCAACGCACAAGGCCTGACCGTCGCCCGCTGCGACTGACGCCTCATCGAGGCTTCGCATGAAAAAGGGGCGCCCCGATGCCGGGACGCCCCTTTTGTCTGTTCAGGCTCTTGTCTAGCGGGCGATCACGCCATGGCTGCGGCCGCTTCCTTGCTGGACGTCATCTTGCTGACAGCGAAGATGGCGAGCGTGGACGCGATGACACCCGGAATGATTTCATAGACGCCGGGTCCGCCCAGGAAGCTCGCGTTCCATTCCATGGCGATCCAGACGATCACGACCAGCGCGCCCACGATGAGGCCCGAGACAGCGCCCGCACCCGACATACCGCGCCAGGTCAGCGCAAGCAGGATCATCGGCCCGAATGCCGCACCAAAGCCGGCCCAGGCGTTCGAGACGAGCTGGAGCACCTCGCTCTCGGGATCTCCCGCGATGGCGATGGCCGCCAGCGAGACGATCAGGACCGCCACGCGCCCGACGTTCACGATCTCGCGCTCGGAGGCGTCCTTGCGCAGGAAGAGGCGGTAGAAGTCCTCGGCCAGCGAGCTGGACGAGACCAGCAGCTGCGAGGAGATCGTGCTCATGATCGCGGCAAGGAGCGCGGCAAGCAGGAAGCCGGTGATGAGCGGGTGGAAGAGCAGGTGCGCAAGCGCGATGAAGATCGTTTCGGGATCATCGAGTGGAATACCGTTGCGCTGCATGTAGGCACGGCCCGCAAGGCCCACGCCGAGCGCGCCGATCAGCGAGACCAGCATCCAGCCCATGCCGATGTTGCGCGCAACCTTGACGTCCTCGACACTGCGCACGGCCATGAAACGCACGATGATGTGCGGCTGCCCGAAGTAGCCAAGGCCCCAGGTCACCGCCGAAAGCCAGCCAATGAAGGTCAGGCCATGGGTAAGGCTAAGGAAGTTGGGGTCGATTTCGGTCAGCGTCACTTCCATCTGCGCAAAGCCATCGCCCTGCCCGCCCCAGAGCACCACGATCGGCATCAGGATCAGCGCGACGACCATGATGCAGCCCTGGCAGAAATCGGTGAGCGAAACGGCCAGGAAGCCGCCGATCATCGTGTAGGCCAGCACCACGCCCGCGGTCATCCAGATCCCGAACATGTAGTCACTCATGCCGACATCGCCGAAAAGCCCGGCAAAGCTGGTGACGAAGAGCTTGCCGCCGCCGACGAGTCCGGCCGCGGTATAGACGGTGAAGAACACGACGATGATGACCGCCGACACCACGCGCAGCAGCGTCGCCTTGTCGGGGAAGCGATTGGCGAGGAATTCGGGGATGGTCAGCGCGTTGCCGTAGGAGACCGTCTGCTCGCGCAGGCGCGGAGCCACCACTACCCAGTTGACCAGTGCGCCGAGGAAAAGGCCAATGCCGATCCAGGCTTCGACCAGCCCTGAAGCGTAAAGTGCGCCCGGCAGGCCCATAAGGAGCCAGCCCGACATGTCCGAGGCCCCGGCGGAGAGCGCCGCGACGGCTGGGTGCAGGTTGCGCCCGCCCAGCAGATAGCCTTCAGAGTCCTCGGTGGACTTCTTCCAAGCATAGAGACCGATGCCGAGCATCAGGACAAAGTAGAGGGTTAACGATATCAAGGTTCCTGTCTGCATAGGCCGAGGACATAGCCACCCGAGTCGCAAAACCCAAGGCGTGCACGGGAGAAAGCCCGAAATTGACAGGATCGCATCGTGGCAGACGACGATGCTTGCCGGATCGGCCCTACCCGCGACATATCCTTAGGCCGCACATACAATGCGTTTCATCGCGCTCCTTGTGAATTTTCTATTTTCCACTCGGAACTTGGCGCAGGCGCGAACGCGAACCAATCGCAATATTGCTGAAACTTTTCCAATTTGATCGGCACAATCGATCACACTTATCTGGCCTCCCCGTTTGGGCCCGCCCGCGCACGGGCCTACCCTTCCTCCAGCGCGCTGACACCAGCGCCGCGTTCGTCGCAACAGGTGGAGAGGCTCCATGCCCAAGAACACAAAGATGACCCTTCGCGCCGCCCTTCTGGGCAGTGCGCTCACCCTTCTGGCCCCGCAAGGCGCATTGGCCGCAGTCGAGAACGAAACCGTGATGGAAGAGGACACCTCGGTTCGTGCCAAGATCCACGGCATGACCAACGAGGACTGGTGGCCCCAGCGGCTCGACCTCGCCCAGTTGCGCCAGCACGAGGCGATGTCCAACCCCTACGGCGCCGACTTCGACTACGCCGCCGAATTCGCCAGCCTCGACCTGGCCGCGGTCAAGGAGGACATCCGCAAGGTCCTCACCACCTCCCAGCCCTGGTGGCCGGCCGACTACGGACACTACGGCCCGTTCTTCATCCGCATGGCCTGGCACTCGGCCGGAACCTACCGCGTCGGCGATGGCCGGGGCGGCTCGGACGGCGGCGAGCAGCGCTTCGATCCGCTGAACTCCTGGCCCGACAATGTCAGCCTCGACAAGGCCCGCCGCCTCGTCTGGCCGATCAAGCAGAAGTACGGGCGCAAGCTCTCCTGGGGTGACCTCATGGTGCTCTCGGGCACGGTGGCCCTGGAAGACATGGGCTTCAAGACGCTTGGCTTTGCCGGTGGCCGCGTCGATGCCTGGCAGCCCGACCTCGTCTACTGGGGCCCGGAAACCGAGATGATGGGCTCCGAGCGCTACACCAAGGACGGCAAGCTGCAGAAGTCTCTCGCAGCGACCACGATGGGCCTCATCTACGTCAACCCGGAAGGACCCGGCGGCAACCACGACCCGGTTTCGGCCGCGCAGGCCATCCGCGTCGCCTTCGGCCAGATGGCGATGGACGACGAGGAGACGCTTGCGCTCATCGCAGGCGGCCACACCTTCGGCAAGGCGCACGGCGCGCACAAGCCAGAGGACTGCCTGGGTGACGAGCCCACCGCGGCGGGTGTCGAGAGCCAAGGCCTTGGCTGGAAGAACTCCTGCGGCAAGGGCAACGCCGAGGACACGCTGACCTCCGGACTTGAAGGCGCCTGGTCAGCCGCCCCCACCCGGTTCACCACCCAGTACATCGACAACCTCCTCAACTTCGAGTGGAAGACGACCAAGAGCCCGGCCGGTGCCACGCAGTGGATCCCGACCGACCCGGCCGCCGCCAGCCTCGTCCCCGACGCCCATGTCGAGGGCAAGTTCCACGCGCCGATCATGTTCACCACCGACATCGCCCTCAAGCGCGATCCGGGTTTTCGTGCGGTACTCGAACGCTGGCAGCAGGACCCGAGCCTCTTCGCCAAGGCCTTCGCGCGCGCCTGGTTCAAGCTGACCCACCGTGACCTCGGCCCCGAGGCCCGCTACCTGGGCGCCGATGTGCCGGGTGAAACCTTCGTGTGGCAGGACCCGCTGCCCGAGCCCAGCTTCGCCCCGCTCAGCGACGCGCAGGCCGATGCGCTCAAGTCGACGATCCTGTCCTCAGGGCTCACCGTACCGCAGCTCGTGCGCACCGCCTGGGCCTCGGCCGCGACGTACCGGGGCACCGACATGCGCGGCGGCGCGAATGGCGCGCGCCTGCGGCTCGATCCGCAGACCTCCTGGGCGGTCAACGACCCGGCCGAACTGAAGATGGTTCTGGGCCAGTTGGAGAAGATCCGCGCAAGCGCGGCCGATGCAGGCTCGCCGATTTCGATGGCCGACCTCATCGTTCTGGGCGGTGCGGCCGCGATCGAAAAGGCCGCCAGCGACGCCGGACACCCGGTCAAGGTGCCCTTCGCGCCCGGCCGTGTCGATGCCACGCAGGACATGACCGACGCGGCGTCCTTCGCCTATCTGGAGCCCAAGGCCGATGCCTTCCGCAACTATTACAGCGAAGGTGCCAACTACGCGCCGGCCGATGCCATGGTCGACAAGTCCGACATGCTCGGCCTGACCGTTCCCGAAATGACCGTTCTTGTCGGCGGCATGCGCGCGCTCGGCGCCAACGCAGGCGGGTCCACGGCGGGGGTCTTCACCAGCCGTCCCGGCCAGCTTACCAACGACTTCTTCGTCAACCTGCTGACGATGGACACCGTCTGGTCGAAGTCGGCCACCCCCGGCCTCTATGAGGGCAAGGACCGCGCGAGCGGCGAGGCCAGGTGGACCGCGACCCCGGTCGATCTGATCTACGGTTCGAACTCGGAGCTGCGCGCGGTGTCGGAAGTCTATGCTTCGGCAGACGCTCAGGACCTGTTCGTGTCCGACTTCGTCGCGGCCTGGACCAAGGTGATGAACGCGGACCGCTACTGATCCCGTTTGGGCGGCGGGCAGATACGCCCGCCGCCCCCCTTTTGCACCGAGCAGATGCAGCGCCCGTCCACTCAGGCTCAGGCCTGAATAGAAAAAAATGCCCCACGATGGCGCACAAGGTGCAAACGAATGCTTTCTCGCAAATGCGGGGGTCGCGTTCCTATGCATGCATCGGGCAACGCCACGTCACGCTTCACGAACACCTTGAACAGTAGGGGCCTCGCAACTACGACGCGCCACCGTAATCTTCCAGGCTGTTCGGGAAACTTTTCAATGCGCTATCTTGCCCGCCCGCTTCTCCTTGCCGGTCTTGCCAGCTCCCTGCTGCTGACAACGGCCCCGGCCTCCGCACAGTTCGGAGACGTCTTCGGCGCGATCAAGAACCAGGTCGAGCAGGAAGTCGAGCGGCAAGTGCGCGGCACCGGCGGCAACACATCGGACGTGCAGGACAGTGCCGCAGGCAGCCAAAGCCTGCAGATCAACGAAGGCTTCGCCTTCACCCCTGGCAGCCGGACCATCGTCGCCACCGACTTTGCAGATGCACCGCTCGGCACGATGCCCGATGCCTGGAAGACCAACGGCTCGGGCGCCGTCGTCTCGGTCGGCGGGATCGCAGGCAACTGGCTCAAGCTCCAGCCCTTCGCCACCTACAAGCTGAACGAGAGCAAGGCCCTGCCCGAAAGCTTCACGGTCGAATTCGACGTGCTCACAGCGGCGGACACTGCGCGCGATGCTTCGGGATTCTATTTCGGCTTCGCGCGGGACAACAGCGTTGCCGATTACATCATGGACGCCCACAACCACGGCGCCATCGCGTCGGTCCACGTGAACTACACGGGCAGCAGCAACGTCTCCAGCAGCGCAACCGACTACTACCACGCCGAGCGCCTCGACCTGCGCCACTACGCCAACCAAGTCATGCACGTCTCCATCGCGGTCGAGGGCGAGATGCTACGGGTCTATCTCGACGATCAGAAGATTGCCGACACCCGCGCCTTCACAGGCCAGCTTCCGCGCTACTTCTTCATCAGCGCCCCCACCCGCACGCGCAACAACGCCCAGTTGCTGTTCGGCAACTTCCGCGCCGCGCACTAGCCGATCCTCCACCGCGAGAGCGAAAAGTGACAAGTTGCGTCAGATAAAATACCAATCACAATTGCGGGAACCGCCCCCCAAGGAATACAACAAGCCATTGATTTAATTACCCATCGCCACACCAGCATGACCAAATTGCAACACCCTTCGGCAAATACTTAGACACTACCGATAATCCCTATTGCGATCCGCCCCGGTCTGCCGAACCTTGCAACCGTCCAACGCGCCACCGTGGCTCGATGGGCACACGATACATATCCATCACAAGGCACCGGCCACCGAAGGCCGGGCCGTAATCCGCCGGTCGCGCCGTAGCGGGTCAGAAATGCACACTCGCGAAGGCAGCCGGCACAGCAGAACCGGGGCTTTTATGAGGATTGCACAAGTTTCGTCTCGCAAGGTGGTGCGCCGCAGCCTGCTTCTGGGCTCGGCGGCGGGGCTCGCGCTCCTGTCGGTCGAGGCCGGCGCGCAGGAGCGGCCGGGGCAGGCCTGGAACACCGCGCATGGCGCGGGCAGCGATGCCACCACCGTCTTCGAAGCCGCCTACCGCCAGATTCAGGCGCCCGACATCGTGAACGCGCCGCACATCGTGGTCGCGGACCCCGGCGACAGCACCACCAGCCTCGATCCCGAGGACGTGAACGGCGTTGGCCAGATGATCATCGACCAGCAGAACGGCTTCATCGGCCTGTGCACCGGAACCCTGATCAACCCGCGCACGGTGATCTTCGCGGCGCACTGCGTGAACGATCGCGATCCCACCACCTACGGCTCCACCACTGGCGGCGTGCCGATCGGCTTCGGCTTCGCGCAGGACAACTACAACGGCCTTCTCAACTGGTACTTCGGCGGCAACCAGACCAACCCGGACCTGGCTTTCTACAACGCGGACTGGGTGAACTATCATCCCGCCTCGCTTGAGCCCGATGCGATCTCGTTTCTCTATGGCGACGTCGCGATGGCCTCGCTCGACACGCCCGCCGCCGACGTACCGACCTGGGCGCTGATGTTCTCGCCGCTGCCCACGCCCGATGAAATCACCGACGAGAACGGCACCGGCTACCACGTCAAGATCACCGGCTATGGCCGCAACGGCTCGGGCTCGACGGGCGACACCGGCGGCATCGACTACCGCCGCCGCGCCGCCGAGAACATGCTCGGCGCTCTCGCCAGCCTTGACCAGCGCGACCTGTTCCTGTTCGGAAGCACCTCAGGGCTCCCGCAGAACCTCTACATGCTCGACTTCGACGACCCCCTGCGCGGAACGCCGGACGCGAACCCCTACGACTTCAACCTGTGGAAGGATGCGGCCACCCCCAACGAGGGCACGACCGCAGGCGGCGACTCGGGCGGTCCGCTGATCCTCGATGAAACCTACGACATCGACGTCGTCATCGGCGTGCTCTCGGGCGGCAGCCGCTTCTTCGGCCCCCAGCCCTTCAGCACCTACGGCACGATGAGCTTCTACCAGCCGCTCTATCTGTACTGGGACTGGATCGCGGCCAACAACCCCTACCGCTATGCCAGCGCTGTCGAGGGGGACGGAGCCTGGGAGGATCCCGAGCACTGGGTGACCATCACCGATCCCAACTACATGGTGCTCGACGCCGACGGCAACCTCGTCAACGGCGTGCCCGATGCCCCTGGCGCCGGATCAGCCGGCAGCCCGGATTCGTTTGGCCACGCCTGCTTCCAGCTGGGCGGCGACGACATCTGCGAGGACATGGCGACTGGTGACATCTACATCGACGGCGAACTTGTCGATGCGAGCACGCCGGTCACCACCGATGCCGGTGCGACCGTCGCCATCGGGGACCTGCTCGCCCGCGCCGACGACGCGGCTCAAGCCACGGACACCCCGTTTGTCCTCGACGCGCCCACCATCGCCAACGGCCTTCCCGGTGCGAGCGATTTCGTGCCGGACAACGATGCGGGCGATCCCGCGAACGGCGTGCGTCCGACCTACTACGACGTGACACTGAGCGCAGACGGTACAACGACGCTCTCGAGCGCGGTCACCATCGACCGCTTCTCCATGGACGGTGCGGGTGCCGCCCTCGACATCACCGAGGAGGGCTCGCTTACCTCGCTCATGTCGATCAACCAGTACCAGGGCATGGTGCGCGTTGACGGGGACCTCGCCACCAACGGCGATTACATGCTGATGACCGGCGGCCTGCAGGGTTCGGGCACGATCACCACGCCCTACTTCACCAACGTTGCCGGCGTGATCGCGCCGGGCGGCGTGGGCGAGATCGGCACGCTCACGTTCAATGGCAACGTGATCCTCTCCTCGGGCAGCACCTACCTCGTCGACCTTGGCCCTGCGGGCACTTCCGACCTGATCGCGGTCAACCCGACCATGCTGGACCCCGCCGACGTTCCGCTCGACGGCATGGCCGACATCGGCGGTCTCGTCATGTTCAGTCCCACCGGCATGGTGCGCTACGGCGACGAATACACCATCCTGACCGCCACGGGCGGCATCGAGGGCGAGTTCGACAACTGGAACGCGATCAGCGCCATCCTGACGCCCGAGCTGAGCTACACCGACACCGAGGTCCTGGTCACCATCGAGGCCGGGCTCTATGCCGATGTCATCGATCCCTCCTCGAACGTCCAGTCCGCCTACGCGCAGCTACTCGACCAGAACCGCGCGTATTACGGTAATCTTGCCGGGGTCTACGGGCCGCTCGACATGATGGGGATCGCGGGCATCCAGGGCACGCTCGAGGAGCTGGCCCCGCGCGAGCAGCCGCTTCTCCAGTCGATGGCGACCGCCGCACTCGACACCAATTCGCGCTTCCTGCGCGAACGTATCGCGACGGTGACCGCGGGCAATTCGGGAGGCACCCTCTCCTACTACGGCAGCCCCAGCGGCGCCCTGTCCGCGCTGGACACCAGCAACACCGCTGGCACGGCCCCGTCGATGGCGGGCGCGGGCGGCGCGCCGGGCTCAGTCATCGAGGGCGCCCTGCCCGACACGATGAGCGCCTTCGTGGCCGGTGGCTACATCGATGGCAAGAGCGATGGCGCCCCAACCGCCCGCCCTTATGCCGGAGACAAGTTCGACGGCTACTATCTTGCTGGCGGTCTCGAAATCTCGGACGGGGGCACCGGCTTCCTTGGCATGGCGCTCTCGTACACCCGCATGGAAGGTGATCCGGGCTATCCCACGCGCGATGTCACGGGCGACATGTTCCAGGTCAATCTCTATGGCGGCACGCGTTCGGCGAGTGGCTTTGGCATCGATGCTCAACTGAGCGGCGGCTTCTGGGACTTCAAGACGCAGCGCGACGTGATGATCGGCACCAGCGAATGGTCGCTGCGCGCCGACGATTCGCCTCTCGTGCTGAGCGGCGAGGCGGGCATCAGCCAGATGATCGGCATGGGCGGAGCAATGAGCTTTACCCCGCGCGTGGCGTTCCGCTTCGCTTCGGTCGACTTCACCCGCACCAAGGAAGTGGGAGGAGGTCCCGCCCTGCAGTACGATATGGACAGCTATGAGAGCGCCCAGGCGCGTGCCGGCGCGCGCCTCGCCGCCAACGGGGCGATCAAGCCCTACATCTCGGCGACCTATGTCCACGACTTCCAGGACAAGCCGGGCTTCTTCGGCGCGAACTTCGTGGGTGGCCGTGGCCCCGACGCCTTCTTCGCGCTGCCTGGCGATGACCAGGACTGGGGCGAAATCGGCGTGGGCATCACCACGGGTGGCCAGATCGCGGTTTCCCTCCATGCCGAGACGACCGTGTGGCGCAATGACCTGAGCTACCAGTCCTATCGCGGCACGGTCAGCGTCCGCTTCTGAGAATCCCCCCGTTCCGTTCGCGCGGTTTGCCGAGTGCCGCGCGAACGGACCTCAGGATCCGAAAAGGCGCGCAAGGATATATCTGTCCTTGCGCCCCTTTTCGTGTCCGTTGGCGAACCGCCAAGCCGCAGCCAATCAGTAAAGCCCACCCAGAACCCGCTCGAAGTGGGCATCGACATGGTCGTTGCAAGCGCAGGCCCGCTTGGCGAGGCCATCGCGGTCAAGCACCTCGATGCCGCCGCGCCGCGTGCGCAGCAGGCCATCGCGCTTGAAGCGCTGGAGGACACGGCTGGCGTAGCTGCGTCCGACCCCCATCATCGAGGCAAGCTGCTCCTGCGTCATCGTCACGCTGGGGCGGCCCATGCGCGCCACCGCGGCGACCAGCCACTTGGCCGCCCGCTGCTCGATGGTGTGGACCGCATTGCAGGCGATCGACTGGAAGACCTGCGCCATGACGCAATCACTGTAGCGGTTCATCAGGTGCGCGAGTGCCGGGTTGTCGCGCTTCAGCCGGTCGAGATCGCGCAGGGCAATGCGCTGGAAGACCCCGCCATGCAGCACGTTGGAACGGGCAAAGGCGGGCAGGTTGCCATGGCTGACCACCCCGCCCAGAGCGCCTTCGCGGCCGATCAGGATCGTCTCGACAGCCACGCCCTCGTCCATCTCGACAAAGTACGAACAGATCGCCGAGCCGGTCGGGAAATAGCAGTAATCGATGTTGGTACCCGGCTCGTAGAGCACCGCGCCGGATTCGAAGCGAACCTCCTCCACCGCCGAGGACAGCGCGTCGCGATCGCGCGCTTCCAGCCGCTCGAGAAGGGCGTTGTCGTTGTTCAGGGCCATAGCGTCCATAAGGTCTTCCCGACGCCTGCGCGCCGCCAGTCACATGTGTTGATCCCTGCCTAACGAGCCGCTCCCGTGCATGTTCCTGACACAAACTGTCACTTTCGACATGTGTGCGCTAATGCACAGACAGACGTCTCACGCGCTGCTATTGCGTGCCTCAGGAACATTTCTCGAACCTTGACGTTTGACCACACGAACGCCGCGCGCAGAACGCCGCGTCCGGTCGCGGTGCGTGGAACGCTCCCCCCTCACTTAGCGCTCCTTGCAAATGGCGGCGGTTCAACTATTCGATCATGCAATGGATTTCCCGACGTTGATGACAAAGGCCCGAAAGACTTCTTCATGCTGAGCCATCTGCGCGCAGTGACACGAGCTTCGCACGACCGGCTCGATGCAGCCTTCGGCGCCCTCGACCTGGGCGCCGCGGACGATTGCGCGCGATTTCTTGCGGCTCACGCCGTGGCCGTGAAGAGCCTTGACGCGCCGTTCCGCCGCTTCGTCGAGGAAGAGCTCGACATGCCCTGCCCGGACTTTCCCGCCATGCTCGCCGCCGACCTTGCCGAACGCGGCCTGTCCATGCCCGCCCTTCCCGCACCCGAACCCGATGCCTGCGTTCACGCCCCTTGCGGCGGCGCCGGAGTGGCCTACGTCATCGCCGGCTCGCGCCTCGGCAACGCGGTGATCCGCGCCGAAGGCTACCATGGCCGCGAGACGGGCCTGCCCTCGCGCTACATGGAAGACGATACCGGCCACGCCGTCTGGAAGGCCCTCAACACCTGGGCGCGCGCGCGCAGCTTCGGCCCGTCCGAAGAACGTGCGGTCGAAGCCGCTGCCCTTGCCACTTTTGCTCACTTCGAGACCGCCTTCGCCGTCGGGTCGAACATGGAGACACCTCGCGCCGATGGCTGAAGACCAACACCAAGTCGACCTCACCACCTGCGACCTGGAACCGATCCACATCATTGGACGGATCCAGAGTTTCGGCTGGTTGATCTCGTTCTCGAGCGACTGGATCATCAACCATGCCTCGCGCAACTGCGATGCCCTGTTCGGCCAGAGCGCGCAGGACCTGATCGGCCTCAACGCCGCGCAGTTCCTCTCGCCCAGCGCCATGCACGACATCCGCTCGCGCCTGCAGATCCTGGGCTCCTCGAACACGGTCGAGCGCATCTTCGAGGTCGACCTCCTCAACGACGGACGCCTCTTCGACCTCGCCGTGCACACCTCGGGCCGTTCCTTCGTGGTCGAGATCGAGGAGCACGAGAGCGGACGTCGCCGCGACTTCGTCTCTTACGTCCGCCCGATGATCGAGCGGATGCGCCAGACCGAATCGATCGAGAAGCTGTGCGCAAGCGCGGCACGCCACCTGCGCGGCCTTACCGGCTTCGACCGGGTCATGGTCTACCGCTTTTCGGAAGAAGGCGCAGGCGAAGTCATCGCCGAGAGCCTCAACGGCCTCGTCGACAGCTTCAAGGGCCTGCACTTCCCGGCCTCCGACATCCC
This sequence comes from Novosphingobium profundi, assembly GCF_020524485.1. Taxonomy (GTDB): domain Bacteria; phylum Pseudomonadota; class Alphaproteobacteria; order Sphingomonadales; family Sphingomonadaceae; genus Novosphingobium; species Novosphingobium profundi_A. Next base: position 1,166,531 of record NZ_JAIVLF010000001.1, on the reverse strand, counting down.
CAAGCAGGCGCGCAAGCTCTACACCCGCAACCTGCTGCGCATCATCACCGACATCGATGATCCCACCGTGCCGGTCTTCCCGGCCACGGGGCCGACGGGCGATCCGCTCGACCTTTCGATGTCGGGCCTGCGCGCGGTTTCCCCGATCCATATCGAGTACCTGCGCAACATGGGGGTCAAGGCCTCGATGTCGGTCTCGATCATGCGCCGGGGCAAGCTCTGGGGGCTGATGGCCTGCCATCACTACAGCCCGCTGCGCCTGTCCTACTCGGTACGTACCGCAGCCGAACTGTTCGGCGAGTTCTTCGCCTACCTGCTCGAGCAGAAGGAAACCGACGCGGCCTTTGAACGCCGCGGCGATTCGATGAAGCTGCACGACGAGATCATGAGCCGGGTCGCCGGTGGCGGCTCACTGCTCGATGCCTTTGGTGACTTCAGCGAGTCGATCGGACGGGTGATCGGCTTTGACGGCGCAATCGGCTGGGTCGACGGCGAATTCATGGCCGACGGTCTCACCCCGACGCGCGCCCAGTTCGGCCAGCTTGCCCGCTTCCTCAACACCGCGGGTGCCAGCACGGTGTGGGCGACCGACAACATCACCTCGATCTTCGAGCCTGCGCGCGAATGGGCCGACAAGGCGGCGGGCGTCATGGCCCTTCCCGTCAGCCGCTCCCCGCGCGACTACATCGTCCTGTTCCGCAAGGAACAGCTGCGCGAAGTGAACTGGGCGGGCAATCCGGAGAAGTCGGTCGAACTCGGACCGAACGGCGCGCGCCTTACCCCGCGCAAGAGCTTCGATCTCTGGAAGGAAGAGCGCCGCGGCTATTCACGCCCCTGGACCGAGGAAGAGACGGCGGCAGCGGAATCGCTGCGCATCACGCTCCTTGAAGTCGTCTTGCGCATGTCGGACGCCGCCCACGCCCAGCGTGAACAGGCGAGCCAGCAGCAGGACATGCTGATCGCGGAACTCAACCACCGTGTGCGCAACATCCTCAACCTCATCCGTGGCCTGGTCTCGCAGAGCAAGGACGGCGCCAGCACCATCGACGAGTTCGCCGAAATCGTGGGCAGCCGCATCCATGCTCTCGCCCGCGCGCACGACCAGGTGACCGAGAAGGATTGGCGCCCGTCCTCCTTCTACGACCTCATCCGCACAGAAACCGCCGCCTACGCCAGCCACAGCACGGACCGCGTCGTGATCGATGGCCCCGATGCCCTTATCGCCCCCAGCGCCTTCACCACGCTGGCACTGGTCATTCACGAGCTGATGACCAACTCGTGCAAGTACGGCGCGCTGTCGGACAGCAAGGGCACGGTCCATGTCACCATCGCGCGCAGCGACGATGGCGCTCTGGAGATCGACTGGCGCGAGGAGGACGGTCCGCCCGTTACCCCGCCCACCCGGCGCGGCTTCGGCTCGACCATCATCGAGCGCACGATCCCGCACGAACTGGGTGGCAGCGCCTCGGTGATCTACCCCGAGGCCGGAATGCAGGCCTTCTTCCTCATTCCCAATGACCATGTCGCGACGTTCGAGACTCCCGGTGCGGACCCGCGCCAGGGCGTGGTCGACGTGCCCGAGGGGACCGATCTTCGCGCGCAGTTGCCCGAAGGCGCCGCACTTATCGTGGAGGACAATGTCATCATCGCGATGGAGGCCGAGGACCACATGCGCGCCTGTGGCTTTGCCGATTGCCGCGTGGCAGGATCGGTGGCGGCCGCGATGGACGTCCTTGAGCACACCGAAATCGCCTTTGCCATGCTCGACATCAACCTGGGCAAGGACACCAGCGCGCCGATCGCCGAAGCCCTGCGCGAAAGGGGCATCGCCTTCATCTTCGCCAGTGGCTATGGCGAGCGGACGCTGCCCGAAGGCAACTTCACCGGCGTTCCCGTGGTAACCAAGCCGTATGGCGAGCGCGACTTGCGCTCGGCTATCGCGCGGGCCAGCGTGGAACAGCGCTAAAAAGGGCGCATCCTCGGGAAACAAAAGCGTCTCCTGCCCGTTGTTATCGGCAAAACCGACAACCACAGGATTTGGAGACGCACCCATGGCAGACGCACGGATCTTCGCCGATCTCAAGGCCGACCACGACCGTCACCGCGACATGCTGGCCAAGCTCGGCGAAACGCACGGTGACAGCGAGGAGCGCCGCACGCTCTTCGCCGCGCTCAGCAAGGAACTGCAGGCCCACGCCGCGGCCGAAGAAGAATCGCTTTACGCGGCCATGCTCGCCGACCCCAAGCTGCGCGACGAAGCGCGCCACTCGGTCGCCGAGCACAAGGAGATCGACGATTTCCTTGCCGAGCTGGCCGACACCGACATGAGCAGCAACGCCTGGCTGATGACCTTCAAGGACATGCGCCATCGCTACCTGCACCACATCGAGGAGGAGGAGGAGGACATGTTCCCCGCCGCCGCCGAAGGCCTCACCGCCGAGACCGAAGCCAAGATCGCCAAGGTCTTCGAGAAGCGCAAGCCCAAGGAACTGGAACTCGCCGAAGACCAGGGCCCGGGCGACGAGCGCGAGTAAGCCTTAGAGACACTGGGCGAGCGCCACACCCCCACCGCGCTCGCCCCGTACCCCTGGGAGAGAGAGCGAGCCGTCATCCCCCCGCCGGAATCGCTCCTGAGAGGAGGCCTCTTTCGTCCTGCGGAAGAGGCCTTTTTTCATCGAGCGGGCTCAGCAGTGCCGTATCCCTCGCCACTCTTCCACCTGTCATGGCAATGCCAGCTCCCCTTCCCCGCCTACGCACGAAAAAGGGCGCCGTCCCCCTCGGAACAGCGCCCTTTTTCAAAGGCAGGATTTCCCCGCGCCTAGCGCGACGCCATCGAAAGCTTGTCGAGCCCAGCCGGACGGGACGTTTCCGGGCACCCATCCAACACGTAGCGGATGGCCGCGAGGATCGATTCTGGCCCGAATGGCTTCTGGACCACGCCCACCGCGCGCGAAGCCGGATCGCCGATTTGCGCTGGGTTGGCCGTAACGTAGATGACGTGGGCACCGAACTTGTCGCACAGATCACGCGCCACTTCCGGTCCGGTCAGCCCGTCACGCAAATTGAGATCGACAAGAGCGATGTCGGGCCGCACCTGATTCTGCGCCAGCGTATCGAGCGCAGCGCGTTCGCTCACGGTTCCGACCACCGCGTGGCCTCCATCCATGAGGATGTCTTCAAGCTGCAGGGCGAGCAGAAATTCGTCTTCGACGATCAGGATATTGGCCGCGTGGGGCATGGTACTGTCTGGGTCCGGCTGGGGGGAGCCCCCTCAAAGGGGGCACACCGAATGAATGGGAGATCAGGCCGCGATGCGGCGCAGCTCCTCGACGTTCGAAACCTTGCCCAGCTCGGCAAAGAAGGCGTCAATCGCCTCGCCGGTGAGCACGAATTCGTGGCGTGAGTCCGGCAGCTGGCCCGACTCGATGATCTTGGAAAGCATGGCACGCGCGCGGCAGATCCGGCTCTTCACCGTGCCCAGCGCGATATCGCAGATGCTCGCGATTTCCTCGTAGGAAAGATTGCCCGCGGCCACCAGGATCAGAGCCTCGCGGTAGTTGGCCGGAATCGCCTCCAGCGCGCGCAGCACGTCCGCCAGTTCGATGGCGCTTTCCTGGGTCGCGTCGGTGCGCAGGATACGCTCGGCGGCCAGTTCGTCGTACTCGCCATGGAAACGCGCGCGGCGGGCTTCGGAATAGAAGTGGTTGCGCAGGATCGTGAAAGTCCAGGCCTTGAAGTTGGTGCCCGCGGCATAGCGCTCGCGTGCGGCCCAGGCCCGCAGCATGGCCTCCTGCGCCAGATCGTCGGCCCGATCGCGGTTGCCACAAAGGCCCCGCGCAAAGGCACGCAGGTGCGGTGCGACGTCGGCAAGTGCGCGCTTGAACTCCCCGTCCGTAAGCGCTGTGGTTTCGCCGGCTTCGCTCAGCTGTGCGGTCATCTGGATTACCCTCCGTTGAATTCCGTTGTGAAGCCAACGTGATGCGGGCGCGAAAAGTTCCTGAATGCACACATCGAACGCTTCCGTGGCGACGAAGCGTTCCCTCTGCGCGATGAACTGAGTTTGTGCCATGCAACCGCGGTACGCCTTCAAAAAATTGCACCAGCACGGGAACATATGCCTTGCCCAAACTTTGAGGCCTCCGATCACGCTCGTGATCGGAGGCCTCTTGGGATCAGGTTGACGCCGGATCGCGGGGGGGGGGGGGGTGGGGGTGGTCTCCGGCGGCAACACAGGCGTAACGCCGCTTCCGGAAATTGGTTCCTGGAATTGGTCGCACGGAGGAAAAATTTTGATGTTGCTCTCAAGCCGGCTCCGCGCCAGACCTTGAACAAGGTCCGCGCGCCATAGCTGGCTCGGGAAAGGCCCCGGACGACCCTTCCGGTACAGCCCCTGCCCGATCGCGCCGCACCCGACGCCGCGCCCCTCTTTAGGGAGCAAGGACGGGTACACAGGAAATACAGATTGCAAGGACGAGGAATACGGATGTCCGTCTCAGATCAGATCGCACTGCAGCTTCCCTATCTACGCCGCTATGCACGTGCGCTCACCGGCTCCCAGCAGTCGGGTGACACCTATGTGCGCGCAACGCTGGAGGCGGCGCTGGCCGACACCGAGCTGCGCAGCGCCATCGCACAGAGCCGCGCGGCCCTTTATGGCGCCTTCACGCGGATCTGGACCACCGGCCACGTCGAAGGTGAACTCGGCGCAGACCTTGCCGAGAACCGTCACGAGCAGGCCGCCCAGGCCCGCCTCTCGACGATTGCCCCGACGCACCGCCAGGCCCTGCTCCTGAACACGGTGGAGGAATTCAGCCGCGAGGATACCGCCACGATCCTCGACGTCACGCCCGACGCCGTCGACGCCCTGATCGCCCAGGCCATCGCCGAGATCGAGGGTGAGAGCGCGACGCGCGTCCTCATCATCGAAGACGAGCCCCTGATCTCGATGCAGCTCGAAAGCCTGGTCTCGGACGTGGGCCACACGGTCGTGGGCACGGCTGCCACGCGCACGCAGGCTCTCGAAATGTTCGAGCGCGAGCCCGCCGGGCTCGTCCTTGCCGACATCCAGCTGGCCGACGGCAGCTCGGGTATCGACGCGGTGGAAGACCTACTCAAGTTCGGTGACGTGCCGGTGATCTTCATCACCGCCTACCCCGAACGCCTGCTCACCGGCGAACGCCCGGAACCCACCTATCTGGTGACCAAGCCCTTCAAGGAAGCAACGGTGCGCGCGGCGATCAGCCAGGCCCTGTTCTTCGGCTCGAGCAAGCCCCTGGGCTGATTTACCCGCTTCTACGTTCCTGCAAAAAGGGGCCATCCTATGAGGACGGCCCCTTTTTTCATGCCCGCAAGCGGCGTGCCTCAGGCCGCGAGCGACAGTTCCGCCTCGACCAGCGCCTGCGCATAGGCTGCGACAAGCGCGAGCGCAGGCGTGCGCGCCGTCGCGGTCGCTTCGGGCCCACTGCACCCATCGAGCCGTACGCTCGCGCAGGCCAGCCCCCCACGTCCCGCCTGCGAGATCATCGACGCACAGCGCGGCGGCAACAGCGCCAGCGCCGCATCGGCATAGGCATCCACGGAGAGAAACCGCGCGGCGCGCGCCTCCGCGCTCGCGCCCATGTCCTGATGTCCGCGCAGGAACTGCATCATCGCCACAAGGCAGGCGCCCTGCTGCTCGGCCTCGGCATCGCTGCAGACAAGCGCGATCTCGTCCGCCTGCGCAAGCCAACGGCTGGCCCTGGTGGTGCAACCCATGTCTCGTTTTCCTTCTGGTCTTGTTCTCGGCTCTGGTTGCGGCTGCGACCCGCTTTTGCGCTGCAGCATTACCAAGCCCCGAAAGCAATCCTCGGAGAAATACCTAAGAAGAAACTATATATCTGAAAACGAATGAAAAGTGGTACGCATCCGAATTTTTCTGGCAGCCCCCCCCCTTAAGGGCTATTGGCTGCGCAGGACGAAGTCGCGCGAGACACGCACCGGCACCTTGAGTTCACATTCGACGCCGCCCGGCTTGAACTCCAGATTGACCTGCGACTTCAACTCGTGCGCCACGATCTTCTCGATGAGATCGCGCCCGAACCCACGCTTGACCGGCTCGGTCACCGGCGGGCCGCCCTCTTCGCGCCAACGGATCGTTGCCAGATCATGGCTGATGAGAGCCCAGTCGACGTGAACCCGCCCTTCGCCGACACTGAGCGCACCGTATTTGGCCGCATTGGTCGCCAGCTCATGGATGGCGAGGCCCAGCGACATCGCATCGTTGGGCGCAAGCTTGATGTCCGGGCCCGACATCTCGACGTGGCTCTCACTGCCTTCCATGTACGGCGCCAGTTCCGAGGCCACGACATCGCCGAGCCCGGCAAAGCCCCAGTCCGATTGCGAAAGCAGGTCATGGGTCGCCGACAGCGCACGGATGCGCGCGGTCAGGCTGTCGGTGAAGTCGTCGATGTCCTTCGAGCGGCGCCGGGTCAGCGCGGCGATGGACAGGACATTGGCCAGCGTGTTCTTCACCCGGTGGTTGAGTTCACGTGTCAGCGAATCCCGGATCGAGGCCTGGCTGCGCAGCCATTCGAGCACCCGGCGATCTTCGGCCGCGCGCTTGGTGATGAGCCGCCCGATCGCCATGACCATGAGCGAGGCAATCGCCCCGAAAAACAGCGTGATGCGCGAAAGCGGCGAAAGCAGACCGCCCTTCTTGTCGCGCACCTGCAGCACCCAATGGTGCCCTGCGACCTCGAGGCGACGGGTCAGCATGGGGCCATCGGTCCCTTCGACGCGGTGTTCGGCGAGCAGATTTGCCGGGTCCACCTTCTCGTCATAGATCGCCATCTCGAGGCGCGAGCTGGAGAACAATTCGCTGGCCGAATCGAGAAATTCGCTGGCCTCGAACGGCGAATAGATGAAGCCCTTGACCCGCTTGCCCCCCCAGGTGTCGACAAGAACAGGCATGTAGATCAGGAACCCGGCCGAATCATCGCCGCGGCTGTTCTGGACCAGACGAACCTTACCCGAGGCAATCGGTCGCGCCAGCTCCATCGCCTTTTCCATCGCGGCGCGGCGCACCTCTTCGGAATACATATCGAAGCCGATCGCGCGCAGGTTGGCCGCGCTTGCAGGGCGCAGATAGACAATGGGCGCCACCAGCTCGTCATCCGGTTCCGGACGCGGATGGACGAGAAAATCGACACGCCCCGCCTCGGCCTCGGCCACTTCAAAGGCCGGCAGGTCCTTGCGCTCCACCAAGGGGGCCCAGCCGATCCCGAGCGACCCATAGAGATCGCCCTCATGCTGCATGTCCCCGACGAACTCGGCGAACTGGTCCTGGCTTACCTCCTCCTGCGTCGCGAAGAGCGCACTACCCGCGCGCAGCAAGGCAATCGTCTCGGTGGCACGGCGCTGCAGCGCGGAGGAGACCTCGGTCATGCTGCTTTCCAGCGCAAGGCGGCGCGTTTCGCGGTCGGCACGCTCGATCGCCATGACCGAGACGGCCGTCGTCACGCTTGCAATGATGAAAAGGAGGAACGGCCAGCCACGCGGATACTTGTGGAACCATGCCTGCTTTTCGACCCTGTCCAGCAGAGGCTGGTCAACCACCGTACATACCCCCAAGATCCGCACCGGCCGATCCTCGGCCGCCTCATGCGGTGTGAATTCGTCCGTGCCATGGCATGCCGCCCGCCTCCAGCCTACCCATTAAATTCTTCCAATTCGGCGGCACGTTGCGAGACACTCGTCATTCGGGAACCATGCAGCCTCCCAATGGTTCCGTGTGTAAGAGCAATTTGCGCAGCACTGCGCAGCTTCATCCGCCCGCAGGCCAGCCCGTTCGGGCAGCCCGGGCACCGAGAATGACACGAACGATCCGGGCGCGCCTTGCCCGGCACGCTGGGGGAAAATTGCGCGGCACGCTGCCCGCGCAAGGCTTGACCGGTGCGCCTGCGGGCCGCAAGGAGCTTTGAAGCAAGGAGTCAGCTTTGGACCACCCCAAATCGAATGGCCAACCCGGCAAGACACCGGGTCTCCCGCCGGAGGTGCGCCGCGACGGCGAGCCCGGCTGGGCCGGTGGATTGAGGAAGCTGTACAACTCCGTGGTGGACGAACCGCTGCCGGACAGCTTCCAGGACCTCCTGAAGAAGCTGGACGACGGCGACGATGCCTGAGCGGATCACGCCGACCTCGGGCGACGAGGCATTCCGCCGCGAACTCATGGGGGTGCTGCCGCACCTTCGCGCCTTCGCACGTGGCCTGTGCGGCCGTCACGACTTTGCCGATGATCTTGTCCAAGAGACGGCGGTCAAGGCATGGACCGCGCGCGAACGCTACCAGGTCGGCACCAACATGCGTGCCTGGACCTTCGCGATCCTGCGCAACCACTACCTGTCCGAGCTGCGCAAGTCCAAGCGCCAGACCGATGTCGAAGACGCCGACATGGAGCGCATGCTGGTCATGGAAGCCGATCAGGAAGGGCCGGTGCATCTGGGCGACATGGAAACCGCGCTCCAGAAACTGGCGCCCGAACGGCGCGAAGCCGTGCTGCTGGTGGGCGCTTCGGGCTTCAGCTACGAGGAGGCGGCCGACATTGCGGGCTGTCCGATCGGCACGATGAAGAGCCGCGTGGCCCGTGCCCGGACCGACCTCACGCGTATGCTGGCAGATGAACCGGAGAAGATCGGGGCGCGCTGAGAGCGCCCCGCACACCCAGGACGGGCCATGTCTTGCAAAGCGTTAACTGGGCAAGACACTTGCCAAGCAAGGGTCCGAGAGCTTTAGTACCTCCCTTGAAACGGGGGGACTGATGAAACGACTGGCGCTGGCGGCCTGCGTGGCCGCCACTTTTCTTCCAGGCTCAGTCATGGCGGCAGACTGGTACAAGGCGGCAAGCCCGCACTTCGTGGTCTATGCCAAGGACAGCGCCAAGGACCTGGAAACCTTCACCACCCGGCTGGAGCGCTTCCACCAAGCCATGGCGCTGGTGACCGGCGACACCGCTGAGCCACCCAGCCCGTCCAACCGGGTGACCATCTTCGTGGTCAGCGGCGAACGGGAGGTACGCCGCCTCCACGGGGGCGACGACAAGTACGTCAACGGCTTTTACGTGCCGCGCGCGGGTAAGTCGCTCGCCATCGTGCCGCGGCTCGGGTCAACATCCGGCACGCCCGATGTGGCCCTGATCACCCTCCTGCACGAATACGCGCACCACTTCCTGCTCTCGGGCCAAAGCCTGACCATGCCGCGCTGGATGAGCGAGGGCGCGGCCGAATTCTTCGCCTCCAGCACCTTCAAGCGCGATGGCTCGATCCTGATGGGGCGTGCCGCACAGCACCGCGGCTACGAACTGTTCAACGCCAAGAGCGTGCCCGTCGAGGACCTGCTCGATCCCGAACTCTACGAGGCGCACCGCGGCAAGGGCTACGATGCATTCTATGGCCGCAGCTGGCTACTCTACCACTACCTGACCTTTGCACCGTCCCGAAAGGGCCAGATGCGCGCCTATCTCACCCGTATCGGGCAAGGTGCCGGAGAACGCGCGGCGGCCGAGGACGTTTTCGGCGACTTTGAGACGCTTGAGGACGAACTCGACGATTATCTCGACCAGCGGCGCATCTCAGCCCTCAATCTCAGCCCGGAGAACCTTCCCGCCGCAACCGTGACAATCACGCGTCTACGTGAGGGTGAGGCCGAGATCCTGCCGCTCACCATCGAGAGCCGGCGTGGTGTCGACAGCGAGGCTGCCGCCGAAATCCTCACCGAGGCGCGTGAGATCGCGGCCCTGTACCCCAACGACCCGGCCGTCCTCTCCGAACTGGCTGAAGCCGAGTACGACACAGGCCACTACGATGCCGCCATCGCAGCGGCCGACCGGGCGCTCGCTGCCGACCCGCACACGGTCAACGCCTACCTCCAGAAGGGCTATGCCCTCTTTGCCAAGGCACGCGACGCCGAGGAGGCCGACGCGGCGGCCTACAAGGCGGCGCGCGCACCGTTCCTGGCGCTCAACAAGATCGAGAACGACCACCCGCTGCCTCTGGTCTACTACTACCGCAGCTTTGCCGAGGCCGGGGTCAAGCCGCCCGAACTCGCGGTGCAGGGGCTCGAGCGCGCAAGCGAGCTTGCCCCCTTCGATCTCAGCCTGCAGATGAATGTTGCCACGACCCTGATCGGCCTGGGCAAGGGCAACCGTGCGCTGCGCCATCTCCAGCCGGTCGCCTACAACCCCCACGGAGGCAGCCAGGCCAGGGCCGCACGCGCGCTGCTGGCCCGGCTGAACGCCGAGCCTGACTGGACAGGCGAGGACCTCGGGCAAGTCTTGTCGCTGGCCTATCGCTCCGACGACGTGAAGGCGGCGCACTAGCGGCCTTGCCAGACACTTTCAGAACCGCCGGGCAAGTGTGAGGCGCGGGGCGAAGAAGCCGCGCGTGTAGCCCGCATTGGCCCGGTTCGAGCGGCGGCGGTAGTAGAGAACACCGATCTGGAGCGCATCGATCCCGTGGCCGACCCAGTCCTCCAGGTCCGCCCCTGCCCCGACCTGCAGGTTGCGGTCACGCCGCGCGCGGTCCATCCCCGACCACGGCCGGTCATAGAGCCGCAGATCGTAGGCGGCTTGCACGAAGGGCCGGATCCCCGGGCCAAGCGGTCCGACCAGGACACTCGCCTGCGCGCGCGGGGTCCAACGGTTGCGGTCAGCACGGCTCGACCACAGGCGCCTGGCGCTCGCGGCAAGGCGTAGCTCGATGTCGGGCTCAGAGGCACTAAGGTGGGTGGCATAGACCGCCCCTGCCCCCACCGTCACATCCCGGCGCACTTCGCCTTCGAAGAAACCGGAAGGGTTTTTCGGGCAACTGCCATCTTCAGCACGGCACACGCTCCACACCTTGTCATGGAACATGTCGAGACGGAGGCGAAGCGTATCGGCGCGGGCCCCCGCGACCTCTCCGCCCAGCATGATCGGCGCGTTGCCGAGCACAGAATGGAGCCGCAGGCGCGACTGCGGACCGCGCTTCAGGTAATCGGGGCGGTAGTTGCTTTCGACTTCCGCGCTCACCTGACCCACCAGCGGCACCTCCCGGCGTGTGATGCGCAGGCGCAGCGCGTAGCTGCTCTGGTTCTGATCGCCGCTGCGTTCTTCACCGCCCGCTTCGCGGCCCGGTGTCGGGGCTGCCGTGAAGGCAATGGTGCCCTGCCACAGATCCGCCTGGGCCCCATGGGCAGACGCCGATACTGTCGCCAGCAGGCAAAAGGCAAGAACGAGAAAACCGCGCATGGCACTCCTGGAACGAGGATGGCCCTGTCCGCAGGCCTCGGGGAAGCTACCCCTGCCAGCAGCGACGTTGCTTGCGAAATTTCCCTTGGCGGCAGCAGTCTTGTCCCGTTTGCGTGCCTTTTGCCGTCAAACCTTCCGCAGGACCGCCGCCGCTGCCGCCAGCTCACGAAAAAGGGGGCGCTCCCCTTGCCGGGAGCACCCCCTTTTTTTCATGCGGTCCGGCCCGCGCCTGCCGGTATGGGCGGCGCGGTAACCGGGTTCGTCCGCGCTGCCTCAGGCCGGGTAGGTCCAGGGCGTGCCGCGGTCGAAGTTGTCGCTGGCGAACTTCCAGTTGATGAGGTTCTCCAGGACCGCCTTCACGTAGGCCGGACGCTTGTTCATCTGGTCGATGTAGTAGGCGTGCTCCCACACGTCGATGGTGAGGAGCGGGTTCACGTCCTCGGTGATCGCGGTGGCTGCGTCATGGGTCGAGATGACCTTGAGCTTGCCGGCGTCGACGACGAGCCAGGCCCAGCCGCTGGCGAAGTGGCCGACCGCTTCGTTGGTCAGCGCTTCGAGGAGCGCGTCCATCGAGCCGAAGTCGTTGGTGATCGCGGCCGCAAGGCTTTCGCTGGGCTCGGTCTTCTCACCCGACAGGCTCATCCAGTAGAAGCCGTGGTTGTAGGTCTGCGCCGCGTTGTTGAACAGGCCGCCCGAAGCCGACTTCGTGATTTCCTCGACCGACTTGCCGGCGTTCTCGGTGCCTTCGATAGCCGCGTTCAGCTTGTCGACGTAGGTCTTGTGGTGCGCGCCGTGGTGGATTTCGAGGGTCTTGCTCGAGATGTGCGGTTCGAGGGCGTCGTGCGCGTAGGGCAGCGGCATCAGCGAAATGGTCATGGCTAGTCTTTCCTGTTCTCTCGAGTTTTCGAACGCGTGGCCCCGAAGTCGAAGCCTTCGTGTGCGAAGCCCGGCCGCGTTCCGCCAGGCCTTACGCAAAACACAGCGCCTATGTCTGTGTTGCAGCGCCACAATTCAAGCGTGGAAATGTGGCATTTTAAACATTTTGAACATCTCGGGCGGCGAAGTCGCACCTGCGGGAAGCCCGGACGGCGAAAAGGGACAGAAGCCGTAAGCGGCTGCCGTCCCCTTTGGCCGGGTGGGCCCTTGGATCAAGGGCCCGTCCCTGTCCGGATTAACGCACCGAACCGCGACGGAAGAGGTTGACGATCGCCAGGAGGACAACCGCGCCGAGGAACGACGAGATCAGGCTCATGAGATCGAACGAACCGCTGGTGATGGGCGCACCGCCAATGAGCGGGGTGATGATGAAGCCGGCGATGAGCGCGCCGACGATGCCCACGACCACGTTCAGGAAGATGCCCTGCTGCGCGTCGGTGCGCATGAGGATCGAGGCCAGCCAGCCCAGGATACCGCCGACGAGAAGGATAAGAAGAAGTGTCATAGGTCCGTCTCCGAAAAGTCTGTGTCTGTTGCATCCTAAACGGAGTGCACCCCCCAAAGGTTCCGGTATTAGACATTTGCGCGATCGGCTTTTATTTTTCCGGAACGGCGGAAACCTGCGGCTGGGACCTGCGTTTTCGCGCGTCGGGCCAGCGCCCGTCCGCTCTTCCCCTTGCCCGACTTGACGCTGCAAGCCATTGCCCCCCAAGGAGGACTCGTTGTTTCCTCCTGCTTCGCGGAGTCGCGTTCCCCATGCTTGCGCAGAAGACCCGGTACGCCATCCGCGCCATGCAGCATCTGGCCGACCGGCATGGACAGGGCCCGATCCAGCTCACTGAAATCGCCGAGAGCCAGAACATCCCGGCCAAGTTCCTGACCGTGATCCTCTCCGAGTTGTCCCGTGCCGGGCTCATCGATTCGCAGCGCGGCAAGGATGGCGGGTACTGGCTGGCCCTTGCCCCGCAGGAGATCAGCTATGGCGACCTGGTACGCCTCGTGCGCGGTTCGGTAGCCCTCGTCCCCTGCGCCAGTCGCAACGCGCATGAGACCTGCAAGAACTGCGTGCCCGAAGCCGAATGCCGCACGCGCGCCCTCATGCTGCAGGTTCGCGACGCCACGGCCGAACTCCTCGATGGTATCCGCCTCTCCGATCCCATCGAACTGGCCCCACCCGCCTCACACGAAGCCGAGCCGTCTTGAGCTCGCGCGCGATCACGGTTTTGCATTTGCCCCTCGCGCGTTAGGCTGCCGGGCAAAAGACGAGGCGAGAGGACCCCATGCCCACCCCCATGGCCACCATCGACGAGACCCACGCTCCCGACCTTGGTTCGTGGGTGGACGGTGCCGACACGCACCCTGACTTTCCGATCCAGAACCTTCCCCTCGGGGTCTTTTCCGTGGACGGGCAGACGCCGCGCGGGGGCATCGCCATTGGCGCGATGATCCTCGACCTCGCTGCGCTGGCGCACAGCGGCCTCTTGGAAGGCGAGGCGCTGGCCGTCACTGAGGCCGCCTCGGGCCCCACGCTCAATCGCCTTCTGGCACTGGGATCAGGACCACGCCGGGCGCTGCGCCGCACGGTCAGCGCGCTGCTGGCGACGGGGTCCCCGAAACAGCCTTATGTGACGCCCCTCCTTGTCCCGGCACACCGCGCCGAGATGCACCTTCCGGCCCGAATCGGTGACTATTCGGACTTCTACGTCGGCATCCATCACGCGGCCGAAGTCGGCGCCCTGTTCCGCCCTGAACAGCCGCTTCTGCCCAACTACAAGCACATCCCCATTGGCTATCACGGCCGCGCCTCGACGATCCGGCCAAGTGGCCCCCCGGTCATCCGCCCCAACGGCCAGACCCGGGGCAGCGACGTCGACGCGCCACGCTTCGGCCCGACCCAGCGTCTCGACTTCGAACTGGAACTGGGGCTCTGGATCGGTCCGGGCAACACGCAAGGCATGCCCATCCCCCTTGCGCAGGCCTGGGGGCACATGGCCGGCCTGACATTGCTCAACGACTGGTCCGCGCGCGATATCCAGGCTTGGGAGTACCAGCCCCTCGGCCCGTTCCTTTCCAAGAGCTTCCACACCACTGTCTCGCCCTGGATCGTGACGACCGAAGCCCTGGCCCCCTTCCGGATCGCCCAGCCTCCTCGTGCCGAAGCAGACCCCGGCGTGCTACCCTATCTTCAGGATACACAGGATCAGGACAAAGGCGCGCTTGCGCTCGATCTCGAAGTCACGCTCTCCAGCGCCGCGATGCGCGCGCGCGGGGAAGAGCCGCAGGTGCTTAGCCACACGCAGGCCCTCGCGATGTACTGGACGCTGGGCCAGATGGTGGCGCACCACACGGTGAACGGCTGCGCACTGGAAAGCGGCGATCTGCTGGGGACCGGCACGTTGTCCGGCCCCGAGCCCGGCAGCAAGGGATCGCTTCTCGAGATCACCCGCGGAGGCGCACAGGTGCTGCAACTGCCGCGCGGAGAGACGCGCACGTTCCTGGAGGATGGCGACGAAATCGTGCTGAAAGGCCGCTTCATGGCGGAAGGCCGCCGAAGCATCGGCTTTGGCGAGTGCCGCGGAGTTATCGCGCCTGCGCCAGGAGTCTGAGAAAATTGGACTTTTTCAAGGAGCCACCGCCCCTTACCCTTATCTGCAATACTTCCCTCACCTCTCTCGCCCCGCATTGGCCGCAGGACAAGACCTGAACAGTTCGGGGAGCCCGAGGGCAATGGCCCTCGGACTGCCCCCTTCTGATTTCCCTGCCTTGCTGTTCAGCCCTTGGGCGTGACCCAAACCTCTACGGGCGTGATGAACTTGCCCGGTGCGGGCTTACCCACGTGAACGCGATCAGCAGTGACCTGCTCGCCATTCTCCAGGTGGAAGGTCACCCAGGGCTTGGGCATGCGCTCGAACTTCATCTTCTGGATGGCGAGGCCGGTGGTCGAATTCATGACGGTTGCGATGATACTCATGGCGCGCCGTTAGGCCTGGGCGTAGCGCCCCGTCCAGCTACTCCTGAAGGTTATCGACCGCCCTTTGCAGCCCCTCAGGCCGAGGCTGCCTCCCCCTTGGCTTCCAGCTCGGCCGTCTCGGCGGCATAGCGCCGCGCGAGCACCGCACAGACCATCAACTGGATCTGGTGGAAGAACATGACGGGCAGAATCACCACGCCCACCTGCGCCGCCGGGAACAGCACGCCAGCCAGAGGCACACCGCTCGCCAGACTCTTCTTCGAACCGCAAAAGAGCATGACGATGCGATCCTCGCGTGCAAAGCCCATGGCCCGGCCCAGAAGGTTCGTGGCCGTCATCACCACTGCCAGCAGAGCAAGCGCAATGACGACGATGAGCGCAAGCTCGCCCAGCGTCACCGTCTGCCACAGACCATCGAGCACGGCGGCCCCAAAAGCCGTGTAGACGACCAGCAGGATCGAGCCGCGATCGACATAGCCCACCATCTTCTTGTGGCGGGTCACGAAGCCCCCGATCACCGGCCGCAGCAGATGGCCCGCCACGAACGGCAGGAGCAGCTGCGAGGCAATGGCAATAACCGGATCGGCCGAGATGCCCTGGCTCTGGCCGGTAATGAACAGCGCGGTGAGAAGCGGCGTCACGAAGATGCCGGCAAGGTTCGAGAACGAAGCCCCGCACACGGCGGCGGCCACGTTGCCGCCTGCAATCGCGGTGAAGGCTATCGAGGACTGCACCGTTGAAGGCAATAGCGTGAGGAACAGGAGGCCCGTCCCCAGGTTCGCATCCAGTCCCGGAATGGCGCGCAAGCCAAGACCCAGAATCGGGAAAAGGACGAAGGTGATCGCCATGGTGGCCAGGTGCAGCTTCCACGCCTTGGCGCCCGCGATCACCGCCTCGCGCGAGAGCTTGGCGCCGTGCAGGAAGAACAGCAACGCAATGGCGACGTCGGTCGCCCTGTCGGCAATCTGCGCCCAGATGCCCTGCGCGGGAAAGAAGCTGGCGAGCACGACCATGCTGACAAGCGCCAGCATGTAGGGATCGAGATTGAGGCGTTTGACGAGGCTCTGCATGGCCTTGCGCTTAGCCGCCGCCGCCTTGCGGGGCCAGTACCTGTTTATGACACTGCGCGCATAGAATTTTGAGAGCACCCCGCGCAGGAGCGAGCCGGGCTCCTAGAGCCACTTGTTGGCGCGGTACCACTCGGCAGTCGAACGAAGGCCCTCGCGCGTCTCGATCTGCGGGCGCCACAGCGTCTCGGGCGGCCGCGCACCGGGCGAAACCACCCAGTCGGGATGCGCGAAATAGGCCGCGCGGTCCTTGGTCATCTTGGCCTTGGTGCCGCGCACGAAGTTGTCGAGGCTGGCCACGCGTTCGAGCGCCTTTTGCGACAGGCCGATCACCTTGGGACGGCGCCCCATGGCCTGCCCGATGGCGAGCGCCATCTCGGTGTGCTCCCAGCCCTCGGGCTTGCCGTCGTCAGGCTCGAAGGTCATGCGGTGGACTGCCTCGCCCGGCACGACCAGCGCGACCAGCAGGCGCGCCAGATCCTCGACATGAATCATCGAGGCGCGCCCCTCAGCCGGAACCGGGACAAGGCCCCAGCGCGCCGCCCGGAAGAGCTCCATCATCTCCTTGTCGCGCGGCCCGAAGATCGCGGGAGGGCGCACGATGGTCCAGTCGAGCGGGCTGGCCTTGAGGAGCTTTTCCGCACGCGCCTTAGACGCGCCATAAGCGGAAAGGCCCGGTTCGCGCGCCGAAAGCGAGGAGACGAAGACGAAACGCGGGATGCCCTTGGCCACCACGGTCTCGATCAGATTGAGCGTGCCTGCGACGTTCCCAGCCTCGAACCCCGCCGCATCGGGCGCGTTGGTCACGCCCGCCACGTGGATCGTCGCCTCGGCCCCGCGCGTGAGCTCCGAGAGCGCGGCGGTGTCCGAGAGATCGCCCGGCACCCAGGTCACACCCTCGCGGGGCTCATGTTCGCGCCGTGTAAGCGCGCGCACGCGATAGCCCTGGGCGAGCGCTTCTGTGAGAACACTGTGGCCGACAAAACCCGTCGCGCCGGTAAGCGCGACGATGGGGCTCTCGCTGTGCATGCGGTGTGTGGTCCTTCAGGCCTTGTCCCGTGCCCGAAAATCAGGCGACAGGTGGCACATACTTGATCGACATGAGGTCGCGATGAACGACGGAGGAACGCGGTGCGTAGCCCAGGACCGTCTGCTGTTCATTCGAGTGCAGGCGCCGAATCGCGTGGATCTCCTTGGCGTCGTACTCGGACAGGCCATTGGCGACAACGGTCCCTTCCGAATTGACGATGGAGACCGGATCGCCGCGGCGGAATCGCCCGTCGACATCGATCACGCCCTTGGCAAGCAGGCTCGCGCCCTCGTGGATCAGCGCCTTCATCGCGCCGTCATCAATGATGATCTTGCCCTTGGTGCGCAGGCGTCCGCCCAGCCACACCTTGCGCGCGCCCGGCTTGCTCGCCCCGCGGCGGCGGCGCGGCAGGAACAGCGTGCCCACGCCCGCCTCGTCGCGCGAGCCCATGACCCGCTCGACCGGACGTTCGTGGAAACCGTTGCCAATGACGACGCAGGCGCCTGCAATCGCGGCGATCTCGACGGCCTGGAGCTTGGAGACCATGCCGCCCGAACCCATGCCGGAATTCGATTCGGTGGACGCCATAGCCTTGATCTCAGGCGTGATGCCCTTGACCACTTCAAGACGCGTGGCGCCCGGCTCCTTGGGGTGGCGATCGTAGAGCCCGTCGATGTCCGACATCAGCAGGACCGAGCTGGCGCCCGCGGCCTGCGCGACACGCGCGGCTAGGCGGTCGTTGTCGCCAAAGCGCAGTTCCTGGGTGGTGATCGAATCGTTCTCGTTGATGACGGGCACCACGCCCGCATCGAGCAGGCGTTCGATGGTCGCGGTGATGTTGAGGTAACGGCGGCGATCTTCAAGATCCATCAGCGTCACCAGCATCTGCGCGGCGGTCAGACCGTGGTTGCCCAGAAGCTGGGCCCACATGCCCGAGAGCGCGATCTGGCCGACGGCGGCCGAAGCCTGCGCATCTGCAAGCGAGCCGCGCCCGCCCTTGTCGAGGCCGAGCGTACGCGCGCCCAGAGCCACCGAGCCCGAAGACACGACAATGACATTCTGCCCGCGCCGGCGCGCTTCGGAGATTTCACCGACAAGGCCGTTGAGCCAGACCGTACGGACCCCGTCATCGTCGACAAGAAGGGACGAACCCACCTTGATGACGAGACAGGGATTGAGTTCAGGATCGGCGAGGTCGGAAAGTTTGGTAATAGGCATAAGCTCGGCTTCTAGAAGAATTGCGCAAGAGTGCAAAGGTGGACCCAACGAACCGGCGCAGCGTACCGGCGTTTCGGCACGTGGAAGCCGCACGAAAGTCCCCTTTTCGTGCTGTGAGCAATTTTCAACGCAGCCACATCTGGGATGTTCCCTCTCACATCCCTCTTTTCGCACCTGCACAAGATCCGTCGCGGCCATTTTGACGCAGATCCTGCGCGCGAATGGCGAATCACCTGTCGGGCGACGAAGGCCGCAAATGCGGGCCTCTCCGGCCCAAACGAAGAGCGCGCAGGGGGCACCTGGCCTCCTGCGCGCTCTTCGCGTCAATCCATGATGGCGGCCCGGCCAGAGCCGATGCCCGTCTGGCTCAAGCGCCGAATCAGATCGGCGACCAGGGCGTCTCGTTGGCCTCTTCCTGCTCGCCTTCGGGACGTTCGGTCACCGTGGCGGCTGGCAGATGCTCGATCGCCGCATCGAGCAGCGCGGGAAGGCCCTGCCCGGTCACACCCGAGATCGGGAAGACCTCATGCGCACCGGCCTTGAGCAGCTCGCGCGCGTATTCGGCGGCGAGCTCGTCATCGACCAGATCGACCTTGTTGAGCGCGACGAGGCGCGGCTTGTCGGCTAGCTCGCCCGCGTAGGCTTCCAGTTCCTGCTCGACGACCTTCATCGCCTCGACCGGATCGTCGACCGAGATGTCGATGAGGTGAAGGAGAACGCGGCAGCGCTCGATGTGCCCGAGGAACCGGTCGCCGATCCCTGCCCCTTCCGCAGCGCCCGCGATCAGGCCCGGGATGTCGGCCAGCACGAACTCGCGGCCCTTGTGATAGACCACGCCCAGCTGCGGACGCAGCGTGGTGAAGGCGTAGGCCCCGACCTTCGCCTTGGCGTTCGAGAGCTTGTTGATGAAAGTCGACTTGCCTGCGTTGGGCAGACCGACAAGCCCCACGTCCGCCAGCAGCTTCAGGCGCAGCCAGACCCACATCTCCTCATAGGGGATGCCGGGCTGGTGCTGGCGCGGGGCGCGGTTGGTGCTCGTCTTGTAGCTGGCGTTGCCACGACCGCCCATGCCGCCTTCGAGCAGAACCTCGCGCTGGCCCGCCTCGACAAGATCGAGCAGAACGGTCTCGCCGTCCTCGTCCGAGATCACCTGCGTGCCCACGGGAACCTTGATGACCAGGTCGTCGGCCGCCGCGCCATTGCGGTTCTTGCCCATGCCATGGCCGCCGCGCTTCGCCTTGAAGTGCTGCGTGTAGCGAAAGTCGATGAGGGTGTTGAGGCCGGGGACGGCCTCGAACACGACGTCACCGCCCTTGCCGCCATTGCCGCCGTCGGGGCCGCCGTACTGGATGTACTTCTCGCGGCGGAACGAGACCGCGCCGGGGCCACCGGCGCCCGAGCGGATGTAGATCTTGGCCTGGTCGAGAAAATGCATGGGCTAGGGGTCCCAACGGTTCCAAAAAGGGGCACGTCGCGCGCCACGGTGCGCCCTATGCCCATAAACAAAAAACCCGGCCATGGCGACCGGGCGGCAATCCGGTTTGTACCGGATCGTGATCTGGCGTGTGGTACTGGTGGAGCCGAGGGGGATCGAACCCCTGACCTCGTCATTGCGAACGACGCGCTCTCCCATCTGAGCTACGGCCCCGTTCCAGTATCGCCCTGCCCCGAGCTTTGCCGAGGCAGGAGCGCCCCCTTAGCGAAGCTTGGGACGCTTGAAAAGCCCCCTTTTTCGCAAAACGCGCGCGTAAGGACCGCCTTCCCGCCACTTCGGGCCGGGCTGGCGGCTCTGCCTTACTGCTCGTAGGTTTCCTGGGCCCGAGCCGTCTGCTGCTCGAAACTGGGACGCACGGTGACAAGGCCGCCACCATAGGCCGATTCCCAGGCCGCCAGATCGGCACGGTACTGCTCGAAGGCGTCGAAGAATTCCTTGAAGGGCTTTTCCATCTTGGCCAACCCGATGAAGGACCAGGTCTCGAACTGGCTGGGATCGACCGTTTCCAGATCCTGCGTCACGCCCATCGCGGCCTCGCAGAAGCCGGTATCGACAGGGGGAAGCGAGAAGTAGTTGTAGACCTGGGTCTGGTAGCTCTCGCGCGCCTTGATTGCTTCGCGGCGGGTATGGCCCTGACGGAAGCTGCGGTCGATCGCCGCGCTCGCCTTGTCGAGCGAGGCATCATAGAGCGTCAGGAAGCGCTTGTAGCCGTTCAGGATCGGCGCGTACTTGGGCTCGATGCAATTGAGCGCGGCCACATTGTAGGCCGAACGCAGGTTCCACACCGCCTGCGGTGTGGAGATGCCGTAGTTCACGGTGTGACGTTCACCCTGCTCGTTCACCGGCGGAATATTCATGGTCAGCTGCGCGCCGTTGGGCGGCGTGGGCTTGGGCGGAATGACCACGACCGGCGGCGGTGGCGGAGCGGTCACGACGTGCTCCTTGGGGCCACAGGCGGCCAGGGCTGCGAGCCCCATCAGGCTTGCGCCACTCAGCATCCGCCGAAGCCCGGAAAGCGTGCTCTTCACCTTCGTACCCACCCTCAAGAAAGAAGTTACCTCGTTACCAACCATATTACGCGCTCTGTCCAACAAAGAAAATGCCCGGCGCGAGGTTTCGCACCGGGCATCGCATTGTTTCCACGCTTTACCGCTTTTGTGCGGCAAAGGAGGCTCTTCCCTCCTCCTCAGTCGCGCTGACCAAGGAAGTTGAGGAGGAAGAGGAACATGTTGATGAAGTCGAGGTAGAGCGTCAGCGCGCCCATGATCACGGCCTTGCCCAGGAATTCGGTGCCCTGCAGGTACTGGTACTGCATCTTGAGCTTCTGGGTGTCGTAAGCAGTCAGGCCTGCGAAGATCAGCACGCCCAGGATCGAGATCGCCATGTTAAGCGCGCTCGACTGCACGAACAGGTTGATGAGCATCGCCACAAGGATACCGACCAGGCCCATGATCAGAAAACGACCAAAGCCCGAAAGGTCCTTCTTGGTGGTGTAGCCGAACAGGCTCAGTCCGGCGAAGCCAGCGGCCGTCGCGAAGAAGGTCGTTGCGATCGATTCCCCTGTGTAGACGAGGAAGACCGACGAGAGCGACAGCCCCATGACCACGGCAAAACCCCAGTAGAGAATCTGCAGCGTCGAGGTCTTCATCTTGTTGAGGCCGAAGCTCATCGCGAGGACAAAGCCGAAGGGGGCCAGCATGACCACCCAGCGCAGCGGCGTGGTCAGAACCGAATAGGCCAGACCCGACGACGCGAAAAGCATCGCCACGATGCCCGTCAGCAGTACGCCTGAGGCCATGTAGTTGTAGATCGACAGCATGTACTTGCGCAGGCCCGCATCGTAGGTGGCGCGGCCAGCGGTGCGTCCATCAATCGGAGACGCACCGAAGCCCTGACGGGGCTGGGGGTCGTTCCAATTTGCCATGTTAAACTCCCTTGGGGGAAGCGCGCATGATGCCGCCTCCCGATACCTTGCCAATATCTGCCTTCACGGCACGGTTTTCAAGGAAAACCGGCGCCGCTTTCGTGTAACGAAATGTGTCGTGGGCACATAAGCGCCCCGCCGGGCTCAGTCCTTGGCGCGCGCTTCCTCGGCCATTTGCGCGCTGCGATTGCGCGCGGCGGTCAGCGTGGCGAGCATCAGCGCGTTCACCGCGCCGTCCTCGTCGAGCACGTTCATGCCCGCACGCGTCGTGCCGCCCGGGCTAGCCACCTTGTCCGCAAGTTCGCCCGCCGTGAGCGGGGATGCGCTCGCCAGCGAGGCCGCACCCTCGACCATCGCGGTCGCGAGACGCTGCGCCGTCCCGGGTTCCACGCCCAGCTCGGCCGCGCCCTTGGCAAGCGCGTCGATGAAGCGGTAGACATAGGCAGGGCCACTGCCCGCAAGCGCGGTGACGGCGTGGAACTGCTCTTCGTCCTCAAGCCATTCCGGCGTGCCCAGTGGCTCCATGAGCTTGGTGATCTCGGCCTTTTCCTCTTCGTCGAGACCACTCGAACCCAGCGCAATCGGGGACTTTCCAAGCGCGCAGGCAAGGTTGGGCATGATGCGAAGAACCGCATGAGCGCGCGGGAACTGCGCGGCAAGGCTGGCCAGTTCATTACCCGCCAGAATCGAGAAGACGGTCGTGCCCGACCCGACCAGCGGCTCCATCGTGTCGAGGACGGTGGGAAGAACCTGCGGCTTCACGCCGATCATCACGGCATCGAAATCGCGGCCCGTCGGGACCTCGTTCACCTGCTCGACACCCTCTGGCACGGGCTTGGGCGTGCGGTTGTAAACCGTGAAGGTCGAGGCCGGAATGCCACCGGCGAGCCACCCGTCCAGCATGGCCCCGGCCATGTTGCCGCAGCCGTAGATAAGGATGGATTCAAAGTTCGCCATGGTGCGTTTCCCGTTGTCTGCTGTCAGTCTAAATCGGGCTTCGACTTAGGGACGGGAACCGGATGGGGCAAGGCCAGCGCCGCACCTTGGTGGCGTCGCCAGCAGGGCGGGAAAGAGCCCCTCGCCTTTCCCGCTCAGTCCGAAATGGACCGGATCAGGCTTCGCCGTGCGCGTCCACGAGCGCCGCCACAAGAGCCTCCTGCGGCGTCTTATCGCCCCACAGGATGAACTGGAAGACCGGGTAGAAACGATCGCATTCCTCGATCGCAGCCTCGACCACCATCTGCGCCTGCCCCGGCCCCAGGAGGCCGTCCTGCCCCAGCATCAGCCCGTGGCGGTAGAGCACGACCGAACCGTTCGACCACAGATCGAAGTGGCCAACCCACAGCTGCTCGTTGATCAGCGCCAGCGCCTCGTAGACGTAGGCCCGCTTTTCTTCGGGAATGCGCAGCTCAGGCAGGCACAGAAGCTGCAGGACATGGTCCTCACGCCGCCAGATCGCCTGGAACTGGTAGGTCGTCCAGGCGCCCTTCAGCTCGGCCGAAATCTCGTCCTCGCTGGCATGGGCAATAGGCCAGTCGCGCGCCTCGAAGAGCGACGCCAGCATCTCCACGGGAGCGGCGTCGTCGTCGTGTCCGATAGTGTCGCGCACAATTCTCATATTGGCTAAGCAGCCCCCTATCCGCGTGTTCGGATAGAGGGATGCTTTGCCTGCCCCTGTCAGCACAATGGAGCGGCCTCCATCACCGGGGCAAAACCCGACAAGTCTGTTTACAGGATGTGGATAAGCGCACTGCGTGTCCGATCCCGGGACAGCTGTTCCCGCCCCGTTCCAAGGGCGGCGCTAGCGCGCTGTGCTCCCTTGGAAAACCTAGCCCCCGACGTCAAGCGCGTCGACGACCTGGCCCGCCGGGCTGGTCCAGACCAGCGCCCGACCGTTGCCCGCTTCGGCGAAATCATCGACGAAGCCGTCCGCCGCCTTGCGCGTGGCAAAGGGCCCGACGAGGATGCGATGGGTGCGGCCCATATCGGTGACATGCGCGTCCCGCCCCTTGAACAGCGCAGGATTGCGACGCGTGTAGCGCCGCCAGTCGAAGGCGATGGCATCGGTGTCGCGGCCAACGCCAATCTGCACCCAGATCCGGCTCGGATGCGCCGGTTTCTTGGGCTTGGGCGGAGGCGGAGGAGGCGCTGGACGCGCCGGTGTCACCTTGCGGATATCGACCGCGCCCGAGACAGGGGTATCGGGCGAACGCGGCTTGCCGAGGTCCGCGAAAGCCTCGCTGAGCGACATCTGTGCAACCGCCTCTTCGGCCGCGCTCGAGGGACCTTCGCCGCTGCGCGCTGGCAGCGCACCGGCCTGACTGGCCCCCACCTGACTTGCCCGCGCCAGGTCAAATCCGGGCACGGTCGAACGCGTGGGAATCGAGCCCCCCGAGGCCGGGCTTGTCGTCGCCGCGACAGCGGGTGTCGCAGTTGCCAGTGCGGCCGGGACCGAGGCCGCGGGGGGGGCTGAGGATGCAGACGCAGCTGGCGCCGCCATGGCGCCCGCCTGCTGCAGCGGCGCCGGGGTCGGTGCTGCGCGGGCAATCCGGTCACGCGCGGCGGCCGAGGCCGACGCCGAAACCGGAGGAAGTTCGCCATTGGCACCCAGCACAGGGCCACCATCGCCCGGGACTACTTCGATGCCGGGCTTGGGCTCGGGCGGCGCTACACGTTCGACCTCCGCTTCCGCCTCCGGCTTACGAACGGGGCGACGCGCGCTTTCACGCGGTGCGGTCTCGTCCAAATTACGTTCACCCAGACGCAGCGAGCGGCGTGCACGGCGCGCAGGGCGGCTCGGCGCTTGGGCCTCGGCTGCCCCTGCGGGCTTTGCCGTACCGACCACGGGCGCGCCCGAGCCCGCCGTAGCGGCAGGCACGAGGGGCTGAGCGGGTTCGTAGGCCGCGATCCGCGCGCTGTCGCGACCGATCTCCGATGCTCTGGGAAAGCGCCCCAGATTGGCGGCGGCGGCCTGCTGGGCCGCGGTCAGGCGCGGCATGTAACGCAGATAAGGCGCAACATCCTCAGCGAGCGGCGCGGGCAGAATGCGCTCGGCCAGCTTCACCGCCTCCTTCGCTTCCCCTGCAATCGCCAGCGTGAAAGCGCGCGTGCGCCAACCGGGCTTATCCTGCGCCCGCAAGAGCGGCATCAGCGTGTCTTCGGAACCCTTAAGATCCCCGCCGATCGCCTGGCTGACCGCAAGCCGCCTGCGTACCAGGTTTTCTTCATCCGACGTGAGCGCGCCCCCCGAAAGAACGCGGCGATAGAGCGCCTGCGCGGCGACCGTATCCCCGACCATGTCGTAGGCAAGCGCCTGATCACTCGCCAGAGCGGCCACCGGGCGCCCGGCCTTGCGCGCGTTCTCAAAATACGTGATCGCGCCGACCGGATCACCCGCCCGAAGCGTGGTGCGAGCCAAGCCTTCCGCGATCCTGCCGTCCCGCGGCGCCACCTCCTGCGCCCGCTCGAAGAAGCCCTTGGCCGCATCGAAATCACCCAGTTCACGCGCCGCGTTGCCCGCATCCAGCAACGCCTCCAGATCGTTCTGGTCGCGCGCCAGGCGGGTCAGCGCATCGCCGAGGCGCGCCGTGTTGGGATCAGGAAGCGCCTGGACCACCTCGCTGGCCTCAGCCGGTTGCACGGCCAGGCCGGAAACCCCGGTCAGCAAGGCGCAGCCCAACGCATAGCGAAGGGCCTGGAACGTGGGACGGGAAGCGGGAATGGACGCGCGCAGGGCGGCGCGAAGTATGCTCGGGGCCTTGGGCCGGATCATCTGGGACCTTGCATCTCGTGTCATGGGGTCCGCGCAGCCACGGCGACCTCGGACCATCTGTTATCTGGGATACACCATATCCTCATGATGGCCACAGGCCAAGCGCTCTGGCCGCAGCGCCCCCACGGCCCGCCCCATCCCGCAAAGCAGGATACCGCCGACCGGATAGACAAAGGGCCACAGATGCGCTGCTGTGCGCATCCGCGGCCCTTCATACTGGGAGGCCTGGCAAAGAACGGTCCGGAGCAGCTTCCCTGCGCCGGGCGTTCCTCAGGCCTGGCCTTACTGGTTGTTCTGGCGGTTGAGGAAACGCGGAATGCTGAGCGATCCGCTATCGTCCTCACTCTCACCGGCCTCGCGCGAGGGCGCGGCGGGCTTGGGCCGCGAAAGGCTGGTCATGCGTTCGAACAGGGTGCTGCCGCCACCGCCGACCGGACGCTGCGGGGCAGGTGCGGGTGCCGGGCTCGGCGCAGGTGCGGCCGCCTTGTTCTCACCGCCGAACAGCTCGTCCTGGCGGGTCGGCGGGGTCTGCTGAGGACTGCGCGGAGCAAAGCTGCGCGAGCCTGAAATGCTGGCGTAGTTGCTCTCGTCGGTGTCGTCCTGGCCTTCGTCCTCGTCCTCGACCTCTTCGGTCGCGCCCAACTCCAGCTCTGCAGAGGGCGAGAACGGTTCGGGCACGTAGGGCTTGGAACCACTGGCCGCCTCCGGGGTCTTCTCGCTCTCGACTTCGGGAGCCGGGGGCGAAAGATCGAGCGGAGCAGGCTCGGGCGCCGGAGCCGGGGCGGGCGCGCTGGGCGCAGGCGCCTGCACGGCTGGACGGACCGGCCCACGGCCGCCCCCGATCGCCATCGGGCGCGCCGGAGCGTCAGCCTGCTCGGCGGTCTGCTCGATGCCGGTGGCCACGACCGAAACCCGGATCTTGCCGTCAAGCTCGGGATTGAAGGCCGAACCCCAGATGATGTTCGCATCCGCATCGACGAGTTCGCGGATATGGTTTGCCGCTTCGTCGACTTCGAGAAGCTTCATGTCCTCGCCGCCGATGATCGAGATGATGACGCCCTTGGCGCCCTGCATCGAAACGCCGTCCAGCAGCGGGTTCGCGATGGCGTGTTCGGCCGCCTCGAGCGCACGGTTGGGGCCTTCGCCCTCACCGGTGCCCATCATCGCCTTGCCCATCTCACCCATGACCGAGCGCACGTCGGCGAAGTCGAGGTTGATGAGACCCGGCATGATCATCAGGTCGGTGATCGAGCGCACGCCCTGCTGCAGAACCTCGTCGGCAAGCTGGAAGGCCTCCTTGAAGGTCGTTTCCGCCTTGGCGATGAGGAACAGGTTCTGGTTGGGAATCACGATGAGCGTGTCGACATTCTTCTGCAGCTCCTCGATGCCCGCTTCGGCCGCGCGCATGCGGCGCGTGCCTTCGAACAGGAACGGCTTGCAGACGACGCCGACGGTCAGGATGCCGCGTTCACGTGCAGCCTGGGCGATGATCGGGGCCGCGCCGGTGCCGGTGCCGCCGCCCATGCCAGCTGCGATGAAGACCATGTGCACGCCGTCGAGCACGCGGCCGATCTCTTCCAGTGATTCCTCGGCGGCGGCACGCCCCACCTCGGGACGCGCCCCTGCGCCGAGCCCTTGCGTGATCTCGTGGCCGAGCTGGATGCGGGTTTCCGCGATCGAGTTGTTGAGAGCCTGCGCATCGGTGTTGGCGACGACGAAATCGACCCCTTCGACCTGCGCCTCAATCATGTTGGCGATGGCGTTGCCACCCGCCCCGCCTACGCCGATGACGACGATACGCGGGCGAAGTTCGTCGATCGTCGGCAGTCCGATGTTAATGCTCATTAGTGACTCCTGCCAGACACATGCGCGTCAGATATTTCTCGACCATCCTGATTGCACGCTTCGACTTGGCGAGGCAAAGGATAGCCTTGTGTTGTCCACAGGCAAAAACGCCCGATACCGGCGGTTTCTGCCACGTTGTCGCGCCTCTCGCACGTCCTGTCCACAGCCACTATTTGGGCGGGGAACCGAACGGCCAGAAGGCGCGTTCAGAAATACTCTCGAACCGCCTGAAAGATCCGGGAAAACATTGTGTTCCAGCCCAATTTCACGGTCCTGTTCGAAGGACGGGCAAAACTGCGGATGTCGACCGGGTCGTTCGCGGCGTAGAGAACCAGTCCCGTCAGCGTCGAGAAGCCGGGCTTGAGGTGCGCTTCGGCAAGGCCGGGAAGGTGCGGCACGCGTCCGATGCGGACCGGACGGCCGAGCGCCGCCTGCGCGTAATCGGCCAGCCCCACCAGTTCCGCGCCGCCGCCGGTAAAGACCACCTGCTTGCCGCGCTGGCTTGAGAACTGCATCACTTTCAGCGCCTTGCTGACTTCTTCCATCAACATGCCCAGCTGGCCGGTGATGACACCGATCAGTTCGGCGCGCGGAATCCGGTTCTTGTCGTCGGCGTGGCGCGCGATGGGGCCCGTGCCCTCTTCACCCGGCGCGTTCACCGGAATCATCTCGCGATGGTCATGCGGCGAGGCGATCGCCGAACCGTTCACGCACTTGAGGCGCTCAGCCTGGTAGCGACGAATGCCGAACGCCGAGGCAATCGCATCGGTGATATCGGCCGACCCGATGGGAATGGAAATCATGTCACGCAGCATGCCGCCCGCATAGAGCGAGACATTGGTCACCTCCGCGCCGAATTCGACAAGCGCGACGCCCAGGTCCCTTTCCTCGGGCGAGAGACAGGCCTGCCCGGCCGCAATCGGCGAGCCTACCACCGCCTCAACCTCAAGATGCGCGGATTGCACCGCTTCGGTCAGGTTGCGGATCGGGGCCCCGTCAGCCAGCATGACATGGATATCGACGCCAAGCCGCTCGGCATGGAGACCGCACGGATCACCCACGCCGTGCGCGCCGTCGAGCCGGTACTGCGCGGGCTGGGCATGAAGCACCATGCGCCCATCGGGCTGGATCGCATCGCGCGCGGCAACGAGCAGCTGGTCGATGTCCTCCTGCTCGATCCGGCGTCCGCCGATCTCGGCATCGAAGGGCTGGAGACGGCTGGCAAGCCCCGCCCCCGAACAGCCGATCCACACCTTCTGGACCGAGACATCGGCCATGCGCTCGGCGCGTTCGATGGCGTCGCGCACCGCGTAGGTCGCGGCGGCCATATCAGTCACGAAGCCGCGCTTGATGCCCTGGCTGGCGCGATGCCCCGAGCCAAGCACGACAAGCTCACCGCTCTCGGAGATGCCCGCAATGATTGCGGAAATGCGGAACGAGCCGATGTTGACCGCCCCGAAAACCTTGCTGATGCGTGTCGCCGCCATCAGGCGTGCCCTTCCCCTGTTGCCGCGCGCACAAGCGCCGCGCGGTGCCTCACTGCCCGTTCCCGCCCGAGGCCAGCGCAACCGCACCGCCCTTGGTCGAAATCTCCTGAACCTCGCCCTCAGGCACCCGCAGGTAGACCCGGTCGGGCGCACGCATGTCGATGGCGATAGCCCTGCCCCCGATCAGGCGGTTGGTGCCGTCCAGGCGCGCAAACGTGACAAGCGCCCCGGCCGATTCCTTGACGCCTTCCGGCAGCGCGAGAACCTGGCCTGTCTCGAACACGAGATTCCAGCGCCGGTTCCCGACCCACTGCGCTTCGCGCACGCGGGGCTTGAGCGCGGGCGCGGCCTCCAGAAGGTGCGAGAGCTGGATGATCTCCTGCCCAGCCCCCTCACCCGAGACGATGAGCTTGCCCTTGGCCGCCGAACGGTCGATCACTTCGAGTTCATGCCCGGTCTCGTCGATCAGCGCATAGGTATCCGCCTTGCGCAGCACCGCACGGGGCGAGCGCTCGACAATGTCGATGACCAGCGTCGTGGGCAACTGGCGCGACACGCGCGCATCCTCGACCCAGGGCAGTTCGAGCAGCTCACTGCGCAACTGCTCCAGATCGACCAGCGGCATCGCGCGGTACTTCTGCGCGAGCGCGCGCTCGTAGATCTTGAGTTCGTTGATGTTCTTCACGCCGCGCAGTTCGATGTGCTTGACCTCGAAACCGGCCTGCTTGGATATCTGCGCAAAGCGTGCTTCGGCCATGCCCGGCACGCCTGCAGCGGACGCCACGACCCAGGCCAGCGCGGCCACGCCAGCCAGGATCGCAAGCACGAACAGGCGCTGGAGCTGCGCTTCGGTGAAGGGCAGCCAGCCCATCGCCATGTCGAGCGCGCTGCCGCCGGTGGCCTTGGCGCTGCGCACCTTGGCGCGGTTGCCCTGCGCGGCAGCGGCCTTGCGGGCGGTCTTGCCCTTGCGCTTGATCGTCTGGCTCATGGCGAAGTGGCCTTGTCCGGTTTCACATCGGCCAGCGCCTCGGCAATAATCGCCTCGACAAGGTCGGGATACTCGATGCCGCAGGCCTTGGCCTGTTCGGGCACGAGACTGAGCGGGGTCATGCCCGGCTGGGTGTTGGTCTCCAGCAGGAACAGGCCTTCCACCCCTTGCGTGTCATCCCAGCGAAAGTCCGAACGGCTGGTGCCCTTGCACCCCAGCAGCTGATGGGCGCGCAATGCCAGCGCCTTGCACGCCTCGGTGATCTCGGCGGGCACGTCGGCCGGGCAGACATGCTCGGTCATGCCGTCGGTGTACTTGGAATCGAAGTCGTAGAAACCGGACTTGGGCTTGAGTTCAGTGACGAGCAGCGCGCGCTCCCCGATCACCGCCGTCGTCAGCTCACGCCCGCGAATGTAAGGTTCGGCCAGGAGCGTTGCGAACTCCTGCCAGGGCCCCTTGGCCTCCCGGCTGATGGGGTTCCCGTAGTTGCCCTCTTCGGTGACGATGGCAACGCCCACCGAAGACCCTTCGTTGACAGGCTTGAGCACGTAAGGGCGGGGCAGCGGGTCCTTCGTGAACAGCGTCTCGGTCTCGACCACGCGCCCGCCGGGCATGGGCACGCCATGCGGGACGAGCGCCTGCTTGGTCAGTTCCTTGTCGATGGCGATGACCGAGGTCGCGAGCCCCGAATGCGTATAGGTGAGGCCCATCAGGTCCATCATGCCCTGCACCGTGCCGTCCTCGCCCGGCGCACCGTGCAGCGCGTTGAACACGACATCGGGCCTGGTCTCGGCGAGGCGCTGCGCGACCTCGCGGTCCATGTCGATGCGCGTGACCTTGTGGCCCTTGCTCTCAAGCGCCTTGGCCACGCCTTCACCGCTCATCAGCGAGACGGGACGTTCGTTCGACCAGCCACCCATCAGGACGGCGACGTGGAGCTTGGGGAGTGTCACTTGTGCGATCCTACTCGTTGAATTTCCCACTCGAGCGTCACGCCCGAGGCTTCCTTGACCCGGCGGCGCACTTCCTCGCCCAGCGCCTCGATGTCGCTGGCGGTGGCATCGCCGGTGTTGAGAAGAAAGTTGGTGTGTTTTTCCGAAACCTGCGCCCCGCCCAGCTGGAGCCCGCGGCACCCGGCCTCATCGACCAGCTTCCACGCCGAGGTCCCGTCCGGGTTCTTGAACGTGGAGCCGCCGGTCTTGGAGCGCAGCGGCTGCGAGGCTTCGCGGCTCGCCGAAATGCGGTCCATCTCGGCCTGGATCTCGACGGGATCGCCGGCCCGGCCCTGGAAACGCGCGGCGACGACCACCGCGCCTGCCGGAAGTTCGGAATGGCGGTAGGTGTAGCCCAGCTCCGCGTTGGTCAGCGTGCGCAGCGTTCCGTCACGCAGGACCACGTCGCACGCGACCAGGATGTCCTTGACCTCGCCGCCATAGGCGCCGCCGTTCATGCGCACGAAGCCGCCCACTGTGCCTGGGATCGAGCGCAGGAACTCGGTTCCCGCAATCCCCGCATCGCGCGCGGTGGAGGAAACCAGGATACCGCTGGCCCCACCCCCGCATTCGAGCGTGAGGTCCTCGTGCGCGGTGACCTTGGCAAAGGGCTTGCCAAGCCGGATCACCACGCCCGCAACGCCGCCGTCGCGCACAATCATGTTCGAGCCCAGCCCCAGCGCCATGACCGGAATGGCAGGATCCAGATCCTTGAGGAACGCCTGCAAGTCCTCGGTATCCTTGGGCTCGAACAGCCACTGCGCGCTTCCACCCGCCTTGAACCAGACGAGCGGGGCCAGCGGCGCGTTCGCCGTCAGCTTGCCCCGGACGGGCGGAAGGGAGGCCGCGAGATCGCTCATGCCTTGCGCTTTTCCGTGATCGCGGCAGCGAGCCCGGCGGCCCACTTGGTGATGTCGCCTGCCCCCAGGCACACGATCATGTCGCCCGGCAGGATCGTCTCGGCCAGCCTCTCTGCAAGCGCATCGGCGCCTGCGATTTCCTGTGCCGAGCGGTGCCCGCGCGACTTCAGGCCCTTGACCAGGTGCGCGCTGTCCACGCCCTCGATGGGCTCTTCGCCCGCGGCGTAGACCGGCGTGATGTAGACCACGTCGGCATCGTTGAAGCAGCTTTCGAACTCGTCCATGTGATCGCGCAGGCGCGTGTAGCGGTGCGGCTGCGCAACCGCGATGACACGGCCCTTCACACCCTCGCGCGCAGCCGCCAGCACCGCGCGGATCTCCACCGGATGGTGGCCGTAGTCGTCGATCACCGAAACCGCGCCCTCGCCCACGGCGATCTCGCCGACCTTGGTGAAGCGGCGCTTGACGCCGCCAAACTTGGAGAAGCCGGTGCGGATCACGTCGTGCGGACAGCCCATCTCGATCGATACGCCCACCGCGGCGAGCGCGTTCTGCACGTTGTGGCGGCCGGGCATGGGCAGCTCGATGCCCTCGATGCGCTGGAACGAGCCGTCGCGCTGGCGCAGCGCCACATCGAAGCGGTTGCCGCCCGGGATCGGGGTCACGTTCTCGCCGCGAATGTCGGCCTGCGCACTGAAACCGTACGTCACGACGCGGCGGTCGCGAACCTTGGGGATCACCGCCTGGACCTCGGGGTGGTCGATGCACAGGAGCGCCGCGCCGTAGAAGGGCACGTTCTCGATGAACTCGACAAAGGCTTCCTTCACCTTGTCGAACGAGCCGTAGTGGTCGAGGTGCTCGGGATCGATGTTGGTCACGACCGCGATGGTGCCGTCGAGGCGCAGGAATGAGCCGTCGCTTTCATCGGCCTCCACCACCATCCAGTCGCTTTCGCCCAGGCGCGCGTTCGACCCGTAGGCGTTGATGATGCCGCCATTGATGACGGTGGGGTCGATCCCCCCTGCGTCGAGAAGCGCGGCGACCATCGAGGTCGTGGTGGTCTTGCCGTGGGTGCCCGCGACCGCGACGGTCGATTTCAGGCGCATGAGCTCGGCCAGCATCTCGGCGCGGCGCACGACCGGAATGCGGTGCTCCAGCGCGTAGACGACTTCCGGGTTGGTGCGCTTGACCGCGGTCGAGATGACGACAACCGCCGCCCCGTTCACGTTCTCCGCCCGCTGTCCGATGTTCACCGTGATCCCGCGCGAACGCAGGTGCTCGACGACATAGCTTTCGGCCATGTCCGAGCCCTGCACCGAGTAGCCCAGGTTGTGCATGACCTCGGCAATGCCCGACATGCCGATGCCGCCGATGCCGACGAAGTGAATGGTCCCGATATCGGTGCCGACGGCTTTCACTGGGCAAATTCCTTGTTGGTCGCAGTAACGGAGTGGGCAAGCGCCTCACCGCCCCGCGCAGGGGCACCGCCTTCGGGTACGACGCGCAGCACGTCCATCATCGGGGCGGCCCCGAAGCTCTCGACAAGATCGGCAAGATCCTTGGCCGCCTTGGGATAGCCGCAGTTCCACGAGGCGTGCGCGGCATTGGCAAGCGTCTGCGGGTTCTTGGCGATGGCCTGGACCTGCAGGCAGATGTCCTTGGCCATCTTGTCGAAGATCGCGCCCTGCTCGCGCAGCAGCGCGTTGCGCTTGTCGCCCGTCAGCAGATCGGGGTCTTCGGTCGTGATCGCGGGCTGGCGAATGACACGCGCGCCGCCTGCCGCCACGATCTCACGTGTGTTGGCGACCTGGTGGTCGTCCATCGCGTAAGGAAGCGGGATCAGGATCGCCGGACGGCCCACCGCAGTCAGCTCGGCAATCGTCGAGGCGCCCGAGCGCCCGATGAACAGGTGCGCGCCGGCAAGCCGCTCGGCCATGTCCTCGAAATAGGTCGCAAGCTCGGCCGGGATACCGTGGTGCGCGTAGCGCTGGCGCACGCCGTCGATGTCCTCGGGGCGGCACTGCTGGATCACCTGGAGGCGCGAGCACAGCGTGGGCGGAAGCATGGCCAGCGCTTCGGGAATGACCTGGCTCAGGATCCGCGCGCCCTGGCTGCCGCCGGTCACGAGAATGCGGAACAGGCTGTCTTCCGAGAAATCGGGGAACGGCTCCTCGCGCAGGGACAGCACTTGCTCGCGGACCGGATTGCCGACCAGCGTGACCTTGTCTGCATGGCGCGCATCAAGGAAGTCGACATCCTCGCACGGGGTGGCGATGGCATTGACGCGCTTGGCGAAATAGCGGTTCACCCGCCCCAGCACCGCGTTCTGCTCGTGCAGGACGGTCGGGATCTTCATTGCGCTGGCCGCCAGCATGGTGGGGAGCGAGGGATAACCGCCAAAGCCGATCACGGCGCTGGGCTGGAAGCTCTCGAACAGGCGCTTGGCCATGCTTCGCCCCTTCAGCACACCGCGCGCGCCCTTGAGCCAGTTCAGCGGGTTCTTGCCCGCAATGCGACCCTGCGGGAGGACGTGGGTGGTCAGGTAATCAGGCTTGCCGGGAATTTTCGCGCCGCGCTCGTCGGTGATGAGCGCGACATGGTGCCCGCGCGCGTGAAGCTCGGCGGCCAGCGCAAAGGCCGGGATCAGGTGGCCGCCGGTGCCACCGGCCGCAAGGACGTAGTGCCGCGAGGGGCCGCTCATGAAAGCTCTCCATTGGTGCGCAAGGTGAAACGCTCGCGCTGGATAAAGGGATTGCGCCGGGTAATGGCGAGAAGAAGGCCCATCGTCAGGCACAGCGCAATGGTGGACGAACCACCATAGCTGATGAGCGGCAGCGTCATGCCCTTGGAAGGAAAGAGCTGCAGGTTGACGAGGATGTTGATGAAGGCCTGCCCGCCGAACTGCGCGGCGATGCCGGCCGCAGCCAGCACCGAGAAGAGATCCTCCTCATCGATGGTGCGCATCAGCACGCGCACCAGGAAGGCAATGTAGAGCGCGACGATCACCATACAGGCCAGCAGGCCGAACTCCTCGCCGATGACCGAAAAGATGTAGTCGGTATGGGCCTCGGGCAGCGACATCTTGCGCACGCCCATCCAGAAGCCCTGGCCTGTCCACCCGCCATTCAGCAGCGTGCGCTCGGCAAGGTCGACCTGGTCGTAGGCCGTGCCCCCAAAGAGGAAGTTGTCGATGCGGTTGCGGCCGTTGTCATAGGTGAAATACATGATGACGAGCCCGACGACGCCCACGCCGCCCAGCGCCGCGAGGCGGCGCCAGTCGAAGCCCGACAGCAGCACCATCACCGCAAAGCTGCCCGAAAACAGCATGGTCGAGCCGAAGTCGGGCTGGAGCATGAGCAGACCGCCCAGAACCACCATCAGCGCGGCGCAGATGCCCACGACGGGGATATGCGGATCGCGCGCGCGCCAGGACAGGATCCAGGCGAGCAGGATCGGCCAGCCCACCTTGAGGAACTCGGAGGGCTGGAGCGAGAAGCCCAGACGCAACCAGCGCTTCGCCCCGTTCACTTCCGAGCCGACCACCGGCACGAGGAAGAGCGCGGCGAACATGATGCCTGCAATCAGGATACCAAAGCGCCGGGCCGCGTCCTTGTCGAGGCTGGAGGCCCAGAGCAGCGCGACAATGCCCACAAGCTGCCAGCGCATGTGAAGGAAGAAGAAGTAGAGATCGGGCAAGCGCTCGGCCGAGGTCGACAGGCGCCGCGCCGAGGCGGGCGATCCCGCCGCCACCGCCACCGCGCCGATCCCCATGAGGATCAGGACGACATACAAGGCGAAGCGGTCGATCTCCTGCCACCAGACGGCCAGCCTCTGGCGCCGGGTGCGCGCGCCCGGGCCCTTGCCGGTGGGCAGCGGGCCCGTTGCGGGCGCGAAATGCCCGCTCACCGCGCCGCGATGCCCTCCGGCCATGGGAATGGTGAAGCCCTGCGGGCCCTCGGGTGCAATACTTGCCATCAGCCCGCTGCTCCTCCCTGGCCGCGCCCCTCCCCGTCCTTCTCGTCCCCATCCTCGGGCGCAAGCAGCGCCTCGACGATCTGGCGGAAGGCCTCGCCGCGCGCCTCATAGTCGCGGAACTGGTCGAAGCTGGCACAGGCAGGAGAGAGCAGGACGACATCGCCGGGCGCGGCGGCGTCCATGGCCTGGCGGATCGCCTGCGCCATCATCTCGCTGCGCACGATGCGGGTATAGGGCTCCAGGATCTCGGCAAAGAGCGGGCCCGCATCGCCGATGGTGTAGGCCGCCTTGATGTGGCCGAACCAGGGCTTGCACTCGTCGAGGTCCTCGCCCTTGGGAAGACCGCCCACGATCCAGTGGATGCGCGGTGCAGGGTCGGGCGGGAAGGCGGCAATCGCAGGCGCGGCCGAGGCCGGGTTGGTGGCCTTGCTGTCGTTGATGTAGTCAACGCCCTCGGCCCGCGCGACGCATTCCATGCGGTGGGGCAGCCCGCGAAAGTCGCGCAGACCCGGCTCCCAGTCCGCGCGCGCGATCCCCAGCGCCTCGACAATGGCGATGGCAACGGCGGCGTTCTGGAGGTTGTGCGGCCCCTGGAGCGAGGGCCAGTCCTTTTGCAGCGCGTCGAGGTCAGCGCCGTCGACCCGGACCACCCCCTTGCCCTCGCGCCGGGCTTCCTCGCGCCGGGCCACGCCCAGTGTCTGCGCATCGCCCTTGCCGAAGACCGCCGCATGGCCGGGCGTCTGCATTGTGAAGAGACGGGCCTTGGAGGCGGCGTAGGCGGCGAAGCCGTCGTAGCGATCGAGGTGATCGGGTGTCACGTTGAGAAGCGCGGCCACGTCGCAATCGAGGCTGTGGGTGAGGTCGATCTGGTAGCTCGAAAGCTCCAGCACATAGACGCCCGAACCGTTCGCGTTGGGCTCGAGCGGCACCGTGCCCAGGATCGGCAGACCGATGTTGCCGCCCATGCGCGCCGGCACGCCTGCCTTTTCCAGAAGGTGCCGCACGAGCGCGGTCGTCGTCGACTTGCCGTTGGTGCCGGTAATGCCCACAACCCGGTGCGCGGGCAGGCTGGCACGGGCGAGCGCGAAGAGTTCGATGTCCCCGATAACCGGCACCCCCGCCCGCGCCGCGGCTGCGGCAATCGGATGGCTGTTGAGCGGAACGCCCGGCGAGACGACGACCCCGTCGTAGCCGGAAAGGTTCGCGCTGGTAGGATCGGCGATCTCGCAGGTCCCCGCCTCGCAGTCGCGCAGCAGGGCCTGGCGCGGCTCCTCGCGGCTGTCCCAGGCCATCACGTGGGCCCCACTCGCCAGCAGCGAGCGCACCGCCGTCATCCCCGAGCGGGCAAGCCCGAGGACCGCGTAGCGTTTGCCGGCAAAGGCGGGGAAGACGATCACCTGCGCAGCTCTCCTTATCGCAGCTTCAGCGTGGCAAGGCCCAGCACGGCCAGCACCAGCGAGATGATCCAGAAGCGCACGACGACAGTCGATTCCTTCCAGCCCAACTGTTCGAAATGGTGGTGGATCGGCGCCATGCGGAAGACCCGGCGGCCGGTGCGCTTGAACCAGAAGACCTGGATGATGACCGAGGCCGCTTCCAGAACGAAGAGACCGCCCACGACCGCCAGCACGATCTCGTGGTGCGCGGCGACCGCGATGCAGCCCAGCGCGCCTCCGAGTGCCAGACTGCCGGTATCGCCCATGAACACGGCCGCAGGCGGCGCGTTGAACCACAGGAAGGCAAGGCACGCGCCCATGATGCCCGTGCAGAAGATCGCCAGTTCGCCTGCCCCCGGGACGTGCGGAATGCCGAGATACGTCGCAAAGTCGACGCGGCCCGCCAGATAGCAGATGATCGCGAAAGTGCCCGCTGCGACAAAGACCGGGAAGGTCGCCAGACCGTCGAGCCCATCAGTGAGGTTCACCGCATTGCCCGCCCCCACGATCACGAAGGCCGCGAAGACGTAGTAGAGCGGCCCCAGCGGGATGTAGCGCCCGGTCAGGAACGGCACGTAAAGGTTCGTGTTCAGTTGGCTGACGATGATGTACGAGGCGAGCCCCGCCACGGCGAATTCCATGAGCAGGCGCACGCGCCCGGGAACGCCCGCCGTGCTGCGCTTGGCGACCTTGTCGTAGTCATCCATGAAGCCGATTGCGCCAAAGCCGATGGTGACCGCGATGCAGGCCCAAACGAACGGGTTGGTCACGTCCATGAACAGGACCATCGCCGCGATCAGGGCGGTCAGGATCATCAGGCCGCCCATCGTGGGCGTACCGCGCTTGGCCAGGTGGCTCTGCGGACCGTCCTCACGGATCGGCTGCCCCTTGCCCTGGCGCACGCGCAGCATGTTGATGAACTTCGGACCGATCAGGAGACCGACGAAGAGCGCAAACAGAAGCGCGCCACCGGCCCGGAAGGTCTGGTAGCGGAAGAGGTTGGCAAGCCCCTGATAATCGAACCAATCTGCGAAAAGATACAGCATGTTGCGGGAGCGACCCTCACCCTTCCTGCTTGTTCAGCTCCGAAACGAGCGAGGCCAGGCCCACCGAATTGGACCCTTTGACGAGAATGGCATCCCCGCTTTCGAGCCCGAAAGCGCGCACACGATCCACAGCCTCCCTCACACTCTGGCAATGCGCGAAGGCGGCCGGTTTGCCAAGCGAGGAGGCGGCGTTTTCCCCCGCATCCGCGCGGGTTTCGAGTTCCCGGACGAGCGGGAGCATTTCATCGCCGACCAGCACCAGATAGTCGACACCGGCCTCGCGGATCGGCTCCTCCAGCGCGGCGTGATAACCTGGCCCGTGGGTGCCCAGTTCCTTCATTGCGCCCAGCACCGCAATACGCCGCCTGGCGTTGGTGCGCCCGAGCTGCGCCAGTGTCGCGCGCATCGAGGCCGGATTGGCGTTGTAGCTTTCATCGATGAGGAGCGCGGTGCGCGAACCGTCCGCGTTGGCCTCCCCGCCCGAAACCGCGATCTCAAGACGCGCCCCGCGTCCGGCAAGGCCGCCCATTTCGGCGAGCGCCACGCCCGCAGCGCCCAGATCGCCGCCCACGGCACGGATGGCCGCCATGACCGCAAGCGAGTTCATCACCTGGTGCTCGCCCGGCGCGGCGACGGTGTAGCACACGCGCCTGTCACCCATGTCCGCAGTCACGAGCGAGCCCCCGCCGATTGCATCGACCGCGTCAAGCAGGCGCACGTCCGCGTTGGCGCCCCGGCCAAACGCGACGACATGGGCCCCGCAGCGCAGCGCCGCCTTGCGAAGACGCTCGTAATGCGGACTGTCGGCCGGGATCACCGCCGTGCCGCCGCGCTCAAGCCCCTGGAATATCTCCGCCTTAGCGTCGGCAATGGCCTCTTCGGAGCCCAGATTCTCGATGTGGGCGGGCGCGATAGTGGTGATCACCGCGACATGCGGGCGAACCTGACGCGTCAGCGCAGCGATCTCGCCTTCGTGGTTCATCCCCATTTCGAACACGCCGAAGCGAGCCCGAGCAGGCATGCGCGCGAGGCTGAGCGGCACGCCGACATGGTTGTTGTAGCTCTTGACCGAACGGTGCGCATCGCCGCGTGTCGCGCGGTCGAGCCCTTCGAAGATCATCTCCTTGACCCCGGTCTTGCCGACCGATCCGGTCACCCCGATCACCGGCCCACGCGCACGCTGGCGCGATGCGGCGCCAAGACGCTCCAGCGCCTCGGTCGTGTCCTGGACAAGGATGTGCGGCCCTTCGACAGGACGGTCGACGACACAGGCCGCTGCGCCCTTGGCGAAGGCCATCTCGACGAAGCGGTGGCCGTCCATGCTCTCACCCTTCAGGGCAAAGAAGAGGTCGCCCGGCTCGACGTCGCGACTGTCGATCTCGACACCCGATACCGTAAACGGACCACTCGCCGTGCCGCGCAAGGCGCGTTCGAGCGTCGCGGAATCCCAGAGCCCCTGCCCCTGCTCTTCCACCTCGGGTGCGGGCCAATCGAGAATGCGTGCCAGTGCCGTCATGCGTCACCTCCCTTCGCCAGCGCGCCTGCCATCTCGCGCGCCACGTCCACGTCGTCGAAGGGCAGCACGCGCATGGCCTCGCCGCTGCCGATGATCTGCCCCTGCTCGTGCCCCTTGCCCGCGATGAGAACGATGTCACCGCCCCTGGCCTCGGCAAGAGCCGCACCAATCGCCTCGCGCCGATCGCCGATCTCGCGCGCGCTCGCACGCGCCCCCTCAAGCACCATGGCGCGGATCGCGGCCGGATCCTCGCCGCGCGGGTTGTCGTCGGTGACGATGGCGATGTCAGCGAGGTCGCTCGCCACGCGGCCCATCGGTGCCCGCTTGCCGGTATCACGGTCGCCCCCGGCTCCGAACACGACGATGAGCCGTCCCGAAACGTGCGGGCGCAGCGCGGCAATCGCGGCCTCCAATCCGTCGGGCGTGTGGGCGTAGTCGACGTAGACCGGCGCGCCCGAGGGCGTGATCGCGGCGCGCTCGAGACGGCCGCGCACGGTGACGAGCCGCTTCATCGCATCGAACACCCGGTCCGCATCGCCGCCCGTCGCCAGGACCAGCCCTGCCGCAACCAGCGCGTTGGCGGCCTGGTAGGCGCCGATCAGCGGGAGCGGGATCATGCGCGAAACGCCCGCGTACTGGACTTCAAGCTGCTGGCCCAGGCCTCCCGGCGTGCGCGCGGCGAGGCGGATATCCTCGCCCTGCTCACCCACGGTGAAGACCTTGAGCCCCCGCGCCCGGGCATGGACGATAGCCCGCTGCGACCAGGCATCGTCGGCCCAGATCACCGCCGTCCCCGCGTCCGCGACCACTTCGTCGAACAGGCGCATCTTGGCCGCGAAGTACTCTTCCATGGTCGCGTGGTAATCGAGGTGGTCGCGGCTGAGATTGGTAAAGGCCCCCGCCGCCACGCGCGGCCCCTCGATACGGTATTGCGAAAGACCGTGGCTGGAGGCTTCGTAGGCGACGTGACTGACGCCCTCGCGGGCGAGCCCCGCCAGATTGCCAAGGAAGGTCACCACGTCCGGCGTGGTCAGCCCGGTCGAAACGCGCGCATCACCGGTGGTCACACCCAGCGTGCCGATGGAGGCAGCCCGCTCCCCCACCATGTTCCAGATCTGGCGCGTGAGCTCGACTGTCGAGGTCTTGCCATTGGTCCCGGTCACCGCGACCAGCGTTTCGGGCACCGGGCGATAGAACGGCGCGGCCAGCTGCGCGAAAAGGCGGCGCGGCTCGGCGTCGACAAAGGACGCCGCACCCTCGATGGGAACCTCACAGGCCGAGACGATGGCAACCGCGCCCGACGCGATGGCGTCCGCGATGTAGTCCTCGCCGTTGAAACGCGCGCCCTTGAAGGCGCCGAAGACGGTGCCGGGCGCGACCTTCCTGTGGTCGATGGCGAAGCCGGTCACCTCTGCATCGGGACCGGGAAGCGCAAGGCCGGCGGTGGCGCAGAGGGCGGAGAGTTTCATTCTTCGGCTTCGCTCACTTCGTGGGGGATGAGAGGCTTGAGATCCGAGATGTCGATATCGCGGGTCTCGTCGGGCATGATGCCCAGGAGCGGCCCGATACGCGGGACCACGCGCGCCACAACCGGCGCCGCGTTCCAGGCGGCGGTGCGCTGGTAGCTGGTCGCCGCCGTACCCTTGGGCTCGTCCATCATGGCTATGACGACATAGCGCGGCTTGTCCATGGGGAAGGCCGCCGCGAACGTGGAAATCAGCGAGTGGTGGCGATACCCCCCGTTGCCCGGCTTTTCCGCCGAGCCGGTCTTGCCACCGATCCGGAAGCCCGGCGCATCGCCCTTGCGGCCCGTACCGTAGAGCACGATCATGCGCAGAAGCTGGCGGATACGCGCCGAGGTCGCCGCGCTGAACACCCGGCGCCCTTCGGGTACCTCGCCCGCGCTCAGCTTGCGCAGGGTCGCCGGGCGCCACATGCCCCCGTTGACGAGAGCGGCGTAGGCGGTGGCGAGGTGCAGCGGGGTCACCGCCACGCCGTGCCCGTAGGACACCGTCATCGTGCGCAGGCGGCGCCACTTGCCGTTGTCCCAGATCGGAAAGCCGCGCGCGGGAAGCTCGATGGCGGGCCGCGTGTTCATGCCCAGCGTCTTGAGCTTGGCCTTGAGCCGCTCCCCGCCCAGTTCATCGGCGATCTGGGCCGTCACCACGTTCGAGGAATGGATCAGCGTTTCAGGCACGTTGAGCGAATCGCCCATCGCGTGGCTGTCCTTGATGGTGAAGCGGCCGACATGAAGGGGGGCTGCGGGCCAGCGGCGGGCCAGGTTCGTGACCGTGCCGGCATCGAGCGCGGCTGCAACCGTGATCGGCTTGAAGGTCGAGCCCAGCTCGTAGACCTGGTTGGTCGCGCGGTTGAAGCCCTTGGGCACTTCGCC
Source organism: Novosphingobium profundi (assembly GCF_020524485.1). Taxonomy (GTDB): domain Bacteria; phylum Pseudomonadota; class Alphaproteobacteria; order Sphingomonadales; family Sphingomonadaceae; genus Novosphingobium; species Novosphingobium profundi_A. Next base: position 1,124,321 of record NZ_JAIVLF010000001.1, on the reverse strand, counting down.
TTGCTTGGCCTCTTCAGGCGTCACCACCATGTCGTTGGGCTTCACGTGGTTGGGGTCAAACCCGGGAAGCGAGGCCAGCGCCATGACTTCGCCGGTGTCGACATCGAGCACCACACCGGCTGCGCCCTTGGCCTCGGACAGCGCCATGCCCTTGGCAAGTTCGTCCTCAAGCGCGCTCTGGACGCGAAAGTCGATGGAGATGACCGAAGGCGCCGAGCGGCCTTCCGGGCTGACCAGCTCCTTGTCGAAGTACTGCTCCATGCCGACTTTGCCGTGGCCGTAGCTGTCGACATAGCCCAGAACGTGCGCGGCGAGCGAGCCTTGCGGGTAGTACCGCGTCGTCTCCAGCGGAAATTCCAGCGCAGGCTCACCCAGTTCGTGGACGCGGTTGGCGTCCTCGGGGAGCAGCGACTTGCGGATATAACCCGCCTTGCCCGACGAAAGCTTTTCGATCACCTCGTCCTGGTCGATGTCGGGGAAGATGCGCGCCAGACCCGCCGCGATTTCCTTGGGCGAATGGATCAGGGGCTCACCCTCGGTCATCGCCTTGGGGTTGAACCAGAGCGAATAGACCCGGAAGTCGCGGGCCAGCGGCGCCCCGTTGCGGTCGACGATCTCGCCGCGCTGGGGAGTCAGCAGATCGGCCAGGCGCACCTCGCGCGGCGACGGACCCGTAGTGCCGAGGTAGGCAATGCGCAGCGCAGCGATCATCCCTACCAGCACAAACGCAACGAGCACCCAGAGGGTGCGCGCCTTGGCCATGAGCAGCGAGCGCTGGCGTTCGTTGACGAGCCCGCGTGAGCCCGTCGAGACCGTGACCGGAACCGTCGACTGAAGAGCCAGCGCGGTCACTGGTTGGGCGCCTCCGCGATTTCGATGCTGGCCAGGCGCCGCGACAGGTCGGCGGCTTCCGCCCGCAGGGCCTCGCGATCTGTGTCGCGCGTCCTTGCGGCTGCCACCTCGCGGCGGCGCTCTTCCTCAGGCATGGCGGCCGCCGTTGCGCCGCTCACCGGATTGACCATGGCGAGCAGCGAGCCGGCCTTCTCCTCGGCGCGCTCGGCCACATCCTCACCCGGGATGTCAGCCGGCTCGGCGTTGGCGAAGCGGATCGGCGCGGGCGCATCGGGACCCGGCGCGGCGCCCAGCGCAGCAAGCTGGCGCTCCCCTTCCAGGTACTGGCCCGCCCCCGGCGCCGCGTACCCGAACTCGAGATCGTTGAGCTTCTTGAGCGCCTGCTGGTTCGCGCGCGTCTGGAATTCGGTTTCCAGGAAGTTGATCTGCTGCTGGGTGTACACGATCCGCTTCTCGGCCGCGTAGACTTCGCTTTTCACCGCGTTGACGCGCAAGGTCAGCGCCACGAGCATCGCCGCGCAGATGGCGAGCACCGTGATCCACCCGATGGAGCGAACGCGATCTTGGGTCAGGTTCATGGGTTTTTCCTTGAGGACGAACGGGTTTCAGCGGAACGGGCGGGCGCGTGGGTACGGATGGCGCTGCGCAGGGTGGAGGAACGGGAGCGGGGGTTGACCTCCAGCTCTGTGGCGCCGGGCTTTACCGGCTTGGCCACTTTCGCAAAGGTCGCCTCGGGGCCGGTATCGACGAGCGGCAGGTGGCGCGAGGTGGAGCGCGCCTGCCCGCTCGCCTCCTTGAGGAAGCGCTTGACGATGCGGTCCTCCAGCGAATGGAACGTGACGACGGCAAGACGCCCGCCTTCGCGCAGCAATTCCTCGGCAGCGGCCAGCGCAGCCTCAAGCTCGTCGAGCTCACCGTTCACGTGAATGCGGATCGCCTGGAAGCTGCGCGTGGCAGGATCCTTGGGCGCGCCGGGGCGGTGACCAAGCGCCTTGCGGATGACGCGCGCCAGCTCGCCCGTCGTGGTAATGGGACGCGCGGCGACAATGGCGCGGGCGACACGGCGCGACTGGCGCTCTTCACCGTAGAGGTAGAGCACGTCGGCAATCGCGCTCTCCTCGCCCTCGTTCACGAAGTCGGCAGCCGAATACCCGTCCTGGCTCATGCGCATGTCGAGCGGACCGTCGCTGGCAAAGGCGAACCCGCGCTCCGCCTGGTCGAGCTGCATCGAGGAGACACCGATGTCGGCCACGATCCCGTCGACGGCTTCGATGCCTGCACCGTGCAGGGCATCGACCATCTCGGAGAAGCGGCGGGGATGCAGGACCAGACGGGGCGGAACGCTGGCAAGTTCGGGCCAGCGTTCAGGGTTCGCATGGACGGCCGCGATCGCATCGGGATCCCGGTCGAAGGCGTGGACGGTCGCCCCGGCATCGAGCAGGCGACGGGTGTAGCCGCCCGCTCCGAAGGTCGCATCAACGACGACCTGCCCCTCAAGCGGCAGCAGCGCGGCTTCGACTTCGTCCAGGAGGACGGGGATGTGGGGAGCCTCGCTCACTTCTTCTTCGCCTTGGCAAGTTCGGCGTCGGCCAGCGAACGGCAGGTGGCGACGATGGTTTCCATCTCGGGATCCTCGGCGAGCGCATAGAGTTCGGCCGGGTTCCAGATGGTGATGAAGCGGCCCACACCCTGGAAGAAGAGCTGGTCCTCGATGTTGGCAAGACCCGACAGCGCCTCGGGCAGGACAAAACGGCCCGAGCCGTCGAAGGGAACCTGCTGGAACGAGTAGAGCTGCATCGCGCGCTTGTCGCGGTTGAAGGGACGCCCGGCACGGTCCGCGCGCTCTTCCTCCGCGTCGAGCTGCTTCTCGAAGTCATCCACGCGCGACAAGCCGAAGGCGACGAGGCACTTCCACTCGGGATGCTTGGCCAGGCACATGATGTCCTTGCCGCTCGATTCCCGGACGGTGGGGCGAAGGGTGTTGGGCAGCACGAAGCGCTTCTTGTCGCGTATAAGCGAGAAGCCCTGTCCGCTGTAGATGGTTGGTTGCCCAGCCATGCCGCCCTGTTGATCCCCGTGGGTTTTGCCGCCTCGGAGCATGACCGAGGCCACCCCCGAAGCGCAGGTGCGCGACAGGGTCCGCACCAACCGAACACGGTGCGGCGGGACTCAGGCATTCCGATTGCGATTCCTTCTACCTTGCCCCCTTGGGGGATAAAAGGGAAATTTGGGGAATGACGGGAATTTTCACGAGATTGCGCACCCCGGGAACTTTACCCACATAGTTTCCACAGGCCTTATTAAGCTCACGTTATCCAATAATACCGTTGAATTTGTGTAATTTTATGTAGTTTCACCAGGTTTGCGAGTGCGAAGACAGCGCCACTTCCCGCCATCCCTAGGCATCCCCATCCCTATCGGAAGACCCTGCGTAAAGACACGGATTGCAGCCATCGTGAACGCACGATCCCGCGATCTCCCCGTTTTGCCCAATGCAGAGGCCGATTGGTGCGATCATGGCATCAAGTCCCGGTTTTCCGTGCTTCAGCAGGCACTTTGCCACTGGAAACAGGACCGGTGCGCCCCCACAGCGAACACATAGGGCGGCAACCGATCCCCGGTCCTCCCCAAAACGATCCAGGCCCATCCCCGCAGATCCCCATAAGGACCCGTACCAAGCCGCAAATGCGCAATACTGCGCGCGAATGAGGTGACCGGAAGCCAGGGACATCTGCGTAGATTTCCGGCCTGTCCCCAATCCTCCCCGAACCGGAACACATCCACACGCAGCCCATGCCTGGGCAATCACCCTGAGGGATAGTCCGGGACGAACGACCACGCCCTGCCCTGCCAATCCCCGTCCGCCCCCGAGAAGGAACCGACGCAGACCGAAAGGCCAACGTATATCTTTAGGTGATTCTCAGGATGCCTGCGCCGCACGAAGGGTCACGCACGCCCCCTCCAGAGCCAGGAACGAGGTCTATTCCTCGCGCAGCGGTCCATCGAAAGGCGCCGCACGCGGATCGAGCGGCCCTTCCACATCGCGCGCCGAAGTGCCTTCGGCCTCCTTGGCCTTGGGCGAAGGTTCGGCCGCGGGCATGACGCCGATATCGGCGAGCGGATCGCTTGCCGGCTTCTTCTCGGGCGCATCGGCCGCGACGACCTCGCGGATGGGGTCTTCCTCATCCGCAAGGCGCGCGCGTTCCATGATGATGCTCGCCAACCCGACGATGAGCAGCATCGCGCACAGGCCAAAGAGCCCCACCTGCAACCGGTGCATCGCCTGCGAGCGAAGCTCGCGCGAAGACGGTTCCGCAAAATGCTGCGGGGTGGTCAGTGGTTCGACGACCTGGGGGGGGAGCTTGGTTGCCATCGCGGCGAAAGGTTACCTCAGCGCACCAGCCACGGGAAGACGGGCAGCCCCTTGGTTTCGAGCCACTCGGGGTTGTAAAGTGTGGACAAGTACCGGAAGCCGGTGTCACACAGAATCGTGGCGACCCGCGCATCCTTGCGGCCTTCGGCGACAAGCTTCTGGCCAAGTGCCACCGCACCCGCCACGTTGATGCCCGAGGACAGGCCCAGGCACAGCCCCTCTTCGGCCAGAAGACGACGCACCCACTCGAGGCCTTCCTCGTCCGACATGCGGAACTGGGTGTCGATCGGCGCGCCCTCGAGGTTTGCGGTGATGCGGCCCTGGCCGATCCCTTCGGCCACCGACGAGCCTTCGGCCTTCAGTTCACCGTTGGCGTAGTAGTTGTAAAGCGCCGCACCATACGGATCGGTCAGTGCAACGACGATGTTCTCGTCGAAGGCCTTGAGGCCAAGGCCCGTGCCCGCAATCGTGCCCCCGGTGCCCGCCGCACAGGTGAAACCGTCGATGCGGCCACCCAGCTGCTCCCAGATTTCGGGCGCCGTGCTCTCGATGTGGGCCTTGCGGTTGGCGACGTTGTCGAACTGGTTGGCCCAGACCGCCCCTTCGGTTTCCTCGGCAAGACGGCGCGAGGTGTGCACGAAGTGGTTGGGGTCGGCGAACTTGGTGGGCGGAACGAGGACCAGCTCGGCGCCCAGCGCGCGCAGCGTGTCCATCTTTTCCTTGGACTGGTTGTCGGGCATGACGATGACCGACTTGTAGCCCCGCGCATTGGCGACCAGCGCGATGCCGATGCCGGTATTGCCCGCCGTGCCTTCGATCACCGTGCCGCCCGGCTTCAACTCGCCGCGCGCTTCGGCGTCGCGCACGATCCAGAGCGCCGCGCGGTCCTTGACCGAGGCGCCGGGGTTGGCGAATTCGCACTTGCCCCAGATTTCGCAGCCGGCGGCGGCGCTGGGCCCTTTGAGAAGTACGAGCGGGGTATTGCCGATCAGGTCGATCGAGGAAGGCGTGGCGTTTGGTGCTGTCATGGCCGCTGACTTAGGAAGTGTCCCTGCATGTCGCAATCGAATTGCGCTTTAGGCGTAAAAAGCTGGACCGAGGGTTAACGCGCAGGGCCCTCCCCGCAAATATGCGCCTCCGAACCGAAAAGGGGCGCAAGGCCGACCGGACAGAGTGCCCGGACCAGACCTTGCGCCCCTTTTCGCAAGCCCGAAGGCCTTAAGATCAATCCTCGGGAGCGATCGTCACCTTGCAGCCTTCGAGCGCCGCGGTGATGGGGATCTGGCAGGAGAGACGCGAGTACTCGTTGCGGTGGTCCGAGCTGTCGAGCAGGTCGTTCTCGTCTTCGCTCATCTCGGGCAGCTTGTCCATGTAGGCCGGGTCGACGTGGACATGGCAGGTCGCGCACGAGCAGCAGCCGCCGCACAGCGCCAGAAGTTCATCGAAACCGCTGTCGCGGATGGTTTCCATGAGCGTGCGGCCTTCGCTGGCCTCGACGCTCGATTCCTCGCCCGCGTGATTGACGACGGTGATCTGCGGCATTGTCCTGTGTCCCCTCTTGGTAAACCGGGTTGGTCGGCGGCGCTTCTACACGCCTCTGACAGGAGGTGCTAGAAGCGCCATACGGCTTTGGCAAGCCGAATTGTTAATACTAAATCGCCAGAAGTTCATACTTCAACAAGAGAGATGCATCATGGCGCTGGGCGCACAACAGATTGAGTATGGGCTTGATACCCTGGCCGGTATCGAGCCGGGTATCGCCCGGGCGCTGGAGGCTTGTGGCTACCCCGAACCCCGCCCCCGCCCCACTGGCTACGCAACCCTGCTTCGCACCATCGTGGGCCAGCAGGTCTCGGTCGCGGCGGCAAGTTCGGTCTGGGCCAAGCTCGAATCGCTGCTGGGGCCCGAACTGAAGCCCGAAGACCTCCTCGCCGCCGAATTCGATGCGCTGCGCGGCTGCGGCCTCTCGCGCCAGAAGCAGGGCTATGCACGTTCACTGTGCGAACTGGTGGTGGCGGGTGAGCTCGATCTTGCAAACCTCCCCGAGGACGACGAGGCCGCCATTGCCGAGCTGATCCGCATCAAGGGCATCGGGCGCTGGTCGGCCGAGATCTACCTACTCTTCGCTGAAGGACGCCCCGACATCTGGCCTGCGGGCGACCTTGCCGTACAAGTCGGCATCGGCAAGATCCTGGGCCTTCCCGAACGGCCAAGCGAGAAGGCAACCCGCGAGCTTGCCGAAGACTGGCGTCCGCACCGGGGCGCCGCGGCGATCTTCACCTGGCACTGCTACAACAACGCAGCGCTCTGACACGCGCCCCAACACGCGCCAAGCCGCTGAAAGCACGGTGCCTTCTCGCGTCCGGCGCAGGCCTGCCACGACCTGTCGCGCGCCCTCTCCTCCCTCGTCTCGGGCGGGAACCAATTTCCGCCCGCTCGCATTCCCGCCGCGATGGCAAATTGCGCAAGGTCAAGGAGTGGGCCTGCTCCATGTGCCATCGCCAAGAGTGAGAGAGAGTGCGCGGCCCGGAACCGGGCGCGTACGGTGGAAACCCGAGGATGCCCGATGCCAGTCTACCAGTTGCGCTTCGCCGAAGACGAAGTGGGCCTTGCCCAGCGACTTGAGTTCACCGCCGCCGATTCGAGCGAAGCCCTGATCTTCGCGCACAAGGAAGCTCAGGATCGCAACGCCGAATTGTGGCTGAACGAAACCCGGCTGTGCACCATTCGCCGCGTGCGCGCGCCTGCGACCGACCGGGTCCCACCGCTGGTGCATGTCCCCGTGCGAGAAAGCGCGCTCGCGGGCTAAGGCGCCTCAGCCTTCCCTTTTCAACGCGTCCAGATAATGGGCGACCGCATCGCGCACATGGCGAAAGCGGTCGCCGCCAAGGTGCTTGCCCCCATACCAGCGGGTCACCACGACAAGATGCCCCTCCAGCCTCGCCGCTTCGAGCTGCTGAAGGATGATCATCCCTGCCCCGCTTTCGCCATCGTCGTTCTTGACCGGGCCGTCCGCTCCCAGGAGCCCCCACGAATTGTGCGTCGCCTTGGCGAACTTCTTGACCTTCTTGAGCCCTTCGATGAGCTTGCGCGCCTCGTCCGCATCGCGGCACGGCGCACCCGAGACGGCGTATTTCGAGCCTCTATCGGAAATGATCTTGTCGAAGGTGCGCATGGCCCGCGCCTTAGCGTCGACCCTCGCGCGATGCAAAGGCTGGCCAGGAGCAGCCATCGGACCGAAAACGCTCAGACGGCTCCGGCAGCCTTCGCCGCGGCGTCGATAAACTGCGCCATGTCCGCGTCGCGGCCCGACAGGCCGCCGCAGTCGTGGGTCGTCAGCGCGATCTCCACGGTGTTGTAGACATTCGACCACTCGGGGTGGTGATCAGCCTTGTCCGCGTGTAGCGCAACCCGGGTCATGAAGCCGAAGGCTGCGTTGAAATCGGCGAACTTCAGCGTGCGTTCGATCGCCTTGCCATCGCCGCGCAACGCCCATGCGCTGTGCGTTTCCAGCAGCGATTTCAATTCGGTGTCGGAGAGCGGGGTGACAGACATGCGCGATACCTTCCTTAAATTCCCTGCCGCGTCAGGACGCTTGGCAGATCAGGGCCTTTCCACTAGGGCACGGCGTCATGCAGGAAGCCAAGATCGCGATCCGTGACCTTGCCTGTCGCCGCGGCGACAGGGTGCTTTTTCGCGGCCTGTCGCTTGCCCTCAACGCGGGCGAGGCGCTGCAGGTTGCGGGCGGCAACGGAATTGGCAAGTCGAGCCTGCTGCGCATCGTCGCCGGGCTCGCCCCGGCCTTCGCCGGCACGGTAGAGCGCGAGGGCGCCATCGGCCTCGTCGACGAACGCCCCGCGCTCGACACCTCGCAGGCGCTCGGCGATGCCCTGGCCTTCTGGGCCCGGATCGATGGCACTTCGCAGGATGCGGCGCAGGCCGCGCGCGACCGGCTCGGCCTCGCCGACCTTCTGGACGTACCCGTGCGCTACTTGTCGACCGGCCAGAAGAAGCGCGCAGCGCTTGCCCGCCTGATCGGCCAGGCCGCCCCGCTCTGGCTTCTGGACGAACCCCTCAACGGTCTCGATGTCCATGCGGTCGAACTGACCGAAGCGATCGTCGCCGAGCATTGCGCAGGCGGGGGCATCGCCCTGGTCGCCTCGCACCAGCCCTTCCGGATCGAGGGACTCCAGCGCCTTGCCCTTGCGGACTTCGCCCTGTGACCGGCCGGGTCTTTGCCCTCCTGAAACGCGACCTTGCGCGCCTGCTGCTGGGCGGGCGCGGCGGCGGTGCGCTGATGCCGGTGCTGTTCTTTCTCTCGGTCGCGATGCTCTACCCCTTCGCGGTCGGGCCGGACGCGCCTCTGTTAGCCCGCACCGGAGGCGGCGTGATCTGGGTGGCAGCGCTCCTTGCCGCGATCCTGCCACTCGACCGGCTGGTGGAGCCCGACATCGAACAGGGCCAGTTCGACCAGTGGGCCTTGCGCGGCATTTCCGAGGAACTGGTGATCGCGGTGCGCGTCCTTGCCCACTGGCTCAGCTTCGGGCCGCCGCTCATGCTGGCCACCCTCCCCGCAGCGGCCCTGCTCGGGCTTGAGGCCGGGACGCTGGCTATCGTCGAACTAGGGCTGCTGGCCGGAACCCCGGGTCTCGCCGCGCTCGGCGTGACCGTGGCCGCCCTGACCGCAGGACTGCGGGGCGGCACTGCCCTTGCCGGTCTTCTCGTCATTCCGATGGCTGTCCCCATCCTGATCTTCGGCGCTGGAAGCCTTGCCATCGGCGGGGAAAGCGGTCTTGCCCTGACCGCGGCGGCCAGCCTGGTCCTGCTGGCGATCGCCCCGTTTGCAGGCGGGGCCGCAGTGCGCGCCGCACGCGGCTGAGAGTTTCGATCCGAGGGCTATCGCGCCCCGGCTCCCTTAGCTGCCTGACCCACCATGCGCACGCGGCCTTGCCCCTGAGAGATAAAGTCGCCGAGGGACCATGGGCCCTGGCAGGGGTGTCCTCCTTAGCCCCTCAGACTGAGCATAAAGCTGTGCATAAGATGTTTGAGAGGTGCGCACAGTATGTGCGTAAGCCGTGAATATCTTCGGGCGAACACACAATGTGAGCAACCTTGTGGATAGATCGTGCACAACATGGTGATCAAGGTGGGATAAGCTGTGTGCTGATGACCTGCAGTCCTTGCCGAAAAAATGGCCGGGGCGGGCAAGGCAAGGAGCCGCCCCGGCCAAGGACACAGGATGGGAAAATCGAAGCCCCATGACGCGAGCCGGACGGCTCTGACTTCGTTTCCCGGGGGCTTGACGGAAGCATCAAGCCGCGTATCAATAGCTAATGATAATCATTCGCAGCTACAACCCCTAAAATCACATCACCGTGAAATTAAGCCAAGTCGCTGAGAAATTGTCGTTTTGAATCGCAGCCCGCACCCGCGGCCAGAGCCCCGATGGAGAGACTCGCATGTACAAGTATGTCGACCGCCCGCTCAGCACGCTCGATGAAGGCTGCCGCTTTCTCGTTGCTTCCATGCGCGGTTGGGTCACCGCGATTTCCAAGCGCAACTGCCCCGCGCAGATGCTCGCGCCCGCCTTCGCCCACTGGCGCCTGATCGGCGCGCTTCAGCCCTTCCACCGCCTCATGCTGATTCTCAACCGCGAGGCGCTCGATACGCTCCAGTTCTGCCCGGTGGGCTGCAACCACGTCTCCGAACACGAGGCGATCCTCCTCGAACTGGTCACGTCCCTGCGCGAACGTGGAGCTGGTGAGACACGCCAGACGCTCGAACTCGTCGTCGCCGAAGACGCGGTGGGCGACCTGCTCGACACCCTCACCCGGATCGGCGCGGCCATGGCCATCGCCGGGATCTTCCCGGGTGAGATCGCGCCTGTGCGCGGTTCGCGCGACTGAATCTGCAGGAGGAGACCAAGTGATCCGAGGGCCATCGCCCTTGGGCTCCCCGAACTGTCGGGCGCACCTTGCGCATGCCAGCTTGGACGATGACGGTGGGTGCGTTCTGCAAAACGAAGGGGCGCTAGCCAGTGCCCCAGCCGATCCACGCCACCATCGCCAGGACCTGCAACACAGCTAGCGCATGCAATTGGCCCACGAACGGTTTCTTGCTGGTCTTGTGGCGGAAATGGCGGCGCGCCCCGTAGGCGCCGGGCGTGCCACCAAGTGCGGCGAGCAGCAGCAGCCGGGCCTCGGGCACACGCCGACCACCGCGCCGGGCCTGGCGCTTGTCCCAGCCGAAAAGCAGAAACGTCAGAGCGTTAATCGCCGCAAGGGCGCCCACCAGAAGAAAGGCTGGCTCAACAGACGAAGACATGATGCGTGCCGCTCAGTCCAGCGGTGCGACGTCGACGGCGAAGTGCATCGTCTGCTCCGAGCTTCCCCGAAACGTGCCGTCGAGCGGAGCGACATCGGAATAGTCACGCCCCATGCCGATGAAGATATGGTCGGCATCGGCCAGCTTGTTGTTGGTCGGATCGAAGCCCACCCAGCCCAGCTCCTCCCCGCACCACAGGTTGACCCAGGCGTGCATGGCATCCGCGCCGACCAACCGCGCCTTCCCCGCAGGCGGGATCGTACGCAGGTAGCCGCTGACGTAGGCCGCCGGGATACCGCGTGCGCGCGCCGCGATGATCATGACATGGGTGAAATCCTGGCACACGCCGTGGCGGTTGCGGAAGGCCTCGATCGGCGGCGTATCGGTGGCCGTTGCGCGCGAATCAAAGCTGAATTCAGTATGGATCGCCTCCATCAGCGTGCGCCCCGCATCCATCACCGCCATCCCTTCGACAAGATGTTCGGCCGCCCAGACGGCGATCTCGTGTTCGGGCACCGCAATGGGCGAGGCAAAGCTGTAGGAGGCGGGCCCCAGCGCAGAAAGGTCGGGAAGCGCCATCGCCTTTTCGCGCAGTTCGACAAGCGTGGGTCCCTTGGCTTCGGCGAAGAAAAAGGGGGCATCCTCGCGCTCGACCTTGAAGCGGCTCTCGATGACCAGGCGATCGATAGGTTCCTGAAGCCCGAAGCGCGCTTCGTTGACGTGGTAGCTGCCCTCCCCTTCGGAGATCGCAGCAGGCCGGGGATCTACGCTGAGGGAATAGTCGGAGACGCTCTGCCCGGGCCAGGCCGCCGGACGCAAGCGCACGTTGAACTGGGCGAGGCGCACAGGCGCTGCGTAGGACAGCGTGGTCTTGTGGCTGACGGCATAGCGCATCACAGAAGTCTCGTGCGGCGTTCGGCGCCTTCGCGGTCGAACTGGAGAAAATAGCGCTGCGAGATCGCGTCTGAAAGCGCGAACAGGCGCCCCTCAAGAGTGCGCAGGCGCGCACGGGTCATGTCTTCGACCAGCGCGGCCTGAAGCTCGCCCTGCAACGCCCGGGCCGAACGCAAGGGAGCTTCGGGCACGTTGTCGTCCCGCACACTCGGTAGCGCCTGGAGGTGCGTGGCGATATCGGCAATCTGGAAGGCCAGGGCACGCGGATTGTCAGGATCGAGCAGCACCAGATCGCGCACCGGATCCGGCATTGGCGCGGTGAGGTAGCGGGTACGGTAGACGATCTGGCTGTCGCACAGGTCAAGGAGGACGCCGCTTGCCACGTCCTCGCTCTCGCCCGTGAAGGCGGAAAGGTCGTGCGTCATGCGGCAGATCGCCTGCGCGCGCTCGATCCGCTCGCCGATCTTGAGAAAGCGCCAGGCCGAGGAGCGTACCATGTTCTCGGCGACAAGGCCCGAGAGCGCACTGAAATGCTCGCCCAGCCAGCGCGCGCTTTCGAGCATGGCCTGCGGGCGCGAGACAGTGACCGGCGGCATCGGACGGCTGACGATGCGCCAGAAATCGCGCGCAAAACGCTCACGCAGGCTCATGCCCACGTCCATGCGGCGTTTCAGAAGCGTGGCCACCGAGCCCGGCAGGTTGGACGAGAGCAAGGCCTGCGCGCAGACGTCTTCCAGCTTCTTGCCGACCGACCCCGCATCGGCCGCGCCCCAGTATTCGAGCAGGCCGACAAGGCTTGCCGCGACCGCCCCGCCCCCGGTTGGCCCGCTTTCCCCTTCCATCGAATTGCCCAGCAGCGAGCGGATCACGCGCAGCACCAGTTCGGCACGCTGGTTGTAGCGCCCGAACCAATAGAGGTTGTCCGCTGCCTGGCTGGCGAGAATGCCGCCCCCGCGCGAGATGGGCGGTGAGCCCTGGAGCGTGGTGCGCTGGTGCTGTTCCGCCGCCTTCTCGTCGACCACCCAGACATCGGCGGAAAGATCGCCCGCCCCCATCATCGTGGTCGGCAAGTCGCGGCTGGAGGACAGACGGGCGAACCCGCCGGGCATGACCGTCCAGCCGCCATCCGCACGGCGCGCGACGAAGGCACGCAGCGTGAAGGGGCGCGGCACGATTTCGCCGTCGATGATCGCAGGCGCGGTGGAGAGCTGGACGATCTCCTGCCCGCAATAGTCCATGGGACGGCGGCGCAGCGCCTCGGCAAAGAGCGCGCGCTCTTCTTCCGTAAGCGACGCTCCGGCCACCGGATCGCGCCCTGCCAGCCCTTCCACCGGCTGCCCGAAGGCGGGAAGAAGTGCCAGGTCGTCGAAACGGCGGGCCACGGTGGCGCCCTCGCTGGCCTGCCCGCACCACCAGGTCGCGATACTGGGGAGAAGCGGTTCCTCGTCCATCAGGAGGCGGCACAGGCGCGGCATGAAGGCGGCCAATGCTGCCGACTCCAGGACCTCGCTTCCCGGTGCATTCGCCATGCCCACCCCGCCCGAAGTCCAGGCTTCGAAGAGGTTGGCGACGCCAATCTGCGAGCGCGCATCGAAGGCCAGCGGGTCGAGCAGATCGGTGTTGATCCAGCGCCAGATACCATCGACCCGCTTGGGCCCCGCGATGGTGCCGACGTAGAGGCGATTGTCGAGCACCGAGAGGTCGCGTCCCTCGACCAGAGGCAGGCCGAGATAGCGCGCAAGGTGCGCCTGTTCGGCGTAAGTCTGGTTGAAGCGGCCCGGGGTCAGCAGCGCAACGCGCGGCCGCTCACGCCCGCAGGCCGCGGCCATGCCCTCGCGCATCGCCCCAAAGAACCCCGCGGTACGACGCACATGGCTTGCCGCGAGCAGATCGCCCGTCGTGCGCGAGAGGGCAAGGCGGTTCTCCAGCGTATAGCCGATGCCGCTCGCCAGCCGCACCCGGTCCTGAAGAATCCGCCATTGCCCGCGCGGTCCGCGCGCCAGCTCGGCCGAATAGACCTGCAGGAAGCGCCCGCAGGCCGGGGGATGGCCGATCATGCGGCGCACGAAGAAGGGATTTCCAGCGATGACGGCCGCGGGCAGATGCCCGTCCTTCACCAGCTTCTGCTCGCCATATATGTCCGCCGCGAGCTTCTCGAGCATGTCGGCGCGCTGGACGAGGCCGCGTTCGAGCTTAGCCCATTCGTCCGCGCCGATGACGAGCGGCATGGCATTGACCGGCCAGGCGCGCTCTTCCTCGTCGCCGGTGACGCGAAAAGTCAGGCCCAGGTCGGCGGCGTTGCGGCTGGTCGCCTCCTGCAGCGCGGCGGCGTCGTTTTCCCCCAGCCGCGCGAGTTCGGAGGCAACCGCGCACCAGCGCTCCCCCACCCAGCGCGGTGCGTCGGTGTAGAGATCGCCGCCCTCGGGCCCTGCGGAATAGCGATCGAGCCAGCCCCGCGCCCGCACCGGCCGCCGGGAAGAGGGGCTAGTGGACACGCGGCGGACGTCTCAGATCGAGGGCATGGGGAAATTCACCCGGCATCTCTTCGGGCGGCGGCGCCATGGGTCCCGGCGAATGGCCGTGCGGCGTGAAGCGCGCCTTGCGCCGCGCTTCGGCCTCGTAGCCGTTGACGGGCACCGTATCGTAGTTGCGCCCACCCGGATGGGCGACCTCGTAGACACAGCCGCCCAGCGAGCGTCCGTTCCAGGTGTCGAAGATGTCGAAGGTGAGCGGAGTGTGCGGTTCCAGCAGCGGGTGCAGACACTCGGCCGGCCACCACGCCTTGTAGCGCACGCCGCCCACGCCTTCTTCCGGCCCGGTCATCGTCATCGGCACACGGCGCCCATTGCAGGTGATGACGTGACGTCCCTTGACGAGCCCCGTGGCCTTGACCTGCAAACGCTCGGTCGAGCTGTCGACATAGCGCACGGTGCCCCCGATCGCGCCGGTCTCGCCGAGCACGTTCCAGGGTTCGAGCGCGTGGCTGATTTCCAGGCTCACGCCGCCGCCCTCGACTTCGCCGTGGACGGGGAAGCGGAACATGCGCTGTGCCTCGAACCAGGCCGGGTCGAAATGGTAGCCCGCGCGGCCAAGGTCGGCGAGGACGTCGAGGAAATCGTCCCAGACGAAGTGGCCGAGCATGAACTTGTCGTGGAGCTGCGTGCCCCAGCGCACGAGGTCACCTTGCTGCGGCTCCTTCCAGAACCAGGCGGTGAGCGCGCGCAGGAGCAATTGCTGAGCCAGGCTCATCTTGCCGTCTGGCGGCATCTCGAAGCCGCGGAATTCGACCAGGCCGAGGCGCCCCGTGGGCCCATCGGGCGAGAACATCTTGTCGATGCAGATCTCGGTGCGGTGGGTGTTGCCCGTAACATCGACCAGGAGATTGCGGAACAGGCGGTCGACCATCCAGGGCGCGGGCTGCGGGGCGTCGGGTCCGGGCACCTGCGCCAGCGCAATTTCCAGTTCGTACAGCGCGTCATGGCGCGCCTCGTCGATGCGCGGGGCCTGGCTCGTCGGGCCGATGAACAGCCCGGAGAAGAGGTAGGAAAGCGAGGGGTGGCGCTGCCAGTAAAGCACGAAGCTCTTGAGCAGGTCCGGGCGGCGGATGAAGGGGCTGTCGAGCAGGCTCGGCCCGCCCAGCACGATGTGGTTGCCACCGCCTGTCCCGATCGAGCGCCCATCGACCATGAACTTGTCGGCGGTAAGGCCGATCTCGCGCGCGCAGTCGTACAGCGTCTCGGTGATCTCCACCGTCTCGCGCCAGGAGGCGCTCGGGTGGATGTTGACCTCGATCACGCCCGGATCGGGGGTGACCTTGAGGACGGTGAGACGCGGGTCGGGCGGCGGGGGATAGCCCTCGATGCGGACCGGAAGGCCCATGTCCTCGGCCACCTGCTCGATCGCGGCGACGAGTTCGAGGTAGTCCTCCAGCCACTCGGTCGGCGGAATGAAGACGGCAAGGTAATCCCCGCGTGGCTCGACCGTGAGCGCGGTGCGCACCGCGCCCTCGATGATGTCCTGTTCGACCAACTGCGGACCGAACTGGGCGGGTTCGGGGACGGTCTCGAAGCGCTGGCTGGCCAGTTCCTCGCGCATCTGGCGGCCGCGCTGGGTCACCTGCGTGCGGATATCGGCCAGAGGTTCGTGTTGCTCGGCGGTATCGCGCGGATGGATGTAGGGGTACTCGCCAGGTGGTACGTGCGGCAGCGAGCCAAGCGGCAGGCGATAGCCGAGTGAGCCGTCACCCGGCACGGCGGTAAGCACGCCCTTTCGCACGCGCCACAGCTCGCTCTGCCAATGGCGCTGGATCGGGGCGACCTTGGTCTGCCAGCGCTGGATCGGAAGCACGAAGCCCACCGGCTTTTCGAGACCCCGGCGGTAGGTGCGCTTGAAGCGGCGGGCCAGTTCCTCGTCCTCGATGGCCGGGTCCATCGGCGAGGTGTTCACCGGAAGCTCGTCCTCGCGCAGCATCCACACGCCGGTGTCCTCGTAGACCGGCTGGACGAACTCGGGCTCGACCCCGAGGTTCGCGGCGGCCTGCTTCAGGACTTTCGCGGCCTGCTGCACATCGATGGAAGGCACCGGATCGGGGTCGCCCCCCTTTTCGAGCGGCTTTTCCCCCGCAAGCAGCGCATCGTCGCGCCAGATCGGCTCGCCGTCCTTGCGCCAGTAGATCGAATAGCCCCAGCGCGGCAGCGTCTCGCCCGGGTACCACTTGCCCTGCCCGTGGTGGAGCAGCGAGCCGGGCGCGAACTTGTGACGCAGGAGACGGATCAACTGGTCGGCGTAGGCCGCCTTGGTCGGACCGACTGCCTCGCCGTTCCACTCACCCGCTTCAAAATCGCCGTCGGCAATGAAGGTCGGCTCGCCGCCCATGGTCAGATTGACGCCGTTCGCCACCAGATCGGCATCGACCTTGTCGCCCAGCGCCAGCATGTTCTCCCAACGCTCGGGCGTGAAAGGCTTGGTGATGCGCACCGCTTCGGCGATGCGGCTGACGTCCATCTTGAAATCGAAGTCGACTTCGGCGGGCTCGGCCAGTCCCTCGATGGGCGTGGCCGAACGGTAGTGGGGCGTCGCACACAGGGGAATGTGCCCCTCGCCCGCGAACATGCCCGAAGTCGCATCGAGCGCGATCCACCCCGCCCCCGGCACGAAGGCCTCGGCCCAGGCGTGAAGGTCGGTCACGTCCTGGAGCACGCCCTGCGGGCCTTCCTTGGGGATCACGTCGGCGACCAGCTGGATCGAGTAGCCCGAGACAAAGCGCGCGGCAAAGCCCAGGCGGCGCAGCAGGTGGACGAGCAGCCAGGCCGAATCGCGGCACGAGCCCCGCCCCGCCTCCAGCGTTTCCTCGGGCGTCATCACGCCCGGCTCCATGCGGATCACGTAGTCGATGCGCCGTTCAAGCTGGCGGTTGATCTCGACCAGGAAGTCGACCGTGCGCCCCTCGTGGCCTTCGTACTGCTTGACCAGCTCCTCGAAGAGCGGGCCCTGCTCTTCCACGTCGAAATAGGCAGCAAGGTCCGCCTTCATCGCGTCGGTGTACTGGAACGGGTATTCCTCGGCGTCGGGCTCAACGAAGAAATCGAAGGGGTTGATGACCGCGAGTTCGGCAAGGAGATCGACCTCGATCTGGAAATGGTCGACCGGATCGGGGAAGACGATCCGCGCCAGCCAGTTGCCGTGCGGGTCCTGCTGCCAGTTGATGAAATGCTCAGGCGGAGAGATCTTGAGCGAATAATTCGGCACCTGCGTGCGCGAATGCGGCGCCGGACGAAGCCGGATCACCTGTGGGCCGAGCTTGATCCGCTTGGAGTAGCGGTAGCGAGTGAGGTGGTGCAGTGCCGCTTTTATCATCGCGGGTGACTTTGCGCGAAACGCTGCTGCACTGCAACGCTGTTCACTTGGCCTAGAAAGAGTTTTCGTTACAGTGCCCTTTACGTGTACCATTTGCCGCAAAAGCGTCATCGAGAACTGGCAAGGGCCGCGTTTTTAAAGACACGTGCGTGCCACGGGCCGAAATCCGCGCCCCTGGCCGCACCCCAAGACCACCAGAAGAGGGTCACATGGACGAGACGACAGGTACCGTTATGCAGCCGACCGGAGATACGGATACGACGTCGCCCGCCCGTGCGCAGGTGCCCACACCTGCGCAAACCGACGCGCCTGCCCCGTTCGATCCTGCAGCGCTCGCGTCCTGCCCCTCGCGCTTCTTCAACCGCGAGCTGAGCTGGCTGGCCTTCAACGAGCGCGTTCTCGCCGAAGCCTCGAACATGAACTACCCCCTGCTCGAACGCCTGCGCTTCCTCTCGATCTCAGGCAGCAACATCGACGAATTCTTGATGGTGCGCGTGGCGGGCCTTGCCGGGCAAGTGCGCCGCCAGATCGAGGAAGCCTCAATCGACGGGCTCACCCCCGGGCAGGCGCTGGCCGCCACGCACGAGAAAGTGCTCGAGCTGGAAACGATCCAGCAGAAGACCTGGGCCGGACTCAAGGCCGAGATGGCCGAGGCGGGCATCGCGGTCATTGGCGATGAAACGCTCGACCCTGAGCGCGAGCAGTGGCTCAAGGACTATTTCGCGACCGACATCATGCCGGTCATCACGCCCCAGGCGATTGACCCGGCACACCCCTTCCCCTTCGTTGCGAACCAGGGGATCGGCGTGCTCTTCTCACTGAACCGCATCGCCGACAACGCGCCCGTCATGGAGATGGTGCTGATCCCCGCGCCGCTGCCGCGCTTCGTGCGCATTCCGGGCGAGGAGGCGGCGTGGATCTCCATCGAGGACCTCATCTGCCGCAACGCAGGGACCCTCTTTCCCGGCTTCAAGGTGGGCGGGCACGGCGTGTTCCGCATCCTGCGCGACTCCGACCTTGAGATCGAGGAAGACGCCGAGGACCTCGTGCGCTACTTCCGCTCGGCGATCCAGCGCCGCCGCCGCGGCCTTGTCATCGTGCTCCAGCTCCAGGGCAAGTTCGACCCGGCTGCCGAGGAAATGCTGCGCGGCCAGCTCGGCCTCGACCAGGCGCTGATCATGAAGACCGAGGGGCTCATCGGCTTCTCGGGCGTCTCGGCAATCTGCGACGAAGACCGCCCGGAGCTCAAGTTCGAACCCTATTCACCCCGCTATCCCGAACGCGTCCTGGAGCATGACGGCGACATCTTCGCCGCGATCCGCGAGAAGGACATCATCATCCACCACCCTTACGAGAGCTTCGAGGTGGTGATCGATTTCCTGCGCCAGGCCGCGCGCGATCCGGACGTGATCGCGATCAAGCAGACGCTCTACCGCGCGGGCAAGCAATCCGCGATCATCTCCGCGCTCATCGCGGCGGCCGAACAGGGCAAGTCGGTGACCGCCGTGGTGGAGATCAAGGCCCGCTTCGACGAGGAGCAGAACCTGCTGTGGGCTGGCCAGCTCGAACGCGCGGGCGTCCAGGTGATCTACGGCTTCATCGACTGGAAGACCCACGGCAAGGTCTCGATGGTGGTGCGCCGCGAAAGCGATCTGGGCAATGGCCGGGGCGGCTATCGCACCTATTGCCACTTCGGCACGGGCAACTACCACCCGATCACTGCGCGCATCTACACCGACCTTTCCTATTTCACCGCCGATCCGGCGGCGGGGCGCGATGCGGGCAAGCTGTTCAACTTCGTCACCGGCTATGTCGAGCCAGACGAGACCGAGCTGCTCTCCATCTCGCCCATGACGCTGCGCTCGCGGCTCTACGAGTTGATTGCGACCGAAACCGCCAACGCGAAAGCGGGCAAGCCCGCCGCGATCTGGGCCAAGATGAACTCACTCACCGATCCCGAGCTGATCGACCACCTCTACACCGCCAGCCAGGCGGGCGTGGATGTCGACCTCGTGATCCGCGGCATCTGTTGCCTCAGGCCTGGCATCGAGGGCTTCTCGGAGAACATCTCGGTCAAGTCGGTGATCGGCCGCTTCCTCGAACACAGCCGCATCTGGGCCTTCGCCAACGGCGCGGACCTGCCCAGCCGCCAGGCCGAAGTGCTCATCACCTCGGCCGACGGGATGAGCCGCAACCTCGACCGGCGCGTCGAGATCATGATCCCGATGCGCAACAAGACCGTCCACGACCAGGTGCTCGACCAGGTCATGCTGGCCAACTTCATCGACACCGAGCAGTCCTGGCTGCTTCACCCCGACGGCACCTCCGAGCGCGTGGGCGAGGTCGAGGAGCCCTTCAACCTGCACCGCTATTTCATGACCAATCCCTCGCTTTCAGGACGCGGTGCTTCGCTTGCCAGTGGACGAAAAGTGCCCAAGCTCTCGCTTCGACGGGGGAATATCTGACATAGGGCCCAAGTTCTGACACAAGAGTGTCGGAACAAAGTCCCTCTCGGATTCGTCTGGAAAGCATGATCGGCATCAGCCACTCGAGCGAAAAGCGCGCGATTATCGACATCGGTTCGAACACCGTGCGCCTCGTCATCTACAACGGGCCGCTGCGCGCGCCCGTCGTCATGCTGAACGAGAAGGTCAACGCGCGCCTTGGCCGTGACCTCGACCGTGACGGCACGCTTTCGGAAAAAGCCTTGAAGACCGCGCTGGGCGCGCTGGAACGCTTTTCGCGCCTGCTGGCCCTGCACAAGGTGCGCGATGTCGATTGCGTGGCGACAGCCGCCGCGCGCGATGCCAGCAATGGCCCCCAGTTTCTGGAGGCCGTGCGCGGCTTTGGCCTTTCGCCCCGCCTGCTTTCGGGCAATGAGGAAGCGCGCGCCAGCGCCCATGCGGTCATCGCCGCGTTTCCCGGCGCGCATGGCACGGTGGCCGACCTTGGCGGCGGCAGCCTCGAACTGATCGGCGTGGAGAACGGCACTATCAGCCCACGCGGCATCACCATGCCGTTCGGCACCCTGCGCCTGCCCGGCCTGCGCAGCAATGACGCCAAGGCCTTCTCCACCGTGGTGCACGAACGGCTCAAGGCCAACGGCTGGAACGGCGGCAAGGACGAGCCACTCTACATTGTGGGCGGCTCCTGGCGCGCGCTTGCCCAGCAGGCCATGCGCGAGTTGAAGTGGCCGGTCGATGATCCGCACGGCTTTGCGCTTCCCGCCGACGATGTGCTGCGCATCGCGCGCCAGTTCGCCAAGGGCCGGATCGAGAACCCGGACCCGCGCATTTCCTCCTCGCGCCTCGCCAGCCTGCCAGACGCGGCCGCGCTGCTCGCCGAACTGGTGATCGCCCTCCAGCCCAGCGAGATCGTGTTCTCCTCCTGGGGCCTTCGCGAAGGCCTGCTCTACGCCCAGCTCGAACCCGAAGTGCAGGCCGAACCGCCGATGCTCGCCAGCGTCGCCGGTTTTGCGCTTGGCGTGCGGGTCTCGGCCGAGGAAGCGGTCGCGGTGGCGAAGTGGACCGCGCCCGTGTGCGACGATGGCGAGGACAGCAACGGGCACGGCCCGGGGAACGAAAACGACCGCATCCTGCGCCAGGCCTCCACGCTTCTGGCCCTGGCCGCCATGCGCACAGAGCCCAACCTGCGCACCGAGGAAGCCACCACCTGGGCGCTGCGCAAGCGCTGGATCGGGCTCGACATGCGCGGGCGCGGGATGATGGCGATGACCGTCTTTGCCAACGCGGGTCTCTCGGGCATTCCCGATCCCTTCGACCGGCTGGCAACGCGCGCCGATCTCGACCGCGCGATCGGCTGGGGCCTTGCCATCCGCCTGTGCCGCCGCCTCCACGGCGGGTGTCACACCGCGCTCGATCTCAGCCAGCTCTCCTCTACGCCCGAAAACATCACGCTCTCTCTACGCGAGCGGGGCCTGCCGCTGTTCAACCCGGCCGCCGCCAAGGACATCAAGGCGCTGGGCGAGTGGCTGGGCCGCTCCTGGCGCGTGCT
Source organism: Novosphingobium profundi (assembly GCF_020524485.1). Classification (GTDB taxonomy): domain Bacteria; phylum Pseudomonadota; class Alphaproteobacteria; order Sphingomonadales; family Sphingomonadaceae; genus Novosphingobium; species Novosphingobium profundi_A. Next base: position 1,103,008 of record NZ_JAIVLF010000001.1, on the reverse strand, counting down.
GGGCCCGGACGACGAAGTGATCGCCGAAGGCTGATCCCCCCCTTCGGCTTCGCCCACTCCACACACGAAAATCGTTTACTTTCGGTCTCTCCAGTACATCCCCCGCTCGCATCAGGGTTTATCCCGATGGGGCGCACTCCAGCCCTGCGCCAGCCTTGCTGTCGGTCGTCGGCATCGACGGCACGCCCATTGCAAGGACTGGAAACCGGCTCATGGACACAGAGAACCGCCCTCCCCTCACACTTACCGAAAAGCGCGCGCCGTCCGACGTCTCACGGCGCAAGCTGCTCCAGGGCTCCAGCCTGCTGGCCGCGCTGCCCGTGATCGGCAAGCTCGCCTCCCCGCGCCGGGCGCTCGCCCAGTCGGGTAGCGCCAGCCGCCCCAACATCCTGATCATCTGGGCCGATGACGTGGGCATGTGGAACCTCAGCGCCTACCACCGCGGCATGATGGGCCACAAGACCCCCAACATCGACCGCATCGCCCAGAAGGGCATGCTGTTCATGGACCACTACGCGCAGGCCTCGTGCACTGCGGGCCGCGCCGCCTTCATCACCGGCCAGTACCCGATCCGCACCGGCATGAGCACGGTCGGCCTGCCCGGCTCCGAGCTCGGCCTCCAGAAGGAAGACCCGACGCTCGCCGAGATGCTCAAGCCGCTGGGCTATGCGACCGGCCAGTTCGGCAAGAACCACCTGGGCGACCGGGATGAACACCTGCCCACCGCGCATGGCTTCGACGAGTTCATGGGAATTCTCTACCACCTGAACGCGGGCGAATATCCCGAGCAGTACGACTACCCCAAGGACAGCCCCGCCTTCCAGCAACGCGGTGTCGTCCATACCTGGGCCGATGGCAACGGCGGCCAGAAGATCGAGGACCTGGGGCCCTTCGGACAGGAGCGCCAACGCCATCTCGACGATGAGTTCCTCAAGGAATCCAAACGCTTCATAAGCGATGCTGCCCGCGCTGGCACGCCCTTCTTCGTGTGGCACAACACCACGCGCATGCACTACCGCACCAACCTGCCGCCCGAGTACGACGGCGTCACGGGCTATGGTCTCTACGCCGATGGCATGGAACAGCTCGACGATCAGGTCGGCCAGTTGCTCGACCACCTCGAGGAACTAGGCGTGGCCGACAACACCATGGTCATGTTCTCGACCGACAACGGCCCGGCCTGCAATTCCTGGCCCGATGGCGGCAACACCCCGTTCCATGGCGAAAAAGGCGTGGGCGGCTGGGAAGGCGGCTTTCGCGTCCCCATGATGGTGTCCTGGCCCGGGCACATTCCGGCGGGCACCACGACCGGCGAATTCATGACCATGGAGGACTGGGTCCCCACCATCATGTCCCACCTCGGGCAGCCCAATCTGGTCGCCGAACTCAAGAGCGGCAAGCGCATCGGCAACATGACCTACAAGGTCCATCTCGATGGCGTCGACCAGACCGACCTGGTCTCCGGGCGTGGCCCCACCAAGCGCAAGGAGTTCTATTACTTCACCGAGACCACCCTGCACGGGCTGCGCTACGGGGACTGGAAGTTCCTGTTCAAGAGCCAGGACAAGTGGTTCAACGGCGTGCAGGAGCAGCTCGTCACCCCCTACATCATCAACCTCAAGCTCGATCCCTTCGAGCGCTTCCTCGACGCGCGCGGATATGACGAATGGCAGGAAAACCATTCCTGGACGCTGGGTGCGGCCGGGCAGCAAGTCGCCAAGTTCATGGCGACTTTGCAGGAATTCCCGCCCCGTCAGAAGAGCTTCGACCTCGACGTCGATGAGATGATGAGCTCGGCCTACAGCGCCCAGACCAACTGATCGCGCACCGCTTCGGCAATATCGAGAGACGAGAGGGCGCCCGGTGCGCCCTCTCTTTGCATCACGCGACCAGTGTGCGGCTCTCGGCGATCTGGCCGATCCCGCGCTTGCCGCCCTGACGATCCAGCTGGACGACGATGTCGATCACGCTGGCGGCGTACTCCAGCGTCTCGGCGCGGGTGAGGCCGATATTCGACTGCATCGCCATGAGCGCGATCTGCTCCAGCGCGCCGCGCGGCGTGTTGGCGTGGACGGTCGAGAACGAGCCGGGGTGCCCGGTGTTGATGGCGCGCAGGAACGAGACCGTCTCGGTCCCGCGCAGCTCGCCCAGCACGATGCGGTCGGGGCGCAGGCGCAATGCGGCCTGAAGCAGGTCGTTGGCCGAGACCTTGGCCTCCCCCAACTCACCCTTGACCGCGATAAGGCCGACACCATTGGCGCCCGGCAGCTTGAGTTCCGCGGTGTCCTCCACCAGCACGACCCGCTCGTCCTGCGGGATCTCGGCCAGCATGGCGTTGAGAAAGGTGGTCTTGCCCGTCGAGGTGCCGCCCGAAATCAGGATCGTGCGGCGGCGCTGGATCGCGTCCTTGAGGAAGGCGATGGGCTGCGCCATCGGATCGGGCGTCGGCGCCTCTTGCGGCGGAGTAATGGGGCCACGGTCATAAGCGTCGAGCGGCAGGTTCAACAGACGGTGACGACGGATCGCCATCGCCCAGTTGCTGCGCGTCGCGGGCGGCCCGACCAGCTGGATGCGCGCACCGGACTGCCCGGCATAGGCTGGAAGCGTGGCCGAGAGCAGCGGATGCTCGCGGTTGATGCCCTGATGGCTGATCCGCGCGACCTGCTCCGCGAGGCGCTGGAGCAGGCGGTTGTCCATCTCGGGAAGCGCAATGCACTTCATCCCCGCGCTGCCATCGGCGTGCGCGGCATCCTCCACCCAGATCTCGCCAGGACGGTTGACCAGGATCTCGGTCACCGTCTCGCGGTCGAGCCAGGGGCGTAAAGGAGCCAGGTAGGCGTCGAGATAGACGCTGCGCGGAACGGACGCCTCCACCTGCACCTCGGGCATGTTCTCAGACATTGGCGCGCCCGCAGCCGCAGGCACCAGCGAAAGAACGTCGGCCATGGCGAAATCCTGCCTTGGTAATTGCGTGGACGATCACTGCACCGGACCGAAGTCGAGGTCCTTGGCGGTGAAGACGCGGATCGGCTCACCCTGGCGCACGCGGATCGTGGGGCCGATGTTCGAGCTGCCCTGGACGGCCTGCGCGGCCGCCGAAGAACCGCCTGCCACGACGACCGACGCGCCGCCGGTTGCCAGCGTCGTCAGGCCATCGACGACCGAAAGCAGCATGGCCGAACCGAAGCGTTCGAAGAAGTGGGTGTTGACCTTGCCCGGAAGGCCCGTCTCACCGCCAAAGGCAATTGCGGGCGAACCGATGTCGACCGAAACGCCATCGGGGCGGATCACGCGGGTCCAGATCACGTAGGCGCGCTTCTGTCCGGCGGTCAGGCCGCTCTTGTACTGGCCGATGAGGCGCGAGGAGCGCGGGATCAGCACCTTCTTGCCATCGAAGCTGCGCACGTCGGTCGAAACGATGGCGCGCACGTAGCCGGGCACTTCGGTGTCGATCGCGGTTTCAAGGACGGCCGGGATCAGTGTGCCCTGTGTCACCGTGGTCGCGGGGTTGAAGGTACGTGCGGCCGCAGCGGTCGAGTTCGTACCTGCAAGGCGCGAGGCAAAGTCATCGTTCGGGGCGCTGCCCGCCTTCCCCTCTCCCCCGGCAGGGCCCGGCGCGCCGACCGCGCCTGCACTGGCGTCATAGACGACCGTCGGGTTGGCGTAAGGGTTGCCCTGAGGCCCCGCTTGGGCGTTGGGATCGTTGGCAAGAACGGGCGCAGGCGCAGGTGCGGCCAGCGGAGCGGCGGGACGCGGCACCGGCGCCGGAGCGGGGCGCGCCGAGGGGGGCGCTACAGGCGCTTCGGGAACCGGCACGGGCGCGGCGGCAAGGTCCTGCTCGGGCGCGGCGTTGCGCGCGCCGTCCATCATCCACAAGGTAAGGCCGCCCAAGGCCGCGACGAAGACGATCCCCGCCACGAGGCCCAGGCCATCGGCTTTCTTGCGCTGCGAGACCTGGGGCAGGACGTTACGCGTGGCAAGGTCGATAACCTCGCCCCCCTCACCCTCGCGCGGGTCGGTCGCGTTGGCGCCAAAGCGACGCTCGTGCAGAGCGGAAACGGAAGAGGAATGAGGCGCCATCGTTCAGGCCCTTTTCACTGCGCCGAGACCGGCGGGGTTGTACCTGCACGCTGTGCGAGAGCCGGTGCGGGCCGTTCGCCGAGCGGAACGGTGTTGAGCAGCTCAGCCACGTCCTTGCCCCGGCGCAGGATGATGCGGTCGGGCACATCGCTCACCACGATGGTGGGGCCGCGCACGGCATAGTTGACCGGCCCTTCGTCGCCCTTCTCGTTCTCGACAAGGATGGCGGGCAGGTTCGGTGTCTGCTCGGGCCAGACGAGGTAGGTCGACTGCCCGTCGTCGTAGACCCGCACGGGCTGCAGCTTGGCCGCGCCCTTGCGCTCCCACGCGAAGTTGAGCGCGGACGCCTCGGCGGGCATCGCCAGGGGATCGCCCTCGGCGACAGCGCGCTCGGCCGGATCGAGATGGGCCAGGCGCTCCGCCTCGCTGGGACGGGCAAGCGGCGTGTCCTCCACCGGCTCCTCCTCGTCCGCGTACGTGAAACGCAGCATGTAGAGCGGCTTGGCCTTGGCTCCTGCGACAAGGTCGAAGAAGTACGTGCGCTTGTTCGTGACAACCGTCATGTTGGTGCGCGCGCTGGTCTCCAGCGGCTTCACGAACAGGAGGTCGGCGCGCTTGTTGGGCGTGATCTGCCACTGCGAGCTATCGCCCACCGCGACGTTCTCGATCGCTTCGTTGCGGCCAAAGGCGATGGTGGCCTGAACCGTGGTGCGCCCCGGAATGGTAACGACCTCGTCCGCCCGGTAGGCGTGTTCGACCAGGCGGTCATCGGCGCGGACAGGGGCGCTCAGCAGCCCTGCGGCGAGAACCGATCCCAGCATCAGGCGCGAAAGTGTGGTGCGCAGCGTGAAGGCGTGCGTCATCGTGTCTTCTCCTTGACCGGCGCGCGGCCGGTGTCGTTCGAAGCGCTGCGAAAGCGGCTGCCAATGCCCTTCGCGCGCATGTCCTGTCCGGCTCCGGCGGGCGCAATGCCACCACCGGTGACGTGAGTGGTCACGGTGCGCCGCTCACCCGAGCGGCCCGAGGCGCCCTCCCCGCCGTTGCCGCCCGGGCCAGCCTGCGCAGCCTGGCTGGCGGCCATCGCGCTCATGTGCCCGGTGCGCGAGGTGGCAACGCCCAGCGGCTGGAGCATCGGGGCCACAGGCGCAGGCGCGGGCGCGGCGGCGCTCGATCCCGCACGCTCTTCGCGGGCAGATGCCAGTCCGAAGACGCGCCAGCCCGAGACCATCGTGCCCGCGACCTTGAACACCATCACCATGAGCGCGACGTGGACCGCCGCGACCGTGAAGAATGCCATGGCCGCGCGCCCGTCGATCTCCCCCATCTGCGCCGAACTGACGAGCGCGGAGACGATGGGCACGAGCAGTTCCAGGATGATCCCTCCGCCCATGACCACGAAAAGGGGCGTAAAGGCGGTCAGCACCATGCCACGCAACCAGCCTGCGGTGAGCCCGCGGGTTGCACCAAAAAGCCCAAGAATGACAAAGAGCGGCCCCAGAGCGATGAGGATGCCCAGCGCAATGCGCGCGGTGAGGAGAATGCCCACGGTCCCCAGCAGAAGCAGGATCGCGCCCATCCACATCAGCCCTTCGGGCGACATCATCGAGGCCGCGTCAGCCGCGTCCTTGGCCGCCTCTCCGGCCGAGCCGCTGCCCGATCCGGCATTGGTGCCAATCTCATTGATGACACCAAAGACGATGTCGATGCGGTCCGCGAAGATCTGCGTGGCCGAACCGTCCGCCCCCATCAGTTGCCCCGCAATCCAGTCGGGACCGGCGAGCGCAAAGCTCCAGACCATGCCCTGGTAGGCAAGCCAGCTGCTGGTGAAGAGGAGCACCACGCCGATCGTGATCATGCGCGGCATGAGCGAGGACACGCCCACCGAAGCGCGGCCGGTCATCAGGAGGAAGGCAAAGAGCGCGATGTAGAGCGCGAGCAGGATCGAGATTGCGGGCACGAGCGCGCCGTCGCTTCCAAACAGGCGTCCGAATGCGCCCGCGGCCATCTCGTTCGCCACGCAGTCGACCGCGCGCAGAGCCGGGGCCACCCCCTCAGAGGCAAGTTCGGTCAGGCGCTGGCAGGTGTCGCTGGCCATGATCTTTACTCGGCCGCCTCGATCCAGAGCGCGTCATCAGCCGCAGCGGCATCGCCGTCACCCGGCCAGGGCTGGCCGGTAAGCGCGGGGTACCAGGCGCGCGGCGCATCGCCATAGCGCTCGCGCAGGGCATCGAGCTTGCGCACGGTGCTCTCGCGGCCCGACAGGACGGTCAGCACCTCGGGACTGCCCGAAAGATCGAGACGCACCACGACCGAGGCATCGCTCTGGCGGATGAGGAAACAGCGCGAATGCGCGGGCAGCGTGCGGATCACTTCCAGTTCGTGGAGCGAAAGACCAAAGCCCTCGCAGTAATCCTCGGGCCGCGCGCGCGAGTTGGGCATGAAGAGCATGGTCGCGGTCTGCTCGACCAGCGCGGTCGAAATGCGGCTGTCGAGCGCGTCGCGCGCCGACTGGGTGGCAAAACCCACGAGCGCGTTGCGCTTGCGCAGGGTCTTGAGCCAGTCTCGGATGCGCGCGGCGAAGACCTCATCATCGAGCGCCTTCCAGCCCTCGTCGATGAGGATCATGGTCGGCTCGCCGTCCAGACGCTCATCGATGCGGTGGAACAGGTACATCATCACCGGCGTGCGCAGGCGCGGGCTTTCCAGAAGCGCGGTCATGTCGAAGCCCAGGACGCGGGTGTCGAGATCGAGCCGGTCCTCGGCGTTGTCGAAGAGCCAGCCGTGTTCGCCCCCTGCAATCCAGGCATCGAGACGCGAGGCGAGATCGCCCGGTTCGGGACGACGGGCTCCGGCCAGCAGTTCGCGGAAATGCGAGAGACGGCGCAGCGAGGCATCGTTGTGGTAGGCCGCATCGACCGCGCTTGCGATCGTCGCCATCTCCTCCGCGCCCTTGGCCTCGAGCAGGACGCCCAGCCAGTCGCGCAGGAACGCGCGGTTCGTGTCAGTATCGGGCAGCGCGAGCGGGTTGAAGCCGGTCGGGTGCCCCGCCGCGATACGGCTGTAGGTGCCACCGATACCGCGCAGGAAAACCTCGGCGCCGCGATCCTTGTCGAAGAGGATCGTGCGGGGCGCGAACTTCTGCGCCTGCGCGGCGAGGAAGTTCATGACAACTGTCTTGCCCGAACCCGACGGTCCGATGACGGTGAAGTTACCAAGATCGCCCTGGTGGAAGTTGAAGAAGAACGGGGTCGAACTGGTGGTCGCCAGCAGCGTGACTGCATTGCCCCAGTGGTTGCCGCTCGCCTGCCCCAGCGAAAAGCCATGGAGCGAGCCGAAACAGGCCATGTTGGCGCTGGAGATGAGCGCGCGGCGCACAAGGAACTCTTCGTTCCCGGGGAACTGCCCCCAGAAAGCGGGCTCCAGGTTCGCATCCTCGCGCACCGCGACCGCGCCCGCATCGGCGAGCGAGGCCGCGCAGGCCGCGCTCAATGTATCGAGTTCGTCGAGCGTGTCCGCGCGGACCAGTACCGAGAGGTGATGGTCGCCGAAACCGACCGCGCCAGTGCCCAGCGCATCGCGCGCGGAGACCATCTCGGAACGCTCGGCCATGGCCTCTTCGTCGGCCGAGCGCAGGCGGCGAATGGCAAGATCGATGCGCTCGCGCGCGATCTGGCGATCACACGGAGCGTAGGTTTCGGTCAGCACCATCTCGGCGGGCAGGCGCAGCAGCGCATCGGTCAGCCCGGGCGAAGTCGCATCGGGGTATTCCTTCAGGCTGACCATGGCGCCGAAGGCAGGACGGCCATCCGCCCCGCGCAGCTCCAGCGCGTCGAGCCCGAAGTTGATGCGGCGATAGGGCAGCATGTGGCCGATGTCGGTGCCCGCAGCCGGGCGGCGCACGGGCCGCATCTCACCGTTGTAGAGCGCGCTCAACAGTTCGAGGACTTCCGAACAGGTCCCCGTGGTCCCTTCGTAATCGCCCAGAAGTCGCGCCCCGTAAGCGCCGAGCGAGGCCACCATGGCGGTGGCAGCGGCGCGCAGCGCGCGCACGTCGGCGGGGTCGATACCGGTGCCATCTTCGCCCTTCTTGCCACGCAAGCTGCGCGAAAGGCGATCGGCCCAGCCCGCCTTGCCGCGTGCAGGACGGCGCACCAGCGCAATGAACTGGTCGTTGACGAACAGGTCGCCCGAGCGCGTCCGCTCACGCCAGCGTGCGTCAATATGCGCGGCGAGCGGGTCCTCGAAGTGGCCGTCGAGTTCGACTTCGACGCGGCGGCGGATGACGTGGTGATAGAGCACGAAGCGCGCATCAAGCGAGGAGCGCAGCAGCACCTCGCGCGTCGCCACATGGGCGTTGAGCTCATCGGTGTCGGCCGTCTCGAACGCGAGCCCCGGCACCATCAGCGCCAGCGCCAGCGAACCATCACGCAGGCGCACCACGCTTTCATCGACAAGCTGCGCATAGGGCAGACGGTCACCCGCCGCCGCTTCCTTGGCGGCCCAGCCCGTCAGCACGTCCTTGAAACGACGACCCATTGTCATTCCCCCGCGAGCGCCCCTCAGGGCGCGTAACTGTTGCAGCCCCAGCGCTTCCAGTTGCGCACGCGGGGACACTTGCTGACTTTCTTGAGCCAGAGATCGAAGACCCGCGGTTCACGCAGGCAGGCGAGGTACCCGATCGCGTGCATCACCGCGAAAGCGAGCAACGCCGCAAAGTTCTTGGTGAGCAGGAAGACCTCGGTCGTCACCATCCCGTTGATGATGAAGTAGCTGAAGGTCACTCCGGCAAACATCTGCGGCCGGGTCAGCGCCCTGTGAACCGGGAAGCGGGCAAGTGCCATCGCGGCTCAGCCTGCGACCTGCTGGATGCCCGATACGATCGCGCCCGCACCGAACAGCACGAAGACGCCAATGATGACCGTCGCGCCAAAGCGCCAGTTCATGCGGCCTGTCAGCATGCCAAAGCCCACGGCCGCCACCGCCATAACGGCCACCGCCGTCGCCACATTGCCAAGCAGGGTACCCTGCAACCAGGTGAGCGCGTTGACGATGGGGCCCGAACCGGCAGGGTCCTGCTGACCGGCCACCTGCGCGAAAGCGCGCACGGGGCTGAGAAGCATCGTTGCAAGGGCCAGGAGCCCCGAAAAAACCTTGGAAAGCGATCGCCGTGAAACGCAAACGAACGTCATAACTCGAATCATCCTGCCCTGTGTCTGGGGGCGGATTGCGCGAATCTTGTGACAAGCTTGTGACGATCACACGGCGAAGACGTCATTCTCCCATCTCCCCTGCGCCAGAGCGCCCACGGGGCCCGGCTGGCGACGCAGGCGCTGACGAAGCAGGAGCCCATTCTAGATGGTGCCGGCGCGACCCGAAAGGCGACCATCCGAGGTAGGGCATCGGGGGTAGGAGCAGGACCAAAAGGGATGAGGCGTCCAGCCGCGGCCACATCGTTGAGCCGCGTGCAAGGCAATCACAGGCGTGCGCTAGCGCACCTGATCGGGAAAGGAAGAGGACGCAGACAAGGGCCCACCTAAGGTCAAAGATTCGCGCGTGCGCGCGTGTCGGGCGGTGGGCCCGGTACTCGAAAAAGGGAGGCGAAACCTCAGAGCATGGCGAGCGTGCGCTGCGCGTCGAGCCCTTCGCGCTTGGCGGTGCGGGCGATGTAGCGCGAATCGATCCACTTGCCGCTGCCGGTTTCGAGATCATAGCGCTCGTCGCTGACAATGGCGGCATCGTAGGCCTTGCGCGCGTCATGGACGCGGCCAAGGCGGGTGTAGGCCGCCCCCAGGTTGATCAGGAGCGCAGGGTCCTCCCCGCGCACCTCGCGCGCGGCCAGCAGCTTGGCAAGCGCCGCCTGGTCCTGCCCGGCCACGAGTTCGGCGTAGGCGACATCCTGCGATTCGGCGCGCGGCAGCTCGACCGTGAGCGAAAGGGCGGACTGGCCAGCAAGGAGAGCCAGGGCTGCGGCGGTCAAGGACATGTGTTTTTCTCCCTCGAGTTCATCAATGCGGCCGATTGTGCGCGAAAAGCCACAGCCCTCAAGCAAAATGACAGGAGTGTCATAAAACTGCAATCTTGATCCGAACCCCGCAGAAATACGTGAGTCGTCTCAGCCCAATTTCCGCGCGCGCCCACCTTGACACATGAAAGTCACACCATCGTCAGAAAAGTCCATATTTCTGTCATGGCAACGCCAACAAATTGTCACCCCCCACCCCTAGGACGCCGCCAACGATGGCGGGCCCGCCGCGATCGTCGAATTTGATCCACTCGATCGAAACCGATCCAACGGGGGAATACACGTGAAGAAATTCTCTGGCCTGATGCTCCTGGGCTGCAGCGCTCTCGCTCTTGCGGGCTGCGGGGCCGATGACATTGCCTCGCCCGGCGCCGGAAGCGTCGTGGTCAACAACGGTGGCGGCACCACGCCGACGCCCACGCCCACGCCGACCACGGGCCTGATCGAAGCGGCCGCCGAATGCCCGACCTTCAACGCGACGGGCGGCCTGTCGAACGACGGCACCATCGAGGACCCCAACGGCAATTCCTGGCGCATCTGCACCCTGCCCGCGCTGGTCGATGCCAGCTCCAGTCTGCCCAACGAAGCGGGCGTTCTCTATCGCATCAACGGCCGCGTGGACGTGGGCTGCGATGGCGGTTTCTCGGTCCCGTCCTCGGGCTCGCCCTACACCACCACCACTGCCTCGTGCCTCAACGCCGGCATCTCGAGCCTGAGCTCGGACACCGCAGTTGAGCTGACCATCGATCCGGGCGTCATCGTCTACGCCGAGAACGCCGCCGATCCCGCCTGGCTCGCCGTCAACCGCGGCAACACGATCCAGGCCAACGGCACCGCCTCCTCGCCGATCGTCTTCACCAGCCGCCAGAACGTCGTCGGCTCGGCCACCGACAGCTCGGACCGCCAGTGGGGCGGCATCGTGCTGCTCGGCCGCGGCATCATCACCGACTGCACCGCGGGCGGCAGCGTCGCCACGCAGGACTGCCAGCGCGAGACCGAAGGCGCAGCGACCCCCGCCACGTTCGGCGGGCGCAACAACGGCTACAGCGCCGGTTCGATGCGCTACGTGCAGATCCGTTACTCGGGCTACAACCTGGCACCCGATGCCGAACTCCAGTCGCTCACCGGCGGCGGCCTGGGCACGGGCACCACGCTCGACTACATCCAGACCGTCAACAGCTCGGACGACGGTTCGGAGTTCTTCGGCGGCGCGGTCAACATGAAGCACTACATCGCGGTCAACGCCGACGATGACAGCCTCGACACCGACACCGGCCTCAAGGGCAACTTCCAGTACCTGCTGCTGCTCCAGCGTGCGGGTGCAGGCGATGCCTTCTTCGAGATCGATTCGAACAACAACATCAACTCCGATCCGGCCGACCGCCAGCGCTCGACCTTCGCCAACTTCACCGCGATCCAGTCGGGCAACCGTCCGGACAACTCGGACGAAGCCAGCATCCTGGTGCGCGGCGACTCGGACATCAACTTCGTCAACGGCATCATCAACACGCCGAGCAACGAGTGCATCCGCGTCGATGGCCGTACCGCCACCGGTTCGGCTACCTTCACCGCCAACTCGGTCGTCATGACCTGCGGTGACACCGGTCCGTTCCTGAGCACGGGCAGCCAGTACTCGGGCACGAACACGGCCGAAGACATGTTCAATGCCGGCACCAACAACAACGCCTCGATCACCTCGACGCTGACCAGCACCTTCGTCAACGGCTCGAACGAGAGCGGTGTGGTGGCCTACGCCAACATCACTGACTTCTCGAGCTTCTTCGACGTGGTCGACTACATCGGTGCCGTGCGCGACGCGAACGACACCTGGTTCCGCGGCTGGACCTGCGACAACGCCACCGCCGATTTCGGCACCGGCAGCCTGTGCACCGGTCTTCCGGTCGCCTGAACGATCGCCCGTTGAACGGGGAAAGGGGCGGTCTGTCGGGCCGCCCCTTTCGCTGATCCGAATTTATGTGTTTCTGAGGGGGAACCTTCCCATGACCAAGTCGCGGCTCGTCCCGCTCCTGCTTCTCTCCACGGTGATGACGCCGGGTATCGCGCAAGCGCAGGACAGCGATACAACGCCTGAAACCCTTGCCGCTCCCGCCGAAACGGCGCAGGACGAAACCGAAGGCGATGCCCCCGACGTTTCGATCCCCGGCGGCGCGATCATCGTGACCGGGCGGCGTATCGTCAACGTCGAGCGTTCCGCGACCGAGGTCCTCTCGGTTCTCTCCAGCGAAGACATCGCGCGCACCGGTGAAGGCGACATTGCAGGCGCTCTGGGCCACGTCACCGGCCTTTCGGTCGTGGGCAATGGCTATGTCTACGTGCGTGGCCTGGGCGATCGCTACTCGCTCGCGCTGCTCAACGGCTCCCCCCTTCCCAGCCCCGAGCCGCTCAAGCGCGTGGTTCCCCTCGACCTCTTCCCGACCAGCGTCGTGGCCTCCTCGATGGTCCAGAAGAGCTACTCGGTGAACTTCCCGGGTGAATTCGGCGGCGGCGTGATCAACCTGACCACCCAGGCCGTGCCCGAGGAAAGCTTCCTCAAGATCGGCGGCGGCATTGGCTGGGACAGCGAGACAACCAACAAGCTGAGCTATTCCTACTACGGCTCCAAGACCGACTGGACGGGCTACGACAATGGCCTGCGCCGCGTGCCCTACGACATGCAGGCGCTGTTCGACAGCAACCTGGCGCTCAACCCCACCAGCGAGCTGGCCGACGACATCGGCTCGATCCTGTTCACGCCGCGCAACTCGGTGATCCAGACCATCGAGAACACGCAGCCCAATTTCAGCGCCGATCTTTCGGCGGGCACCTCCTTCGACCTTGGCGGCGCGACGCTCGGCGTGATCGCGACTGCGGGCTACTCGAACACCACGCAGACCCGCCAGGCGCTGCGCCAGTCGACGCAGCTTCTCTCGGGCGCTTACGAGGACCGCGACCAGGACGGCACCACCGTCCAGAGCGACAACCGCGTGATCGTCAACGGCCTTCTTGGCCTGGGCCTCGAATGGGGTGACAACTCGATCCGCTGGACCAACGTCTATATCCACGACACCGACAAGTACGCGGCCCTCGCCTCCTTCAAGCAGCCCCAGCAGAACGATGACTGGGACTTCATGGAACAGAGCACGGGCTGGTACGAACGCCAGTTGATCGACAGCCAGTTCACCGGCGAGTTCAAGCCCACCGACGACACCACGATCGACCTGCGCGCCGGGTACGCCAACTCCAAGCGCCTCGCGCCCTACGAGATCGTCTCGCGCTACATCCGTCGCAACACCGGCGATGGCGGCGTGGGTGACCTGTTCACCAACGCGCTGGGCAGCGGCACCGGATCGGCGCCGACCTCGATCTCCTTCTCGCGCCTCAACGAGGATGTCTGGTCGGCGGGCGCCGACGTCAGCCATCGTTTCTCGACCAACTGGTCGGGCACGGTGGGCTATGCCTACCAGATCAACTCGCGCGAGAGCCGCCAGCGCCAGTTCCTCGTCATTGCCAACGGCGATTCCGAACTGATCGAAGCGCTGGGCACCGCGCGTCTCGACGTGCTGCTCCAGACCGGCCAGTGGTACCTTGATCGCACCGGGCTCGACTACGACCTGCAGCTCCAGGACCCGACCGCGCCTTACGCCAATTACCGCGCGCGCCTGCTCAACCATGCCTTCTACGGCAAGGTCGACGGTACGCTCGCCGACGGCCTCACCCTCGATGCAGGTGTGCGCTGGGAATGGGCCAAGGAGCAGTCGCTGCTGGTCCCGGTCGAAGGCGTGGCCGAAAGCGGCGTGACGCTGAAGAACGAGTACTTCCTGCCGGCCGCCACGCTGACCTACGAGATCGATCCCGAGATGCAGATCCGCATCAACGGCTCGAAGACCATCGCCCGCCCCCAGTTCCGCGAGCTGATCTTCCAGAACTTCTTCGATCCGGAAACCAACCGCACCTACCAGGGCAACCCGCAGCTCATCGACAGCCAGCTCTACAACGCCGAAGCGCGCTGGGAGTGGTACTTCAACCGCGACGAGCATGTCTCGCTGGGTGGCTTCTACAAGCACATCAAGAACCCGATCGAGAGCTACCTGCTCTACTCGAACGGCTACTTCACCCGCTACGCCAACGCGCCCAGCGCCGATCTTTACGGTGCGGAAGTCGAACTGCAGAAGTACTTCGACCTCTACAACCTGGGCTCGTTCTTCGAGACCCGCCGCATCGCCGTCAACGCGAACTACACCTACACCAAGTCGCAGCTCAACGTGACCGCCGATGACGTCACCAACGTCAACGGCTTCCTCTCGGCCGCGACCAACTACTTCGTCGACGGCGCGCCGCTGACCGGCCAGTCCAAGCACATCGCCAACCTGCAGTTCGGCCTGGAAGACACCGACAGCCTCTCGCAGCAGACGATCATGCTCAACTACGCCTCCAAGCGCGTGACCAGCCGCGGCGTCAATGGCACCATCCGCCAGCCCGACATCTTCGAGCACCCCGGCTTCACCATCGACGTGATCGTGCGCCAGGGCATCATGATCGGGGCGAGCGAACTGGAACTGAAGTTCGAGGGCCGCAACCTCACGGGCCGCGCCCACAAGGAATACCAGAGCTTCGAAGACGGCGACGTCCAGTTCAATACCTACGACCTGGGCCGGGTGTTCAAGGCGTCCGCCTCGATCAAGTTCTGACCTGACCGTTTCTTGCGAACACGCCGGGAAGCCCCCTTCCCCCGCGTGACCTCACAGCCCGGCTGCAGCAATGCGGCCGGGCCTTTTTTGGTTTACCGCCCTTCGAACAGGGCCTCCACGCCCGTCTTGCGCCGCACCGATCACGCCGCTAGGAGGCGGGTTCGTCACACGGGGAGTAGCCGCCTGCCCTCCCGCCCCTGCTTCCTGGCACGGGTTCCGGCAGGCCCTGTCGTCAACATACTTGGCCGAGAGGCCATGGCGCACAGGAGTTCGCGCGGAAGGGTCCAGGGACCTTCCCAGCGCGCTTCGGGCAAGACCAGAGACGCCGGACGCCATCGCCTGGCCGGGCGGGGGCCGATGGCCTCTTTGCGTTCAATGCCCGCCCGGCCCTGATGGAAATTCGACATGATGGAAGCCTTTCTCACCTCGAGCGCGGTCGTTGCGCTCGCCGAAGTCGGCGACAAGACGCAACTGCTTGCGATCGTGCTCGCCACCCGCTTCAAGAAGCCCTGGCCGATCGTCGCGGGCATTCTCGTCGCCACGCTTGCCAACCACTTCCTTGCCGCGCTCGTCGGCGAACAGGCCGCAGCCTTCCTCGACGGCCTGTGGTTCCGCTACCTCGTGGCCGCCAGCTTCATCGTCATGGGCCTGTGGACGCTGATCCCGGACACGTTCGACGAGGACGACGAGCCCAAGCCGGGCCGCTTCGGGCCATTCCTCGCCACCGTGATCGCCTTCTTCCTCGTCGAGATGGGCGACAAGACCCAGATCGCGACCGTGGCGCTCGCCGCCCGCTTCGAGAGTGTCATCCCGGTCATGCTCGGCACGACACTGGGCATGATGATCGCCAATGCGCCGGCCGTATTCCTTGGCAATGCGCTCATCGAACGCGTCCCCATGCGCGTGGTCCACATGATCGCGGCACTGCTGTTCGTTGCCATCGGCCTGTGGCTCCTCGTCCAGACCGCGGGCTGGCTCGGCTGAGCTTTCCTGTCGGAACGCATGGCGTCTTCCTCGCGTTGAGGTTTCAAACACCAACACGAGGAGACACGCCATGGACGACAAGGTTCAGCACAGCTTCTGGAAGGCCTTTGCCGACAGCCCCTTCATCATGATGAAGCTGTCCGATGCCCCCGGCCACGCCGAGCCGATGACGGCGATGCTCGACAAGGAGGCGACCCATTCGATCTGGTTCTTCGCGCGCCGCTCCAACCGCATCGCGGGCGGCGGCAAGGCGATGGGCCAGGTCATGACCAAGGGTCACGACGTCTTCGCCTGCCTGTCGGGCACCCTCACCGAGGACACCAGCGTCACGCGCCGGGGCGACCTCTGGAACAACGCGGTCGAGGCCTGGTTTCCCGAAGGCAAGGACGATCCCGACGTTGTCATGCTGCGCTTCGACATCGATGACGGCGAAGTGTGGACCGCCGACATGGGCCTGAAGCAGGTCTACAAGCTCATCACCGGCAAGCCGATCCACGCCAAGAACGCAGGCGAGCACGCGCTGGGCGCGGTCTGACAGCCTGAAATGCGCGTGACGGCGCGGCCCGCTCAGGCCGCGTCGAACACGTAACCGAGCGAGCGCACGGTGCGCAGCGGATTGCCCGCCCCCACGCCCTTGAGGGCACGGCGCAGGCGGCCGATCCATACGTCCACGGTGCGCTCGTCGACCGGCGGCTCCTGCTTGCCCAGCGCCGCGATCAGCTGCGCGCGGGTAAAGACCCGCCCCGGATGCTCGATGAAGTAGCGCAGGAGACGCAGCTCGTTGGGCATGAGTGAAATGGGCTTGCCCTGCCAGCGCGCCTGGAAGGCCGCAACATCGACCGTAAGGTCCCCCTGGGCCACAGTCCGGATACCGGTGGCATCATGCTCACTGACATTGGCTCCCAGCACCCGGTCGAGCAGCGCATTGCGCATGAGCGGACCAACCATGTAGTCATCCGCCCCCATGCGCAGCGCGCGCTTGCGATCCTCGACATTGTCCTCTTCTAGCACCATCGTCACATGCGCATGGGCGGTCAGCGCATCGGCGCGCAGGCGGCGGCACAGCTCCAGACCCGACATTTCGGGGAGCACCCAATCCACGAAGACCCATAAGGCGCCCTCGATCAGCGGCAGTTCGCAATAGTCTGTCCAGCGATGCAGCACCACGTCGAAATCGTCGTGGCGAAACGGCGCGTAGCCGCCTGAGAGTTCGCTGGCCAACAGGATATCAATACGCCGCATTGGCCCCTTTTCCCCTAAGGTTCCGCGGCTACTTGCAGGCGAAGTGTGACGGACAGGTGACAAATCGGCGACGTCCGCGTGAATTTGGCACACAGGTACAGATTGTCACACAAGTGCCGCCCAATCGTCACGCCCACGCAACTCCGTCATGGCAGTCCACAGGGACACGCTGGAGCAACCGGGGAGGCCGCACATGGCCAAGGACGTGGACGCACTTTTCGAGATGGCAGGCAAGATCCCCGAGTGGCTCGACCTGCCCGACCCCAAGGGCTTTCGCCCCAAGCGCAAGTACGAGACGATCTGGATTTCCGACGTGCACCTGGGCACGCGCGGCTGCAACGCCGACATGCTCGTCGACTTCCTGCGCTCGGTCGAGTGCCGCACGCTTTACCTCGTGGGCGACATCGTCGATGGCTGGCGCCTGCGCAAGAACTGGTACTGGCCCGACGCCCACAACGAAGTGATCCGCCGCATCCTCAAGATGGCGCACCGCGGCACGCGCGTGGTCTTCATCGCGGGCAACCACGACGAGATGCTGCGCGACTACGCAGGCCTCACCTTCGGCGGGGTCGAACTGGTCATGGAAGCGATCCACGAGACCCGGGACGGCCGGCGCCTCCTTGTCACCCATGGCGATGCCTATGACGGCGTCGTCCTCTACCACAAGTGGCTCGCCTACCTTGGTGACCAGGCTTACGGGCTGCTGCTGCGCGCCAACATCGTGTTCAATGCGGTGCGCCGCCGCCTCAAGATGCCCTACTGGTCGCTCTCGGCCTATATGAAGAAGCGCGTGAAGAACGCGGTGGCCTATATCTCTTCATTCGAGGAAGCGGTTGCCTCCGAGGCCACCCAGCGCGGCTTCGACGGGGTCGTCTGCGGCCACATTCACTGCGCCGAGATCCGCGAATTCGGCGGCATCACCTACTACAATGACGGCGATTGGGTGGAGAGCTGCACCGCGCTGGTCGAGGACTTCACCGGTGCAATCTCGATCGTCGACTGGGTGGCCGAGACGGGCGGACGCACAGCGCCTGCCGCCGCGCCCGAGCACGTCCCCCAAGGCGCCGAACCGCCCACACCCGCGCCCCTGCCTGCCCCTGCGGCCACCGGAGCCCTCGCATGAGACTGGCGCTTGCAACCGATGCCTGGCTGCCGCAGGTCAACGGGGTCGTCCGTTCCCTTCGCGCAACGCTCGAGGAACTGACAGCCCGCGGCCACAGTGTCGAGACGGTCACCCCCGACAAGTTCCTCACCGTTCCCATGCCTGGCTATGCCGAGATCCGGCTGGCGATGGCCCCGCGCTTTGGCGTGCGCCGCATGCTCGATGCCGCGCAGCCGCAGCTCGTCCACATCGCCACCGAAGGCCCCATCGGCTGGGCCGCGCGTGGCTGGTGCCTCTCGCGCGGGGTGCCCTTCACCAGCGCCTTCCACACCCGCTTTCCCGAGTACGCCGCCGTGCGCACCGGAATCAGCGCCGATCGTTTCTGGCCGATCATGCAGCGCTTCCACGCGCCTTCAAGCGGGGTCCTCGTCTCGACCCGCAGCTTCGCGTGCGAACTGGCGGGACGCGGGATCACCAGGACCATGCCCTGGAGCCGGGGGATCGATCATGACCTGTTCCGCCCGGAAGGACCGCGCCATCCCTTGATGGCCAAGCTGCCGGGCCCGATCCTTCTCAACGTCGGGCGCGTCGCACCTGAGAAGAACCTGGAAGCCTTCCTCGACGCCGACGTTCCGGGCAGCAAGGTCGTCGTAGGCGATGGCCCGGCTCTGGAAAGTCTCAAGCGCCGCTATCCCGATGCCCATTTCCTGGGCCCCATGCGCGGCAACGAACTGGCGAGCGCCTACCGTGCGGCCGATTGCTTCGTATTCCCCAGCCGCACCGACACCTTCGGCCTCGTCGTGATCGAGGCCCTCGCCTGCGGTGTGCCCGTGGCCGCCTACCCGGTAACCGGCCCTATCGACATTCTGGGCGAAGATGGGTGCGGCGTGGATCTTCCAGTCGTCTGCCCCGCAGGTGTGCTCGACACCGATCTTTCGCGGGCCATCGAGGGCGCACTGGCCATCCCGCGCGAGGATGCCGCGACACTGGGCAGCCTTTACTCCTGGGAGCGGGCGACGGACCAGTTCCTGACCGCCATCACCCGCGCCGTCGCGGCGGCCGAGGACGGCCGCGCGCACGAAGCGGCTTGAGAGGCAGCTTTACCGCCCCTGGCTTCCTCTCTTCCTGATATGAAAACGCCGGGAGCCTTTCGGCCCCCGGCGGATATTCAGTTGACGTCCATCGCGTAACCCGCCGCACGGACCGTGCGGATGGGATCAGCCTCGCCGTCGCGGTTGATCGCCTTGCGCAGGCGCCGGATGTGGACATCGACCGTGCGCTCGTCGATATCGGAATCCATGCCCCACACCCCGTCAAGGATCTGCTGGCGCGAGACCACACGGTTGGGGCGCTCCATGAAGTAGCGCAGGAGACGAAACTCGGTGGGGCCCAGGTGCAGCGGCTCACCGCCGCGGCGCACGCGGTGGCTCGTCGCGTCAAGCTCGATATCCCCCCACTGCAGGACGTTGCCCGCAAGGCTCGGTCGCGAGCGGCGCAGCAGCGCCTCGATCCGGGCCATCAGCTCGCGCGGGGAAAAGGGCTTGGTCATGTAGTCGTCGGCGCCCGTCTTGAGGCCGCGGATCATGTCCTCTTCCTCGCCGCGCGCAGTGACCATGATGACCGGGATCTGCGCGGTTTCCTGGCTCTTGCGCAGCTGGCGGCAGACCTCGATGCCCGGGATCTGCTCGATCATCCAGTCGAGCACGATGGCGTCGGGCGCCTGCTCGCGGACCATGACAAGGGCTTCCTCGCCATCGCCCGTGCTGCGCACGTCATAGCCTTCGGCGGAGAGGTTCCAGGTGAGCAGTTCGCACAAGGCGACATCGTCTTCGACAACAAGGACCGAGGGGTTCATCGGATCTTCCCTAGCTGGGGGAGGCACCTGCCCGGCGCCCCCCGGATCAGGTTCACAAGGTTCAGGCGAAGCCGCCGGTATCGTCGGTCTGGCTGTCGCGCTCGGTGCAGTATTCACCCGTTGCGGCGTAATAGACCATCTCGGCGACGTTGGTCGCGTGGTCGCCGATGCGTTCGAGGTTGCGCGCGATGAACAGCATCTGCGCGGCCACGGTGATGGTGGAAGGGTTCTCCATCATGTGCGTGAGCAGCGAACGGAACAGCGTGTTGTAGAAATGGTCGAGCTTGGCGTCGCGGCGAATGACCTCGACCGCCAGCTGCGCATCGCGCGAGCCATAGGCGTTGAGAACGTCGCGCACCATGCCTTCGGCGATCTCGGCCATGGTCGGGACCAGGGTCACGGGATCGATGTTGGCCGCACGGTCAAGCGCGTCGATGCGCTTGGCGATGTTCTTGGCGTAGTCGCCGATACGCTCGATCACGCCCGAGATCTTGAGCGCGGCGATGACGTCGCGAAGATCGTCGGCCATCGGCGCGCGAAGGGCAATGGTGCGCACGGCAAGGCGGTCCACCTCGGCCTCGAGCGCGTCGAGCTTGGCGTCGTTGGCCACGACCTCGCGGGCGAGTTCGTCGTCGTGTTGGGTCAGCGCCTTGATCGCGTCGCGAATGGCCACTTCGGCCAGCCCGCCCATTTCGGCGACGAGGCCGCGCAGCTGACCGATCTCGGAATCGAAGGCCTTGACGGTATGATCAACCATACGAATGTCCCTGTTGGCCCGCGCCCCTTTTGCAGGGGTCCAGCGGGACTGAAGCTATCAGCCGTAGCGGCCGGTAATGTAGTCCTTGGTGCGATCTTCACGCGGGGTCGTGAAGATCTCGCTCGTCTCGCCGTATTCGACCAGGTGCCCCAGGTGGAAGAAGGCGGTGCGCTGCGACACGCGCGCGGCCTGCTGCATCGAGTGGGTCACGATGACGATGGCGTAAGTGTCCTTGAGCTCGTCGATCAGCTCCTCGATGCGCGCGGTCGCGATCGGGTCGAGCGCGGAGCACGGCTCGTCCATGAGGATCACCTCGGGACTGACCGCGATGGCGCGCGCGATGCACAGACGCTGCTGCTGACCGCCCGAAAGCGCGGTCCCTGCGTCCGAGAGGCGGTCCTTCACCTCGTCCCACAGGCCCGCCTTGGTAAGCGAGCGCTCGACGATCTCGTCCATCTGCGCCTTGCCCTGGGCAAGCCCGTGGATGCGCGGCCCGTAGGCGATGTTCTCGTAGATCGACTTGGGGAACGGGTTGGGCTTCTGGAACACCATGCCCACGCGCGCGCGCAGGGCAACCGGGTCCATCGAGGCCGCGTAGATATCCTCGCCATCGAGCAGGATCTCGCCCGTCACCTTCGCGCCCGCGATGGTGTCGTTCATGCGGTTGAGTGAACGCAGGAACGTGGACTTGCCGCAGCCCGAGGGGCCGATGAAGGCGGTGACGATGCCGTTATCGATGTCGATCGAGACGTTGTCGATCGCCTTTTTCTCGCCGTAGAAGACGTCGACGTTGCGGGCAATAAGCTTGGGTTCGGTCATAATCCTACCAGCGGACCTCGAATTTGTTTCGAAGGTATATGGCCAGGCCGTTCATCGCCAGCAGGAAGACCAGCAGGACGATGATGGCAGCCGAGGTGTTCTGGACAAAGCCCTTGTCGATCTCGTCCGACCACAGGAAGATCTGCATCGGAAGCACGCTCGAAGGGTCGGTGACGCCGCCCGGAGGGGTGGCGACGAAGGCGCGCATGCCGATCATCAGCAGCGGCGCGGTTTCCCCCAGCGCACGGGCCATGCCGATGATCGTGCCGGTGAGAATGCCCGGAAGCGCCAGCGGCAGCACGTGGTGGAAGGTCGTCTGCACCTTGCTCGCCCCGATGCCGTAGGCGGCCTCGCGGATCGAGGGCGGAACGGCCTTGATCGCGTTGCGCCCGGAAATGACGATGACCGGCATCGTCATCAGGGCCAGCGTCAGGCCGCCGACCATCGGCGAGGAACGCGGCAGGTGCAGCGTGTTGATGAAGACAGCAAGACCCAGCAGGCCGAAGATGATCGAGGGCACGGCAGCCAGGTTGTTGATCGAGACCTCGACGATGTCGATCCACTTGTTCCTGGGCGCGAACTCCTCAAGGTAGATCGCGGCGAGCACGCCCATCGGGAAAGCCAGCAGCAGCGTCACCAGCATGGTGAGGAGCGAGCCCTTGGCCGCGCCCCACACGCCCGCGATGTCGGGGTTCGTAGAGTCCGCGCCCGAGAGGAACGACCAGTCAAGGCCGCCCAGCCCGTTCTTGAGCATGATGACAAGGAGCAGCGCCAGGAACGCGACCGAGAGGACGACCGCGCCAAGGCCCAGAGCCTTGAACCGGCGTTCGGCGGCGTGCCGCTTCGCGAGGCGCTTTTGCGCCTCGGGCGATTGCCAGGTTGGATTACTCATAAGCTTCCCGGAACCGCTTCACCACGCGCAGCGCGATGATGTTGAGGACGAGGGTGACGATGAACAGGATCAGACCCAGCGCGAAGGCCGAGAGGGTCTTGGGGCTGTTGAATTCCTGGTCGCCCGTCAGGAGCTGGACGATCTGGAAGGTGACCGTGGTCATCGAATCGAGGGGGTTGGCCGAAAGGTTGGCGGCTGCGCCCGCGGCCATGACGACTATCATCGTCTCACCGATGGCGCGGCTGATCGCCAGCATGACACCTGCAACGATGCCCGGAAGCGCGGCAGGAAGCAGCACCTTCTTGATCGTCTCGGAGCGGGTTGCGCCCAGCGCCAGCGAGCCGTCGCTCATCGCGCGCGGCACGGCGGCCAGCGCGTCGTCGGCCATCGAGGACACGAAGGGAATGATCATCACGCCCATGACGAGGCCTGCAGCCAGCGCGCTTTCGGTGGAGGGGTTGTCCGCCCCCATCGAAGCGGCGAAGTCGCGGATCATCGGCGCCACCGTCAGCGCGGCAAAGTAGCCGTAGACCACGGTCGGGATACCCGCGAGGATCTCGAGGATGGGCTTGAGCCACTTGCGCACGCGGCGCGAGGCGTACTGCGTGAGGTAGACCGCGCTCATCAGGCCGAGCGGAATGGCAACCGCCATGGCGATGATCGCGCCAATGTAGATCGTGCCCCAGAACAGCGGAACTGCACCGAAGTTTTCGTCGATGTCGGCGCCCATCGCGTTGCCCGGCGACCAGTGGGTGCCGGTAAGAAACACGATCGGCGAGACGTCCTTGAAGAACAGCCCGGCCTCGAACACCAGCGAGGCGACGATGCCGAAGGTGGTCAGGATCGCCATCAATGAGGCGAGCAGGAGCACGCCCATGACCACGCGTTCAACCTGGGTACGCGCCTCGAAGCGCGCGCGGATACGGGTAAAACCATAGGCACCCCCGGTGAAGGCGACAATCGCGACCAGCAGCGCGCCAATCAGCGAGAAGCGGGTGATGATCGCGCGCAGCGGCGCGGCAAGGGCCTGCGCCTCGGAAGCGAAGACGGCCGCGCCCGGATCATTGGCCAGAAGGTAGGCCTGCGAGATGATTGCGCTGCGGTGCATGGCGTTGTCGGGGAGCGCTGACGCGGCCGGATCGGCCAGCAGCGCGCCTTCGACAAGACCGGGCTGGATGCCCGACCACACGGCCCAGACGACAAGCGCCGGGACCACGATCCACAGCGCCAGGTGCCAGCCATGATAGTTGGGCATCGAGTGCATCGATCCGCGCCCGTCGTAGAGGAGGCGCGCACGCCCCCTCCCCACGAACCAGCCGATGAGGCCGAGGCCCACTACGGCCAGGAGAATTCCTGTCAAAATCATGGCCGGCAGCCGGTCCTTCTTACTTCAGTTCGCTCGGGTCGAGGAGCGTGCCCTCGGCGATGACCTTCGCGTTCTTTTCGCGCACGTCATCGGGCGAGATCACCATGCCCTTTGCCTTGAGAATGCCGTCGGGGCCCCAGGCCTTGGGCCAGGCGGCGACGTAGTCGGCAAGGCCCTTGATCGGGGCCATGTGCTGCTTCTTCACGTAGATGTAAAGCGGACGTGCGCCGGGATAGGAGAAGTCGGAGATCGAGGCGTAGGTCGGGGTCACGCCCGACATCGGGATGCCCTTCAGCACATCGCCGTTCTCTTCGAGGAACGAGTAGCCGAAGATGCCCACGGCCTTGGAATTCTGCGAGATCTTCTGAACGATCAGGTTGTCGTTCTCACCCGCATCGACATAGGGGCCGTCTTCGCGGATCTGGTGGCAGGTCGCCTCGTACTTGTCCTTGTCGCTGTCCTTGAGCGCCTTGGTCGCCGCGTCGGTCTTGCAGCCCGCTTCCAGGATCAGTTCCTTGAGCGCATCGCGCGTGCCCGAGGTCGAGGGCGGACCATAGACGAGGATGGGCATGTCGGGCAGCGCCGGGTTCACGTCCTTCCAGGTCTTGGCGGTGTTGGGCTTGCCGAACGGATTGGCGGCGAGCGCCTTGTAGATGTCGGCCGGCGTCAGCTCCATGCCGGGGCCATCCTTGGCCTCGGCAAAGGCGATGCCGTCGATGCCGACCTGGATCTCCATGATCTCGGTGACGCCATTGGCCTTGCAGGTTTCGTATTCGGACTTCTTCATCCGGCGCGAGGCGTCCTCGACATCGGGGAAGTCGAAGCCGACGCCCTGGCAGAAGAGCTCCATCCCTGCGCCGGTGCCGGTCGATTCGATGACCGGCGACTTGCTGCCCGAGCTGCGGGCGAAGTCCTCGGCGACAGCGGTCGCGAAGGGATAGACCGTCGAGGAGCCGACGGCGGTCACGTAGTCGCGCGCACCCGAGGCGCCGCCGCCCGAGCTACCGCAGGCGCTGAGCGCGAGCACCGAAGCCGCGGCGAGGACGAGAGAACTGATGGATCGCATGAAGATATCCCTTGGTCTGGACGTGCCGACGCCCCTATTGGCCTTGAATGACACTTCCATGACGAAAGCATGACATTCTTCGGCGGGGCCCGGAATAGGTCGTATCAGGTTCGGTCTAAGTCGGTCTTCCGCGCAGGTGACCACCCCTCCTGGACTGGCCATCCTGCTGCGGGTCTAGGGCGTGCCCCGAAGCGATGCAAGCTGCACCGGGCACGCAAAGGTCGGGATTTCCTCCTCCTTTTGGACAGGAAAACCCGCAAGGCGAGGAACCGGGAGGCGCAGGCGGTGCCAATGGCTCGGGCGCACGCCTCCCGTTTGTCAGGACAGGATCAGAAGTCGACCTGCGCGCGCATCGCGATCACATCCACACCGTAGGAACGGCTGCCATCCGCGGTCTGATAGAACGCATCGGTGTAGTCGAGGCGCGCGTAGTTGAGCATGAGGCGGGTGTAGTCGGTCTGAGTCCAGATCAGCGAAGCCTCATAGCCCTTCTGGCTGCCGCCCACGATGCCCGCATCAGTGAGGTCGAGGTAGTCGTAGCGCAAGTTCAGTTGAAGCGCCCCGAAGCCGCCCTCGCCCACCGGACGCGCGGGCTTCACGCGGTCGAAGGTGCCGTGCTTGTAGCCGCGTGTGTCACCCTTGGTGAGGAAGTAGCCCACTTCGATGGCGCCACCGAAGAAGGTCGGGTCGGCATCGCCCACCGGGCGTGAGACATGCTGCCAGTGGCCTTCCGCGCTGGCGTGGAAGCGCCCGGCAATGACCGCGCTCTCGAGGCCATAGCCGATCTCGGCGTCGGCCGAGAAGAGCCCGGTGTTGATGTAGCGGGTCGAAGTGAAGTGCTCGAAGGGCCGCTGGCGGTAGCGCACGGCCGAACCCTGCTCGGGCAGCTTGGCATAATGGTACGAGCCGCCCAGGTGCACCTGGGCCGAGCCGATCTTCGGGGCATAGACCACGCGCGTGTCCACGCTGAAGTTCTTGTTGGGCGTATCCTCGGCGTTGTCCGAGAAGATGCCGCCCTGCAGCAGCAGGTCGCCGGTGCTGTACTGGGCCGAGATGCCGATGCGGCGCTCGAAGTTGAAGGCGTCGGTATAGGCCGCACGCTCGATGAACGAGGTGTTGAGGCTGCTCGAGAGTTCTTCCAGGCCCTGGAAGGTGTTGTGCTGGCCCGCCTCGATGGTGAGACCACCGTCCTGGTAGCTGACGTAGGCGTCGGTAAAGTCGGCGGCGCCCGGTGCGAATTCGGTCTCGAACTTGTAGCCGAAGCCGCCCGGGATCTTGCCGGTCACACGCAGACGCGCACGGCGCACTTCGCTGCCGAAGCCGTCGCTCGGGCCCAGGCTGTCGGGCGCATCAATGTACCCGGCATCGAGGTTGAGACGCCCGCCCAGCTTGAAGGCCCAGCCATCCGAGGTCGTGACCTCGGGACCGCCCTTGAACTTGACCTTCACGTCGGGCCCGGCCGCCTTTGCAGGCGCGGCGGCAGCGGTCACGACAGGAGCCGGGCTTGCCGCAGCGTTGGCCGCCAGCGCAGGCGCAACTGCCGAGGGAACGGCCGCAGGCGCGCCATTGCCTTGGGCCACCTGGGCTTCCAGATCCGCGATACGCGCCGCCATGCGCGCCATCTGCGCACGCATTTCCGCAAGCTCGCGCGCGACGGAACTATCCGCACCTGCTTGCGCACCGTCGGCCGCATAGGCATCGATGGGGGCACCACCAGCCAGCACAAGTGCAACGGCCGCTGCCGAAATTCCAAGAACTGAACGCAACCCGAGACCTCATTTTTATAACGTCGATGTGTCTGTCGGGCGACGCCACTATGACCAGCAAATGTCACTTTGATGACATGGAGTGGAAACAGAGGCGCCCGCGACCGACAAAGCGACGCGTTCAAATGCTCAAGTGCTTGTCTTCGTACTCAAATCAATTTTCACGCAGCGGCAGCATCAGGGATGCGGTCGTGCCCGCGCCGGGTCGGCTGTCGATATCGAATCGGCCCCGGTGACGCTCGACGATGTGCTTGACGATGGAAAGTCCAAGCCCAGTGCCCCCCGCCGCACGGCTACGGCTGTTGTCGGCGCGGTAGAAACGCTCGGTCACGCGGGGCAGGTGTTCGGGCGAAATGCCCTCTCCCTCGTCGCGCACCATGACCAGCACCCAGCCGGTGCGCGCGACCTCCACCGAGAGGTGCACGGTACCATCCGCCTTGCCGTACTTGAGCGCGTTGTCGATGAGATTGCGCAGGACCTGCAGCAATTGCCCCTTGTCTCCTGCAATCACCGCGTGCTCGGCGTTGACGACCAGCTCGATCGTGGCGCTACTCCGGAATTCCCCGGCAACTTCCTGGGCGAGCTGCACCATGTCGACACTGTCCGAAGGGACTTCGTGCTTGACCGCCTCGATCCGCGAGAGCGACATGAGGTCCGAGATCAGGGCCTGCATACGCTGCGCTTCGTGGCGGATCGTGCCGAGGAAGCGTTCGCGCAGTTCCTCGTTGCCGCCCGCCTTGAGGTTCATCAGCGTTTCCACATAGCCGATCACGTTGGCGAGCGGGGTGCGCAGTTCGTGGCTGGCATTGGCGACGAAGTCGGCGTGCGACTTGGCCACGCTCACCCGCTCGGACAGGTCATAGAGGCTGACGATCCGGTCACCGCCCGGCAGCACCTTGCAGTCCACTTCCCACACGCTGCCCCCGGTGGAAAGCCCCGAGATCCGTGCCGTGCCACCGCTCTCACTGAGGATCGCGGCCACCGCCTTGGGATCGCGGATCGCAATGCGCACGTCCTGCCCGACGATGTGCGCGCCCAACAGGTCCTTCGCCGCCGAATTGGCAAAGCGCACCTGCCCGCGCGCGACCATGACCGCCGGTGTCTGGAGATGCTCCAGCAGATCCACCCCTTCAATGACCATCAATCGCGTATCCTCAATCTTCATCCACCAGCTGTCCGCCCCTGCCCCAATGGGCCTTCCAGCGCCGGGGCTCTCACCCCCCCGTACGACGCCGCAGCGGACACACCGTCATGCAACGCCGCCGTGCGATCAGCAAGCCTTGCTAGAGGCGCAAGACGACAGTCCTGTGGCAGGCTGCACGCACGCTGCGTAGATCTTGCACATCCTGACCGCATGGAGGGCGCAAGCTGCGTTCAAAACGGAGCAACTGCCTAGCGGATGACATATACCCTTGATATGCTGCGCCCGCGTGGTCCAAAGAGGCCGTGACACAAGATTCACGATGGCCGGGAGGAGGAGCTCGGCCTCAGGTGGAAAGGCTTACGTGACCAAATTCACTTCCGATCGACTCCTCCTGTTCGGCGCGACGGGCGACCTTTCGCGTCGAATGCTCCTGCCCTCGCTCTGCGCGCTGGATGCCGAAGGGCTGCTCGATCCCGATATCCAGATCATCGCCACCGCGCGCTCCGAGATGGACGACCAGGCATTCCGCAACTTCGCGCGCGAATCGCTGGAGCAGTTCCTCGCGCCCGAACGCCGCGGCGGCATGGCGACCTTTCTCAACCGCCTGTTCTACCAGCAACTCGATGCCAACGACCCGGATGGCTACAAGGCGCTCGCGGCCAAGGTGGGCGAACCCAAACAGGGCCTCTCGATCTTCCTCTCGACCGCGCCCAGCCTGTTCGAGCCGACGATCCGGGGACTTGAACAGAACGGCCTCGCTGGACCCAACGTGCGCATCGCGCTTGAAAAGCCGCTGGGCGTCGACCTGGAATCCAGCAAGGTCATCAACGACGCCGTCGCCTCGGCCTTCCCCGAGGACCGCATCTTCCGCATCGACCACTATCTGGGCAAGGAAACCGTCCAGAACCTGATCGCGCTGCGCTTTGCCAACCTCATGTTCGAACCACTGTGGAACGCGGCGCACATCGATCATGTCCAGATCACCGTCTCCGAGACCGTCGGCCTCGAATCGCGCGTGGGCTACTACGACGATTCGGGCGCGCTGCGCGACATGGTGCAGAACCACATGCTCCAGCTTCTCGCGCTCGTCGCGATGGAGCCGCCCGTCTCCTACGAAGCGACGACCGTGCGCGATGAAAAGGTCAAGGTCCTGCGCTCGCTGCGCCAGATCAAGGCCGAGGAAACCGTCACCGGACAGTACCGCGCGGGCGCCATCAACGGCGAAGCCGTCCCCGGCTACGACGAGGAACTAGGCAAGCCTTCCGACACCGAAACCTTCGTCGCGATCAAGGCCCATATCGACAACTGGCGCTGGCAGGGCGTGCCCTTCTACATGCGCACCGGCAAGCGCATGCCCAAGCGCACGACCGAGGTCGTCGTCCAGTTCCGCGACGTGCCCCACTCGATCTTCACCGGACGGGGCGCCAAGACCGTGCCCAACCGCCTCGTCATCTCGCTCCAGCCGGACGAGAACATCACGCTTTCGCTCATGGCCAAGATGCCCGGACTCGACCGTGAGGGCTTCGGCCTGCGCGCGATTCCGCTTGCCATATCGATGCCCGACGCCTTTGCCGGCCCGCAGCGGCGCATCGCCTACGAACGTCTCTGGCTCGACCTGATCGAGGGCGACCAGACCCTGTTCGTGCGCCGCGATGAAGTGGAGGCCCAGTGGGAGTGGATCGACGCGATCCGCGCCACCTGGGAGGAACACCGCATCGAGCCCAAGACTTATACGGCTGGGAGCTGGGGACCGTCCGCCGCCATCGCCCTTGCCGAGCGCGATGGCGTGACCTGGCACGAATAAGGCCGTCCCGCGACCTCTCGCGGCCCGTCTTTAGGGCCGGAAACATGAAGATTGCACGCGCACGCGCCGCACCGCTCGGCCGGGCAGGCGGCGTGAAGCGCGATCAGGAGAAGACCCATGACCAACCTCGCCCCCGTGGTAGACCGCGTCACCGACCGCATCATCGAACGCTCGAAGGAAAGCCGCGCGGCGTATCTGGAGATGGTGCGCGGAGAAGCCGGAAAGCACTCGGACCGCTCGTTCCTGTCCTGCTCGAACCTGGCCCACGGCTTTGCCGCCAGCGGCGAGGACAAGGGCGCCATAGCGGCGATGAGCACGATCAACATCGGCATCGTCACCGCCTTCAACGACATGCTCTCGGCCCACCAGCCCTATGGCCGCTACCCCGAGCAGATGAAGCTCTATGCCCGTGAAGTGGGCGCCACCGCGCAGGTTGCAGGCGGCGTCCCGGCCATGTGCGATGGCGTGACGCAAGGCTTCGATGGCATGGAGCTCTCGCTCTTCAGCCGCGACACCATCGCGCTCTCGACCTCCGTCGCGCTGTCCCACGCGATGTTCGACGGCATGACCCTGCTGGGCATCTGCGACAAGATCGTGCCTGGCCTCGTCATCGGCGCGCTGCGCTTCGGACACCTCCCGGCCGCGTTCATTCCTTCAGGGCCGATGCCCAGCGGCATCTCCAACAAGGAGAAGCAGAAAACCCGCCAGCTCTACGCCGAGGGCAAGGTCGGCCGCGAGGAACTGCTCGCCAGTGAAAGCGCCAGCTATCACTCGGCAGGCACCTGCACCTTCTACGGCACCGCCAACTCCAACCAGATGATGATGGAGATGATGGGCCTGCACATGCCGGGCGCCGCCTTCGTGCCGCCCAACACGCCGCTGCGCCAGGCCGTCACCCGCGCAGCCACCCAGCGCGTCGCGGCCATGAGCCGCAAGGGCGACGATTACCGCCCGATGGCCGAAGTCGTCGATGAAAAGGCCATCGTCAACGCCATGGTCGGCCTGCTCGCCACCGGCGGCTCGACCAACCACGCCATCCACATTCCGGCCATGGCACGCGCGGCGGGTATCCTTGTTGACTGGCAGGACCTTTCCGAGCTGTCCTCCGCCGTCCCCCTCCTCACCCGCGTCTACCCCAACGGCTCGGGCGACGTGAACCACTTCCACGCCGCGGGCGGCATGGCCTGGGTCGTGCGCGAACTGCTCGATGCAGGGCTCGCCCACGAGGACGTCCTGACCATCGCGGAGGGCGGCATGCGCGCCTATGCCACCGAGCCGACGATGGACGGCGACCAGCTGACCTGGAAGCCCGCCCCCGAAACTTCGGGCGATGACACCATGCTGCGCCCCGTTGCCAATCCCTTCCAGCCCGACGGCGGCATGCGCCTGGTCGAAGGCAACATCGGACGCGCCACCTTCAAGACCAGCGCGGTCGAGAAGGAACGCTGGACGATCGAGGCCCCGGCCCGCGTCTTCGACACCCAGGAGGCCGTCTCCGCAGCGTTCAAGGCGGGCGAGCTCGACCGCGATGTCGTCGTCGTCGTGCGTTTCCAGGGACCGCGCGCCAACGGCATGCCCGAACTGCACAAGTTGACCCCGCCGCTCGGCATTCTGCAGGACCGAGGCTACAAGGTCGCGCTCGTGACCGATGGCCGCATGTCGGGCGCTTCGGGCAAGGTCCCGGCCGCGATCCACGTCACTCCCGAAGCCCTCGCGGATGTCGATGGCAACTGGGGCCCGCTCGCCTACCTCCAGGATGGTGATATCGTGAAGGTCTGCGCCGAGACCGGCGAACTTTCGACCACCGCCGATCTTGCCAGCCGCGCGCCCGCCGAAGCGCCCAAGCCCGCAATGGGCATGGGCCGCGAGCTCTTCGCCATGTTCCGCTTGTCCGCCAGCGGCGCGGAACAGGGCGGTTCGGCCATGCTCCAGGTCGCAGGCCTGTGAGCGCGGCCGGGACCATCGCACGGCCCGAAGCCACGCCGAAGAGCGGCATGGCCGGGCAACCGGAGAGAGAGATGATCCAGCTTGTCTCCGTCGATATCGGCGGAACCCATGCCCGCTTTGCCATTGCCACGGTCGATGCCGATGGCGCGATCACGCTGGGTGAACCGGCCACGCTCCACACCAAGGACCACGGCAGCTTCCAGCTCGCCTGGCAGGCCTTTGCCCAGATGAACGGGGGCACGCTTCCCAAGGCCGTCTCCTTCGCCGTGGCGGGGCCAGTCGGGGGCGAGGTGATCAAGTTCACCAACAACCCCTGGATCATCCGCCCGGCCATGATCGAGGAGCGCCTGGGCGCCACCAGCTTCACCATCGTCAACGATTTCGAGGCCGTGGGCCACGCGGTCGCCTGCGCGGAGGAAAGCGAGTTCGTCCACCTTGCAGGTCCCGACACGCCCCTGCCCCCGCGCGGAACCCTCAGCGTTCTGGGTCCCGGCACCGGCCTTGGCGTCGCCCATGTCTGGCGCGACGGCGTGAAGGGCTACCACGTTCAGGCGACCGAGGGCGGCCACATCGACTTCTCGCCGCTCGACCTCATCGACGATGCGATCCTGGCGCGGCTGCGCAAGCGCCACAACCGCGTCTCGGTCGAACGGGTGGTTTCGGGCCCCGCCATCGTCGATATCTACGAGACTCTGGCCGCGATGCAGCAGACCCCGCATGTCGACAAGACCGACATCGAGATCTGGACGGCCGGTACGTCCGATTCCAAGGACGATCCACTGGCCGCCGCCGCGGTGGACCGGTTCTGCCTTTCGTTGGGCGCCGCGGCGGGCGACTATGCCCTTGCTCAGGGCGCCAGCGGCGTCGTCATCGCGGGCGGCCTTGGCTATCGCATCCGCGAAACCATCCTCAAGTCCGGCTTCTCGGAGAAGTTCTGCGCCAAGGGGCGCTTTGCCAACATGATGGCGAACCTTCCCGTCAAGCTTATCACCCATCCCCAGCCCGGTCTCTTCGGAGCCGCCGCGGCCTATGTCCGGGAGCACCTTTCCTGATGTCCGACTACGCAGCCCGCGTCGAGGCCGTGATGCGCCTCGCCCCCGTCGTCCCCGTCCTCGTGATCGAGGATGTGGCCCACGCCGTGCCAATCGCCGAGGCGCTCGTCGCCGGTGGCCTGCCTGCCCTGGAGGTCACGCTGCGCACACCCTGCGCGCTCGACGTCATCAAGGCGATGAAGACCGTTCCCGGCGCGACCGTGGGCGCAGGCACCGTGCTCAACCCCACCGACATGGAAAAGGCGCTCGATGCAGGCGCGGAGTTCCTCGTCTCGCCCGGCCTCACCCCGCAACTTGGCGAAGCCGCGCTCAAGGCCGATGCCCCGCTGCTTCCGGGCACATCGAACGCAACCGACGTCATGCTCGCGCTCGACATGGGCTTTGAGCGCCTCAAGTTCTTCCCGGCGATGGCGGCAGGAGGCCCCCCGGCCCTGAAGGCCATTTCGGCGCCGCTCGCGACGGCCAAGTTCTGCCCAACCGGCGGCGTCTCGCTCGCCAACGCGCCCGACTGGCTCGCGCTCGATGCGGTCATATGTGTGGGCGGCAGCTGGATGGTGCCCAAGGGCACGCCCGATGTCGCCAAGATCGAGGCCGATGCACGCGAGGCCGCTGCCCTGAAGGCCTGATCCCACCTCTTTTCCTCCCCACCTGCCTGCAGTTCGCGAAGGAGACATGACGATGACCGGACCCGCCCTCACCACCGTCGAGGACCTCACCGCCCGCCTTCGTGAACTGCACAAGCTCACAGCGCAAACGCCGCTCTACAATCCCGTTTTCCAGCTGGGGCTCGAACTCTCGCGCAAGCTGGAAAACGGGGAGATGTCGCTCGACCACATCGAGGCCCTGGTCGCCGAAATGGAGTGCGAGGGCCTGCGCGCCCGGGCCGCCCGGCTCGACCGGATCCTGGGCACGCTCACCCCCGAAGCGAACGACACCGCGCTCGACACCGCAGCCAGCGAGGACGACTTCACTGCCTTTGCCGCGCGCTGGCAGCGCCCGGCCGGACACGTCGTCTTCACCGCGCACCCGACCTTCCTGCTGACGCAGGCCCAGACCGAGGCGGTCGCGGGCTCTGCCTCAACCGGCGACTTCTCGCAGGCCAGCGTCTGCACGGCCGATGCCACCCGCGACACCATCACTCTCGACTACGAACACACCAAGGCCATGGCCGCGCTGGGGCGGGGTCAGAAGGCGCGCGACCGCATCGCCGGGCGCCTCTTTGATCTCGCCGCTACGCGCTGGCCCAAGCGCTGGAAGAGCCTCCAGCCCTGCCCCGTGCGCTTTGCGACCTGGGTCGGTTACGACATGGACGGGCGCACCGACATCTCGTGGAACACCTCGATCCGCTACCGCCTTCAGGAAAAGGCGATGCGGCTCGAAGGCTATGCCGCCAGCCTCGAGGCGCTAGAACCCGAGATCGCCGGGCGTCTGGCGCGCGCGGCCGCCCACACCTCCGAGATGGCCACCCTTTTTGCAGAGGATTTCTCCGATCCCGGCGCGCTGTCCAAGGCGGCCAACGCGCTCACCGCCGCGCATCCCGACAAGCTCGTCAGCCTCGATGGCATCATCGTCGAACTGGAAGAGGAAGCCCGCCACGCCGGGCATGAAACCGCGCGCGACCTGCTGGTTGTCGCCGCCGCGATGCGCGCCGACGGCCTGGGCATGGGCGGCATTCACTTTCGCGTGAACGCCTCCCAGCTCCAGAACGCGATCCGCCGCCGCATTGATCCCGACGGCAAGCTCTCGCTCTCCAGCCAGGCCGCGCTCATGCGCATGCGCGAGCTGCTGGCCGAAGTGAAGCCGGTGAAGTCCAACTTCGCGGCCCTCGCCATCGAGAACAGCACCGCAGTGCGCCAGTTCCTCGCCATGGCGCAGATCCTGGCGCACATCGACGCCGATTCCCCGATCCGTATGCTGGTGGCCGAGTGCGAACAGCCCACCACAGTGCTCGCCGCACTCTATTTCGCGCGCAAGTTCGGGATAGAGGACATGGTCGATGTCTCGCCCCTCTTCGAGACCGAGACCGCGCTCGAACATGGCGGCCGCTTCCTCGACGCCGTCCTCGCCGAACCGGCCTTCCGCGACTACGCGCGCCTGCGCGGCCGGATCTGCATCCAGACCGGTTTTTCCGACGCGGGCCGCTTCGTTGGGCAGATCCCGGCCGCGCTTGCCATCGAGCGTCTGCAGGGACGCTTGGCCGAAGCCATGGCGGCCAACGCCATGACCGATGTTGCCGCGCTCATCTTCAACACCGGCGGCGAATCCATGGGGCGCGGCTGCCATCCCTCCAGCGTCGATGACCGTTTCGACTGGCAGATGTCGCCCTGGGCCCGCCGCCGCTTCCTGCGCGCCGGGATCAAGCTGGAACCCGAAGTCTCCTTCCAGGGCGGCGATGGCTACTTGTGGTTCGGCTCGGACGAGCTTGCGCTCGCAACGCTTACCCGCATGGCCGAGCGGCCGCTGTGGGGCGCGGACCCCGACGCGCAGACCGACGTCTTCTACCGGCGGACCGACCTCAGCCTCGACTTCTACCGCAACATCCGCAGCGTGCAGCACGCACACCTGGAATCGAGCACTTATTCCCGCGCGATCACGGCCTTTGGCCTGGGCATGCTGAACGACACCGGCAGCCGCAAGTCGCGCCGCCAGTCCGACCTCGCCTCGGACCGCACGATGAACCTGCGCCAGATCCGCGCGATCCCGCACAACGCGATCCTCCAGCAGCTGGGCTACCCGGTCAACGTGATCGCGGGCGTGGGCACGGCGGCAGATGGCAACGTCGAGGAGATCGCCGAGCTCCTGAAGGACAGCGCGCGCGGCCGCCAGATCATGCGCCTTGTGCGCGCGGCCGATTCCATTGCCTCGATCAAGACGGTGGGCGCCTATGGCGAACTGTTCAACTCTGCCTACTGGGCCAGCCGTCCATACCGTGGCGATGAGCAGTACATCACCGATGCCTGCCTCAAGATCGGCGAGTACCTAACCAAGGATGACCGCACCGGCGTCTTTCGCCGCCTCGCCTCGCGCCTGCGGGTGGACGCGATGAAGCTGCACAAGCTTATGGACCTTGTCCCTGACGAGCAGCCCCTCCCCGACCGCGAGCACACCCGCCGCTCGCTCGGTGTGCTCCAGGCCCTGCGTATTGCGCTGATGAAGCACATGTTCCTGCGCGCGGTCATGGTCCCGGCCTTCAGCCGCGCCAACGACATCAGCCGCGACGACGTGCTGGAGATGGTCTTCACCCTGCGCACCGAAGATGCTCTGGCGCAGCTGCGCCGGGCCTTCCCGATCCACTTCCCCTCGATCCAGGACTTCGAGATCGACGAGCCCAGCGAATACCCCGATGGCAGCGCGGCCGGCTATGGCCAGATCCACGAGGACTACATCCAGCCGATCGAGCGCAGCCATGCACTGGGCCTTCGCATCACCACCGCCATCGCCAACGAGTTCGGGGCCCATGGCTAATCATACTCACATCTGAGCCGGAACCCCGTGCTTGCCCTCCCGTTATAATTATGTTTCGTACTCGAAAAATGATCAAACAGGGAAAGGAGCGCGCCGGATGACCGGACTGACCCACGAGGAACAGGCGCTGATCGCGCCCATCGAACGCGCGCCGATCGAGGCGCGCACGCTCGACTGGGCAGGTGTGAACAGCGGAACCGCCAACTTGGACGGCCTCGCCACCATGGCGGACAAGCTGGGAGAAGCCTTCGCGCAGTTGCCCGGCGAGCTCTCGCTCGTCGAACCGACCGCGGTCGAGAAAGTGGACAGCGAAGGCAAGCCGCGGGCCCAGCCGCACGGGCGCCACCTCGTCCTTTCGGTCCGGCCCGAGGCGGCACGCCGCGTGATCCTGACCGGCCATATGGACACGGTCTATGCCCGGGAGCACCCCTTCCAGACCTGCGACTGGCTGGATGGCGACACCCTGCACGGCCCCGGCACTGCGGACATGAAGGGCGGCCTCGCGCTCATGCTCGAAGGGCTTCTGGCCTACGAGAAGGCGCAGCCGACGCTGGGCTATGACGTGATGATCAACGCCGATGAGGAGACAGGCTCGCTCTCCTCGAACGCGCTCATTGCCCGGCTTGCGAAGGACAAGCTCTTTGCCCTTACCTACGAGCCTGCGCTTCCCGATGGCTCGATGGCCCGCGCGCGGCCCGGCTCAGGCAACTACGCGGTGGTGATCCACGGCCGCTCGGCCCATGCAGGGCGCAACCCGGAGGACGGACGCAACGCCATCCTGGCCGCCAGCGACCTGGCCCTGCGCCTTGCCGCGGGACGGCGCGACGGCTTGTCGGTGAACCCCGCCCGGATCGAGGGTGGCGGCCCCAACAACACCGTGCCCGACCTCGCCATCCTCCACTTCAACCTGCGCCCGCGCACGCCCGAACTGGCCGAAGCCGCCGAGGCGCTGGTCGAGGCCGCGATTGCCGAGGTCACCCGCCTTCACGAAGTCGCGATCCACGTCCACGGCGGCGTCTCGCGCCCGCCCAAGCCGATCTCGAACCGGACCGATGCCCTCTATGGCGTCGTCTCGAAGGCCGCCGCGGACCTGGGCCAGGCGATGAGCTGGAAAGACACAGGCGGGGTGTGCGATGGCAACAACATCGCGGCCACTGGCGTCCCTGTCCTCGACACCATGGGGGTTCTGGGCGGCGCTATCCATTCGCCCGACGAGTTCATGCTCGCCTCTTCGCTCGCCCCCCGCGCGCAGCTGACTGCGCTTGTTCTCCACCGCATTGACCGCAAAGGCCTGCCTGAATGACCTTCCTTCTGCGCCCTGCCCGCGAAAAGGATCTCGAAGCGCTCTACCGCATGGCCAAGTCGACGGGCGGTGGCTTCACCAATCTGCCGCCCGACCGCCCCACCCTGCGCACCAAGCTGCAGACGGCGGCCGCCTCCTTCGGCCGCACCGAAGAGGCTCTGGGCGACGATCTCTTTCTCTTCATCCTGGAAAACACCGAGACCGGGCGCATTGCCGGGACCTGCCAGATCTTCTCGCAGGTGGGCATCAAGTACCCCTTCTACTCCTACCGCATCGGGCGCATCACCCAGCACTCCAAGGAGCTCGACCGAACTTTCCGTGCCGAAATGCTGACGCTGTGCACCGACCTGGATGGGTCGAGCGAGGTGGGCGGCCTGTTCCTCGATGCAGGCGAACGCGCGAGCGGAGTAGGCAAACTGCTCGCACGCAGCCGTTACCTGTTCATGCGCGGGCACCGCGCACGCTTTGCCGACCGCACGCTGGCGGAACTGCGCGGCGCCATTGACGATGCCGGCAACTCGCCCTTCTGGGACGGGCTGGCCGGGCGCTTCTTCGACATGTCCTTTCGCGACGCGGACGAGTTCAACGCGCGCCACGGCCACCAGTTCATCGCCGATCTCATGCCCAAGCACCCGATTTACACCGCGCTCCTCTCCGAGGCCGCGCGGCAGGTCATGGGCCAGCCGCACTATTCCGGGCGCCCCGCCAAGCGCATGCTGGAGAGCGAGGGCTTTGCCTTCCAGAACTATGTCGACATCTTCGACGGGGGCCCCTCGATGATGGCCGAGACCGACCGCATTCGGACCATCCAGGACGCCCAGGACGTGCGTGTCGCCAGCCTGAGCGCGGCCAGCGAGGATCCGCCCAGCCACATCGTCTCGTGCGGCAAGCTCGCCGATTTCCGGGCTTGTCTTGCCCAGGTCGACGAAGCGGGCAGCGGCGCGATCACGCTTGACGCGGAAAGCGCCGCACTCCTGCAAATCGCCCCCGGCGACACTGTCACCATCGCGCCCGTCTGAGGAAGACGCCCACTATGATCACCGAAATCAACTTCGACGGCATCGTCGGCCCCAGCCACAACTACGCCGGTCTTAGCCTGGGCAATCTCGCCTCGGCCAAGAACACCGGCAAGATTGCCCGTCCGCGCGAAGCTGCTCTCCAGGGCATTGCCAAGATGCGCGCGAACCTTGAACGCGGCTTGCCGCAGGGCCTGTTCCTGCCCCAGCGCCGCCCCGACGAGGGCTGGCTGAGGCAGCTGGGCACGACCATCGAAGCGGCCAGTCCCGCGCTGCGCGCCAACGCGCTGTCCGCCTCCTCGATGTGGGCCGCAAACGCGGGTACGGTCAGCCCGGCTTCGGATTGCGCCGATGGCCGATGCCACATCACCGTCGCCAATCTGGTCACCATGCCCCACCGCAGCCACGAATGGCGCGAGACACTGGCACAGCTCCTCCTCGCCTTTGCGGACGAAGAGGCGTTTGCCGTTCACGCGCCGGTCCCGGCACCGTTCGGCGACGAGGGCGCGGCCAACCACATGCGCCTGTGCGCACGCCATGACGCGCCGGGCATTGAGGTCTTCGTCTACGGCGAGACCGGCGGCCCCTTCCCCGCGCGCCAGCACCGTGAGGCGAGTGAGGCCATCGCACGGCGCCACGGGCTCGATCCCGCCCGCACCGTCTTCGCGCTCCAGTCGCCCGAGGCCATCGCGGCGGGCGCCTTCCACAACGACGTCGTCGCGGTCGCCAACGAGCGTGTGCTCTTCACGCACGAGCAGGCCTTTGCCAACAAGGACGCGCTTTATTCCGAACTACGCGCCAAGCTGCCCGAGATCGAGATTGTCGAAGTGCCCGCCCACGCGGTCAGCCTTGCCGATGCGATCACGTCCTACCTCTTCAACGCCCAGTTGGTGACGCTGCCCTCGGGCGAGGCCGCGCTGGTGCTCCCCGGCGAAGCGCGCGAGACACCTGCGGTATGGAACTGGCTGGAAGCCCATGTCGCGGGCAATGGCCCAATCCGCCAGCTCTTCGTGCACGACCTGCGCGAATCCATGGCGAACGGCGGCGGTCCTGCCTGCCTGCGCCTGCGCGTGGTCGCCGATCCGGCCGACGTGGACCCACGTTTTCTTGCGACGCCCGAGAAGCTCGACGCCATCGCCGCCGTGGTCAAGGCCCACTGGCCCGAGACGATCGCGCCTGACGACCTCGCGAGCCCCGAGCTCTGGGCCCAGTGCATCGCCGCGCGCGCGGCTCTTTGCACCGCGCTCGACCTTCCCGAGCTCGACCGGGACAGCTTCTGAACGGCAACGGGGGCGGATCCTGTCCGGTCCGCCCCCGCTCCTGAACATCGCTAGTAAGGTACCTGCCCCGGCGCTGCGGGCGCCGGAGGCGGGGGTGTGCGCACCGGACGCGGACTGCCCTGCCCTCGTGTCACGTTGACGGGAGGAGGCCCATTGGGCTGACGGCCGGTCGCGCGGTTGAGGAAATCATCGGTCGCCGCGGCCGGTCCCTGCGGAGCGGGTGCCGGGGCATAAGCCGGAGCGGGCCCTGGCCCATAGGCCGGATCGCCAACTCCCGAACCGTCCTCGTAAAGCGGCTCATCGCCGTTCGCACCAGGGCCCTGCGCGTCGGGGTAGACGACGTTACCGTACTCATCGACGTAATAGTACTCGTCCGGATCACCCTGGAGGTATTCGTCGTCGGGCTCCAGCTGCCATTCGGGCAACTTGAGCTCGGTCTCGAACTGCTCGACCGGACGGCCCTTTACCGCGACCGCCATGTAGTCATGGAAGGCGCGGGCGGGCGCGTGTCCGCCCGACAGGCCCGCCACGCGCTTGGCATCGTCGCGGCCCATCCATACACCTGTCGTGATCCCGCTCGAGAAGCCCAGGAACCAGCCGTCCTTGTTGGAGGACGTCGTACCCGTCTTGCCCGCGACCGGGCGTCCGATCTGCGCCGCTCGGCCAGTGCCGGTGGCCACCGTCGTCTGGAGCAGGTCGGTGATACCGGCGGCCACATAGGGCGGGACCAGCATCTGGCCCTGGACCGACTTGTGCTCGTAGAGGACTTCGCCCGAGGTCGTGGTGACCTTGCGGATACCAAAGGGTTCGACCGACGTGCCCCCGGCCGAGACGGCAGCAAAGGCCTGCGTCATGTCGATCACGCGCACTTCCGAGGTCCCCAGCACCATCGAAGGATTGGTGGAAACCGGCGTCGAGATACCAAAGCGGCGCGCCATGCTGGCCACCGTCCCGAAGCCCACTTCCGAACCCAGCTTGGCCGCGATGGTGTTCTTGGAATAGGCAAAGGCCGTGCGCACGTCGATCTCGCCCGAATACTTGCGGTTGGCGTTCTGCGGGCTCCAGCCATCGATGGTGACCGGCTCGTCGACCACGGTGTCATCGGGTGTGTAGCCCGCTTCCAACGCGGCCATGTAGACAAACAGCTTCCAGGCCGAACCGGGCTGGCGCACCGCGCTCGTCGCGCGGTTGTAGTTCGAGGTGACGTAGTCGGTGCCGCCCACCATCGCCAGCACGCCGCCATCGCGGTCAAGGCTGACGAGTGCCCCCTGTGCGCCCTTGGGCGCGTTGGCATCGACGGCCTTGGTCGCGGCCTCCTGCATCTTGGGGTCGAGCGTCGTCCACACTTCGATCGGCTCGCTGGTTTCAGGCAGCAGCATGTCGAGCTGGGGCAGCGCCCAGTCGGTGAAGTAGCGCACCGAGTTCTGCCCGGCATCAACCGCCATCTCGATCTGGGTGAGGTCGATCGAATTGGCTTCGGCCTGCGAAATCGCGCCCGTTTCCGCCATGAGGCCGAGCACGACCTTGCCGCGCCCGATCGAGGCTTCGACGTCGGCGGTCGGGGAATAGTGGGACGGCGCCTTCACCAGACCTGCGATGATGGCCGCCTCGCCGGTCGAGAGCTCGGTCGCGGGGTGGCCGAAGAACTTGCGGCTTGCCGCGTCGATGCCATAAGCACCTCCGCCAAAGTAGACCTTGTTGAGATAGAGCTCGAGGATCTGGTCCTTGCTGAACTTGCGCTCCATGGCGAGCGCCAGGATCATCTCACGGCCCTTGCGCCCGAAGGTCCGGGCGTTGTTGAGGAAGATGTTGCGCGCCAGTTGCTGGGTGATCGTGGAAGCGCCTTCGCGGAAGTGCCCGCGCTCCACACGGACCTTGAAGATGCGCGCCAGCGCCACCGGGTCGACACCGATGTGATCGCGGAAACGCCGGTCCTCGGTGGAGACGATGGCGTCCTTCATCACCTTGGGAATCTGGTCGTAACTCAGCCACTTGCCGTAGCTGGGGCCCAGCGAGACGAGCTCGGAGCCGTCGTTCGCCCGCACCACGATCATCTGCCCGTTCTGACTGCTCTTGAGCGAGGTCATCCCCGGCAGCTCGCGCATGGTGAAGAACACGGCCGTGCCAAGGAAGATGGCGCCGAGTAGCGCCAGCGCCGTGCCCCAGATGAGAACGCCGCGCACGATGCGACGCGCCAGCGGCGGCTTGGACGGCGACTTCTTGCGGGGGGACGCGCCGGATGCGGGGCGCCGGCCGGGTTTCTTGGCCATCGGAGTACTGGAATTCCCTCTTGCGGACGACGATTGTCCGTTCGACGCCCTACACCTTGCAGAAGGAATTGTAACCTGCCGTTAACAGCGCATGGCGAGCGTGTTCAGCACTTCATCGAGTGGGCGGGCCGGGACATCCCGGAGCCCCAAAGTGAAGAACAGGATTCAAGGGGTCATCACCCCTTGACCCCACAATCGGTGACCTCACCCTTCCCAGCCAAGGCGGCGCGCGGAAGGTGAGGTAGACAGTTCGGGGAGCCCGAGGGCGATGGCCCTCGGAGATCACTTTTCCTACCCCCTACTCACCCTCCTCGGGCTCGAAATCGAGCGAGGCGCTGTTGATGCAATAGCGCAGGCCCGTCGGACCGGGGCCATCGGGAAAGACGTGACCCAGGTGCCCCTCGCAGCGCGAGCAGAGCACTTCCACGCGCACCATACCGTGGGACATGTCGCGCCGCGTCTCGACGGCATCTTCCTCTACCGGGGCGGTATAGGCGGGCCAGCCGCAGCCCGAGTTGTACTTGGCCTCGTTGGTGAAGAGCGGCGCGCCGCACCCGGCGCAGAAGTAGGTGCCGTCCGCATAATTCTTGTCGTACTTGCCGGTAAAGGCGCGCTCGGTTCCGGCCTCGCGCAGCACATGGTACTGCTCGGGCGTGAGCTTCTCGCGCCATTCGGCTTCGGTCATGGCAAGCTT
This sequence comes from Novosphingobium profundi, assembly GCF_020524485.1. Lineage (GTDB taxonomy): Bacteria > Pseudomonadota > Alphaproteobacteria > Sphingomonadales > Sphingomonadaceae > Novosphingobium > Novosphingobium profundi_A. Next base: position 1,060,394 of record NZ_JAIVLF010000001.1, on the reverse strand, counting down.
GTCGTCGGTCATCGGCTTCTCCGCTGTCTCAGGCACGCGATATGGGCATCGCCGCGTAAATGCCAAGCGCGCTCACAAAGTGGCGAACAGCACCATCATGCGCTTCCACGCGCGGTCGGCCTCTTCGGGATCCCAGGCCGGGGAATCGGGAACGCACCAGCCATGATCGGCGTCGTAAACTTCGATCTCGGCCTCGCGGCCCGCGCTCGCCGCGGCTTCGCGCAGCTTCGTCTTCTGCTCGGGCTGGCGCGCATCATCGTTGCGCGCAATCGCAAAAAGATAGGATGCCTTGGTTTCGTCCAGCAGCGCGTCGGGACTGTCAGGCTCGCCCGTCACCAGCCCCGCCCCGTGGAACGAGGCGGCTGCCCCCACCCGTTCGGGTGCGGCAATGGCCGTGCGCACGGTGAAAGGCCCGCCCATGCAATAGCCGTTCGAGCCGATCTTGCGGGAGGTGTCGACTTCCTCGCGCGCGTCAAGAAACGCGACAAAGGCCGCGCCGTCGCGGGTCACCGCCTCCGGGCTCAGCGCTTCACGCATGGGGGCGATCTTCGCCTTGCCCTCCTCGGTACGCCAGTCGGAAAAACTGGTCAGAACCGGCGCGGGGCTGGAGCGGTAGTACTGGTTGACAACAAGGACCGCGTAGCCTTCTGCAGCCAGCGCCCGCGCCATGATCTTCTTGGCATCGCGAAGGCCTGCGATGTCCGGCCACATCACGATACCGGGATGCTGCCCGGTCGAGGGGTGGACAAAGAACGCATCGCACACACCGTCCTCGGTGGTGATCGAGACCATCCGCTCGCGCAGGTCCGAGCCCTCTTCGCCGGCACTTCCCGCTTTGCCCGCACAGCCGACGAGCGCCGCTCCTGCGCCCAGCGCGGCGAACTGGCGGCGGTTGAGCCCGCCTTCGCGGCGCGTCGCATCATCAGCCTCGGTAAATTCGTCGCACATGGATTCTCGTCTCCCTCGCTTGGCGCTCGCACCAGACTATCGGGCGGGCAACGCGCTGGCGAGGCCCACAGTTGCCCCCTCCTGCAAAAAGGTCCGCCCCATGCCGGATGGCGCGGGGCGAGCCTTTCACGAAACGCGAAATCCGGGCAATCAGCCCTTGAAGACAACCGTGCGGCCACCGTTCAGAAGGACGCGCTCCTCAAGGTGCAGGCGCACCGCTTCGGCCAGCACGCGGCGTTCGATGTCGCGGCCCTTGCGCACCATGTCCTCGGGCGTTGCGGCGTGGGTCACGGCCTCCACGTCCTGGTGGATGATCGGACCTTCATCGAGGTCCGCAGTCACATAGTGCGCGGTCGCCCCGATCATCTTTACGCCCCGCGCGTGAGCCTGGTGATAGGGCTTGGCGCCCTTGAAGCCGGGCAGGAACGAGTGGTGAATATTGATGCAGCGACCCGAAAGATAGCGGGTCATGTCATCCGAAAGGACCTGCATGTAGCGCGCCAGCACGACCAGCTCGGCACGGGTTTCTTCGACCAGCGCACGCAGTTTGGCTTCCTGCTCGGGCTTGGTCTCCTTGGTGATCGGGAGGTGGTGGAAGGGGATGCCGTCGAGCAGGTGCGTCGTCACCGCCTCGCGCGGGTGGTTCGAGACCACGCCCACGATGTCCATGTTGATCTCGCCGATGCGCTGGCGATAGAGCAGATCGGCGAGGCAATGGTCGAACTTGCTGACCATGAGCAGGACGCGGCGCGCACGGTCGCGGCGCTGCATCGTCCAGGCCATGCCGTATTCGAGCGCAATGGGGCCAAAGCCCTCGCGGATCTCTTCGCGGTCGGTCGTGCCCGGATCAAAGGCCACGCGCATGAAGAACTTGTTTTCGAGCAGGTCATCGAACTGCTGCGCCTCGACGATGTTGCACCCGCACTGCGCGAGATAGCCGGTTACGCGCGCGACGATACCGGGCCTGTCCGCACACGACAGCGCGAGAATGAGGGGCTGCGACACTATTTTCTTTCCTCGTCTTGAGCGTGTTCCAGGAGCCGACCGAGCGGGGGGATGGCAAGGACTGACACACAGCTGACTGCGCGCCCTTGCCCGCATCGAACGGCAACATGAATTCCTGTCTGTTCAGAATGCGATAGGCCGCCCCGGATGTCGAGCCCGGGACGGCCTTGATCACCTGCAAAAATGTGGCGTCCCGCAGCCTTCCCGGCAGGTGCCGGGCTCAGCCAGGGGCACGGGTTGGGCGCTCAGGCGGCCGAACGCTTGGTAAGCGCAGCCTCGCTCTCGACCAGGAGCGCCGCGATGATCTCGGCCACCGGCTCCTCGGCCTTGACCATGCCGACCGACTGGCCCGCCATGACCGAGCCGCCCTCGACATCGCCGTCGATGACCGCGCGGCGAAGGGCGCCCGCCCAGAAGTGTTCGATCGCCAGCTGCGCCTCGCCCATGTCGAGCTCGCCCGCATCGAGCTTCTTGGCGACTTCGATCTGCTTGGCGGTGAACGCCTCGGTGCCCTTGTTGCGCAGCGCGCGGACGGGGATCACCGGCAGGCGCGGGTCGACCTGGACCGAGGCGATGGCATCGCGCGCCGAGGCACGGAAGAACATCTTCTTGAAATCAGGGTGCGCGATGGATTCGCTGGCGCAGGCAAAGCGCGTACCCAGCTGCACGCCCGAAGCGCCCATTTCGAGGTAGCCTGCCATGGCCTCGCCGCGGCCGATACCACCTGCCACGAAGACGATGTTGTCCTCGGCCAGCGTCGGCAGGATTTCCTGCGCCAGAACGGAGGTGGAAACCGGACCGATGTGGCCGCCCGCCTCGTTGCCTTCGATCACGAGCGCGTCGGCGCCCGAACGCAGCAGCTTCTTGCCCAGCGCCAGCGTGGGCGCAAAGCAGATCACCTTGGCACCGGCCTCCTTGATCGCCTCGACACTGCCCTTGGGCGGAATGCCACCGGCCAACACGACATGACCCACACCGTGCTGCGCGCAGATCGCGATCAGCTCGAAGAGCTGGGGGTGCATGGTGATAAGGTTCACGCCGAAAGGCTTTTGTGTCAGCGTCTTCGTGGCGGCGATCTCGGCGTCGAGCAGTTCGGGCGTCATTGCCCCACAGGCAATCACGCCAAAGCCGCCCGCATTGCTGATTGCCGCGACGAGGTTGCGCTCGGACACCCACGACATGGCGCCGCACAGGATCGCCGTCTCGGTCCCGAGGAATTCGCGCCCCCGAGCCATCAGGGCGAGTGTCTTGTCGTGTGCGGTCATCGAAGGTCCTTTGCGCGGTAAGCCGAACGAAGCGCCATAAGGGCACGAATCGTCCCCGACAAGACGCGAAGCGGGAACCAAATCGGATCGCCTCCGTTATGAACCGACGTTCATTTTACAAAGGCAGCTGCATGTTCCTATCCAAGACCGAAGGGCTCACCCCAGCCGCCCCATTTCGGAAAGTCATGCAGATTCCAACAGATTACCAGCTTAGTGGCGAAACTTTTGAAGACGTCCTCGACCTTGAGGCCGCCGTTCGGCTTGCCGCCAGCACGACAAACTCCGGCGCACGGCCCGACGTCATGGATATCCACGATGCCTGGATAAAGTTGCAACCGCGCCTGCCGCAGGCGGCCTGGCAGCATCTGGAACCCAGCATCGCGCGCATGCTCGACGCCTTCAACGATCGCAACACCGGCGCGATGCAGCGCGAGCAGGAGCATATTGCCGCGCGCCTTGCCGAACTGCGGCGCGTCGCGGCCTGATCGCGGGCCTGGCCAGAGGCCGGGCACTCATTCCCACCGACATATCCCGAAGGCCCGGACTTTCGGGAATAAAGCGCGACCAGGGGGCAATCCCCCCGCCCCCTGGCCGCGTCGCGATCCGCCTGGCACTAAGGCCTCACCCCCATGAGACCATGCCCGGCGGACGTTCCACCCGGTCCACGAGGGACCGGGGTCGCGTAACTAAGCGCCCTTACAGCGTAACTGTGAACTCCCCTGCCAGATCGGCCTTGGAGCTGCCACCTGCCCAAACGTCGAAGACACTGGCATCCTGAATCCAGTCCTTGGTGACCGAACTCCAGTAGCGCAGATCGTCCGCCGTCAGCGTGAAGGTGACGCGCTGTGTCTCGCCCGGCTGGAGGGCAATGCGGCGGAATTTCTTGAGCTGGCGTTCCGGGCGCGAAGACGTGCCCGAACGCTGGTGGATGTAGAGCTGGGCCACCTCGTCCGCGGCGCGCGAACCGGTGTTGGTGAGATCGAAGGACACCTCGACCGGCTCGCCCTTGGCCACCGCGTCCTTCGCCACGGTGAGGTTGCCGTATTCGAAGGTGGTGTAGCTCAGGCCATAGCCGAACTCGTAGAGCGGCGCGTTGCTCGCCTGGTCCCAGTAGCGCGTGTCCGCCCCCCAGGGAGCGTGCGAGATCATGCGATCATAGCTGAAGGGCGCCTGCGAGCCGTCGCGGATCCAGCTGATCGGCAGCTTGCCGCCCGGCACCGCGTCACCGGTGAGGAGATTGGCGATGGCGGGGCCGCCCTCGGAGCCGGGATACCACGCTTCCAGCACAGCATCGGGCTTGGCGCCCTGCAGGTTGATCGGACGCGCGTTCATCAGGACGACGACGACCGGCTTGCCCGTCGCAATGACCTCTTCCAGCAGGCGCTGCTGGTGTCCGGGAAGTTCGAAGGAGGCACGCGAGGCGGCTTCCCCTGCCATGTTCTGCGCCTCGCCCAGGACCAGGACGGCAACGTCCGCGCCCTTGGCCGCGGCCACTGCACGGTCGAACTCCGCCGCCGTCTTCGCCTCGTCGACCTCAGCAAACTCGGGCAGGTCCACGGGCGGGTTGATGTCGTCGAAGAAGGAGCGATTGATGCGCTTGGGGATCGGCACGCCCGGCGCGTAGGTCACCTTGACCGTGTCGCCCAGCTTGGCCTTGAGCCCTTCCAGGACGCTGACGCCGACGGGCTTGGGGCCGGGGAACACCCAGGGGCCAAGCTGGTCATGCGGCGCATTCGCGAAGGGGCCGATCAGCGCAATCGACTTGGTTTTCGTGGTGTCGAGCGGAAGCACGCCCTTGCCGTTTTCCAGGAGGACGGCGGCGCGCTCGGCGGCCATGCGCGCAATGTCGCGGTGCTCGGCCTTGGCGGCCACGGACTTTGCCTTCGCAGGATCCGCGTAAGGCTGTTCGAACAGGCCAAGACGGATCTTGGCTTCGAGCAGGCGCAGCACGGCCGTGTCGAGCGTCTTTGCATCGAGCGTGCCGTCCTTCAGCGACTGCGCGAGCGAGAGCATCGGGCTGCTCTTGGCCGGCATCTCCATCGACAGGTCGAGCCCGGAACGGATCGCGCGGACCGCGGCCTCCTCCGGATTCGCCGCAGCGCCCTGACGCACGAGCGAGGACACGTTGTTGGCATCGGAGACGACGAAACCGTCAAAGCCCCATTCCTTGCGCAGGACCTCGTTCAGCAGCCACGAACTGGTCGTCGCGGGCACGCCGTTGAGCTGCATGTAGGCCGCCATGATGTTGCCCGCGCCCGCATCGATGGCCGCCTTGAAGGGTGGGAAGTAGACGTTGCGCAGCTCGTTGTCGGAGAGGTCGACCTCGTCGTAGTCGCGTCCGCCAAGCGACGCGCCGTAACCGGCAAAGTGCTTGGGACCGGCCAGGATGCGCCCGGGCGTTCCGATCTTCTCGCCCTGGAAGCCCCGCACCTGTGCGGCCGCCATCGCCGCGCCCAGCACCGGGTCTTCGCCCGCGCCCTCGACGATACGGCCCCAGCGCGCATCGCGCGCGATGTCGACCATCGGCGCGAAGGTCCAGTTGACGCCCGCCGCGCGCGCTTCAGCCGCCGCGACCGCCTGGCCCTTCTCGGCCACGGACGGATCCCAGGACGCGGCCATTGCCAGCGGCACCGGCATGATCGTGTGGAAACCGTGGATCACGTCAAAGCCGAACAGCAGGGGAATGCCAAGGCGGGTCTTCTCGACCGCGATCTTCTGCAGGCGGTTGATCTCGACCGGGTCGGTCATCAGCAGGAGCGAGCCCACCTCGCCGCGCGCCACGGCATCTTCCACGCTGATCGCGCTCGTCATCGCTTCGGACGAGGTCGCCGACGCTTCGCCAAGGTAGAAGTACTGGACCAGCTGCCCAGCCTTTTCCTCCGGCGTCATCTGCGCCAGCAGCGCCTTCGCACGCGCCGTGACCGCCTCATCCTCGGAGCTTGCCGCCACGCGCGCCTCGGCCCGGTTCGCCATGCCGCCCACGACGAGAGCGCCCGCCGGAACCAGGCAGGTGGCCATCAGGAGAAGACGCCCGAGCACGCGGCGCGTCGGCGTGCGGCGTGCGGTGGGGAGGCTGGCTTTCAAATCATGTACTCCAGATAGGCTGTGCAAACGGAGCGCGGGCCAAGACGCCTCGCATGCGCCCGGCGCAATGTTCTCGCACGGGTAGGCGGCCTCGCCCTGCCCCGATGTCCGTCACCACGCTGCGCCCCGTTCTATTATTGCGTTTGAGACTAGGTTGCACGGGCAGGCACGATATATTCTCAAGCCCGACACTATCCGCGTAGCGGTAAATCGACACGAAAAAAAGCGCCTATGACGCCCGCTGTGTCGCATTGCGCACAAGAGAGCGCCCCCTATGCGCGCCCAACCTAGATCCGCGTCGCGCCCAGCGTCTCACGCCAGTGCAGATGACGCTCCTTAAGCACGCGCGCAACAGCAAGGCCTAGCTCCTCGCCATCCAGTTCCTCCAGTTCCTCCCAGACAAGGCCACCCTCGCCTGCCGCGTTCCACGCGGCCTGCAAACTGCGGTGCGGGCTCGTCCCCTGGCGCAGCGTGAACAGGACCCGGTTGGCAATCGTATCGAGATCGCTGGCCGCCCCCACCCACACTCCGCCATCGCTGGCACGCAGCGCGTAGATGCCCGGGCGCGCAACCTTGCGGCGGTAGTCGGCCTGCAGGCCCTTGCGGTGTTCCTTGTTCATCACGGCTTGCGTCTCCCTTTGCAGCGAATCATTTTTACCCGGATATATTGACCAGGCTTTGAGATCAATTTATCCGGATAAAATTATGAGCACGTCACGTTCCAGTACCTGCACCGCCTTCCGCGCGGGTACCCGCCTGGCCGCAGGCACCCGCGCGGAGCTTGTCCGGGAACTTCGCGCCGATCCGACCGGGGTTCTGGTGTTCGAGGATGCCAGCGGCCGGGTGGTCGACCTTGACTGGCGGGACACTGCCCCTCAGGAGCAGGCACCACCGCGCAAGCGCGGACGGCCCCGACTGGGCGTCACCGCCCGTGAAGTTACGCTGCTGCCGCGCCACTGGGACTGGCTTGCGCGCCAGCCGGGCGGGGCTTCGCAGGCGCTCCGGCGGCTTGTCGATGAGGCGCGGCGGGCCGATGGCGGACGCACGGCCCTGCGCACCGCGCAGGAGCGCTGCTACCGCGCGATGGCGGCTCTTGCCGGGGACTATCCGGGGTTCGAGGACGCGGCGCGCCAGCTTTTTGCGGGCGACATGGCCGCCTTTGGCGAGGCGGTGGCGGGATGGCCGGAGGACGTGCGCACCTACCTCGTCGCTCTGGCCCAGGTCCGCGAGGACGATCTCGCCTGAGGTACACACGCAAACGGCCCGGAAAGCCCCTTCAAGGAGCCGTCCGGGCCATTGGTATGCGATGTCGCTCCGGCCGCAGCCAGAGGCCTGGGATCAACCCTTGGCGTCGAGCCCGTAAGCCGAGTGCAGCACGCGCACGGCCAGTTCGGTCTCGTCGGCATCGATCAGCACCGAGACCTTGATCTCGCTGGTGGTGATCGCCTGGATGTTGATGCCGCGATCCGCCAGGGTCTTGAACATGGTCGCCGCAACGCCCGCATGGCTGCGCATGCCCACGCCGACGACCGAGATCTTGGCGACGCTGTCGTTCGAGATCAGGCGGTAGAAACCGATCTGTTCCTTGCGCTCTTCGAGCATGGCCAGCGTACGTGCGAGATCGGCCATCGGTGCGGTGAAGGTGACGTCGGTCTCGCCCTTTTCCTTCGCCACGTTCTGGATGATCATGTCGACGTTGATGTTCGCCTCGGCAAGCGGGGTGAAGATCGAGGCCACCGCGCCCGGACGGTCGGGCACGCGGGTAAGGGTAACCTTCGCCTCGTTCTTGTCGGCGGCGATACCGGTGATCAGCTGGCGTTCCATGTCGCTTTCTTCCAATTCTTCATCGCTGACAATCATCGTGCCGGGCAGGTCGTCCGCCGAGGGGGCGTTCTCGTCGATGAACGAGGAGAGCACCTGCACGCGCACGTTTTCCTTCATGGCGAGCGAGACCGAGCGGGTCTGCAGCACCTTCGAGCCGACAGAGGCGAGTTCGAGCATTTCCTCGTAAGTGACGAGCGGCAGCTTCTGGGCCTTGGCAACGATGCGCGGGTCGGTGGTGTAGACCCCGTCAACGTCGGTGTAGATATCGCAGCGGTCCGCGCCGATGGCAGCGGCAACCGCCACCGCCGAGGTGTCCGAGCCGCCGCGGCCAAGCGTGGTCACACGGCCCTCGGGCGAAACGCCCTGGAAGCCGGGGAACACCGCGATCTCGCCCGAGGCCATCGAGGCGAGCACGCCTTCGGGATCGATGTCCTCGATGCGGGCCTTGGCGTGGGCATCGTCGGTCTTGATCGGCGCCTGCCAGCCCAGCCACGAACGGGCCTTGCAGCCCATCGACTGCAGCGTCAGCGCGAGGAGCCCCGAGGTCACCTGCTCGCCCGAAGAAACGACCACGTCGTACTCGGCCGGGTCATAGAGCGCGTTGGCTTCGCGGCAGAAGTTCACCAGCCGGTCGGTCTCGCCCGCCATGGCAGAGACAACCACGGCCACTTCGTGCCCGGCTTCCTGCTGGCGTTTGACAATACCCGCCACGCGCCGGATGCGCTCGGTCCCGGCCATGGAGGTGCCGCCGAATTTCATCACGATACGGGCCAAGGTGTCAGTGCTCCCGTCAAAAAAGGGGATTGCGCGGCGGTTTGCGAAAATTTCAATCGACGCGCAATATGGATAAGGTTCGGGCGCGCTGTTAGGGGGGTCTTATGAACAATGCAACTCCCCGTGCGCCCGAGCAGGCAAATCCGGACACGACCACCCCGGCTACGATCCGCCCCGAAGAAGCCGCCCATTTCGGCGCGATGGCGGCGGAATGGTGGGATCCCAAGGGGTCCTCGGCGATGTTGCACAAGCTCAATCCGGTGCGCCTTGGCTTCATCCGCAAGGCGATCGATGCGCATTTCGGAGGCGATTCGCGCGCACTCAAGCCGCTGGCCGGACGCCGCGTGCTCGACGCCGGATGCGGAGCGGGCCTGCTGTGCGAACCGCTCGCGCGCCTCGGCGGCGAGGTCACCGGTGTCGACGCCGCGCCCGAGAACATCGCGGCCGCCAGTGCCCACGCCGAGGCTTCGGGCCTTGCCATCGACTACCGCTGCGGTGAGCTCTCCAGCCTGGGCCTGACAGGCTACGACCTTGTCTGCTCGCTCGAGGTGATCGAACACGTTGCCGACAAGGCCGCGTTCCTTAAAGGCCTTGCGGCCACCCTTGCCGACGACGGCCTGATGATCCTTTCGGCCCCCAACCGCAGCGCGCTCTCGCGCCTGCTGCTGGTCGAGGGCGCCGAGCGGCTCGGCATGGTCCCGCGCGGCACCCACGACTGGTCGGCCTTCCCCACCTTCGAGGAACTGACGCAGCTTGCCACACAGGCGGACCTGGCACTGGGTGAGCCCACCGGGATCTCCTGGTCACCGACACGCGGGCTCCACCTCTCCGAGGATCTTTCGCTCAACTTCATTGTCACCGCGCGCCGCGCGGGCGCTTCCGAGGACTGACCCCGGCACCCATGGGCCAGCTTGGCATCGAGATCGCCCTCGCGCTTGCGGGGCTCGGCACCGCTGCGCTGCTCGCCTGGCCGCGTCTGTCGCGCGCCCGGCTGTGGCGCGCCGGGATCACTCCGCTGGCCTCGATCATCGGCAGCGGGTTCCTCATCCTCGGGCCGATCCTGACCGACAGCTTCGGCACCTGGGGCATCGCGGCGATGGCGCTGCTGTGCCTTGCAGGCTACCTCTTTGGCGCGGCGATCCGCACCAACATCGCCCGGCTGGACGAAGGCGCGCACGAGACCCCGCTCTCGACCGGGCTGGAGCGCATCTCCAGCTGGGCGCTCGCCTTCGCCTACGTGATCTCGGTCGCCTACTACCTCAACCTCTTCGGTGCCTTTGCCGCACGCATCTTCGGCGCGCCTTCCGACACGCTCGCCCGGCTCATCACCACGGGGGCCTATGCGCTGATCCTGCTGGCGGGCCTCACCAAGGGCTTTTCGCTCCTTGAGCGGCTCGAGCAGCTTACCGTCTCGGTCAAGCTCGTCATCATCGCCGCCCTGATCGGCGCTCTTGCAGTTCACGCCGGGATCGAATGGGAGACCGGCACGGCCACGCGCAGCGGCATGACACTCGGCGCCTGGCCCGCCCTGCAGCTGATGTTTGGCCTCATCGTGACGGTGCAGGGCTTTGAGACCTCGCGCTATCTGGGCGATCACTATAGCGCCGCCGAGCGCCAGCGTTCGATGAAGCTGGCCCAGGCAATCGCCAGCGCCATCTACATGGCCTACGTCGTGCTCCTCGCCGTCAGCTTTCGCAGTGGCAGCTTCGAACTCAGTGAAACCGCGATTATCGACATGATGCGCACCGTCTCGTCGATTCTGGGACCGCTGCTGATCCTCGCCGCCTTGAGCGCCCAGTTCAGCGCCGCGGTCGCGGACACCAACGGCTCGGGGGGGCTCGTTGCCGAACTCACGCACCAGCGCTTCGGGATGAAGCCCACCTATGTCCTGCTGATCGCCTCGGGCCTTGCCCTCACCTGGCTGGCCGATGTCTTCGTGATCGTCAGCTTCGCCAGCCGCGCCTTTGCGCTCTACTACGCGATTCAGTCCGCGCTTGCGGCGATCCGCTCGCGCACCGCGGGCGCCGGGCCTTTGCGGATTGCCGGGTTCGGGGCGCTGACCGTGCTAGGCCTGGCTGCGGCGCTTTTTGGAACCTCGGTCGAGGGCTAAAAAAGAAGTAGATTTTCAAGGGGCCATCGCCCCTTGCCCCCAAAATCGGCAACCTCACCTTTCTCGAAAACCGCAGCGCGACACAGGTGAGCCAGACAGTTTGGGGAGCCCGAGGGCGATGGCCCTCGGACTTCATTTCTCTAACTGTTAAACTTCGTTCACTTCAGTACGGCTTCCCACTGCATCTGGTTGAAGCCGACCAGGATACCCTTGGGGTGTTCGACGACCGGCCGCTTGATGGTGCTGGTGTGCTCGGCCATGATCCGCACCGCCTTGGCCGCATCGATATCGGCCTTGTCCTCGTCCGACAGCTTGCGGAAGGTGGTTCCGCGCTTGTTGAGGACCGTCTCGACGCCCTCGGTCTCGACCCAGGCTGCCAGCTTCTGCGGATCGGCCCCTTCCTTCTTGTAGTCGTGGAAGGTGTATTCGATGTCCCGCGCCTCAAGCCACTTGCGGGCCTTCTTCACGGTGTCGCAGTTGGGAATGCCGTAGACTTCAAGGCTCACGAAGAGGCCTCCTTGTTCTCAAATTCATGGATCCGCGGCGAATCGCACGCGAAGAGGGTATAGCTGTGATAGTAACGATCGCGTCCCTCGCCCTGCACCCGCGCATGTTCGGCCTGGCGCCCCCAGGCGCGCGCGGCCGCTTCGTCTGCCCATTCGGAGAGAGCCACGACCTCGCCATCCTCGGCGGTGTAGCTCTTGAACGCGAGGAAGCCGGGCTGGCGGCGCGCAAGGTCCTCCATCGCAGCGGCATCGCGGGCGTAGGCCGCGCTATCGATATCGGCGCGCTTGCGGTTGCGGAAGACGACAAGAAACATCGCGGCCCGAGATGGGGCCCGCAACAATCGTATGCAAGCGCTAATACTGGACAAACGATGCGTTGCGCGACAAAGCGCCCGCTATGTCCGTAAACACGTTTGGCCGTCTGTTCCGATTCACCACCTGGGGCGAAAGCCACGGGCCTGCCATCGGCGCTGTTGTCGACGGGTGCCCCCCGGGCCTCGCCCTTGACGAGAGCGTGGTGCAGCCTTTCCTCGACGCGCGCCGTCCGGGTACGAGCAAGTTCACCACGCAGCGCAAGGAGCCGGACGCGGTGCGCATCCTTTCGGGCGTGTTCGAGGCTCCGGACGGCGTGCAGCGCACCACCGGCACCCCGATCAGCCTGATGATCGAGAACGTCGACCAGCGCTCAAAGGACTATTCGGACGTCGCCCGCGCCTATCGCCCGGGCCACGCAGACTATGCCTATGACGCCAAGTACGGCTTTCGCGACTATCGGGGCGGCGGACGTTCCTCGGCGCGCGAAACCGCCAGCCGCGTTGCCGCCGGTGCGGTCGCGCGCCTCGTCATTCCCGAAGTCACCATCGTTGCCTATGTCTCGGAGATCGGCGGCGACCTTATCGACCCGGCAAACTTTGACCTGGAAGAGATCGGCAACAACCCCTTCTTCTGCCCGGACCCGGCCGCTGCAAAGCGCTGGGAAGCGATTGTCGATGATGCCCGCAAGAGTGGCTCCTCAGTCGGCGCGGTGGTCGAATGCTACGCCAGCGGCGTGCCCGCAGGCTGGGGCGCCCCGCTCTACGGCAAACTCGATGCCGACCTTGCCGCCGCGATGATGGGCATCAACGCGGTAAAGGGTGTGGAAATCGGCGATGGCTTTGCTGCCGCACGCCTGACCGGGGAAGGCAACGCCGACCCTATGCGCCCCAACACCGAGACCGGCCCCGACGGCGCGCCCGAGTTCCTCGCGAACCACGCAGGCGGCATTGCAGGCGGCATCTCGACCGGCCAGCCGGTGACCTGCCGCGTCGCCTTCAAGCCGACCAGCTCGATCCTCACCCCCCAGCCCACCGTTACCCGCCCCAATGAAAAGGGCGAGCGCGAAGCGACTGAACTCTTCACCAAGGGCCGCCACGATCCTTGCGTAGGTATTCGCGGTGTCCCCGTGGTCGAAGCGATGATGGCGCTGGTGCTGGCCGATCACAAGCTGCTCCAGCGCGGGCAGTGCGGCTAAGGCGGCTTCTTCCGGTTTGACCTCCCTACGCATCCTGATCGACGCCGACGCCTGCCCGGTAAAGGAAGAAACCTACAAGGTATCCTCCCGCTACAAGGTGCCGGTCGTCGTCGTTTCCAACCAGATCATCCGCATTCCGCAAAGCGCCCTCGTCACGCGCCAGATCGTGAGCGATGCCTTCGATGCCGCCGATGACTGGATTGCTGAGAACTGCTCCAAGGGCTCGGTCGTCATCACCGCCGACATCCTGCTGGCGGACCGCTGCCTGAAGGCAAGTGCCGAAGTGCTGGCGCCCAATGGCAAGCCCTTCACCATGGCCTCCATCGGGGGCGCCATCGCAACCCGCGCGATCATGGCCGACCTTCGCGCCGGGGGTGATCAGATCGGGGGACCGCCCCCCTTCTCCAAGCAGGATCGCTCGCGCTTTCTTTCCGCGCTCGACCAGGTACTCACCCGCCTCGTCCGCGCATCACAGAGCGGCCAACTCTAAGAAATACAAGCTGAATATCGCACACCCCTGATCCGGCTCCGCTGGTGTAGCGCCTCCATCCTGCTAGACATGGCGCTAACAGCAACTGAGGGGTTTATACATGGGGCATACGTCCGACAGCCTGATCCGGGTCGGCCTGGCACTTATTCTTCTGATCGTCGTGCTCGTCGGCGGGGGCCTCGGATCGTGCGCCGCCTACAATGGTCTGCGGGTCTGGAACGCACAGGTCGCAGGCGAAGCCCAACTGGCCCAGGCAACCCAGAACCGCCGCATCGCCGTTCTTGAAGCGCAGGCCGCGCTCGACAGCGCCAAGCTGAAAGCCGCGGCCGAAGTCGAACGTGCAAAGGGTCTCGCTGAAGCCAACCGCATCGTCGCGGACAGCCTGGGCGGCCCCGAAGGCTACCTGCGCTATCTCTATATCCAGAACCTCGAGGAGTCCCGGGGGCAGATCATCTACGTGCCGACCGAAGGCGGCCTGCCGATCCTCGAGGCCGGGCGGCTCAATCCTTCCAACTGATCCGCCCGCCAGGTTGGATCAGCCGAAGCGCAGCGCGCCCGTCAGGTCGCCTGGCGGCGGGCCTCCGGCCGCGATCATCGCCTGTTCGCGCTCGGCGAGCCCGGGCAGCTTGCGCAGGCCGAAACGGCGGGTGAGGAAGCGCGCGATAGAGCCGGTGTCATAGATCGTGTGATCGACCTCGCCCTTCTTCGCGTGGGGTGAGACGATCAGCGCAGGGATGCGCGTGCCCGGCCCCCAGCGGTCCCCCTTGGGCGGGGCGACGTGGTCCCACCAGCCGCCGTTCTCATCGAAGGTGATGACGACCAGCATCCTCTCCCACTGCGGCGAGGCTTTGAGCGCCTCGACGATACCTGCGATGTGGCGGTCGCCCGCATCGACGTCGGAATAGCCCGCGTGCATGTTGAGGTTGCCCTGCGGCTTGTAGAACGTGACGCTGGGCAGCGTGCCCGCCTTGGCGTCGGCCAGGAAGCGGTTGGTCCGCGCCGTCTCGCCCGTGCCCGCGTCGCGCAGGTGCGCCTCGCGCGCCTCGGTGCCCGGTGCGAACTGGGTGTAGTAATTCAGCGGCTGGTGGTGCGGCTGGAAGTTCGGACGCGAGGGGAAGTCGGCCGAGTTGAGATGGCCGTCCAGCGCCTTGGCCCAGCCACCCGCGTACCAGGCCCAGTCCACGCCCTTTTCGGAAAGCACATCGCCAATGGTGTCGTGGCTTTGCGGAACGAGCGTGTGGCTGCTCTGCGCGTTGGCATAGCCGGGGCGATCCGGGTCCAGCTCATAGGTCGGGGCGAAGGGCGGAAGCATCGTGTTGACCGCATAGAAATCGGGCGAGAGGCTGTTGGGTACGAAGCGCACCGGCCCGTCCATCGCGCTTTTCGGTGACTGCGCGGTCTGCTTGGGCAGGATGCCCTTGGGGTCCTCGCCCTCCAGCTGCGTGATGCGCCCCTTTGCCGGGCTTGCATCGGCCTGCGGGTAGAACGGCGGGCGCGCTGCGATCAGGTATTGGTGGTTGAGGAACGAGCCGCCAAAGGCGCCCATGAAGAAGTTGTCGCACAGCGTGAAGTCGCGCGCGATCTGCCACAGCCGCAGGTTCGCCGCGTTGTCGCCATAGTACCCCATGGGCAGCGCACCCGCATCGCTCCAGGCGACGAAGCCATCGTTGCGCCCGCCGTTGATCTGGAGCTGGTTGTTGTAGAAGGCGTGGACCAGATCGCGCGTCACCACGCCGTGGGGCAGCGGATCGCCCTCGGGCGTTGCGAGCACGAACGGTGCGTTTGCGAGGGGCGCCAGATCTTCGGGGCCAATGGCGATCGCCTGGTGCTCCACCACCTGTTCGTGGGGGACCATGCCCTCCCAGATCGGGGGCAGGGTTTCGAGGACCGAGCCGTCGCGGTCACGCTGGCGCGCACGCTCGGGCGAGACCTCGGACAGCGGCTGCTCCAGCCCCGGAAAATCGCCGAAGAGATTGTTGAAGCTGCGGTTCTCTGCGTAGATCACCACGACCGTATCGATATGCGCGGCCAGCTCGGCATCGCTGGGCGGCAGGGACGCCGCGGCCTTCTGCGCCGAGGCGCGCGCTGCGGCGTCGTCAGGCGCCAGCCCGCCAAGCGCGGCGGCACCGGCCGCGGTGGCCATGCCGGTCAGCAGGCGGCGGCGGTCAGGATTGGCGGGTGCGCCAGAGCGCGGCTCATCGCGGTGATTGTCTGCCATGGCGAGGGACTTAGCCGCCCCGAGCCCCAAGCTCAACGCGGCAATGACACGCGCCGTCGCATATTGTCCGGCCACCGGCTGGGCCACTGCCCCGCATCGGGAGGCACAAACCGCAGACCTCTGCCGATAATCGACTAATTCGCTAAATCGATCACCCGGTAATCGCGTAAATCGATCAACCCAATCGGATCATCCCGCTACAAAATGTCACCTGGTCCGCCTATCTCAGCCTCGTCAGTTCAACACACCCAAGCGAGGGAGATTTCTCATGGGTATCATCGGCAGCAAGATCCAGCCGTTCACCAACACCGCGTTCCAGCAGGGCAAGGACTTCTTCGACGTCTCCGAAGGCGACATTGCCGGCAAGTGGGCCGTGTTCTTCTTCTACCCCGCCGACTTCACCTTCGTCTGCCCGACCGAGCTCGAAGACCTCGGCGACCAGTACGAGACGCTGCAGGGCATGGGCGTGGAAGTGTTCGGCGTTTCGACCGACACGCACTTCAGCCACAAGGCCTGGCACGACACCTCGGAGAAGATCGGCAAGCTCAAGTTCGCCTTCCTCGGCGACCAGAACCACGAGCTGTCGAACAAGTTCGGCGTTCTGCGTGAAGCCGGCCTCGCCGACCGCGCCACCTTCGTCGTCGATCCCGACGGTGTCATCCAGATCATGGAAATCACCTGCGAAGGCGTCGGCCGTAACGCCGTCGAACTCGTCCGCAAGATCAAGGCTGCACAGTACGTGCGCAACAACCCCGGCCAGGTCTGCCCGGCCAAGTGGGAAGAAGGTTCGGAAACCCTCGCTCCCTCGCTCGACCTCGTCGGCAAGATCTAAGCCCGACGCGACAACGTATCGCCGGGCGGCCTGAGCGCCGCCCGCGATATCCGGGTCGCGTGCGGACGGTGCGCGGCCCGGGATCTCCCTCCCCCGGAAGCGCCCCCGTGCGCGCCCGGTGGCCGAGGCGCAGAGCCCGGACCGCCACCTTCTTCCCCCTCACGCATTCTCTTTCTTCTCTCCCCGAAAGGACCCCGACATGCTTGACGCCAATCTGAAGCAACAGCTCTCCCAGTACCTCGGCATGCTGCGCGAACCGATCGAGCTCGTCGCCTCGCTTGGCGACGATGCGAAGTCGGCGGAAACCCGCGAACTGCTCTCGACCATCTCCGAACTGTCCGACAAGGTTTCGGCCAGCTTCGATGGCGATGATGCCCGCAAGCCCAGTTTCGAAATCCGCCGCGCGTCGAACCCGCAAGCCTCTGTGCGCTTCGCCGGTGTTCCGCTCGGCCACGAGTTCACCTCGCTCGTCCTCGCCCTGCTGTGGGCCGGCGGCCACCCGCCCAAGGTCGAAGAGGACGTGCTCACCCAGATCCGCGAACTCGAGGGCGAGTACGACTTCGAGATGTACTTCTCACTCTCGTGCCACAACTGCCCCGACGTGGTTCAGGCGCTCACGCTGATGGCGCTCAACAACCCGGGTGTGAAGGCCACCCTGATCGAGGGCGGCGCCTTCCAGGCCGAGGTCGAGGACCGCGGCGTCATGGCCGTCCCCGCCGTCTTCCTCGATGGCACCATGTGGGGCTCGGGCAAGATGGACGTGGCCGAGATCCTCGCCAAGCTCGACACCAAGGCGGGCGAAAAGGCCGCCGCCAAGCTCGCCGAAAAGAAGCCCTTCGAGGCTCTCGTGATCGGTGGCGGCCCGGCTGGTGCGGGCGCGGCGATCTACACCGCGCGCAAGGGCTTCTCGACCGGCATCGCCGCCGAGCGCATGGGCGGCCAGGTCCAGGACACCATGGGCATCGAGAACTTCATCTCGGTTCCCTACACCGAAGGTCCCAAGCTCGCCTCCGCACTCGACGCGCACATCGCTGAGTACGACATCGACACGATGCCGCTGCTGCGGGCCGAAAAGCTCATCCCGTCCAAGGACCTGGGCGGCTACCACGAGGTCGTGTTCACCAACGGCGCCTCGCTCAAGGCCCGCTCGCTCATCCTCACCACCGGCGCGCGCTGGCGCCAGCTGGGCGTGCCCGGTGAGGCCGAGTACCAGACCAAGGGCGTGGCCTATTGCCCGCACTGCGACGGCCCGCTCTTCAAGGGCAAGCGCGTTGCGGTCATCGGTGGCGGCAACTCGGGCGTCGAGGCGGCGATCGATCTTGCCAACATCGTGGGCAGCGTCACCCTCATCGAATTCGACACCCAGCTGCGCGCCGACCAGGTTCTGGTCGACAAGCTGAAGTCGATGAAGAACGTGACGATCCTCACCAACGCCCAGACCACCGAGGTCACCGGCGATGGCGCGAAGGTCAATGGCCTGAAGTACAAGGACCGCGCGAGCGACGAGGAAATCACCATCGAGCTCGAAGGCATCTTCGTGCAGATTGGCCTTGTCCCGAACACCGAATGGCTCAAGGACAGCGGCGTTGAACTGTCGAACCGCGGCGAGATCGTGATCGACCAGAAGGCGGCGACCAACATTCCCGGCATCTTCGCCGCGGGCGATGCCACCACGGTGCCCTACAAGCAGATCATCATCGCGATGGGCGAAGGCGCCAAGGCCGCCCTTTCGGCCTTCGACTTCCTGATCCGCAACGAGGCTCCGGCAGACGTTGCCCAGGGCGCCCAGGAAGCGGCCGAAGCCGTCGCATAAGGCCACACACCGCAGGCAGCGGACGTGAACAGGGGGCGGGAGCGCGCAGGCGCTTTCCCGCCCCTTTTGCGTGTTCGGGCAAACCCGCAAGAATGCTGCACCTGCGAATGCAGAGAACCGAACCGCCTCTCGCGCCCGCCTGCAATCCGCAGGAAACCGGGAAAAAGTGCTCAGATTGCGGCGGGTTGAAATTTTTGGCTTCTGCGTGTATATAAGCCCCATGACCAACAATATTTCAGAATTCTCCCGCTTCACCTATCTAGACGAAAACTTCCAGGATCTGCGCGACTACTGCGAAGACAAGGGTATCTGGATTTGCCAGTCCCTGCGCCGTAAAGGCCCGCTTACTTTCGCGCTGGCAAGAAACGAGGAAGTAGCCTCCGAACTGAGCGCCCGTTTCAGCTGATCCATTCAAAAGCCGCGCCCAAGAGGACGCGGCTTTTTCATTGCGCGCTTCTTGCCGACGCGCACGCCGCAGGCATTTTCCAGAAAAACGAGGAACTTCCAGTGACTTGCCCCAGAAGGTAAAAATAGAGGCTGGAAAACTCATTCCGAGGGCCATCGCCCTCGGACTCCCCATACTGTCTTCCTCACCTCACACGCGCCAAACTGCCTGAGAAAAGTGAGGTCGCCCATTTCGGGGTCAAGCGGTGATGACCCCTTGTATTCTCTCTTTCTTGAGCCTTCAGCGGCGCCGCTTGAGCACGATGTAAAGCGCGCCCTGCCCGCCGTGCCGCCGATGCGCACCGCGAATGGCGACAATGTCGCTCGCATGCTCGCTGACCATCAGCCAATCCTTGATCTTGGCACGGATCGCGCCGCGCCGCTCGCCCCGGTCCATGGCGTCGACTGGACGCGGCTTGCCGGTGACAACCAGCACCACCCGCGCGCCCATGGCCTTGCCCTGCGACAGGCCATCCATGAGCCGCCGATACGCATAGTCCAGGTTTGATCCGTGGAGGTCGAGACTGAAATCGGGAACGAGCGTCCCCTTGGCAATCCGCCGCTCCCAGGAGCCGTCAAGGTGCAACTGGGTCTCCCCCTTGGGCGCCTTCGCCGGAGTGGGCTTGGGCATCAGCGGAGGTGGAACGCGTCCCTTCACCTTCTTCTTGATGACCGGCGGGGCGGGTTTCGCCTTCTCGGCAGGCACAGGCGCATTGGACACCGGGCACCGAACGGCAGGTTCGAGCGGCTTGACGGTGCGCGCAACCTCGCCCCAGAGGCGCGCTTCATCCTCGCTCAGGCGGCGTCCCGGCCGTCTCACAGCGCGCCCAGACGCGCCAGGGTGCCCTTGGGGAGCAGGATCAGCGCGTTTCCGCGCCCCGTCATGTCGCCCGCTGTCGCGCGCGCCTCCTCGCCATTGCCCCAGAATGTATCGAAGCGATTGGCACCCTTGATCGCCCCGCCGGTGTCCTGCGCAACCCAGAGGCCATCGGCCTCATGCCGGTCGAGGTCGAGGAAGACGGGCGCGCCCAGCGGCACGAATTTCGGATCAGTCGCGACCGAGGCGTGCGCCCGCACCGTCACGCCCAGCGCGCCCACCGGGCCGTCACCTGTCAGTTCACGGAAGAACACGAAGGAGCGGTTCTCGCGCATCAGCGCGGCACCCTCTTCCGGGTTCTCGCGAATGTACTGCATGATGCCCTGCATCGAGGCGGCATATTGTCCCGGCCCATCGCCCAGCAGCCCGCGCTGGCGCATCAGGCTGCCGATGGCGGTATAGCCGTGGCCGTTCTGCCCGGCATAGCCGATGCGCATGACCTCGCCATCCGGCGCGCGCAGCATGCCCGAACCTTGGACCTGGAGGAAGAAGACCTCGACCGGATCGCGGGCCCAGGCAATGATCGGGGCACGGCCCTGCAGCGCGCCATCCTCGATCGCGGCGCGGTCGAAGTAGCGGGTGAATTGCCCCTGTTCATCATAGCGCCCGACCGGCATGCGCCCGTTGTCGAGCCGCTCCGCATCGCCTTCCCGGGCGCGCACGAGGTCGTCCGGCACGCCGTAAACCGGCACATCGTATCCCGGAACATGGTCGCGCGAACCCGCGATATCGGGCTCGTAGTACCCCGTCGCGAAGGCCGCGCCTTCGCCCACGCGGACTGTCTCGAAGTAGGTGGCGAAGAAGCGGGAGGCATCCCCCTGCGACCAGGTTACCGCAGCCGTACAGGCCGACTGCCAATCTTGGACGCGGGTCAGGCCGCTCACATCCTCACGGACAAGGAGCTTGGGGCAGCTTTCGGCGAACCCCGCCAGCGCTGCGCCCGCATCCATTGCCCCCACCGGCAGCGAGGCGAAGGCCGGCCCCGGACGCACGCCCGCGGCCAAGGCATTGGTCGGCGCAGGAGCGGTTGCGGAGCCCGGAGCCTCGACACGTCCCGCGCACGAAGCCAGCAGCACGGCAAGCCCGCCCAGGAGTGCCATGCGGCCGAGCGCGGCACGCGAAGAGGCGAGGCAGCGCTCGAACAGGGACGCTGACAGGCGATCTCGGACCACGGGGCAGGCACTCCAGCAAAATTCACATGGGGCCCCGCTTCGCAGAACCGAAAAAACGAAACGGGCAGCGAAGCGTTACAGCGCTTCCTGCCCGTTACCTGCGCATTTGCGCGGGAAAGATCAACCGGCGTCGGTTTCCTCGAGGATCCAGTCGGGATCGCTCGAACGCACCTGCCGGGTGAAGGTCCAGACATCGACCGCCTCGATCGCATCGTCGAGCGAACCAGCCACGACATTGCCCTCAGCGTCGCGGGTTACCGCGGCAATGTCCGAGCGGAAGCGCAGCGTTATGCGCGCCGTGCCGTCTTCCACACCTGCCGCCACGATCTTGACGTCCTCGATCCGCACGAGACGGTTGTCGAGCGTTTCGCCCGCTTCGATCCGCGCATCAATGGCGCTCTCGAAGCTCTCGTAGACAGGCGCGTCGCACAGGGCGCGCAGTTCGGCCTTGTCGCCCTTCCAGAACGATTCCAGCACGAGACGATAGGCGCCGCGGGCGCCTTCGATGAAGGCCAGCGCGTCGAAACGACGGTCGGCAGCGGCAATGGCAGCGAGACCACGCTCGGCGGTGGGCGAGGTTACCGGCACCTGCTGGATGCGCGGGTCCTGCCCAGCCCTCTGGGGCTGGTCGTCCGGGCGGAGTTCGGGGCGGCGAGGCGCCTGGGGCCGCGTCGCACCGGGCTGTCCCTGCTGCCCTTCGAAGCGTCCGGCAATGGGCTCTTCCTCATGCTCGGCTCGGCGGCCCAGCACGGAATAGAGCCGCAGGCCGAGAAACGCTGCGATCATGGCCAGGATGACGATTTCCGGTGTCACGTTCGTGTACCCATTCCTTCCTTCGGCCCCGCTACCAGGTACTTTGCGCCTGCGTTCGTCGGGACCGTAATCTTCGTAACATAACCCCATGTAGGTAGCGTTGACAAATGAACAACGCGTGTGCGGCCGGATCGGGGCATTTTTTCGACATAGCGGGCGAAACCCGGGGCGAGAATGCACCTGCGCGCGTCTAACCGCACAACGGGCCCGCAACTGGGGTGTTCCACGGAGCGCAAAAATGCTCTAGCGCGCGAGAATCGCTTCCTTGCGGCGCCCTATCGCCCGAGGCAGCCGGACGATCAATGGATTAAAGCGGGAAATCACCACCATGGCCGACGAAGGCAACGTCATCTCCGATCTCAACCTCGGCAACGGGGGCGATGCAGGCCCCAGCGCCGGGATCATCTCGCAGTACATCAAGGACCTCTCGGTCGAAAATCCCAACGCGCCCCAGTCGTTCCAGTGGCAGGACACGCCCGCGATCGACGTGCAGTTCAACATCGCGGCCAAGGCCATCGAAGGCGAAGTCCACGAAGTCGAACTGAAGATCACCTGCGCGTCCAAGTGCGAAGCGGGCACGGCCTTCGTCGTCGACCTCAGCTACTGCGCGCTGGTTGGCATGCGCGGCCTCGACGATGGGCAGGCCCATGCCTTCCTTTTCGCCGAAGCTCCCCGCATCCTCTTCCCCTTCGCGCGCCGCGTGGTGGCCGACGCCGTGCGCGACGCCGGCTTCCAGCCGCTCATGCTCGAGCCGATCGACTTCAACGGCCTCTATGTCCAGCAGCTCCAGGCGCAGCAGCAGCAGGGCGCGACCGCGGGCGATCCGCCGATGGGCAACGCCTGATCAAAGGCCTGCACACTGCGTAAACCTTTCGCAGACCTGATCTGTCGGGGGAGAGGACCAACCCTCCCCCGACGTTCCCCCGTGATGGAAGCCGGCCGGTCCGACAACGGGGTTATCCCGGCACCGGCGTGCAAAAGAGGGCATCTGAGGCCATGAGTCTTGTCCGCAACGTCGGCACCATCGGCGGGCTCACGCTGCTGAGCCGCATCTTCGGCTTTGCGCGCGATATCCTTCTTGCCCGCGTTCTGGGCGCAGGGCTTGCCGCCGACGCCTTCCAGCTTGCCTTCGTCCTTCCCAACACCTTCCGGCGCCTCTTCGCCGAGGGCGCCTTCTCGGTCGCTTTCGTGCCGATGTACACGCGCACGCTGGCCGCGGATCCGTCCGAGGGCGGCGGCGAGGATGCGGCCAATCGCTTTGCCAGCGACGTCCTTTCGGTCTTCGTGTGGGTCCTGCTCGGCTTCTCCGCGATCGCCATGATCGCGATGCCCGCGATCGTCTGGCTGCTGGCGGGCGAATACCAGGAGGTCCCCGGCAAGTTCGAACTGGCCGTCGCGCTTAGCCGGACGACCTTTCCCTATCTCGGCCTTGTCAGTCTGGTTGCGATGCTCTCGGGCGTGCTTAACGCCCATTCCAAATTCGCGCCGGGCGCCTTCGTGCCGGTGCTGCTCAACGTGGTCCTCATCACCGGTATCGTCACCGGCTATTTTCTCGGCAAGGCGAGCGGTTCGGACCAGGTTATCGCCTGGTGCGTCGCCATTGCGGTGAGCGCGTCCGGCGTCGCGCAGCTGGTCTACATGGCCTGGGCCACCCGCAAGGCGGGGGTGAAGCTTCAGGTCCGGGCCCCGCGCTTCACCAAGGACGTGCGCAAGCTGGGCATGCTGATCCTGCCCGCCACCTTCGGCGCGGGCGTCTACCAGATCAGCCAGTTCGTCGACACGTTCTTTGCGACTTCGCTGGAACAAGGCTCCCTCACGCTGCTGAAATACGCCGACCGCCTCAACCAGATGCCGCTGGGCATCGTGGGCATTGCGCTGGGCACCGCAATCCTGCCGATGCTGGCGCGCCACATCCAGTCGCACGACGACGCCGGTGCGCAGCGCCTCCAGGCCAACGCGGTCGAGATCGCCTGCCTTCTCACCCTGCCCGCCGCCGTCGCGCTTGCCATCTGCGCGCCCGCCTTCGTCACGGCCTTCTTCGTGGGCGGCAAGATGAGCCAGGCCCATGGCGACACGATGGCCGCCATCGTCGTGGCCCTTGTCTGCGGCCTTCCCTCCTACGTGCTGGTGAAGGTCTTCCAGCCCGCCTTCTTCAGCCGCGAGGACACCCGCACCCCGGTGTGGATCGCGGCCGGGACGCTGATCGTGAACATCGCCGTCAACATCGCGGTCGTCCCGCGCTTCGGCATTGTTGGCCTCGCTGGGGCCACGGCCTTCACCTCCACGCTCAACGTGGCGACGCTCTACATCATCCTGCAGCTGCGCGGCTGGTTCCACTTCACCGCCCGGCTCGGCTCGCGCATCGCGCGCCAGATCGTGGCCAGTGCAGTCATGGGCGGCGTACTCTGGGCGCTGATGCCGCTCATGGCGGGGCGCTATGGCGGCAACGTCTTCGAGAAGGTCTGGTCGCTCGCTGCCCTGTGCATCTCGGGCATGCTCGTCTTTTTCGTGACCGCCTATCTTGTCGGCGCACTCGACAAGGACCTGCTTGCCCAGCTACGGCGGCGCCGACCGGCCGCCAAAACCGAACCGGTCACTCCTACGGACTAACCACAGGCACGAAAAACCATGCGTATCGTCTCCGGCATCCAGCCCACGGGCAACCTTCACCTTGGCAACTACCTGGGCGCCATCAAGAACTGGGTGAAGATGCAGGACGACATCGCCGCCGAGGGTGGGCAGAGCCTCTACTTCCTCGCCGACCTGCACGCGATCTCGATGCCGCATGATCCCAAGACGCTTTCGGCCAACACCCGCGAGATGACCGCCGCGCTCGTCGCCTGCGGGATCGATGCTGACCGCTCGATCCTGTTCAACCAGACCCAGGTGCCCCAGCACGCCGAGTTGCAGTGGCTCCTCAATGGCACGGCGCGGATGGGCTGGCTGAGCCGCATGACCCAGTTCAAGGACAAGTCGGGCAAGAACCGTGAAGGCGCTTCGGTCGCGCTGTTTACCTACCCGGTGCTCCAGGCCGCCGACGTGCTGCTCTACCAGGCCACCCACGTGCCGGTGGGCGAAGACCAGAAGCAGCATCTGGAGCTCGCCCGCGACATCGCCCAGAAGTTCAACAACGACTTCGCAAGCGAGAACGCGCCGGTCTTCACCCTGCCCGACCCGATCATCCCGCCCGAGGCGGCGCGCATCATGTCCCTGCGCGACGGTTCGGCCAAGATGAGCAAGTCCGACCCCTCCGACATGGCGCGCATCAACCTTACCGACGATGCCGATACGATCATGAAGAAGGTCAAGAAGGCCAAGAGCGACGCCGAACCACTGCCCAGCGAGAAGGCGGGCCTGGAAGGCCGTGCGGAAGCCAACAACCTCGTCGGCATCTACTCGGCCATGACCGGACAGAGCGTTGAGCAGATCCTTGCCGATTTCGGCGGCGAAGGCTTCGGCAAGTTCAAGCCCGCGCTCGGCGAAGTGCTGGTGGAAAAGCTTGCCCCCATCAACGAACGCTTCAACGAGCTGCGCAAGGACTACAGCGCCCTTGACGCGATCCTCGCCAAGGGTGCGGAGAAGGCCCGCACGCTGGCGCTGCCCACGCTGCACGCGGCCTATGACGCGCTGGGCCTCGTGCGCGGCTGAGTGAGACACACGGGAGGGGGCGATACCTGCTGGCCTTGTCCCCTTCCCGTTCATCTCCCCAGACGCTCAACGCCCCGCCGCCAGCAGCATCGCCGCGCCGGACATCTGCGCGGCCGCGCCGTATTGCTCCTTGGCCCCGGTCCAGTCGGAATCGATGGGCCTTTCCCCCTCTGAACTGATCCGCCAGATCGCCTGCGCATTGCGGCGCGCCCCCTCGCGCAAGGCCTGCTTGTCAGGCCCCTCGGGCAGGGCATCCATCAAGTAGGCAAGGTGGAAGGCAAAGATGCCCTTGAAGGCAAGGCCATCGGCGCCGATCTGCGGCACCGGCTCGCGCAGAGTGCCATCTGGGTGAGCCAGAGTGGCCAGGGCGCTCCGAGCCGTTGCCACTGCGCGCGCACGGTAGATCGGGGCGCCTGTGATTTCGGTCAGGTCGGAGAGACCCGAGAGCAGTACCCCCTGATTGTAGCTCCAACGCGGCTGGCCGTTGTTGCGGCAGATCCCCGTCTGCGGATCGATGACGAGCCCATCGTTCACCAACCCATCCTCGCCGATCATGCCCGAGGCGCCCAGCCAGCCCCAGGTGCGCAGCGCCCAGGCGCGGTACTCCTCCTGCCCCGTCGCCCGGTAGAGCCGTGTCGCGGCGGTCAGAAGCAGCTCGTTGGTGATTGCGTTCTTGTAGGTCCGCCGCGGGTTCCACCACATACCCCCACCGCAGGTAGTGTCCCAATGCGTCCGAACCAGCTCCGCAAAGGTACGGGCCGCGTAATCGAGCAGAGCCGGATCGCCCTCCATGTGCCAACCGTCGACACTGGCGATCACCGCCCAGAGTGCATCGTCGTTGAGCGCAAGGCGGTTGTGGTTGCGCAGAGCCGCGTGGATGCGCGCGTCCCAGCGGGTATCGCCTGTGCGCGCGCGGTAGGCGATGAGCACGTCGGCCAGCACGAAGCGCTGCCAGCCGCCCGCGCGCTCCCAGTCACCGTCCGCCCCAAGGTCCTCACGCCACCAGTGGGCATCGAGGAAGGCCAGAGCCTGTCCCGCACGCGCATCCCACGCCGGAGCCGCACCTGGCGCTTCGCTCGGCGTCTGCGCGGTCCCGGCAAGCGGGACGAGCGCAAGTGCCGCGCCAAGCGTCAGAGCGGCCCACCATCGCCCCCTCTTCATCCGAGCAGCTTCGCACGGCGTTTCGCCCAGGCCTCGGCCAGCGGCGTCACTTCGCCCAACGCTTCGAGCCCGGCGGGGTCGTTCTTGTGGTCCCCGGCAATAAGCAGGCCGAAGACACGGGCCACGCTCCAGGCCGGATAGGGCCTCGCGACAAGCTCCAGCGCATCGCCTGCTGCAACCTCGCCCTCTTCCAGGACCCGGTAGTACCAGCCTGAGCGCCGCGTCGCGACGACACCGGCCATGACCTTGGCACCATCGAAGCGGTGATCGAGCTTCCAGCAGGGCTGGCGCCCTTGTGCGACTTCAACAAGCGCGCTGCCCATCCGGAAGCGATCCCCGATGCAGACCTCGTCCTCACGCAAGCCCCGGGTCGAGATGTTTTCCCCGAAAGCCCCTTCGCCTTCGAGCAGCGGATGGCCGCCGAGCACTTCGCGCCAGTAGGCGTAATGATCGTGGGGGTAGTGGTGGATCGCCTTTTCCGGCCCGCCATGGACCGAGAGATCGGCCTGCCGGTCCCCTTCCAGGCCCAGCCAGCCGACCTTCACAGGCCCTTCCACGGCCCGCTTGGCGATGGCGCTGTGTTCATCGGGCCCGCGAAAACGCGTCACCGAACCGCAGTTGACCGAGAGAATACGCATGAACCGGACTCGCTTTCCCCGTGCAAAGTGCCTATATCACAGGGCGTTGCCTAACCCCTGTTCGACGTGCGGAAAATGGAAAATCGCGCAGGTCTGCCCGATTCACGCGTTTGCAGTTCACCGCAAGCCCGGCGCCATTCAACCGCTATTCAGACCCGGAACGGCAATATCGTTAAGAGCCTCATCGGTTCGCCCCTCCCGCGGGGCCGGGAATTCAACCCTGCCGATTGCCCAGACAGAGGCCAGTGGAGTGAATAGGATGACCCAGAATTACGGCCAACCGGGACGCACCCCGCTCGCCGCGCACCTGCGCATGGCGCTGGCCGCGCTCATGCTCGTGGCGGTCAGCGCCTGTACGACGCCTTTCAAGGCGGACGTCTCGCGCTTCCAGTCGCAGCTACCCGCCCCGGCAGGACAGACCTTCGCCGTCGTTGCCGACGACGAAAAGCTCGAAGGCGGCCTCGAGTTCGCGCAGTACGCAGGTCTTGTGGCCGAGCAGATGGCCGAGCTTGGCTACACGCCGACGCGCGATCCCGCGAACGCGGACATGATCGTGCGCTTCGACTACGGCATCGACACCGGCCGTGAGCGCGTGCGCTCGCGCATGTCGCCCTATTATGACCCCTGGTACGGCTATGGCCGTTTCGGTGGCTATGGCCGCTTCGGGGGCTTCTACGGCGGCCCGTGGCGCTATGGCTTCTACGATCCCTATTTCGATGGCGGCATGAACTCGTACACCGTCTTCACCAGCGGCATCGAAGTGAAAATCGACCGTGCCGCCGATGGCCAGCGCCTCTTCGAAGGCAAGGCTCAGGCCCTCTCGACCTCGAACAGCCTGCAATATCTGGTCCCCAATCTCGTCGAAGCGATGTTTACCGATTTTCCCGGGAACTCGGGCGAGACCGTGCGCATTACAGTGGCACCTGAAGACAAGTAATCTTGCATCTTCCACGATATTGACGGGCTCCCTACTGGGAGACACCGAGGGGCGGGTCCGTCGCAAGGCGGGCTCGCCCTAAGCTTTTTGGGGCCTTGCTGCCGCCCTCTTCCCACCTCAGACTGGCCCGAACCCACCCTTTGGGAGACCCCGCGAGGATGAACACCTTCATGGCGATCATGTCCCAGCTCTTTTGGGGCGTCACCGTGGGCGCGCTGGAAGCGGCCTTCGCGACTGTCGCACGCGGCGCCTTTGCCGTGTTCGGGCTTGGCGGCGCGGGCTGGTGGATGGTGAAACGCCGGCGTGAGCGGCAGGAACGGCGCAGCAACGCCAAGACCGAGGACTGAGGGCAACCGCGCCCCATGGCTCCCTTGGCGAATTCATCAGTGATATCGCGCAGCCTGCCGCCGAATAGGCGAGCGATGAAATCCGGAAACGCTGGGGTTGGCGTGGGTGCGCGCCTGGCCTGGGGCTCACCCGCTAAAGCAGCCCTGTCCGGGCTCAGTTGCCGAGCGCGGTTACTCCGCCGGTCGAGCCGAAGCCGCCTTCGCCGCGCACGGTCTCATCCAGCTCCTCGACCTCGAGCCAGGTCGCCTGGGTGACGGGTGCGAGCACGAGCTGCGCGATACGGTCCCCCCGCACGATCGAGAAATCTTCCGTCCCGTGGTTGATGAGGATGACCTTCAGCTCCCCGCGGTAATCCGAATCGATGGTGCCGGGCGTGTTGGGCACGGTGATCGCATGCTTGAGTGCAAGCCCGGAACGCGGGCGCACCTGGATCTCGAAGCCTTCCGGGATCGCCATGGCCAGCCCGGTTGCAACCGCATGGCGCGCGCCCGGTGCAATCGTCACATCCTCGGCCGAGACCACGTCCATTCCGGCCGCTCCCGCCGTCGCGTAAACCGGAAGCGGCAGGCCCTTGCCGTGGGGCAGAACCTTCAGGGGTACCGGGACATTAGCTGGCGAATGCATCGATCATCCTTTCGACAAGAAGGTGGGCGACCTCCTCCTTGGGCATTTCGGGGAGCGAGATCACGTCCTCGCCGCGCACGATGTGGACTGCGTTGGCATCGCCGCCCATGACATCGCCCGAGACGTCGTTGGCGATGATCCAGTCCGCGCCCTTACGCTTGCGCTTGTCGGTGGCGTACTTGATCACGTCGTTGGTCTCGGCGGCGAAGCCGATGAGAAGTGGCGGGCGGTCCGGGCGCGAGGCCACGGTTGCCAGAATGTCCGGATTCTCGGTCAGGAGCAAGGCGGGCGGGGCGGACCCGCGCTTCTTGAGCTTCTGACCCGCAACGCTCACCGGGCGCCAGTCGGCCACCGCCGCGACCATCACGCCAATGTCGGCAGGCAGCGACTGCTTGACCGCTTCGGCCATGTCGAGCGCGCTTTCCACGTCGATCCGGTCGACGCCGGGCGGCGTGGGCAGATAGACCGGCCCCGCGACCAGCGTGACCCGTGCACCGGCCCGCGCGGCGGCCGCCGCGATGGCAAAGCCCTGCTTGCCCGAAGAACGGTTGGCGATGTAGCGGACCGGGTCGATCGGCTCCCAGGTGGGACCTGCCGTCACCAGCACGTGGCGCCCCGCAAGCGGCCCTTCGCCCGGAACGAAGGGGGTCATGTCGTAGCTGCCATCGGCCAGCATAGTGGGATGCGCGTAGGGGTCCTCGCCCGCCAGTGGCTGGGCGCGCATGAAGTCGCCATGCGCGGAAGTAAGGTGGTTCATCGCCTCGGGGTCGGTCGGCGGAGCGGCGCGGGCCGCGCCCTTCTTGGCCATGAGCGGCGAACCCGACAGATCGGCAGGCGCCGCCTCGGACGTGCTTTCGCCGCCGCCCAGGTCCACCGCCTTCTTCGCCTTGCCCGAACCGCCGCGCAGGATCATCCCGCCCGACAGGCCGCCAAGGCCCATGCCGCCCTCGTCCTGTTCTTCGGGCTCGGGATCGTCGAACTCAGGCTGCCAGACCTGGCCGTCCTCGCCCGTCGCGGGCGGCAGGCCGGGGAAGCTCTGGTCGTAGGCCATTTCGCCCGGAAGCGGGGCCACCTCGACCGGGCCAAGGCCCAGCCCCCAGGCGATACGCTGCCAGATCGCCACCGGGTCGGGCAGACGGCCGGGGCCATATTCGCCGCAGGCCATCGTGCCCTCGTCGGGCTCCATCACGTCCACGCCTGCATCGCGCAGGACCTGCACGTTGCGCGCGGTCGCCGGGTGCTGCCACATACGCACGTTCATCGCCGGAACCGCCATCACCGGCGCGTCGGTGGCAAGCAGCATGGTGGTGGCAAGATCGTCGGCAATGCCCGAGGCCATCTTGGCGAGAAGATTGGCGGTCGCCGGGCAGATCACGATGAGGTCAGCCGCACGGCTAAGCTCGATATGCCCCATCTCGACCTCGTCCTTGAGATCGAAGAGCGAGGTATAGACCGGGTTCCCCGACAGCGCAGCCAGCGCCATGGGCGTCACGAACTGCGCGCCGCCCTCCGTCAGGACGCAAGTAACCTCGCCGCCTTCCTTGCGGATGTGGCGGACAAGCTCGCAGGCCTTGTAGGCCGCGATGCCGCCGCCGATGACCAGGAGAATACGCGGTCCGTTCATGGTTCTGGCTTCTGCAACAGCACTCATCATCACGCAATCGGTTTGGAGGAAAAGAACGCAGGTACGCTGCCGCGCGAGGCGCAGGCGAGGTCGCTGTCAAACGAACTACGGCTGTCGGACAAGCGCTCTTGCGAACGCAAGGTTCCGGCAAGGCTGTACGGGACGGTCATGTTCCCTGCCCCGCGACAACGCGCAGCGCACACTCCCACAGGGCACAAGCCCTGTGCGTTACAGCATCATGTTCCAGTACGTTACCGCCCATGCGGCCATGCCCCCCGCGATTGCCGCGAGAATATAACCACCAAGGTGGTTACCATCGGGTTTACGTTTGCGCTCCCAGAGCAGATCGATCTCGGGCAGCGGGGCCTGTTCGGGGGCGCCGCCCTTGGGGGGGAAGCGCTCCTCGATCCGGCGCACCAGCGCGGGCAGGCGCGCGACCGTCGCCAGGTCCTCGCGCAGGCGGTCGGCAATGACGGCCTCGGGCCCCAGCTCGTCGCGGATCCAGTCCTTCACGAAGGGCGCAGCAACGTCCCACATGTTGATCTGCGGATCGAGCGCGGTTGCCAGCCCCTCGACCATGACCATGGTCTTCTGCAGCAGCAGCAAATGCGGCTGCACGGCCATGTCGAAATCGCGGGTGATGGCAAAGAGCCCGTCGAGCATCTGCCCGACCGAAAGCTCGGACACGGGCTTTCCGCGCATGGGTTCGCCCACCGCGCGCAGCGCCGTCGCGAAATCCTCGACCGAGTGGTAGCTCGGCACGTACTGCGCCTCGAAGTGGATCTCGGCGACGCGCTTGTAGTTGCCGGTGGTCAGGCCATAGAGGATCTCGGCCAGCCACAGCCGCGCCTGGCGGTTGATGCGCCCCATGATGCCGAAATCGATGGCAACGATCGTCGCGTCCTCGGGCGTGCCCTGCACGAACAGGTTGCCCTGGTGCATGTCGGCGTGGAAGAATCCGGCCGAAATCGCCTGTTTGAGGAAGGTGAGCACCAGCCGGTGGGCGAGTTCGGGCAGGTCGTACCCCGCCGCCTTCATCGCCTCCAGGTTGCTCATCTTGATGCCGTCGATCCACTCCAGCGTCAGGACCTGGCCGTTGGTGCGCTCCCAGTCGATGGCGGGGATGCGATAGCCCTCGACCGCCTTCATGCCATCGGCGAGCTCGGAGGCCGAAGCAGCCTCGCGCCTCAGGTCCAGTTCGCGCACGGTCCAGCGCTTGAGATTGGCAATCACCGCGCGCGGGCGCAGGCGCGCGGCCTCGCCCCCGAAGGCTTCCAGATGCGCGGCGGCCCACTCGTAAGTCTCGACATCGCGGTTGAACTGCTCGCGAATGCCCGGACGCAGCACCTTGACCGCCACCTTGCGGCCGTCGAGCGTGGTCGCGGCGTGGACCTGCGCGATCGAAGCCGCGCCGATAGGCTGCTCCTCGAAAGTCGCAAAGACCTCTTCCAGGGGGCGCTCGAAGCTTTCCTCGATCCGCTTGCGGATGAGCGCGAAGTCAACCGGCGGCAGGCTGTCCTGCAGGGTCAGAAGGTTGCGCGCGGGGCCCTCGCCGACAAGGTCAGGCCGCGTTGCGAGCGCCTGACCGAGCTTGATCGCGGCCGGACCGATCGAGCCGAAGGCGCCTGCGTAGTCGGGCTCGTCCCCCTGCTTCGCTCCAAAGCGAGCCACACGGCACAGGCGCTTGACCGGTGCAGGCGCGTTGCGGTCGTTCTCGATCCCGCGCAGCGCGCCGTGGCGAGCGAGGACCCGGCCCCATTTCAGGAGCCTGCGAATATGCGTCAGTCGGGACGTCACGATGCCTGTCTCAGACCTTCCAGCCCGAGTGGATCGCGACAAGACCGCCCAGGATCGGCTCGACCTTGGTGTGCTTGAAACCGGCCGCGCGGATCATGCCCTCGAACTCGGGCATGGGCGGGAAGCGGCGGATCGATTCGATAAGGTAGCGGTAGGAGTCCGCATCGCCCGCGATCATCTTGCCCAGCTTGGGGACCAGCTTGTGCGAGTAGGCGTCATAGACTTCCTTGAAGCCGGGCCACTCGGTGGTCGAGAATTCGAGGCAGAAGAAGCGCCCGCCGTACTTGAGCACGCGGTGCGCCTCGGCCAGCGCCTTGTCGATGTGGGTGACGTTACGGATGCCAAAGGCGATGGTGTAGGCGTCGAAGTGGCGATCCGGGAACGTCAGTTCCTCGGCGTTCTGGCGCGACCACACGAGCGTATCGATGCCGCGTTCCATCGCGCGCTCGATGCCGACATCGAGCATGTCCTGGTTGATGTCCGAGACCGTGACGACGGCGCCCTTGGCCTCCATGCGGAAGGCGATGTCGCCCGTGCCGCCCGCCATGTCGAGGATCTGCTCGCCCGCGCGGGGTTTCACCCGGCGCACGAAGTCATCCTTCCACACCCGGTGCATGCCAGCCGACATGGCATCGTTCATGATGTCGTACTTGCGCGCGACGTTCGAGAAGATGGCACCGACCTTGCCGGCCTTCTCCTCGGCGGCGACCTCTTCGTACCCGAAGGAAACCGTTTCACTCATGACTCAGTCCTCTAGCCCCGTGGTGCGCGGAGCGCCACTGGTGATTTTGCACCTGCACGCAAGGCCCATGCACCCAGCACGATGCCCACGAGGATGAGGCCCATGCCGATACCGTGGAAGAGCGCGATATCCTCGCCCAGCAGCAGCGCGGACAGGAGCGCACCGAACAGCGGCATCAGCGTGATCCCCTGCCCCGCACGCGCGGGGCCCAGCTTCATGGTCGCGGCGATATAGATGAAATAGGCCAGCACCGAGGGGAACAGCCCGACATAGAAGAAGGCCCCCACGACCGGCCAGGACCAGGCGACGGTCAGCCCACGCGAAGCCTCGAAGGCCGCGAGCGGGGCCAGCGCGATGGCGCCCAGAAGAAAGGTCAGGAACACGAAGACCGGCGCATCGACTGCGGGCTTCTTGCGCAAGAGCACCGTGTAGAAGGCCCAGCACACCACCCCGCACAGGATCAACGCGTCGCCCAGCCCTCCGATCTCGAGCGCCTCCACCGCGGCCCAATCGCCGCGAAAGACGATGAAGAGCACACCCAGCGTCGAGACTGCCACGCCCGCGACCTGCAAAGCCGCCGGGCGCCCCCGGAAAAGCAGAAAGTCGAACAGGAGCACACAGCTCGGCACCGCGGCCTGGAGCAGCAGCGCGTTCGTCGCGCTGGTGTGGTGGAGCCCGGAATAGACGAAGGAGTTGAAACATACCACGCCCAGAAACCCGAGCAGCACCAGCCATCCCGCCCGCGCCCGCACCTGTGGCCACTGCGCGCGCAGCTTGGGGAGCGCCAGCGGAGCCACGAACAGGACCGCGATCACCCAGCGCCCGAAGGCCAGCGTGAACGGCGGAATATCCGCGCGCACCGCCCGCCCGACAATCGAATTGCCCGCCCAGAACAGCATGACCAGCCCCAGCATGAGGAAGGGGCGCAGCGCGGAGGAAGACGCGGGGGGAGATGGAGAGGAATCGGCCATGGCGGGGGACTTACCCTGCCCGGATCGCTCTGGCGACGGCAAAGCGCGGACCTCTCGGACACGCCCCGTGCGCAGGCGCCTTATTCGAAGCCCTCTAATTGCTGGACGCTATTCGAAGGCCCCTATTCGCAAGCAAAGCCGTCGCCGTCCCGGTCGAGCCCGCGACGGTAGCCTGCCGCGCCCCGCCGCAAGGGGGCACGTCCCGCAGCGCGCACCGCCGCGCAGTTGGGATAGTAGGTCTGCCCCCCATCCGCAGGGCGGAAGGAAGACGAAGACGTGGCGGCCTGCCGCTGCGGCACAGGCGCCCGGTGGCAATGGTAGTCGCCCGTGCGGCGGTTGTGGTGACATCCACTGCGATCAAGGCCACCTGGATGCGCCAGGACGGGTCCATAGGCGAGACCGCCCGCAAGACAGGCCAGTGCCAGGATGGACTGCCGGACAAAAGCGAGCCTTGAAAAGATAAGGGAAAGCATGAGGGAAAGCCTCTAGGAGATGCCCCTTACAATTTTGTAAGCGCCCCCCCCCTCGCCTGCGCACCTCTCGCATACCTCACCAATCGTACCTACACAGGCAGGACCATGCCCGAACTTCCCGAAGTCGAAACGACTGTGCGCGGCCTTGCCCGCTTTCTCGATGGTGAGCGGATTGCCCGCGTTGCCGTGAACCGCCCCGACCTGCGCCGCCCTTTCCCGCCCGATCTCGTCCAGACGCTGACCGGCGCGCGCGTGACCGGTATGGGACGGCGGGCCAAATACGGCCTTGTCCATACCGACCGCGAGGTCACCATGGTCTTTCATCTGGGCATGTCGGGCCGCTGGCGGATCGAGCCTGAGCGCCCCGAGAAGCACGATCACCTCGTCCTCACCACCGGTGCCGGCCACACGCTCGCCCTCAACGACGCACGCCGCTTCGGCTCGGTCGATCTCGTGCCCAGCGCGGACCTCGAAAGCTGGGGACCGTTTGCGAAGATGGGTCCCGAGCCGCTCGGCCCCGATTTGACCCCTGCCCATCTCAAGGCCGCCTTCAAGGAGCGAATCGCCCCTGTAAAACTGCTGCTCCTTGATCAGGGAATCGTCGCGGGGCTCGGCAACATCTACGTGTGCGAAGCGCTGTTCCGTTCGGGCATCCGGCCCGACAAGGCGGCGGGCAAAGTCACCCTTCCCGCGCTCAAACGACTCGTCCCCGCGATTCGCGACGTGCTCAGCGAATCGATAGCAGCGGGCGGCTCGACCATCCGCGACTACGCCCAGCCCACCGGAGAACTGGGCTATTTCGCGACTTCCTGGCAGGTCTATGGACGCGAGGGGCAAGCTTGCCTATGTGGCGCGCCGGTCCTGCGCTTCGTGCAGGGCGGGCGCAGCACCTTCTGGTGCCGGAAATGCCAGAAATGAGCCATTCCCGACACGCGCTGTATCTTGACGAAATCGGGCCTCACCGCTATGGGGCGCGCTTTCCGGCGAATCCGTTCGCCAAATTTTCGAGATTCGACCAGGCAAGGGGCCGCGAGGCGGCCAGACAGAGGAACGTTAATGGCCAATACGCCGCAAGCCCGTAAGCGCATCCGTCGCAATGAGCGTCGTGCACTGATCAACACCAACCGCATGAGCCGCATCCGCACCTTCGTGAAGAAGGTCGAGAGCGCCATCGCCGGTGGTGACAAGACCGCAGCTTCGGCCGCGCTCAAGGAAGCCCAGCCCGAGCTCGCCCGTGGCGTTGCCCGCGGTGTGCTCCACAAGAACACCGCAGCGCGCAAGATGTCGCGTCTGACGAAGCGCGTTTCGGCGCTCTGATCCTTTCCTGATTCGCCCGGAACGGACCTCCGATCCGGGCCGAAATCAGTACGAAAGTGGAACAAGGCCGGGGAGGCGATCCCCGGCCTTGTTGCGTTCCGGGCAGGTGTTTCCAACTCGTTTGACGAAAGCCTAGGAAACACCGCGATTCGCCGAAGCCAAATCCGCAAACCCTTGGAATTCCGCCACAAAACACTTTTGTTACGGCGTTTCCCGCAGACTTACGTGAGTCAACTGCCTTAAATTTTTTTATTTTGGGATGGCCGTCTTGCCTGTGGGCCAAAGCCCTCCCTAAAAGGACTTCCGGCCGTTGCGGAACTGGCCGGGCAAATCGCGATAGAGTGGAACGAGCGGCTGCAAAAGAGCTTTTGCAGCGCGGGGAGGTTTTGTCCCCAGCGCGGTCCTCTTTCGTCGCATTTGCCGCATTCGCATTCGGTGTTTTTCAGGTGTGCCACGTTGGTTTTGGCAGCGAACCAGGGGAGTTCGGTAAGGTGTCAGTATCGTCAACGGGTCAGGGCGCAGGCAGCGCAAGCAAGAAGGTCAAGGCAGTCAAAGTGACGACGGAAGAGGAGCGTGAAGCGGTGAACCTCGCAGCAGACTGGGCTGACATCAGCCAGGGCCTGCGCAAGGACCTTGGCCACCAGGCGCACAGCCAGTGGATCAAGCCGATTCAGCCGGGCAACTACTGCAAGGAAACCGGCACGCTCGATCTCTATCTCCCCACCGAGTTTTCGGCCAACTGGGTGAACGATCGCTTTGCCGACCGTCTCTCGCTGGCCTGGAAGATCGCGCGTCCCGACGTGCGCCACGTGCGCATCCTGGTTCA
The DNA here is from genome assembly GCF_020524485.1 of Novosphingobium profundi. GTDB lineage: Bacteria > Pseudomonadota > Alphaproteobacteria > Sphingomonadales > Sphingomonadaceae > Novosphingobium > Novosphingobium profundi_A. Next base: position 1,023,603 of record NZ_JAIVLF010000001.1, on the reverse strand, counting down.
GCCCGGCCGTCGCCAGCTCCCCGAGCTGCGTCTTGGCAGCAGCGGCCGCCCCAGCCGCGCGCCTGCGAACGATTCGGCTCAGAGCGCAGGCGATCCCCTCTCCGCCGCGCTGTCGGGTGAAGCCTTCACCGCGCTTGGCCAGGGCCCGGCCGGCATCGACGCCTCGCAGACCTTCTCCTCGTTCGTGACCGGCGAAAGCAACGTCCTTGCCTGCAACGCCGCGCAGCGCATGGCCGCGACCGAAACGCCGCAGTTCTCCCCGCTCTACCTCAAGGCCTCGACCGGCCAGGGCAAGACGCACCTGCTGCACGCAATCGGCCACGCCTACCTCACGAATCACCCGCACGCCCGGATCTTCTACTGCTCGGCCGAACGCTTCATGGTCGAGTTCGTCCAGGCGCTGCGCCAGAACCAGATGATCGAGTTCAAGGCACGCCTGCGCGGCTTCGACCTCCTTCTGGTCGACGACATCCAGTTCATCATCGGCAAGGCCTCGGCCCAGGAAGAGCTGCTCTACACGATCGACGCGCTCCTCGCCGAGGGCAAGCGTCTGGTCTTTGCCGCCGACCGTGCGCCCCAGGCGCTCGACGGCGTCGAGCCGCGCCTTCTCTCGCGCCTCTCGATGGGCCTCGTCGCGGACATCCAGCCCGCCGACATCGAACTGCGCCGCGCGATCCTGGAGAACCGCCTGCAGCGCTTCGCCTCGATCGACGTGCCCACCGACGTCGTGGAATTCCTGGCGCGCACGATCAACCGGAACGTGCGTGAACTGGTCGGCGGCCTCAACAAGCTGATCGCCTACGCCCAGCTCACCGGCCAGCAGGTCTCGCTGCAGCTGGCCGAGGAACAGCTCACCGACATCCTTTCGGCCAACCGCCGCCGCATCACGATCGACGAGATCCAGCGCACGGTCTGCCAGTTCTACCGCATCGACCGCACCGAGATGAGCTCGAAGCGCCGCGCCCGTGCCGTGGTGCGTCCGCGCCAGGTCGCGATGTACCTCGCCAAGGTGCTGACCCCGCGCTCGTACCCGGAGATCGGCCGCAAGTTCGGTGGCCGCGACCACTCGACGGTGATCCACGCGGTGCGCCTCATCGAGGAACTGCGCACCCGCGATGCCGACATGGATGGCGACGTACGCAGCCTGCTGCGCCAGCTCGAAAGCTGATCTGCGCGGCCAGGGCCGTGAGACGACAGATTGCACAAAGGGGCGCTCGGGCAACCGGGCGCCCCTTTTGTATCTGCGCAGAAACACCATGGTCGCGCAAAACAGCGTTAACCGACGTACACCCTTGGCGCGAATATTTAAGGTAAAGTGACAGAAGCGACCCAATACATAGAGACGAAAGCCGCAGGAGCCCCCACCATGCGCTTTTACAACGCCACGACTTTCCTGTTTCGCCGCCATTACGAATGGCGCATTCTTTTCATCTGCTTCTTCGCTGTGCACGTACCGCTTCTGGCCACGCTTGCCTTTCAGGCCTTCTGGGGGGGCTGGTCGGTGCCCACGCTCTTCGTCGTACTGGGCGCGACGCTGGCCGGGACGATCTTCGGCGTACTGGCCATTCACGGCCTGCTCTCCCCCATCCGCCAGGCCACCAATCTGCTGCGTGCGATCCAGGCAGGCGAACACCCGGGCGGCATCCCCACCGGCAGCGACGACCTGGTGGGCCGCCTGCTCGACGGGGTCATCGTCGCCGCGCAGGAATCCTCCACGCGCATCGCCAAGCTGGAGACGCTGAGCGAGCACGACCCTCTGACCGGGCTCCTCAACCGCCGGGGTTTCCGGAAGGCCGCCGAGCGCGCCCTTTCCCGTCCCGGAAATGCCGTCCTCGCTCTGATCGACCTGGACCACTTCAAGCTGGTCAACGACCGATTCGGCCACGACGCGGGCGACACGCTGCTGCGCAACCTCGCCCAGGCGCTCGAAGCGGACCTGCGCCGCAGCGACGTGTGCTGCCGTTGGGGTGGGGAGGAATTCGCGCTGCTCTTTCCCGACACGCTGGTCGACGAGGCCCGCCTCGTCATGGAGCGCCTGCGCGCCTCGATCGCGCTCGACACGGGCCTCCTCGACGAGGCCTGGCCGGTCACCCTGTCCTGCGGCCTTGCCCCTTTGCGCTCCATTGCCGAATTGGACGAGGCGAGCCGCCGCGCCGACGCCGCGCTCTACGAGGCCAAGGAAGCCGGCCGCAACCGCGTGCGCATCGCACGTTCCTGAGCGCCCTTGCCGCCCGCCTGCATCCACGCTTGATCGAGTCCCCCCGCCTGCTCTAGGGCATGACCATGCGCGCCGCTCACGAAATCGCCCTTCCCGCCACCTTTCCCGAGGCCGCCCTGCGCGCCGGGCGCGGGCGATGCCCCCGCTGCGGCGAGGCGCACCTCTTTCGCAAGTGGCTGAAACCCAACGAGAGCTGCGCGTCGTGCGGGGTGGACCTCACCCACCAGCGCGCGGATGACTTCCCCGCCTACATCGCGATGATCGTGACCGGACACCTGATGGCCCCGATCGTCATCGCGCTGTCCAAGGACTTTGCCCTGGAGCCACTCGCGATCTTCCTCATCGTCATCCCGCTGGCGCTGGCGATGATGCTGGGCATGCTTCAGCCGGTGAAAGGCGCGGTGATCGCGGCGCAGTGGTGGTTTGGCCTGCACGGGTTCGTGCGCGAGAGGCCCCTTGCCAGCGAGGGCGATGCGCCATGAGCCTGGCGCCTGAACGCCTCGCGCGCTTTGCGCGCCATATCGTGCTGCCCGAAATCGGCGGAGCGGGTCAGGCGGCGCTGGCCAATTCGCATGTGGTCCTGATCGGCTGCGGCGGCATTGGCAGTCCAGCCCTGCAGTACCTGGCCGCAGCCGGTGTAGGACGCCTCACGCTGGTCGACGATGACATCGTGGACGTCAGCAACCTCCAGCGCCAGACGATTTTCACGCCGTCGGATGTCGGCACGCCCAAGGCGGAAGCGGCGGCCGAATGGGTGCGGCGGTTTGATCTTGGTCTGGAAGTGACGGCCGTGGTCGAACGGCTGGGGGGAGACAACGCCGACCGGATTCTTCCCGACGCCGATCTGGTATTGGACGGGTGTGACAATTTCGCGACTCGCCTCGCGGTGTCAGATGCCTGTGTTGCGCGTGCCATACCACTGACAAGCGCGGCGATCGGACGCTTCCAGGGGCAGGTCGCAAACTTCGCCGGACACCGCGAGGACCAGCCCTGCTACCGCTGCTTCGTGGGCGATGCCTTCGACGCGCAGGACTGCGACACCTGCGCCGCCGATGGAGTGCTGGGCGCGATGGTGGGCATGGTCGGAACCTTCGCGACCATGCACGCGATCCGCGTCTTGGTCGACGGCCACGCCGCCTTTGGCGATCCGAAATACGGATCGCTCACCCTCATCGACGGTATGAACCCGGGGATGCGCTCGATCCGCATTGCCAAGGACCCCGCCTGCTCAGCCTGCGGGGCGTAAAAGAAGAGAGAGTATTCAAGGGGTCATCACCCCTTGCCCCCGAAATTCGGCACCCCCGCCTCACTCAAGCGAGGGTGCGCATGGAACGTGAACTAGACAGTTTGGGGAGCCCGAGGGCGATGGCCCTCGGAAAATCCCGTCTTCACCCCTTCCCCTTCAGCATCTCCTCCACCCAGACCGGAACCGTCTGCGTCGCCGGACCATGGCGTGCCTCGTCGAACCAGTCGGTCCCCTGCGAGGGTTCGAGGTTCAGCTCCAGCGTATGCGCGCCCATGTCCGCGGCCGTGCGTACGAAGCCCGCAGCCGGGTACACCGCGCCCGAGGTGCCGATAGAGACGAACAGATCCGCGTCTTCGAGCGCCGCGAAGATCTCGTCCATGCGGTAGGGCATCTCCCCGAACCACACGATGTCGGGCCGCAGGGCCGGTGCGCCGCAGGACGGGCACGGCGGACTGTCGATCAGGCTTGCTGTCCAGCGCGTCCGACCATCGCAGGCCGTGCACCAGGCCGAGAGATGCTCGCCGTGCATATGGATCACCTCGGCCCCATCCGCAGCGCCCAGCGCCCGGTCGTGGAGATCATCGACGTTCTGTGTGACCAGCATGACCGAGCCTCCCGTTCGGGCGGGCCACTCGCGCTGCAGGCGGGCCAGGGCGTGATGTGCGGCGTTGGGCTCCACCTGCAAGACCTGCTCGCGGCGCGTGTCGTAGAAGCGAAAGACCAGATCCGGGTCGCGCGCGAAGGCCTCGGGCGTGGCCACGTCCTCGACGCGGTGGTTCTCCCAGAGCCCTCCTGCATCGCGGAAGGTGCCGATGCCCGATTCGGCGGATACGCCGGCGCCAGTCAGGATGACGATGTTGCGAACTTGTTCCATTCCGCCCATGAGACCAGCCTTGAATGGAGACGGCAAGTGGTACGAATCGGAATTATCGGCAGTAACGGACGCATGGGGCAGGCCATTGCGCAGGCGATCGCGGACGCGGGGCTCGACCTTGCGGGCGGCGTGGACCGCGATGGAGACGTCGCTGGCCTTGCCGCAAAGGCCGATGTGCTGATCGACTTTTCGAGCCCCGATGCGCTGGAGGGCAACCTCGACGCCGCCGTTGCGGCCAAGGTCCCGATGGTGATCGGCACGACCGGCCTTGCCGAACGCCACCACTGGCTGATCGACGAAGCCGCCGCCGAGATCGCGGTGCTCCAGACCGGCAACACCTCGCTCGGCGTCACGCTCCTTGCCCACCTCGTGCGCGAGGCCGCCGCACGCCTTGGCAGCGACTGGGACATCGAGATCGTCGAGACCCACCACCGCATGAAGGTCGACGCCCCTTCGGGCACCGCGCTCCTTCTGGGCGAGGCCGCCGCCAAGGGCCGCGACGTGACGCTCGGCGACGCATCCGACCGGGGCCGCGATGGCATCACGGGCAAGCGCGAGGAAGGCCACATCGGCTTTGCTGCGCTGCGCGGCGGCACGGTGGCAGGTGATCACACCGTCCACTTCCTGGCCGACAATGAGCGCCTCGCCCTCTCGCACATGGCCGAGAACCGCGGCATCTTCGCCAAGGGCGCGGTCAAGGCCGCGCAGTGGGTTCGCGAGAAGGACGCAGGCCGCTACACCATGCCCGAGGTGCTGGGGCTCTAAGGGGAGGTCAGGCTTGCGCCGCTACGTCCACGATCAGCTGTTCATTCATTCCGAGGCCGCGCAGTTGCGCAGGGGTCTCTCGTGGATGAACCGGCTGATGGTGACGACGATCCTGGCGGCCATCCTGCTCACCGTCCTCGCCAGCGAGGAGACCCTGTTCCAGCCCCACCGCGCGCTCTTCATCGGGGCCGAGATGGTCTTCGGGATCATCTTCGGCGTTGAGTACGCGGCGCGGGTCTGGGCCGTGGTCGAGGATGATCCGGCCGCGCCCGCCTGGAAAATGCGGCTGCGCTTCATGGCAACGCCGGTGGCCCTGCTGGACCTCATCGTGGTGATCTCCTCGCTCCTGCCCTTCTTCTTTTCCGACCTCGCCGTGCTGCGTTTGATCAGGCTGCTCCGTCTCGCCGCCCTTATCAAGTTCAGCCACTTCTCGATTGCCCTGCGCGAGCTGATGCACGCGCTCACCGACCGGCGCTACGAACTGCTCGTGACCCTGGCGCTGGGCGGCGGTCTGCTTCTCCTGGGGGCCACCGCGCTCTACTGGGCCGAACGCGAGGTCCAGCCCGAGGCCTTCGGCTCGATCCCGCGCGCGCTCTACTGGGCGGTCATCACCCTGACGGCGGTGGGCTACGGCGATGTCTCGCCGGTCACACCGCTCGGCAAGATCCTCGCCTCGCTCGTCGCAATGAGCGGCATCGGGCTCGTCGCGATGCCGACCGGCATTATGGCGGCGGCCTTCAGCGACGCGATGCAGCGCCGCCGCGCGCTCAACGACCCCACCCTCGCCCACCGCGAGGATGACGAAACGGACCCGACGTGAAAAAAGACGATATCTTCGAATTCTTCCGCCGCCTCGCCGAGCTCAATCCCGATCCGGTGACCGAGCTGGAATTCGGCAACGTCTACCAGCTCCTCGTCGCCGTGACGCTTTCCGCGCAGTCGACCGACGTGGGCGTCAACAAGGCCACGCGCCAACTCTTTCAGGAGGTAAAGACCCCGGCCGAAATGGTAGCCCTGGGCGAAGAGGGGCTGAAGGAGCACATCAAGACCATTGGCCTGTTCAATTCCAAGGCGAAGAACGTGATCGCGCTCTCGCAGATGCTGGTCGAGAGGCATGGCGGCGAAGTCCCTGCCGACCGCGATGCGCTTGTCGAACTGCCCGGCGTCGGGCGCAAGACCGCCAATGTCGTCCTCAACTGCGCCTTCGGAGCCGAAACCTTCGCGGTCGACACCCATATCTTCCGCGTCGCCAACCGCACCGGCATGGCCAAGGGCAAGACCCCGCTCGCGGTCGAGAAGGGGCTGGAGAAGAAGGTGCCCCACCCTTTCCGGGTCGGCTCGCACCACTGGATGATCCTGCACGGGCGTTACATCTGCAAGGCGCGCACGCCCGAATGCTGGCGCTGTCCGGTCGTGGACCTGTGTGGCTTCAAGGCGAAGGTGCTGGAGAAAGGCGCCAAGCCCGCTCCTGCCAGGAAGCCCGCCGCACGCAAGGCAGCGGTGCGCAAGCCTGCCGCCAAGGGCTGAACCACCGCTTGGCTTGCGTCTGGTCAAGGCAGCCTCCATGCGTTTAGGCTAGGTCCTTGAGAGACCACGCAAAGCAGCCAGGAGGGGGCATGGCCGACGCGCAGACTTCCGAGCACGAAACACGGGCCCGCCCACTCTGGGGCGGCCCGCCGCCGGGTTGGCGCGCGCGGATCTACCGTATTGCCTTCGAGGCGGAGACGCCTGCGGGCCGCCTCTTCGACAAGGTCGTGATCGCCGCGATTCTGCTGTCCGTCTGTGTCGTCTTCGCCGATTCGATACCCCGCCTCCACGCCCGCTGGGCGCGCGTGTTCCTCTTCGCCGAATGGGGCTTCACCGCGCTGTTCACCGCCGAGTACGCGCTGCGCATCGTGTGCCTGCGCCAGCCCTGGCGCTACGCGAAGAGTTTCTATGGCATCATCGACCTGCTGGCGGTGGTGCCCACCTATCTCGCGCTGCTGTTCCCGGCGATCCATGTCCTGATCGACGTGCGAGTGCTGCGGCTCCTGCGCATCTTTCGTGTCTTCAAGCTCACCGCCTACATCACCGAGTACCAGCAACTCGCCATCGCGCTCGCCGCCAGCCGCCGCAAGATCGCGGTCTTCCTCGCCTCGGTCGTACTCATCGTCGTCGTGCTCGGCTCGCTCATGTACGTGATCGAGGGCCCCACCCACGGCTTCACCTCGATCCCCGTCTCGATCTACTGGGCGATCACCACGATGACGACGGTCGGCTATGGCGACATCATCCCACAAACACCCGTGGGCCGGTTCGTGACCGCGCTGATGATGCTGCTGGGCTGGGGCACGCTGGCGGTGCCGACCGGTATCGTCACAAGCGAAATTGCGCTGCACCGGGGACGTGGGCCGGAATCGCTCGACCGGGCCACGCGCGGGGCCATCGGCCTCTCGCCCGCCCCGCCCTGCACCGCTTGCGGCGAGGCCGAGCACCTGCCCCGCGCGCGCCATTGCCACGCCTGCGGCGCGCGCCTGCCGCGTCCCGCCGAGGCCGAGCCGGAGCCTTCGCGCTGACACGCCGCCTGGAACATGGCACGATGCCCCTTCGTTACCGAAATTCGAGACGCCATGGGAGAGCACCGATGCCATTTCACGCCGCGACCGGAGGCCTCATGCGCCTTCTGCCACTTGCCACACCGCTGGCCCTCGCAGCCTGCGCTCAAGGGGAGCCCCGCCCGGCACCTCCGCCCGAACCGGCTGCCGAAGTGATTGGCGAGGCGCGTGACTGCCTCCCCCTCAACAGTTTCTCGACGACCGAGATCCGCGACGACTACACCATCGACTTCCTGAGTGCGGGCCGCCGGAACGTGTGGCGCGTCACGCTGCCCAACCGCTGCTCGGGCCTGCGCGCGGCGGACACCTTCACCTACGAGACGTCACTGACGCGCCTGTGCCGCAACGACATCATCTATCCGCTACAGCGCATCGGAAACGGCTTCCAGCGCGCAGGCGGTTGCGGCCTTGCACCCTTCGTCCCGGTCAAGCTCGAGAAGTAGGAGGCACAGGGCAGGTTGAAGCCCTGCCCTGCCGGTTCAGACGTCGTCCGCGCTGATCATTTCCGCACGGTCGATCTCGCCGGTCATCACCGCGACCGTGGTCGCCACGGCCGCATCGCCCGAGACGTTGGTGGTCGTGCGCATCATGTCCATGATGCGGTCGACACCCGCGACCAGCGCGATGGTCTCGAGCGGCACGCCGACCGCGCCAAAGACCAGCGCCATCATGATAAGGCCAGCGCCCGGAATGCCCGCGGCCCCCACTGCGCCCAGCGTGGAGAGGATCGAGATCAGGAAGTAGGCACCCCAGTCAAGCTCGACCCCGAAGACCTGCGCGCCGAAGAGCGTCGCCAGCCCCAGGTACATCGCCGTGCCGTTCATGTTGATCGTGGCGCCCAGCGACACGACGAAGCTCGCGACCGCGTTCGAGACGCCCAGGTTGCGCTCGGTGCAGCGCATGGTGACCGGCAGCGTCGCGTTCGAGGAGGCGGTGGAATAGCTGACCGCCATGGCATCGACGATGCCGCGGAAGAAGTCATGCACCGGCAGACGGGCGAGGAAATGGATCATCGCCCCGTAGATACCGACGATGATGAGAATGCAGCCGAGGTAATTGAGGCCGACCAGCTTGGCCAGCGCGATAAGCGCGTCCTGCCCCAGCGTGCCCGCCACCCAGGCCATCAGCGCGAAGACGCCGAAGGGGGTCAGCTCCATCACGATCATCGTGACCTTCTGCATGACCACCGAGCCTGCATCGAAGATCTTGATGAGCGGGTGGCCCTCTTCCTTGGCCATGAGGATGCCCACGCCAATCAGCATGGCAAAGACGATGAGCGGGAGAACCTGCGCGTCGGCCATGACCTTGACCGGGCTTTCCGGGATCATCGAGAGGATCATGTCGACCGCCGTGGTCTCGTTGGGCGGGGGAACCGTGCCCAGCTCCAGGCGGCTTGTATCAAGGCCTTCGCCGGGCTTGAGCATGGTGCCCAGGAACAGGCCCATCCACACCGCGATCTGGCCGGTTACGACGAAGAGCAGCATGGCGCGGCCACCGACCGCCCCCAGCTTGCGCAAGTCGCCAATCGCGGTGACGCCTGAAACCAGCGAGAAGAAGATGAGCGGAACCACCAGCATCTTCACCGACTTGATGAAGAAGTCGCCGATCCACTTGATCGAGGCGGCCTCCGGCCCCCACCAGATCCCGACCGCGATGCCCAGCACCAGCGCGGCAATCACCCGCTGCCACAGGGGCACCTTGAACCAGAAACGCACCATCGCTTTAGAACCCTTATCCCCCGGGCTCACACGTGATGGCGGCCCCTCATCGTATCAGGCTCGCAAGTGCGAGCGGTTTTTTCAAGCCCGCAGAGCCGCTTGAGTTACCCGGGCATAGATCCGCGCGAGCGTTTCCAGGTCCGCGATCGCCACCGCCTCGTCGCGCTTGTGCATGGTTGCGTTGCACAGGCCAAACTCGATGACAGGCGCGATGTCCTTTAGGAAGCGCGCATCCGAGGTGCCGCCCCCGGTCGAAAGTTCAGGCTCCACCCCGGTTTCGGCGCGGATTGCCTCGGCCAGCAGGTCGGAGAATTCCCCCGGCTGGGTCAGAAAGGATTCGCCCGAGATGACGGGCCGCGCAGTGCCGCCGTGCTTCTCGGCAATGGCGGTGACCCGTTCGCCCAGCTCGGCTCCTGTGTGCAGGTCGTTGAAGCGGATCGAAATGCGCGCCTCGGCCTTGGCGGGAATGACATTGTGCGCCGGATTGCCCACGGTGAGGTCGGTGACCTCGAGGTTCGAGGCCTGGAACCAGTCGGTACCCTCGTCGAGCACAAGCGCGTCGAGTTCGCCCAGCATCGCGACCAGCTTGGTGATCGGGTTGTCGGCAAGGTGCGGGTAGGCGACGTGGCCTTGCACACCCTCTACCGAGAGGAAGATGTTGACCGAGCCCCGGCGGCCGATCTTCATCATGTCGCCCAGACGATGCACCGAAGTCGGCTCGCCCACGAGGATGAGGTCCGGCTTCTCGCCATGGGCTGCCATCCAGTCCATCAGCGCGCGCGTGCCATAGGTCGCGGGGCCTTCCTCGTCGCCGGTGATGATGAAGCTGATCGTGCCCGCCTCGACCGGTATCTCGGCGGCCGCCGCGATCATCGAGGCGACCGAGCCCTTCATGTCGACCGCGCCGCGCCCATAGAGCAGTTCGCCACGCCGCTCCGGCAGGAACGGGCCCGAGGTCCAGCCCTCGCCCGGCGGGACCACATCAACGTGGCCCGCAAACCCAAAGTGGCGACTGCCTTCCGGGCCTCGGCGCACCGCGTAGAGGTTCTCGACCGGACCGTCGGGCGCCTCGCCCGCCACGAAGCGGTGGACCTCGAAGCCGAGCGGGGCCAGCTGCTCTTCCAGGCAGTCGAACACCATGCCGGTAGCCGGGGTGACACTTGGGCAGGCGATCAGCGCTTCAGCCCGTTCAAGGGCGCTTGCGGTAAGGGGCAGGGTCTGGGACATAGGAATGCGCCATCGCACAGCCCTTGCGTCTTGACCATAGCCTCTTGAGGAGAGACCGCCATGCCCCGCATCGATCTCGACGCCCTGCCCCGCTCGAACGCCACCGGATACCCTGCGCCTTTCGACGCGGCCGTGGCCGGACGCTGGTGGGCGCGGCTCGCAAAACCCGGCGGCCTCACCCAGATGGGCGCCAGCCATATCACGCTTGAGCCCGGCGCCTGGTCAAGCCAGCGCCACTGGCACGAAGGGCAGGACGAACTCCTCGTGATGCTGGCGGGCGAAGCCGTGCTGGTCGAGGACGAGGGGCGAACCCTGCTGCGCGCCGGCGACATCTGCGCCTGGCCCGCGGGCGCGCCCAATGGCCATTGCCTCATCAACGAGAGCAATGCGCCCTGCACTTTCGTCGCGATCAGCGCTGGCCCGGAACGCGGCGGCTGCTATTCCGATATCGACATGGCGTGGGACGAGCGCGGCTTCGTCCACAAGGACGGCACGCCCTATCCCGGTGCCCGTCCCGCCTCTGCCACCTCCTGAACTACGGACCTTCCCTGATGCCTCTCCCACGCGCCTACACGGTCGTCGATGTCTTTTCCCACGTGCCCTTTCAGGGGAACCCCGTCGCCGTTGTCCTGGATGCCCAGGGCCTGTCGGATGCCGAGATGCAGACCATCGCGCGCTGGACGAACCTGTCCGAGACGACCTTCGTGCTGCCGCCGAGCGACCCGCGCGCCGACTATCGCCTGCGCATCTTCACGCCCGCCAGCGAGCTGCCTTTCGCCGGACATCCGACGCTGGGGAGCGCCCACGCGATGATCGCGGCGGGCCGGGTCACGCCGGGCCCCGAGGGGCTTGTCCAGGAATGCGCGCGCGGGCTTGTCCCGATCCGCATCGAAGAGGCCGAAGGCACGCGCCGCCTTGTCTTCACTCTGCCCGAAGCCCAGGTCACCCCGCTCGGCGAGGCCGCCATCACCGATCTTGAGGCCTATCTCGGTGCCCCCGTCGACCGGGCCCTCGAACCGGTGCGCGTGGACGTCGGCGCGGTCTGGGTCGTGGCGCGGCTGAGAAGCGCGCAGGACGTCCTGGCGCTCGAGCCCGATCTCACGCGCGGCGCGGCCTTCGAACGCCGCGTGAAGGCCACCGGCACCAGCGTCTATGCCCTCCATGCGGATGGTGGTCCGGCGGATATCGAGGTCCGCTCGTTCTGCCCCGCCGACAGCATCCCCGAGGACCCGGTCTGCGGCAGCGGCAACGGCGCGGTCGCGGTCGTGCGCAAGCGTGCGGGTGAACTCGGCCCGGACGAGGCGCGCTACAGTGCGGCGCAGGGAAGCCGGGTCGGACGCGCGGGCCGGATCGCGCTTCGCGTCGCGGCGGACGGGACAGTCGAGGTTGGCGGGCACTGCGTCACTTGCGCGAGCGGGCATCTCCACGCCTGACCGGCACCGGCAGGAAACGCGAAACGGCCCGGCAAGGGATACCTGCCGGGCCGTTTCACTTCCGACGGGCACGACAGCCCGCCTGACCTGGTCATCCCATCAATGGCACTTCAGGTCGCCGCGGTCGATCGAACGGCCGATGGCCCCGCCAAGCGCGCCGCCCACGAGCGAGCCGATGGTCTTGTCCTGCCCTCCGGCAAGGGCGTTACCGGCAAGTGCCCCCAGACCCGCACCGACCAGAAGTCCGGTCGTGCCGTTGTCGCGCTTGCAGTGGTAGTGGCCGTCCGACCCGCGCCAGACGTGGCTATTGCGGGTGATGCGCTGGGGCTCGTGGTAGCGCCCGTGCGAATCGTAGCGGTTGTTGTTGTGGTGCTTGTTATCGTGACGATTGTCATGCCGGTTACGATTGTCGTGCCGATTATCGTGACGGTTGTCGTGGCGATTGTCGTGACGGGGCGGCGGGTCCGCACTCACGGGGGCCCCGGCCAGCAGCAGGCCCAGGCCCAATGCGGCGACGATCTTCCTGTACAGCATCCTGTCCTCCATCGCATGGATGGAACCGGACTACGCCCGCGCGGGGAGAGTTCCAAGGCACAGGTCCCGTTCCACGCTCTAGCGAGGGATTCCCCCCATGCGATCTCAGGGTCAGCCCCTAGGCAAGCGCTTGCGGTTCAGCCTGCCAGCGCGGCATCGAGCATCTTCGCGAGGCGCAGACCCGCCTGCTCGATTCGCCGGTCGACGATGGGAATCGCCTTTTCGATCGCCGCGTTGTCCCAGACCACCTTGCCAGCCTCCTTCGTCTCGCACGGCAGCGTCCCCCCGAAGGCGGCGGGATAAAGGAAGTCGCGCGAGACCTCGTAGCTTTCGCGCGCCCAGTCCTCGGTCTTGCCGGTGGCGAGCTCGGCCTTCTCCCGGGCGCTGTAGGTGCGCACCAGCGGAGGACGCGCCGAGGTGATCGCGCGTTCGGCCAGCACGCCGTCCCAGATCGAGTGGAGGTTACGTCCCGGCGCAATGCCATAGTCGGCCTTCACGCGGTTGCCGCCAAGGTCATGGTTCTCGCCCACGTGAAGGGGCTGGTGCACGTCGCCCACGAAATGGACAAGGAACGCCAGCGCTTCGAGGCGCAGGACCGGCGCCAGCTTGCGGTTGGCCAGAAGCTTTTCCTGCCGCGCGATCTGCGCAGTGACGCAGTTGCCATCGCGGCAGGCCGCCTTGAAGTCGAACGGCTCACAGATCGGGATGTTCTGGTAGTGCCATGATGAGGCATAGGCAAAGCGCCAGCGCTCGCCCTTGATGCAATCGGGCCAGACCGCGGCATCTTCCAGCGTCTTCATCGAACAGCGTGGCGTATCCATTTCGCCCTGGTGGGCGAGCAGGCGCGCCATCGCCGCGCGCGTGGCCGGCTTCACGTTCTTCCAGGCAATGGCCCCGACGGTGCGGTGACCCATTGCGCCCCAGGCGAGCGCGGGCGTGCTTGCAAGGGCGCCCCCTGCAAGGGCCGCAAGGCCCGCCACGAGACTGAGCAGACGGCGCATCATGACTTCTCCGGGATCTCGTACTGTTCGATGACCCATTCCTCAGCCTCCGCGGCCGCGATCCAGGCCTGCATCCAGTCGTGCTCCCACACCGCCTGCATGTAGGCCTGCGCGAAGCCTGGGACGCCGATGCCGTAGGTCAGGAAACGGCTGACAACGGGTGCGTAGATCAGGTCGGCCGCCCCGAAGGTGCCAAAGAGGAACGGACCGCCCTTGCCAAAGCGCGCGCGCGCCTCGGCCCATAGCGTGAGGATACGCACGATGTCGGCACGCACCTCGTCGGTCATCGGGGCATCGGGAATGCGCTTGCGCACGTTCATCGGCAGGGTGCGGCGCAGCGGCAGGTAGCTCGAATGCATTTCGGCTACCATCGAGCGCGCCATCGCGCGCGCGGCCTCGTCCTTGGGCCAGAACCGGTCACGCCCGACCTTGTCGGCGAGGTAGTCGATGATCGCGAGACTGTCCCAGACCACCGCCTCTCCGTCCCACAGGATCGGGACCTTGCCGTGGCTGGGGGCGAGTTCCTCGGAGCTTGTCTGGACGTGCTGCCAGTCCTCGCCCAGCATCGGCACGGTCAGCTCCTCGAAATGGAGCCCCGACTGCTTGCAGGCCAGCCAGGCGCGCAGCGACCAGCTGGAATAATTCTTGTTTCCGATGATGAGCTTCACGGCGCCGGCATCCCTCTGGCTATGCCCGGCAGGCCTAAGCCCTCCCCCCGGCGATGTCGAGGGGGAGGCATGTCATCGGAAACGGCTCAGAACGCGCGAGTGATGAGATAGAAAATGGCGCCGACGATGGCGCTGGCCGGAATGGTGATGAACCAAGCGACGATCACGCGGCTCGCGACCGACCAGCGCACCGCGCTGGCGCGGCGGGCCGCGCCCGTACCCACGACCGAGCCGGTAATCGCGTGCGTGGTCGAGACGGGAATGCCCATTGCGCTCGCGCCGAAGACGACGATGGAACCGGCCGTCGAGGCGCAGAAACCGGAGTGGTGGTTCAGCTTGGTGAGCTTGGAGCCCATCGTCTTGATGATCTTCCAGCCCCCCGACAGCGTGCCCAGTGCAATCGCGGTGTAGCAGGACAGCACGACCCATTCGGGCACGTGGAAACCGCCTTCGAGGTGCCCGGTCGAATAGAGCAGCACCGCAATGATGCCCATCGTCTTCTGCGCGTCGTTGCCGCCATGGCTGATCGAATAGGCCGCCGAGGAGAACAGGTGCAGCGTCTTGAACACGGTGGTCGAGCCGCGCGGGCTCGTGCCCTTGAACAGCCAGCTGGTCAGCAGCATCAGCAGCATGGCGATGCCAAAACCGATCATCGGCGAAAGGAAGATCGCCACGACCGTCTTGGTGGTGCCCGAACTCTCAACAACGCCAAAGCCGCCGTGCATCATGCCCGCGCCCAGAAGGCCGCCGATCAGCGCATGGCTGGAACTGGAGGGAATACCCTTGAGCCAGGTGACGACGTTCCAGAACATCGCGCCCACCAGCGCCCCGAAGACCACAGCGGGCGTGATCGCGTCGGCATCGACGATGCCCTTGCCCACCGTCTCGGCGACGTGAAGCCCCACGAACCAGTAGGCAATGAAGTTGCCGCTCGCGGCGAAGAGCACGGCAACCACCGGCGACAGCAGGCGCGTGGCCACCACGGTCGCAATGGCGTTGGCCGCATCATGCAGGCCGTTCAGGAAGTCGAAGGCCAGCGCAAGGCCGACGAGGCCGATCAGCAGCGGCAGGGCAAGCGTATGATCCATGGGATAAGGCTACGGCTCAGGCGTGGTCGATGACGAGACCGTCGATCTCGTTGGCGAGATCCTCGAAACGGTCGACGACGCGCTCGAGGCGCTTGAACATTTCCTGGCGCACGATGAAGTGCAGCGGCTCGGTCTGCTGGCTTGCCTTGTAGACGCGCTTGAGACCGGCGGCGTGGATGTCATCGGCATGGCCTTCCATGCGCACCAGACGCTCGGTCAGCTCGTGCAGGCGGTGGCCGTTGTCGGCGATCTTGCGTAGGAGCGGCATGATCTCGGCGGTGAGGCGCGCGGCATCGACAATGATCGCGGCCATGTCGACCATCTCGGGCTCGAACTCTTCAACCTCATAGAGGCTGACCGCACCGGCCACCTGCTGCATCTCGTCGATGGCATCGTCCATCGTGGTGATGAGGCTGGTAATCGCCGAGCGGTCGAAAGGCGTCAGGAAGGTGCGGCGCACCGAATGAAGCACCTCGCGGGTGATCTCGTCGGCGTCGTGCTCACGCTCCTCGATCTCGCGGATGTGCTGGTTGCGGCCCTGCCCGCCCTGCGCGAGGCGCGCGAGCGCATCGGCGCCAGCGACGAGCGTTGCGGCCTGCTTCTCGAAAAGGTCGAAGAACTCACCCTGCTGGGGGAGAAGCTTCTGAAACCAGGCGAACATTGCATTGACTCCTGTCCTGTCGGCCATGGCCGAGAACACCCGCGCGGGGCTGGCAGCGGCGCGGAATTCGCTCGCACCGAAAGAGCGGATAAGCGCCCTCAGATCTTCTTCGTCGACCGCCTCGGCCGCCTCGGTCAGCGAGAACCAGCGGCGGTCGCGCTGGTGCTGCTCGTCCCAGGTGTCGAGCATTTCGGTGACGGCGAAGGGAAAGACATCGACATCGGCCCAGACCCGCGCGCCCGAAGCGCGACGCTTGCGGTAACGGAAGGAGCCGAGCGGAATGGGGCAGACCGCGCCGAGCACGCCCGCCTCTTCCTCGGCTTCCTGCGCGGCGGCGGCATGCGGACTCTTGCCTTTCATCAGCCCGCCCTTGGGGATCACCCAGCGGCGTGTCTCACGCGAGGTGATGAGGAGGATCTGGACAGGGGCGTCAATCGCCGGGCTTTCGCTGCGATATGGAAGAACGGCAATCTGACGCACGGTGTGTCCCTTGGCTCCTGAGCTGGCGGATGGGGAAGCGGATCGGCCGATTCGGGCCGGGGCCGCCGCCCGATACCTGCCCGCAGGCTGTCACGCAATCGTCACAGTCCCGGATTTGCGGGACGCGGCGCATCTGCGCCACACTCCGCAGCGATCAGAGACGCGAGTCCCCCAGGACGGCAGCACGCAACTCCGCGATCCCCAAGCCTTTTTCCGAACTCGTGACATGGACGAAAGGAAACGCGGCCGGGTGCTTGCGCGCTTCGGCCAGCGTTTCGGCGTGAACCTTCTCCAGTTCGGTCGCCTTGATCTTGTCGGCCTTGGTGAGGACGATGCGGTAGCCCACGGCGGCCTCGTCCAGCATCTTCATCATCTCGGCATCGACCGCCTTCACGCCGTGGCGCGAATCGACAAGCAGCAGGTTACGCTTGAGCACCACGCGGCCACGCAGATAGTCGCGCACCAGACGGCGCCACTTCTCGACCACCGCGAGCGGCGCCTTGGCAAAGCCATAGCCGGGCATGTCAACCAGCCGGAAGTTGAGCGGGTCGCCCACCTCGAAGAAGTTGAGCTCCTGCGTGCGCCCCGGCGTCACCGAAGTACGCGCAATCGCCTTGCGCCCGGTGAGCGCATTCAGGAGCGAGGACTTGCCGACGTTCGAGCGACCGCAGAACGCGATCTCCGGCGCGGTCGGATCGGGCAGGAACTTGAGGTCCGGCGCGCTCTTGAGGAACGTGACGGGGCCCGAGAAGAGCTTGCGCGCCTCCTCGATCAGCGCCTCGTCGCGCTCTTCCTTGCCGCCGAGATAATCCTGTGCGTCCACTTAGGCCTTGCCCTTCTTTTCACGCGCCTTGGCGCGAGCGCTATCCTCGGCAACCTTCTCGGTCTGTGCCTTGAGCTGAGGATGGCGCGAGTAGAGATACTTCTGCTGCGCAATCGTAAGCAGGTTCGAGGTGATCCAGTACAGGAGCAGTCCCGAAGCGAACGGCGCCATCACGAACATCATGAACCAGGGCATGATCATGAAGATCTGCTGCTGGGTCGGGTCCATCTGCGCCGGGTTCAGGCGGAACTGCAGGAACATGGTCACGCCCAGCAGCAGTGCCAGCACACCGATCCCCAGGAAGCTCGGCGGATCGAACGGGATCAGGCCGAAGAGGTTGAGGATGTGCAGCGGATCGGGCGCAGACAGGTCCTTGATCCACAGGATGAAAGGCTGGTGGCGCATCTCGATCGCAAGGATCAGCGTCTTGTACAGCGCGAAGAACACCGGGATCTGAAGCAACATGGGAAGACAGCCCGCGAGCGGGTTCACGCCTTCCTCCTTGTACAGCTTCATGACCTCCTGCTGCTGCTTCTGCTTATCGTCCTTGTAGCGCTCCTGGATCGCCTTCATCTTGGGCTGGACGGCGCGCATGGCGGCCATCGAGGCGAAGCCGCGCTGGGCAATCGGGAACATGATGCCGCGCACGATGGCGGTCAGCAGGATGATCGCGACGCCGAAGTTGCCGACAAGGCTGAAGAGCTTCACGAGCAGCCAGAAGATCGGCTTCTCGAACCAGCGGAACCAGCCCCAGTCGATGGCGAGACCGAAGTTGGTGATCCCCTGCGCTTCATAGGCGTCGAGCACGTTGTGCTCCTTGGCGCCGGCGAAGAGCTTGGTTGTGCGGCTCAGCTTCTGGCCGGGCTGGAGCGCCTGCTGCGGGTACATGAGGTCGGCACGGAACAGGTCGTTGCCAAGCGCACGATAGGTGCCCTCGGCCTTGGCGCCAACGGGGGCAAGGGTCGACATCCAGTAGACGTCGGTGAAGCCGATCCAGTCCGCGTTGCCCGCGGTCTCGATGGTCTTTTCCTCGGCGATATCATCGTAATCGGTGCCGAACGAAACCGAGCCGTCAAACGCGCCAACCGGGCCCGAGTGGACCTGGAAGCTGTCGAGGCTGGCGGTCTTGTCAGTGCGGTTGATGAGCGCGAAAGGCTGCACGATCACGGGGGCCTGGCCGGTGTTCGCCACCGACTGCTCGACCGTGAGCATGTAGTTGTCATCGACCTTGTAGGTCAGCGCGAAGGTCTGGCCCTTGCCGTTTTCCCAGGTCAGCGTGACCGGGGTGGAGGGGGTCAGCTTGGCGCCGTCCTTCACGTTCCACACGGTGCCCGCGTTGGGCGTCGCAGCGCCCTCGCCCACCCAGCCGAACTGGGCGAACTGCTGCGCGGGCGTGCCCGAGGGAGAGTAAAGACGAACAGGGCCCGAATCCTTGTCCACCGTCTCGCGGTGTTCGTTGAGGACGAGATCGTCGACCAGGCCACCGACCAGGTTGATCGAGCCAGACACTGCCGGGGCCTCGATCGCCACGCGCTCGCCAGCGGCCAGCGCGCTCTTGAGGTCCTTCTTTTCCAGCGCCACGGCGGCCGCATCGCGAAGACCGCCTTCACGGGTCGGCTTGCCGGGTTCGGTCGCTTCCTCGGCCCCGCCGGCCTCGACCGTCTTCGCGGGCGTCTTGGCCTGCGGGTAGAAATAGCCGACACCGGCCTCCCACCCGAAAAGCACAAGCGCCGTCAGAACGACCGCTAGAATGATGTTACGCTGGTTTTGCACGAAGGCTTTCCTGTCGTCGTCTCGTCAGTGGCAACAGCGGTCCGCCGATGCGGTCTCGCTCTTGGATTGGTTTTGCGTTCCGGGCACCGGATCGTAGCCGTGCCCGCCCCACGGGTTGCAGCGCAATAGACGCCATATCGCATAGCATCCACCCTTAATCGCACCGTGGGCACGCACCGCCTCGATGGCGTATTGCGAGCAGGACGGTGCAAAGCGGCAGGTGGGGGGAAGCACCGCCGAAGGGCCGAGCTGCCAGGCCCGCGCAATGGCAATCAGCAACAGGCCGGGCAGCCGCGCGAGGAAGGCCAGGAGCCGCTTCACGGCGCCACAGGCTCCGGCACCGAAGAACCGGCCTGTCCGCCCTTTGCCTGGCCCTTACCCCGTTCCGCGCTCGAATGCTTGCGGGGTGGTCGCTTGCCCCGGCGAGGTCCACGCGGGGGATCCCCCTTCCCGTCACGCGC
Organism: Novosphingobium profundi; assembly: GCF_020524485.1. Lineage (GTDB taxonomy): Bacteria > Pseudomonadota > Alphaproteobacteria > Sphingomonadales > Sphingomonadaceae > Novosphingobium > Novosphingobium profundi_A. The sequence continues at coordinate 1,004,039 of NZ_JAIVLF010000001.1, read as the reverse complement.
CCGCCCGAGCGCGGCAACAAGCTCTTCGCGTAGAAGCGCGAAGTCGCGTTCGATGCCGTCTTCGCGGCCGATCAGGACGTGGTCGGTATCGGGCAGGCCGTGCTCGGGCAGAAGCTCGCGCAGGAGCGCCCGGAAGCGGCGCTTCATGCGGTTGCGGACAACGGCATTTCCGATTCGCTTGGTCACCGTGATGCCCGCGCGCACACCCTTGCCCGCATTGCGATTCGCAAGCAGCACAAAGCCCGCACGCGCCACCCGCGTGCCCTTGTTGGCCGCAAGGAAGTCGGAGCGCTGGCTCAGGATCTGGTAGGGTATCTGGGTCATGGCAGGCCGGAGCCTACCGCGGCGCGGCAGGCGGGCAAGCTCTCATCGGGCGAATCGCCAATCGGCCTCGACCGACAGGCCAGGGCGACGGCGGATTCCCAAACGACGGTGGCCCGCGCAATCACCGGAAACCTCCCGAAGGAGACCCAGGCGCCTGCGCGGGCCGCGACGTTCATTTCCACTTTCCGGACGCGCGCCCGGAAAGCGGGAATGCCAATAAGATCAGGCCGAAAGCTTCTTGCGGCCGCGAGCGCGGCGCGCGCGAAGCACCTTGCGGCCACCGACGGTCGCCGTGCGTGCGCGGAAGCCGTGACGGCGGGCGCGGACAAGGCGGCTGGGCTGGAAAGTGCGCTTCATGTCAGTCCTCGAATAGTTCAATTGGCCCGTTCAAGGACCGAACAAAAAGGCCGCCTGCTGCGAAACGACCCCAAATCAGATGCGCGCCGATACGTGAGCTGGAAAAGAGAGTCAAGTTGAGGCCAGCGATTCGTTGCCCCCAAGGCCGATTTCTTGCGCTTTTGATCCGGCCGTGCTGTTTCTTTCTGGCAGCCACCTCTGCCCATCGCCCCCCCCGGGCGGCCACCCCGCGCCAACGGAGCCCCGACATGATCCTCATCGTCACCGGACTCTTCGTGAGCTTCCTCGCCCTCTTCGTGGTCGCCAGCCTGCTGGAGCATCTTGTCTTCAAGCACCTCCTTCGCCGCGCCACTGCCATCAAGCTGCTTTCCACGCTGGGAGCATGGCTGATCGGCGGCGTAACCATTGCAGGCTCGGCGGGAGAGATGCAATCCGACCTTGATGCGGGCTTCCTGGGCACGATGCTCGTGGGCCTTCTCGCCCTGACCCTGCCTGCGGGCATTCTCGCCGTGATCGGCTATCTGGGCGCACGCCAGCGCGCCAAAGCCAACCTGCCCGAAGATATCGAAAAGACCTTCTCCTGACGCACCGTCAGGAGCGCGCGTTCAGATCCGACAGGGTAGCCGCGCCGTCGAATGGAACCCACAGGCTCATCACGCCCGCGCCAAACCAGCGCGCTTGGGTGAAAGGGACCGAATTGGTCATGGCGTAGAAGGCCTCGGCCTCGAGCGGGCTCATGCCCATGTGCCGATAATAGTCGACATAGCGGCGGTTCACCGGCGCGCTGAGCGCGTAGTCACCCGGCTGTAGCCCATCCTCGTCGATCCAGGAATGGACCGCGAACTCGGCACCGGGATCAGCAAGGCGGCGGGTGCCCGCCAGGAACAGCTCCACCCCGCCCGAACGAACCGAGCCCCCCGAGGGTACATGCGTGGCAATGCCGTGCGAGCGGATCAGGCGCCCGAGTTCCAGGTTGGCAAGGTCATCGCGCGTGCCGGGACATTCGACCATTTCGAGGACAGTGATACCTGGATAGTCGCGCAACATTGCCGCGAACTGGGCCGGACTGCGCGGCCCGGTTGCATCGACAAGTGCCGCCCGCGCGCCATCGAGCACACGAAACGGGCCATAAGCCGCTTCACGCCCGGTCAGCTCGGGCAGGGAGATGTCGAGAACGGCACCACCCGAAACCATAAGGCGCGACCTGCGCGCACCAGGCCCGGCCAGGGACGTGTCATCCAGATCGAGCGTTTCATAAGCCATACGCTGGGCCGCCGCCGGAGAAGCCCCGCACAGGGCGCCAAGCCCCAGGGTGGAGGCCAGGATCGGCAGAAGAGCGGCAGTGAATGAGCGCATGGTCGCAGATTGCCTCCCCGAGCCTTACCCAATCCGCGAGAGATGCGGTTAAAATGCTGTAAACTTTCACTCTCGCAACGCATTGTGGCTCGACAGGTCGCACCCTCGATGCAAATACTGCTCGAAATACGAATTAATACTTAGTCTATTCGTGGCAGGTACCTTTGTGGTCGCACTCATTTCGACGGTAGCTTATCTGGGCCTCGAAGCCCGCGCCGTCGAAGTACAATGCCAGGTAGCGCCGGGGATGCCCGGTTTCGCGCTGGTCGGCCTACCCGACAAGGCCGTCGGGGAAAGCCGCCAGCGCGTCAGCGCCGCCCTCACCGCGATGGGCCTTGCCCTTCCGCCCAAGCGGATCACGATCAATCTCTCGCCCGCCGACCTGCCCAAGGAAGGCTCGCACTACGATCTCCCGATTGCGCTCGCCCTGCTGACCGCGATGGGGCTGCTCGATGCCGAACAGATGGCCGAAGTCATCGCGGTGGGCGAACTTGCGCTCGACGGGCGGATCATCCCCTCCCCCGGCGTCCTCCTCGCCGCGCTCCACGCGAGCGCCTCCGAGAAGACGCTGATCTGTCCGGCCGCCCAGGGGACCGAGGCGAGCTGGGCGAACGGGGTTCCGGTTACCGCCGCGCCCGACCTTGTCAGCCTGCTCAACCACCTGAAGGGCACCCAGGTCCTGCCCCGCCCCGCGCCCGGCCGCGTGGAGGCCAGCGCCCCCGGGCCGGACATGAAGCAGGTAAAGGGCCAGGAAACCGCCCGGCGCGCGCTGGAGATTGCGGCCGCTGGCGGACATAACCTCTTGATGTGCGGACCGCCCGGCGCGGGCAAGTCGCTGCTCGCCGCCTGCCTGCCCGGCATCCTGCCCGAACTGACACCTCCCGAAGCGCTCGAAGTCTCGATGGTTGCCTCGGTTGCAGGCACGCTGGAGGAGGGGCGAATCAGCCGCGCGCGGCCCTATCGCAGCCCGCACCACTCCGCCTCGATGGCCGCGCTGACGGGCGGGGGGCTCAAGGTCCGGCCCGGCGAAGTCTCGCTTGCGCACCTGGGCGTCCTGTTCCTCGACGAGCTTCCCGAATTCCAGCGCGCGGTGCTCGATTCGCTGCGCCAGCCACTCGAAACCGGCGAGATCAGCGTCGCGCGGGCCAACGCCCACGTCACCTTCCCCGCGCGGGTCCAGCTGGTGGCGGCCATGAACCCGTGCCGCTGCGGGCACCTGGGCGATCCCGCACTGGCCTGTTCGCGCGCGCCCAAGTGTGCGGCCGACTATCAAAGCAAGGTCTCAGGGCCGCTGCTTGATCGCATCGATTTGCACGTCGACGTCGACCCGGTCCGCGCGATTGACCTCGCCCGGCCCGGTTCCTCCGAAGACAGCGCCACGGTGGGCGCGCGCGTACGCCGCGCCCGCGCGCTACAGACCGCCCGGCTTGCAGGCACCGGCGCGCGCAGCAACGCCGAACTTCAGGGCGAGGCGCTCGAAACCCACGCGAGCCCGGACGAGGCAGGGCAAAAGCTTCTCCTCCAGGCCGCCGAAAGCCTCCACCTTACCGCGCGTGGCTACACCCGGATCCTGCGCACCAGCCGCACCATCGCGGATCTTGCGGGAGCCAAGACGATCGGACGCGCGCACATCGCCGAGGCGTTGAGCTACCGCCGCCAGCCGCCCCGCGCGTAAAACTCACACACAGGCGCGGGGCTGGCCGCATCCGGCTGCGAAGGCCGCCAAGAGGCGCTGCCCTTCCTCCCAGTCGCCAAGCCCGCTCTCGGCGTTGATATGGCCGCAGGGACCGATATCGAGGAAACCGGCTCCCCGCGCCTGCGCAAAATCCTGCGCGAAAGCGGGTGAGGCGTAAGGGTCATTGCTGGAAGCGAGAACAAGCGCGGGGAACGGGAACACCGCAAGCGGCAGGTCGCGAAAACCCGCCGAGGCTTCGCGGGGAAACGCAGGCCCTTCCGGATCGGGGGGAGCGACCAGGAGTGCGCCGGCGATGCGCCCGGTCCCGCCATGGCGCGCGGCCCAATGCGCCGTCAGTAGGCAGGCGAGCGAATGGGCCACCAGCACCACCCGGCCCTCGGCCTGCTCCAGCCCCCGTTCGAGCGCGGCCAGCCAGTCTTCCAGATCGGGCCGATCCCAGCTGGCGGGCGCAAACCGGGTGGCATCTTTCATGTGCGCTTCCCAGCGCGATTGCCAATGCGCAGGGCCAGAGCCGCCGAAACCGGGAAGGATGAGAAGGGACATGCGAACCTGCCTGCCGTCTGATGAGGGTTGCGTGGCTGGCCCGATGCACCCGGCCCAGACGCCTGAACAGGCACTTTCTCTGTCGCCCTCAACAGATAAGCTACCATCTTGGCGATTGCGCCCGCCAAGCCAAGCGGGCACAGCGAAAGCCGTGAACGGCATTCCCGCCAGGCTGAGGATATTTTCGATGGGCAACGTCTGGAACCGGCGCCAGGTGCTGGCACAGGCCGCCCTTGCGCCCGCCGCGCTCTCCGCGCTGGCCCTCCCCGCGCGTGCCCGGATCATCGACACTGGCTTCGAAGGGCTGGTCGGCGAGCGGGCCGAAGTCGCCCTCGATCTCCTGCGCGCCTCGCGCCAGGCCAGCTTCGGCGCAGGCAAGGACGTGTGGATCTGGATCTCCTCGCTCTGCCCCTACTGCCAGAAGTATTTCCGTGAATTTCCGGACCTGACGGTGCCGGGCTTTCGCGTCCACTACATCCCCTTCATCCTGGGCGAAGGCGAGACAGGCGCGGTTCTGAAAGTCCTTAATGACCCGAGCCAGGCCACTTTCCTGAAGTTCATGCGGCGCGAACTGAACGACGCGCCAAGCGTGGCCTACAACCCGTTCTACACAGGAGCCCTCGACTATACGGGGAACCCCACCACTCTCCTGTCGCGCCACCACGCGCATATCCGCCTCGTCCAGAGCGCCTACGATGCAGATGCGGGCTTCCCGGTCGAGACCGGCCTCAACCGCCAGCTGTCCACCCCGCGCACGTTCTTCCGCACGCAGAAGGGCGCCCTGCTGATGTGGGGCGGAGGCTTTGGCAAGGCCCAGTTCGAGCGGCTGCGCGAACTGTGACACACCGCTGTCGATCGTGCCGATGAACCGCCGCGACGCGCCGCCTTTGGGCGCGGTCGGCGCGATCCTCGCCGCGCAGGTCTCGATCCACGTCGGCGCGGCGCTGGCCAAGGGCCTCATCGGCGAACTCGGCGCCGAGACACTGGCGGCCATGCGCACGCTCCTCGCCGCCGCGATCCTGCTGGTTCTCGTGCGTCCGCGCCTCTCCCGGCTTTCCCGGCACCTAACCGTGTGGATCGCGCTCTACGGTTTCGCGCTGGGCGGCATGAATCTCCTCATTTACGAGGCCTTCGCGCGCCTTCCCCTGGGCGTTGCGGTGGGGGTGGAGATCTGCGGGCCACTGGCGATTGCGCTGGGAGGCGCGCGCGGCGCAAAGGAATTGGCCTGGCCGGGCCTCGCCGCACTTGGCCTCCTTGCCCTCATCCCCTGGCCGGGGCGTGCCCATGCGCTCGATCCCGTGGGCCTCCTCGCGGCGCTGGGCGCGGCCACCTGCTGGGCGCTGTACATTCTGCTGGGCCGACGCGCGGCACAGGCCGGGAGCGGCTCCGCCGTTTCGTTGGGCATGGTCGCGGCCTGTCTCGTGACATTTCCCGCCGCACTGGCCAGCGGATCGGGCGCCCTGCCCGCACTGCCGGTTTGGGGCCTCGCCCTGATGGTGGCAGTGCTGTCGAGCGCGCTGCCCTATGCACTGGAGATGCACGCCATGGCCGCCCTTCCCGCCCGCATCGTCGGCCTCGTCGCGAGCACCACGCCCGCCATGGCCGCGCTTTCGGGCTACCTTCTTCTGGGCGAGACCCTGACAGCCTGGCAGATGCTGGCCATCGCGCTGCTGATTGCCGCGGCGGCTGGCTGCACGCTCACGGCCCGTTCTCCCGTAGCAAAGGTGACCGATGACCCGCTGACCTAGTCGGCGCAGGCGGCCTCGTCGCAGTCGACCTGGCGCAGGACCTCCCCGATCACGCGCGCGTCGCTGGCAAAGCCGAGGTGCGAGCAGCGGATCGCCACCGCGCGGTCGCGCTCGGCAGGCCAGCCCTTGGCCGAGCGGGGATGGATTACCCCGTCGCGCGGGCTCCACAGGGCAATGGTGGGCACTGGCGGCTTCTCACCCAGCACGCATTCGATCGGCGGCGCATCTACCGCGTGGCCGGTGATGACCTGGTAGGCGCGCCAGGCGTTATTGGCGCGCGGGTTGCCCGAAAAGGGCGTGCCCATGGTGATGACCTTGGCAACCGCCTCGGGCTGGCGCCGTGCGATCTCGCGCGCAAAGAGGCCGCCCAGGCTCCAGCCAACCAGCACGACCGGACCACGATGCGCCCGCGCCAGCGCCCCCACCCGCTTCATCAGGAAGGCGAAGTTCTCCGGTGTTGGCCCGAAATTGACGCCAAGGCCCCATTCGTGGACCTCGTGTCCTGCCGCCGCCAGCGCATCAGCCATCGGCTGCATCCGCTTGGGATGTGCGCCGAATCCGGGCAGCAGCATCACCGGCTGGGGATGGCGCGCGGGCGCGACCCGGGCAGTCGCCCCGCGCCCGCGTCCCCACAAGGACGCGAACTCCCGCGCGAAGAGGCCAAGCGCGGGCTTGCGCACACCGGGCGGATGCGGCTGGCGTGCCAGCGCCGCACGGCGCAGCACTTCCCCGCGCATATCCCCCCATGTGTCCCACGTCGGCTGCTTCACGTTCCCGTTATCCTTTCCTGCCTTGGTCCATCGTACCGTGTCGGCTCAATCCTCACAGGCCCCGGTACGCTCGGAGACCATGCGCATCTTCATGTTCATCTCGGACATCGGCGCCCGCCCGCCCGTCACCTTCATGTCCATCGTGACATCCGAGGTGGTGGCGCTGGCCGTTCCCTGCAACGTCATGACCGCGGTTCCCTGGCTCGGATGTGCGCAGGTCATCTGTGCATCGAGCGCACCGTCCGTCACGGCAAAGCGGTCGTAGGAGCAGTTGGAGGTCTCCCCGACATTCTCGAACATGTCGCGAAAGCCATCTTCCGCCTCAGCCTTGGTCAGGCAGAAGTTCTCGGTGCGATCGCTGGCCATCATGCCCTTCACCTGCCCTGCAATCTCGGCCGGCAGGCCCGGCGCCTCGAAGTTCTCGATCGTGATCGTGCGCGCATAGAGGCCGGGTTCGGGCTTCACGAGATCTCGTGCGGCCTCCTTCATCTCGGCCAGCGAGGGCGGCTCGCCGCGTCCGCCCCCATCTGCCGCACCCGCGTCACCATCACCGCCCGAACTGCAAGCCGTCAGCGCCAAGGTCGCCAGCGCCAGACCTGGGTAAAAACGAACTCTGCCTTGTGCCATCGTCCTGTCCTCCTCGCTCGAAACGCCCGCGCGCCGCGCCAATCCCGCGCCTTGCGGGACTGCGCGGCTAGCACCGCGCTGCACCTCTCACCAACCATTACAGTTCAATGACACACTCTTGTCAGCAAGAGATTGAACGGACGCTCTCCCGTCTCCATATGTTCCGCCATGACCGAACTCATCATCCGTCGCGGACTGGACGAGCCGGATACCTCGGGCTCGTTCACCCCGCACAAGCCCCAGCGCCCCGAAAAATCCCTCCCCGGCAAGACCTTCCGGATTGTCTCCGAGTACGAACCGGCGGGCGACCAGCCCACCGCAATCGCCGAACTGGTGGAAGGCGCGCAGGCCGAGGACAAGACGCAGGTTCTTCTGGGCGTTACCGGCTCGGGCAAGACCTTCACCATGGCCAAGGTCATCGAGGAGCTCCAGCGCCCGGCGCTAATTCTCGCGCCCAACAAGATTCTCGCTGCCCAGCTCTACGCCGAGATGAAGGACTTCTTCCCCGAAAACGCAGTCGAATACTTCGTTTCCTACTACGACTATTACCAGCCCGAGGCCTACGTGCCCCGCTCGGACACCTACATCGAGAAGGAAAGCTCGGTGAACGAGGCGATCGACCGGATGCGCCACTCGGCCACGCGATCCCTGCTCGAGCGCGACGACGTCATCATCGTGGCCTCGGTCTCGTGCCTCTACGGTATCGGTTCGGTCGAGACCTATTCGGCGATGACCTTCGATGTCGTCTCGGGCACCGAAGTCGACCAACGCGAACTGATCCGGAAGCTCGTCTCGCTCCAGTACAAGCGCAACGACGTCGCCTTTGCGCGCGGCTCGTTCCGGGTGCGCGGCGACAACCTCGAAATCTTCCCCTCGCACTACGAAGACACCGCCTGGCGCGTCTCGTTCTTCGGCGACGAGATAGAGGAAATCTGCGAGTTCGACCCGCTTACCGGCAAGAAGGGGCCGACCCTCGACAAGGTGCGCGTCTTCGCCAACTCGCACTATGTGACGCCCGGCCCGACGATGAAACAGGCGAGCGAGGCGATCCGTTTCGAGCTGGAGGAGCGCCTGAAGGAACTCCACGCCGAGGGCAAGCTGCTGGAGGCGCAGCGCCTTGAACAGCGCACCAACTTCGACCTGGAGATGATCGCGGCGACCGGCTCGTGCAACGGCATCGAGAACTATTCGCGCTTCCTCACCGGACGCCTGCCCGGCGAGCCCCCGCCAACCCTCTTCGAATATCTGCCTGACAACGCGCTTCTCTTCGTCGACGAGAGCCACCAGACCGTGCCGCAGATCGGCGCGATGGCCCGGGGTGACCACCGCCGCAAGATCACGCTCGCCGAATACGGCTTCCGCCTGCCCTCGTGCATCGACAACCGTCCGCTGCGCTTCAATGAATGGGACGCGATGCGCCCCCAGACCTTCGCGGTCTCGGCTACGCCGGGCGGCTGGGAAATGGAGCAGACCGGCGGCGTCTTTGCCGAGCAGGTCATCCGCCCGACCGGCCTGATCGACCCGCCGGTGGAGATCCGCCCGACCGAGGACCAGGTTCAGGACTGCATCGCCGAGTGCAAGGCGGTGGCCGAAAAGGGCTTCCGCACGCTCGTCACCACGCTGACCAAGCGCATGGCCGAGGACCTGACCGAGTTCATGCACGAAGCGGGCGTGCGCGTTCGCTACATGCACTCCGATGTCGAGACGCTGGAACGCATCGAGCTGATCCGCGACCTGCGCATGGGGGTCTATGACGTGCTGGTGGGCATTAACCTCCTGCGCGAGGGCCTCGACATTCCCGAGTGCGGGCTCGTCACCATTCTCGATGCCGACAAGGAAGGCTTCCTGCGCTCGGAAACCTCGCTGATCCAGACCATCGGGCGCGCGGCGCGCAATTCCGAAGGCCGCGTCATCCTCTACGCCGACCGCATGACCGGTTCGATGGAACGCGCCATCGCCGAGACCGACCGGCGCCGCGAGAAGCAGCAGGCCTACAACGAGGAACACGGCATCACCCCCCAGACGATCAAGCGGCGCATCGCCGACATCGTCGCGGACACGGCGAGCCGGGATGGCGTTACCGTCGATATCGAGACCGAGGACGGGGCCAATAACCTCGTCGGGCACAACCTGCGCGCCTATATCGAGGACCTCGAAAAGAAGATGCGCGCCGCCGCCGCCGACCTCGAATTCGAAGAAGCGGGACGTCTGCGCGACGAGATCCGCAAGCTGGAAGCGAGCGAACTGGGCCTCCCCGAAGGCGAGCACAAGGCCCCGCTGGTCGGGCGCTCAAACGAGGGCAAGCCGGGCACGCGTAAGATGCGCTATGGCAAGCAGACCAAGAAGTGGGGCAAGTAGGCCTGCCTGATCTCCAAAATATATACGTGAAACAAGGATATGGCCTGATCGTTCAAGGGGTTTAGCGCGCGGCAACGCCACCGCCGCGCGCAAACCTGCGAAGACGAAGGAGACCCGACGTGGAACTGAAGGACCAGGCCATCATCGTGACCGGCGGAGCGAGCGGCATCGGCCGTGAAGCCTGCCTCGCCCTTGCCCGCATGGGTGCCGCGATCGTGGTGGCCGACTTCAACGCCGAGGGCGCGGCCAAGGTCGCCGAGGCAGTTAAGGCGCTGGGCGTTGCCGCGCACAGCTTCAAGGTCGATGGCTCGGTCGCCTCGCGCGGGAACTTCAACTACAACGCGGCCAAGGCGGCGGTCATTGCCATGACACGCTCGGGCGCGCTGGAACTGGCCGAACACGGCATCCGCGTGGTCGGCATCGCGCCGGGCTACATAGATACCCCGATCCTGGGTACGGATAAGGGCGTGAAAGAACAGCTTGCCGCGCAGCACATGCACCGGGAACTGATCGCGCCCGAGAAGGTCGCGAGCGTCGCGGCCTATCTCTTCACCGACGCGGCCGAGGCGATAAACGGCTCCACGGTGCCCGTTGACGACGGCTTCCTCGCCTTCAAGGAATAGGCCAGCGCCTGAAAAAATACCCGGAGGCTCACCAGGAGCCCCCGGGCAGTGCAAGGATTGGCCGAAACCAGCCCTCGGGTCGCATGGATACAATGTCTGCAAATTGCAGACTTGGCATGCCACGATCATGGTATGGGATGAGCCTCGAACCATAGTTTCCCTTGCGCACAATCCCTGATCCCGACACATTTCCCGGTGTGGGGCAGGAAAAGTGCATAGACAGCGAATCGCTGGCGCACTTGCGCAGCGCGATCGAGCAGGCCCCCTTCCATCCGGAGGGGTGGCGTCATGCGCTCTACAGCCTGGCCGAAGCGACCGGCTCGCCGCGCGCGCAGATCCTTGCTCTTGGTGAGCGGCACCTGGCCTTCAACTGGGTCAACAAGACGCCCGACGATTTCGAGACGGTCATCCAGGAGATCGACGCCTATAACCCCGATGCGAACTACCGCATCGCCGCGATGGGCAAGCCCATGGAACTCACCTGGGAGGACCACTACGACGAGGTCCGGGCCACGCACACCGACGAGCGCTATCTCGAAATGGCGCGCCGCTACGATTTCGAACTCGGCGCGCAGATGGTCCTCTCGCAAAAGCCCGGGCTGTTCTTCGGCGTCGCGATCATGCGCAGCGAACGCGAAGGGCGCACCACCGAACACGAACGGGGCATCCTGGCCCAGGTCGCGCCGACGATCCTCTCGGCCATCCGCACCCAGGAATCGATCGAACACGCCGGTGCCAAGCTGCTCCACGGCTCGCTCGAGGCGATGGACACCGCCGCGATCCTGCTCGATGGCCTTGGCAAGACGACTTTCGTCAGCCCCGCCGCGCAGCGCCTGCTCGGCCCCGAAACCCTGCAGATCTCGGGCGGCGCCCTACACGCCCAGCGCCCCGAATTTGACCGCCAGCTAGGCCGACGGATCGGCCAGGCGCTGGCCGGCGAGGACCCGGGCCCGGCCGACTTGTGGATCCGCACAGGCAAGGGACTCATGCTGGTCGACGCGCGCCCCCTGCCCCATGGCGACTGGCATCTGGGCCTCAGCGCCCGCGTCATCGTCAGCCTCAGGCCCCTGCGCCCCTCCGGGATGGGCCACGACCACGCTGAAAACGCAAAAAAGGTTGCGCGCATGGGTAGGCAGCTGGGTCAGGCGATGGGGCTGACCGACACCGAAGGCGAAGTCGCCGCGCTTCTTGCCCAAGGGCTTTCGCGCAAGGATATTGCTGCACTGCGGCAAGTCAGCCCGCAAACGGTAAACAGCCAGCTGCGCACTATTTTCCTCAAATGCGAGGTCAATCGTGAAGGCGAACTTGTTGCAATTGCACGATCTATTCTCGACGCGATCGGCAGCTGACCCTCCCCCGTCACGGTCCCGAAAAGGGGCAGGACTCGTGCATCAGGCGCAAGTCACGAGTCCCGCTTTTCACTGTTCTTTCCTGTGTGTGAGAGCAAACGGGCCCCAGACACGGTGAATTGGAGAGGCCATGCGCATTCGTAACAACGCCCTACGTTCCAAGATCATGTCGGCCGAAGACGCCGCCCGCCTCATTGCCAACGGCAACACGGTCGGGATGAGCGGCTTTACCGGCTCCGGTTACCCCAAGGCTGTCCCCCAGGCCCTCGCATCGCACATCGAGGCCGAGCACGCGGCCGGCAATCCCTTCAAGGTCCGCATGTGGACGGGTGCCTCCACCGGCCCCGAACTTGATGGCGCGCTCGCCAAGGTCGATGGCATCGACATGCGCCTGCCTTACAATTCGGACCCCATCGCCCGCGAGAAGATCAACTCGGGCCAGATGAACTACTTCGACATGCACCTCAGCCAGGTCGCCCCGATGGCCTGGCAGGGCTTCCTCGGTCCGCTCGACGCCGCGGTGATCGAGATCGTCGGCATCCGCGAAGATGGTTCGCTGATCCCCTCCTCCTCGGTCGGTAACAACAAGACCTGGCTCGACCGCGCCGAAAAAGTGATCCTCGAGGTCAACTCCTGGCAGAGCGAGGCGCTCGAAGGCGTCCACGACATCTACTACGGCACCGCGCTTCCCCCGGCGCGCATCCCGATCCCGCTGACCCGTCCCGACCAGCGCATCGGCGAGGACTGCCTGCGCGTCGATCCGGCCAAGGTCGTCGCTGTCGTCGAAACCGACTCGCCCGACCGCAACGCCCCCTTCAACCCGCCCGACGAGAACGCGAAGATGATCGCCGGGCACATCCTCGAATTCCTCACCCACGAGGTAAAGGTCGGCCGCATCCCCAAGGAACTGCTGCCGATCCAGTCGGGCGTGGGCAACATCGCCAACGCGGTGCTTTCGGGCCTGATGGACGCCCCCTTCGAGGGCATGACCGCCTACACCGAGGTCATCCAGGACGGCATGCTCGACCTCCTCGCCGAGGGCAAGCTGCGGATGGCGAGCGCCACCGCCTTCTCGCTCAGCCCCGATGCGGCCGAGCGCGTGAACCGCGAGATGGAGTTCTTCCGCGACAAGATGATCCTGCGCCCGCAGGAAATCAGCAACCACCCCGAACTGGTGCGTCGCCTGGGCTGCATCGCGATGAACGGCCTTATCGAAGCCGACATCTATGGCGCGGTGAACTCGACCCACGTCATGGGCTCGCGCATCCAGAACGGCATTGGCGGTTCGGGCGACTTTGCCCGCAACGCCTTCATCTCGATCTTCGTGACGCCGTCCGTCGCCAAGAAGGGTGCGATCTCGGCGATCGTCCCGCAGGCCAGCCACGTCGACCACATCAACCAGGACGTGCAGGTGATCGTCACCGAGCAAGGCCTTGCCGATCTGCGCGGCCTCAGCCCCAAGGAACGCGCCAAGGTCATCATCGCCAACTGCGCGCACCCGACCTACCGCCCGATGCTCGAAGACTACTTCGCGCGCGCGCAGAAGGAATCGTTCGGCCAGCAGTCGCCGATGATCCCGTCCGAAGCCCTTTCGTGGCACCAGCGCTTCATCGACACCGGTTCGATGCTGCCCTGACGCCGCGATAAGAGGCCCGCAGTCCCCCATCCCTCTGTGCGGGCCTTGTCGCTGCGAAGCGACACGGTAGAGTACCTCGCTTGCCATCCCCATCCCGGCAAGCGAGGTACCTACTCACCATGCGACGTGCACAACTGGCCCTCGGGCTGCTCCTGGCGACCAGCGCCCTCCTTCCCGCCACGCAGGCGCTCCACGCCGCCGACGAGAAGGCTTCGGCAAGCAAGGCTGAAACCGCAAGCGAGGACTCGCTCCCGCCCCTCCCCGAAGACGCCTCGGTACGCCAGAGCGCCGTCATCGGCGGCAAGAATGTGTCCTACACCGCCACGGTCGGCACGATCCCCGTTCACGATGCCAAGGGCAAGCTGATCGGCGAGGTCGTCTATACGGCGTACACCCTGCCCGGAAAGCAGGCCGAGAACCGGCCCGTGACCTTCGCCTTCAACGGAGGGCCCGGCGCGGCGTCGGTCTATCTGAACCTGGGCGCCATCGGCCCCAAGCGTGTTGCCTTTGGCGCCCAGGGCGATTCCCCCAGCGATCCGGCCGTGCTTCAGGACAACCCCAATTCCTGGCTCGACTTCACCGACCTTGTCTTCATCGATCCCATCGGCACTGGCTTCTCGCGCTCGCGCGCCGACGAGAAGACTACCAACGCCGAGTTCTACGCCGCCGACGCCGACATCCACTACCTCAGCCGCGTCATCTACGACTGGCTCGTCAAGGAAGAGCGTCTGGCCAGTCCCAAGTACCTGACCGGCGAGAGCTACGGCGGCTACCGCGTGCCGCGCCTGGCCTACTACCTGCAAACCCAGATCGGGATTGGCGTCAATGGCATGGTGCTCGTCTCGCCCTACCTCGATCCGGCGGCCATCGGCGATGACACCGCGCTCTCGCCGCTTCCCTGGATGCTGAACTATCCGGCCATGGCCGCGGGCCACTTCGAGCGGCAGGGCCAGCACCTCGACGAGAGCAACATGGGCCCGGTGGAAGAGTACCTGCGCACACAGTTCCTGGCCGATTTCATCGCCGGGCCGCGCGACAAGGCGGCAACCGCGCGCCTGTCGGCCCGCGTCGCCGAGTTCACTGGCCTCGATCCCGAACTGGTGCAGCGCATGGACGGGCGCATCGACATCGGTACGTACCTGCGCGAGATCCGTCGCACGCAGGGCCTTGTCGGTTCGGTCTACGACAGCAACTTCACCGCCTACGACCCCTTCCCGGCCAGTTCGCGCGCGCAGTACAATGACCCTCTGCTGACCACCCTCATCGCGCCCACCACTTCGGCCATGGTCGATTTCGTGACCCGCCAGGTCGGCTGGAAGGTCAACGCGCGCTACAACGCGCTGTCCTACGAGGTGAACCGCGCCTGGGACCGCGACAACACCGACAGCCCGGTTCAGGACCTGCGCAAGGCCATTGCCATCGACCCCAAGATGAGCGTCGACATCGTGCATGGCTGGGACGATCTTTCCTGCCCCTATTTCGCCTCGCAGCTGATCATCGACCAGATGCCCGATTTCGGCCAGGCTAGCCGCGTGAACCTGCACAAGTATCCGGGCGGACACATGTTTTACTCGCGCCTCGACAGTGGGGCCGCGATGCGACGTGACATTCTTGAAAGTTACGCCAAACGCAATTAGTAAGTAAACATAATGTTAAATTAAAGAAATCACCTTTCCAAATTTGGGCAGTTACTATAAACAAGTCATCGAGTGAGCCCGAAAAGCCCTCGCGGTCGCCCAGATTGGACATCTGCAAAATACATAAAGAAAAACATGAAAATACGTTCATGTTTTCTACGGAACTAAAAAAGGGGGCCCAAAGCCCCCTTTTCTTCATTTTCCGATCGGATGAAACTCAGAGTTTACCGAATTCGGCCTCGTAAGACGCCGTATTGCCCTCGGCCAGAAGGCGGGCCTGCTCCACCCACTTGTCGCGGCGCGGACGCCCGGCGAAGGCGCCGAGCTTGCCATCGAGCTCATCGAGATCCGCCTCGCTCCAGGCGGCGATCTGCGCGTACGTCGTCACACCCAGTGACGCGAGGAGCTTCTGCATCTTGGGGCCCAGCCCCTTGATCTTGCGCAGGTCATCGCTCTGCGCCTCCGTCGCGGGTGCAAGAGCAGGAGCAGGTTCTTCCGGCGCGGGGGCAGGGGCAGCTGCAGGCGTATCCTCAGCCTTGGGCGCCTCGTCTGCAGGGGTCGGCTCCGGGACCTTCACGACCTCCTCTTCGGCCTTGTGGCTGCGCGCCTCGTCCGCCTCTTCCTGCGCCGCAACGGCAATCACCTCGCCGATCCCGGCCATGGTTCCGGCCGCGGCGGGCGGGTCGATATGCGCGGGCTGCTTCTCACGCGTGTCGGCATCGTCAACGCCGGGTACGGGCAGGTCGTATTGCGAGGCGGGGCTCGCGGAATCTATGAGCGCCTGGTTGCGCTGGGCGGGCGCGGCGCCTTCGTCCAGCACGTCCGGGCGGTGCGTGCGCTCACCCGGCTTCTTCGATCCATGCGCGAAGATCCAGAAGGCGACCACGATCCCGATCACCAGGGCGGCAACGAAGATCAGCCAGTTGGCCTCGATCATTTGCAGCACGATATTATCCTTTTCGTTTCCATATGAGCCAGCCGATGCCCAGGCCCAGACCATACGTGAGCAGCACCGATACGGCCAGTTCCAGCCACAAGGGCATCAGCAGTCCTTTCCAAGCGTCGATTTCCGTGAAGTGCCGGAGTTGGGGCCGCGCATAGCAGCCCGCCCGCCCGATCCCAATGCCCTTGGCAGCAGGCCACGAGTTCGGGCCGGGTCTGCACGCATCAGCCCGGTCCCGGCGTGTCGATGGGGGTCGGCTTGACCGGCGCGGATACGATCACCGAAAACTCGATCCGGCGGTTCGCCGGGTCGCTCGGGTTGAGCCCGGAGATCGGCTGGCTTGCGCCCACGCCTGCCGCGCGCAGACCATCGGCCGGGATCCCGCGCCCGATCAGCGCCCAGCGCACCGCTTCGGCGCGCGCGAGCGAGAAGGCTTTGTCGACCTCGGCGTTGCCGCCCTCATCGGTGTGGCCGGTGACCGCGATGATGCTGCCGACACAGGGGCGCAGCGCTCGCGCAACCTCGTCGAGCAATCGTCCACTGGCCGGATCGAGACGCGCCGAGGACTGCGTGAAGCGGATCGTGCGGGTCTGGAGGATACGCTCGACATCGCTCTGGCAATGGACCGCCTCGGGATTGTCCGCGCGCGTGCTCGTGCGCGACCAGCTGATCCCGCCGATACCCGGCACTGCCGCGATCCCGGCAGCGACCTGCTGACGAAGGACCTGGGGCAATTCATCGCCGCCCGACAGGATCGGGTGGCGCGTCAGCCAGCCGTAGCGGTCCTTGAAGGCCAGCTCGACCCCGTCGCCCCCCTCGACACCGCTGCGCGCGGCCTGCGCCTCGCGTTCGAGCCCGGCGACAAAGCCGGGGCCGTTCAGAACCATGCCAGCGGCAGAAAGGAGCAGGCACAGGGCAGCACCTGCCCCGGCAATCAAGGCGTTACGCGGATTCATGGGCCAAGCCTAGAGCGATCGCGCGTCCCTGTCAGCCTCCAAGACTGCTCAATCGCCCTTCAATGCCCCGGCAAGTCCCACCAGCTTCACAAATTCCTGGCGCCAGTAGTCATCGGGCTGCCCGGCGAGGCGCGCCACGTCCCCCTCATCGAACCCATTGAGGAGCGTATCCCCGCGCAGATCCTGCCCGAAGGCCGCAACCGCCGCGGCAAAGGCGAAGTCGCCGCGCGGCGCCTTGGCGCTGGCCACGAGGCTTGCCGGGACCGGCCGCTCGATCAGCCTCGAGGTCGTGCCGTCCGGCAGCTTGTAGCGCAGCTTGACGAAGGCCAGTTCCTGCGCCCGGGCCTGCGCGGCCGTGTTCGGCGTGTCCTCGTAGCGCCGTTCGGGCAGCCAGCCCTTGGCGCCTGTCGGCACGATCTCGTAGAGCGCGGTCACCTGGTGCCCCGCCCCGATGTCACCTGCATCGACCGCATCGTTTTCGAAGTCCTCCTCGCGCAATGCCCGGTTCTCGTAGCCCAGCAGCCGGTACTCGCTGACGAGTGCCGGGTTGAACTCGACCTGGATCTTCACGTCCTTGGCGATGGTGAAGAGCGTGGAAGCCATCTGGTCGCCCAGCACTTTCTTCGCCTCGAGCGCGCTGTCGACGTAGGCGTAGTTGCCGTTCCCATGGTCGGCGACCTGCTCCATCAACGCCTCGTTGTAGTTGCCCTGCCCAAAGCCGAGCGTCGTCAGCGTGATCCCGGCGTCGCGCTCCTTCTCGATCATCGCGATCATGTCCTCGCGGTCGGTGATCCCGACGTTGAAGTCGCCATCGGTGCCGATGAGAATGCGGTTGACGCCCCCTTCGATAAAGCTGTCACGCGCGATGTTGTAGGCCAGTTTGAGGCCCGCCGCGCCCGCCGTCGAACCGCCCGCGCTCAGCGTATCGAGCGCGGCCCGGATCTTGCGCGTGTCGTTGGTGGGCGGCAGGACCAGCCCGGCAGCGCCTGCATAGACCACGATCGAGACACGGTCCTGTTCGCCCAGTTCCCCGGCCAGCCCCGAAAGCGCGGTCTTGAGAAGCGGGAGCTTGTCCGGCGCGCGCATTGACCCCGAAACGTCGAGCAGGAACACCAGATTGGCTGGAGGGCGGCTATCGCGCGCGATGTCATAGCCGCGAAGGCCGATGCGCAAGAGGCGCGTTTCGGAGTTCCAGGGCGTTTGCGCCATGTCCGTGGTGACCGAGAACGGAGCCTCGCGGCTGTCGGGCGCCGGGTAATCGTAGCGGAAGTAGTTGATGAACTCTTCGGTGCGCACGGCCCGCGCCGGGGGCAGCTGGCCCTGCGTCAGGAAGCGGCGGGTGTTGGTGTAGGCGCCGGTATCGACATCGACCGAGAACGTGGAGACGGGCGCCTGCGCCACGCGCTTCACCGCCGAGACTTCTTCGCCTTCGTACTGCTCGCGCCCGGGCTGCGTGGGGACCTGCACGGGCGGTACGAAGCGGCTGTCCTGCATCGAATCCGCAAGCCTTGCCCCAGTGACGGTGACGGCAGACGGCGTCGAAGGCGCAGGGACGATACCGGGTGGTGGAGCCGGAGGTGGCGGCGGCGGAGGCGGTGGTGGCGGCGCGATTGCCAACGGTGGAGGGGGCGGCGCGTCCGCCACTTCGCCGCACGCGGCCAGAAGGCTGAGGCCCGAAAGCACCAGCCCCAGCCTCGCCACACGGCCCGTCAGATCCTTGCGAACCACCATAAACCCATCCCCTCGTCCCGTTGCAGGAAAACGAGA
The DNA here is from genome assembly GCF_020524485.1 of Novosphingobium profundi. Classification (GTDB taxonomy): domain Bacteria; phylum Pseudomonadota; class Alphaproteobacteria; order Sphingomonadales; family Sphingomonadaceae; genus Novosphingobium; species Novosphingobium profundi_A. The sequence continues at coordinate 985,349 of NZ_JAIVLF010000001.1, read as the reverse complement.
ACGCCACCGCGCCCGTTAATCGCGACTGAACGAGCCCTGCACGCGACGATACGAAAGGGAAGCGGCGATCAGTCCGACTTGGTCTTCTGGAACAGCTTGCGGTCTTCCGGCCCGAAGGCCTTCTTCCATATGACAAAAAGGTAGGAACCCAGGATCGCGGGGATGCCTATCGCCAGTTCCACCCACTCGGGCAGATACTGCGTGAAGACAAAGCCGATCGCCACCGCGGGGGCTGCCGCCCAGAGCAGCGGCCAGCGCCAGTTGTTGATCGGATGGCCCAGGAACTTCGCGAGCATCTTCGCCTTCACCACCGAGGCCAGCCCCAGCGCGATGAAGAGCGCGCCCGCCGCCGCTGCGGCCTGGAACAGCGAATTGTACCCCAGGTGCTGCATGAGCAGGATCCCGGCGAACGTCAGGACCGCCTGGAAGCCGATGGTCGCGAGCGACACGCCCAGATTGCGCACACGGTGCACGTAGATCAGCGCCGCCTCGCTGACGACCGCGGTCGAGGCGACAACTTCGGCGGCGAGCAGAAGCGCCAGTGCGCCTGTCCCGCCCACGAATTCGCGCCCGATCAGGCCCATGACGCCCTCACCGGTGATGCCCAGTGACAGCGCGATGGCGGCCTGCGCAGCCATGATCCAGAAGCCCACCTGGCTGACCTGGCGCGCAATCGCGCCGTAGTCCTTGCGCTTGAGCGCGCGGGTGATGACCGGCCCCAGCACCGGCTCGAAGCTGGTCTTGAGCTTTTGCGGAAGGCTCGCGACCTGCTGCGCGGCGTAGTAGACGCCAACCGCCGAGGGCGGCGCGAGAAAGCCCAGCAGCAGCACGTCGACACGGCGCGTGCCCCACTCGATCGTATCGGCCAGCGCAATCGGCATCGAGCGCACGGCGAGGCGGCGCATGACGCCCGCGCGCGGGCGCCAGCCACGCGGCAGTCCATAAGCGCGGATAAAGGGCACGAAGGCGGTGATCGCGGCGGCAAAGATCGACGCGATATAGGCGAGCGAAAGCCCGCTTTCGGGCGCGACGAAGATCATCAGGCCCGCCATGATCGAGATCGTCCAGGGCTCGACGATGGCACGCGACCAGACCGTCGGGCTGATCTGCAGGCGATAGGCGAGCGCGGCCAGCCAGATCTCGGTCAGCGCCAGCGGCGGGATCGCGATCACCATCAGCCGGTCGATCTGGGTATAGGTGCCGCCCGGGAACATCGGGGCGGGCACGAACCAGAAGAACAGCGCCGCCGCACACGAGGCCAGTAGCGAGACCGCCACGCCATCGAAGACGGTGTTGGCGGGCAGTTCCTTGCCTTCGGCCTCGCTCATGCGCTGGGCCAGCCCGCGCTTCTCACCCATCGTGCAGACCATCGCGGTCAGTTCGATGATGACGAGCGCAGAAGCAAAACGTCCGAGCGCGGCAGGCCCATAGGCCGCCGCCCGCCCGGCAATGAACAGGAAGGGAATGCGCGCGGCAAGGCGCAGGAAAAAGCCCAGGAAATTGGTGCGCCCGCCCTTGGCCAGAGCGGCGATATCATCGCCGTCCTGCTTGTCCCGGCCAGCCTCGGCGCGCGAAACGGTGTCGTTCAACCCAGGCGCTCCTGCTCGGAGCGCAAGGGGCGCGAGAGGATGTCGGCGACGACTTCACCTGCCGGTGCGGCGCCTTCAAGAAGACGGCGGACCGCGGCGACGATGGGCATGTCTAGCCCCTCGCGCCGCGCAAGATCATCGAGGATCGGCGCGGTGGCCGCCCCTTCGGCGACCGAACTCTTGCCCGCCAGCGCTTCGGCGGCGCTCTGGCCCTGCCCGAGCGCGAGGCCCAGCGAGAAGTTGCGGCTCGAGGTCGAGGAACAGGTCAGCACCAGATCGCCCAGACCGCACAGGCCCGCCAGCGTCTCGGCGCGGCCACCGCGCGCCAGGCCAAAGCGCTGCATCTCGGCATAGCCGCGCGCGATCAGCGCCGCGCGCGCATTCTGGCCAAGGCCAAGCCCCTCGGCAACGCCGCAGGCAATCGCCAGCACGTTCTTGATCGCGCCGCCGATCTCGGCCCCGATCACATCGTCGGAATAGTAGGGCCGGAAGGCGGGACTCGCGATCAGGGGCGCGAGCCGCTGCCACTGCGCCTCCCCACCCGAACAGGCGAGCGTGATGGCTGTGGGCAGTCCCGCGGCGACTTCATGCGCGAAGGTCGGTCCCGATAGTACGGCAAGACGGCTGCCCGGCGCGGCCTCAGCCGCGACCTCGGCCATCAGCCGCCCGCTGGACGCCTCGATCCCCTTGGCGCAAAGCACCAGATCGCGCTCTGCGGCAGGCAGCTGCCCGATCACCGAAGCGAGGAACTGCGCAGGGACCACCGCCAACAGCACCGGAAGCTCAGCCATCTCGGCAAGGTCCGAGGTCGCCCGGATCGCCGGATCGAGCTCGGCGCCCGGAAGATAGGTGTCGTTGACACGGGTATCATTGATGCGCGTGGCAAGATCCGCCTCGCGCGCCCAGAGCTTCACCTCCCGGTTCCCCGCGCGGGCCAGCGCCTGAGCAAGCGCGGTGCCCCAGGCACCTGCGCCGATGACCCCGACCGCCAGATCGCTTGCATTCATCGTTGTCATGCCTTCACTCCGGCTCCGCGCACGGCCTCGGCGTCCGGATCGAGCGGCCAGCGCGGCCGAGCGGAAACGTCGAGCGGATCGCTCTGCCCCAGCGCATGGCGTTCCACACCGGCCCAGGCAATCATCGCCGCATTGTCCGTACACAGCTTGAGTGGCGGGGCGATGAACGGCAGCTTGAAATCGGCGGCCAGTCTTTCCAGCGCGGTGCGGATCGCGGTGTTCGCCGCAACCCCGCCCGCAACGACGAGGGCCGTCGGTTCAACATCCGCGATGCCCTTGAGCGCGCGGCGCGTACGGTCAATGATGCACTCGATCGCGGCCTGCTGGAACGAGGCGGCAATGTCGGCCGCGCTGTACTCGCCCGACTGGTGCGCGCGCAGGACCGCGCTTTTGAGACCGGCAAAGGAGAAATGCGGCTCCTTGCTGCCCTTCAGGGGACGCGGCAGCGGCACCGCCTTGGGATCGCCGCTCGCAGCCAGGCGCTCCAGCGCCGGACCGCCCGGATAGCCCAGTCCCAGCACTTTGGCCGACTTGTCGAAGGCTTCCCCCAGCGCATCGTCGATGGTCGTTGCAAGGCGGCGGAATTTGCCCACGCCCTCAACCAGCAGGATCTGGCAGTGCCCGCCCGAAACGAGCAGCAGGAGATAGGGATAGGCCAGACTCGCATCGGCAAGCCGGGGCGAAAGGGCATGGCCTTCCAGGTGGTTGATCGCGATCAGCGGCTTGCCTGTCGCCATCGCCAACGCCTTGGCCGAGACCAGCCCGACCATGACCCCGCCGATCAGGCCCGGACCTGCCGTTGCGGCAATCGCGTCGACCTCGTCCAGGCGCATTCCGGCATCGGCCAGCGTACCCTCGATCAGCGGCGCAAGGCGCTCGACGTGCGCGCGCGCGGCGATCTCGGGCACGACGCCGCCAAAGGGCTTGTGCTCCTCGTCCTGCGACGCGATGCGCTGCGCCAGGATCGTACGGTCCGCCGTCACCAGCGCCGCGGCGGTCTCGTCGCACGAGCTTTCTATTCCGAGGACAATCGTCATCCTCACGCTACCTCGCTCACTTTGGCCGAACGACCTTTTCCTTGAAGCGCCCAGGCGCTAGCACGGTTTCCACGATGACTACCCAGACCACCGCGCCCAATCCGCGCTTCCGCCTCGGCACCCGCCGCTCGCCTCTTGCCATGGCCCAGGCCGAAGAGACCCGCGACCGCCTGGCAAAGGCGCATGGAATCAATCCTGCGCATATAGAGATCGTGGCCGTGACTGCCAGCGGAGATCGCATCCAGGACCGCGCTCTGGCCGAAATCGGGGGAAAAGCGCTCTGGACCAAGGAGCTCGACGCCTGGCTGGCCGAAGGGGAAATCGACTTTTCGGTGCATTCGGCCAAGGATGTGGAGACGCTGCGCCCCGAAATCTTTGCCATCGGCGCCGTGCTCCCGCGCGAGGACGTGCGTGACGTGCTCGTGGGCGCGGCCAGCATCGCCGCGTTGCCTTCGGGCGCGGTCGTGGGGACAAGCGCGCCGCGCCGGGCGGCACAGCTTCTCCACGCCCGGCCGGACTGCAAGGTGGTGACCTTTCGCGGCAATGTCGCCACGCGCCTTGCCAAGCTCGCTGCAGGTGAGGCCGACGCCACTTTCCTCGCCGCAGCCGGCCTCAAGCGCCTGGGCGAAACCGGCACGGGCCACCCCCTCGACGAGGAGGACTGGTTCCCGGCCCCCGCGCAGGCCGCGATCCTGATCGAGTGCCGCGCCGACGATGCGCGCACCGCCGCGTTCCTCTCGGCCATCGACGATGCGCCCAGCCGCGCCGCGGTTCTGGCCGAGCGTGCCCTCCTCGAAGGGCTCGGCGGCAATTGCCACAGCCCGATTGCCGTTCTCACCCGCCATGAAGGCGAACAGCTCCACATGCGCGCGGCGATCTATGCGCCGGACGGCGGCGAGCGGATCGAGGGCGAGGCCCGCTTCGCTTCGGGCGACCTGACGGGCCCCGCCGACCTTGCTGCCGACCTCCTGTCGCGCGCAAGCCCGGCCGTCACCGTGCATTTCACCGGCCCGCCGGCGTGAGCGCCCCAGGCGCCTCCCTGCCCCTCCCCGTCCTCATCCTGCGACCACAGCCGGGCGCGCAGGCAAGCCTGGAGGCCGCGCGCAAGCTGGGCCTCGCCGCCGAGGCATATCCGCTCTTCGAAGTGCGCCCGCAAGCCTGGGATGCCCCGGCCTGCAACGATATCGACGCGCTCGTGCTGGGAAGCGCGAACGCGCTGCGCCATGGCGGCGCCGCGCTCGACCTCTATCGTGGCAAACCCGCCTATGCGGTCGGCCAGAAGACCGCCGAGGCCGCGCGGGCCGCCGGGCTCGACGTAGTCTGTACCGGCCGTGGAGGACTCCAGTCCGTCCTCGATACGCTGGCGCCCGAACACCGCCGCCTGCTGCGCCTTGCCGGGCGCGAACGGGTGGCGCTTCACCTGCCCGAAGGCGTCACCATGACCACGCGCGAGGTCTACGCCAGCGAGGCGCTGCCTGCCCCTGAGGCCCTGCGGCAACGCCTGCGCGATATGTCGAAGGGCGCTGTCCTGGTTCTTCTCCACTCGGGCGAAGCGGCGGTCCGTTTCGAGGATCTATGCCGAAAATGGGGCCTAGCGACAGGCGCCATTCATCTCGTGGCCATCGGGCCGCGTGTATCCGCGCGACTCCATAGCCCGTGGGGGAGTGTGCGCTGCGCCCCCGAACCCAGCGACGCCGCCTTGCTGGCCTTGGCCGCACAGATGTGCCAAGAGGCTTTCTCGGGATCGATACAAGTAGACAACCAGACCTGATGCCAGACCTGATGCAGGACTTCGAGACACAACCCCTCGCGCGCGAAACCGTGCCGGGACCACGCCCGCGTTCGCGCGGCGGCATGGTCTTCGTCGCCTTCGTGGCCTTCCTGCTGGGCGCCGCCTTCGTCGCTTGGGCGTCCTCGCGTGGCTGGCTCGAACAGGTCCTGCCCACGGCCGAAGTGTCCGAGGCTCCGGCTGCGGAAACGGCCGTTGTCGGCGAGGCCGTCGAGATCCCCGATCCCCTTCCCCTGCCGAGCCCCGGCGCCGGGCGTCCTTCGCCGGACCAGCTTGCCGCACTCGGCACGATGGAAGGGCGCCTCGCGATGATCGAGAACCGACTCTCGCGCATCGATTTCGAGACCGACGCCGCTTCGGGCAACGCCGCGCGCGCCGAAAGCCTGCTGATCGCCTTTGCCGCACGCCGCATGGTCGATCGCGGCGAGCCGCTGAGCTACGTCGCTGACCAACTGCGCCTTCGCTTCATGGACGCCCAACCCCGCGCGGTCGAAACGATCATCGCCTTTTCCAAGGAGCCGGTGACAATCGACGAGTTGAGCGCGCGGCTCGAGGCGCTCTCCCCCGAACTGAGCGTTTCGGGGCGCGACATCAGCTTCTGGGACCGCGCCCGGGGCGAGCTGTCCTCGCTGTTCACGGTGCGCCGCGATTCCGCCGCGCTGGTCTCGCCCCGCGCCCGGATCGAGCGCGCGCGCATCATGCTGACCGCGCGCCGCATTGACGGGGCTATCCGCGAAGTGGAACGCCTGCCCGGCGCAGAGGCTGCACACAACTGGATCGCCGATGCGCATCGCTACGAGAACGCCCAGAAGGCGCTGAGCCTGCTCGAGACGACCGCCATGCTCGAACCCCGGCGCCTCAAGGACGCCGAGGGCCGCTCCATCGACCAGCCCAGCCCGCTTGCAACGCCCAGCCAGGGAAGCCCGACGCAAGCCGCTGAGGATGACGCCGGATCGGGCGAAGACTGAGCCCGAGAGAGCAGCGGACATGACCGACACATCCGACCAGAGCCGGGCCGATCCGATGGAGAGCGCCCGGCTCGAGGCGCTTGCGCGCTATTCCCTGACATCCGAACCGGAACAGGACTTCGACGACATCGTCGCCATGGCCGCGGAAATCTGCGACGTCCCCATCGCTCTGGTCAATATCGTCGAAGCCGAGCGCCAGTTCTTCAAGGCGCGCATCGGAATGGACATTTCCGAAACTCCGCGCGATGTCTCTATCTGCCAGTTCGCGATCCGGGGGGATGCCCCCTTCATCATTCCCGATGCCCGCCGTGACCCGCGCTTCGCGGACAATCCCTTCGTGACCGCAGAGCCGGGCATCCGCTTTTACGCAGGCTTCCCCCTCGTGACACGCGACGGGCATGCGCTGGGCACGCTGTGCGTGATCGACCATGAGCCGCGCACTCTGGATGCGCAGCAGATACGCATGCTGCGGATACTCGCGCGCCAGGCGATGTCGCAGATCGAACTGGGCACCGCGCTGGAAAAGAGCCGCGCCGCCCATGCCGAAGCCGAGCGCCTGCGCGCCGGACAGCACGAAATCGCCATGGAAATGACCCACAGGGTCAAGAATACGCTCGCCATCGTGCAGTCCATCGTGGCGCAGACACTGCGCCGCAGCCCCGATGTCGAGCAGGCGCGCAAGGCCATTGATGCACGCCTGCTGACATTGGCACGGGCCCAGGATGTGCTGACCCGTTCGGCCCTCGATGACATCGACGTGCGCGCGCTCATTTCGGCAGCCCTGGGCCCGCATATGCAGGGCGAGAACGACCCGCGCTTCGTGCTGTCCGGTCCTCCGCTGCTCCTTGGCGCACGCCAGGCCCTCGGCCTCGCGCTTGGGCTCCACGAACTGGCGACGAACGCCACCAAATACGGCGCGCTTTCCCAGACGGGCGGCACCATCGCGCTCACCTGGAACGGCGCGGACGCAGCCTGCACGCTGGAATGGGCCGAGCGCGGCGGCCCGCAGGTTGAAGTGCCCACCGAGCGAGGCTTCGGCTCCACCCTGATCGAACGGATCGTCGCAGGCTATTTCGAGGGCGAGGCCCGGCTCACGTTCGATCCTGAGGGTGTGCACTTCATACTGTCCGGCCGGGCACGTCGGCCGGAATCCTGGAGCTGACGGAAAGTCGCGCGCAAACGCCAAACTTGCGTCAAGAAAGAGTCGAAGATCAGAAAGAAATATCCGAGGGCCATCGCCCTCGGGCTCCCCGAACTGTCGAGTTCAAAACTCTCGCGCTGCGTTGGCTGGGAAAGGTGAGGTCGCCGAGTTTGGGGTCAAGGGGTAATACCCCCTTGAAGAATTCACGTGCCCCCCCTTTGACTGACACTCTGAACGCCGGGGCGCCCTCGTCCCTAGCCCTGCAGAAGCTCGGGAAGCTTGCCGGACATGCCCCGCGCCTCGTCCATGAAGAAGCGCTTGAGGGCAGGCAGACGTTGGACCGCGCCCATGCCCAGGCGGCGCACGGCACTTGGCACGCGGCCCGGAATGCCGAACAGGCGGGTAAGCGTGTCGGTCGCGGCCATGACCATGACCGAATCGAGGCTGCGCCACTTCTCGTAGCGCGCCAGCAGTTGCGCATCGCCCGGTTCAAGGCCCAGGCGCATGCCCTCGCTCAGCACTTCGACCAGCGCGCCCACGTCGCGCAGGCCCAGGTTGAGGCCCTGCCCGGCAATCGGGTGCATGCCGTGCGCGGCATCGCCGATGACCGCAAGGCGCTCGTCAACCACGTTCACGGCATGATGAAAGCGCAAGGGATAGCTCATGCGCGGGGCCGAGAGTTCGATATCGCCAAGGACACCGTGCATCTTCTCGGCAACTTCGCTGAGGAACATCGCATCGCTCATCGCGATGACGCCCTTTGCGTCTTTCTCGGCGACCGTCCAGACCAGCGCGCTGCGATGGCGCCCCTGCGCGTCGTCGAGCAGTGGCAGCAGCGCGAAGGGCCCGGCCGGATAGAAGATTTCCCAGGCCGTGCCGCCGTGCGGCTTGGAGTGGAAGAGCCCCGTCACCATCGCGCGGTGCTGGTAGTCCCACTTCGCCATCGAGAACCCGGCCTCATCGCGCGTGGGCGACTGGCGCCCTTCGGCGGCCACCAGCAGCGAGGAGGTTAGGATACGCCCGTCGCTCAGCTCGACTTCGACACCGTGGGGACCGCGATCCCGGCGCACGGCCTCAGTCTTGACGTGCCAGGCGATGTTGGGCTCGTCCTTGGCCGCCTCGAACAGCGCGATGCGCAGGTCCCGGTTGGCGTACATGCGGCCCAGCGTGCCCTCGTCCGGCTTGGGCTGGAAGTCGATCCGACCCGGCTTCATGCCATCGGTCACCGCGATCGAATCGATCGCACAGCCCAGCGGCTCAAGCCGCTTGCCAAGGCCGATATTGCAGAACAGGTTCCAGCTTGCGGTGGAGACCGCCGAGGCGCGACCGTCCGCGCCCTCGGCAACGAGGTCCGCCGGGTCGGCACGGTCGATCACGTGGCTGGAGATCCCGGCCCGGGCCGCGGCCAGCGCCAGCGTCATGCCGACGAGACCACCGCCCAGGATGATGAGATCGCGGCGCTCCTTCGCGCCAGTCGGGATGCGTATATCCGAGTCGCTCATGAAGAGCAGCTATCGGCCTCCGACGCATCAATGTCGAGACATCTTCCATCCCACGTGCCCTCGGGAGCGGAGAGCCCGACGGTGGCGGCAAGAGTAGGCGCGATATCAACGGTTTCGACCGGATCGGGCTGCTCGAAACCCTGGATCCCGGCGCGCCAGAACAGCATCGGCACGCGGCGGTCATAATCCCACGGGCTACCATGGCTGGCGACCTTGAAGGGCTTGGCCTTGCCGGGCACGATCCCGCGGCGGGTCAGCATCTGCACCTCGCCCGAACGCCCCGGCACATAGGACGCGCGCACCTTCTGGAGGTCCGTCCAGTCCTGCGGCGCGCCTTCGGGCATCGGCTCGGCCATGATCTCCTCATGTGCGAAAGCGGCTTCGATCTGCGGATTGGCGCGCAGCACGTCGAGCAGGCTTGCCACCACGGTCTGCTTGCTTACTCCCGCAAGGTCGGGCGCGAGCCACACGCTGCCCGATTCCCCGGCGCCGTAGAAGAGGTGCCCGCTGGGGACAGTCACGCCGGTGCGGCGGGCCACTTCGGCCTCGAGTGCGGCGGCGGTCAGCGAGGGATCGACGCGGCCCGCATGCGGGTTGCCGCGCAGTTGCTGGCGCTCGGGCGCATCGAAGCCGCCGTGGTCGGCGCTCAGCACCACCTCGTAGTCGATCCCGCGCGCGTCGAGCGCGTCGAACAGCGTGCCAAGTGCGGTGTCGAGCGTGTTCATCTGGATGCACATCTCCACGCCCTCGGTGCCGAAGGCATGGCCAACCTTGTCGGTGGACGAGAAGCTGACCGAAAGCAGGTCGGTGACAGCGTCCTTGCCCATGCCCAGTTCATCGACGAGGCGCACGGCCATGTCCGCGGTGGCGAGATCGCCGCGCGGGCTCTCCGAGAAGGCTTCGTAATCGCCCGCCTTCAGCGGAAACTTGTAGGTGCCGATGGTGAAATCGCCGATGGGCGTGGCGCGGTCGAGACGGGCGCAATCGCCCGGCACCGGCATCTCGGGGGCCCCGGCCGCGACCTTGCGGGTGATCTGCGCGTTGTAGGCCGCAACGCTCTTCGAGACCTTGCGGTCGAGGAAGGTGGTGTAGCCTTCCTCGCCGAACCAGTAGACAGCATCGGTGTCGTGCCCGCTCATCATCACGGCGGCGCGGTCCTTGACCGAGACCGCCGCGTTGATCGTGCGGGGATCGCGCGTCTTCATGAGGTCACCCAGCGTCGGCGCCTTGAGGTGCACGGGGCTGACCACCGGCTTGTCGGACGAACTGCGCGGATCGCGCTCGTCCTCGACGCAGTAGATTTCCTTATCGGCGCGCGCGAGCGCGGGGTCCATCCAGCCGTTCGCCGGAATGCCGGTGCGCGCCGGGTGAACGCCGGTCAGGAGCGTGGAGTGCCCCGGGCACGTCTCGGTCGCGGCGTGGGACTGGTAGCCCGAGGGAAACACGACACCGTCCAGCAGGCGGGTGAAGCCCTTGGAGAAGCGCTGGCGGTACTGCGCAAAAAGGTCGGAAGAGAACTGGTCGACCGAGATCGCCACGATCAGCTGGGGCGCGGCCTGGGCTTCGGGCGCGGCGTCCTGGGCAAGGGCCGGTGTGGCCATCGCGGCTGTGGCAAGGCCGGTCGCAAGAGCGAGGGTGGAAAGACGCAGGCGCATGGGTGTTCCTTGAATTGTCGGCGCGCACCGGGCACAGGCGGGAGGGCCGACAATTCCGAAGGGAACGAACGGCCGGGATCTCGCACGTGGGGCGCAAGGTAAGTTCTATGAATTCGCGTCGTTATAGCCTGTTTTTGACACGTATATGTCAACTCCTTGCCGCGCTCACCCTGCTTGTCCTGGCCCCTGTGGCCCTGGCCGCCCCCAACCATATCGCGGCCACACTGGTAGCCGCGCCTGGCGCCGAGGCGGGCCAGGAAACCACGTTGGCCATCGCCATGAGCCCCGAAAAAGGCTGGCACGGCTACTGGCTCAATCCGGGCGATGCGGGTCTGGGCATGCAGCTCGACTGGAGCCTGCCCGAGGGTGCGCGCGCTGGCGAACAGCGCTACCCGGTGCCGCACACGCTGCTTGTCGCAGGGTTGATGAACCACGTCTACGAGAGCGACTACGCGGTGCTCGTGCCCCTGACCCTGCCAGCCGATGCCAAGCCCGGCGCGCGCATCCCGGTGCGCGTCAAGGCGCAGTGGCTCGCCTGCACCGAGGAAATCTGCGTGCCCGAGCGCGCCGAGCTCGCGACCGAGGTTGTGCTGGGCGCGTCCGATCCCAAGGCGGAGGCCCGCTTTGCCAAGTGGCAGCGCGCGCTGCCCGCCCCGCTCGACGCGCCAGCTACCAAGGCGCTGGACGCCAAGGCGCTGCGCCTCGCCATCCCGCTCCCCGCCTCGGTCGAGCTGGAAAATCCGCATGTCTTCCTCGCCCAGGACAAGGTGGTCGACTACGCCGCCCCGCAGACCTTCGCCCGCAAGAACGACACCCTTCTCGTCACCATCCCGCGCGCGGACTTCGCGCCGCGCGATCCCGAGGTCCTCGACGGCGTGCTCAAGCTCGACGGTTTCGGCAATGGCCTCGCCTTCACGGCCAAGGCGGGCACCGTTCCCACAGGCGGGACCCCGATCAAGGGCGCGGACACGCCCCAGTTGCCCGCCCTGCCCTGGCTGCTGCTTGCCGCGCTGGCAGGGGGGCTCCTCCTCAACGTGATGCCCTGCGTCTTCCCGATCCTCTCCTTGAAAGCCCTCTCGCTCGCACGGGCGGGCGAAAGCGAAGCGCACGCCCGGATCGAGGGGCTCGCCTATACCGCGGGCGTCGTCGTAGCCTGCCTTGCGCTTGGCGGGGTTCTTCTCGCGCTTCGCGCCGGGGGCGAACAGGTGGGCTGGGCGTTCCAGCTCCAGGAGCCGGTCGTGGTCGTCGCGCTGCTGTTGCTGGCCGCCACGATCACCGCCAATCTCCTGGGCCTGTTCGAATTTGCCGTCCCCGGCTTTGCCAGCGAGGGCAGCCCGCAAGGCGCCTTTGCGACCGGGCTTCTCGCCGCTTTCGTGGCAACGCCCTGCACCGGCCCTTTCATGGCAAGCGCGATGGGCGCGGCACTGCTGCTGCCGGTGGCGCCCGCCCTTGCGCTCTTTGCCGCGCTGGGGCTGGGGATTGCCCTTCCCTTCCTCGCGGTTGCCTTCGTGCCCGCGCTGCGCACCCGCCTGCCCCGCCCCGGCAAGTGGATGACGACCTTCCGGCGCTGGATGGCGCTCCCCATGGGCCTGACCGCGCTCGCGCTGGGCTGGCTGGTCTGGAAGGTCGGGGGCGAGGTCTACTTCGCCGTCACGCTGCTCTTCGCGGTGCTGCTGGTGCTGGCGCTGTTCGGGGTGGGCCGCGCGCAGCGCAAGGGCCGCAAGGCCCGCCCGGCGGCGCTGCTGGCGCTGTTCGACGCGCTTGCCTGCCTTGCGCTCCTGCCCGCCGCCGCGCCCGAGCCGGTTGAGGCCGCCTCGATCCTCGCCACCCGCCCCTTCAGCGCCGAAGCGCTGGCCACCGCACGGGGCGAGGGCAAGCCGGTCTTCGTGTGGATGACGGCGGACTGGTGCCTCACCTGCAAGGTCAACGAGAACGTCGCCATCGAGCGCGAGGAAACCCGAGCCGCCTTCGAGGCGGCCGGTGTCGTCGTCCTGCGCGGCGACTGGACCCGGCGCGATCCCGAGATCACCCGCTACCTGACCGAGCAGGGTGCCGCCGGTGTCCCGCTCTACGTCTGGTACCCTCCGCAGGGTCCGGGGGAAGTCCTGCCCCAGGTCTTCACGCCCGCACTTCTGACCGAAAGGGCTACCAGCGGCTGAGTGCTCGAACGCGCCGCCTGGGGGCGAAGTACGGGCCTTTTCCGGGAACCGCACGGCCATTCTGCGGTTGCATTAGGTAGATCACGAAATCGCGCTGCCCGTTTCTCCGCATTTGCCGGATCGCGCCGCGCTCTACCCGGAGGTGTGCCGTGACCGACCTGCCCATGGCCGAATGGCTTGCCAACCTCATCCTCGCGACCGGCGTCGCGATGCTGCTTGGGAGCGTGGGCCTTGCGACGCTAGGCTACCTGCGTGCACGAAAGCGCATGGCCCGCCCCCAGGCGACAAAGCCCGATGTCGCCCCGGCGCCTCTATCCACAGATGAGGAGCTTCGCGCGCGTGTGCCGCTGCTGCCCGAGCAGCGCCAGCGCTTCATTCGCGACTGGCGCGCCCTTCAGGCGCACGCGGCCGCGAGCCCGGCCGATGCCCTGATACTTGCTGACGTGCTTATCGCGCAGGTCCTGCATGCCTGTGGCCATCCCCTCATGCTCGAGCGCGCCCACTCCACCCTTGCCACGAGTGACAGCATGTCGCGCGAGGAAGAGATCGCCCACACCTACCTTCTTGGCCACGCCAGCGTCACGCGCCTCGCGCAAGGGTGGCCCGGCGAGGACGAGATCCGCATCGCCCTTGCGCGCTATGAACTGGTGTTCGACGAACTCGTCAACGAACCGGACGAGGACGCGCCTGCCTTCACGTTGCACCGGGGGCGGATCGTCGCGCTCGACAGCCCGTCCGCGCCGCGCCTCGACGGCTAGTTCACCTCCCGCCCACCAAAAGAAAAGGACATGGCCCCACCGGGAAGCCATGTCCTTTTCCGTATGCAGCCTCAGGAAAGGCGCGTGTGAGGGAGGGGGATTACTCGCCCTTCTCGAAGGCTGCACTGATGCGAAGGGTCACTTCGTCGCCCACGGCGGGGACGTAGTTCTTCACGCCGAAGTCCGAACGGGTGATCGTGCCCGTTGCATTGAAGCCCAGGGTGTAGGCCTTGCTCATCGGGTTCACGCCGCCCGCATTGAAGCTGGCGTGGAGCGTCACCGGCTTGGTCACGCCGTGGAAGGTCAGGTTGCCGGTCACGTCAGCCGTGCGCTCGCCGGTGCGCGTCACCTTGGTCGAGACGAACGTGATCGTCGGGTACCCCTCGGCGTCAAACCAGTCGGCCGAGACGAGCTCCTCGTCGAGCGTCGCGTTGGTGGTGCTGACGGTTTCGACAGGGATCGAGACGGCCAGCTTGGTGTTCTCGATCTTGGCGGGGTCGATCGAGAGCGAGCCGGTCACATCGGCGAATTCACCGTACCACTCGGAAAAACCGAAGTGCATGACCGAGAAGCCGACGCGGGTGTGCGAGGTCTCGACCTTGTAGGAGCCGGCCTGCGCCGCGGCGGGCGCGGGATCGGCGGCCTGCGCGTGGAGGATGGCGGGAACCGAGGCCAGCAGGGCAGCCGGGATCAGGGCGGACTTCAGGAACGAACGGGTCATGTGCAAAAACTCCTAGAGGGGGCTGGGCTGACAGGCTCAGGCGAGCTTGGTGATCGCGGCCTTGGCGTCGGCAATGGCGCTGGCGGCGGCTTCGGGACCGAAGGCCATGCCCTCGGCGGTCACGACCTCGACGTCGGTCACGCCCATGAAGCCCAGCAGGCCCTTGAGGTGCGGCATGCCGAAGATGACGCCCGCGTCATCGTCGTACTTGCCCGCACGCGACTGGGCGACGATCGCCTTGGTGTTCTTGACCAGACCCTCGGGGCCCTGCTCGGTGTACTGGAAGGTGGTGCCGGCGCGCAGCACGTAATCGAACCAGGCCTTGAGCGTGGAGGGCAGACCGAAGTTGTAGATCGGAAGGCCGATCACCAGCACGTCGGCGTCCATCACTTCGGCGATCAGCGTGTCCTGCAGTTCGCGCGCTTCGAGCGAGGCGTCGGTCATCTTGTCACCGACAGGCGCCGCGCGGCCGATGCCGACCAGGCTGCCCGAGTTGATGTGCGGAACGGGATCGGTGTCGAGGTTGCGTTCAACGACGACGGCGTCCTCGCCCAGCTCGGCAAGGTAGGTGTCGATCAGCTGGTTGCTGACGGAAGCGGCGCCGGTGGCGGCCGAACGGACGACGAGGTACTTGGTCATGGTGCTTCTCCGAATTTGACAAGTGGCGGCAAACAGTTGGGAGGCGGTTGCGGGGGGTCCGTTTGCCGCCGGGGCTTCGCTGGAAGCTTGTCCATGGAGATAGTCCTGCTGGTTTTGCATGACCATTGGCGATATGAGCATAGTCTCCATGCAAAAACGGATAGAAAGCGCCGCCGGGGTGGGACGATGAACTGGGACGACATCCGCACTTTCCTCGCCATTGCGCGGGCCCGCAGCCTTTCGGGCGCCGCGCGCGAACTGGGCCTGAGCCAGAGCACGATGAGCCGCCGTCTCGTTGCGCTGGAGGAGCGCAGCGGCGCCCGGCTGCTGCTCAAGACCCCGCACGGCTACGAGCTCACCCCGCTGGGAGAAAGCGTGCTCGCCAACGCGCAGCGCATGGACGAGGATGCGATGGCACTCGAACGCGTGGTGCAGGGCCGCGACGTGGCGCTGTCCGGGCTGGTGCGGCTCACCACGGTCGAGACGCTCGCCAACAGGCTCATCCCCATTGCCGCGGCCAAGCTGCGCGAGGACTATCCGGGCATCACCATCGACCTGCTCTCCGACACCCGCTCGCTCAGCCTGATCGAGCGCGAGGCCGACATCGCGATCCGCATGGTGCGCTTCGAACACAACGAACTGATCTCGCGGCGCATGGGCACGATGGTCTGCGCGCTCTACGCCAGCCCCGACTACCTTGCCGCACACCCCGAACCGCTCACCGATCCCGGCCACCGCCTGATCACCGTCATGCCCGACATGGCCCACCAGGCCGAGGCGCGCTGGCTGCTGGAAAAGGCCCCCGAGGCGCAGGTCGTCTACCGCAGCAACAGCCGCGACGCGCAGGCAGGGGCGGTGCACGAAGGGCTCGGCATTGCCTGCCTGCCGCAGTACCTCGCCGAAACGATGCCCGGCGTCGTGCGCCTGAAGGACGCAGGCCTTGGCCCCGCGCGCGAGATCTGGCTGGGCGTCCACCGCGACCTTCGCGACATGCCACGCATCCGCGCCGTCATCGACGCGCTTGACGCCGCCTTCAAGGCAGAGCGGCTGCGCTTCCTCGTCGCCTGAACGCCCTTCCCAACCGCTCTGCGCCGCCCCATATCAACGTCAAGGAGATCGCCCCATGACCAGCCTCGAAAGCAAGATCGTCGTCTGCCCCTCCTGCGGCGCCTCGAACCGCGTCCCCACCGCAAAGCTGGGCGCAGGTGGCACCTGTGGGCACTGTCACGCCGCCCTGTTCACCGGCAAACCCCTGGTGCTGACCTCGGCCAACTTCGATGCTCATGCAGGCAAGGGCGACCTTCCTCTGCTCGTCGATTTCTGGGCCAGCTGGTGCGGCCCCTGCCGCCAGATGGCCCCCGCCTTCGAGGCCGCCGCCGCCCGGCTCGAACCCATGATGCGCTTGGGCAAGCTCGACACCGAGGCCGAGCAGGCGATTGCCGGGCGCTACGCGATCCGCTCGATCCCGACCATGGTGCTCATCCACAAGGGCCGCGAAATCGCGCGCCAGTCAGGCGCGATGCCACCCCAGGCCATCGTGCAGTGGGCGCAAGGCGCGCTGATGGGAATGGCTGGCTGAGCGGGAGAATTGGCATGCGTAGGCTTTTAGCAACTGCCGTATCTATGGCTCTGCTTTGCTCACTAACCCAACCGGTTTCAGCTCAGATGAGGATTGCGACCGGAAACAATCTATTCGGATTATGCACCTCCTCGGACAACGCAGCCAGATCTTACTGCAATGGCTATATCCGCGGCGCTTCCGAATTCATCGTCATGCAAGCAACGATCCGACATCGAGACCCAGAATACTTCTGCGTACGAGACACGGTCACAAATGATCAGATGCGCGACATAGTGATCAAGTACGTGCGAGAGAATCCAGAGCAGCGAGATACGTTCGCTTTTTACCTTGTGCAACTCGCCATCTACGACGAGTTCCCTGAATGCGGAAAGTGATCGGGGATGGGGCACGATCAGATCGCGTGATCCATATTCGCCGTCGCCCTAGTGATAAAAGGGCGATGGTTGAGCCTTCACCCCGCAGTCCTATCAGATAAAATTTTATATTAGTATGAATCACTTACGCTAAGGCCTGGACTAGAGAATGTCCGCCACTCCGGCCAGGCTCTCCCTCAGCTTGGTGAGGGCCTGCGCCTTCAACTGGTGGACGCGCGGGACGCTGACCTGCAGGACCTCGGCGATCTCGGAGAGGTTCAGTTCCTCCACGAAATAGAGCGAGATGACGAGCCGCAGGCGTTCGGGCAGATCGCCCAGCGCCGCGATCACTGCCTCGCGCATCTCCGCATCGGCCAGGATATCGAGGCTGTCGCGCTCCTCGGTGGCAAAGGCCAGGTTCTGGTCGGAATAGACCTCGTCGATGGATTCAAACCGCATGGGCTGGCTGGAATCCTGCATCGCGGCGAGGTCCATCTCGGCCATGCCCAGCGCCTCGGCCAGTTCGGCAAGCGAAGGCGCGCGGCCCAGCGCGGCACGCAGTTCGTGCTCCTTGGCCTCGATCTGGCGGCGGCGCTCACTGGCTCCGCGCGACATCGGCACGGTCTTGCGCACAAGGTCGACCATGGCGCCGCGCACGCGCAGCTTGGCGTAGGCGGCAAAGCCGTCCTCGGTCGGGCCCGAATGTTTCTGCGCGCATTCCGTCAGCGCGACGAGACCCGCCTGCATCAAGTCCTCCAGCTCGATCCCCGGACGCCCCGTGCCATTGACGTGCCAGGCGAGGCGGCGAACCATCGGGAGAAAGCGGCGAACGCGGTCGGCCACTTCCTCCCGATGCCCTCCCAGGCGCGGACTGCGCGCACCGACCGAGTAGGTCGGCGGCGTGAAGACGGTCTGATCCTGTTTCATGCCGCGAGACTTTCAGGCGACGATGCCCCCGCGCCGTCCGGTCCCGGCAAGCCCGGCGCTGGCGCACGCGGCGCGCCCACCACGTCGATGACCTCGATGGGCTGGGTGGGCGGAAGCTCGGCAATCGAGAGGACAAGGCAGCTGGGCGCGCGCAGGCGCAGCAGCTGGGCCAGCGCGCGGCGCGCGCGCGGCTGCACCACGAGCGCGAGCGGGATCGCCTGCGCCCCGCGGCTGTCGGAAAGCTCAGCGACGCGCTGGCCGATGGTGGCGGCAAGGTCGGGCTCGATCACCGGCTGCCCGGTGACTGGGTCCATCATTCCCGAGACAATCGCGCTTTCGAGCCCCGCGTCGAGCGTGACCACGGGCAGGCGTATGTTGGGCGGACACACCCGGCCCACAATCAGCGCCCCCAGATCCGCACGCACCAGTTCGACCAGCCGGTCGTGCTCCACCGTCTGCTGCACCGCGCGGCTCAGCGAGGCAAGGATCGGCAGCGGGTGGGCGATGGGAATACCGTCTTCCAAGAGGTTGCGCAGAAGGCGCGTCAACGCGGCGAGCGAAAGCGGCTGCGGCGTGATCGTCTCGATCAGGCTGCCCGCGTGGTCTTTCAGCGCATCGATCAGCATCCGAACCTCGTCGGGGCCAAGCAGGTCCTGCGGGCGCTCGGCCAGCAACTGGTTGAGGTGGGTCGCGATCACCGTCCCCGCATCCACCGTCAGGAAGCCTTCGGCGATGGCGTGGTCGCGCGCGGCGGGGTCGATCCAGAGCGCGGGGCAGCCAAAGCTGGGGTCCTGCGTCTCCTCGCCCTTCAAGGTGTGGCCCTTGCGCGCCTCACCCGCATCGATGGCGAGCACCCTGTCGGCGCGCACGCTCGATCCGCCAAGGGTCACGCCGCCCAGCACGATGCGGTAGTCGTGTGGCGCCATGTCGAGCGCGTCGCGCACGCGAAACTGCGGCACGATGAAGCCAAAGGCCTGGCTCAGCTGCTTGCGCACGCCGGTCACGCGGCTGACCAGCGGCGAGCCGTGGCGCGCATCGACCAGCTGCACGAGGCCGTAGCCCAGCTCGATAGTGACGAGGGTATGGTCGGAAACGTCCTCCAGCTCGATGCGCGCCGGGTCGACCGGCTCGGGCACGACTTCGGCGGGCAGCGCCGCGCGCGCAGCGCGCTTTCGCAAGGCGTGCCAGAGCCACAGGGCAAGCCCCGCAGCGGGCAGGAAGATCGTCTGCGGCATGGCCGGGATGAGGCCGATGGCGCCCAGCACCACACCCACCGGAAGCCAGGTTTCGGGGCTAGCGAACTGACCGCCGATCTGTCCGGCCAGGTCACGCGTGTCGGCGACGCGTGTAACGATGACGGCGGCCGCGATGGAGAGCAGCAGCGAGGGCACCTGCGCCACCAGCGCGTCGCCGATGGCGAGCGTGATGTAGGTCTGCGCCGCGTCGCCCGCCGACATCTCGTGGCTGATCATGCCCAGGCAGAAGCCCGCGATGATGTTGACACCCAGGATCAGCAGCGCGGCGATCGCATCGCCCTTCACGAACTTGGAAGAGCCGTCCATCGAGCCATAGAAATCGGCCTCGGTCGCCACTTCGCGGCGGCGCGCCTTGGCCTCGTCGGCCGTCAGGAGCCCGGCGGCGAGGTCGGCGTCGATGGCCATCTGCTTGCCGGGCAGCGCATCCAGCGTGAAACGCGCGGAGACTTCGGAAACGCGCCCTGCCCCCTTGGTCACCACCACCAGATTGATGATGACAAGGATCAGGAAGACGAAGATGCCGACGGCGAAGTTGCCGCCTATGAGGAAGGCACCGAAGGCCTCGATCACTTTGCCCGCGGCCTCCCCCCCCTCGTGCCCATGGACCAGCACGACACGTGTCGAGGCGACGTTGAGCGCAAGACGCAGCAGCGTCGCGAAAAGCAGGACCGAGGGGAAGGAGGAAAAGTCGAGCGGTTTGTCCGCGTTCATCGCCGCCATCAGCACGGCCACCGAGAGCGCGATGTTGAGCGTGAAGGACAAGTCGAGGACGATCGCCGGAACCGGCACGATCATCAGGACGATGAGCGTGAGGATACCAACAGGAAGCGCGAGGGCGCCCGGGTCCTGAATGCGCTTGAACAGGTTCACAGGCCGAACCTCGCGAGTTTGCCATAGGCGTTCTTCACGTTACCCGGCAGGGCCGCCTCGGAGGCCCCGAAGGCCCCCTTGAGCGTTTCGGCCATGGAGCGAGCGGGGACGTGCGGCGCCGCGACGGCCGGACTGGCCCCGCTGTGGAACTCCCGTGCGAGCGGCCCGAGATTGGCAGGGGCCGAGCGCGCGGCAAGAAAGGCACTGGCCGACGGCATGTCCTTGCCGGATGCGGCAAAGACCGCCGGATCGTAGGCCATCCGCAATTCGCCCCCACTTTCGCCCATGGCGCTCGCCATGCGGGTGCGCAGGAGGTTCATCACGCCGCCGACCGAACGGGCGACGCCTGTACCTTCGTAGAAGATCGCGCGGTTCGCCGCGGCGGCCTTGGGAAGCAGGGCGGCGGCGCTCTGTCCGGGATTGCGGGCCAGCGCGCCAAGGAATTCGCCTGCCCCGGCGGCCCCCAGGAAGTGGGCCAGATAGAGCTCGGTCGCATCGGGCGCGCGGCCCAGAACGGCGGTCAGCTCCGCGCCGTTGTCACGCGCGAGTTCAGCGGCCATGCGCGCGGAGGCGTCCGCATCGTAGCGCAGCCCCAGGACCTGGCTGCGCAAGCCGGGATCGCGGATGCGCCCGCCCTCGATGGCCTCGCTGACCCACGAGAGGCCATGGCGCGCGCCATGCCGGTCCAGCGTGCCGAGCCAGGTGCCATTGGTGAACTGGAAAAGCCCGGCCGCACTCGACGTGCCAGCCCGGGCTGAGGGGTCGAGGCCGGATTCAAGCCGGGCCTGCGCCATGAGATATTGGAAATCGACGCCGGTCGCATCGGCGGCGCGGGCAATGGCCTCGCGCGCCTGTGCGTGCGTGGGCGACTGTGCGCGCACGGGTGCACCCGCAAAATTCGCTCCGACTGTACCTGGATCGCTCAAGGATGGACTCCCGAATGTCTACTCCGGGACGAAATCAGCAAGGGCCGTGCCAGATGCACCGCCAGCACACCGTTCAGGCGCGGGCGCCCGCCACGGCGTAAGTGCCCGACGCGCGGTAAAGCTGCGGGCTGCCGGTCAGCGCATCGAGACGGCGCGTGACATTGGCGGCAAGGATATTGCGCACCTGCCGGTTCACCTCGTTGAGGCGCCGGGCGGTGTCGAGCAGGCCGCGGCATTCCTCGTCGAGGTCGGCGCGCTGCAGATGGTCGAGTTCGCTGCACAGGCGGTCCTTCGCCCCCGTGGCCCCGACGATGCCGTCGAGGTCGAGCGCGGCAAGCGCCTGCCGCTCGGTCTCGAGCACGGCAAGCATCTGCCGCAAGGTGCCGGAAAGCTCGCCCCCGGTCATGTTACTTGGGTGTCCGCAGCATGACGCCCGCGGCGATCATGGCGTCGGCGATCTGGGCAGGGACGAGGGGGTAGGTGCCCGCCTCTACGGCCTTGCGGATCTGCGAGACGCGGTCGGTGTCGACCGGCGCATCGCCGGGATCAAGCGCCGCCGAAGTCTCGACGGCGGGCAGGCTCGGGGCCGGGTTCGCCTCGGGCCGGGCCGAGGCCGGGGCCGACGAGGCGACCCCTGCAAGTTCTTCACCGCCCGACGGGCGGGCCGGACGCGACGGGATCGATCCGATCGACTGCGCAGGTCCCACTTCGATAGGTGGCATTATACCGCTCCTTCAAAAAGTCTGCTGCTCAGAACGGCGGTTTCGATCCGGCTTTAAGGGCTCCCTCAGAGCGAGGATCGAAACCTTGCGTTATCGTTTGCTTTCAAAGCCAAATCCCGGCGCAATCACGGCGCAAGTCACGGCAGGGGCACACTGACGAGACCCGGTCGCACGATCTGCGCGCGCATTTCCTCGCCCCGGCCCCGTTGCCCGGTGGCCAGGCGCACCCGGATCCACGCGCCGACAGGGCCTGATTCGAGGGCCTCTCCCGGCTGTGAGACGGTAAAGCCCTGCCCCGTCACGGCGATGCTGAGAGCATCCCCGCGATTGACCGCGTCGGGCTCCCGCACGGGCGGTTGGAAGGCGGGCGGCGGCGCACTGCGCACGGGGACGAAGAGACGCCAGCCCCCGACATCGGCGCACTGGACAACGACACTGTCCTTGGAAGGACCGCGCCAGGACAGCGCAAGACTGCTCTGGCAGCGCTGGAGGCGCAGGCGCCGGTCGAGCGGCGTGATTGCCCCGCCGACCGCGCCCACGGGCGCGCCGGTGAAGGCCGCGACCTGCCGGTCGATCGCGTCGAGATCGGCGTAGGTAGCGCCTCCGGCGGCCAGCGCCATCAGGATCGTACTCAAGCTCATGCGCGGGACGTGTTTCCTTGCGAACGGACATTTCGTCCCGGTCCGTCAGCAATCTTCATGCCAGATGCCGCAACCAACGCCGCCTTCAGCGGAGCACCCCGGCGGCATCGAAAGCGAGCTCTGCCCGGATCACCCCCTGTCCCGGCTCCAGCACGATTCGGGCGGCCAGCCCTGCCTCGCGCGCTTCGCCCGCCAGCGCCAGCGCGGCTTCGAGCGCCGCGGTGCGGCTCTGCACCCGCGCGGCCTCGTAAGGTGCGGTAATCGTCAGCTGCTGGCGCGGGTCGGGCGCCTGCTGGGTCAGCCAATCGCCCAGTGGCGGCGCATCGGGAAGCGCGATGTAGACCGAAAGCGGCTCGGCCCGTTGCGAACGACCGGCAATCTCTTGCCGCAGGACCGCCGGTGCCTTGCCGCCCTCTTCGGGCGAAGGCGCCGTGCTGACCGCTGCGGCGGTGACCATGAACAGGATCAGCGAGAGATCGGCGAGCGAGGTCTGCCAACTGACCGTGGCGCGCCCGCTCACTTGCGCCGTCCCTGTCCGGTCACGGGTGCATGTGCTTCCTCGCCATGGCGCGGCAGCGCGACGCCAACCTGGCTCTCCAGCCAGTCGAGCACCTCCTGGCGGGCCTGCTCCTCATCCGAGGCACGGCGCGCGACCGCGCGCGCGAGCGGGGCAAAGACCATGTTGCCCAGAAGTAGGCCATAGAGTGTCGTCAGCACGGCCATGGCGATCGCGCTGGTAAAGCTGCCGTCCTGCCCGCTGCCCGCCGGAAGCTGGCTGAGCGAGATCAGCGTGCCGGCCAGCCCCAGCACGGGGGAAAGGTCCGCAGCCTGGTTGAGCGTGCGCACCGCGCGCATCGACCGCGCCGCGCGGCGGCGCTTGTGGGCAATGTGCGCGGCGTGGAGCGAGGCCACCGAACGCGAGCCGATCAGGGCGCCGGTCGCCTCGTCGAATTCGGCATCGCCCGACAAGTGCGGCTCGGTGCGGATCACGCCGTCCTGGCGCAGGTCCTGAACGTGAACGGCCAGTTCGGCTTTGAAGCTCGCCGCATCGAAGCGCTTGCGCACAAGGCGGCGCAGCGCGGCGCAGGCCGCCCCGCTGTCGGTGAACCCGCAGCGCAGCAAAGTCGCAAGCAGCGTGCCCCCGCCCACGATCAGCGCGGACGTCGCATCGACGAGATTTTCAGGATTGATCACGGGCCGGGCTGTCCTTTGGCGACGGGTCTCTTCAGCCAAGAACGGCGCGCGCTGGTGATTTTCAGGCCTGCCCCTGCATTTGCCGCCCTTCCGGCAAAGCCTTGCCGCGCACGGGCCCCACGCGGCGCGCAACGCCCGAGAAGGCCCGAAATCGCGTCCTTCGCGCATTTGGCACGTGCCTTGCGAATACCGGACCGAACCGCCGCGACACCCTGCGGCCACGACCACCCCGGCCCCACCCTGGCTGGCACACGAAGGAGCGATCATGCCGCAGGACCTCTTCGGCATTCACGGCAAGGCCCTGGAACTGCGCTCGCAGCGCATGGGCCTCATTGCCTCGAACATCGCGAACGCCGCGACGCCGGGCTACAAGGCCAAGGACATCGACTTTGCCGCAGCGCTGGGCGCCGCGCAGAACGGCACCGCGCTCGAAACCGCGGCCGAGCACGCCACGCGCTACCGCGTGCCGGTGATGCCCGCGCTCGACGGCAACACGGTGGAGCTGCCCAACGAACAGCTCGCCTTCTCCGAAAACGCGGTCGGCTATTCGACCACCCTCGAATTCATCCGCGGCCGGGTCGACACCCTCAAGCGCGCGCTGCGGGGAGACTGACCATGGCCAATTCGCCCATGACCCTCTTCACCCTCGCCCAGCGCGGCATGTCCGCGCAGATGGTGCGGATGAACGCGGCGGCCTCGAACCTTGCCAACGCAGGCACGGTCTCGGCCAGCGAGGGGGAGGCCTACAAGCCGATCCGCCCCGTCTTCGCCGCCGACCTCGATGCCGCAAGCGGCCTCGCCTCGGTCGATGTGCGCGGCGTGGTGCGCGAGAACGCCGCCGCGCTGCGCCAGCACACCCCCGAGCACCCGCTGGCCGATGCCAACGGCGATGTCTGGGCCGCCCCCGTCGATGAGAACGCGGAGATGGTCGAGATGCTCGAAGCCTCGCGCCAGTACCAGAACCTGCTCGAGGCCCTCTCCACCGCCAAGCAACTCATGCTCGAAACGATGAGGCTCAAATGACCATCACCTCGATCAACACCGGCCTGCCGACCACGCCGACCACAACGACCAGCGATACGCCGCGCAATTCGCTCGGTGATCTGGGCCAGGCCGATTTCCTCAAGCTGATGATGACCCAGCTCCAGCAGCAGGATCCCTTCGAGCCCATGGATCAGACCGCCATGCTCGCCCAGATGGCGCAGTTCTCCTCTCTCGCGGGGACGACCGCGATGGGCGACACGCTGTCCCGCATCTCCACCCAGATGGACACGCTGAACCAGACCGGCCTTGCCACCCAGCGCGCCGTCGCGGCCCTCGCCACCCAGGTCGAGGCCCTGAACGCGGCCAACGCCAACACCGCTTCTCCCACCACCCCCGCCGCCTGAGCGCGCGCAACGAAAGTCCCGCCCGATGTCCTATTACACCTCGCTGACCGGCCTCAAGAACGCGCAGACCGACCTCAACGTCATCTCGCACAACATCGCCAACGCCGAGACCACCGGCTTCAAGAAGAGCGATACCGCCTTTGCCGATATCGTCTCCTCCTCGATCCTGACCGACCCCTCGCTCACCACCGGCATCGGCGCGCGGGTCAGCGCGATCATGCAGGAGTTCTCGCTCGGCCCCATCGAGCAGACCGGCTCGGCGCTCGACGTCGCGGTCAATGGCGAGGGCTTCTACACCGTCGTCTCGCCGCTCTCGGGCGAGACCGCGTACACCCGCGCCGGCTCGTTCTCGGTGGATGGCAGCGGCTACATCCGCAACGCGCAGAACATGCGCCTCCAGGTCTTCCCGGTCGATGCCTCGGGCGCGATCACCTCACTGACCACGCTTCAGGACGCGCAGATCCCCGCGCAAAACGGCGCAGGCGAGGACTTCGCCGGGGTTACCATCATGTCCGACGGCTCGGTCGTCGCGACCTATGCCGATGGCTCGAACGAGACCGTGGGGGTGCTGGCGCTCGCCAACTTCATCTCGCCCCAGGGCCTGCGCCAGGAAGGCAACGCCAGCTGGACCGCGACCGGCATCTCGGGCGCCGCGAGCTACGGCCAGCCGGGTTCGGGCCTTTACGGTTCGCTCATGGCCGGATCGCTCGAACGCTCCAACGTCGAAATCGCCGAGGAACTGGTCTCGCTGATCACCGCACAGCGCAACTTCCAGGCCAACGCCAAGGCGGTCGATACCGCCACCCAGCTCTCGCAGACCATCATCAACCTGCGCACCTGATCGGCGCACGGACCGGACCTGACCCATGGATCGCCTGATCTACACCGCGCTTTCGGGCATGGCCAATTCGATGACACGCGAGCGCGTGATCGCCTCGAACATGGCCAACGCCCAGACCATCGGCTTCAAGGCCGAGGTCCTCAACGCCACGCCCATGACGCTCGAAGGCCCGCAGCTCCAGGTGCGCGCCATGTCGAGCGCCGACGTCAAGGGCGCGATGATGAAGGACGGCGCGGTGGTGAACACCGGCAACCCGCTCGACGTGGCGCTTTCAGGCGACACCATGCTGGCCGTCCAGGCCAACGACGGGGGCGAAGCTTATACCCGCCGCGGGGACCTTTCGGTCACGGTGACGGGCGTCCTCCAGAACGGCGACGGGCTGCCCGTGATCGGGCAGAACGGCCCGATCACCCTCCCCCCCGGCGCGCGCATCACAGTGGCCCCGGACGGTGCGCTGCTGATGGCCGATCCGGCCGTGCCCGAGGCGCCGCCGACCCGGCTCGACGTGATGAAGCTGGTTTCCACCACCGGCTCGACGATCACCAAGACGCTGGCCGGACAGTTTCGCGTTCCGGGGGACGGCATCCCCGGCAGCCCGACCGAGTTCGGGGTGCTGCCGGTCGACGCCAACGCGCGCCTGATCCCGCAGTCGCTGGAACAGTCGAACGTCAATGCCTCCGAAGTGCTGGTCGAGATGATCTCGGCCCAGCGCCTCTTCGACCTTCGCACCAAGCTCATCGAAACCGCCCGCCAACTCGACGAAGGCGGCACGCGGCTGATGCGCCTCGACTGATAGCCCCCTCACCGTCTCCACAGGAAACGTCCCATGCCCTCATCTGCCCTCCAAGTCGCCCGCACCGGTCTCGAAGCCCAGGACACGCGCATGCGCGTGATCGCGAACAACCTCGCCAACGTCTCGACCACCGCGTTCAAGCGCGACCGCGCCAACTTCGCGACGCTGGCCTATCAAGACGCGCGCGTGGCCGGTGCCGCCTCCTCGAACGAGACGACTTACGCCATCGGCCTGAACCTGGGCACCGGCGTGGGCATCCAGTCGACCACGCGCATGGAGACGCAAGGCTCGCTCCAGATGACCGGCAACAGCCTCGACCTCGCGCTCGATGGCGATGGCTATTTCCAGATCACGCTGCCCGGCGGCCAGCTGGCCTATACCCGTGCGGGCAATTTCAGCCGATCGTCCGAGGGTCTGCTCGTCACCTCGCAAGGCTATGCCGTGCAGCCTCCGGTGACGATCCCTGAGAACGCGACGACAATCTCGGTCTCGGAGGACGGCACCGTGTCCGCGCAGCTGGCCGGACAGGCCGATCCCTCGCAGATCGGCCAGATCACCATCGCCAGCTTCACCAACCCGCAGGGGCTCCAGGCGATGTCGGACAACTTCATGCTGGAAACCGCCGCCAGCGGCCCGGCGCAGATCGGCGTCGCGGGCACCGAAGGGCGCGGCGCGATGCGCCAGGGCATGCTGGAAGCCTCCAACGTCAACATCGTCGAGGAGCTGGTCGACATGATCGAGACCCAGCGCGCCTACGAGATCAATTCCAAGATGATCTCGGCGGTCGATGAAATGCTGCGCAACGCCAACCAGACGCTGTGATCATGACCCGGCAGCTCTCTCTCGCTCTCGCGCTTCTCGCCCTGTCTCTTCCGCTTCAGGCCGAAGCCAAGAAGAAGCCCAAGCCCTCCGGTTTCGAGGCCACGCTGCCCATCGTCGAAGCCGCGAGCGCCGGGGCGCTGCCCACGGGCGGCATCTTTTCGGCCTCGGTTGGCTATGCGCCCCTTTACCAGGGCAACCGCGCCACGCGCGTGGGCGATCCGCTGACCATCATCCTTCTTGAAACCACCACCGCCTCCAAGGCCGTTTCCTCCAGCAACGGCAAGAGTGGGGGCGCCTCGATCATTCCGCCCACGGCCGGTCTCCTCTCCTTCCTCAACCCCAACGCCCTTAACGCGAGCTCCTCCTCGTCGTTCAATGGTCAGGGAAGTGCAGCGCAGACCAGCAGTCTCGTCTCCACGATTTCCGTCACCATCGCCGAAGTGCGCGCCAACGGCACCGCACTGGTCAAGGGGGAGAAGAAGATGCTGCTCAGCCAGGGAGACGAATGGGTTCGCTTCTCGGGCATCGTGCGCCTGGCCGACATCGACCAGGACAACGCCATCGCCTCGACCCGCGTGGCCGATGCCCATGTCGAATATTCGGGCAAGGGCGCCCTCCAGCGGGCCAGCAAGCAGGGCTGGCTGGGGCGCTTCTTCAACCTGATTTCGCCGTTCTGATGGGGGGCTGGATGCAGCGTAATCTTCCCTGGATGCTGGCCGCGCTCTTCGCCGCGCTCACGGTCTACCTGGCACCCGTGCACGCCCACGCCGAACGCGTGCGCGACCTCGGGCAGTTCCAGGGCGTGCGCTCCAACCAGCTTACCGGCTACGGCATCGTCGTGGGCCTTCCGGGCACGGGCGATGACAACCTGGAATACCTCACGCAGGCCATGAAAGGCGTCTCGGGCCGCATGGGCCTGACCCTGCCCGCAGGCGTCGCGCCCGGCCTCAAGAACGCGGCCGCCGTCATGGTCACCGCCGACCTTCCCGCCTTCGCCAAGCCCGGCCAGCGCATCGACGTCACGGTCTCCACCATCGGCAAGGCCAAGTCGCTGCGCGGCGGCGCGCTCATCATCACCCCGCTCTACGGCGCGGATGGCCAGATCTACGCGATGGCGCAGGGCAACCTCGCCGTCGGAGGGCTTGGCATCTCGGCCAACGACGGCTCCAAGCTGACGGTCAACATCCCGACCGTAGGCCGCATCGCCGAGGGCGCTTCGGTCGAGCGCGCGGTCGCAACCGGCTTCGACAGCCAGCAGACGCTGCGCTGGAACCTCTTTGCCGCCGATTTCCTCACCGCCTCGCGCGTGCGTGATGCGATCAACCAGCGCATGCCCGGCACCGCCTCGGTCGAGGACGGGGTCACGCTCGCGCTGACCCTCCCCATCGAATCGAACACCCGCGCCAGCG
Organism: Novosphingobium profundi; assembly: GCF_020524485.1. Taxonomy (GTDB): domain Bacteria; phylum Pseudomonadota; class Alphaproteobacteria; order Sphingomonadales; family Sphingomonadaceae; genus Novosphingobium; species Novosphingobium profundi_A. The sequence goes on along the minus strand of NZ_JAIVLF010000001.1, from coordinate 956,651 downwards.
TCATGGCCGCGATCGAGATGATCGAGATCCAGCCTGCTGAAACGCCCGCGCGCGTGATCGTCAATTCGCGCACCGGCACCGTTGTCATCAATTCGGCCGTGCGCCTCGCGCCCGCCGCGATCAGCCACGGCAAGCTCACCGTCCGCGTCGACGAAGACCCGATGGTGGTCCAGCCCGCGCCCTTCAGCCGCGGTCAGACCGCGATCGAGCCCAATTCCGACATTTCCACCGAGGAAGAAAGCCGCGCCGTCGCGCTGTTCCAGCCGGGCGCCTCGCTCTCGCAAGTGGTCGACGCGCTCAACCTCCTGGGCGTCACCCCGTCGGACCTCGTCGCGATCCTCGAAGCGCTCAAGCAGGCCGGTGCCCTCAAAGCCGAGATGGTAGTGATATGATCGGCCCGTCCGCCCCCTCGACCAGCCTTATCCTCTCGCCCGAAAAGGGCATGGACCGCACACCCGGGGCCACCGCGCGCGAGGAACTGGCGCAGGCCGCCAAGCAGTTCGAGGCGATCTTCGTGCGCCAAATGCTCGCCGAAGCGCGCAAGACCCATTTCGACAAGGACGGGATCTTCTCCAGCGGCGCGCTCGACACGTTCCGCCAGATGCAGGACGAGCGCTTTGCCGAGATCGCCGCGCAGACCGGCGCGCTGGGGCTTGCCAGCGTGATCGAGGCCCAGCTTGCGCGCCACCTGCCGCCCGAGGTTCCTCCCGAGCCTGCTCCTGAAACCCCTCCCCCCCCCTCCGGAGACCGCTAAGCCATGCCGTCCGACCTCATCTCGATGGCCCGCAGCGGCACCCGCGCGGCCCGCACCGCGTTGGAGATCACCTCCAACAACATCGCCAACGCCTCCTCGGAAGGCTACGTGCGCCGCTCGGTCTCGCTCGCCGAAGTGGCGGTGGGGACGGTCTCCTCCACGCCCACCTCGATCAACCTCGCCGGGGTCGCGGTGGCGGGTATCGTGCGCAACGCCGACCAGTTCCGCCAGGGCGAAGTGCGCCGCACCGGAGCCGACGCGGCGCGTGCGGCGGCCGAAGTCCAGGGCCTCGAGAACATCGAATCCGCGGTCGAGCAGACCGGGGTCTACACCTCGATCGTCGATTTCGAGGCGGGCCTGCAGGCGCTCCTGTCCGATCCCACCGACGGACCTTTGCGCGCGGGCGTCCTCGAACAGGGGCGCACGCTGTCCGAGACGCTCAACGTCGCGGCCTCCAGTCTCGATGCGGTGGGCGATGGGCTGCGCTTCGAAGCGGGCGAAGGTGTCGAGAACGTCAACCGGATCGCGACCGAACTGGCGCGCGTGAACCTGCGCCTCTCGCGCGCCTCGGACGCCTCAAGCGACCAGACCGCGCAGCTCGACCAGCGCGACATGCTGCTCCAGGAACTCTCGCAATACGTCGACACGCGCACCAGCTTCGCGCCCGACACCGGCGTGGTCACGGTCACGCTGGGCGGGCCTTCGGGCACCGATCTCGTCGATGGCGGCGCCACCCGCAGCCTTGCCATGACGACCGCCGCCGACGGCACGGTCTCCTTCACTCTCGATGGCACGCCGACGGCGATTTCCTCAGGCCAGCTCGCGGGCAAGAGCCTGTCACTTACGCAGGCGGCCTCCACCCGCGCCGAACTCGACGCGATTGCCGCCGAAATCGTCACCACCGTCAACGCCGCGCAAGCCGGGGGTGTCGACCTCGATGGCAATCCCGGCCAGCCGCTCTTCTCAGGCACGGGCGCGGCGGACATGCGCATGATCGCGACCAACGGCGCGGCCGTCGCCACCGCGCCCGCCGGAGCGGGCGCGAACAGCCGCGATGTCTCCAACCTCGAAGCCATGCGCAGCGCACTGTCCGCCGCCGATCCGGCGGGCGACATGGACACGCTACTCTTCGGCATCTCCAGCGCGGTTGCCGGGCGGCGGGTGACGCGCGATGCGCTCGATTCCATCGCCAGCACCGCGCGCGTCGCGCTCCAGGCGCAGGCGGGCGTCGATCTCGACCAGGAGGCGGTCAACCTCGTGCGCTTCCAGCAGGCCTTCGAAGCCAATGCGCGCGTCATGCAGGTCGCCACCGACATCTTTGATTCCATCCTGGCCATCCGCTGAAGGGTCTAGCCATGCCGATCGTCTCCACCAGTACCAGCGCCTTCTACGAACGGGCCCGCGCCGACATGAAGGACCTGCGCTCGCAGGCCGAAACGCTGCAGGCGCAGCTGGGCAGCGGCGAAAAGCTGACCCGTTCCTCCGACGATCCGGTCGCCGCCTCGCGCCTGCGCGCGCTGGGACGCCTGGAGAAGCTCTCCGAGATCGATGCCGCCAACGCCAGCCGCGCCAACGCCGATCTGACGCTGGCGGATGCGGCGATGTCGGACATGGCCGATGCCATCATCCGCGCGCAGGAACTGGCCGCGCAGGCCGCCAACGGCACCATCACCGACAGCCAGCGCACCGCCATCGGGCAGGAACTGGAGCAGATCTTCGGCAACCTCGTGGGCCTCTCGAACGCGCGCGATTCCAACGGCCATGCCCTCTTTGGAGGCGAAAGCGCGGGCGATGCCTATGGCCTCGATGCCGGGGGCAAAGCGGTTTATGTCGGCACGCCCAACACCAGCAACCTGCCGCTCGGCGAAGGGCAGAGCGTGACCCGCTCGATGCCCGGCCCCCAGTTCCTCTCCTTCACCGACACCTCGGGCAATCCCAGCGACACGATGGCGACCATCAAGGCGCTTGCCGTCGCGCTGCAGAGCGGCACGCCCGATCCGACCGGCGCCGCGCGCGAGGCGCTGGGCAACCTCCAGACCGGGCTCGACACGCTCACCACGGGCCAGACCGTGATCGGCACGCGCCTCGCCTGGATCGAGCTCACCGACAACCGCCGCATCGACCTCCAGGAACTGCGCCAGACCGAGGAATCGAACATCGGCGCAACCGACATCGCCACCACCATCGCCACCTTGCAGGAAACGCTCACCGTCCTGGAAGCCAGCCAGGCCAGCTTCACCAAGCTCGCTGGGCTGACCCTGTTCGACAAGCTCTGATCCCGCCCGCCGGCCCGGCCGCTTCCTCTTAAGCGCGCCGGGCTTCGCCTTGACGAGGAAGATTAACCATGTTTGCAATCATCGGGATCGTGATCCTGCTGGTGATGGTCTTTGGCGGTTTCGCCATGACGGGCGGTGCGCTCGGCCCCGTGATGCACGCCATCCCCCATGAAATGCTCATCATTGGCGGCGCGGCGGTGGGCGCCATCGTCACCGGCAACTCGATGCACGAACTCAAGGTCCTGGGCGGCGGCTTCGCGCGCGTGCTCAAGGGGCCCAAGCACAACAAGCAGGACCACATCGACGTCATCGTCCTGACCGTGCGGCTAATGAAGATCCTGCGCTCGGAAGGGCCGGTGGCGCTGGAAAGCCACGTCAACGAACCCAAGTCCTCCTCGCTCTTCGCCGAGTTCCCGCGCATCCTCGCCAACCACGCGCTGACCGACCTCATCTGCGATACGCTGACGCTGATCGTGGTGTCCTCGGGCACGCTGGAAGTCCACGCGGTCGAGGACGTGATGGACAACGCGATGAAGACCCACTTCCACGAGTTCCACGAACCTCAGCACGCGATCCAGAACCTGGCCGACTCGCTGCCCGCGCTTGGTATTGTTGCGGCCGTGCTGGGCGTGGTGAAGACGATGGGCTCGATCGACAAGCCGCCTTCGGTTCTGGGCGAGATGATCGGCTCCGCGCTCGTCGGGACCTTCATGGGCGTGCTGCTGGCTTACGGCATCGTTGCGCCAATGGCCGGGCGCCTCAAGCAGATCAACGATCAGGACGAGATGATCTTCCACTGCGTGAAGCAGGTCATCATCGCCAGCCTGCACGGCTGGCCCCAGCCGCTCGTCGTGGAAAGCGCGCGTTCGGGCCTTGGCCATGCCTTCCGCCCGGGCCTTTCCGAACTGCTTGACGCGATGCGGGGGCGCTGATCGTGGCGAAGAAGAAGGAGGAGCCGCTTGCCCCGATCATCGTCAAGAAGGTCACGGTGGTCGAAGGCGGCCACCATGGCGGCGCCTGGAAGGTGGCCTATGCCGACTTCGTGACCGCGATGATGGCCTTCTTCCTGCTTCTTTGGATTCTGGGCGCGACAACCGAGAAGCAGCGCAAGGGCATTGCCGACTACTTCACGCCGACCCTGGTGCAGACGCGCAAGCAGTCGGCCGGTTCGGCAGGCGGCCTCCTGGGGGGCTCCTCGCTCACCGACGCCGACAATTATCCGCACGCCATGGGCCAGACCGGCACCAAGGCGCTAACCATCCCGCGCGGGCCAGAGGGCGGCCCCAAGGAGGGCGGCTCGAAAGTCAAGCGCACGACGCGCGCCAAGGAATCACTCGAGGCCAAGCTGCGCTCGTCCGAACGGCTGCGCCGCCTCGCCAAGCAGGTGCGCCTCGTCGACACCACGCAAGGGGTGCGGATCGACCTTGTCGACGACGCCGATTTTGCCATGTTCCGCCTGGGCACGACGGTCCTCACACCCGATGCCAGCGAACTGCTGGGCGCAATCGCACAAGCCGTGGGCCCCAATGCAGCACAGCTCACCATTCGCGGGCATACCGATGCCCTGCCCTTCCTGCCAGGGACCCGGGGCAACAACTGGTCGCTATCGGCGGGTCGTGCCGAAGCCACGCGCCAGGCCCTCTTGCGCGACGGGTTGCCCGAGGACCGATTCCGCCGGATCGAGGGCGTCGCCGACAAGGAGCTGCTGATTCCATCTGACCCGAACGATCCGCGCAACCGGCGTATTTCGATCACTTTGCTGGACTGAAGTACGCGTCCATTCGGCAACCAAAATGCAGGCAAAATGGCGCTGCATAGCATTGCAATGGATACTATTGTACACATCCCCTTGCGTAGGGCCTCTTCGCACTCTTAAGTCCCGGTCTCCCCGCCCGAAAATCGGCGCGGGGCTGGCGTGCTGCCGCTAGGCACTCGCCCGGTGACTGCGACCTACCCCTCAGGAGGATCTACCGATGCGCCGCCTTTTTCTTGCCCTTCCCGCCAGCGCCGCCCTGCTCGCCGCCGCCTGCTCCTCTGCGCCTGACGCAAGCGCGCCCGAACCGCTTGCCGGAAACTGGGAGCTGGAAAAGGAAGCCTCGCGTCTTGCCTTCGTCACGATCAAGGCAGGCCAGGTCGTCGAGGCGCATAGCTTCGGCGATCTCTCCGGCTCGGTCGCCGAGGACGGCACCGCCAGCTTTGCCGTCGACCTCGCGTCGGTGAACACCAACGTCGATGTGCGCGACCAGCGCATGCGGGACATCCTCTTCCAGGTCGCCGACTTCCCGCAAGCCAAGGTGAGCGCGCAGATCGATCCCGCCACATTGTCTGGCCTGGGCCTTGGTGAGCAAACCATCGTTCCGGTCACCGCCACACTCGACCTGCACGGCGAAAAGGCACCGATCGAAACCCGCCTCGCCGTGACCCGGGTCGCGCCCGACAAGGTGGAAGTGGAAACGACCAGTCCGATCATCCTGGACGCAGCAAACTACGCACTGGGCGAGGGCCTTTCCCAGTTGCAGGAACTGGCAGGGCTCCCGGCGATCACTGCGCAGGTCCCTGTCACCTTCTCACTTGTCTACGGCAAGTCCGACGACTGAACTGAGACACTGTCGTCTCTATCTTCTGGCAGGCCCGCCAATGGGCCTGCTGGACAATGTATACTACTGAAAAGAAACACTAAAAATCACAAACCCGCATCCAATGAAAATATTTCATGCACAAAAGAAAACTTTGCGCGCGATCATCCCTACCCTGTGATTAACCCTCGCCAGCCACGATTCATCGTGTCTTCCAGCCCCCTACCGTGCAAGGATTTCCATGTTCAAGCTGCCCCAAGTCATCCGCTGCCGTCTGGGACGCCATACCCCGGTCCGGTCCGAGGCAGCCTGGGACGGACTGCACTTCGTGAGCACGTGCGATAAATGCGGGACATCCATTCGCCGGGTGAGCCGCGGCAAATGGAAGGCCGATTGGCTGCCAGACTGAGACGACCCGCCCCCGCCGAACGCAAAAGGGCCCGGCGGTCTGGGGAAACACCGCCGGGCCCAACTTGAGGCCTGCCTGGTCAGGGCAGGCCATGCACATTCGTCAAGATTAACGCAGCAGCGAGAGCACGTTCTGCTGGCTCTGGTTGGCCTGCGCAATCATCGCGGTCGAGGCCTGGCTGAGGATCTGCGCCTTGGCCATCTGCGTGGTCTCGCTCGAGTAGTCGGCGTCCTCGATACGCGAACGGGCGTCCGAGAGGTTTGTCACGTTGTTGGTGAGGTTGTTGATCGCCGAGTCGAGGCGGTTCTGGCCGGCACCCAGCGAGGCGCGGGTCGAGTTGACGTCGGCCAGTGCGGCATCGACGTTGTCGAGCGTGGTCGAAGCTGCGGCTGCGGTCGAAACGTCGAGCGCCGTACCCAGGTTCGCCCCATCGATCGCGGTCGAGGTCAGCGTGATGGTCTCACCCGAGTTCGCACCGGTCTGGATGTCGAAGGTGACGTCGGTGCCCGAAGTGGTCGAGAACAGCGTATTGCCATTGAACTGGGTCTGGGTGAGAACGTCGTCGATCTGCTCGGTCAGCGCGGTGACTTCCGACTGCATCGCGGTGCGGTCCGAATCCTGGTAGGTACCCGAGGCCGACTGGATCGCCAGTTCGCGCACGCGCTGGAGCATGTTCGAGACTTCCGACAGACCGCCTTCGGCCGTCTGGGCAAGGCTGATGCCGTCGTTGGCGTTGCGGATGCCCTGGCTCATGCCCTTGATCTGCGAGGTCATGGAGGTCGCGATGGCAAGACCGGCCGCGTCGTCCTTGGCCGAGTTGATGCGCTTGCCGGTCGACAGGCGCTCCATCGCAGTGCCCAGCATCTTGTTCGCCGAGTTCGACGCGTTCGACGCCTTGATCGCACTGATATTGGTATTGATGACTGACATTGTAGTTAGCTCCCGTTGGCTTGTCCCGAAGCCGGACGAGCCACCCGGCCCATCCGGACTGGCTGTCAGGACCTAGACCGGCAGGACGGCGCGAAGTTTAAGCGAAAAAATTCGCCGCATTTGCGCGCTTCGTGCTGCACTGCAGCCATCCTTCGCGATGGTTTCGCGAGGCTACGGGAATCCACAAGGCCTTAAATTCTCAAAACGTTGGCCGTTCTCGCGCGATACCCGCCTCTTGGAAATTGGTTGCTTCCACGGGGATATTAGAATCATGCCAGGTCTGACCTTCAGCCCGGAATTCGGCCGCCTTCACGGCCCGCTCGTCCAGCGCGCCAGCGCGGTCGCCGGAGGCCTGATCGACCACACCGACATCGATCTGCGCGATCACGCCGATACCGCGCCTGTGCGCTCCAGTACGCGCACGGTCACGCTCAAACGCAGCTCTGCGGCCAGCCTGTCCCACGACGCGCAGCGCGTGGACATCGACTACGGCGATCCGCTGGGCGAGACCGCGCTGGCCATGCTGCTCGCCGCCATGGCCGCGCCCGGCGACCCGATTGCCGCCGATCCCCTCAGCCTCTCGGTCCTGGCGCTGGCCGAACGCATCGCGGCCAGCAACATTCCCGTCCTCATCAACGGCCCCACCGGCACCGGCAAGGAAGTGCTGAGCCGCTTCATCCACGCCCGCAGCGCGCGCCGCAAGGGGCCCTTCGTGGCCGTCAACTGCGCCGCGATGCCCGAGACCATGCTCGAGGCCATGCTGTTCGGCCACCGCAAGGGCGCCTTTGCCGGCGCGACCGAGGCCAGCGAGGGCTTCATGCGCGCGGCCAACGGGGGCACGCTGCTGCTCGACGAGATCGCCGAACTGCCGCTTTCGCTTCAGGCCAAGCTGCTGCGCGCGCTCCAGGAACAGGAAGTCGTGCCGATCGGCTCGACCCAGGCGATCCCGCTCGACGTGCGCGTCATCGCCTGCGCCAACCGCGACCTTCCCACCGAAGTCGCCGAAGGCCGTTTCCGCGCCGACCTGTTCTACCGCCTCAATGTCTTCCCGCTCGAACTGCCCGCGCTCAAGGCGCGGCCCGAGGACATCGCCCCGCTCGCCTACGCGATGGCCCTGCGCCACGCCGAAACGCCGGGCACCGTCCCCTGCTTCAGCGAGGCCGCACTGGTCATGCTCAAGCTCCACGCTTGGCCGGGCAACGTGCGCGAACTGGAGAACGTGGTGCGCCGCGCGTTGCTGCTTGCCTTCGACAGCGATGTCATTGCCCCCCAGCACATCGTCTTCGACAGCCCTGCACGCCTGCTTTCGCCCTTCGAGGACGAACGGCGCATGGCCGAGGCTGCGGGCGATGCCGTGACGCCCGACAGCAAGGGGCGCCTGTCCAACATCGTCCAGCAGTCCGAGGCCCGGGCCATCGTCGAGACGCTCGAAACCTGCGGCGGTAACCGCCAGCAGGCCGCGCGCGAACTCGGCATTTCGGAACGCACCTTGCGCTACCGCCTCGCCTCGCTGCGCGAAGCCGGCATCGAGATCGGCCGCACCTGTGGCGCCCGCGCCGCCGGAGGCCGTCGATGAGCACGGTCTCCCCTGTCAGTGCTCGCGACGGCGGCATCCAACAGATCATGGACATGCGCGCGCAGATCATCGAGCGCAACCAGACCCTGCGCGCGATCCATTCGCCCGAAGGTCCTTCGGTGGCGGGCACGGCCCTCCTTCCTGCGCCCACCGGCAACGGCGCGCCCGCGCCCGGCTTTGCCGACACGCTGCGCTCCGCGCTTGAGGGCGTCAATTCGGTGCAGTCGCGCGCCGAAACGCTCTCCAGCGCGTACCAGACCGGCGAAGTTACAGACGTCGCGCAGGTCATGCTTGCGCGTCAGGAAGCGGGTATCGCCTTCGAGGCGACCATGCAGGTGCGCAACAAGCTCCTGAGCGCGTACCAGGACATCATGCGGATGGGGGTCTGACGCTAAGCCATGGCCGACCTCGTCCCCGCCCCCGCAGGCGGCGCGCAACTGCCCGCCGCGCCCTCGCTCTTCGCGCCCTTCACCGACCCTTCCGGCGGGCCTGTGCTCACGCGCCTCTCGGCTTTCACCGCGCAGCCTGCGGTGCGCAAGGTCCTGCCGGTCTTCGTCGGACTTGCCGCAATCGGTGCTGCGCTCCTGACCTGGAGCGCGATGGCCCCTGATCCCCAGCGCGTGCTCTACGCGCAGCTCGGCGACAGCGAACGTGCCAGCGTCGCCGCCGCGCTCGACCAGGCCGCGATCGACTACCGCATCGACAATTCCACCGGCGCGCTGACCGTGGCGGAGGGCGACTTCTACCGCGCGCGCATGCTGGTTGCCTCGGACGGCGCGCTCGCCGTGCCCGAAAGCGGTGCGCAGATGCTCGACAGCCTGCCGATGGGCGCCAGCCGCACGCTCGAAGGCGAGCGCCTTCGCGCCGCGCGCGAGGCCGATTTGCAGATGACCATCCGCGAGATCGATGGTGTCGAAAGCGTGCGCGTGCATCTCGCCGCAGGTGAGAAATCCGTTTTCGTGCGCGAGAATGTGCCCCCGTCCGCCTCGGTCATGGTGCGCCTCGCCCGGGGCCGCAGCCTGACCGACGGGCAGGTGAGCGCCGTGGTCAACCTTGTCGCCGGATCGGTGCCGGGTCTCTCGCCCGACGCCGTGCGCGTGATCGACCAGCACGGACGTCTCCTCTCGCAGCTGGGCCAGGGCGTCGATTCCGACCGGCTCGACCTACAGGCCCGAATGGAAGCCAAATTGCGCGAACAGGTCGCCCAGTTGCTCTCCCCCATGCTGGGCGAAGGCAACTTCACCTCCGAGATCCAGGTCGACCTCAACATGGACGAGGTGACCTCCGCGCGCGAAAGCTACGACAAGGACGGCGTCGTGCGCAGCGAGACGCAGCAGCAGTCGCAATCCAGCACCGGAGGGGCCGCCGTGGGTGTACCCGGCGTACTCGCCAACACGCCCCCACCGCAGACCCAGGCCCAGCCAGGCGCGCCGCAGGGCACACAGGGACAGGCCCAGGGCGCGCAGACGCCGCCCCCGACAAACGGCGAAAGCTCGTCGAGCCGTACCTACGAACTGGGCCGCGAGGTCTCGGTCTCGAACACGGGTCCCGGCCGCGTCCAGCGCCTCTCGGTCGCCGTCGCGATCAGCGCGGACGCCATGAAGGGCGCCAACCAGCAGCAGATCGCCGACCTGGAGGCCCTCGTCAGCGCGGCTGTCGGCGCGAACCCGCAGCGCGGCGATGTCGTCAAGGTCATCACCCGCGCCTTCGAGGTCGCGCCCGAGACCGCCCTCCCCTTCTACGAAACGAGCTGGTTCGCCATGCTCGTGCGCAACGGGGCGGCCGTCATCGCCGTCCTTCTCGTCCTGATCCTGGGCGTGCGCCCCATGGTCAAGGCCGTGCGCGGCGACAAGGTGAAGGGCGCCAAGGGCAAGAAAGGCAAGAAGGCCAAGGGCGCCGCCGAGGACGAGGACGAACCCGCCGCGCTTGAGGCCCCGGCCATACCCGCCGAACGCCCGGTCATCCCCGGCACCGAAGAGGAAGAGGAATACGTGCCGCGCGCCGAGCTCCTCAACCGCCAGATCACGCTCGCCCGCGGGCTCGTCGCCGAGAACCCGGGCGGCGCGGTGCAGGCGCTGCGCCAGATGCTCAACCACATGCCCAGCGAAGATGAGGCCAAGGCGGCCTGATGAGCGAGGCAGCCCCCTTCGAGGCGGCCGACAACGCCGCCGTGATGATGATGTTGCTGGACGAGGAACAGACCAGCCGCATCCTCGCCGAACTGGAGCCCGACGAGTTGCGGCTCCTGGGCGAAAAGATGTGTGCGCTGGGCGACATCGGCCCGGACGTGATCGCCGAGGCCCTGACCGGGTTCCTGGAAAAGACCGAAGCGCTTGGCCTGCCCTCGCACGACCGGGTGGGTCAGGTCCGCATGATGATGCACCGCGCGCTGGGCGAGGTGAAGACCGACAATCTGATGCAGCGCATCGTGCCGCCCGATGCGCCCAAGGGCTCGATGGTGGAGCTGGCGCGCTGGCTCAACCCGTCCGCGCTGATCCCGCTCATCAAGGACGAGCATCCCCAGGCCATCGCCGTGCTGCTGGTCCAGCTCGATCCGCTGGTAGCCGCCGAGGTCCTCCACGGCCTGCCGCCTGAACAGCACTCGGAAATCATCCACCGCGTGGCGACGATCGGTCCCGTCTCGCCCCAGGCCATCGCCATGCTGGAGGAACTGCTCAGCCAACGCATCACCCAGTGCCATGGCAGCCGCCCGCTGCAGATGGGCGGCATGAAGGAGGCTGCGGAAATCATCAACGGAGTGGGCAAGGTCGTCGAGAAGCGCGTGATGAGCGAGATTGCCAAGAGGGACAAGGCGCTGGCCAAAAAACTGGAAGAGGAGATGTTCAAGTTCGAGCACCTCTTCGTGCTCGATCCCCAGCAGATGGGCGTGCTCCTGCGCGATGTCGGCAACGACACCCTCATCGATTCGCTCAAGGGCATTTCGGAGGAGGAGCGCGAGTTCTTCTTCCGCGCCATGTCCAGCCGCGCCGCGGACGGCGTCAAGGACGAGATCGCCGCGCGTGGGCGCACCAAGTTGGCCGACGTGGTCGCGGCGCAAAAGGAAGTCGTCGCCATTGCCCGCAAGCTGGTGGCCGACGGCTCGTTGATCCTGGGTTCGGGAGACGGTGAATATGTCTGATCTGGGCTTTGCCTTCCCCCGCCCCGGCTTCAAGCTGATCGAGCCTTACGCCGACCGGCGCGGCTTCACGCCCGACCTGCGCTACGGCGGGAATCTGCGCAGCACCGAAGCGGACGACGCCCCGACCTCCCCGCGCGACGGCACCGCGCCCGACGAGGTTACCCCGGACCCGCTCGCAGAGGCCTTTACCCAGGGCTTTACCGCCGGTTTCGAACAGGCCCAGCAGGCCGCCGCGCAAAAGCACGGCGCCGATGAGGCCGCACGCGAGGCCCTGTGCCTCTCGCTCACCCGGCTCGATGCCGAACTGGAAGAGCAGTTGCGCCTGCGCCTGCGCGAAACGGTCGCGGCGCTGTGCGAAAGCGCACTGGCCCCGCTCGCGCTCGATACAGAAGCGCTTGAGCGGCGTGTCGCCAACGCGGTTGCCATGCTTGCGCGCGCCGACGACGAGCGCGTGATCCGTCTCAACCCCGAGGACATGGCGCTGGTCTCCCCCCGCCTTGCCGAGCAGTGGACGCTCCAGGCCGACCCCAAGCTCGAACGCGGGGCGCTGCGCATCGAGACCGCCAGCGGCGGGATCGAGGACGGCCCGGCCGCCTGGCGCCAGGCCATCGCCGAAGCGCTGCACGACTGCTGAGCGGCCTCATGCTGGACATGTGCGAAGCCATCCTGCGCGATCTGGCCACAGATCCGGTCGACCTGGCGCCACGCCGCTTTGGCTATGTCACCGCCTGCGACGGAGGGCTGCTCGAAGTGAGCGGCCTTGCAATCCCGGTGGGCGCGATGTGCCGGGTTGCGGACGGGCGCAAGGCGCCGCTGCTCGCCGAAGTCATCGGCTTTCGCAACGGGCGCACCATGATGATGATGCTGGGCGACACGATCCTGCTGCGCCCCGGTGCACGGGTCATTCCCGAGGGGCGCCCGGGCATGCTGCCCGTGGGCGAGGCGTTCCTGGGCCGTGCGGTCGATGGCGAAGGGCTGCCTATCGACGGCGGCCTCCCCATCCACACGCGCGGCGAGTGGCCCGCGGGTGGCGTACGCACTTCCGCGCTCGATCGCAGCCCGGTACGCGTTCCCTTCGACACCGGCGTGCGCGCGCTCAACGCGCTCACCACCTTTGGCGTGGGCCAGCGTATCGGCGTCATGGCGGGCTCGGGCGTGGGCAAGTCGGTGCTGATCGACATGATCGCGCGCGGCGCCTCGCTCGCCCGCAATGGCGCGGACGTTGTCGTGGTCGGCCTCATCGGCGAGCGCGCCCGCGAGGTCTCGGACTTCGTCGAGCGGCACATGAACGCGGCCATGAAGGAGAAGACCGTGGTCGTCGCGGTCCCGGCCGACCATGCGCCCAACCTGCGCCTGCGCGGAGCCATGCTGGCCACCTCGATGGCCGAGCATTTCCGCGCGCGCGGGCGCAAGGTGCTGCTCATCATGGACAGCCTGACGCGCGTCGCCCACGCGGCGCGCGAAATCGGCCTGCTGCTGGGAGAACCCGGCGCGGCGCGCGGCTACCCCCCTTCCGCGCTCGCCACGATCACCAAGCTGGTCGAGCGTGCGGGCAACTCGGCGGCCTCGGGCGGCTCGGTCACCGGGCTCTACACCGTGCTTGCCGATGGCGACAACCAGGACGATCCGGTCGTCGATACCGCACGATCGATCCTTGATGGGCATATCGTGCTCAGCCGCGAACTGGCCCAGCGCGGGCAATATCCAGCCATCGACATTGCCGCCTCGCTCAGCCGCGTGATGAACGACATCGTGCCCGAGGAGCACCAGAAGCTCGCCCGCACCTTCCGCGCGCTGACGGCCAGCTACGAGGCCAACCGCGATCTCGTGCTGATGGGCGCCTATCGCCCCGGCGCCGACGCCCAGCTTGATCGCGCGATTGCCATGACCGGCAAGTTGACGGCCTTCCTCGCGCAAGGGGCCGGCGAGGTCGTGCCGCTCAAGGACAGCGCCAGCCAGCTCGAAGCCCTGCTCGCAAGCTGATCGATGACCGACGCCCACAAGCGCCTCGCCCGCCTGCGCCGCCTGGAAAAGGTGCGCGACATCGCCCGCCAGACCGCTGCGGCCGAAGCCGCGCAGGCCGAGGGGACCCTGGCCCAACTCCAGGCCCTGACCGAGCGTACCCGCCGCCTTGCCGAAGATTACGCCACACGCCGTACCGCCACCGATGGCGCGGCGCTGCACCAGATCGGGCGTTTCGTCTCCGGGCTACAGACCCTTTCGCGCACGACCCAGGGCGATGCCGAGCGCGCGCACGCCATTGCCGATGCCAAGCAGAAGCACCTTGCGGAAGCCGAACGCCGCCGCGCCGCCATCGAGGAGCGCGCGGCCCTCCAGGAACGGATGATCGCGAAGCAGGCGGCAACGCCCGTTCTCTCCGCACGCCGCGCAGCTGGCACGGAGCTTGAATAGTCCTTCGCATGGCAAGTCCAAGGACCCGTATTCGATGATCCCTCCGCACGCACCTTCCCAAAGCCTCGGCCTTCTCCGGACGATCCTGAACGGCCCCGCCACGTCGGGCGAGGGTCCTGGCGGCGTGTCCGGAGAGAGCGGCACCGGCGCGAACTTCTCGGCGACATTGCAAGGACTTGCCTCGCTTGAGGGGGATACGGCCCCCGCCCCTGCCACCCTTCCCGCCCCTCACATGCCGATGCCAAACCCTGTCCCGGCGCAGGCACCGAGCGCCGAGGCCATGCTCCAGATCACGCCCCTGCCGGGCGGCAATCCCTTGCCGTCCATCGGTGATCCGCTGCCGCCAGCCGCGCCGCAGGATCTTGGCGCAGCCCCGGACAGCGCCTCCCAGGACGTGACGGGAGAAGTCTCTCCCGGCGAACAGGAGCTGCCCGCACCGCTCACACCGCCATGGCTCGCCTTGCTCGTCGACGTGCCCGTTCCACCTGTCGCCGTATCGGCTGCCTCGCCCTCTCCGGCGAGCTCCGTCCCGCACATCGCCGCATCGCCTGCAGCGCCCTCTCCGGCGAGCTCCGTCCCGCACGTCACCGCCTCGCCTGTCCCGCCCGCTCTGGCGGGCTCGGTCCCGCACGTCACCGCCTCGCCTGCCCCGCCCGCTCTGGCGGGCTCGGTCCTGCACGTTGCCGCCTCGCCTGCTCCGCCCTCTCTGGCGGGCTCTGGCCCGCACATCGGTTCCGCGCCTTCCGCACCCTCTCCGGCGGGCTCTGTTCTGCCGCCCCCCGCAGCGTTGGCCCGGAGCGCCCCGTCCGCGCCGACAGCCCCACAAACGTCTCGGGAAGGGGCCTCCGAAAGCGCCCTTGCCGGGACGGTTACCCGGCTGCGCATGCCCGCCGTGCCAACGCAGCCCCCCGTGACGCTCTCCTTCGATGCGGCTGGGCGACCGGTTCAGATGCCGTCCGCGAAGGAGGCCTCTCCGGTCCGCCCTGTCGCTCCCTCCCTGCAAGGTGCAGCGCCCCCGGCGTCGCGCCCACCAGGCATGGAAGACCTGGCCCGAAAGGTAGCGGTCACCAGACGGTTGGCCCTTTCCCCGGCGACCCTCCTGCACAGGCCCACCCTGCATAGGCCCGCCCCCGCGCAGCCCGATCTTCCCGTTCCGACCTCGGCACACACCCAATCGGAAGTGCAGCCTGCACCGGTGCCCGCGCAACCGGCCCCGGCTCCCGCCAAGGGAATTGGGGTCACTCCCACAATGGTGCGGGCGGATCTTCCGGTGCAGGAGGGCGAGTTCATGCCCCAGCCCCACACGGAGTTCGCCTCCAGAGGCCTCCCCACGAACGAGGGCCGCCCCCTCTCCGCTCGCGCACCCGAGAAGGCAGCGGACACCGCCATGCCGTCAGGCGCTTCTCCTGCGCCCGCACCGGTCAGCCCCCCATCGCAGCCAAGCGCGCCGTTCTCGTCGGTCATGGTGCAGGGAGCAGATGCGCCTGCCCTTCAGGGTTCGGAGCTACAGGTGCCCCTGCGCGCCGAAACCCCGCACGATTTCGACACACTGCTCGGGCGCCTTCACGAGGCGCGCGAGGCGCAAGGGCCACAGGTTGTACGCACCTCGCTGGTCCATGCCCAGTTCGGGCACGTCGCCTTGCAACTTCGCCCGGATGAAACCGGCATGAGCGTCTCGCTGCGCAGCGCCGATCCCGATTTTGCGGCCTCCGTACAGGGCGCCGCCGCACAGGTGCTGGCCGCCTCCAGCACGCAGGGCAGCGACACCCCGCGCGAGAATCCCTTCCAGCAGTCCTCCGGGCAGCAGGGGCAGAACACCGCCTCCTCGCCGAACGGACAGGACCACAAGGGCGCGCAAGGCTTCGCGCAGGGCGCGGGGCAGGCACGAGAGGATGGCCAGCCGTCGGGCTCCTCCGGGACATCGCGTTCCGGTGGCCGCGAAGGCTCCGACACGCCTGCCAGGGGTACCCCGGCCCGTTCGTCCGACCGCCCGGCCCGCGACACGCGCGGCGGCGTCTACGCCTGATGACAGGTACGCCTGGTGACAGGCCCCAGCGAGGAAATTTCTGAATGAGCGACAAGGCAGACAAGGACGACAAGCCCAAGGGCAAAGGCAAGATGGGCCTCATCCTCGTGGCCGTGGCCATGCTCGTCGTGGGCGGGGGCGGCGCGGCAGGTGCCATGATGTTCCTGGGCGGCGGCCATTCGGAAGGCCACGAGCCCAAGGGCCCGCAACTTGTCCGCAAGGGCGAAGTCGACCCCTACGCTCCGCCTGCGGGCGAAGGCGAGGAGGAAGGCGGCGGTGGCCATGAAGAGCACGGCGACGGCGGCGATGAATACCGCACCGCCTATTACACGTTCAAGGACGAGTTCACCTCGAACCTCAAGGATTCCGACGCGCTGGTCCAGTTGGCGCTGGCGTGCTCGACCCGGCGCGACGGCCGCGTTCTGCAATGGCTGGCCAAGCACGAACTGGCGATCCGCTCGAACATGCTCTCCGTCATCGCCGACACGCACGAGGACGACATGTTCACCATCAAGGGCAAGGACAAGCTGCAGAAACGCCTGACCAAGACCATCAACGACGTGCTCACGAAGAAGGAAGGCTACGGCGGCGTCGATGCCGTCTACTTCCGCACGCTGATCATCCAGTGAGGCGGGGATGAACGCGACCTCGGATACGGCCCCTGTAAAGGCGAAGCATGCGACCGAATTGCTCGGCAAGGCACCGTCGATCGACGAGCTGGTGCCCGCGCTTTCGTTCCTGGGCGAGCGGCTGGTGCGGATCCTGCCCGGCGAGCTGGCCCGCATTTCCGGCGGCGATCCCCCTGTGGTGCGCGCCGGAATGCCGATGGACACGACGCTGGGCGGCATCCAGTCCGAACTCGAGACCCTCGCCGCCCATGCCCTGCTCGGCGCGGGGCCCAAGAACCTGCCGCTGCTCGCCACCTTCGAGGCGGCGCCGGTGTTTCGCCTTGTCGATCGCGCGTTCGGCGGCAATGGCGTCGTCCCCGATCCCCTGCCCGACCGTTTCCCGGTCTCGGCCGAGCTGCTGCTCGCGCGGATCGAGGGGGCGATTGCGGCGACGCTCAGTCAGCTGTTCTCGCACGAGACGGCCACGCTGGTGCGCCCCTTGCGCCGCGACACCAGCCTGCGCCAGCTCGATCCCTTCGACATGCGCGCCGACCTACTCCAGCTCTCACTCGACATTGAGGAAGCGGGCGCGGAACCCTGGACGCTGAGCCTGGCCTTTCCGGTCACCACGCTGGGTCCGCTGCTACTGCCCCAGCGAAAGCCCGCGCGCGCCCGCGCCGCGCCGCGCAAGGCCGGTCCCACCGAGGAACCCTTCGCCTCGCTCCTGCTCGAACTCACCGCCGTCCTCGTCGACATGCCCATGCCCATGCGCCGTCTCTCGGCGCTGCGTCCGGGCGACGTCATCCCGGTTCCGGTCAGCCGGGCCGTGCCGCTCATGGCGGGAGGACAGATCATTGCCACCGGCACTGTCGGGGAACTGGACGACATGGTCGCCGTCCAGGTCGGACAGGCCTTCTGAACGCCCGCCCCGCCCACGCCGTCTGCACAGCGGCACGGACGGGACGGGCACTGCCACCACGCCGGTGCGGTCACACCTGCGTCTTCAACTGGGGAACCCTTTAGCCATGACGAAAACGCCATGACAGCGCCGCCACGAAAGCACCCGCGCGGCTTTGAATTCCTGCGCGATGTCGACGTGCGCGTCTCGGTCGAGCTCGGCCGGTCGCAGATGAAGCTCAAGGACGTCCTTGCGCTCGGCCCGGAAAGCCTGGTCGTGCTCGACCGGATGACCGACGAGCTGCTCGACATCCTCGTCAACGGCAAGCCCATCGCGCGCGGCGAGGTCATCTCGCACAACGGGCGCTTTGGCCTGCGCATCGTCGAGATGGTCGGCGACGAGGACGAAAGCGAGGACGGTGACACGGCGGCCGATTCCGCCCTGCCGCTCCCCGGCGCGGCGGGCGGCAAGGCCACCCAGGCCAGCGGGGAGTAGAGCCATGCTCTGGTATGTTCTCAAGCTCGCGATCCTGCTGCCGCTGATCGCGCTCCTCGCCTGGGGCGCGCTGACGCTCGCCCGCAAGGTCCAGCAGCGCGCCGGTATCAACAGCGGCGCGCGATCCATCCGCATTGTCGAGACGACCATGCTCTCGCCCACGCTCAAGCTGGCGGTGATCGAGTTTCATGGCCGCGAGATCCTCGTCTCGGCCTCGCGCCATGGCCTGACGCGGCTGGCCGAGGCGCCCGCGCGCGCCACCTTCGAGGTGATCGAATGAGACGCCCGCTTGCGCTCGCGCTTACAGGCGCGGTCCTGGCCCTCGCGCTCATCCCCACGCTCGCCCACGCGCAGGAGGCCATCCCCGGCGCGCTCGACCGCGCCTTCGAACAGATCGGCGGCACCGGCGACGGGCCGGGCGGGCCGGGCATGAGCATGTCGCTCCAGCTGCTCCTCATCATGGGGCTGCTGACGATCCTGCCCAGCCTCGTCCTGATGATGACGAGTTTCACGCGCATCCTCGTGGTTTTGGCTATCCTGCGCCAGGCCATCGGTCTCCAGCAATCCCCGCCCAACCAGGTGCTGATCGGGCTTGCCATGTTCCTCTCGCTCTTCGTCATGGCCCCGACACTCGACCGCGTGAACGAGACCGCAATCGCCCCTTATGCCGCCGACCAGATCAACGCGCAGGAGGCCATCGCCAACGCGGGGACGGAGTTTCACGCCTTCATGGTGCGCCAGACGCGCGAGCGCGACCTCACCATGTTTGCCGAGATGGCCAACGCGCCGCAATTTGCCTCCAGCCGCGAGGTGCCCTTCTCGATCCTCCTGCCCGCTTTTGTCACCAGCGAGCTCAAGACCGCCTTTCAGATCGGCTTCATGCTGTTCCTGCCCTTCCTGGTCATCGACCTTGTGATCTCCTCGGTGCTGATGTCGCTAGGCATGATGATGATGAGCCCGATGGTGGTCTCTATGCCTTTCAAGCTCCTGCTCTTCGTCCTTGTCGACGGGTGGGCGCTGATGATGGGCTCGCTCGCAGCCAGCTTTGCCTGAGGGCGCGGCGATGGAAGACATCACCAACCTTCTCGCGCTTGCGGACAAGATGCTGTGGGTCACCGCCCTTGTCGCCGCGCCGGTGCTGCTCTCGGCCCTCGCCGTAGGGCTTGCGGTGGGGCTGGTACAGGCGGCGACTTCGGTCAACGAGCAGACGCTCACCTTCGTCCCCAAGCTCGCCGTCGTCGCGCTGGTCCTTGTCCTGATGGGCTCCTCGATGATGACGCTGGTGGGCGACTTCGCGCAGGAAATCTTCGCCCAGATCGCGCGCATGGGCCAGGCCGAGCAGGTCATCCCGTGATCCAGCTCGACTTCGGCTTCGGCGCCCTGGAAGACGAGTTCTGGCGCATGCTCTTCGTGATGACCCGCATCGGTGCCGCGCTTGTCGCCGCGCCCTTGTTCGGCATCCCCAGCGTGCCTCCGCAGCTGCGGGTGATCGGTGCGGGCGCGCTCGCCGTGCTGGTCTGCGCCTGGACAAATGTGGCCGTGCCCGCCGCGCTTTTCTCGCTTCCCGGCCTACTGGCCGTGCTGGGCGAAGTCGTGATCGGCCTGGCGCTCGGCTTCGTGCTCCAGCTCGCCTTTGCCGCCCCGGTCATTGCGGCCGAGGTCATCGGCGGCTCGATGGGCATGAACATGGCGGTTGCGGTCGATCCCAATTCGGGCACGCAGTCGCCCGCGCTGGGCCAGTACTTCGCGGTCGTCCTGACGATGATCTTCCTGGGGCTGGGCGCGCACCTTCAATGGTTCGCCCTCATCGTGGAAAGCTACCGCACCTTCCCCCCGGGTGAGACCTGGCTGGGCACCGGACGTTTCGCCCTCATCGCCGGGTTTGGCGTGCAGATGTTCGCAACCGCCGCGACCATTGCGCTGCCGGTCTGCCTTGTCCTGCTCACCGTGCAGTTGGTAACGGGCGTCCTCAGCCGTTCCGCCCCCGCGCTCAATCTCTTCTCGCTGGGCCTGCCCGCAGGGATCCTCGGCGGTCTGGCCGCGCTGCTTGTCTCTGCGCCGGTTCTCACCGATCTCGTCACCCGCCTCTCGCGCGAAGCGATCCTCAACGCCGCCCAGGTGATCGCGCCATGAGCGAGAGCGACGGCGAAAAGAGCTTTGCCCCCACGCAAAAGCGCAAGCGCGATGCCGCCAAGAAGGGCGACGTCATCCGCTCGCGCGAGCTGGGGACCGCGGGCGCGGTCGCCATTGGCGCGATCTGGCTGCTGCTCGCAGGGCCGTGGCTGCTGGAGCGTCTCGTGCGCGTGCTGCGCGCCGGGTTTCTCTTCACGCCCGGTGCCATCGACGATTTCACCCCCGGGGCCCTCCTCATCCAGGCCCTGATTGCCGCCCTCCCCCCGGTGTTCCTCCTCGGGGTGAGCGTGATGCTCGTCAGCCTGCTCTCGCAGCTGGGTTTTGGCGAAGGCCGCTGGCTGGCCTCGAACCTGGCCTTCAAGGGCTCGCGCATCGATCCCATGAAGGGCCTGAAGCGCATGTTCGGGCCCAATGGCCTGATCGAGATGGTCAAGGGCCTCGCCAAGGTGACGCTGCTGGGCACCATCGCCTGGGTGTGGGCCAGCGACCGGCTGGAAACGCTTGCCCGATTGGGCCGGGGCAACCTGCTTCAGGAGCTTTCCTATGCCTGGGAGGAACTGGTCCTCCTGCTCTTCTGGCTCGCCGCAGGGCTCACGCTGATCGCCCTGCTCGACCTGCCCGTCCAGCTGTTTCGCCGTCTCATGCGCCTCAAGATGACACTGCAGGAAGTGCGCGACGAACAGAAGGACAGCGAAGGCGCGCCCGAAAAGAAGGCCGCGATAAAGGACCGCCAGCGCAAGATCGCGATGGGCGCCCTCATCCCCGCGATGCAGGAAGCCAGCTTCGTTCTCACCAACCCCACGCACTTTTCCGTGGCCCTGTCTTGGAACCCCGATAAGGCGCCCGCGCCTATCCTCGTCGCCAAGGGGCGCGGCGAGAAGGCCATGGCGATCCGCGAACTGGCCGCCGAATACGCCGTGCCCACGCTGGAATACCCCGCGCTCGCACGCTCGGTCTATTACAGCACCCGGGAGAAGCGCATGATCCGCGAGGAACACTACGTCGCCGTAGCCGCGATCCTGGCCTTCGTCATGGCCCTGAAGCGCGGCGAGACACGCACCCGCCCCGCTGTTGCAGTGCCCGTCACCTTGCGCTTCGACAGCGAGGGCCGCCTGGAATCGGCAGGCCCGTGATGCCCGCCCTGCACGTCGCCACCCTTAACCTGCCCTTCGTGGAGCCGTTCTTTCTGCCATGAGCACGATCAACAACTCCCCCACCGCCACCAGCTCGCTGGTCACCGCCCTCGGCGGGGGCAGCGGCATCGATATGCTCGACCTCGCCAACAAGCTGGCGCAGGCGCAGTTCGCTAACAAGGTCAACCGGCTCGACACCCGCAGCGAGACGCTGGAAGCCCAGATCTCCTCCGCGTCCGACATCCGCTCGATGATGCTCGCGCTCGACACCTCGCTGGGCACGCTGATCCGCACCGGCGACCTCTCGCGCACGCCCAGCGTCGCCAACAGCTCGGTCGCCTCGGCTTCGCTGACCGGCACGTCGCTGCCCAAGGGCAGCTACGATCTGGAAGTCACGCGCCTTGCCAGTGGCCAGAACATCGCCAGCAACGCCTATGCCTCGGCCTCCGACACGGTTGGCGCCGGCACCCTGACCCTGCGCTTCGGCACGGTCTCGGGCAGTACCTTCACCGAGGACACCGGCCACGCCGCAGTCGACATCACGATTGCCAGCGGCGCGACGCTCGCCGACGTCGCCAGCGCCATCAACGGCGCCAATGCGGGCGTGCAGGCCTACGTCGCCCAGACCGTCGACGGCGCCCAGCTGGTCCTCAAGGGCCAGAACGGCGCGGCCAACGGCTTCATCCTGGAGGCGGCCGAGGACGTACTTGAACCCGGCCTCGCCAACCTTGCCTGGAACCCGTCCTCCACGAATGGCGAGCTGCTCGCCAGCGCCGTGGACGCAGCCTTCTCGGTCGACGGGCTCGACTACACTTCCACCTCGAACACGGTAAGCGACGTCATCCCCGGCGTGCGTCTCCAGCTTTCGGGCACCAATATCGGCGCGCCCACTCGCGTCTCGTTCGCCGATCCGGGCCCCAGCATCTCCAGTTCGATGCAGGACCTGACCGATGCGCTGAACGAAGTCATGTCCGCGCTCAACGCGGCGACCGCCATCGGCGGCGAACTCGCCAACGACGGCGGCGCCCGCGCGCTCAAGCGCGCCTTCTCGGGACTTGCCAGCAGCACCATCATGCCCAACGCCACGGGCACCGCGCGCACGCTCGGCGACCTGGGCCTCAAGACCGAGCGCAACGGCACCTTCACGCTCGACACCGAGCGGCTCGCCGCCACCATGGAAGCCGATCCGGAAGGCGTCGCGGCCATGTTCACGACCGGCGTCCACGGTGTCTACGCCAGCATCAACCGCATCTACCGCGACGCGTCCTCCACCACGAGCCTCAACTCGCTGGGGGCCTCGATCCGCAAGTACACCACGCAGCTCACCGACATTTCCGAGAGCCGCACCGAGATCGCCGAGCAGCAGGAAAAGCTGCGCGCGCGCCTCGCCGGCCAGTTCACCACTTCGGAAAGCCGCATCGGCATGCTGAACTCCACGATGGCCATGCTGGAGAACCAGATCGCCCAGTGGAACCGTTCGGACAGCTGACATGCTCGGACGCGTCACCCCGCACGAAGCCTATCGCCGCGTCGACTTCGACGCCCGTGTCAACGGCGCCGACCGCACCGAGCTGGTGCACCTGTGCTATGAACATCTCGTCAGCGCGCTGGGCACCGCGCTCCACGCGGACGCGATCGGCGATGGCGAATTGAAGAGCCGCTCGATGACCCGCGCCCTGACCGCCGTCACCGCCTTGCAGATGGGCGTCTCGGGCGACAGCGGGATAGCCTCGGCGCTGAACCAGCTCTACGCGGCCGCACGGCGCACGATCCTGGATAGCGCAACGACGTTCGCGCGCGACCGGATCGATGCCCTGCGCAGCGATTTCCTGGAAATCAGCCAGGCCATGCAGACCGGCTGATCCCGCCGCGTTTACCACCTAGCGTCGCAGATTTTCGGTGCATTCTCCATCTACCACCATTTCGGCGGCCCAGATGGTCTATCCTTGCTTTGATTTCTCGGTAATTTCCCTCGGACCGCCGCCCAAAACCTCGACATTGGACGGGAAACCTCAGGAAAACGCCCCGATTTGCGATATCTCCCTAAGCAGAAATAAGAAGGGAGAATTATCTTGGAACAGGGTATCTCGAACCTCATCCTGATCGACAAGGACATGCGCCGCCGCGCCTCCATCAGCCACGCGTTGTCTTCGGCCAACATTCACGTCGAACCCTTTGAGAATCTCTCCGAACTGACGTCCAGCTGGCCGCGCTCGGGCATCATCCTGATCCATGACGATGCCGGCGCCATCGACGAACTGATCGAGAACATGTCCCTGCATGGCGAATGGTTTCCGATCATCGCCTTCAGTGAAAACCCGGCCGCCCAGCGCATTGTCGGCGCCATCCTCGACGGCGCGATCGACTACATTGCCTGGCCCATCACCGCGCCCGAACTCAACGAAACGCTCGACCGCGCGATGCGCCGGGCCGAAAGCGTGGGAAACGCCAAGCTGCGTGAAATCATGGCCCGCGCCCGCGTGGACCGCCTCACCAGGCGCGAACGCGAAGTCCTCGGCGGTGTCGCCAGCGGCCTGTCCAACCGCCTCATCGGGGAAAAGCTCTCGATCAGCCCCCGCACGGTGGAAATCCACCGCGCCAACATGCTCAACAAGCTGGGCGCAAACCACACCTCCGATGCCATCCGCATCGCCATCGAAGCGGCCATGGTCCACTAACCGGGGCGCAGGCAGGGAGGGCCGGAAAGCCGGAAACAGGAAATCATTCCAGGAGGGGCAGCCAGATCGTCGACCTCCCCTTTCTCAATCGGGGGGCGCACGCGAAAGGCGAGGCCGACAGCTTGGGAACCCAAGGACGCTGCCCATCTGAATCAACGTCCGACTGGTCGGCATGTCCTCAGGAACTTTTGTCCGGCTCCAGTGGACGCACCCGAACGCCCTGCCTGTCCCGACTGCCTACAACCGGCGGGGGATCATCGACTCATCACGGCAAGGTCCCTTCACGAAAGGACCGGGACCACCCCTTTGCCTCGATCACACGTCCGTTGTGAAAGTGGAATGTGACGGGATAGACCTGCCGATCCGCAGAGGCGATGAACTCGATGGACGCCTCGTGCTCGCCACAGGCATCGACGGGCCCATCCATATAGTCCCAGCCGAGATAGCGATATCGATCGGCCTTCATCAGCGCGACGACGGCGCGTGCGCCCTCCGCCCCGTGCCCCATTGGCCGCCCGACATCGCCTGACCCCAGGTCAAAGGCAGCGTCGGGATCCATCAACCGATCCAACCGGTCCCTGCTGTTCGCATCGGAGCGCGCCGCCGTAACCACCAATTCGACAGCGCGCCGGGCAAGAACCTCGTGAAGTTCGCGCGCGCCCATGTCCGAACGCAGGTCACAGGCGGCAGCCGAAGCGGTGGCAGCAGACACCACGAGAAAGAACGTCGAGATCACCATAAGGAGCACTCTAGAGGCTGCCCGCCTGTCCGCAAGCTGGCACACGCCTACGTAGACCTGCGCATGTTCTTGAAAACCGATGCGCAACACCTTCCGTGAGATATCGTCAAGCACCGGTCCGGGCTCGTCCCGAACCGGCTCCTGGTCCCGCTAGTCGTGTACTATGGGCAGGCCCGGACCGACGCTTGCGTTCGGCCGGACCTGCCTCCGGGCCCTCCCCGACATTGCCATGTCCGGATGGCCTCGCCTGAGCCGTCTGACAGATCGCTCGGCGCGCGTGGCCATATCCACGGATGCGCGGTAGGATGGGGCTGACCCTGGCCAAGGACCGATACGCTTTTCCCTGTGACTTTCTCATCTTCCTTTCCATCGACATACGCCGGCATACGATGGTTTGGCGACATCCACGGCGCGCATGCGGTGCATGCCCCGGCCGAGGAGGCTTTGGCGCGGGGGTACGCCCTAGGTTTTATCGGCGACCTCACCGACGCCGATCCGGCGGACCAGGATCCCGATAATGACAGCGCCGCCGTCCTGCGGCTCCTTGCCCGGCTCGACACACAGGACCGGGCCCTGCTCGTCCCCGGGAACCATTGCTTCAAGCTGCTGCGCTACCTCGTGGCGTGGCGGGCCGGTGATGGCGCCGAGCGGCGCATGAAACTCACCCATGGCCTTGATCGCACACTGGCCGAAATCCGGCGCGCGCCGGATCGCGATGCCCTTGTCGCGAGCACGATCCGCATCCTTTCCGCCGCGCCCCTGTGGCGCAACATCGGCCCCTGGCTGTTCGTCCACGCAGGCGCCAGTCCTGCCATGTTCGACCGTCCGGCTCCCACGGCTGGAGAGGCCCTTTCCCTCAAGGGCGACGGGCGCGTACACCGCGCCCTGTTCGGCCAGACCGACGGGACCCGCGACAGCTCGGGCTATCCGGTGCGCCTTTACGACTGGCTCGAAAGCATTCCGCACGGGCGTAAGGTCGTCATCGGACATGACCGCTGCGAGGCCATATTCACGCAGACCAATGCCCGGGGTGGGAAGCTGGTCCGGATCGACACAGGTGCGGGCAAAGGCGGAACGCTGTCCTGGCTCGACATTCCCGCAAGCGAATTGCAAGGCTGCGCCTGATCCGAATAGCGCCCGACGATGTCAATGAAGGCGGGAAGACACCGCCTCGCGCGGCTCTTCGGTCGCATCGCCCAGATGCACCAGCCAGGCCGAGGCCCACGCGCCCAGCAGCGCGAGCGCGGGCGTGGCGCCCTGCACGCAGACCTCTTCATCCGCGCCGTCCACGGCAAGCATCGCGAGGCACACACCGCCTCGCCCTCGCGAGCAGAGGAACCCCACGTCCTCACCCAGGAGGCGCAGCACGCAGTCCATGCCCCCGACCTCTTTCGCCGTCACACGCGCCCCAAGCAGCGCGAGAGCCTCGCAGACGCGCGCATCCTCTTCGCTTGGAGCGCACTGCGCACACTCCTGCGCCAACGCACGCAAACGGACGGTGAGGCTGGCCGTGTCGATATCGAGGGTAAGTTCGGAGGGAAACATGAGGGTGTCGACCTTGAAGGGGGGAAGCGGCTCAAAGCCGCAGATCCCGCCCCCGGTCAATGTGGAAAATCCCGGATGTCGCCGCCCTATCCCGGATTGCGACAGCCCACACTCAAAACCTCAACGCGACGCGCCTCAGCCCTGTCTTCGCGCCGCGAACCAGGGCTTGAGGCGCGCGATGGCCTCCGCAATCTCGGGCGGCGACACCGCAAAACTGAAGCGCATGAAGGTCTTGCCATGGACCGGATCGAAATCGATACCCGGCGCGGTCGCCACGCCGGTCTCGCGCAACATGTCCCGGCAGAAGGACAGGCTGTCCTGCGTATAGGCGCTGATATCGGCCCAGATGTAAAAAGCGCCATCGGGCGGTGCGATCTTCTCAAGTCCGAGATCGGGCAGCGCATCGAGCAACATCTGCCGGTTCTGCGTGTAATTGTGCACATGCCCCTGCAATTCCTCATCGCAGTCGAAAGCGACGAGCCCGGCATGCTGGGCAAGCACCGGCGGCGTCAGGAACAGGTTGCCCATCCGCGCGCGCGCCACCTCGATCAGATCGCGCGGAACCAGCAACCAGCCCAGCCGCCACCCCGTCATCGAGTAGTATTTCGAGAAGCTGTTGATGACCAGCGCATCGGGCGCGGACTCGAGCAGCGAATGGGCCTCGGGCCCATAGGTCAGCCCATGGTAGATCTCATCCGAAATCATACGGATGCCGCGCCGCGTGCAGACCTCGGCAATGGCGCCCAGTTCCTCGGCCGCGATGATCGTGCCGGTCGGATTGGCCGGACTGGCGATGATCACGCCATCGGGCGCCGGTTCCATCGCCTCGAGCGCGGCCGCGCTCAACTGATAGCGCGCCTCCGGCCCGCACTCGATCTCGACCGCCTCCAGATACATCGCCTTGAGCGTATTGCGGTAGGCCACGTAGCCCGGCCGGGCGAGCGCGACCCGCGCGCCAGGCCGGAACAGACTGGACAGCGCCAGCACCAGCGCCGGGGATGCGCCGCAGGTGAGGATGATCTGCTCGGCCTCGACGTCCTGCCCGTAACGCTCGTGGTAGTGCCGCGCGATCCGCGCCTTGAGCGTGCCATTCTCCCAGTATCCGCCCGGATCGCTGTCGAGCTTTTCATGCGCCAGCGCCAGGGCGGCGGCGGGCGCTCCGGTCGAGGGCTGGCCGTACTCCATGTGGATGATGCTGCGGCCCTCTTCGGCCAGTTCATAGGCAAGCTTGCCGATCGAAATGGCGTGGAAGGGTTCGACTTCGGCAACACCGGAGGCAGGGCGAGCGGGAGACGCGGACGTGTTCATCCCACCGCTGCTAGGCCCCGCCCCTCTCCACTGCAAGTCTCCTGGGAAACGCGGGAAAAGCTCCTGCAGTCATCTTCCCTGCACATGGGATACGAATCCCTCTTGCGCTCCTCGCCTCCCCCCGGTAAAGGCGCCCCCTGCCTTGGCATCGGTTCTCCCGAGAATCGCCACAAGGACGCCGCTTTAGCTCAGTTGGTAGAGCATCGCATTCGTAATGCGGGGGCCACAGGTTCGAGTCCTGTAAGCGGCACCACTTCTCCTCAAAATCGTTGCAGTGGGCTCGCTATCGGGCCCTGGTGTCCTGAGGATCGCCTCGCGGCAGGCGCAGGGTGGCTTCGAGGCCGCCTTCCGGTCGGTTGTGCAAGGTCAGCTCGCCCCCGTGGGCAAGGGCGATGTCGCGGGCGATGCTGAGGCCGAGGCCGACACCGCCAAGCGCGGTGTTGCGCGACTTTTCCTCGCGGTAGAAGGGCTCGAACACGAGGCCGAGATTGGCCTCGGGAATGCCCGGGCCATCATCCCGGACACGAATGACGATGGCCTCCCCGCAGTCCTGCGCGACGATGTCGGCCCGCCCGCCGTAGCGAACCGCGTTGTCGGTCAGGTTCACGAGACACCGGCGCAGTCCTTGCGGGAAACCGGCAATGGGCGCGCCGCATCGGCCCGCAAGCGTCGCCTGCGCGCCCTGTGTGCGCAGGTCTTCCAGAATGCCCGCCAGCACAGCGTCAAGATCAACCGCCTCCTGCAGGTCCTCGCCCGCGTTGCCCTGCATGAAGGCCAGCGTTGCATCCACCATGCCTTCCATCTCGTCGAGATCCTTGCGCCAGCCGCCCTTTGCTTCGGTCGCGGGCAGCAATTCGGCGCGCAGGCGCAGACGCGTGATGGGCGAGCGCAGATCGTGCGAGACTGCCGCGAGAAAACGCGTGCGCTCATCAAGGTAGCCGACCAGTTGCCGCTGCATGCCGTTGAAGGCCTCCACCGCACGGCGAACCTCGATCGGCCCCTTGCGCGGCAAGGCGGGACTGCGGATGTCGCGCCCCAGCCGCTGCGCGGCCTCGGCCAGCCGTTCCAGCGGCTTGACCGCCAGCCGCACGCCCAGCCAGGTGAGCGCCGCAACCATCAGGATGCGCAGCAGGTAGATGCGTAAGACATAGTCCGCGATCGTGCCCCCCGGATCGAAGACGACGCCGTCCTCGTCCTCGCGCCCCCTGGCAACGAGCCAGGGATCGTCCGGCCTGCGGCGCACGGCGAGCGTGAAGGCAGCGCGCGGCTCCCGGTCGCGCAGCATGGACCAGCGTCCGGCCGGTTCGCCTTGCTCATCGAGAAGCTGGGCCGCCAGCACACGCACCTCGACGGCCCCGTCCAACTGATGCCGGATCGAGCCTGCGAGAATGGAGGAACTACGCGCGAGGTCCTCCGGCTCCTCGCGCGCCTTTCCCCGGTCGGGAAGCACGGCGAGGCGCTTCAGGCGAAACTCCGGCGACTGCAGCTTGGCCAGCAGATCGTCGCGCCGGTCCGGCGGGGCGCTGTCCAGCACACGCAGACTGTCCGCAACCCGGGTCGCGAAGACGTGGGCCGGGATCTCGAGCAGTTGGCGACGGCGGCTTTCGAACCAGATCGTCCCGGTCAGAAGCTGCGAGAGGACGAGGCCACCAACCAGAAGCCATGCGATCCGGGCCGAGAGCGTCGCCGGAATCAGGCGGTGGAGGAGTGCGCGCATCTCAGCTGGACGCCGAGACGTCCACGGACAGCACGTAGCCGCCGTTGCGCACGGTGCGGATCATGCGGGGATTGCGCGCATCCTCTCCCAGCATCTGGCGCAGGCGCGAAATGCACATGTCGATGGCCCGGTCCGAGGGATCGCGCTCGCGCCCGTAGACCTCGCGTGCGAGCACGTCGCGGCTGAGCGTCTGGAACGGCGCGCGCAGCAGGGCTCGCAAGGCGAGGTAGTCGGAGTTTGCAACCGGCTGCGTGTTCTCCGGTCCCAAATCCTCACCCGGCGGCGACAGCAGATGGCGACGGGTGTCGAGCGTCCAGCCTTCGAACTGCAGGTAGTCGGGCTCGCGCACCGTAGGCCCGTCCTGCGCCCGGCGTTGCCGTCGCAGAACGACGCGGATGCGGGCGAGAAGCTCGCGCGGATCGAAGGGCTTGGGAAGATAGTCGTCCGCCCCCATCTCGAGCCCGACAATGCGGTCGACCAGACTGCCACGTGCCGTCAGCATGATGATGGGTATGTCACAGCGTTCGGTCAGCGCGCGGCACAAGGACAGGCCATCGGTGCCGGGGAGCATGAGGTCGAGGATGATGATGTCGGGCGTGCTTTGCGCGATGGATCTCCACATCGCATCGCCATCGGCCGCCCCACGCGACTCGATGTCCGCTTCAGCAAGATAGCGGCATAGGAGGTCGCGGATATCGGCATCGTCGTCCACCACGAGCACGCGGCTCATGCTGCGCTCCCAGCTTGGGTACAGGCCGTTACATTGGGTGACAAAACTCCTGAAAAGCTGACAAAATATCCCGGATACATCGGTTTACCCACCTCAAGGCCCATTCTATCCCGCCCTCAATTGCGAATGAGTTGCATTATAAGGGGTAACGGGACATGAAACCAATGTTTTCTGGCAATAAAGCAACATGCGCGTCGCTGACCGCGCTCGCCGTCGCGCTGGGTGGCGCACAGGTTGCCCATGCCGACGCCGCGCCGGGCGCGAGCGCGCCGCCGACAATCGTCGTGACCGGGCAGCGCACCGAGGACACCCAGTCCTACACCGCCGAGGAAACCAGCGTCTCCATCGGCCTGCCCATCTCGCCGCGCGAGACCCCGCAGACGGTGACGGTCATCACCCGCCAGCTTCTCGACGACCAGCAGATCGAGACCATCGACGATGTACTGGCCACCGCGCCAGGCATCACCTCGTACCAGAATGACAACGCGGGCCGCACGACCTACCGCGCGCGCGGCTTCGACGTCAGCAACTACCGCATCGACGGCATGCAGGTGGACGGCCAGTCGAACTTCAGCGGCGGCGGTGCCTCGACCAACATGGACCTCTACGACAGCGTCCAGATCGTGCGCGGCGCGAATGGCCTGCTGGGCGGTACCGGCGATCCGTCCGCAACGATCTACCTCCAGCGCAAGCAGCCGGGCACCGAGCTTGGCGCCAGCGGCAGCCTGGTCCTGGGCAACTGGGACAAGCGGCGTGTCATGGGCGATCTCAATGCGCCGATTACCGCCGATGGCAACGTGCGCGGCCGCCTCGTCTTCAGCGACGAGAGCACCGACACCTTCCGTGAACGCGAACATGCCGACCGCCGCGCGATCCTCGCCAACTTCGCGGCCAACCTCACGCCCACGACCGTCCTGAACGCCGGGGTGCAGTACGAGCGCACGGTCAACAAGGGTTCGTCCTGGGGCACCAACGTCTCGATCTGGTTCGCCGACGGCACGCCAGCCAATCTGCCGCGCAGCACCAACCCGGTCGCCGACTGGAGCGTCTCGCGCCGCAAGGCGACCACCGCCTTCGTCAATCTCGACCACCGCTTCGCCAACGACTGGCACGTCAAGATGGGCTACGCGCGCACCGATAGCAGCGCCTACAACAACCTCGGGATCGCCAAGATCAACCGGGGCGGCAGCGGTTACGCGGGCTTCTGGAACCAGGATGGCACCGGCGCCTACCTCAACGCGATGCACTCGGAATATTCCGAGGACCGTGACAACGTCGCCGTGACGCTGAACGGACCGCTGCACCTGTTCGGACGCGAGCACCAGCTCATGTTCGGCTTCAACGGCTTCTGGAGTGAAAGCACCAGCTGGACCTTCGACGGGGACCTGGGCAACTGCACCATCGGCGGCGTTCCCACCTTCCGAGGCTGCCAGTACCGCTCCGAAGGTCTGCCGATCGACGACTGGCGCAGCTGGGATGGCTCCTACGCCAACTTCGAGACCTTCCGCACCGATGCGCGCGGCATCGACCGCACCCGCAACATCGGCGGCTATGCCGCGGGCCGTTTCGAGCTGGCCGACGGGCTGACCGCCATCGTGGGCGCGCGCATCAGCGACTACAAGACCAGCGGCGGCGACTACGACATTGCCAACGTCTACACCGCCGACGCAGACCCGACGCACGAGAAGGGTGTCTTCACCCCTTACGCCGGGCTGGTCTACGACGTCACCGACACGCTCTCGGTCTATGCCAGCTACACCGATGTCTTCACCCCGCAGGGGAACCTGCGCGACGAGGACGACCGGTTACTGCCGCCCGTCACCGGCTCCAGCTACGAAGCGGGCATCAAGGGCGCCTTCTACGACGGCAAGCTCAACACCTCGCTCGCCTTCTACCGCAATGAGCAGAGCAACGTTGCCGAGAACACCGGCGAGCTCAACGAGGTGACCGGGCTCGACATCTACCGCACGGTCGACGGTGTCGTCTCCAAGGGCATCGACTTCGACGCCTCGGGCGAACTGCTGCCCGGCTGGAACGTGTTCTTCGGTTACAGCTATCTGGACGTGAAGGGCCTCAGCTACCAGCGCGACCCACACAGCCAGTTGCGCCTCTCGACCAGCTACACACTGCCCGGCGCGCTCGACCGGCTTACCATCGGCGGGGGCATCACCGCGCAGAGCAAGACCGAATGGTCGACCAACCCGGGCCGTCCGCTCGGCGATGGCACCTACGATGACAGCAACCTCGATGTCTCGGGCTACACGCTGGTCAACCTCATGGCGCGCTTCCAGGCGACACAGAACATCCAGATCTCGGCCAACGTCACCAACCTGACCGACAAGACCTACTACCGCCAGTTCGGTTTCTACGATGGCCTCATCTATGGCGAACCGCGCAGCTACAGCGTGACCCTCCGGGCCAAACTCTGACCCGGATCGGGAACCTGACGTATCCCGGGGCAAGCCCCCCAGCCCCGGGATACCTTCCGCTTCAGTCCGCCATGGCCTCGCGCCGACAGGGCCAGGGCCGCTGCGCGGGGCGCGCCTTCTCGTACCACGCCGAGGCGCGCAGGACCGCCATGTCCTCGAAGCGGCGCCCGACGATCTGCAAGCCGATGGGCAGGCCTTCGCGGGTGTAACCACAATTGATCGAGCTCGCGGGCTGTTCGGTCATGTTGTAGGGAACGGTGAAACCGATGTGCTCGAAGGGACGCATCGGATCGTTCACCGGCGAGGCCAGCTCTGCCGGGAACGCGGGCATCGGCGCCACCGGGCTCAGCAGCAGGTCGTAGTCGTTGTAGGCCCGCCCGCGCTCGCGCATCTGGATGATCTGGTCGAAGCCGGTGTAGACCTCCATGCCGTCGTAGTGCGCGGCAGGCTCCACCCACTTGCGGATGTACTCCAGGATGAGGCCGTACTTTTCGGGCGGCAGATCGCGCATCTCGGCATG
Organism: Novosphingobium profundi; assembly: GCF_020524485.1. Taxonomy (GTDB): domain Bacteria; phylum Pseudomonadota; class Alphaproteobacteria; order Sphingomonadales; family Sphingomonadaceae; genus Novosphingobium; species Novosphingobium profundi_A. The sequence continues at coordinate 923,620 of NZ_JAIVLF010000001.1, read as the reverse complement.
GAAGCGCGCACGCCAGAAGCGGTCGAGGCCATCGAGCATGTCCGGCGTCATGAACGGCTCGACCGGTTCGACCACCGCCCCGCCATGTTCGAACAATCGTGCGGCCTCGGTGACGGCCTCGGCGACTTCGGGCTCGGTCGGCGAACCGCAGCCTGCCTCCAGCATCAGACCGATGCGAAGTCCCGCCACGTCGCCCTCAAGCTGGCGCCAGGGCAGCTCCTGGTAAGGCAGATCCATGAAGTCGCGCCGGTCGGGCAGCGAAAGGTGCGTCATCATCAGCGCGGCATCGGCAACCGTGCGCGTCATCGGTCCCGCGACGCGCCCGATGTAGGGCGGATCGATGGGGATACGCCCGTTGCTGGGCTTGTGCGCGAAGATGCCGCACCAGCCCGCCGGTAGCCGGACCGAACCGCCGATGTCGGTTCCCACGTGGAAAGGCCCATAACCTGCGGCAGCGGCGGCGCCTGCCCCCGCGCTCGACCCGCCGGGATTGCGCGAGAGGTCCCAGGGGTTGCGCGCCAACTTGTGAAAGCTGGAGAGGCCCGAGGACAGCATCCCGTAATCGGGCACGGTGGTCTTGGCGAGAAGGACCGCGCCCGCCTCGCGCATGCGCTGCGCGGGCGGCGCATCGTGGGTCTGCGGGGTCATGTCGCCCGCGGCCGTCCCTACCGGCTTGGGCGTTCCCTTGGTGGCGATCAGTTCCTTGAGCGTCACGGGAATCCCGTCGATCACCGAAAGCGGCGTGCCCTTGTGCCAGCGCGCTTCCGAGGCCTTTGCCTGCGCGCGCACGGCCTCGGGCTCCAACGCGTAGGTCGCGCAGAGATGCGGCTCCAGCCGCTCGGCGCGGGCCAGCACGTCCTCGGCGACTTCCACCGGGGAGAGCTTGCCCGCAGCAAAGCTCTCGGCCAGCTCCACGCCCGTCAGATCGGCCAGTTCCTCTTTCATCGCATCGCTCCGCTGCGGGGCGGCGCTCCTGGCGTCCGCCCCCTGGTTTGGTCCCTCTCCCGTGTGCTGCCCCGGTCCGGTATCAGGCCGTGGTCGGGATCAGGAAGGCGTTACCCTTGTCCGCGTCCGGCCCCGGCCAGCGCTGCGTCACCGTCTTGACGCGGGTGAAGAAGCGGAAGCCTTCCTCGCCGTACTGGTTGTGGTCGCCAAAGGCCGAACGCTTCCAGCCCCCGAAGCTGTGGTAGGAGACCGGCACCGGGATCGGCACGTTGATACCGACCATGCCGACCTCGACCTGCATCGCGTAGTCGCGCGCCGCGCCGCCATCGCGGGTGAAGAGCGCCACCCCGTTGCCATAGGCGTGGCGGCTGGCGAGGTGGATCGCCTCTTCCAGCGTGGTCGCGCGCACCATCTGCAGCACGGGTCCGAAGATCTCGTCGCGGTAGGACTGCATTTCGGGTGTTACGTGGTCGAACAGCGTCGGGCCCATGAAGTAGCCCTCCTCGTAACCCTGGAGCGAGAAACCGCGCCCGTCGACGACGAGCTCGGCCCCCTCGTCCACGCCCATCGCGATGTAATGCTCGATCTTCGCCTTGTGCTGGGCGGTGACGACGGGGCCATAGTGCGCCTCGCGGTCGCTCGAGATACCCACGCGCAGATCCGCGATGGCCGCGACCAGCTTTTCACGCAGCAGGTCCGCGGTCGCCTCACCCACGGGCACCACGACGGGCATCGCCATGCAGCGTTCCCCTGCAGACCCATAGGCCGCGCCCATGATGTCCGAGACGGTGCGGTCCATGTCCGCATCGGGCAGGACGATGCCGTGGTTCTTGGCGCCGCCCATCGCCTGGACGCGCTTGCCCTGCGCGGTGCCGCGCGCATAGACCGACTGCGCCACGTCCGAGGAACCGACAAAGCTGATCGCCTTGATCGCGGGGTGATCGGTGATCGCTTCCACCATCACGCGGTCGCCATGGACGACGTTGAGAATGCCATCGGGCAGGCCCGCTTCCTTTGCCAGTTCGGCAAGGCGCAGCGGCACAGATGGCGCGCGTTCGGAGGGCTTCAGGATCATCGCGTTGCCCGCTGCAATGGCTGGCGCGCTCATCCACAAGGGGATCATCGCGGGGAAGTTGAAGGGGGTGATGCCCGCCACGATGCCCAGCGGCTGGCGCATCGAGTAGACGTCGATCCCCGGCCCCACGCCGCTGCTGTATTCGCCCTTCATCAGGTGCGGCGTCGCGCAGGCGAACTCGACCACGTCGAGCCCGCGCTGGATATCGCCCTTGCTGTCGTCAAAGACCTTGCCGTGCTCGCTGGAGAGGAGCGCGGCCAGTTCGTCCATATGCGCCTCGATCAGCGCCTTGAAGGCGAACATCACGCGCGCGCGGCGCTGCGGGTTGAGCGCGGCCCAGGCGGGCTGCGCGGCGCGCGCGGCGGCAACCGCGGCTTCCAGCTCGGCATCGCTGCCGAGCGGCACCTGCGCCTGCACCGTACCGGTGTTGGGATCGAAGACATCGGCCATGGCGGTGCCGTCCCCGGCGCTGTGCGCGCCGGCGATGAAGTGGGGAATTGTGCGCATGGGGGTATCCGTTCTCGCTGAAGATCAGGGGGTGGATGAGGACGCGCGGCCGGTGTGGGCCTCGCGCAGGAGCGGAATGACCGCGCGCGCGCCACTGCGCGGCGCGGCCAGAGTGACGAGGGCGAGGACCGCGACATTGATGGCAAGACCGATCACGCCGACGTTGAGCCCACCGAAGGTCCAGCCCGCCGCCTTGACCGCCAGCATCGCGCCATCGGCGACAAGAATGCCCGCGATCAGCGCACGCGCCGGTACACGCGGGAAGAGCATGGCCGCGACCAGTCCAGGCAGGGTCTGGACGATGCCGAAGTAGAAGACATTGTTGAGCGTCGCGATCAGCTGCACCGAGGTCTCCGCGCCCACAAGCGAGAAGATCAGGAAGGCCGCGATCACCACCTTGGACCAGCGCTGCTGCGCCGTGCCATCAAGGCTGGGCACGAGGTTGCGGGTGATGAGCGGGCCGATGGCCAGGCACACGCTGCTCAGGATCACGAGCCCGGAAAGCGCAACTGCAGCCATGACCAGCCCCACCACCCAGTCGGGCAGCAGCGCAATCGCGGTCGAGAGGAACACGAAGTCGGGTTCGGGCGGCACGATCCCCTGCCCCTTGGCGTAGTAGGCCACCATCATCAGGAGCGGGAACATCAGCATGTAGATCGGCGCGACGATCTGCGCGCGCTGGATCGCGCGGGGCGAATTGGCCGAGAAGATGAACGCCCAGTTCTGCGGGATCATGCAGAAGCCCACGGCCTGCAGCACGATGGTGGAGATCGCAAAGACGAGGTCGGGCCGGGTCGGCTCCGGCATGGTCTCGGCAAGACTGACGGGCATCGTCGGCTCGGCATTCCAGGCGGCGAGCGCCACGAAGCCGACCAGCAGGATTGAGGCCATCATCAGGATGTCCTTGAGCACCGCCACGAAGGCCGAGGCGCGAAGCCCTGCGATCACGACATAGGCAAAGGTCAGGAGCCCCGCGAGGCTGGTGAGGAAGATCGAGCGGGCCTCGGGCGCCAGCCCTGTAAACACCAGCTTCAGGCCCAGGAACTGCATCGTGCCGATGGGAACGAGCAGGATGATGGAGCTGAGCGTGATGAGGATTTCCAGCCCTCGGCTCTCGAAATGGTCGCGGAAGAAGTCGGGGATGGTTGCCGACCCATAGAGCGCGCCCGCGCGCCAGATCCAGGGTCCCACGAAGTAGATGCAGGGCGCGGCGATCAGGATGTAGCCGAAGAACCACAGGACAAAGCCCTCGCCGCCTGCATAGACCCCGCCCGGAAAGCCGAGCATGCTGGCGATGGAATAGGTCTCGCCCACGGAGAGGAAGAAAAACAGGATCGGTCCGAACTGCCCGGAAGCGACGAAGAACTCACGCGCATCGGGGTTGGAATGCCCGCGGCGCGACCACAGCGCGATACCCAGCGACAGCGCCATAACGGCAATGAAGACAGCCAGCATCACAGGCTATCTCCCTCGCGAGGCGCACCATGGCCGGGCACATCGTCCCGGTCACTCGCCGCGCCGCCGAAGCGGTAGCAGACAAGCAGGCACAGGCTCGTCAACGGCGCGCAAGCGAAGAGACACCAGCTGCTCCAGGAGATACCCAGGAACCGTCCGGCCGAAGCCGGCACCAGCAGCGCCGAGGCCAGGACCAGCGCAAGCGGCAGGGCAATGCCGAGGAACGGAGGCCACCAGGGCATCGCACCATCGGGCATCTCGGCCGCCCGGCGCGGTGGGATACCACTCATGCGCCGGACCCTTGCAATTGGGAGAGTGAAACGCAGCGCCAGATCACAGCGTCAGGTCTTTCCAGGCCTTGCTGTCGGCGCCCGGCGGCGTGCTCGCTTCAAAGACGCCGCGCGCGATGGCGCGGGCCAGTGTATCGGCGGCAACGGCGCCTGCACGCAGGACCGCGACGGGACGGGGGCCCTTCACCTCGACCCGTCCGGTCGAGATTGCGAAGACGACATCGCCATCAAAGGGCGTGTGGATCGGGCGAATGGCGCGTGCCATGCCGTCCTGCGCCATCATGGCAAAGCGCTTCATCTCGTCGGGCGTCAGATCAAGGTCGGTCGCCACGCAGGCGATGGTGGTGTTTTCCTTGGCGGCAGGCGCCTTGGTGTAGCCCCACTCCTCGGGCGAGGCGTACATGGCGCTGGGAGGAAGTCCGCCGAACTCGTCGCCAATCTCGAAGGGGCTCGCCCAGAAGTTGCGGGTGCCCGGCGCCACGGTCGAGCCCATCGAGTTGACCGCAACGATGGCGCCCACGGTGGAGCCGTCGCTGACGAGCGTCGAGGCCGAGCCGAGCCCGCCCTTGAGGCCGCCCGCCTGCGCGCCATAGCCCGCACCCGCTGTGCCCAGCGCAAAGTCCGCACCCACCGCTTCGAGCGCGGCGATGCCCAGCGCGCGGTACGGCGGCTCGGTGCCCCAGCCCTTGTCCCCGCCATTGGCGAGGTCATAGAGAATGGCCGAAGGCACGATGGGCGAGACCGGCACGCCCGGACGCGCCATGCCGCCATAGCCGATGCCCTTCGATCCCAGCACGGCAGCCACGCCATCCGCCGCAGCGAGGCCATAGGAGGACCCGCCCGAAAGCACGATGGCGTTCGCGGCATGGACGAGGTTGTGGCCTTCGAGCGCATGGCTCTCACGCGTGCCGGGGCCTCCGCCGCGCACGTCGATGGCGGCGGTGGAGAGCTTGTCGGCGAGGATCACGGTGGTGCCGGTGCGCACCTTCACGTCCTGCGCGTTGCCTACCGTCAGCCCGGCCACGTCGGTAATCAGATTGCGCGCGCCGGTGCGTCCGGTGCTGCGCAGCGCGGTGTCCTGCGCAAGAAGCGGCGCGGCGAAGGCAAGGCCTCCCAATCCAGCGGCGCCCATGAGTACGTTGCGACGGTTCATTTCATCTCCTCGACCCGGCCGGGAATGCGGCCGCGCGGTCGGTTGTAGTCCAGCATCGCCTGCGGTGCCTGGCAACGCGCCACCATCTCGCCCACCACCTCGCGGCGCTTGGCGTGCAGGTCGGTCACCGAAAGCGGGTTTGCACGATAGGTCGCAACTTCCTGCGACGTATAGGGTTTTGCAAGCCTCGAAGTGGCTGTCTCTCCCAGGTCGAACATGACGTAGTTGAGAACATCCGCCAGATCCTCGTCGGACAGGCGCGCGAACATCACGTTGGGCAGGCGCCCTGCGAATGACCGGCTTTCCGGCGTGCACAGGAAGAACCCGGCACGGCCTGCCAGATCGGGCACGTTGCGGGCGACCGAGCGCCCCTCCAGCCCGTGACATCCCCCACAGCGCTCCACGAAATTCGAGCGCGCGCTGCGCGGGAAGGCCGGGGGCGCGGCATGAGAGGTGTCCTCCTGCGGACTTCGTGCCATGGCCGCGTAGGCCCCGCTCGCCAGCAGCGCCGCGCCGATCAGCGCGCGCACCGCCATTCGTACGGCCGTAACCGTCACGAGCAGGCCCTTTCTTCCCCCGCAAGCCCCTCCGTCATACCGGCCCGACGAGCGCGGCCGTGGAGCAGTGGTAGCTCATCGACTTGGTGCCAAAGCACCAGATGATCTCGTTGTCGGCCATCGGGCGGTAGGCGGGCATCTCGCGCTCCGTCCCATCGCAATGGCAGTCGGTCTGGCACATGCTCGCCCCGCAGCAATCGCGGTAGGCGATGAGGTACGAGCGCCCGTCCTCGGGATTGCGGCAGGTACCGACCCAGGACGTGGGCGAGGCTTCGGTCCCCGGCGGACAGGTGTGGATGCCGCCCCCGCAGCAGGTGCACAGCGCGCCGTCGATGGCGCAGTAGCGCCAGTAGTTGCACTGCGTGTCGTCCTTGGTCTGCGCGGTGCGCGCAAAGTTGCTGAGCGGCACATCGGCGTCCTGCGCGCGGGCCACGGGCAGCACCGGGAAGAAGGGTGCGAAACTTGCCGCGCCGCCGATCTTGGCCAGAAGCGAGCGGCGCGAGGTGCCCTTGGCCAGCCCGCGTGAGAGCTTCTCGCTGGCGCTGTCGATGAGTTTCCAGTTCATGGGTGCATTTCTCCTTGCAGGGCACGCCTTACTCGGCGGCCTCCAGCGCCGGGGCGCGGCTTGCGCGCAGGTAGCTCTGCACGTTGGCGTGACCGGTCTCGTGCGAGACCAGCAGGCTCTCCAGGTGCTCGCGGCTGTTGACGAGGCCGCGCGCGACGACCTTGCCCGCGTCATCAAGCAGGATCGCATGGGGCAGCTTGGCGACCGCGAAGGCCATGCCCACTTCCGGCCCGTTGACGAACGTCTGTCCCGCAAGGCCATGGCGCTCGATCATGCGGCGCTGCTCGTCCGGGTCCTCATCCCCCACGAAGACGAGATCGACACGCTCGTCGCGCGCCACGTCAAGAGCGATGGGGATGAGCTTCTTGCAGATCGGGCAGGAGGGCGCGACGAAGAGCAGCAGGCGCAGCGAACCTGCAGGAAGTGCCCCCCCGATCTCGATGGTGCCGCCGCCCAGCAGATGGCCGGGCATGACGGGGGCCTGCTCGCCCGCCTGGGCCCCTTGCGCGGTGGCGAGCGCACCGACAGGCGCAAGGCGTTCGTGAAGGACGCCGATCTGGCGGGCCAGCGCCAGGATCACGAAGGCCATGGCGATGACCAGCATCCAGAGCAGGACAAGGGCAGTGGTGACAAGAAGCATCGGTCAGCCTCCGACTTGGGGGCGGGCGCGCCGAGCCGGCAGCGCCCAGAAGATTTCGAGAATGTGGAGCAGCAGCGCGCCCAGCATACCGGCCGCGAGAGCCACGAGGAGCGCAAGTCCCTGCGCCATGGTGACAGGCGCAAGCCCGCCAATCCCGGCCGAGCCGGTCAGAAGCGCCGCCCAGACAAGGTTACGCACGACCATGCCTGTGCGCAGCGGCTGGCGCAGCTCATCACCCCGGCAGCCGCAGTCGATATGCGCACGCCCACGGCTGATGTTGATGGCGATGGCCCCGGCAAAGAGCGTGAGCAGCAGGGCCGCACTGAAGGCCGCAAGCGAAGCCGTCAGCGGCACGAGAAGCGCTGCGGCGAGCACCAGTTCAACCCACGGGAGCAGCCCCGCCACCACGCCCACCAGGGGGCGCGGGAGCAGCTTGTAATTGGCGACCACGCCCGCGAAGGCCGAACGGTTGCGCAGCTTGGGAAGCGCAGCGCCCACGAAGAGCAGCGCCGTTCCGAAGCGCAGCCCCCCTGCTCCGGTGGCAAGGAGAAGGCCTGTGTCGAGCACGCTCATGGCATCGGAGTGACCGGCACGACCGATCCCACGTTGCTCACCGAGGTCTTCTCGCTGCGATCAAGCGCGTTGAGGACTTCCAGACCGCCATCCTCGGTGATGAGGTAGAGCAAGGGCTCGGCATCCTGGCTGACCTCAACCGAGGTTACCGGGATCTTGAGCGGCACACGCTCCACGACTTCACGCTTGGTCAGGTCGACGACCCAGAGCTGTGTCCCCTTTTCCTTCTGCGTCCAGTGCTCGCCCGGGTGCATCAGCACGAAGAGAAGATTACTGGCGTGGTGCCAGGCCGAAACCACGCCGCCGCCAGGACGCCAGGCCAGCTGCAGGTCATCAGGGCGCGCCAGTTCGAGCCCCGCAGCCTCCTGGATCGGCCAGGCGGCGAGTTCCTTTGCCTCGCCCAGAGACACCTCGTGGATGACCCCGGTGTAGGACAGGAACACCCCCTTGCCCGCCTTGGGATCGATCGCGGCTTCCTCGAAAAGGGGATCGTTCTCGGCATCGAAGAACGCGGCCGAGCGCTTGAGTTCCAGCGCCTTGGCCGTATCGACAGAACCGATCGAACCGTCGCCGCAGATGACCGCAAAGCCGGTCTTTCCCCAGGCCATGGCGTGGGCGCAGCCGGGGGTGTCGACCACCTGCACATCGCCGCTTGCAAGGTCCACCACGTTGACCGAGGCCGACGGATCGAAGTTGTACATGTAGGCGCGCGCACCGTCGGTGCTGATCGAGAAGTTGGTGCGGCGCGGAACCATGAAGACCCGGCCCGGCAGGGTGATCTCTTCCTGGAGGTTGAGCGTGCGGCCATCGTAGACGCTGATCATGTCCTGGCGGGTGCCGCGGTTGCCCTTGGTCCAGATCGTCTCGGCCACGTAGATGCGCGACTGGTCGGGCGCATAGGCGATGTTGGCGAGGCCACCGAGCGACACGGTGCCCAGGAGCTTGCCGTCCTCGCCGTCGCGGATCTGCGCGCCGCCCGAACCGAAGCCGCCCGCCAGCACCAAACGGTGCGGACCGGGCGCGCCCATGACCGCCACGTCGCTGACTTCCTCTTCGAGTGGCGGCGGCAATTGGCCTTGCGCGGCCATGGCCGCACCTGGGAGTGCAAGCACCAGAAGGGCCGATGCAAGGCGAAGTGATGTCTTGATGTGCATGAAACCCCCGTTCCTGCGAATGCGCCGAGTACACATCGAAGGCGGTCTGGTCACAAGACTGTTTTTTGCACTGCAACCAATATGAAATATTGATCATCCTCAAACCGTCACATAGGCTTGTCCCATTCCAGACAGAACGACTGGGGCCGCACCAGAACAGATAAGGCCAGTGCCCCTGGAACAGGGAGTTACCTTACATGAAGGACGAAGTAGGCGTGCGCCTGCGCGCCGTGCGCGAGCGCAAGGACATCAGCCAGAGGGCCTTGGCCAAACTGGCCGGCGTACCCAGCAGCACGATCTCGCTGATCGAGGGCGGACGCACCAATCCCTCGGTCGGATCGCTCAAGCGTATCCTCGATGCGATCGGCATGACGCTCGGCGAGTTCTTCAACCTCGACGTCACCGAGGATCGAAGCATCTTCTTTAAACGAAACGATCTTTCGGAAATCGGGCGCGGCGGCGTCAGCTATCGCCAGGTCGGCCAGAGCGGCAGTTCCTCGATCCAGATGCTCTACGAAACCTACCAGCCGGGCTCGGAAAGTGGGCGGGTGATGCTCACCCATGAAGGCGAGGAAGCGGGCGTCATCATCTCGGGCAAACTGGAAGTGACCGTCGATGACGAAACCCGCGTGCTGCAGGTGGGCGATGCCTATCTCTTCTCCAGTCAGCTGCCCCATCGTTTCCGCAATACGGGCAAGGAACCGTGCATCGTGGTGAGCGCCTGCACCCCGCCCAGCTTCTAGAAAAAAGTCCCGGGCGCTGATGCAACTTGCTCAATATGCTGATCGCCAAATTGCAGAAAAGTCTATTTTGCGGTGCATTGCCGCATGTTTTTTGCGACGCAAGAAATAGACTTGTCGCAATGCCGCAATTGCCATCACTCTGTCATCAATTGCTCAAGCATAGGATGCCAGTTCTGTGGACGACCTCGCGAATTTCTGGATGCCCTTCACCGACAACCGCGGCTTCAAGGCGACGCCGCGGCTGCTCGCCTCGGCCAGCGGCTGCCATTACCGCGATGCCAAGGGCAACGAGATCCTCGATGGCACCTCGGGCCTGTGGTGCGTCAATGCCGGGCACGCGCGCGGCCCGATTGTCGCGGCCATCCGCGAACAGGCCGAAGAGCTCGACTTTGCGCCGACCTTCCAGCTCGGCCACCCCAAGGTGTTCCAGCTCGCACAGCGGCTGGAGACGATCTTTCCCAAGGGCATCAACCGCTTCTTCTTCGGAAACTCGGGCTCGGAGGCAGGTGATACGGCGCTGAAGATCGCCTACGCCTACCATGAAGCGCGCGGCGAACCGGCGCGCAAGCGCATCATCGGACGTCAGCGCGGCTACCACGGCGTGGGCTTTGGCGGCATTTCGGTGGGCGGCCTGCCCAACAACGCGCGCGGCTTTCCGCTGCTTCCCGGCTTCAGCCACCTTTCCGCAACGCTCGACATCGCCAACAACGCCTTCACGCGCGGCCAGCCGGACACAGGCGCCGACCTCGCCGATGAATTGCTCGGCTTCATCGAGGAGTTCGGCGCCGAGACCATCGCGGCGGTCATGGTCGAGCCGATGTCAGGCTCGGCCGGGGTCCTTGTGCCCCCCAAAGGCTATCTCGAACGCCTGCGCGCGATCACGCAGGAGCACGGCATCCTCCTCATCTTCGACGAGGTGATCACCGGCTTCGGGCGTCTGGGCGCGGCCACGGCCTCGCAGCGCTTCGGTGTCACTCCTGACATTATCACCACGGCCAAGGGCCTCACCAATGGAGCGGTCCCGATGGGCTGCACCGCTGTGCGCCAGGACATCTACGAGGCGGTCACCCAGGCCGCGGCGCCGGGGATCGAGTTCTTCCACGGCTACACCTATTCCGGCCATCCGCTGGCCGCCGCCGCCGCGCTTGCCTCGCTCGATGTCTACGAGGGCGAAGGCCTGTTCGAGCGCGCCGCCTCGCTCGAAGGCATCTTCGAGGACATCTTCCACGCCCTGGCCGATGCGCGCCACGTGATCGACGTTCGCAACCTGGGGATGGTGGCCGGGATCGAACTGGTCCCGCGCGAGGGCGCACCCGGCGCGCGGGCGATGGAACTGTTCCACGCCTGCTTCGACGCCGGTGTCCTGATCCGGGTGACAGGCGACATCGTCGCGCTGTCGCCGCCGCTCATCGCCACGCCCGATCACTTCGAACGGATCGCGGTCACCATCGCCGACACGCTGGCGAAAATTCACTGATAAAAAAGCGAAAACAGCACTATGGCGTCCGACCGCGAGACAGAGGGTTGCGGTCGAAGGCTCTTGGGAGAGGCCTGAAACGGGGGGGAAACGCAATCATGCGTTCACCAAATACAAGGGAGCTGACATGAAGACGTATTTGGGTCGGACGGCAATCGGCGCGATCGTGGCTGCCACGCTCTGCGCGCCCGCCTATGCACAGGTATCCGAGAACGGGGACGGCAGCATCGTCGTGACCGCGCAGCGGCGTGAACAGAACGCGCAGGACGTAGGGATCGCGCTCAGCGTCATCGGCAGCGATGAACTGGAACAGCGCGGCGTCACCAACGTCAACCAGCTGCAGGACGCGACGCCCAGCCTCGAGATCGAGCCCGCCTTCGGCGGCGGCGCGGCGCAATTTCGCCTGCGCGGCGTGGGCTTCCAGGACTACGCCTCGAATAACTCGCCCACCGTCGGCGTCTACGTCAACGAAGTCGCCTACCCGGTGCCGGTGATGACGCAGGGGCTCATCTTCGACGTCGCGCGGGTCGAGGTTCTGCGCGGGCCTCAGGGCACGCTCTACGGACGCAACACCACGGGCGGCGCGGTCAACTTCACCACCAACAAGCCGACCGACCACTTCACCGCGGGCGGCATGGTCGAATATGGCCGCTTCGATGCCCTGCGCGGCGAGGCCTTCGTCTCGGGCCCGCTCACAGACGGCATCAACCTGCGCGTCTCTGGCGCCACGCAGCAGGGCGGCGCCTACCAGTACAACCGCGATACCGGCGAAGAGATCGGCGATGCCAACCGCTGGGCAGGCCGCGCGCTGCTCGCCATCGAGCCGGTGGGCAGCGGCTTTTCAGGCCTGCTCGACTTCCACTACGGGCGCGACAAGTCCGACGCCATCGGCCTCTATCTCCTCAATGACCTGCCCACGCAGGCAGGTGCGGGGCCAGTCATTCCCGCCGACACCGACCGCTTCGCGACCGGCTGGGGCCTCTCGCCCCAGCTCCTGGCGGACACCGAACTTTCGGTGGGCGACGTGCCGGGCGTCGACAACGAGACCTGGGGCGTTTCAGGCAATCTCTCCTACGACTTTGGCAGCGTGACGCTGACCAGCGTGACCGCCTACGACTGGCTTCACCGCGAACAGTTCGGCGACTGGGACTCCTCCGCCTCCGTTGAAGCGGACACCTTCTTCGGCAGCGACGTCGACGTGTTCGCGCAGGAAGTCCGCCTCAGCAATTCGCAACCCGGTCCGCTGACCTGGGTGGTGGGCGCCTACTATTCGCAGCAGAACCTCGACGAGCGCTACTACTCCGACTTCGTCGATGTCTACGGCACCTACGCCCGCGTGAACTATGCGCAGAAGGTGGAATCGATCAGCGGCTTCGGCCAGCTCGAATACGCCTTCTCGCCGCGCTTCAAGGCCATCGCCGGGCTTCGCTACGAGTATGAGAAGCGCCAGCTTCAGGGCTTCGGTTCGGCCTTCGGCGGGGCGCAGGCCCTCCCGCCGACCGACGTCACCACCTCGATGAAGCCGCTGACCGGCAAGCTGGCCTTCGAATTCACGCCGAGCGACGACCTGCTGCTCTACGCCTCGGCCAGCAAGGGCACCAAGTCGGGCGGTTTCACCACGTACAACACCGGCAACGAGAGCGGCATCGAGCCCTTCGCGCCCGAGACGCTTTACGCCTACGAGGTCGGCTTCAAGGCCAACCCCTCGCGCACCTTCCAGATCAACGGCTCGTTCTTCTACTACGACTACCGCGACCAGCAGGTGCTCTCGGCGGTCTGGGGCGACAACGGCGCGGTCGGACGCTTTGCCAACGCGCCCAAGTCGAGCATCTGGGGCACCGAGCTTGAAGTGGTCGTGACCCCCATTGAGGGCGTTACCGTCACGCAATACGTGGGCTACAAGAAAGGACGCTACCTCGAGTTCTTCGATCTCGACGTGCCCGCTTCGAACCTGGTGGGCGAAGCCGTCTACACCGACCGCGCGCACACCGACATCCCCTTCCCCAACCTCTCGCTGGGCGGCTCGATGCGCTACGCGATCCCGATGGGCGACTACACGCTGACCCCATCGGCGACCTACTCCTTCCGCGAGGAATACCCCTCGTGGCTGGGTGAGACCTTCGACATCGCGGCCTACTTCGTGGTCAACGCCGAAGTGCAGCTGGCACCCAGCAGCGGGCCCTGGACGCTCAGCCTGTGGGGCCGCAACATCTTCAACGAAGAGTACGACCTCACCCGCAACTACTTCACCAGCGCGGACATCGCCCAGCCCGCGCGTCCGGTCAGCTACGGCGTGCGCTTCAGCATCGACTACTGATCCGCACCCTTCCGCCGTCCCAACCCCAGACCCCGCATGTCCGCTGCGACATGCGGGGTCTGTTGCGTCTGGACATCTTCGCCCGACGCGCAGAAAGGCGTTGATAGACATGGGTTATGGGCTGCCCAAGTCTTGGCAGCACGGCCCTGGCCGCCTTCTGGTATCCCCTCCGCTTCCTCCTGCAGACCTACAAGGATGCCCCCGCCCGATGCTGAAAGCCTGGTTCAAGACCCCGCTCTGGAAACGCGTGCTCGCCGCCCTTGTCCTGGGCATCGCGGCAGGCCTTGTGCTGGGCGAGCAGGCGAACGCGATCCGCTGGATCGGCGATCTCTTCATCCGCGCGATCAAGATGCTGGTGGTGCCGCTCATCTTCTTCTCGCTGGTCTCCGGGATCACCGCGGTGGGCGACATCGGGCGCCTGGGCAAGGTGGGGGGACGCGCGCTCCTCCTCTTCATGAGCACCGCGCTCATCTCGGTCTCGCTGGGCATGGGGCTCGCCACGCTGGCCCAGCCGGGCGAGGGGCTGTCCATTGCCCTTCCCGCAGGCAGCGCGGTGCCCGAAGCGCCCGACCAGTCGCTCATCGCGATGATCGTGGGGCTCGTGCCCGAAAACCCGATCATGGCCATGGCGCAGGGCTCGATCCTGCCCGTCATCGTCTTCTCGGTGCTGTTCGGTATGGCCATTCTCGTCTCGGGCGAGGAGGGCAAGCCGCTCGCCAGGGCGATGAACGCGGGCTCGGTCGTCATGCAGAACATGACCATCTTCGTGATGGAGCTGACGCCGCTGGGCGTCTTCGCGCTGATCGCCTGGGTCGCGGGCACCTTCGGCTTCGAGGCGCTGGTGCCGCTCTCCAAGCTGGTCGGGCTCAATTACCTGGGCTGCGCGATCATCCTAGGCATCGTCTACCCGCTGATCCTCAAGAGCATCGCGCGCCTCCCCGTGCGCGATTTCTATCGTGGCATCATCGATGCGCAGGCCGTTGCCTTCTCCACCGCCTCCTCCAACGCCGCGCTCCCCGTCACGCTGCGCTGCGTCGAGCGGAACCTCGGCGTTTCCAACTCCATCGCCAGCTTCACCGTGGCGCTGGGCGCGACGATCAACATGAACGGCACCGCGATGTACCTGGGCGTCATCGCGCTGTTCGGCGCGCAGGCCTACGGCATCGAACTGAGCTGGTTCTCCTACGTGATGATCGCCCTTACCTCGACGCTCGGCGCGATCGGTGCTGCGGGCGTGCCGGGCTCGGGGCTCGTGATGATGAGCCTGGTTCTTTCCTCCATCGGCGTACCGCTGGAAACCATCGCCTTCGTCGCAGGGATCAACCACCTCCTCGACATGGCGCGCACGATGACGAACGTCACCGGCGATGCCACCGTTGCGGTGGCAGTCGGCCGCATGGCGGGCGAGATCGACGTCGAGGAATACATCTCGGCCGATGACGTCTGAAGCAGAAAAACCGGGTGACCTCACCTTCCCCAACCAAGGCGGCGCGCGAAAGGTGAGGTCGACAGTTCGGGGAGCCCGAGGGCAATGGCCCTCGGATTCTCTCTCTTACCCCCCTTCAGAAAAAGAGGCGCTGCATCCCCGTGGACGCAGCGCCTCTTCTTCTATGACCTGCCCGGTCTGGGGGTGGGTGGGGTCACGCCAGGCAGGCCACCGCCTCGATCTCGACATCCCCGGCGACAAGGCCGCTGATGACGGTGGATCGGGCGGGAAACGGTTCGCCGAAGACCTCACGGTAGACCGCGTTGAAGCCGGCCATGTGCGCCGCATCGGTCAGCCAGGCGGTCACCTTGACGACCTGATCGAGCCGCGCACCCGCCTCGGCGAGCACGGCCTCCAGGTTCGCCAGCGCCTGGCGCGTCTGGACGGTGATGTCGCCGGGCACGATCACGCCATCGGCGCCGCGAGGCAGTTGGCCCGAGGTGAAGACGAGATCGCCCGCGCGGCGAAAGCGGCTGAGCGGGGGACGGGGCGGCGTGGTCATGGGAAAAGTCCTTCTTTCAATGTATCTCGCGGTTTGCGGCCAGCACCTGCTCGGCGACCCGCTCGCCGCAGCCCGCCGCAAAGGTCCAGCCCAGCATGCCGTGCCCGATATTGAGGAATATCCGCTCGCCCGCGCGCCGCACTTCGGGCACGCTGTCCGGGCGCATCGGGCGCAGGCCTGCCCAGCCCCCTGCGACCTCGTCGTAGCGCGCGGCCTGGGGGAGCCCTGCGCGCGCGCCCTCGACCAGCGCCCGCAGGCGCGCCGGATCGACCGCCGTGTCGTGCACGCCGAGTTCGGCCAAACCGGCAATCCGCATGGTCTCGCCCAGACGGCAGAACACGATCTTGCGTGCGGTATCGGTGAGGCTGACGTGCGGAGCATGGGCACCGAGCGGGGCGGTAAAACTGTAGCCCTTCATCGGCTGGATCGCCGCGCGAATGCCGAGCGGGGCAAGATAGGCGGGCGCATCGATGCCCAGGCACACCACCATGCGGCGCGCCCGGATAGTTCGCGGCGAGCCCCTCTCGGGGATCGTCACGCCGTCGGGCGACACCATCGGCGTACCGGCGGTAAAGTCGAACTGCGCGGTGACGCCGTGGTCGCGCGTCAGCACCTCCAGCAGGCCTCGGCAGAAAAGATAGGGATCCCCCACTTCCTCCTCCGGCGTCCAGAGCGCGCCGACGAAATCTCCCGCCTCGGTGAGCGCGGGTTCGATCTCTCGGGCCTGCGCGGCCCCGACGACATGCTGTTCAAAGCCAGCCTCGCGCTTCATGTGCGACACCTCTTCGGCCCGCGCCAGCGCCGCGCCATCACGGAACAGGTGCATCTTGCCGGGACGCACGTGATGGAAGGCGAAGGGGTGGCGCGCGCGCAGCTCGGCAAGGGCGACCTGCGATTCCACGCCCAGTTCCAGCGCCGCCCAGGTCTTCCGGGAAAACCGCGCCCCGGTGCAGTTGCGCAGGAACGCGAGGCCCCAACGCAGGAACTCGGGATCGAATGAGGGGCGTACGCGAAACGCAGGGTCAAGCCCGGCCAGCATGCCCGGCAGCTTGCGCCAGAGCGAGGGCTGCGCCAGCGCGTCGGTATAGGCAAAGCTGAGCTGCGCGCCATTGGCAAAGGAGGTTCCCCGCCCCGGCTCGCCTGCACGCTCGACCAAGGCCACACGAAGCCCGCGCCGCGCCAGCGCGTAGGCCGTGCACAGCCCCACGACGCCCGCGCCGAGCACGGCCACATCGACCGGCGCGTCATCTTGCCGCGCCTTCGCAGCGCGCGCACGCGTCTCTCCCTTCGCGGATCGCGAATGGTCCATCTCGTTCCTCGTCCTATCGTATTCGGCCCCGGCTAGGGCCTGGCCGCGCGTCCTGCGCAGAGCGTGGCTCAGGCCGGGCACGTGCCCGGTGTCGGCGCGTGGCGCAGGGCCTTGCCCGCCGCGATTCCCGTCGGCTTGCCCTCGCGGATCGCCTGCTGGCCATTCACGAAGAGCGCATCGACGCCCACCGTCAGCTCGCGCGGCGAAACGTAGGTCGCAACCGGCCGGTAGCCTTGCGGATCGAAGACCACGACGTCCGCCTTGTACCCTGCTTTCAGATGCCCCCGATCGGCGAGGCCAAACATGTCGGCGGTGCGGCCCGTGCTTGAATTGATGAAAGTGGCGAGATCGATCACGTGCTCGGCCTTCACGTACTTGGCGTATTTCTGCGGGAAGTTCGCGTACATGCGCGGGTGGCCTTCCGAGCCGTCCGAACTGGTGACGACCCAGGGCTGGCGCATGAAGGCGGCGATGTCGCGTTCCGCCATGTTGAAGGAGACAAGCTTGCCCGAGCGGTCCCCGTCACGGATGATGCGCACTGCAGCGTCGAGCGGGTCCAGCTCCCAGCGCGCCGCGATCTCATCGAGACGCATCGCGGTCCATTCGTGGCCGGGATGGGTGAGCAGCAGCGCGTGCGGGCCGCCTCGGCGGCGCATGTTTTCGGTCATCTCCGCCTTGATCCGCCCCAGCGTTGCCGGATCATCGAGGCGCCTTAGCAGTGCTTCGCGCCCGCCGTCCTGCGCCCAGCCCGGCAGGAGCGAGGCTTGCAGGCTCGTCCCCGAGGCTTCCCAGGGGTATTGATCCGCGGTCACGTTCTGGCCCTGTGCGCGCGCCTTCTCGATCTGCGCGATGATCGCGCCGGAGGTCCCGTGAACGTCGACGCCCAGCACCTTGATGTGGGCGAAGTGAACCGGCAGCC
Source organism: Novosphingobium profundi (assembly GCF_020524485.1). Classification (GTDB taxonomy): domain Bacteria; phylum Pseudomonadota; class Alphaproteobacteria; order Sphingomonadales; family Sphingomonadaceae; genus Novosphingobium; species Novosphingobium profundi_A. The sequence goes on along the minus strand of NZ_JAIVLF010000001.1, from coordinate 905,953 downwards.
CCGCCTCGCGCCCGATGGTGATGGCCTCCTCGACCGACTTTTCGATGCCGATGGTATAGGTGGCCTCATCGCGCTGGTGGGTGTCGTAGATCCCGCCGCGCTTTGCCGCCTCGCGGGCCAGCGAGGTCACTTCGCCGGTCTTCGAGAAGCTTTGCGGCGCATAGAACAGCCCCGTCGAAAGGCCGAGCGCTCCCTCGCACATGCCCTTGGCGACGAGCGCCTTCATGCGATCCAGTTCCTCGCCCGTGGGCGCGCGCGCATCATTATCCAGCACCGCGCGGCGCACCGGACCAAAGCCCACGTAAGCCGCGACATTGGTGCCGAAGGTGCGCGCCTCGACATCGTCGAGGAAGGCCTTCACCTCGGGCGTACCGCCCCCGTCGACGCCTGTGAAGATCGTCGTCACGCCCTGCATCAGCCAGGGCAGGTTGAGACGCCCCTCGCCCCCCGCACTTTCCAGGAAACGCTGGGCGTGGGTGTGCGGATCGATGAAACCGGGCGCCACGATCTTGCCCGTGGCATCGATGACGCGGGCACCTTCGGGCAGCCTGCGCGCCGGGCCGACATAGACGATGGCATCGCCGCGCAGCACCACGTCACCTGTCACGGGCGATATGGAAGCGCCATCGTAGATCGTCCCGCCCCGGATCACGGTCAGGGTGCCATCCGGCTCGTGCCCTTCCCCATTGGCGGCGAGCGGTGCAAGCGCGGCGGCACCTGCCAGCAGGCCAAGCGTGGCTTTACGCAGCGAGCGTGTCTTCATCGCGTCTTCCTTTCATCGCCGCGCAGCAGCACGAGTTCGCCCGAACGCCCCCGGCTGAGGGTCAGGCGCGCCGGGTCCCGGGTCGGGGCGAGCCGCATCGGACCTGCATGGAACACGCCGTCATCCTCGGGCGCAAAATGCAGTACGCGCGGGCTCTCCACCAGCGGCGAGGCGATGGTGACGGCAAGCCCCTCCCCCTCGCGTGCCAGCGTGTAGTCGGCGTTCAGTTCCTCGGAATGGTAGGTGCCCGATGCGGGCATTTCGGGCATGCCAGGGCGGCGCACATCCGCCGCATCCAGCGCCTTTTCCAGCGTTGCGCTCGCCTTCCAGTCGCCCCGGTTGCACAGGAGCGCAAAGGACTGCCCGCGGTCGGGAAGGCGCAGATAGGCGTGCTTGAAAGCCTGCGCCGAGCCGCCATGCGTCACGATCCGCTCGCCGCCCTTGCGCCCGATATGCAGGCCGCCGCCATAGGCCAGACCCTTGCCATCATCGATCACCCGGCCATCGACCAGTCGCCCCGGCGTCAGGAGAATTTCGGCGACTGCGGGTGTCCAGACAGCGCCACCTTGCGCGACTTCGCGCTCCCACGCGGCCAGGTCGGCCATCGAAAGCATCAGCCCGCCCGAGCCCGAAAAGCGCGGGAAGGTATCACGCACGACGAAGCGATCGCCCTCAGGCAGATAGCCGTGGGCAAAGGTCCCCGCCACAGGGTTCGCGTTGTCGAGGAAATAGGCGTTGGGCATGCCCGCCGGGCGGAAGATCGCCTCACGCGCATAGTCGGCAAAGGATTGTCCTGAGACGCGAGCTACGATCTCGGCAAGGAGCAGGTACCCCCCGTTCGAATAGCTATAGGCGCTGCCCGGCGCAAAGGCCGTATCCTGTTGGCGAAAGAGCAGGTCGAGCGCCTGTGCGCGGCTCGCCTTGCCGACATCTTCCATCCCCGCGAGGCGCAGCAGCGAGAGGAAGTCGCGGATGCCCGAGGTGTGGTGCATCAGCATGCCCACGCTTACCGGATGCGCATAGGCCGGCAGTTCGGGCAGATACCGGCGCACGTCATCCTCCAGCGCCAGTTTGCCGTCCACAACCAGCGTAGCGGCGGCGAGCGCGGTGAACTGCTTGCTGAGCGAAGCGCCATAGAAGAGCGTGTCGGCATCGAGTGCGCGATGCGTGGACAGATCGGCCTCCCCCTGCGTGACAAGGCGGACCATGCGGCCCTTTTCAAAGGCACCGAACACGCATCCCGGCTGCGCGCCTCCCGCCGCTTCGGCTCCGCCGGAAAGGACGGCGCGGATCGCGGCCTCCCCCTGCGGCTCAGCTGCCGCGCTATCTGCCCCCAGCAGCGCCAGAGCCGCACAGGTCACGTGTGCGAGCGCGGCGAAGCGGGAACGGGGCGAACGAAGGGCAGTCACATCAACACCTTTTACAGGCAGGTATAGCGGGTCTGGCGAGGGCACGCCGATGGTGTGCCGCCTCGTTGCTGCCAAGGCAATGTCGGCTTCTTGGCCGGGGCATAACCCATGTCTATAAGGCGACACCCGCAGGGGCTGCCTCCATCGCCTCGGCCATGACCGCGCGCATCTCCTCCACGAAGAGGTCGATCAGGGCCAGAGCTGGCGGATCCTCCAGCGTGATCGCGTTGATCGGCGCGCGGACATCAGGGGCCAGCGCATGAAAGGTCAGGTCCGGCGCGCTGAGCGCCGCGGCGGTGTAAGCGTCGGTCACCGTCACCCCTTGCCCCTCGCGCACAAGGGCAAGCGCGGTGTAGTAGGTGTGCGAGGTCACGATCTCGTTGGGCACGATCTCGAGCCGGGTCAGCTCGTTGACGAAAAGGTCGGCCAGCGGCCCGCTGTCGCGCAGGCCGATGAAGTCCCGCCCGTCGAGCACTTCCATCGCCACCGGCGCCGCCTCTCCCACCAGCTCACCCTTGGGCGCGACTACGACAAGTGCCGCATTTCCCACGGGAACCTGGCGCAAAGGGACCTGCCGCACGACCCGGTAACCGATGGCAACGTCGCACTCACGCTCGAACAGGCTGCGCTCCACTTCGCGGCTGTGGAGGGTAGTGATCTCGAAAGTCACGTCCGGGTTCGTGCGGCGCAGGCGCGCCACCGCACGCGGCGCGACGACGAGCCCCAGTGAGGGCAGCACCGCGACCCGCAGATGCCCGCCCTTGCGCGCGCCGATATTGCGCGCCGCGCGCGACAGGCGCCCAAGCCGACTATAGACCTCGGCCACTTCGGCGAAGAGCTCGTGCGCCGCCTCGGTCGCCACCAGACGCCCTCGGGTACGCTGGAAGAGTTCGTAACCAAGTTGGTCCTCGGCATGGCGCAGGACCTTGCTGACAGACGGCTGCGAGACGTTGAGCGCGCGCGCGGCCTCGCTGATCGAGCCCTGCTCGTAGACCGCGTGGAAGATCTCGATGTGACGCAAGCGCATGTCCGCCCTCCTTTTCCTGGCAACCGCCGCTCTTATAGACAACGGTTATACCCTAAGGAAAAGCCATCATTGGACCATCCCCGGTGAATCCCGGATCACCGTTGCAGATTTGTGTCAGCGCTGACGGACGGCCTGACCCGAACCAACATCCAGGGGGATAGACCATGCTCTTGTCTGCACGTTCACACCGGCTGCGCGCCAGCCTGCTCATCACCAGTTGCCTGGCCGCACTTCCGCTGGCCGCCCACGCGCAGGACACCGCGCCAGCACCGGCCCCGGACGACGCCATCGCCAACGAGATCGTCGTCGTCGGCTCGCAGATCAAGAACCTCAAGACCGCGGGCGAACTGCCGGTCTCGGTGGTAAGCGACGACGACATCAGCGCAATCGCACCGACCTCGGCGGCCGACCTGCTGCAAGCCCTGCCCGCCAACGGCACGATGAACTTCAACGGCACCGACACCGTCTCGGGCGGCGTTCACTCGGCGCGCGGGGACGTGGCCTCGGTGAACCTGCGCTCGATCGGTTCGGGCAACACGCTGGTCCTCCTGAACGGCCGACGCCTAGTCCAGCACCCGGGCACGCAGACCGAGGATTCGGTGCCGGTTTCGACCGTCAACATGAACACCCTGCCCGTGCGCGGGATCAAGCGCATGGAAGTGCTGCATGATGGCGCCTCGGCGATCTACGGTTCGGACGCGGTGGCAGGCGTCATCAACACCGTCCTCGACGACAGCTTCGAGGGCCTGCGTGTTGGTGGCGAGCTGGGCTTTGCCGAGAACACCGACAAGATGAAGTACTCCGCCGACCTGCAGGGGGGCTGGACCTTCAACGAGGGGCGCACCCACCTCTCGCTCGCGCTCAGCTACTACGAGGCCACCAAGGTCTGGGCGAGCGAGCTTGACTATGCGGGCGCCAGCGACCGGCGCGGTTTCGTGGCCGACACACCCTTTGCCGGCGACCTCAGCTTCGACAACCGCTCCAGCAGCACGCCCTGGGGCCAGTTCACCGCCGCCAACGCGGTGCCCGGCCTCACCAGTTCGGGCGGCGTGTTCCACATCCAGCCCGGCTCCATGTCCGGGTGCAGCGGCGCCCTGTCGGACGGTCTGTGCATTGCCGATGGCAGCCTCCAGCGCGATCTGCGCTATGACATCAACTCCTCGCGCACGATGTCGCCGGGGATCAAGCGCGGCAACGCGTTTGCCTTCATCACCCACGACTTCGGCGACTTCGAGTTCTATTCCGAACTCAGCTACTACCGCGCGCGCACCGATGAGTACCGCGGCGAGAGCTCGATCCTGAGTTCGGCCCGCTTCAACATCTCGCGCGATGCCTACTGGAACCCGCTGGGCGCCGCAGGCAACCCCAACCGCGTGTCGGGTTTCGACATTCCCGAAGAGGGCGTCGACCTCACGCTGACCAACTACCGCGTGGTCGATGCAGGGCTACGCCACATCCGGGTCGACAACGACAGCTTCCGCCTGCTGGGCGGCTTCCGCGGCGCCTGGGGCAACTGGGACTGGGACACCGCCGGTCTCTATTCCGAGGCCACGACCAAGGACGTGACCTTCGACCGCATCTCCAACACGCTGTTCAGCCAGGCGCTCAACCGCACCGATGCAAGCGGTTACAACCCGTTCAACGGCGGTAACCTCGCCAATCCCAACTGGGGCGATGCCAGCGTCAATTCGCCCGAAACCATCGATAGCTTCCTCGTCGACGTTTCGCGCTACGCCAAGACCACGCTGGCCCTTGCCGACTTCAAGGTCTCCAACGGCAGCCTGCTCTCGCTTCCGGGCGGTGATGTCGGGATTGCGCTTGGCGTGGAATGGCGCCGCACCAGCTTCAGCGAGGACTACGACGACCGGCTCGACGGAACCACCAACTTCATCGATGCGGTCACCGGCGAGATGATCAACCAGTCCGACATCATGGGCTCGAGCGTGGCGGGCGATGCCAGCGGGTCGCGCAACGTCTATTCGGCCTTCACCGAACTCGCCGTGCCGCTCGTCAGCCGCGACATGGACGTGCCGCTGGTGCGCGCGCTCAACCTTCAGCTGGCAGGCCGCTTCGAGCACTATTCGGACGTGGGCAGCGTGTTCCGCCCCAAGTTCGCGGCATCCTGGTACCCCTTCGACCAGCTGCAGATCCGCGGCTCCTATGCCGAGGGCTTCCGCGCGCCGAACCTCGAACAGCTCAACACCGACGTCACCACCCGCGTCAGCACGGTGATCGACTACTACGCCTGCCAGGCGAGCGTGAACAAGGGCGACATCGCGAGCCTGGGTGCGTGCGCGGGCAACGACCGCGTGGAAGAACGCCGCTTCGGCAACACGCAGCTCAAGCCGGAGAAGAACGCCAGCTACTCGATCGGCGCGGTCTTCACACCCGCCCCGCGCTGGACCCTGACGGTCGACTACTGGCACATCAAGCAGCGCAACCTCGTCGGCATCTTTGGCGCCGAGAACATCGCCGCGCTCGACTATGTCTCGCGCCTTCAGGGAAATGGCGGCCTCTCGGGCGTCCACCGCGCCGATCCCACCGCCGATGACATCGCTTTCTACCAGGGCAGCGGGCTCGATCCCCTGGGCGAAATGGTCCAGATCGACGACATCTTCACCAACCTCGACACGCGCACCAGTGCGGGCATCGACTTCGGGCTCTACTATCAGCCGCCCGAGACCCCGATCGGCAGCTTCGACATCAAGTTCAACGCCTCCTATCTCGACAAGGCGTATCAGGGCCTTTCACCCCAAGCGCAGCAGATCCAATCGGTGCTGGGCGCCGAAGTCCCGCTCGAGGCCGTGGGTGATCTCATCGAGCGCGACGGGCGGCCCAAGTGGCAGGCCTCGGGCACGCTGACCTGGAAGAAGGACGGCTGGGCCGCAGGCCTGTTCGGACGCTACGTCGGCTCCTACTACGACACCGGCGTCGTGCAGGACGAGACCAACGCGTACTGGAAGGTCGACGACTGGTTCACCATGAACGCCTACCTCCAGCACACTTTCCAGGAGGGCGCCCTTTCGGGCAGCCGCGTGCGCTTTGGCGTGCGCAACCTGCTCGATTCCAAGCCGCCCTTCCTCGATGCGACCTATGGCTACGATGCGAGCCTGGCGAGCGCGGAAGGCCGCTTCTTCTACACCTCGATCCAGGCGAGCTTCTGAAGACGCGCTCCAGCCTGAGCCCTTCCGGGCGCAACTTGCGCCCACTCAGGTAAAGACAGCCGCCGGAAAGTGTACCTTTCCGGCGGCTGTCCGCATCCCCTCGGCCCCGGCGCCCACTGCCGGTTCCTTGCCGAACGTAATGTTCTTTTGCTGCCCCTCTTTCCCGGTTGGATTCATCGCGGGCCGCGGATAGACTCCGCGCCAAATGCGGACCCTCGAAGAGGATTGAATTTTGGTAGCTGAGCGTTTGGGGTTCCGGCAGGCCGCAGTGTGGCTTTCGGAGATTGTCGGCCCGGATTCGGGCTATGTGAATGTCGGGATTGTATACACCGTTGCGATCAGCCTGCTTTCGCTGGCGACGCCGATCTCGGTCCAGCTTCTCATCAACAGCGTGGCGCGCACGGCGCTTGTCGCGCCCTTGTGGATTCTCTCGGGCGTTCTGTTCGCGCTGCTGCTGATCGTGGCGGGCCTCAGCGCCTTGCGCATCTACCTCCTCGCCATCTTCGAGCGGCGCATCTTTGCCCGCATCGTCGCCGAGATCACGGTGCGCGCGGTCCACGCGCAGAACCCGTTCTTTGCCGATGAGAACCGCGGCCACCTGTTCAACCGCTACTTCGACCTGGCCATCGTGCAGAAGTCGGTGCCCAGCCTTGTGATCGGCGCCTTCACCATCGTCCTGCAGGGCGCGGTAGGACTGATGGTGACGAGCTTCTACCACCCCTTCTTCCTCGCCTTCAACCTGGTCCTGGTGCTGGCCTGCGGCGGCATCTGGCTGCTCTGGCGGCGCGGTGCGATCACGGGCGCGGTCGGCGTCAGCCACGCGAAGCACAACGCCGCGCACTGGCTGGAGACGGTCGGCGCCTCGAACGGCTTCTACAAGTCCGCACGCCACCTCAACTTCGCGATGGACCGCTCCGAGGCGGTCACCGCGGACTACATCCGCGCGCACAAGAAGTACTTTCGCTACAGCTTCGCGCAGACGCTGGGCTTCTTCCTCGTCTACGCCTTCGCAGGCGCGGCGCTGCTGGCGATGGGCGGCAACCTGATCCTCGCCGGGCAGCTTTCGATCGGCCAGCTGGTCGCGGCCGAGCTGATCCTCTCGGGCGTCTTCTACGGCATCTACCAGCTGGGCTGGTACCTCGACACTTTCTACGATCTGGTAGCGAGCTCAGAGGAACTCTCGCTGATCTTCGCGATCCCCCAGGAGCGCATCGACCGCTCCGGAACCGCGCCGAGCGATGGCGCGGTCCAGATGCGCAACGTGGAAATCCAGGGCACGAAGCTCAACTTCGCACTGGAGGCTGGCGCGCAGGTCATCGCCGTCGCCGCGCCCGATGTCGAAAACCACATCGCCATGCTGCTCAAGCGCCACGCCCACCCCGCACGCGGCCTCATCTCCATTGGCGGCAGCGAGATGGGCACTTTCGACATGTACCTGCTGCGCTCGGCCGTGACCGTGCTCAACCGCTCGAGCATCGTCGAGGTCACCATCCGCGAATACCTCGCGCTCGCCCAACCCCAGGGGATCGATGGCGCGGCGATGATGCGCGTCCTCGAAACCGTCGGCCTGAGCACCCGTATCTCGAGCCTGCCCAAGGGCCTCGACACCCAGCTTGCCGGTTCGGGCTCCCCGCTCACCACGGTCGAGGTGATGCAGCTCAAGCTCGCCAACGCGCTGCTCAGCGCGCCGCGTGTCCTGCTCCTCTCCCAGCTTTACGACATGATGCCCACCGAACGGCTCAAGGCTTCGCTGGAGGCGCTGCGCAAGGAAGAGACCACCGTGCTCTTCTTCACCGGCCGCCCCGAGGCGATTACGCCGGACGCCTACTACTGGATGGGCGCGAACGAGCAGAGGCGCTTCGACACACGGCAGGGGCTGACCCACCACGTGGCCGCGCAGGAGGTCCGCTCGTGACTCTCGAAAAGGCGCAGATCGCACACTTTCCCTCGCTGACGAGCCTGAAGCCGCCGCGCGTGGTCAAGGTTGTCGCCTGGCTCATCGCGATGGGCCTCGTCCTCTCCGTCGCCATTCTCTTCGTGCCCTGGCAGCAGACCGCACAGGGGCCCGGACAGGTCACCGCGCTCGACCCCGACGACCGTCCGCGCCAGGTCTCCTCGCTTGTCAGCGGCCGGGTCGACACGTTCTTCGTCCATGATGGCGACTACGTCGAAGCCGGAGACCCGGTGGTGCGCGTGGTCGATGTCGACCCCGAATACCTCACCCGCCTCTCCGCCGAAAAGGCGCAGGTCGAGGCGCAGATCCAGGCCATCGAACAGTCACGCGCGGTCGCCTCGATCGACGTGCGCCGCACCCGCCAGCTTTACGACGAAGGCCTGGCTGCACGACGCGATTTCGAGCAGACCCAGATCAAGGTTGCCGACGCCGAGGCCAAGCTTGCCGAGGCGCGTGCCAAGCTCAAGCAGATCGAGGTCCAGCTCAACCGCCAGTCCGCGCAGGTCGTGCCCGCACCGCGCAGCGGCCGTATCCAGCAGCTGAACGGCCAGGCGCTGGGTGCACTCATCTCCTCGGGCACCACCCTCGCCTCCATCGCGCCCGAACAGATCGAGCGCGCGGTCGAACTCTATGTCGACGGGCGCGATATTCCGATGGTCGAGCCGGGCCGCCGTGTCCGCCTTGAATTCGAGGGCTTCCCGGTGATCCAGTTCAGCGGCTGGCCCTGGTTTGCGCTGGGCATCTACGACGGTCAGGTCCGCTCGGTCGACCCCACCCCGCGTGGTGACGGCCTGTTCCGCGTGCTGGTTGAGCCCCTGCCCGACGCACCCGCCTGGCCTGACCGGCGCTTCGTGCGTCAGGGCAGCAAGGTCCTGGGCTGGGTCCAGGGCGACCGCGTGACGGTGGGCTACGAGCTGTGGCGCCAGGTCAACGACTTCCCGCTCAACTTCGGGCAGGAGAAGGAGGCCGTGCCCTACGCGGCGGCGCCCAAGGCCTCCGCCGAGAGCAGCGACAAGAAGTGATCATGCGCCCCGGACTTACGCTGGCCGCGCTCCTGACCACGGCCCTTGCCATCCCCGCAGCTGCCTCGGCCCAGAACGGAAGCCCGGGAACAGACGCGCAGGCCACCGCGCCTGTGGCCACGCCCGTGCTCACTCTCAACGAGGTGCTGCGCGCCTCGGCCCGTTCGGCCCCGCAGATCATCGCCGCGCTCAACCGCACCCGCCAGGCCGAGGCCCGCGCGCTTTCGGCCGAGGGTGCCTTCGACCTCGTCTTCTCGGTCGATGGGCGCAGCCGCGTGGAAGGCTATTACGACGGCACCTCGATCACCGGCGAGGCCAAGCAGCCGCTGCTGGACAACGGCGGCTACGTCTATGGCTCCTACCGCAATTCGCGCGGCGAGTTCCCGATCTACGAGGACAAGTCCTACACCAACCGCGCGGGCGAACTGAAGGTCGGTGCGCTCTACTCGCTGCTGCGCGATCGCCTCATCGATTCGCGCCGCTCCAAGACGCGGCTTGCCGACAACGACATCGACATCGCCCGCTTCGAGGCCGAGGCCACCGCCATCGGCGTGCAGAGCCGCGCGGTCTCGGCCTACCAGAAGTGGGTCGCCGCCGGGCTCAAGCTGCGCGCCTACGAGGCTCTCCTTGACCTTGCCCGGACCCGCAGCCGCGCGATCACGCGCCAGGTCGAACTGGGCGCGCGGCCTGAAATCCTGCTTACCGAGAACGAGCAGAACCTGGTCAAGCGCCGCGCGCTGGTGGTGCAGGCCGAGCGGGACTTCCGGGGCGCGGCCAACCAGCTCTCGCTCTACTACCGCGACCTCAACGGCAATCCCGTTGTGGTGCCCGAAGAGCGCCTGCCCGGGCAGGATCATGCCTTCGATTCGATGACGGTGAGCACCGACTTCGCGCTGGAAGAACGGCCCGACGTGCAGATCCTGATGGAGGAGATCGACAAGGCCAGCACCCAGCTCGCGCTGGCCGAGAACAACCTGCGCCCGCGCCTCGATCTCAAGGGCGAAGTCGCCAAGGACATCGGCTCGGAAGGCTTGGGCGGCTACAGCCGCACACCGACCGAGGTGATCGTGGGCGTCCACTTCTCGGTCCCGCTCCAGAACCGCGCGGCCAAGGGCAAGCTTGCCGAAACCAACGCCAAGATCGACGAGCTCAGCATCAAGCAGCGCTATCTGCGCGAGCAGATTCAGGCCGAAGTCGCCGGGATTTCCATTGCCGTCGACACCGCGCTGCAACTGATCGACACCTCTTCGGTCGAGCGCGATCTGGCCCGCAAGCTGGCCTCGGCCGAGCGGCGCCGCTTCGAACTGGGATCGAGCGACTTCTTCCTCGTCAACCAGCGCGAGGAAACCGCGACCGACGCCGAGGTCAAGCTGATCGAGGCGCGTGCGCGCATTGCCGCAGCCTACGCCGAACTCGCTGCCGCGACCGCCGACCGCGAGGCACTGGGTCTGGCAGGCATGGGCCCGTCCCCGATCCCCTGAGCCTTGCGCGTCAGGTTCCGCTCCATGAACTCTTTGCGCGCCGCGCTGGCGCGAGCCCGGCCGTGCGTCCACACCGCCCGTCACCGTAGCGCGAAGGGAGACAGCACGTGGGCACGTTCATCAAGGGCCGGATCGATTACCTGAGGGGCGAGGAGCAGACCGGACGCGAGTGGTTCGAGATGATCGACCATGGTGAAAACGCGGGCCGGACCTTGCGCGCCTTTTGCGAGATGGACGATGTCGGCCTCTCGCGCGATGTCTCGATGCTCCTCGATGCAAACGGGCGCCCGCGCGATGCCTTTTGCCGCGTCGTCAAGCACGGCGCGCGCGCGGGCACGAGCCTCTTCCTGTGCGAAGACGGCCAGCTCGAATGCGAGGGCGAGATCGCCGCGACGGGCCGCCTGTCGCAGCGCGTTGCGGTCGAGGGGCAACTTGGTTATCTCGGCCTGCACCCGCTCGTGGGCGATGCTCTCGTGGCGCTGTCGCGCGGGACCGACGACGAGGGCACCTTCCGCACCGTCCATGGCCTTGCCAACTCGGTCGCGCCTGCGGGCGATGAAGGGCTCTACGCGATGCCCACCGCGATCGATGTCGCCTACCTCGGCGAAGAGAGCGTCACCGTTCCGGCCGGCACCTTCGCCGCACGCCGCTACGCCCTTCGCTGGCATCCCGAGTGGGAGCCAGCCCAGCTCTGGGTCCATGGTCCCGACGCGCTTTTCCTGCGCCTGACCTGGGACCAGATCGGCGCGGCCTACGAACTCGTCGAGTTGCACGAGGGCCGCTAGGGCCCGATTGCCTAGTCGATGACCCGCAGCGCCTGCTGCGCAAAGCCCCGGAAGCGCGCCAGCCTCTCATCCAGACCGTCACCGCCATAGGCCCCTTGAGTCTCGCGCGCCTCCACCCGTGAGGCGCGCGGTGGCACGTCGAGCGCGGCCGCGGTCACGAACCGGATACGCCAGGCCAGGGCCGCCTCGTCCACGCCGCCGAGCGCGGCTTGCAAGGCCGCGCTGACCCGCCGCACACCCTCGGCGAAAAGCGCCCACACCTCGCTTCCCAGATCCCCGCCTGCGCGCGAGAAGATCTCGTCCAGCACCACGATCGCCCGCTGCCCCGGCACATGCGCCGCAGGCGCCCAGAGCGGGACCACCAGCGCATCCACCCCGCCCTCGAAATCCGCGCCTGCCAAGGCCTCCAGAAGCTCTGTGCGGCGGTCCGCAATCCGGGCCGCGTTGAGATGTGCAAGGCGCGCCAGCAGCCCGTCGACATTGCCGAAATGATAGCGGATGAGCGCCGAGTTCACCCCGGCGCGCGCCGCGATGTGGCGTACGCTCAGGGCATGGACACCTTCCTCGATCACGATCTGCTCGGCCGCGTGCAGGAGCTTGGTAGGAGTAGCGCCGAGGGCGGCGGCGGAGGGTTCGCTGACTTGGGACATGGCCTCTCCTAGCAAGGCTGCACCACCGAAAGAAGCTGCGGCTTGACGCCTGCCCACAGCCCATTTACACATATGTGTAATTCATGACCTGTGCGAGAGAGCCAGGCCGCCATGGGAGAGAGGCGATGATGGAACGCCGCGATGTGATCAAGCTGGGCGCGGGCGCCTCGCTCACGCTGGGCCTGCCAGTCCGGGCATTGGCCGCCGATACCCGCCCGGTCGACTTGTGGGTTGCGGACAGCCGCTATCCGCTCGCGGGCGCGCCGATGGCCCCTGCCCTGCGCGCCACCACTATCGACGGCGACGTCACGCACCTGTGGCGCGACCTCGTCGATCCGCTCTGGCGCCAGCCGGGCACCGGTATTGCCGGGCTAACTGGACGCGATGCCCTTTTCGTTCTCGAACAATTGGCCTGGAGCCGGGGCCGACGCGTGGTCGAGCGCGCCAGCTACGCTCCCGAAACTGCCCGCCTACCCCAACTCGTGCGCTGGCGCATCGCCCCCCACCATCCCAGCGCAAAGGCCCAGCCATGAGCGTTCTGCCCCCTGATCTCGACGCCGCCCGCTTTGCCGAGGCCCTGGCCGAGATGCGCCAGGCCATTGGTCCAGACTGGGTGTTTGCCTCAGACGAGGACCTGGGGCCCTACCGCGACAGCTTCTCGCCGGTCTGGGACACCCAGCAAGAGCGCCTCGCCTCGGCCGCCGTCGCGCCCGCCGACGTCGCGCAGGTCTCGTCCATCGTACGCATCGCGGGGCGCTTCGGCATCCCCCTCTTCCCGATTTCGACCGGCAAGAACTTCGGCTACGGCGGCCCCTCACCCAATGTCCACGGCAGCGTGATCGTGGACCTGAAGCGCATGGACAAGGTGCTCGAAGTCGACGAGGCGCGCGCCTTTGCGCTGGTCGAGCCGGGCGTCTCCTATTTCGACCTCTACCGCACCATCGAGGAGCGCGGCCTCAAGCTCATGATCGACTGCCCCGATCCGGGCTGGGGCTCGCCCATCGGCAACAGCCTGGAGCGCGGCATCGGCTATACCATGGGCGCCTTTCGCGACCACTTCGGGGCGAGCTGCGGCATGGAAGTCGTGCTGCCCGATGGCGAGGTCATGCGCACCGGCATGGGCGCGCTGCCCGGCGCGAAGACCTGGCAGGAATACCGCTACGGCTTCGGGCCGGACCCGGCGGGTCTGTTCGCGCAAGGCAACTTCGGCATCGTCACCAAGATGGGCTTTCGCCTCTATCCCCGGCCCGATCACTACCGCACCGCTCTGGTCACGGTGCCGCGCCGACGCGACTTCGTGAAGCTGGTCGAGCAGTGCAATATCCTGAGCGATGCGATGCTCTGCGGCGAGCCGGTCTACGCCAGCCCGCTGATGGCGCTCATGGGCAATCCGTCCTTCGCCGCCCTCGCCACGAAGAAGGGCGGCGCCTCGGACGCCGCGCTCGATGCCGCTGCCAGCGAGGCCGGCCTCCCCGCCTGGCAGGTCGATCTCCAATTCTTCGGCCCCGAGGCGACGACGCGCGCCAACTTCGCGCACGCGCGCGAGCGCATCCTGTCCGCCATTCCCACCGCGACCGTGATCGCGGGCGAAGACTTCCCGCTTCCTGCGACGAAGGAACAACTGGCCAACGTCGCCCAGCCCTACCGCAGCTCGATCCGCCGCCACGGCGCGCTTGGCGTCCCTTCCCTCGGCATCTGGAAGATCGTGCGCGAGGACGGGCACCTGGGCTTCTTCCCCGTGCTCGCACGCTCGGGCGAAGAGGTCTTTCGCATGCAGCGGGTGATGGGCGATGCGCTCCATGAATTCGATCAATTGCCCAGCTACTTCAATGCGGCGAGCGCCCCGCTCCACTGGCATCCCCACGCCTTCCAGATGGTCTTCGCCCCGCCCGTCAAGCGCGCCGATCCCGCCTTCAACGCGATGGTCGACACGGCCATGCGTCGGGCTGTCGAAGTCGCCGCCGAGCACGGCTGGGGCGACTACCGCGCCGCGCCGATCTACCAGGATGCCGTGTCCGACACCTATTCCTTCAACAACCACGCGCTGCGTCGCTTCCACGAAACACTCAAGGACGCGATCGATCCGGCGGGCATTATCGCACCGGGACGCGGCGGCATCTGGCCCCAACGCTTTCGCAAAAGGTGAGCGCCATGCGCACGATCTCCCCCCTCCTCCTCGCCGCCACCGGGCTGGCGCTCGCCACGCTGGCCAGCGCCCTGCCCGCGCAAGGCTCGCCGCCTGCCCAGGAAGAGGTCGCGCGCGGCAAGGCTGTCTTCGCGCGCCACTGCGCGGCCTGCCATGGGCGCGGCCCCGGTGATGACGGCTCTCCCAAGCTCCCTGGGACCGCAGCCCTTGCCGCGCGCTACCAGGGTAGCCTGCCCGGCGCCCTGGAAGAGCGCGAAGACCTCGACACCGAAACGATCCTCTACTTCGTACGCCATGGCTCGGGCCCGATGCCCATGTTCCGCAAGACCGAAGTGAGCGACGCCGATGTCGGGGCCATATCCGCCTACCTGTCAGCGAGTGCCGCATCGACGAAGAACTAGTTGCCGCCATCCACGCCCACTTTTCGCTCCGATCCCGAAAGAGCGACAGAACCTCTCCCCCTCCACTCTCTAAGCCGCGTCTGCCCACGAAATTCAAGAATATTGTATACATGCCATCCAGACGGGGGCGAAACAGACTTAGGCAGAGGCCCAAGCATATACGAAAAAGCCCCTTGTACTTTTCACGGACACTTAGGTCAGTTTACGCCATATCGGCTCTTTCTACATGCCTTCGCCACACCTGCACGAATTGACGACGTCTCATTTCTCTAACTAATCTCCCCTGACTCGACATTGCCGGATGAGTATTCGGCACCAGGCTCAGATAGTTCGCAACGCCAGACAGGCACCCTCCCCGGCACGCAGGTTTTCGGGCCTCTCCTTGCCGGGGGATGCTTCTGCGCGTCGTGTGCGGACCGGGCGGGAGGGACCCGGGTCGGATTCAAGAGGAGGGTGGAAATGGATACAGCACACAAGGGCAGACAGATCGACGAGGCCAACAAGGCGGGCTTTGGCCAGGAGGCGCGCACATGAGCCTCACACGCATCCTCGAGAACTTCGAAAGCGGCACCGGCCCCTTCCTGACCTTTGGCGGCGACATTGACCTCGTCAACGAAGCCTCACTCTCCAACGGCATCGCCTCGGCCTCAGGCTCGGCGCACCTGCGCATCGGCCCCTCGACGGAGGGAACCGCCTTCACCCGTTTCGACGGATACCGCACCGGAGACGACGCGGGCCTTGCGACGCGCATCACGATCTACCTCGACACCGATATGGCCAGCGGGGAAGGCTTCGAATATTCGGTCGCCGCCAACGGAGCGAATGGCCTGCATCTGCGCGACTTCGTCTTCCACGTCACGCAGGACACCAGTTCGGACGCGCTGCTGGTAGGCGTAAGCAACAATTCCAGTGCCGCCCCGCGCCAGGACCTCGAGAACGGCGCGCACCTGGAGGTCTCCTCCTCGGGTTGGTACACCTTCGAGCATGTCTTCCAGGAGAGTACCAGCGGCACTCTGGAAGTCGTGATGAACGTCTACGGCCCGGGCGAGAGCCTCCTCTTCAGCGAAACGCTTGGCGCGCCTCAGGATGACTTCGCGGCAAGCTACGGGGGCAATCGCTACGGCTGGTTCACGCGCATCGATGTCGCGAACGGTATCGCCGTCGACGACCTCTCGCTGGCGACGGTGGACACTGCCCCTGTCCAGGTCTTCGCCGGAACCACGATCCTGGGCGCCTACGCCAGCACCGCCGAGGCCAAGGCCGCCATTGCCGCAAGCGAGATCACGGGCGACACGCTCTTCATCGAAACCACCGGCAGTGATGACGGCTTCTTCCATGTCGTCCCCGGCATGTCGATCCAGGCCGCGCTCGATGCCAGTGCGGATGGCGACACGATTGACATCGCGGCCGGCAGCTATGCCGAAAATCTCGTGATCGCCACCGCCGTCAATTTCCTCGGCGCGCAAACGAGCGAAGGCGAACCGGCCGTCACCATCGGCACCGGCGCGGGCACGGCCCTCCTCGTCACGGCGGACGCCGCGTCCGGAACGCTCGACATTGCGAACATCGCGGCCGATGGGGGCGCCGTCGGCGTCTCGGTTGCCACCAGCGCACAACTGGCCGCGCTCAACCTCGACAACGTCCACATCGCGAACATGTCGGGCAGCGGCTTCAACGCCAACGAGACAGCCGCCGTCGCGGCCATCGCGATCACCGGTTCGCAGTTCGAGCGCAACGCGCTTGGCGGGTCCAACGGCACCGGCGACATCGTCTTCTTCGAGTACACCGGCGATATCACCTTGCGCGATGTCGCCATTACCGGCGCCGCGGCCGGAACCACCCCCCGCGCGGACAACGCCATCCAGATCGCGGGCTTCACCCAGGCGAGTTACGATGTCACCGGCCCCATCGGCAACGTGATCCTAGATGGCGTCCACGTCACCGGCGACTACGACAAGCCCCAGTTCATGGTGCAGGGCTACACCGACCTGTCCGGCCTCGAGATCACCGGCTCCAGCCTCACCGGCGCCAGCGGCTGGGGCTATCTGGCCTTCATCGACCCCATCTCGAGCGCCGACACCGGCACGGCGCCCGGAACACCGGGACGGCCGGGCGGCTACGACGGCAGCGGCGTCGACACCAGCACGCTCGACCTGTCCGGGCTGAGCGTCACCAACACCTCGCCCTCCCCGGCCGAATTCGACGTCTTCGTGCGCGGCCTGGCCGCCGATGATGTCCAGACCGGCACTGAAGCCAACGACGCGTTGGGCTTCCCCTCCGAGACCGACGAGGACCTGGGCGGTGATGACACTCTGTCCGGCCTTGGCGGCGACGACCTCCTCTTCGGGGGGCTGGGCGCGGACACGCTCGACGGCGGCGAGGACACCGACACCGCTTTTTACCGCGCACCCGCCAGTGCGGCGAGCCTTGCCGTCACGACCGATGCCATCGGCTTCGTCACCGCCTTTACCGGCGTGACCACACCCGAGGACGGCAGCGACGTGCTGAGCGGGATCGAGATCCTCTCCTTCGGCTTCGGCACGCCCACGCCGACCGTCTTCGACCTCACCGATCCGGTGCAACTGGTCGACGGGTCCGGGGCCCTTCTGGGCACCTTCGCCACGATCCAGGATGCCGTCGATGCCGCAGGCAACGGCCACGAAGTTCTCGTCAGCGCGGGCACCTACCGCGAGCAGGTTCTGGTGGAGGGCAAGAGCCTGCGCATCACCGGCGCGGACGGCGCCACTCTGGAGGCGCCCGATCACGCCGCGATTGCCAGCAACGGCGGCAGCTTTGCCCTTATCACCGCAGGTAGCGGGGCCGATCTTGTCGTGACCGGCCTCGACATCGACGGGCGCGGACAAGGCAACGGCTTCGTCAGCGGGACGTTCGCCGCCATCGCCTTTCTCGATGCCGATGGCGCTTATGTCGACGGCACGATCTCCGGCATGCGCGACAGCGTGCTGAGCGGCGCGCAGCATGGCTACGGCGTGCTGGCGCGCAGCACCGCAGGTGCGTCCCACAGTGTCGCAGTCGTCGATGCGACGCTCCTCGACATCCAGAAGAACGCCATCGACGCGCGCGGCGAAGGCCTGCACCTCTCGGTGACCGGCTCGCAGATCTCGGGCGCGGGCGCCACCGACCTGATCGCCCAGAACGGCATCGTTCTGGTCAGCGATGCCGACGCCACCTTGTCGGGCAACACCATTTCGGGCTTCGCCTATACGCCCGGCACCTGGAGCGCGGCGGGAATCCTGGCCTACGATGCCGGCGTCGTCGACATCACCGGCAATACGCTCACAGCGCCCTCCACTTCAGGTTCGGTCGGCATCTACCTCTACGATACCGAAGCCTCCGCAATGACCGGCAACAGCCTCACCGGGACCGGCTGGGCCCTCACGCAGGCGGGGACGTTCACGGCCGCGCATTCCGAAGACACCAGCGCACCCAACAGCTTTGCGGGCAACACGCTGAACCTCAACATCGCGCCCGATGCATCCTCCACGTCCTACCTCGTCAACGGCTCGCCGGGCGATGATGTCCTTGCGGGCAGCGACGGCGAAGATGTCCTTTCCGGCAATGGCGGCGATGACAGCCTCGTCGGCGGCAACGGCGGCGATGACCTCTCCGGCGGCGCGGGCAACGATACGCTGGAAGGTGGTGGCGGCAGCGACCTGCTCGATGGCGGCGATGGCGACGATATCATCCAAGCTGGCGGCGGACGCGACATCATCCGCTTCAGCGCAGGTCTGGACACCGTCAACGGCGGCGCCGGACAGGACACCTTGCTGCTCGCCGGAACGGCTGCGGACTACGCCATCCTCGTCCTCGGCCTCGACCATTTCCGCATCACCCGCCACGCCGATGGCGCCGTGACCGAGGCGACCAGCATCGAGACACTCGGCTTCGTTCCTGCCGACCCCTTGGTAGCAAACGACGACATCTTCGCCGTCACCGCTGGCGACCTGCACGTCCTTGACGTGCTCGGCAACGACATGGGCACCGGCATGATCATCGGGGCAGGCCTTACCGCAGGGGACGGCACGCTGTCCGTGACCGGCGCGGGCGATGCGCTCGAACTCGACCTGACCGCGGCCTATGCGTACCTCGATGCAGGCGAGACCGGCGCGGTCAACATCGCCTACCTGCTCTCCGATGGCGCCAGTTCCAGCGATGTCGGCTTCGTCACCGTCACCATCCTGGGCGTGGCCGACCCTGTGGGCCCTGTGGGGGACATCGATGGCGCGATCAACGCCGTCGCCGAGGGGCTCGCCGCCGGCGCGGCCACGGGCATCACCGCAAGAGCCATTGATCCCGACACCGCCAACTGGGTGAACTACAGCCTGCTCGACGATGCCGACGGGGCCTTCGTGATCGACGCGGCGAGCGGGGTCGTCACCACCGCGCTCACCTTGGACCGCGAGGGGGCGGGCGGCGCCTCCCGCGCGATCACGGTGGCCGCGACCTCAAGCGACGGAACGTCCTCGCAAGCAAACTTCACCATCGCCGTGACCGATACCAGCGACACCGCGATCTCGGCGATCAGTGACACCGACATAGCCCCCGACCGCGTCCTGGAAGGTGCCGCCGCAGGGACATTCGTCGGCCTCACCGCCTTCGCCAGCGACCCGGACCTTGCCGACACGGTCACCTACAGCCTTGATGACGATGCGGGCGGTGCGTTCATGATCGCATCGGACAGCGGCGTGCTCTCGGTGGCTGACGGCGCCCTCATTGATCGCGAGAGCGCGGCCAGCCTCGATGTCACCGTGCGCGCCACCTCCAGCGATGGTAGCCATGAGGTCCGCACGTTCACCATCGCCATCGCGGATGAGGACGAGTTCGACGTCTCCGCACCCTTCGACACTCTCGGCGCTCCGGGCGGCCTCGTGACCGAGAACGCCGGACTGGGTACGGCGACCGGCATCCACGTCAGTGCGCAGGATGCCGACGCCACGACCAACGGGGTCTCCTACTCGCTCCTCGACGATGACGGCGGGCGCTTCCTCGTCTCGGCGACCACCGGCGAAGTCCTTGTCGCGGGCAGCGTCGACCGCGAGGACGGTGCCAGCCGCTTCATCACCGTCCGCGCGACGTCCGATGACGGATCACACGCGGACACCACGTTCGAGATCCAGGTCGCAGACGTGAACGAGTTCGCGGTCACCGCGCCCGTGGACAGCGATGCAGGCGAGAACCTTGTCGGCGCCGCACCTTCCGAAGGGGACTATACCGGGATCACGGTGAACGCCCTGGATGGCGACGCCACTCTCAATGCAGTCACCTACACGCTGCTCGCAGGCGGGGACGACTTCGCCATCGACGCCCTGACCGGGGTCGTGACCGTGGGCGCCGGTTTCGACACCAGCGGACCGGTCACCCGTGCAATCACCGTCGAGGCCCTTTCAGCCGACGGATCGCGCGCGCAGGCCAGCTTCGACATCTCGGTGGGCTCTGCCTTCACCATCATCGATGGAACCAGCGGACGCGACAACCTTGACGGCACGTCCGGTCGCGATGTCCTCAACGGGTTTGGCGACAACGACAAGCTCTTTGGCCTCGATGGCAACGACGTGCTTTTCGGCGGAGACGGCAAGGACCGGCTCAACGGCGGATCGGGCGACGACGAGATGCATGGCGGCGCCGACAACGACACCTACTATGTCGATTCCCTGGGCGATAGCGTCATCGAGGACGCCTTGGGCGGCACGACCGACACGGTGGTCAGCGATATCTCGATCACCGAGCTCTTCGCCCATGTCGAGAACCTCGAACTTGCAGGGACAGGCAATCTCGACGCCACCGGCAACGCTCTCGACAACAAGATCACCGGCAATGGCGGCGCCAACGTCCTTGCCGGTGGCGACGGGCGCGACAAGCTCTATGGCGAAGGGGGGAACGACACCCTGATCGGAGGGGATGAGGTCGACATTCTCGATGGCGGCGCGGGCGATGACGTGCTCATCGGGAATGCGGGCCGCAACATCCTGACCGGAGGCGCCGGAGCGGACATGTTCGTCCTTGCCAACATGCCCGCCGATGCGACGACCTACGACAAGATCAAGGATTTCGATGCGCTGGACGGCGATGTCATCGCGTTGGAAGGCGCGGTCTTCACAGCGCTCGGGCTCACGGTCGAGGCGGGCGAAATCGTGATGGGAACCGAGGCGCTCGAGGCCGACGATTTCCTCATCTTCGATGCAGGCTCTGGCAAGCTCTACTACGATGCCGATGGCAGCGGTGCAGGCGAAGCGCAGCAGATCGCGCTTCTCGACGGTGTCACCACGCTGACCGAGGCGGACATCCTCATCCTCTGACCTCCTCACACCACAAACGGGCGCAAGGACCAAATCCTTGCGCCCGTTTGCAATGGTGTCGGCACTGCTCCCTCGGCAGGCTCAATCCGCCTTGGGGGTGCCCCGGATCACGGCCACTTCGTGGTAGAGCGGGACGTTGGGATCCTTGTCGAGCAGCGCCTGCGCCGCGCGGGCCGAGAGAGGTTCGTGGCCCAGCGGATCGGCGAAGAAGCGGCAGACGAACTCGCCCTCCAGATCGGTGCCGGTCAAGGCGCCTTCCAGCGTCACGAAGAAGGAGATGTCGGTTCCCGCATGCTGCAGGACAAGCTGCGAGGCCAGCTTCTCCGGCTCATACCCGTTGGCACGGAACATCTCGAAGATGAGATCGCTGCCGATGCGGCAGCCGAAATTCATGACCACGTCGGCCTTGGGCGCCTGCTCCTTGATGCGGCGCAGCAGGGCCTCGTTCAGCCCCAGGCCCACCGAGTTGTAGGGATACTCATCAAACATCGCCCAAGGGTAATAATGGGCGATGTGGTCCTGGGCCTCATCGTCGGCACCCTGCGGCAAATCGACCGCGTGCTCGGCCCGAAAGGCCGCGAAACGCTCGTCATTGGGGTCTCCCACCTGCGGCAGACAGCCTATCACGACGTCGGTCTTCGCGATCTTGGCACGGGCCTCATCGGTATCGATCAGGCTGACCGCGCCCTCGACGGGCTGGAAGCTGTCGGCGCGTTCGGGGGCGAGGTTGGCGACGTTGCGCTTGGCCAGTTCCACCAGGCGCGGATCGAGGTCGCTGCCGTAGAACACCTTGGCCCCGCAATGGCGCAGCACGAAGGCCACGTTGGTGCCGGTTCCGACGCCAACTTCGTAGACAGCCTTGCCTTCGAGGCCGGCGGCCTTGAGGCCTTGCTGGAACGTGATCGTCCAGGGATCGGTGGGATCGAACGCGTACCCGGGACGTTCGGTCGTCGCGGAGGGATCGTCGTGGCGTGAAATGACCTTGGAGCCATCTGCGTCAGACATTTTCATTCCTTTGTATCAGCATTGCCGGCCCCTGTGCGGGCGCTCTGCCGTTTCAGGGCCTGCACTCAGCGCCCGGGCCGCTCGCTCATGGCGTGCCCTGGGCGGGTCGCATGCCGCTGTGCTGCGGGCCTTGCCTCCCGCAGCGTACTGCCGGGCATCGCGAATCGATGCCCGGGAAATCTCGAAGTCGAATCGACGAAGCGTCAGTCGAGCGTCTTGGGGGCCGGACCGGAGAGGAGTTCGATGCGGCTGGCCAGCTTGCCCAGCGATCCGGTAATCCGCGCGTGATCGCAATCCGCGCCGACGAGGACACCGACACGGCTGCTCCCGGCCTTCTTGCCGACCAGCGCCTGCTTGATGCGCAGCACCGTCGGCGCGTGAGGAAGACCGTTGCAGTCAAGAGTAAGCGAACGTTGCATTTCTTTGCTCCTTACCGGCCGTAGGAACGGCGGCACGTCGGCGTCCACTCGGTGGCAAACCATGGAAAAGACACGGATTGCCGGACGGATACGCCCCGACGGCCAGCACGGGCCGGACTTGCGTTAGCCTGACGCGCACAGGCCTTCGGGCCTCGCGTCAGAACATAGCGCCCGCCGTGCCAAAGCACATGCAGCGAGCCTGATTATAGTTCTTGTTGGTACGACAGAACCACCACTGTACCTAAACAGCAGAACAGCCGAGCAATGCCCAGATAGACATGCGCTCCATCAAATGCTGTCGCCCTCTCCCGACGCCACAAGTCGCCACGCGACCTGAGCTAAAGGCGCCTAGTTCTTATAAAAGAATTTGTTTCTTTTTGCGAAACTCAACTTGAGGCTATGTAGGCTCCCCGGCCTTGTCAAGCGCATTCCCCCCTTTCCTGTCCGCCTGACCAAACCGTGAATTTTCGCCACTTTCACCTGCGCGATCAGCTGCGATAGCCCGGGTCGAGCCGCTCGAGCAGACGCAGGTGCGCCTTCCATTCAAGGCCGATCTCGCTGTCGTCCTGGTCGAGTTCGTCGTACTGGCTGACAACCCGCTGCGCGATCGCCGCGTCGACGCTTTGCAGCGGCCGCCCCATCGCCAATGCAGACTCCTGAATCTCGCACGCCTTGTCGAGATAGAACATCTTGGAAAACATGTGCGCCGCGCTCGCCCCCACGGTGAGAAGGCCGTGGTTGCGCAGGATCAGTGCGACATTGGAGCCCAGGCTCGCGACCACCCGCTCGCGCTCGTCGAGGTCGAGCGCGATGCCCTCGAAATCGTGGTAACCGATGCGGCCATAGAACTGCAGGGCGATCTGGTTGGTCGGGAGCAGCCCCTCGGCAAGACACGAGACCGCAACGCCCGAGCGCGTGTGCGTGTGCATCACCCAGGCCGCATCGTGGCGCCCGCGGTGGACCGCGCTGTGAATGGTGAAGCCGGCTGGGTTCACGCGGTAGGGGCTGTCGGAAACCTTGTTGCCATCGACATCGACCTTCACCAGCGAAGAGGCCGTGATCTCCTCCCACATCAGGCCATAGGGGTTGATGAGGAAATGCCCGTCCTCCCCCGGCACGCGCGCGGTGATGTGCGTGTAGATGATGTCGGTCATGCGGTAGTGCGCGGCCAGGCGATAGCAGGCCGCAAGCTCGACCCGGGTCTGCCACTCGGCCTCGCTCATGCCTGCGCCTTGCGAGCCCGGCGCCTTTTCCAACTGCTGCGTCTCTCGTCCCATCGAATATCCGTCCCTTGCCTGTGATGCCATTCGTGCGCGTGGCGCCGGGGAGCCGAAGATCCCGCACCGGGAAACAGCCGGTTCGGGTTTACTCATTGATATACGCTTGTATAACTCGACTAGCATCGAACGCACGCGAATTCCAGTCGAAGGTGCCTGCAGAGCGTCATGCCCCGGCACCGCACCGCCCATGATCGGGCCCCAACAGGCCCGCCGCAGCGCGCAAGTCAGGAGAGATGAAAGAACATGGCCCCCACCGGAACGATCCACGGTGTTCTGCTGAGCGATACCTTCGACCTCAAGACCTTCTACAAGCTCGACTTCGAGGGGGTCCACGAGGACGTGCGCCTGCTCAATCCGGACGAGGTGGAGGATCCTGCCGCGATCCGCTTCGCCGTGTGCTGGCTGCCGGGCCCTGACGCCTTCGCGCCCTACCCGAACCTTGAAATGGCGATGTCGGTGGGCGCGGGCGTTGACGACCTGCTCGCGCATGACGGGCTCAGCGAGGACATCGCGATCTGCCGCGTGCGCGACCCCTACCAGGCCGAACTCATGGCCGGATTCGCCGCCCACGAGGTCCTGCACCTCGAACGCGATTTTCCGGCCTATGCCGCCGACCAGGCCCAAGCGACCTGGAACCCGCGGCCCCTGCGCCCGCCCCATGCCTTGAAGATCGCGGTTCTGGGCCACGGTTCGATGGGGGCCGCCGTCACCCGCGCGCTCGCCGTACTCGGCTTCTCGGTCTCGGTCGCCTGCCGCAGGCCTCCGGCCACCCCGATCGAGGGCGTCACCTATTGCACTGGCGAGAACGCGATAAGCGAGGCGGCCAGCGGGGCAAATGTCCTCATCAACGTCCTGCCGCTAACGCCCGAGACCCACGGCATCCTGGCCCGCCCGCTGTTCGACAAGGTTGCGCCGGGCTGCTGGCTGATCCAGATCGGCCGGGGCGAGCATCTGAACGAAGCCGATTTCACCGCCGCTCTCGAAGGGGGACAACTCAAGGGCGCGAGCCTCGATGTCTTTGCCACCGAACCCCTGCCAAAGGAGCACGCGTTCTGGTCGGACCCGCGCATCCGCATCACCCCGCATATCGCCAGCGACACCACGCCCCACATCGTGTGCGAGCAGGCGCTCCAGTCCGCGCGCGATGTGCTCGCGGGCCAGCGTCCCAGCCTCGCGGTCGACCGCGCGCAAGGGTACTGAAGGATCCGCCTGCGGCTTGCCCATAAATTATTCGTGCGTATAACAGTAGGCATGACAGCCACGCTTCGCCCCCTAAGGACGGTCGCGGCATGAGCCGCAAGACCTTCCAGCGCCTCGCTCTCGACGAGCGGCGCCAGAGCCTCATGGAGGCCACGCTGACCTGCGTCGCGCGCCATGGTCTCGATGGGACGACGGTGCGGCGCATCACCGAGGAGGCCGGGGTGACCCCTGGCCTCGTGCGTCACTACTTCGGCTCCAAGGATGAGCTGATCAAGAACGCCTATGCCTATCTGATCGGCCAGCTGACTGCGCGGGCCAGCGAAAGTGCGGACACGGGCGAGGACGGACCGCCCGCCGCCCAGCAACTGCGCCAGTTCCTGCTCGGCAATCTCACCAGCCCCAATCTGTCCGAAGACAAGGTCTCGCTCTGGGCCACGTTCATCGGCCAGATCCGGCACGATCCCTTCTTCGCCGAGATCCACCGCGAGGGCTACCGCGAGTTCCTCGAGTTCCTCGAGCGGCTCGTCGAAGGCGTCCTCATCGACCACGGCCTGCCCCACCGCGGCCCGCAGTGCCGCCGCCACGCCATTGCCATCAACGGCCTGATCGACGGGCTGTGGATGGAGGGCTCGCTCAATTCCGGGCTCTACAACCGGGCGATCCTGCCCGACCTTGCCATCGAGGCGACCGAGCGGCTGCTTGGCCTGCCCGCAGGGGCGCTCGGCACGGCCGGGCCCGCCCCCCATGCCCCCGCTTCCCAGCTTCAGGAGGAAATCGCACCATGCGCTATGCCGGAATAACCGACCGCCTTGCCGATCTCGGCGGCGAGAAATGGGCCGTCCACAACGCGGGGCGCGCACGCATGGCCGCGGACGAGGAGATCATCGAGCTCACCATCGGCGAGCCCGACATCCCGGTCGATCCCGCCTTGATCGAGGTCACTTACGAATCGATGAAGCGCGGTCGCACCCACTATTCCAACGGACGCGGCGAAGACGGCCTGCTCGGCGCCCTCGTCGACAAGTACAAGCCGCTCTGGCCCGAAATCACCACCGACAACATCCTCGCCTTTCCCGGCACGCAGACCGCGCTCTACGCGGTCATCACCGCGCTCGTCGACGAAGGCGACGGGGTCCTGGTGGGTGATCCCTACTATGCGACTTACGCGGGCGTGATCCGCGCACCCGGTGCGCTGGTCCAGCCTGTCCCCCTTGATATCGCGAACGGCTTCATCATGCAGCCCGCCGACCTCGAAGCGGCGGTAACGCCCGAGAGCCGCGTGCTCGTGCTCAACACGCCGCACAATCCCACAGGCGCGCTTCTCGACCGGGAGACGATTGCGCAGCTGGGTCGGATCGCCATGGCGCATGACCTGTGGATCGTCTCGGACGAGGTCTACGAGGACCTCATCTTCACCGACGACGAGTTCGCCTCGCCGCTGGAGATCGCCGAGCTGCGCGAGCGCACCATCGTCGTCTCCTCGATCTCCAAGACCTTTGCCGCGACCGGCTTTCGCAGTGGCTGGGCGGTCGGCCCGGCCGAGTTCTGCACCAAGCTCCTGCCGATTTCGGAGACGATCCTGTTCGGCAACCAGCCCTTCATCGCGGACATGACCGAAGCGGCGCTGCGCGGCACGTTCGACACCGCCGAGCGCATGTCCAAAAGCTATGCCCAGCGCGTGAAGGTCATCACCCAGGAGCTCAAGGAATGCCCCACGATCACCGCGGGCAAGGTTTCGGGGGGCATGTTCATCATGCTCGACGTCGCCGACACCGGCCTTGATGCCGAGGCCTTCGTGTGGGGGCTGCTCGAACAGCAGGGCGTGGCGATCATGCCCGGCACCTCGTTCGGCGAGAATGCCAAGACGCTGATCCGCGTTGCGTTGACCGTGCCCGACGAGACCCTGCGCGAGGCGATGCGGCGCATCTGCGCCTTTGCCGCCTCGCTTCATGAAAGCGCGAACACGGTGCCTGCCCAATAAGGCCCGCTACAGCGTCCCGGCGCGTTCAAGCTTCCGGCGCGCGGTCCTCTGGCGCGTCCGCGCGCAAGGGACTGGCCTTCATCGCCTTCATGAAGGCCGCGACATGCGGCAGGAGCGGCGCGAACAGCGGATCGCGCCGGTGGCGCAAAAGGACTTCGGAAAAGAGCTTCACCCCCACCAGGAACTCCGCCGCCTCTTCGCGCGGGAGGAAGGCCTTGGCCTCGATGCGCGGGATCAGGCCGAGTATCTCGTCGTGGTTGGTCACCTCGAAGGTGACGGGCTCGGACGGCGCGGTCTCGCTTTCGGGCGCGGGGATGGGTTCGACGGTGATACGGTAGGAATGGGGCATGGCGCGGACTTTCGAGGCTATCAGTTGACGCAAATCAACTCACACACTCGATTGCCCGAGTCAACCAACATGCTATGCCTGCGCCATGACCGAGAAACTCGCCAACCGCATGCGCAACATCGCCGAGTCCTTCCAGGACCACCTGGCGCACATGCCCGCGCTGCGCGAACTCGCGCTCACGCCGTTCCAGGCCCGGCTCCTGCGTGTCATCGGACAGCGCCCGGGGGTCTCGCAGCTTGAGCTTGCCCGGCGCACCCAGCGCGACAAGGCGCAGGTCGCGCGCGCCATCAAGGAACTCGACACGCGCGGCCTCGTCGAACGCCGGGCCCATCCCGACGACTGGCGCAGCCAGTGCCTGTACCTGACGCCAAGCGCCTCCACCGCCCGCGAAAAAGTCGAAGACCAGCGCCGCGAAGTCGCGGCCATTGCCTTCTCCAGCCTCGATGAAGCCGAGCAAGACCAGCTCATGACGCTCCTTGGCCGGATCGAGAGCACCCTTGCCACGCATCCCGGCCTGTTTGCCAACGCACAGGCGGAGGTTCCCCCGGCCCAACCCGACGAAACCTGAAAAGCGGATATTCATCACCGGCATGCTGCCCAGCGCCAAAGTGTAATCCGCACGTCATACAGCTGTCGCAAAGGCCCGCCCGGAAAGCGCCGCCCCCGCGTGCGCCCCGTCTCCAGGAGGCCAACCATCCCTATATTTCGCCGCTTCGCCCCCGCTTTGCTGGGTACCGCCGTCCTTGGCCTGACGCCGCTGGCCGCCCAGGAACAGCCGGTCCCCCGCTCGGCCGGCACGCCCTATGCCGCGCGCAACCTGCCTGACCGCGTCGTCCTCACCCCCGCCGCCGACCCGACCACGGGCATGGCCGTCGCCTGGCGCACCGATACTGCGCAGGACGCCAGCGAAGCGCAGCTTGCCGTGGCCGTCGACGGCCCGACGCTGGAAGAGAAGGCCATCACCGTGACCGGCGCTCCCGGCACCTTGAAGGACAGCGCCAACGGTCCCGCGCTCTACCACCAGGACCGCTTCGAGGGCCTCACCCCCGACACTGTCTACGCCTATCGCCTCAAGGGCAGCGCCGGCTGGGGGGAATGGCGCCAGTTCCACACAGCGGCGACGGAAGCCGAACCCTTCCGCTTCCTCTACCTCGGCGACATCCAGAACGGCATCCTGACCTATGCCAGCCGCGTCATCCGCCAGGCCTTCCACGGCCACGGCGGGATCGAACTGGTCCTGCTCGCAGGCGACATCGCCGCCCAGCGCGACGACCTCGATCACGATGACGAATGGGGCGAGTTCGGCGAAGCGGGTGGCTACAACTGGGGCATCGTCCCGCAGCTTCCCGCCACCGGCAATCACGAATATGTCGATGTCATCCGCCCCGATGGTTCGGAGAGCCGCAAGCTGGGCCCCTACTGGCCGCTGCAGTTCGCGCTCCCCGACAACGGCGCGCCGGGCGCGAAGGCGACGACCTACTACGTCGACTACCAGGGCGTGCGCTTCATCGTCCTTGACGGCACCTCGGCCATCGATCTTGGCACGATGGAGCAACAGACCGCCTGGCTCGACGAGACCCTGGCCTCCAGCGCGGCCAAGTGGAACGTCGTGCTTTTCCACCAGCCCGTCTTCACCTGCGCGCGCCCCGAGGACATCAGCGAGGTCAAGACCGCGTGGAAGCCCGTGTTCGAGAGCCGCAAGGTCGATCTGGTGCTGCAGGGGCATGACCACTGCTACAGCCGCCTGACCTCCGAAGCAGGCCGCGAGGTCTCCGCCAAGAAGCGTGCCGATGGCGCGGTGCAGGGCCCTGTCTACCTCGTCTCGGTGACCGGCTCGAAGATGTACGGCCTCAACGACCGCGCCCCCAACCAGCCCGACCGCGTGGCCGAAGCGACCGAGCTCTACCAGGTGATCGACGTCGACGGTGATCAGATCAGCTTCCGCACCTACACCGCCTCGGGCAAGCTCTACGACGGCTTCGAGCTTGAGCGCCGCGCCGATGGCAACCACCTGACCGAGATCGACGAGCCCGTCATCGCCGAGCGGACCTGCCATGGCAGCGTCGGTCCCGACGGCGGCAAGTGTGTCGCCAAGCCGAAGTAAGTACATGGAAAGCCACGCAAGGTGGCGGCGTTCTGGCCACCACCTTGCGTGCCCCCGTCGCCACGGCCCTGCGCTGCCCGGGAGCCGTGCCGGTTTCGCCTTCTCTGCCCTGCGCGTGTAACCATGGGCACAGCGCAGGGCCCCTGCGTCAAAAATGGCTCGGAACAACTGCGCGCCTCGTCCGATGTGTTGTGCACACAATGGTCGAACGGGAAGGCGGAAGGTGGCAATGCGGCAGATCCTGCTTCCGGCGCTGACACTGGCCGCGGCATTCCCCACCACGGCCGAGGCGCAGGAAAACAGTGCAGAGAAGACAGTGCAGGGCGAGAGCCCTGCGGCAGGCGGTGCGCCCGCGGACCCTGAAGCCTCCGAAGGCACTGAAGACGCCGACGCGGACGCCAAGGTCGACCGGCTGACCCTCACCCTCGGCGCGACGCTCGTCACCAGCTATATTTCGCGCGGACTGGTCTTCGCGGCCGAGGCCAGCGTCCAGCCCTCGGCCCGGCTCAGTGTTGCGGTCCCCGAACTCGACACTGGCCCTGTATCGGACGTCAGCTTCCACGTGGGCACCTGGAACAACATCAAGATCGAACCCACGCCCGGAGGCGTCGATCCGGACGATTTCAACCGCTTTTACGAGGACGATGTCTATGCCGGGATCGCCTTTCAACTGGCCGAGGACTGGAGCGTGTCGGCGACCTATTACCGCTATGGGTCAATCAGCGGCGCCTTTGCCTCGTACAACGACTTCGAGCTGATCGTCACCTACGACGACACGAAGCTGTGGGGGGACACCCCGCCGCTCAAGAACTTCAAGCTGAGCCCCTCATTGCGCTCGGTCCAGGAGGGCAGCCGCCCCAACCGCCGCGATGCACTCTACCTCCAGCCCTCGATCACGCCGTCCTTTGACGTCGACCTCGGCGCGACCAGCGTCCATGTCGCCGTCCCGCTGATGCTGGGGCTCTCCGATCACTATTACGACGGGCGCGAGGGCGGCACCTATACATTCGGCTATTTCCGGACCGGTGTGCAGTTTTCCGGCAAGCCCGCGCCCGACACCCTGCCCGGCCTGACCCTGAGCGCTGGCGCGGACCTGTGGATCCCCAACACCAAGGTCGCCAGCGGCATCGATGGGCACCACATTGTGGGCTCGCTCGGTCTCTCCTGGACACATTGAGCCCCTGCCCTCACGGGGCCTTGCGCACATGCCGGAAACAAGAACGGGCCGCCGTAGTCGACGACCCGTTCCCCATGTTCTCGGGGAGTCGAACCCCACCCAGCGGGTACCTCGAAAGAAACATGCAACGCCTGATGGTACCTTTTGGCGGGGCAAACGCCAACCCAAAAGCGAATTAACCATGCAAATTGCGAAAATGCCTAATAAATATCACCAAACAATTTCCGAAATAAATTAACCTAACCAGCCTTGTAACTTGATCAACTATTGAAGAACTCGGACGAATGTATCCAATGATTCGCCAATACAACGATGAGTAGATTCGGCGCCATTTGATCCATTCGGCCACATGTACCTGTGTGTTTACCGGTTGAAGGCGGCGTCCCAAACGACGGGAGATCTGCGATGCTTCAACCCACTTATCCAGGTGTCTACACACGCGAATTGCCCAGCGGTGTCCGCACGATCAGCGGCGCGCCGACTTCGGTGGCGCTTTTTGTCGGCCCGACCCGCAGCGGCATCGATCTAAGACCTGTGCGCATACGCAACTTCGGAGACTTCGAACGTCAGTTCGGCGGCCTCGCGGCCACCAGCAGCCTGTCCTATTCGGTCATGCACTTCTTCGGCAACGGCGGGGGCGAGGCTTTCGTCATGCGCGTGCCCGTCAAGGGCTCGGTCAAGGCCCGCAGCCAGATCGAACAGGATGGCACCAACACCGCGGCCATCACG
Organism: Novosphingobium profundi; assembly: GCF_020524485.1. GTDB lineage: Bacteria > Pseudomonadota > Alphaproteobacteria > Sphingomonadales > Sphingomonadaceae > Novosphingobium > Novosphingobium profundi_A. Next base: position 874,590 of record NZ_JAIVLF010000001.1, on the reverse strand, counting down.
CTCGAAGCGCTCGGTTCGGGGGCCGCGGGAGGCGATATCCTCGTCACCATCGACGATTTCGGGATCGACGCAGCTCCGCTCGGCGGCGCGACAGCGGCGCAGCGCAAGCTCTTCAACCTGACCCTTGTCGACACCGCGCGTGGAACCTCCGAGTTTTTCGGCAACCTCTCGACATCCTCGACCGCCTCGCGCTTTGCCGCCCATGTCGTCAACGACACCGCGACCGGCTCCAAGCTCGTCAAGCTGAGCGTCGAGAGCATGGACGGTCCGGCCCCCACCACCACCGGCTCGGTCTACCAGACCAAGGCCTTGCCGGGCGCGGCCAGCTTCGCCGCCAACTCGCGCATCCGCATTTCGATCGCGGTCCCCAACGCGGCGGGATCGGGAGATGCGGCGGGCGATTCCGTCACCAACCTTGATGTCACTGTCGCGAACGCAGGCGATCCGCGGCCCGCGAGCAAGCTGGAAATGGCAAACCGGCTTGCCGCCGCGATCAATCAAGCCGTGCGCGACAACGCGGCCGCCAAGATGCAGGGGCACGAGATCGAAATCCGGCTCGTCGAAGCGGGCGGCGCGCTCCATCTCACCACCTCGCAGGGCGATGGCACGGCGACCAGCCGCATCGCCGAAGCCAAGATCACGCTTGCCGCTCCTCCCGGCGGAAACACCTTCTTCGACGATTACATCAAGGCGGCCGGGGCGAGCCAGAACGCCTCGCGTTACCGGCTTGGACGGCGCAACGATTCCTCGGGCCAGATCATCACCGCGCAAGTGGCCGCCGGTGCCGATGGCGATGACACCGGCCAGCCCGACGGGCCCGTCTTCAAGTCCGCAGTGACCGGGCTTCTCGAGCGCGATCCCTTCTTCAACCTCCTGTGCCTGCCCGATCTTGCCCGCCCCAGCGCCGCCGATCCGCGCGCCGCGCACCACGGCAATGCCGGCTCGATCTATGCCGATGCCGCGCTGCTGTGCCAGCGCCACCATGCCTTCCTGATTGTGGATCCCCCGCCAAGCGCCTTCGACACGGGGTCTGCCGAGGCGTGGAAGTCGCTGGGTTTCAGCTTCCAGTCGACCCATTCGGCCGCCTTCTTCCCGAATATCCGGGTGGACGATCCGCTGGCTCCCGGGTCAATTCTTTCGCACCCGCCTTCGGGCGCCATTGCCGGCCTCTTCGCGCGCACCGACGGGGAGCTGGGCGTATGGACCGCGCCTGCGGGAACCAGCGCGGTGATCAGCGGGGCCTATGGCCCCTCGGTCGAGCTCTCCGATGCCGATCAGGGACTGCTCAACCCGATCGCGGTCAACTGCATCCGCAAGTTCCCGGTCTTCGGCACCGTCAACTTCGGCGCGCGCACCATCGACGGCGCCAACGCGGCGGCCAGCGAATGGAAGTACATCCCCGTCCGCCGCACCGCGAGCCACATCCTGCGCAGCCTGTCCGAAGGCCTGCGCTGGGCCGTCCACAAGCCCAACGGCGAGGAACTGTGGGGCCAGCTGCGCCTGGCCTGCACCTCCTTCATGCAGGGCCTGTTCCGGCAGGGCGCCTTCCAAGGCGTGTCCCCGCGTGAGGCCTTCTTCGTCCAGTGCGATGCCAGCACCACCAGCCCGGCCGACATGGACCAAGGCATCGTCAACATCGTGATCGGCTTCGCCCCGCTCAAGGTGGCGGAATTCGTCGTCATCTCGCTGCGCCAGAAGACCGGCCAGTCGGCCTAACCGGGAGAGGACAGGAACATGGCCCAATTCTCCGTCAACGCACGCCGGCTGGACCCGTACAAGAACTTCAAGTTCCGGGTGAAATGGGACGGGCGCTACGTCGCGGGCGTCTCCAAGGTCTCGCTGCTCAAGCGCGCGTCCGAAGTCATCAAGCACCGCTCGGGCGGGGACCCGTCGACCAGCTTCAAGTCGCCCGGTCGGACCGAGTTCGAGCCGGTCACCCTGGAAGCGGGCGTCACCCACGACCAGGCCTTCGAACAGTGGGCCAACAAGGTGTGGAACTTCGGCTCGATGCCCGGCGGCGAAGTCTCGCTGGCCGACTTTCGCAAGGACATCATCCTCGAACTGCTGAACGAGGCAGGCCAGGTGGTGATGGCCTACAACCTCTACCGCTGCTGGGTGTCCGAGTACGAGGCCCTGCCCGATCTCGACGCCAACGCCAACGCGGTCGCGATCACCAAGCTCAAGCTCGAGAACGAGGGCTGGGAACGCGACTACGCGGTGACCGAGCCGAGCGAACCCTCCTTCGTCGAGCCGTGACGGCATGCCCATGGGCCCGGTCAACCATCTCGAATTCCTCCAGCGCTGGGACTGCGACGAAAGCGCCCCGGCCTTCCGGCGGCTCGACCGGCTGCTCGGACTGGACGCGGACATGCAGGACGCCGTCCACGACACGCCGGGTGGGCGCAACTTGCGCTATGTCCGGCTCCAGGCCGAATTGGGCGGGGGCGGCATGGATGCCCAGGCCGCCTGTCCAGCCTGCGCCGAACTGTGCGAATTTGCGCTCCCGCTCGGCGCCATGCTGGAAAGCGCCCCGCCCGCGAGCGACCGGGAAGTGGGCATAGAGACGCGCGGAGAACGCTGGCGCTTCCGTCTCCCGCGCATGAGCGACCTGGCGGCGTTGCCCCTGGGAACCGATCTGGGTCCTGCGCTTGCCGAGACCTGCCGCCTTGATGACCACGGCGCGCCCGTACCCGAGGCCGTGGTCGAGGCGCTGGGACGCGAACTCGACGCCGCCGACCCGCTGGCAACCCCGGTGGTCGAGCTGACCTGCAGCGCCTGCCAGACCCTGTTCAGCGCCTCTGTCGACCTTGCCTCCTTCGTCGCGCGCGAGATGGACCGGCTCGCCAACCGGCTCTTGCGCGACGTCCACCTCCTCGCGCGCGCCTACGGCTGGTCGGAAGACGCCATCCTGGCCATCCCGCCCGCCCGGCGGCGGCGCTACCTCGCGCTGATCGGGCAGGACAGCGTGCCCTCGCGCGCTTTGGCAGTCTGAGGCGCACCATGGCCGGATACTGGACTTCCCTCGAACGCATGCTCTCCGGACGCGAGGGCGAGGCGGTTCCCCGGCGCCGCGCGCGCTACGAGCCCGGGACTTACGACGCGCAGGTTTTCGGAGTGTCGCTCGACGAAGTGTCCGAGCCCGAGGCCCCGGCCGCGTCCACGCCTGCCCCCTCCCTGATCCGGGCCGAAGATCCGCCCCCGCACGAAGACTCGGCCTCGTCAGCCCCTTCGCCCGCGGTATCGCAGCCCCCTGCCTCATCGCCAACCGCGCCCGGATTTCCGCCAGACGATGTACGTGGCTCCCTCCAGCGCGCCGAACCTGCCCCGCCTGCACCCTCGCCCCGGGAGCACGCGGTTTCCTCACCTGCGCCCGAGCAAGTCCCGCAATCCGCCCGGACGACGGCCGCGCCGTCAGCTGCGCCTGCACCTGCCGAGCCCCCCGCGCGCAGCCGCGACGAGTTAACGCAGCCATTCACGGCCCAGACCGAGCCGATAGCGTCACCTTCCTCTCCTCCCGAGCCAGAGCAGGCGGAGGACGACGCCCCGCCCCGCCGCCTTGTCGAGGAGATCGACGAGCTGCGCGCCGACCTTGCCCGCCATGTCGAAGCCCGTCCGGCTCCGGTACCGGACAGCCCCCGGCCTGCGTCTACGCCAACGGACGAGGCGGGTTCCAAGTCCATGTCCCCTCGCCCGCTGGTAATCGAGATCGGCGAGATCGCCATCTCGCTAAACCGCCCTCCACCGCCCGCACCTCCCAGCCCCGCCCCCGCCGCTTCGCCCTCGCCTGTCGTCGCGCTCGATGCTTACCTCGCGCGCCTTGGAGGGGACAGATCATGAGCGCGCAGCTGGCCATTCCCGCAACCACCTACCTCCTCAAGACGATCATCGAGGACCGCCTCGCGGCGGCCTACCAGGGCCTGCCTACGCCCCCGGTTCTGGTAACCCCGCCGCCCCGCCCGGCCCAGTCCGCCCCCGGGAACGGCCAGCCGCAGCAGGCTGCGGAAAGCCCCAGCCTCACCCTCTTCATGCACCATGCCGGACCCAACGGCGCCTGGCGCAACATGCACGAGCCGGTGATGAACTCGGCCGGGCAGCGCATCCGGCGCGATCCCCTGGTGCTCGACCTGCAATACCTGCTGGCCGCCCACGGCGCGGACCTCGAACGCGAGGCCCTGCTTGGCATCGCGATGTCCGCGCTCCACCGCAACGCGATCATCCCGCGCCCGATGATCACCCAGATGCTGGGCCGCATCGCCGCGCCCAACCCGGCCGAAAAGCTGCTCGACCGCCTGCCATCGGCCCAACTGGCCGATCCCGACCACCAGCCCGAGACGATCACCGTCTCCCAGCTTCCCGTCGATATCGACACCTCCACCAAGCTGTGGTCCGCCTTCCAGTCTCCCATCCGCCCTTGCGCGCTCTACCAGGTCACCACCGTCTTCCTCGAGATCGAGGAGGCCTACCCGCCGCCCCTCGCGGTCGAGACGGTGCGCATCTCCGGGCGCCCCGAACCGAGCGGGACCGGCAGCCCCTTCGCGCCCGACGTCATCCTCTCGCGCGCGCCGCAGGGCGAGACATGAACGTCGCACCGCCCATATTCGATCTGGACGCGTTCCAGGAGCTGGCCGAAAGCTGGTCGCTCGCCGCCCTCGAACGCGTCGAAGGTGGTGGAGGGCATGCAGGCATGGACACCGCCTTCGAGCGTCTGGCCCGCGCGCCCACGCTGGCCGCGCTGGCCGATACCTTTGCCCTCTCGCGCACGGAAACGCAGGCCCTCGTCCTGCTCTTTGCCGCAGGGCACTCAGCCCGGGTCGCCTACGCGGTGCGCCGCCACTCGCCCCACAGCGAAGCGCGCGGCGTACCCACCTGGCTGCTGCGCGAGGCGGTGTGCGAGGCCGATCCGCGCCTGCTCGCTGCATCGGGGCCCTTGAGCCGGACCGGATGTCTCGAAATCGAGGGCGGCGTCCTTCCGGTCGAGGCCCATGTGCGTCTTGCCCCGGCGCTCGGCGAACGGCTCTGCGATCTTCCCTCTGTAGACCCACTGGTCGCAGCCCACATGCTCCCCCTGCACGGCGACGCGACGCAGGCCGACGAGGGCGCGTGCGCGCACCTTGCCCGCGCGCTTACACAACGCGACGCTGCGGGGCTCTCTCCGCTGGTCCCGGCAGGCGATGCGGAGTGCGGGGACATTGCCGCCCGACTCGCCCGGCTGGGGCTTGGTGCGGCACGCATTCTCGCCGGGGACATACCGGCCGAGCCCGACCGGCGCGCGCAGCTGGCCCGGGCCTGGAGCCGCGAGGCCGCCCTCGATGCGCAGGTGCTCCTCATCCTTGTCGAGCCGGGTGTCCCTGACACGCGCATCGCCGACTTCGCCGACAGGGTCCTGGGCCATGTCGTCCTTGTCGGAGCGACTACCGCTCTTGCCCCGCGTCGCGGGCTCAGCCTGCCCTATCGCGGGAACGACACAGGTCCTGGCGACCTCGCCGGATGGCAGGCCGCACTGGGGCCCCAGCGCAGCGCCCGCCTCGGCCCCGGCCTTGACGCCATCGCGCACCAGTTCGCGCTGCGCCGCAGTGAGATCGAGGCGCTGTGCCGCGAGCTGCCCCCCGCCCTCGACACCGCGCGCGATGGGCCCGAGGCGGCCCGCCACCTGTGGCACCGCGCCGCGCGCCTGGTCGGCCCCGAGAGCGTGCCCGGCGTCGAACTGGTGGAGCCAGCCTACACCTGGTCCGACATCGTCCTTCCCGAGCCGCTCGAGCAGCGTCTGCGCCGGATCGAGGGGCATGTGCGGCACGCCCGCCTGGTACTGGACGAATGGGGCTTTGCCGCGCGCATGGGCGGACGCGGGCGCGGGATAAGCGCGCTTCTGTCGGGCCCCTCGGGCACGGGCAAGTCCATGGCTGCCGAAGTGCTGGCCTCCGCGCTCGATCTGCGCGTCCTGTTCATTGATCTCAGCCAGCTTATCAGCAAGTACATCGGCGACACCTCCAAGAACGTCGCCGCCGCCTTCCGGCTTGCCGAGCGCAGCGGGGCGGTGATGGTGTGGAACGAGGGCGACGCGATCTGGGGGGCGCGCGGCAGCGTGGGCAACGCCACCGACCGCCACGTCAACGCCGAGGTCGGGGACCTGCTCCAGCGCATGGAGAACTTCCGGGGCTTCACCATCGTCACCACCAACCTGCGCCACGCCATCGACGAGGCCTTCACCCGCCGCTTCCGCTTCTGCGTGACCTTCCCCATGCCCTCGCAGGCCGAGCGCCTGCGCCTGTGGCAACGCGCTTTCCCCGAGACCGCCCCGCTCGCCCTGCTCGGGGAAAGCGACTGGGAGGCCCTGGCCCGTCTGCAGCTGACCGGAGGCGGCATCCGCAACATCGCGCTTTCGGCCGCTTTCCATGCCGCCGAACGCGCCGGGCCGATAGACCGCGAGATCATCGCAGCCGAAGTTGCCGAGGAATTCCGCAAGCAGGACCTCCCCGCCCCGACCCTGGCCTGGGAGGGAGCGCGAGCATGACCGGCAAGGCTCTCCGTCCGCAAGTGGAACGCCTCGCGATTGCGCGCCTCACCATCACGGCGGATTCCGCGCTCGACGCGCGGCGCCTTGCCGATGCCCTGCCCGATCTGCTCCGCCAGCGCCTGGAGAAGGGACCGGGAACCGCGCGCCCGGCCCGTGGCCGCCCGTCGCCCTGGAGCGAGGCTGCGGACCAGATTGCCCGTGCCATCGAGGCCCGGCTGGAGAGGCGCGATGGCTGAAAGCGCGCTTCGTCCTCGCCCCCTTCCCCAGGTCCGGCCCACGCCCCCTGCGCACGCAGCGGGCGGCGCCGTGTTCGCGCAGCGCAAGGCCACCGTTCCTGCGCCTTGCGAGCCGCGCGTTGCCGCGCCGCGCGATAGCGGGCACGCGCTTGATGCCCCCGTGCAGCGTTCGCTGGAGCACAGCTTCGGAGCGGACTTCTCGGCCGTGCGCATTCACGACGATGCCCGCGCGCACGACAGCGCCCGAGCAGTGGGCGCGCGCGCCTACACCGCGGGCAACGACATCGTCTTTGGCGAAGGTGCGTACCGGCCCTCGAGCGCCAGCGGACGGGCCCTCCTCGCGCACGAACTGGCCCACACCCTTCAACAGGACGGCGTGCAGATGAAGGGGCTTGGCCCTCTTCCTGCCAGCCGCGCGGGCGAACTGGAGCGTGAGGCCGACCGCGCCGCGCTCGCCGCAACATCGGGGCGGCGCGTGGGCAGTCTCACCCGCGTTGCCACGCCCGCCATCTTCAAGTCCGAAGGGGCTGTCCCGGCTGCGGGCGGGGACCTGCCTGAAAGCGCCGGTCCCGCGCTCGACACGGCCGGAACGCCGGTAGCCGAAGATCCTGCCCCCTACACCGTGCTGGAGGAAAACCCGGTCGGGCCAGGCGCGACCACCATGGTCGTGCAGATGGGCACGCTGCAGATGCCTCGCGTCAAGGGCAAGGGGGCCTGGGTCGAGCAGGCCTACAAGGCCCGGGCCAGCGGCGGCGGCCTGATCTTCCGGCCCAAGTTCAAGGGTGGGGGAAGCTACGGCGCGGCAAAAAGCATCGCCGCCTTCGCCGAAAAGCCGGGCGAAAAGTACAAGAACGTCTGGCTCAACAACTACGGCTTCACCACGCTGCCCGAAATGGCGCGGGCCTTCCGTGAAGCCGCGACAGCCGAGAACGCGGACCCGACCGTCAAGGCCGCCTACGAGGATCCCGCCGCGCGCCGCATCCTCGATGGCTACCGCACCTCGAACAACCTGCGCTCGGGCGGCTGTGACATCGACCATATCGTCGAGAAGCAGCTGGGCGGCACCAGCACGCCGGGCAACCTCCAACTCCTCGTCTCGGACAAGAACCAGGAATCGGGCCGCGAGACCTACAAGCACCTCAAGGCCGAGACCGACCGCGTGCTGTCCCCGGACCGGCTTTCGGTCATCGACTTCCAGATGCGCTTTAACGATGTCCAGATGCAGCCCGACGAGAGCGACGGGTCCTTCGTGATCGAGACAGCGCTGCGTTCGGGCAAGGTCAAGGGAGCCGAGGACGTCCAGGCCCGCGCAGGCGGCGTCGCGGTCTCGCTCGAGGCAGGGGGGAACCGCGAGGTGATCCACGCCCGCGCGGGCGAGACGACCGACATCGGCACCGGCGACCGGCGCCTGATCCCGGGCATGAAGCTCAAGACCTACACCCGCCATGCCCGCAGCAACGCGCGGGGCGGTACCGATACGCTCACCGCCGAACTGGCGTCCAAACCCGTCATCCCCGGTGCCAAGGACATCACGCTGGTGGCCACCGTCACGCAGGCGCCCCAGCAGGCGGACGGGGCAGGCGGACAGGCGGCCGAGCGCCGCGCCGTGGCGGCCGAATTTCGCAAGCTTGCCCTCCACGCACCGTCGAACCGGAACCTGCCGTTCCACTACCCCTACCTCAGCCCGGGTACCCTCACCCAGCTCAGCCTCGATGACAGCGGCAACCTGTCTGGCGAAGGGGTCATCCGCCCCTCGATCCGCTTCCTTGGTGATCTCAAGGTACGCTTTGGCCCGGACCGGCTCGATCTGGTGCAGGACCTCGATGTCGATGCGCTCAACAAGAGCGCCTACATGCGGCGCCTGTCGAGTTATTTCCGTTTCACGCGCGGCAGCCTCGCCTTCGACCTCGTCAACTTCCAGCCGCGCGGTGACCTGGGTTTCACTGTCGGTCCGGCCCGCAAGCCGGTGATTGATGGCAGCCTGACCGCCACGGTCTCGGGCGGCAACTTCATCGCGCGCGGCACGCTGACCCCGGCGCAGGACCTGCCCGGCATCACCGCCGCCGAGGGAAGCGTCACCTACCACAGCCAGGAGGGATGGTCGGGTCTCGTGCGCGCAACAAGCTCGGCTCTACCCCGCTCGGAAACCGACGTACGTCTTGGCTTTACCGAGCGCGGCGGCGTGCTCTCCCCCTTTGCCGAAGGGGCGATCACCACGCGACTGGTGCGCGATGCCCAGCTGCGCCTCGGCGTGCGCTGGTCAGGCGGCGCCATCGCCTATTCGGGCGCGGTGACCATCCCCGATCCGATGCCGCGCGTGCGCCAGGTGCGCCTTGCGGGGCGCTACACCGGCACGCGCCTGTTCCTGACCGGCGATGCACAATTCCAGTGGAAGTCGATCAGCGCGACGATGACCGTCAACTATTCCTGGCGCGAGGGGGACGAGGACGGGCGCTTCAGTGGCCGCGCGCGCGTTGCTCTTCGCCAGGGCAAGCTCGACGGGCACGTCGACCTCAGCTTCGACGAGCGTGGCCGTTACTGGGGCCAGGGGCGCGCCGCCTACCAGCTGACCGACACGATCCGACCCGCGCTCGACGTCACGCTCGAACGCGATGGGCGGATCAAGCTGGGCGGCTCGGTCGAGCTCTCCGATATCGCCCTCTCGCGCGCTTGGCCCCGGCCCGGCGGAGGCGAGAAGGAGGTCTTCCGGTTCCGCACACCCAAGTTCAGCGCCCCCACCCCCGTGCCGAGCGTGACTGCCTACGTGCAGTTCTACGCCGGGATGGGGGTGAAGTACGGGGTCGGCCCGGTCATGCTGACCCGCGCGGGCTTTGCAGGCTCGCTCTACCCGCTCGAAGACGACATGCAGATCACTGCCGAGATCCACGGCGAGGTCCGCGCGCCTGCCTTCGGCACCGTCTACGGGCGCCTCGGCGCCACCATCGGCGCCGAAGTCCTGCTGGGGGCGGTTGGGGCAAAAGCCAGCGTCGAGCTGATCCCCTCCCTCAGCGTGCGCGCCGAAGCTGTGGCGCAGGCCCGCGCACGCTATGCCGGCGGCAAGTTTGCCTTCGACTTCAACGCCTACGCCGAGGGCGGCTTTCGCGTGGGGCTCGATGTCGACATCATCGGCACGATCACCGCCGCCTATGGCTGGAAGGAGTGGGAGTGGCGCTGGAACGTCGGCGGCTGGAACGCGCGGCTGGGCCCGGACCTTCGCATCGATTTCGGGCGCATGGGCTACGATTCCGAGCGCGGTATCGCCTGGCCCTCGCTCTCGAATATCCGCGTCACCCCTGACAGCTTCGATCCCAAGGCGATGATGCGCAATCTGCTCGAAAGCAGCCGGGCAAGGAAGGCATAGGGCATGGCCGGATATCCCCGCTCCCCCAACGTGCTCAAGGGCGGCTTCGTGGTCATGGACGAGGCCGGAGCGAAAGTGCAGCGCGTCCACGCCTTCCAGTACAACCCGGACAGTCTCTCGCGCACGCTGGCCCCGCGCGGCGCGGGTTCCTCACCGGGCGACAACGCGCAGGCGCTGCGCCGCACCGGCCCTCCTGCCGAGACCATCGCGCTCGAAATCGAGTTCGACGCCACCGACGCGCTCGAACACCCGGACCGGCACGCGGAAGTCGTGGAGCACGGCATCGCCGCAGACCTTGCCGCGCTCGAAAGCTTTCTCACCCCGCGCGTCGAGACGATCACCGCCACCAAGGCTCTGGCCGACCAGGGCCTTATCGAAGTCCTTCCCGCCCCCGGCGAACTGCTCCTACTCGTACTCGGCCCGGCCCGCGTCCTGCCGGTGCGCATCACCGGCTTTGCGATCACCGAGGAGGCCTTCGACCGCCGCCTCAACCCGATCCGCGCCAAGGCCGCCCTTACCTTCCAGGTCCTCACCAGCGAGGATCTGGCCATGACCAGCCGCGCGGCCGAACTTTTCCTCGCGCATCTCAAGCGCCGCGAGAAGCTGGTGGCGGGGCTGGGCACGAGCCTCGCCGCCCTGGGACTGGAGAGCCTTGCATGACCGAATTCTCGCCCCAGAGCCGCTACCACGGCCTTGCCCAGCACTTCCTTCCCGGAGCCGATGGCGAGGACGTCCCCTACCTTGCGCGCCGGATCATCGCCGCGCCTACCTGCTATGATTTCGAGAGCCGCGTGCGCAGCGATGGCGCCCAGCGGATCGACCAGCTTGCGGCCGAGACCATCGGCGATCCGCTGCTCTACTGGCGGATCTGCGATGCCAACGGGATCGAGCGCCCCGAAAGGGGCACCCGCCCCGAGGGGCGCGAGATCGGCATTCCCCTGCCCCTCACACGCACGGGAGGCGGCGGTGGCTAAGGGCGTCCAACTCCAGATCCTGATAGGTCCCGTCGCGGTGCGCCCGGCGCCGCGCGCCGTGATGGAAGCCTTCACCGGCGCGCAGGTCACCCATGCGACGGGCCAGCGCTCCGGCTTCCAGATCGAGCTCACCTACGCCTCCACCTCGCCCATCGCGCGCGAGTTGCTGCCCGGCGGCGCCTTCGATCCGATGACGCGGGTCATCCTCGTCGCCTCTCTCAACGGGCGCGACCATGTCCTGAGCGATGGCCCGATAAAGCGGCTCGACACGGTCGCGGGCACGCGTCCGGGCGAGAACAAGCTCACCCTCACGGGCGAGGACGTGACCGGCTACATGGACCTTGTCGAATGGACCGGCATGCCCTTTCCCGCCATGCCGCCGGTCGCGCGCGTGGCGATGATGATCGCGAAGTACGCCATGTTCGGCCTCGTCCCGGTGACGATCCCGCCGATCTTCTCCTCGATCAGGATGCCCACCGACAAGTACGCGCACCAGAAGGGCACCGACTATGCCTATATCTCCGAGCTCGCGCAGAAAGCGGGCCACGAGTTCTATGTAACGCCCGGCCCGGTGGTCGGCACCAACACCGCCTACTGGGGGCCACAGGTGCGGATTGGTGTGGCCCAGCCGGCCCTGACGCTCGACATCGACGGGGCCTCGAACCTGTCGAGCATGACCTTTTCGGTCGATGGCAATGCCGCCGTGGTCCCCCTCGCCCACGCCAAGATCGCGCGCGCCTCGGTGCCTGTACCCCTGCCCAATGTCGCGCTCCTGAAGCCCCCGCTCGCCGCGCGCCCCGTCATGCCCACGAAGACACGCTGGCTGGAGAGCGAACGCAACGACCAGGCCGAGATACTCTCGCGCCTGGTGGCGGGAGCCGGGCTGGTCGATCCGGTGACAGCCAGCGGCTCGATCGAGCTTTCGCGCTACGGCCAGCCGCTGGAGGCGCGCAGACTGGTGGGCGTGCGCGGTGCGGGCCGGGCCAACGATGGCATCTATTACTGCCGCTCGGTCACCCACCAGCTGGCGCCGGGCACATGGACGCAGGCCTTCCAGCTCGCGCGCGAGGGCATGGTCGCCCAGCAGGAGAGGATAGCGGTATGAGCGAAGGCCCCAGCTATTTCGGCAAATACCGGGCGACGGTGCTCAACAACATCGACCCGCAGAGCCAGGGGCGCATCCAGGTCCAGCTTGCGGACCGCTATGGCCTGTTCCCCTCCACCTGGGCGATGCCTGCCTTTCCCTTTGCCGGGGATGCGCAGTCCGGGATGGTGGCGCTGCCCGCGCTCGGCTCGATGGTCTGGATCGAGTTCGAGGCGGGCGATCTCGACTACCCGATCTGGACCGGAGCCTTCTATCCCGATCCGGCAGGCTTTCCCGTGCTCGCCATGGCCGGGCACACGCCTCTCACCCCCAACATCCATTTCCAGACCAGCACCGGGACCTCAGTGACCTTGTCCGACAACCCTGCCCAGCAGGTCATGGTCAAGACCGCGACCGGGGCCATCATCAGCATTGGCGCGGCGGGCATGACGCTCAGCAACGGACAGGGCGCGATGATCTCGCTCACCGGCCCTTCGGTCATCATCAACAACGGCGCCCTGACGATCACCTGAGACCGCGCCCCGCACTGGCCCCGGCCTCGAACAGACGCACCGGAAGGTCGACAGGAAAGCAAAGGAGAGGAGAAGCCCATGCCCGGACCGGTCCTGCACACAGGCGCCAGCGCCCAGTGCCCCCACGGCGCGCCGCTCCAGATACTGGCTGCCAGCCCGCGCGTGAGCGTGGGGGGAATGCCCGTCGCCGTGCTCTCCGATCCCGGCGTCATCGCGGGCTGCCCCTTCACCCTTCCCAACGGCACGCCCCAACCATGCGTCACCACCAGGTGGCTGGTCGCCGCCACCCGGGTCATGGCCAGCGGCCAGCCGGTGCTGATCAATCCGCTGACAGCGCTGTGCTTCTCAGCCACGCAGGTGCCGCAAGGGCCGCCGATCATCACCGGATCGCAAAGCCGGGTCATCGCGCAGTGACCCGCCTTGCCTTCCCCTATGGCTTCGATGCCGAAGGCCGCAGCCGCACCCTTGCCTATGCCAGCGACGCGCACCTGCGCGACATGCTGGAACTTCTGATCCTGACCCGGCTGGGCGAACGGGTGATGCGCCCCGAGCTGGGCAGCCCTGTCCTGCAGATGGTCTTCGGCGCGGGTGAGGGCCCCGCAGCGCTTGCCTTGCAGGCCTCGCTCGAAGCGACCATCGCGCAGGAACTGGGCCACCTGCTCAAGCTCCATGACCTCACCACCCAGTTTCTGGACGACGAAGGCGTGCTGGAGATCGTGGTCCACTTCGAGGCGCGCGCACGGCCGCAGGTCTCGCGCCTTGTCGTGCACGCGGATCTGCCATGACGACAGATCGCATCATCTGCTGCGACCCGCAGCGCCGGACCGCACTGCTGGCCCCCGATGCCCCGGCCGATGTCAGCGGGATCGACTACGTCGAGGTTCATGCTGGCGCTACTACCGCCGATCCCACGATCCTGGAAGTCGTGCTGGTCAAACCCCTGCCGCTCCCGCTCGGGCGCATCACCCCGGACAACCTGCGCCTGACAGGCGGCGTGCGCTTTGCCCCGCCGCGTCCTGCCGCGCCCGTCGAGCACGATCCCGATACCGGCACCGTCAGCCGCTGGCGGATCACGCTGCCCGGCAACCAGCCGACCGACTTTTCCACCTACCGGCTCGAGATCGTGGCGGGCCCGGGAAGCGCGGCCCCGCCCGCCTTCCTCGATGCGCGCCTGTCGGGTGTCGATATCGACTTCAAGCTCGATTGCCCCGCCCCCGGCGACTGCCTCCCCGCCTGCCCGGAGAGCGACACACCCGCGCCCAGCACGGCGCGCTTCGATTACCGCACCCGCGACTACGAGACCTTCCGCCGCCAGATCCTCGACCGTATGGCCGAGCTTGTCCCCGACTTCGTCGAGGACGATCCGGTCGATCTCACCACCACGCTCGCCGAAGCGCTGGCCGCGCGCGCCGACCAGCTCAGCTACCGGCTCGACTGGGTCGGGACCGAGGCGTTTCTCGGCACCGCGCGCAGCCGAGCCGCTCTTGCCCGCCACGCCCGGCTCATGGACTACACCATCGGCGAGGCCGAAAGCGCGCGCACCTTTGCCGCCTTCACCTTCACGCCCGGCGGCGCGATTGCCGAGGGACAGGAACTGCCCCGTGCCACCCCGCTTCTCCCGCGCCTGCCCCAGCGTGAGGTGGTCATTCCCGCAGATGAAGCTACGCGCGTCCTCCCCACGGCATCCCTTGTATTCGAAACCGCCCACCCCCTGGCCTTGTGGAGCTGGCGCAACAGGATCGCCTTTCACACCTGGTCGGACGAGCAGTGCCTCCTCCCGCGCGGAGCCTGCGCGGCCACGCTCGTTGACGGCAGCGGCGCAGGCGCGGGAGGTCTTGCCCCGGGCGACTTCCTGATCCTCCTTGAGACCCGCTCCCCCACCACCGGCGCGCGCGCAGATGCCCGGCCCGAGCATCGCCACGTGGTGCGCCTGACCCGCGTCACTCCGGTCAGTGACGTACTGGCACCGGCCACCCGGCTGGTCACGGTGGAGTGGGACGCGGCCGACGCCCTGCCCTTCGACCTCGTCCTCCAGCGCGGGCGCGACGCCGCGTCCTCAGGTGCCCAAGACCGGATCTGCGCCGAGGTGCTGGGCAATGTTGCCTTCTGCGACCACGGCCTCTCCCTGCCGCCGGTCAGCCTCGACCTCACCCCGGCGGAAACGGAGGCTCTGCGCCCGAACCTTTCCCCGCCGACGCCCCCTGCCGAGCAGCCCTGGCGCCCCACGCTCGATGCAGGCCCCATTGCGCGCATCCTCGCGCCGCCCACAGAGCCCCGCGCTGCCGCCGCCTGGCTGGACAGAGACGCGCGCGAGGCCGTTCCCGCGCTGACGCTGGAGGATCCCTTCGCGCCCTGGTATCCGCGCACCGATCTCCTGCGCTCGGATCGCTTCGACCGCCATTTCGTTCTCGAAACCGGCCTTTCGGGGGATATTCAGCTGCGCTTTGGTGATGGCATCAACGGACTTGCCCCCGATCCGGGTCACGCCTTTGCACCAAGGGGGCGCATCGGCGGCGGTGCGCGCGGCAATATCGGCCCCGACACGCTCAGCCACATCGCTCTGCCCGAAGCCCTGGCGGGCATGGACATCGCGGTCACCAATCCGCTGGCGGCAACCGGCGGACGCGAACCCCAAACGCCCGGGGACATCCGCATCAACGTGCCCCGCGCCTACCGCACGCAGGAGCGCGCGGTGACAGAGGCCGACTATGCCGCCGCGGCCTGCACCCATCCCGCTGTGGCCAACGCGCGCGCGCGGGCCCGCTGGACGGGTGCCTGGCAGACCATCGCCATCACGCTGGACCTAGCCGGTGGGCGTACGCTCGACGCCGCGCTGAAGTCCGATATCGCCGCCCATCTCGAACGGGTACGCCTGATCGGCTTCGACATCGTCCTGCGCGCCGCGCGCATGGCCCCGCTCCGGCTCGATCTTCACGTCTGCGCCGCCCCCGGTTTCGTGCGCGGCGAGGTGGCTCGGCAAGTGCGCGCCGCGCTGCGCCCAACAGGCACGCACGGACACACGGGCTTCTTCCATCCTGACAATTTCAGCTTCGGCGAGCCGCTCTACATCTCGCGCCTGATCGCGTTCCTCATGGCCCTGGAAGGCGTTGCGAGCGTGGAGGTAACCCGCCTTCACCGCACCGATAGGGCAAGCCAGGACGAACTGGCCCA
This sequence comes from Novosphingobium profundi, assembly GCF_020524485.1. Lineage (GTDB taxonomy): Bacteria > Pseudomonadota > Alphaproteobacteria > Sphingomonadales > Sphingomonadaceae > Novosphingobium > Novosphingobium profundi_A. The sequence goes on along the minus strand of NZ_JAIVLF010000001.1, from coordinate 858,717 downwards.
GGGCGTCCTGGTGCCCGGCGAGCTGGAGATCCTGCAACTGAGCGATGATCCCAGCTTCCCCGAAGAGGGACACATACGCATCGACATGGGAGGCGGCGATGTCTGAAACCCGCGACTGCATCTGCGCGGCCTGCACCGGCGATACCCCATCGGGTGAACCACCGCGCCCGGCCGTTGCCGACCCGCTCCATTTCGCGCACGGCTCCATCCGGGCGCGTCTTCTTGCTCGCATCGCATCGACCCAGCTGACCGGGACGCGCCCGCTGGCTGGCCTCACCACGCGCGATCCCGCAGACCCCACCATCGCTCTCATCGACAGTTGGGCGGGCGCGCTCCATGTGCTCGCCTGGAACACCCGCCGCCTGCACGAGGACGGCAATTTCCACCAGTCCCGCGATCCCGACGCGATGGCCGCGCACGCCGCGATGCTGGGCTACGAACCCCGCCCGGTCCTTGCCGCGCAGACCGTCCAGAGCTTCACCGTCGACGAGTTCTCCGGCCTCGAAGGCCCCTTCCAGGTTCCGGCCGGAACCAGCGTCGCGTCTGTGCCCGAGGGGGAAGAGGCCCCACAGATCTTCACCACCGACGAGGCTCTCGAAGCCCGGCGCGCCTGGAACCGCATCCAGCCGATGCGCCGGGCGGCGCCTCCCCGCTTCGACCTCTCCAGCCGGGTAGCGCTTGTCGAAGGCAATGCTGCGGGCGTGCAGGTGGGCGACAGCCTGCTGCTGGCCGACGGCACCGGGGAGCGGAGCAGCGTCCTCCTGGCCCGCGTCACGCAGATCGAGCCCGTCGCAGGCGGCGAGGTGCCGTCCCTGCGCACGCGCCTTACCCTCACCGCGCCGCGCCGCCTCCATTCGGTGCCCGCCGAAGCCAGCCCCGGCGAGGCCCAGGTCATTGTCCTTGGCCGCCGTGCAGGTATCTTCGGAGCTGCCGCCCCGGACTATGCCCTCCTCCATCCGCAGGACGAACCGACGCTGAAGGCACGGCGCATGAACGCGCCTGCCGCACCGGCCGGGCAGGAGTGGCCGAACTTCGTCATCGCCGCTCCGCCCGAGCGCGACACGGAGGCCGGGCGCATCGATCTCGACGCGGCCTATCCCGATGCGCTGCCCGGGCGCGTCGTGCTGTTCGATGCAGGCAGCACGCGCGCCCGCGACAGCCGTAAAGGCACAGCCCCGCAGATGCAGCTTGGCGCGATCACGGCCAGCGAGGAGCTGGCGCGCAGCGACTACGCACTCGCGCAAAGGGTCACGCGCATCACTCTGGATGGGCTCGACCTTTCGGGCGTCCTGCCCGGCGGCGCCAGCCTCAACGGCCGGGTTCGCCAAAGCAGCGTGCTGATGGAAACGCAAAGGCTCCCTCTTGTCGTCCCCTGGCGCGAGGAGCCGCTTCCCCGCCCCGGTGAGGATGACCGCCTGCTCCTTCAGGGCGAGCATCCCCTGCCCCCCGGCCGCCTGGTGATCGTTACCGGAGACGATGCCCAGACAGGAGAACCCCGCGCGCAGGTGGCCCGCGTGAAGTCCGCCGAGATCATCGCGCCGGGACAGACCCGGGTGATCTTCGAGGCTCCGCTGGGCGGTCGTGTCCAGGCCTCCAGCCTCGGCCTTCACGCCAATTGCGTCACCGCCTCCAACGCGCAGCTTGCCGCAGGCGGGCAGTGGGAGATCCTGGGTTCGGGCACGCGCGGGGTTGATCGGCCCGCCTTCCCCTTGGCGCAGGCGCCGCTTGCCTACCTCTCCGCCGCCAACACGCGCGGCTATGCTCCGGCCATCGAGCTGCGCGTCGACGGGCGGCGCTACAGCTGGTGCGCAAGCCTCTACGGGGTCGATCCCGCCGAGACGGTCTACACCCTCGAGGCCCTCCCCGGCGGCGGAACGCAGGTGCGCTTCGCCGGGCCCCTGCCAAGCGGGCTCAACAACGTCCTTGCCTTCTACCGCCATGGAGGAGGCGCACGTGGCAACATGGCCGCAGGCCGGATCACCACGATTCTCTCCCCCGTGGTCGGCATCGCGGCCAGTTCCAACCCGGTGCCCGCCGAGGGCGGCATGGAGGCCGAGACCCTCGAGGATATCCGCCGCGCCGCGCCGCGCAGCACCGCCGCGCTCGGCCGGGTGGTCTCGCGCCACGATTACGAGGCCTTCGCAAGGGGCTTTCGCGGCGTCGGCAAGGCGCTCGCCACCCAGCTTGTCGACGGGATCACCCCCTTCATCTGGCTGACGCTGGCGACCAGCGAGATGCAGCCCCCCACCCCGGGCGGGGACCTGGAAACCGACCTCGCCCGGGCCCTTACCGACGCCGCGCCGCCCGGACAGATACTGCGGATCGCAGGCTTTGCGCCTGAGCCCGTCACGCTGGTCGCGGCCTTGCGGATCGACACCCGGACCTGGCGGCGCAGCGATATCGAGCAGACCCTGCGCGCGCATCTTGCCAACAGGTTCGGCCCCGCCGCGATGGACTTCGGCCAGCCCTTGCGCGCAAGCGCGATCCTCGCCGCGATCCACGAAGTGACCGGCATCGCCGCGGCCCGCATCGAAACGCTCGACAGCCCGTCGGCCGTCCCAGGCCTTACCGACATCCCCGCGCGCCTGCCGCACCGCGATCCGGCACGCGGCGAGATCGTCACGGCGAGCCTGCTCTTCCTCACCCCCGAAACGATCCGCTTCACGGAGATGGCGTCATGACCCCCCGCTCCAGCGCCAGCGCCATCGAGGCTGCCCTGCAGGACCTCTTCGGCCTGCTGCCCGCCCATCTGCGCAGCACCGATGCCACCAACGGGCGAGCGCTGGAGGCGCTGTTCCAGATCCTGGCCGAAGGCGATGCCGAGATCGATGCCACGATCACCGCGCTCTTCGACAACCAGTTCATCGAGACCGCCGATCCCAAAACCCTGGGCCACTTCGCCGCGCTCACCGACACGCCGCGCCTGACGCCGCTGCCCCACAGGAGCGGGCTGTCCGAACGGGCCTTCATTGCCAACGCGGTGCGCACCAACCGCGGCAAGGGCACCGCGCGCACGCTGGAGCAGCTTGCCGCCGATGTCACCGGGTTCGGGGCCGTCGCGGTCGAGTACTTCCAGCGCCTCGCCAAGCTCCAGCACGCGCTCGATTTCGACCTGCCGCGTCCTGGCACTGCGCGCCTGACGCCCGGCGAGACGGCCGCGCGGGCCGGACGCGCCTTCGATCGCCTCCCCCGCGTGAGCGAGGTGCGCGCCATCGACACCGCGGCAGGCCGCTGGGGCCTTGGCAATGTCGGCGTTCACGTCGTGCGTTTTGCCACGGCCACCTGGCCCGCCCCTGCCGGCCCCCAGATCTCGCCCGAACGCCTGGCCGCCGTACCCGAAGCTGGTGCCTGGGCTCCGGGCGGAACGGCACAGGTCGGTTACTTCCAGCTTGCCGCACAGAACGAGGAACGGCTGTGCCTGTTCAACCCCGACCGGCGCGACATGGGCCGCTTCGCGCGTCCGGACATGACCGACCTGCCCGACCGGCTGCGCCGCCTTCCCCTGCATCTCGAAACCGAGGCGCGGCGCCACGCCGCCCTCGAAGGTCGCCCTTTCACCCCAGCCGAAGAACCCTGGTTCGGAAGCGATGGCGATCCCTTCACGATCTACCTGCGCCGCGAGGGCGAAACCCATTTCACCCCCGTCCCGCCGCCCGAGATCCGGATCGCCAACCTGGAGGCCGCACCCTCCCCTGCCGGGTACCGCCCCCCCGCCACGCGGCCCCACAGCTGGGTCACCCCCGGCGATCCCGCGCCGCTGGCCCACAGCGCGGACCATGCCATCGCCTGCGCCTTCGATCCCGTGACGGGCCGCCTCATCGTCGCCGAGCCCGAGCCAGGCCAGCCCGAAGTCGCCGAAGTGCGCATTGCCCACAGCAGCGGTCGCGGCGCGCTGGCCTGGGGCGGGCCGTACGAGCGCGGCGCTGCCGACGTCCCCTTCGAACTGGTCGATACCGCGCACGAGACACACTTCATCCGCATCGTCGACAGGCTCGCGGTGCCCGCAGGTCCCCCTGCGGCGCGGCGCCGCAGCGTGCCCACGCTGGAACAGGCGCTCGCCGAATGGGCCGCCCACGGCGCGGGCCACACCGGCTGGATCGTCCTCACCCGCTGCGACCGGGAACGGCCAGGCGGCGGCGCAAGCGGCTTCGAGATCGAGCTCCATCCCGAACGCACGCTCAGCATCGTCGCGGCCCAATGGCGCGAGCACGTCGAAGTGCCAGGAGGGCCGCCCTTCGATCCGGCCCGCGCCGGCTTCCTGCTGCGCCGCGAACGCTGCGCGATCCTGGAGGCCCCCGTCGTCCTGTCCGCCGCCTCCGCGCCGCAAGATGGGGAGCGCGCCGGAAGCTGCCTGTTCGACGGGCTGGAGCTGACCGGCGGCCTCGCCCTACGCAAGGACGCCTTCACCCGTCTCGACCTTCGCCACTGCACCGTGCGCAATCCGGGCGGAGCCGCCATCAGCACCAGCGCCCCGCTTGTCGGCACACAGATCGCCGTCACCCATTCGCGCCTCGGAGCCTGCCGCCTCGATTTCGGGAGCCAAAGCGCGCAGGGCCAGCTTGCGTTAGCGGACAGCCTGCTCTTTGCCGACGGGGCCTCCGAGCCGGTCCTTGCCGCGCGCAGCTGCGCCGTCGAGATGCACGGCGTCACCGTTCTGGGCGAGGCGCATGTGCGCAGCCTCGAGGCCACCAACGCGCTTTTCACACAGCCCGTTCACTGCACGCGCCGCCAAGCCGGGTGCCTGCGCTACAGCCACGTCCCGCCGGGTTCCACGACACCGCGACGGTTCCGCTGCCAGCCCGATCTCGCGCTCGCCCGGCGCGCCGAGGCGAAGGGCGCTCCCCTCACCGCGACCGAACGCGACGCCGAAATCCTGGGCGCCCGCCCCTTGTTCCTCGACACCGAAGCCGATGCCCCGGGCCTCGCCATGCTTCATGCCCTGTGCCCGGACGCGGTGGCGCTGGGCGGCGAAGGCGAAGCCGAGATGGGCGCCTTTTCGCGCACCGCATCGCGCCTGCGGCTGCGCAACATGGCCGCGCTCTTCGATCGCTCCGTGCCCTTTGCCACCCGCGCCGCCCTTCTCGACGACACCCAGTCCCGCCTCTCAGCCGAACAAGGACACAGGCCATGACCCAGCGCAGCGACAGCACGCGCACCACCATCCCCACTGGCGAGGCCCGCCCCTTGCGCGACGTGCGCCTCAACCAGGGGCAGGTGCTGCTCGACACCGACCTCAACGAGCAGGGCCGGTTGCTGCTGAAGCGGATCGAGACGGAAACCCAGGACACCCTGGGCGCTCCGGGACGTTTGGTGATCGCACAAGGAAGCTCGGCCTTTGCGCTGGCGGCCAGTGGGGCCCCCTCGTCCCCTGCAGACATCACCATCGGAGCGGGCCACGGCTGGCTCGGCGGCTGGCAGCTCGACAATCCGCACGAGGTCACTCTCGCCAGCCAGCCACATCCCGTGGAGGAAGCCGATTTCGGCAGTGGCGGCGCGCTCGCGATCAAGGCTCTGGTGCGCTACCTTGATCCGGTCGAGGAGCCTGCACTTGCCGATACCGCGCTCGGCAATGCGCAGGCCTCGGGCCGCACGCTGGTCGACTGGCAGGTCTTCCCCCTCCCGCTTGACGAGGACAGCGCGACAAGCTGCATGGCCGTTGCAGAAAGCTCGGCATGGCAGGCGATCACCGCCCCCTCCAACGGAACACTCGCCTTCCGGGTCAAGGCAAGCGCGGCCAGTCTCGATCCCTGCTCGCTGACGCCCGAGGGCGGATATGCACGGCTGGAGAACCTGCTCTACCGCATCGAAGTCCACGCAGGCGAAGCCGATGCCGCGGTGCCGGAGGTCGATGGCCCGCGTTTCGGCCTCGAGGGCCTTCGCATCACGTTCTCCCGGCGCAACGCCAGCCTCCTGGCCCGCGTCACCAAAGTTTCGGGAACCGAGATCTCGGTCAGCCCCGCCGCCCGCGATCCGCGCAGCTGGTTTGCGCCGGGCCAGTACGCCGAGATCGTCTCGCGCCACGACGACCTCGACACCCGTACCGCCAGTGTCCCGCAGCGCCTCTTCCGCATCGCCGCGACCAGCGACACGCGCGTGACCCTGGAAGCGACACCCGCCCAGCTCGCGGCGAGTGGCATCACCGCGGATGGCGATTGGTACCTGCGGCTGTGGGACGCCTTCCCCGACGGTTCGGGGACCCGGACCATCGCGCTTGATGCGGGCGGCCTCTCACAAGTGATCGATCTGGGCGATGGCCTGGCCGTGCAACTGGGCGGCGGCAGCGCGGCCCGGCTGCGGCGCGGGGACTTCTGGACCTGTGCAGCCCGCGCCGACGGGACGATCGAATGGCCGACGTCCGCCTCCGGCCAGTTCGAGAGGGTCACGCCGCAAGGCCCGGAAACCCGATACGCGCTTCTGGGCACCTACGCGCTTGCCGATAGCGCGCTCCTTCTCGACGATTGCCGGGTCGCTTTCGCGCCGCTCACCGAACAGATCCAGGTGCTGGCGCTGGGCGGCGACGGGCAGTCGGTGCGCGCCGATACGCACACCAACGCCCGGGTCGCCCTGCCCTCGGACCTGCGCGTTGGCGTCGTGCGCGGTACCACCCCGCTCGCCGGACAGACCATTCGCTTTCGCGTGATCGCTGGCGGCGGCGAACTGGGCGCGGGCAGCCAGATCCTCGACGTGCTGACCGACGCCGAAGGGGTAGCCCACGCCGCCTGGTCCCTTGGCCCCGACGCACCGGCGCAAGAGGTCGAAGCGGTGCGCATCGATGCACAGGGCAATGCCACAAACGCGCCCATCCGCTTCACCGGCTTTCTCGCCCGCGCGGACCAGACCGCCTTCGATCCGGCCAACACGCCCGCGCTTGCCGGGGCCTTCGACGTCCAGCAGGCCATCGAACGGCTCGCAGGCCAGGGCCAGATCGGCTGCAGCACCTACGTGATCCAGGAAGGCAGCGACTGGGTCTCCGTGCTCGAGGCGATCAAGGAGGGGGAAGATGCCAGCATCTGCTTCCAGCGCGGCACGTTCGCAGCCACCAAACCGGTGCGCCTTGCCGGCAAGGGACACCTCACGCTCCATGGCGCAGGTCCGGGAACCCTGATCCGTGTCGAGGGCAGCGAAACCGCGCTGGAATTCGTTGATTGCGCCTCGGTCGAGTTGTCCGGCCTGCACATCGCCGCCCCCACATCCGGTGACAGGATTGCGCAGGACAAACACCGTGGCGGAGCCCTCACCCTGACCGGATGCCCCGACGTGAAGGTCTCCGACGCCGTGCTCACCTGCGGCGCGAGCAGTTCGCCCCAGCGCTGTGGCCTGCGCATTGCGGGCCAGCCCTTGCGCGATTTCTCTGCCCGGATCAGCGGGTGCACCTTTCGCACCGGCTACATGCAGGACGCGCTCCTGGTGAGCGATTGCGAGCGCGTAACCATCCAGGACAACACCTTCGAGCCCCTGGCCCGGCCGCAGCGCTTCGACTTCGCGCACCTCGCAAGAGACCCGCGCTGGAGCGCCATCGCCGCGCGCGCCCTCATCCGTGCGCTGGAGGAATCGATGCCCCAGGCCTCCGGGAACGGACCCGTGGTAAAAGGCCAGCGCTACACCGTGCGCCTCACCAGCACGGTCCCCCAGGCCGAGTGGGACGCCCTGGTCGAAGCCGATCCCCCCAGCGCGCGCGACGAACGCACAGAAACGGCCTTTGCCGGCTATGTCGAACGCCTGCTTGGCAAGGCCCTTGCACAGCCCACGCTGCTCCCCAGCTTCGAGGGGAACCTGCGCACGCTCACCGCCTCACTGGGACCACGCAGCGCCCCGCAACTGGACGAGACGATCCGCCGCAACATGCTGGCAAGCGCGATTGCCGTGGCCCGCCCGCTCGCCCCCCCTCAGGTGCCAGGCCTGCACGCCGTCTGGCTGAGCGCCAACGGCCAGTCCGTCCGCTTCGAATCGCCGCTTGCGCCAAGCGATTGGCAACTCGCCCTGAAGGCCAGCGGCGAGAGCAGCGCGATCAAGGACCATGCGAGCTTTCGCAAGGTCCTCCACCGCATTGCCCGGAGGCTCATCGCCGATGCCGCCTTTGCCGAGCGGATCGCCTCGCTACGACCCTGGCGCGCGGCCTACGCCGCCGCCCTCCCTTCGGTTGCGAACCAGGCGATTGCCTGCGTCGGACAGGCTCTGGGCAAGGTGTCGATCGCAAACAATTCCATCGCCGACTTCCAGACCGGCATCCGCGTGGCGACGAGCCACGGCACCTGGACCCGGCTCTACCGCCGCGGCGGCCGACACGCCCGCCTGGCAGCCCGGATGGTCGATGTTGTCGGCAACGAACTGCGTCTGCGCCCGCCAGGCCCCAGGACCGAGCTTCTGTTCGGCATGTTTTTCGGCAATGCCGATACCCTTCGCATTCACGGCAACGACGTGCACTACGCCGACGACCGGATCGAGGAGGGCAAGCGCGATGTGCTCGACTACAAGGAGGGCATTCGCCTGTTCGGCCATTTCGGGCGCATGGTGAACGTGAAGGACAACCACGTGACCATCGCCCCGCGCGCGATCCGGATGACCTGGGACACGACCCAAGGCGTTCCCGAAACCCATTGGCCCTACAACTGGGTCTTCGCCGACAACATGGGCAGCGTCCTCAACGACCACCCGTGCGTCTACCTGGAAGTCCCCGAGCTACGCCACGTTGAACTGCGCAACAACCTGTACCCGAACAACCAGTCGTGACCCTGGAACGCCGAACCGAGAGGGCATGGGAGAGACGCTGAAGCTGGAAACGAAAAAGGCCCGGAGCAATCCGGGCCTTTTTCGGTTTGGCTTCACCTGCGAAAAGGTGAATGGTGCCCAGAAGAGGACTCGAACCTCCACGCCGTTGCCAGCGCCGCCACCTGAAGACGGTGCGTCTACCAATTCCGCCATCTGGGCACGGAGGCGAGGGGACCAAGTTGCCGTCCTCGCCGGGTAGGAGGGCGCCTCTAAGGGGCGGTGCGATTCGTGTCAACAGGGGTTTGAAAGGAAAATGCATTTTTTGTATCCTCGCGCTTCGAACCTGCCGGATTTGTGCGGCTTTGCAGGACCTTTGCGAGGTGCACTTTCCTGCAAGCCGCGGAAACAACTGGCCGGTTGCCGAGTTCCCGTGCTTGTGGCAGGGGCTTTGGCGATGTGCTGCAAAGCGGGACTCGTCGCTCCGCCCGGCACCAAGGCCTTGAGGATAGAACGCAGATGAGCATGAGCCCCACCGATACGCTTTACGGCAAGATCGTCACCATCCTTGGCGGCAGCGGCTTTGTCGGCAAGCATCTCGCGCAGGAACTGCTGGAGCGCGGCGCACGCGTGCGCATCGCCAGCCGCAACCCTGAAAAGGCCTTCTCGATCAAGGCGCTGGGTGATCTTGGCACAGTCCAGTTCGCACGCTGCGACGTCACCAAGCCCGACTCGCTTGCCGCCGTCCTCACCGGCTCGGATGCCGTGGTGAACCTGGTCGGCGCCTTCAAGGGCAAGCTCGACGACATCCAGGGCGAAGGCGTGGGCGCCATTGCAGCCGCGGCCAAGGCCAGCGGCGCGGCCTCGTTCGTCCATGTCTCGGCGATTGGCGCCGATGCAGGCTCGGACGTTGCCTATGCGCGCACCAAGGCTGAAGGCGAAGCTGCGGCCCTCGCCGCCTTCCCCGAGGCCACCATCGTGCGCCCGGCGGTGATCTTCGCCCCCGACGACCAGTTCGTGATGATGTTCGGCCGCATGATGAGCACACTGCCGGTGCTGCCGATCTTCGCCCCCGAAGCCAAGCTGCAGCCCGTCTTTGTCGACGACGTCGCGGCGGCCATTGCCAACGCGGCGGGCAATCCCTTCGCGTTTGGCGGCAAGACTTTCGAACTCGCTGGCCCCGAAGTCGTCACCATGCGCGGCCTCAACGCCCGCATCGCTCGCGCCGAGAACCGCGAGCCCGGCTTCATCGAGCTTTCGGATGGCCTGGGCGGCCTCATCGCAGCCCTGCCCTTCACCCCGATCAGCTCCGACCAGTACAAGCTGCTCAAGGCAGGCAGCGTGGCCAGCGGCGCAGCGCCGGGCCTTGAGGACCTGGGCGTCACACCGCGCCCGATGGGCCTCTTCCTCGAGCGCTGGATGACCCAGTTCCGCAAGCACGGCCGCTTCGGCGCGAAGCACCCCAGCGCGGCCTGATTAGCCTGATTTAAGAAGGATAGTTCCGAGGGCCATCGCCCTCGGGCTCCCCAAAACGGGCGACCTCACCTTCCACGCGCCACCATGGCTGAGGAGGGTGAGGTCGCCCGTTTTGGGGTCAAGGGGCAATGGCCCCTTGGTAAATTCCCTTCTTCTGCCGCCTTCTTTCGGAACGCGCAGCGCGCGTCAGATATCGACTTCGCCGTAATGGCTGGGCGGCTGAATCACTTCCATGCGCTCGCTCAGCAGGGGCCGGAAACTGGGACGTGATTTCATGACAAGATACCAGCCGCGCGCCTGCTCGTGGCTCGACCAGTCAAGCCCGCCCAGGTAATCCGCGACCGAAATCTGCGCGGCCGCGGCAAGGTCGGCCAGCGTCATCGTCGAACCCGCCAGCCAGGGACGGTTGTCGATCAGGTAATCGATGTAGTCGAGATAGTCGTGCGCCAGGCGCATGGCATCGCGCAGCAAGCGCGCATCGGGTGACTGGCGCAGGACGAGGCGCTTCTTCATCTTCTCGTGCAGCAGGGGCGCTGTCACATCGAGGAAGAAGTTTTCGTCGAACATCGCGATCAGGCGGCGGATCTCGGCGCGCTGCTGGCTGGTGCCGCTGATGAGCGCGCCGCGCTCCACCGTCTCCTCGAAGTATTCACAGATCGCGCGGCTGTCGGCGAGGACGATGTTCTTCGCTGTCTCGTGCACCACCGGGGTGCGCCCGGCCGGGTTCATCTGGAACAGGCGGTCCTCGCCCTCCCAGGGGCGCGTGGTCTGGAGTTCGTAGGCGATGCCCTTCTCGGCCATGAGCAGGCGAACCTTGCGGCTGAAGGGGCAGAGGGGAAACTGGAAGATGTGCCACATGATGGTGCAATCCTTGCCCGTCGCGCCCCAAGGCGTCCAGCCGGAAGGGGACGCAGCGCGCCGGGAATGGAGTGGATAACTCAGGCCGCGCGCGAAAGAAGGAAGATTGCGTGCTCGGCCAGGAAGTTGGCCGCGGCCGTGCGGCAGGAAGTATCGCCCGAGAGGAACCAGTTGCCCTCGATGGTGATGCCCCTGTCCTTCAGCAACCTGCGGAAATCCTGGATGGTGACGTGGTGGATGTTGGGCGTCTGGTACCACACGACCGGCAGCATGCGGGTAATCGGCATGCGTCCACGCAGCAGGAGCGAGAGACGCACCCGCCAGAAGGCGAAATTGGGAAAGCTGACGAAGGCTTTCTCGCCGATGCGCAGCAGTTCGTCGAGCACGAGGTCGGGGCGCATGGTCGTCTGCAGGGTCTGCGAGAGGATCGCGTAGTCGACCGACTTGTCAGGGTAGAACACGGTGTCCCGGTCGGCATCGCCCTGGATCACCGAGAGGCCCCGCGCGACGCAGGCCCCCACGTTGGCGGGCACGAGTTCCATGCCGCGCGTATCGCAGTGCTTTTCGTCGCGCAGCGCGGCCAGCAGCGTGCCATCCCCGCAACCCACGTCGAGCACGCTCGATCCAGCCGCGACGTTCTCGGCGATGACGGCAAGGTCGGGGCGAAGCGCGGTCATGGCGTGTCTTCCAGCATCTGCTTCAGGGTAGGTGAGAGCCGCTCCATCAGGCGATCGGGGCGGCTCGGCGCGGCAAAGCCGAGCGGGGCGTACACCTCGTGCGCGTCCCAGGTGGCGAGCGCGAAGCGGCGCACATCGGCGTAGTCGGGATGGTCGAGAAACCAGCGCACGAGCGAACGGCCGAGGCCCTGCCCGCGCGCATCCTCGTCCACCCAGACATCGGCCAGCCAGGCAAAGCTGGCGCGGTCGCTGATGGCGCGGGCAAAGCCGACCTGCTGCCCGTCCTCGGTGCGGTAGGCCCCGAGGCAATGCGATCCTGCGATCTGACGCTCGACCTTTTCCCGCGCGATGCCCGCAGACCAGTAGCTGGAGGCCAGCCAGCCGTGGATGCGCGCCACGTCGAGGCGCGATGGGTCATCGCTAAGGTCAATCATCCCAGGAACCCGGCCACCACGCGGTCGAGAGCGGGGACATCGAGCAGGAAGGAGTCGTGCCCGTAGGGGGCCGAGAGCTCGACGAAGCTGACAGGTTTTCCGGCCGCGTTCAGGGCCTGGACCACGGTGCGCGAAGCGGACGTGGGATAGAGCCAGTCGGTATCGAAGCTGACAAGGCAGAAGCGCGCCTTGGAGCGCCGGAACGCGTTGGCAAGGCGCCCGCCATGCTCCTCGGCGAGGTCGAAGTAATCCATCGCGCGGGTGATGTAGAGGTAGGAATTCGCATCGAAGCGGTTGGAGAACGAGATCCCCTGGTAGCGCAGGTACGATTCGATCTGGAAATCGGCATCGAAGCCGAAGGTCTTTTCCGAGCGATCCTGAAGGCGGCGGCCGAACTTCTTGGTCAGCCCTTCCTCGGACAGATAGGTGATGTGTGCGGCCATGCGGGCGACGGCAAGGCCCTTCTCCGGGCTATCCTCGAACCCATAGTAGTCGCCCTCGCGCCAGGAATTGTCGGCCATGATGGCCTGGCGCCCCAGCTCGTGGAAGCCGATGTTCTGCGCGGAATGGCGCGCGGTCGAGGCGAGGACGAGGACCGCGCGGGCACGCTCGGGAAAGTTGGCGGCGAGCGAGAGCGTCTGCATGCCCCCCATCGAGCCTCCGACAACCGCGTGGAGCGTGTCGATCCCCAGCGAATCGAGCAGCGCCACGTGGCCGCGCACCATGTCGCGGATGGTAATGACCGGAAAGCGCATGGCCCAGGGATCGCCATCGGGCGCCAGGCTGGCCGGGCCGGTCGAGCCCATGCACGAGCCGATCACGTTGGCGCAGATGATGAAATAGCGGTCGGTATCGATGGGCTTGCCCGGGCCCACCATGCGCACCCACCAGCCCGGCTTACCGGTCAGGGGATGGTCCGAGACAACGTGGTGATCGCCCGTCAGCGCGTGGCAGATCAGGATCGCGTTGTCCTTGGCCGCGTTGAGGCGGCCGTGAGTCTCGTAGGCGATTTCCACGCCGGGCAGCGTCTGGCCGCTGTCGAGCGTGAGTGGCTCATCGAGTGTGAGCACCTGGGTGGGATCGATGGTGTGTGCTGTAGCCATGGAAACTTTGTTTGACAGGGCTACAGCTTCCCGGATTAGACACCCGCTGTCAAACTTTGCGTACCGCACCTGCGAAGCCCCTGCAGGAAGCTGATTTTCTGCGGAAAAATGCGAACATTTGACCCGAAACAGGGTTCGGACTGCGAACAGAGTTGAAACTTCTCTCATCTTTCTCGCACCTGCACCGCGCACAGCGCAGGGCTTGTCGAAATGACAGGTGCAATCGCGCCATGGCTGGGGTAAAGGCGCGCGCACTATGAGCGAAACCACGACGTCCAAGCCCGCCCCTGCCCCCAAGCCGTGGATCAAGGCGATCCATGCCTATGTCCCGGGCAAGTCGGCCGGAGCCGATGGCAAGCCGCTGATCAAGCTCTCGGCGAACGAGAACCCGCTGGGCACGAGCGAGGCCGCCCTCGCCGCCCGCCAGGAGACGGTACCGCCCTCGCTCTACCCCGATCCCGACAGCCGCGCGCTGCGCGAGGCGATTGCCGCGCGCCATGGCCTTGAGGCTGCGCGCGTCGTCATGGGCACCGGCTCGGACGAGATCCTGAACCTTGCAGCCCAAGGCTATGCCGGGCCGGGCGATGAGGTCATCTACGTACGCTATGGCTTTGCGGTCTACGACATCGCGGCACGTCGCTGCGGCGCGGTGCCCGTCGTCGCGCCCGATGCGGACTACGGCACCGACGTCGATGCCCTGCTCGGCCTCGTCACCGAGAAGACCCGCGTGGTCTTCCTTGCCAATCCGAACAACCCGACCGGCTCGTACCTGCCCAAGGGCGAGATCGCGCGCCTGCACGCCGCGCTTCCCTCCGACGTGCTGCTGGTGATCGACCAGGCCTATGGCGAATACGTCCCCGCCGAGGATGAGGACGGCGCTTTTGCGCTTGCCGCCACGCACGAGAACGTCCTTGTCACGCGCACCTTCTCCAAGATCTTCGGTCTTGCCGGGGAGCGCGTGGGCTGGGGCACCGGGGCACCTGCCATCATCGACACGCTGAACCGCATCCGCGGCCCCTTCAACGTCTCGGTCACCGCGCAGGCGAGCGCTCTCGCTGCGCTTGGCGACACCGCGTTCATCGAGCGCAGCTTCACGCACAATCTGGAGGAGCGCGCGCGCTTCGTCGGCAAGCTGGAGGCTCTGGGCAATCACGGCCTGCGTCCGCTGCCGAGCCAGGCCAACTTCGTCCTCGTCCTGTTCGAGGGCTCGCTCAGCGCCGAGGCGGCCTACAACGGCCTTGCCGAGCGCGGCTACATCGTGCGCTGGCTGCCGGGCCAGGGCCTGCCCCAGGCGCTGCGCTTCACCATCGGCAAGCGCGTGGACATGGACGCCATGGCCGAGGCGCTCGCCGAAATAGCGGAGGCGGCCGGATGACCTTTTCGCAGATCGCGATCATCGGGCTGGGCCTGCAGGGGGGCTCGATCGGCCTCGCCATCCAGGAATACCTGCCCGAAGCGCGCGTCACCGGCTACGATCTCGATCCCGTCACGCGCGCCCGGGCGGCCGAGCGCAGCTTGTGCCACACGGTATGCGAGAGCGCCGAGGAAGCGGTGGCCGAGGCCGAACTCGTCATCTTCTGCGTGCCGCCGGGCGCCATCGGCAAGGCGGCCAGGCCCTTGCGCGAGGCGATCCCGCCCGAATGCCTCGTCAGCGATGTAGGCTCGTCCAAGAAGCGTATCGCCGCGGACCTGGCGCAGGCCCTGCCCGATCACATCGTGATCCCCGCGCACCCCGTTGCGGGTACCGAGAATTCCGGCCCCGACGCCGGTTTCGCCTCGCTGTTCCAGGGCCGCTGGTGCATCGTCACCCCGCCCGAACACACCGATCTCCTGAAGCTTACCACGCTGGTCGAATTCTGGGAGACGCTGGGCGCCAACGTGGAACTGATGTCGCCCGAGCACCACGATCTCGTGCTTGCCGTCACCAGCCACCTGCCCCACCTCATCGCCTATACCATCGTGGGCACGGCCTCGGACCTGGAGGACGTGACGCAAAGCGAGGTCATCAAGTACTCGGCGGGTGGCTTCCGCGACTTCACGCGTATCGCCGCCTCGGACCCGACGATGTGGCGCGACGTCTTCCTGTCCAACAAGGAAGCGGTGCTGACCATGCTCCAGCGCTTCACCGAGGACCTGACCGCGCTCCAGCGCGCGATCCGGGTGGGCGATGGCGAGGCCCTGTTCGACCAGTTCACCCGCACCCGCGCCATCCGCCGCTCAATCATCGAGGAAGGCCAGGACGACTCGCGCCCCGACTTCGGACGCAGCGACCACGTGAAGAAGACAAAGAAAAGCTGACCGGCTGCGGAGCCATCGCGCCCCTCGCGCATTGAGCGGTGAGAAATCCGCTGCGGCGCGAGGGGCCCCATGGCAATTGCGATCGAGACCGAGCTTCACTACGCGCTGTCCGGCACGGCCGACATCCTCCTCCAGATCGAGGCGGCGATGATCCCCGAACAGTTGGTGCGCGCGCCGTATATCGAGCTTCCTCCCAGCGACCATTTCGCCCGCGTGCCGGGTCAGGCCAGCATCGGCGAGCGGATCTGGCTGCGCACCGACCAGCCGCTCCACGTGCGCTACACCGCCGAGGTCGAGGTCCACCGCCTCGTCACCGAGATCGAGCCCCTGCCCGCAACGCCGCCGCATATGCTGCCGGGCGAGACGGTCGACTACCTCATGGCCTCGCGCTTTTGCCCGGCCGACACCTTCCAGGATTTTGTCGAGGAGACTTTTCCGGGCACACAGGGCGGCGCGCGCGTCGCCGCCATTCGCGACTGGATTGCCGCGACGCTGTCCTACGAACCGGGCGCGAGCGATGCCCAGACCACGGCTGCCGACACATTCCACGCCGGCAAGGGCGTGTGCCGCGACTATGCGCACCTGATGATCGCGCTCACCCGGGCGAGCGCCATCCCCGCGCGCTTTGCCAGCGTCTACGGACCCGACGTCGATCCGCCCGATTTCCACGCGGTCGCCGAAGTCTTCCTCAACGGGTGCTGGCACCTGGTCGACAGCACGGGAATGGCCAAGGCCAGCGAAATGGCCAAGATCGGCATCGGGCGCGATGCCGCCGATGCCTCGTTTCTCACCAGTTACGGCCAGCTCGAACTTGTCCGCCAGAGCGTGGCCGTGCGCCGGATCACAGACGCGGGAGCGTAACCCCGCGCTGGCCCATGTACTTGCCCGCGCGGTCCGCGTAGCTGGTCTCGCACGGCTCGTTGCCCTTGAGGAACAGGAACTGGCAGGCGCCCTCGTTCGCGTAGATGCGCGCGGGCAGCGGCGTCGTGTTCGAGAATTCGAGCGTGACGTGCCCTTCCCAGCCCGGTTCCAGCGGAGTGACGTTCACGATGATGCCGCAGCGCGCATAGGTGCTCTTGCCAAGGCAGATGACCAGCACGTCCTTGGGCACGCGGAAGTACTCAACCGTACGCGCGAGCGCAAAGGAGTTGGGTGGGATCACGCAGACGTCGGTCTCGCGGTCGACGAAGGAATTACTGGCGAAATCCTTGGGGTCGACGATCGCGGAATCGACGTTGGTGAAGATCTTGAACTCGGGCGCCACGCGCGCGTCGTAGCCATAGGACGAAAGCCCGTAGGAGATGCAGCCATCGCGGCGCTGGGCCTCCACGAACGGCTCGATCATGCCGTTTTCGCGGGCCTGCTGCCGAATCCACTTGTCGCTCAGAATTGCCATGCGCGCGTGCATGCCCAAGGCCGCGGCAAGGAGCAAGCAGAACTGGTGCATGGCTCCCCATCCACAGCCGATTTGTCCTTTGGGCCACCATGTATTGCCATCCTCCCCCGCCTCGCCCATGCCGGAGGGGATCGGGGCCATCATCGTGTAGGCATGTCCCGGCTGAGAGACGCGCCGCGCTCTTGCTTACACGGCAGGACCTCAATTGCGCATGGCCCTTTCCCAATCCACCGCCACGGCTCCCACCGACACCGGCCCCATCGACACCAGCAACGACGTGCTGCTGGGCACCGCCTTCGTGCCCGAGGGCGTGGAGATGCGCCTCGTCCAGCACGGCGATGCCTTCACCATCCTGCTCGAAGACACCGAGCTGATGAGTACCGAGGCCAATGCCTCGGAAGAGGCGCTGGCCGTGATGACCTGCGACATGCTTTCGGGCCGTCCGGGCGTGCAGATGCTGATCGGTGGCTATGGCATGGGCTTCACCCTGCGCGCCGCGCTCTCGGCCCTGCCCGCAGATGCTGGCGTGTGCGTGGCCGAGATCGTGCCCGAGATCATCACTTGGGCGCGCGGGCCCATGCACGAACTCACCGACGGCTGCCTCGACGATCCGCGCGTGATGGTCGTGGAAGATGACGTCGCCATGCTGATCGGCGCCGCGCGCGAGGGTTACGATGCGATCCTGCTCGACGTCGACAACGGCCCCGAAGGCCTCACCCGCTGGCAGAATGACGGGCTCTATTCGCCCGAGGGCCTCGCAGGCTCGCTGCGCGCCCTGCGCCCGGGCGGTATCCTCGCGGTCTGGTCGGCCTGGTTCGATCCTGCCTTCACCACGCGTCTGGAGGAGGCTGGCTTTGCCGTGACCGCCCGCACCGTCGGCTCGCGTCCCAGCGGCACGTCCTACCCACATACCCTGTGGTTCGCCCGCAAGCCTGCGGCGTAAGTCATAAGAGCAAGTCCGAGGGCCACCGCCCTCGGCCTCCCCGAACCGCCCACCTCACCTTCCTTGCGCCACCTCTGGCGAGACTCGTGAGGTATCCCGTTTCGGGGTCAAGGGGCGATGGCCCCTTGGTCCTTCTTCTTCCAACTTCGTCCTTTTGACTTTGAAGCGTCACCAATCCATTCGCCCCCAATCGGCGAATGCTTATTCCCTGCTTAACACTCCGCTGATACAGCCCGTCTCATGACGCAGCCCGCCCGCATTCTCGTCGTCTTCGGCACACGCCCCGAGGCGATCAAGCTGTTCCCCGTCATCCACGCGCTGAAGGCCGACCCGCGCTTCGAATGCGTGGTCTGTGTCTCGGCCCAGCATCGCCAGATGCTCGACCAGGTCCTGGAAATCGCCGGGATCGTGCCCGACCACGATCTTGACGTGATGCAGCCCGACCAGAGCCTCGATGCGCTGACCGCCCGGCTCCTGACCGGGCTCGGTGCGGTCATGGACACGGTGCGGCCTGCCCGGGTCATCGTGCAGGGCGATACGGCGACCGCGATGGCGGGCGGCCTTGCGGCCTACTACCGCCAGATCCCGGTCGACCATGTCGAGGCGGGGCTGCGCTCCTACAACATCTACCACCCCTGGCCCGAAGAGGTGAACCGCAAGATCATCGGGTCGCTGGCCAGCCTGCACTTTGCGCCCACCACCACCGCGCAAGGTGCGCTGGTGAAGGAGAACGTCGATCCCGCGCGCGTCCACGTGACCGGCAACACCGTGATCGATGCGCTGCACTGGGTCACCGCTGAGATCGCCGCACGCCCCGAACTGGCGCAAGGCCTTGCCGAGCTGGAAGAGCGCTTTTCCGGCAAGCGGATCATCGGTGTCACCAGCCACCGGCGCGAGAATTTCGGCGAGGGCATGGAAGGCATCGCCACCGCCATTCGCGAAATCGCCGCCAGGCCCGACACCGCCGTCATTTTTCCGGTCCACCTCAACCCCAACGTGCGCGCGGTGATGAACGCCCGGCTCGCGGGCCTTGCCAACGTCGCGCTGATCGAACCGCTCGACTATCCGCACTTTGCCCGCCTGCTCACCCTGGCCGAAATCATGCTGACGGATTCGGGCGGCGTGCAGGAGGAAGCCCCCGCCCTTGGCAAACCGGTCCTCGTCATGCGCGAGACGACCGAGCGGCCCGAGGGCGTTGCGGCGGGAACGGCCAAACTGGTCGGAACGGCGCCGGCGCGCATCGTTTCCGAAATCTCAACCCTGCTCGACGATAGGGGATCGTACGAGGCCATGGCGCGCGCGCACAATCCGTTCGGGGACGGGACCGCCGCACGCCAAATCCTGGAGCACATTGCACATGAAGTCGGAAACTAAGCCCAGCGTCTGCGTCGTCGGCCTTGGCTACATCGGCCTTCCCACCGCCGCGGTGATCGCGCGCGCGGGCTGCAAGGTGCTGGGCCTCGATGTCTCGCAAAGCGTGGTCGACACGATCAACCGGGGCGAAATCCACATCGAGGAAGTCGATCTCGACGGCCTGGTCCAGGGCGTGGTCGCGCGCGGGCTCCTCTCCGCCTCGACTGAGGTTACGCCCGCCGATGTCTTCGTGATCGCGGTGCCCACCCCCTTCCACAAGGACGGTGCGGACGGGGGCAAGCACGCGCCCGATGTCTCCTATGTCCTGGAAGCCGGACGCACCATCGCGCCTGTCCTCAAGCACGGCGACACGGTCATCCTGGAATCGACCTCTCCTGTGGGGACAACCGAGGAGCTGCGCGATCTCATCGCCAAGGCCCGTCCCGATCTCAAGATCCCGGGCCTCACGCACGAGACACCCGACATTTCCATCGCCTACTGCCCCGAGCGCGTCCTCCCCGGGCGCATCCTGGAGGAACTGACCAACAACGACCGCTCGATCGGCGGCATCACCCCGCGCTGCGCGCGCAAGGCGCTCGCCTTCTACAAGCGCTTCGTACGCGGCGAATGCGTCACCACCGACGCGCGCTCGGCCGAGATGACCAAGCTTGTCGAGAACGCCTACCGCGACGTCAACATCGCCTTTGCCAACGAGCTTTCGATCGTTTCGGACGCGATGGGGCTGGATGTCTGGGAAGTGATCCGTCTTGCCAACCGCCACCCGCGCGTCAACATCCTGACGCCGGGGCCGGGCGTGGGCGGGCACTGCATCGCGGTCGACCCCTGGTTTATCGTCCACGGCGCGCCCGAGGAAACGCCGCTCATCCGCACCGCCCGCGGGGTCAACGACCACAAGATGCACCATGTCATCGCCAAGGCCGAGGGCCTGATCGAGGCACACCCGGATGCGAAGGTCGCGTGCCTGGGCCTTGCCTTCAAGGCGAACATCGACGATTTTCGCGAGAGCCCGGCGCGCTTCATCACCAGCCGCCTTGTCCGCAAGTTCGGCCCGCGCATCCACGTGGTCGAGCCTTATGCGGAGGAACTCCCGATCGAGTTCACCGACACCGGCGTCGCACAGATCGACATCGACGAGGCGCTGGAAACCTGCGACATCTTCGTGGTCCTGGTCGACCACGACGTGTTCAAGGTCGTGCCACTGGCCGAACGGGCCGAAAAGCTCGTCTACGACACGCGTGGCATCTGGCCCGACCAGCCGCGCGCGGTGCGCGAGGAGGCCGCCAGGCTCAAGCTTGCGCTCTAGGATTTCGACTAAATTCTGCGTCCGTTAACTTGTTACTGCCCTATTCATCCAAAATGGGTTAGATTTATATTTGCAGGACTAAGGTAAAAGCCCTAGTCACCGGCAACCTTGCAAAAAATTAATCGGGGCGTTGCATGGACCAGGCACAAGACAAGATCGCTCGCGCACATGGCTTGCTTCGCGAAGCCCTCATCCTGCTCGACGAACGCGAGTTCCTCGTGGAGGCCGCTTTCGTCCAGTCCGCGCTCGACCGCATGAGCGAGACGATTACCGCCCTGCATCCCGATCTTGCCATCTCCCCCGAAGGCTCAGTCGAGCGTCTGCCCGGGCGCTGACACGCCGCACCGACCTTAAGGAAAAGGCGCGCTGCGGAGCTGTCTGCGGCGCGCCTTTTTGTGTGCAAGCGGGGAGGGTGCGGCGCGGATAAGGCCCACGCCGCACGCCTTGGATCAGGACGGATCGATGCCCGAAGGCTTTTCCTTGCCCTTGGCGATGCGGAACACCGTGCCCGAGAGCAACGCCACCGCCAGAAGGTTGGGCAGCGCCATTGAAGCGTTCGAGATGTCGCCCATGCGCCAGACCAGCTCGAGCGGCTGCGCCGCGCCGATCACCACGCCCACGCAGTAGATCACCCGCCAGAGCATGTGCAGGATCTTCTCGCCGCGCGCGCTCGAACCCGGGACCAGATCGTAGAGGAAGGTGATCGTGCGCTCGCCGTAATAGCTGAAGGTCAGCATGGTCGAGAACACGAACATGATCAGCGCAATCGAGGCAACCACCGAGCCCAGCGGGACACCGGCGATGAGGGTCGGGAACGCGGCTGCAAAGGCGCCCGAAGTCATCGCAAAGCCGGTGAGATCCGACTGCCAGGCGTGCGCCACGGCCTGTCCGCCAGCGGTGAAATCGCCCTCCACGGTCAGGATCACCAGCGCGGTCATGGTGCAGATCACGATGGTGTCGAGGAAAGTGCCCATCATCGCCATGCGGCCCTGGACTTCCGGGTCGCGGGTCTGCGCAACGGCGTGCGCCATCGGGGTGGTGCCCTGTCCGGCCTCGTTCGAGAAGAGGCCGCGGGCAACGCCAGCGCGCAGCGCGATGAGGACGCCAGCCCCGGCAAAGCCGCCCATCGCCGACTGCGGCGAGAAGGCGCCGTTGAAGATGCGGGCGAAGGATTCGGGAATGTCCTGCGCATCGAGAATGAGCGCGATCAGCGCCATCACGAAGTAGGCCAGGCCCATGAACGGCACGACCTTTTCGGCCACTGCGCCAATCGACTTGATGCCGCCGACGATGACCACGAAGACCAGCACGGCCGCGATCAGGCCGCCCAGCCACTCCTCGATGCCGAACAGCTCGTTCATCGAATCGGCCAGTGCATTCGACTGGATGACATTGCCGGTGATGATGGTGGAGCACAGCGCCCCGATACAGAAGATCACCGCCAGCCAGGTCCAGCCCGGCCCGAGGCCGCGCACGATGTAGGTCATCGGACCGCCGCGCCAGCTGCCGTCCGGACCACGTTCACGGTAACGGATGGCAAGCGAGCCCTCGGCAAAGGCCAGCGCCATGCCGATGAGCGCGGTCACCCACATCCAGAAGATCGCGCCGGGACCACCCAGCGCCAGTGCCGTCGCGACACCGGCCATGTTGCCCGTGCCAACCTGGCCCGAAAGCGCAGTGGACAGCGCGGCGAACGGGCTGATCTCGCCGGTTTCGCCCTTCTGGCTCTTGGCAAAGAGCCCGGCAAAGGCACTGCCCAGCTTGCGCAGCGGATAGAAGCGCAGGCCAATCATCATGTAGAGGCCAATGCCCAGGAGCACGATCACCATGGGCGGGAACGGGAGCACTTCCTCCCCGTTCCAGGTGCCACCCCAGATGAAATCCGAGATGTTGGTGATGCGGTCGATCAGGCTCGGCTCACCGGGCGCCTGCCCTGCCGCGGCCAGAACGGTCAACGAATCCATTCGTGCTAGTCTCCAGTCTGCAACCCCCTGTGCGCAGCGCCCACGCGCCTGCGCACCCCCGCCGGATATCGAGCGAGAACCGGGCGAATGTGCAAGGACATCTCCGCTTGCGCAACCGTCCAGCAGCGCAAAGCGGCAATTTGCGTGACTTTCGAAAGTTTATGAAGGTTTGAAGACACGCCCGCGCACGATTCCCCATGCGCAGCGCGCATAAACCGAATTTTCCGTCGCAGCCGCGCAGGCAGGATCGCCCGCGCCGCTCAGATTCCGGCGTACCAGGCGTAGTCGCCCACGTCTTCCCAGTACCCACCCTTGCCCCCGTAGATGCCCTGGAGGCTGTCCACAGCAACGATCCGGGTCACGAACTTGGCGTGCTTGTACCCCAGCTGGCGCTCGACCCGCAGGCGCAAGGGCGCTCCGTGCGCCTCTTCAAGCGGGGCGCCGTTCATCTGCCAGGCGAGGATCGTCTGGGGATGGAAGGCATCGGCCAGATCAATCGATTCGTAGTAGGGGCGTCCGTGATAGAGGTCCGCGCAATGGAAGACGATGTAGCGCGCCTTCTCGGACACCCCGGCGAGCCGGAGCAGGCCACCAAGCTGGGGGCCCTGCCACTGGCCGATCGCGCTCCACCCCTCGACACAGTCGTGCCGGGTGATCTGGCTTCGCTGGGGCAGGTCCTGAAGCGCGGCGAGCGAGAGATCGAGCGGGCGAGCCACCAGACCTTCGACGCGCAAGGTCCAGCCCGCAAAGCCCTCGCCCAACTGGCGGCGGTAGGCGGCATCGGCCACGCCCCGACTGCCGTTGGCACGAAAACGCGGCGAGAGGTCGGCGCGGGTGTACTCGCGCGCCAGCGCCTCGCCGCCAAGGGTGCGCTGGCTCCAGCGGTGCAGATCCTCGGCACGGGTGAGGACATCCTTGGCCGCGTCCGCGCGCCACAGGTCATCGCACCCGGACAGGGCAAGGCCGCCTGCCGCCACGACGCCCCCACGAAGAAGGCCCCGGCGCGAGAGGGCAAGACCGCCATGGGGGCGCAGGATCCGGCTCACGAGGCTTCCTCCTCAAGTCGCATCCGTCCGGTCACGATGGCCCGCAGATGCTTGAGAGGGCCTGCCAGCACCACCATGGCCATGTGAACAGCAAAGAAGAGAACAAGGCCGAAAGCGAAGAGAAAGTGCAGCGAGCGCGCGGTCTGGCGCCCGCCCACAAGCTGCGTCAGGAACGGCGCCCAGGCGTCCGTGCCCGGCGACATGGCAAGCCCCGTTGCGATCATCCCCGGCAACAGGATGAAGAGCACACCGGCATAGGCGAGCTTCTGCAGGACCGAGTAATGCCGCGCCGCCTCTCCCTTGGGAAAGCGCAGCCGCGCGTGGGCCTTCACGTCCTGCCAGAGCGTGCGCGGATGCCATTCGCGGCGCGTGATATGAATATCGCGCCTCAGATGGCCGTTCACCAGCGACCAGAGGAGATAGCCGAGCAGCCCCAGCGCGAGCACCCAGGCAAAGGCCAGGTGCCAGATCCGCGCGAGCGCCAGGCTGTAGCGCGAGGGCAGCGTCATCCAGTAGGGAAAGGCGCGGCGTTGCTGGCGCCCGTCCTGATCCTCCCACAATCCCAGCACGCCGGTAGTCTCGACGCGGGAGTTGGCGATCTGCACGAAACCGAACTCGCGGGTGCCCATCCGCGCCGAGGACACCTTGAGCCAGGGCGCGTCGTAGTTCGCACCGTATTCGCCCCAGTAGAGGCGCGGGTGCGCGTTGAAGATCATCAGGCCGCTCATCAGGAGAACGAGCAGGGTCAGCGCGTTGAGCGCGTGCCACAACCGCGTGGAGAGGCGGTGACGCAGGATTACCTCGCCGCCATCTTGCCCGCTCTCCTGTGTCTGGGTGCCTGCCACGCTTGCTCCTTCGTATCCCTGTTATGCGCCGATCAGATGAACGGCGACTTGCCGGTGGTGCGGGCGGCGGCGGTGCTCGGCAAGGTAGATGCCCTGCCAGGTACCCAGCGCGAGACGGCCTTGCACGATAGGGATCTGCAGGTTCACGCCAGTCAGAATGGCGCGCAGGTGCGCGGGCATGTCATCGGGCCCCTCGTCGTCATGGCGGTAGTGGGGGCCTTCGGGTGCGAGGCGCTCCAGCCAGTCGACGATGTCCGGGCGCACTTCGGGCGCCGCGTTTTCCTGGATCAGCAGCGAGGCTGAGGTGTGGCGGCACAGCAGCGTGAGCAAGCCCTGCTCCACCTGCGCGCCGCGCGCCCAGTCCGCCACTTCGCGGGTGATCTCGACAAGACCGCACCCGGCGGTTGCAAAAGTCAGAATGTCGCTTGCCTGTTTCATGATCTGCCCTGTGTGCCTGCGCCCGCCCGCGCCTGCAAGCACCCCGCTTCGTGCATTTTTGACCAGTCGGCGGAACCATTTGCGGTCTCCATGTGTCTAACCCCAAGAGCCGGAGCCGCTGCGTTCCGAAGTTTTCGCGCAAGCTCTGGGGGGCATTCACCTTGATGGAAGGCAATCGGGCCTCACGCCCGGCACGGTCGGTCGAACAGGCCTCGCGCATCGCGGGGTTTTTCCGCATGGGCGATTGCCTTGGAAAGCAATTTCGCTATCGCAGCATCGTGCCCTACGCCTGCAAGTCCCCCTTCCCCCGCCCTTCCCTTGCTCCTGCCGCTCTTGCGCTGACCTGCGCGCTGGCCCTGTCCGCCTGCGCGGGCACCACCGAGCGCACCACGCCCGCCTCCACGCTGGCGCCGATGCCCGCCGCCGCGCGCGAACCGACAGAGCTCTACTGGTGGCGCAGCGCGGGCGATCCGCTGCTCGCCGAACTGGTCGAGACGGGCCTTGCGCAGAACCGCGACCTTACCTGCCAGGCGCTCTCGCTGCGCCGCGCCAACGAGCGCGCACGTTCGCACGCACGCCGCATCGACACGCGCATCGGGCGCCTGTTCGACACCCGCGGCACCGATGTCGACGCCGCCGAGGAAGCCGCCCGCGCCTTCACCTATGCCGACCGGCGCGCCGACCTCGCCGCACGGATCGCCCGCAGCTACATCGCGACGCGCGAATTGCAGGAAATGCTGGACGCGCGCGAAGAAACTCTCACCGCCACCCGCGACAACGCCGAGATCGCCGCCTTCCGCGAGAAAGCGGGCCTCGTCTCGGGCGTCGATACGGGCCTTGCCGGGACCGCACTGGCGGCCAGCAACGATGACATCGGCACGCTCCAGACCCGCTACGAGGACAGCCGCCATGCGCTCGCGCAGCTGGTCGGCCTCAGCGACGCAGCGCTGGAAGCCAAGCTCGGCGAAACTGGACAGGTGCCCGACATTGGCGCGCTCCCGCCCGAAGAGACCACACCGGAGGACATTGCGCGGCGCGCGGACCTGCTCGCGCTCGAACGCCGCCTCATCGCGCATCTGATCGAAAGCAAGGTAAGCGACGAGGACCTCGCCGCCGCGCTGGCCGATCTGAAGGACCCTGCTGCGCTTCCCGAAGCCGACACCGCAACACCTGCGCGCGCCGTGGTCCGCCAGTGGCGCGAAGCGCGCGACGCCGCGCTCGACGAACTCGCCACCAGCCGCAACCGCATGGCGCTCTCGACCGAACGGCAGACCAAGCTGGACGCGGCCATGAGCCGGGCCCGAGACACGGTCGAGGACGCGCGCCTGGCCTATCGCACCGGCACCGGCACCATGGCCACGCTCTATGTCGCTGAGGACGCCATGCGCAAGCTGGGCGACGCGCGCATTTCCGCGCGCTCGGCCCGCGCACAGGCGACCATCGGCAACTGGGATGCACAAGGGTTAGGCTGGTCAGAGGCCGACCTCGATCCCCCGGCCCCACCCGCCGACGGCCCGGAGGTGCTGGTCTGTGAGTAATCCCGAAACGCCTGGTACCGAGAGCACGGACAGCTCGCTCGACACCTTCCTGGGCGCAGCGCCCCGCCGGGGCCGCCGCCAGCTCATCAGCTTTGTCGTCCTCGTCCTTGCCGTCATCGCGATTGCCACGCTCTTCGTGCGCTTCGTGGCGGGCAACGATGATCCCTACTACATCGCCAGCATCACAAGCGGCGACTTCGTGCCGCGCCTTTCCGAAGCGGGCATGGTCCACGGCGCCGAGGAACTGCCGATCCGCGCGCGCCTCGACGGACGCCTCGCCGATCTGCCGGTCAAATCCGGTGATACGGTAAAGTACGGACAGGTCCTTGCCCGCATCGAAGCCCCCGGCGGCGATGAGACGCTCGCCGCCCACGAGGCGCGCCTGGCCTCGGCGCAGGCCGATGTCGCGGCAGCCGAAGTCTCCGTCTCGGAGGCATCGACACGTCTGGCCCGCTTCGAGCGGGTCTGGCGCGAATCCGACCACCGTGTGCCCTCCACCAACGAAATGGAAGGCGCCCGCGCCGACGCCCGCCGCGCCCGCGAGGGCCTTGCCGCCGCGCAAGGGCGCCGCGATGCCGCGCAAAGCGACGTCGAGGCCGAGAAGGAGCGCGCCCGTGGCCGCGTGATCCGCGCGCCGTTCGACGGCAAGGTCGTCGTCCACGATCTCAGCCAGGGCCAGGGCGTGCTGCAGGACATGCTTCTCTTCACGCTGGTCCACCCGGGCAGCCAGCTGACCTTGCGCGTGCCGCTTGCCAGCAAGGCGGCGATGGCGCTGGAGCCGGGCGCCGAAGCCAGCGTGCGGCTCGAAGCCCAGCCCGATGCCGCCCATACCGCCGTCCTCGACCGGATCGAGGATGCGAGCGGCCAGCGCGTGGCGCACTTCCGTCTGACCGGCGAAACCCAAGGCGTCGAGCCGGGCATGGCCGCGCGCGTCGAGGTGGCACTGGCCCCGCGCAGCAACGTCCTGCTCGTTCCCGACGCCGCGCTGGAGTTCCGCCCGGACAACGCGGGCGAGGCGATGGACGGACGCGATTCGATCTACCTCGTGGGAGAGGATGGCAACCCGCGCCGCGTTTTCGTGACCGTGGGGGGCAGCGACGGCGGGCGCACCGAGGTGTTCTCGTCGCAGCTTGAGGCCGGTGACGATGTCATCATCGGCTGGCGCGAGGCGCCCCAGGCGCCCGCCGCAACAGGGACCTGACGCAAGCCATGAAACCGGGGGCACCAGACCGGAGTTCACGAGCCTTATGCTGACCAAATCCTCTTCCAAGACTCCTGCCCGCCTCCCGCTCAATCGCCGCGAGGCAGGCGGCCTGCTGCTGGGGCTGGCCACGGTCCTTGCCGGGGGTGCCTTTCCGCGCGCCGCGCTGGCCGCAGCCGAGCCCGCCGCCATGCTGGGCGATCCCGAGCCGTTCTCGTGGGAAATTCTTGTAAAGCGTGCCCGCGCGCTTGCCAGGGCCGCCTATCAGACGCCGGAAGTCTCGCCCCGCGCGGCGCAGGACTTCGACACCCTGGCGCGCCTTACCTACGGCGATGCCCATGCCGTGGCCGACGTCGTGCGCTTCTTTCCGACCGCGACCGCCGTCTCCCCCTATGCGGTGGGCATCGACATCGTGCGCGATGGTCTGGCCCGGCCCGTGGTCGACAATTCCAGCCTCTTCGTCGGCGAAGAAGAGGCCGACATCGCGGGCTTTCGGGTGATGGCCGCCGATGGCCACGCCGATTGGCTCTCCTTCATGGGCGCCAGCTATTTCCGCACCTCGGGTTCACGCGACCAGTTCGGTATCTCCGCGCGCGGCCTTGCCATCGACACCGGTCTGGCCTCGGGCGAGGAATTTCCCCGCTTCACCCACTTCTGGATCGAGCAGGCGGGCGCCGACCACTTCGTGATCCATGCCCTTCTCGACAGCCCTTCGGTCGCAGGTGCCTACCGCATCGACACGCGCGGGGGCGGCGATGCGGGCGTGGTCCAGGACGTGAAGGCGCAGTTGTTCGTCCGCAAGGACGTGCAGCAGCTGGGCATCGCGCCGATGTCGAGCATGTTCTGGTTCGACCAGGCCAGCCGCTCCTATCCGCGCCCGCCGCGCGGGCCCGACTGGCGCCCGGAAGTCCACGACAGCGACGGCCTGCTGATCCGCGCGGGCAACGGCGAGCAGGTCTGGCGTCCGCTGGAAAACGCGCTCCACCCGATCACCTTCAGCTTTACCGCCGATGATCCGTCCGCCTTTGGCCTGCTTCAGCGCGACCAGACCTTCGACCATTACCAGGACGATGGCTCCTGGTACGACAAGCGCCCCTCGCTCTGGATCGAGCCGACCTCGGACTGGGGCAAGGGCGCGGTGCGGCTCTATGAAATGCCCACCGACAACGAGAACCAGGACAATGTCGCGGCCTTCTGGACCCCGGCGAAGCCCGTGCGCAAGGGCGACGAGATGGCCTTCGGCTATCGTCTGACCTGGACCTCGGACGATCCCAGCCAGAGCGCCATCGCCCGGTGCGTCAACGACTGGCAGGGCAAGGCCGGTCTGGCCGATGGCCCGGCGATTGCGGGCGCGCGCAAGTTCGTGTTCGACTTTAGAGGGCCCTCGCTGGCCGGGCTCGACCGTTCGAGCGGGGTCGAGGTTGTCGCCGAAGCGCCGCCCGAGGCAATCCTCGCGCGCGAGGTCCACCCGGTGGTCGGCCAGGAGAACACCTGGCGCGTCAAGCTCGACGTGCGCATGAGCGACGCGCAAGGACGGGGGAACCCGATGGACCTGCGCCTGTTCCTGAGGCAGGGCGAGAACGCCCTGTCCGAAACCGTGATAAAGACCTTGAACGTATGACCATGGCCCCGCCGCCCGCGCAGCCCCCGCGTCCGCTTCCCGAGGAAGCGCCGCTGGAGATGCCGATCCAGCGCCTCGATGGCCCGCCGCCGGGCTCCATCGAGGTGAAGACGCAGCCGCCGGGCATGGCGATGAAGCGCCTCCTCCTGATCACGCTCACCGCCGTGATCGGCCTTGCCGCGTCGAGCGAGCTGCGCTTTGCCTTCTCGCGCGACGGGCTCGATGCCTTCGAGGTTGCGCTTCTGGTCTTCTTCATTCCGCTGTTCACCTGGATCGCCTTCGGCTTCGTGAGTTCGACGGTGGGTTTCCTCAAGCTCATCTCGGGCGAGCACCCCGGCTTCACCGCGATCCCCAGCCCCGCGCAGTCTCTCTCCAAACGTACCGCGGTGCTGATGCCCGTCTACAACGAGAGCGTGGAAGAGGTCTTCGCGCGCGTGCGCGCCATGGCCCGCTCCATCGAGAAGGCGGGCGGCGCGCCGTGGATCGACTTCTTCGTGCTGTCCGATTCCAACGAGCTGTCCGGAAAGCGGGAATACGCCGAGTGGCTGGAGGTCGCCGCCGAGGCGCCGATCAACGTCTACTACCGCCGCCGCGAGAAGAACATCGCGCGCAAGCCCGGCAACATCGCCGAATGGGTGCGCCGCTTCGGCGGGGCCTACGAGTGCATGCTGGTGCTCGACGCGGATTCGATGATGAGCGGGGATTCGATTGTGGGCATGGCCTCCATCATGGAGGAGCGCCCCTCCATCGGCCTCCTTCAGACGGTCCCCATGATCATCAACGCGCGCACGCTGTTCCAGCGCTGGATGCAGTTCGCGAGCGAGGCCTACGGCCCCATCGCGTCGGCGGGCCTGCTGTGGTGGTCAGGTTCGGAATCGAACTTCTGGGGCCACAACGCCATCGTGCGCACGCGCGCCTTTGCGGAGAGCTGCGGGCTTCCCGAACTGGCGGGCAAGGGTCCCTTCGGCGGGCACATTCTCAGCCACGACATGCTCGAATCCGCGCTGCTGCGCCGCCGCGGCTGGGCGGTCCACATGGTGATGATCGGCGGCTCCTACGAGGAGTTCCCCCCCACCGTCGTCGACATGGCGATCCGCGACCGGCGCTGGATGCAGGGCAACCTGCAGCACCTTCAGCTCCTCGCCAGTTCGGGGCTCACCTGGACGCACCGTCTGCACCTGCTGGTGGGCGCTTCGGCCTACCTGACCTCGCCCGGCTGGCTGCTGCTGCTCATTGTCACCATTGCGCAGACGGCAGGTCAAATGGGCGCCGGGTTCGTCGGCACCGCGCCGCCCAGCGTGCTGTGGCTGACCGTTGTGCTGCTGTTCGGGCCCAAGGCGATGGGTCTTGTCTGGATGCTTTCCGATGCCAAGCGCCGCGCGGCCTTTGGCGGAACGGGCACGATCCTGCGTTCGGTGGCGGCCGAAGTCCCGCTCGCTGTCCTTTTCGCGCCGATCACCATGGTCACCCAGACCAAGGCGCTGATGGGCCTGCTCTTCGGTATCTCGGCAGGCTGGTCGACGCAGGCGCGCGAGGCGCGGCGCATCTCGGTGCGCGAGATCATCCCCGACCTTCGCGAGCACCTCGCGCTTGGCCTCCTGTTCGCCGCGACCGCCTTCCTCGATCCGGTCACCGCGATCTGGCTCTCCCCGCTGACTTTGGGCCTGCTTGCCTCGCCCTGGTTCATCAGCCTGACCTCGCATTCCTCGCAAGGTGCGCTGGAAAAGCCCACCCGGCTCTTCAAGGTCCCCGATCCCACCATCGACGACCAGGCCGAGAAGCGCGCGCATCCCGTGCCCGCCGCTGCGCACACCAGCCCGGAAACCAGCCACGCCCCATAACGAACACCCGGGACCGCCCTTGCAGGCAATCCCGGGTGTTCTCCTTTCGGTTGGCGCGACCCGACCGGTTGGCCCATCCTTATCCCGCCGCGCAGGACTGCGGCGGGAACAGGGAGGAGTGTCAGAAGGCGTCTGCCTCCAATTCCATCATCGAGCTCTTACCCGACTTGATCGCGAGGAACGCCGCCGTTGCCTGGGGCAGCAGGCGGTCGAAGAAGAAGCGCGCGGTCGTGATCTTGGCCTTGTAGAAGGCCGCATCCTCGGCGCCTTCAGCAAGCTTGGCGCGCGCGAGGAGCGCGGCCTTGGCGAAGGTATAGCCCATCGCGACAAGACCGATCAGGCGCAGGTAGTCGGTGGCCGCGGCAGCGGCCTCCTCGGGGTCCTTCATGCCCTTCTGGGCAATCGTGCCGGTCGAAAGCTGGAGCGCGCCGAAGGCCTTTTCCAGCCCCTCGATCATCTTGCCGAAGTCTGCATCCTCCTTGTTCGCCTCGACGAAAGCGGCAACCGGGTGGAAGAAGGAACGCAGATAACGGCCCATGTGCGCGGGCATCTTGCGCCCGACAAGGTCGAGCGCCTGGATGCCGTTGGTGCCCTCGTAGATCATCGCGATGCGCGCATCGCGGGCGAACTGCTCAACCCCGCTCTCCGCGATATAGCCGTGCCCGCCATAGACCTGGACGGCGAGATGCGCCGCCTCGTGGCCAAGGTCGGTGAAGAGCGCCTTCACGACCGGGGTCATCAGCGCGATGAAGTCCTGCGCGCGGGCCTTGACCTCAGGATCGCTCGAATGGCGCTCGGCATCGAGCGCGCGGGCGACCCAGGCGCCAATCGCACGGCTGCCCTCGTTGTAGGCGCGCATCGTCATCAGCATGCGGCGCACGTCGGGGTGGACGATGATCGGATCGGCCGGGCCATCGGGGTTCTTGACGCCCGAGAGCGAGCGGCCCTGCACACGGTCCTTCGCATACCACACCGCCGACTGGTAGGCCGCCTCGCCCACGCCCAGCCCCTGGATGCCGACCGAGACGCGCTCGGTGTTCATCATCGTGAACATGGCTTCCATGCCCTTGTGCGGCTTGCCCACGAGCCAGCCCACGCTGTCCTCGAAATTGAGCTGGCAGGTGGCCGAGGCCTTGAGGCCCATCTTGTGTTCGATGGCCTGGACCGAGACGCCGTTGGCCGCGCCCGGCGTGCCATCGTCCTTGGGCAGGTACTTGGGCACCAGGAACAGGCTGATCCCCTTCACGCCCGGAGGGGCATCGGGCATGCGCGCCAGGACCAGGTGGACGATGTTTTCGGTCAGGTCATGCTCGCCCGCCGAGATGAAGATCTTCGCGCCGGTGAGCTTGTACGAACCGTCATCCTGCGGCACGGCCTTGGTGCGCAACATCCCAAGGTCCGTGCCGCAGTGGGGTTCGGTCAGGCACATGGTGCCCGACCATTCCCCGGAAACCATCTTCGGCAGGTAGGCCTGCTTCAATTCGTCGCTGGCATAGCCCTCGATCGCGGTTGTCGCGCCGTGGGTCAGGCCAGGGTAAAGGCTGAAGGAAAGGTTGGCCGAGCAGATCATCTCCTCGGTCAGCTTGTTGACCGCTTCGGGAAGTCCCTGCCCGCCCCATTCGGGATCCGAGGCAAGCGCACACCAGCCGCCCTCGCGGAACATGTCGTAGGCTTCCTTGAACCCCTTGGGCGTGCGTACGACGCCATTTTCCAGCGTGCAGCCTTCGATGTCGCCGCTGCGGTTCAGGGGCAGAAGCACTTCCTGCGCGACCTTGGCCGCCTCTTCCAGAATGGCGCCGGTAAGGTCGGGCGTGAATTCGGACAGCGCCTCCAGATCGCCGAACCCGTCGTCGGCGTGAAGCTCGTTCAGCACGAACGCCATGTCGCGCAAGGGGGCCTCGTATACCTGCATCTCAACTCTCCTCGCGGGGGACACGCAGCGCGCGTCCCCCTGTTATTTTCACTCAGTTGCGCAGCGGCTTGCCGGTCTCGAGCATATGCTCGACGCGGGCGATCGAACGCGGCTCGCGCACCAGTTTCATGAAGGCGTCGCGCTCCAGCTTCAGCAGTTCCTGCTCGCTTACGGTGTCGACCAGATCGGCCTCGCCGCCGGTCAGGACCTCGGCCAGGGCGTCCGAGACGACGAGGTCGTACTCGGTCGCAAGGCCACGCTTGTGGAAGCCTTCTGCCGCCATCGAGAGGCCGACCCGGCCGCTGTCGCCGGGGAGCCGGAACTCGGGAGCCTCGGGCGGGGTGTACCCCTCCACCAACGACAGAGCCTTCTGCTTGGCATCGTAGAGCAGACGGTCGCGGTTCATGGTGATCCCGTCATCGGGGCGCAGGAAGAGCATTTCCTTGGCCTGCGCGGCCGACTTGGAGACAGTGGCGGTCGAGACGGTCTCGAAGACCTTGGCGACGGGTGGCATCGGCCCCCTGGGCATCTTTGCCGCGTTGCGTGCGCGCAGGAGCATCTCGCCGTTGCCGCCCCAGCCGGGCACCAGCCCGACACCGCATTCGACGAGGCCGGTGTAGAGCTCGGCATGGGCCTGCACGGCATCGCAGTGGAGCAGGATCTCGCAGCCCCCGCCCAGCGCCATGCCCGCTGGCGCGCCGACGACCGGGAACGGGGCGTACTTCAGGCCCTTGTAGGCCATCTGCCCGCCCGCGACGAGCTTCTCGATCTCCGAATAGGCCGCGATGTTCACCGCGAACATGGCAAGGCCCAGGTTCGCCCCTGCCGAGAAGTTGTCGGCATCGGTGTAGACCACGAGCGCCTTGTACTTCTCCTGGACGAGCGGCAGCGCCTTGGTGATGAGCTTCATCACCTCGCCATCCAAAGCGTTCATCTTGCCCGTGAATTCGAGCGCGACGACGCCATCGCCGATGTCCCAGAGCGCGGCCGAGGCGTTCTTGAGGATCGGCTGGGAGGCCAGCTTCACGTCGGCAAGCCGCAGCACGCCATCGGGGCGCACAATATCGTGGTATTCGCCGTCAAGGCCAAGGAACTGGCGCACGCCGTTCTCGACACGGTAGAACGAGCGATCCCCCGCCACCTTCAGGATCTCGGGAACCGGCTGGCCGTCCTCCTCCAGGCGCTTGGCGAGATAGGCCGCGCCCAGCACGTCGATCATCTCGAAGGGGCCCTGCTTCCAGTTGTAGCCCAGCTTCATCGCATCATCGATGGCGACCACGTCATCCGCCGCCTCGGGCACGAGGCTCGCCGCGTAGGCCAGCGTTCCGCCCAGGATCGCCCATGCATACTGCCCGATCTCGCCCTTGGTCTCGACCAGCTTGCGCAGGTTGCCCTTGGCCGCAGCGCCGCGCGGGCCTGCTGGACAGGTAACCGCGTGGTACTCGCCCGAGGCAAGGTCGATGACCTCCTTCTGGCGGCCCTTCTCCTTGTTGAGGCGGTAGAACCCGCCCTTGCCCTTGCGACCGGTGTAGCCGTCCGCGATCATCTTCTGGATGAGCGGAATGTCGCGCGCGATGGCCTGGTAGGGGTCGTCCTTGGCCAGCGTCGAGGTGAGGCTGGCCTGAAGATGCGGCATGAGGTCGATGCCGACCAGATCGACAAGGCCGAAGATGCCGGTCTTGGGAACGCCCATGGGCTTGCCCGCCACCGCGTCGGCCAGCTCCACCGAGATCCCCATGTCGAACGCGGCGTTGAGGCCAAGCTGGATCCACAAGGTGCCGATGCGGTTCGCAATGAAGCCGGGGGTGTCTTTGGCCGCAACCACCGTTTTGCCCAACTTCACGTCGGCAAATTCCTCGACCTTGGCGGCCACATCGGGTGCCGTGGCCGGGCCGGTCACGATCTCCATGAGGCGCATGTAGCGCGGCGGGTTGAAGAAGTGGGTGATGAGGAAGTCGGCCTTGAAGGCCTCCGAGCGTCCCTCGACAAGGTTCGCAAGGGGAATCGTCGAGGTGTTCGACGAGACCGCCGTACCCGGCTTCTTTAGCGCCTCAAGCTTTTCGTAAAGGCCCTGCTTGATGTCGAGCCGCTCGATCACCGCCTCGATGATCCAGTCGCAGTCCGCGACCTTCTCAAGGTCGTCCTCGATATTGCCGGTCTCGACCAACTTGGCCGCCGATTTCGACATGAAGGGGGCGGGCTCGGTCTTGAGCATCTTGGCGACCGCGCCTTGCGCGATGGCGTTGCGGTTGGTCGCATCCTTGGGGACGATGTCGAGCAGGAGCACGGGGACACCGGCGTTGGCAACCTGGGCTGCAATCCCTGCGCCCATGGTGCCAGCCCCGATCACGCAGACTTTCTGGATGGGCTGGGTCATTCCACCGCCTCCAGAACCGTGGCGATGCCCTGGCCGCCGCCGATGCACTGGCTGGCGAGCGCGTACTTTCCCCCCTCGCGCTTCAGCAGCGAGGCCGCCTTGCCGACAATGCGCGCGCCGGTTGCGCCGAGCGGATGGCCGATGGCAATGGCGCCCCCGTCGATATTGGTTTTCGCGGTATCGAGGCCCAGGTCCTTGATGCAGGCGATGGCCTGCGAGGCGAAGGCCTCATTCAGTTCGACCACGTCGAGGTCCGCTGCCGTGATCCCGGCGCGCTCCATCGCCTTCTGGCTGGAGAGGATGGGCCCAAGCCCCATCGTTTCGGGCGCGCAGCCCGAAATCGCGACCGACTTGATGCGGGCCAGGATCGGGAGGCCATGCGCCCTGGCATAACTTTCCGTGGTGACGAGCACCGCGCTCGCGCCATCGGTCAGCGGCGAGGAGGTGCCCGCCGTCACCGAACCCTTGGCGTCGAACGCGGGCTTGAGCCCGGCCAGATCCTCGGCGGTGGTGCCGCCGCGAATGGTGCCGTCCTGCTCGACCAGACCATCCCTGGTCTCGATGGGCACGATCTCGTCGACGAACTTGCCCGCATCGCGCGCGGCGCTCGCACGCTTCTGGCTTTCCACGGCAAGCGCTTCCTGCTCGGCGCGCGGGATCTGGTACTTGGTCGCGACGTTCTCAGCCGTCTCGCCCATGCCCATGTAGGCGGCCGACTTTTCGGCGAGCGCACGGTTGGGCATCGGGTTGAAGCCCATCATCGGCACGCGGCTCATCGATTCGATCCCGGCGCAGATGAAGGCCTCGCCCGCACCCACGGCGATCTGGCCCATGGCGATGTGGATCGCGCTCATCGAGGAGCCGCAGAAACGGTTGACGGTCATCCCGCCGACCGAGAGCGGCAGGTCCGAAAGGAGGCCGATCAGGCGCGCGACGTTGAGGCCCTGTTCGCCTTCGGGAAAGGCGCAACCCACGATGAGATCCTCGATGTCGGCGGCTTCCACGCCGGTCTTCGCGATCAGGCCGCGCACGACCTGCGCCGCCAGGTCATCGGGACGAACGCGCGCCAGCGCGCCCTTGTTGGCCAGGTGAAAGGGGGAGCGGGCGTACCCCGCAATGACGACGCTATCCATGCATTCTCTCCACAGGCGAACCCGGTTCGTTCGAATCCCTCTTGCGGCGATTCCGTCAACGTCCGGATCTGAATCTTGTCGATGTCTTCCCTAAGGGTGCAATTCTTTCCCTATACGTCAAGCAAAATGTGCGCTATCAAATCCTCAACACGGCAGGCCGTGGCCCGGTTCCCAACCCGGGTCACGGTCGAGACCGTGGGAAGAGAGAGGATGAAAGATTGCGCATGCACACCAGCAAATCCGCGCTTCTTGCGCTTGCTGCCGGGCTTGGCCTGGCCGCACCTGCGCAGGCGGCCAGCGCCGATTCGGCGCTCGGCACCTGGCGCACCCCATCGAAGAACGGCACCATCGAGATCTCGCGCTGCGGCGCCTCGATCTGCGGCCGCCTCGTCAGCTCGGACAACCTGAAGAAGAACCCGAACCTGCGCGACGTCAACAACAAGGACGAAGCCAAGCGGGACCGCAAGCTGATGGGCCTGCAGATCATCGGCGGCTTCGAGAAGGACGGCGACAAGTGGGAAAAGGGCTCGATCTACAACCCCGAAGACGGGGGCACCTACAAGGCCACGATCTCGCTTGAAGGACCCGACACGCTCAAGCTCAAGGGCTGCATCGTGTGGCCCTTGTGCAAGACCCAGACCTGGACGCGGATCGACTAGGCCCCTTCACGCGTTAACGTACCACGACAACAAAATATCCTTCTTGGGAGAGAAGACACATGACACGAATGACAGGGCGGGTCGCCCTTTGCACGGCGGTATCGCTGGGCGCCCTGGGCGCAGCACACACGGCCCATGCGCAAGGTTTCTATCTTCAGGAGCAGTCGGTGCGCGCACAGGGCCGCGCGTTTTCAGGCGAAGCGGCCGATACGGGCGTCGAATCCATCTGGTGGAACCCGGCTTCCATTGCCGGGATGGAAGGGGGCGAAGCTTCGCTCCACGCGAGCGCCATCCTGCCGCGCGGCAAGGTGCGCGATGAGAACACGCTGATCGTGCGCCCGGGCACCGCGCCAGCCCCTGTTGGCGGCGATCCGGTCGCCAAGGACCCGATCAACACCGGCGTCCTGCCCTCCGGCGCGATTGCCTATGGCTTTGGCAAGGTCGCCTTCGGCCTTGCGGTCAGCGCCCCCTACAACTTCACCACCGATTATTCGGAAGACAGCTGGGCGCGCTACACCGCCGACAAGACCGAGCTGCGCACCATCGACATCCAGCCGACCATCGCGGTCGAACTGGCCCCGGGCATTCATCTGGGCGCGGGCCTCAACGTCCAGCACGCCAAGGCCGAACTCTCGAACTACCTGCCCAACCTCTCCGCCGCGCTGCCCGATGGGCACCAGCGCCTCAAGGGCGATGGCTGGAACACGGGCTGGTCGGTCGGCGCGCAGATGCACCGCGGCCCCGTCTCGCTTGGCCTCGCCTACAAGTCGGCGATCAAGCACAAGCTCGACGGTACGCTTACCAATTCGGGATTGCTGGGGCCGCTCGCTGGCCAGAACATGGAAGTGGCGACCAGCGCGACCTTCTCCACGCCCTGGCAGGCGATCGGTTCGGTCCGTTACCGTGCGACGCCCGATCTCACGCTCAACTTCCAGGCGGTGCGCGTGGGCTGGAGCGAGTTCGATTCGATTGATCTGGGCGCGCCCATCAACACCTCGATCCCCGAAGGCTACCGCGACATCTGGAGCCTTGCGGGTGGCTTCGACTACGCTCTCGACCCCAAGCTCACGGTACGCGGCGGCGTCCAGTACGGACAGACGCCCACGCGCGATGGCCACCGCGACGCGCGCGTGCCCGACAGCGACCGCCTGAACTTCTCGGCCGGTGCCAGCTACGCGGCCACGCGCAACCTGACGGTGGACTTCGCCGCCTCGTACATCAGCTTCGAGGACGCGCCGATCGACCGCACCACGGCCTCTTACGCGGGAACACCCGCGCAGACGCCGATCCTGGTGGACGGCACCTTGACCGATGCCTCCGCCCTCGTCTTCTCTCTTGGCGCAAGGATGACCTTCTGATGACACGCGCGGCGCAGATGGGCGGCATGGACCGCCTGGCACAGACTTCCTCCCTCCCCGCGGCGGACGAGATGCCCCCCATCGCGCCGCGCCTGCTGACCGACCTGCTCGACCACGCTGTCGAGGTCCACGGGGACTGGCACGCCGTGGACTTCATGGGCCGCAAGTGGACCTAC
Source organism: Novosphingobium profundi (assembly GCF_020524485.1). GTDB lineage: Bacteria > Pseudomonadota > Alphaproteobacteria > Sphingomonadales > Sphingomonadaceae > Novosphingobium > Novosphingobium profundi_A. The sequence continues at coordinate 820,040 of NZ_JAIVLF010000001.1, read as the reverse complement.
GAGGAGATCGGCGAACGCGCGCAGCGTGCGGCGCGCGGTTTTCAGGATCTGGGCGTCGTCAAGGGCACGCGGGTCGGCCTGTGCCTGCCCAACACGCCCTATTACGTAATCCTCTATTTCGCGATCCTGCGCGTGGGCGGCGTGGTGGTGAACTTCAACCCGCTCTACACCGAGCGCGAGATGGCGCACCTTGTCGAGGATTCGGGCTGCGAGATTCTGGTTACCGCCGACCTCCAGGTCTCCATGCCCAAGGTCGCCGACCTGCTCGGCAAGCACCAGTTGAAGCGCGTCGTCGTATGCTCCTTTGCCGACGCCCTCCCTTCGCTCAAGCGCGGCGCATTCCTGCTTTTCAAGCGCGGCGACATCGTGCCCTTCCCCGAACATGACCTGCGCTTCATCGCCTACGACGATCTTGTCGCGCGCCGCGTCGCGCCCGATCCGGTCGCCCGCGATCCCGATGACCTCGCCGTCCTGCAGTACACCGGCGGCACCACCGGCGTGCCCAAGGGCGCGATGCTCACCCACGCGAACCTCACCGCCAATTCGGCGCAGATGCTTGCCCACGTGGGCCACATGCCCGAGACGCAGGAGCGCACGCTGGGCGTCCTTCCACTCTTCCACGTCTTCGCGCTGACGACCGTCCTCAACTACTCGATCGACACCGCGGCCGAGATGATCCTCCTGCCGCGCTTCGAGATGAAGTCCTTCCTCAAGACCGCGCTGCGCACCAAGCCGACGCAGTTCTTCGGGGTGCCCACGCTCTACACCGCATTGAACGGCGAGGAGACCCACGGTGCCTTTTCCAGCGTGCGGGTGTGCATTTCGGGCGGCGCGCCGCTGCCGCTGGAAGTGCGCCACACGTTCGAGGAACGCACCGGCGTGCGCGTGGTGGAAGGCTATGGCCTTTCCGAAGCCAGCCCGATCATCACCTGCAACCCGCTCGAGGGGGAGGTCAAGGACAACTCGTGCGGGCCCGCCTTCCCCGGCACGACCATCGAAATCCGCGATCCCGACAATCTGGAGCGCCTGTGCGCAGTCGGCGAAAAGGGCGAAGTCTGCGCGCGCGGCCCCCAGGTCATGTCCGGTTACTGGAACCGCCCGGAGGAAAGCGAAAAGACCTTCACCCACGGCGCGCTGCGCACCGGTGACATCGGCTATGTCGATGAGGAGGGCTATCTCTTCCTTGTCGACCGCATCAAGGACGTGATCCTGTGCGGGGGCTACAACGTCTACCCGCGCATCATCGAGGAGGCGATCTACGAGCACCCGATGGTGAACGAGGCCGCCGTGATCGGTATTCCCCATCCCTATCGCGGGCAGGCCCCCAAGGCCTTCGTCGCGCTGCACCCCGGTGATACGCTTTCGGACGAGGAACTGTTGGAATTCCTGCGCGAACGGCTTAACAAGATCGAGATGCCCTCCGCGATCGAATTTCGAGACTCCCTGCCCAAGACCCTTGTCGGCAAGCTTTCCAAGAAAGAGCTCGTCGCCGAGGAAAAGGCGCGCCGCGGCGAAACCGGGGAAGCGGCGTGAACGCGCTGGAGCCGGAGCCCGACGGCGATCCGGCCCCTGACATGCTCGGCATCCAGGAGGCGGCCAGCCAACTGGGCGTCACCATGCGCACCTTGCGCTTCTACGAGGACAAGGGCCTGATCGCGCCCCAGCGCGCAGGCACCATGCGCATCTATTCGCGGCGCGAGATCGGCCGCATGCAGCTGATCCTGCGCGGCAAGCGGCTGGGCTTCACGATTCGCGAGATCAAGGAATTCCTCGACCTCTACGAAGTCGATCCCGAACACGTCGAGCAGATGCGCAACCTGCGCCAGAAGGTACAGGAGCGCATCAAGGACCTGCGCAAGCAGAAGAAGGCGATCGAACAGACACTGGGCGAACTCGTCACGATCGAAGCCGAAGCCAGCGACTGGATTGCCAGGGCCCGGCCGGACACGGAGACAGGCGATGCTGGATAACCCCTCGTCCCTTGCCGTGGCGGCGCTGCGTGACCTGCTCACCATCGAGCGGCTCGACACCGACCTCTACCGCGTTCCGGCCAGCGACACAGAGCCGGGCCGGGTCTTCGGCGGCCAGGTCGTCGCCCAGGCCCTGCGCGCCGCCGCCCACAGCGTGGAAGACGGCCGCCAGTGCCATTCGCTCCACGCCTACTTCCTGCGCGCAGGGGACGTGCGCAAGCCCATCATCTACCGCACCTTGCGCGATTATGACGGCGGCAGCTTCACGCACCGCCGCGTCGTCGCGATCCAGGACGGGCGCCCAATCCTGAACCTTGCCAGTTCCTTCCACCGCGCCGAGGCCGGTTTCGCGCATGCCCAGACCATGCCGGACCTGCCCGCGCCTGAGGACTGCCCCGATCTGGTGACGGCCCTCGCTGCCAGCGGACAGGCAATCTCGTCGGGTTCGCTGGTCAAGCTCGCCGCCTTCGAGGTGCGTGTCGCGCCGGAAGTCAGCGGCTCGGGTGAGGACGAGGCCCTGCCCGCGCAGCACTACTGGGTGCGCATGGCCAGCCCCATGCAGGCCGACCCGGCGCTGCAGCGCGTGCTGCTGGCCTACATCAGTGACTTCGCGCTCCTGCGCACGACCTCGCTGCCGCACCCCACGCAGTTCTTCTCGCCGCGCCTCCAGGCCGCGAGCCTGGACCACGCCATGTGGTTCCACACCGATCCCGATGTCGATGACTGGCTGCTCTACACCATGGACAGCCCCTGGGCCGGACACGCGCGCGGCTATGCGCGCGGCGCCCTGTTCGACCGCAAGGGCACGCTTGTCGCCAGCGCCACGCAGGAAGGTCTCATCCGCCCGGTCGAGGGGTGAAGTCCCTGCAGCGGCACGACTAATCTGCGCCAGGCTACCGCCGCCCCCACATATCGCTCCAGATTGGTCCTAGGTCCAATTGCGAGGATCGCCGCCCGCTTCCTAGGCTCTCCCCACGAATTCGATCCAGGGAGAGATCAAGGATCATGCGCAGATGCTCCGCGATCGCGGCGAGCCTGTGGTGCGCGAACTTCGCCACCGCAGCCCTTGCCCAGACTTATGGCGACGAGGCCCCGACCATCGTCGTCACCGCGCCGGGCGGGCGGTTCGATCTCGACGATGCCATCCAGCTCGACGCGGACGACATTACCCGCAACGGTACGCCGGATCTTCTGGGCGCGCTCACCCGCACCCTGCCCGGCGCCAGCCTGCAGGACGCGCAGGGCAATCCCTGGCAGCCCAATCTTGTCTACCGCGGCTTCGTCGCCTCCCCGCTCCAGGGCCAGGCGCAAGGGATCGCGGTCTACTTGGACGGCGCCCGCTTCAACCAGCCCTTCGGCGATACGGTCGGCTTCGACCTCATCCCGGACGCCGCGATCCGCAGCGTCACACTCGCCGACCCCAGCCCCGCCTACGGCCTCAACGCGCTGGGCGGCACGATGGTGCTGCAGACCGCAACCGGACGCACCGATCCGGGCATGGACGCCTCGCTTGCCGCCGGCCGCTTTGGCGAACGCACGGTCAGCCTCTCGGCCGGGGGCAGCACCGGCGCCTTCAGCTATTTCGGCGCCTTCCAGTCGCGGCGTGAGCGTGGCTGGCGCGATTTCAGCCCATCCGATCTCGTCAACGGTTACGCGGACCTGGGCCTTGATGGCGAGGATGCGGGCGTCCATGTGAAATTCATCGCGGCCGACACGGACCTCACCGGCAACGGCGTGGCACCGGTCGAACTGCTTGCCGCACGCCGCCGCTCGGTTTTCAGCTGGCCGGACAATTCGCAAAGCCGCTATGGCCGGATCAGCGTCCACCCCTGGGTCGCGCTCGGCGCCGAAACCCGCATCGAAGCCACGGCCTATCGCCAGCGCCTCAAGGTCTCGACCCTCAACGGCGATGTCGCCGACATCGAGCGGTGCGAGGACGACGAGGCCCTGCTCTGCCTCGAAGCGGCAGGAGGCGATGACGACGACGAAGATGATGGCGGCGAAGCAAGCTGGGTCCTGACCGACCCTACCGGTCAACCGATCCCCGCCGTCCCGGGCGTCGATGGCTACGGTGTCCTCAACAAGGGCAATGTCCATACCCGCTCGATGGGTGTCCTCGCCCAGATCATCGACGAGCGCGCCTTGTGGACAGGCGAGAACCACCTCGCGCTCGGCTTCAGCTACGACACCAGCACCAGCACCTTTGGCGCGGACACCACCCTCGGCACGCTGACCGAGGATCGCAGCGTCGAGGGATTGGGCGTCCAGATCGTACAGGAAGACGGCGCCATCGCACCCGTGCGCCTTACCGCCACGACCCGCTACTGGGGCCTGTTCCTTGCCGACAGCCTGCCGCTTACCGACACCTTGCGGGCCGAGATCGGCCTTCGCTACAACCGCGCCCGGATCGAGCTGATCGACGGTATCGGCACCGCACTCAACGGCACGCACCACTTCTCCCGCCTCAACCCGGGGATCGAGTTCGACTGGCGCGTGGCCCCCACCCTCACCCTGCGCGCGGGCTACACCGAGACCAACCGCACCCCCACCCCGGCCGAACTCTCCTGCGCGGACGAAGACGCGCCCTGCAGCCTCACCAACTTCTTCGTCGCCGACCCGCCCTTGAAGCAGGTCGTCGCCAAGACCATCGAGGTGGGCGCGGCGGGCCAGATCGCGCAGGGCGGATGGACCCTCGACTGGCTGGCGAGCGGCTGGCGCACCACCAACACCGACGACATCCAGTACGTCGCCTCGGAGGTGCGCGGCCGGGCCTACTTCCGCAACATGGGCTCGACCCGCCGCCAGGGCCTGGAACTGACGCTGAAGGCGCAGAACGGCGGCTGGCGCATCGCAGCCGGGTATGCCTTTACCGACGCGACCTTCCGCCAGGCCCTCGCCGTATCCAGCCCCTCGCATCCCCTCGCCGACGAAGACGGCCAGATCGAGGTACTTCCCGGAGATCGCCTCCCCGGCATCGCGCGTCACGGCGCCACGCTCAGCGCCGACTACGAAGGCGCATTGGGCAGCCGGACCTTCTCGATAGGCGGCGATGTCCTTGCCCGTTCGGGTCAGGGACTGGTGGGCGACGAGGCCAACCTCACCCCGCGTGTCCCCGGCTATGTCCTGGTCCACCTGCGCGCCAGCCTGGAACTGGTCCCGGGCCTCTCGCTCTTTGCCCACGTGCGCAACCTGCTTGACCGCGACTACGCGACCTTCGGCACGTTCAGCGAAGTCGACGAGGTCGACCTTGCCGAAGCCCCGGATGCCTCGGACCCGCGCGCCTATGGCCCCGGCGCGCCCCGCCGCTGGACCCTGGGCCTGCGCGCCCGTTTCTGACGCCCACGCCCTGCCGCGCGGCCTGGGCATCCCATGTATTGAATCGCCCGCATCGGGTCCCCACGTCCTAACTCACGATACGAATGGGAATGGATATGGCCGGTGGATGGTCGCGCGATGGCGCGGTGCAGGATCAGATTGATGACACGGTAAGCGACGCGGTGCGCGGCGCCCGCGCCCGGATGCCCGCTGGCGAGGGGCTCGAATACTGCGAAGAATGCGGCGAGGCCATTCCTCCCCGTCGGCGCGAAGCCCTGCCGGGCGTGCGCACCTGCGTCGCCTGCCAGGGACAACGCGACAAGACGATCGCCCATTCCCGCATCAACCGGCGCGGCAGCAAGGACAGCCAATTGCGCTGATCCCGCTGCCTAGGCGCCCACGGGACCGACCTGCGCCGCGCGATGGCAGGCCTCGGCACCACCCGTTGCCAGATCGAGCGCCTGCACGACCCGTGTTGGAATAGCCGCCACGAACAGCTATGCGGCGAGCATGACGGCATCCGATCTCGAACACCTGCTGATAACCCGCCTCGTCCGGCAAAATGGCGGCACCACCCAGACCTGGCGCCGAGCCGTCGGCAAGGTCATCGTGCGCGACAGGAAGACACACCCGCATTGCAACTGGGATGTCAGGCCTGGTGGCACCGACACCCAACGCGCCGCCATCGAACGCCTACTCGACGAGGTGCGGCTTGAATGCGCCTTCGTGGAAGCCGACTAAACGCCGCACAGGACTGCGCCGCCAGCTAGAAAGAGAGGCCGCTAGGCGCCCTTGTCGGTCGTTGGATGGCGAATTTGGCGCTCTTGTCAGCGGTCAGTCCGCTATACCTTGCCGGCCGGATCGACCAGCGGGCAAGATTAAGGCATGCGGGCTTGAGTTTTGGTCCTCATCGGATGCTCAGTGTTCCGCGTGATAAAGGCATCGACTTCACGAAGTTGTTCAGGGAAAGCTTCTGCCTCGGGAAAGCTGCGATAGCTCCAGAAACGAAAACCGGCTGCCCATAACCTACGAGCCTTTTCCCATTGGTCATCTTCGCGCTTTGCTGGTGAGCGAAAGGTGCGCCCCATCAAAGCAAGCGCCTTGCCGCATTCTGGACAAGTATGCTCACGCCCGCCGGAGCGCTTCCAAGCCTTTCGGCAATCAAAGCAAGCATGCGCGATCAGATAATCTGGGCCGCGATGGTAAGGCACGGCATCCGGCCCAGGCACCTTCCTGTTGCCGATAGAGCGGCGAACTTCCATGCGGTGTTGCTTTTCGTCGGGACGAACCATTCCTATGGTTTGGACTTATCGACCCAGCTTCGCAATGGTACGCGCGCGACCAGCCCGAATTGCGCCCTGGTCGGTCATTACAGGTCAGATTTTTCGCGCCAAGGAGTACTCTAGCCGGTTCATCGGCGTATAGGACGTGGCCCTCTACGGTTCTCCCAGCTTTCCGGGTCGAACCAACTGCAGATCAAATCAGGTCGTGCTCGGTGCAGCGCCTCGAACTCTTTTCGCGGAGCATTAAGCGCGGTCGACAGAATTTTGAGGTTCCTTATGGACTGTAAAGTGAGGAGGTTTTGATCGCCGAGTTTTGTACTCGTTAGGAAAAGCGCTTCCAGTGAAAAGCCGGAAAGAGGTGTGAGGCTTGGAATCAACTTTGAAGTGTCCATGCTTCCTTCAATACCCAGCACCGTGAGTTGCGAAGCAAGAGGGCCGAGCCACTCGAGGTCTGTCATATGCTTCGCATTTTCGATGAACAGACGCTCGAGCTTCGGAAGAGCGAGAAGCGGCGTAAAATCGACAATGTTGCGCGGGGAATTTATCTTCAGGATGCGGAGCTCGGACAATGTGGTCAGTGGGGTGAGATCAAACGCAGTCACAGCGTAGCCGAGTTCAAGGTAATTGAGATTGCCCAGAGCCGAGATCTCTTCAAGAAATTCCTGATTGACGTTCTGAGCTTCGAGCACACTGAGTCCGGTTCGGTGCCCGATGCCGCGATGGGAATTCTTTTGGCGACGGAGCCGAGCACAATCGACGCCGTAGGGTATATCTTCGCCAGTGTCATAGAATATACAATCTGGCCGCAGGGTATGAAGCCAAACGCGATAGTAATCATCGTAATTCAATTCTGTGTTCGGCATAAATCTTCAATACCTTACCACTTCTTGTCAACGCAACGGGGCGTGTGCGGGCAGTCAGAATCGCGCCCTTGTTGGTCGTTCAAGGGCCGATCTGGCGCGCCAGGGAGCGGCTCGTCCGCTTTCCCTTGCGGACCAGATCGACCCGCAGCTCAGATGGGTGGTTAGCGGACATCACAATGCACGTTGGGGATCAGGCGGATCGACGTCATCTGATCCACCTGAAATTCTGATCCGAATGCGCGTAGATGACCATATCCGAAGCCGAAAAGCGTTCCCAAGCCAAGAAATTCAGAAACCTTCCGCCGCCCAACGAACTTCACGTGATAAGCCGCGACAGGATACCGCCCATACTTGCTGATGAACTCACCGGACTTTCGGTTGCTACTGACCATTCTGCCCTCCGCTGTAGTGTCAGATGGATAGTATGCCAGCCAAGGTGCTCGGTCGAAATGCGGCCCACAGGCGTCCGCAACCGTTTGATTTTCGAAGAAGCTCGATCCTTCAAAAAGGTCGATCCAAGTTCCTTCAATCACGCGTGTTCGTTGAACGTACGAAATCGTCCCGATCCAAGCACAAATGACCAGTGCACCGGCGGCGAGTAGCAATGACAGTCTGCGGTACAGCATCGCTTGAGAAGTAGCCGAATGTTCAACGACGGCAATGGGGCGTGTGCCGAAATTCTGCGACGCGCCCGTGTCGGTCGCTTGATGGGCGATCTGGCGCGCCAGAAAGCCGTCTGTCCGGTTAGGCTTGTCGATCTGAGCGGCCATCAGCCGGTATGGGTGGGAAGAGGACATAAAAGGTGTTGCTGACCAATCGTCAGCTAACGCCCCAAGCCTGCCCCTCGTCATCCCAGCTTTCGCTGGGATGACGGCATTTGGAAACGTCCGTTTTCTACCCAAATCAGACGTTAAAAATACGACGCCACTTTCAGGAAAGCGGACATCTTCGTTGCGGCTTCCTTCTAAGCCACGCCAGCCGCATGCAGACATGATCGCAGCGTACCCGCAGCGGTTCTGGGAAGGGCTGAGCTTACCCTAAAACCCCGTGAGAACGCCTGGATAAGGAAGAGGCTTCGACACCGCGACTGCGGCTTCATTGGCTTTTGCCTTGGCAATCCGCAGCGCGTCATTAGCGGCATTGATTGCATCCGCATCGTCGCCAGCTGTCGCCGCGGTGAGCGCCCGCCCTTTAGCTTCCACATCGAGCATTGCTGTTAGATATGCAGTGTCATTGGCGGTAAACTCAGGGCTTGGCGCAAGCGCTTCTTTCACCCCTGTGCCTGCAGCTTCGGCTTGCCCCTTGATGGCAGACGCGATGGCCTGCCCAAATTTGCTCGCGCTTCTCACGACAACAAACCGCATTTGCACGTTGGTAGCACCGATGGCTTTACCGCCTGGAGTCATATCCGCGTCGATCTTTCTCGCCACGGCCAACGCCTTTTCAGTTTCCAAAAGCTTCTCGATTGCGGCCCGCTTTTTTGCTTCGGCGTCAGCTCCGGTCGCACGCTGCGCTTCGGCAAGTTCGGTAGCTGCTTGGAGCCGTTCCGCTTCGCGCGTTCGCACGGCAAGGATCTCCGTATTGTAGCGTTCCACGGTGCTTTGAACGGTTCCCGCAGTTGGTCTAGGCGGAAGCCATACACTAGCCGAATTAGCCAAGTCCCGTGGCCCAAGGGGGGGGCCCGGTTCCATCTGCGGCAACTGTATACGTGCTCCAGCAAAGGCCGTCCCAATCGTTGGTTTTTCGGCATCAAAAGCGGGTGTAGCCAATGTGACATGGAGTTCAGTCGACTTTTTTCCACGCCGCGGCGCGCCGCTTAGCGCTTCTCGGTACCAGAGTAGATAGGGCCTAATGACAAGGCCTTCAGGTTCCTGGAATAGAACAGCTTCGATATAAAGCTTGGGCGATCTCTCAATGCCGAGATTTTTGACCCGATTGGTAATCCTCAGAATCTCATTTCGACTCCCATCTGACTCTGGATCCTGGAAGGCGGCCCCACCCTGAAGCTGAAAAGGCGAGAGCTGGACTAGACTTTCAACGAAATCGCCCGATGTCACTGAACCTCCGCTATTCCGGCCACGAGATTTGGGCGGATCGGATGGAACAAACAAAACGAGACATTTTGCTCTGGGTTGGAAGACGGCTTGGCGCCACGTGAAATCCGGAAACTCGACGCCGTCATCATTGCTTGAAATTTCGATCTGCTGTTTCTCGATGGTGCCCGAAAAGAAGCCAGCGTCAGCTTCAGCGACAAACCCTCGCTCCTTTGAGGCTTCGTCGAGTGCGTTGCCAAGGGTGGTCACGCCAGACTTCACGAGGTCACCCGCAAATCCGGCAAACAGGGTCGTCAATAGGCCGCCAAGAAACTCAGTGCTCCTAGCCCTGTCCAAATCGAGATTTCCTTCGAGCGTCAGCGGGCAGGTTGGAGCTAACACCTCGCCTTTCGCGCCATAGGAAGCCTGCGTTACGCGAAGCTCGGCCGGACTGATTGTTTCGGCACGCTGCGCGTACACGGTGCTCGGAAAGCAAACAGCAAGAGCCGTGAACCCAAACGCTTTCGAGATTAGGTTGCGAACCGTCGCCATGTCAGTTCTCCACTGTTATCTGTTCTGCACTCAGCGCCATCGTCGTGTCGGTGATATCGTAGTTCGAGGGACAACTTCCGCCATTGTTCCTGCTGCCGCTAACAAGGCCGTATACGACCAGATTCTCGCTCGAAGCGTCAGCATTGAAGATGGGAGCGCCGGAAAATCCCCGGATAGTCTGGCAAGCTATCTGCAGGCAGCCCGAAGCCGACATCAGCGCTTGGCACATGCCGGGCTTCTGGAATCGCAAGTGCCTGAAATGAGCAGGAGTAGCGCGGCCAAGCTGTGTGTCACCCCCGAAAGGATAATATTTGACGATATTTACCTCGCGTGGCGAAGGGAGTTTTTCCAATCGGATTTCCGGAAAATCGAAACCCTCGGCATCATCTAACCGAAACACCACCCAGTCCTTCTGGACCTCATCGGTGGGCCTGGGATTGCCATTCACGAAGGAAACCAACTGACCTTGGAAACTCCCATCAGCGGCAGATACAGTAAATTTTTTACCTGAGGCATCGTCTAGACAATGGCTCGCGGTGATGAAGAAGCTAGGACGATAGAACAGTCCGCTGCATCGAATGATGCCGTCAGCCGCAAAGAGGCCAACCGCGCTCAGAATAGCAAGCGATGAAGTTTTGCGTGCCGTCTGCCTGGGGTCATCGGCTCCCTCTCCTAGACGCGGCGCGAAACTGCCAAGGCAATGGAGGTCAAACCGCGAGGAAACCTGGGAAGAGGGTGTGCCAGATTTGTAGTAACGGCGGAAAGTCCGCGCGGCAGGCGCGCATTCTGGATATACTGTACCGGCCTTTAAAAGACCGACCGCCGCTCCCTGCAGCGCATTTCCTTCTCGGCAGAGAATTTGCGCGAATGTGCCGGTACGTTGACAATGGTCCAAGATCAGTTCCTGACCATGTTGCTTGATTTGCTTGCCGGTCACTTGCAGATCGACTGGCATAATATATGGATCGACCATCTGAGGAATGAAGTCATCGACCGGAAGGTCGGGTCCATCGCCATCGTAAACGAATATCGGGCGCCCATCATCGCCGGTCTGAATATCGATCACGATACGATCCGGCAGCTGCATTTGTTGGATTTGCTCGAGTGCGACCGCATCTGGGCCTTGTAATTGCGGCCTCGCGCCGAGCGCATGCTCTTGTGCTTCTGCAGCATTTAATAGAAGCACGGTTGCAACAGCCGCTCCAATAGCACTCGTCCTGAATACCATTGCCCACCCCCCTCGAGACAAATACCCAATCATTGATCGAGCACTTCATACAGTAAAACTATTAAATATATTTTCAATTTGTTTTTCAAAAAAACTATGGGTGCATGATTATAGATCAATATATCCAATAATTTTTGGCGAATCGCAGGGGGCATTCCGGTGCATACCTAGGAGCAGTATCGTTTCGGAAACACCAGTTTCGACAGCCCCTCCTTTTTTGACGTGCATCAAGCAATTTCCGCTTCCCAATTTAAATGACCAATACCAGACAGTCCGCAATCGGCCCAAGAAAGACGAGGCCATCGTTCATGGAAGGGCATGGAAGGACAGGATTGCGCTCGACAGTTCTGGGAGCCCGAGGGCGATGGCCCTCGGATTCCATGTCTTTCCGGCGGACTTGAACCCAGATCCGGGTGGCGCGGCCGCAGGTAATCGCCCCACCGCGCGGCGCGATAGGGTTTTCCTACACCCCGGCGCCTGCGCTATGGTCGCGTCAGGCTATCGCGTCGATGGTCACGGGCAAGGAGAGAGGTGCGTGTCGCCCAACAAGGCAGGTCGGGATTGCGGGGCGCAGTGGGACGACTTTACAGCGGGTGACAGGTGACACGGCTTTCCCTCTGGACCGTGTCAACTGTGTCAACCTTCGTGTCACCCTCGCGCGGCGAGAGGGACATCCGCGGCCGCAGCGCAGGAGGATCTTCCAACCTGGCACCCCGAAGCTCCTTCAGTTGCGCGCGAAGTTCACAGGCATCCGTTTCGTCCCACCGGACAACTTCGCCTCGGCATGAGCGCTGTCATCCTGTTCACTGCATGAAAGCGCGCGGCGCCGGGTCTTCGTCCGGGTAGGTTTGCCCTTATGCTTGGCGGGCCTTGAGCCTTTTGCGAGGCGTATTTCGGGAGGGTCGAACTACCATGCCAACTGCGCGCCGCACGTTCGTGCGCCCAAACGTCAAACCGGCCCTTGCTCTTGCTGCAGCTCTGGCGCTTGCCCCCATGCCCCTGGCCGCGAGCGCGCCGGAAGAGGCGCCGGAGAAGGCGCCCCCGGCGGCCAACCCGGCGCGCCAGATCACAGGCTATCCTGCGCTTTACGGGATTGCCGGCGCCAAGGAGCGTAGAGGGCTTCCCCTGGCAGATGCCGCCACCCGCACGGCCGCCGCCACGCGCTATTGCGCGGCCATCGACTACGCCGCGCGCACCGATTCCGATACGCTGCTGGTCTGGCGGAACGGGCAACTCGAACTCGCCCACGATTTTGCCCCGCACACCGCAAACGCGCGCAGCTGGTCCGCCTCGATGGCCAAGACGCTTACCGCCGTGGCTCTTGGCATCGCCATCGAGGAAGGGGCGATCGCCTCTGTCGACACCCCGGTTTCCGAGGTCCTGACCGAGTGGGACGATGCGGCCCACCGTGCGATCACCTATCGACACCTGCTCGAGATGACGAGCGGACTGGAACACCCCGCGCCGGGAAGCGCAGGAGCAAGCGCGCTCGTCGGCGGCGAGGACGCGGTGGGCGCTGCGCTCGTGCTGCCGGTGGTCAACGCGCCGGGCTCCACCTTCGACTACCATACCGTCAACGTCACCTTGACGATCGAGGCGATCCACCGGGCGAGCGGGGAGCCCTTTGCCCGCTTCGTCTCCACCCGTCTGTGGCACCCCCTCGGCGCGGCCGACGCGCTGATCGCGGGCGATGCCAGCGGGCACGCCACGCCCTCCATCTACGCCCGGGCCCGCGACTGGATGCGCCTTGGCCTTCTCATCAAGACGCGGGGAATGTGGCACGGCAAGCGCCTCGTTCCCTCCCGCTGGATCGACGCGATGACCAGGCCGAGCCCGCGCAACGCCAACTATGGCTGGCTGACCTGGCTTGGCTCTCCCGAAGGCAAGGGGCGCTCCTACGGCCCCTATGTCGCATTCCAGGCCCGCCATTCAGCTCCCTTTGTCGCCAGGGACATGGTCTATCTCGACGGATTTGGCGGCCAGCGCGTCTACATCTCGCGCGAGGCGGATACGGTCATCGTGCGCACCGGCGGGATGTACGTGAACTGGGACGATGCGGCCCTGCCCAATGCGGTTCTTGGCTCTGGCCCGACCTGCCCGGAAAATACGGCAGCACAAAATAAAGATATATCCAATTTATAATAAATATAACCAAAATAGACACGATTACTCATTATTAGCCACAATAAATCTTGCCGATAACGATTCATTATGCAAAATTTAAGCAAGATAATGAACGCAATGCAGAAAGACGTTGGTCGTGTCCTCATCTGCCGTAAACAGCCGACTTCACGTCCTCAATTGCATCCGCCGTCACAAGGCCATCTCGCGTGTTGAGCTTGTCACGGAAAGCGGACTTTCGGCAGGGTCCATCTCGAACATTACCCGCGAACTCGTCGACCATGGTATCGTGCGCGAGATCCGCGAACCCGCCGAAGGCCGGGGGCGCCCGCGCCTCGCGCTCTCGATCAATTCCGAAGCCGCGACCATGGCCGGCATGCTGCTCTATCCCTCCGGCTGCCTGCACGTGCAGATCACCAATCTCATGGGGGATATCCTCGAAGAGGCAGACTATCCCCTGCCCCCCGCGCTGGCCGGAGGCGCGCTGGCCGACACCCTCGCTGAATGCCTGCGCAGCACGGTGGCGAACTTGCGCTGGGACCTGCCGCGCCCGCATGCCGCCGGGGTCGGCTTCTTCGGAACGGTCCAGGCCGCCGCCGGCATCCTGCACTGGCTGCCCCCTGCGATCCCGCAGGCCGTGCCGATACAGGACATGCTGGAGCGCCGCCTCGGCATCCCCGTATTCATCGACAACCAGGCCAACGTGATCGCCCGTGCGGAATGCTGGCGCACCCCGGAAGAGGGCATCGGCCTTCGCCATTTCCTGCAGGTCGGCCTCGATCTCAGTCTCGCGACCACGCGCGACGGGGCCGTGCTCGTGGGCGGGCGCGGGGTGAACCCGGAATTCGGCCACGTGAAGACCAGCCTGGCCGAAGGGCTCCCGTGCTGGTGCGGTGGCAGCGGCTGCCTGGGCACGGTGGCCTCGGTTGGCGGCATTGCGCTTCGCGATGCGGCAATGGCCGCGCCCTCCCACGACGAGGTCCATGCGCTTGCAGCTCACTTCCCCGAGATCGCGGAGCGCGCACGGGCCGGAGAAAACAAGGCGCGCGCCCTGTTCGAGGATGCCGGTACGGCGCTCGGGCTCTCGCTTGCCAACCTCGTCAACCTATCCAATCCCGACGCGGTCCGGGTCATCGTCGAGGAACCGGCCTGGATCGAGCTGGCCGGTCCGGCCCTCACCCACGCCTTTTCCCAGAACCTGCTCAGCTTCCTTGGTGAAGACTTCCCCCTCACCCTGTGCCAGGACGACCGCTCGACCCATGGCCTGGGCGCCATCGCGCTGGTGGCCGAACGCCTGTTCCAGGACGAGCCCCTGCCCGACTGGAACTGAGCGCCCTTCCTCGACAACTCAGCAGTAGTCGAGCGTCAGACTGGTCGTGCGCTTGAGCTGCTGCATGATGACGAAGGTGCGCATGTTGTCGATGAGATCACCGTCGAAGAGCTTGGCGTTCACGAACTCGCTGTAGGATGCCAGATCGCGGGTGTGGACCTTGAGCATGAAGTCGATCTCGCCGGTCGTATAGTCGCACGAGACCACTTCGGGCAGCGCCTCCACCCGCTCGCGAAAGGCGCTGACGATCTCGGTCGACTGCGAACGCAGCCGCACCGAGACATAGGCCGAGATGCCCAGGTTCAGCTTCTCGGGATCGAGGATCGCCGCGGTGCGCTGGATGTACCCTTCCTCGCGCAGGCGCTGGAGGCGGCGCGAGCACTGCGAGGGTGAGAGGTGGATACGGGTACTCAGTTCGCTGGGGCCCAGCTCCCCGTTCAACTGCAGGATTTCCAGGATACGCCGATCGAAGGAATCGAGCCGGTCCTTGGCCATGGTTACTCCCCCCTTCCAGATCAGGGCGCACGGGCCACAGGACGTGTGACGCGAACGCTGCGAATGCGCACAGCATGCACGGAAACACAACCTTACGGCGATCTGTTGCAGATTTCCAGAAAAACGCGCGTAATAGACAAACCCAGCGCACGCGCCTCCCGATAGAAGCACGCTCTCCACCCCGCTTCACCAACAACCGGAATGTGACGTGCTCTTCGACCGCTTCGACCTGCAACCCGACGATCCCCTGCTCGCCCTCATCGGCGAAGTGCGCGCCGATCCGCGCCGCCACCGCCTCGACCTTTCGGTCGGCGTCTACCGCGATGAAGAGGGGCAGACACCCGTCATGGAGGCGGTGAAAGCCGCCGAGGCGCAGCTTGTCGCAGGCCAGGCCAGCAAGGCCTATCTCGGACCAGCCGGTGATGTGCAATTCTGCGCGCGCATCGCCGATCTCGTGCTGGGCACGCGCTCCGGCTGCCAGGTCGCGGGCCTGCAGAGCGTGGGCGGGACCGGCGCGCTGCGCCTCGCCGCGCGTCTGCTGGCGGTAAATCCCCGCCCCCACGGCTCCGGGCCGGCGACGATCTGGCTGGCGAAGCCGACCTGGGGCAACCACGTGCCCGTCTTCGAAGGAGCCGGCCTTCGCATCCGCACCTTCGCGCATACCGATGCCATGGGCACTGCGCTCGACTTCGCAGCGTGGTTGGAGATGGTGGAGCGCGCGGAGCCGGGCGATGCCGTCCTCCTCCAGGGCTGCGGCCACAACCCCACAGGGATCGACTTCACGGCCCAGCAGTGGGCCACGCTCGCCACGCGCATGGCCGACAAGGGCCTCTTCCCCCTCGTCGATCTGGCCTACCAGGGCTTCGGCCTCGGGCTGGAAGAGGACGCCGCCGGGGTGCGCGCGCTCGTCGAACGCGTGCCCGAGGCGCTGATTGCGGTCTCGTGCAACAAGACCTTCGGGCTCTACCGCGACCGGGTCGGCGCGCTGCTGATGACCGGCTTGCAGGCCGCCCCGCTCGCCAAGGCCATGGCCATGGCCAAGGCTCTGGCGCGCGGCGAATACTCGATGCCGCCCGACCACGGCGCGGCCGTCGTGCGCACGGTCCTGGAAAGCGCGGACCTGACCGCCCTGTGGACGCGCGAACTGGACGCCATGCGCACGCGCTTGATCCAGACCCGCAAGGCTATCGCCGCACATCCCCTGGCGAGCGATCTCGGCCTTACCGGACTGGCCGATCAGAAGGGCATGTTCTGCCTGCTCGGCGCCGGTCACCGCGTCGTTCAGCGCCTCAAGGACGAGAGCGCGATCTATGTCGCCCCCGATGGCCGCGTGAACCTTGCCGGACTGCCGCTTGCGCGCGTCGACGATTTCCTCGCGGGGCTCGCCTCTGCGTCCCGCGCGCCGCAGCCCGAGATGGCGCTGTGAGCCGCCCACTGCGCACCTGCATTTTCGGTGGCGGCGCGGTCGGCTCGCTTGTCGCCGCGCGCCTCCAGAGCGCGGGCAAGGCCCCAACCGTGATCGCGCGGGGGCGCCGCCTCGAGCAGTTGGAACGCCAGGGCATCACCTTTGCCGATCCGGCCCTGCCGCCCATCCCCGTCACCGCGCTCGACGCGCAAACCGCGGCGATGGAGGGGGGCTGGGACGTCGTGTTCCTTGCCCTCAAGGCGCAGGCCATTGCCGCCTCGCTGGAGGAGATCCGACCGCTCATCGGCCCCGCCACGCGCGTCGTCCCGCTCGTGAACGGCGTACCCTGGTGGTATTTCCAGCCCGAGACGGTACGCGCCGTGCGCAGTGTCGATCCGGCAGGCGCGCTGGTGGACGCCTTCGATCCCGCGCGCATCATCGGCGCGGTAGTCTACGTGGGCTGCGCGCTCGACAGCGTGAGCGGCGATCTCACCTCGAACGGGCGTGAGCGCCTTGTCCTGGGCAGCATCGCGGATGCGCACGCAAAGACCGAAGCGCTTCTTGCCGCCCTGTTCGAGGGCTGTGCGATCACCATCCAGCCGACCCGCGAAATCCGCCGCGAGGTCTGGTCCAAAGTCGCGCTCAACCTCGCCAGCAACCCGCTCTCGGTGGTCGCCAACGCGACCGTGGGCGAACAGTTCACCTCGCCCCACCTGGCCCGCATCACGATCCCGATGCTGGAGGAGTGCATTGCGCTCGCCCGCGCGCTCGGCGTGGAGCCCAGCCTGACGCTCGACGAGATGGTCGCCATCGGGCGGCGGATGGGGGCCTATTACACCTCGATGGCGCAGGACTATGCGCGCGGAGCAGAACTGGAGATGGGCGCGATTGCCCATTCCGCACTGGAACTCGCAGCCGAGGAAGGCGTGGCGATGGACACCACCCGGACCGTTGCCGACATCTGCGGCTTCCTCTCCGAACGCGAACTCGCCCGCACCTAAGCCGCTCCGGCAGCGACATAAAAAGGTCCGCAGGAAGCGCGCTTCCTGCGGACCTTTTCGTATCAGATCACTTCGAATCTCACTGCTGCGCGGCGGGAACCGCGGGCGGCGGCGGCGGCGTCTCGTCGGTCGCGCCCAGCTGCTTCCAGTTGAGCACCGCGTTGTAGAGCATGCGGAACTCGCCCCAGTTCTGCCAGCGCCAGACCGGGTTGGTCGCGAACATCAGGATGCGCCCCTCGCCCGAGGGCACGTTGATGATCGCCGCGTTGTCCTTGAGCTTGTCCCCGTCGCGGATGAAACCGCTCAGGATGCTGTCCTTGCCGCCCGGATAGGTCATCAGGACGTCGCCCTTGAGGCGCTCGGGCACGTAGTAGGTCGTGCTCTGGGCCCAGCGCAGCGGCAATTCACCTTCGGCCAGTTCGCCGCCCTGCACCTTGCCGCCCTTCAGTTCCCCAGCATAGCCGTAGAAGATGGGGCTTTGGGGCTTCACCACCTTGCCCTTCACGATCGGGCCGGGCGCGTAGAAGTTTGCGGGCGGGGCCTTGGTCGCGATCTCGCTGACAAAGCCATACTCGATCGGCACCTCGCTGGCGCGCCCCGTGGTGATGAGCGTACCGCCTGCATCCACGAACTTCTTGAGTTCGGCAAGGCCCTCCAGCCCCATGCCGCCACGGATATCGGGCGAGGAACCGTAGTCGCCCGAGAAGCGGTACTGGTCGGTCTTGGTGTAGGGCAGCGGCTTGCCGGTCATCGGGATGTCAAAGACGATGTCCTTGGTCGAGCGGCCCTGCTGGGGCAGGATGATGACGTCGTAATCGGCCCGCAGGTTGCCCTGGCGCACGCGCTCCTTGAACAGGAGGTCGTAGTCGATTTCCTGCTGGTCGAGCCCGTAGCGCAGCCAGCCCACATCCTGCGTCGACCCCCAGGTGCTGAAGACGCCGAGACGGGGCAATTCGCTGGCGTGGGTCTGCGCCTTGTCCGCCGCGCTGCCGATCCCCACCGCGTCGAGCGCGAGGCTCTCGACCAGCGGCTTCAAGGTGTCATAGGCGGTGCCCGGCACGAGGAAGGAGCCTGCCGGAATGGTGGTGCCGCCTGACTTGAAGGCATCCTCGACGATCTCGACACCGTCCACGTCCGCCAACCTGTAGCGCAGCGTCGCCATGCCCACCGCGCCCGTGTCGAGCACGGCATAGGTCTTCGCGCCCGATCCGGTGATCGAGCCGCGCGGGGTGTAGCTGTCCACCGCGCGCGTGGGCACCGAGAGGATGTCCTCGTCCGCGCTCTCCACGATCCTGGCGTGCGCCATCAGGCCCATGGTCCAGGCCGCATCGTCGTAGGTGCCCACGTTCTCGTCGGGATAGTTGTCCTGGACCCGCAGCAGGATCTTGGCGAGACGGCCGTAGGGCTGGTCAAGCTTCACGATCAGCGAGCCCGCCGGGTAGGTGCCCTCCTTCAGCTTCACTTCGCGCTCGGCCTGGCCGATCTCGATGCCCTGAAGCTGCAGGATGTCGGTCACGAACTTGACGCGCGTGGGATCGGCCTGGCCTGCGGGAATGATGAAGCCGTAGGGCGCTTCACCCGCGCCGACCTTGATGGCATCCCGGCTCTTCTTGTAAAAGTTCTCGAGGATTTCTTTCGGAAAGCGCGAGGTCATGTCGAGCGCGGTAAGGACGCCCGTTTCCATGAAATTGGTGTTGTTGCGCAGCGACCACATGACCTCCTTGTAGGGAGGATTGGGGCGGTACCACTTGCGCGTGGTCTGGTCGCGGCCAAGGCCCGAGGCCGGGTCCGGTGCGACATGGCGGTACATCGTTGTCGCCCCGCCATTGCCGAAGGTCTCGTACATGCGCAGCATACCGTTGTGGTTGGACGACATGAAGGCGAGGTAGCCCGGCGTCCAGGCATCGACATAGCCGTGGGTCCACACACCCGGCATGCCATACTTGGTGAGCTGCGCCATCTCGTAGTTGGAGAACCAGGGCAGCTCGGCGAAGAGCAGCGGATCGAGGTCCGGGTTCTGCGGCGCCATGCCCGAATAGATGTAGAGGAAGGGCACCGATTCATGCAGCTCGTGCATGATCGGGGGGTGCCATTCCAGGTACCACTTCATCAGCTCCTTGGCGCTCTTGTCCGACAGATTGATGTCGCGATTGTTGTCATGGTAGATGTACTTACCCCAGTACGGCGGGCCGCCCGGCTTGTTGCGGTCGTCGCGCTCGTCGATGAGATTGCGGTAGTACCAGTCGACATAACGGTCGCGCCCATCCGCCTCGAGCACGGGGCTGAGCGAGACGATGACGTTGTCGCGGATACGCTGGAAGGTCTCGCTGTCATCGGCGAGCAGGCGATAAGCCAGCTCCATGAGCATTTCGGGCGGGCCGGTCTCGGCGCTGTGGAGGCCTGCGGAGATGTGGTAGATCGGCGGCGTCTCGGCGATGACCGCCTTGGCCTCCTCTTCGGACACACCGCGCGGATCGGCCAGCTTGGCAAGGCCCAGCCGCGTATTCTCGATGTCGGCCATGTTCTGCGCCGACGAGATCATCACGATGATGTTCTCGCGCCCCTCTTCGGTCTTGCCGATTTCGACGATCTTGACCCGGTCGGGCGCGGCCTGTGCCAGCGCACGGTAGTAGCCCACGATCTGCTGGTAGTAGTGCAGCTTGTTGGGCGCGCCGATGTGATCGCCCAGCACCTCCTTGGGCGAGGGGATGGTCGAGGATGCAGGCAGGTGATCGACCAGCGGGCTCATGAACTCGGGCTTGGTGGTCCAGGACTTCACCGCCGCGGCATAGTCGCTGTCCATCGCCGGTGCGCTTCCGGCCTGCGCATGGATTTGCGCTGCACTGCACAGCAGCAGGGCGCCGAGCGCGCCCACGTGACTCTTGCGGAACATGAAGCCTCCTGTTGTCCCTGTCGTGCAGACGGTGGGCTGGCCGCCGGGAAGCGGCCGGGCGTGCCCTGCGATCTGTCTGCAATCCCGGCGCGCACCCTTGGCGCGCTTCGCCCCCGATGCAACCGGTTTTCATGCGACTTTCCGGAAACTTGTCTGCTTCCCGGACGTGCGCCCCGTCAAATCGCGCAGATTCTCGCCAGACGAGGACAAAACAGGCGTCCTTTTGCGCATTCGTGCACGTTTGTTGCGCAAAGCGACCCGACCAAAGCCTCCCGCAACAAGTCGACACGCGATCATGCCATCATTTTGTTGCGCCCTCCCCTCTTCCATTCAGGCGCCAACCGTGCAATCGGATCTGGCGATGTACGTCCTGTCATCACGATTGCGGGGGCAAAGCCGCTTCAAGGGACAACATACATAGGCGGGGAGAGCGAAGACGCCGGATGAGGGTGGCCGCACAGCGCTGTGCGGCCAACAGGTTTCGCGCGTGCAACAAAAGAAAGCGCGCGCCGAGGATTCAGGGGGAATACCGTGTTCACGAATACTACCACGACGTTGTCGGCCCGGGCCATGGGCCGGAGCCTCTTCACGGCTGCCAGCCTGATCGCGCTTGCCTGGGCACCGCAGGCCAGCGCCCAGGAGCAGGCCGCAACGAACGGGGACACTGTCGTCGGCGCCGACATCGTGGTGACCGCGCTCAAGCGTTCGAGCTCGATCCAGGAAACGCCGATCTCGATCTCGGCCGTCACCGGCGAGACCATGGCCAACTCGGGCGTGCAGGACATTGCCGACCTGGCCGCAAGCGCGCCGGGCCTCAGCTTCGTGGACGGCGGCCCTTCGCAGCGCCGCGTCGTCATCCGCGGTATCCAGGGCTCGGGCGAGCCGATGATCGGCACCTACTACGACGAGACGCCGGTGACCGGCATGATCGGCGCGGGCAACGACGCGGGCGGTTCGACGCCGGAACTCAAGCTCTTCGACGTCGAGCGCGTCGAGGTTCTGCGCGGTCCCCAGGGCACGCTCTACGGCGCAGGCTCGATGGGCGGCACCCTTCGCATCATCTACAACAAGCCTGACCTGACAGGGCTCGGCAGCGCCGTCGATGCCAGCCTTTCGAACACCCGCTACGGCGGCTGGAACTACGATGCCAGCGCCATGCTCAACGTGCCGCTCGCCACCGACAAGGTGGGCGTGCGCGTGGTCGGCTTCTACAAGCGCCAGGACGGCTACATCGACAACACCGCGCTCGGCATCGACGACATCAACGTCCTCAAGAGCTATGGCGGGCGCCTGATGCTGCGCATGCAGCCGTCCGACCGCTGGACCTTCGATGTCACCACCTTCCTCAACCGCACGCGCACCGACACGCCGCTGTGGACCCAGGAAGCGGGCAAGTTCAATTCGGACGCCTACACCCGCCAGCCGATCGTCGACGACACCGAGCTTTACTCGATCGCCTCGACCTATGAATTCGACTTCGCGACCTTCGTCGCCTCGGGTTCGTACATGCACCGCGAACTGTCCTCGGCAAGCGATGTCTCGCGCTTCATGCAGGCCCAGCGCAGCGAAGGACGCTGCGCCGCGCTCGTGGGCGGGGGCAGCCCGTGCAGCGACAGCCAGCTGACCGACTACTACGACCTCGTCGACTGGCAGTCCTACTCGGTGCTCTATCCCCAGCAGGAGATGGACGCCTGGACAGGCGAGCTGCGCCTCAGCTCCAACACCACCGGCATCCTCGACTGGACCATCGGCGGCTTCTGGTCGGACCGCAACATCGCGGTCTGGAACCCCCAGGTGAACACCGATCCCGTCTCGGGCGAGATCGTGCGCCCGCTGCAGGTCGTGACCGGACGCCACATCGACGATTCGCTGACCCAGCTGGCGGGCTACGGCGAAGTGACGCTGCATCCCTTCGAAGGCGCGCAGCTGACCGGCGGTGCGCGCTACTTCCACTACGACAAGGACATCGTGGGCTACACCGATGTGCCCTCGATCCTCGTTGGCGCGCGCATCACCCCGCCCACCGCGGTGGATTCAACCGAGAACGGCTGGGTGTTCCGCTTCAACGGCTCGTATGAGTTCACGCCCGACGTGATGCTCTACGCCGAAGCCTCGCAGGGTTACCGTCCGGGCGGCGCGAACCAGGTGCTGGGCCTTGACGCTGCGCTCACCGGCTACAATTCGGACAGCTTGTGGAACTACGAGGTCGGCCTCAAGACCAGCTGGTTCAACCGCGCGGTGCTCTTCAACATCGATGCCTACTGGATCGACTGGAGCGACATGCAGGTCACCCAGCGCACCCCCAACGGCGCGTTCTCCTACCTCGGCAACGCGGGCAAGGCGACGGTCAAGGGCGTCGAGGCCGAAGTGAACGCGATGCTGCTCGATGGCCTCTCGCTCCAGGGCAACGTGACCTACACCGACGCCACCCTGTCGGAAGACCAGAACACCGGCGCGACGGCGACTTCGGGCCTCAAGGGCGACCGCATCCCCTACGTGCCCAAGTGGATGGGCGGCGCTTCGGCGCAGTACGACTGGTCGCTGAGTGACAGCCTTGGCGGCATGGCCCGCGTCGATTTCAACTACGTAGGCGGTTCGTGGTCGGATTTCCGCCGCAACTACACCTTCGCACGCGAGGTCGAGGACTATGCCCTCGTCAACGCACGTCTGGGCGTGGAAGGTCCGGGCCAGTCCTGGGGGGCCTACCTCTACGTGACCAACCTGCTCGATGCGACCGCGATCACCCGCGCCAGCTCGAGCGCGATCGCACAAGGGCGCACGCTGGTGAGCAGCGCGACCCCGCGTACCATCGGCGTCAACGTGCGCCAGAAGTTCTGATCCCAGACCTTCGGACCAAAGCGGCGGGGAGAGCCCCCTCTCCCCGCCGCCGTCCCCCTGCGACCAACCGGAGTTTTCCCACCCCCATGCGACCCACACGTACCTCACTTCTTCGCGCCCTGCCCGTCGTGGCCCTGGCCCTGGCCCCGCTTGGCCAGAGCGCACTGGCCCGCGACGCCGTCGTCCACGCCGGCACCCTGTTCGATGGCCAGGCGACCCGTTCCAATGTCTCCATCGTCATTGCCGATGACCGCATCGTCGCGGTCGAGGACGGCTTCGTCACCCGCGAGGGCGCCGAGGTCATCGACCTTTCGGGCGAGACCGTGCTGCCCGGCTTCATCGATACCCACGACCACGTGACGATGGGCTACAGCGGCAAGAACCCTGTCGCCGAACGCGCGCAGAAGACCGACATCGACACCGCGCTGGAATCGGTCGCCTACGCGCGCGCCACGCTGCTCGGCGGCTTCACCAGCATCCGCGACGTGGGCGGCGAGACGTCGATCGTCGTCGGGCTCAAGAAGGCCATCGCGGCGGGCGAGATCGAAGGCCCGCGCATGTGGGTCTCGGGCTATCCGCTCGGCCCCACCGGCGGCCACGGCGACCCGCAGAACGGGATGAGCCCCGAGCTCGACTTCCATTCCGAAGGCCGCGTCATCGACGGCCCCATCGAGGCGCGCAAGATCGTGCGCGGCATGCACCGCGACGGGGTCAACCTCATCAAGATCATGCCCAGCGGCGGCGTGCTCTCGATCGGCGATGATCCCAACCACCAGACCATGACCGACGACGAGATCAAGGCCGTGGTCGACACTGCCCATAGCCTGGGCATCAAGGTCGCCGCACACGCCCATGGCAAGACCGCGATCCTTCACGCGTCGCAGCTGGGCGTCGATTCCATCGAGCACGGCTCCTTCGGCGATGCCGAGACCGACAAGGCGATGAAGGCCAACGGCACCTATCTCGTGCCCACGCTGCTCGTCGCCGAGACGGTGGTGCAGATCGCCAAGACCCACCCCGAGACGCTCAACCCTTCGGCCGCGGCCAAGGCGCTGGAAGTCGGCCCGATCGTGATGAGCAACCTGGGCCGTGCCTACAAGGCGGGCGTCAAGATCGCCTTCGGCACCGACCAGAGCCTGGCGCCCCACGGCACCAACGCCAAGGAGTTCGCCCTCCTCGTGCGCGCCGGAATGACCCCGCGCGATGCGATCCGCGCGGCCACCGTCAACGCCGCGGACCTGCTGGGCGCAAGCGATGTCGTGGGCTCGCTCACCCCCGGCCACTACGCCGACCTTGTCGCGGTCAAGGGCGATCCCTTCGCCGACATCACCCTGCTCGAGAACGTCGACTTCGTGATGAAGGGCGGCGAGGTCGTGAAGGCAGGCGGCGAGGCCCAATAATTCAGGACCAAAGGATTCAAGGGGCCATCGCCCCTTGACCCCAAAATCGTCTACCTCACCTTCCGCGCGCCAGGCTAGCTGCGCAAGGTGAGGTAGACGGTATGGGGAGCCCGAGGGCGATGGCCCTCGGAATGTTCCTTATTCTTCTTCCACTCCATTGCACCGCAAGCCCGTTCGCGGATATGATGGGCTCATCATGCACCGCGCCATCACCCTTCTCCTGTCCGGCTCTCGCGGAGGCCTCGCCTCTGTGCAGCGGATCGCGGTGTTCGCGCTGGTTGCGCTTGGGCTTGCCCTGTCACCCGTCCTTTCGGGCACGGGCGAGGCCAGCCCCGCGCCTTCGCACACGATGAGCATGGCCCATACCGGCTGCGAGACCTCGAGTCACGGCGCGGGACATGACAACGCCCACGGGGAAGCCCCGCTCGCCAACCTGCACTGCATGGCCTCGTGCCTGGCCGCAACCGGGCTTGCCCTGCCCGACCTTCCCGCGCCCCCGGCGCTGCGCCCGCTCCACCGCGAGCGTCCGCAGCCGCGCGCCATGGCCGCGCTCGCCTCGCACGCCTCCCCGCTCGATCCTCCGCCTCCGCGGGCTGTCTGATCTTCGAAGTCCGGCCGCACCTGCGCGCCCGGACCTTGCCCTGCATTTCGGATTTCAGACCCGGCTCCGCCGGAAGGATACCCCATGTTCCAGACACCCCATGACCGGCGCGCGCTGCTCGCCGGCGCGCTGACCGCAGGCGGCGGCGCGGCGGCCTCGCTGCTCTTCCCCCACTGGGCCCGCGCCCAGACTCACCACCACCACAGCGCCCATCCCGCAACCGGCACCACGACCGAAGGTGCACTGAGCGGTGAGCGCATCGCCCTCAATATTGCCCGTACGCCCTTCACGCTGGGCGGACGCACCGCCAGCGCGACCACCGTAAACGGCACCGTGCCCGGCCCGCTCATCCGCCTGCGCGAGGGGCAGGACGTGGAGCTAGCCGTCACCAACCACCTCGATATCGACAGCTCGATCCACTGGCACGGCATCCTGCTGCCCTTCCAGATGGACGGCGTGCCCGGCGTCACCTTCCCCGGCATCGCCCCGCACCAGACCTTCACCTACCGCTTCCCTGTGCGCCAGTCGGGCACCTACTGGTACCACAGCCACTCCGGCGGACAGGAAGGAACCGGCCTGTTCGGCCCGCTGGTGATCGATCCCGCCCACGGTGAGCGCGTGGAAACCGAGCGCGAGATGATCCTCATGCTCTCGGACTGGAGCTTCACGCCGCCCATGGAAATCTGGCGCAAGCTCAAGGCCCGCCCGGACTACTACAACTTCCAGCAACAGGCCCTGTTCGAGAACCCTTCGGGCAAGCCCTGGACACAGGAACAGAAGCTGGCCTGGGGCCGCATGCGCATGTCGCCCATGGACATCGCCGACGTGACCGGCGCGACCTACACCTACCTCATCAATGGCCAGGGCCCGGACGCCAACTGGACCGGCCTGTTCCGTCCCGGCGAGCGGGTGCGCCTGCGTGTCATCAACGCCTCGGCCATGACGATCTTCAACCTGCGTATCCCGGGCCTCCCCTTCACCGTGATCGCGGCAGATGGCAGCGACGTCGCGCCGGTCGAGACCGACGAGATCCAGATCGGCGTCGCCGAAACCTACGACCTGGTGGTGACGCCGGACGAGCGTGCATATTCCGTGATCGCGGAATCAAGCGACCGTTCGGGCTTTGCGCGCGCCACATTGGCACCGCGCGCCGGGATGGTCGCGCCCGCCCCCCCCTTACGCAAACCGCCGCGTCTCACCATGAAGGACATGGGTATGGATATGGGCAGCGGGTCGGGCGCGATGGACCATTCCGGCCACGACATGGACGGCATGGACCACGGCAATGGCGGGATGGAGATGAACCATTCGATGCGCGATCCCGCGACCGCGCCTGGCGTGGAGCTGACACCCGGCGTCGACATGCTGGCCCCCATGCCTACCGACCGCACCGGCGAGCGGGGCCTGGGGCTCGATGACGTGAAGCACCGTGTGCTCGTCTACACCGACCTGCAAACGCCCGAAGACCGGGACGATCTCATCCCGCCCACGCGCGAGATCGTCGTCCACCTTACCGGCAACATGGAACGCTACATGTGGTCCTTCGACGGGCGGCGTTTCTCCGAGATGGTCGAGCCGATCCGCCTTGCCCACAACGAGCGCGTGCGCTTCACCCTCGTCAACGAGACGATGATGACGCACCCGATCCACCTGCACGGTTTCTTCTTCGATCTCGTCAATGGCGCGGGCACACGGCGGCCGCGCAAGCACACGGTCAGCGTACTGCCCGCGGGCAAGGTCTCCTTCGACGTGACCGCCGATACGCCGGGCGACTGGGCGTTTCACTGCCACCTCCTGCTGCACATGATGTCGGGGATGTTCAACGTCGTCACCGTGCGTCCGATGGACGGAGGTCCGGCATGACAAAGGCCCGTTTCCTGATCGGCGCCCTCACCGGCGCGCTGCTGATCCCGGCTCCTGTCCTGGCACAGGACCATTCCGGTCATGACATGTCCAGCCACGCCATGGACCATTCGCAGCATAGCGAGGGCATGACGATGCCTTCACACGATGGGCATGACGCGCACGAGGGACACGCCATGCCCATGGCCCCGGGCGCGCCATCGATGGCGCAGGACATCCCGCAAGGCCCGCCCCCGCCCGAAGCGTTCTCCGGCCCGGACCACGCCGCCGACCTATTCTTCCCAGGTGAGGACATGGCTCACGCCCGCCATATGGTCCGGCACGAGATGGGCGGCATGGGCACCACCATCGTGATGCTCGACCGGCTCGAAGCGAAACTGGGCAAGGGCAGCGACGGCCTGTCGTGGGAAGGCGCCCTGCGCACCGGTGGCGACATCGACCGGTTGTGGATCAAGAGCGAAGGTGAAGCGGCCTTCGGCGAGGGCATCGAGGACGCCGAAGTCGAAGTCCTGTGGGGCCACGCCATCGGCGCCTGGTTCGACCTTCAGGCCGGGGTGCGGCAGGAACTGGGCCCGGATCCCGACCGCACGCAGGTGAGCCTGGGGGTCGAGGGGCTCGCGCCCTACATGTTCGACATCTCCGCGCAGGCCTTCCTGTCGACCAAGGGCGAACTGACCGCGCGCATCGAGGCCGAGACCGACCAGCGCCTGACCCAGCGGCTGATCCTGCAACCGCGCGCCGAAGCGCTGTTCTCGGCCCAGCGGATTGCCGACCGCGGCACCGGACGTGGGCTCACCTCGCTCGAGGCAGGCGTGCGCCTGCGCTACGAATTCGCACGCCAGTTCGCCCCTTACGTGGGTGTCGAATGGCAGAAGAAGTTCGGCTCCACCGCCGACTATGCCCGCGCGGTGGGGGATGATCCCGACCGGGTGGTTGCGGTCGCGGGCCTCAGGGCCTGGTTCTGAGGCGACCCGAGGGGCCGGTGCGGGTGCATCGGCCCCTTCTTGGCATCACTCCCAGAATCACTCCCAAAATCACTCGGGGTGGGGAAGCGCGTGCGCGGCCAGGAAGGTCTGCGCCGCCAGTGTGGCCAGTTCCTCCAGCTGTGCCTCGCCCGGCTGCTCGGGCGCGCCCATCAAGAGGGCGTTCCAGGGCCCTGCCCTGCACAGCGCCACGAACTGCTGGGCCAGGAGGCGCGGGGCGCGCGGCGCAAGTTCACCCCGCGCGATGCGCTCCTCCAGCCAGGCGGTCACCATGTCCTCGCCCTCTTTCTGGCCCTGCTCGAAGAAAATCTGGCCGAGCTTGGGGAACCGTCCCGCTTCCCCCACCGCCAGACGGTAGTGGGCGATGGCCTCGGGCATCACGAAGAAACGGGTGAGCGCGCGCGCGAGCGCGAAGATGGTCTCGGCAAGGTCGGCCTGCGGATCGTCGAGCAGCGCCAGCACGGGCAGCCCATGCTCTTCGCTGACATCGCGCACGACCGCCCCGAACAGCTCTTCCTTGCTGGAAAAATAGCCGTAGAGGGTGCCCTTCGAGCCTCCGACGAGCGCCGCGATGGTCGCCATCGAGGTCGCTGCATACCCCCCGTCAAGGAACGCCGCGCGGGCAATGGCGACGATCTCCTCGCGCTTGCTCTGCGTCTTCTTTCGCACCGCGTCCTCCCCCTTTTCAGATACCATACGGTACGTTCGCAATAGGAGCGAAGACCGCCCCTTCGCAAGACGCCCTGTCCCGCAAACGATAGAGCCCGGCCCACACACGGCGGCGTGGACCGGGCCTGTCGCGTCCTAGAGGGACGTCGCGTCGTCCTGCGGTGACCAGCCACCGCCCAGCGCCTGATAGAGCTGGATCTCGCCGGTCAGCTGCGCGAGGTGATCGACAAGGTACTGCTGCTGCGCGGAGAAGACCGTGCGCTGCGCGTCGAGCACGACGAGATAGTCGCGCACCCCGCCCCGGTAGGCCTTGTCGGCGAGGTCGAGATAGCCTTGCGAAGACGCCACCTCGCGCTGCTGCGCGGCCAGCTGCCGGCCAAACGTCACGCGTGCGGCAAGGCCATCGGAGACTTCACGAAAGGCGGTCTGGATCGACTTCTCGTAGGCCGCCACGCGCATGTCGCGGGTCAGTTCGGCGTAGCGCAGGTTGCCCTTCAGCCGTCCGCCGGTGAAGATCGGCAGGCTGATATGCGGCAGGAACGACCAGGTCCCCTGCCCATGACCGAAGAGCCCCGAGACGCCGTCACTCACCGTGCCTCCCGCACCCGTCAGGGTCACCTGCGGGAAGAAGGCCGCGCGCGCAGCGCCGATATCGGCGTTGGCCGCCATCAGTTGGTGCTCGGCCTCCATGATGTCGGGGCGGCGCTGGAGGAGGGCTGCAGGAAGCCCGGCGGGCACGCGGGCCAGGATCGTGTCGTCGGCGATGAAGCCGCTATCGAAGCCTTCGGGCAGCGCGGTCCCGACCAGCAGGCGCAGCGCGTTGGTGTCGGTCGCGACAAGGCGCGTGCCGCGCTGCACTTCGGCCTGGGTCTGCGCCACCAGCGTTGCGGCCTGGCGCCGGTCCAGTTCGGTCGCCGTGCCGACCTCCAGTCCACGTTCGACAAGGCCAAGTGCCTCCTCGTAGTTGGTGAGCGTGCGCTGGCTGAGGTCAAGGCGCTGCCGGTCGATCTCCAGCGTCAGGAAGGCGATGGCGATGTTGGCAACCAGCGTGATCTGGCTTGCGCGGCGCGCCTGCTCGCTGGCGAGGTAGGTCTGCATGGCCTCGGAATTGAGGCTGCGGATGCGGCCGAAGAGATCAAGCTCGTAGGATGTCGTGCCCACGTCCAGGCCATACTGTTCGAAGACATGGCCCTGCCCGGTCTGCGAGACATCGGCAGGCAGGCGCTGGAACGACCCGTCCGCGCCCGCTTCCAGCATCGGAAACAGGTCCGCGTGCTGAATGCGGTAGCGCGCGCGATAAGCCTGAACATTGAGCACGGCCTGACGCAGGTCGCGGTTGTTCTCAAGGCCAAGCCGGATGACCTCGCGCAAGGGGGCAGAGCGGTAGAACTCCTCCCAACGCAGGGTCTTTTCCGCATCCTCTCCTAAGGCCGGCTCTCCGGCGGCGGCTTGCAGGTGCTGGGGCCAGTCCTGCGCCACCGGCAGGTCCGGGCGTTCGTACCTGGGGGTGAACGAACAGCCCGCGAGGACACCTGCAAAGGTCAGGGCCAGAAGGCTTGTGAGGGGTGCCTTGCGCATGATCATGCCTCCTGTCCGGTGTGCTCGGGAATGTAAGGCGTGGGGCCTGAATGCGGCTTGGAGTAGTCCTGACGCGGCACGTTGAAGAGCCTCATCACGCCCACAAAGAAGGCAGGCACGAGGAAGATCACGAGGATAGTCGCCCCGATCATGCCGCCCACGACCGCCGTGCCGATGGCGACGTGCGAACCCGCGCCTGCGCCCGAGGCAACCGCCAGCGGCAGCGTCCCCAGAATGAAGGCGAAGGAGGTCATCAGGATCGGGCGCAAGCGCTCCTTGGCGGCGTGGATCGCCGCCTCGACCAGCTCCATGCCCTGGTCGTAGCCCTCGCGCGCGAACTCGACGATGAGGATCGAGTTCTTGGTGGCAAGGCCCACGGTGGTGAGCAGACCGACCTGGAAATAGATGTCGTTCTGCAGGCCGCGCATCAGCGAGGCCGCCACTGCCCCCAGCACGCCCAGTGGCACCGCCAGGATCACTGCGACAGGGATCGCCGAGCTTTCGTAGAGCGCGGCCAGGCACAGCAGCACCGCGACAATCGAGACCACGTAAAGCTTGCCCGCCTGGCCGGACGACTGCTCCTGCTCGAAGGACACCGAGGTCCATTCATGGCTGATGCCTTCGGGCAGTTCGTCGATATAGCCTTCCATGATCGCCATCGCTTCGCCCGAGCTGACGCCGCGCGCCGGTTCGCCCAGTATCTCGATGGATTCCACGCCGTTGTAACGCTCCAGCTTCTGTGCGCCGACCTTCCAGTCGATGCGCACGACGCCCGAGAGCGGGACCATCTGGCCCTGGTCATTGCGCAGGTACCAGTAATCGAGGTCCTCGGGCTGCATGCGCTTGTCGATCTCGCCCTGGATGAAGACGCGCTTGGTGCGCCCCGACCGCGTGAACTGGTTGACGTAGAGCTGGCCGAACGAGCCTTGCAGCGTCGTGTTGATCTCGGCCATCGAGACGCCTTGCGCCTCGGCCTTCTCGCGGTCGATCACGAAGTGGGCCTGGGGAATGTCGTCGAGGCCGTTGGGCCGCACAGCGACCAGACGCGGATCGCTGCGGGCCTTGGCGAGGAGCTGGTTGCGCGCGGCGATCAGCTTGTCATGGCCCAGATGCCCGCGATCCTCCAGTTCCAGGTCGAAGCCGCTGGCGTTGCCCAGTTCCATGACGGCAGGCGGCAGGAAGGGGGTTACCGTTGCGCCCTTGTAGTCGTGGAAGTGCGCCATGGCCCGCTCCACCACCGCCATCGCGGTGTTCTCAGCGCCCTCGCGCTCCTCGAAATCCTTGAGGCCGACGATGACGATGCCCGCATCCTGCGCGCGCCCGCCAAAGTTGAAGCCCATGACCGAGAGCACGCTGTTCACGGCCTCCTTCTCGTGGTCCTGGAAGTAGGCACGAATGTCGTTGTTGACCTTCTCGGTCATCTCCGCGGTCGATCCGGGCTTGAGCTGGACCTGCACGAAGACAGTGCTCTGGTCCTCCTCGGGCATGAAGCCCGAAGGCAGGACCTGCAGCAGGTAGAGCGTGCCCGCGGTCAACGCGACATAGACGATGGCCGCGGGGCGCATGTGGCGAAGCACACCGGCAACACCCCCTCCGTAGCGCTGGACCATGGCGTCATAGCGCGTGTTGAAGCCGTGGAAGAAGCCACTCTTCTTGGCCTTGGACGGGTCGTGGGGCTTCAGGATCGTGGCGCACAGAGCCGGGGTGAAGGTGATCGCCACGAAGGCCGACAGCAGCATCGAGGAGATGATGGTGATCGAGAACTGGCGATAGACCACGCCCGCAGAGCCGCCGAAGAAGGCCATCGGCAGGAACACCGTCGAGATGACAAGAGCAATGCCCACCAGTGCGCCGGTGATCTGGTCCATCGACTTGCGCGTGGCCTCAAGCGGGCTGAGGTGTTCCTCGACCATCAGGCGCTCGACGTTCTCGACGACGACGATGGCGTCATCGACCAGCAGGCCGATGGCCAGCACCATCCCCAGCATGCTCAGGGTGTTGATGGTAAAGCCGAAGAAGCCAAGGACAGCGAACGTGCCCAGGAGCACGACCGGCACCGCGATGGTCGGGATCAGAGTCGCGCGCACGTTCTGAAGAAAGAGGTACATCACGCCCACCACCAGAAGGATCGCGACGATCAGGGTCTCGACCACTTCTTCCAGCGAGAGCTTGACGACGGGTGTCGTGTCGTAGGGGAAATTGACCGTGAGGCCTTCCGGGAAATACTGCTCCAGCCGGGTCAGTTCGCTCTTGATCGCGGCTGCCACTTCCATCTGGTTGGCGCCGGGGGCAAGGTTGATGCCGATGGCAGCGGTGTCGCTGCCATTCATCAGGCCGCGCGGCTGCATGTTCTGGCTGTTGAGCTCGACATCGGCCACGTCCTTGAGGCGCACCTGCGAACCGTCGGTGTTCACCTTGAGGAGGACATTGCGGAACTGTTCGGGGTCGGTGAAGCGTGTCGGGCCGACCACGGTGGCGTCAAGCAACTGGCCCTTGCGTGCCGGCAGCCCGCCGATCTCGCCTGAAGAGACCTGCACGTTCTGGCTGGCAATCGCGTTCTGGACGTCGCTGATGGTGAGGCCAAAGCTTTGCAGGCGTTCCGGCTTGACCCAGATGCGCATCGCGTATTCGGAGCCGAACAGGATATAGTCGCCCACGCCCGAAATACGCGCGAGCGGATTGGTCACGTTCGAGGCGAGGTAATCACCGATGGCCGCGCGGTCCATCGAGTGGTCCTTCGAGGTGAAGGAGGCGACCAGCATGAAGTTGCGCGTGGCCTTGGTCACCGAGAGCCCCTGCGCCACCACTTCGGCGGGCAGCATGGGCTGGGCAAGCGAGAGCTTGTTCTGGACCTGTACCTGCGCAATGTTGGGATCGGTGCCCTGGATGAAGGTCAGCACGATCTGCGCCGAACCATCGGCCTGCGCGTTGGCCGACATGTATTCCAGGCCATCGAGGCCGTACATCTGCTGCTCGATGGGCTGGATCACCGTGTCGCGCACCGTTTCGGCCGAGGCGCCGGGATACGTGACCGAGACCGTGATCGGGGGCGGCGCGATATTGGGGTACTGCGCAATCGGCAGCGAGACCACGAAGATCGCGCCCACCAGCATGATGATGAGCGCGATGACCCATGCGAAGACGGGTCTGTCGATGAAATAGCGGGCCATCTCAGTGGGTCTCCGCGCTCGCCACGCGCTTGGCAGCGCCGCCGCCAGAGACCTCCTCGACCGCAACCTTGGCGCCCGGGCGCACGGCTTCGAGGCCGTTGGTGATCACCCGGTCCCCGGCATGGAGCCCCTGCGTGACAATCCAGGAACTGCCGCTCGATCCATCGAGAGTGACGCGCGCTTCCTTGGCGCTGCCGTCCTTGGCCACCACGTAGACGAAAGGATCGGCGTGGATGTCGCGCGAGATCGCGTTCTGGGGAACCAGAAACGCGTTCTCCGCCACCGAGGCCCGCACCTTGGCGCGCACGTACATGCCCGGCAGCAGCAGGTGCTCGGGGTTGGGGAAGATCGCGCGCAGCGTGGTCATGCCCGTGCCCGGATCGACATTCACTTCGGAGAACGAGAGCTTGCCCTTGATCTCATAGGGCTTGCCGTCCTCCAGTGTGAGTTCGACCGGGATGTTCGCACCGCTCCCCGCCGTCAGGTTCTTGTCGGTGAGATGGCGACGCAGGCGCAGGAGTTCATCGCTCGACTGCTGGATGTCGACGAAGATCGGGTCGAGCTGCGTCACCGTGGTCAGCGCCACCGCCTGATCGGCCGAGACGAGCGCGCCCTCGGTCGTCAGCGAACGGCCGATGCGCCCGGTGATGGGCGAGGACAGGTGCGTGCGCTGCAGGTCGATGCGGGCCGCCTGCACTTCGGCCTCGGCCTGGTGCCAGGCGGCCACGGCATCGTCGCGCTGCTGGCGCGAGACGACCTTGTCGGCGACGAGATCCTCGTAGCGGCGGGCCAGATTGCGGGCCGAGGCGAGGTTCGCCACCGCGCGGTTGTAGGTCGCCTGATAGACCGAGGGGTCGATCTGGTAGAGCGTCTGCCCCTTGGCGACATCCACGCCCTCTGTGAAGAAACGGCGCTGCAGGATGCCATTCACCTGCGGGCGGATCTCGGCGACGCGATAGGCGCGCGTACGCCCGGAAAAGTCCATGTCGCGGGGCAGATCGCGCGGCTGCATGACCATGACATCGACCCGCGCGGGCTCGGGCGCCTTGGCTTCGGGTTCACCGG
Organism: Novosphingobium profundi; assembly: GCF_020524485.1. Classification (GTDB taxonomy): domain Bacteria; phylum Pseudomonadota; class Alphaproteobacteria; order Sphingomonadales; family Sphingomonadaceae; genus Novosphingobium; species Novosphingobium profundi_A. Next base: position 785,384 of record NZ_JAIVLF010000001.1, on the reverse strand, counting down.
CGCAGGCGCCCAGCGTGAGGATCAGGGCCAACGCAGCGCCACAGGCAGCGCCTCTGGTGCGCGAGCGCCGTGCGGATCGGGGGGCATCTCCCGCAAGCGGCGAAAACATGGACAACAACGGACACTCCATAACCGTACAGAACGGTTGGCCAGTGACTCTTTAGACACAATTCGTCAATATACCGCGCTGTACGGTTATTGCGTTCGATTGTGCAGGAATTGCAACGAAGGGCAGGTCCGAGAGGCCCCGGCGATCCCCTCCGGCGCGTTCCGCTCTCACCACGCTTGCCTCGCGCAGACCGCACGCATAGCACCAGCAGACGATGACACGCCCCGCTATCCTCCTTGCCGCCCTCCTCGCCTCCAGCCTTGCACCCGTTCAGGCGAGCGCCGCCCCGCCCCCCGAATCCGCGCGCTGGTCGGCCCACGCGAAGGACGTGACGATCACGCGGGATGACTGGGGCATCGCCCACGTCCACGGCACAACGGACGCCGATGCCGTCTTCGGGGCAATCTACGCGCAGGCCGAAGACGACTTCCCGCGCATCGAGATGAACTACCTGACTGCCCTTGGCCGCGTGGCCGAGGCGGAAGGGGAAAGCGCGATCTGGCAGGACCTGCGCCAGCGCCTCTTCGTCGATCCCGCGAGGCTCAGGACCCAGTACAGCGAAAGTCCGGTCTGGCTGCGCGCGCTGATGGACGCCTGGGCGGACGGGCTCAACTATTACCTCGCCACCCACCCCGATGTACGCCCCCGCGTCCTGACCCGGTTCGAGCCGTGGATGGCGCTGTCCTTCACCGAAGGCAGCATCGGCGGCGACATCGAGCGCTCGATCCCGCTCAGCCAGCTCCAGGCCTTATATGAAAGCCGCGAGATTGCGCTGACCGCGCTGGAGACCGGCGCGGCCCCGCGCGAGCCGAGCGGCTCCAACGGCATCGCCATTGCGCCCACCAACACGAAGAACGGCCACGCGCTCCTCCTCATCAACCCGCACACCAGCTTCTACTTCCGCTCCGAACTGCAGATGACGAGCGAAGAGGGCCTCAACGCCTATGGCGCCAGCACCTGGGGCCAGTTCTTCATCTACCAGGGCTTCAACACCAGGACCGGCTGGATGCACACCTCCTCGGGCGTCGACAACATCGACAGTTTTGCCGAGACCGTGGTCGAGAAGGACGGCGCGCGCTTCACCCGCTATGGGGACGAACTGCGCCCGGTGACAGAGGAAAGCCTCACCCTCGCCTACCGCCGCGAGGACGGCACGAAGGGCACCCGCACCTTCCCGGTCTACCGCACCCACCACGGGCCCGTCGTTGCCGAACACGGCGGCAAGTGGATCGCGCAGGCGCTCATGTGGAAGCCGATTCCCGCCCTCGAACAATCCTGGCTGCGCACCAAGACCAAGGATTTGGCCAGCTACCTGGACGTGGCCGAGCGGCGCGCCAATTCCTCGAACGACACGATCTTTGCCGATACCCAGGGCGAAATCGCCTATCTCCACCCCCAGTTCGTGCCCGTGCGCGACGACACCTTCGACTATACCGAGGTCGTCGACGGCGCCGATCCTGCGACCGACTGGCAGGGCCTCCACACGCTGGAGAGCCTGCCCAGCGCCATCGACCCCGCTGTAGGCTGGGTCCACAACACCAACGATTGGCCCTGGGACGCGGCCGGCCCCGACAGCCCCAGGCCGGAAGACTTCCCCAAGTACATGGACCAGTTCGGCCCCAACTACCGCGGCGTCCACGCCGATGCCGTTTTGGAAGGACGCGCCGACTTTACGCTGGAAACGCTGGTGGAAGCCGCCTTCGACAGCCACCTGCCCGCCTTTGCCATGCTGCTCCCGCACCTGCTGGCCGACTACGACGCCCTGCCCGAAGAGGATCCCCGCAGCGCCGCGCTGGCCGAGCCGATCACGCTCCTGCGCCGCTGGGACCACCGCTGGGGCTATGCCTCGCAAGCCACCTCATTGGCGGTCGTCTGGGGGGACACCTTGGGGGCGAACTACCGCGCCAAGGCCAAGGCCGCGCACCTGCAACTGCCCGACTACATCGCCCGCAACCTCGATGGCGACACGCGGCTGGCCGCGCTTGCGGACACCGTGGCGCGCCTCACCCGCGACTTTGGCACCTGGCGCGTGGCCTGGGGCGACATCAACCGCTTCCAGCGCCTCGACAACACGCTCACCCCCCACTTCGACGATGATGCGCCCAGCCTTCCGGTGCCCTTCACCTCGGCCGTCTGGGGATCGCTCGCCTCCTTCGGTGCGAAGCCTTACCCCAACACGGCCAGGTACTATGGCACGAGCGGCAACAGCTTCGTCGCCGTGGTCGAATTCGGCCCGAAGGTCCGCGCGCTCGCCGTCACGGCGGGCGGGGAAAGCGGCGATCCGGCCTCGCCGCACTTCGCCGACCAGGCCGAACTCTATGCGCAAGGCGCCTTGCGCCCCGTCTACTTCTACCCCGAGGATCTCACCGGTCATGTCGAGAAACGCTATCACCCGGGCGGCTGAGCGTGGGACCCCGCACCACCGCTTCGCCCGCCTTCTTGCCGCCCTGCTCGGTCTTGTCGGCATGACGCTCGCGTTTGGTGCCCATGCCCAGGAGCCGGTGCGCCTGAACGTCTACGCCATTCCCTCCCCCGCGATCGAAGAGGCCGTCACGAAGGCAAGCGAGGATCTTGCCGCCCGCGGCATGACCAGCTTCCAGGCGCGGGGGCACGCCGTGCACGCAACGCTCTACTTGACGCAGTACCCACAAGGCTCGGAAGAAAAGCTGATCGCCGCCATCGGCGCCCTCGCCCGGCAGCAGGCGCGCATCCCGCTTGTCATCACGGGAGCCGAGCGCACACCCTCGGACTGGCTGTTCCTGACCCTGGAGCGCAGCGCCGCCCTCCAGCGCCTCGCCGACCTCGTCACGCTCGCGGCCGAACCCTTGCGCGACCACGCGGTAGCCCCGCCCGAATGGATGGAGGCCTATCCCGACAAACTGCCCGTTTTCGAGCGCTACGGATCGCCCAACGTCTTTGCCCAGTTCGATCCGCACCTGACCCTGCTTGCCCGCGAGACGAGCCCCGAGCTCGATGCCTTCATGGTGCAGGCGAAGGCCGATCCCCCGCACGCAGAGGGAATGGTCGAAGGGATCGGCATTGGCCGGGTCGATGCAGACGGACAGATCGTGGAGACCCTCGCCGAGTTCCGTTTCACGCGCTGAATAGGCCGGGTCAGTCGGCCTCGGTTGGCGGCTCACAGGTAAAGCTCTCCGCGCGCCTCGGATCGCCGCCCTGGTAGGCCGCATGCGCGGGATAGGGGCATAGGGGCCTGCTCTCGCGCACATGATCCTCCCCCTCACGCTTGCGATAGGCGGTCACGGCCTCGGGGGCCTTGTCCTCTTCCACGAAGGCGACGATGGCAGAGAGGAGATCGAACTCCTCGAAGCTGTTGCCGCCCGAACAGTGCAGCATTCCGGGGACCATGTAGAACCGGCTCGCCTGCGTGAAGTCCGCACCGTTCGCCTCGGCCGCGCGCTGGTAGTAGTCCCAGGTCGCAAAGGGCGAGAACCAGAAGTCCGAGACGCCGTGGAAGAACAGGACCTTGCCCCCCCGGCCCAGATAGGTGCTGAGGTTGGTCCAGTAGTTGGTGTCGGTCAGGCGCTGCCAGGCGGTGTTGCGGATCGCGTGGATGCTCGCATCAAGGTCGATCTCGGTCGCGCGGTTGGGGGGGCCGAAGGGGCCGGGAAGCCCTGTCGGCAGATAGCCCATAGGGCTTGCCACGATGCCGGTATCGGCCGCCATGCGCACGTAGAGCGGATAGCCTGCGCTGTCCTTGGGCCCCGCCAGCCCGAGCTCCAGCGCGCGCACCTGTCCGGCCGACAGGCACCCCTCGCCCGGTGCCTCCTCGCAGCCAATACGAGCCGGTTGGAAGCGGCACTGCGCGACGTTCTCCACCATGCCATCCTTCAGGCCATCCAGGCCATCGCACTGGTCGAGGATACCCGCCAGGATCGCCTTGCGATTGGCGTCGGTCAGGACCTGGCTGAGGATGGGCACGCCGTCCACATCCTTGGGCACGGCCTGATTGAACAGAACCTGGGTATATTCGACCCCGAGGTTCGAATCCGCCGAACGCATCGCGGGGGCTCCGACCACGATGCCGTCGAACAGTTCGGGATAGCGCTGGAAGGCGAGCATGCCCTCGCGCCCGCCCGTCGAGCAGCCGGTCATGTAGCTGTGCGCGATGGGCGCGCCGTAGTAACGCGTCGCGATCGCCTTGCCGAGCAGCGCCACGCGCTCCACCGAGGCTTCGGCAAAGTCGAGCGCAGCGCGCTGGTCGGCCAGGAAACTGTCGTCGAAGACCGCGCCCTTGTGCCCGCTGTCGTGGCTGATGACCGCAAAGCCGCGCGCCAGTGCCGGCGTGCCATCGCTGGCGACAGGCCCCACCGGAGGCTTCACACTGCCGTTGAGCCCGCCGCCGCCCTGGAGCAGGAAGCGCCCCGTCCAGTCATCGGGCAGCGCCATCGCAAAACCGATGCCGTAGTCCTTGCCATCGGCGCCCGTGCGCGCGTTGATGATGCCTTCGATCCGGCAATGGGCGGGGAGCGCGGACATGCGCGGCGTGCCTTGCGCGTCACCGGCCGTCGCCGGGGTCACGTCCAGATGCACGACCCGGGTCAGGGTGACATCCTCACCGAAACGCTCATGCGCGACGCGTGTGCAGCGCGCTTCATCCGCCTCGATCAAAGTCCCGTCCGCCCTCGCCAGGGCCGGTGTTGCGATCCCCGCGCACAGCAGCGCGGTCAGCGCGAATACGGCACGTGACATGTCTCTCTCCCTGCGGAATCTGTCGTCCCACGCCCTTCAGGACGCCATCTTACCACCTGTTATGAAAGGCCGGACGGCCATGGGTCAAGCGTCCGATCCGTCTACCAACACGAGACTTGCCTGCGCACCTGTGGCTGTCACGCCTGCAACAGGCGCGCCGAGAGCGGATAGCCCCATTCCTGGAACAGGGAGGCGAATGTCCGCAGGAGCGTGCCGAACTGGGGCGAAGCCTCACCGGGGCGGTGGTAGAGAATGATCGGCGAGACAGCCCGCGGCTGCACCGGACGGCAGATCACCTCGGGATGAGCGAGCCACTGCGAGGAAGCCGGGATGAGGCAGGCCCCGACCCCAGCCGAGACCATGATGAGCGCCGTCTCCAGTTCGCGCACCTCGATCACTTCCTCGGGACTAAGGCCGGAATCGCGAAAGACGGACAGGACCACGTCGGCGTGGCTGGGGCGCGGCTCACGCGGATAGAGCAGCAGGGGCATGCGCGCCAGACGGTCGAGGCCAATGGGCTCGTTCGCAGGCCCCGCGCCCGGTGGCAGCGCGGCGACAAGGCGTTCCTCGCGCAGCACTTCGCGCTCGATTGCAGGATCATCGATTCGCACACGCCCCAGTCCCGCATCGATCCGGCCTTCCTTCAGGGCCGCGATCTGCTCGGAACTGCTCATCTCGGTGAGGACCAGGTCCGTACCCGGGTCCTGCGTGCGGAAGCGCCGCACGATCTGCGGGAGGCGGACGTAGAACTCGGAGGGTTGCACGCCCAGCGTGAAGCGTGGCCGTTCCGCCTTGATGAAGCGCTCCATCGCCCGCTCCATGGTATCGTGGCGTTCGAGCACCTGAAGGGCGTGGGCGTAGAACAGCTGGCCAGCGGGCGTGAGTGAGAGCGGGCGCGAGGAACGCTCGATCAACTGCGTGCCAAGCTCTTCCTCGATTTCCTGGATACGGCGGCTGAGCGGGGGTTGCGCCATGTGGAGCCGCGCCGCCGCGCGGGTAAAGCTCTGCTCCGAGGCAACCGCCACGAAATAACGCAAACGCCGAATGTCCGCCATGGTTCCTCTCGTTGCGACCACGCCCTGCAATATACCAGATCGATATGTAAAGGAACCTAGATGGTCTTTGCATCCTTGGGGAGAAAACTTACCTCCGGCTCCATTCAGGTCGCCAATACGCGATAAAAAACAAGAGAACGGAGATGGGCATGACGAACACCAGCGCGCAGGACGCAGCCGGTTTCCTCCCCGAAAAGTATCTTTCCGGTATGTTCTACGGCAATGGCTGGACGGCTGGCGAGGACACCACGCAGGCCATCGAACCCGCCACCGGCAAGGAGCTGGGCCAGATTGCGCTCGCCAACGCCGAAGCCGTTGCCGAAGCGGCGAAGTCCGCCCGCCGCGCCCAGCGCGAATGGGCCGCCCTCACCCCCGACGCCCGCGCCGAGGTGTTCCTGAAGGCGCTGTCCATCGGCCAGACGCACTTCGAGGATATCGTCACCTGGCTGGTCCGTGAAAGCGGCTCGGCCCGCGCCAAGGCGGCGTTCGAGCTGACCGTGACGCTGAAGTCCATCCAGCTTGCCGCCGCGATGCCCCATCAGGCGCAGGGCCTTGTCCTGCCCACCACGCCCGGCCGCATCAACATGGCGCGGCGCCGCCCGATTGGCGTCGTGGGCATCATCTCGCCTTTCAATTTCCCACTCTACCTCGCCATGCGCGCGGTCGCGCCCGCGCTGGCCGTGGGCAATGCGGTGATCCTGAAACCCGACCCGCGCACCGCAATCTGCGGCGGCCTGGTCATTGCGCGCCTGTTCGAACTGGCGGGCCTGCCCTCCGGCCTCCTGCACGTCCTTCCCGGCGGCAGCGAAGCGGGCGAGGCGCTGTGCTCGGACCCCGAGGTCGGCATGATCCAGTTCACCGGCTCGACCGGCGCGGGTCGCATGGTCGGCCAGAACGCGAGCCGCCATCTCAAGAAGGTGAGCCTGGAGCTGGGCGGCAAGAACTCGATCATCGTGCTCGACGACGCCGATATCGACCTTGCGCTTCGCAACGTCGCCTGGGGCGTGTTCCTGCACCAGGGACAGATCTGCATGTCGGCGGGCCGTGTGCTCGTCCACGAAGCGATTGCCGAGGACTTCGTGAAGGCCCTGGGCGAGAAGGCCGAGGCACTCCCGATGGGCGACCCCACCGACGAGAACGTCGCCATCGGCCCGCTGATCAACCAGCGCCAGGCCGACCACGTCGCCAAGGTCGTCCAGGAAAGCCTCGATGCGGGCGCCACGCTCGTCACGGGCGGCCAGGGTGAGAAGCTGTTCTACACGCCCACCGTCCTTGCAGGCGTCACCCCCGAGATGAGCGCCTTTCGCGAAGAGATCTTCGGGCCCGTTGCGGTCGTCACCACCTTCGCCGACGATGCCGAAGCCGTAAAGCTTGCCAACCAGACCGAGTATGGCCTCTCCGCCGCCATCCAGTCGCGCAACGTGTCGCGCGCCATGGCGATCGGCGAGCAGCTCCAGACCGGCCTCCTCCACATCAACGACCAGACGGTCAACGACGAGGTGGTCAACCCCTTCGGCGGCGTCGGCGCCTCGGGCAACGGCAGCGCCATCGGCGGCCCGGCGAACTGGGAGGAATTCACCGAGTGGCAGTGGGTCACGATCAAGGGAGAGGCACCGGCTTACCCGTTCTGAAGCCGGCGCACGACATAACAAAAAGAAAGGTTACCTGATGTCTGGAAAGCACTACGACGTTCTCATCGTGGGCAGCGGCGCGGCAGGCTGCGTCGTTGCCGACTACCTCGCACAGCACACCGACAAATCGATTGCCGTGCTGGAAGCCGGGCCGCTGGATCGCAACCCGATGATCCACATTCCCGCTGGCTATTCCAAACTGCTCGCCAAGGATACCGCGGTCTGGCCCTACGACACCGTACCCGTGAACGGCCAGCGCCGCCGCTTCCGCATGGGCAAGGTCGTGGGTGGCGGCACATCGGTCAACGCGATGTGCTACGTGCGCGGCCAGAAGCAGGATTTCGACGCCTGGCAGGAGGCCGTGGGCGAAACCGGCGACTGGTCGTGGGACACGATGCGCACGACTTACATCGAGCAGGAGCGCAACGACACCTTCCACAACGAGCATCACGGCATCGACGGCCCCCTCTCGGTCGAACTGCCCAAGGGCATCAACGAGCTCAACCAGCGCTGCATGAAAGCGTTTCAGGAGTTCGGCCTGGACTACAACGCCGACTATAACGGCACGACCCAGACCGGCGTATCCCCGGTCCAGATGAACATCGACAATGGCAAGCGCGCCAGCGCGGCGGTCGCCTATCTGCATCCCCAGGTCGATGCCGGCCGCGTCGATCTCCTGACGTCGCGCACGGTGACGAAGGTTCTGATCGAGAACCACAAGGCGGTCGGCGTTTGCGTGCGCCACGGGTCGCAGGAAGAAGAAATCCGCGCCGATCTCGTCATTCTCTCGGCAGGCGCCGTGCAAAGCCCCAAGGTGCTCATGTATTCGGGCGTGGGCCCGCGCGAACAGCTCGAGAAGTTCGGCATTCCCGTGATCGAGGACCTGCCCGGCGTCGGCGAAAACCTGCAGGACCACCCGATCATTCCGATCGCCGCCTTCGTGAAGGGCAAGATGGGCTATCAGTCCGCCGCGCAAGGGGTGGGCATGCTGGCCTCGGGCGCGCGCTATCTGGTCACGGGCGACGGCCCGGCCTCGGGCAATGGCATCGAGACCGTGTCCTACTTCGATCCGGATGACCTGGAGAACCAGGAACCCACGGTCCAATGCTACCACGAGCCGATCATTTCGCAGGACGGCCTCAACCCGTCGGGTTCGCGCTCGGGCGTCACCTTCGCCACGGTGGTGCTCCAGCCCCGAAGCCGGGGCTGGGTTCGCCTTGCCGACGCCGATCCCACCTCGATGCCGCTGATCAACCCCAACTTCATCGGCGATCCTTACGACCTCAAGGTCGGCATCGCGGCGGTCAAGGCCCTGCGCAAGGTCATGGCACAGCGCTCGCTGGCCGAGGTGATCGAGGAGGAATTCGTCCCCGGCGCGGCCGTCCAGAGCGACGAGGACATCGGCGGGTTCGTCAAGCAGGTTGCCACCACCATGTGGCATCCGGTCGGCACCTGCGCGATGGGCAAGCCCGAGGACCCGATGAGCGTCGTCGATGCGCGCCTCAAGGTAAAGGGCATCGACAACCTTCACGTCATCGACGCCTCGATCATGCCCCAGATCATCAGCGGCAACACCAATGCCCCCACGCAGGCACTGGCGCGGCACGCCTCCAAGATGCTGGTCGAGACCTACTTCGCCAAGGCGCCCGCTGCAGCCTGATCCGCACGGCACCGGGCGCCCTTCGCCCCTTCCATGAGCTCCCAACCGGGATCGCCTCGGATAGCTTCGGCTTTCCGGGGCGATCTTGCGTTTGGGATAGCTCGCAAGCGAGGCTTGGGTGGCACGAGGCGCTTCACGCGGAAGCTGACAGCTCCCGAACCACATCGGCAATCAATCCCCGCAGCCAGCGATGAGCCGGGTCCTGCCGGTACCGGACATGCCAGGCCATTTCGACGGGGAACGTGCCAAGGTCCACCGGGGTTGGCAGGATTTTCAGACGCGGATCCTGCCTCAGCCGCTGACAGATAAGCGAGGGCAGCGTTGCGCAATAGTCGGTGGCCGCCACCATCTCGGCGACCGCGAAGAAGTTGGTGACGGAAATGGCCACCTCGCGCTTGAGGTCCTGCTGGGCGAGCGCCTGGAACAGACCCGCGCGCATGCGCCCCGGAGGCATGATGTTGACGTGCTTCAACGCCTCGAACTGCGCGCGCGTCATCGCGTCGCCCACAGAAGGATGGTCTGCCCGCACGGCGCAGGCCAGGCTTTCATCCATAAGGTGCTGTACGACGAGATTGTCGGGCGGATCGACGATACGGCCCAGCACCAGCGCGGTCGTGCCGGACACGACGCCCGTCTCGGCCAGATCGTTGCCATAGGGTGTCAGCCGCAGCTTGATACCCGGTGCCACCTGCTGGAGCCGGGCCACCACGGCGGGCACCAGAACGAACTCGACATAGCCATTCGGGGCGATGGTGAAGACCCGCTCGGCCTTCGCCGGATCGAAGGCCTGCTGGCCCAGCACGGCATCATCAAGTTTGGCCAGTGCCTCGGCAATCGTCGGCGCGAGTTCGAGCGCAATGGGCGTAGGCTGGATGCCATAGCGCTCACGAATGAAGAGCTGATCCTGCAGCATCACCCGCAGGCGCGAGAGCGCGTTGGACAGTGCAGGCTGCGTCATCCCGACCCGCTGCGCGGCCCGCGTAACATTGCGCTCCTCCATCAGGGCAACGAAGATGGGAAGCAAGTTAAGGTCGTAGCGCATCAAGTCATACTGACATGGACATATCTAGGATCAATATAATAAATTTCTCGAATATGTTGGGAGGAACCATCTTGCAGGCATCCGCAGCGGTTGCTGCACGTACTCAAGGAGGTTCAGATGACGCAGGCGAGAGTGCTCTTTCTCGGCTCGAATGCCACGCAGATTGCATTGCGCGGTGGTGGCTCGGCCGCGACCGGCCAATATCTCAACGAGACCGTCGTCCCCGCAATGGCGCTGATCGAGGCTGGCTACGATGTCGTACTCGCCACCCCCGATGGCACCCGGCCGCATATCGATGCAGACTCGGACACGGCCGAGCATTTTGGCGGCGATCAGGCCGCGCTTGAACGCGCCAGGCAGTTCTTCGCCGAGCACCCGGCGATGAACGCGGTACGCACGCTGTCCTCAATCCTCGCCGAGGGTTTGGATGGATTTGCCGGAGTCTTCGTTCCCGGGGGCCATGCGCCGATAGTCGACCTCATGGAGGATCGCGAGGCGGGCATGATTCTGAGCCACTTCCATGCCAAGGCCAAGCCAACCGGGCTGCTCTGCCACGGCCCCGGTGCGATTGTCGCGACGCTCAGCAACGCGGCCGCGTACCGGGCAGCCCTGATCGAGGACGACGATAAAAGCGCAAGCCGCCTGGCGCAGGACTGGATCTACGCGGGCTATCGCATGACGGCGTTCTCGGCGAGCGAGGAAAGGATTGCCGAGGAACATCTGCTCAAGGGCGAGTTGCACTTCGACATGCCCAAGGCCCTGCGCCTCGCGGGCGGCGAGGTCAGCGCTGCAGGCGAGGACTTTGCCCCGCATGTGGTCGTCGACCGCGAACTGATCACGGGCCAGAACCCGGCTTCCGATCACGCCATTGCCAAGGCCATGATCGACGCGCTTGGTGGTTCGCGCGCCGCATAATGCGCACACGCATGACCGGTGGTGCGCTTCGCATGCGCACCACCGCCCCCATCCGTTCAGAAAGGATCACCACCATGACCACGCCTGTAAAGATCGTTGCCATCCTGACCGCCCGTCCCGGAAGAACCGACCAGCTCAGCGCGCTTCTCGAAGGCATGCTCGCGCCGAGCCGGGCCGAAGCGGGCAATCTTCGCTACGATCTCTGGCAGGACCAGGGCGAGCCGACCCGCTTCGTGCTGGACGAGCTATACACCGGACAGGATGCCGTTGCCGCCCACCGTGCCACTGCGCATTTCCAGACCTATCTCGCGCAGATCGAGACGCTGGCCGAACGGGTCGCCTTCGTCCTTGATCCCCTCTCCGCAAAATGAGGGGACAGGCTAGGGGCGCCTGTTTTGCCCCTGCCCGGATTTGCCCGTCCGGCCAGAACGAGAGATCCGGCGCAGGTGGCCCCAGAGCGGAAACGCCACATGATCCCGTTGAGGAATCGGCGATCGTCTACGCGCGCCGCACTGTGTGGCTTGTTGGGAAGCAAGGGCTCGATAGTCGCCCACTCCCGATCCGTCAGTTCGCAAGGTTGCCGTGCCATCAGCTCCTCCGACATACAGGGCTCCGAATCCGAGGCGCATAAAAAATCTATCAACTTTAAGCTTACCCAGAGAATTTTGCAGAACGCATTCTCTGCAGCGGCCAGCCGACCTTGGACGCGGGAGCGGCTTTTCGCTTTTGCACCTTCGCTGGCGCAACTCGTCGGCACCCCCATCCATCACTTCATCTGACCTGCAACAAGACGATCCACGAGCCCCTTGGCTGCGGACTGGATCAATTCATCACTCGGGCTGTCCGACGAACCAATCCGGGCAGATGCAATGCCGTGCCATATGGGACGGTCCGTCTTGGCGTCGAACACATCCAAGGCCAGTGACCCTTCCGTCACGTTGCGGACGTCCACCTGGTTGTACTGATAGGCCCAACCATAGCGGTAATTGCGGCCATAGCCCGGGTAATAAGGCGCGACCGGCCCCCAGTTGGTCACATCGACCCTGTCACGTGCGCCAAGGGTGAAGGCGAGTTCCATGTCGCCTTCGCCATCGGCAGCCAGGGCGTATCCGGCTTGGGCAAGACTTGCATCGATAGCTTTCTGCACGCGCTCATAGACGAACGGATTGCCACCGTCCCGCTTTGGAAAAGCCCAGGTATAGGTCCTGTATGACGCCAGATTGATATCCGGTGCAGCTTCCGTCTTGAAGCTAGGCCTGGGAGTGGTCGAGCAGGACGCGAGAACCGCTAACGCGATCATACTTGGAAAGATCTGGAAACGTGTTCTCATGGCATATCCCTGTCCAGAAGCCCGCATCAGGGGCTGGTCAAGCAGGAAAACCAGAGGCTTAAGCCAGAGCCTATCGGGACTACCCCCAGTCCGAAGGGGGGCTAACCCTGCCTGAGGCCCAAGCAGGCTCGGCAGCTACAGGCTGCGCGGTACACGGAAACGGACCATGCGACCTACTGGCCATCGGCTGCGCGCGCAGCAGCCTCTTGCGACCACCAGAAGGTCAACATGAGAGACGGCTGAAGCGAGGCGTTAGTACAAATCACTTCTGAGCCGGCCCGAATTGCGAGCCTCATCAAGCCAATCCTTCCCCATGGCCTCAAAGAGCGCGGCAAGTGCGGCCTCGCCCATGGCGAGCCGCCCGCACAGCACCACGGCCGCCTCAGAGGTCAGGAACTCGGAAAGATCAGCGCTGTGAGCCTGGAGAATGTCGGGGACGCGCAGACCGTCCTGGCGCGAGAGGGCCAGATCGAAACGATGGAGGCTGCCCTCCTTATGCCACGCGCGCATTTCCTGAAGGAGATCAGCCGCATCGGCCTCGCCCCGTTCGCCGAAGATGAGCCAGCACGGGCGGCCGGTTGCCATGGCCTCGAGGAGGTGCGGGCGCAGCCCCGCCCAGCCCGAGCCCGCGCCTAGGGCCAGAAGAGGACCTGTTCCCAGCGGCGGGCGGAAGCCGGAATGGACGCGTATTCGGGCGCGGACACAGCCCGTCCCCACAGGCAGCGAAGTGAGCAGGCCCGAGCCGCGTCCGGGTACGCCCTTGTCGATCACACGGCGCACGAAGAGGATGAGTTCCTCTCCCCCGCACCGGTTGGCGATCGAGTAATCCCGCTGGTGCCCATCGGGCGTATGAAGTTCGAACAGGTCGCCGACGCCCCACTCGGGAAGGCGGCCATCTTCGGGGCGCAGGGCCAGACGAAACAGGCCTCCGCTCGCGCCTGTCGAGGCATCTTCGCCGACGGGCCCGGCGACGCACACACGCGAGGCGATCCGCCATTCGCGCAGCGCGTTGCCGAGACGGTCGCTGGCCATCGCGCCGACACCTTCCTGCACGAGCACCCCGTCCCACCGCACCAGGTCATCGGGGGCAAGATCATCCACCGTGACATAGGCAGTCACCTCTGCGGCCATAGCCTCGCACCAGGTCTTGAGACGCTCCCCAAAGGCGCAGAAGTGCGTATAGCGTCGATCCCCCAGGGCGAGGATAGCCACCTGCACTCCGGTCAGATCGACGTCGCTATCCGCAAAGGCACGGTCAAGATCACCCGCATCGTCGGGCGCATCGCCTTCGCCAGTCGTCGAGACCACGAAGAAGATCCGGTCTGCTTCGGCAAGATCACCCGGTTCGAGACGGTTGGCACACACGAGCCGGGCATCCCGGTCCGAGCGGAGCAGGGCTGCATGCGTGGCTTCGGCAATCTCCTGGGCGTGGCCTGTCTGGGAGGCGTAGACGACGAGGCTGGATGCCCCGCCGACGGCCGCACGCGGGCGCTTGCGCAGGCAGAGCCAGGTAAGGCCTAGCCAGGCCGCAATCAGGGCGGCGAGAATGAGCCAATCAGTAAACGAGGCACGCATGGACGGAAGAATTCCTCAAGGCAGGAGCGCAAAGGTGCTGTGACAGACGATCAGGCCTTCGGGGAAACACGGACACGGCCCAGCTCGCGGTGGCCCTGCGCGGAGGCGGCACGGACCTCACCTCCCCGGATAACAACGGGTACTTTCACGACTTCGCGCCCCGCTTTCTCCCGTGCAGCCTCGACCACGAGACTGTAGGTGCCATCGCCAAGCCCGCCGAGGCCCTTGATCTCGATGGTATGACGTCCCGCCGGGCGGGTCGGCGCGGAAATGCCGTCCGCCGGCATGGTCATGTCCCGCCCGCTCTTGCGCCACCACGTGCGCAGTTCGGAGAGCCAGCGCGACCCGATGCGGCTCTGATCATGAAGCACTGCAGAGACCGCCAGCGCCTTGCCGTTGGCATCTTCCAGCCAGGCCGCGAGGTAGGGCTTGCGGTAATTGGGATCCGAAACGCGGGGAAGCTCGATCATGACCGCACCGCTCTGCGCCTGAACCCCGGCAGGAAGCGTGAAGACGGCGGCCGTAAGGGTCGTGGTGGCCAGGGTGGTCGTACGCATCGAGATGCTTTCCTTGAAAGAGTGGTGGAACCGGAGCGACCGGCAAGCGAGGAACGCGCCTGCCGGACCTGACGCACAGGCGCCTGAGCGGCCCGATGGAAGTCCCCACGCGCCCGTCTTACTCCGGCCATGATATGCAAATGCGAGTCACTTGCATTAACGAGTGCTAGCTATCGAGAGCTGGAATTGAAGTCAACGTCGAGGCGTTCCGCGGCGTAACAGCCCCACCGCCTGAGGACGTCGCGATTTCGGTGCGACGCCCCCCTCGGACGTGCGCCCGCCTCTGCCGAGTGGTTCCCGACGGATCACAACCACGTCAGGCCCAAAAAACCGGCGCGGCCATTCACGCCGCCATCTACGCTGCCATTCGCGGCCCAGGTGAAACGGAATCTGAAGGGCGCCCCACTCCTCCTCCCCAACTGAATGACCCTACACCACAAATGCTCTTGCGAGGCATTTGCATATATGTGTAGGTCACAATAGCTAATGCGAATCACTTGCATCATTATCGCGGCCCGCCAGCATTCGGGCTCAGGGGGAAACACATTGCGACCTGATCTTCGTTCCGCCGCCACTCTTGGCGTTTCGGTTCTCGCGCTCGCGTCCATCGCGGCGCCCCTGTCGGCCAGCGCCCAGGACACGGCCGAGCGGTCTGCCGAGCAGGCACGCGAGAAGGCGGACGGCGAATTTCTGGGCACGATCGACATCGGCGAAAGCACGCGGGCCATTCGCACCGACACCGCCACGCCCATCACCTCGATCAACCGCGAGGAGATCGAGGATCGCCAGGCCAATACGATCGCGGAACTGATCGATTCGATCCCGGGGGTCACGATCGTCAACGGCTCGACGCCGATCGGCTCGGGCATCAACATCCGCGGGTTCGGCGCAACCGGCACCTACGGCACCGACCAGAAGGTTCTCGTCCTGGTGGACGGCGCGACCAATGGCTCTGAAGAGCTCTACCGCATCGGCACCCAGCTCTTCACCGACCCGCTCCTCTACAAGAGCGCCTCGGTACTGCGCGGGACGGTGGGCAGCTTCGAATACGGGTCCGGCGTGATCGGCGGCACGGTGATCCTCGAGACCAGCGACGCCTACGACTACCTCGGCGGCAAGACCGGCTTCACCGTCAACCAGAACCTTTCGGGCGCCAGCAACGGCGGCGGCTTTGCGACCTCGACCACGCTGGCCGCGATGCCGAGCGAAAACGTCGAGTTTCTGGCCAATTACAGCTACCGCAAGAGCGGCATCCAGGAAGACGGCCACGGCGAGCGGATCGAGAACAGCTCCTTCTCGCTTCCCAGCTTCCTGGTGAAGGGCGCGGTCCACTTCGGCGCCGACAACGCACATACCCTCAAGGCCAGCTTCAGCCAGACCACAACGGCCGAGCGCGACAAGCCCTATGACAGCTTCGGCACGACCGGCGGCGTCTTCGGCAACGTCGATCGCGATACGAAGTCGAAGAACCTTGTCGTGGGCTACTACTACGAGCCCCTGGGCACCGACGCGATCAACCTCAGCCTCGTCTACACCCGCGCGCAGCAGGACATCGAACAGTCCTACATTCCCTACTCCTCGCCCATTTTCGGTGAGGTGGGCACGCCGGTGACCGATGCCGACCAGCGCTATGTCACCTCCAAGGTCACGCTCAAGAACGCCGCGCTCTTTGCGACCGGCAGCGTCCGCCACAACCTGCGCGTCGGGCTGGAATACATCGACAAGGACCGTCTGGACGCAAGCTCCGCGCCGGGGGGCACCGACCGGCGCATGGCGGCCTTTGCCGTGGATGAGATCGGCCTCTTCCGCGGCTTCACGGTCACGCCTGCGGTCCGCTGGGAAACCTCGACCGTAAAGGGTGAGCTCGATGACGGCTCGAACGCCAGCTACACCAATGAGGGCCTGATGGGCGGCGTCTCGGCGCGTTACGAGCTGCCCTTCGGATTCTCGGTGTTCGGGTCCTGGGCCAAGACCCGTTCGATGCCGATCATCGATGACCTTGAAAACGTCGCTTACATGAACCAGCCGGAGAAGAGCCGCAGCTGGGAAGCGGGGGCGGCGTTCGACCGCACGGGCATCTTCACACAGAATGACCGCTTCGCCATCAAGGCCAACTACTACGACACCGACCTGACCGACAACACGTCGTACTCGGGGGTGGCCGAAGTCTATCTCGAAGGCGTCGAAATCGAGGCCTCCTATGCGACGCCGAGCGGCTTCTATCTCGATTTCAATGGCAACATCGTGAGCGGCACCCAGCTTTCGACCGGAGGGGCGCTGAGCGACTGGGGCAACCTGCCCCAGAACACCTACCAGCTCGCCCTTGGCAAACGCTTCGGGGACCACCTCGACGTGCGCTGGGAAGGCGTGCTGGCCGAGGATCTCGATACCGATGGGACAGTCGAGGAGGGCTACGACGTGCACAACCTGCGCGCCTCGTTCTCGCCCGAGGTCGGCTTCCTCAGGTTCCTCACCTTCCGGGTCAGCGTCGAGAACATCTTCGACACCTACTACGTGCCCGCGCTCGCCACGCGCCCGGCCCTGGGGCGCAACTTCAAGGGCGCGGTTTCCGTCCAGTTCTGAGCGAAAGAGGAGGCGCAGGCGATGTATCTGGCACAGGCTTCGAAGTGGGATCGGCAGCGGCTGGTCGGCCTTGCCGGCTCGGCGCTGGTCAATGGCGGGGTGCTCGCAATCTTCGTCGGCCTCGCCAGCGGGGCCGTGCACGAAACCGGAGCCGGGACCTCGCTGACCGTCATCGCCTTCAGCCAGGCCGGGGGCGCGCGCGGCGCAGCCCAGAGCGCTGAAGCGACTGCCGCCAATCCTGCGGAAGCCCCGGCACCGCGCCCTCCGCGCCCGCAGACGGAACGGTCGGAGCCTTCACAGGTCACTATGGCCCAGAACGCGCCCGCCCCTGCCCTGCCCGAGCGGGCGCACGCGGCCCCGCCGCGCGCAGCGACACCCGTGCGCGCGGACCTTGCCCTGACCGCCCCCGCCGTGATGATCGCGGCCCCGACGCCTTTGCCGAGTTCCGCCGGTCCGCAAGAGGCAGACACCACGGCTCGCGAGCCCGGGGCGGCCGACGGCAGCGCCCAGCCCCAGAAGAAACGAAGCGAGAGCCGGGCGCAGACCGGGGGCGGCGCGGCCAAATACGCGGCCGCCGTCATGCGCCACCTCATGCGCTACCGCCGGCAGAATACGGTCGGGGCGGGTGCGGCCTACATTCATTTCACCGTGATCGAGGACGGGCGCTGCCGGGACATCGGCGTAGCGCGCAGTTCAGGCTCGTCGCGCTTCGATCACGCCGCGATGCAACTCGTGCGCCGCGCCGCGCCCTTCCCCCAGCCCCCGCACGGCCAGCCCCGCAGCTTCAATTTCGAGATCACCGGCTCGTGAGCCGTACCCGAACACCAGGAGGTTTCCCATGACAGTCCCGACAGGCATCCGCTCCGCGCTTGCGCCCCTGGCGCTGGCCGCGTCGGCCGCCCTTCTTCCCCTTCCGGCCCTGGCCCATACCGGATTCATGATGCCCAATGTCTTCGTCGCCAACACCGAACGCATGGTGACGCTGGAAAGCGCCTTCTCCGAAGACTTCTTTCATCCCGAGATCGCCCTGGAATCGGAGGATTTCCACGTCATCGGCCCCGATGGCGAACGTGCCGCCTTCGATCGGATCTCAGGCCACAAGCAGGTCACGATCCTCGAGGCCGGGATGGAGGAGGAAGGCACCTACCGCTTCACCAGCGGCGTGCGCCGCGGCCGGTCGGGCAGGATGGCCATGGCCAGGGGCAAATGGGTTCCGGTGCGCGGCAACGAACTTCCCGAAGGCACCCAATACGTGAAGACCAGCCAGACCGAGACCGTCTCGGACGTCTATGTCTCGAAGAAGGGGCCGACCCGCGCGCCGGTCGATGTCCATGTCGGGCGCCTCGAAATCCACCCGATCACGCATCCCAGCGACCTCTATGTCGACGGGCCCTTCGCCTTCGAGGTGCTGTTCGATGGCAAGCCGCTCGCAGGTCAGGAGCTGAGCCTGGACAGGGGCAACGCGCGCTACGAGCAGGTCAAGCCGCACAGGGCCGTGACCACCGGCGCGGACGGGAAAGTCGACCTCAGCTTCGACACCCCCGGTGTCTACATCCTGATGACCCGCCACCGCGCCGATGCCCCGGCGGGGGCCGAGACGGATATCCGCAGCTACACCACCAGCCTCACCTTCGAGGTCCAATCCTGATCCTTTTGCGCGCAAGGCGCCCCCACAGACGAAGGAAATATCCCATGACAACGAAGACAACCCAAGCGGCGCTGGCCGCCCTCACGGCCCTCACAGCCCTGAGCGGGCCTGCGCTGGCCCAGGACGGCGAGAGCGCCGCGACGGGCACGCGCGCGACCGCCAGCGGTCACAGCAAGACGAGCTTTCTGGAGACCTATGACACGAACGGCGACGGCAAGGTCTCGGTGGCCGAATTCACCGCCGGGCGCGAGGCCAAATACAAATCCTTCGATCTCGATGGCGACGGACAGGTCTCCGAAGCCGAGTACGTCGAAGAGTACCGCGCACGTCTCGATGCCGAACTGGCGCGCCGGCGCAGCCTGCAGATCCGACAGACATACGTGCGCTACGGCGTGCTGGATACTGACCACGATCAGAACATGAGCCTTGAGGAATTCCACGAATCCGGTGGCCGTATGTTCAAGCGCCTGGATACGAACGGCGATGGCGTGATCGACGAGAGGGACTCCTCGGATCACTATTGAAACCAGCCATTGGCTTGCGCGGCATCGCCTTTACCAATCGGCCCGTGGGTGGCGCCCCGCAAGCAGAAGCATTTGATTCCGGCAGGTCGCGAGGCGGGCGATCTGCCGGGGCTTTGATGCGCAAATCGGCCACAGGGCAGCAGTTGCCTTTGAAGGCATCGATCGCGCGACACGCTGAGTTTTGGGCCTACCGAGCGCAGGCAATGGGTTGATGATAGCCGCGCGAATGTAATCGCGCCGACCTGGCGATCGAAGTCTCGGGCCGAGATCAGATCCCCCAGCAGCTTGAAGCAATGCATTTTCGTCTCGACGAAACTGCGCTGGTGATAGCCGCTCCCTCGTTTCCAGATTGCCCTGCTGAGTTGCCGTCTTGAGCAAACGATCTCCTTGCGGGCCGCAAGGCCTGACGAACTCTCGGACCATGCTTGCGCGTTGCTGCGAGCGGGGATGACGGCACAGGCATCGTGGGCGGCAATCGCTTCGTGACAGGCCCTGGTGTCAAAAGCGCCATCGGCGCTGACGATCGCGATGGCTTGATCGCATGCGATCTGCTCCAGCAGTTCCCGTAGCATGGGGGCATCGCCGACCCGGCTTCCAATCACTTCGATGGCGCGGATCTCAAGCGATCCGACGCCCCCCCCAAGGTAGACCTTTCGCCACTGGCGGCGCTTGGACGGGCCATGCTTGCCCCTGCATCATTCCCCGTCCCCCACTTCCTCGATGCCCGCGCTGGAGAAGCGCCGAAAGCTCATGCAGCGATGGTCGAATTATCTGACCGGCGCGGCGCCGGACTTGACCTGAGTGTTCATCGCCACCTGGCCGACCGACCCTAAGCCTAGACACTGGCAAGCCCCGGTCAGGTGCGAACAGCCTTGGGCACCGAAAAAGGAAAACCCCCGAAGTCTGCCCTTTAGCGGGCAATCGCGAACATCGACGATCAGGAAAATGGCGGAGCGGGAGGGACTTGCAGGACAAAATATAAGGCCCTGAAAGCTTTCACCTATTCAAATCGCCCCACGCCGATTTCCCACATTTATTACCTCATGCACTCAGAACATCTAATTTTTCCGGTGATTTAGTGAGTATGTCGATCATCGACGAGCAAGTCCAGAGGCATTCGTCAACGACCTCCCATCACCACTTTGGCCCGTGAATTTCACGGCACCTTGTACGCCGCTACGGCACACAATATTGACATATGCGCCACATCGGCGTACATTAACTTCCTTAAAGGAGGTCGCCATGCTGGCACACAACGACGTGACGAGTTCAATCGATGAACGTAGCACCGAACGCATGTCGTTTCGCACCAAGCCGCGCATCAAGGACGCCATCCAGAAAGCCGCTGCGCTTTCAGGGGTGGATGATTCCGTCTTCACAATGAACGCTGCGTATCGTGCCGCAATGGAGACGATCTCGACCCATGAACGCACGACGCTAAGCGCAGTCGATCACGAAGCGTTTTTTGCCGCGCTAGATCGCCCCCCTGCGCCGACTGACAAACTGCGCGCAGCCTTTGCCCGTCACAAAGAGACAATCGAGAGCAAGTGACCGACACTAGGGCAAATGCGAAGTTCATTATTGAGCCGCTCGATCCGTCCAGGCACGATCGAGCGGCCTTTTCATGTGGCGTTGAACAGGTCGACAACTTCTTCAAGCGCACGGCGAACAAGCTCGCCCGCGCCGGTAACATACGGGTTCACGTTCTGACTGAGCCAGATGGATCGATCGTCGGCTTCTACGCCCTTAACGCCCATTCGATCCACTACGCAAACCTACCCGAGAAATTCAGACGGGACCGCCCGGGTCATGGAACGATCCCTGCCGCCTTCATTTCCATGATTGGCGTCGACAGCCGCTATCAGGGCCGGGGCTACGGAGGCGACCTCCTCGTTGACTGCCTAAGACGCATCGTACGCGCAGCCGAGGCGATCGGCATTCGCGTCGTCCTTCTGGATGTACTCGATTGTGGCTCACCAAGCGAAGTTAAACGAAGGACGCAACTTTATCGCTCGTACGGGTTCACCTCGCTGCCGAAACAAAACCTCCGCATGTTCCTCCCACTCTCGGACGTAGAAGCATTGTTTGCAGCTGAATAACCAACCGCGACCGTTGCGACACGAAAAGCGTTCCTCTGCCCGACAAGGTGGTCAGTTTATCACCTTGTCGATAAAACCCAATGTTGAAGCGTTTTCGGTCAGCGTCCTGACCTTCGACCGATCTAGGCCAGAAGGTACCTCAGCATCGATCTCCAACCGCAGCGTGACCTCGGCGCCAGGGACCGTTGTCAGTTGCTCCACGATGGCCTCAACAATTTGGGCCATATCTCTCGCAGGGCGGTCAGCCGAGATCATGACAGTGCCTTGGAACCTAGTTGGGTCTTTGGGAGCTTCGGGGGCTGCCCCCCCTGGGACAGTGCCACCGCCTTCACGCTCCCCGTCGACTATTGTCGGCGAGACTGGGGCACCAGATGAAGTTACCGAGGTACTGGTTGTCCTTTCCGCTTGATTTAGCACCTGTTTTGCTCTCGCGGTTTCAGCAACAGTCGGTCTTACAATGACGCTGTCGGCGTCAATCGTGATGGCTGCGCTTCCTGCGTTTTCGATGGAAAGACCACGGTATTCGCTCTGAGCTTCATCAAAAGTTTCAGCATACGCGAAGGGGCCCGCCACTATTTGCGCTATCGAAGAACGAACGCAGCGGATCAAGGTATCTCGATCTTTCAGGCGGGGCAGGTAAGTATACCGGTTCAGGTATTCCCACAGGTCCTTGAGATGCAGGTGGTCGCGATCGTTCCAGATGTATTTTTCTAGCTCACGGTTCAGGCGCTCCGGGCCAATCTCGGGAAGAAGAGCTTCCTCGCTGACGAGCTTCTTGCTTGCCCGGCTCAAGAGGCCATCCTGAGCTGGAATGCGGGCCGATGAGAAGCCGACGTCGGTCTGCGCGCTGTCCTGATAAGGATAGATCAAGAAAGCCCACGTTTCCTTGAGCCTGGTCTGAACGGTCTCCTTGGCTTCTTGAGCCTTGTCTTTGGCGAGAGACATCTCGCTGGATTTGAGGTCCAGGCGTCCGCTGTTCGCATCTCGAACGATCCCATCCCATGCCAAGAGAGAGCGCATGGCGTCTTTCAGGTTGTCGAGCTGACGGGCGTCTGCAGCCAGGAAAACCAAGGTATTGCGATAAACGCGCGGCGTTGAGCCTCGTTGAAGCAGGATGTCCTTCACTTCCGTCATCGCATCCGAGTTGTCTCGGCCACTGTGCGGATGCGCCACGCCAAGAACCACGGCACGGACACCGCCCGCCTCATCTGGCACAGCTGCGGAGCTGTCCGGGGCAACCTGGACGGCATCGAAGTTCCCACGATCTGCAATGCCGTTGATGTAGGTCGACAGAGCCTTATCGATTTCGACAAGGACAAGCGCGTCCTCAAGTTGTCCTGCCCGATCTGCCGCCACCCGGTTGAGGCTCGCGGACATCGAGTACCAGTATCGACCAAGTTCACCATGCATGAACTTAGCTTGGTTGGTCAGGCGGCGCAGTGCGTCGCCAAAGATTGCGATCTTCTCTCCGGGCTGCACGACCCCGAGATTGATCTGCTTGTCATCGAGCCCCTTGTTCTCCTGAGAGTGCAGCGGGGCCGTTCCCATGAAAACCGTGCGGGCTACACGGCGCGTGGCCGAGTAGCGGTTCAGGTTCGGCGCAGCTTGGTCGACCCTGTACGGTGTTGAAGATGTGCCATCAATGTCGCCCGCAATGATCGACTGCCACGACGGGTCCAGATAGTGCAGAAGCTCGGGTTCCACGCGTTCAGAGCTGATGGACACGCTACCTGGCATGATCATGACGGAAGGATCGCCGGACATCCAAAGCTCATGAATGACCTGGGCCATGAGACGCAGAACACCACGGGTCCGCTGGAATTTCTCAAGCGACCCCCAAGCGGTGTAGAGCTGATCGAAAAGGTCCGGGTGGATCGGATAGGCTTTCTCCAGCTTCCGGCGATAGTCTTCGTCGGCGCAGCCCTGCGGGAAGTCATTCGGGCTCTCTCGATACAGCTTCGCGAACTGCTTCAGGGTGTTATCGCGATGACGATAATTATCACTCGGGATTTCCTTGAACAGACGCCGCCGGACAATCTCGTAGCTTTCTTCCTGAGATGCCGGTCGCCAAGAGCTTTCGACACGGCTGAAGGTCTGTTTCAGACGGGCCAGAGCTTCCTGCCCACCCTCACCGCCGACCTCGATCTGAGAGGCAGGCAAAGAAGCGACCAGCAGCGTTTGCGGTGCAGCTTTCACCGCCTCGGTCAGCGCTTGGACAAAGGATAGGTTCGCGTCGAACGAACCGGACGGCAGCCCCTCGATCTTGTAGATCTGGCGCAGATAGGCGACCCATTCGTCGATCAGGATCAGACAGGGCGAGAACTTGTTGAAGATCTCTTCCAGCAGGTTCGAGCCCGGCGCGATACCGCGGGCATCATTTTCCGCGATCATGTCGAAGCCAGCCTGACCGCCAAGCTGCCAAGCAAGCTCCCCCCAAGTCGTCTTGATGACCTGTCCGCCTTCCAGGGTAATGACGTCCTGCGGGCCGCGTGACGTCCCGACCAGAACGGCGCGATTGACCTCATCGGGAACATCCAGCCCGTTGCGCGACAGCAGCTGATCGAGGCCCGGCAGATCGCCGACACGGGTTTGCCCAGCCATGTGATAAAGCGCCAGCATCGAATGCGTCTTGCCGCCGCCAAAGTTAGTTTGCAGCTCGACCACCGGATCACCACCGGCCCCGGACAGGCGCTTGGCCGCGCCTTTGAGCAGGGCGCTCAGGCCCTCGGTCAGATAGGTCCGGCTGAAGAACTCGCGCGGGTCACAGTATTCCTGCGCCGCTGTGCCTTTGTGGACCTTGGCGAGGTCGGCCGCGAACTCGGCTTGCTGGAACTCGCCGGTCGCCACGTCCTGATGCGGCTCCACCACTTCCCGCCAGGGCAGAAGGCCCGAAACGGTCTCGGTCGAAATCGTCGTGGAGCTGCTCTTCTTGCGCTCCTCGTTCCGGGCAAGCTCGGTGAACTTGGTCCGCAGGATCGACTCCCGCATCTTGCCAATCTCGTCGGCGCTGTCCCCGGCGCTCACCGCGTCGAGGATGCGGCGCATGCTGTCCAGCGCCCGTTCCGCATCGTCGTAAGAGAACTTGCCGTCATGGGCAAGCTTGTTGCGGACGTCGATCAGCTCGTTGACGATCGAGCGGTGCGTCCGGTCCAGAACGTCGCGAAACGCCTCGTTCCAGAGACGCTCCATGATCTTCAGAAGCTTCTGCGTATCCGGGGTAAACTTGCCGTTGGATTCCGGCCGCCACTCGGGGAAGCGCGAGATCACGTCCTGCGGCCATCCCTTGCCTATCCCCGCTTCGAGACGTTGCATCACGAAGGGCTGAAGGCCCTTCTGCATATGCTCCATCCCCTCGAACACATATTGGCGCGTACTTTTTGCCATCTCAGATCACCTTCAAATATCCATGCGGGTCTGGCGGTTCTTGTCGGACACGTGAATCGTGGCCGCCAGCCGGGTCAAATCTGTCCAGACGGCGATCAGGCCGTTGTAGGAGGTCGCCTCCTTCGCATCTTGGCGCTTGTTGCCGCAGACGTCGTAGAGGTAATAGGCAAGGTCCTTGACCGTTTCGGCCCGCTCGCTGCCGATCTTCTTCAGCAGTTCCGCCGCCGCATACTCGCCGTCATTTTCCAGCGTGCGGATCAGGTGCTGGCAAGCCTCCCAGATCGTGAAATGATCATCAGTCTCGGGGTCCCATTCTGGGTCGATCTCGTCGCGCTTGAAGATGCGCACGCTCCCGGCCGAGCTTTCGACGATCCCGGCATGTTTGACACTTTCGACCGAGATGCCGCGCGCCGTGGCGATGCTGTTGGCGGTGCCATACTCGCCCTTGTCGAACCCGTGCTGCTGGAACCAGGTCGCGGTGAAGCGGGTCTCGGCATCGAATTCGCCATGCAGGTCGTTCAGAAACTCGTCGAGCTGAGCGTTGATCAGCTGCAAGGCGGTCTTGACCGTCATCGGGCTGTCGTCTGCTTCAAGCACGGCGGCGTACCGAGAAAAGACACCCATGCCAGGGCCGATGGCCGATTGCGGCATGTCGGCCGGTGATACGTTGGCAGCTTGAAGTTCCGTGATGCCGGGTGGAAGTTCTCGTTTGAGTGCGCGGATGAACTCTGCACGAGTGATGGTCTCGGCGGAGGCATCTTTTTTACGGCAAACAAGGACTACGGAATTGGCGAGTGCGTTGGTCCCCGTTGCGATGGTCCTGGCGGATCGCTCTGTTCGTACTGGCCACGTGCCGACAATCGCGTAGCCAGCTTCGATTACAGCCTGCAAGAATGTCGCCCATCCCGTGGAACTTAGACCATCCTGCTCCACCTCACTCTGCTTGAATGCATAGTAAATCGTTGCGGGGAACTGAGCGGTAGATTGCTGTGCCAAACTTGATATTGCCGATGTCATGCCCGTTAGAAAATGATCTTCCGCCTTAGATTTTCCGCCATGTCGATACGGAGAGGCAACCAATTCCTCCGCTTTTGGGACAGCAAGAGTACTACCAATACTCGGATAAACGTCTTTTATGTTACGACGGAGCCAGACGTAAAAATAATCAGACAAGTCGGCGTAACCGATGTTGTCGTAGTATGGCGGGTCAGTGGAGATTACCGAATTTTCAGGAAGTTGAACGCTTTGCGCGTCATTCTGAACTTCGGTGCCATTTGAAACAGGCACTAATCCTGAGAGTGCTTTCCAAACCCAGTCCACTGCACCTAGGAAGTTACCGGTGCTATCGCTGAAAAAGTTACACTCTGCAAAATCCCAGGTCATTGGGATAGCCTGACGGGCAAAGGTAAAGCGGATGAACGCTGAAGATGACCACGTGGCAATGGAGCTGCCTGCATCAGCAAGACGATCAATGGCGAACGCCAAATACACGCTTACGGCTTCTGCATAGGCTTTAGCGCCTTTTCCGCCATCTCTAAGATGTATTGCGTCAGCAGATAGATTGGCAATTGCGTCGGCTTCAATTTTAGCACGCACTTCTTGGATCAGGTCGCTGAAGGTATTCAATGCAACCAGCTGCCGATTTGTGAAAAGCTTCCCAAAGGTGTCTAGCCCGTAATCTACCGTCCAGAAATTTCTAGGATCATTTGGTAGTGGCGTCTCTGGTGACCACTCTGGCATCGCCGACATTGCAAGGTCACTCTGTCCTTCGACAGGAGCCATATAAACGCGGGACCGATTGCCCTCCGCAACAATGGCAAGCATGGTCTGTCCCATCTCGCCGGATCGTCCTTTGGATTTCACATAGTCCGGTGTGATTGCGGTATCTGATATGATGCAACGGAAGTTTGCGCCGCGACCGGCCTTGGTCCCCTCCTTGGCGTTTGCCAACTCAGCCTTTGTTCCGCCGTGCCTTATGCTATAAGAGATCGTCTTCGTCTGACGATCCACACTAGGTTCAATCCAAGCTTCTTTTCCGGCTTTTGAACTCAGTAGGAAGCTTGAAGCTATTGGAACCTGAACGTCGGCAAACGCCGGGTCGGGGCTCGGTACTGTCCGAGCCCATATCCATGCGACTACTGTTGCCTTGCCCCCGCCCTGCGCTTTCGGAAGTTCTACTTGTGGGTAGAGCTTCCCAATACGTTCCCAAGCCTTCTCACGCACCCATTCGCCGTAGTATTTCACATCCTCGGCCAGTCCTTCGGCATTGCGATAGAAGGATCGGTCCTTGATGCCCGGATGGATCGGCTCCATGTCCTTGAACTTCGGGGGGATCTCGATCATCGCCTTGCCGATCATCACCGCCACCGGGTTCAGGTCCGACCCATAGGCGGGCAGGCCCAGGCGCTGCGCCTCCAACGGGATCGAGCAACCTCCCGAGAACGGGTCATAGACCGGCGGCAGTTTACCCCCGCAGCTGCGCCGGATTTCCGCCCGCGCCCGCTCCAGGACTTCCTCGTTGGTTGAGTTTTCCCATTTCACCAGTTCTTCGATGATCTGGAACAAGCGCTTACGCTCGGCCTCCGCCGCCTCTTCGGTCGGGAATTGATCCGGGTGGCTGGAGGGGTCATCCACCAGCTGCGCGAACAGCACCGCCCGACACGCTGCCAACGGCCGCCGCGCCCACCACAGGTGCAGGGTGCTGGGATGCCCATGCCGGATCGACTTCTCCCGCGCCGACGCCGCGTTGATCGCTTCGAGAGGAAGGGCGACCTCGATCAGTTTTTTCTTGTATGTTTGGCTCACGATGGCACCTCTGCCCGCTCCAGCAGGCGTTTGATATTAAATTGAATTGCGTTCTGATCGAACGGCGGTTCACGCGAGTCAAGCGCACCGCGGAGATACCTCGGGGCTGCGGTGAACCCCTCGTTGACCTGCACGATGGCGAGAATGAATTTCTC
This sequence comes from Novosphingobium profundi, assembly GCF_020524485.1. Taxonomy (GTDB): domain Bacteria; phylum Pseudomonadota; class Alphaproteobacteria; order Sphingomonadales; family Sphingomonadaceae; genus Novosphingobium; species Novosphingobium profundi_A. The sequence continues at coordinate 757,602 of NZ_JAIVLF010000001.1, read as the reverse complement.
GGGCTCGTGGAGCGAGGTGATGATTTCCTGCCGGGTCAGCATCACCGTATCGGCGCTGTCGATCCGGCCTTTGACCTCGATGAACCGCATGTGGTTGGTGTCGGGGTCGAAGGACGCGATGTCGTAGCCGATCTTGCGGGCCGACACATCCTCGGGCTCGTTTCCAAGGGCACGTTCGGCGGCCATGACGGCGCTCATCGCCTTCAGCTCGATCGCGCGGCGGGCCTCAGGGTCTTCAGAGAAGCCATTGGGCTTGGCAGAGCTGCCCTTGCTCAGGAGCAAGCCTCTCGGGACCACGACCATGCCGCCACGGACGCGCGGCGGCTGGGACGTGATGAACCGCTCCTGTTCGATCAACTCAAGACGTCGGCGCAGGCGTTCGGCCAGGTCCTCCGCCCGGCGCTCTGCATTGCGCCAGTTGGACCGGACCTTCTTGCCCGCTTTTTCCTCTTCCTTCAGCTCGGCCGCGCGAGAATCCCAGTAGTTGATCTCTTTCTTCAGTCGAGCTTTGACCTCGTGCTCGACCTTGTCGATCTCGGGGAGGCGCCGCTCTCGCACTTCGGCGACATGGCCTTGGGCAAGCTCGATGGTCGCGTATTGGACCACGCGCCTTTCCAGGTCTGCTGTGAGCCAGGGGGCACTGATCTCTGCCTGAACAGAGGCGATCTCTTCCGGTGTCGCGGCCCGCAGGTTCAGGTGCGGCGCGATCCCGGCATCATGAATTTCGCCTGCCTGATTGACCGTTGCGAACTGAAGCTTCTGCGAGACAAGGCTGGCATTGCCTGCGTGACCAGGACGCCCGTCCTGAACCGAGTGCTCCAGCAGGAAGAGGGCTTCGACTGCCGTTCCGTCGTCGGTGTCGTCGACCAGCACGGCCCCTTGCTTCATCAAATGATCGCTCTGCTCGCGGACGATACTGATCACCGCGTCCAGCAAGGGGTGCCCCGGATAGACGAAGGCTGCCACCGGCTGCTGGTTGATTTTCGACTTCTCGAAGCAGATCCGTTCGTACTTCTTCTGGATCGGTGCTCCGCCACCGATCTGGCGGTCCCGTTCCCTGATGATGAGCGGGACATGAGTGATTTCCCACCGGCCTTCCTCGCGTCGCTTGATCTGTCCGCCGAGGCGCTGGAACGCCTCGACAAAGAAACTCTGGATGTGATGCGGTTGAAGGCGTTGCGCTTCGGCCTTCTCCATCGCGATCCGGAGCTCTTGGACTTGAGCCTCTGGCATTGTGTCGTTAGTGAGTTGCCGCTTCTGCAAAAGGGTCAGGAGGTGGCTCTGATCGACTGCGCCGTCGACTGCCTTGTAGAGGCGGGCCTTCACGTCCTCATCGTCGTTGTACTGGATCGCTTCCAGCAGCAGGTCTCGAAGCGGGCGATCCTCGAAAAGCTCGCCCAGGACGTCATAGACCCGTCCGCCCAGAGCCTCACGGGCGGCTTCCAGCTTTTCTAGCAGGCGCGCGTAGACGTCGCCCTCACGGGTGCCTTTCGCGACGAGGTTCCAGAGGTGGCACACTTCGGTTTGCCCGATCCGGTGGATACGGCCGAACCGCTGCTCGATCTTGTTCGGGTTCCACGGCAGGTCATAGTTCACCATCAGGTGGCCGCGCTGAAGGTTGACGCCTTCCCCCGCCGCATCGTTGGCAATGAGGACAAGCATATCCCTGTCCTGCATGAAGCGCTCGACGACCTTGCGGCGCTCTTCCCGCGTCACGCCCCCGTAGATCACGTCCACTGCATCAGGTTTTCCGAGGCGCGCGGTCACCTTATTGCGGAGGTATTCGAGCGTGTCTTTCGGCTCGGTGAAAATGATCAGCTTGCGACGATGCCCGTCAGGATCGAGCATCAGATCATCATCAAGAATCTTGTCGAGTTGCTGCCATTTGGTGTCGTGCCCGGAATGCAGGACACGAAGGGCCATGCCCTCAAGACCTTTCAGGGTTTCAACCTCGATCTCCAGCTGTTCGGCCGTCTCGGCACTGGTAGCGCTGGTCGAGATCAGGTCTTCCATCTCGTCGATTTCGTCCTGACCATACTCATCCATATTGGTCAGCAGGTCTTGGTTGACCTTGGGCTGTGCGAAGCCCGCCCGGTCACTTTTGGCCGCAAGCCGCACTTCGCTCAGCTCTGCCTCAAGCCGTTCCCGGCGACGCTTCAGGGACTGGTAGATCGCAGCAGGGCTTGAGGCCAAGCGCCGCTGAAGGATCTGCAGCGCGAAGCCGACGTTGTTCTTCTTGCGCCCATCGGTTTCGGCGAACCGCAAGACGCGGTTCATCTCGTCACGGACATAGTCCGTAACAGCGGTATAAAGTTCAGCCTCTTCAGGGGAGAGGTCGTATTTGACTGTGTAGGCGCGGCGCTCGGGGAAGAGCGGGCGACCGTCAAACCGCAGCAGCTCTTCCTTGGTCAGGCGGCGCATCATGTCCTCAACGTCTGCGACATGGACACCGTCCCGGAAGCGCCCTTCGAACCGGTCGCCGTCTAACAGAGCCATGAATAGCTGAAAGTCGCGTTCTTTCCCATTGTGCGGTGTGGCCGACATTAGCAAGAAGTGACGGCAGACCTGCCCCAGCTTCTGCCCAAGCTGGTAGCGCTTGGTGTACTTCGCCTCACTGCCGAAGAATGTCGCGGACATTCGATGGGCTTCGTCAGCGATGATTAAGTCCCATTCGGTCGACTTGAGGAGCTTTTCTTGAAGCTCTTCGTTGCGCGCTAGGACATCCAGTCGAGCGATCATCCTGTTGCAGTCGTTGAATGGATTACCTGAGCGGGAGCTCTCGATCATGTCTCGGCTCAGGATGTCAAATTCCAGGCCGAACTTCTCTCCCAGTTCATCCTGCCACTGTTCGACAAGGCTGCCCGGAGCGACCACCAAGCACCGCTCCAGATCACTGCGAGCGATAAGCTCCTTGATTAAGAGGCCAGCCATGATGGTCTTCCCGGCACCGGGATCGTCGGCCAGCAGGAAGCGCAACGGTTGCCGTGGCAGCATTTCCCCATAGACCGCAGAAATCTGGTGGGGAAGAGGATCGACCTGGCTGGTATGGATCGCGAGATAGGGGTCGAAGAAATGGGCCAGTTTGATCCGGTTTGCCTCGGTCACCAGGCGCAAGAGAGCGCCATCGGCATCGAATGACCAATTCCGACCTGCGGATTGGACATTGAGGCGATGTTCATCGTCGCGATAGATTGTCGTTTCAGCGACCGATCCGCTCGACTGTCGATATACGACGTTGACAGCTTGGTTGCCGATCCATTCGACAGAGACTACTTCCACGGCACCGCCGGGCATAACGCCAGAGACACGCCCGCCAGGTTTGATATCTTCAAGTTTTGTCATGGCAGGTCGTGTCCGGTTCCAAAAGCGTACGGTGCAGAATATCATGACCCAGAGTCATGCGGTGTTCCTCATTCGTTCGAGGAGTTCGGAGGGGGCGGCGACAATGATGTGTTGCTGGTGGATGGGGCGAGCGTCGACATGAGTATTAAGGCCGAGCCGCTTCAGTAGGCGCAATCGAGGCGAAGGGGAGAGGGGGATCCCTCTCCGGTATCAAAGCGTCCAATCAGCTTGCTCAAGCGCCTGCTTGGTTTCAGCGCCATTCCGAAGGACGATATGCTGAGTGCGGGCTTCCTTATTTTCTGGTGCATCATTTAAACCGAGACGTTTGAGCACATAATATAGCATCGCATAACGGACTTCGATGCTCTTCGTACCATCAGCGTCCATGCTGTAGTCTTTGATGACCATCGTTTGTTGTTGCGGACTCAGGTCAGGGTGCGGAGCGATGATGATCGCGAATTTTTCGTGCCAGAACCGATCCAGTTTACCGCTTTGGCCAGGTTCGCCGAAGTCGCGGGTCTCGAAGATGCGGGGGATGAGAAAATCCTTGTACAGTTCTGCCTGATGGCAAAATGCGCGGACATGCCATCGGAAACCGTCGTATCCCATCGCATGCGGCGTAATGCGCCGCCACACTGGAGTTGGACGCTCCTTGCCCATTGATTGGTAAAAGATGTCCAGCGATCGTTCTTCACGGATCGCTTGAAGAACGGTGTGGAGACATGTCTCGTTGACCTCGCGGGTCGGACTTACAACGACATCGATCTCTGGCGGCTTGCCGATCCAGCTCTCACCAGACTCTAAAAGTCCTTCGCCCAGAGATCGCAGACGGCGCAGATATTCGGTCGAACCGGCCTTTAAGAACACGGGCTTGCACCCGTCCGCAGCGACATAGCGCTTGGAAATTTTATCGTAAGTTGCGTTCTCTGGAGCCATCTCCTGATACAACGTCAGGTCCTTGGAAGCCTGCGGTTCTGAAACATTGAACATCTTCATGATGTCCGAACGACGGATGCCGTCTTCCCAGAGCAATCGAAACTCGATGAACTCGAGGCGGCGCTCGACTCCCCATTTGATCTTCGATTGCTCTTCGGACATGAAACCTCACATGGGCGCAGAAAGTACATGGACATAGTTTTGATGCCCATGTAGAAATTACTCGTATCGGCGAATCATGTCAATCGCATCTCCCCCAAGAACCTCGATTCTGGGGTACGGCCGCGCTTTGCCTTGAACGAACGATCACTCGATACCGTTTCACAAGGACTCTCCCAATGCCTCTCAGCGACACCCAGTTGCGCTACTACGATAGCAATGTGCTGCGGCTTCCCGCCGACAAGCGTACCGAATATCACCAGCAGGTCGATCGCCTGATCGAGAGCCTGCGCAAGAACGTCCGTGACAAGACGGAGATCAAGATCACGAAGGTGACGAAGGCAGGCTCGTTCGCCAAGTACACCATCCTTCGCAAGTCCGCTGACAGCCCGGTCGATGTTGACGTTGTCTTTTACGTCAGCGGCAAGGATGCCGGTTCTGAAACGGGCGAGAGCTTGAGTAAGCAGATTTACGATCTGCTTCTGAATCAGTATCCTAACAAGTCGGTCGAGGACTTCACGATCCAGCGTAAGGCTGCGACCGTGCAGTTCGTGAAAAGCGGCCTCAGCGTCGATATCGTCCCAGTTGTCCAGGATGAGAGCCGTGAGGAGTACGGCTGGCAGTTCGACGTTCAGGATGGCACCAAGGTCCAGACCTGCGCTCCTTGTCAGATCAAGTTCGTCAAGGACCGTAAGGACAAAGACAGCGATTATCGTACGTTGGTTCGCCTGGCTAAGAAGTGGCGCAACCACACTGAACTCAAACCGCTCAAGTCCTTCGCCATTGAACTGATCATGGCCTACCTTCTCGACAAGCAGGGGAAGGACGGGAGCATCGAAGAGCGGTTCCGCCAGTTCCTGCTCTACATTGCGCAGTCCGGCCTGAAGGACGTGATCTCGTTCCCTGAGAACAGGGTCATCCGACCGACCTTCAATGACCCGGTCGTCATTCTCGACCCGGTGTGCAGCTCGAACAATGTGGCTAGCCGTATCACCGAGGACGAGCGCAAGCAGATCATTGCCGCCGCTCACGAGGCTTGGGAAACCGCCCACTTTGCGTCGACCGAGGATGACGATTCGATCTGGAAGGAAGTGTTCGGTCGTTCTTTCAAGACGGAGGCTTCGTAATGAATACGGTGACGCGCACAGTTTCGGCCTCCTACACGACCACCGACGTTGAAAAGGTTGTTCTGCGCCTGAAGGCCGATTTTCGCATGATGGCCGAGAGCACTGGCGCTTGGTCCCTCGAAGAGGCTGATCGGTACGCTCACGACGTCGAGCAGCTCGCCAAGAAGGGCTATCTTGCCTGGGTGGATGTGACCCACCTGGAGGGCACGACTGAACTTCAGGCGGTCAAGTACCACGTCGATACCGACGCGGGTAGCTTCACCAGCAGCAGGCCAGGCGGGGTCCGCTGGGATAAGGTCTCTGGCGCATGGCTCCGGATCGTCCTTCGGTACACGGCGGATTACGATGCTGATGCCAAGGACGCCATGAAGAGCAAGCTCAAGGTCTCTTGGAGCCCCACGAACGACGATACCAGCCATGCCTCCCTGAGCGGGAGTGATGGTCGCAACTACACCAGCAACAGCTTCGGGCTGCAGCGGAAGGATTGGAAGAAGTGAGCAAGCCCTCTATTTTTGACAGCGAGACCCTCGTCCCTGACGCCACACTAGCGGCGCGGGAAACTACGCTTCTCGGTTTCGAAGCGCGTTACGCGCGTGTCCATGACCAGATGCGTCTGCTGCTTAGCGGCGACAAGTTGCAGGCGTGGAGCCGTCAGTTCCACGGAGAGAGGCTGGCGATCTGCGACCGGGTTTCGGACCAGTACCCTTTGGTCATTTTTCATGGGGATGTCGGCACGGGTAAGACGGCGATGGCGGAAACCATCGCCAATAAGCTCATGACCGAGGCGAGGGTGGAGGACAGCGTGCTGTTCCGGCTCTCGAACCGCGTGCGTGGGACCGGCATGGTTGGTGAAATGGGCACGTTGCTCACAGAAGCCTTCCGCCAGGTGATCGATACTGCGGGCAAGAGCCGCCGCGCGGTCCTGGTTATTGACGAAGGAGATAGCCTTGCTGCGTCTCGGGCGCAGGATCACAGCCATCACGAGGACAAGGTCGCGGTGAACACGCTGATCCAGGCCATCGATGATCTGCGCCGCTTCAATGGCCGTATCGCGGTGATCCTGTGCACAAACCGGCTGAGCGCCCTCGATCCGGCGCTGCGTCGGCGTGCGGCCGTGGTCGAAAAGTTCGAGCGTCCCACTGATCACGAGCGTGAGCAGCTTCTTCAGATGGACCTTCAGGGTTTGAACCTCAATAGGGAGCAGCTCAGCGAGCTCGTTTCAGCCAGCGGGCCGCGCAACGACGAGCCGGGCTGGACGTTCTCTGACTTCCGCACCCGCTTCTACCCGGCCGCCGTCGCGCGCGCTTTCCCCAACGGCCCGCTGACGTTCGATCATCTGAAGTCGACGGCGCTGACTATCAGCGGCTCCAGTGTGATGGAGGACAAGTGATGCACAGGTCTCCTCTTTTTGGTCGTCGGATCCATATTTCCGGCAGCATCGACAAAGACCCGGCGATAGCGAAGGCCACCGACGTGGAAGCGAGCCGAGAGTTCGTCGCTGCGCTCGTCAAGCGCCTGGTCAAGCTCGGCGCCAACTTTGTGGTGCCGGTTGACGGGGAGCCTCATCGGGAAGTCGATGGTTTCCCGATTTGCTTCGACTGGCTCATCTGGAAATCGATCCGTGATGCGTACACCCAGCGGCCTGCCGGGGTTCCTGGGCCGATGGCCGTTGCCGTGCAGCATCATAAGACCAGGGACCAGATCCCGACGCAGTTCGCCGAACTCTGGGATGAGCTGTGCGCCGGATCGATGGTTCGTCTGGAGAACGCTTCGCATTGGAACATGGCGGCGAAGCGCATGGAAGCCCAGGCGCGCAACGGTGACATCTTGATCACGTTGGGCGGGACTGACGGAGTGCTGTATCTTGCCAACCTTTACCACGAGGTTGGGCGCCCGGTTGTCCCGCTTTGTCTTCCTCTAGTTGGCCAGTCCGAGGGGAGCCGCCGCCTGTTCGATTTTGGCATGACCGGCGATAATAGCAGCCGGCTTTTCCGGATCGCGGACGGGGGAAGCTCGCACGATGCGATGAACCGCATCTGGTGGGGTGAGCGGGACAGTCTCCAGAAGCGCGTAGACAGTTTGGTTGACTTGCTGGAAGCCTTGGAGAGGCCGCGGGCGTTCGGCGTGCGTCTGCTTGATTCCAACGACCCTGACTTCGAGGAAGTGCAGAACTTTTTCGACACGGTAGTTGAGCCGGTCATGACGGAAGAGCTGGGCTATCAGTACGCGGTGATCGACGGCGTGCAGGGCTATGACCACTCTCGGATTGACCAGGACATCTTTGAAAAGCTGCACCGCAGCAGCTTCGTGATCGCCGACACCACCGGCTCTCGCCCGAACTGCTATCTCGAGTTGGGGTATGCGCTCGGTCGTCGCATCCCGACCATGGTCACCGCTCGTGAGAATTCGGAAACGCCGTTTGACCTGAAAACCTACTCGGCCCACCACTGGAAGACCGGTGGCACGGTGAAGGAAAAGCAGCGCGCTTTCCTTGAGCACTGGACGGCCATCCAGAACCGGCCGCCTTTGGTCGATGCTGGAGGACTAATCCTGTGAGCGATGCAAAGACCGAGGTGTTCATCTCGATCGACGTCGAGACGGCTGGGCCGATCCCTGGTGAGTATAGCATGCTCACCTTGGGTGCCTGCCTGGCGTACCAGCCCGGCACCGCCTTCTCCTGCGAGATCAAGCCGACCAGCGACAAGTTCGTGCCGGCTGCCCTTGATGTGTCTGCCTTGTCGCTGGAACGCCTGCAGGAGACCGGCCTTACACCGCAGGACGCGATGAGTCAGTTCGCAGCGTGGATTGGCGAAGTCTGTGGCCCTGATAGCCAGCCAGTCTTCGTCGGCTTGAACGCGCCCTTCGATTGGGCATTCGTGAACTACTATTTCCACAAGTTCACTGGAGCCAATCCGTTCGGCTTCACTGCCTTGGACATCAAAGCCTTATATATGGGTAAAACAGGCTGCTCGTGGGGCGATACGCGCTCCAGCCGTATATCAGAGCGCGTGACCCCGAAAACTGAAGGCGATCACGACGCACTGCATGATGCCGTGTTTCAGGCGGAACTATTCCGATTGGTCATGGCCTTGGCGTAACGGACGAGATTGTGGACGGCGGCATTCATCTCCTTTCGTGTTCAGCCCTTCTCGATGAGCCCGCGCAGACTGGCGTAGGGCACGAGGGTGATCGCCCCTACCTTGACGACCTCGATGCGGCCTTCAGCAATGAGCTCATATAGCTTGGAGCGCCCGATCCCGGTGAGCCGACAGGCCTCGGGTATGCGCACCGATATCGGCTCGGTCGGGGCTTGGGTCTTGTCGCTCATAGATCGAACTCCTGCTGGATCTCGGGTTTGGGGCCTTGGCCCGATGCCTTGCCCTTGGCGGCAAGCTCACCGGCCATGCGCACGAACTGCTCGTAGCGAAGCTTGCCCAGGTGCCGGGTCTCGGCGTCGAAGGCGGGATGGTGCGCGGTCATCGTGAGTTGATGGCGTACCAACAGACCGACCACTTCGGTGAGATGCGCCATCTGCCTTTCGAGAGCTTCACTGGCCTTCACCTGACGGGCAAGCGTCGCCCCGAACTTGGCTTCGATCACCTGCCCCTCCTCGGCCGCGAACCACGCGGTCAGCGCCTTTGTCAGAACGTCGGTCTTCGAGCTCTCGGGCGCGGCGGCGGCCACCTCGAGCTTGGCCGAGAGAACGTCGGGCAGGTAGAACTGGTGGCGGGTCTTGGTCGTCTGCATGCGTACGAGGATGCACCGGCACGCCATGGTCCGACAGAACCTCTCCGGTGCCAGCTGGGGCCCCTGCCGATCTACATGCCGATTTCCGGACCGCGATCGCGGCCCTTGCCGATGGTCCAGCTCATTGCGCCTCCCCGCTGGATCCCCGAGACAAAACGGCCCCGCTCACGTTCGAGCACCGGTTGCCAAGGGACCAGCGTGAAGTCGCGCGAACGCGCAACCACGGCGAACTTGTCCTCGCCAATCTGGACGGGCTGCTTGTAGACGCCCTCCAGATACCCGCCCTTGCTCTGCGAATAGTCAAGGCCCAGCTCCTTCGCGAGCTGCCCGGCGACGCGCGTCAGCTCGCGCTGCTTGAGGCTCGCGATGAGGTCGGGTTTGTAGACCATCGCCTCCCCTTCCTGCCAGGCCAGATCCTGTTCGATCAGCCATTGCTGACGCCGTGCGAGCCCGTCGCGGATTTCGTCGCCGATCTTACCGTCAAGTTGCAGCCGTCCGGGCTCCAGGCATTTGCGGTCAAGCCAGGTCGGCCCGTCGTGACGGGCAAGGCTCGTCAGGTCGCGCTCGGTTACCACAGAGACTTGCACGGGCCGGCGCTGGCCACGGGCCTGTTCGTAGCCCTCGACGAGCGCGGTGTGATCGCGTCCGATCGCCCAGCTGCCATCGCTCGCGCGCTCCAGCTTCCGGGTCGCCTTGCGGATCGCTTCGAGCCTGCGCACATGCGCCTCGGCAAAGGTGCGCGTCGCGCCCGGATCGTGAGCCTGGTGCGCGGCGATGCTGTAGCGCCCTCCATTCGCCTCGGCGACCTCCATGATGGTCTTGTCCGAGGCGCGCAGGCCGTGGCGGCTGGGCGCGATCTCGACCAGGCGCCCGGTCATCGCCCCGTCGGCCAGATCATGGCCCAGATCGACGTAGTGCGAGCGCCCGTCGGTCGCCTCGACGATGAGGTAGTGGCGATCGCGGATTTCGTCGGAGAGCCCACGGGCCTGAATGCGGCCAAGCAGCTCCTGGCCCTTGCCCGGTTCGTAGATCGCGTAGTCATGCGCCAGCACCTGCGGGGCGGCTTTCAGTTCGCGGTGCATCGTGGCAATGATGTCGTGGCGCGTGCCCATGGTCCGCAGCGACGCTTCCACCCCCTCTTCGAGCCGGTAGCGCCCTTTGCCCTCCTCGTGGGCCAGTCCCATGCGCTGGAGGGTGCCGAGCCGAGCGGCACGCAGGGCCTGCTCGGCCGGGTCGCGGTGCCAGGCCGAAGCCATGCCGTTCTCGTCGCGATCGCGCAGCAGGCGGCGGTCGATCCCGGTGAAGCGCTCCTGGCTCACTTCACGCGCATTGCCTTGCGCGATTTCGTGCTCGGTGCGCGGGCCAAGATCGCGGTTGACGATGTCGCTCGCGCGCCCGGCAATGCCGTGGCGGATGTAATCGCGCGCGATGATCAGGTTGTGCCCGCGTTCATCGACGCCGCGCACGACGATATGGGTGTGGGGATGGCCGGTGTTGAAGTGATCGACCGCAACCCAGTCGAGGCGCGTGCCCAGATCCTTTTCGACGCCCTTCATGAGATCGCGGGTCAGTGGCTTGAGGTCCGGATATTGCGCCCCGTCTTCGGCCGAGACGATGAAGCGGAACTGGTGGCGATCGCCGGTGCCGCGTTCGAGGAAAGCCTTGCCGTCGACCGCGTCGCGATCGGGGCCGTAAAGATCGCCGCGTTCGCCCTCGCGCGTGGTGCCCTCGCGCTGGAGATAACGCAGATGCGCGGCGGCGGCCTTGGCGCCCTTGCCCGCCAGCTTCACGAAGCGTGCTTTGACGATCACGCGCCGGGCGCGCGGATTGGAAAAACGCCCGGCGTTTCCCAGTACCGTACCAATGGTCGATCCGCGTCCGATCCGGCTGCCGGTAAACCGGCCTCGGGCCCGGGCCTTGCGGGCGCCGTCCCCTCCCGCCTGGTTGACCGCGCGGCGCAGGTCGTGGCGAAGGGGGCGCTCCTTACCCATATGGCCAAGCCAGACATCGAAATCATCGTCCATCAGGTACACCTCCAGGTCCAAAAGACCCGATGAGGGAGGACCGCCCCAACGCTTCAAGGTCCTCCACCGATGTCTCGCGCCAAACCAGTGCAAATCCACGCGATTTTCCCGCGCAATCTCGTCGTGGAGGCATACTACGTTCCCCAAGCGCGCCTAATCTCCCACAAAAACGATGTGCAGACAGACAGTTAGCAGGGGGCGAGAGACACCTGCCTTTACCTTGCCTTACGCCCTATCCCCCTCTCCTGCGATCACCCCCGTCTGCCTCCCCTCATCCGACCCGCCGAGGAAGCGGCCTTCACGATGTTCGCTCTATGTTCTATATTAGAGTACCCGCATCGAGTCGCATGGAGGCATGGCAGCATGGGTGTTCACATTGAGGGTGGAGGCAAACCAAGCCTGCTGCTGACAGGCGATATCGAGACACGTCTCGATGTGCCGGCGCGCGGGATTGCCGAGGGTTTTTCGCTGGCGTTTTCGGATGGAACCTTGATCCATGGGACGTTCCTGGACGGTGCTTTCACCTGCCGTTTTGCCCTCGCGGTCGAGGGTGCGGCGCAGGTTCGCATCGCGCGTCACGAAGACGGTGACCGGGTCGATCTGGCCTCAAATTTCGAGTGGATCACGCTCGCTTGCGGCCAGGAAACCCTGCAGCCTGAAGCCGCCGATGCGGACGAGAATGTGCTGCAACTGACGCTCGATTTCGTGGTCGAGGAGCGCGTCTAAAAGGGAATGAAAACCAGCCGCTCAGCTGGCTTCGCGGGCGGTCTCTTCGAGCTGGGCGATGCGTTCGGAGCACACGGTCTGGACGACGCGGCCAAGCTCCTCGACCTGTTCGCCGAGCCAGGTCAGCTCTTCTTCACTCACGGTGTAGTGCTTGGAGTAGCGCGCCTTGACGTAAGCTTCCTTGAGCTTCTCGAACATGCCGCGCTGCCAGCGATTTTCGCGCGGCCAGGCGTAGACCAGCCGGGGATCGAGACGCTCGGCCTGGGTGCGCAGGAACGCCAGATTGTGGACGTGCGGGGTGTAGAACGTCGAGACCAGCAGGACACAGTGGTAGAAAGCCTCTGTGCCTTGATGGAGCAAGAAGGCGGCCTTTTTCCAGCTCTCCCGATCTCGATAAAACTTGTATCCTTCAATGAACTCGACAGCGCTAGGATACCACTCCTCGTAGTACTCCTTCGCCAGATCCAGCGCGGCATGCGGGGTCTTGGGTTTGGGGGTCGCCAGCTCGCTGTCGTCGGCCTCGTAAAGTGCGATGCCATCGCGGGCGATGTCCATGAAGAAGTACCGCCCCTGGGCGAGCCCGTCGTTCACTTCCTGCATGGTGTGGACGATGAAATTGACCGGCGTCTTGAGGCTCTCGGTGATGCCGTATTCGCGCATCAGCCGCTCATCGACGCGGGTCCAGTACTTGACCCGGTCGGTCAGCCGCTTGTCGCTGACGATCACCAGCAGATCGTAGTCCGACTTGTAGCCCTTGGCGGTGTGCGGCTCGTCGATCCAGTTGCCCCGGGCATAGCTGCCGTAGAGCACGATCTTGAGGATGCGCCCCTTCTTCTTCCAGTTCTGCGTCGAAAGCGCGAAGGCGTCCTCGAATTCCTCGAAGACGATCTGCACCACGCGTTCGAGCTCGCGCTGCTTGTTCGCCGGGAGATGGTCGAGGCTCGTTTTCATGGGCACAGACTTGCGCCTAACATCCTTGCTGCCAAGTGCAAAATGATAGCGGCCGGGGCCCTGTGGGCTCCGGCCGCGCGCATATCACCATCCCTTGCGTTCCTGACGCCGCAGAGAACTGGCGATCATTTCGATTGCATGGGTCAGATGGGTCTCGGCCTGCGCGTTCGAGATACCAAGTTCGGCCGCGATCCGGGGCACGTTCAAGCCTTCGATGCGGGCCAGACGAAAGGCCGCGTGCTCGGCATCGGGAAGCGAGGCCATCGCGCGCATATACCGCCGGTGCCGGGGATCGGTTACCTCCGTAAAGGCGCCCTTGAGGAACGCCTCGCGGATACGCTGGACGAGGAAAGCAAGAGGCCGGATCATGCCGCATCCTCCCCGAAGGCAAGGAGGTAATCGGCGGCCTTGCTGGCGGCACTGGCTGCACGAAAGATGGCCTTTTCGTCCTCGCGCAATACCGTGAGCCACGCACCGATATAGTCGGAATGCCGCACGCTTGGCGCGATCCCCAAAGAGGCGCAGACAAAGGCGCTGGTCATCTCGGCAACCAGTTCCTCCCGGCCATACTTCGAGGAGCGATAACGGCCCGACTGGTCCCGGTTGAGGCGGGTGGGATGCCCGGTCCAATGCCCCAGTTCGTGCAGCGCGGTGCGGTACCAGTTGATCGGATCGGGGAAAGCAACCTGTGGCGGCACCATCACGAAGTCTTCGGCCGGAGCATAGTAGGCCTCGCGCCCGCCTATCCGAAAGTCCGCGCCTGAAAGCTTTATGATCCGGTCGGCCTCGATCCGCGTCATGACCGGATCAGGTACGCTCGCGGCCGCACCGGCCTCGATGGGAAGCCCTTCGCACTGGTCAAGATTGAAGACCGTGAACCGCTTGAGGAACGCCACGGTGCGCGCGTCGCGGTCCTCGCTCTGCGCCTTTTGCACCTCGTCCTTGGGCGTGAAACGATCCGCGTAACAGATGACCGTTCCCTTCTCCCCGCGCTTGACGTTGCCGCCTGCCTTCTCGGCTTGCTTGTAGGTAAGCCAGCGCTGCGAGGAATAGCCGCCTCCGATCCCGGCTGCCCACAGGATCAGCACGTTAATGCCGCTGTAGATTCGCCCGGTTACTCCATTCTGAGGCATCGTCACCGGGCACCGCGCCGCGTCCCACGGCTGCACCCACGGCACGCGGCCTTCCTCCAGTTCGGCAATGATCCGGTTCGTGACCTCTCCATAGAGGCTCTGACGGTTGTCCTTGGCCATGCTCCTTCACTCCTTCCTTCAACCGCCATTGACCGGCGCCAGGGTAGCGGGGGGCGGCAGGAGCGAACCAGCAGCCCCGCCGGCAAAAGGCGGGGAGCACCTGCAAGGCCGTAACAACGTGAAGGACCCGGGAGCGCAGCGGACGGGTTGCGCCCCGTCGAGGCGGGGCTATCGGGCAGCGACGCCCCCCGTCACCTTGGAGCCGACAAAGGCCAACGCCGCCGCGCGGGTCAGCGCGGCGACCGCTGAAGGGATGCGAGCCGCATCCCGCCCCTGACAGGGATCGTCACGGCCCTGCCGACGAGACGGCGGCGCAGCCGGTGGCTCGGTTGAGCGTCAGCGAAATAGAGCCCGGCCGCGCCATCGGCGCGGATCAGCCTGCAACGCTTGCATCAGCCCTTCACACAGCCCGCTTTGCCTCACCGAGCTCACATGCGCGGCGCACAAAAGGCAGCCCAGTCCTTCATCATGCCACGTCGCTTCTCCAAGAGGTTGCCGCGCCGGTAAGCCGCCTCGGTCTTGTTCTTGACCACATGGGCCAAGGCCGCTTCGGCGACATCGCCTGGGTGATTGGTCGTCTCACTCACCCAGTCGCGGAAGGCCGACCGGAAGCCATGTGCCGTATAAGGCTCCTTCATTTCCTTGAGCAACTTGGTCAGCGTCATGTCGGACAGCGGCGCATTGCGCCGCGCGCCCGGAAAGACCAGCTGGCAATTGGCCAGCCGTAATTCGTTGCAACGCTCAAGGATGCGCAGCGCTGGAGACGTCAAAGGCACGACATGCTCGCGCTGGGCTTTCATGCGCTCTTTGGGAATCGTCCAAAGAGCGGCGTCGAAGTCGATCTCGTCCCAGGTTGCGTGGCGAACTTCCCCCGAGCGCGCGGCGGTGAGGATCGCGAACTGCAGCGCAAGACGACTGAAGGACTCACGCTCGCGCAACCGAATCAAGAACGCCGGAACCTTGTCGAAGGGCATGGCCGCGAAATGCCCCTCTTTCTTGGGCTGACGCGGCAAGCCGCGCGTCACCGCGCGCATGGGCGCTTCCGAATCGCGGTAGCCCGACGCGTAGGCCCAATCGAGGACCGTTCCGACCCGCTGGCGCACCCGCCGCGCGGTCTCAGGCTTGGTCAGCCAGATTTCCGCCAGCAGGTTGCGGATCATGGGGCCGGTGATGGCGTTGACCTGCAGATCCCCGATATGGGGGAAGGCATAGGCCTTGAGCGTGCTCGACCATTGGGCTTCATGCTTTTCGTTGCGCCAGGTCTTGCGATAGCTCGCGAGCACCTTGGCGGCAGCTTCGCGAAAGGTCGGAATGCCTTGCTCCTTTCGCCGCTCGAAGATCGGATCGAGCCCCTGCTCGACCCAGCCCCGAATCTCCCTTGCTCGCTCGCGCGCATCGGCAAGCGACACCTTCGCGGCGCTGCCCAAGCCAAAGTCGCGACGCATTCCATGCTTCTGCACCCGGCAGACCCAGCTTTTCGAACCACCCGGCTGAACGACGAGGTAGAGGCCGTCACCATCGCCCAATCGCCCCGGTCGCGTGGCGGCTTTTACAGCGGTTACGGAGAGCTTTCCCATGCCCAAATTCTCCCACATTCCTTCCCACATTTCCAATCGGACACCGGTGGATGAGGCTGGATGCAGGAGGACGCGAATCACCACGTAAGCCAAGGTATTCCTTGGCTTTTCGTGGACGATTATGAATGTGGGTGTTGCCACCAGTGGCGGAGCGGGAGGGATTCGAACCCTCGATACGGGGTTACCGTATACACACTTTCCAGGCGTGCGCCTTCGACCACTCGGCCACCGCTCCGCATCGCTGGAGCGCGTGCCACTAGCGCCACTTTTTGGCTTTCGCAAGCACTGAGCGCGTGGCATCGTCATTTCATGCGCATTTTCCTTCGGCATCTCCTGCCCTTGCTCGCCGCCACGTCCGCTCTTGCAGTTCCCCTAGCGGCGCAGGAGGGAGCACCGGACGTCACACCCGACAGCATCGTCAAGGCGTCCGAGGCCCGGGAATGGCGTAAGATCGCGCCGTCCGATCTCATGGTCATGGACCTGGCCCCTGCCACAGATGGCACGCCGCGCCGGGTGGTGATCCAGCTCATGCCGCGACCCTTCTCGGTACCCTGGACGCACAACATGCGCGCGCTCGTTGCCGCGCGCTGGTACGACGGCATCGCCATTGTCCGGGTCCAGGACAACTACGTGGTGCAATGGGGCGATCCAGAGGGTGAAAACCCGGCCAAGGCCAAGCCGCTGCCGGACGGGCTCTGCACGCCGGGCGAGGAGGACTACACCACCTCGTTCGCGGAGGAGGACTACTCCGAGTGCGCAGCGGAAGCGCGTGTCTCGGCCGACATGGCCGAAGTCGATTCGCAATCCCTGTTCATCGGAGAGGATCTCCCTCCCGCCTCGATTCCCGCCACAGCCACCGCGAAGGCCGACATGGGCTGGCACATGCGCGACAGCTACGCGCCCTGGGTGGAGTTCTACCAGGGCTGGCCGGTTGCCACCGATGCCCCGGAAGATCCCGACGAGACCGACCCGAGATTCTGGCCCCTCCACTGCTACGGCGCGGTGGGAGTGGGCCGCAATTATTCGCCCGACACCGGTACCGGCGCCGAGCTCTACGCGGTGATCGGACAGGCCCCGCGCCAGCTCGACCGCAACATCGCCGTCGTCGGCCGGGTGATCGAAGGGATGGAGTACCTCTCCTCGCTGCCGCGCGGCACGGGCGAACTCAGCTTCTACGAAACGCCGCAGGAGCGCACACCCATCGTCTCGGTGCGCATGGGTGACGAAGTGGCGGACCTTTCCGCCTTCGAATATCTCGCCACCGACAGCGTAAGCTTTGAAAAGTACGTCGCCTCGCGCGCCAACCGCAAGGACACATTCTACATCCAGCCCACAGGCGGCATCGACATCTGCAACATCCCCGTGCCCATCCGCCACGCCGCGAAATGAGCGAGACACTCACGCACACCGCCTCGCTCTGGCGCTGGACGGGCAGCGCGAACGGGGGGACCTGGTACTTCCTCAGTATCACCGGCGCCGATGCCGAGACGCTGAGCGCGACCGCGCTGATGCGCAAGCTGGAGGGCCTGGGGCGCGGCTTCGGTTCGATCAAGGTCCAGGCGCGTATCGGAGCGACGCGCTTTGCGACCTCGGTCTTTCCCAGCAAGGGCGACGGCGCCTGGCTGCTCCCCATCAAGGCCGCCGTGCGCAAGGCCGAAGACCTAGCCGAAGATGAGCCAGTCGAGGTGGAGCTGACCTTCTAGCCCGCGCCTAGATGCGCTCCGCGTCGGTCACCGCCGCACTTGCCCGTAGCGCCGCGATGATGCGCGTGAGGTGGGCCAGGTCGGCGACTTCGAGATCCGCCTCGTAGGTGCCGAAGGGATCGTCGCGCTGGACCATGTTGAGGCTGGCGACGTTGGCGTGCGCGTTGGCGAAGATCTGCGTGACTTCGGCCAGCGTGCCGGGCCGGTTGTAGAGCACGAGGCGCAGACGTCCGGTCGCGCCCGTCGTGCGCGAGCCCCAGGACAGGTCGAGCCAGTCGGCATCGACGCCATTGGCCAGCGTCAGGCAATCGATCGTGTGGACCTCGACCTTGTGGTCGGGACGGCGCAGACCGACGATGCGATCGCCCGGCACCGGGTGGCAGCACTTGGCGAGCTCGAATCCCATCCCCGCCGTCAGCCCCTTGATCGAGATGGCCTTCTCGCTGCGGGTCCATTCGGGATCGTCGGGCATGGTCTCGGTGCTGCCCGGGACCAGCGCTTCCATCACCTCGCGGTCGGTCACATGGGCCGAGCCGATCGCGAACATGAGGTCTTCCTCACTGCGCATTCCGAGGCGTTCCATTGCGGCGTGGAGCGCCTTCTTGCCGATGCGCTGGGGCAGGCGGGTGACGATCTCGTCGTAAAGCTTGGAGCCGATCTCGGCGATCTCGGCGCGCTCCTTGGCGCGCACCGCGCGGCGGATCGTGGCGCGGGCCTTGCCGGTCACGACGAAGCCCAGCCAGGAGAGCTGCGGCTCGGACCCCTCGCTCTTGATGATCTCCACCACGTCGCCATTGTTGAGACGGGTGCGCAGCGGCATGTGGCGGTTGTTGATCTTGGCGCCCACCGCCGAACTGCCAAGATCGGTATGGACCGCGAAGGCGAAGTCGACCGCGGTCGAGCCCTTGGGCAGCTGGTGCAGCGCGCCCTTGGGGGTGAAAGCGAAGATGCGGTCCTGGTAGATCGCGAGCTTGGTGTTCTCGAGCAGTTCCTCGGCGTCGTGCGTGCTGTCGACGATCTCGATCAGATCGCGCAGCCAGCCGACCTGCCCGTCGGGGCGCGAGCCGCCCTGCTTGTAGGCCCAGTGTGCGGCCAGGCCGAACTCGTTGAGGCGGTGCATCTCGCGGGTGCGGATCTGCACTTCCATGCGCATCGAGTTCTCGTAGATGAGCGCGGTGTGCAGGGACTGGTAGCCATTCGACTTGGGCGTCGAGATGTAGTCCTTGAAGCGCCCCGGGATCATCTGCCAGTGCTGGTGCAGCACGCCCAGCGCGCGGTAGCAGTCGTCCGGGTTTTCGGTGAGGACGCGGAAGGCCATGATGTCGGTGATCTGCTCGAAGGAGACGTGGCGCTCCTTCATCTTGCGCCAGATCGAATAGGGGTGCTTCTCCCGCCCCGTCACCTCGACCGCGATGCCCGCTTCGGCGAGCGCCTGCTTGATGGCCAGCGCAATCGCATCGACCTGCCCACCTTCCTGGCTGCGTATCTGGGCCAGACGCCCGGTGATCGTGGCGTAGCCTTCGGGCTCGAGCTGCTCGAAGGCGAGGAGCTGCATCTCGCGCATGTATTCGTACATGCCCACGCGCTCGGCCAGCGGCGCGTAGATCTCCATGGTCTCGCGCGCGATGCGCTGGCGCTTCTCCGGCTTCTTGATGAAGTGGAGCGTGCGCATGTTGTGGAGGCGGTCGGCCAGCTTGACGAGGAGGACGCGCAGGTCCTCGCTCATGGCAAGGAGGAACTTGCGCAGGTTCTCGGCCGCGCGCTCGTTCTCGGTCATCACCTCGATCTTGGAGAGCTTGGTGACGCCATCGACCAGCCGCGCAACGTCAGCGCCAAAGAGCTTCTCGATCTCGTCGGTCGTCGCCAGCGTATCCTCGACCGTGTCGTGGAGGAGCGCGGTGATAATTGTCTGCTGGTCGAGCTTGAGCTCGGTCATCAGGCCGGCGACTTCGACCGGGTGCGAGAAATAGGGGTCCCCGCTCGCCCGCTTTTGGGTTCCATGCTTCTGGACCGTGTAGACATAGGCACGGTTGAGCAGGGCCTCGTCGGCCTCGGGCGCGTATTCCTTGACGCGTTCAACTAGTTCGTACTGGCGCAGCATCGTTCCATGTCATGTGAAGATTTTTTGGCGCACGGCAAGCCTTGCCGTGCTCAGATGCAGTCTTTGCAACCAGATACGCGCGAGGCCGGGGCAGGCCGGAAAAGATTAACCCCGTGCACGGCGCAAATTCAATCGTTTTCATCGCAAATCCACCGGGGCGAGGGTTAACGCTTCGCCAGCAATGTCCCGCGCATCATCTAGATTGAGAGTGAGGAGAGTCTGCCGCCCGATGCGGAAGACCAGCGAGGAGACCCGACGATATGGGAATGCTGGATAGAGAGGCCGCGATAGCGGGGACGCAGCAGACGGCGGAAGCGAGTGCGATGAAGGCACGGGGCGGCCGCATGGCCCGCGTGACGCGCGCACCCCGCCACCGCACCTTGATGCGCGCGATGATGACGCTGCCCGGTCTGGACGGCACCCCGGTGATGATCCGCAACGTTTCCGAGCAGGGCATGTGCCTTGCCAGCAAGGACCTGCTCCCTTGCTGCGGCGAAGTGATCGAGCTTGACCTTGCCGGGACCTTCGGCCTCAAGGGCGAGGTCCGCTGGGTGGAAGGCCGCGAATTCGGCGTGCAGTTATCCGCCCCTCTCGACCTGCATGGCATCGGTCTGGCCAACCAGCGCCGCAACGGCAACATGGCCGGAACTCTGGGCGGGCAGGTGGAGAACCGCCTCTTGCGCGCCACACCCAAGGCAGAGAGCGCCCCTCTCTACGCCTGCTGAGGCGCCGCCCCCCGGCGTCGTCCTTCCTGGACCTCTCGCACATCCCACGCAGTCGGCCCTTACGCGTCCGGCTGCGTCTGCGTGTCTGTCGAAGGCACATCCTGATGCCTGCACGAACAGGCTGTTCCCGATTGTAAATTTGCGACAAAGGGCCTCCCCGGCACCGTAGACCTTCCCCGTTTTCAAGCGGAAGGGTTCGCGCGGCTGTCACAAACACCGGCTAGGGGGCTTCCCGCAAGCCACTCCAACGTGTCGCTTATTTCGTGAGGGAACCTTTTTTCCGTGAAACTGTCCGCTGTCTTCTCCGCACTTGTCGTCGGTTCGTCCCTTGTCGCGCTTGCCTCTGCCGCACAGGCCGCCGAGGCCGACGGCATTGGCGAAAGCGAAAACGCGATCATCGTCACCACGCAGCGCTATGAACAGCGCGCACAGGACGTGCCCGTCACCCTCAGCGCGCTTTCGGGCGAACGCATGGCGGAAATCGGCGTTTCCGAACTCGACGAGCTTTCGGCTTACGTTCCCGGCCTCAACATCCAGGAGCAGAGCGCCAACAACCCGGGCATCGTGATCCGCGGCATCACCTCGGACAGCGGCTCGGCGCAGGACGCCGCGCGCGTCACGCTCTATTACAACGGCGTCGACATCTCGCGCTCGCGCGGGGCCTACCAGGGCATCTACGACATGGAGCGCATTGAGGTCGTCAAGGGCCCGCAGGCGACCCTGTTCGGCACCGCTTCGACCGTGGGCGCGATCTCGATGGTCTCGGCCAAGCCCAAGCCCGGCCTCTCGGCCGAGATTTCGGGCGGCTACGGCAACTATGACTATTATGAAGCGGGCGGCTTCCTGAATGCAGGCAACGACGTGATCGCGGGCCGCGTCGCGTTCAAGTACAAGAACCGCGACGGCTACGTGAAGAACCTCGCGCCCGATCAGGACGACCTCTACGGCATCAACACGCTGGGCGTGCGCGGCTCGCTGCGCTTCACCCCCACCCCGGACATCACCGCGGATCTCGTCTTCACCTACGACCGCCAGCGCAACTCGGGCACGCCGTTCCTTTCGCGCACGCTCGGCTCGACGGCCGTGGACGACGTCTACGGCGATGCGTACCTGGGCGGCTCGCCCAATTCACAGGAAGTCCTGGGCAAGGACAAGCTGGGCCTCGACCGTGACGTCTACGACGTGAACTTCACCTTCAACTGGGACTTCGCGGACGGCTGGAGCTTCACCACGGTCAACGGCTACCGCAACTTCGATTCGCTGGAGGTCTTCGACGCCGATGGTTCGGCCGCCTCCTATCTGGAATTCGCCGAGCAGGCCGATGGCTGGCAGTTCAGCCACGAGGGCCGCTTCGCCTATGCCGATGACCAGTGGCGCGCCCACTTCGGCTGGAACTACATGATCGAGGACACGCGCCAGTACGTGCCCTTCTCCAGCGAAGTCGGCACCTACCTGCAGTGCACCGCGAACATCATCCCCGGCCTTGGCTGCGTAGCGCCCGACAATTCCGTGCCCGCCGCGCTCGCCACGGGTCTTGCCACCGGCGGCCTGATCGAAAGCGCGCCCTATGCCAGCTGGTTCCAGAACGAGGGCCGCAACCAGTCCTGGTCGATGTTCGGCGAGGCGACCTGGATCCCTACCCCGGCGCTTGAACTCAACGCGGGCGCGCGCGTCCTCATCGAGAAGCGCCGCTCGGGCTATTCCACCTACCAGCCGGTCGCCCCGATCTACGGCCAGCCGCTGCTGCCTTACGCCAACACCGATGGCGAGGTGGTCTACGCGGACCGCAGCTACGCGGCATTCCTGCCGCGCTTCAACGCGCTGCTGCGCGTGACCGACGAGGTCAACCTCTACGCCACTATCTCCAAGGGCCGCCGTTCACCCTCGGTCCAGGTGACGACGCTCACCGACGCCGACACAGGGGCACGCTATGCAGGCCCCAACGAGGTCGGCAACGAGACCGTGTGGAACTACGAAGGCGGCGTGAAGATGGCGAGCGGCATCTTCTCGGGCTCGCTCGGCGTCTACTACCAGCAGTACTCCGACTTCCAGGTCACCGTGATCGAGGCGGGCGGCAACGCGCGCACGATCAGCGCGGGCTCGGCCAGCAACCTGGGCGTCGAGGCCGAAGTCGAGGTGAGCCCCACTTCCTGGCTGCGCGCCTACGCCAACGGTGGCTGGATCGATGGCGGTATCGACAACGATCCCGAGAACGGCAACCTGGCCGGTTCGCGCTTCCGCCTCCAGCCCGAGTGGCAGGCCTCGGCCGGGCTCATCATCGATGCCCCGGTAACCGAGACCGTCGGCCTGTTCCTCTCGCCCAGCGTGACCTACCGCTCGAAGATCTACTTCGAGACGCCCAACACCGAAGCGATCAGCCAGCCCGGCGTGACGCTCGCCAACGTGCGCGGCGGCGTGACCTTCGCCAACGGCCAGTATGAAATCGCGGGCTGGGCGCGTAACCTCTTCGACGAGAAGTACCTCCTCGATGCGGGCAACACCGGCGGCGCCTTCGGGCACCCCACCTTCATCCCGGCCGAGCCGCGCACCTACGGCGTGACCGTGAAGGCCCGCTTCTGACGATCCGGGGTGGCCGGGCACAGGACACGTCCCGCGCCCGGCCACCCCGCCCCTTTTTCGCACTTCCCGATAGCCTGCGACACAGGACATTGCCTGCCATGCCTCTCACTCTCGACCGCCGCCTTCTCATCCAGGGCAGCCTCCTCGGCCTCGGCGCTCTGGCGCTGCCGGGCCTGGCCCAGGCGATGACCGCCCAGGGCTTCACCCACGGCGTGGCGAGCGGTGAACCGTCGGGCAATTCGGTCCTCCTGTGGACCCGCTACGTCGGCAGCGGTGAGACGAAACTGCGCTGCGAGGTCGCCGTCGACGAAGCTTTCCGCAAGGTCGTGTCGGGCGGCGAGGTGATCGCCTCGCCCGAGCATGACAACTGCGCCAAGCTGGTCGTCACCGGCCTTGCCCCCAACCGCTGGTACCACTACCGCTTCATCGCCCCCGATGGCTCCATCAGCGATGTCGGCCGCACCCGCACGCTGCCCACCGGCGATGTCGCGCGCTTCGGCATCGGGCTGTTCTCCTGCTCGAACATGCCCTTCGGCTTCTTCAACGCCTATGCCCATGCGGCCAAGCGCGACGACCTCGACCTCGTCATCCACGTCGGCGATTACCTCTACGAGTACGCGCCCAACGGCTCCTATCCGGCCAAGGCCATGGCCGGGCGCGAGGTCCAGCCCGACCACGAGATCCTGACGCTCGCGGACTACCGCCTGCGCTACGCCTCCTATCGTCTGGATCCGGACCTACAGGCGCTTCACCGCCGCTTCCCGATGCTGGCGCAGTGGGACGACCACGAACTGGCGAACGATGCCTGGATGAACGGCGCGGAGAACCACCAGAGCGACACCGAAGGCCCCTGGAGCGCGCGGCGCGCCATTGCCGAGCGCGTCTACCGCGAATGGATGCCGGTCTCCGACACTCCCTACAACAGCTTCCAGATCGGCTCGCTCGCCACGATCTTCCGCCCCGAAACCCGCATCACCGGACGCGTCGAACAGCTCGATTTCGCCAAGGCGCTCGTAGGCAAGGACGACATCGCCAAGGCCATGATCGAATTTCGCGACGGCGCCTGGCAGGACCCGGCCCGTACCGTTATGGGCGCGAAGCAGGAGCAATGGCTCAACCGCGAGATCGCGCAGTCGGTCAAGTCCGGTACGCGCTGGCAGGTCCTCGCGCAGCAGATCGTCATGGGCTCGCTCAAGTCGCCTACCGAGATGGGCGACATCACCCCTAACGGTGCGGACCCCAAGGTGCGCCAGGCGCTCATGGGCATTGCCGCAGCCAGCAAGGTCGGCCTGCCCTTCAACATGGATTCCTGGGACGGCTACCCAGCGGCACGCGAACGCCTGCTGCGCGCCGCGCGCGAGGCCGAAGCGAACCTCGTCGTCCTCTCGGGCGACAGCCACAACGCCTGGGGCCAGAACCTCAGCGTCGATGGCGCCCCCGTCGGTGTCGAGTACGCAGGCCACTCGGTCACCTCGCCGGGCTTCGAGAGCTACCTTCCCTCGGTTGCCCCGCAGAACCTCGCCCGCGCACTGCAAGGCGCCAACCCCGGCCTCTCGCTGTGCGACGCCAGCCGCCGCGGCTACGTCTCGCTCGACCTTACGCAAGACAGCGTGCGCGGGGCCTGGCACTTCATGAGCACCATCGCCGCGCGCACGACCACAGGCACGACGCACGAAGAGCGCGTGGTGAACTGGGGGGCCCACGCGTTCGCCGCCGTTTGATCGGAAAGTAGAAGAAGGGACATCCGAGGGCCATCGCCCTCGGGCTCCCGGAATCGGCAGCGGCAGTTCGCCTCCGGAACCATCGCGCTGCAAAAGCGAGGATGCGGGGCAATGGGGCTTCGCCCCGGGCGCTCGTTTGCAGAAACGCGCTGCGCTCGACAGGTTTGGGGAGCCCGAGGGCGATGGCCCTCGGAACATCCTTTTATTTCTTCAACCTAGAACGCCCCTGCCCGCTCCAGCTTCGCGGCCATCGCGCGCTCTTCAGGCCGCAACGTCAGCACGCGCACTCCGCTCGCCGTAACCGCAACGGTGTGCTCGAACTGTGCGGAGAGGCCGCCGTCGAGCGTGCGCACGGTCCAGCCGTCCTTCTCCTGGCGCACGCCGCGTCGGCCCTGATTGAGCATCGGTTCGATGGTGAAGGTCATGCCCTCCTCGATCAGGACGCCGGTACCCGGGCGGCCGAAGTGGAGGACCTGGGGTTCCTCGTGCATCTGCTGGCCGATGCCGTGCCCGCAGAACTCGCGCACGACCGAATAGCCCGCGCGATGCGCGTGGCGTTCGATGACGTGGCCGATATCACCCAGCCGCGCGCCCGGGCGCACTTCGGCAATGCCCTTCCAGAGCGCGGCGTAGGTCGTTTCGACCAGCTTGCGCGCGGCCGGGTGGACGTCTCCGACCAGATAGGTCTTGCTGGAGTCGGCGATGTAGCCGCCCTTCTCCAGCGTGATGTCGAAGTTGACGATGTCGCCGTCCTTCAGGACATCGCTGTCCTTGGGCATGCCATGGCACACCACCGAATTGATCGAGGAATTGAGCACATAGGGAAAGCCGTACTGCCCCTTGCTTGCCGGGCGCGCGTCCAGTTCATCGACGATGAAGCGCTCGACCATGGTGTCGATTTCCAGCGTGGACTTGCCCGCCAGCGGCGTACGGTCGATCAGCCCGAAGACCGAGGCCAGCAGGCGCCCGGCTTCGGCCATAAGATCGACCTCCCAGGGCGCCTTGCAGAAGTCCTGGCGGCTCAACTCCAGGTCGCCTCGGGCGGAAGGCTCATCAGGATGGCATCGATGTTGCCGCCGGTCTTGAGGCCAAACAGCGTGCCCCGGTCATGGACGAGGTTGAACTCGGCATAGCGCCCGCGCCATTCCAGCTGCTGCGCCTTGTCGGCGGGCGTGAAGTCCATCCCCATGCGGCGGCGCACCAGCTTGGGGAAGATGGCAAGGAACGCCTCGCCCACCGCCTTCGTGAAGGCGAAGTTCGCCTCCCACATCGCTTCGTCGGCGCATTCGAGGTGATCGTAGAAGATCCCGCCCACACCCCGGTGGACCTTGCGGTGAGGAATATAGAAGTACTCATCCGCCCAAGCCTTGAAGCGCTCGTAGTAATCCTCGCCATGCGCGTCACAGGCAGCCTTGAAGGCCGCGTGGAATTCCTCGGTATCCTCATCGTAGGGCAGCGGCGGATTGAGGTCTGCACCGCCCCCGAACCAGGCCTTGGTCGTGGTGAGGAAGCGGGTGTTCATGTGGACCGCCGGCACATGCGGATTGGCCATGTGCGCAACGAGGCTGATGCCTGTCGCCGAAAATTCCGGGCGCTCCACCGAGGCCCCGTTGATCGAGCCGGCAAACTCCTTGCCGAAAGCGCCGTGAACGGTGGAGATGTTGACCCCCACCTTCTCGAACACCTGCCCCTTCATTAGTCCGCGCGTACCGCCGCCGGTCTCGCCCTTTTCATCGTCGACCGCATCGCGCCGCCAGGGCGTGTACTGGAACGAGGCCTCGCTACCGGCTTCGCGCTCGATCGCCTCGAACTCGGCGCATATCTGGTTGCGCAGGGTTTCGAACCATTCGCTGGCGCGGCGGGTGTAGGGGGCCCAATCGGTCATAGCAGTCCTGTTTCTCGTTGTTGGCACGCGCTTGCCAAATCGGACCGGACACGGCAAGGAAAAGCCATGGTTCCCTTTTCGTTCTGCGCGCAGGAAATGGTCCTGCTGGAAGGCTCCGGTTCGCGCCCCGGTGCGCTCTACTGGCCGCGCGAGGATGCGCTGCTGGTCGCCGACCTGCATCTGGAGAAGGCCAGCTTCTACGCGCGCACCGGACAGATGCTGCCGCCCTACGACAGCCGCGAGACGCTCGAGCGTCTGGCGCAGGCGGTGCGCCAGACCGGCGCACGCCGGGTCTTCGCGCTCGGCGACAATTTCCACGACAGCGCGGGCCCTGAGCGTCTGGAGCCACACGCGGCAGGCATGCTCGATGCTCTCACCCGCGCACTCGAATGGGTCTGGATCACCGGCAACCACGACCCCGAACTGGGAACGGCGGCGGGCGGCACCTGCGTGGCAGAAATGCACGTCTCGGGCATTGCGCTGCGCCACGAGGCTCAGCCCAACGTCACCGAGCCGGAGCTTTCCGGGCATTTCCACCCCCGTCTGGAAGTGACCGCACGCGGGCGCCGCATCCGCCGCGCCTGCACCGTGGCGAGCGAGACGCGCCTTATCCTCCCGGCCTTCGGCGCGCTCACCGGAGGCATGGCGGCCGACGATCCCGCGATACTGGGTGCGCTACAGCCCGCCCAGGCCATAGATGCCCTGATCCCGGCGCAAAAACGGCTTGTTCGCTACCCCCTCTGGCGAAAAGCGGCCTGATTGCCTATATAAGTGAACAAGGCCGGGTCTCCGGCCGGGGCATTCATTGTGGAACGTTTGGAAAATCGCACTTTGCGCGAGGCCACGATTCGCATTAAGGACGCCCGCATTCGCACGATTTCAGAGTAACGACTCAGGAGAACGCATATAGCACCCCCACCCCGGCGCATGATGGCGCCACCGGTCAAGAGCGGACCGCGCTACAACAAGTTCATCCAAGCCGACAAGGTCCGCGTGATCGACGAGAACGGCGAGAATGTTGGCGTCCTTTCGACGCGTGACGCAATCGAGCGTGCGGCCGATGTCGGCCTCGACCTCGTGGAAGTGTCGCCCAACGCCGATCCGCCGGTGTGCAAGTTTCTCGATGTAGGCAAGTACCGCTACGAGGCCCAGAAGAAGGCCAACGCAGCGCGCAAGACCCAGAAGACGCAGGAGATCAAAGAGATCAAGATGCGTCCGAACATCGATGACCACGACTACGACGTGAAGATGCGCAACGTACAGCGCTTCATCGAGGCGGGCGACAAGGTGAAGGTCACCCTGCGCTTCCGCGGCCGCGAACTTTCGCA
The DNA here is from genome assembly GCF_020524485.1 of Novosphingobium profundi. Taxonomy (GTDB): domain Bacteria; phylum Pseudomonadota; class Alphaproteobacteria; order Sphingomonadales; family Sphingomonadaceae; genus Novosphingobium; species Novosphingobium profundi_A. The sequence continues at coordinate 729,717 of NZ_JAIVLF010000001.1, read as the reverse complement.
CCAGCAGCTGGGCATGAACCTGCTGCGCCGCGTGCAGGAAGGCGTTGCCGAGATCGCCAAGGTCGAAGCCTACCCGCGCATGGAAGGCCGCCAGATGCTCATGGTGCTCTCGCCCAAGTAAGCATCTCGGGCCTTCGCGCCACGAACTTCCGGAAGGCGCCCCGACAGGGGCGCCTTCTGTCGTTTCAGGGGCCGCGAATTCCTGCGATATGAAAATTCCTTCGGACAACGCAGCACCTGCGGGTCGCCCCCTATTCCCCCTCACGCCCGGGCGTGTGTAAGGCTGGGTGATGCCTGTTGCCACCCAACTCGTCCCCGCTGAACTCGTTCTCGTCGGACCGATCCTCGACATCGTGAACTACACCGGGATCGCCGTGTTCGCGGTTTCGGGTGCGCTCGTTGCCGCGCGCAAGAACCTCGACATCATCGCCTCTATCTTCTTCGCCACCGTCGCGGGGATCGGAGGAGGCTCGCTGCGCGACGTCTTCACGGGCGTTCAGGTCAACTGGATCCTCTCTCCCGCCCCGCTGGTGCTGTGCATCGCAGTGGGCATCCTGGTCTGGCTCTTGCCCACCCGCATCTGGCCCGAGCGTGCGCTGGAATGGTTCGATGCGGGCGGCCTTGCCGCTTTCGCGGTCTTCGGCACCGGCAAGGCGCTGAGCCTGGGCGCAGCCCCCCTTCCCGCCGTAGCCATGGGGGTAATGAGCGCGTGCATGGGCGGCGTCATCCGCGACGTGGTCGCAGGCGTCCCCTCGATCCTCCTGCGCAACGAACTCTACGTCACCGCCGCGCTGCTGGCGGCGGGTGTCTTTCTGGGCCTGACCATGGCCGGGCTGTCGTCCGGGCTCGCGACGATCCTTGCCACGCTTTGCGGCTTTTGCCTGCGCGGCGCGGCGATCCACTGGGGCCTGCGGCTGCCGCGGCACAAGGGGTAGAAGTGATGATTCAAGGGGCCATCACCCCTTGACCCCATACTATCTGCCTCACCTTCCGCGCGCCACGGTGGCTGAGAAAGGTGAGGCAGACAGTTTGGGGAGCCCGAGGGCGATGGCCCTCGGAAAGCCCTTTTCTTACCGGATCGGGTATGTCGCCAGCTTCACATGCAGGATCTGGTTGGCGGCGGTGAAGTTCAGCCCCCAGTCGACCTGGTCCCCGTTCCACACCCGCTCGAAGACCCAGTTGCCTGCCTCGTCGTAGTGGCCCTGCTCGACGCGATCGAGGATGAGGTTCGCACGGGCCGGATCCGCCATCTCGAACGTCACGCGCGCGAAGCGGCCCGTGACAAGGTATTCGTCGGGGGCGATTTGGGCGATAGCCGCTCCACCCTTGGGCCAGTCATTGCCCTTGGCCTCGCCCATGCCCCAGTCGCCGCGCCCGAAGCTGACCTCGGCCTTGTAGCGGCCGAGGTCCAGTACCTCGCGGTGTTCGTCCGCCGGGTCTTCCGGCTCGGCCACGCCCCAGGTCTTGCCCGCAAAGGCCCATTTCGGCCAGAGCCGTTCGAGCCCCTCGAACAGGGCGTAGTTCGCCGAAAACGGGGTCAACGCCTCGTCGTTCAGCTTCGAAGTCACGGGAAAGCTCGGCAAATAGCGCAAGCGGTCGATCCCGAAGGGCGACCAGCCGATCGCGCCGCGCCCCATCGCCTCGAAGAAGAAGCGCGCGTACTCCTTGGCATGACCCGTCTCCGGCACGAAGAGCGCGTTGTCAGGGCGGTCGTACTTGTCGAGGAAGCCGAGGTAATCCTTGTGCTTCGTGGTGTAGATATCGGGACCGACAAGGTCGAGATGCGGCGCGGCCGCCTTGTAGACGTCGATCACGGTGTTGGCCGGGCCGCCGCTCGCGTAGGTATTGGGATCCTGCCAGTCGAAGGGATTGCCGGTCAGCGCGGCGTTCGCGTACATCGGCAGCGGCTTTACCGCCTTTCCCGCAGCGGCAACCGCATCGATGTAGCGCGCGACATGCCAAGAGTGGAAATAGAGCTCGGCATCGCGCCCGTAGAGCTCCTGCCAAGTCCCTTTCCCCTTGCCCGTCCGGCGGCGCAGCGCCTCGGGAACGGGGGCGGCAAAGGCCTTTTCGGCTGCGGGCGAGTGGTCGCGGGCAAGGCCATAGGTGCCCGGCTCGTTCTGGACCTGCACCATGATGACCGTGTTCTGCGGATCGGCCTCCTTCAGGTGGCCCATGAGCGCAGCGAAGGCGCGGCTGTCGGCCTCCAGCGTCGACTTCGCGAAAGGCGAAAGCGCGTAGTGGAAGGTGCCATCGGCCCGGCGCATGCGCGGGAAGCGGGCGTTGTCCAGCTTCACCCAGGCAGGTGCGTACTGCGGGTTGGTGTTCTTCCAGGTCGCGAACCACAGGAGAACCAGGCGCACATCATGCGCGCGGGCTTCGTCCAGCAGGGTATCGACGGCGGAGAAGTCGAACTTGCCTTCCTCCGGCTCGATCTGCTCCCAGCCGATCGGCGCTTCCACGGTGTTGACGTGCATGGCCTCCATCGCGGGCCAGACGCCGGGCATCGCGGCGGGCCAGGAACTGGAATTATTGATCTGCGCGCCCAGCATCAGGAACGGCGCGCCATCGACCATCAGAGCGTGGCGCCCATCCTTCGTGGCGATCCGAGGCAACTCGTCGGCACCTGCCATCGCGGGCAGGGCCGACAGCGCCAGAGCGCCTGCCATTCCCAAGCCGCACCGAACCATTCGCCGAAACATCGCTCTCTCCTGTCTTTCCATGCCTTCTCTACCGGGGCGATCAGACGAGCCCCGGCCCCTCGATCTTGAGCACCGGCACGAAAATGTCCCCCGGCGCGAGGTCGAGATGCAGCACGCCTGCGTCCTGACGGAAGGGCACCGGGCCACCGCCCACCTGTGTGATCCGCGCAATTCGGCCCTTGCCCGCCTGCGCCAGCGCGCGGCGGCCGAGAGCCCGGACCTGGAGCGGCGCATCGCCTGTCGCCAGCACGAAGAGGTAGAGCGCGTCCTCCCTGGTCGTGAAGCGCACGTCGCCCGGCACGAAGCCTTCAAAACCGCCCTCGTTCTGCATGCCGACCTGAAGCTGGGTCGGTCCCTCGCCGTAGACGTGCCAGGGGCGCGAGCCATAGACCGCCTCTCCGTTCACCGCGAACCAGCGTGCGAGATCGTCGAGGATCTTCTCTTCCTCGGCATCGATCGTGCCATCGCCGCGCTGGGGCACCGACAGGAGCAGGTTGCCGTTCTTCGAAATGACGTCGGCCAGACGCTGCACCACGGCGGCGGCGGGCACGTAGCTCTTGTCGGTAAAGCGCGCGCGGTTGTAGAACCAGTCGCCCAGGCACGTGTCGGTCTGCCAGGGCTCGTCCCAGAGATGGTCTGTGAAGCCGCGCTCGACATCCTGCACGAGCCCGAAGCGCGCGCGCGGGGTCAACTGCTTGGCCGTCAGCACCACGTCGATCTTGCCGTGCCATTCGAGCGAGCGGTTGTAATAGTCGGCCGCTGCGGCGAGGCCATAGGGCCCGAAGGGCAGCTCGTAATTGTCCGTATAGCAGAAGTCGGGGCGGTACTTTGCCACCAGGTCCATCTGGCGCAGCAACCACTGGCGCGCGAAGGCGGTGTCACCGGGCGGCACGGTCTCGATCCACTCACCGTCGTGCGCGTCATGCCAGGCGTTCATGGCCGCGACGCTATCAATGCCGTCCGGCGCGACCATGTGGCGGCCGGTATAGAGATCCTGCGGATCGAGCCCCTCCCACCAGGTGCCTGCGCCATCCTCCTTCGTCAGATGGTAGGCATCGTAGCGCTCACCCGCACGCGGCCCTTCGGGATCATAGGCATAAGCCGGCTGATACCAGTGCCAGGCGTGCGAGGTGTGGTTGGAGACACCAAACTTGAGGCCTGCCCGGCGCGCCGCCTTCTCCCAGGTCCCGACCACGTCGCGCCCCGGCCCGACGCGCAGCGAGTTCCAGCCGTGGTGCGCGGAATCGTAGCAATCCAGGTTGTCGTGATGGCAGGCGAGGCTGACAAAGTACTTCGCGCCCGCTTTCACGAAGCGGTCCATCAGGCCTTCAGGGTCCCACTTGTCGGCGGTCCAGCGCTTCTGGACCTCCATCATGCCCGTGTCAGCGGGATGGCCATAGGTGCGCAGATGGTGCTCGTACATGGGGTGGCCCTGCATGTACATGAAGCGGCCATACCAGTCGCCCTGCTCGGGCACCGACTGCGGCCCCCAGTGCGACCAGATGCCGAACTTGGCGTCCCGAAACCAGTCCGGGTAGCGGTAGTTCGCCACCAGCGAATTCCAGGTCGGCTCGACCGGCCCAGGCTTCGTCGCGATCTGTCCCTGAGCCGATCCGGCCAGTCCGGCAAGACCGCCTGCTCCAAGCATGCTGCCGAGGAAGGCGCGCCGGGACGGATGTAGCCCCTTCAGCATGGTGCGCACCGCCTCGTGGCTCGGCTGTTCCTGCGTGACGCGGACATGCGGATGGCTCTCCCAGAAAAGGTAACGCTACCACCAACTAGCGCGGCATCGGCGTTTGTTTCAAATTAATTCAAGAGGCCGAAAAAACGGCACGATTGGGCGATACAACTATGATTTATAGTCAATATCGCCCCCTCAGGACTTGCCCGAGGGGGCACACTTCTGCATGGGAGGGCCTGGCCTGCCTCACTTTTGGAGGAGGAGAGGCGAGGCAGGCCAGACCCCGCAAGGCAGTTACGGACGCTCGATCCGCACCGCCTTGCCATTCCATGTCACTTGCGCATCGTAGCTCGTCGCCTCGGCCACACTGTCGCCGGGTGCGATCCACTTCACGCGTACGGTACGGCTCTGGGGCATGCCCTCGTAGCCCTGCCCCTCACGCGCGCCGAGCGTGACGGTGCCGGTGGCATCGTCGTAGCGGATCGGCATGCGCTCGAACGCACCGGTCTTGTAGCCGAGCGAGCGGCCATCGTCGTTGTAGAGCGAGAACGCACCGTCCGCGCCGGTGTAGACGACCAGCGTCACGGGCGCCTCGGGCTGTTCGTCGACATACTGGATGACCGGGCCCATCGGCACGATCGAGCCCGCCTTCACGAACAGCGGCATCCGCTCGGCAGGCGCCGGTACGGTCGCCGAGGTACCGCCCTCGTAGGCCTTGCCGGTCTCGAAGTCGTACCAGGTCAGGCCCTCGCCCGGGAACCAGACCTCGCGCTCACGCACCTGGTAGTCTGCGACCGGCGCAACCAGGAAGGCCTTGCCGAAGAGGAACTGGTCGTTGACCGCGCGAGCCTTTGCATCCTCGGGGAAGTCCATGACCATGCCGCGCATGATCGAGCCATCCTTGAGGTAGGTGTCCGCGCCCAGGGTGTAGATGTAGGGCATCAGGCGGTAGCGCAGCTTGTCGTACCACACCATCGAGGTGCGCATGTCCGAACCTTCCGGCGCGATCTCGAAGATCTCGCGGTAGGGGAACTCGCCGTGGCTGCGGAAGATCGGGCTGAAGGCGCCGAACTGGAACCAGCGCAGGTTCAGCTCCTGCCATTCGGCAAGGTCTTCCGGCGTCGGGTTCTCGACGGTCCAGCGCGGCTCGACCGAGAAGCCGCCAATGTCGTGCGTCCAGTTGGCAAAGCCCGACATGGCGGTGTTCACGCCCGCCGAAATCTGCGCCTTGAGGTCATACCAGCGCGTCGCAACATCACCCGACCACACGGCCGAGCTGTAACGCTGCAGCCCTGCGAAACCCGAGCGCGTCAGCAGGAAGGGGCGCACGTCGCTCTTGTAGGACGACCAGCCGTCGTAGAACGCCTCGGCATTCATCAGCGGGAACGAGTTGAAGAACTCGGCCGCAGGACCAGCTGCGGTCGGGCCCATCGTATCGATGCGCTTCTCGATCGAGAGGTTGGAGTGCAGATCCGGCTCGGATGCGTCCGCCCACCAGGCGTCGAAGCCCTTGACCGCGATCTTCTTCTCGATCTGATCCCAGAAAATCTCGCGTCCCTTCTCCGAATAGGGATCATAGAAGGAGTTGAGGTAGCCCACGCCGACCCAGTCCTTGTTCCCCTGCTCGATGTTGCCGTGGTACATCGCGCCCGCGGCATCGAGCTCCTTGTAGTTCTCGGTGGTGGGATAGAACTTGGGCCAGACCGAGATCATGATCTCGGCGTTGTTCGCGTGGACGTCCTCGACCATCGCGGCCGGATCGGGGAAGCGCGTCTCGTCGAAGTCGTGGCTGCCCCAGGCATCGTCCTTCCAGTAGCGCCAGTCGAGCACGATGTTGTCGATGGGATAGTTCAGCTGGCGATAGGTGTGGAGCACGTCGAGTAGCTGGCTCTCGTCCTCGTAGCGCTGGCGCGACTGCCAGAAACCGTAGACCCACTTGGGCATCATTTCCGACTTGCCGGTCAGCTCGCGGTAGCCCGCAACGACACCGTCCATGTCCTTGCCCGGAATGAACCAGTAGTCCTTGTCGCGCGCGACCTCGCTCGTGAACCAGACCGAGTGGCGGTCGGCCTCGGGCATCGGGTCCTTGTGCAGCAGCGCCATGTAGCCCGCGTTAGGCTCCCACTCGATGCGCACCTCGGCGTCCTTGCCCGCGGTCAGCGGCACCTCGAAATCGGCGTACCAGGGGTTCCAGTTCTGGCGCCAGCGGTCGAGCAGCAGCTCGCCATCGACGTAGACCTTGTAATAGCTCGAACCATAGAGCTGGAACTGGTGGGTGCCGGTCTTCTCGGGGTGGAGCGTGCCGGTCCACACCACAGTCTGGGTCTGCACCGCGTTACCGGCCGTGTTCTGGCCTTCGGTCGCGGCTTCGGTCTTCGCCTTGGCGGCTTCGGGCCACTTGGCCTGGTCCTCGATGTACTGGTAGTCGATCGAAGCTTCCTGCTGTTCGACGGCGAGCTTGCCATCGAGGAAGTACTGCGCCTTGAAGCCGGGCTTGCCGTCCGAGGTGACCTTCAGGCCGCCCTCTTCGCCCACCAGCGCGTAGGGCATCGGGTTGCCGAAGCGGGTGATGCTCTCGTTGTCCCAGAGCAGGCCGTAGTTCTTCGTCGAGACGAGGAAGGGCGTGCCGATATCCATGTTGTGCTGGGCAAGTTCCACGTCCTTGCCGTTGTAGTCCATCACCGCCTGCTGGTGCTGGCCGAGGCCATAGATGCCCTCGTCGGTGCCGCGGTTGAACTGCTGCGAGACGGTGACGTAGGGCGTGCCGTCAGCCGAAGTCTGGGTGAAGACGGCCGGCGCGCTTTCGCTCAGGAGCTCCGCGCCCTTGGCGTCGTAGAAGCGCACCTGCCCGGTCGCGGTGTTGATCGCGGCGCTGGCCTTGGCCGCGCTCACAAAGACATAGCCCTGCTTCTCGCTTACCTTGTAGGTGCCCGCCTTGGGCGGATTGGGCGCCATCAGGCTGGCGTTGGCGGCGGGCGCCTCGAAGCCCTTGGCATCGGCCACCACGTGGAAGATGCCCTCGCCGTGGAGGGTTACCGTCACGGTGTCGGACGGGCCGCTGTCGGGGGTGACGATGACGCCGCCCTCGATCTTTTCCACGCTGGCGGCCAGCGCCGGCATCGAACAGAGCGCAGAGCCGGCAAGCAGCGCTGACAATTTCACAAACTTCATTTTCGTATCCCCTGCCCTGTCAGGCTCTCACTTGGATGAATAGAAACCGGTGGTGACCTTGAGCACCTGCGGCCGGTCGATAAGGTTGATCCCGTAGTCGGTCTGATCGCCGTTCCAGCGTCGTTTCAGCACCCACCTTCCGTTCTCGAAGGTGCCCTCCTCGACCGAGACGACCACGCCGTTCGCCGCGCCATCAGCCGGACTGAAGCGTACGCGCACGTGATCGCCCATGACGAGGTACTCGGTCTGGGACAGCTGCGCGACCGCGACACCGCCCACCGGCGCCTCGGCCCATTCGGGCGGCTCGGAGGGGAGCCAGGTCCAGTCCTTCTCTCCGAACTGCCACTGCCCCCAGTCCGCGCTGATCTTCCACTTGCCCAGCACCGTCTCGCGCGGCGAGCCGTCGTCGGGCTTGGCCGTGCCCCAGGTCGGGCGGGTATAGGCGATCTTTGCCCATTCGCGCGCAATGGGCGCGAGCGTCGCATAGGGCAGTGCAAAGGCGCCCAGCGTCTCATCATCCAGCGTGCGCGCGCCCAGCGGGTAGTTGAAGAAACCCGTGTCATCCATGCCGAAGGGCGCAAACCCGATCCCGCCGCGCCCGATGGTGGGCCAGAAGAAGCGCGCGAACTCGATGGAATTGCCGATCTCGGGCACCATCAGCGCGTTGTCGGGCCGGGCGTACTTGTCGAGATAGGCGACGATGTTCGCGCTCTCGCGGTCGTAGATGTCCGGCCCGGCAAAGTCGATGTCGGGCGCGGCCGCCTTCCAGATGTCGAGCACGTCCCACTGCGGCCCGCCGCTGGCAACACCGGTGGGATCGGGCACGTTGGAGGGGCCTGCAAGCGAGGCGTTGACGTACATCGGCAGGTTCTTCACCGCCTTGCCCGCCTTCGCGACCTCGTTCACGAAGTGCGCGACATGCCAGGTCTGAAACGCGCGCGGGGCCTGCGCGCCGTAGACCTCTTCCCAGGTCCCGGACTTTCCCTCGGCGTTGGCAAGCGCCGCCGGAATGGCCTTGGCGAACTGCGCGTTGGCTGCGGCCGAATAGTCGCGCGGGACGCGGTAGGAGCCGGTCTCGTTTTCGGGCTGGACCATGATGACGGTGTTTTGCGCGTCATGGTCGCGCAGGTATTCCATCACCTTCACGAAGGCCCGGCGGTCTGCATCCAGCGTATTTTGCGAGAGCGGCGAAAGCACATAGTGGTCCGAGCCATCGGGCGCCTTCATGCGGGGAAAGCGCGCGTTGTCGAGCTTCACCCAGGCCGGAGTATAGCTGGGGCTGGTGTTCTTCCAGGTCCCGAACCAGAGCAGGACGACGCGCGTGTCGTGCGCGCGGGCACCTTCGAGCAGCGCCTCCAGATAGCTGAAATCAAAGTGCCCCTCGACCGGCTCGACCTGCTCCCAGGCAATCGGGATCTCCAGCGTGTTGGCGTGCATCGCCTCCAGCACCGGCCAGACCTCGTCCAGCATCGCGGGGTAGTTGCTCGAATTGTTGGCCTGCGCGCCCAGCATCAGGAACGGCGCGCCATCGACGATCAGCGCGTGGCGCCCGTCCTTGCTTTCCAGGCGCGGCAATTCGCCGGGCGCGGCGAGCAGGGGGCCAGCAAGCGCCGCCCCGGCCAGAAGCGCCAGGGACGCTGCGATACGTGGAAACTTCATCACTTCCTCTCCCCCGCGCCGCTTTTCGGATCGCCATAGACGATGCCGCGGCCGTCGGTTGCAATATAGACGCGCCCGAACAGACGCGGATCGCCAGTCACCATGCGGATGCGCAGACCCCACTGGTGCTTGTCATCGTTGATGCGCTGCCAGTTCGCACCGCCATCAAGCGAGCGCCAGATCGCGCGCACGCCCTGCTTCGTCCCCAGCGCATAGAGCGCCGGGACGCCCGCCTCGGACGCGCCCTTGCCAAGGCCATAGCGCTCGACGTCGAGGTCGCCGCCTGTCCGGTCCCAGTTCTCCCCGAAATCGGGCGAGTGCCACAAGTCGCCGCCCAGTTGCAGCCACAAGTTTCCAGCGCGGCTGGGATCAGCGAGGATCGGCGCGGGCGCCTCGCGGTTGGCCGAATAGGCGGGCGAGAGATCGCTGGGCAATCCATGCCCCCCCGCTTCCATGAAGTGCGCGCCGCCATCGTAGCTGCGCACGATCCGGTTGTTCGCAAAATCGATGGCGTAGAACCGGCGGGCATCACGCTTGTCCGAGGTTACCCGCACGCGAGAGGGCAGGCCTTCGACGGCGTGCCAGCTTGCCCCGTGGTCGCGCGAGTATTGCGGCTCATCCGTCTCGACAAGGAACGTGCTCCCGTCCGCCGAGACGGTGATCGCCGCATTTCCGGTCTCCTCAGGCAGAGGCGATCCATCGGCGTGGCGCTCGCCCTCGGGCACATAGAGCGGCTGCCAGCTCGTCGCCCCATCGTCGGACCAAGCAAGCGAGGTGTCCGGCACTGTGCGGGCGTGGGTATTGCCGCTGCGCACGAGGATCTGCGGCGCATCGCCCGCATAGTCGAGCGTGTTGGTGTTGGAAAGAAACGGGTTCACGTGCTGCGTCGCTGGCGAGACCGCGAAGTCGTCATGCCGGAAGCCACCAATGTCCCCAAAGCCGGAGATCAGGTGTGCCCCGCCGGTCGGGCTGACCATTGTGATGATCGCGGTCTGCTCCACGCCCTTTGTCCAGGGCTGCCAGTGCATCGTGTCGCCCGCGTCCAGCTCGTCCGTTGCATAGACCGTCGCGCCCGTCACATAGGCGGCGTGCCCGGCATCGTAGGGATCGATAGCAAGCCCCGCGATCCAGTGCCCGAAATTCGCCTTGTCGCCGAAGTCGAGGAAGGGCGTGGCCGACACATCGCGCACCGAACGCTTCCAAAGTGCCTCCCAGTGCGCCCCTGCATCGCGGCTCAGCCAGACGGTGTCGACGGGATTGCCCCGGTCCACGGTGCTGACGGCCAGCATGGCAGGGTCCTGCGCCGAGACAGCCACGCCCATGTAGCCCCCCACGGGCGCTTCCGGGCCCTTCTGCGGCGTCACGTCCCGCCAGCTTTCCCGCGCCGGATCGAACCGCCAAACCGCGCCGCGCGTGATACCATTGGGACCGATGGCGTCGCACAGCGTGACCGTCAGCACATGATCGCTGCCGACCACGGCCTTGACCGCAAGGAGCCCCCTGCCCGGACCGCCCGCAACCGCCTGCCAGGTTTCTCCACCATCCTCGGAACGGTAGATGTGCGCGCCTTCAGGATCGGCGTTGCCCACGAAGACACGCCCCTTCACCGCCGGATCGAACACCACGAAGGAAAGCCCGCCATGCGTTGCGCGGCGCCCCTCAGGGATGCCCAGCCCTTCCAGCGGAAAGGCTTCGACCTTGCGCCAGCTCGCGCCCGCATCCTCGCTGCGCCACAGCCCCTGGTGCCGCGAGCCGAAGAACAGGCGCTGATTGTCGGACGGATCGATGGCAAGCCGTTCGCCCAGACCGCGTCCGTCCTCATTGCCGCCCATCGCGAAGGGAACATCGCTGCGCACCCAGTTCGCACCATAGTCGCGCGAGCGGAAGATGGCGGCCGCGCCGCCCTTGTGCATGCCCGCCGCCAGATAGACCGTGCCCGCATCGACGGGATCGGCGGCCACGCTCTCGATGCCCATGAAGCTGCCTTCGGAGACGCCGTCGAGAAGCTGCACCCAGCGGTCCGCCTTCGCGTCCCAGCGATAAGCACCGCCCATGTCGCTGCGCAGGTACGCCAGTCCCTTCTCGATGGGACTGAAGATGATGCCGGGCGTGAAACCACCTCCGCCGACGCGCACGTGCTGCCAATCGTAGGAAGCCGATTCGGCTCGTTCGGAGCGCGCAAGGACCTGACCTGCAGACGCGGCCAAGGCCACTCCCGCGAGAGGTAATGTGAGCGCATAAAACGCCGCCCTACGTGCCTTGCCCCAGGCCATAACTGCCCCGCTCTCCTCACGATCGAACCTTCTGGCCGACCAATCCCAAAGTCGCGTCTTGACGCTGTCGTGGTTGTCATAGATAACGCTAACACCTGCGGAGGGGAATAGCACTGATGAAAAATATACCGGCCCTTGACAGGGGCCTGCCCGAAGACTGGCGCGCCGGCACGTTTCTTGGCCGTATCGAGACCAGCGAAGGCCCCAGCCCCATTCTGATTCGCGACGGACGTGTCTTCGACATGGCCAAAGTCGCGCCGACCGTCGCCGATCTCATCGCGCAGAACGTTCGCGAAGGCGGCACAGAACTGGGCGGAATTGAAGTTCTGGACGAAGCCGCCCTGCTCAGCCCAATCGATCTGCAGTGCGTAAAGGCCTGCGGCGTGACGTTCGCGGTCTCCGCGCTCGAGCGCGTGATCGAGGAACGCGCCCGCGGCGACTACCGCAAGGCCCAGGAACTGCGCGGCAAGATCGAGGATGCGCTGGGCGGCTCGGTCCGCACCACCGTCCCCGGCTCGCCCGAGGCCGATGCTCTCAAGCAGACGCTGATCGGCGAGGACCTGTGGTCGCAGTACCTCGAAGTCGCCATCGGGCCGGACGCGGAAGTCTTTACCAAGTGCCCGGTCCTGGCAACCGTGGGGCAGGACGCCGAGATCGGCGTGCGCTCGGATTCCAGCTGGAACAACCCCGAACCCGAAGTGGTGATGGTGGCTGGCCCCGATGGCAAGGCCGTGGGCGCGACGCTGGGTAACGACGTCAACCTGCGTGACTTCGAGGGCCGCTCGGCCCTGCTCCTGGGCAAGGCCAAGGACAACAACGCCAGCTGCTCGCTTGGCCCCTTCATCCGCCTCTTCGACGAGAGTTACACCATCGAGGACGTGCGCAGCGCCGATGTCGCGATGACCATCGAGGGCACCGACGGCTACCGCCTCGAAGGCCACTCGACCATGCGGGAGATCAGCCGCGATCCCGAGGACCTGCTGGGTCAGGCGATGAGCGAACACCAGTACCCGGACGGCCTTGTGCTGTTCTGCGGCACGCTGTTCGCCCCCACGCAGGACCGCGACGAGCCGGGCAAGGGCTTCACGCACAAGGTGGGCGACACGGTCACCATCTCGAGCGCGCGGCTGGGCACGCTGACCAACACCGTCCGGACTTCGGCCGAGGTCGCCCCCTGGACCTTCGGCCTTTCCGACCTCTTCCAGAATCTCGCCAAGCGCGGGCTTCTTTGAAAACCATCCAAGCAAAAGAACGAGAATAGACGTGGGCGAGCAGGACACGATGCTGAGCAAGGCTTCCACCGATGGCGTGAGCGCTATCTATCCCGAACTCCAGGACGCGAAGGTCATCGTCTCGGGCGGCGCGAGCGGCATCGGCGAGGGCCTGGTCAAGGCGTTCGTGGCGCAAGGGGCGCAGGTCGCTTTCGTCGATATCCAGGACGAGGCCGGTAACGCGTTGGCACGCGAGCTGGCGCAAGATGCGCGCCACGCGCCGATCTACCACCACCTCGACCTCACCGACATCGGCGCGGTGCAGGCAACGATGGCAGATCTGGTCGCGCAGCTTGGCGGCGTCGACGTGCTCGTCAACAACGCCGCGAACGATGATCGCCACGCTGTCGCCGACGTCACGCCGGCGTTCTGGGAAGAGCGCATGAACGTGAACCTGCGCCACCAGTTCTTCGCCGCCCAGGCCGTCATCCCCGCGATGAAGGCCGCCGGTGGCGGTGCGATCATCAATTTCGGTTCGATCTCCTGGCACCTGGGCCTGCCCGACCTCGTTCTCTACCAGACTGCCAAGGCCGCGATCTCGGGCATGACCCGCAGCCTCGCGCGCGACCTTGGCCGCGACAACATCCGCGTCAACACGGTGGTCCCGGGCAACGTGAAAACGCCGCGCCAGGAAAAGTGGTACAGCCCCGAAGGCGAAGCGGAAATCGTTGCCGCGCAATGCCTTTCGGGCCGCATCATGCCCGACGACGTCGCCGCACTTGTCCTCTTTCTTAGCTCGCACGGGGCCCGTATGTGTACCGGCCACGATTACTGGATCGACGCCGGCTGGCGCTGATCCGGTCCCTTCGAGCCTATAAAGAACACAAGGACGAGAGAGTGAGAGCGATGCAGGCAGACCATTTCCTGAAAGTCGGCGCGCACCTTGGCGAAGGCCCCTGCTGGATCGACGGCGCGCTGTGGTTCGTCGACATCAAGGGCAACACCGTCTTCAAGGTCGATCCCGAGACCCACGCGCTCACCCGCTGGGCCACGCCCGAGCACGTGGGCTGGGTCCTGCCGAGCGCGCACGGCGACCTCATCGTCGGCCTCCAGTCGGGCCCGCACCGCCTCGATCCCGAGAGCGGCACCCTCACCCGGATTGCGCAGGTCCACACCGACCTGCCCGACAACCGTCTGAACGATGCCGCCATTGATGCCCAGGGCCGCGTGTGGTTCGGCTCGATGGACAATCTGGAAGAGAGCGAAACCGGTGTTGTCTTCGTCCTCGACAAGGGCGAAGTGCGCGAGAGCGCGATCCCGGCGATCACCATCACCAATGGCCCGGCGATTTCGCCGTGCGGCAATTGGCTCTACCACGTCGACACCATCGGGCGCCGGGTTTTCCGCCACGCCATCCAGGCCGACGGCACGGCGGGTGAAGGCGAGCTCTTCCTCGACTTCACCACGCCCGATCGCGACGACTGGGGGCATCCCGACGGCGCGATCTGCGATGCAGAGGGCGGCATCTGGCAGGGCTTCTTCGGCGGGGGCGCCGCGCGCCGCTTCGCGCCCGATGGCACCCTGACCCACGAGGTTCGCTTCCCGGTCAGCAACGTCACCAAGATCACGCTGGGCGGCCCGGACGGTCGGACCGCCTACGCCACGACCGCGCGCCAGGGCCTGAACGAGGCCGAACTGGCCGCGCAGCCGCAGGCGGGCGATCTCTTCACCTTCCGGGTCGATGTACCCGCAGGCGCGCCACGCAGCGCCAACACCTGATTTGAGCGCGGGCCGCACGCTGCCCCCAAGACGTGCGGCGGCCCGTTGGGAAAGGATTACTGGAATGGACAGGGTTGAAATCAACACCCGCCTGGTGGCGCTCGTCGTCGCCGTGGCAACCATCGGCGGGTTCATGTTCGGCTACGATTCGGGCGTCATCAACGGGACGCAGAACGGGCTTGAGGCGGCCTTTGACCTCGGCAGCCTGGGCATCGGCATCAATGTCGGCGCGATCCTTGTCGGCTCCTCGTTCGGCGCCTTCATCGCAGGCCGCCTGTCCGACCGGATCGGGCGGCGCGGCACGATGATGCTGGCCGCCGTCCTCTTCCTCGTCTCCGCCCTTCTCGCGGGCGCGGCAGGTTCCTCGGCCATCTTCATCATCGCGCGCATCATCGGCGGGCTCGGGGTCGGCGCAGCCAGCGTCACCTCGCCGGTCTATATCTCCGAAATGACGCCCGCCGAAGTGCGCGGACGCCTCTCCAGCGTGCAGCAGGTGATGATCATCACCGGCCTTACCGGCGCCTTCTTGGCCAACTTCGTGCTGGCGCGCTGGGCCGGTGGTTCGACCGCGACGCTCTGGCTGGACTTTCCGGCATGGCGCTGGATGTTCTGGCTCCAGGCGATCCCGGCCCTGATCTACTTCCTCGCGCTCCTGGGCATCCCCGAGAGCCCGCGCTACCTTGTCGCGCAAGGGCGCATCGAGGAAGCCCGCGAGGTGCTGACCCGCCTCTTCGGCGCCGCCACCGCGCAGCGCAAGGTCGCCGAGATCGAGGCCTCGCTCGCCGCCGACCATCACCAGCCCAAGCTCTCCGACCTCGTCGACAAGGCCACCGGCAAGATCCGCCCGATCCTGTGGGTGGGCATCGGCATCGCCGTGTTCCAGCAGCTCGTGGGCATCAACGTCGTCTTCTACTATGGCGCCACGCTGTGGCAGGCAGTCGGCTTCACCGAAGACTCCGCGCTCCAGATCAACATCATCTCGGGTGCGCTTTCGATCGGCGCGTGCCTCATCGCCATCGCCTTCATTGACCGCATCGGGCGCAAGCCCCTGCTGCTGATCGGCTCGGCGGGCATGACCGTAACGCTGGGCGTGGTCGCCTGGGCCTTCTCGACTGCCGTCACCGGCGCGGACGGAGCCGTGAGCCTGCCGGGCAACGCAGGCCTCATCGCGCTGATCTCGGCCAACGCCTATGTCGTCTTCTTCAACGTCAGCTGGGGCCCTGTCATGTGGGTGATGCTGGGCGAGATGTTCCCCAACCAGATCCGCGGCTCGGCGCTCGCCGTGGCCGGCTTCGCGCAGTGGATCGCGAATGCGGTGATCTCGGTCAGCTTCCCGACGCTGGCCACGACCCCCGGCCTCTCGGTGACGTACGTGCTCTATGCGCTGGCCGCCCTCGTCTCGTTCTTCTTCGTGCGCGCCACGGTGATCGAGACGCGCGGCCGCGAACTCGAGGACATGTAAGGATGCGCTTGGCCTCGGGCGACTGGGCCCTCACGCTCGATCCGTCAGCGGGCGGCCTGATCCGCACGCTGACCCGGCGGGGCGCGGACATCCTGCGCCCCATGCCCGAGGGCAGCGAAGACTCTCTGGAAAGCGCCTGCTTTCCCCTCGCGCCCTACGCCAACCGGATCGCGCACGGGCGTTTTGACTGGGGAGGCGAGACCTTCTCGCTCACCCCCAACCATCCGGCCATCGCCCACCCGATCCACGGCACTTCCTGGCTGGGCGAATGGATGGTGCGCGACAGCCGGGAGGACACGGTCACGCTGGTCCACGCGCATAAAGCCAATATGGACTGGCCCTGGTCCTTCGCGCTGACCCAGACGCTGCACCTGAGCGCGCAAGGGCTTACCGCGCGCCTCCAGATCACCAACACCGACACACGCGCGATGCCTGCGAGCCTGGGCTTCCACCCCTGGTTTGCGCGCGCGGACGTCACCGCAATTTCCTTTGCGGCCAAGGGCCTGTGGCTGGGCGATGCCGAGATGCTCCCGACCGAGCACACCGCCCCCGATGCCCTTGGGGACTGGAGCACGCCCGCTCCGCTCGACCTGCCGCACCTTATCGACAACTGCTACACCGGATGGAACGGCGCCGTGCGCATCGCGCGCCGCGACGGCGACCTCGTGCTCGAAAGTGCGGGCACGCCCTACCTCCACCTCTTCGTGCCGCAAGGCGCCGACTTCTTCTGCGCCGAACCGCAAACGACCATGCCCGATGCGGTCAACCGCGACGCGCCCGCCCCGCTGGAACCCGGCGCCACGCGCACGCTTGAAATGACGATCCGCTCGGCCTGAGAGGGCTCAGACGGTGGCAGGAACCCGCGTTGCCGGACGGCGGCGCGGGGCCGCGTCGGACTGCCGGCGCACGAGCTCATAATCGACCATGATGCGCTGCTCGCCCACTTCGGCGCTGCGCTTGTTGCGCAGGAACGTCGCGAGGAGCTCGACCGCCTGACGGCTCATCGCCGCGATGGGCTGGTGGATCGTGGTGAGTTCGGGCCAGATCGTCGTCGCCATGGCCACATCGTCGAACCCGCAGACGGTGAGATCGCCGGGCACGTCGAGCCCGCGCCGATGCGCGACCGCAACAGCCGCAGCGGCCATGTCGTCATTGCTGGCGAAGATCGCGGTCGGCGGGTTGTCCTGCGCAAGCAGCTGCTCGGCCGCATCGAGCCCGGAGCGGTAGGTAAAGAAGCCCTGCGCGACGAGCGCCTCGTCATAGGCATAGCCCGCGTCGGCCAACCCCTGAAGATAGCCTTCATGGCGGTCCTTGCTGGCCGCAAGATCGGGGTGGCCAAGGATGAAGCCGATCCGCTCATGCCCGAGGGAGGCGAGGTGCGCGGTCATCTCGCGCGCCGCGCTCGCATCGTCGATCAGGATCGTGGCGATGCCGTCCTGCTCCTTGGGCGTGGCGACGGCCACGGTCGGGATGCCGGACTCGCGCAGAACGCCGAGGACTTCCTCGGATTCGCAGATCGGCGGGGGCAGGATCACGCCATCAACGCCGCCTGCGACCATGCGCTCCACCGCCGCGGCCAATTCCTCGCCCTCTTCCACCTTCTGGATGACGATCTGCACGTCAAGCCGGCCTGCCTCTTCCAGGCTGCCGACGATGAAGGCCGAAAGGAACGCCTCGGACGGGTTGGAATAGAGCAGGCCGATGCGGATCTGGGAGGCTCCAGCCAGGCTGCGCGCGGCGCGGTTGGGCGCGTAGTTGAGCTTGGCGATCGCCTCGTTCACGGTGTCGCGCGTGGACTGGCGCACTTTGGGCTCGGCATTGATCACGCGCGAAACGGTCATCATCGAGACGCCCGCCATCGCGGCCACGTCTGCAATCGTTGGGGCTCCCGTCTGCCGCGATCGCGGGGACCGGCGTTTGCGCTCACTATCTGCCATAAGCCGACTTTAGCAGGACTTCGCCAAAGGCAAAGGCGTAGCCTTGGCGATGCCAAAATTTTCACATCGGCGAAAAATGGTAGCGCAATCATTCCGCATGTCCTACGGTTCCCGCGAAGAATTTCTGGACGAGGATGACATGAGGCGTTTCAACCGCATCGCGCAGGCGTTTGCGCTCAGTTCCTGCGCGGCGCTCGCGCTGGCCCAGCCTGCTCTTGGCGACGAGGCCCCCGCGCCCACTCCGGTGCACCCGGAAAAGTGGCCCGCGGCCAAGAGCCCCGACTTCATTGATCCCGCGATCGAGGCGAAGATCACCAAGCTCATGGCGCAGATGTCGCTGCGCGAGAAGGTCGGCCAGATGATCCAGGCCGACACCGCCGCGATCACGCCTGAGGACCTGCGCGAATATCCGCTCGGATCGATCCTCGCAGGCGGCAACTCGCCCCCGATTGGCGCGCCCGACCGCTCACCCGCCGAGCCCTGGATCGCCACCAGCCACGCCTTCGATGCGGTCGCGCTGGAAAAGCGCAAGGGGCACGTCGCCATTCCCATCATCTTCGGCATCGATGCGGTCCACGGCAA
Organism: Novosphingobium profundi; assembly: GCF_020524485.1. Taxonomy (GTDB): domain Bacteria; phylum Pseudomonadota; class Alphaproteobacteria; order Sphingomonadales; family Sphingomonadaceae; genus Novosphingobium; species Novosphingobium profundi_A. The sequence goes on along the minus strand of NZ_JAIVLF010000001.1, from coordinate 711,260 downwards.
TTCCAATGTCGTGGGTGCCACGCTCTTCCCGCACAACAGCGGGCTTGGCGCAATGCACGACCCCGAACTCATGCGCGAGATCGGCCGGGCCACTGCCGCCGAGACTGCCGCGAGCGGCATCCACTGGGCCTTCGGGCCCACGCTCGCCGTGCCGCAGGACGATCGCTGGGGCCGTGCCTACGAAGGCTATTCGGAAAACCCCGCACTCGTCGCCGCCTACGCCGCGCCGATGATCGAGGGCCTGCAGGGTACCCCCGGCACCCCCAACACCGTCCAGGCAGGCCGCGTCTCGGCCAGCGTCAAGCACTTCCTGGGCGATGGCGGCACCACCGAGGGCATTGACCAGGGCGACACCCAGGTCGACGAGGACACCCTCATCCGCATCCACGATGCAGGCTATCCGCCCGCCGTTGATGCGGGCACGATGACCGTCATGGCCTCATTCCAGAGCTGGAACGGGATCAAGATGCACGGCAACAAGGCCCTGCTCACCGATGTCCTCAAGGGCCGCATGGGCTTCGACGGCTTCGTCGTGGGGGACTGGAACGGCCATGGCCAGATTCCGGGCTGCACCAACACCGATTGCCCCGACACCTTCAACGCCGGGCTCGACATGGCGATGGCGCCCGACAGCTGGAAGGGCCTGTTCAACTCGACTCTCAAGCACGCCGAGGATGGCACCATCCCGATGGCGCGCATCGACGATGCCGTGCGCCGTATCCTGCGCATCAAGTTCAAGCTGGGCCTGTTCGACACGGCCCGCCCCTACGAGGCCAAGTGGCAGGACGTGATGGGCGCGCCCGAGCACCGCGCGATTGCCCGGCGCGCCGTGCGTGAGAGCCTCGTCCTCCTCAAGAACGAAGGCGTGCTCCCGATCAAGTCGAGCGCCAACGTCCTCGTCGCGGGCGAGGCAGCCGACGACATCGGCCGTCAGTCGGGCGGGTGGACGCTCTCCTGGCAGGGCGATGGCAACACCAACGCCGATTTCCCGGGCGCAACCTCGATCTACGCCGGCATCGAACAGGCGCTTGAAGCGGGCGGCGGCACAGCCACCCTCTCGGTCGACGGCAGCTTCACGCAGAAGCCCGATGTCGCCATCGTCGTCTTCGGCGAGGAACCCTACGCGGAGCTTCGCGGGGACATCCGCAGCCTCGAATTCCAGCCCGGCGACAAGAAGGCACTCGCGCTCCTTGCCAAGCTGAAGGCGGCCGGGATCCCGACCGTCTCGGTCTTCCTTTCGGGCCGCCCGCTTTGGGTAAACCCCGAGATCAACCAGTCCGACGCCTTTGTCGCGGCCTGGTATCCGGGCTCGGAAGGCGCCGGTGTGGCCGACGTTCTGGTGGGCGGTACGACCGACTTCACGGGCGCCCTCTCGTTCAGCTGGCCCAAGCGCGCCGACCAGTTCCGCCTCAACGCGGGCGATGCGGACTACGACCCGCTCTTCGCGCTCGGCTATGGTCTGAGCTATGCGAAGAGCGGCCACGTCCCCGCGCTCGGCGAGGAGCCCGGGATCGATGCCAGCGCGACCAATTCGAGCACCTACATTGCCGATGGTATTCTTGCGAAGCCCTTCACGATGAGCCTCGACGGCGCGGTCTCGCAGCGTCTCGTCGACAGTGCCGACCGCCAGGAAGGCGCGATCCGGCTCGACTGGGCGGGCGAAGGGCAGATGAACATCGATGGCCCCAACCTCAAGCTCGACCGCGAGGCCAATGCGGACATGAACGTGGAGGTGATCTACCGCCTCGACACTGTGCCGACGGCCCCCGTCACGCTTTCGCTGGGTTCGGGCACAGTGCGCATCGACGAAGCGCTGGCGCAACCGGGCACCTGGTCTTCGCTCAAGATCTCGCTCAAGTGCTTCGGCCAGCATGGCACGTACCTGGGCGGCATCACCAAGCCCTTCGCGCTCAAGGCCAAGGCGCCCTTCGCGGTCTCGATCTCGGACATGCGCATCGCCACCGACCCGGCCGGAACCGTCTGCCCCGAATAAGGAGGTCTCGCGCGATGACTGCTTCCCCCGCCACCTCGCGCCGGGCCCTGCTCGGCGGCCTCGCCGCGCTGGGCGTGGCCGCCACCGCGCGCAGCCGCAGCGCGCACGCGGGCCCCAAGGCGATCACCACCTCGGGGCCGACGATCCCGCTCTGGCCAAAGAAGGCGCCCGGGGCCCCTGCGCGCCTGCCCGAACGCAAGGTTTCGCAAGGGAGCACGGACCCCAGCTTCGATGAGCGCATCGTGACCGGCGTCGGCACGCCCTGGCTCGAGGTGCGCCAGCCCGCCTACCGCAATGGTTCCGCGGTACTGCTGATCCCGGGCGGCGGCTACGGCTTCCTCGCCTGGGACAATGAGGGGGAGGAGCAGGCCCGCTGGCTGACCCAGCGCGGCGTCACCTGCTTCATCCTCTCCTACCGCCTTCCCGCAGAGGGCTGGGCCAAGCGCGCCCTCGTGCCCTTGCAGGACGCGCAGCGCGCCATGCGGATCATCCGCTCGCGCGCCAGCGAATTCGCGCTCGATCCGAAGCGCTTGGCCGTGCTCGGCTTTTCGGCGGGCGGCCATCTGGGCGGCAGCCTCGCCACGCGCTTTGCCGAAGAGACCTATGCACCGCTCGACGCGATCGACGAAGTCTCCGCCCGCCCGGACCTTGCCGGGCTTATCTACCCGGTCATCTCGCTGGCCGAACCCTTCACCCACGCCGGGTCGCGCGACAACCTGCTGGGCGAAGGGGCGCCCGCCAAGGATGCCAAATACGCCTCGGTCGAGAACCGGGTTGGCGCGGACACCCCGCCGGTCTTCCTCACCGCAGCGAGCGACGATGGCCTCGTGCCCATCCAGAATTCGCTCGCGATGTACTCGGCGATGCTCGCGCAGCAGCGCCCGTGCGAATTCCACGGCTTCGACAAGGGCGGTCACGGCTTCGGCGTGCGCCTCGATCCCGCCACGCCCGCCCACGCCTGGCCCGACCTGTTCTACGCCTACGGCCAGCGCCACGGAGTCTTCGCGGCATGAAGCGCCTTGGCCTGCTGGTCGCCGGAGCGGCCCTCCTGATCGCGGCGGACGAGCCCGCGCCCTACCAGTCGAGCCCGGAACGCCGCACCGTCGAGGAGACCCGCGACTGGGGCCCCTGGGCCGGCCCATTCCGCGACAAGCTGGTCCCCTCCATGATGCGCGACTTCGGTGAGCGCTATCTCTACGCGCCCGCCAACGCGAAGCTGGCACCGCCCGCGCCGGGCGAACAGCGCGTTGTCTTCATGGGCGATTCGATCACCGACTTGTGGAATCTCGAACGCTTCTTTCCCGGCAAGCCCTATGTGAACCGCGGCATCGGCGCGCAGGTCACCGCGCAGATGCTGGTTCGCTTCGAGCAGGACGTCGTCGCCCTGAAGCCCCGCGCCGTGGTCATCCTGGGCGGCGTCAACGATGTCTCGGGCATGCTTCAGGTGGAGACCACCGAGGGTATCGTCAGCAACATCACCGCGATGGCCGACATCGCCGAGCGCCACGGCATCAAGGTCGTGCTCTGCTCGATCCTGCCGGTCACCAACACGCCCGAGGCGCAGTGGGTCGAGGCCGAACGCAAGCCCGCCCAGTTGCGCGCGATCAACGCCCGGCTGCGCGCGCTTGCCGCCGCACGCGGCTACGCCTTCGCCGACTACGCCCCGGCGATGAAGACCGACAAGGGTCTGCTGAAACCGGCATTCACGAAGGATGGCATCCATCCCACCGCGGCGGGCTATGAGGTCATGGCTCCGATTGCCGCAGCGGCAATCGCGCAGGCCCTCAACGACGATAATCGCTAAGCGATCAGTTCGCCCAAATCGAAAATTTTCAAGCGCCTTTCCAATAGGAAACGCGCACCGTGACGCGTTCGCGCAACACTGGACCGACAAATGTTAGCGGTCATCATTTTGTGTTGCGCGGGTATTTCACCGGTGATAGTAGCCAGCGCCACGGCGCGGCAATCGTCAGCATTCGTACCTATAGTTTTTGCCGCATCGCAAAATGATAGCGCTATCTAATAGATGCAGCGCAGCAGAGTTGGGACAGGAGGGCACCGAAATGGCAGCGTTCACTCGCATTCGTAACAGTTTCACCGGAATCCGTGGGGATATGCTCCTGCGCGCAGGCACCTCCGCGACCGCACTCGCGATCTGCGCCATGCCCGCGCTCGCCGCGGCTCAGGAGGCGGACACGCCTGCCGAAGCCACGCTCAACGAAGAGCAGGCGATCATCGTCACCGGCATCCGCGCCTCGCTCGAGAGCGCGATCGACCGCAAGCGCGACGCCGAAGTCGTCGTCGATTCGATCACCGCGCAGGACATCGGCGCCCTTCCCGACCGTTCGGTTTCCGAAGCGCTCCAGCGCATCCCGGGCGTCACCCTGCAGCGCACCAGCGAGGCGCGCGATCCCGCGCGTCTGTCGGGTGAAGGCGGCGGCGTCTTCATTCGCGGCCTCTCCTTCGTGCGCTCCGAGCTCAACGGCCGTGACGTGTTCTCGGCCAACAGCGGCAACTCGCTTTCGTTCGAGGACATCTCGGCCGACCTCATGTCGGGCGTGGACGTCTACAAGAACCCCTCGGCGGACATGATCGAGGGCGGCATCGGCGGCACCATCGACCTGCGCACGCGCAAGCCCTTCGATGCGCCGGGCTTCGTGGCTGCGGTTTCGGGCGACGTGAACTACGCGGACCTGCGCTCCAAGAGCTTCCTGTCGGGCAGCGCGCTCGTCAGCGACCGCTTCGACACGGGCCTGGGCGAAATCGGCGTCCTCGTTTCCTACTCGATCAGCAACATCGGCAACCGCACCGACTCGATCTCGGCCGACCGCTTCCTCCAGCGCGAGATGCCGACCGACGCGAACGGCTACAACGCGGGCGACACGGTCTACGTGCCCAACTCGGTCGGCTTCCGCCGCATCGACTGGCAGCAGGAACGCCGCGCCTTCGACGCCTCGCTGCAGTGGCGCCCCTCGGGTACGCTCGAGTTCACCGCCGAGGCGCTGATCTCGACCGCCAAGCCGCGCGACACCGAATACTACATCGGCAATTCGACCCAGATGGACCCGTCGACCCCGGGCTTCGTCTACGGTGAACAGAACCAGCTTGTGTCGGGCGTTGCCGACAACCAGCAGCCGCTGCTCGACACACGCGCCGGCAGCCAGGACAAGAAGAACCAGGACTACTCGTTCAAGGCCCTGTGGGAGCCCGACAGCCACTGGACCGTCACGGCCGATGTCCAGTACTCGAAGTCGACCGCCAGCGTCTATTCGATGACCGCCTTCACCGGCACGGACGTGGGCACCACCTTCGACTTCGACCTCGACGGCAACACCCCCTACATGAACATGCGTCCGACCGACCCCTCCCAGTCGCTTGCCGAAAAGGGCGCGAACTGGTGGGCCGCCGCGATGGACCACCTCGAGGACAACGAGGCGGACCAGTGGGCGATCCGCGGCGATGTCGAATACAAGTTCGACGAAGGCTTCCTGAAGTCCCTCAAGGTCGGCGGCCGCTGGTCGGACCGCACCGCGATCACGCGCCAGACCACCTACAACTGGGGCCTTCTTTCGGGCCAGTACTGGCTTCCGGGCAACGAAGTGCGCCTTGATGAGACTGGCTACCCGGGTGGCCCGCAGATCGCGGACCTGCCCAACCAGTCCACCTTCGTGCCCTTCAACAACTTCTTCCGCGGCGAAGCCAGCAACCCGACTTCGGGCCTCTGGCTGCCCGCACCCAGCCTCGTCAACCAGGGCACCGGCCATGCCTTCGACTACCTGGGCGCCACGCTCTCCAACGGTTGGGGCTGGGCTCCGCTCAGCGACGACTTCTCGCAGACCACCGGCCAGGGCGGCATCAACAATCAGGGCCAGGAAGTGCTCGCGGGTTACGCGATGGCGCGCTTCGGCATGGACTACAGCCCGGTCGGCCGCTTCGACGGCAACGTGGGCGTGCGGGTAGTCCACACCAAGCTCAATTCGCTGGGTTCAGCGATCAACGTCGGCACCATCTCGACGACCTGTGACCCGGCCGTCGCGACCAGCTGCGATGATTTCAACAGCGCCATGGCCTTTGCCTCGGGCGATCTGGGTACTTCGATCACCGCGGGCAGCAACAGCTACACCGATGTTCTGCCCAGCTTCAACCTGCGCTACTTCGTGACCGACGACTTCCAGGTTCGCTTCGCGGCCTCGAAGGGCATCTCGCGTCCGACCTTCGCGCAGCTGAACCCCTACACCTCGCTGAACTTCTCGTTCGACAACGACGGCAACCCCAACGGCACGGGCGTGGGCGGTGCGACCACCGCGTTCACCGGCACCGCGGGCAACCCGGACCTGAAGCCCACGCGCTCGAACAACTTCGACCTCAGCTTCGAGTACTACTACGGCCGCTCGAACAGCCTGACGCTGGCGCTCTTCTACAAGGAAATCAGCGACTACATCTTCGTCGGCCTGGAGCAGCAGGAGTACACCAGCGGCGGCGAGACGATCACTTTCGACGTCAACCGCCAGACCAACGGTGCCAAGGGCAAGATCAAGGGCTTCGAGCTGGCCTACACCCAGTTCCTCGACTTCCTGCCCGGACCGCTCTCGGGCCTGGGCTTCACCGGCAACCTGACCTACGTCGACTCGACCGGTGGCGCGAACTCCTCGGTCAACGTCTTCGACACCGCCAACGGCGAGAACGCAGGCCTCAACCTGCCGCTCGAAGGCCTCTCGAAGTGGTCCTACAACGTGGCCGCGATCTACGAGACGCCCGGCATTTCGGCCCGCGTCGCCTACAACTGGCGCAAGAAGTACCTGCTGACCACGTCGGCTGCGAACATCAACTACCCGGTCTGGAACGACGACTACGGCCAGCTTGATGCCTCGATCTTGGTCAACGTGAACGAGCACCTCAAGGTCGGCGTGCAGGGCACCAACCTGCTCACCTCGCGCACGTACCTGCGCGTGGGCGATCCCAGCTTCCAGCCGCGCTACAGCTGGACCGAGACCGACCGCCGCGTCGCCATGGTCGTGCGCACGCGCTTCTGATACCAGCTCCTCCCAAGGCCCCGGCTTTCTCCGCAAGGAAGAGGTCGGGGCCGACTTCTGACGGGAGCATCATGCCAATGGCCGGATCCGAACCCCAGCCTGTCCATTTCGTCATTGCCGGAGGCGGCAGTGCGGGCTGGATTTCGGCCGCGGTACTGGCTCGTTTTCTCCCGCCTCCCGCCGCGCGGATCACTCTCGTCGAATCCGAGGACATCGGCATCATCGGCGTCGGCGAGGCGACCGTCCCCCTGATCGGGGAGCTCAACCGGTTTTTGGGCATCCACGAGCCCGAGTTCGTGGCCGCCACCAACGGCACCTTCAAGCTGGGCATCGAGTTCGCCAACTGGGGCGAGATCGGCAACCGCCACTTCCACGGCTTTGGCGACTACGGCGCCGATATTGCCGGGCTTCCCGTCCACCAGCACTGGCTGCGCCTTGCCCGCGAGGGTCAGGTTCCGGCGCTGGGCGACTTTTCCATGGCCGAGGTGCTGGCCTCCCAGGATCGTTTCGTGCCGCACGAAGCGCTTTCGGGCGAAGCCGCGCAGTTCCGCCACGCCTTCCACTTCGACGCTGCGCTCTACGCCGCGTACCTGCGCCGCTTGGCCGAAGGCATGGGCGTCAAACGTATCGAAGGGCACATCGAACATGTCACCCGCGATGGCCAGAGCGCCCATGTGCGCGCCCTCCAGCTTGACGGGGATCGGCGCGTCGAGGGCGACGTGTTCCTCGACTGCACCGGCTTTGCCAGCCTGCTTCTGGGCCAGGCGCAGGGCGTCGGCTTCGAGGACTGGAGCCAGTGGCTTCCCTGCGACCGCGCCGCCGCTGTTCCCTGCGCGCGCGCGGGACGCTTCACGCCCTTCACCCGCTCCACGGCGAAGAAGGCGGGCTGGCAATGGCGCATCCCGCTCCAGAACCGCACCGGAAACGGCCATGTCTATTCGAGCGCCCATATCTCGGACGACGAGGCCGTCGCGCAGCTTCTGGATGGTCTCGACGGCGAGGCGCTGGCTGAACCGCGCCTGCTGCGCTTCACGCCCGGGCGCCGCTCCCGTTTCTGGGAGGGCAACGTGATTGCCATCGGCCTTGCCGCAGGCTTCCTCGAACCGTTGGAATCGACCGCGATCCAGCTGATCCAGACCGGCGTCACCCGGCTCGTCGAGTTCCTGCCCGGCAAGGTGCCCGACCCCGCACTGGCGGCCGAATACAACCGCCAGACCGCGCTCGAATACGAGCGCATCCGCGACTTCATCATTGCCCACTACTGCCGCACGCGCCGCACCGAACCGCTCTGGCGCCAGGTCGCGGCGATGGACCTGCCAGGCACCCTTAGCGCCAAGCTCGACGCCTGGGATGCCTGCGGCCGGGTTCCGATGTACGATCTGGAATCGCACCAGGAACCCAGCTGGGTTGCCATCATGCTGGGCCAAGGCGTGCTGCCCCGCACGGTCAATCCGCGCACCCGGTTGTTACCTGAAAAGGACCTGCGCGCCCTCCTCGACCAGCGCCGCACCACGCTCGCCCGCGCCGCCGAGCGGCTGCCGGACCATGCGACCTTCATCGCCAGGACCTGCGCCGCAAAACCTGCCCCGGCGGCCTGAGGCCCGTGCTCAGTCGAGGATGCGCTTCTTGAGGTGGTGCAATCCCAGATACATGCCGATCACCATGACCGGCGTCAGCGCGGCTACGACAAGGTGTGCATGGAAGTGCGGGGCCAGCAGTTCCACCCCTTCGAGCATGTGAGCGATGAGGCTGATCCCATAGTAGCTGAGCGCTACGACCGAGAGGCCCTCGACCAGTTGCTGCAGGCGCAGCTGGCGCGTGCTCGAGCGTTCCATTGAGGCAAGCAGGCGCCCGTTCTGGTTCTCGATGCGGGTCTCGACGCGGGTGCGCAGCAGCGAGACCAGCCGCTCGGTGCGCTGGGCCAGCTGCTCCTCGCGGCGGCGATGCGCGGCGCAGGTGCGCACCGCGGGCAGGAAGCGGCGCTGGGTAAAATCGGCGAGCGAGGGATGCCCCGGACAGGCGCGTATGTGGAGCCCCTCCAGCCGGTCCTCGACGATGGTGGCGTAGGCCTGCGTCGCGCTCAGGCGGTAATCGGTCTCGGTCGAATGGGCGATCAGCTCCATTGAAAGGCGCGTGACCTCGCTCAGGAGATCATCGTCGCGCACGGCAGGGTCGGCGACCTGCGAGGTGAGATCGCTGAGTTCATCCTCGATCCGGTCCAGCAGCTTCCAGCCATCCTGCGCCACCGGCAGGCCTAGCAGCGCCAGATTGCGGTAATTGCCCAGTTCCTGCAGGCGCTGAACCGAGCGCGAGAGATCGCCGCCCGCCATACCGTTGGCCGCCACCAGGATCTGGCCGTAGCCCTCGTCGCGAAAACGGAAGTCGGACCACACCCGCGCGGCCTGTTCGCCGTCCTGGCAGGAGATATGGCAGCTCACAAGGTCGAGCGGGTCGTAGCCCATCGCCGGGATCAGCGTGCGGGCGGCGTCCTCGTCCGGCACGATCAGCACGCGGATCGCACGCAGGACCTTGCCCGGCATCCCCTTGGCCCAGCTCAGCGCTTCCAGTGCAGCCGGATCGGGCGTGAAATTGCCCTCTCCGTCCACCAGCAGGCGGTCGATGAACAGCGTCGTCGTGCTGGCCTCGCTCTGGCGCTCCCAGCCAAAGGCAATGCCGGGGCCGAGCGATCCGGCGCGATGGCGAGGGTTCTCGCTGCGCCCGGCGACACCGCCCGAGGGCAGCGTCTCGACGCAGCGTAGTTCGGCCTCGCGCTGGTCCGGTTCAAGCACGCGCACGAACTGCACGATCGTGGAGGGCGCGCAGACGTGAGGCCAGCGCCGCAGGTGCATTTCCCCGACGATACGCCGCCGGAGGTCGTGTTCGTTCAGCATGTCCCCGTGTCCTCCTGCCAGTCCCCGATCATCTCGCCCCTGTTCAGCCGCGCCGCGGCCACCGCCGCTTGCCCCAACGAAAGTCCGCCATCGCCTGCCGGAACCCGTCGATGGACAAGGGGCACAGCCCCCGCATCCTCAATCCGCTGCGCCACCGCCTCGCGCAGGATGCGATTGTTGAACACCCCGCCGCTCAGCGCCACCCGACCATGGGATAAGGACGCCTCCCCCGCGCCTGCCAACGCGACAAGTGCATCGGCCAGCCCCAGGTGGAAGCGCGCGGCCATCTGCCCGACCGGTACGCCCGCGCCCAGATCGCGCGCCAGCGCCTGCCACAGGTGCGCGAAGTCCAGCCGCGCAAGGCCCGCCGCATCGCGCGCGAGCGCAAAGGGATAGCCTGCCTCCCCAGTCACGAAAGGTCGGGCCGCGGCCTCCAGCGCCATGGCGGCCTCGCCTTCGTGGGAGATGCTCGGCCCGCACACGTCCAGCGCCGCCGCCACCGCATCGAACAGCCGCCCGCCCGAGGAACAGACCGGGCTGTTGAGCCCCTGCGCAATGGCGCGTTGCAGGACCTGGCGCGATGGTCCTGCGGGCACGCGCTCGGCCAGCAATGGCACCGCGTCGGCCCACTCGTCCCCGAAGGCATGGCGGAGGTGCGCGAGCAGGTTGCGCCAGGGCTGTTTCATCGCCGCCGCTCCGCCCGGAAGCGCCACGGCGGGCAGCGCGCCGGTCCGCGCGGCCTCGCCATAGCCACCGCGCAGCACCTCACCGCCCCACAGCGTACCATCGCCGCCAAGGCCAAGGCCATCGCACACAAGGGCCGTGACCGTCTCGCCCGCCGCGACGCCATTCTCGGCCAGACACGCCGCAAGGTGCGCGTGGTGATGGTCGACGGTGACAAGCGGAAGGCCGCGCTCGTGCGCCAGAGCCCTGCCGATCCGGGTGGAAGCATAGTCCGGGTGGCCGTCCACCGCGATGGCGCCCGGCGTGAAAGCGTAGAGATCGCAGAATAGGTCGAGCATGCGCCGATAGTCGGCGCGCGCGACCGCGTCCTCGAGATCTCCGATATGGGGCGACAGGACGGCCTCGCGCCCACGCAGCAAGCAGAATGTCGCCTTGAGCTCGCCCCCCATGGCCAGGATCGGCACGGGCGCGGCGAGGCTTTCGGGCAGAAGGATCGGGTCGGGCGCGAGTCCGCGTGCCCGGCGCAGGACCACGGGCCCGCGCGCATCAAAGGCCATCACGCTGTCGTCGATGCGGTTGACGATGGCCCGGTCATGGCCAAGCCAGGCGTCGGCGATCCCGGCAAGTTTCGTGCGCGCCTCGCCATCATCGGTCACTTGCGGCTCGTCGCTGCGGTTGCCCGAGGTCATGACCAGAGGCGCCTGCAGCGCATCCATCAGGAGGTGGTGGAGCGGCGTGTAGGGCAGCAGGAGCCCCAGGTGATCCTGCCCCGGCGCCACGCCCTCGGGCAAGGCGGCTCCGTCCTGGCGAAGCGGCAGGAGGACGATGGGCGCGGCCGGGCTCTCCAGCGCCTGCGCGGCTTCGTCCGACACTTCGCACAGCTCCCGCCCGGCTGTGAGCGAGGGAACCATGACCGCGAAGGGCTTGGCATCACGGGCCTTGCGCGTGCGCAGCTTTGCCACGACTTCGGCATCTGAAGCGAGACAGGCGAGATGGTAGCCCCCCAGCCCCTTGATCGCGACGATGCATCCCTTGCGCAGCAGGTCCACGCTGGCGGCCAGCGGATCGAGCGCGCCCTCCCCCTTTCCGCTCAACTCCAGCCGGGGACCGCAGGCGGGGCAGGCGATGGGCTGGGCGTGAAAGCGCCGGTCCGCTGGGTCCGCGTATTCGCGCGCACAAGCCTCGCACAGCGCGAAGTCGGCCATGCTGGTACGGGCACGGTCATAGGGAAGCGCGGACATGATCGAGAGGCGCGGACCGCAATGGGTGCAGTTGCCAAAGGCATAGCCATAACGCCGGTCGGCCGGATCGCGCAGTTCGGCGCGGCACGCCGGACAGGTGGCCGCATCGGGCACGATGCCCGTCGTCACGGCCCCACCGCCACTGCGCGCAATCGCGAAGTCCTCGCCACATGCGAACGGCGCGGTCCCCAGCACCTCCACTGAGAGAACGCGGGCCAGCGGCGGAGCCTCGTGGCGCAGACGCGCCTCGAAATGGTCGAGCGCCTCGGATGGGCCTGCGACGCGCACAAGAACACCCTCGCCATCGTTGGCAACATCGCCCGCCAGCCCGAGCGCGCGGGCGCACTGCCACACGAACGGACGGTAGCCGACCGCCTGCACCTGTCCGCGAACGCGCAAGGTCCGGTAACTGCGATCCACGGTGAGAGGATCGGCGGCGCGCGCCATCAGTGCACCGTGCAGACCATGCACGGGTCGAACGAGCGGACCACGTGCTGCACCGCGACCGGCTCCTCTTCGCCGGGCCGGATCGGGGTTCCCTCCAGCGCCTGCTCCAGTGGGCCGGGAACACCGCGCCTATCGCGCGGGCTGAAGTTCCAGGTGGTGGGCGCGATGATCTGGTAGTGGTCAAGCCGCCCTGCGTCCGCGCACAGCCAGTGTCCCAGCGATCCGCGCGCGGCTTCGGTCAGCCCGGCGCCTTCCCCGACCGGGGCCAGCGCGCTGTGGTCGATGAAGGGTGCATCGGGATCGATGGCGGAAATCCAGCCCTCCATCGCGGGTACGACGAGCGCGAGTTCGAGCATACGCGCCGCGATGCGCGCGGTGACATGGCCGCCCTTTCGGGCCATATCAAGCGCGAGGGGGTGGCCATCCACGAGCAGGCGGGAAAGCGCGCCCACTTCCACCACCTGTCCGCCCAGGCGCGGCGCCTTGCACCACGAATAGGCATCCTCGTTCTGCACGTCAGGCACCGGCGCATCGCGCAAAGGCCCGTGCGCACCGGCCATCTGCGCGTACCAGGCGTGGCTCACGTCCTCGGCGATGGACGCGGTCTCAAGCGGTTGCACCGCGCCTGCCACCCACACCCCTTGCGCGAAGAGATGCCCTGCACCCTGTTCGTAGGCGCCAAAGCTCATATGCGCGTTGCGGGTACGCCCGAGCCGGTCCAGCTCCAGCGCGCGCGCCACCTGGAGGAACTGCGCGAAGTCGCTGCTGCGCCCCTCGCTCCAGGCGTGGAGAGCCTCGGTGCTCGCCAGCTCGCCCACGGCTTCCAGCTTGTCCCCGAAGAGCGTGGTTTCCAGGTACTGACGGAAGCGGCGGATGAGGGTGAGCACCTGGACCTTCTCAGGCCGCGAGATCGCCCGGGTCGAGCCTCCAGGCTGGATCGAGAGCGTGTGCGGCCACTTGCCCGCCAGCAGCCCCATGATTTCCATCCAGCTGGCGCGGGCCTGCAAGGCCTCGCGCGCGGCGCTGCCCTTGATCGCGCGAAACCGCGCCGCAATGGGCGCGTACCAGGCTTCCCTAGCGTACACCTCGCGCGCGAAGTCGGGCATGAAAAAGAGGTAGAAATGCGTAAAATGGTCCGCCAGGTTCTCGACCGCGTGGACAAGGTTCACCGCGTAGCCCCCCGCCTCGGGCACGGCCGCGGGACTGAGCCTTGCCAGCGCACGCGCGGCCGCAACCGACTGCGAGACCGAGCAGATGCCGCAGATGCGCGGCGCATAGACCAGCGCGTCGTGGACCGGCTTACCCACCAGCATGCGCTCGAACCCGCGGTAGAGCGGCGAGGAGACCTCGGCGCTGACCACCGTGTCGAGACTGGTGTCGAGGCGCACTTCCAGATCGCCTTCGACCCGGTTGAAGGGCCCCATGATGAGGCGTGTGCCCTCCCCGCTCATTGCTTGCCCTTGCCCGGCTTTGCGCCACCGGCATCCCGCGCCTTGTCGCGCGGCAACGTCACCATGCGGTCGCGCGCGGCGTTGTCCTTGAGGCGCGCGGGCGTGGCCGCCTTCGACAGCGAGGCGAGCGCGACGAACCAGGCCTTGGGCATGTCGGTGGGCAGGCCCACCGGGATACCGGAAATCTTGGGCGTCTGGGTAAATTCATGGCCCGGCTCCTCGAAGCCCGGCGCGGTGCAGTTGATGCAGGGATAGTTGCCATCAAGGCAGGAGCCCGACCCGTTCCAGGCACGGATATTGCAGTCCGCGCGCGCCTGCGTGCCCTTGCAGCCCAGATGCTCCATCATGCAGCCCATGTCGCACAGGTTTTCCGCGCTGGCCTTGAACTCGTAAAACTCATTGCGCGCGCAGCCATGGTGGACAAGATGCCCGGTGTAGGCGAGCGGCCTTTGCCACTCGTCGATATCGCGCTCATCAAAAACCCCTGCCGCAATCTGCTGAACGGTCTGGGTAAACCAGTCGGGGTGGATCGGACAGCCCGCAATGTTGATGACCGGCAAGCCCTTGCCCGAACGGAAGTCGGGCCCCAGCAGGCCGCCCGCCTGGCGCCCGTCGTAGGCAAGCCCCACCGCGCCGACCTCGTTGCCGCCCGCTGCCGTAATTCCGCCAAAGGCCGCGCAGCTGCCAACCGCAAGCACATAGTCCGCGCGCAGCGCCACGCGCTCGATCACGCGCATCATCGCCTCGTCGGTCCCGGCCATGCGGTGGAACAGGCCGGTGCCATCGGGGCCCGTCATCACCGAACCTTCGAGGCAGAAGATATCAAGAGGTTCATCGCCTGAGGCGACCGCCTCGATCCGCGCGCGCGCCTCCCTCCCGCTGGCCGCGCTCAGCGACGGATGCCAGACGATCTCCACCCCGGCCAGCTCCAGGGCCGAGACGAGATCGGGCCCCTGCGCGCCAAGCAGCGAGAGCGTGCAGCCCCCGCAGCCCCCCGATTGCAGCCAGAGCAGGCGCACGGGCCGGGTCATGGCGTGCCCTCGCCAGCCGGAAGCGCCAGGATGAACGAAGCGCCCCCCGACGCGTTCTCAGCGTAGGCGAGGCTCCCGCCCAGCTTTGCGGCCATATTGTAGCTGACGTAGAGCCCAAGCCCCGTTCCCGAACCGATCGGCTTGGTGGTGAAGAAGGGTTCGAAAATCTTGTCGCGGTTGGCGGTCGCGATACCCGGTCCGTTGTCCGCTACCTCCAGGTAGACCAGCGCGCCCTCGCGCCAGGCGGTCACCCGCACCTCGCCCGCTTCGCGGCCCTCCAGCGCGTCGCAGGCATTCTGGATCAGGTTCACCGCGATCTGGTGCAGCTGGCCCTTACGGCTTGTCACGTCGAGCGGATCGGGCAGCTCGAAGTGGAAGTCGGGCCGCGCACGCTGGGCCTTGGCCACCCATTCCGCCGCCGTGCGCACAAGCCGGGTGAGATTGAAGGTCTCGGGCGTTTCCTCCTGGTTGGAGGAGAAACGCCGCAGGTCCTGGACGATGTCGCGCACCCGTTCGGCACCTTCCAGCGTCCCGTCGACGAGGGGGCCGATGTCTTCCAGGATACGGTCGATGCGCAGCTGCGTGCGCAGCGCCTCCAGTTCGGGGTCGGAGGGCGCGCGGCCCGTCGCCTCAAGATAGCGCGCAATCGCCTCGCCGTAGCGCTTGAGCGCGTACATGTTGCCGAAGACAAAGCTGATCGGGTTGTTGAGTTCGTGCGCGACGCCCGCGACAAGGCGGCCGAGCGCGGCCATCTTCTCGCTCATCAGAAGCTGTTCCTGCGTGCGCTTCAGCGTGCTGTGCGCCTCGTCAAGTTCGCGGTAGGCGCGCTGCAGTTCGCCCAGCGGCCTCCCGACGAAGACGAAGCCGCAGGAGCGCACACTTCCCTCGCGGCGCGGGGCGATGTTGGTGGAGATGAGGCCAAGCGCCCCGCCGGGCATCTGGAGGTGCCATTCGCGCTGGTCGACCAGCGTGCCTGCGCGCACCTCGTTCATCGCCGCATGGACGTCCTTGCGCTCGCCGGGCGCAAAGAGCGCCTCGACCTCGCGTCCCAGCAGCGCCTCCTCGCTCTCACCCAGAATGCGCACGAGCGCGCGGTTGGTGCGCAGGATGTGCCCCTCGGCATCGCAGGCGATGACGACATCGGTCATGGCATCGAGAACGGAACCGATGAAGTCGTGCGCCTCGCCCAGTTCGCGGTGCTGCTCCTCGAGCGCGGTCTGCGATTCCACGAGCTCGGAATAGACCGCATCCATCTGCTGGATGACCTCGATCCACAGCTCCTCGCCGCCGCCTTCGCCCAAGGCCCCGGCGATCCCGTCGATCCCGCCCGCCAGCAGCGGCGGGGGTGTCGGGGTGCCTCTATGTCCCTGGTCCGCCACGGATCAGTGCACCGCGCGGCGGGCGATGGGATGGACGTTCTCGAGCCCGTAGCGGTCGAGCTTGGAGCGCAGACCCACGCGCGAGAGGCCCAGTTCGCGCGCGACCTGGCTCTTGTTCCAGCGGTGGCGGATGAGCGCATCGCGGATCATCTCGGCTTCGAGCGCCTCGACCCGCTCCTTGAGCGAACCGCTCGCCTGTTCGGCCGAACGGGCTGCGGGCGCGGGGCTCTCGGCAGGTGCCTCGTTCGTGGTCTCGACGCGCGGGGAGCCCCCTTCGCCGCCGCGCACGCGCGAGGAGAGGACATCGACATCGAGCCACTCCCCCTCGCGCCCGCGCACCACCATGCGCTGCACCTCGTTCTGGAGTTCGCGCACGTTGCCCGGCCAGGGATAGGCAACGAGCCGCGCCATGGCCGCCTCGCTCACGCCCCGGACCGGCTTGTCCATGGCCTTCGTCGCCTGGGCGAGAATGGCCTCGACAAGGACAGGCAGGTCGCAGGTGCGGTCCTTGAGGTCGGGCAGGCGCACGATCATCCCGGCAAGGCGGTAGAACAGGTCGGCGCGGAAGCGCTTGGCGCGTACTTCCTCGTCCAGGTTGCGGTTGGTCGCCGCGATCACGCGCACGTTGACCTTGCGCGTGACGGTGCCGCCAAGCGGGCGCACCTCGCCCTCCTGCAGCACGCGCAGCAACTTGACCTGAAAAGCAGCCGACACCTCGCCGATCTCGTCAAGGAAGACGGTGCCTCCATCGGCGCGCTCGAACAGGCCGATGTGGTCGGCCACCGCGCCGGTAAAGGCGCCCTTGCGGTGGCCGAAGAGCTCGCTCTCCAGCAGTTCGTCGGGCAGCGCGCCGCAGTTCTCGACCACGAAGGGCTTGTCCCAGCGGTGCGAGCCATAGTGCAGCGCGCGCGCGGCCAGTTCCTTGCCGGTCCCGGATGCGCCGAACAGAAGGACGGGCAGGTCGTACGGCGCGACATCGGCCAGCTGGCGGCAGACACCCTCCATCGGACTGCCCGGCGCGCGCACGATGCCGTCCTCGAAGCTGTAGGCGCGGCGCAGCTTGTCGCGCCTCTCGCCCACCAGCTTGTCGGCGGCTTCGGGCAGCATCTTCAGCTCGATGGCGAGCAGGTCATTCTGGCGCTGGAGGTCGAACAGGCGGCAGGCGGCCTTCAGCGTCAGCAGCAGGTTGTCGGGGTGCCAGGGCTTGGTGATGTACTGGAAGATGCCCGCTTCGTTGATGCCATC
Source organism: Novosphingobium profundi (assembly GCF_020524485.1). Classification (GTDB taxonomy): domain Bacteria; phylum Pseudomonadota; class Alphaproteobacteria; order Sphingomonadales; family Sphingomonadaceae; genus Novosphingobium; species Novosphingobium profundi_A. The sequence continues at coordinate 693,865 of NZ_JAIVLF010000001.1, read as the reverse complement.
GATGATGTCGTGGGCATCGGTGTAGCCCGAGATGATCATGCGGATCACATCGGGCCAGCGGGTCTTCACCTCGGTCAGGAAGTCGACCCCGGTGCGCTCGGGCATGCGCTGGTCGCACAGGATGACGTGGACGTTCTGCGCCTCAAGGTGCCGTTCGGCCGCCGCCGTGCTGGCCGCGGTCAGAACCTCGAAATCGTGATCGAGAATGCGGCGCAGCGATTCAAGCGAACGGATCTCATCGTCGACGACTAGCACCACAGGCAGGCTGGAGACGGAATCGGGCATCAGCAGATCCTCGGCAATTGTTCGCCCGAAAGCCAGTCGACAATGCGCGTGCCTCCAATCGCGGTGGTCATGCGCACGAAGCCGGGCTCTTCGGCCGTGACCGTGCCGATCCGCGCGGCATCGGTGCCCTCGCCATGGCTGCGCATGATGGCAAGCAGCGTCTCGGCGTCGGCCTCCTCGCAGATACAGACCAGCTTGCCTTCGTTGGCGATGTGGAGCGGGTCGAGGCCCAGCAGTTCGCAGGCCGAGGCGACCTCGCCCTTCACCGGGATCACCGCTTCCTCGATCAGAACGCCCAGCCGCGTACCCTCGACTAGTTCGTTGAGCGTGGAGGAAAGCCCGCCGCGCGTCGGATCGCGCAGCAGCGCGATGCCCGGCACGGCGGCCACCATGTCGGCGACCATGCGGTGGAGCGCGGCGCTGTCCGAGGTAATCGTGGTCTCGAACTCCAGCCCCTGGCGCTGTGACATGATCGCGACGCCATGGTCGCCCAGCGTGCCCGACAGGAGAATGGCCTGGCCCGCGGCAAGGCGGTCCGGTCCGATCTCGACGCCGTCCGGCACGACGCCGATGCCGGTGGTGGTGATGAAGACCCCGTCACCCTTGCCGCGCTCGACAACCTTGGTGTCCCCAGTCGCAATGGGCACCCCGGCGCGGCGGGCGGCCTCGCCCATGGAGGCCGCGATGCGTTCGAGGTTGGCAAGCGGGAAGCCCTCCTCGATCACGAAGGCAGCCGTCAGCGCAATCGGCCGCGCGCCGCCCATCGCGACATCGTTGAGCGTGCCGTGAACAGCGAGCGAACCGATGTCGCCGCCGGGAAAGAACAGCGGCGAGATCACGTGTCCGTCGGTCGAGACGACGATGCGCCCGGCCGGACGGTCCAGCCGCGCGGCGTCGTGTCCCTGCTCCAGCAGCGGGTTCGCGAAATGGGGCGCGAAGACCGAGGCGATGAGTTCGCTTGTCGCACGTCCGCCCCCCCCGTGGCTCATCGTCACGCGCGCATCGGCGGGAAAGCGCTTGGCGCGGATCGGCTGCATTGCGGTCATGCGGCCTGCTCCGCCATGGCCTTGTCCTTTGCCATCTCGGCCAGCGTCTCGGCGCGGCGGTAGGTCCAGTAGGCCGCGCACGAGCCTTCCGAACTGACCATGCAACTGCCCATCGGGTTGTCGGGCGTGCAGACGGTGCCGAAGAGCTTGCAGTCCTTGGGCTTCTTCACCCCGCGCAGGATCGCGGGGCATTCGCACGACTTGACCTCGCGCGAGGTCTTGTCGCTCAAGTCAAAGCGCGCCTCGGCATCGAAGGCGGCATAGGCGGGCCGGATCGCGAGCGCGCTCCTGGCCACCATGCCAAGCCCGCGCCATTCGAAGGCCGGGCGCAGCTCGAAGATTTCGTCGACGAGGTCCTGCGCCTTGGTGTTGCCCTCGCGCGTGACGACACGCGCGTACTGGTTCTCCACCTCGACCCGGCCTTCGTTGACCTGACGGATCAGCATCAGCACCGACTGCAGGACGTCGAGCGGCTCGAACCCGGCGATGACCACCGGCTTGCGGTAGGTCTCGGAGAGGAACTCGTAGGGCTTCGAGCCGATCACGGTGGAAACGTGGCTGGGCCCCAGGAACCCGTCGAGATGCACGGCCTCGTCCGGATCGATGTCGGGCGCATCAAGGATGTGGCGGATCGCTGCGGGCGTCAGGACGTGGTTGCAGAAGACCGAAAAGTTGGTGAGCCCTTCGTCGGCGGCCTGCCGGATGGCGAGCGCGGTAGGCGGGGTCGTGGTCTCGAAACCGATGCCGAGGAAAACGACCTGCCGGTCGGGGTTCTGGCGCGCGATATCCAGCGCATCGAGCGTGGAATAGACCATGCGCACATCCGCACCTTGTGCCTTCGCGCTGAGCAGTGAACGCCGCTTCGAGCCGGGCACGCGCAGCATGTCCCCGTAGGAGCACAGGATCACGCCGTGCCGCTCGGCCAGTTCGATGGCATCGTCGAGGCGGCGGATCGGCAGGATGCATACAGGACAGCCCGGACCGTGGACGAACTGGACGTTCGCGGGCACCAGATCCTGCACGCCGTAGCGGAAGATCGCGTGGGTGTGCCCGCCGCAAAACTCCATGAAGTTGTAGCTGCGTACAGGATCAGCCTCGGCCCGGATCGCGGCGGACAGCTTCTCGGCAAGCGCGCGGTCGCGGAATTCCTCGACGTACTTCATGCAGCGTCTCCCGCGATCTCGTCCAGTTCGGCCTGGAGCAATCCGCCTTCGGCCATCATCGCCAGGGTCCGCTCGGCCTCCTCCTCGCTGATCTTGTGGAGCGCATAGCCCACGTGGAGGAGGACGTAATCGCCCACCGCGACCTCGTCGAGCAGGGCGACGGAGACCGTCTTGACCACCCCGCCCAGCGACACGGTGGCCATGTCGTCGGCAAGGACGGCGGTGACGAGAGCGGGAATGGCAAGGCACATGGCGTGAAGGTCCTATTCGGCCGCGAGCGGCGCGGTAGCAGGCAGCGTGGCCGAGGCCATCATCGCCCCGCCCTTGAGCCACTGCATCCAGGCCTCCATTCCCTCGCCCGAACGTGCCGAGACGCGCAGCACACGGGCGCGCGGATTGACCCGGCGCACGTTGGCCTCGGCCTCCTCGATATCGAAATCGAGGTGGGGCAGAAGGTCCACCTTGTTGAGGAGAACGAGGTCGGAGGCGGCGAACATGTCGGGGTACTTCAGCGGCTTGTCCTCGCCCTCGGTGACAGAGAGGATCGCCACCTTGTGCGCTTCGCCAAGGTCAAAGCCCGCCGGACAGACCAGGTTGCCGACATTCTCGATCAGGAGAACCGAGCCCTTCGCCGGCTTCAGGCTTTCCACCGCGTGGCCCACCATGTGGGCATCGAGGTGGCAGCCCTTGCCGGTGTTGACCTGGATCGCGGGTACGCCCGTTGCACGGATTCGGTCGGCATCGGCGCTGGTCTGCTGGTCGCCTTCGATCACGGCGAGATCGAGCGTGTCCTTGAGGGCCTCCAGCGTCTTGCACAAAAGCGTGGTCTTGCCCGAGCCCGGCGAGGAGACGAGGTTGAGCACGAACATGCCATCTCGCGCAAACTGCGCGCAGTTCGCCTGCGCATAGCCATTGTTCTTGCCCAGGATATCGGCTTCGAGCTGGATCAGACGGGTCTGGCTCATGCCCGGAACCGAGGTCCCCGCCGCCCCCTGACCATAGTGCAGATCGCCATGCTCACCGTGGTGGTGATGGCCCCCGTGATCATGGTGATGATCATGCGCCTGATGGTGGTCATGGTCATGGTCGTGATGATGATGCCCATGGCCATGATGATGGTGGTGATCGTGGCCGTGCGCATGGGAATGGGCCTGCGCCTTGCCCTCGATCCGGGTTTCCCCGTCGCTACAGCCGCACACGGTACACATCAGAAGACCTCCAGTTCACGAATGCTCAGGTTCTCGCCGCCCGTCACCTGCATCTGGTAGCTGCCGCAGTGCGGACAGGCATCATAGCGCTGCGCGATCTCGACTTCGCGCGCGCAGGGCAGGCACCAGCCCTGCCCCTTGGATTGGTGAATCTCGAGCCGTGCCGTCTCGGCGAGGGACCCGCGCATGACGACATCGAAGCCAAAGCGCAGCGCCTCAACCTCGACGCCGGAAAAGGCCCCGACATCAAGCGCGACTCGTTCAACGCGGGTGAAGCCCTGGGCCCCGGCCTGCTCCTCGATGATCTGGCGGATGGATTCGCACAGCGCCATCTCGTGCATCAGACCACTCCTTCCGCGGCCGGAGAGGCGAAAGTGAGGCGGTACTCCATGCAGGGATCGATCGCGGCCAGAACCTCGCGCATGACCGCCTCGCGCTCTTCGGATGGCCAGGCAAGCGTGCCATCGGCCACGGTTTGCAACCACATGCGTCCCGGCCCATAGGGCGCGAAGGCGACATCGGTCGGCGAGCGCATCTCGCACCGCGCGATGCGTCCCTCGGCCACCTCGACCTCGTGAACAAGGGTTCCGCGCGCGCAGGCGATTTCCGCGCGGCCATGGCCGGGCGCGTCGGAGCGCGCGGCAAGGAATGCAGCGTGGGGCCTACCTGCAATGTGGGGGGCAGCAAGCCGGGCAAGCTCGAACAGGCGCGCGGCGTGATGGGAGGCAAGGCTTCCGGGATCGAGTTGCGCAACGAACATCTGCCGGGCGCAGCGATCGACCGGGCTTCCCGGCGGCGGGGCGGGATGGATCGGCACCGCGCTCGCATCGATGGCGCGCGCCAGCAGCCGCGCGGCGGGCGTTGCGCCCGCGAAAGCCCAGCGCAGCGTGGCACCGCCTCCTGTCTGCTCCGCAAGCCAATGCCCGGGGGAGCATCCGAAGATCGCCTGTGTCAGCACCTCGTCAAGCGCCCCGGCATCCCCGGCGCCCTGCGTGGCCGCCAGCAGCGCGGCGGCCGACGCATTGTGCGGGCTCTCGCCCAGCAGCGCGGGCCAGCCCAGGAGGATATGAAGCCCGGTCTCGCGCACCACCTCCAGACTGACGCCATGGCGGGCCGTCTCCAGCTCCTGTGCATCAATTTCAAGGTTCTGCGCAGCTGCCAGCGCCACACGGGATGCCAGTTGCTGGGCCTTCACGCAGATCGCAAAAAGCCGCCCGATCATCGCGGGCATCGCGTCCGCACGCGCGCCCGTCACCAGCCGCGCCACCGGGCCGGTGCCCGCAAAATCGATGAAGATCGGCTCCTCCTCACCCGGGCCGGGCAAGGGCACGTCGATACGAAGGAAGGGCCCCTGCACCATCAGCCGTGCTGCCCCTCGCTGCGCCGCAGACCGAACAGGGCGCGGCGGTCGAGATTGCGGGGCACCTCGGTTTCCAGCTCAGGGCTCTCCGCGATGCGCGCCTCGGCCGCAGCTTCGGCCTCGCGTGCCTCGATTGCCGCAAGCCGCGCGTCCAGTGTGCCATGGCTGTCGGGACGCACCATTGCCGTGCGAAATTCCTCCGAGGTTCCGGTTTGCCCCGCGTCATTCCCACGCGCGCCTTCGGGGGCGTCGAAGAGCAGATCGAGCGAGACGTCCGCAGTCTCCACCGCGCCCTCCATGTCGGCGAACTCGAACATCGGCGAGAACAGAGAACAACTCCAATGCCAGCCCAGGCCAAGCTCGTGCCCCGCGATACCCTCATAAGTCCCCGAAGGCAGCGCGAAGGTGCTCGGACTGCCGATGCGCGGCGGGGGCCCGCCGTCCGTCGAACCGGGCGCGTTCACGGGAAGGAACAGGAGATTCATGAACCAGGGCGTGACCAGAATACCGACATGGTTCTCCCCATAGCGCCGCAAGCCGCGCATCGAAACACCGAGACGGGGATTGAGTATGCCGATGTCCGCCATGCGCGTGCGCGCGATGGTCTCGTAAAGCCCTTCGATCCGAGCAGAGAGATCGGACAGCGAGAGGTCAGTCATGCAAAGTTCGGTCGAGGTCTCCATGAGGTCAGTCCGGAATGACCATGAAGTCGCCCTTGGCGCCATCGCACTCCGGGCAGGTCCAGTGATCGGGCAGCGCCGCGAACGGCGTGCCCGCCGGGATCTGCCAGTACGCGCAGCCTTGCGAAGGCTCGTAGATGTGCCAGCAGATCTTGCATTCCAGCCGCGTGTCGTCGGACAGCTTGGAGGCATCGCCGCCATAGCTGCCGGCGAAGAAATGGTCCGTGGAGGGTGTCGGGGACGCGGACATGCTCAGGCGTCCGCCGGGGCGTAGATGTCGAGGATCTCGGACAGGCGCTCGACCGAATCCGTAATGTCCTCGGGCGCGGCCAGCGCGACCTCGGGGATCGGGCTGATCTCGATCGAGTTGAGGATCAGGGTGTCCTGCGAATTGTAGTAGCGTACCCACCAGGTGTCGCGCGTGCCGCTCGCGCGGATGCGGCAGTTACCATAGCCGCGCGACAGGACGATCAGCTCGCCCGGCCCCAGCACGCTCTCGAGGAAAGCCAGGTCCTCCTCGGTGTGCGGCAGGAGCGAGAGGTTGATGATGTGCGGCCCCCGGCCCGCTTCGCGCGCATGGGGCACGTGCTCGTTGATCTCGCTGACGAGCGCAGGCGCGTTGAAGATGTTGGGGCCAGCGCTTTCAGGCAGGTCCACATGGGACTGCGCGCCCGCGAACGCCTGTGCCAGGAGGTCCTGCGGGAAGGCGCCGATCTCGGCGTAGTCCGCGCTGCGGCGGCCATCGGCGCCGGCGACGCGCACGCGCCACAGCCCGGCCAGGACCGATTCCTGCGCCTGCGCATCGCCGCCTGCGACAATGGAGACCTCACCCTCGCCCAGCAGTTGATCAACGAAGGTAAGGTCGTCCGGCGCGAGGCCCATGAGGTCGATCCGGCCGCCCTCGCCCGTCGCCTCGGCGTGGCGCAGCGCGTCCAGCATCGCGCCCAGAGCGGCCAGCGCGGGGGCGTGCCCCGCCGCATCGTCCGCCTCGGGCACGTGGGCGGCAGAGAAGGTGCTCATGCCGCTGGGCATGATCATGTAGTCAAGCTTGGAGCCGTCGAAGCTCTCGGGCTGGCTGCCCGGGCCAACGAGTGCGCCCATACCAGGCACAGAGGGGAAGGACGTCATGGGATGGGGGCTCCTCAGCGGCTCTCGCCGCAACCGGCGGGCAATTTGTAGGCAGGCGGATCGCTCGGCTCGCGTCCCAGGATCTCGGGGATCTCGACCAGATAGTCGGACCAATCGCGGATCCCCTCGATGGCGCCGAGATAGCGCCCCTCGCGCAGGAAGACGAGCGTGGGAAAGGCGGTAAAGCGGAAGCGGCGCTGAAGGGCGCGCTCGTCCTCGCGCGCGCAGACCAGCACGCGCGCATGGCCTGCCAACGCCTTGTCGAGTTCGGGCAGGACCACGGCCACATCGTTGCTCTCGGCCAGACGGCGGTGGTCTCCGCAGAAGAACAGCAGGGCCAGCGCAGCCCCCTCGAGTGCGGCGTCGAGATCGGCCTCGCCCACGATCGGGTAACCATGGCGCTGGCAGATGCCCTCCAGCAGCGGCGAGAAATCGAGTACGGGGGTCATCAGTTGGGGGCTCCGCTGCGCAGGTGTTCGGGCAATTGGGGTTCACGGTCGATGAGGTCGGCAAAGGCGGCCTCGATATCGACCTCGCCGCCGTTCATGATGGCTTCGAGCGCGGTCAGGGCATCGCGGCTGCGCAGCGCACTCACCTCGTCCATCTTCTCACGTGCGGCGCCAAGGAAGGTCATCAGCCATTCGCCGGAGGCAACATCGCCCACCAGCAACGTGTCGATCTCGACCCAGACATCGCCGTTGGCGCACAGCGCGCGGCCGGGCCCGGCGACCTCGACCACCTTCATGGGGATACCCAGGCACATCAGCGCGCGCCCTCGTGGTCCGTAGCCCCAGCCGCATCCAGCGGCATGCGGCTGACCAGTTCGGCCATCTCGGCGTCAAAGTCGGCGGGGGGCACGAAGCCTGCGCCCAGCACGCGGTCGTCCCCGTGACGCGGCGCGATCTCGGCGTCGGGGCGCTCACCCTCGTAGCGTTCGAGCACCATCTCGAGACTGCCGATGCTTTCGGCATCGCCGAGGGGAACGGTGCGGCGCTCGCCCACGATGCCAAAGCCTGCGAGGTAGTCGAGCGCCATCGCGATGGCAGGCTCGATCTTGTCCTTGACCTGCGAACGCAGTGAGCCGCCGTAGTCCTCCAGTTCGACCGGCTGCACGCCGATGAGGAGCTGGTGCGCGGGCGGATCGCCGAGCATCTCGGCCATCATCAGCACTTCCTGGAAGCCGGTCTGGTGCAGAGAGACCTTCTTGGCGCCAAGGAAGCGGGGGACTTCCTCGCCCTCCACACGCTTCATCGTGCCCGGTTCGAGGCCGTAGTCGACGGCGTCGAAGACGACGAGAATGTCGGCCTCGCGGATGTTCTGGACAAGGTAGACCCCCTGGGTGCCGCCGTCGATCAGGCGCACGTTGTCCGGGAAGGCCCAATGGCGGTGCATGTGCTCGACCGCACGCACACCGAAGCCTTCGTCGGCCCACAGGAGATTGCCGATGCCCAGCACCAGAACGGAAGGTGTGCTGTCAGGGAGGGATGCCATGTCTTGCCGTTTCTCCGTGGGGCTAGCCGCGTGCTCCGGCTTCACCCCGACCCGATTGGAAAGTGTCTTGCCAATGTGCACAGCAAAGGCCGTGCCAAGTGGGCGGCCTCCCTGCGAAGGCGCAGTCACTCGCGACGGCGTACGCCTTGCGCGCACGCCCTATGGATATAAACTTTCCATATTGGAAAGTTTCCTTAGAAAAGTATCCTTACACACAGAAAGGGAAGCGCCGGCTGCCTGGGAGAGAGATGGGCGGAAATTCGGCCGCCGGCGCTTCGAGGGGGAGGACGGGCGGACCTCAGTCCGAGGACCCGTCATCCTTGAACGTCCGCCAGCCCGAGAACATCGAGGAGATGATCGACTGGCGGCTCATGATGTCTTCCCGCACGGCGGCGTAAATATGGACGATGACGAAGATCACGATCACCCACATGCCCATGTGGTGCCAGGTATGGACGTCCTGGCTCTGGCCGAAGAGCGGGATCACCCAACTGGTGAAGAGGGTGTGGATCACGCCCGGCCCCTCGCCCTCGCCGTAGAGCGCAAAGCCGGTCAGGATCATGAAGACGATCCCCCACACGAACAGGATGTGCATGGAAATGCGCGCCAGCGGGTTGTGCCCGGTGTACTTCTTGGGCGACTTCTCCATCATCGCGTACCACTTGATCTCGTGCCAGATTTCCTTCCAGTACGAGGGGCGGGTCAGCGGCACGTGGAAGATTTCACGCGCGTGCGCGTTGCCCACGAAGGCCCAGTAGAAGCGGAAGACAAAACCCACGACGAGGATCTGCCCGGCAACGAAATGGGCAAAGCGGATCTTGCCGAACATGAAGTGGTCGTAGGCCTCGCCGCCGATCGCGGGCAGCGGCTTGCCGATGAGATAGCCGCTCAGGCACAGGACGAGGATCGCCAGCGCATTGATCCAGTGCCACAGGCGCACGGGCGCCTCGTAGACGTAGACCGTTTCCTCGGTGTGGGGCTTGGAGGTCGTGCTCGCCATGACGCGTCCTTTCTCCTGGCTATCGCCGCTCAGCCAAAGGCGAGGGCCAGCCCCGCACCGCCAATGCTAAGGCCCGCCGCCCAGCGCCCGAGAGGCGAGGCGAAGAGGTGGCAACCGACCTTCCAGCCGATGAGGTGCAGCGCGGCCGATGCGGCCAGGAACCCGGCGAAGTAGGCGGGCACAAGACCACTCGCCTCCCCGCCATGGGCATGGCCATGGGCCAGTGCAAAGAGACCGATCAGGGCAAGCCCTGCGCGGTTGCCGACGAAGGGCGCGGCGACCAGCAGCGCGGCCAGCACGACCAGCGAGCCCGCGACCACGCCCTCCAGCGCGCCGATGGCCCCGGTCGCAAGACCAAGGACGCCGCCGAGCGCAAGGCAGGCAAGGAACATGGCCGGGGCCTGCCAGGCCTGCGCGGCCTTGCGGGTCGCCGCCCAGAGACCCACCGCCAGCATGGCGAGCAGGTGATCGAGCCCCAGGAAGGGGTGCGCCAGGCCCGCCACCAGGCCATCGCCCAGGTGCCCGGGGTGCGCCAGCGCAGGGGTGGCGGCCAGACCGGCCACCAGGGCCACGGCCATTGCAGCGGTGCGCGCAGGCGAGGTGCGTTTGAACATCGTAATCTTCCTTTTCCTCAGCGCACTTTGACTTCGGCCAGTTCCTGCCCGTCGGGCCCCATCACGTGGGTCGAGCAGGCGAGGCAGGGATCGAAGCTGTGCAGCGTGCGCAGGATCTCCACCGGCTCTTCGGCGCGCTCCACCTTGGTGTCCAGCAGCGAAGCCTCGAAGGCACCGATATTGCCTTCATTGTCGCGCGGGGTGCCGTTCCAGGTGGTGGGGACCACGCACTGGTAGTTCTCGATCTTGCCGCCCTTGATGCGGATCCAGTGCGCCAGCGCGCCGCGCGGGGCCTCGGTAAAGCCCACGCCCTTGACCTCCTCGGGCCAGGTCTTGGGATCGAACTTGGCGGTATTGGCGGTCGCGGTGTCGCCGTTCTTCACATTGGTGATGAGCTTGTCGAGGAAGTAGGCCTGCTTTTCAGCCGCCCACTGCGCCTCCAGCGCGCGCGCCGCGGTGCGGCCCAGGGTGGAGAACATCGCCTCCATCGGCAGCCCCAGCGCGGAAAGGCAGCCATCGACCTGCTCCTGGATGTCCTTGCGGCCCTGCTGGTAACCGATGATGTAGCGCGCGAGCGGGCCCACTTCCATCGCGTGGCCGCGCCAGCGCGGCGCCTTGATCCACGAGTACTTGGCGCCCTCGTCCAGTTCCTCGATCCGCGTTGAGGTGCCCTTGGCCTTGGGGCCCAGTTCGTAGTGCGGCTCGGTGATGCCGTCCCAGGGGTGCAGACCCTTGCTCTCGTCCGGGTACTTGTACCACGAGTGCGGCACGAATTCCTGGATCTGCTCCGGGTCGGTAAGGTCAACCGGGTGGATGTCGGTCAGCTTGCCGTCGACGATGGCGCCGTGCGGCATCATCAGGTTTTCCGGGCTGTAGTCGTTCGCGCGGTCGGGAATGTCCCCGTAGGCCATGAGCGACTTGTTCGCGATGCCCCCGCCGTAGAGCCAGGTCTTGTAGAACTTGCCGATGGCGATGACGTCGGGAACGTAGACGTTCTTCACGAAGTCGATGCACTTGTCGGTGATCTTGCGCACGTAGTTGAGCGAGGTCATGTTGACCGGCGCGCCCGCGGCCATGTCGCCATCGATGTTGATCGCGCACGGGACGCCGCCCACCAGCCAGTTGGGGTGGATGTCCTTGCCGCCAAAGATCGTGCGCACGGTCATGATCTCCTTCTGGAAGTCGAGCGCTTCCAGATAGTGCGTCACGGCCATGAGATCCGCCTCGGGCGGCAGCAGGTAGGCAGGGTTGGTCCAGTAGCCGTTCTTGAAGGGCCCAAGCTGGCCGCTCTCCACGAACTTCTTGAGGCGTGTCTGGATGTCGCGGAAGTAGCCGGGCGAGGAGTTGGGGTGCGCGGGCGAGACCATCTGCTGGAGCTCGCTCGTCGCCTTGGGGTCGGCTTTCAGCGCATTGACCGGATTCACCCAGTCAAGCGCGTGGAGGTGGTAGAAGTGGACGAGGTGATCGTGCACCTGCAGCGAGAGCTGCATGATGTTGCGGATCGAGTTCGCGTTTTCCGGGATCTCGATGCCGAGCGCATTCTCCACCGCGCGCACCGAGGTCAGCGCGTGGGTGCCGGTGCACACGCCGCAGATGCGCTGGGTAAAGGCCCAGGCATCACGCGGATCGCGGCCCTTGAGGATCACTTCCAGCCCCCGCCACATGGTGCCGGTAGAGACCGCGTTGCGGATCACGTTGTTGCTGTCGAGATTGACCTCGCAGCGCATGTGCCCCTCGATGCGGGTGACGGGATCGACGACGACGCGCTTGCCGGTGTTGTCGAGAGTGTAGCCGTTAGGGGTTGCCAGCGTAGCCATGCTCAGGCGTCCTCATGGGTGGTCGTGGTGTCGGCAGAAGCCGAGGAACTGCCCGAGCGGGCGCGCTTGACCGCGCTCGCGGCGGCATGGGCGATCACGCCCGCGCCCACGGCAGCCGCAGCGGTACCGCCGATTTGGTCGGCGTCGGCCTCGATGCCGAAGCCCTGGATGTCGGAAAGCCGCTCGTAGAAGCTGCCCTTGTCCCAGAAGCCGTCTTCGGAACAGCCGATGCAGCCGTGCCCGGCCTGGATCGGGAAGGAGAGGCCGCCGTTCCAGCGCACGGTCGAACAGGCGTTGTAGGTGGTCGGGCCCTTGCACCCGACCTTGTAGAGGCAATAGCCCTTGCGCGCGCCCTCATCGTCGAACTCCTCGACGAACTGACCCGCATCGAAGTGCGGACGGCGGTAGCACTTGTCGTGAATGCGCTGGGAATAGAACATCTTGGGCCGCCCCTGGTTGTCGAGCTCGGGGAAGCGCTCGAAGGTCAGGATGTAGCTGATGACACCGGTCATCACCTCGGCGATGGGCGGGCAGCCGGGGACCTTGATGATCGGCTTGTCGGCAAGCCCCGGAACTTTGTGGACGGGCGTTGCCTGGGTCGGGTTGGGGCGCGCGGCCTGGACACAGCCCCACGAGGCACAGCTGCCCCACGAGATGATCGCCTTGCAGTGGTCGGCCGCGTGCTTGAGCTGTTCGAGGAAGGGACGCCCCCCGATGATGCAGCTCATGCCTTCCTGGTTGAGCGGGGGATTGCCCTCGACCGCGAGGATGAAGTTGCCGTCGTACTTCTCGATGGTCTCGGCGATGATCGCCTCGGCCTGTTCGCCCGCCGCGGCCATGATGGTGTCGTCATAGTCGAGGCTGATCATGGACAGGATCACGTCCTTGGCCAGCGGATGCGCCGAACGGATGAAGCTTTCGGAACAGCAGGTGCATTCAAGGCCATGCAGCCACAGCACGGGGATGCGCGGCTTGGTTTCCATGGCGTTGCGGATGTCCTGGGCATGCGCCGGGCTGAGCCCGAGCGCCGCGGCCGTCAGGCTGCAGAACTTGTTGAAGCTGCGGCGGGTGATGCCCTGCCGGCGCATCACGTCGTAGAATGTTTCGATTGCCATCCGGCTGACCTTTCCCGCGTCCGTGTCGAAATGTGCGGTTCCAATTCCGGAGAGTTCAGCAAAAGGCGTGCCAAACCCGGGAAACATACGGGAAAACGAGCATCTTGCCGGAGGGGCACCCCAGCCCACGGACACTCTCCTTGCACAGTGGAAAGTAACCTTCCCCACTCCAGTGAAAGCGTGCTCCCAGCGGGTATGCGAACCTTTGCAAGGCCCGCAACCCGAGCCCGCCCCTACGCAACTCTACCGGGGAGGGAGGATACCGAACGTCCACCACGTCCGGTTATGTCCAGGTCAGATCCCGGGAAGAGCGCGAGGAAGCATGAGCGGACTGGAAACCCTGCTGATCAAGGCCAAGGGGGCGGCCAAGCGCGGCGATGCCGATGCCGCGCGCGCGATCTACCACGATGTCCTCGAACGCCACCCCAACAACACCCGTGTGCGCGCTGCACTCAAGGCCCTGGATGAACCCAGCGGCACCTCCGCCCAGCGCCGCTTCGATACCCTCGTCGCGGCCTATCGCGACGGGAACATGGGCCTTGCCGTACGCGAGGGCGAGGCGCTGGCGCGCGCCTTCCCCCATTCCCACGGCGTGCAGAACCTCTACGGCGCCGCGCTTCTCGCGCTGGGCGACAACCCGCGCGCCGAAACCGCCTTTCGCGCCGCCATCGCCGCGGACCCCAGCGCCCATGCCAGCTGCAACAACCTCGCCATCGCGCTGCGCCGTCAGGGCCGCGACGCCGAGGCGGAAGAGCTCTACCGCGAGGTCATCGCCCGTGCGCCGACCTATGCCGATGCGCGCTACAACCTGGCCAACCTGCTGGAACAGACCGGCCGCGACGAGGAGGCGGGCTACTTCTTCGCCCAGGCCCTCGCCATCGATCCCAGCTACGTCGATGCCTACTACAACCTGGGCAATCTCAACGCGAAGATGGGCCGGCGCGCGGACGCCATCGCCTGCTACGAATGGGCCATCCACCTGCGCCCCGAACACGCCGATGCCATCAACAACATGGGCGGCGAACTTCTCGCGCTCGACCGGGTGGACGCAGCCCTCGAGTGTTTCGAGAAGGCCCTCACCATCTCGCCGGACAACGGCAAGGCTCTCGTCAACCGCGGCAAGGCGCTGGTCCTGATGAACCGCCTGCCCGAGGCCGTAGCTTCATTCCGCGGTGCGCTGGCCCTCGCCCCCTCGGACGCCTCGGCGCGGCTCCAGGCGCTTTTCGAGGAAGCCCACATGTGCGACTGGGTCGCACGCGGCGAATATGCCCTGACTCTGGGCGCAGACGTGGGGGCGGTGCAGCCCTTCGCCTCCTTGCCCTTCCGCGACGACCCCGCCCACCAGCACCAGCGTTCGTGCGCCTGTGCGACGCACGTTTATCCCGCAAGGCCCGCCAGCCTGCCCGCGCCCGCGCCCAGCCGGGACGGGCGCATCCGCATCGGCTACTTCTCGGCCGACTTTCACAACCACGCCACGCTCTACCTGATGAGCGGGCTCTTTCGCGAACACGACCGCAGCCGCTTCGAGGTTCACCTTTACAGCTATGGACCGGAGCGCGAGGAAGACCACCACCGCGCCGTACTGAAAGGCCAGGGCGATGCCTTCACCGAGATCGGCAGCCTGACCGACGAGGAGGTCATGCGCCGCGCCCGCGCGGACAACCTCGACATCGCGATCGATCTCAAGGGCTACACGCGTGGCACCCGCACGCGGATGTTCGGGCACCGTCTCGCCCCCGTCCAGGTGGCCCACATGGGCTATCCCGGCACGCTGGGCCATGCCTGCATGGACTATTTCGTGGCCGACGAGGTGGCCCTGCCCGAAGGCGCCGAGGCGCATTTCTCCGAAGCCATCGTGCGCCTCGCCGGGAGCTATCAGGCCAACGACAACCAGCGCGTGATCGTGCCCGACACAAGGGGCCGTGCGGGCCACGGCCTGCCCGAAGAGGGCTTCGTCTTCGCCAGCTTCAACCACACCTACAAGATCTCGCCCGCCGAATGGGACATCTGGATGCGCCTCCTCAGCCAGGTGGACGGCTCGGTGCTCTGGCTGCTGCGCTCGAACGAATGGGCCGAAGCGAACCTGCGGCACGAGGCCGAGGCGCGCGGCGTCGATCCGGCCCGCCTTGTCTTCGCACCTTCCCTCCCTCACGCCGAGCACCTCGGGCGGCTCGCACTGGCCGACCTCTTCCTCGACACTTTCGCGGTAAACGCGCACACGACCGCCAGCGATGCGCTCTGGGCAGGTCTCCCGGTCCTGACGTTGGCCGGTCGCCAGTTCGCCGCCCGGGTCGCCGCCAGCCTGGTGACCGCCGCCGGCCTCCCCGAACTGGCGACGACCAGTCACGGCGAATACGAAGCCTGCGCCCTGGCTCTGGCCCGCCATCCCGAACGCCTGGCCGCGCTGCGCCAGCGCCTCGCCGATGCGCGGATGAGCTGCGCCCTCTTCGACACCCCCGCCTACACCCGCCGCTTCGAACGCGCGCTGGAGACGATGCACCAGCGCCACCTCGATGGAGAGGCTCCGGCATCGTTCTTCGTGGAATAGCAAGAGACAGAAAGTGGATTTCCGAGGGCCATTGCCCTCGAGCTCCCCGAACCCGTCGCCCTAACCTCCCGCACGCAGCCGTGTGTGAGAAAGGTGAGGCCGCCCGTTTTGGGGTCAAGGGGCGATGGCCCCTTGAATTATCTTCCTATTTCCAGCTGTTCCTCGATCCCGATGGCCTCGAGAAACGCCTGGTCATGGCTGACCACCAGCAGCGTCCCGTCGTAGTCGCGAAGAGCGCCCTCCAGCAGTTCGATCGATTCGATGTCGAGGTGGTTGGTCGGCTCGTCCATGACCAGAAGCCAGGGTGCCCTCGCTCCGCCCAGTATACAGGCGAGCCCGGCGCGCAGGCGCTCCCCTCCGGACAACGTGCCGACCAGCTGGCGCGAGGCTTCGCCCCGGAAGCCGAAGCGGGCGAGCGCCGCGCGTGCGTTTTCCTCTTCCAGGCCCGGATTGAAACGACGGTAGTTGGCCAGAATATCCGCATCGCCCGCCAGTTGCCCCAGGTGCTGGTCAAACCAGGCCACGCGCCCCTCCACCCTTGCGACCGCACCTGTCTGCGGGGCCAGTTCACCCACCGCAAGGCGCAGCAGCGTCGTCTTGCCCGCCCCGTTGGAGCCGGTGACGGCGATGCGGCGCGGTCCCTTGATGTCGAGCGACCACGGGCCAAAGGGCCTTCCCGCCCGCATCAGGGTCACGGCCCGTAGCGCAAGGACCTGGGCGTTTGCGGGCAGACCGGAGGCCGGCACGTCCATGCGCACGGGAACGCGCACTTCCACCTGCCCGCGTGCCTGGGCGAGCCGATCTTCGGCCTCCCCCCTCTGGCGCGCGGCCTGACGGTTCAGGGCCCCGCCGCTTTTCTGCGCGCGCTCGGCCTGCCGCCCGAGCAGGACCTTGGCCTGCGAGCCGCCTGCGGCAAAAGCGCGGCCAGCCTTGTCGCGGGTCGCCTTGGCCTCCTTCTGCGCCTGCGCGGCCCGGCGCACCTGCCCCAGGTCCGCCTCGGCGCGCTCCAGTTCGGCCTCAGCCCGCAACCGCTCGGCATCGCGGATCGCGGCGAACTGCGACCAGCCGCCCGTCACCGTCCGCACGCCGGTGGGCGCAAGCTCGACGATCCGGTCCATCCCCTCCAGCAAAGCGCGGTCGTGGCTGGCGATGAGCACGCCGCCCGGCCAGTCGCTAAGGACCTGAGCTACAAGGGCCCGCCCGTCGGCATCAAGATTGTTGGTCGGCTCGTCGAGCAGGAGCAGATCGGGCGCCTCCAGCAGCACCCGGGCCAGACCCACCCGGGTCCGCTCTCCGCCGGAGAGGCTCGCCACGCCGCGGTCGAGCGCGAGCCCCGGCAGGCCCAACCGATCGAGGATTGCCGCGAGGCGCTCCTCCAGCGTCCAGTCGGCGGCCGCAAAGTCTTCTTCGCGCCCCTCACCTGCCAGGACGCGCCCAAGGCAGGCGAGCGGTTCGGCCACGCCAAGCACGTGGCCCAAGGTCCATTCGCCCGGCCAGTCCTGCGCCAGAAGGCCCGCAGTCCCGGAAAGCGCGATATGCCCCGCAGAGGGGCTGCGCCCTTCGGCAATCGCGCCCAGGAGGGTGGACTTACCGCACCCGTTGCGCCCGACGAGGCCAATGCGCTCGCGGCCGATGGAAAGCGAAAGTTCGGAAAAGAGAGCGCGGCCTTCCGGGGTTCGGAACGCCACGCCGTCCAGCGTGAGAAAAGACATGGGATGCACTCGCACGGTACAATGACAGACAGGGTGTAGTTCTGTGTGTCAGATGTTCACGGCGGTGCGGCTCCTTGTGCGTGCTGGTGGGACCTTTCTACCCTGTGTCCGGCATCCGGGCAAGTTCGCGGTCAGGCCGCCTGGGCCAATTCGCGTCGGCTGAGCAGGGCCAGAAGCGATATGCCATTGAAAAACCACATGCGCTGAAGGTCGAGGTGGCTGTATTTTCGCAGCGTGTTGGCGAAGGTATAGGGCGTGTACCAGACGTTGTGGTCGGGATGGACGCCTTCGAGGAAGGTCTCGGTTTCGGCCTGGTAATCGAAATGACGCGCGCGGCACTGGAATGCGTCGGGCACCGAGATCAGGTACATCTTGGCATCCACGCTCTCGAGCTGGGCCAGGAACAGCTCGACGTCGGGCACATGCTCCATCACCTCGGGGGCAAGGACCACGTCGTAGCTGGCATGGACCTGCGCAAAGTCTGTGAAGAGCTCGCCTGTCACGTGGGGGCGCAGCTGTTCGAGCGCCTCGCCATGCGGGTCGAGCCCGTCGAGGTGTGCGCAGTGCGCCTGCAAGCGGACGTGTAGCGAAGTCGCCGGATCGGTAATCGGCCAGTCCGCGCAGCCCACGTGGAGCACCCGCTGGCCCTGCAGGAGGCTGGCAAAGACATCCATGCGCGGCAGGCGCGCCAGCTCCGATCCCACCGGCACGCGCTGGAGGAAGTAAGGCGCGTGGATCTTTTCCAGCGGCGAGGTCGGCGCATCTTGCGGTACCCCGGGCGCGTCAGCTTGCGCCTGCGCGGCGGGGGCAGGCTCGGGCGCGGATGCAGGTGACGGCTCTACTGCGGGCGCCTGCGCTACCTCGGGGGCTGCCTCCGGCGCAGCCTCGCGCCCGATCGTGCTCACGTCCACCTTATGCAGCGTGTCGTACTGCCGCGCGGTCGTCCCCCAGAGCTGGTGCGCGTAGACCGGGTCGTTGCCCTGATACGTCACGCCGGTGAAATGGCGCGGAATGAAGTAGTGGCTGGGGTAGATCCGCAAGGGCGTGTAGCCAAAACTGCGATAGCACTCGGTCAGGCGCAGTGGGCCGACCGTCTTCCAGGCCATGTCCTCGACGACCGAGGATTGCGCGGCGATGGTATCGATGATGCCCTTCACGAACGGATTGCCCTGCTGACAGCCGAAGTAGCCCGCCGCGATCAGGCCGGGGCGGGCGATCTCGCTTTCCCAGCAGGCGAAGGCCGGGCAATCGAGCAGGTCCTCGTCGAGCGGCCGGGTGCAGACCGAATCGGCATCGAAGACGATCCCGCCATGTTCGTACAGGATCTCCCAGCGCAGCATGTCGGCCACCCCGTTCCATTCGCGCTCGCGCATCGCGTCCATGTGGCGCTTGTTGATCCACGCGCGCCCGTCGAGATCGGCGTTGCCCCAGAGGCGAAAGCCCCAGTCCGGATGCGCCTTGCGCCAGGTCTCGATGCAGTTGTCCGGACGGCGGCTTTCATCGCCCACCCAGATAAAATGGAATGTCTTGGGTATCATGCGCGCGCCTCCCCATGGCCTCGGCGCCGGGACTGCGGCGCGCCGCGAAGGCTAGGCAAGGACGGTCAAGGAGGTGGAAAGAGGCGCCTAGGTAAGAGCGCGAAAGAGGCCCCCCTTCCCGAACAGGCGCCGCATTCCAGCACGACGCCATCCGGTTGAAGGGGGCAGGTGTCAGCCGCCCGGGTGGGGGCGTTTCGTTGCGCCGTTTAGACAGGGTCATGCACAAATGGCAATCCTTACCCGCAGCGCGCTGGGGAAAGGCGCTTTGCACCCAGCGTTTCGGCGCGTCAGCCGGCGCCTGCAATCTTCTTCTGACGGCGGCGCTGCACCGAACTGCCAAGGCCGATCGCCTCGCGGTATTTCGCCACTGTGCGCCGCGCGAGTTCGAACCCCTTTTCCTTGAGCAGTTCGACCAGAGTGTCGTCGGACAGCACCGCCTTGGGGTCTTCGGCGTCGATCAGCTGGCGGATCGCGGCCTTGACCGCTTCGGCCGAGGCCCCGCCCTCCCCGCTCGCCGAGGCGACGCCCGAGGAGAAGAAGTATTTGAGCTCGAAGGTCCCGCGCGCGCAGTTGAGGAACTTGGCCGAAGTGACCCGGCTCACCGTCGATTCGTGCATGCCGATGGCCTCGGCTACGGCGCGCAAGGTGAGCGGGCGCAGCTGCGAGACGCCCTGGCGGAAGAAGCCGTCCTGCTGCTTCACCAGTTCGCTAGCGACCTTGAGGATCGTCTTCTGGCGCTGGTCGAGCGCCTTGATCAGCCAGTTCGCATCGCCCAGCTTCTCCGAGAGCCAGGCGCGCGAGGACTTGTCCTCGCAGCTCCCCTTGAGCGCGACGTAGTACCCCCGGTTGACCACCAGGCGCGGCAGGGTCGCCTCGTTGAGCCGGATATCCCAGCCCCCGTCGTCCCGCGCGCTGACCAGGATGTCGGGTGTCACAGCCCCGCCCGGGGCGCCGCCAAAACGCAGGCCCGGCTTGGGATCGTAGGAACGCAATTCGGCCAGCATGTCGGCCATGTCCTCATCGTCCACCCCGCACATGCGCTTGAGGCGGGTGAGGTCGCCGCGCGCGACAAGGTCGAGATTGGCGATGAGGCGCGCCATGCACGGATCGTGGCGGTCGGCCTCGATCGCCTGCAGCGCAATGCATTCGGACAGGCTGCGCGCGCCCACCCCGGTCGGATCGAGCGACTGCACCACGGCCAGCCCCTCTTCGACCTCGGCCAGGTCCGCCCCCAGATCGCGCGCCACGTCTTCCAACCGGACCGGCAGGTAGCCCGCCTCATCCAGAAGCCCGATGATATAGCGCGCGATGCCCGCCAGCACCGGATCCCCGGTGACGGCCCCGACCTGCGCATCGAGGTGGTCGAACAGGCTCTCTTCGGCGCCCGCGCGTTCGTCTATGCCCGGGCCGTCCTCGCCCGCACTGCCGACCAGCGCCGCGCCCCAGTCCGCCTCGCCCGAAGGCGCGACACCGGACACGGCGCCAACGGACAGGGACAGCCGCTCGCCATCGCCGGTGTCGACATCGCGGTCGATGGCGCCGGTGTCGATGTCGAGAGGATTGTCCTCGCCCCCGCGGCCTTCGCCGATCAGCCGGTCGGCCGGCGATTGCTCCAGCGAGGTGCGCCGCACGTCCGCTTCGGGAGAGGTGGCCCCGTCGTCACCCGCAGGCGCGGGATCGCGACCCACGTCGAGCAGCGGGTTGGCATCGAGCGCATCGCCGATGAAGGCTTCGATTTCGAGATTGGACAGCGCCAGCAGCTTGATCGCCTGCTGGAGCTGCGGCGTCATGACGAGCGACTGGGTCTGGCGTAAGTCCAGCCTTGGCCCCAGCGCCATGGATCAGGTTCCCGTTGGCAAGGGCCTCACAGCGTGAAACCCTCACCCAGGTAGAGCCGGCGCACGTTCTCATCGGCGACAAGCGCCTCGGGGCTACCGGCGAAGAGGACCTGCCCGCCATAGATGATGCAGGCTCGGTCCACGATGTCGAGCGTCTCGCGCACGTTGTGGTCGGTGATCAGAACACCGATGCCGCGCGTCTTGAGGTCGGCCACGAGGTGGCGAATGTCCGAGATCGAGAGCGGATCGATGCCTGCGAAAGGCTCGTCCAGGAGCATGATCGAGGGCTTGGCGGCAAGAGCGCGGGCAATCTCGGCACGGCGGCGTTCACCGCCCGAAAGCGCCATCGCCGGACTTCCCCGCAGGCGGGTGAGGCCGAATTCGTCGAGCAGGCGTTCCAGTTCGCTCGCGCGCACGTCGCGGTCGGGCTCGTTCAGTTCGAGCACCGCGCCAATGTTCTGTTCCACGGTGAGGCCGCGGAAGATCGAGGTTTCCTGCGGCAGGTAGCCCAGGCCAAGGATCGCGCGGCGGTACATGGGCAGGCGCGTTACATCGACGCCGTCCATAAGGATTCGCCCGGAGTCCGGCTTCACCAGCCCCATGATCGAATAGAAGCAGGTGGTCTTGCCCGCACCGTTCGGGCCCAGCAGGCCCAGAACCTCGCCCTTGGCGACCGAGAGGGAAATGTCGCTGAGAACCGTGCGCTTGTCATAGCTCTTGGCGATCGAGATCACTTCGAGGCCATCGCCCGCGGCCTCGGCGCGCATCGCCTGCGCGGGGGCGGCGTCCAGATCGGTAGGTGCAGTCATTACTAGCCGGATGTAAGCGGAGCGCGGGGGCTCGGCAAGGGCGGTTTTGAACCGTCGCCGTGCAAATGGCAGGATTCGTGCATGTTTGTGGAAGGCGATACGCGCAGCGCACCTTCCAACGCACGAATATGTCGAGGCGGCACGTTTCCGGCTTGGAAAAGTTCCCGCAATCTTGATTCGCCGCGCCAAGAGTGGTCTAATTGGCCTCTCACGAGGACATATGGGGCTTTCAGCCAATGGACAGCAACTCCCCCAAGGCCAGCGCCGCCTTTCCCGACCGCAAAGCCCACGAGGCTGCCCCTGCCAGCGGCCGTCCTGCCGCCACGCTCGACTGGCGCCGCCGCATGAGCGACCACATCGCCTATGCCCTCCTCGTCTACACCGCACTCCAGATCTTCGTAACCATCGGCGCACTCAAGGCCGGTGAAGGTTCGCTTCTCCCCTATTTCGCGCTGATCGTGCTGGTTCTTGCGATCATCCCGGCCTGCCGCCGTTTCGAAGCACGCTGGAACAGCCTGACCGACCGCGAGGCCCGCGATCCCGCGCTGGCGCCCGCCTGCCGCCGTGACTGCCTGCTTCTGTGGGGAATCGCGATCGGCCTGCCCTTTGCCCTCACCGGCCTGTTCAAGGTGCTCGGCCTGCTCTTCGCCTGAGTCCCATCTGCAAACCCCTTGCCCTCCCGCTTTCGGGTACAATCGCACGGCTTCATTTGCGCTTGGCGCAGGGGCGCACTAACTCCCGATGACAAAGGCGCGACCGCGCCCGAGCCATTGGAGTACGAACCGACATGCTTAGCCCGCAGCAGGCCCAGGACCGCGCGCAGGATCTGGTGGAGCGCGCCCGCCGCGCCGGAGCGGACGCCGCCGATGCGATCTACGCCGCGAACGCCTCCGAAGGGATCCAGATCCGCCTCGGCAATCTGGAGGACGTGGAGCGTTCCGAAAGCGAGCATATCTCGCTGCGGGTCTTTGCGGGCAAGCGCTCGGCCTCGATCGGCTCCTCCGACATGTCGCCCGCCGCGCTCGACGAACTGGCCGAACGCGCGATCAGCATGGCCCGCCTCGCGCCGGAAGATGCCTACGCCGGGCTTGCCCCCGAGGAACTGCTGAGCCAGGCCCCCTGGCCCGACCTCGACATGATCGACAGCGGCGAACTCAGCCCGCAGACCCTGCGCACGATGGCCGAGGAAGGCGAGGACGCCGCGCGCGCCGTTGCCGGGGTCACCAATTCGGACGGCGCCTCGGCCCACTCGGGCAGCGGCGTCTTCGCGCTCACCACCAGCCACGGCTTTGCCGGAAGCTACGCCTCGACCAATCATTCGCTCAGCGTCTCGGTGGTCGCAGGCGAAGGCAACGCCAAGCAGCGCGACAACGCCTGGCGCCAGTCGCACCACCGCGAAGACCTGCCCTCCGCCGCCGAGATCGGCACGCTCGCTGGCACCCGCGCCGTCGGCCGCCTCAACCCGGGCCGCGTCCGAAGCGGACCGCTTCCGGTCGTTTTCGACCCGCGCGTGGGCGGCACGCTCATCGGACACCTGCTGGGCGCGATGTCGGGCAGCGCGATCACCCGCCGCTCCAGCTTCCTCCTCGACCGGATCGAAGAGCGCATCTTCAAGGCGGGCATCGAGATCGGCGACAATCCGCACCTCAAGCGCGGCCTGCGCTCGCGCCCCTTCGATGGGGAGGGCCTCGCCACCCGTCCCACCACGCTGGTCGAGGACGGGCGCGTCACGGGCTGGCTGCTCGACACCGCCTCGGCCCGCCAGCTTGCCCTCGCCCCGACCGGCCATGCCGCGCGCGCAGGCGGCGGCTCACCGTCCGTTTCGGTCGGCAATGTCCACCTCTCGGCCGGCACGCTCTCCCCCGAGGAACTGATGGCCGACATCAAGGACGGCATCTACGTCACCGAACTGATCGGCCAGGGCGTGAACGGGGTGACAGGCGACTACAGCCGCGGGGCCTCGGGCTTCCGGATCATCGACGGACAGATTGCGGGCGCCGTCTCGGAGCTCACGGTCGCGGGCAATCTCATGGCCATGTACGCGCAGCTGACGCCAGCCAATGACCTCGAATGGTACCGCGCGATCAACGTGCCTACGATCCGCGTGGACGGCATGACGGTGGCGGGCGAATAGCCCGCCGCCGCAAGGCGCTGCAAACGCCGCACATACGAAAAACGCCGCAGCAGAAATGCCCGGCGTTGTGCGCTATACCGACGATGTCACTTGAAAAACTGGAGCGGGCGAAGGGATTCGAACCCTCGACCCCAACCTTGGCAAGGTTGTGCTCTACCCCTGAGCTACGCCCGCTCTGGCGTTTTTCCGAAACACTCTGGTGAAGCACCATCGTGTCTGGGATGGCGGGCCATTAGCAACGCTTTGGAAGCACCGCAAGACCCAAAAATGTGTTTCGGTCCAACCCCTTGCGAGACGAAGCCAAGACTTCCGCGCTCTTGCCATGCCTGCATGGAAGAGTGCCCTCGCACTACCGATGGAAACTGGAGCGGGCGAAGGGATTCGAACCCTCGACCCCAACCTTGGCAAGGTTGTGCTCTACCCCTGAGCTACGCCCGCTCTGGCGTCCGTTCGGAAGGTTGGAAGCGGATGTCCGCGCCGCCCTTCCGGGGTGGAGGCGGCCCATTAGCAGTGGGTTTCAGGCCCTGCAAGCGCAAAATGAAAGAAAAAATACAAATTGCGGATTCCCGCCGCTTTCCCGCATTCCCCCCTTCACAAACGCCCCCAGAATGTCGATCTAGGCCGCTCTTGAAATCGCGACCGACGGGAGCAGTGCAGTGGCCAGCATGGGTCTGAACATCGAAGAGCAGAAGGCAGCAGAGCGGTTCCGCAAGGAGGTTGCCGAACCCTCGATGACCCAGCTCGTGATTCTCGATTTCTGGGCAGAGTGGTGCGGCCCCTGCAAGGCGCTGACCCCGGTGCTCGAGAAAGTCGCGGCCGAGTACGCCGACAAGGGCGTGGTACTCGCCAAGATCAACGTCGATGAAGAGCAGTTCATCGCCTCGCAGTTCCAGGTCCGTTCGATCCCGACCGTCTACGCGATGTTCCAGGGCCAGCCGGTCGCCGACCTGACGCAGGCGCGCAGCGAATCGCAGCTGAAGGCGACGCTCGACAAGCTGCTCGAACAGCTTCCCGTCCAGCCCGGCGGTCAGCCGCCCAAGCCCGATATTGCGCCTCACCTTGCCATGGCCGAAGAGGCTCTGGCGGCGGGCGATGCCGAACAGGCTGCGGGCGTCTTCATGCAGATCCTCCAGGCCGTGCCCGACAGCGCCGAGGCGGCGTCCGGCCTCATCCGCGCGCTCGTGGCCGCAGACCGCCTGGAAGAGGCCGCGCAGATGCTCGAGACCCTTCCGGTCGAGCTTTCCAGCGACCCGCAGATCGAACGCGCCCGCAAGGCCCTGGAGCTGGCCAAGGACAAGCCCGAAGACGGCGAACTGGCCGCCCTGCGCAGTGCAGCGGAAGCCAACCCCTCCGACATGGAAGCCCAGTTCGCCTTCGCCAACGCCGCTTTTGCCGCTGGCGAGCGTGATATTGCCGCCGAAACGCTCCTGAAAATGGTTGCAATCGACCGCGAGTGGAACGACAGCGCTGCACGTACCAAACTGCTCGAGATCTTCGAGGCGGTCGGCCTGGAAGATCCGTGGGTTTCGGCAACGCGCCGCAAGCTCTCGACGATCCTGTTCGGCTGAGCCCCAAGAGAGGATACCCGCCCCGTGCCGCGCATCACCATCTTCCCTCTGTCCGGCGCGGTGCTCTATCCCAACCTGCAACTGCCGCTGCACATCTTCGAGCCGCGCTACCGCGCGATGGTGAGCGACGCGCTCGCCCGGGACCGCATGATCGGCATGATCCAGCCCCAGCGCCCGACCGAAGGCGCCCCACTATTCTCCGTGGGGTGCCTCGGGCGCATCGGCGAGGTCGAGGCGCTGCAGGACGGACGCTACAACATCATCCTGGAAGGCGAGCGCCTGTTCCGCATGACGCGCGAGCTAGATGTGTCGACACCCTTCCGCCAGATCGAAGCCGAACTGCTGCCCGAACCGATCGACGAAGTGCTTGCCCCCGTCGAGCGCGCCTCGTTCGAACGGGAGGCGCGCCGCTTTGCCGAACGGCAGGGCTATGCGGTGGATTGGGAGCAGGTCTCGCGGCTCGACGACCAGGCGCTGATCAACGGCGTCTCGCAGATCGCCCCCTTCGACCCGGCCTCCAAGCAGGGCCTCCTCGAGTCCCCCTCCCTCGCCGAGCGCTGCGAGATGCTGGTCCAGCTCATGCAGTTCTACGGCAAGCACGGCGACAGCGACGAGGACGGCGCGACTCTCCAGTAGATAGCTCGGCTTGGCGGCGCGCACCGCGCCTCAGCGCCTCCCCGAATCGTCCTGCGCCATCGGGGCATTGACGACGCTGTCCAGCATCGCCGCCTGCATACCCATGTCACGCGCCTCCGAAGCGCTCATGCCGCCAGCCCGCCTCTGTGCCCGATTGCTTGCCGCGGACAGAACGCTGGCCTGCTTGCGAAAGGCCCTCGCCTGCCCACGGCTCATGGTGCCCTCCCGGCGCATCGCGCGAATATCATGCCGCGTCTCGCGGACCTGCAGCGAGACCCGCACGTCGTAGCCTGTTCCCCTGGTCGCGGGATCGCGGTGATTTGGGTCGACCCGCTCCGCGGTCGTGGGGGCCTCGGCATCAGACTGCGGGGCCGCATCGGCAGACACTTGGTCGGCAGCTTGGGCCTGCGCTCCCGGCACAAGCGCCAGAACCGCAAAACAGGAAAGCCAGTTCAGACGGGGCATGGCATACCTCCCTACGCTCTCGTGGAGACGACAGGAAACAGCCCTTGACATGAATGCCAGGTGAATTGCTGGACAGATGCCTCTTAGCTCAGCAGCGCGGAGTTGATGCCATCAAGCACGTACTGCGTCGCAAGCGCGGCGAGGAGGACACCCAGGAGACGGGTGATGACCGCCTCCACGTTCTCACCCAGAATGCGCATCAGGGGGCCTGCCGCCGCCAGCGCCGCGAAGGTCAGCGCCAACACCAGCAGCATGGCGCCAAGCACCGCGAAGGTCTGCTCCGAGCCCTGCGCGCGCGACATGAGCAGCATGATCGTCGCAATCGAGCCCGGCCCCGCGATCATCGGCATCGCCATCGGGAAGACCGAGACGTCCTCGACCTCGGGCGTTTCCGCGTTCTGCGCCATGATCTTCTCGGCGCGCTCCTCGCGGCGCTGGGTGCGCTTCTCGAAGACCATCTCGATGGCGATCATGAAAAGCATGATGCCGCCTGCAATGCGGAAGGCGTCGAGCTCAATGTGAAGCGCGCCCAGAAGCTGCTTGCCGAAGAGCGCGAAGACAAGGAGGATCGCGACCGAAATGGCACAGGCCCGCGCGGCCATGCTGACCGCCTGCTGGCGACTGGCCCCTGCCGTGAGCCCCGCGTAGATCGGCGCGCAGCCCAGCGGGTCGATCACCACGAAGAAGGCGGTGAACGCGCTGATGAACAATTCGATCATGGCCGTGTATCCCCTGTCCGGGCCCCGGCCTCGAACGCAAGTTGCTTGAGCCCGCCGCCCGTCAGAAGCGAAACGGTGAGCACGGTCTTTCCGGAAGGCGCCGTCGCATAGCGCCAGCGCAGTGTGCCGTCGTCCGAACGCCCCTGCGTAGGGGGCCCGTCCGCCGTCACCTTGATCTCGTCCTCGGCCTTTTTGCGCGGCCCGCTCCAGGGCTGCGGCGCGGGACAGTCGGTCACCTTGCCGGTAAGGAAATCGGGAATCGCGACCGGCTCGGCGCTGGGCAGGCTGAGGTTGAGCACCCAGCGGTATTCCGACTTCTTCTCACGCTTCTTCCAGATCGTGGCGTAGGCCCCGAAGCTGCCGTCCGCGCGCGTCCAGCCGCCCTGCGTGAGGCCGAGCGTGCCATCACAGCTCATCCAGATTTCGGCCGGGTCCCACTTCAGGCCATCGGCAGGCTCCTCCTGCCCGCGCAGCCAATCCTCGGCAAGGACCGGAGCCGGCGCGAAGAGTACGGCCTCATCGGCGGCAAACTTGCGCATCGCATCATAACGCCCCTTCTCGCGCGCCCGGCGGTTGAGAGCGATTTCGGCGGCGACAAGCGCGCTGGGATTGGCCGTGCCCGCACCGGGGCGTCCGCCCGGCATGCGCCGGTCCCGCGCGCCCAGAGGAGGCGCGGCGAGCAGCGCTGCCGAAAGGACGGTCAGCGCCAGGAGGCGCCGCGCGGCGCTCAAATCGTGCTCTCGTCCAGTGCGATACCGGCGTTGCGGTGCGCAGCCACGATGGTGTTGCGCAGAAGGACCGCGATGGTCATGGGGCCAACGCCGCCCGGCACCGGCGTGATCGCGCCCGCGACCTCGCTCGCCGACGCAAAATCGACGTCGCCAACCAGCCTGGTCTTGCCTTCCTCGGCTCCGGCCACGCGGTTGATGCCCACATCGATCACGGTCGCGCCCGGCTTGATCCACTCGCCCTTGACCATCTCGGGACGGCCGACGGCCGCGACCACGATGTCGGCGCGGCGCACGACCTCGGGCAGGTCCTGGGTGCGGCTGTGCGCGACGGTGACCGTGCAGCTCTCCGCGATCAGGAGCTGGGCCATGGGCTTGCCCACAATGTTCGAGCGCCCCACCACGACCGCATCGAGGCCCGAAAGCGAACCGAGCTGGTCCTTGAGGAGCATCACGCAGCCCAGCGGCGTGCACGGCACGAAGCCGGGCAGACCGGTCGAGAGACGCCCGACATTGACGACGTGGAAGCCATCGACGTCCTTGTCCGGGTTGATCGCCGCGATGACCTTCTGCTCGTTCATGTGGCTGGGCAGCGGGAGCTGGACGAGAATGCCGTCCACGGCCGGATCGGCGTTGAGCTTCTCGACCACGGCAAGGAGATCCGCCTCGCTGGTGTCGGCGGGAAGCTTGTGCTCGAAGCTTTCCATGCCGCAGGCGAGCGTCTGCTTGCCCTTGTTGCGCACGTAGACCTGGCTTGCCGGGTCCTCACCCACCAGCACCACGGCGAGACCCGCCTTGCGGCCAGCCTTGGCCTCGAAATCGGCAGCTACCGTGCCGACACGTTCGCGCAGGCCCGCGGCGAAGGCCTTTCCGTCGATGATCTGAGCGGTCATGTTATGCGTAAGCCCTTGCCAGGTTTGCGAGAATGATCTGGAGGATAGTGAGCCCGATGATCAGCACCATGGGCGAGAAATCGATCGCGCCCGTGTTGGGCATGAACTTGCGGATCGGCCGCAGGAGAGGCTCGAGGATGGCGTTCAGCGCCTGGTAGATCGTCGCCACGAACTGGTTGTGCATGTTCACGACGTTGAAGGCGATGAGCAGTCCCAGCACGAACTGCACGATCACGACGAAGACGATGATGTTAACGAGGTAATCGATGATCTGGTAGAGCGTTAAGAAGAGCAAGCCCTGCTCCTTTCCTGCTGGAACTGGCCAGTGCCCGCAGGGACAAGAATGCCCGCACGGTCACGCGTTGCCGCGCTGATAGCCGAGGCAGACCGATTCCGGCAAGGGTGGCTCTGCAATGAACCATCCTGCATCGACAAAGGGATAGCGATGGGACGCGCCAAAGCGCGCGCAAGGACGCTTACTGGGTCAGCGTCGAGGTGCGCTCGATGCGCCAGTTGAGCTGTTCCTCACTGGCACCAGGCACATCGTTCACGCGGCGCAGCACGATCGTGCCCCGGCGCGAGGGACGCCCATCGGCGAAATCGACAACGATCGGCGCCTCGTAATAGAGCGAACCCGCAGCGCCCGCGATGTCGCCCTTGCCGACCGCGATCTTGGGGCCAGCCTTGCCGCCGAATTCGTCCCGCAGCTTTTCCGGGCTCATCTGCGCATCAAGGCTCCAGGCCTTGGCCGCGTCGATCCAGTCGCCCAGGCGAATGGCGCTGGTGTAATAGCGCAGCAGGCGCTCCGGATCGCGGCGCTCGGTCAGCGCCTCCATGTCGAGATCATTGGCGATCCCGCCGCTCACCGCGCCGGTCGCGGCATCGGTAGGGAGCATCTCGGGCACGAGAAGTTCCGAACCTACACCCGTCGCGCCGTCGCTCGGAATGGCTTCGGGTGCATTCGATTCGCATCCCGCAAGCAGCAGGGCGGCACTGCACACAGCGGCGGCGATGACGAACTGGGTACGCATGACGGTGGATTTTTGCCTTTTCTTGCCCGTTGTTATCTTCAGATGGCCGCAGGATCCGTGCGGATCAAGGTACCTGCACCTTCCTGCGTGAATATTTCCAGAAGCATGGCATGAGAGACACGCCCGTCAAGAACCACCGCCGCCTCGCAGCCCGCTTCCACCGCGTGTACGCAGGTTTCCAGCTTGGGGATCATACCCCCCGAAATCGTGCCGTCTTCCTGCAGGCGGGCAATGTCCGAGGGGCGAAGGTCGGTCAGCAGTTCGCCCTGCTTGTCGAGCACGCCGTGCACGTCGGTGAGGAGGAACAGGCGTGCCGCGCCCAGCGCCGCCGCAATCGATCCGGCCATGGTGTCGGCGTTGACGTTGTAGGTCTCTCCGTCCGCGCCGGTCGCGATGGGTGCGATCACCGGGATCATGCCCGAGGCCGAGATCGATTCGATGACCGTGGTGTCGATCGTTTCCGGCTCGCCTACGAAGCCCAGGTCCAGGACCTTCTCGATCAGGCTGTCCGGATCCTTCTTGGTGCGCTGGACCTTGCGCGCGGTGACCATCTTGCCGTCCTTGCCGGAAATGCCCATCGCCCGGCCTCCGGCCCGCGCAATCCAGCCCACGATCTCCTTGTTGATCGCGCCCGACAGGACCATTTCGGCGACCTGCGCGGTTTCGCGATCTGTCACGCGAAGGCCATCGACGAACTGGCTCTCCACGCCGACCTTCTTCAGCATAGCCCCGATCTGGGGGCCGCCCCCGTGGACGACGACCGGGTTGATGCCCACGGCCTTGAGCAGGACGATGTCCTCGGCGAAATCCTGCGCAAGCTCGGGATCGCCCATCGCATGCCCGCCATATTTGACCACGAAGGTACGGCCAGCGTAGCGCTGCAGGTAGGGCAGCGCATCGACGAGGGTTTCGGCTTTCGCAAGCATGGCGGGATCATGAGGATTCGGCATGGGCCCGCTTTAGCTTCCCTGACGCGGAATTGAAGGTATTTTGTGCCCTTTTTCGTGGAGCACACGCAACACTTGGTGTGCAGGCCGTCGTACTCAGGCCGTTTTCGGTCGGTCGAGCCACTGCCCGAAGCGCACGAAGAAGAGGATCAGCGGGGGCACCATGATGGTGGAGAGCACCAGCTTGGAGATGATCTGCCCTTCCATGATCGCCAGCAACGGCAGGTCCTGCCCGAAGAACGAAATCGAGATGAACAGCACGGTGTCCACCGCCTGCGAAAGCATGCTCGCCAGCCAGGCCCGGAACAGCAGCACCGCGCCGCGCTCATGCCCCAGCGAATTGCCCGCCAGCTTCGAGAAAAGGTAGACGTTGAGCGTCTGCGACACGCCGTAGGAGACGAGCCCTGCAAACTGCATGCGCGCGCCCTGCCCCAAGAGCCGCGCGAAGGCCTCCTGGTCCCCCCACATGGCGGCGGGCGGCACCACGTTGATGACCAGCGTGATCAGCACCATCGAGACGATGAGCGGTATGAAGCCATAGCGAATCAGCCGGTTGGCAATCGCGCGCCCGTGCAGTTCGGCCACCGCGCTCGACAGCACGACGAGGAACAGGAAGGCGAAGATCCCCGATTCGACCGCCAGTTCACCCACCACCGGCCATTGCCCGAGCGAGGCGAGCTTGGTGCCGAGCACGCCCGCCAGCACCACGAGCCCGCCGTACAGCAGCGAGAAGATGAACAGGGAGCGCGGAAGCGAGAGGGAAGCGGGATCATGGGACTGCATGGGGATGCTCTAACCGGCCTTGGACAATTGCACTAGCCGTATTGGACATCGCCCTCTAGGTTCCGGCGTTTACTCGATCTTCCCTCGTTTCGGAGCAACGCCGCTCAATGCAAGTCGCCTACAGCCTTCTCGGCATTGTTCTCATCATGGCCGTGGCATTTCTACTTTCCACCAACCGCAGGGCGATCCGTTTGCGCGTGGTGGGAGCTGCCTTCGCGCTTCAGGCCGGTTTCGCCGCGCTCGTACTCTACGTCCCCTTTGGCAACCGCATGCTGCGCGGCGCGGCGACCGGGGTGGAGAGCCTGCTGGGCTATGCCGCGGCGGGCACCAACTTCCTGTTCGGGCCACTGGCCGATCCCGAGATCGGCGGGGCCAGCTTTGCGATCTCGGCCCTTCCCGTCATCATCTTCTTTGCCTCGCTGATCTCGGTGCTCTACTATCTGGGCATCATGCCGCTGGCGATCCGCTGGATCGGCGGCGCGCTGGAGAAGATTACCGGGATCAGCAAGGTGGAAAGCCTGTGCGCGGCGTCGAACATCTTCGTCGGGCAGAGCGAGAGCCCGCTGGTGATCCGACCCTACCTTGCGAACCTCAATCCCTCGCAGCTGTTCTGCGTGATGAGCGTGGGGCTTGCCGGTGTCGCGGGCACGATCCTGGCCGCCTACGCCTCAATGGGCATCCGCATCGACTACCTCGTGGCCGCCGCGTTCATGTCCGCGCCGGGCGGCATCTTCATGGCCAAGATGATCATGCCCGACCCGCGACACGACGAGGCCGCGCAGCTCGACATCCACGAGGGCACGACGCCGCCTGCCGGAATGACCGCGGCTGCCCTCAACCGCGACGACGTGACCCACCAGCCCGGCGTCCACATCGACGAGGTCGAACCCGTCGAGCACGAGGAAGAGCGTCCGGCCAACATCATCATGGCTGCCTCGCAAGGCGCGCAGACCGGCGTGAAGCTCGCCGTGGCGGTGGGCGCCATGGTGCTCGCCTTCGTCGCCCTCATCGCACTGGCCAACGGCATCATCGGATGGGCCGCCGGGCTTTTCGGCTTCGAGGGCGTCACCTTCCAGGGCCTCATCGGCTATGTCTTTGCCCCGGTCTTCTACATGCTGGCGAGCCCCGACTGGGCCGAGGCGATGCAGGCCGGCAGCCTGTTCGGGACCAAGATCGTCCTCAACGAGTTCGTCGCCTTCATCGATCTGGGCACCAACGCGGCTCTCTCGCCGCGCACCGTGGCGGTCGTCACCTTCGCGCTGTGCGGCTTTGCCAATTTGTCCTCGATCGCGATCCAGATGGCGGTGACGGGGAGCCTGGCTCCCAACCAGCGTCCCCACATCGCCCGTCTTGGCGTCCGCGCGCTGGCCGCAGGCAGCCTCTCGAACCTGATGAGCGCGGCGCTCGCCGGGCTCTTCCTCGGGCTCGTCTGAGGCGCAGCCATTCTGCAAGTGTGCCACGCCGCTCGGCGAGCGCACTTGCAGCACGCGGGCCAATAGGTCACTTTACGAGAACTTCGGTAAGGAGAGAGCCCGTGAACGACAGCGAAAACAGGCCCGCAACCTCGAACTCGAGCTTCGAGCTCAACAACCCGACCGTAATCTGCCTTCTTTATTTTGCCTCGTTCCTGACCGGGGTGACCGCCATCATTGGCGTTGTCCTCGCCTTCGTCTGGCGCGGCGAGCCCAAGGCCGATTGGGAACTGTCGCACTACCAGTATCTCATCAACACGTTCTGGATCGGCCTTGTCGGCGGGATCCTGGGCTTCGTGCTGATGATCGTGCTGATCGGCTTCCTGATCCTGCCTGCGGTCTCGATCTGGGTGATCGTGCGCACGGTGATGAGCCTGCTCAAGGCGCAGAAGCGCGAACCGATGCCCGATCCCAACTCCTGGACGATCTGATCAGGCCCCGCGACGCCCGTACCTAGCCGCCGCGCCGTTCTCCCGATTCCAGCTTCGCGCGCGCCATGTCCTTGCGGGGGACACGGCTCGCGAAGTGGTCCTCATCACCACTGGTGTAGGCGTAGATCTCGGTGACGGGCACGCGGTAGCGATAGCGGTCATCGACAAGCACCACGGTGGCCCCGTCGCGCCCCTCGACCGTGCCAATGACGGCCCCGTCTCCTTCGACGATGGGCGTACCTGGCACGAGCTCGCTGGGCGAAATGTTGCGCACCATCTTGAGATAGGGGCTTTGCATGGCCTTCGCGATCTCGGCGTCGGTGCGCGCGATGACACCGCTTTGCGCGGCGACCGGAAGCGCAGCGGACACGCCCCCTGCAAACAGGATGGGCGCGGCCAGAAAGGCCATCCGGACAGAGCGGAAAACAGGCAGATGGCGCATGCGGTCACTCCTTCGATGGAAAGACTGTGTTACCATTCTAACACAAAAGGCCCGGCAGGTTTCCCGCCGGGCCGTGTTCATTTCGCATCGGCCGTGCCGAAAGGCGCCTTTGCAGCGCCCTGTCCCGCTACCGCTTACTCGGCGGCCTGGGTGTCCTCGAAGAGGCCGGGCTCGCTGCCGTCGTCGGCCTGCGCCTCGTCTTCCGGCTTCACCTTGCGGCGCGAATCGAAGTTCGCCCACACCGTGTTCCAGTCGCCACGGGTCGCACCCTTCGAGTATTCGGTCGCGCGGGTCTCGAAGAAGTTGGCGTGCTCCACACCGTTCAGCAGCGGGGTGAGCCAGGGCAGCGGGTGCTCGTCGATCATGTAGATCGGCTTGAGGCCCAGCTGGTCGAGGCGCCAGTCCGCGATGTAGCGGATGTACTTCTTGATGTCCTTGGCCGTCATACCCGGCACCGGGCCCATCTCGAAGGCGAGGTCGATGAAGTTGTCTTCGAGGCGCACCGTGGTCTGGCAGACATCGGCGATGTCGTCGCGCACGGCCTTGGTCAGGCAGCCACGCTCCTTGGTGAAAGCGTGGAACATCTTGATGATGCCCTCGCAGTGCAGCGATTCGTCACGGATCGACCAGGTGACGATCTGGCCCATGCCCTTCATCTTGTTGAAGCGCGGGAAGTTCATCAGCATGGCGAAGCTGGCGAAGAGCTGCACACCCTCGGTGAAGCCGCCGAACATGGCGAGCGTGCGCGCGATGTCCTCGTCGTTGTCGACGCCGAAGTTCTGCATGTAGTCATGCTTGTCCTTCAGCTCGGCGTACTCGAGGAAGGCGCCGTATTCGCTCTCGGGCATGCCGATGGTGTCGAGCAGGTGCGAATAGGCCGCGATGTGCACCGTCTCCATGTTGGAGAAGGCGGTGAGCATCATCTTGATCTCGGTCGGCTTGAAGACGCGCGCGTACTTCTCGTGGTAGCAATCCTGCACTTCCACGTCGGCCTGCGTGAAGAAGCGGAAGATCTGCGTGAGCAGGTTGCGCTCATGCTCGGAAAGCTTCTGCGCCCAGTCGCGGCAGTCCTCGCCCAGCGGCACTTCCTCGGGGAGCCAGTGCAGCTGCTGCTGGCGCTTCCAGTAGTCGTAGGCCCAGGGGTACTCGAAAGGCTTGTAGGTCTTGCGCGCGTCGAGAAGAGGCATGGGCGACTGACTCCGTTGGATGTCTAACGTGGTGCGTTGTTGGCGAAGGGCAAAAGAGGTGGTCCGTCTTCCGCAATCCGCATGATCTGGCCCGGCGCGAGGAGACTCGCTTCCGGGACCAATGCGGATAGACGAAATTGCCCCTCCTTGTGCAGCCCAACAGCCAAAATTTCTCGAACTTTACACAGCTTTGAATCGCTTGTGAATCATAGATTTGGGGGCACGTGCCCAACCAGAGACCCCACACCTAGTGGGCGAGGCGCCTTGCTCGCACGTGCAGCAAGCGCCTGTGCCCGCCCTCAAAACCCCGCCTCATCCGGGGCTTTCCGGGGAACTGCACAGGCTTCTGGCGCGTTCTTTCAGCAGGAACATTCCGGCCCTTACCGGGCCCAACAGGAGAGACGCCATGACCACCACCGCCAGCCGCCCCCGCGCTGCCGAAGGGACATTCTGGACGACGAGCCTGGGCACCATTCACAAGGACATGAAGGTGATCGACGCCGAGGGGACCTGCCTTGGCCGGGTGTCCGAAGTCAAAGGCGACGAAGTCATGCTCGCGGGCGACGGCGGGCACTCCTTCATCGCACTCAGCCAGATCGACGGCGTGGGCGAGGAAGGCGTGCTGCTTTCCGACCGCGGCGACATCACCTTCGGCATGCCCAGTTCGACCTGAGTTCCAGCCACGACCAGCCGATACGAAAAGGGCCCGGATCATGATGACCCGGGCCCTTCTTGCGTTGCGCGCTATTGCCGCTGTGGGTTCACTTCCAGAACCAGCGCGGGGCCAGCTTGCGCTTGCTCCGAAAGCGCCACATCTGAACGTAGAGCCAGATCCCCGAGATCGAGAAGAACACCAGCGCCAGGCCCGACAGCACCGAGATCACCGTCCCGATGGCACCGAAGGTCTCGCCGGAATGCAGGTGATGGAACAGGCCGACCATCGAGCGGATACCGCCGGACGCGCGCGGCGGCATGCAGCGCCAGCCCTCAGGGCATTCGAAACCTTCCGGCGGCGTGGCGAGGGCTTGGGTGGCCGGATCGGGGGCCCCTGCCGGCCACAGCACGGCAACCTGGCTGAGGACGCCGGTGACCGCGATCCACAGCATGAAGATTCCGAAGAAGAGCGAGAGCCAGCGGTGCCACTTGCGCATGCGAGAAGGGTGTCCCTTTGAACAATTACGAATCGCTGCAATGCAAAGCGCAGGACGCGCACGCGCTCAAGCCGCAAATTGTCACACGCGGTAACGGGACAGGTAAACACGACCAGAAAGAAGGACGTTTCAAGGGGTCATCACCCCTTGACCCCATACCGGGCGACCTCACCTCTCTTGGCCATAATGGCGCGCGAAATGTGAGGTCGACCGTTCTGGGAGCCCGAGGGCGATGGCCCTCGGACCTGTTCTTCTGCCTCTTACCAAGGCCCGCGCCGGTCGTCGTGACGGCGGTCATGGCGACGGTCGTGACGGCGCTTGCCGTGATGCCCCCGGTCGTGGCGCTTCTCGTAGCGGTCGTGCGGGCGGTGGTGGCCGGGGCGCGGATGGCCGTACTGGTTGCAGGCCGAAAGGCCGACCGATGCGGCGACGGCGAGCGAGACGGCCATGATGGCATTCCTGCGAAACACGTGCGTATTCTCCTGATTAGTCTTTTCAATCAAGAGAATACGCAAGGGGCCCGAGCCGTTCCCGTGCGATCCGCGCACGCCCAAAGCCGCCCCACGCACGCCCCGCAGCAAAGCGTGCCGCGCGCACGCGCCCGCCTCCATCAGCCGTGCCCATGATGCGATGGACGCCGGAACGCGCCCCGGGGGGAGGTGCGTTATCAGGGGTAACAACGCAGCAAAACAGAGCGAAAGGAGAGAGATATGCTCGAGAAGCTCCGTATCCGCGAACACATGGAAGTTGCCGATGCCAATGGCCAGCACGTAGGCACCGTCGATGGTATCGAGGATGATCGCATCAAGCTGACCCGAACCGACAGTTCGGATGGCCAGCACCACTTCCTCGACCTCGGCAATGTCGACAAGATTGACGACAACCGCGTCTACCTCAAGCAGGGCACCGCCATTCCGGTCGGCGCTGGCGTCAACTGACGCGCCCCCCGCCCCTCATGCGATGAGGGAATGGCACCATTAAAAAGGCCCCGGACTTCGTGGAAGTCCGGGGCCTTTTTATGTGAACTGGCCGAGCCTTACTGGCAAGCGAGACATTCGTCGTAGTCGGTCGTCTCGCCGATCTCGAACTTGGGCGCTTCCGCGGTGTTGTCCGCCTCGACGCCGCCCGAACCGGCAAAGCCGGCACGCTGCACCGACTTGGAGCGCAGGTAGTAGAGCGACTTGATGCCCTTTTCCCACGCCTGGTAGTGGAGCATCAGGAGGTCCCACTTGTCGACGTCGGCCGGGATGAACAGGTTCAGCGACTGGGCCTGGTCGATGTAGGGGGTACGGTCCCCTGCGAATTCGAGCAGCCAACGCTGGTCGATCTCGAAGCTAGTCTTGAACACCGCCTTTTCCTCCGGCGAGAGGAAGTCGAGGTGCTGGACCGAACCGCCGTGCTCGAGGATCGAGTTCCACACGTTGGTGGAGTCCTTCGACTTTTCGGCCAGCAGCTTCTTGAGGTACGGGTTCTCCACCACGAACGAGCCCGAGAGCGTCTTGTGGGTGTAGATGTTGGCCGGGATCGGCTCGATGCAGGCCGAGGTGCCGCCGCAGATGATCGAGATCGACGCGGTCGGCGCAATCGCCATCTTGCAGCTGAAACGCTCCATCACGCCCTGATCGGCCGCGTCGGGGCACGGGCCGCGCTCATGCGCCAGCATCATCGAGGCCTCGTTGGCCTTCTGATTGACGTACTGGAACATCTGGAGGTTGAGGGCCTTGGCCATCGCGCTCTCGAAGGCGATGTTCTTCTTCTGCAGGTAGGAGTGGAAGCCCATGACGCCCATGCCCACCGAACGCTCACGCGCGGCGGAGTACTTGGCGCGGTCCATCTCGTCGGGCGCGCGGTCGATGAAGTCCTGCAGGACGTTGTCGAGGAAGCGCAGCACGTCTTCGACGAAGCGCTTCTCGCCCTTCCACTCTTCCCAGGTCTCCAGGTTGAGCGAGGAGAGGCAGCACACCGCGGTGCGGTCTTCGCCCAGATGATCGCGGCCCGTGGGCAGCGTGATTTCCGAACACAGGTTCGAGGTCGAGACCTTGAGGCCGAGATCGCGGTGATGCTTGGGCATCATGCGGTTCACGGTGTCGGAGAAGACGAGGTAGGGCTCGCCGGTGCGCAGGCGCACTTCGACCAACTTCTGGAACAGCGAACGTGCGTCCACGGTCGAGCGCACCGCGCCGTCCTTGGGGCTGCGCAGGTGGAACTCGGCGCCATCGCGCACGGCTTCCATGAACTCGTCCGACAGGAGCACGCCGTGGTGGAGGTTGAGCGCCTTGCGGTTGAAGTCACCCGTGGTGGTACGGATCTCGAGGAATTCCTCGATCTCGGGGTGCGAGACATCGATGTAGCAGGCCGCCGAACCACGGCGCAGCGAGCCCTGCGAGATCGCGAGGGTCAGCGAATCCATCACGCGCACGAAGGGGATGATGCCGCTGGTCTTGCCGTTGAGGCCGACCGGCTCACCAATGCCGCGCACGTTGCCCCAGTAGGTACCGATGCCGCCGCCGCGCGAGGCCAGCCAGACGTTCTCGTTCCAGGTGTTGACGATGCCTTCGAGGCTGTCTTCCACCGAGTTGAGGTAGCACGAGATAGGGAGGCCGCGGCCGGTGCCGCCGTTCGAGAGAACGGGGGTGGCGGGCATGAACCAGAGCTTGGAGATGTAGTCGTAGAGACGCTGGGCGTGCTCGGCATCGTCGGCGTAGGCATCGGCCACGCGCGCGAAGAGGTCCTGGTACTTCTCGCCGGGGAGGAGGTAGCGATCCTCCAGCGTTTCCTTGCCGAACGCGGTCAGCTTGTCGTTACGGCTGTCGTCCGTGACGATGGTGAAGCGACGCGGGTTGATCGACTTGGAGTCGTATTCCTTCGTCGAAGATGCCTGAGCCGCGGCTGCTGCCGAGGCCGCGGCTGCAGCAACGAGGTCCGCGCTGGCCGTATCCGCCTTGTCCATTCCGATTGCCGGGCCTGCGCCCGTCTCCTTGTTCGAGTTTACCGA
The DNA here is from genome assembly GCF_020524485.1 of Novosphingobium profundi. Lineage (GTDB taxonomy): Bacteria > Pseudomonadota > Alphaproteobacteria > Sphingomonadales > Sphingomonadaceae > Novosphingobium > Novosphingobium profundi_A. Next base: position 654,931 of record NZ_JAIVLF010000001.1, on the reverse strand, counting down.
CGGGCTGGCAACGGTTTCTTCCGTAGCGTCCGCGCTGTCGATGCGACTGTCACTTCCGTTCCTGAAATCCACTCGTTCGCCCCATTGGTTGCCGCGCCACCTGCCAAGGCAGGCAAGCGCGTAAGTGTACCGCGCAGGGTCAAGGCGCACCGCAGCGCGGCCGCCGGGGACATCCCAGACTACCACGTTCAGCACGAAAAGGAGACCTTTGCCCCTGCTCTCGACCCTGTGGTGCCTCGCGGAGTCGCCCAAACCTGCCCCGAAATCACTTCCGGGGGCGACGCGGGACATTCCCGCGCTGCATCAAGGTTTAGAGGTTCGACCGCCGAAGCGCCACAACCCATAGTGCCGTTTCTTGGCATCGGCGCAAGAGGGGGGAGACACGCAAGCCGCGAGGCCCGAAGCCGCGCTGGACAATTGCCCAGCCGCCGCGACGCGTGGGAAGTCCTGAACCCTCATCGAACGCAAGTGAAATCTGGAGCCCTCCGGGCCATTATTTTTCCACAAAATTTGCCGACGAAACGAATCGGGAATACGACGAGCCGAGTCCCGCATCTCGCACGTCAAGACACAAAAAGCACAAACTGTGCCCCACGCGCACCCCACCGCACACCATATGTTGATCTTCCTGCAGCCGCCATGCGCCTTTTCGCAGCGCCGCTCGTCGAGCGTCATCGGCGCTGCGCCGAGCGGCGCGTGCGCCCGGCGCGCCCTTGTGCAACCCCTGCGCCGATCAGGGATTTAGTCCCTGCGCGCAAGGGGTACCTGCGCGCCATCCGGTCCTCGCAAGGAAGCCTACATGTTCAATATCATCGGCGCCATCATCGGCGGTCTCATCATCGGCGCTCTGGCGCGCTGGATCTACCCGGGCGAGGTGCCCATGTCCTGGGTCGCCACGATCCTGCTGGGTATCGGCGGCTCGCTGGCCGCGGGCCTCATCACCTCGCGCGGCAGCCGCGACTTCAACCGCGCGGGCTGCCTCGCCTCGATCCTGGGCGCGATGGCGCTGATCTTCATCGGGCGCGCGCTGGGCATCGGGATGTAGGCCCGCCCGAACCGGGCGGCCCCGGGCCGCCCTACCTTGCCCGTCAGGGCACGAGCACGGTGTCGTGCGGCTCGCGTTCGGTCTCGGGATAATCGAGCGTGAAGTGCAGCCCGCGGCTTTCGCTGCGCTTGAGAGCCGAGCGCACGATCAACTCGGCCGACTGCAACAGGTTACGCAGCTCGATCAGGTCGGTCGAGACGCGGAAGTGGCGGTAATATTCCTCGATCTCGGTGTTGAGTAGCTGGATACGGTGCATGGCGCGCTCCAGCCGCTTGGTCGTGCGCACGATGCCGACGTAGTTCCACATGAAGCGGCGGATCTCGGTCCAGTTCTGCTTGATGACGACTTCCTCATCGGAATCGGTCACCCGGCTCGCATCCCACGCGCGCACCGGGGGCGGCGCGTCGAAGGCATCCCAGTGGTCGAGGATGTGGCTGGCCGCCGCATCGCCAAAGACGAAACATTCCAGCAGCGAGTTCGAGGCCAGACGGTTCGCCCCGTGCAGGCCGCTCTCGGTACACTCGCCCGCCGCGTAGAGGCCCGGCAGGTCGGTCTTGCCATCGAGATCGGTGAGCACGCCCCCGCAGGTGTAGTGCTGCGCGGGCACGACCGGGATCGGCTCCTTCGTCATGTCGATGCCAAGCGTGAGCAGCTTCTCGTGAATCGTCGGGAAGTGCTCGCGCACGAATTCGGCGGGCTGGTGGCTGATGTCGAGATGGACGTAATCGAGACCGTAGCGCTTGATCTGGTCGTCGATCGCGCGCGCGACGACGTCGCGCGGGGCCAGTTCGGCGCGCTCGTCATAGTCCGGCATGAAGCGATGGCCGGTCACCGGGTGCCGCAGCTGCCCGCCCTCGCCGCGTACGGCCTCGGTGATGAGGAAGTTCTTGACGTCGAGATTATAGAGGCAGGTGGGGTGGAACTGCATCATCTCCATGTTGGAGACTCGCGCGCCCGCACGCCAGGCCATGGCGATGCCGTCGCCCGTCGCCCCGCGCGGCGCGGTGCTGAAACGGTAGACACGCCCTGCCCCGCCAGTTGCCAGGATGGTCGCGCGCGCGGTGTGCGCCTCGACCCGGCCCGTCGCCTCATCGAGGGCATAGACGCCCCAGACCCGGCCCGAGCCCGAGTAGCGCAGTTCATGGCGCCCGGTGATGAAGTCGATGCAGGACTGCCCGGGCAGAAGCGTGATGTTGGGGTTCGCCTGCGCGGCACGCAGCAGCGCGTCCTGCACCGCCCAGCCCGTGGCATCGTTCACGTGGACGATACGGCGGTGCGAGTGCCCACCCTCACGGGTCAGGTGCAACTCCCCGTCCTCGGTGTTGAAGGGAACCCCCAGATCCAGCAGCCGCGCGATGGCGTGGGGCGCGCGCTCGATCACGAATTCGACCGTTTCGCGCCGGTTAAGGCCGGCCCCGGCCACCATCGTGTCGCGGATGTGCTCATCGAAGGTATCGCCCTGATCGAGCACTGCGGCAATGCCGCCCTGGGCCCAGGCCGTCGATCCGCCCGTCAGACTGCCCTTGGCCAGCACGAGGACCTTGAGCCTCTCGGCAAGGGCAAGAGCCGCGGTCAGACCCGCGGCGCCGGATCCGATGACAATGACGTCATACGAAGTTGTACTAGGGACGTTATCCTGCATCGCGCCTCATTGCCGAGTGCGCGCAACAATCGCAAGATATCTCACGAAAGCAGTAGACTATTGTTGCAATGCAGCAGCTAGGTAATTATACTTAGATCCGCGCAGTCAGAGGCCGCCCTCAACTGCGACTGAGGAGAGCACCAGCTTTCGGGTTAACGATAAAAAACACACTCAGGCAGGTCAAGCTGAATAACTAACGAAATAATTTCGCTTGAGACTTGGCGCCGCACATTCCGGCATGCCGCATCACGCGATTTCAGGACTCTGGCCAAGGGTGGTCCACTTCGCGTCACGACACAAGAACATGCCTCGTCCAACCCGATTACTGAGAGCACTCAGGCAATGACCAAGACCACGAAACCCAGAAAAGGCTTATCGACCATGCTCTTTCGCTTTTGCTGGTTGAATCGCCACCAACCCGACCGCCAACATGCCAACTGGGACGGGCACAGCTTCGTCTCCACCTGCACGCAATGCGGCGCCGCAATTCGCCGTCACAAGAAGAATGTCTGGCACAAGGAGTGGATGGAGCGGTCCGATGACGCCCTCCCCAGCCTTGAATAAGCCTGAGCCGCGCCGAACCGAAGACCCTCCCCCCTTTCCTTGCGTGTTACGCCGTCAGGCTGACGAACACGTCTTCCAGATCCGCCTCGCGGGTCGTGACGTCGACAACAGAAAGCCCCTGCGCCTGAAGGGCTGAGAGGACCTCTCCTGCATTCGCACGGTCCTTGTCGTACGTGATCTCAAGCCCCGTATCGCCGACCGTACGGCACTTGATGAAGCCGGGATGCTCGGGAAGCTGGGCCACGGGCTGGTCAAGCGTCAGCATCAGCACCTTTTCGCGCGCCATGCCGATCAGCTCGCTCGTCGGCTTGTTGGCGATGAGTTCACCGTGGTTGATGATCGCGATGCGGTCACACAGCTCCTCGGCCTCCTCCAGATAGTGCGTGGTAAGGACGATCGTGACACCCTCGCGGTTCATCTCGGTGACGAGTTCCCAGAGCTGGCGGCGCAGTTCCACGTCGACACCGGCCGTCGGCTCATCGAGGACGAGGACAGGGGGCTGGTGGACCAGCGCCTTGGCAATCAGCAAGCGCCGCTTCATGCCCCCCGACAGGCTGCGGGCATAGGCGTCGCGTTTGTCAGCCAGGTGCACCGCGCGCAGCAGTTCCTCGGAACGACGCAGGTGCTTGGCGATGCCGTAGAAACCGGCCTGGTTTTCCAGCACCTCGATCGGCGTGAAGAAGGGGTCGAACACGATTTCCTGTGGCACGATGCCGATCGCGCGCTTGGCGTTGCGCTGATCGTGGTCGATGTCGTGCCCCCATATATCAACCGAGCCCGAAGTCTTGCGCACGAGCCCGGCCATGATGTTGATCAGGGTCGACTTGCCCGCACCGTTGGGCCCGAGCAGGCCGAAGATCTCACCCTGCGGCACATCGAAGCTGACCCCCTTGAGGGCCAGCTTGGCCTCGGCCTTGCCGACAGGCGCATAGCGCTTGACGAGGTCGCGGATCGAAATGGCGGACGAGAGGGCAGGAGAGGCAGTCATGGCGCCCCATGTGGGCCAGCTTTGGCCCAAGGTAAAGAGCGCAAAGCGCAAAGCGCAAAGAGGACGACCAGCCAGGCGCGCCCCTGTCCAGATTGCCCCGCATGCAAGCGCGCTGCGTCCTGCGCACGCAGCTACGCGCGTTTGCCGCTGGAAATCGCGTGCGCCCGCTGGTAAAGGCATCGTCCATGAGCAACGTGCCTGAAACCGTCTTCACCGATTCCCACCGCGTCAAGTGCGATGGAGCCACCGACATCCGTGCCGGAGCCGCTCTTGGCCATCCGCGTGTCTGGCTCGAGATCGACGAGAAGGGCTATGTCGAATGCGGCTATTGCGACCGCCGCTTCGTCCTCAAGGGCGGCCCCGCCGACCAGCAGGCGGCCTGAGCCTTCTGCCCTTGTCCCTGAACGGCCTTTGCCGCTCCGGGCCAAACTCCTCCCACCTGTAGAGCGGCGCAAGCCAGGCCTTACGCGTGCCGGGACGCAGGCGTTTAGTCTGATGGCCTCGCATGTGTGGCGCCAAGGCAGGCTCTTTGGACGCAGCCTCGCGGGGCCCGCCCTGCTGGCTGTGCGGCCCGTGCGAACAGCCAGGCCGCACGCAATGGCTTTCGCCCACCGGACTTGACGCCTATATGATGGAAATGTCTTCCATCGTTGATCCCCGCTCGCTCCTCTACCGCCACCTCACGCCCGAGGACGCGCAAGCTCTGGCCGCTGAAACGCTGCGCGCGTGCGACGATGGCGAACTCTACATGCAGTTCATGGCGAGCGAGGCTTTCGGCTTCGACGACGGACGCCTCAAGACCGCCGACTATTCGCGCGACGCCGGGTTCGGCCTGCGCGGGGTCTCGGGCGAGATGACGGGGTTTGCCCACGCCAACGAGATTTCCGCCAAGGCCATCCGGCGCGCGGGCGAAACGCTGCAACTGCTCGATCCCGCGACCGGCCCCAAAGCCGGACCACCTGCGAAAAGCAACCGCCACCTTTATACAGATGCCTCCCCGCTCGACCTCGTCGGCTTTGGCGAGAAGGTGAAGCTGCTCGAAACCATCGATGCCGCCGCGCGCGCGCGCGACCCGCGCGTCGCGCAGGTCAGCGCCAGCCTCTCAGGCTCGTGGTCCGTGGTCGAGATCGTGCGCCCCGACGGCTTCATCGCCACCGACGTGCGTCCGCTAGTGCGCCTCTCGGTCTCGATCGTCGCGGAAAGCAACGGGCGACGCGAGACCGGCTCGTTCGGGATGGGCGGACGCTGGCTCTACGACGACCTCTTCCGCCCCGAGAACTGGAACCGCGCCATCGACGGCGCGCTTGCCCAGGCCCTCACCAACCTGGAAAGCATCGATGCGCCTGCGGGCGAGATGACCGTCATCATGGCTCCGGGCTGGCCGGGCGTGATCCTGCACGAAGCGGTCGGCCACGGCCTTGAGGGCGATTTCAACCGCAAGGGCACCTCGGCCTTTGCCGGGCGCATCGGCGAACGCGTGGCCGCGCCTGGCGTCACCATCGTCGATGACGGCTCGATCGCGGACCGGCGCGGCTCGCTCTCGGTCGACGACGAGGGCACCCCCACGCAGGAGACCGTCCTGATCGAGGACGGCATTCTCAAGGGCTACATGCACGATCGCCTCAACGCGCGCCTGATGGGCGTCGAGCCGACTGGCAACGGGCGCCGCGAAAACTATGCGCACGCCCCCATGCCGCGCATGACCAACACCTTCATGCGCGCGGGCGAGCAGGACCCCGCCGAACTGCTGAGCGGTGTGAAGAAAGGTATCTACACCAAGAACTTCGGCGGCGGCCAGGTCGACATCGTCTCGGGCAAGTTCGTGTTCTCGTGCACCGAGGCCTACATGGTCGAGAACGGGAAGCTGGGCGCGCCCATCAAGGGCGCGACGATCATCGGCGATGGTCCCTCGGTGCTGACCCGCGTGACCGGCATCGGCAACGATCTCGAACTCGACCGCGGCATCGGCGTATGCGGCAAAGGCGGCCAGAGCGTGCCGGCGGGCGTGGGCCAGCCCACGCTGGTGGTCGAGGGCCTGACGGTCGGCGGTACCGCCTGAGACAACCGGATAAAAAGTGCCGGGGCCGCGACGAACGGTCAGCCCCGGTTCAGGACCCGGTGCTAAGCTTGGCAAGCAACTGAGCATGCGTGATGGAGATCAACACCATGAAAGCCCGTTTCGCCGCACTCGCCGCCGGACTTGCCGCGGCCGCCAGCCTTGTGTCCGCGCCTGCCGCGATGGCCAAGGAGAAGCTTACCGGCGAGGAGGAACTCGCCAAAATGCTCGAAGGGCGCACGGCGGGCGAACCGGTCAAGTGCATCTCCTACTCGCGCCTCAGCAACGCCACGATCATCGAGAAGACCGCGATCGTCTACAAGGTCGGCAGCACGCTCTACGTCAACCGCCCGACCAACGCGGACCTGCTCGATGACAACGATATCCTGGTGACGCGCATCTTCGGCTCGCAGCTGTGCAATGTGGATACGATCCAGCTGCGTGATCGGATGACCCCCAACATGTGGAGCGGCTTTGTGGGCCTGCGCGAATTCGTGCCCTACAAGAAGACCAAGTAAGCCTCCCCACACCTGTTCGACGGTCCCTTGCCGAAACGGTCACGAGCCTCTCGTGGCCGTTTTGACTTCAAGTCTCCTTGCGCGATGCGCCTGAGCAACAGGCCCCGCAGGCCCTCTGTGGCGACGGCCCGCTGACTGCCAGGATCCGAACGCCTCCCCCCCAAACGACAAAGGGCGGCCCCGAAGGACCGCCCCATGCCTGGTAATGGTATGTGCGTGACTCTGACGTCGGATCCGAGATCAGACCAGGGTCAGTGCGAAGACCAGGGCGCTGGTGCCCAGAGCCGCCGCGGCACCGACAGTGCGGTGAAGAATGGCCATAATCGATACTCCTGCGAACACGTTTCGTGCTTTTCGTTTTATCGCTCGCTCGCGGCATTTCGTCGCGATCGGCAGGAGTGCGAAATAGGCGTCTGCCGAATTATCGCAAATCCAAAAGCAACAATATTGCTTGCATAATTTGCATCAATGCGGGTTCGAAAATTTCACAGACCATCCACGAATCCCATGGCAGAGAGAGCCAAAATCCGCCCCTGAACCGTGCTTTCTGGCAAATCGTGTTCGCCTGTCGGAAATCAAGCCCCCGCCATGCAGTCGCAAGGCACGCAACAAAATCTATCCGATTGCGGATTCCTGTACCGCTGGCGCCACGTCAGCCGCGGCGCAAGCGCGGCCAGGCCAGCGCGAAGATCGCGAGCGCTACCCCGGTCAGCCCCAGCCCGGCAAGGATGGGGGAACGCAGCCCCCAACCCGCCTCGACCGTGAGCGCGCCGCCGATGGCCCCCACCGCGTTCGCGATGTTGAAGGCGGCCATGTTGAGCGCCCCCATCATCGTGGGCGATTCCGGCGCCATGCGCATCATCTGCACGGTGATGGAGGGGACAGCCGCGTTGAGGAGGAACGAGGCCACGAAGAACATCGCCATCAGACCAACCGGCAGTCCAGCCACGAAATACATGACCAGCATCGCCGCCATTGCGCCCGCCAGCGAAAGGATCATCGCCCGGAAACGATAGCGGTCAGCCATCCCCCCGCCCCACAGCGCACCCAGCGCGATGCCAAAGCCGATCAGCATCTGGGCCAGCGGCGTCATGCCCGCCGACATACCCGCCACATCCGTTACGAGCGGTCCGATGAAAGTGTAGATGGCAAAGAGGCTGGAAACCGCGAACGAGCCGAACAGAACCATGATCCACACGTTGATGCGCCGCAACGAGGCCAGTTCCTGCCGGATCGGGCCTCCGGCCAGATCCTCGCGCTGGGGGACCGCCAGCGCCAGCACCAGTCCGGCAACCAGCGCCAGCAGGCCGATGGCGGTATAGGCCGCGCGCCAGTCGAGCTGCTGCCCGATCCAGGTGCCCACCGGCGCGCCGATGATGGTCGCCACAGAAATGCCCGAGAAGACAAGCGACACCGCGCGCCCTGCCCGCTCAGGCCCGACAATCCGCGTCGCCACCACCGAGGCCGCCCCGAAATAGACGCCCTGAGGTAGGCCGCTGAAGAAGCGCCCCACGACCAGCGAAACGAGATCACCCGCCATCGCGGTGATGAGATTGGCCAGGAAGGCGAGCCCGATCAGGGCAATCAGGAGACGCTTCTTGTTGAGCCGGGCCGCCGCAATGGTCAGCACCGGGGCCCCCAGCGTCACGCCGAGCGCGTAGGCCGTGATGCCGTTGGTTGCAACCGGAATCGAAAGATCCAAATCCTTCGCGAACAGAGGCATCAGCCCCATGCTGGCAAATTCGGACGTCGAGATCGCGAAGGCCCCCAGGCCCAGCGCCAGCAGAGCCAGCGCGCTTTGCCGCGCGTCCGGCGTGGTCGTATCGGTCATGATCGGCAGATTACCTCGTCGTGCGGAAAGGAGGCGGACGACGGCGCACAGGCCGCGTCCATGCAGTTCCCGCTATCTAGGGCAGAAGAACAGAGGCGGATAAGCCGTTCATTGCTTCGTGCCACGGTGAGGATCGCTCATTCACGACGCAGCGCGAGGATCGCTTTCGCCGCTGGCGATCCATCACCCCACGAGTTCCGGACAGGGGCAGTGAATTCTGCTCACCACCGCATCCAACGCACAGGATCTAGTTCCGCCCCCGGCGGCTTCCTACCTTGGCGGCAGTTTCCCCTACCCGGCCCGCTACGGCCCTTTCGTGCAAAGGGCCCCGCATTGAGGGCCATAGACGACAAGGATCAAGGAAAGACCATGATCACGAACGAAACCTATACCCTCGCCAACGAGATCACCGTCCCCAAGCTGGGTCTTGGCACCTGGATGATCGAGGACGACAAGGTCGCACAGGTCGTGCGCGATGCGGTCGAGATCGGCTATCGCCACTTCGACACCGCACAGGCCTACGGCAACGAGAAGGGCGTGGGCGAAGGCATCCGCACCTGCGGCGTCGATCGCAAGGAGCTGTTCGTCACCACCAAGCTGGAAGCGGACATCAAGGACTTCGAAGTTGCCAAGGCGGCCATTGAGGGCTCGCTCGAAGCGCTTGGCCTCGACTACATCGACATGCTGCTGATCCACGCGCCGCAGCCCTGGGGCGAATTCCGCAAGGGCGAGCATTTCTTCGAAGGCAACCTTGCCGCCTGGAGCGCGATGGAAGAGGCCTACAAGGCAGGCAAGCTGCGCGCCATCGGCGTCTCGAACTTCGAGAAGGTCGATCTTGAGAACCTGATCGAGAACGCCACCGTCAAGCCGATGGTCAACCAGGTCCTCGCCCACGTCAGCAACACGCCCTTCGAACTGATCGAATACACCCAGTCGCAGGACATCCTCGTCGAGGCCTACTCCCCCGTCGCCCACGGCAAGATCCTCGACAACGAAAAGATCGGCGAGCTGGCGGGAAAGTACAGCGTCTCGATCCCGCAGCTGTGCATCCGCTACGCGCTGCAGCTGGGCCTGCTGCCGCTCCCCAAGTCCGCGACCAAGGCGCACATCGAATCGAACGCCCAGGTCGATTTCGAGATCTCGGCCGAGGACATGGAGACGCTCAAGACCATGGAGCGCATCAAGGACTACGGCGATGCGAGCATGTTCCCGGTCTTCGCCGGCTGATCGGACGCGCGCCAATGGCGCATGAAAAAGGCCCCGCATCTCAGGTCGAGATGCGGGGCCTTTTCGTGTGTCCAAGGTCACTGCGCCTTGGGTGTGACGCGCATCGTCGCGGCGCGGGCGCGCTCGGAAATCATGGAGCCCAGGTAGCTGCTGGCGCCGTACTTGGCGCGGTAGGCCGCATCGATGCGGTCCTGCTCGGCGGGCTCGTCGACCGGCGCGAAAGCAACCGTGCGGTCCATGCCCGCAGCGGTGATGCGCCCTGCCTTCTCGCGCAGCGCGGCCTGGTACCAGCGTGAACGGATGCCGTTATAGGCACGCACGTAAAGCGCCCCGTCCGCCACCACCGACCAGATGAAGGTCAGCGTGCCGGGCGTTGCGCCGTCTTCGCGGTAGGGGGCGATGCGAAAGTCGTCCGAGGCGGCAAGGGCCTCGAGTTCGTCGGATGTCCAGTTCATCGGGCCTGTCTCCTCTCGGCAGCCCCGCCCGCCGCGCAGGCGGGACCGCAATGCGGTTGACGAAGGAAGGTCCCGATGCCGCCTGCGAACGATGGGAGGAGGTCGCAAAGCGGCATCGGGAGAACGCAGGCGAGGCCCTCAGGTACCGGGGACGGGCGCCGCCTGCGCGAAGTGGGAGCGCAAAAGGCTCAGTTGATCGAGAAGCCGCCGTCGACGGTCAGCGCAGTCCCAATCACGAAGCTGGCGCCGTCGCTGCACAGCCACAGCACGGCCTGCGCGATCTCCTCGGCTTCGCCCAGGCGGCCGATGACCTGCAGCTTCATGAATTCGTCCATCGCCTCGGGCTGATCGTTGAGCATCTTGGCGACCATCGGCGTGTTGATCGTACCCGGGCACACCGCGTTCACGCGGATGCCCTGCGCGGCATAGTCCATCGCCGCGCTCTTGGTGAGGCCCAGGACCGCGTGCTTGGTGCCGTAATAGATGCCCAGCGCCTTGCCGCCGACGAGACCGCCGACCGAGGAGCAGTTGACGATCGCGCCGTGGCCCTGCTTGCGCATCTGGGCCAGCTCGTGGCGCATGCACGACCATACGCCGCGCTGGTTGATGTCGGTCACGCGGTCGAATTCGGCGACCGTCTGGTCGGCCATCTCAGCCGGGGTCGGCTGCACACCGGCGTTGTTGTAGGCAAAGTCGAGCTGGCCCCAGGTCTCCACGGTCTTGGCCACGAGGGCTGCGACGGCATCGTCGTTGGCGACGTCGCATGTCACGGCGATAGCTTCGGCCCCGCCCTCGACGAGTTCCGCAGCGACCTTCTCGGCCAGCTCGGCGCTTACGTCCGAGACGACGACACGCGCGCCCGCAGCGGCGAAGGCCTTGGCGGTGGCGTAGCCCATGCCCATACCCGCGCCCGTCACGAGGGCGACCTTGCCGGCGAAGTCATAGTTCACGTTCATGGATCTGTGTCTTTCCAATTGCTGAGAGAGTTTCGGGACACGGCGGTGTCCGTGCACACAGGCTTTCCAAGACGTGGGCGGCACCTGCGGTTCCGCCCGGCCTTGCCCCGGCGCGCTGCACGGCGCGATGAGAAGAATTCACCTCACAACCAAAGGCGGCTTCAACGTCGCCGCACACCCACAAGGTCACCTGCGAATTTCCACCCGCCTACCCCCCGCGCGCGGGCGCGCAAAATGAAGGGATCTCACCATGGCGGTGAAAGAGCGGCGGACTTAACAAACAGGGGGGCCAAGCCCTATCTGCGCACCATGCGCCCCGATTCCCTCCGATCTTCCGCCGCGACCACCACGCCTCCCCGTCCCTCCGGCGCAGCGATCACGGCAACCCTCGCCGGACTCATGGCCTTTGCTTCGCTGTCCACCGACATCTACCTGCCCGCCCTGCCCGACATGAAGGGTGAGTTCGGACGCGGGGTGGAGCTGACCCTTTCCACTTTCCTCATCGGCTTCAGCCTGGGGCAGATCCTGTGGGGGCCGATCGGCGATCGGCTTGGACGGCGCGGACCGGTGCTGGCGGGCCTTGCCCTTTTCATGGTGGGATCGGCGGGCTGCGCGCTTGCGGACACGCTGCCCCAACTCCTAGGCTGGCGCGTGGTCCAGGCGCTCGGCGCCTGCGCGGGGCCCGTGCTTGCCCGCGCCATGGTGCGCGACCTGCATAGCCGCGACAAGGCTGCACAGATGCTCTCGATCCTGATGCTGATCATGGGCGTGGCGCCGCTGCTGGGCCCGCTGATCGGTGGGCAACTGCTGCGCTTTGGCTCGTGGCACCTTTCCTTCTGGCTGCTCGTGGCGGTGAGCGCGGCCATGTTCGTGGCCGTCCTGCGCCTGCCCGAAACGCTCCCGACCGAGCGCCGCAACCAGACGCCGATTGCCCGCTCCTTCGCAGTCTACTGGACGCTCCTCAAGGACCCCGTGGTGCTGGGCTACGGCATTGCAGGCGGGTTCTATTACGCGGGGATCTACACGTATGTCGGCGGATCGCCCTTTGCCTACATCGAATACTACAACGTCGATGCGCGGGCCTATGGCCTGCTGTTCTCGCTCGGCATCTTCGGGCAGATGGCGCTCGGTTTTGCCAACTCGCGCCTCGTGATGCGCGTGGGCAGCGAGCGTATGGCACGCATGGGCGCGCTCCTTATCGGCGCGGCGAGCCTGGCGACGCTGGCGACGACCTACACGGGCCTTGGCGGCCTGCCCGGCCTCGTCATCGCGCTTCTCCTGTTCATGTCGGGCAACGGCATCTTCATCGCCAACATCGTGGCCGGTGCCATGGACGCCCATCCCGAGCGCGCCGGCGCCACCTCGGCGCTGGTGGGCGCGATGCAGTTCGGCAGCGGCGTCTTTGCTACCGCGCTGCTGGGCTGGATGGCCGACGGCACGCCGCGCCCGATGGGCACGCTCATCGCGACGGTCGGCCTGGGCACGCTCGTCGCGACCTTTGCGGTGACCGCCTGGAAGCGCCGCCGCGAAGCGACGATGGCCTGAGCCCCCTCCCCCCTTGCTTCCCAACGAAAAAGGCCGCCGCTGCGAACCTGCAGCGGCGGCCTTTTCGTATCTATCGTCGGGGGTGAACCCAAGCGCTTCAGCGCGCAGGCCCGCCTCGTGCGATCATTCCCACTCGATCGTACCCGGGGGCTTCGAGGTGTAGTCGTAGACCACGCGGTTGATGCCCTTCACCTCGTTGATGATACGGGTGGCAACCCGGCTCAGGAACGCGGCGTCGAAGGGGTAGATGTCGGCGGTCATGCCATCGGTGGAGGTCACCGCGCGCAGCGCACAGACATTGTCGTAGGTGCGCCCGTCGCCCATCACGCCCACGGTCTTGACCGGGAGCAGCACGGCGAAGGCCTGCCAGATCGCGTCGTAGAGACCCGCGCTGCGGATTTCCTCGAGGTAGATCGCATCCGCCTTGCGCAGGATGTCGGCCTTCTCGCGGCTGACTTCGCCCGGAATGCGGATGGCAAGGCCCGGCCCCGGGAAGGGGTGACGGCCCACGAAGATTTCCGGCAGGCCCAGCTCACGGCCCAGCTCGCGCACTTCGTCCTTGAAGAGTTCGCGCAGCGGCTCGACCAGCTTCATGTCCATGCGCTCGGGCAGGCCGCCCACGTTGTGGTGGCTCTTGATCGTGACCGAAGGGCCGCCGGTGAAGGAGACCGATTCGATGACGTCGGGATAGAGCGTGCCCTGGGCCAGGAACTCGGCGCCGCCGATCTTCTTCGCCTCGTCCTCGAAGACGTCGATGAAGGTCTTGCCGATGAACTTGCGCTTCTTCTCGGGATCGGTGACGCCCTCGAGGCCCTTGAGGAACAGCGTCGAGGCGTCGACGTGGACCAGCGGGATCTGGTAGGCGCCGCGGAACAGCGAGACGACCTGCTCGGCCTCGCCCATGCGCATCAGGCCATGGTCGACGAAGACGCAGGTCAGCTGGTCGCCGATCGCCTCGTGGATGAGGACGGCGGCCACCGCCGAATCGACGCCGCCCGAAAGGCCGCAGATTACCCGGCCATCGCCGACCTGTTCGCGGATCTCGTCGATCTTGGCCTTGCGGAATTCCGCCATGGTCCAGTCGCCCGAGAGGCCGCAGACGTGGCGCACGAAGTTCTTGAGCAGCTTGCCGCCGTCGGGCGTGTGCACGACTTCGGGGTGGAACTGCATGGCATAGATGCGCTTCTCGTCGTTGGCGATAACCGCGAAGGGCGCGCCGGGCGAAGAGGCCACCGGGCGGAAGCCGTCGGCCAGCTGGGTCACCTTGTCGCCATGGCTCATCCAGACCTGGTGCTTCTCGCCGACCTTCCAGAGACCGTCGAAGAGCGCGCACTCGTCCTGGATTTCGATGAAGGCCCGGCCGAACTCGCCCGAATCGCCCAGCGTCACTTCGCCGCCAAGCTGGTGGGTGAGCGACTGCTGGCCATAGCAGATGCCCAGGATCGGGAGACCGCTTTCAAGGATCACATCGGGAATGCGCGGGCCGTCCTCGTCGAGGACCGAAGCGGGCGAGCCCGAGAGGATGATCCCCACCGGCTTCATGCGCTCGAAGGCTTCCGCCGCGTTGGTGAACGGGGCGATCTCGGAATAGACGCCCGCTTCGCGGACGCGGCGTGCGATCAGCTGGGTCACCTGGCTGCCGAAATCGACAATCAGGACCGATTCAGTGGTCTGGATGCTCATGGCTGGCCGATAGTCGGGCGCGCCCGCGCTGTCCAGACACTCCGAACGCGCGAAAGGAACTTTATGCAGGCCGCAAACCCCCGGTTGCCGCCGGAAGGAGAGCCCCTCGCCACCCGGGCCGCTCCCCATGATTGTATGCCGTGCATCTTAGACCAAAGAACGTCGTGGCGATGCGCCCCTCGCCTTGTTCGTTGCTGTCAAGTGGCGTAGTGTTGCTGGCGAGCCGGGAAAACCGGCCGCTTTTGGGAAATCTTGAGGAGGATGTCATGACACTTGTCGAAAAGTCGATCGGCTTTGCCGCTGCACTAGGCATTTGTGCGCTTGGGTTCGCACTCACGCTGGCCTGAGGACACGCCGCGGCCACCGCCGCGCCGCGAAAGCCTGACGCAACCACCAACGGGCGGCCTCGCAAGGGTCGCCCTTTTCCATGCCCGATCACCAAGGCCCGATCGCAGTAGCCTGCCCCCGAACCGGGCCCTGCCGCTGCCTTGTGGATAAGGACAGCCCCCGGCTTGCGGTTTTGCTTGGGTTTGACCGCCGCGATGCTATAGCCGGAAACATGGCTACCGATCCCGAAAACCAGAAGAACAGCAACGCCTACGGCGCAGATTCGATCAAGGTCCTCAAGGGGCTGGACGCAGTCCGCAAGCGTCCGGGCATGTACATCGGCGACACCGACGATGGCTCGGGTCTGCACCACATGGTCTTCGAGGTCTCGGACAACGCGATCGACGAAGCGCTCGCAGGCCACTGCGACCTCGTCCTGATCGAGCTCAACGCCGACGGTTCGGTTTCGGTGGAAGACAACGGCCGCGGAATCCCGGTCGACATGCACAAGGAAGAAGGCGTCTCGGCCGCCGAGGTCATCATGACCCAGCTTCACGCGGGCGGCAAGTTCGAGAACACCTCGGACGACAACGCCTACAAGGTCTCGGGCGGCCTCCATGGCGTGGGCGTTTCGGTGGTGAACGCGCTTTCGGAATGGCTCGAACTCACCATCTGGCGCGACGGCAAGGAGCACTGGATGCGCTTCGAGCACGGCGATGCCGTGGCCCCCCTCATCGTCAAGGGCGACGCGCCCCGCACGGACCAGAACCCGGACGACAACGGCTTCAAGAAGGGCACGCGCGTGACCTTCCAGGCGAGCCACGAGACGTTCAAGAACGTCACCGAGTTCGATTTCGACAAGCTGGAACGCCGTTACCGCGAACTCGCCTTCCTCAACTCGGGCGTGCGTATCCTGCTGCGCGACCTGCGCGGCGAAGACGTGGGCGAGCATGACCTCTACTACGAAGGCGGCATCGGCGCCTTCGTGCAGTACCTCGACCGCACCAAGAGCGCGCTGATGGAAGCGCCCATCGCGATCACCGCGGACAAGGACGGCATCGGCATCGAGGTCGCGCTGCAGTGGAACGATTCGTACTACGAGAACGTCCTCACCTTCACCAACAACATCCCCCAGCGCGACGGCGGCACCCACCTCGCCGCGTTCCGCGCCGCGCTGACGCGCACCTTGAACGGCTATGCCGAGCGCGCGGGGCTGCTGAAGAAGGAAAAGGTCACCCTTTCGGGCGATGACATGCGCGAAGGCCTGACTGCGATCGTCTCGGTCAAGTTGCCCGACCCCAAGTTCTCCAGCCAGACCAAGGACAAGCTGGTCTCCTCCGAAGTGCGCCAGCCGCTCGAAAGCCTGATGGGCGAAAAGATGAGCGAATGGCTGGAGGAAAACCCGGCAACGGGCAAGGCCATCATCCAGAAGGTCATCGATGCCGCCGCCGCGCGTGAAGCGGCCAAGCGCGCGCGCGAACTCACGCGCCGCAAGGGCGTGATGGACATTGCCAGCCTGCCCGGCAAGCTCGCCGACTGCCAGGAGCGCGATCCTTCGCTGTGCGAACTGTTCCTGGTCGAGGGCGACTCCGCAGGTGGTTCGGCCAAGCAGGGCCGCGACCGCAAGACGCAGGCCATCCTTCCCCTGAAGGGCAAGATCCTCAACGTCGAGCGCGCACGCTTCGACCGCATCATCTCCTCCAAGGAAGTGGGCACGCTGATCCAGGCCATGGGCACGGGCATCCGCGACGACTTCAACCTGGAAAAGCTGCGCTACCACAAGATCGTCATCATGACCGACGCCGACGTTGACGGCGCGCACATCCGCACCCTGCTCCTGACCTTCTTCCATCGCCAGATGCCCGAGATCATCCGCGCCGGGCACCTCTTCATCGCGCAGCCCCCGCTCTACAAGGTCGCCAAGGGCCGCAGCGAGGTCTACCTCAAGGACAACGCCGCGCTCGACCGCTACCTCGTCGAGGCGGGCCTCAATGGCCGCGTGCTGGAGACCGCCGGCGGTGCGCGCACGGGTCAGGACCTGGAAAGCCTGGTCGAACATGCGATCCGCATGCGCAATCTGATGGCCTTCGTGCCGCGCCGCTACAACGCCTCAATCATCGAGGCCCTGGCGCTCGCCGGCGCCTTCGCGCCCGATCTTTCGACCGAAGAACGCGCCGCGGCCTACAAGAAGACCGCCGAGTGGCTCGAGTTCGCGGACAGCGAAGCCAAGTGGAGCGTCACTCCCACTGAAGGCGGCGCGCTCGACATCAACCGCGTGTGGCGCGGCGTGACCGACAACCACAAGATCGAGGCCGCCTTCCTCACCAGCGCCGAGGCGCGCAAGCTGGCCAAGCTCGCCGCCGAACACGCCGATGTCTATTCCGCGGTCAGCCGTCTGGTGCGCGCCACCGCGGTCTCGACCGACGACGGTGAGACCGAGGGCGAAGAGGACGTGCAGCGTCCCACCGCCGATGCGGATGCCATCGCGCGCCCCAGCCAGCTCCTCGAAAAGGTGCTCGCGGCCGGGCGCAAGGGCCTGTCGATCCAGCGCTACAAGGGCCTTGGCGAAATGAACGCCGAGCAGCTCTGGGAAACCACGCTCGATCCCGAGAACCGCGCCCTGCTTCAGGTCAAGGTCGAGGATGCCGACGTGACCGACGAAATCTTTACGCGCCTGATGGGCGACGTGGTCGAACCGCGCCGCGACTTCATCCAGGAAAACGCGCTCAACGTCGCCAATCTTGATATCTGATCCGCCGCCGATCCGGCGGACGATCACCGGCATGGCGCAGACCCTCGCGGCGGTGCCATGCTGAAGTTCCTGACAGGCGGCGGCCGCATGGCCGAAGCAATTCGCACCCACGACTGGACAGACCATCCCCTCGGCCCGCCTGAGGGATGGTCCGCCACGCTCAAGACCACCGTGGCCACCGCGCTGGCCTCGCGCTTTCCCCAATGCGTCGTCTGGGGCGAACACCTCACCACCATTCCCAACGACGCGTTCCTGCCAATCCTGGGCAACAAGCCCCCGGCGCTTGGGCTCCCATTCAGCACGGTCTGGGCCGAAGCCTGGCCGACGATCTGCCCCATCGCCGACCGGGCCTTTGCAGGCGAGCCGACCTTCATCGAGGATTTCCCACTCGTGGTGGAGCGCCAGGGCGCCCCGGAGAATGCCTGGTTCACCTTCTGCTACGGTCCGGTGCGCGACGAGCGCGGCACCGTGGTCGGCATGCTCGACACCGTGATCGAGACGACCGGCGCCGTCCTTGCACGCCAGCAGGCCGAGGTTGTCGCGCAGGAACTTGTCCACCGGGTCAAGAACGCACTCTCGGTCGCGCAGGCCATCGCCGCCCAGACCCTGCGCGGCGACATCTCGCTCACCGAGGCCCGCAGGCGCCTCGAAAGCCGCCTTCAGGCCATGGCCCGTACCCACGATGTGCTCATCCGCACCGACTGGCGCGAGGCCGATGTGCAGACGATCCTGGAGCATATCCTGGCGCCCTATATCGACCGTCCGGGCCGGATCGCGCTTTCCGGCCCGCGCCATGTCGTGACCGGACGCCAGACGCTCTCGCTCGCGCTGGCCATCCACGAACTCGCGACGAACGCCGCCAAGTACGGTGCGTTGAGCCAGGACGAAGGGCACGTTTCGCTCAGCTGGACCGGAGGCCGGGATCAATCCTTCGTACTCAGCTGGCACGAACGGGGCGGCCCCGAAGTCACCCCACCTACCCGGCGCGGGTTTGGCACCCAGATCCTGGAGCGGATGCTTCCGGGCGATTTTGGCGGGAGAAGCGAACTCGAATACGCGCCGGACGGTTTGCGCTTCACGCTCATGGTCCCGCAAACACACCGAACTTGAAGCGCAGCGCCTATCGAAATACGCGTATCCGTGCCGCTTGCGCAATCCGACACGCGACCATAAGTTGCCGCGATGCGTAAACTTCTTGCCCCTTCCCTGCTCGGCGTCCTCCTTGCCGGAACCGCCCCTCTTTTCAGCGTCCCGGCCCTGGCGGCCGATGCGTACGAGGCCACTGCTCCTGCCCCGATCCTGACCTCGCCCGAAGCGCGCGATGTCTTGACCCATGCCGAGCCGGAAGCCGCGCGCGTGACCCACGTCTCGCTCGATCTCGACGTCGATTTCGCCAGCAAGACGCTCGCCGGAACGGCCACGCTCGACGTCCTGGCCGACGCCGACGCCAAGGAGATCGTGCTCGACGTCAAGGACATGACAATCGCGTCCGTCACGGACGGCAAGGGCACGCCGCTCAGCTACACGCTGGGTGAGCCCGACAACGACGAGCTTGGTTCGGCCCTCACCGTCCAACTGAACGGCGCAAAGCAGGTGCGCGTTACCTACCGCACCTCGCCCAAGGCCTCTGCGCTGCAATGGCTGCCGCCCGAGATGACCTTCGGCAAGACGGAGCCTTACCTCTACAGCCAGGGCCAGGCGATCCATAACCGCTCCTGGGTGCCCACCCAGGACAGCCCCGGCATCCGCCAGACCTGGGACGCCACCTTGCGCGTACCCGGTAACCTTGTCGCAGTGATGAGCGCCGAAAAGCTGTCGGGCGACACGGGCGAGGCTCTGCCCGACGGGCGCCGCGCCTTCCGTTTCCGCATGGACAAGCCGGTCCCGCCCTACCTCATCGCCTTTGCCGTGGGCGACCTCAAGTTCAAGTCGCTCGGCCCCCGTTCGGGCGTGTGGACCGAAGCGCCGATGCTGGAGAAGGCAGCTTACGAATTCGCCGATGTCGAGAAGATGATCGATGCGGCGAGCGCGCTTTACGGCCCCTATCGCTGGGGCCGCTACGACATGCTGCTGCTCCCGCCCGCCTTCCCCTACGGCGGCATGGAAAACCCCATGCTCACCTTCCTGACACCCACCATCGTCACCGGCGACCGCTCGAACACGGACGTCGTCGCGCACGAACTGGCGCACTCCTGGTCGGGCAACCTCGTCACCAACGCGACCTGGTCGGATTCGTGGCTCAACGAAGGCTTCACCACCTACTTCGAGAACCGCATCATGGAAGCGCTCTACGGCAAGGAGCGCGCCGCAATGTACGCCGATCTCGACTGGGATTCGATGATGCGCGACATCGCCGCCATGGGCGATGACATGAAGCCGGGCATGACGGCGGCGCCTTCGCGCCTCCACGGCAATCCCGGCGAGGGCGAGCTAGACTACACCAAGGGCTCCAACTTCCTGCGCATGCTGGAAAACCGCCTCGGCCGGAAAGCCTGGGACGCCTACCTCACCTCCTACTTTGACCGTCACGCCTTCCAGCCGCAGACGACCTCCGGTTTCTTGGCGGACCTGCGCGAACGAATGCTGAAGGACAAGCCCGACGCCGAACTGGCACTTCAGCTCGACCGCTGGGCCTATGGAGCGGGCGTTCCCGACAACGCGGTCCACGTGAAGAGCGAAACCCTCGCGCAAGTCGACGAGTTGCTGGAGGGCATTGAAGCAGGCGGCCCGGTCAGCGCCATCGACACACAGGGGTGGAGCACGCAGCAGTGGCTGCGCTTCCTGAATGGCTTGCCGCGCGAGCTCAGCCAGGAGCGCCTGCGCGAACTTGACGAAGGGCTCACGCTCTCCAATTCGGAGAACGCCTATGTCCAATCGGCCTGGTTCGAGCTGGCCATCGTCAACCGCTACGAGCCTGCCTTCCCGGCGATGGCCGAATTCGTCGGGCGGATTGGGCGCGGGTTGCTCGTCTACCCGATCTACCAGCGCCTGATGCAGCAGGAAGGCTGGGGCCCGGACAAGGCGCGCGCGATCTTCGCTACGGCGCGTCCCACCTACCACCCCGAGACCGCTGCGGGCATCGCGCGCATCCTCGGCGAGTAAGTCCGAACAGGAGAGGACACCGGCCATGCCCCATCGCATCGGACCTGCCCCGAGCCCGCAACAGTTCGAGGCGATGGCGCTGGCCGCCTTCACCCGCATCCCCGCCCCCTTCGCCGAGCATCTTGAGGGCATCACCGTTCACATCGAGGAGTTCGCCGATGCCGAAACGCTGCAGGCCGTCGGCCTCACCGAACCGTTCGACCTGACCGGCCTCTACCACGGCCATCCGCTGGGTGATGAGAGCATCTGGACCGGTGGGGAGTTGCGCCCGCGCATTACCCTCTACCGCCAGCCGCTGCTTGCCGAATGGTGCGAGACGGGGGTGAAGCTCGAAGACCTCGTCACCCATGTCGTCATCCACGAGGTCGGCCACCATTTCGGTCTGTCCGACGACGACATGCACGCGCTCGAAGCGGGCGCGCGTTGAATTTTCCGTCACTTTCCCGTCATCGTCCCGCTGGATAGAAGCCCCATGACCCGCCTTTCGACGCGCACGCGTGCGCTGAGCGCCGCCGCCCTTCTCGCCCCGCTGCTGGCCGCCTGCGCCACGCCGCAGGGGGCATCGCCCTCCTCCACGAAGGCCCAGCCCCCGGTCGAAGTCGGCATCCTCGCCTTCAACGATTTCCACGGCAACATCGCGGCGCCCAAGGCCACGGTCAGCTGGCCTGATGGTCAGGGCGGCACGGTCAAGGTTCCGGCGGGCGGCGCGGCACATCTGGCGAGCGCGCTCGATGCCCTGCGCCAGGAGTTCCGCTATTCCGCCACCGTCTCGGCGGGCGATCTCATCTCGGCCTCGCCGCTTGCCTCCTCGCTCTTCCTCGACGAGCCGAGCATCGGGGTGATGAACCGCATCGGGCTCGACTTCAATGCGGTGGGCAACCACGAATTCGACCGGGGCCGGGCTGAACTCCTGCGCGTCCAGAACGGGGGCTGCGAGAAGAACACCCAGCGCGAGCCCTGCCAGCTGGAACAGTTCGCGGGCGCCAACTTCCGCTACCTATCGGCCAGCACCTACACCGAGGACGGCACGACGCTGTTCCCCGCCACGGGCCTCAAAAGCTTTGGCGAAGGTGCCGCGAAAGTGACGCTGGGCTTTGTCGGCCTGACGCTCAAGGGTACGCCCTCGCTGGTCTCGCCCGGCGGCATTGCAGGGCTGACCTTCGGCGACGAGGCCGAGGCGATCAACCGTGCGGTCCCGGTGCTGCGACGTGAAGGCGCCGATGCCGTCATCGTCCTCATCCACCAGGGCGGCGCACAGGCCGACACCTCCGATCCCAACGCCTGCGACGGCTTCACAGGCGACATCCAGCCCATCCTCGACAAGCTCTCCTCCAAGGTCGATGTCGTGATTTCCGGGCACACCCACCAGGCCTACATCTGCGAGATGCCGCGCGAGGGCGCCGCCCCGCTGCTGCTTACCAGCGCCGGGTCCTACGGGCGCATGGTGACGCGCCTCACGCTCGATATCGACCCGACCTCGGACCATGTCGTCTCCGCCCAGGCGCGCAACCTTCCCGTCCAGTCGGAGGGCTACACGACCTCGCGCGGAGAGGTTGCCCAGACCGATCTCGTCCCTGTCTACCCGGCCCGCGCGGACATCGCGCAGTACGTCGGGCGCTATCTCGATGCCGCGAGCGCCTATTCCGAGCGCACGGTCGGCCATCTTTCGGGCGGTGCGCCGCGCGACTGGCCCGATGCGCAGGAAGACCGCAAGGGTGGCCCGGTCGACCAGCTCATCGCGGATTCGCAGCTGGCCGCCACGCGCGCGGCGGGTGCCCAGATCGCCTTCATGAACAGTGCTGGCGTGCGTGCGCCCATCGAGCCGGGCGCCGACGGCGCGGTGACCTTCGGCCAGATCTTTACCGTCCAGCCCTTCGGCAACACGCTGATGACGCGCACCTTCACCGGCGCACAGATCAAGGCGATCCTCGAAAGCGGCGTGGGCGCGACGCCGTCTGCCAGCGTTCTGGTGCCCTCCTCCACCCTTACCTACACCATCGACAGAACACGGCATGCCGGGGATCGGATCACCCAGCTTGCCTTCAACGGCCAGCCGCTCGACCTCGCCGCGCGCTACCGGGTGACGGTGAACTCGTTCCTCGATCAGGGCGGAGACGGCTATGTCGGCCTGTCCGAAGGCACCAATCCCACGGTCGGCGGGCTCGATCTCGATGCGCTCGAAGCCTGGCTTTCCGCCGTGCCGGTGCGCACGGTGCCCGAGACACCGCGCGTGCGGGTCATCGAGTAGCCCCGACCTCTCGGCTCAGCCAAAGAGCCAGTGCCCCAGCAGGCGGTGGAACGGGAAGGTAAAGAAGCCCGCGATCAGCAGCGCCCCGATGATGAGCCCGCGCACCGTGCGGCGGTGGCGGTAGACATCGTGGCGCCGGGCCGCGAGGACCAGCACCGGCACCAGCACCAGGGTCAAAAACGAAAGCGCGTGGATCGGGCTGAGCTGGCCCGGCTGCTGCAGGCGAATGAAGAAGCTGTCGATAGCCGTCGCCAGCATCGCCGCGCACCAGGTGTAGCCCAGCACGCGGTGCCCTTTCGTGCCGCGCGTGCGCCACAGGAGGACCGGCGTCAGGACCAGCGCGACGACGATGGTCGCAAGGTGCAGCCAGACGACGCCGGGAACCCGGCCCCATTCGTCCATGCCGCGAAGGACTGCCGCGGCAACGAAAGCGAGCATGACCAGCGCCAGCGCGCCCAGCAGCTTCTCGAGCTTGTCGGGCGCGGTAGACAGCAACTCGCCCCGCGCGCGCAGCGCCTCAGAAGCTCGCGCCATCGGGCCATTCCGGCGAGGCTAGCCCCATGACCTTGAACAATGCCCCCATCTGGCCCTCCTCGATCAGGCGATCCTTGGACGCATGTAAAGCCGCTTCGTGCTGCGGCGCAACCTTGGCGAGCGCGGCCGCGCGTGCCTCGATGCCCAGATCGCGCAGGAAGCGGCCCTGCGGCACCGTGCCCAGATGCTTGCAGCCATGCGAAAGCGCGACATTGGCCAGGGTCACGAAATCGACGTGGCAGGTAAGGTCGGCCTCACCCGGCATCGTGAAAGGATCGACCTTGGTGTGGGCCCGCAGCGCCTGGAGCGTCGAACCGGTGCGCGGCTGATCATAGCCATAGTCGATAAGGAGCGCCGCGCCGCCCTGTTGGGCCAGACGGCCGGCGAGCTCGTAAACCGCCGCTGCGGCGCCCGGACAGGTCTCGATGAGTGTGCCTTCGGGGCTGTCCTTGAGTTCCGCCGGGATCGCCGCGTCCATCGGCTTGGTCCCCGCCACCGGCAGGAAGCGTCCGTCCTGGAAATCAACGCAGCGCTCGCGCCAGCCATCGGCCATGCGCACCAACTGGCGCACAGGCAGCGCGTCGAGGAACTCGTTGCCCACGACCAGCAGCGGCCCGTCGTTCGGCAGGCTTGAAAGATCGTGGTGGAAACGCGCCTGCGGCACGCCGGCCAGCTGGATGTCCTTGAGCGTGGTCGAGGTCTCCACGAAGTGGACGCGCGGCTCCAGGCCATAGCGCTTCATCGCCCGCAGCGCGTCCTTGGCCAGCGTCCCGCGCCCGGGACCCAGCTCGACATAGTGGACGTCGGGATCGCGCCCCGCGCGGATCCAGATGTCGGCCAGCCACAGCCCGATCAGTTCGCCGAACATCTGGCTGATCTCGGGCGCGGTGATGAAGTCCCCGGCGCTGCCCAGCGGGTCCTTCCCCGCGTAATAGCGCGCGTTCGCCTCGCCCATGTAGTGCTGCAGCGTGATCGGTCCGTAGTTGGCGATCAGGCGCTGGAACATGCTGGCGAGGCTCTCGCCGTCCGGGTTCGTGCGCCCGGTCATTGGCTCGCCTTGGCGCTCGGCGCCGCCCCCAGGGCCGGACGTGCCAGCGCGCGCCCGACCAGACCAAGGCCCAGCAGGATGAGCGGGATCGTCAGCCACTGGCCCATCGAAAGGCCGGTCTGGTGGGCAAATTCGGCCAGCTGGGCGTCGGGTTCGCGGTAGAACTCGACGATGAAACGCGCACAGGCAATGCCGGTCACGAAGACCCCGACAAGAAGGCCCGGACGGAAGCGCGCGCGGCTCTTCCAGAACAGCGGCAGCATGATGAGGATCAGCATCAGGCCCTCAAGGCCCGCTTCATAAAGCTGGCTGGGATGGCGCGCGAGCTGGTCGGGCGCATCGGGGAAAACCATCGCCCAGGGCACCTCGGGTCCAGCCACCCGGCCCCAGAGCTCGCCGTTCACGAAGTTGGCAAGGCGTCCGAAGAACATGCCGAAAGGCACACAGACAGAGACATAGTCGGCCACGCGCACGAGGCTGAGCGCATTGCGCCAGGCGACGAAGGCCATGGCCAGCGTGACGCCGATGAGCCCGCCGTGAAAGCTCATGCCCCCATGCCAGAGCTTCACCATCTCGCCCGGATGCAGCCAGAGGCTCGGAATACCGGTATCCCCGCCGGTGTAGAACGTCGCGTAGCCCAGCCGTCCGCCCAGGATCACGCCCAGCGTGCAGTAGAAGAACAGGTCATCGACATGGCGCTGCGCCATCGGCGCACCGGGCTCGCGGATCATGCGGCTGATGTGCCAGTAGGCCAGCAGCAGACCGGCAAGATAGGCCAGCGAGTAGTAGCGCAGGGTGAAGAAGCCCAGGTCGATGCCATTCTTGAGGCCCAGATTGACCCAGTAGATCGGTTCGTGCGCCTGCGTGGCGACAGCGGCGGCCAGAGTTGTCAGAGACAAGTGCCTTGGACCCTTTTTCGATTCGTCAGGTAGCGCGGGGCCCTTTCTTCCGCGCAAAAGCGCAGGAGATCAGGCCATTTGGCTGCCTTCTGGCATAGCCGCCCCTTTGATGGTAGTCGCGATTTGAAACCAGACCTGCAAAAATCGCAGCACCACGGGAGAAGTTCGGCGCACATGATGCCTTGTGCCGACTTCCTCTTGTCGTTTGCGACGTTTAGAAGCTTCCCGTCATGAGTGTCATTCGTATCCCTTCCCCGCGTTCCGTGATCGACCGGCGCGAACTCGTCCAGACCATCGACAAGCTGGTGGCGGCCTATGGTCCGTCCAAGTCCCGGCAATTCGTGGTCGAGACCATGCGCACCGCGCTTGCCGAGGGGCGTGCGGAAATCGAAAGGCGCCTTACCGAGAAGCCGTCGGCCGGGCACGAGATTGCCGAGGCCCAGGCCTTCCTCACCGACCAGCTGCTGCGCGTCATGCACGACCACGTGGTCAAGCACGTCTACCCGGCGGTCAATCGCTCCAAGGGGGAGCGGCTTTGCTTCATGGCGGTGGGCGGCTACGGGCGCGGCGAAATGGCGCCGCACTCGGACGTCGATATCGCTTTCCTGACCCCGATGAAGCACACGCCCTGGTGCGAGCAGGTCATCGAGGCGATGCTCTACTTCATGTGGGACCTGGGGCTGAAGGTCGGCCATTCGAGCCGCTCGCTCGATGACATGGTGCGCATGTCGAAATCCGACCTCACCATCCGCACCGCGATGCTCGAAGGCCGCTACGTCTGGGGCGACCAGGACGTCTACGAGGAAGCGCAGGCCCGCTTCTGGCGCGATGTCGCGCAAGGGACCGAGCGCCAGTTCGTGGTCGAGAAGCTGGCCGAGCGCGACGAACGCCACAAGCGCATGGGCGACAGCCGCTACGTGGTCGAACCCAATATCAAGGAGGGCAAGGGAGGCCTGCGCGACCTTCACACGCTCTACTGGATCGGCAAGTACCTGCACCACGTGCGCGATCCGGGCGAACTGGTCGACGCCGGGCTCTTCACCCGCAAGGAATACCTCGCCTTCCGCCGCGCCGAGAACTTCTTCTGGGCGGTGCGCTGCCACCTGCACACCATCGCCAATCGCGCCGAGGACCGCCTGACTTTCGACCTCCAGCGCGAGGTCGCGGCGCGGATGAACTACACCGACCGCCCGGGCAAGAGCGCGGTCGAGCGCTTCATGCACATGTTCTTCCTTCAGGCGAAGACGGTGGGCAGCCTGACCGGCGTGTTCCTCGCCCAGCTTGATGAGCAGTTTGCCAAGAAGCAGCCGCGCGGCCTGCTCGCCGGATTCAAGGCCAAGGAGCGCATCGTCAAGGGCTACAAGGTCTTTGGCGGCCGCATCAAGGCCCCGTCCGACGACTGGTTCACCAAGGACCCGGTGCGCATGATCGAGATCTTCGTGATCGCCGACAAGGAGCGTCTCGAGGTCCATCCCGAAACGATGCGCCAGATCCAGCACGACGCCGCCCTCATCAAGGAGGAGGTGCGCGAGGACACGCGCGCCAACGCGCTGTTCCTGGAACTGCTGACCAGCCGCAACGATCCCGAGACGGTGCTGCGCTGGTTCAACGAGGCGGGCGTCTTCGGGCGCTTCATCACCGAATTCGGCCGCGTCAACGCGCAGATGCAGTTCGACATGTACCACCACTACACGGTCGACGAGCACACCATCCGCGCCATCGGCCTCTTGGCAAAGATCGAACGGGGCGAACTCAAGGACGACCACCCGCTCGCCCACGACATCGTCCACAAGGTGCGCTCGCGCCGGGCGCTCTACGCCTCGGTTCTGCTCCACGACATCGCCAAGGGGCGCGGCGGCGACCACTCGATCCTGGGCTCCGAGATCGCACTCAAGCTGTGTCCGCGCTTCGGCTTCGACGAGGAGGAGACCGAGCTCGTCTCCTGGCTGGTGCGCTGGCACCTGCTGCTCTCGGCCACCGCCTTCAAGCGCGACCTTTCCGATGCGAAGACGATCTTCGATTTCGTCGAGAAGATGGAATCGCTCGACCGTCTGCGCCAGCTGACGCTGCTCACCATCGTCGACATCCGCGCGGTGGGGCCGGGCACGTGGAACTCGTGGAAGCGCCAGCTCATCGCCGAGCTCTACAACGCCTCGGAAGAGCGCCTGCGCCTGGGCCATGCGCAGTTCGGCCGCGAACAGCGCGTCGAAGCCAAGAAGGAGGCCGTGCGCGCCCTCGCCCCGGAAAACGCCGAACTGGTGGAGAAGGTCGGCGGCAAGCTGATCGACGCCTACTGGATCGCCGAGCCCGAGGACGTCATCGCCAAGAACCTCGCGCAGCTGCTGGCGGCCGACGACGATCCGCTCTCGATCCACACCGAATACGACCCCGCGCGCACGGCCACGCTGGTGACCGTGATCGCCTCGGACCACCCGGGGCTGTTCTACCGCATCGCGGGCGGCATCCACCTGGCTGGCGGCAACATCATCGACGCGCGCATCCACACCACGCGCACGGGCCGCGCGGTCGACAACTTCCTCGTGCAGGACCCGCTCGGGCGCCCCTTCAGCGAGGAGGCCCAGCTCGACCGGCTGCGCGAATCGATCGAGAACGCGCTTGCCAACCGCATCAAGATCCTGCCTCAGCTTGTCGCCAAGCCCGAGGTGCGCCCGCGTGCCGACGCCTTCGACGTGCGCCCCCGGGTCATCTTCGACAACGGCGCGTCCAACCGCTTTACCGTGGTCGAGGCGACCGCACGCGACCGTCCCGCGCTCCTCAATCGGCTCGCCCACGCACTCTTCGAAGCCAAGCTCATGGTCTATTCGGCGCATATCGCGACCTATGGCGAGCGCGCGGTCGACACCTTCTACGTAACCGATCTCCTCGGCGAGAAGATCACCTCGGCCAACCGCCTCAAAGCGCTGGAACGGCGCCTTCTTGAAGCGGCAAGCGAGGCGGTGACCGAAGCCGAGGCGGAAGCGCAAGGCTCCTGACGCGAGGTCAGCTCTCCCCGCCGATCCCGGGCCTGTGCGTGGGGCCTGCCACCTCACGCGGCGTTGCAACCGGGCCGATCAAGGCCCATATGTTGCAACGCACCATGCCCTGATCGTGAGGGGAAGCCGCCATGAACTACCAGGATACGCCGATCCGCGCCCCGTGGGGCCCGGTTGCCAGCCGTTCCGGACGCGAGGCGGGGACCTACACCGCGCTCGTCCTGCAGGGCGGCGGCGCGCTCGGCGCCTACCAGGCCGGGGTCTACGAGGCGCTTGCCGCCGAGGACATGCGGCCCGACTGGATCTCGGGCATCTCTATTGGCGCAATCAACGCCGCGCTCATCGCGGGCAATCCCGTGGGCGAGCGCGTGAAGGCGCTGCGCACCTTCTGGGAGCGTGCCTCCTCGGAACTGCTCTACAAGCTCGATGAACCCATCGGCTTTGCCCGGCGCACGTTCAACGAAGCCTCCGCGCTCTTCGCCTCGACGCTCGGCATCCCGGGCTTCTTCAACCCGCGCTTTCCCGTGCCGCTGCCCGAATGGCCTGCCGAATTCGGCGAACTCTCCTACTACGACACCACCCCGCTGCGCACGAGCCTCCTCGAACTTGTCGATTTCGAGCGCATCAACCGGGGCGAAACCCGGCTCAGCGTCGGCGCGGTCAACGTGCTCAACGGCAACTTCGTCTACTTCGACAACCTGGAACGCCCGATTGGCCCTGAGCACATCATGGCAAGCGGCGCCCTTCCCCCGGGATTTCCGCCGGTCGAGATCGACGGCGAGTGGTACTGGGACGGCGGCCTCGTCTCGAACACGCCGCTTCAGTACGTGCTCGACAACCGCCCGCCTTGCGCGATGGAAGTCTTCCAGATCGACCTTTTCGCCGCGCGCGGCGATGTCCCGCGTACGATGGCCGACATCGCCCAGCGCGAGAAGGACATCCGCTTCTCCAGCCGCACCCGCCAGGGCACCGACATGTCGCGCAAGCTCCAGGCCCTGCGCGCCGCCACGCACCGTCTGGCCGACAAGCTGCCCGAAGAGCTGAAGGACGATCCCGACCTCGCCAAGCTGCTCTCCTGCCGCCCGGAAGGCCCGGTCGCGATCATGCACCTCATCAACCGCCCGCGCGGCTATGAAACCAATTCGAAGGACTACGAGTTTTCCCGGATGACGGTCGACGAGCACTGGCAGGCGGGCAAGGCCGACGCGATCTTCTCGCTCGAACATCCCGAATGGCTGGAGCGCGCCATTGAACCGGACGAAATCGCCACATTCGACCTTGCCTGCGCGCGCGAACGCGGCTGAATACGCGCACAGGGAACGCCCACCAGGCACCGCACAGACGGGCAGGCCCGGGCGCCGATGAGATAACTGGAGAGAGCACGCACATGAAACTGAAGGACAAGGTTTGCATCGTCACCGGCGCGGCCAGCGGCATCGGCCTCGCCATTGCCCGCAAGTACGCCGAGGAAGGCGGCAAGGTGGCCATCGCCGACCTCAACCAGGAGGCCGCGCAGAAGGCCGCCGATGAAATCACGCAGACCTCCGGAACCGAGGCCATGGCCGTCGCCATGGACGTCACCAGCGAGGAGCAGGTGGAGGCCGGGGTCCAGGCCGTGGTGGATGCCTGGGGCACGGTCGACGTGCTGGTCTCCAACGCCGGCATCCAGATCGTCAACCCGATCGAGCAGTTCAAGTTCGATGACTGGAAGAAGATGCTCGCGATCCACCTCGACGGCGCGTTCCTGACCTCCAAGGCGGTCATCCCGCACATGTACAAGCAGGGCTCGGGCTCGATCATCTTCATGGGCTCGGTCCACTCCAAGGAGGCGAGCAAGCTCAAGAGCGCCTATGTCACCGCCAAGCACGGCCTGATGGGCCTCAACCGCGTGATCGCCAAGGAAGCGGGCCCCAAGGGCGTGCGCACCAACGTGATCTGCCCGGGCTTCGTGCGCACCCCGCTGGTCGAGAAGCAGATCCCCGAACAGTCCAAGGAACTGGGCATCTCCGAGGAGGAGGTCGTCAACAAGGTCATGCTCGGCCAGACCGTCGACACCGAATTCACCACGGTCGAGGACATCGCCGAAGTCGCGCTGTTCTTCGCCGCCTTCCAGACCAACGCGCTGACCGGCCAGTCGCTGCTCGCCAGCCATGGCTGGGTGATGGAATAAGAAGAAGACAAGGTACTGCGGACGCGGCCGCGCGAAGCCTTACCGGCGAGGCGCTGGCTGCGTCCGCAGCCCCCTCAGGGCCGGCGCAGAGGCGCCGCGCCCTCATCCTGGATCACCACCGCGCCGCCCAACTTGCGCAGCACTATCCAGGTAACCGGCAAAGCCGCCACGAAGGCCAGCGCGATCACGGCGAGGAACACGTAGCCGTCGACCAGCCCCGCGCCCAGCACGGCGACAAGACCGATCCCCATGAGGACCGTCGTCGCCAGCGAATGTACCGCCATCATCATCACGAAGCCCATCGCGTATGTCCCTTGCGACCTGCTGACGGGCGGGAAATAAGACGGGCGTGCAATGCCGTCCTTGACACACGTCAAACGGCGCGCAGACGCTCCAGCGCGGCCTCGCGGCCGATCAGGGGTAGCATTGCGCCCATGTCGGGGCCGTGCTCCATGCCCGTCAGCGCAAGACGCAAAGGGAGGAACAGCGCCTTGCCCTTGCGGCCCGTCGCCTCCTTGAGCGCGCCGGTCAGCGCCTTCCAGATGCCCGGCTCCCACGCGAGACCTTCGAGCACCTCGCCTGCCGTCGCGAGATAGGCGCGGTCCTCCTCGCCCAGGTCCGGCGCGGCGACAGGGCCGGTGACGACCTGCCACCAATCCGCCGCCTCGTGGACGTGCGCCAGATTGGGGCGCACCGCCTCCCAGGCCGCCGCGTCCATCCCGTCCGGGAGACGCGCCGCCACGGCCTCGTAGGGCAGCGTGTGGACAATCGCGGCGTTGACGCGCGCCAGTTCGGTTTCGTCAAAGCGCGCCGGGGCCCGGCCGAAGCGCGAGAGATCAAAGCTCGCCGCCAGGTCCGCCAAACGCAGCGCCGGATCGACCGGATCCGAGGTCCCCAGGCGCCCCAGCAGAGCAATCAGCGCCTCGGGCTCGATCCCGTCCTCGCGCAGCTGCGCCATGCCGAGCGAGCCCAGCCGCTTGGAGAGCTTGCCCTCGGTGCCAACCAGCAGCGCCTCGTGGGCAAAGCGCGGGACCGTGCCGCCCAGCGCCGTGAACATCTGCACCTGCGCTGCCGTGTTCGACACGTGGTCCTCGCCGCGCAGAACGTCGGTCACGCCCATGGCGATGTCGTCGATCACCGAGGGCAGCATGTAGAGCCAGGAACCATCGGCGCGGCGGATCACAGGGTCCGACATCATCGCCGCATCGAAGGACTGGTGGCCGCGAATGCCGTCCTCCCAGGCAATCGGTTCATCACGGTCGAGTAGGAAACGCCAGTGCGGGGCGTCTCCCGCCGCTACTTTCTGCGCCTTCTCCTCCTCGGAGAGGGTAAGCGCGCCGCGGTCGTAGATCGGGGGCAGCCCGCGGCCGAGCAGGACTTTACGCTTGAGTTCAAGTTCCTGCGGGCTTTCCCAGCACGGGTAGACGCGCCCCTCGCCCTTCAGGCGTTCGAACTCGGCTTCATAGAGGGCAGAGCGCTGCGACTGGCGCTCCTCGCCCTCGGGCACGATGCCCAGCCAGGCAAGATCCGCCCGGATCGCCTCCACATAGTCCTCACGCGAGCGCGCCGCGTCGGTGTCGTCGATACGCAGCAGGAAGCGCCCGCCCGACCGCTTGGCCAGCAGCCAGTTGTGCAGGGCCGTACGGATGTTGCCGACGTGAAGGAGGCCCGTGGGCGAAGGGGCAAAGCGCGTGGTGGTCATAGCCCTGCGCGATTACGCGCAGGCGACCGCGAGGTCAAAGCCCTCGTTGCCCGCGCGTGCGCGGCGGCGTCCGCCTAATCGGCTAGCCCGCCCATGCCCTCACGGCCATGCGGCGCGGCCAGGTCCATGAGCGGCCCGGCCGGCACGATCCCGGTCGGATTGATGGTGCCGTGACTCTGGTAATAGTGTCCCTTGATGTGCCGGAAATCGACCGTCTCGGCGACGCCGGGCACCTGATAGATGTCACGCAGATACCCTGAGAGGTTCGGATAGTCGGCGAGCGAGTGCAGGTTGCACTTGAAGTGGCCGCGGTACACCGGGTCGAAACGCACGAGCGTGGTGAAAAGGCGGATGTCGGCCTCGGTCAGGGTGTTCCCGACAAGGTACCGGCTCGCCGAAAGACGTGTCTCAAGCCAGTCGAGCGTCCCGAACAGGGGATAGACCGCCTCCTCGTAGGCCTCCTGGGTGGTCGCGAAACCGGCCTTGTAGACGCCGTTGTTGACGGTGTCGTAGATCCGCGCATTGAAGGCATCGATCGCCTCGCGGTGCGCCTCGGGTAATAGTCGCCCGGGCGCGCGCCCAGATCGTCGAACGCTGTGTTGAACATGCGAATGATCTCGGCCGATTCGTTGCTGACGATCGTGCCCTTCGTACGATCCCAGAGCACCGGAACGGTCACCCGGCCCGAATAGTCCGGCTTCGCCGCCGTGTAGACCTGGTGCATGTACTGCGCGTGGTGGATCGGATCGGGCACCACGCCCGGCCCTTCGGCGAAGGTCCAGCCGTTCTCGGCCATGTGCCAATGGACGATGGAGACAGGGATAATGGCCTCCAGACCCTTGAGCGCGCGCATGATGAGCGTGCGGTGCGCCCAGGGGCAGGCCAGGCTGACATAGAGGTGATAGCGCCCTGCCTCGGCCGCGAAACCGCCCTCGCCCGAAGGCCCGGGGCTCCCGTCGGCCGTCAGCCAGTTGCGGAAGGCCGACTTCTCACGCTCGAATTTCCCCTTGTTGGCCTCGGTATCGTACCAGACATCGTGCCACTGGCCGTCCACCAGCATTCCCATAAATCATCTCCATTCGCCGGTTTCGCGAGGCCGCAGACCGGCTCGTCGTTCATCCCTCAGCTGCGAAACGCATGAGTGATCGGATAGCGCCGATCCCGCCCGAAATTTCTTGGGGACAGTTTCACGCCCGGAGGCGACTGGCGGCGCAGGGCTTCGCTCGCATGCAGGCGCTCCTCGATATGGCGCAGCGCCGCGCGCGGAAATCCGTCGGCGACCATCTGATCGATGCTCTTGTCGTGTTCGACAAGGCCGAACAGCATCGCATCGAGGCGCGCCGCGTCGTCCACGCCTGTGGGAAGCGGGGGCGTGTGGGCCAGAATCGAGGCGGGAAAAATCGTTCCTTCCGGGCCCAACCCGATGTGCGGGACCGCGCTGTTGCGCCATGTGACAAGCTTGGCGACCGTCGTCGCGTAGGCGTCCTTGAGCGGGCTGTAGCCGCCCGTCGCACTGGCGCAGGAGGGTACGCGGCCAAGGCTGAAATCGCTCTTCGTCGCCGAGGAGAGCAGCATCGCGCCCTGGCTCTCGGCAAACGCCCCAAGCACCAGCGCGCCCATGCGTGCGGCAAGCCGCTCGCCCGCCTCCCGCTCAGGCCCGGCAAAGCAGACATCCAGGGCCTCCAATGCCTCCGAAATGCGCGCATCGAGCGTGATCTCACGGCATCTGGCACCAAGTCTCTGCGCACAGATACGTGCGTCCTCCAACGCCTGCGCGCCACCTGTCAGCGGCGGCACCAGCGCCAGGGTCACGCACTCGCCCCCCAGCGCATCGACGGCCAGTGCGGCAACCAGCGCCGAATCGCGCGCGCCGTCGAGCCCCACCACCACGCCCTCGCACGAACTGCGTTCCACGAAGTTGCGCAGCGCCAGCACCATGGCGCAGTAGATCGTCTCAGGCTGGGGCGTCTCCTGCGCCAGATCGCCCCGGTCGCAGCGCCACCCGCGCGCGGTCCGGGTCCACGAGGTCTGCAGGACCTGCTCCTCCCAGTCCCGCGCACGCGCGGCAAGCTGGCCATCGCCGTTGACGACGAAGCTCCCGCCATCGAAGACGAGTTCGTCCTGCCCGCCCACGCGGTTGAGATAGGCAAGCGGAATACCGGTATCGCTGGCGCGGCGCCGGGCGATGCCTTCGATTCGCAGGGCTTCCTTGTTGAGCTCGTAGGGGCTGCCGTTGATGCAAATGAACATCTCGGCCCCGAAGTCGGCGAGGTGTCGGCACACTTCCGGGCGCCAGATATCCTCGCAGATCGGCACCCCGATCATGGTGCCGCGCAGGATCACCGGCTCGGGCAAGGGACCGGGCTGGAACAGACGCATTTCATCAAACGTGCCGTAGTTGGGAAGCTCGTGCTTGAAGCGCACCGCCGCGATCCGTCCCTGGTCGAGCAGCGCCACACCGTTGTGCAGCGCACCATCGCGCACGAAGGCCGATCCCACCAGCATGGCCGGACCGTCATCGCCGCTCGCCTCGGCCAGCCGTTCGAGCTGGGCCGCCGCCTTTTCGACCAGCGCGGGCTTGAGCACCAGGTCCTCGGGCGGGTAGCCGATAAGATGGAGTTCGGGAAAGACGACCAGATCCGCGCCGCGCGCTTCGCGCCGGGCCGCCAGAATCGAATCCGCATTGGCGCCGATGTCGCCGACCGACTGGTTGAGCTGACCAAGCGCGATCCGGAAAGTATCGAGCATGGGACCAGGTGATGCCGCATTGCAGCGCATCGCGCAAATGTCTTTAAAGTTCGGCGCGCATCGTTTGCAAAAACATGGGCCGAAAACGAAAAACCCTCCCCGAAAGGGGAGGGTCTTTGTCCACTTGGCTTAAGTGGGTCTTTCCGATGTCCCGGCCGAAACCGGGTGGAAAGCCGTGGAGGGCCGCCGGAACACGAGGCGCCGGCCAGCCCTCCTAACGGATTACATCGCCTCGGTCGGAACCTCGGTCGGAGCGTCCGTCGCCATCATGTCACCGGGCACGGTCTCAACCGACTCGGTGGCTTCCGGAGCCGGAGTCTCGCCACAAGCAGCGAGAGCCAGAGCGGCAGCCGACGCGAACGCGGCGAAAGCAATCTTCTTCATGCGAATCCCCTTGCATTGTTTGGCCCACGGGCCAACGCTTGCAGGCAAGCCTGCGGAGGCCTCTTTAAACGAGACGATGGTGCAACGCAAATAGGAAGTATGGGGGGTGGAAGCCGCCTCAAACCTTGGGGTTGCACGGATATAAAGATATCTTTATATCCACCCCCATGCAAATCGACCCACTTCTGAGGGCCCTTTCGGAGCCGACGCGCCTGCGCATCATGCGTTTGCTGGCGCACATGGAGCTTTCCGTGGGCGAACTTGCGCAAGTGCTGGGCCAGAGCCAGCCGCGCGTTTCGCGCCATGTGCGAATCCTGTGCGATGCAGGACTGTCCGAACGCCGCAAGGAAGGCAGCTGGGTGTTCCTGCGCACGGCCGTGAGCGAAACCTCCGAGCCCGAGATGGGGGCTGCCGCCGCGCGCCTGCTCACCATTGCCGAGCGCGACGACCCTGAATTCGCGCATCGCTGCCGCGATGACCGCCGCCAGCTCGCCTCCATCCGCGAGGCACGCGAGGCCAATGCGCAGGCCTACTTCGCGCGCCACGCGCCCGAATGGGATACGCTGCGCCAGCTCCACGGCGCCGACGAGCCGGTCGAGGCTGCCCTTATCGCCGCACTCGGCTGCACACCGGGAAATCTGACCGAAAAACTGGGCGCCCTGCTCGACATCGGCACCGGGACCGGCCGCATGGCCGAACTTCTGGCCGACAGCGCGAGCCACGTCACCGCGCTCGACCGCAACCCCGAGATGTTGCAGATCGCGCGGGCCCGGCTCCAGGCGCTGCCCGCCGACAAGGTCGATCTGGTGCGCGGCGATTTCGTCGAGCTGCCTTTCGATTCGGGCAGCTTCGACACCGTGCTGTTCCACCAGGTGCTCCACTTCGCGCCCTCGCCCGGCCCCGTCCTCGATGAAGCCGCGCGCGTCACGCGTGCAGGCGGTCGCATCGCCATCGTCGATCTGGCCGCGCACGAGCGCGAGGAGCTTCGCGAGCGGCATGCCCACGCCCGACTCGGTTTTTCCGATGCCCAGATGGCCTCGCTCATGGCCGACGCCGGTTTCGCGCCCGCCCCTCCCATAGCCCTTCCGGGCGATACCCTGACGGTGAAGATCTGGACCGCCGAGCGCCTGCCCTGCCCTGCTCCCACGCCTGCCCCGGCATCTGCCTGAGACGCCGGTTCACCTGCCCTTTGCCACGACTGTGCCCTTGAAGAGGCGCCATAGCCCCAAGCGGCCCAAGCGAAAGACTGCGAAGCGATGACTGTTACGACCCGACCCGCCGAAGCTGCCACGTCCGCCCCCTGCGGCGATACGCCGCTGTTCGGCGAAATGGCCGGAGACATTGCGGTCTCCTACGAATTCTTCCCGCCCAAGACCGAGAAGATGGAGGCCCAGCTGTGGGACGCCATCACCGAATTGGCCCCCCTGGCGCCCAAGTTCGTCTCGGTCACCTACGGCGCGGGCGGCTCGACGCGCGAGCGCACCCACGCGACGGTCGCGCGCATCCGGCGTGAGACCGATCTCGTGCCCGCCGCGCACCTTACTTGCGTTGCGGCCAGCAAGGGCGAGATCGATGAGATCGCCGATGAATACTGGGAGGCAGGCGTGCGCCACATCGTCGCCCTGCGCGGCGATCCCCAGCCCCAGGACAACGGCGTCTTCCGCGCCCACCCCGAAGGCTACGCCAGCGCCGCAGCGCTGGTGGAAGGACTGAGGAAGCGCCACGAGTTCGAGATCTCGGTCGCCGCCTATCCCGAAATGCACCCCGAGGCCTCGAGCGCGCAGAGCGATCTCGACAACCTCAAGCGCAAGATCGATGCCGGCTCCACCCGCGCGATCACGCAGTTCTTCTTCTCGGCTGACGCCTATTTCCGCTTCCTCGACAAGGCATTGGCAGCGGGCATCACCGCGCCGATCGTGCCCGGCATCATGCCCGTCACCAGTTTCGCCGCGATCCGGCGCATGTCCGCGAACACCGAGATCCCGGCCTCGCTTGAAGCGCTCTTTGCCGATCTCGACGCGCGTCCGGGGCCGCGCGCGCTGGTCGCCGCGGTCGCCGCGGCCGACTTGTGCAAGCGCCTCTACGACGGGGGCGTGCGCAACTTCCATTTCTACACGCTCAACAAGGCCGACCAGACCTACGCGATCTGCCAGCTGCTCGGCCTGCGCCCCAAGGAGACCGTCTGATGACGCCCCGTGAAGCCTTCGAGGACCAGGCCAGCCGCCGCATCCTCATTACCGACGGGGCCTTTGGCACCGAGATCCAGAACTGGAAGCTCTCCGAGGCCGACTACGCGGGCGATCTGGATCTGGGCCACGACCAGAAGGGCAACAACGACATCCTGGCCCTCACCAAGCCCGAGGTGCCCGAGGCGATCCACCGCGCCTACTTCGAGGCAGGCGCCGACATTGCCGAGACCAACACCTTCTCGGCCAACCGCATCAGCCAGGCCGATTACGGTGCCCAAGGGCTCGTGCGCGAGATCAACGTCGCCTCGGCGCAGCTTGCCCGCAAGGTCGCCGACGAATTCACCGCGAAGGACGGGCGCCCCCGCTTCGTTGCGGGCGCCATCGGCCCCACCAACAAGACCCTCTCGCTCAGCCCCGACGTCAACGACCCGGGCTACCGCGAGATCGACTGGGACACGCTTGTCGATGTCTACAAGGAGCAGGCCGCAGCGCTTGTCGAGGGCGGTGCCGACTTCATCCTGATCGAGACCGTGTTCGACACGCTCAACGCCAAGGCCGGGATCATGGCCGTGCGCCAACTCGAGGCCGAGCTGGGCCGCGAGGTTCCGATCATGCTCTCGATGACGCTGACCGACCTGTCGGGCCGCAACCTCTCGGGGCACACGGTCGAGGCCTTCTGGCATGCGGTGCGCCATGCCAGGCCGCTCACCATCGGGCTCAACTGCTCATTCGGTGCGACCCAGCTGCGCCCGCACGTCAAGGTCCTCTCCGAGATCGCCGACAGCCTCATCATGATCTACCCCAACGCCGGGCTTCCCAACGAACTGGGCGCCTACGACGAGATGCCCGCAACCACGGCGGGCTTCGTCAAGGAATGGGCCGATGCGGGCCAGGTCAACGTGCTGGGCGGCTGCTGCGGTTCGACACCGGCGCACATCGTCGAGATCGCCAAAGCGGTGGAGGGCCTGCCGCCCCGCCGCGTGCCCGAGCTTGCCCCCGTGACCCGCCTCGCCGGGCTCGAACCCTTCACCATGGCCGCCTGACGCAAAGACACCTTACATGACGAACATGCCTATCTGGCGCATCCGGGTTGCCACCCCCGAGGATGCCGAAACTCTCTCGCTCATTGGCTCGGCCACCTTTCTGGAGGCCTTCGCAGGCGTCGTCCACGGTCAGGGACTTCTGGCACACTGCCGCACCTCGCATTCGCCCGAGACCTACCGCCGCTATCTGGAAAGCGGCGCGCGGATCTGGCTCGCCGAAGTCGAACCGGGCCATGCCCCCGTGGGCTATGCCCTCACCTGCACGCCCGAGCTTGACCAGGCGAAGGACGGCGACGTGGAACTCAAGCGCATTTACGTGCTCGCCAAGTTTCAGGGCACCGTGATCGCGAGCGCACTCATGCGCAATGTCCTGGAGGCCGCGCAGGCCGACGGGCACAAGCGCCTGCTACTCGGCGTCAAGAACGACAACCAGCGTGCCTTGAGCTTCTACGCAAAGAACAACTTCGAGACGATCGGCTCGCGCAGCTTCGATGTCGGCGGCGTGATCTACGACGACTTCGTGCTGGCGCGCCCGCTCGCCGCACTCGCCACTACCTGACCGGATCCGGGGGGACACCATGACCGAGACTTCCGCCTCTGCCGCCACGCCCGCTTCGGCCTCGGGCTCGCGCTTCGTCAATATCGGCGAGCGCACCAACGTCACCGGCTCTGCCAGGTTCAAGAAGCTGATCATGGCCGGCGACTATGCGACCGCCGTCGAGGTCGCCCGCCAGCAGGTCGAGAACGGCGCGCAGGTCATCGACATCAACATGGACGAGGGCCTGCTCGACGCGCTCGAAGCCATGACCACCTTCCTCAACCTGATCGCGGCCGAGCCGGACATCGCGCGCGTGCCGATCATGATCGATTCGTCGAAATGGGACGTAATCGAGGCGGGCCTCAAGTGCGTTTCGGGCAAGCCCATCGTGAACTCGATCTCGATGAAGGAAGGCGAGGAGCTCTTCCTCAAGCAGGCGCGCACCTGCATGGCCTACGGCGCGGCCGTGGTGGTCATGGCCTTCGACGAGACCGGGCAGGCCGACACCAAGGCGCGCAAGGTGGAGATCTGCTCGCGCGCCTACAAGCTGCTGACCGGCATCGGTTTCCCGCCCGAAGACATCATCTTCGACCCCAACGTCTTTGCCGTGGCCACCGGCATCGAGGAGCACGACCGCTACGCGCTCGACTTCATCGAGGCCGTCGCCGAGATCAAGGCCGCCTGCCCCCACGTCCACTTCTCGGGCGGGCTCTCCAACCTCTCGTTCTCCTTCCGGGGCAACGAGACGGTGCGCCGCGCGATGCACTCGGTCTTCCTCTATTACGCGATCCCCGCCGGGCTCGACATGTCGATCGTGAACGCAGGCCAGCTTGACGTCTACGACCAGATCGACCCTGCCTTGCGCGAGGCCTGCGAGGACGTGATCCTGATGCGCACGCCCAAGGCAGGCGGCGATCAGACCGCGACCGAGCGCCTGATCGAACTGGCCGAAAGCTTCAAGGGCAAGGACAAGGCGCAGGAAAAGGCCACGCAGGAGTGGCGCACCTGGGAGCCGGTCAAGCGCATCGAACACGCGCTCGTGCGCGGCATCGACGCGCACATCGTCGACGATACCGAAGAAGCGCGCCAGGCGATCTTCGCCCGCGGCGGGCGCCCGATCGAGGTGATCGAGGGCCCGCTGATGGACGGCATGAATGTCGTGGGCGACCTGTTCGGCTCGGGCAAGATGTTCCTGCCTCAGGTGGTGAAGTCGGCGCGCGTGATGAAGAAGGCGGTGGCCCATCTCATCCCCTTCATCGAAGCGGAAAAGGACGCCAATTCCAAGGCCAAGGGCCGGATCATCATGGCCACCGTCAAGGGCGACGTCCATGACATCGGCAAGAACATCGTGGGCGTCGTCCTCCAGTGCAACGGCTACGAGGTCATTGACCTTGGCGTCATGGTGCCCTGGTCGACGATCCTGGAGACCGCACAGAAGGAAGACGTCGACATCATCGGCCTCTCCGGCCTCATCACCCCTTCATTGGACGAAATGGTGACGGTGGCTGAAGAGATGCAGCGCGCGGACATGAAGATCCCGCTCCTCATCGGCGGGGCGACAACCTCCAAGGTCCACACCGCGCTGCGCATCGACCCGGCCTATACAGGCGCCGTCATCCACGTGCTCGACGCCAGCCGCGCGGTCGGCGTCGCCTCTCAGCTTCTCTCCGACACCCAGGCCGAGGGCTACATCGAATCCGTCGCCATCGACTACGAGAAGGTGCGTGAGGCCCGTGCGGGCAAGGGCAAGCGCGACGTTCTGCCTATCGCGGACGCGCGCGCCAACGCCTTCAAGCCGGACTTCGCCGACAAGGCCCCGGCCCCAATGCAGCCTGGCCTCCACGTTTTCGAGGACTGGGACCTTGCAGATCTGCGCGAGACCTTCGACTGGACGCCCTTCTTCCGCGCCTGGGAGCTGGCGGGTACCTACCCGGCCATCCTTGACGATGAAGTGGTGGGCGAAAGCGCACGCAATCTCTTCGAGGACGCGCAGAAGATGCTCGACACCATCGTCGAGGAGAAGTGGCTGACCGCCAGGGGCGTCTGTTCATTCTGGGAGTGCCATCAAGACGGCGATGACATCCTCCTTGCCGACGGCACGCGGCTTCCCATGCTGCGCCAGCAGGTCGAGAAGTCGCGCGACCGCGCCAACTTCTGCCTCTCCGACTTCGTCGATCCGGCGGGCGACTGGCTGGGCGGCTTTGCCGTGGGCATCCATGGCATCGACGAACACATCGCCCGCTTCAAGGCTGCGCACGACGACTATTCCGATATCCTTCTGAAAGCGCTGGCCGACCGCTTCGCCGAAGCTTTTGCCGAGCGTCTCCACCAGCACGTGCGCACCACGCTCTGGGGCTATTCGCCCGACGAGCAGCTCACCAACGAGGCGCTCATCCGCGAGCAGTACCGCGGCATCCGCCCGGCCCCGGGCTACCCGGCCTGTCCCGACCATTCGCTGAAGCCGATACTGTTCGATCTCCTGCGCGCGCAGGACACCGCCGGGATCACGCTCACCGAAAGCCAGGCCATGCTGCCGACTTCGGCGGTCTCGGGCTTCTATTTCGCGCACCCCGAGAGCCAGTACTTCGGCGTCGCGCGCATCGGGCGCGACCAGTTGGAGGACTACGCGGCGCGGCGCGGCGTCGACATCGCCACGGCCGAACGCTGGCTGCGCCCCAACCTCGACTGATCGGGACACGAAAAGAGGCGCCGTCCACACCCAGGGGACAGGGTGGACGGCGCCGGGAAGACCTGTCGGCGTGGTCTTGTGCCGTTACGCGGGGCAAAGCCGTGTTCGGCGGCTGCCCCACCGGCACACTCAGTGGACCAGCGGCGGACCGGCAGGCTTCATCTGGACAGTCTGGGCGACCTGCGCCGCCTGCGCATCGCTTACAAGGCGCGATTCAACCGTGAGCAACGCAAACGCGGCGTCGGCCCCGAAATGGACGAGTTCGTTGATGATCGGATCGGTCGCGACGCCCTGTTCGTGCGCAAGCGCCTTGAGCGTGCGCGCCAGTTCGGCAAATTCGCACTCGTTCAACCAGGCCGTGTGGCATTCCTCGAAACGCACACGCGCATCGTGCAGCATCGCTCCCATGACTTGTACCTCTTCCCTTGGTGTTCTTGTGGTTCCTGTGGCGACCTCGATTCAATCGATTGCATCTCCGTCGATCGAGTGAT
Source organism: Novosphingobium profundi (assembly GCF_020524485.1). Taxonomy (GTDB): domain Bacteria; phylum Pseudomonadota; class Alphaproteobacteria; order Sphingomonadales; family Sphingomonadaceae; genus Novosphingobium; species Novosphingobium profundi_A. Next base: position 612,564 of record NZ_JAIVLF010000001.1, on the reverse strand, counting down.
GCCAAGTATCCGGCAAGCGCTCCAAGAAACGCTGAAAAAGGCCATGCGGGCTTACCCGCGTGTCATGTGCAAGAGAAAGTTACCACGCCCGGGCGCCGATCTTCGTGGGGTAGCTGCGGGCGGGAAACCGGTCTTGTCCGAAGGGATGAGACCGAAAGGGGAAAAAGCCCCTCAACGATGGCGTGCGTTCGGCAGACCATCTCCCGCTCCCACGCACCATGGTCCGCGTGGGAGGGGCAAGGTGGGGTCAGAACAGGCGGTCGAGCAGTCGGCCGAACAGGCCGCGGTCACCGTCCATCGGCTGGATCGGACCATAGGTGTGGAAGCGCTGATGCGCGTCGCGATGCGCCCGCGGCAGGATCGATTCGTGCGGGCGACTGGAATGGTAAACGTAAGACGACATGATGTGATCTCCATGAACCAGTTGTCGTGAAATAAACTCGCCGCAGCCGAAAAAGTGCCCGCCAATCGTCGCAAACGCACGTTCCATCTTCGCAAGCCCGCCTCTCCCCGCGAGTCGCCTCAGGAGGCGAAAAGCGGAGGAAAGCGCCTCCTCAACGGGTTCCGCGCGGCGTCCGGCTCTGCCATAAGCTGCCCCCGTGAACGACGACGACTGGCCCTTCGAGACGACCTTCTACGGCGATGACGACGACTGGCAGGGCGACCTTGCCCCGCCCGTCGACAACACGCCCTCCGCGCCCCCGTCTGGCGAGCGCGTGCGCGAAGCGCTGCAGGCGACCTTCGGCTTTTCCGGCTTTCGCGGGGTCCAGGACCAGGTGGTGGACCGCGTGCTCCAGGGCCAGTCCACGCTGGCCGTGATGCCCACCGGCGCGGGCAAGTCCCTTACCTACCAGCTTCCCGCCGTGCTTCTGGAAGGCACCTGCGTGGTCGTCTCCCCGCTCATCGCGCTGATGCACGACCAGCTGCGCTCGGCGCGCGCCAACGGCATCCGCGCAGCCACGCTCACCAGCGTCGATGCCGACTGGCGCGAGACGCTCGACGCCTTTCGCGCCGGCCAGCTCGACCTTCTCTATATCGCGCCCGAACGGGCCAGCCAGAGCGCCTTTCGCGATCTGCTCTCCAGCACCCGCATCTCGCTCTTTGCCATCGACGAGGCGCACTGCGTCTCGGAATGGGGGCATGATTTCCGGCCCGACTACCGCCTGCTCAAGCCGCTTCTCGACGCCTTCCCGCAGGTCCCCCGCCTCGCGCTGACCGCGACGGCCGACCGCCACACCCGCGCCGACATCCTGACCCAGCTCGGGATCGGCGAGGATGGGCTCATCGTCGCCGGGTTCGACCGCCCCAACATCCGCTACGCCATCCGCCCGCGCGACAGCGTGGCGCGCCAGTTGAAGGGTGTAATAGACGAGAACCCGGGCCCCGGCATCATCTATGCTCCCACCCGCGCGCGCGTGGAGCAGCTTGCCGAGACGCTCGCCAAGTCGACCGGCCGTCCGGTCCTGCCCTACCACGCCGGATTGCCCTCCGAAGTGCGCCAGAAGAACCAGGCCGCCTTCGTCGCGAGCGAGGACATGGTAATGGTCGCGACCGTCGCCTTCGGCATGGGCATCGACAAGCCCGACGTGCGCTTCGTCGCCCACGCCGGGATCCCCAAGTCGATCGAAGGCTACTACCAGGAAACCGGCCGCGCCGGGCGCGACGGCGATCCTTCGGTCGCGGTCATGTTCTGGGGCGCGGACGACTTTGCCCGCGCCCGCATGCGCCTCGCCGAAGTCGATGAGGCGCGTCAGCAGAGCGAACGCCAGCGCCTCGAATCGCTCGCCGGGCTGATCGAGACCGCCGACTGCCGCCGTGCTGTCCTCCTGCGCCACTTCGGTGAGGACCCGCCCGCCAAGTGCGGCAACTGCGACACCTGCCTTGAACCCGTCGACGTGATCGATGCGACGACGCTCGCCCAGAAGCTGCTATCGGCAGTCTACCGCACCGGCCAGACCTATGGCCTAGGACACCTCGAAAAGGTCCTGACAGGCGTTACCGACGACCGTGTGCTCCAGCGCGGGCACGACCAGCTTTCGGTCTTCGGCATCCTGCGCGAGGAGGAAAAGCCGATCCTCAAGGCCCTCGCCCGCGCGCTCCAGGCCCGCGGCAGCCTCGTCCCCACCGAGCACGGCGGGCTGGCACTGGGCGGCGATGCGCGCGAGATCCTCAAGAACGAGGCGGCCGTGATGATCGTGCGCCCGCCCAAGAAGGAACGCGGCCGCCGGGGCCGCGCGGCAGACCAGACGCCCAACCCGGTCGGCGATCCGCTGTTCGATGCTCTTCGCGAACTGCGCCGCGACCTCGCCAAGGACCAGGGCGTGCCGCCCTACGTCATCTTCCACGACGCCACCTTGCGCGAAATGGCCTCGATGCGCCCCTCCAGCCTCTCCGAACTGGGCTCGATCACGGGTGTGGGCAGCCGCAAGCTCGACGCCTACGGCGAGGAATTCCTCCACGTCCTCCAGCAGTTCTGAAACAGAACAGAGATACCGAGGCCCATCGCCCTCGGGCTCCCCGAATGGTCGACCTCACCTTGCGCACGCCAACCTGGCCGAGGAACGTGAGATAGACCGTTTGGTGGTCCAAGGGGCAATGGCCCCTTGAATCAGATCCTTCTCACTTACAGCGGGTTATCCAGCTTGATGACTTCCTCTTCGCTCTTGCGCTGGGAGGTCTTGAGCTGGCGGGGCTGCTGGAAGCTTTCGAGCACCGGCGTGTCGCGCTCGTAGATGTCGTCGAAGGTTTCGAGGTTGCCCTCGATGTCGCGCGCGATGGTGAAGTAGGTGAGGTAGACCGGGAAGGTGCGGGTCATCTCGACCTTGGTGTATTTGCCCGAACGCGAGATGTCGGCGGCCTCGCTGCCCGACATGCCAGCACCCAGGATCGCCATCGTCATGCCCAGTTCGACCGCGCGTTCGGTGCGGATGCAGCCATGGCTGTAGGCGCGCACCTTGTGGTTGAAGTACTGCTTGGAGGGCGTGTCATGCAGGTAGATCGCGTGCTCGTTGGGCATGTCGATCTTCATCATGCCCAGCGAGTTGTTCGGGCCCGGCTGCTGGACGACCCAGACGTTGCCATTGGCGTCCTTGGTGGCCTTGTAGCCCGCATTGCGCGCCCAGGTCGGGTTGTTGAGCACCTTCTGCCCCAGACCCTCACCCTTCACGATCGATTGCGGCACCGTCCAGGTCGGGTTGAACACCACCGCCGAGACCGTCTCGGCCAGCTGCGGCGTCGCGGTGCGTCCCGGCTTGCCGACGACTGTCTTGTAGGTGCGGATGATCTTGTTCTTGACCGTCAGGCGCAGCTGGAACTCGGGCACGTTGGTCAGGAGATAGACTTCGCCCAGATCGCGCTTGAGCCAGCGCCAGCGGTCCATGTTGGCCATGATGAGGAGGCGGCGGTCCGTCTGCGCCTCAGGCGTTGCGGCCAGTTCCTCCTTGAGCGCGGCGTAGTCCGGCACCGTCGGCGCCAGCGCGGCGACGAGGCCGGGAATATCGTGCGCGGCCAGCGTCTGGGCCATCACCTTGCCGGTGGGCATCTCGTCGCGGTCGGGATCCACGGCAAACCACTGCACGCGCGCAGGCATGGGCGTGCGCCCGTCGCGCAGGTCCTCGACCAGCCAGCCCAGGAGCTTGCTCGCCAGTTCGTCGAGCGCATCGCCCTCGCCTGCGGCGATCGCGGCATCGAGCGCGTCGGGCTGATAGTCGGCGGGAAACAGACCCTCGCTCCCGATCCCGCGGATCGTGGCGAGAAGGTCCTGCGCGTCCGAGATATTCCAGGGCAGCACGGGCGCGGAGAGGAAGAGTTCCTGCACCACCGGCTCGGACGTGGTGCGCATGGGCGCCCCCTCGCGCACCACGGTCGCGGTCGTCGGCGCGGGAGCCTTCTGCGGCGCACGCGTGGGCGCGGGGTTCGGCGTTGATGTCGGCGCAGTTGTCGGCAGGGGCGAGGCTTGCGCGGCGGACGAATGCGGACGGGGCAGGATGTCTTCGGGGCCGCTCTCGTCGCGACTCTGCGCCAGCACCGGTTGGGCCAGGAGGGAGAGCGCCGAAAGACTCGAAAGAAGGCCACAGGCCTTGCGCTGGATGCTGCTCATTTTGCTTCGAAATCCGCCCGAATAATACGTGTAGGCCGCATAGCGACCGTGCGCATCACGGCCACCGATCCGGCGATGTGAACGCCAGTATAGCACGTCCGTTCCGCATCGCGCCTGTCGCTACGATGAATTGCTTGCGAATAACCGGCGCTTAACCCACAGCACGCGGACCATGACGCAGCCTGCCCGAACCTCCGTCACCCCACCATCTGCCCTGCAGACAACGCTACCCGTCCTTGCCGTGGTCGCGGGTATCGGGACCTTCAGCGCGATGGATGCGGCCATGAAAGGGGCCTCGATCGCGCTGGGCGTCTACACCGCGCTGCTCCTGCGCAACGCGCTGGGCACGCTCTTCGCCCTGCCGGTTTGGCTGGCGACCCTGCGCAGCCCTAGTCCCGAGAGCGCCGCCACCTCGCGCCGCCCAACGCGCGGGCGCCTGCAGCTCCACGCCTTTCGCGCCGGGGTGACGACCTGCATGGCTGCGCTCTTCTTCTATGGACTCGTCCGCATTCCCATGGCCGAGGCGATCGCAATCTCGTTCATCTCGCCGATCATCGCGCTGTTTCTGGCGGCCCTGCTGCTGGGAGAAGTCATCCGCCCCCAGGCGATCCTCGCCTCCTTGCTCGGCATTGCAGGCGTGATCGTCATCGGCGGCGGGCGATTGGGCGCGCTCGACACCTCTCCCGAGACGCTGAAGGGGATCGCGGCCGTCCTGTGCTCGGCCCTGTTCTATGCCTTCAACCTCGTGCTGCAGCGCAAGCAGGCCCTCCTGGCAGGCCCCGGCGAGATCACGCTGTTCCAGAACCTGTTCTCGACGCTCCTCGTGGCCTTGCCCGCCCCCTGGCTCTTCCTCCTGCCCACAGGGCCCGTCTGGGGCCTGATCGCGGCAGGCGCCCTGCTCGCCACGCTCGCGCACCTGTTGCTTTCTTGGGGCTACGCGCGCGCCGAAACGCAAGTGCTGGTGCCGGTCGAGTACACCGGCTTTGCCTGGGCCGCCTTGCTGGGCTGGCTGTTCTTCGGCGAAAACGTGGCGCTTGCGACTATTGCCGGAACGTTTCTGATCCTCGTCGGGTGCTGGGTCGGTACGAGAAACAAAGTTTCACAACCCACCCCCTAGACCTATGCAGGAGGCCCTGCCTCTTGACCTTGCGCCTTTCAGCGCGCATCGGCGAGCCGACGAACCCGTCTGTCGCGTTGCAACACGCCCGAGGACCATGCGTTCAAGGGCGTGAACCCAAGCGTCAGACATCACAGGAAGGGAACAACGCCCACATGACCCAGGTCGGACAGGATACGCTCGGTACCCGGAGCACCATGACCGCCGGCGGCAAGACCGTCGCCTACTACTCCTTCAAGAAAGCCGCCGAAAAGATCGGCGACGTATCGCGCCTGCCCTTCTCGATGAAGGTGCTGCTCGAGAACATGCTGCGCTTCGAGGACGGCGGCTTCACGGTCTCGACCGACGACGTCCAGGCCGTGGCCGACTGGCAGAAGAACCCGGTCACCGGCTCGGAAATCCAGTACCGTCCGGCCCGCGTCCTTCTTCAGGACTTCACCGGCGTTCCCTGCGTCGTCGACCTTGCCGCGATGCGTGATGGTATTGCCGCGCTCGGTGGCGACACCAGCAAGATCAACCCCCAGGTTCCCGTCAACCTCGTGATCGACCACTCGGTCATGGTCGACGAGTTCGGCACGCCCAAGGCGTTCGAACAGAACATGGAGATCGAGTACCAGCGCAACATGGAGCGCTACGACTTCCTCAAGTGGGGGTCCAAGTCGCTCGACAACTTCTACGCCGTCCCCCCGGGCACCGGCATCTGCCACCAGGTCAACCTCGAGAACATCGCGCAGAGCGTGTGGACCGAGAATGACCAGAACGGCGAAATCGTCGCCTACCCCGACACCTGCGTCGGCACCGACAGCCACACCACCATGGTCAATGGCCTGGGCGTCCTTGGCTGGGGCGTGGGCGGCATCGAAGCCGAAGCAGCCATGCTCGGCCAGCCCGTCTCGATGCTCATCCCCGAAGTCGTCGGCTTCAAGTTCACGGGTGAACTGATGGAAGGCGTGACCGCGACCGACCTCGTGCTGACCTGCACCAACATGCTGCGCAAGCACGGCGTGGTCGGCAAGTTCGTCGAATACTACGGCGAAGGCCTTGCCACGCTCAGCCTCGCCGACCGTGCGACGCTGGCCAACATGGCCCCGGAATACGGCGCGACCTGCGGCTTCTTCGGCATCGACGAGAAGACCCTGGAATACCTGCGTCTCACCGGCCGCGAAGAAGGCCAGATCGAACTGGTCGAAGCCTACGCCAAGGAGCAGGGCTTCTGGATGGATCCCTCGAACCCCGAGCCGGTCTTCTCCTCGAGCCTCGAACTCGACCTCTCGACCGTCGTGCCCTCGCTCGCCGGTCCCAAGCGCCCGCAGGACAAGGTCGTCCTCACCGAAGTCGACGATGTCTTCAACAAGGACATGGCCGAGCTCTACAAGCGTGACCGCAAGTCGGTCGACGTCGATGGCGCGGACTACAAGCTGACCGACGGCGACGTCATGATCGCCGCGATCACCTCGTGCACCAACACCTCGAACCCCTCGGTTCTGGTCGCCGCCGGCCTCGTTGCCAAGAAGGCCGACGAGCTGGGCCTGAAGCCCAAGCCCTGGGTCAAGACCTCGCTGGCTCCCGGCTCGCAGGTCGTCACCGACTACCTCGAGAAGGCTGGCCTCCAGTCGCACCTCGACAACGTCGGCTTCAACCTTGTCGGCTACGGCTGCACCACCTGCATCGGCAACTCGGGCCCGCTCGCCGAGCCGCTGTCGAAGGCGATCAACGAGAACGACCTGGTCGCCTCGGCGGTCATCTCGGGTAACCGCAACTTTGAAGGCCGCGTCTCGCCCGACGTGCGCGCCAACTTCCTGGCCTCGCCGCCGCTGGTTGTCGCCTACGCTCTGAAGGGCACCGTGGTGGAAGACTTCACCACCACCCCGATCGGCACCGGCAAGGACGGCCAGGACGTGTTCCTCAAGGACATCTGGCCGACCAACGAGGAAGTGACCACCACGATGAACGCGTGCGTGGATCGCGAGATGTTCCAGGCCCGCTACGCCGACGTCTACAAGGGCGACGAGCACTGGCAGGCGATCAACGTCACCGGTTCGGAAACCTACGCATGGAAGCCGGCTTCGACCTACGTCGCCAACCCGCCGTACTTCGAGGGCATGGAAATGACCCCGGCGCCGGTTTCGGACATCATCGAAGCCAAGCCGCTCCTCATCCTGGGCGACTCGGTCACCACCGACCACATCTCGCCCGCCGGTTCGATCAAGGCGGACAGCCCGGCCGGTGAATGGCTCATGGAGCACCAGGTCTCGAAGGCCGACTTCAACTCCTACGGCTCGCGCCGTGGCCACCACGAAGTGATGATGCGCGGCACCTTCGCCAACATCCGCATCCGCAACGAGATGGTCCCGGGCACCGAAGGCGGTTACTCGTCGTACAAGGGCGAAACCATGGCCGTCTACGACGCCGCGGTGAAGCACGCGGCCGACGGCACGCAGCTCGTGGTCGTGGCCGGCAAGGAATACGGCACCGGTTCGTCGCGTGACTGGGCGGCCAAGGGCACCAACCTGCTGGGCGTGCGCACCGTCATCGTCGAGAGCTTCGAGCGCATCCACCGCTCGAACCTGGTCGGCATGGGCGTGCTCCCGCTCCAGTTCAAGGACGGCGACACCCGCGAGACGCTCGGCCTGACCGGCGACGACGCCTTCACCATCAAGGGCGTTGCCAACCTCAAGCCGCGCCAGGACGTCGAAGTCGAAGTGACCCGTGCGGACGGTTCGACCTTCACGTTCACCGCTCTGTGCCGCATCGACACGGCCAACGAGCTGGAATACTACATGAACGGCGGCATCCTTCAGTACGTCCTGCGCAAGCTCGCAGCCGACTGATCCGGCGCCAAGCCGAGGCCCTCACCGGCCTTTCGAAAACCCCGTCCGGCACGCGCCGGGCGGGGTTTTCCGCTTTTGGGCCGGGTGATGGAAGGAACTGGAGACGAAAGAAGTGATTCCGAGGGCCATCGCCCTCGGGCTCCCGGGACTGTCGAGCGCAGGGCACTCACACGATCTCGCCGCGACACACGAGAAGGCAAAACTTGGAGGTGTGGCCGTGTTTGCTCAGAACGCGACTAGTGCCCCCGCCGCTCTGACCGATGGCGGCGCGCAAAGGCTGAGGCAGACATTATGGGGAGCCCGAGGGCGATGGCCCTCGGATTACTCCTTTCCCTTGTCTTTTGGAATGCGTGGAAGCTGCTCAGGCGCGAACAGTGTCCTTGCCCCGGCGCGCCAGGCGGCTGCGCGCGAAGAGCGCGGCGGCGGCGGCACCAAACAGAATCAGCATCGGCGGTTCAGGTACGTCCGTGGGCGGCGGTCCCGGCGGCGCAGCCCCGCCAGTCGTCGATCCGCCGGTGGTCGTGGTGGTATCCCCGCCGGTGGAGGTCGAGGTGCTGGTCGAGCTGCTCGTCGAACTCGACGTGCTGGTGCTGGAACTCGTGCTGGTGCTTGTATCCCCGCCCGAGCTTGTCGACGTGCTCGTGGTGGTCGAGCCATCGTCGCCCCCCGAACTGGTCGAGGTGCTGGTGCTGGTGCTGGTCGTCGTCGACCCCTCGCCGCCCGAAGAGCTCGACGAGGATGAGGAGGACGACGAAGAGGAACTGGAGCTGGACGAGGACGAGCTGCTCGACGTAGAGCCACCGGTCGTGGTCGAAGTGATGACGACGTTGCCCCCGCTCGACCCGCCGCCTCCGAAGAACCCACCGAAGAAACCGCCGCCAAAGCCCCCGATAGGGCCACCGCCAATCACCACCGGCGTGCCGCCGCTGCCGCCTACAGGCATCGGCGCCGGGGCGGGTGGAATGTAGGGCGGGGGCACGGGGACCATCGCCAGCGGCGGGTCCTCGGGCGGCTTCACGATCTCGCGCACGCGGCGGGTGGTGCGCGGCTTTTCCTTGGGAATGAGGCGCTTTGCCGGACGCGCGACCTTCGCCTGTTTGAGCTTGCGGTACTCGGTCGTCTCGGACTGCGTCTCGGCAACGTGCACCGCGCCCCCGCCGATCACGGCGCAGCCCGCGGCGCAGGCGGACAGTTTGGCAATGGCGGTACGGATCGACATAAACGTTGCTCTCTGTGCAGGTCCTGCAGCCCTGACGGACTGGGCCGCTACGGCTCTCCCGGATGCTTTGCTCGAATGCGGTTGCTAGCACACTCAAGGCAGAGAGGCGTTAACAGGGCAACGGCGTTAACCGTGTTTTTGGCTAAATCCCGCCAATTACCACGCAATTGCGTGGCTATTTCTAACCATGTGTTTCGAAACGGGACTTGTTTCGGGGGCAAGGGTAAACGCCTGCCCCCGGGTGTTCTGCGTGATTTCAGTCGGCCTGCGGGCCTGCCGACGAATCGAAGAGCCCGCCTTGCGGCCCCGCCGGAGGCGTCAGGCCCAGATGCTGCCAGCCCCGGTCATTCAGGCAACGCCCGCGCGCGGTACGCGCGACAAGGCCAAGCTGGATGAGGTAGGGCTCGATCACTTCCTCGATCGTGTCGCGCGGCTCGGAGAGGCCCGCCGCCAGCGTTTCGACGCCCACCGGGCCGCCCTTGTAGATGTCTGCGATCATCATCAGATACCGCCGATCCTGCATGTCGAGACCGATCGAATCGACATCGAGCCGGGTCAGCGCATCGTCCGCGATCGCCTGGGTGATGACGTCCGAGCCCGCGACATGGGCAAAGTCGCGTACCCGGCGCATGAGCCGACCGGCCACGCGCGGGGTCCCGCGCGAACGGCGCGCGATCTCGGTCGCCCCGCCCTTGTCCATGCCAATGCCCAGGAGGTTCGCCCCGCGCGTCACCACGTGCTCGAGTTCGGGCACGGTGTAGAACTGCAGGCGCACCGGAATGCCGAAACGGTCGCGCAAGGGGGTCTGGAGCAGGCCCTGGCGGGTCGTCGCGCCGATCAGGGTGAAAGGCGGCAGGTCGATGCGCACCGAGCGCGCCGAGGGCCCTTCGCCGATAATGAGGTCGAGCGCGCGGTCCTCCATCGCGGGATAGAGGACTTCCTCCACCACCGGATTAAGGCGGTGGATCTCGTCGATGAAGAGGACATCGCCGTGTTCCAGGTTGGTGAGCAGCGCAGCCAGGTCCCCCGCCTTGGCGATCACCGGGCCCGAGGTGGCGCGAAAGCCCACGCCCAACTCGCGCGCGACGATCTGGGCCAGCGTCGTCTTGCCCAGCCCCGGCGGGCCGAAGAAGAGCGTGTGGTCCATCGCCTCGCGGCGCGACTTGGCGCTTTCGATGAAGACGTGGAGGTTGTCCTTGGCCGCCTCCTGCCCGACGAAATCGGACAGCGTCTTGGGGCGCAGCGCGGCATCGGCGTCTTCAGGCTGCGTCGCGGGCGAGAGGATGGGATTGTCGGTCATCAGAAGGGGTTCAGCGTGTAGCCGTCCTGTTGCAAGAGGGCGTGGGCGGTCATGGCCGAAAGCGCCAGCTCCACGCCGGGAATGAGATCGGCCCTGGCAAGGCCCATAGCCGCCGCGCTCTGTCCGCACAGAATCGCCCGGACGCCATGGTCGAGCAACGCGCGGACCAGCGGCGCATTGGCGCTCTTCGTCCCGCCATGGCGCGCAGCGTACGCCTCAGCCGCAAGCAAGTCCGCGCCTGCCGGACCATGCACGACGAGCGCAACGTGAATGCGTTCGCGCGGCACACCGGCGGCCACCTGCATGTTGATGAAGCGCGCGGCGCTGTCGATATGGCGGTTCACCTCACCCGGTGTCGCCGCCGCCGAAATGTCGAAGGCGACCTTGAATTCGGCATCGGCCGGGATCGGCATGTCCGAATCGACTGCGAACGTGCGCCCATAGTCGGTAAAGACAGGACCTGTGCGGACCTCAGGGGTGCCCCGCGCGCTGACAGGCAGTACGAGCGTAAGGACACCGGCCGCAAGCCCGCAAGTCGCAGCCGAAACCGCGCGATGCTTCATTCGAAATGGCATACGCCCCCCTCATAGTCCCAAGCCCCGCCGCCATCGAGACAACCATCAATGGCAAGATAGTCCGAAAACCAGAAGCCGACACCGGCCATCACGACCATCAGCGCAGCGAAACGGAAGGCGACCTGCCTCACCCCGCCGCCTTCTTCAGCGCGACGCGCACAAGGTCGTTGAGCCCAGCATCCTCGCCCAGTTCGCCCACAGCCTGGGCGACCGCGGTGCTGGCGATGGCGGGCTTGAAGCCCAGGTTCTGGAGGGCGGAGACGGCGTCCGCACTGGACGAGCCCGCCGGGCTCGCCGCGCCCGAGGCCGCAACGCCCGGGGATCCGGGGGCGACCGGCATGCCGCCTGCCTTCTCCTTCAATTCGTTGACGATGCGGGTCGCAAGCTTGGGGCCGACCCCGTTGGCCCGCGCGACCATGGCGCTGTCGCCGCCCGCACAGGCGCGCTGGAGTTCCTCGGTGGTGAGGACCGAGAGGATCGCGAGCGCGACCTTGGACCCCACCCCCTGCACCGCGGTGAGGAGGCGGAACCAGTTGCGCTCGGCCGCCGAGGTGAAGCCGATCAGGCGCTGGTCGGTTTCGGAGACCTGCATCTCGGTGTGCACCACGACCTTGTCGCCCCGGATGCCGAGGTGGTCGAGCGTGCGCGCCGAACAGTGGACGAGATAGCCCACGCCGTTCACATCGATCACGGCCCAGTCGGGGCCCGTGTCATCCAGCAATCCAGTCAGCTTCGCGATCATGGTTTGTTCCTATGGCAGGAACGCCTTCCCATGACCAGACCAAACCGGTGCAGCTTAGCGATGGCTTCCCAGCATGTTGGCGTGGGTAATCGCGACGGCGAGCGCGTCGGAGGCGTCCTCGCCCGCAAGCTGGACGCCGGGCAGCAGCACTTTCAGCATATGCTGGATCTGCTTCTTGTCCGCCCCGCCGGTGCCGACGAGGGCCTTCTTGACGATCTTGGTGGAGTATTCGGCCACCGGCAGCCCCGCGCGCGCGATAGCGAGCATGGCAACGCCGCGCGCCTGCCCCAGCTTCAGCGTCGATTGCGGGTTCACGTTGACGAAAACCTCCTCCACTGCGCCGGTATCGGGGCGATGGTGGAGGATCACGTCGAGCAGCGCGCTGTCGAGCTCGACCAGCCGCTCGGCCATCGAGGCCTTGGCGTTGGTGCGGATCTGCCCATTGGCCACGTGGCTGAGGCGGCTGCCGCTCTTGGCGACCACACCCCAGCCCGTGCAGGTAAGCCCCGGATCGAGCCCGATGATGATCATTTCAGACCACTTCCAATTCGGCTCAGGCCGGAGCGAGAGCGCCCCTGTTCGAGAACCGGCGCGCAGCGTACCTTAAGGTACGTGAGCACCGGAAGCGCAGAACAGGGCCGCTCGCAGCCCGGCATCAGCCGAATTAACCCAGCTTTTCCATGACTTCGTCGGAGATTTCGTAGTTCCCCCAGACGGTCTGGACGTCATCGTCGTCGTCCAGCGTGTCGACCAGCTTGAGCAGCGTGCTCGCAACGCCCTCGTCGGCATCGACCTTGATGTTGGGACGCCAGGCCAGCTTCACGCCTTCGGCTTCGCCCAAGACCTTCTCGAGCTCGCCTGCCACTTCGTGGAGCGCTTCGGGCGCGCACCAGATCGCGTGGCTGCCCGGATTCTCATCACCATCGCCCATGTCGCTCTCGACATCGTCGGCGCCGGCCTCGATCGCGGCTTCGAGGACCTTCTCCTCATCGCCGACGCTCGCCGGGTACTCGATCAGGCCGAGGCGCTCGAAGCCGTGCGAGACGGCGCCGCTCGCGCCCAGGTTGCCGCCGTTCTTGGCGAAAGCGGTGCGCACGTTGGTGGCGGTGCGGTTGCGGTTGTCGGTCAGCGCCTCGACGATGAGGGCAACGCCGCCCGGGCCGTAGCCCTCGTAGCGCACTTCCTCGTAGTTCTCGGCATCGCCCTTGGAGGCCTTGTCGATGGCGCGCTGGATGTTGTCCTTGGGCATCGACTGCGCCTTGGCGGCATTGACCGCGGCGCGCAGGCGCGGGTTCATGTCCGGATCGGGCATGCCCATCTTGGCGGCCACGGTGATTTCGCGGCTCAGCTTGCTGAACTGCGCCGAGCGCTTCTTATCCTGCGCACCCTTGCGGTGCATGATGTTCTTGAATTTGGAATGGCCTGCCATCGGGTCCGCTCTTGTCTTGTGCCCGCCGCATGTAACCGAGGCTCTTGCCAGGCCAAAAAGGCCAGCGGGCGGCGGTACGGGGCGAGTCCGTTGGAAATTCGGGTCGGGCGCCCTTACAACAAGCGCACGCCCTAGAGCAACACTTGCCACCATCCCACCTCGCGCCAGACGCCGAGTTTCCAGCCGACCTGGCGGTAAATGCCCACCAACGTGGAGCCCATCGCCTCATGCAGGGCGACACGGCCCGCGTTGGGGAGCGCGATCCCGGCAGGCCAATTCAGGAGGGTGATTCCGAGGGCCACCGCCCTCGGGCTCCCGGGACTGTCGACCTCACCCCTCTCCGCCAACCTAGCGGAGGGAGGTGAGGTTGCCCATTCCCGGGGTCAAGGGGCGATGGCCCCTTGAAAAAAGACCTCGTCGTCTGTGCTCAGACCAGTTCGGCAAGCGCGGCCGGATCGAAGCCCTTGAGGCCGTCCGCCTCGCCGCCGCGCACCTTGGCGACCCAGTCGGGGTTGGAAATGAGCGCACGGCCGATGGCGATAAGGTCGAACTCGTCGCGCTCCATACGCGCGATCAGCTGTTCAAGGCCCGTCGCCTTGGACGTCTCGCCCCCGAACGCGGCGAGGAACTCGCCCGAGAGGCCGACCGAGCCGACGCTGATCGTGGTCGCGCCGGTGAGCTTCTTGGCCCAGCCTGCGAAGTTCAGGCCCTGCTCGCCGTCGATCTCAGGAAACTCGGGCTCCCAGAAGCGGCGCTGCGAGCAGTGCAGGACATTCGCGCCCGCATCGACGAGCGGGGCCAGCCAGGACGTCATTTCAGCGGGCGTAGTGGCGAGCTTCGCCGTGTAGTCCTGCTGCTTCCACTGGCTGAGACGCAGGATGAGCGGGAAGTCCGGGCCGATCGCCGCGCGCACGGCCGCGACCACTTCGGCGGCCATGCGCGAACGCTCGGCAATCGTGGCACCGCCGTAGCGATCCTCACGCTGGTTGGTGCCGTCCCAGAAAAACTGGTCGATCAGGTAACCATGTGCGCCGTGAAGCTCGACCGTATCGAAACCCAGGCGCTTGGCATCGGCCGCGGCCCGCGCAAAGGCGGCAACGGTGTCGGCGATGTCCTCTTCGCTCATGGCCGTGCCGCGCGGGTCGCCGGGGCCGACGAGGCCCGAGGGGCTCTCGACCGGGGTTTCGGGTTCCCAGCCACTCATGCCGCGCGTGGAGCCGGTGTGCCAGATCTGCGGGCCCATCCGGCCACCTGCGGCGTGGACGGCATCGACCACGCCCTTCCAGCCCGCGAGCGCGTCCTCGCCATGGAAAAAAGGAATGCCCGGCTCGTTGCGCGAATTGGGCCGGTCGATCACCGTGCCTTCGGAGAGGATCAGGCCCACCCCGCCCTCGGCCCGGCGGGCGTAGTAGGCAGCCTGCTCGGGGCCGACTATGCCATTCTCGGCGAACGAGCGGGTCATGGGCGCCATGACTATGCGGTTGGCAAGGTCGAGGCCCCCGCGCTGGAAGGGCTGGAACAGGATGTCGGTGGCGGATGTGCTCATGGGAAGGGCTCCATCGGAACGGGGATCTGGGGGAGAGATTGATTGAATCCCCGCCTAGGTATATCTTCGATACCTGGGTTCAAGAACGCACCTTCAATTCGCCAGGTATCCTCAAGGATACCACCCCCCGACCACCCGCTTACCTGCGAGTTTCGCCATGCCCCTGTGCCAGCATTTCTCTGTCGACTGCCCCAGCCGCAAGCTGTTCGAACAGATCGCGGACAAATGGTCGATGATGGTCCTGACCGTCCTCGAACACGGGCCGGTGCGCTTCAACGCCATCAAGCGGCACCTGGAAGGCGTGACGCAGAAGTCCCTCACCCAGTGCCTGCGCAAGCTGGAGCGCAATGGCCTCGTCGAGCGCCAGGTAATTCCAGCCGCGCCGGTGGCCGTGGAGTACAGCCTGACCCCGCTGGGCCAATCGCTCCTGCCGCCCTTCAAGGCGCTCTACGTCTGGACGATCGACAACATGGCGCAGGTCGATGCCGCGCGTACAGACTTCGACCTGCGTCAGGAAGAGGCCAGGGTCAGCGCCTGAAGGCCAGGCGAAGCCCAGAAAACGCGCAGATCAGATCCGCACGGCGGTCCCCGAACAGCTGACCATCAGCATCGAGCCGGTCTTGCCGATCGTTTCGTAATCGATGTCGACACCGATGACGGCATTGCCGCCCAGCCGTGCAGCCTCGGCTTCCATTTCGGCGAGCGCCTCCTTGCGAGCACGTTGAAGCACATGCTCGTACTTGCCCGAGCGCCCGCCGACGATATCGGTGATCGAGGCGAAGAGATCGCGAAAGATGTTGGCGCCCACGATGACTTCCCCGGTCACGATCCCGAAGTACTGCTGAACAGGCTGACCCTCGATCAGCGGCGTGGTGGTGACAATCATCGGCAAGGCTCCCATCTATGTGCGTGATCCACGCCTTTCCCGAAATGCAGCGGGAACACAACGCTTTGGCAAGGATCTATCGGTCAGGAGATAGACCATGACACGCCCAACGGTTCCCCTGGCATCCGCCGCCCCGCCCGGCCTCGCCGCCATTCTGGCCGACCTTACCCGCTTCGTGCGCCGCCCGCGCGTGCTCTCCCCGGAAGGTTTGCGCCGACTGTCCAGCTGGAAGGTGCTGGGCGTCCTCTATTCCCTGCATGTCGCGGTGCTGCTGCTGGTCACCCTGCCGCTGACCGCGCTCATCCAGAGCCAGCTTGGCCTGACGCCGCCCGACGCCTTCGACCAGTTGCCAGCAGGGTGGCTTTTTCCCGTCACGGTGATTGCCGCGCCGATCATCGAGGAAGTGCTGTTTCGCGGGTGGCAGAGTGGGCGCCCGCGCGCGCTGTGGCTGCTGGGCTGCGGACTTCTGGGTGCCGTCGTCATCGCCGGGCAGGGCCATGGCCTTGGCCCCTTGTGGATCACAGGCGGCCTGCTGGGTCTGGCACTCATCGCGGGGGCGGGCTGGTTCGCGCTGCGCCGTCGTCCGGCGCCCGGTTGGTTCCGCAGCGGCTACCCCGTGATCTACTGGCTGGCCGCGCTTGTCTTTGCGGGCATCCACATCTTCAACTACGGCAACGCCTCGGCGCTGACCGCGCTTCTTGTGCTGCCCCAGCTGTGGGCCGGGATCATGCTGGGCTATACCCGCCAGAGACTGGGCGTAAGCGCTGGGATGCTCCAGCACGCGGGCGCCAACGCGGCGACCATGGCGCTGGCCTTTCTCGCGGGAATGTAAGGAAAGGCCGGGGCGAGCGCCCCGGCCTTTCCTTCGGTCAGTCGAGGCCGAGCGCGCTGCGGTAGGTCTCGAGCACCATGTCCATCTCGCGACGGTCGTCGGGCTTCATCTTACGCAGGCGCACGATCTGGCGCATGATCTTGACGTCGTAACCGACGGCCTTGGCCTCGTTGTAGACGTCGCGGATGTCGTCCGAGATGCCCTTCTTTTCCTCTTCGAGACGCTCGATGCGCTCGATCAGCAGGCGAAGGCGGTCGTCGGCGGTTTCGGCCATGGAATTTCAGCTCCGAAAGAAGTTTTGAGAATCGGGTGTCGCCAAGGCGAACGGGCGCAGGCTGATAGCCGCTGCGCCGCCTTTGCGCAAAAGGTGATCCTGTGGAAAGCCCACGAGGCCCGTCTCCGGTGCCTCGCAGCAACGTGAAAGCGGAACATAGTGGCTCCTTGGCGCTTTGCCATAGTCGCATGCAATTTCGCGGCTGATGAAGGACACCGACAATGGAAGGAAGCGCCCCCGCGCGCACCGAGGCACCCGCCTCCCCGCCTGCATGGACCCCTGCGCGCGTGGCCGTGGCGGTGGTCACCGTACTGGCGGTGCTGGGCATCGCACTCCTGCTGGTGCGCATGGTCAGCTTCCTCCTGCTGGTCTTCGCGGCAATCGTGCTCGGCGTCGTTTTCGATGCGATCACCCGGGTGATCTGCCGCCACACCCCGCTGGGCCGGGGCATCTGCCTGACCTTGGCCGTACTGCTGCTGCTCGGTGTCTTTGCCGGAGCCTTCTACCTCTTCGGCGCGCAACTGGCCGCCCAGTTCGACATGATCCGCGACAGCATTCCGGGCGCCATCGCCCGCGTCGAGGACCTGCTCGACAGCCTGGGCATGGGCGAGACCGTGCGCAGTGCCCTTGAACAGGGGCGCGAACAGATCTCCGGCGTGTTCTCGCAGGCGGGCGGCTACGTGCTCACCGTGGGCAGCACGCTCACAAACCTCGTCCTCGTGGTGGCGGGCGCGGTGTTTCTGGCCGCCAATCCCGACCTCTACCGGCGCGGGTTCCTGAAGCTCATTCCCAAGGCCGCGGAGCCCACGGCCGCAGAGGCGCTGGACGATGTCGGCATGGGCCTCAATGGCTGGATGAAGGGACAGGTCGTCTCTTCGATCGTCGTGGCCCTGCTCAGCTGGATCGGGCTCGAACTGCTTGGCGTGCCTTCGGCCGCGGGCCTTGGCGTCATGGCGGGCCTGCTCGACGTCATTCCCATGCTGGGCCCCGTCATCGCCGGGTTCCCCGCCGTGCTGCTTGCCTTCACGGTCTCGCCAATGACGGCGCTGTGGACGCTCCTGCTCTATCTGCTGGTACAGCAGCTGCAGGGCAACGTGCTCCAGCCGATGATCCAGAAGCAAGCCGTCAACATCCCGCCCGCAATCCTGCTCTTCGCGGTGCTGGCGGCGGGCATGCTGTTCGGGTTCCTCGGCGTTCTTCTCGCCTCCCCGCTCACGATCACCGCCTTCGTCCTCGTCCAGCGCATTTACGTGAAGACGCTGCTGGACAAGGACGTGGAAATCGGCCCCCAGGAGGCCTGAGCGCCGGGAAAGCCACGCGCCGGGCTCAGTGGCCCGGTGCGTTCTTCTTGAGGCTCTCTTCCATGCGCGCAAGCTGCTCGGGCGTGGCCTCGGACTGGTATGTGTCCTTCCACTCGGCAAACGGCATCCCATGGATCACCGCGCGCGCCTCGGCCTTGTCACCCTCGAACCCGGCATCGCGGATCCAGTCGGCAAGGCAGTTGCGGCAAAAACCCGCCAGCCCCATCAGGTCGATGTTCTGGGCATCGTGGCGCTGCTGCAGATGATGCACCAGTCGGCGGAACGCCGCTGCCGCAATTGCATCATCAAGCGTGTCTATCGTTGCTTTCTCGTCCATATTCCTGCCGTTCGATCTTGGTTTAGGAGCCACCCTTTGCCATATGGGCGGCGGGTTTCGAAAGAGGCAGAAAAAACTTGGCAAGCATCCCCTACCGCCGTTCTCCGCATCACCGTGGCATCAAGCGCCAGCGCAAGGTCAAGATTCTGGCCACGCTGGGCCCGGCCAGCCGCGACAAGGAGACTATCGCCAAGCTGATCCAGCGCGGGGCTGACGCCTTCCGCGTCAACATGAGCCATGGCGATCATGACACCCACCGCGAGACCATCGCCAACGTGCGCGCGGTCGAAAAGGACCTGATGCGTCCGATCGCGATCCTGTGCGACCTGCAGGGCCCCAAGCTGCGTGTGGGCACCTTCGAGGGCGGCAAGGCCTTCATCAAGCACGGCGCCCACTTCACGCTCGACCGTGATCCGGCGCCGGGCAACGATGACCGCGTGTGCCTGCCCCACCCCGAGCTTTTCGGCATCCTGACCAAGGGCCAGCGCCTGCTGATCGATGATGGCAAGCTGCAGCTGCGCGTAATCCGCGCCGAAACGGACGAGATCCTGTGCAGCGCCGAAGTCGGCGGGCCGATCTCGGACCGCAAGGGCGTGAACGTGCCCGATGCGCTTGTTCCGATCCCCGCGCTCACCGAAAAGGACCGCCGCGACCTCGACTTCGCGATGGACCAGGGCGCCGACTGGATTGGCCTCTCCTTCGTGCAGCGTCCCGAGGACGTGGCCGAGGCGCGCCGCCTGATGGGCCCCAAGGGCTCGCTCATGGCCAAGATCGAAAAGCCCGCCGCCGTAGAGAGCCTCGACGAGATCATCGAGATCTCCGATGGCATCATGGTCGCGCGCGGGGACCTGGGCGTCGAACTCCTCCCCGAGGAAGTGCCCCCGATCCAGAAGCACATCGTGGAAAAGACCCGCGCCTGGGGCAAGCCGGTCGTGGTCGCCACGCAAATGCTCGAATCGATGATCAAGAGCCCCTCGCCCACCCGCGCCGAGGTTTCCGACGTCGCCAATGCGGTCTACGACGGTGCGGACGCGGTCATGCTCTCGGCCGAGACGGCGGCGGGCGACTGGCCGGTCGAAGCGGTCACGATCATGGACCGCATCGCGGTGAAGGTCGAAAGCGACGTCACCTACCGCGAGCGTATCCACCTCGCCAAGGCACCTCTCGATCCGACCACGGCGGATGCGCTCGCCGGGTCATGCACCCAGATTGCCGACACGCTGCCGATCGAGGGCATCATCGTCTTCACCAGTTCGGGCATTTCGGCGCGCCGCGTGGCGCGCGAACGTCCCGCAGCCCCCATGCTGGTACTCACCCCCAGCCAGGAAACTGCCCGCCGCGGGGCACTCCTGTGGGGCGCGCACACGGTGATGACGCGCGACATCGGCAGCTTTGAAGAGATGATCGCCAAGGGCAAGCGCATGGCGCTGCGCCACGGCTTCGGCGCGGCCGGAACCAAGCTAGTGGTGCTGGCAGGTGTGCCTTTCGGCACCAAGGGCTCGACCAACCTGCTGCACATCGTGACGCTGACGGGCAACGAGCTCGACACGCCCAACTGATCGCCCATACATGCCGCAGCGCCGCGCTGGAGATACGCTCTCCGGCGCGGCGTTGTCGTTTGCGCGGAAACTCCCGAAATGACCCTCCACACCTGGTGGCTCTTTGCCCTGACCGTCTTTGCGATCAGCGCCACGCCCGGCCCCAACATGCTGCATATCCTGACGCGCAGTGTCGATTTCGGCCTGGCGCGCACCTTTGCAGCGATGGCGGGGTGCCTTTCGGGGCTGATGCTCCTCCTCACCGCGTCGGTCGCGGGGCTCTCGACCCTGCTGGTGGCCGTGCCTGGCCTCTTCACAGCGCTGCGCTATGCGGGCGCGGCCTACCTCGTGTACCTGGGGATCAAGGCCTGGCGTACCCGGGCGGGCCTCCTCGATGTGGCCGAAGATCACCTGCCTCCGGCACGCCTCGGCGCGGGCGCGCTCTACCGGGGCGGCCTTGCGATTTCGCTCAGCAACCCCAAGGCCATCCTCTTCGCCGCAGCACTTCTGCCCCAGTTCATCGACCCCGCTCAGCCCACCGGGCCGCAGTTCGCCGTGCTCCTCGCCACTTTCGCGGTGATCGAGAGCTTCTGGTACATGACCTATGCACTGGGCGGACGCTCAATGGGGCGCGTTCTGGAGCGCCCCAGCGTGAAGAACCTCTTCAACAAGCTGACCGGCGGGCTGTTCGTGGCCTTCGGGATCGCGCTCCTGACCGCACGCGGCTAAACCGGCGCGCAGAAGGAGCGCGCTCCGGCTCAGTCGCGCGCGCCGAACAGCGCCGAACCGACGCGCACGTGGGTCGCGCCCAGCATGATCGCGATCTCGAAGTCGCCGCTCATACCCATCGAGAGCTGCTCGAGGCCGTTATCCTGCGCGATCTTGGCGAGAAGCGCGAAGAAGGGCGCCGCCTCGATACCGAGCGGCGGCACGCACATCAGGCCAATCACCGGAATGTCTGCCTCGCGCGCGGCCTCCAGCAGCGCCGGGACGTCGGCAATGGCGCAGCCACCCTTCTGGTCCTCGTCGCCGATATTGACCTGCACGAAGCAGGGCACCTTGCGCCCGGCCTTCGCCATCGCCTTACCCAGCGCGCTCACCAGCGAGGGGCGGTCGAGCGAGTGGATGCAGTCGAACAGCGCGACCGCGTCCTCGGCCTTGTTCGACTGCAGCTGGCCGACGAGGTGCAGCACCAGATCGGGGTACTCCTCGCGCAGTGCGGGCCACTTCTCCTGCGCTTCCTGCACGCGGTTCTCACCGAACACGCGCTGGCCTTCCGCGATCAACGGACGGATCGCGTCCACCCCGTGGGTCTTGGAAATGGCGATGAGTTCGATGCCCGAGGTCTCGCGCTGGGCGATCCGGGCCGCGTGCGCGATGCTTTCGCGCACCTCGCGAAGGGGAGTGACTGGCTCATTCATGGCGCGCTGCTATAGCGTCCCCGTGCCGAACTGCCACCCATCGAATCCGCGCAAGCCACAAGCAAGGCCCCTTCCCCGCCACTGGCTCATCAGCGATGCGCGCAACGATCCGGGGCTGGAGCGCGCGCTGGCCCGCCTGCCGCGTGGATCAGGCTTCATCTACCGCCACTACCACCTGGACGGACCGGCTCGGCGAGCCCGCTTCACCCAGCTTGCCCGGACGGCGCGGGCCTACGGCCATACCGTGATCCTGGCCGGGACTGTCGCGCAGGCGCGCCGCTGGGGCGCGGACGGCGCCTATGGAAGCGCGCGTCTGCTGGCACCGGGGGCGCAGAGCCTTCGGCTCGTCACCGTCCACTCGCTCGCCGAAGTGCGTGCCGCCCACGCCGCGCGCGTCGATGCGATACTGCTCTCGCCCGTCTTCGTGACCCGCTCGCACCCGGGCGGGCAGGTGCTGGGCCCCTTGCGCTTTCGCGCCATCGCGGCGCGCGCGCATGTCCCTGTCATCGCCCTTGGAGGAATGAACGCCCACCGCGCCCAGGCTCGGGGCATCGCACGCTGGGCCGCAATCGACGGACTTTCCGGCGATTCGCGCCATCCGCCCACAGCCTGATTCCCCCTCTGTTCTTGACGAAAACCGCCCCGCCTGCGCATGATCGGGCGGTTTAGGGCCCATTTTTCAATACGCGGGAATTCGATCATGGCATCTCGGGCAATCGGCTCCGGACAGCGCGCGGGTAAGCCGGACTGGCGCGCCGTGCTTCGCCGCTCGGTGCGCCGTGCGGGCGAACTGGGCGGGGCGGTGGTGCTCTTTGCCGCCATGCTGTTCCTGATCACCGCGCTTGCAACCTACAGCCAGACCGATCCGTCTGCCTCGACCGCCGCGGGCGGTGAGGTGCAGAACTGGATGGGCCCGGTCGGCGCCTGGGTGGCCGACCAGTTCCTGTTCTACTTTGGCCCCGTCGCCTGGCTCTTCGTCCCGCTTCTTTATGTCTTTGCCCGCAAGCTCTGGCTGCTGGTGGAAGAAGAGGACGCCGAGGCCGAACCTTCCAACCAGCGCTGGTGGAAACCGGTTGCCATGCTGGTGGTCGCGATGATGCTGATCACGACGGTCCTCTCCTTGTGGTTCTCCGAGCCGGGCGGCACGCTGCCCGCCTCGATGGGCGGCATGTCCGGGCTTCTGGGCGCGTTCCTCGTCGATGCGCTCGCTGGCCTGGCCCCGCCCGCCGCCGTGGTCTGGATCAAGATCGGCGTTGCGCTTGTCTTCTTTGTTGTGGGGCTCACGCTCATCGGACGCGTCTTCGCGCTCGACTGGGCGCGCCTGCTCTCGCTTCCCGGCCGCATCGGCCGCCTGCCCCAGGCGCTGCCCTCCCCCTCGCGCTTTACCCGCGAAGGCAAGGAGCCGCGCGCGCCCAAGGCCCGGCGCAAGGGCCGCGCATCGAGCGAGGACGAGGAAGATGCCCTTCCCTTCGAACCCGACGCTCCGGCGAAGGCCGCGCGCGAGGACGCGCGCAGCGGCGCGGCCGTGGGCCTTTCCGACACCGCGCCGCGCCGTGCGCCCGCCATCGTCGACAGCCAGCGCGCGGCCAAGCCTGCACAGATCGGCGTAGGATCGAGCCAGACCGACCTGTTCGACGAATACAAGCTGCCCTCGCTCGACATCCTTACCGATCCGCCCGAAGGCTCGGACAAGGAGATCGACAAGCTCAGCCTCGAGCGCAACGCACGTCTCCTCGAAACCGTGCTTGACGACTTCAACGTCAAGGGCGAGATCACCGCGGTACGCACGGGCCCGGTCGTCACCATGTACGAGCTGGAACCCGCGCCCGGCATCAAGTCCAGCCGCGTGGTCGGCCTAGCCGATGACATCGCGCGCAACATGTCCGCGATCTCGGCGCGCGTTTCCTCCATCCCAGGCCGCACGGTCATGGGCATCGAGCTGCCGAACGCGGACCGCCAGATGGTCTCGTTCAAGGAGATGGTCGCCTCCGAAGCCTTCGCCCACCACAAGGGCATGCTGCCGATCATCCTGGGCAAGGACATCGCGGGCGAGCCTGTCGTGGCTGACCTTGCCACCATGCCCCACCTGCTGGTTGCAGGTACGACCGGCTCGGGTAAATCGGTCGGCCTCAACGCCATCCTGCTCTCGCTGCTCTACCGCCTGACGCCCGCGCAGTGCCGCCTGATCCTGGTCGACCCAAAGGTCCTCGAACTCAAGAGCTACGACGATATCCCCCACCTGCTCTCGCCGGTGGTGACCGACCCGCCCAAGGCGGTGCGCGCGCTCAAGTGGGCGGTCGAGGAAATGGAACGGCGCTACCGCATGATGAGCGAGGTCTCGGTGCGCAACCTGGCCGGTTTCAACGAAAAGGTGCGCAAGGCGGCCGCCAAGGGCGAGCCGCTCGGCCGCCGCGTCCAGACCGGCTTCGATGCCGAGACGGGCGAGGCGCTCTACGAGGAGAACCAGCTCGACTACGAGGTTCTCCCCCAGATCGTCCTCATCGTCGACGAGCTCGCCGACCTCATGGTGACCGTGGGCAAGGAAATCGAAGTGCTCATCCAGCGCCTCTCGCAAAAGAGCCGCGCGGCGGGCATCCACCTCATCATGGCAACCCAGCGCCCCTCGGTCGACGTCATCACCGGCGTCATCAAGGCCAACCTTCCGACCCGTATCTCCTTCGCCGTCACCAGCCGCATCGACAGCCGCACGATCCTGGGCGAACAGGGCGCCGAGCAGCTGCTGGGCAAGGGCGACATGCTCTACAAGCCCAGCACCGACCCCATCAAGCGCGTCCACGGCCCCTTCGTCTCGGACGAGGAAGTCGAGCACGTCGCCGATCACTGGCGCACCCAGGGCAAGCCCGAATACATCGAGGCCGTCACCGAAGAACCCGAGGAAGGCAGCTTCGGCTTCGACGACCTCGACGCCACCGCCTCCGACCAGCCCGAGGAGCGCAAGTACCGCCAGGTCTGCCAGCTCGTCTTCGAGAACCAGAAGGTCTCGGTCTCCTGGCTCCAGCGCCAGATGGGCGTGGGCTACAACACCGCGGCCAAGTGGGTGGAGCGCATGGAAAACGACGGCTACGTCGGCCCGGCCAACCACGTCGGCCGCCGCGACATCTACCGCGACGAGAACGGCAACCCGCTGTGAAGACTGTGTCTCTCGCGCTGGCGCTCGCCGCACTCGTCCTGCCCGCGAACCTGGCCGCAGCCCCGCTGCCCCCGGGCCAGTGGCAGCGCCTCTTCGCTCGCGATGTCGAGCGCACGCTGGGCCGCGCGGTGCTCGTCGACACGGCATCGATCCGGATCGCCGGAAACACGCGCACCTACATCGAGGCGAACGTGCTTCAGTCGCGGCGCGGGGCCTACCCCAAGGGCACCACGCTCTACTACAGGCGCGCCGTCAATTGCGCGGGCGGTCGCCACCGTATCGTGAGCTGGTCGATCGTCGCGCCCGATGGCCGCACGATCGGCAGCGGCACGAATTCTTCGCCGCAAAGCGGGGCGCTGCAATGGGACACCGCGCAGGGCAAGGTGCTGGGCTACGTCTGCCGGGGCATTCTCCCGCGCTGAACTCTTGGTAACGCCAAGGACAATCCCTAGGTTACGCGCCCCGGCTTCGGCCAAGCTGCAACCTGACCGGCTCTGGCCGACACGACGAGGAAAGATCGCATGGAAGAGCATGGCCAGGCGTTCCTGCTCCAGGAAGGATTCTTCCTCTTGGGAACCGCCCTCGTCTTCGTGCTGCTGTTCCGCCGCCTGGGGCTGGGCGCAACGCTGGGCTATCTGCTCGCAGGCGCAATCCTGGGCCCCTATGCGCTCGGTCTGATCGGGGATGCGCAGGGCAAGATCGACTTTGCCGAACTGGGCATCACCCTCCTCCTCTTCATCGTCGGCCTCGAACTGGCGCCGCGCCGCCTGTGGCGCATGCGCAGCGAGATCTTCGGACTGGGCTTCCTCCAGGTCGCGCTGTGTGGTCTTGCTATCTCGGCGATCATCTACAGCTTCACGCCCTTCACCCTCCAGGCTTCGCTCGCGCTGGGGCTGCCGCTCGGCCTGTCCTCGACCGCGCAGGTCCTGCCCATGCTGCAAAGCGCAGGCCGCCTCAACAGCCCCTTTGGCGAGCGCGCCTTCGCGATCCTGCTGTTCCAGGATCTCTCGATCATCCCGCTGATCACGATCATCGCGGCGATGAACCGCAACCCGGACCTCCCCGAAGGCCCTCCGGGCTGGCAGCTCGCGGTCATGACCGTCCTGGCCATCGTCGGCCTCGTTGCCGCCGGGCGCTTCGTGATCCGCCCCCTGTTCCGGCTCATCGGCAACCTGGGCGAGCGCGAGATGTTCGTCTTTGCCGCGCTCTTCACGGTCATCGCCTCGGCCGCACTGATGCAGGCGCTTGGCCTTTCGACCGCGCTCGGTGCCTTCATCGCGGGCGTCATGCTCGCCGATTCGCCTTACCGGCACGAACTCGAAGCCGACGTCGAGCCGTTCCGCTCGCTCCTTCTGGGCCTGTTCTTCATGGCCGTCGGCATGATGCTCGACCTTTCGGCCATTGCCGAGCGCCCGCTCTTCGTGGTCTCAATGGCCCTTGCCCTCATCGCTGCGAAGGCGGCCATCATCTTTGCTCTTGGCCTGGCCTTCAAGATGAAATGGCGCAGCGCGCTCGCACTGGGGTTCCTGCTCAGCCAGGGCGGTGAATTCGGCTTTGTCCTCTTCGCGCAGGCCAGCGAGGCCATGCTGATCGAAAGCCGGGCCGCCAGCCTGTTCGGCGCCATCGTCACCCTTTCGATGGTCGCCACCCCGTTCCTGATGATGGCCACCCGTCGCTTCCGCGAGGCCCCGCAAGGGCGCGCCGGGGAAGAGCGTGAGGGGCCACGCGCGGACGGGGCAAGCGCGATCATCGTGGGCTACGGGCGCTTTGGCCAGACCGTCGCGCAGATCCTGAATGCCGCCGACATTGCCGTCACCCTCATCGACACCGATATCCAGATGATCGACGTCGCCCAGCGCTTCGGCGCCAAGGTCTACTTCGGCGATGGGCGCCGGCTTGACCTCCTGCGCCAGGCGGGCTGTTCGGACGCCCAGATCATAGCCTTCTGCATCGACGGCGAGCAGCTCGACGATGCGTTCCTGCGCGCGGTCCAGACCGCGTTTCCGCAAGCCTCGATCTACGCGCGTGTCTACGACCGCCGTTCGCTCCTCAAGCTCAAGGACAGCCCCGCGCGCTTCATCGTGCGCGAGGTTCTGGGCTCGGCGGTCACGCTTTCGCGCGCGATTCTGGATGGTCTGGGCCTTTCGGTCGACGACATCGACCGCGCCGAGGGCACTTACCGCAAGATGGACAAGGAGCGCCTCTCGCTCCAGCACGAGGCGCGCGATCTGCGCGTGGCGCACGACCGCATCATCACCGAGCCGCTCCATCTCGGACGCGGTGGCGAGGCGCCTCAGGGCACCGAGTAGCCCGCAAAGCGCTTCACCCGGCGCAGCGAGAAGCTGGTCTTCATTGAGGACACCCCCGGCAGGCGCGAAAGGCAATCACGGTGGATCGTCTCGTAGTGGTCGAGATCGGCCGCCGCGACGCGCAGCTGGTAGTCCGCGCCCCCGCTCATCAGGTGGCATTCGAGAATGTCGTCGAAGTCGCGCACCGAACGCTCGAAGCGGTCCATCGCCTCGCTGCTCTGGCTGGTGAGCGCGATCTCGACGAAGACCTCGACCGGCAGGCCGATCCGGCGCGCATCCAGCCGCGCCACGTAGCCCGCAATCAGCCCCTGCTCCTCCAGCGCGCGAATGCGGCGGTGGCAGGCCGAGGCGGAAAGATGGACCTCTTCCGCCAGCTGGGCAATCGAACGCGAGGAATCGGCCTGAAGCGCCTTCAACAAGGCTCGGTCGGTACGATCCATGAAAAATTTTTCCAGATATTGAGATAGAGATGCAAAATTATTCGAACTTCAAGCCACCGCAAGGGCAAATGAGGTAAAACTTTGCGGTAGGCCGCCTGTAGGCTGATTCCATCAGGCGCCTGGACCTTCTCCAGGCACGGATCAGGGAGTTTGCGCATGCGCGTCGGTACCGTCACGGAAATCAAGAACCACGAATACCGGGTCGGCCTGACCCCCGAGAGCGCCAGCGAACTCGTCGCCAACGGCCACGAGGTCTGGGTCCAGAGCGGTGCGGGCCTGGGCATCGGCGCGACTGACGAGCAGTACAGCGCGCTTGGCGCCAAGGTCATCGCGACCGCCGAAGAGGTCTTCGCGGGCTGCGACATGATCGTGAAGGTCAAGGAACCGCTTGCCCCGGAACGCGCCATGCTGCGCGAAGGCCAGATCCTCTACACCTACCTCCACCTCGCGCCCGATCCCGCCCAGACCGAAGACCTTCTGAAGTCGGGCGTCACCGCCATTGCCTACGAGACCGTCACCGGCCCGAATGGGGCGCTGCCGCTCCTGAAGCCGATGAGCCAGGTTGCAGGCCGCATGTCGATCCAGGCGGGCGCCACCGCGCTCCAGAAGGCGCAGGGCGGACGCGGCGTACTGCTCGGCGGCGTTCCGGGCGTGATGCCGGGCAAGGTCGCCGTCATCGGCGGCGGTGTGGTCGGCTTCAACGCCGCGCAGATGGCCGCAGGGCTTGGCGCGGACGTGACGATCCTCGACCGCAATCCCGAGGTGCTCGAACGCCTCGGCAACTACTTCGAGGCGCGCGCCAAGACGCGCTTCTCGAGCCTTGCCAACCTCGCCGAGAGCGTGGCCGATGCCGACCTCGTCATTGGCGCGGTACTGATCCCGGGCGCGGCTGCTCCCAAGCTCGTAACCCGTGAGATGCTGGGCACGATGAAGAAGGGTGCGGTCCTCGTCGATGTCGCCATCGACCAGGGCGGCTGCTTCGAGACCAGCCACGCGACCACCCATGACGACCCGACCTACATGGTCGACGGCATCGTCCACTACTGCGTTGCCAACATGCCCGGCGCGGTCTCGCGCACCAGCACCTACGCGCTCAACAACGTGACCCTGCCCCACGCGCTTGCCATCGCGAACCTGGGCTGGAAGGGCGCGCTGGCCCGCGATCCGCATCTTGCCGAGGGCCTCAACGTCCATGCCGGCAAGGTCACCTACAAGGCCGTCGCCACCGAACTGGGCTACGATTACACGCCTGTCTCGGAGCTTCTCGCCTAGCGTTCAATTTCGACCATATTAACCTTATCTTGAAGAGGCCGGGTCCAAGGAACAGCACATGTTCTCGTGGGCCCGGCCTTTCCTGTTCTGTCTCCTGATCGCGCTGGCGGGACTGATTCCGGGATTCGCCAAGGCTGCCAATGACTTCCCTGTCGGGTCACGGTGCCATACACTGGCATCGTCCAAGACTTCGCCCGCGAATCTGGCCCGCACCCGCAAGGCCTGGACCTGCGGTCCCTCGGACTGGAAAGTCAGCGGAACCCAGGCGAGCTACGTACGCATCGACGTACGGGGACGCGATCTGCCACCAGATGCCGTCCTGACCACCCGCCTCACGCGCTATCGCAGCATGACGATCACCGCGATCGGCAACGACGGTCAATCCGTCACCCGCGCCATCCACTCGGATGACCTGCGCTTCTCCACCACGCGCTGGCGGATGTTCACCGCGCTGCCGCGCCTGGATGGTCCGGTGGATGCCTACGTTCTCAAGGTGACCGGGCCGCGCCACATCGGCCTTCTCTCCGACGCCGAAGTCGGCTCGCGCGCCGCGCCCATGGCGGTTGGCAACCGGCAACTGATCCTGGCCGCGCTCTGCGGGCTGATGCTGATGCCGCTAATCCTGAACTTCGTCTTCTTCCGGATCCTGCGCCAGCGCTTCATCCTCTGGCATGCCGCGGCCGTCCTGGCGATGCTCACCCAGACCCTTGTCAGCAGCGGTCTCATCAACCGCTTCGTGCGCCTTTCGGTCACGGAACTGTGCCTGCTCTCGACCTTGAGCTGGGCGTTCATGGTCATCGCCACGCTGCGCTTCTTCATCGACCTGATCGAGCCCGAAACGCTGACCGCGCGCCAGCGCTTTGCTGTCGAACTGCTCTGCCCCTGGTTCCTGTTCTGGAGCGCGTACTACTTCTTCGCCGACGGGGTGCTGCTGCCCTCGGTCGCGCCGCTCTACTACATGTCGTTCCTGCCGATCATCGCCACGTTGCTGGCCACGATCGTGCTCTCGGCGCTGCGCGGCAGCCGCCTCGTCTGGTTCCAGATCGTGGGCTGGACCCCGCTCATGCTGCTGGGCATCGCGCGCAACCTCTCGATCCTGGGGCTGACCGACGCGCCGCTGGGCATGATGGTCGAGCAGCACTTCGCGATTGCCTTCGAGGTCGCAGTCACCACGCTCGGTGTGGCCGAGCGGATCATGACCATCCGCCTGCAGCGCGACCATGCCCTGGCCGAAGCGCGCTTCCAGGCCAACCTTGCGCTGCACGATCCACTTACCGGGCTCTTCAACCGCCGCGCGATCGAGGAAAAGTTCGACACGCTCTTCCGCACCGGTTTCCACACCATGGCCGCGCTCGACATCGACCATTTCAAGGCGATCAACGATACCCACGGCCACGCCGCCGGGGACGAAGTTCTGAGAGCCGTGGGACGGGCGCTGGCAGGCGACAAGGACATCCTGACGGTGCGTCTGGGCGGCGAGGAGTTCCTGCTGCTCCTGCGCGGCGAGGACGCGCTGGAACGCGCCGAACGCCTGCGCCAGGCCATTCCCAGCCGGGTTGCCAAGGAGCACGCAGGGCTGCGCAAGCTGGTCACCGCCAGCATGGGGGTCTATCGCCCGGACACGGCATCCGGCCACGTTCCTTCGTTCACCGAAGCCTACACGGCCTGTGACGATTTGCTCTACGCGGCCAAGGCGGCCGGGCGCGACTGCGTGCGCAGCAACGTCTCCATCGAGCCCCTCCCGACCACGCGCCTGGAACTGGTCGGCTGATCGGCTAGCCAGCTATTCGGCTGCGCGGCTCCAGAAGGGCGCGGCGACATCCTCAGGGATGCGTACCAGCCGCCCCGAAGAGACCTCGATCACCGCCCATGTCGTCCGGGCGCGCACGAGAACCTTTCCCGCATCCTCGTCCCCCTCACGGCGAAACGCCACGCAGCGGTCGAAGGTCGCGCGCTTGGGCGGATCGGGGATCCAGGTCGTCGCCGTCACGCGCTCGCCCTTGCGGATGTTGCCGCGATAGTCGATCTCGTGCCGGGTCACGACCCAGACATAGGCAGCCTGGTGTTCGGGCGGAGCAACCGCCTCCCAGTGGGCGACGGAGACCTCCTCCATCCACTGCACCCAGACCGCATTGTTGACGTGGCCGAGCTGGTCGATGTGCTCCGAAGTGGCCTCGAAGCTGCGTGTGAACGGCTCGGCCATCGTGCTCAGCCCTCGATGCCCAGTTGCCACAGGATGAAGGCGAACTCCTCAGCGGTCTCCTTCAGGCTCTCAAAACGCCCCGACTTGCCACCGTGGCCAGCCCCCATGTTGGTCTTGAGGATCAGCTCGTTGTCATCGGTCTTGAGTTCGCGCAGGCGCGCCACCCACTTGGCCGGTTCCCAGTAGGTCACGCGCGGGTCGTTGAGCCCGGCCGTCACCATCAGCGGAGGATAGGCCTGCGCCGCGACACGGTCGTAGGGGCTGTAGCTTGCGATATGCTCGAACGCCGCCTTGTCGGTGATGGGATTGCCCCATTCGGGCCACTCGCCCGGAGTGAGCGGCAGCGTCTCATCCAGCATCGTTGCCAGCACGTCGACGAAGGGGACGTGCGCCACGACCGCGCCCCACAGATCGGGATCGGAATTGATGACCGCACCCATCAGTTCGCCGCCCGCCGAGCCGCCCGAGATGCTGATCCTGCCCGCCTGCGTGTAGCCGCGCTCGATCAGGCCCTTCGCGCAGTCGACAAAGTCGGTGAAGGTGTTGGTGCGGCGTTCCAGCTTGCCCGCCTTGTACCAGGCGCGGCCCATGTCATCGCCGCCACGGATGTGCGCGATGGCAAAGGCAAAGCCGCGATCGACAAGGCTGAGGCGCGAGGTCGAGAAGCCCGGATCGATCGAGATGCCGTAGGCGCCATAGCCGTAAAGATGGAGCGGCCCTGCCCCTTCCCGGTCCTTGCGGTAGACGATGGAGACGGGGATCAGCGTGCCGTCGCGCGCCGCGATCTCGAGGCGTTCGGTGGCGTAGAGATCCTCGTCGTAGCCCGAGGGGATCTCCTGGACCTTGAGCGTTTCGAGCGTCTTCGCCTTCACGTCGTAGTCCATCACCGAGGCAGGCTTCACCATCGACTCGTAGGACAGGCGCAGCGTCTCGACGTGCCATTCCGGGTTGTTGCCGAGCCCTGCCGAGTAGCTTGCCTCGGGGAAGTCGATGGCCTCGATCCGGTCGGGATCGTCGTAGTAGTGGACCGCGATACGGTCGAGCCCACGCTCGCGCCCCTCGATGACGAAGAAGTCGCGGAAGAGGTCGACACCGGTCAGATAGAAGTCGTCCGACCCTTCGATGAGCGTGTTCCAGGCCGCCGGCGCATCGATCGAGGCAGTCGCGAGGCGGAAATTCTCGTGCGTGTCGTTGGTGTGGATGAAGAGCACGTCGTTGCGCTCGTCGACGTCGTACTCCACGCCCTTCTCGCGCGCCTTGACGAGGATCTGCGGGCCCAGCGGGTCATCGGCGCGGACAAGCCGCGCCTCGCTCGTCTCATGGTCGCTGGTGCCAATGATCAGCCACTTCTCGTTGGCCGAGAGCGAGGAGCCGACGCGGAAGCCCTCGTCGTCCTCATGGTAGATCTCGACGTCGTCCGCGAGCGGCGTGCCCAGCCAGTGCAGGCGTGCGTTGTCGGTGCGCCACTGCTCGTTCGCCAGCGAGTAGACAAGGCCGGTGTCCTTGGCCACCCAGACCAGCGCCGAGAGCGTGCCCGGGATCTCGTCGGCGAGCAGTTCGCCGGTCGCTAGGTCCTTGATGCGCACGGTAAAGCGCTCCGAACCGTTGTCATCGACCGAGTAGGCAAGTAGCTTGCCGTTGGCGCTCACCGAAAGCGCGCCGAGACGGAAGTATTCCTTGCCCTCGGCCAGCGCCACCTCATCGAGGATCAGTTCGTCCGCGCCGCCCGAGACGGGCCTGCGCCACCACTTCTTGTACTCCGCGCCTTCCTCGAACTCGATCCAGTACAGGTAGTCGCCGTCCTTCTGCGGCACGGACTTGTCGGCTTCCTTGATGCGCGCGCGCATTTCCTTGAACAGCGCGTCGATGCGCTCCTGGTGCGGGGCCATGCGCGCCTCGAACCAGCGGTTCTCCGCCTCGAGGTGGGCGAGCACCTCGGTATCGGTCACCTCGGGATAGCCGGGATCGCGCAGCCAGGCGTAATCGTCCTGGACCGTAATGCCGTGGTGGGTGAAGGAGTGGGGCTTCTTGGCCGCGACGGGGGCCGAAACGGGTGCCTGGGTGGAATCTGCCATCCCCTGCATCTATGTGTGCCCCATGACTCCCGCAAGCCGGACTTGAAAACAATGCTGATGAACACCCATGAATCGCGCCTCGACGCGCTGCGCCAGGAACTGAAGCGCCGCGGCCTCGATGGCTTCGTCGTGCCCATCTGCGATGAGCACATGAGCGAGTACGTGGGCGCCTATGCCCAGCGCCTGCCCTGGCTGACCGGCTTTGCCGGATCGGCGGGCTCGGCCATCGTGCTGACCGATGCCACCCGCACGCCCGCGGCCGCCATGTTCACCGACGGGCGCTACACCATCCAAGTGCGCGAGCAGGTCGATGCGCGCTTCTACGCCTACGAAAGCGTGCCCCAGACCAGCCACGCGCAGTGGCTCGCCGAGCACATGCCCGAAGGCGCGGTGATCGGCTACGACGCCTGGCTGCACACCGCGCACTGGACCCGCAGCGTCGATGCGGCCATCGCCGCGAAAGGCGGCAAGCTCGTCGCCGTCGAGGGCAATCCCATCGACGCAGTATGGGAAGACCAGCCCGCGCCCTCACCGGCCCCGGCGCTTGTCCACGCCGAGGAATTTGCCGGACAGTCGAGCGAGGCCAAGCGCGCCGCGCTCGCCGAGGGGCTCACCAGGCGCGGGCTCGATGCGACGGTCGTCACCGCGCTCGATTCGATTGCCTGGCTCCTCAACATCCGCGGCTCGGATGTCGAGCATACCCCTGTGGCGCTCTCCTATGTCATCGCCCACGCCGATGGCACGGCCGACCTCTTCATCGCCGAGGACAAGGTGACGCCGCAGCTGCGCCAGCACCTGGGTAACGCGGTCTCGATCCTCCCGCGCGACGGCTTTGTCGCAGGGCTGGAATGCCTCGCAGGCAAGCGCGTCGCGCTCGATCCCGACAACGCGGTGGTCGCGATTGCCCAGGCCCTGAACCACGCGGGCGCCACGGTGATCGAGGCGCGCGACCCGGTGGTCCTTCCCAAGGCCATCAAGAACCCGGTAGAACAGCAGGGCCACCGCGACGCGCAGGAGCGTGACGGCGCGGCGGTCACCCGCTTCCTCCACTGGCTCTCGCTCGAAGGCCCCAACGGCGAGGTCACCGAACTGTCGGCCGCGGCCAAGCTCTTGGGCTTTCGGCAGGAATGCGGTGATCTGCGCGACACCTCGTTCAACACGATCTCGGGTGCAGGCCCCCACGCCGCGCTGCCCCACTATGCCGTAACGGAAGAGAGCAACCTGACGCTGGAGCCGAACTCGGTCTTCCTGTGCGATTCGGGCGGGCAGTACCCGGCGGGCACCACCGACATCACCCGCACCGTGTGGATCGGGCCGGGCGAACCGGACGGGGATGTCAAGGAGCGCTTCACCCGCGTCCTCAAGGGCCACATCGCGCTCGACCGCGTGCTCTTTCCCAAGGGCACTGCGGGCAGCCAGCTCGACATTCTGGCCCGCCATGCGCTGTGGCAGGCCGGGCTCGACTATGCGCATGGCACCGGGCACGGGGTCGGCAGCTTTCTGGGCGTCCACGAAGGCCCCCAGCGCATCGCCAAGTCGGGCGGCGGCCAGCCGGGCACCGAGCAGGCGCTGCTTCCAGGCATGATCCTCTCCAACGAGCCGGGCTACTACAAGGCGGGCGAATACGGCATCCGCATCGAGAACTTGGTGCTCGTCGTCCCGCGCGCGATCCCGGGCGCGGAAGGCGAGTTCTACGGCTTCGAAACGCTGACCTTCGCCCCGATCGAGAAACGCCTGGTCGATACGGCCTTGCTGACCGGAGAGGAAAAGGCCTGGTGGAATGCCTACCACGCCCGCGTCCATGAGCTGATCGGCCCGCAACTGGACGGCGCGGCGAAGACCTGGCTGGAGGAGCAGTGCGCGCCGCTGTGAGCGGCCTGTCCCTCCCTCCCGACAGGTAACGGCATTGGGAAAGGGATCTCGTGATGACCCGGCTTGTCCGTGAACTTGGCCGCACGCCCGTTCACCTGGGGCCGGGTGGCCATGCCGAGGTCCTGCCTGCCTATACAGGCGGCACGGACTGGTACGCAGCCTATGCAAGGCGCACCGAGGCCGATGGGGCGGACGGCCGGCTCGTCGCCCTCCACGGCCTCGATGCAGACTGGGACACCTGGGAAATGCACCCCAACGGCGATGAGGTCGTGGTCTGCCTCGCCGGCGAGCTGACGTTGATCCGGGAGAGCGCGGAGGGCTCCCATATCCGCGAGGACCTTTGCGCCGGGGGCTATGTCATCATCCCCGCCGGGGTCGGGCACACCGCCGATGTCGCCGGTCTCGCCACCGCCCTTTTCATCACTTCGGGGCATGGCACGCAGCACCGCCCCGTCCCTGACCCGCCGCTCTTCTTGCGCCTGTGTGAACGGGTCTGTCAGACCGAGACAATTGGCGACAAAAGACAGGCGGACTGGCAAACTTGCGCGACAAGGGGCCTCTAGAACGGTTATCAGAAAGTCGCGGCAGGGCGGTTGCCCCTCCCTTCCAGGCCCGCCGCGACTTTCGATCCATTCGCATTTGGGAAACCAAAGGAAAGAGAGACCGGACATGACCCCCACGTTCAAGACCACCCGCTTCAAGACCATCGCCCTTGGCCTGACCGCCGCGAGCCTCGCCCTTGGCGGCGCGGCCTACGCGCAGGGTGACGCCCCGCGCGGCCCCCGCCACGCGATGATGGACGCCGACAAGGACGGCATCGTTACCCGTGCCGAGGCTCAGGCCGCGGCCGAGGCGATGTTCACCCGCATGGACGTCAACAAGGACGGCAAGATCGATGCCGCCGACCGCGAGGCGCGCCAGACGGCACGCCGCACCGCCATGTTCGAGAAGCTCGACACCAACGGCGATGGCTCGATCTCGAAGGACGAATTCATGAGCGCCGAACGCGGGCATCGTGGCCCGCGTGGTGAGCGCGCCGACGGCGAAGGCCGTCATGGCAAGCACGGCAAGCACCACATGCGCCGCGGTCACCATGGCCCGCGCCACGGCGGCGGCATGATGATGCGCATGGCCGACACCAACAAGGACGGCGCCATCACCCGCGAGGAAGCGGTAGCCGCAGCCCTCAAGCACTTCGACATGGTCGATGCCGACAAGGATGGACAGATCACTCCCGAAGAGCGCAAGGCGGCACACGAAAAGATGCGCGCCCAGTTCAAGGCCCGTAAGGCCGAAGGCTCGGCCCAGTAACGAGCGGGCGCGGAACGAAGGATTGCTATGAACGACACCGCGCCTGTCCGCCTGCTTCTCGTCGACGACGAAGCGGCCCTGCGTGAACCCCTGGGTGAGTACCTCTCGCGCCAGGGGTTCACCGTCATCCAGGCCAGCAGCGCCGCCGAGGCGCGCACCTTCCTGCGCGACCACAAGGCGGATCTCGTCCTTCTCGACATCATGATGCCGGGCGAGGACGGGCTCTCGTTCTGCCGCCACCTTGTCGAGGCACAGGACCTGCCCGTGATCTTCCTCACCGCGCGCGGCGAGGCGACCGACCGCATCGTCGGGCTCGAGATCGGCGCCGACGACTATGTCGTCAAACCCTTCGAACCGCGCGAACTGGTCGCCCGCATCCGCTCGGTCCTGCGCCGTGCTGCGCGCGGCGTGCCCGCCGCTCCCGAGAACGAGGCTTTCCTCTTCGAGGGCTGGACGCTCGATCCCCTCAAGCGCCGTCTGACCGACGCGGACGGGGCGGTCGTCGCGATTTCCTCGGTCGAATTCCGCCTGCTCATGGCCTTCCTGGAGCATCCCCGCCAGGTTCTCGACCGCGACCGTCTGCTCGACATGGTACAGGGCCGCGAGGCCCACCTCTTCGACCGCGCCGTCGACAACCAGGTCAGCCGCCTGCGCCGCAAGATCGAGGTCGACAGCCGCAATCCGCAGCTGATCCAGACCGTCTGGGGCGGCGGGTACATGCTCGCCGCCGACGTCAAGCGGGTGGCGCTGGAAGACGAATGAAAGCCCTCCTTCCCCGCAGTCTGATGGGGCAGATGCTGCTCGCCGTGGCGGTCGCCCTGCTCTTCGTTCAGTCCTTGAGCGCCTTCCTCGTCTACAGCGCCCAGCGCGACAGCTACGAGACCGGCATGCTCAACGTGGCAGCCTTCCGCATCGTCATGGAAACGCGCGGACGCGAAGCGCTGCGCGGTGCCGACCGGCCGGAACGCGCGCCTTTCGGCGGCCCGCGCCCACGCGGGTTCCCGCTCGAAACCACCTCTTCTGCGCCCAACACGGCCAACGAAAAGCGCGACGGCCATGCCGAAAGCAAGCTCGCCCAGATCCTGGGTGAGCAATCGCTCAAGGTCGAGCGTATCGTGATCGTCCACCGTCGCCTTGGGGACGACAAGCGCGCCAGCGAACGCTTCCTGCGCCATGCCCGCCACCACGAGATGCCCCGCGAACAGATGGATGAGATCCTGGGCAACCACCTGATCGTCGTCGGCGTACAGCTCGAAGGGCAGGACCAATGGCTCGTCACCCGCGTACTCTCGCCGCGTGCGATGAACCTGCTGCTCTACCCCCTGATCTTCCAGACGCTGGGCATCTACGCCGTGCTGATGGCCGCCGTCACTTTTATCCTTCGCCGCATGACCCGCCCGCTCGCAGCCCTCACCCGCCGGGTCGAGGACTTTGCCGTGGCCCGCGACCTTGACGGACAGATCCCCGTGTCGGGCCCGGAGGACATGCAGCGCCTGATCCTCGCCCACAACGCGATGGAGACCCGTATCGTCGACCTGCTCGATGAAAAGGACGTGATGCTCGGCGCCATCGGCCACGACCTCAAGACCCCGCTCGCCGCCCTGCGCGTACGCATCGAGAGCGTCGAGGACGACATCGAACGCGCGCGCATGGCGACCACCATCGAGGACATCGTGCGCACCCTCGACGACATTCTCTCGCTCGCGCGCGTCGGACGCCCGAGCGACCCGCTCGAACGCACCGAACTCTCTGCCCTCGTCGTCTCGGTGGTCGAGGAGTACGAGGACATGGGCGAGCCGGTGGAGCTGGGCGAGACCTGCCGGATGGCGCTCGAACTGCGCCCCACCTGGCTGCGCCGCGCGCTGCGCAACCTCATCGGCAACGCCCTGCGCTATGGCCACACGGCCCGTGTCTCGCTCGGCAAGGACGGCGGGCAGGCGGTGATCGTGATCGAGGACGACGGCCCGGGCATCCCGGACGGGTCCATCGAAAGCATGATGAACCCCTTCACCCGCGGCGATCCCTCGCGCAATTCAGCCACCGGCGGCGCTGGACTGGGCCTCGCGCTGGCCCGCGCGATCGCCGACCAGCACGGCGGATCGCTGACCCTCGCCAACCGGCACAGTGCCGAGGGCCGCATTGAAGGCCTGTCCGCACGTCTGACAATTCCGCTAGGGTAAAAAAGAAAAAATAGTTTCAAGGGGTCATCACCCCTTGGCCCCCAGACCCGGCAACCTCACCTTTCTCCGCCACGGCGGCGCGCGAAAGGTGAGGTCGACAGTTTGGGGAGCCCGAGGGCGATGGCCCTCGGACCTGTCATCTTTTCGAGGCCTCCCCCGTCCCGGCTTCAGAAACCGACCATTCCCCGACCCTGCAGTCTTCCGGATCGAACGAAGCCACGGCGCGCATGGCCTGCGCGGGTTCGCCGGGCAAAGTGACCTGGAACCCGACCGTTGCCGTCCAAGGCCCCTTGTCGTCCGCCTCATCGACGCGGAACTGCCGAAAATCGAGGCCACGGCTACCGGGAGGCAGGACCGCGCTGATCTTCAAGAGCACGTCGCGCAGGAAGGCGGCGTTGCGGGTCCGGCAGATGTCGCCGGGCTCGGGCGCGGAGAGGTCCGCCTTGTTGATACTATAGGTGGTCGGCGTCGGCGCTGGCTCCGGCGCATCGGGACTGCACGCGCAAAGCGCGCTCGCCAGGAGCGCCGCCCCCGCCATGGTGCCTGCATGACTGATCTGCATCCGCATCGCCTTCTCCCAAAATTGCCTGAGCTAGCGCATCAACCCGCCAATGAGGTTGCGAGCGAAGCGACCGATGCCCGGAATGCCGATGGCCTTTTCCACCGCCGATCCAAAGGTGCCAGCCGCTGCGCTCGCCGCCGAGGCGCCGGGGTTGGCGCGGCTCGTCTTGCCCTGCAGCTTCTGGGCCAGGATTGCACCCGCACTGGCCGCCGCTGCGCTCATCGCCGCCTTCGCGGCCTTGCCGCCAAGGCCATCCCACAGGCTGGGACTGCGGCGCTCGCGGCGGCGCACTTCCTCCTCGCCCTTCTCGGCGACTTCCTCGGCCGTCACGGCCGCATCGGCGGCCTTGGCCGCAAGCACTTCCTCGGCGCTGTCGCGATCCACCGCCTCGTCATACTTGCCAGCAAAGGGGCTGACCGACTGGATGATCGCGCGCTCGCGGGCCTCAAGAGGCCCCAGCCGCGAGCGCGGCGGCGCGATGAGCGTGCGCTGCACGACGCCGGGCGCGCCATCCTCGTCGAGCGTGGAGACCAGTGCCTCGCCCACCTTGAGCTCGGTGATGGCCGCCTCGACATCGAGGTCCGGGTTGATCCGGAAAGTTTCCGCTGCGGCCCGGATCGCGCGCTTGTCGCGCACCGTGAAGGCGCGCAGCGCGTGCTGGACGCGGTTGCCCAGCTGCCCTGCGATGTCCTCTGGGATGTCCACCGGGTTCTGCGTCACGAAGAACACGCCCACGCCCTTGGAGCGGATCAGGCGCACCACCGTCTCGACCGTGTCGAGCAGCGCCTTGGGGGCATCATCGAACAGGAGATGTGCCTCGTCGAAGAAGAAGACGAGCCGCGGCTTCTCAGGATCGCCCACCTCGGGCAGCGCCTCGAACAGTTCGGACAGCAACCAGAGAAGGAACGTCGCGTAGAGCTTGGGGCTGCGCATCAGCTGATCGGCGGCAAGCACGTTGACGAAGCCGCGCCCCTTCTCGTCGCACTTGAGGAAATCCTCGATCTCCAGCGCCGGCTCGCCGAAGAACTGGCCTGCGCCCTGCGCTTCCAGCGAGAGGAGCTGGCGCTGGATCGCGCCGACACTGGCCTTCGTGACGTTGCCATAGCGCGCAGACAATTCCGAAGCGTTCTGCGCCGTATAGGCCAACATTGCCTGAAGATCTGCAAGATCGAGCAGCAGCAGACCTTCCTCGTCGGCAAAGCGGAAGACGATCTGGAGAACACCCTCCTGCGTATCGTTGAGGTCCATCAGCCGGGCGAGCAGCAGCGGTCCCATCTCCGAGATGGTGGTGCGGATCGGATGCCCCTGCTTGCCATAGATGTCCCAGAACACCGCCGGATTGTCGGCATAGGTATAGTCGGTGATGCCGATATCGCGCGCGCGGCCTTCCAGCTTGTCGGCGTTCTTGAAGAGCGGGCTTCCCGCCATCGAAATGCCCGAGAGGTCGCCCTTCACGTCGGCCAGGAACACCGGAACGCCGCTTGCGGAGAACTGCTCGGCCAGCGTCTGGAGGGTGACCGTCTTGCCCGTGCCGGTCGCGCCCGCGATGAGGCCGTGGCGGTTGGCCCGGTCCAGCCGCAGCTCCTGGCGCTGCCCGTCTCCGCCCAATCCCAGATAGAGTGCGCTCATCGTCCTTATCTTGCCTTCTTTTTTCCGCTCGCCAGGAATGGCTGGCTACGCAATAGGTGATAGAGGCGAGCCATGCGCGGGGTCGAGAGTGTTTTTGCCGTGGGCAAGTGACATCTGGCCCGCTGCGTCCGGCCATCCATGCCATT
This sequence comes from Novosphingobium profundi, assembly GCF_020524485.1. GTDB lineage: Bacteria > Pseudomonadota > Alphaproteobacteria > Sphingomonadales > Sphingomonadaceae > Novosphingobium > Novosphingobium profundi_A. Next base: position 571,967 of record NZ_JAIVLF010000001.1, on the reverse strand, counting down.
GCGGGTGTTTCCACCGGACGCATAATTGCTCTAAGGGGCCTGACGAAGACGATGACCGAGCCCTTCATTCTCCTCGACGATGCCCGCACCCATGGTGCCGTGGACGCCCGCCTCTACCGTAGCCCGGTGGAGATCGTGTCCGCGCGCGCGCCAGAGGAGGTGCTGCCCGCCCTTGCCCGGATGGAAGAGCTGTCGCGCGAAGGACTGCATCTGGCCGGATACATGACCTACGAGGCCGGGCTGGTGCTGGAAGCCAGGCTTGAGCGCTTCGCAGGCCAGGAGGTCGACGGGCCGCTCCTCTGGTTCGGCGCCTTCACCGCCTACGAAGCGATCGCACCCGATGCCATGGAGCTGTGGCTCTCGCGCCATGCCGGCAGCGAAGAGGCCTGGATCGGGCCAATGAAGCCGGTGCGTACGCTGGGCGAATACACCCGCGCCTTCGACCGCCTGCAGGAGGCGATCCACGCAGGGGACATCTATCAGGCGAACCTGACGATGCCGCTCGAAGGCCCCTGGCAGGGCGATCCGCTGGGCCTCTACGCCAAGCTGCGCCCGGCCTCCGAAGCGGGCTATGGCGGGGTGATCTTCGACGGGCGCGACTGGCACCTCAGCCTCTCGCCCGAACTCTTCTTCCAGATCGCGGACGGCACGGTCCACGCGCGTCCCATGAAGGGCACCCGCCCGCGCGGGCGCGACCTCACCGAAGACGCGGCCCTGCGCGCCGAGCTGTCCGCTTCGGTCAAGGATCGCGCCGAGAACCTGATGATTCTCGATCTCATGCGCAACGACCTCAGCCGCGTGGCCGAGCCGGGCAGCGTACGCGTGCCTGCCCCCTTCGCAATCGAGAGCTATCCGACCGTGCACCAGATGGTCTCCTCGGTCGAAGCCCGGCTCGCAGCGGGCAAGGGCCCGCTCGATCTCCTGCGCGCGCTGTTTCCCTGCGGCTCGATCACCGGCGCGCCCAAGATCCGCGCGATGGAACTGATCGAAGAGGTCGAACAGGGCCCGCGCGGGGTCTATTGCGGGTCTATCGGCCACATCGAACCCACTGGCGATGCGGCTTTCAATGTGGCAATCCGCACGCTGCGCCTGGCCCCGAAGAACGCCGGGTCCGGCGCGTTCGGCGGCCGCGCGAGGCTGGGGGTCGGCTCGGCCATCGTCGCGGATTCGCAAAGCCTGCCGGAGTGGCGGGAATGTCTTGTCAAAGGGGGTTTCGTGCGAGGTTCGGGAACGCAAGGATCGGGGAAGGCGCCATCGCCTGCGCGCTTCGACCTGATCGAGACCATGCGCTTCACGCCCGACGAGGGCATCCCCCTCCTCGAGATGCACCTCGAACGGATGAAGGCGAGCGCGGCGGCGCTGGGCTTCGTGTTCGACCGCCACGCGGTGCGCAACGCAATCCAGGCGCTGTGCTTCGATGCAACGCAGGCCGCCAAGCTGCGCCTGGTGACCGCCCGCAGCGGGGCCTATGCGCTTGAACTTGCGCCCCTGCCCGAAACGCCGAGCGAACCGCTGGTCGCCGCCGCCGTGCGCATCCCGGTCGACAGCTCGGACTGGCGCCTCGCCCACAAGACCAGCGACCGCGCCTTCTACGAGGCCAGCCTGGCGCTCGCGCGCGAGGCCGGGGCCGGCGAGGCCCTGCTCCTGCGCGACGATGGCCGCGTGACCGAGGGCAGCTTCACCAACATCTTCGTGGAGCGCGGCGACGTGCTCCTGACCCCGCCCGCAACGCTTGGCCTGCTGCCCGGTGTCCTGCGCCGCTCGCTGCTCGAAAGCGGCCAGGCGCAGGAAGCCGACCTCACGCTGGACGATCTGGTGGACGGCTTCTTCCTAGGCAACGCGGTGCGTGGCCTCTTTCCGGCAAGGCTGCTCGCGTGACCCACCTTTCGACCGCCCTCTCGCGCATCGCGCCCTCGCAGACGACCGCGATGACCGACCGCGCCATCGCATTGCGCGAGGAAGGCCGCGACATCATCTCGCTCTCGGTGGGCGAGCCCGATTTCGACACGCCGCCCCACGTCTTGGCCGCCGCCCACGCCGCGCTCGAGGCCGGACTCACCAAGTACACCCCGGTCGGCGGCACCTCGCAGCTGAAGCGCGCGGCAGCCCACCACTTCCAGCGCGATCTGGGCATCGCGGTTCCGACCTCGCAGATCACGGTGAGCGCGGGCGGCAAGCAGGCGATTTTCCATGCGCTCCTCGCCACTGTCAGCGAGGGCGAGGAAGTCATCGTGCCCTCGCCCTGGTGGGTCAGCTACCCCGAGATGATCCGCTTCGCCGGGGGCAAGGTCGTGCCGCTGATGACCTCGCCCAAGGACAACTTCCGCTTCTCGCCCGCCGATTTCGAGGCGCAGATCGGCCCGCGCACGCAGTGGCTGATGCTGAACTCGCCGGGCAATCCGACCGGCGCGTGCTACCCGGCCGAGATGCTGCTGGGCATCGCCGAGGTCCTGCGCCGCAACCCGCGCGTGATGGTCCTCTCCGACGACATCTACGCCCCACTCAACTATACAGGTGGCGGCCATGCGACGCTCGCCGCGCTGTGCCCGGATCTGGCGGACCGCGTGCTCACCATCTCGGGCGTCTCCAAGAGCCATGCGATGACCGGCTTTCGCATTGGCCTGGCCGCAGGTCCCGAATGGCTGATCCGCGCAATGGAGCGACTCCAGTCGCACTCCTCGGGCAACCCGTGCTCGATCAGCCAGGCCGCAGCCGTCGCCGCGCTGGAAGGCCCGCAGGAGTTTCTGGCTGAGTGGCGCGAGCGTTTCCGCACCCGGCGCGACCAGGTCGTTGCCGCGATCAACGCGATCCCCGGCCTCTCCACCCCAACGCCCGACGGCGCGTTCTACTGCATGATCGATGCCTCCCCGCTCATGGAGCGTTTCGGTGATGACACCGCGCTCGCCCTCCACATTCTCGAACATGGCGTCGCCATCGTTCCGGCCTCGGCCTTTGGCGGAAGGAACGGTTTCCGGATCAGCTTCGCCGCCGACGAGGCCCGGCTCGACGAGGCGCTGCGCCGCATTGCAAAGGCCCTCACCGCATGAACATTCCCATTCTCTACGAAGACGCCGAAGCGCTGGTCATCGACAAGCCCGCCGGGCTTCCCATCGACCGTCCGCGCGCGGGCGGTGCCTGTCTCGAGGACTACCTCGAAGACCTCAAGCTCGGCTTCCAGCGCGCCCCGCTTCCCGTCCACCGGCTTGACCAAGACACCTCGGGCTGCCTGCTGCTGGCGCGCAACCCCAAGGCGCTCAAGCGCTTTTCCGCCGCCTTCGAGGAGCGCCTCGTCGAGAAGCGCTACCTCGGCATCGTCGATGGCGTGCTGGAACAGGAGGAAGGCACAATCGCGCTTTCGCTTTCCAAGGTCAGCACCGCCAAGAGCGGCTGGCGCATGATCCCGGCGCGCAAGGGCAAGCCCTCCACCACCCACTGGCGCAAGCTCGCCGAGGTCGATGGACGCACCCTTGTCGAATTCCGCCCGGAAACCGGCCGTACCCACCAGATCCGCGTGCATGCGGCCTCGGGCCTGGGCGCGGCGCTGGTCGGCGATCCGGTCTATGGCAGCCGCAAGGGCGCGCCGCGCACCATGCTGCACGCCGCCGGCCTGCTCGTCCCCCGCCCCACCAAGGACCCGATCGGCGCGATGGCCCCGCTTCCTGCGGACTTTGCCGCCCTCGGTTTCGGAGACGCATGAGCGAGGCCGAAACCGTCATCAACCGCGCGCAGGCGCTCTGCTCGGAAAGCTTCATCGCGGCCTCGGGCCCGGGCGGGCAGAACGTCAACAAGGTGGCGACCGCGGTGCAGCTGAGGCTCAACGTCTACGCGCTGCGTCTCAGCCCGCCGGTCTTTGCGCGTTTCAAGGAACTGGCGGGCAGCCGCCTCACCGCCAGCGGCGAACTCGTCCTCACCGCGCGCCAGTTCCGCACCCAGGAGGCCAACCGCGCCGACGCGCGCGAACGGCTCGCCGATCTGATCGAACGCGCGCACGAGTTACCCCAGAAGCGGGCCAAGAGCCGCCTCAACCGCGTCGGCAAGACCCAGCGCCTCAAGGGCAAGAAAATCCGCAGCGCGGTAAAGGCCGGGCGTGGCAAGGTGCGCCCCGACTGAAGGGACCGGACCGACGCTAGCGCGGTGCAGCCTCGCTCGGCACCGGCGCGGCCATCCCGGATGGCACGAGAGCTTCGCTCGGCACCCGGCGTTCGTCGAGCATTTTCGCAGCGGCATCCAGCGCGCGCGCTTCGCCCACGGTAACGCCCCCCGGCCCCGGCTCGCTGTCGGCCTGTCCGCAACCGGCCAAAACAAGGGCAAGCGGCGCGGCAAGCGCGCCCTGTCGCAGAATCATCCGCCTAGCCCTCGATGATCCGCGTGTGCGGATGGTGCTTGTCGAGGTGCTTGAGGATGATCTTCAGGTTTCGGCTGTTCGAGCGGTAAAGGAAATCGAACAGGTCGCCGGCAAGCGGGATTGCGCCGAGCGCTGTGTCGACACCCACGTTGGCCATCATCCGCGCGATCTGCCACTTGGGCATACCCAGCTTGCGCGCTTCCCAGACGATGTAAAGGCCCAGTGCGGCCGCGATCATGTCGCCCGCGACCGGAACCAGCCCGACAATGGCATCGAGCCCGACCTTGCGGTTGATCCCCGGCACCGTCACCGCACGTTCGAGCACGTATTCCAACGCCTCGACCCGGCGGCGGATCGCCATCGGATCGTTGCCGAGCGGAAGCTCCATCTCCATGCGCCGGGGCGAGCCCTGTCCTGTAACCACCTGTCTGCCTTTCCTGCGGCAGCCACGTCGCTGCCGTCCCTCTTACTTGGGCAGCCAGGACAAGGGCATCAAGGGGTGCCAGCCCCAGCTGTTGGTCGAGAACCCGTTGACCGTGCCGCGCACCAGCGACCAGCGGATCGGGGTTCCAAAGGGAATAAAGACGTTCGCGGCCGTCAGTTCCGCCTCGGCCTCCGAGATGAGAGCCGCGCGCTCTTCAGCAGATGAGGCCAGTGCGGCCTCATCGACACGGGCGTCTGCTTCGGGCGAGCACAGGCCCTGGCGCGCGGCACAGGAAAGACGGTTGAGGAACCAGGTGGCACGCGGGTAGCGCGCAACATCATCGATGAGCACCAGATCGGCTTCCTTGGCCACCTCCGCGCGGGTCAGACGCACGCTGATCGCGGCCAGGTCCGCCGCGAGCCGGGCAAAGAGGATCTGTGTTCCATCGCCTTCGGGAAGCCAGAGGGACAACTCGGGGGCGTTGTCGAGCGGGGGAGTTTGGGAAGCGCCAGCATCGGCACCGCCCACGTTGGACGGCGCCTCTTCACCTTCAGCGTCTTCCAGCGCGGTGCGCGCCATCCAGGCCCGGACCCGCGAGGAGGCCACGGCGCGGCGATCTTCGGGCGACTGCTCGCTCCAGCGCTCGCCAATGGTGCCAAGGTCCCCTTCCAGGCTGGGCGAGACGACCCGGGTCGTGGGGCGCCAGCCGCCCACGCCGAAAGGATCGATCAGCGCGGACCGGTCGATGGCCATGGCTATGGCTTCGCGGTTGGCCGGATCAGCAAGGAAGCCTTCCTCGCGCATGACCTGAAGCCCGAACAGACCGACCACGGGATCAAGCTGGATCGTACCACGCAGGATCCCGACACTGCGCGTCAGCAGGAAGTCCTGGATCCGCCCGCCCAGGACCAGATCGACCTGCCCCGCGTTGAAGCGGGCGACGGCCTCGGTGCCCGGTAGGACATGCATGCCCACCATCCGGGTTCGCTCCTCCCAGGCCTCGACGGCGGGGAGGCCCAGCCTGGACGGCTCGATCGGAGCCAGCCGGACAACGGTCTCCTGCGGCGTCCCGTCCTCGGGCGGGTCGCCATCTTCGGCAGCTGCGTCCGCCTCGGGCGCCGCGCGCGGCGCGGGGACGCCGCCTTCGACTTGCGCCTCCAGGTCCGTGACAAGCGCCATCGGCCCCGCCCCCTCGTCCTTGTGGACCAGCCCCAGTTCGGGCAGCGCCAGAAGCTGGAGCAGGTAGGGCATCGGCCGCAGGAGCCGGATTTCGACCACGCGCCCGGCCATCACGCGGATCTCGTCGATCCCGGCAAGGTCACGCTCCAGCGGCGTTCCGCGCAAGTTGCGCAGCGCGGCGAGCAGGGCCGTGCGCGCCGAGGCGCCCGTCAGCTCCTCGCCGTCGAGCCATTCGCCATCGCGCAGGCGAAAAATGTAGCTTTGCCCGTCATCGGTGACGATCCAGCGGTCGGCAAGTGCCGGGACGACGCGCCCTTCCGCGTCAAAAGCCACCAGCCCTTCGACCGTTGCCGCGCGGACCAACCGCGCCGAGGTCGTGTCCTCCTCGGCCAGCGGTCCGTCTTCGGACGGCAGGTCGACAACGGCGATCTCGAGAGCGGACTTGTCCTGGTCCCCGCAGCCCGCAAGCAGCAAGGCGCAGGAGGGCAGGAGAGTGCGAACGAAAAGGCGCAGAGCGGGCATGCCCATCGAGTAGTCGATTTTGGACCTTGCGCAAATGCTTGTGCGCGCGATTCCTGCCGCTGCCGCACGGGGCAGGATCAGATCTTGCGCAGGGTCATCCCGCTGGGGCCAGCTTCCTTGTGGTTGCTGAGGTAGCGCGGCGCGACGTCTTCGCCGGATTTGACCGGCGCGCGGGCGCGCTTGGGATCGATTTCGCTATGGAAGGCCACGCCGAAACGGCTGTCCTGGACCCAGGCCACCGAACCCTCGACCCAGCCAAGATTGCGGATGTTCACCTGGACGACCGAACCGCGCACGACTCGCACCGGGCCCTCGCCCATCATGCCGCCCGCCGAGAGGTTGCGCACCTTGATGCGATGCTCACCCTCAAGCCCGTCGACATGCAGATCAGCCATGAGAAAAAGGCTGTCGCGCGGTATCTGGCGGTTTTCGCGTTCATCCATAGGTATCAAGTCCAGCCTCTGACACAGCCGTTGGCCCGGCACCCGGGTCGGCCTTGCCCGTGCGGCCCGACATGACAGGACAGAGGCGCGCGGGCAAGCAGATTGCTTTCCCTGCACTGGTAACCGAGAGTGGCAAACAAAGGCTTAAGGGACCGATAGCGGCGGCCCCCATAGCCCTCTCAAAGCCGATTTCGAGCCACGTTCAGGCCGGATCCGGCCGCGCTCAGTCGTCGCGGGAAATCTTTTCCCGGCGCTCGTGCGCTTCCTGCGCCTCAACGGTCATCGTCGCGATCGGACGCGCCTGGAGGCGGCCGATGCCGATGGGCTCGCCCGTCACCTCGCAGTAGCCATATTCGCCTTCCTCGATACGGCGCAGTGCCGCGTCGATCTTGGCGATCAGCTTGCGCTGACGGTCGCGGGTGCGCAGTTCGATGCCCCAATCGGTCTCACTCGAGGCGCGATCGTTGAGATCGGGTTCACGCAACGGTCCGTCCTGAAGCTGGGCCAGAGTACCGGCCGAAGCATCGAGGATCGATTTCTTCCAAGCCATCAGCAGGTTACGAAAGTACTCCTGCTGCGGTTCGGACATGTAGGATTCGTCGTCGCTCGGTACGTAAGCGCCGCCAATGACCCGCCGTGCCTTGGCGAGTACGTCAATTTCATTTTCTAGGGCCGTTGCCATCCAGAGAAACTCCGCAGGTATCCGCCCCGAATCGCTTCAGCCCTGCTGCTCCGGATTTTTTCCGGTAGCGCGTTCGCAATCCGCGGTCGTAGCGGCCTATAGTTCCGCACTATTGTCGGCACAAGCGGTTATCACACGATGCCCACACATTTCCTGAACGGATTTCGTCAGCTGAACATGAACAGCGCCACCGCGACTTTGCGCAAACACGGTTAACGCAAACTTCACCAGCACAATCCAGTCTTCAGGCTATCGAAGGGGCCCAAGAATCGGAGCCCGCCACAAAGGGATTTTTCGAGATGGGTACTGCCTGGATCAACGCAAACGATTTCAATGAATCTTCCCCGGTCGCGGCCGAGACCGGTGATCTTCTCATTGCCAATTGCCTCGCCGCGGCGTCGGTCGGCGATACCGAGGCCTATTTCGATCTCGGCGTCGCCTTCTCGACCGGCAGCCATGGCGCCCCCTGTGACCTGGTCGAGGCGCACAAGTGGTTCAACCTCGCCGCTGTCGGCGAACACGAGGATGCCGCACAGTGCCGCGCCGACGTCGCCGAAGAGATGACCGCACGCGAGATCGCCGAAGCCCAGCGCCGCGCCCGCCAGTGGCTGCGCGCCACCCCGCACGCCGCGCTGCGCAAGGCGGCCTGAAGCCGCCGCCCCTTCGGGTCTACTCGGGCGCCTTGCGAAACGGCGTTCGTTCGCCGAGAAAGAGTTGGTCGCGCGCGATACCCGCGCGTTCCTGCTCCAGATAATCGGCAATGGCCGCGCGCAGGCCCTCGTGCACGATATAATGTGCCGAGACCGTGCGCACGGGTTCATAGCCACGCGCCAGCTTGTGCCCCCCTTGCGCACCCGCTTCGACCCGGTCGAGCCCCAGCTCCAGCGCCGCGTCGATGGCCTGATAGTAGCACAGCTCGAAATGCAGGAAGGGCTTGTCGATCGAGGCGCCCCAGTAGCGGCCGTAGAGCGTGTCCTCGCCGATGAAGTTGAGCGCGCCCGCCACCGGTTCCTCGTCGATGAAAGCCAGGACCAGCAGTATATCCTCGCCCATCCGCTCACTCAGGAGGTCGAAGGCCTCGCGCGTCAGGTAGGGTCGGCCCCATTTGCGTGCGCCGGTGTCCTGGTAGAAGAACCAGAAGGCATCCCAATGATCGGGCGTGATCTCGCCCCCGCGCAGCCGGCGGATCGTGACGCCGTCCTGCGCCTTTGCGCGTTCCTTGCGCAGGTTCTTTCGCTTGGCCGAAGACAAGGCGCCCAGGAATTCATCGAAGGTCGTATAGCCCCGGTTCTCCCAATGGAACTGGATATCCTCGCGCAGGAGCCAGCCCGCGCGCTCGAACAGCGAGACCTGCTCAGGCGCGATGAACGTGGCGTGGGCGGAGGAAAAGCCGTTGTCGCGGCACAGCGTCTCCGCCGCGCGCAGGAGCCCCAGGCCCAGTTGCGGATCGCGGGTGAGAACGCGCGGCCCCGTCGCGGGCGTGAAGGGCACCGATATCTGCAACTTGGGATAATAGGCCCCGCCCGCGCGGTGCCAGGCATCGGCCCAGGCATGGTCGAAGACGTATTCGCCCTGGCTGTGTTCCTTGAGGTAGGCGGGCAGCGCGGCGGCCAGCCGCCCGTCATCGCCTTCCACGGTGATCGGGACCGGAATCCAGCCCGCATCCTCGCCCACCGACTGCGAATCCTCCATTGCGGAGAGGAAGGCGTGGCGCACGAAGGGGTTGCCCCCCGGCACCAGCGCGTCCCACTCTGCGGCCGGAAGCGATCCGACGCCGTCATGCACCCTTGCGGTAAATTCGCCTTCGCTCACGCCTGCCCTTCGACTCCTGCCTTAGTCCTGCACCGCGCCGACCTCGAAGATCGGCGCGTCGGCATACTGTCTGGCCCGGGAGGCCTCGTCCGCGCTGCGCACGGTCCAGGTCGCCACCGGAACGCCGCGCGCGCGCTGCGCGGCCACGAAGCGGCTCGGCAGATCGCGCACGTCACAAGCCAGAAAGTCGGGTTTCGCGCTCCACATTGCAAGTCGCCGCCTGGCGCGCGCGGCCAGCGTACGGTTCCCGTCTTCGCTCATCACGAGACCGCGCACGGTGTGCGGGGAGTGGCGATGGAACCAGCGCGCGACACGCGGATCGAAGCTCATGACCGCGTGCGCCCCGGTATAGCCCTCGAGCACACGGCGCACGGCCAGACAGCGCCCGGCGACCTGCCCCTCGCGCCGGGACTTGATTTCAATGAGGATCGGCACGCGGCCCGCCACTTGCGCCAGCACCTGCCGCAGGGTCGGGATTGCCTCGTCCGTTTCCAGAAGACGCAGCTCGGCCAGTTGTGCGGCACTGCGCCGGTTGACCGCCCCTTGCGCGCCGGTCAGCCGTTCGAGCGTGTCATCGTGGAAGACCACCGACTGCCCATCGCTCGACCTCTGCACGTCGAGCTCGATGCCATGGCCGCCCGCCATGGCCGCCGCGAAAGCCGCCATGGAATTTTCCGGCACCGTGCCGGAATGCAGGCCCCGGTGGGCAAAGTCATGCTGGAAGATCCAGCCGACCCTGTCCCCACGCGGAGCCGGGCTCAGCCAGCGATCAAGCCGGCCGGACAGCAACGATGGCGTCCACTTCCACCGCAGCGCCAAGCGGCAGCACGGGCACACCCACGGCGCTGCGCGCGTGCTTGCCCGCTTCGCCGAGCGCCGCGACCATCAGTTCCGAGGCGCCGTTGGCGACCTTGGGCTGGTCGGTGAAATCGCCGGTCGAGTTGACGAAGGCGCCGAGTTTCACAATCCGCTCGATCCGATCCAGCGAGCCGAGCGCGGCCTTGAGCTGGGCCAGGATCATCACCGCGCAGGCCTGCGCCGCGACAATGCCTTCCTCGAGCGACACGTCATCGCCCAGGCGCCCGGTGACGAGCTGGCCGCCCACGAAGGGAAGCTGGCCCGAGACGTGCGCCAGGCCGCCCGCTTCCACCACCGGCACGTAGGCCGCAACAGGCGCGGCCGGTTCGGGCAGGATCAGGCCGAGTTCGGAAAGGCGGGTTTCGATATCACTCATTATGGGACGTATCCTCTTCATCTTCGCCCTTGAGGCGAGCCAGTACCCAAGGCAACGCCTCACTCCAGCGATCGATCCGGGCATGGGCATGCCCGGCCTCGTGGGCGCAGGGAATGAAACGTGCGAGGCGCGGTTCAGCGCACAGGTGCAGGCGGTGAACGGCAGGGGCGGTGTCCCCTACCGAATCGTGGTGCTGCGCAAGGTCATCGACGAAGACCGCACGGCTCGGCCGGTATTCCTCGAGGATGGCTTTCAGCGCAGGGCCCTTGGGACCCTGATTGGTAAAGATCGGCAGGTCGAGCCCAAATTCGCGCAGCTGCACCGCGCGGGCATCCTTGCGGTGGTCCATCAGGTTGGTGAGGACCACGACGTCGGCGTGCTCACGGATCGCACCGATCGCCTCCATCGCTCCGTCGACCGGGGTCTGGCGGTGCATCTCGTCATCGAAGAAGGCGTTGAGAAGGCCCCACATCTCCGCCTCGTCAAGCTTCTCGCCCGAGCCGATGCGCGTCATGGAATTGGTGAAGCCGGGCTTCTCGAAATCGAACAGGACGCCCTTGTCCTGCTCCAGCCAGTCGCAGAAGTGGCCGATCATGTAGAGCAGAACTTCGTCGCAGTCGGTAATCAGCAGCGGGCGGGTCATGGCCGTTTCCTCGATTGTGCCCCGAGTCGTGACTTCGTCATCGCGCCATCCTTTCACGGGCCTCGGCGATCGCCTGCGGCTCGACCCCGAGCGCCTCGGCTGCCGCCAGAAGGTCGGGCTCGTAGGCGCACAGGAATTCGAGCACCCCGGCCAGCGTTGCCGGATCGTCCAGCGAGGCACGCAGGTCGTCAGGCGTGAGGCCGGTCAGCGCCAGGAAGCGCTGCGCGCGGTCGCCGTCCGCCAGCACCCAGCCCAGCGCGTTGAGGGAAAGGGCCTGCGGATCGGGCGCGTCGGCCTTTGCGGGGGATGGCGATCTGGGAAGAATTGTCAGTCTCGCTTGGCTGTCCTAGAGCGGTCGATGAACCTTAGATGGGGCTCGGGCACCGCATGGCAAAGCGCATCCTCGTTGTCGAGGACAACGATCTCAACCGGAAACTCTTTTGCGACGTCCTGGTCAGCCAGGGCTTTGCCGTGGAGCCGGTCGCCGATGGCCGCGATGCCTTGGAAAAGGCCCGCGATTTCGTGCCCAACCTGGTCATCATGGACATCCAGCTACCCAATGTCTCGGGGCTCGACCTTATCGAGGCGGCGAAGCAGGACCCAGTCCTGCGCGCCATTCCCGTGCTGGCGGTGACCGCCTATGCGGGCAAGGGCGACGAGGAGCGGATTCGCGAGGCTGGCGCGGAGGGCTACCTCGCCAAGCCGGTCTCGATCGGCCCCTTCATGCAGGCCGTGCGGGCGCTCATCTGAGTGCGGCCCATGGGCCACACCGCCCGCGCTCCTGCCCTTGCGAAGAGTGCGTTATGTCCCGCCGCGCTTGACATGTTACACCCGTGCCGCTTTTGCGCCGCATTTCCGGACCACAGAGCGCCCCGGACCTTACGGAGTTATCAATGACCATGGACCGCCAAGACGTTTCGGCCCGCATCATCGCCCTGATCGAACCCTTCAACAAGAAGGAGGTCGCGATCACCGACGCCACGCGCTTCACCGACGACCTGGAATTCGACAGCCTGACCGTCATGGACTTCGTGGCCGCCATCGAGGACGAATTCGACATCATCATCTCGATGAACCAGCAGGCCGAGATCGAAAACTTCGGCCAGCTCGTCGAAGCGGTGATGAAGCTGCAGGGCTGAAAGAAACCAGTATGACCGACATGATCAGCGAAAACCAAACGGCCGAGCACACCGACCTGTTCAGCAAGTTCGACCCGCTCATCAAGATGCGCACGGACCTGCTTTCCACGGGCGTGACCGATCCCTTCGGCCTCGTCATGGAGCGCGTGATCTCGCCCACGGTCGCGATGTGCAACGGGCGCGAGACCATCCTGCTCGGCACCTACAACTACATGGGCATGACTTTCGACCCCGACGTGATCGCGGCGGGCAAGCAGGCGCTCGACGATTTCGGCTCGGGCACGACCGGCAGCCGCGTGCTCAACGGCACCTACTCGCCGCACAAGGCGGTCGAGCAGGCGCTCTGCGACTTCTACGACATGAAGCACGCCATGGTCTTCTCGACCGGCTACCAGGCGAATCTGGGCATCATCTCGACGATCGCGGGTAAGGGCGACTACATCGTCCTCGACATCGACAGCCACGCCTCGATCTGGGACGGGTGCAAGATGGGCGACGCCGAAGTCGTGCCCTTCAAGCACAACGACATCGAGGCCATGGAAAAGCGCCTGCGCCGCATTCCTGAAGGCGCGGGCAAGCTGGTCGTGCTCGAAGGCGTCTACTCGATGCTGGGCGACATCGCTCCGCTCAAGGAGATGATCGCGGTCGCCAAGAAGTACGGCGCGATGGTCCTTGTCGATGAAGCGCACTCGATGGGCTTCATCGGCCCCAACGGGCGCGGCGTTGCCGAAGAGCAGGGCGTGCTCGACGATGTCGACTTCGTCATCGGCACCTTCTCCAAGTCGGTCGGCACGGTCGGTGGCTTCTGCGTCTCGAACCACCCCAAGTTCGAGGTCATGCGCCTCGTCTGCCGCCCCTACGTCTTCACCGCCAGCCTGCCGCCGAGCGTCGTCGCCACGGCCTGCACCTCGATCCGCAAGCTGATGGATGCGGGCGAAAAGCGCGCACACCTCTGGGAAAACTCCAAGACGCTGCACAAGGGCCTGACCGACGCGGGCTTCCAGCTGGGCACCACCGAGCCGCAGAGCGCGATCATCTCGGTCATCATGCCTGACCTGGAACGCGGCGCGGCGATGTGGGAAGCGCTCCTGCACGAAGGCCTCTACGTCAACCTCGCGCGTCCCCCGGCAACCCCGGCCAACATGACGCTGCTGCGCTGCTCGCTTTGCGCCGAACACTCGGCCGAGCAGGTCCAGCAGATCATCGGCATGTTCACCCGCGCTGGCGAGGCCGTGAACATCCTGGGCTGATTTTTTCAGGGTCAGTTACGCACGAAAAAGGGCGGCCGGGGTCTCGAACCCGGGCCGCCCTTTTTTCATGGTTACAGAAGGCGAGGTCGATCAGGCCTTGGCGTGCAGCGCCACCAGGTCGAGGAACTTCTCCAGAAAACCGCCGAGGAAATCGGCCGAGCCCTCACCCACGGTGCCCTCTTCGGTCAGGAGATCGTCCTTCCACTGCAGGAAAACCTCAGGCTGGGTCAGCGTGGGCATGCCAAGGCACGCGATCACGTTGCGCAAGTGCTGCTGGGCCATGGCGGTGCCGATCGCGCTGGGCGACACGCCGAAGACGGCGGCCGGCTTCCCCAGCCAGCTGTTCTCTCCATAGGGGCGCGAGCCGTGGTCGATCGCGTTCTTGAGCACACCGGGCATCGAGCGGTTGTATTCGGGCGTCGCGAAGATCACGCCATCAGACTGCGCGATCAGCGCCTTGAGCGCCTTGACCTCCGGGGCCTGCGCCTCGTCATCCTCTTCGGTGTAGAGCGGCAGGCCGGAGATGTCGGCGAAGGTGAATGTGTGGTCCCTCGCCGCGTCCAGCCGGGTCAGCGCCTCGGCGACCTTGCGGTTGGTGGACCCGGCGCGGATGCTCCCCACGACGACGGCAATCTTGAACGGCATCGGTCAATTCCTCCTGCTGCGCGCAAGGCCTCGCTCCGACGCGCGGCCCGTCTGCGAAATTCACAGGAGAAGCGCGGGAAGTCCCGCAAGGTTCCTTGGACCGGGCGCCCGGATCAGGCCGGAGCGGCGACCTCGCTGGGCGCACAGGTTTCCCGCGTTTCCTTCGCGCTGCCGCCCACCAGCGAGAGCACGGCAAAGCCGCCCACCAGGAGAATACCGAAGAGCGCCGTCACCTTGCCCAGGTGCTTGTCGATGATCGCCTTGATCGGAGCCCCGAATAGGCGGAAGAGCACGCCCACCGTCATGAAGATCACACCGCGCCCTACCAGCGCGGAAATCACGAAAGTCAGGAAGTTCATCTCCATGAACCCGGCCATGATCGTCAGCAGCTTGAACGGCAGCGGCGTCATCGCCCCCAGCAGCACGGCCAGTTCGCCGTGCGCCTGGAAGTAGCAGCGCACCTTGGGGAAGCTTTCGGCCAAGCCCAGCGCGGCCAGCATCGGCTCGCCGACCAGGTCATAAACGAAAAAGCCGATCAGGTAGCCGAAGACGCCCCCCAGCACCGAAGCCAGCGTGGTGATCGCGGCAAAGCGCACCGCCTTCTTCGGCTCGGCCAGGCACATGAGGCCCAGCAGCGGGTGCGGCGGGATCGGAAAGAAGCTCGATTCGACGAAGGAGACCCCCGCCAGCCAGCGTTCGGCGTGGCGGTGCGACGCCTTGGCCATGGTCCAATCGTAAAGGCGACGCAGCATCAGGAACCCCGGTTAATCACTCAGGTCCGTGTGCTTAATCGCCTCGCTGCAGCGCGGCAAGCGATAACCTATCTGGTTATTGAGCTTGACATCGCACGCCGATATTGGTACATAAGGAGAACAACGCCGGATGGGACCTGCGAATCGCTCCGCCCGGCCTTCCCCCTTCCATCGATGCCCACACGGAGAGCCCATGGCGGACACGACCTCGTCCGCAGGTGGCGCGCGCCCGGAACGGACGCGTGCCCCTGCCAAGAAGCCTGCGGCCCCGCGCAACTGGCGCAGGCGCTTCCTGGCCGAACTGGCGGCCACCTCGAACGTCAGCGCCTCGGCCAAGGCCGCAGGGGTTGCCTCCTCCACCGCCTACGAGGCGCGCCGCGATGATCCCGAATTCTACCGCCAGTGGCAGGAAGCGCTGTGCGAGGGCTACGACCACCTGGAAATGACCCTCCTCCAACGCCTGCGCGAAGGGGAGATCAAGCCGCCGACGGGCGCGAAGCGCGGCACCCGTGTCTTCGACAACGCCACCGCCTTTCGCCTGCTGACGGCCCACCGCGAATCCGCCGCCCGCCAGCGCGCCATCGTCGAGAACCGAAACAGCGAGGCCATTCTCGATTCCATCAACGCCAAGATCGAGAAGATGCGCACCCGCAGCTTCGATGCTGCGCCCTCCCCTGCCGGAAACGATGGGGCCCGCGATGCACAGTGAACACCTGGGCATCCTCCTGGCCATGGCGCCCGAGCACCGCCACCAGGTCCTGCGCGCGCTGACCGAAGCCGAGCGCGAGGAACTGGAAACCCACTGGAAGCTCTGGGCGCGGCCCGAACAGCTGGCCCCCGAGGGCAACTGGCGCACCTGGCTGATCATGGCCGGACGCGGCTTTGGCAAGACCCGTGCCGGGGCCGAATGGGTGCGCAGCGTTGCCGAGCGCGATCCGAACGCCCGCATCGCCCTTGTCGGGGCGAGCCTGCCCGAAGTGCGCGCGGTCATGGTCGAGGGTGAAAGCGGCCTCCTTGCCATCTGCCCGGCGCGCCGCCGCCCGGTCTTCGAACCCTCGCTGCGCCGCCTTGTCTGGCCCAACGGCGCACAGGCCCTTCTGTTCTCCGCCGCCGAGCCCGAATCGCTGCGCGGCCCCCAGCACAGCCACGCCTGGTGCGACGAAATCGCCAAGTGGGACAACGCCTCCGAGCGCGCGGTGCGCGCCTACGACAACCTCATCCTGGGCCTGCGCCTGGGCGAACGCCCCCAGCTTACCGCCACCACCACGCCGCGCGCGGTCCCCCTCGTCACCCGGCTGCTGGCCGAACCGGACGAAACGCTCGCCATCACCCGTGGCCGCACCGAAGACAACGCGGCCAACCTGCCGCCCGCTTTCCTCTCCCACGTGCGCCGCGCCTACGGGCAGAGCCAGCTGGGGCGCCAAGAGCTCGACGGCGAACTTCTCGCCGACATCGAGGGCGCACTTTGGAACCGCGCGCTCCTCGAAGCCTGCCGTGAGGCCGCGCCGACCGACCTTGTACGCGTTGTCGTCGGCATCGACCCTCCGGCTTCGGCGGGCGGCGATGCCTGCGGGATCGTGGTCGCCGGTCTCGATTCGACGGGCCGTGCCCATGTCCTGGCCGACGCCTCGGTGCGCCAAGCCAGCCCCGAACGCTGGGCCCGCGCGGCCGCCAGTGCCGCCTCGGCCTGGCAGGCCGAGCGTGTCATTGCCGAAGCCAACCAGGGCGGCGCGATGGTCGCCAGCGTCCTGCGCGCCGCCGACCTTGCCCTCCCCTTGCGGCTCGTCCACGCCAGCCGGGGCAAGGTCGCCCGCGCCGAACCCGTCACCGCACTCTACGAGGCGGGCCGGGTCCGCCACGCAGGCACCTTCCCCGATCTCGAGGACGAGATGTGCGGCCTTCTGGCCGGTGGCACCTACCAGGGTCCGGGCCGCTCGCCCGACCGCGCCGATGCGCTGGTCTGGGCGCTCACCGAACTGCTTCTGGGCAAGAGCGCGCAGCCGCGTGTGCGCCTCGCCTGATACGGCCAAAGCCCTCGCATCAGGGCTTTCGCCCTCCCCCCCTCCCATCCCTTTGCTTGTCCCGTTTGCGGGAGAAAGGCCGGTCATGTCCTTCCTCGATACGCTTGCCGCCGCCTTCAAAGGCGAAACCGCGCGCGTCCCGCTGGCGCGCGGCGCCGCCTCGCCCTGGTACTTCGCCGAGGCAGGCTCGGGCCGCGCGCCCTATGAATACACCGGCTCCGTCCAGCGCGCCTACCTCGAGAACCCGGTCGCCCAGCGCGCGGTGCGCCTCGTGGCCGAAGGCATCGCGGGCGCGCCGCTCAAGCCCGCCGATCCCGCGCTCGCCCAGCTCGTGAACGCGACCAGCGCGGGCCAGTCGCTCCTCGAAACACTTGCCGCGCAGCTGCTTCTTCATGGCAATGCCTATGTCCAGATCCTGAAGGACGCGCGCGGCCATCCGGTCGAGCTCTTCGCCCTGCGCCCCGAGCGCATCACCGTCCTTGCCGGTGGTGACGGCTGGCCGACCGCCTACACCTACGAGGTCGCGGGCAAGCGCATCACGATCCCCGCTCTGGATGAGGACGCCTCGCCCAACCTCGTCCACATCCGCCACTTCCATCCGGGCGATGACCATTACGGCGCGGGCTGCCTGTGCGCCGCCGACCAGGCCGTGGCCACTCACAACGCGGCCTCGGAATGGAACCGCCAGCTGCTCGAGAACGCGGCCCGCCCCTCGGGCGCGCTTGTCTACGACACGGGCGAGGGCACGCCGCTCAGCCCCGACCAGTTCGAACGCCTCAAGAGCGAGCTATCGAGCGCCTTCTCGGGTGCGGGCAACGCCGGGCGCCCGATGCTGCTCGAAGGCGGACTTACCTGGCAAGCCATGGCAATGAGCCCGGCGGACATGGACTTCGCCACGCTGAAAGCGGCCGCCGCGCGCGACGTCGCACTCGCCTTCGGGGTTCCTCCGATGCTGCTGGGCCTGCCCGGCGATGCAACTTATGCCAACTACCGCGAGGCCAACCGCGCGCTCTGGCGCCTGACCCTCCTGCCGCTGGCCGCCAAGCTGCTGTCCGGCCTGACCGAAGCGCTCAGCCCCTGGTTTCCCGAGGCCGATCTCGCCATCGACCTCGACCGGGTTCCCGCACTGGCCGAGGACCGCGAGCGGCTCTGGGCGCAGGTCTCCGACGCCGATTTCCTCGATGCGGACGAGAAGCGCGCCCTGCTGGGCCTCCCACCCCGTTCGGCCCCGCGTGCCACTTCGCCCACCCCCACGACCGGCCAGCCGGAGAACAAATCATGAACCAGAAGGACATGCTGGTCGGCCTGATCGCGCAGGCCGCGGCCGAAGGCTCGGACCTGGTGACACTGCGCGCGATCGTCGAGGAAGCGAGCGAAGTGGGCGCTCAGCGCATGCTGGTCCTCGTCGGCCTCGACGACGACACCGCGCCCGAGGACCTCTGCGAGCTGCGCGAACTGCTGCGCGCTTGGCGCGATGCGAAGACGAGCGCGCGCAACGCCGCGGTCGGCTGGGCGGTGCGCGGGTTCCTCGCCCTGCTCTTGCTGGGCCTTGCAGTCCGGCTCGGCGCGACGGAGATGCTGCGGTGATCGCGCCTGCCCCGCTTGCTCACGCGTCCGCGCCCTGGACCACCCTGCGCTTTGCAGGCTACGCCGCGCTTTTCGACACCCCCGATGCAGGCCGCGACACGATCCGGCGCGGCGCCTTTGCCCACACCCTGGCCGCGCGCGAGGACCCGTTGCCGCTCCTGTGGCAGCACCGTTCGGATCTGCGCATCGGCTGGATCGAGGCCATTTCCGAGGATGCCCGGGGCCTGCGCGTCATTGCCGCGCTCGACCGGCCCGAGGCCGCCCCCGGCCTTGCCCTGAAGCGCGGGAACGTGACCGGCCTCTCCTTCGGCTACCGCGCCCGCACCAGCCGCACCGGCCCTGCGGGACGCGAGCTGCTCGCCGTCGATCTCTTCGAGGTGAGCCTGGTCACCCACCCCATGCAGCACGGCGCGCGCGTCCACCTCGTCTCCTGAGGTCCACGACCTGCGCTCCGCTTCCTTCCCCGTTTCCCTGCCGCCCGTCGCGGGCGGCTCCACTCCCCGCGAAAGGTGATACCCCATGGAAAATTCCGTCCCGGCCGAATCGCTCGATTCGTCCTTTGACCTCGTCTCCCGCATGGATGCGACCGAACAGAGCGTCGAGGCCCTGCGCGGCGATGTCGACGAGGTAAAGGCGCGCCTGGAACGCGTCAGCCGTGCCGCGGCCCGCCCGGTCATCGCCGGCTCCGCCGAAGGCGCGCCGAGCCTGGAGCTGAAGGGCTTCGTCGATGGCTACCTGCGCGCCGGGCGCGAGACCGAGTGGAAGTCGATTTCGGGCGCGGTGCCCGCCGACGGCGGCTATGCCGTCCCGCGTGAGATCGATGCGCTCATCGCCGCACGCCTCAAGTCGGTCAGCCCGATCCGTTCGATCGCGCAGGTCGTCCAGACCGGCTCGGCGGGCTACCGCAAGCTGATCTCGACGGGCGGCACCGCCTCGGGCTGGGTCAGCGAGACCGCCGCGCGCCCCGAAACCGACACGCCCAGCTTCGCCGAGATCGCCCCGCCCACGGGCGAGCTCTACGCCAACCCGGCGGCCAGCCAGGCCATGCTCGACGATGCCGGTTTCGACCTGCCCACCTGGCTCGCCGACGAAATCGCGACCGAGTTCGCCCGCGCCGAAGGGGCCGCCTTCATCTCGGGCTCGGGCACCAACCAGCCGATGGGCTTCCTCACCGGCACGACCAGCACGGCGGGCGATGCCACGCGCCAGTTCGGCACGCTCCAGCATGTCGTCTCGGGCAATGCCAGCACGCTCGGCGGGAACCCGGAGCTCAAGCTCATCGACCTTGTCCACGCGCTCAAGGCCGGGCATCGCCAGGGCGCGAGCTGGGTGATGAATGCGCAGACCCTGGCCCTGGTGCGCAAGCTCAAGACCAGCGACGGCGCCTTTCTGTGGCAGCCTGGCCTGGTCGATGGCCAGCCCGACCGCCTGCTCGGCTACCCGGTGGTCGAGGCCTCGGACATGCCCGACGTTGCTGCGAACGCCACCCCGATCGCCTTCGGCAATTTCCGCGCGGGCTACCTCATCGCCGAGCGCAGCGCGACCGCGATCCTGCGCGATCCCTTCACCAACAAGCCCTTCGTCCACTTCTACGCGACCAAGCGCGTGGGCGGCCAGGTGCTTGATTCCGACGCGATCAAGCTGCTCAAGATCGCGGCCTGATCCACCTCGGCGCGAGATGTGCAGAGAAGGACGGCTTTTCCCTTCGTCCGGAAGCCCTCCTTGCTCGCCTGGCGGGTCTTCCCCTCCCCGCTCGCCCTCGCGCCCGGCCCGCGCCGCCTGCCTTCCCCTCGGACGGCGCGGGCCCTTCTTTTCCTTGCTCTCTCTTGCCCACGACAACGATCGGAGATGCCGATGAACCGGGTCATCCTTACGCCGGCCACGCTGCCGTCATCGGCGCTTGCCGAGCTCAAGCAGTGGCTCGGCATCACGACCGGGTACGAAGACAATGCGCTGGCCAGCCTGCTCGCCACAGCGCTCGAAACCTGCGAAGCCTTTACCGGCCTGCTCCCCCTCGAATGCACCTGCGAGGAAATCCTCCCCGCCGCGCGTGACTGGAACTCCCTTACCACCCGCCCCGTCCAGGCCATCACCGCGCTCCAGAACCTGGCTGCAGACGGCACCCGCACACCTGTCCCAGCCAGCGACTACGCACTTGATCTGGCGGCGGACGGGACGGGTCGCGTGCACCTGCTATCTCGTGCCGCAGGCCGCCTAGCCGTGCGCTTCACCGCCGGGCTTGCTCCCGACTGGGACACCCTGCCCGAGACCTTGCGCCAGGGCATCGTGCGCCTCGCCGCCCACCAGCACCGCGAGCGCGAAGGAAGCGGTGCCTCGCCCCTGCCCCCAGCCTCGGTCGCAGCGCTGTGGCGGCCCTGGCGCCGGATGCGCCTCGCATGAGCGAACGGCGCCTTGATGGCGACAGCGCAAAGAGCTTCGAGCCACTCGCCCGCAGCCTGACGCAAAAGGCCCGGCGCCTTGCCCAAGCAACCTTGGCCGCCCGCCGCCTCGCCGCCCGCGACGAAGATGCCCCCTGGCGCCGCGCGCAGCTTGTCTGGCCGCTTTTCCGGAAAGGATGACCGATGGAAGAAGTGCTCCTGCGCGCCGCGCTCCTCGCTTGGCTTCAGGGTGACCCGGCCCTGTCCGGCACCCTCAACGCCATCTGCGAGGAAGCCCCCTCGCGCACCAGCCTGCCCTGGCTGGCGATAGCCACCAGCGCCAGCACCGACTGGAGCAGCAAGACCCACCGTGGCCGCGAGATACGCGTGGCGCTCGAACTGCAGGGCCGGGGCGATGCCCCCGCCAGCCTGGCTGCGCTCGTCACGAGCATCGAGGCGCGCATCGAAAGCCTGCCCGCCACGCACGATGGCATCGATATCATCACGTCCCGCTTCCTGCGCGCGCGCTCCGAGCAGCGTCCCGGCAACCGCCGCGCGATCCTTCTCGAATACGCCTTCCGGCTCTTCGCCAGCTGACCCCTTCCTCACAGGAGACCCGACATGACCGCCCAGAAAGGCAGTGCGTTCCTGCTCAAGATTTCCGACGGCGCCAGCCCGCCGACCTACCAGACCGTCGCGGGCCTGCGCACCACGCAGATGTCGGTGACCGGCGAGACCGTCGTCACCACCCACAAGGGCAGCGGGGGCTGGCGTGAGCTGCTCTCGGGCGCGGGAACCCGCACCGTCTCGGTCAGCGCCGCGGGCATTTTCCTGGGCAGTGCGGCCGAAACGCGTATCCGCGTCAACGCCATGGAAGGCACGCTCGACGACTATGAACTGA
This sequence comes from Novosphingobium profundi, assembly GCF_020524485.1. GTDB lineage: Bacteria > Pseudomonadota > Alphaproteobacteria > Sphingomonadales > Sphingomonadaceae > Novosphingobium > Novosphingobium profundi_A. The sequence goes on along the minus strand of NZ_JAIVLF010000001.1, from coordinate 550,010 downwards.
GCTTCGAGGACGGCGAGAAGCTGCGTGGCCGTTTCCTCGTCCAGCGCCTCGACTATGCGGGCGATTTCAACGGGGAGCGCAACTACACGCTTCAGCTGGAAAGCTCGGGCGCGATCGCGGCCGCATGAGCGCGCCTGCCAACCCCTTGCGCGGCGAAGCCTCACTGGAGATCGCGGGGCGCGCGCATACCTTACGCCCCTCGTTCGCCGCGCTGGTCGCCGCCGAAGAGGAATTGGGGCCGCTCTATGCCCTGGTTGAACGGGCAGGTGAGGGCCAGCTGCGGCTGGGCGAAGTCGCCACGCTGTTCTGGCACTGCCTCCAGCCGCCCACGGCCGTCCCGCGCGAAGCCGTGGGCGAGGCCGTTGCCCAGCTGGGCCTGGCCCGCTGCGCCGTCCCCTTGCGCACCCTGCTTGGCCAGATTCTGAAGGGCACGGTGTGAGCGAGCCCCCGGTGCGGTTCGGGGCCGGCGCGACCCGCCTGTGCGCCCTTGCCGCCCACCTCCTGGGCTGGCGACCGCACGAGTTCTGGAACGCCACACCCGAGGAACTGGCGACAATCCTCCAACCCGCGAGCGAGGCCCCTTCGCAAGGGCTCGACCGCGCCACCCTCAACGCCATGATGGAGCGAGACAATGAGCGATGACATCGACGAACTCCTGATCGAGGTCCGCGCAAGCACCCAGGGCTTTGCCCGCGACATCGCGGTCATGCGCGGCGAGATCGACACCGGTCTTGGCGAGGGGTTTTCCCGTGCAGGCGATCGCTTCGAGCGCAGTCTGACCGGCGCGATCCGGCGCGGCAGTCTGGGCTTCGAGGACCTTAAGAATGCCGCCTTCTCCGCTTTCGATGCCATTGCCGCGCAAGGCATGACCACGCTGGTCGGCGCGGTCAGTGGCGGCAGCGGCGCGGGCGGCGGCCTGGCCGGTCTGGTCCCGGGATTGCTCGGGCTGCCTGGCCGGGCCACCGGCGGCAACGTGGCGCCTGGTCAGGGCTATCTCGTGGGCGAACGGGGACCCGAGGTCTTCGTGCCCACCTCGGCGGGCCGGATCGAGACGGGCGAAAGCCGCCAGCCATCGCGCGATGTGCGCGTGGCCATCTCGCTGGGCGGTGAGCGCGGCGCGAGCGCCCCGCGCGCCTTGCAGCGCTCCTCGCGCCAGATCGCAAGCTCTGTACGCCGCGCCCTCACCGTCTCCTGACCTTCCGTCCGCCCTCCCCATCACCGACGAGGAAACCGCCCATGGCCTTCTGGCTTGCCGACAGCCGCAAGGGACAGGACAGCGACTGGATCCAGCGCTTCGATCCGCGCTTCTGGACTGTCAACTATCCCCGGCCCATGGTCGCGACGATCGTCTCGACAGCCCCCGATGCCCTGCGCGTCGAAGCCAGCTTCCTGCGCGAGACCGACCTTGGCGGCCTGATCTGGGCAAGCGAGGACACGCTCGACCACCCGCTCCTCGCCTACCGCACCGACCGCGACTATTCCCACACGCACCTCAGCTTCCGCTGGCGTTCGGGCGGGGTACTGGCGCTCGACGCGGTCAATGGTCCGACGCTCACCATCGAGGGCCGCGATGCGCAAGGGGCCGTGCGCACCTGGTACGTGCGCCTCTGGAACTATGCGCAGGGCAGCCCGGAGGACGCGGTGATCACGCTGCCCTTCTCCCAGCTTGAAGGCGGCTTCTCGCTCCCGGCGGACGCCGATCCGGTGTGGCCGGGTGATATCGACCGGATGTTCATCTCCTTCGCGCCGCTGGGCTACGTGGCGGGCAGTGAAACCCCGCTCTCCGCCGAAGCGGAAGGCTGGATCGAGATGAGCGCGATCACCTGCGATGGCGAGCGCGCCATGCTTGAGATCGGCGACGTCTTTCTGCCCCCGCACGGCCTTGCCATCGCGACCGGCTATGATGACGACGGCGTCCAGACCCCGGCCCGGCTCGTGCGCACGATCCGCCAGCTCGGCTACCGCGGCACGGTCCTGCACTACGTGGGCATGAGCCATTTCTTCCGCCTGGCTCAGGCCTCGGGCGACTTCCGGGTCTCGACGTCCGGCGACCCGCTCAACACCCCCACGCGCACGTGGCATGCGGCCTTCTTCGCCGCGTGCGCCGCGCAAGGGTTTCGGCCCATTGCATCCCTGTCCTACGAACTCTTCGCCGAGCACTGCCCCGACGACTGGATGCAGCGCGACCATCTGGGCAATCCGGCGCTCACGGGCTGGGAGCCGCCGTCCTCCCTTCTCTCCCCGGCCCACGCCCAGGCGATGGCCTGGCTCCAGTCGGTCGGCGGTGCCTTCGCCCAGCTGATGACGGACGCGGGGTGCGAGGTGCGCTTCCAGGTTGGCGAGCCCTGGTGGTGGACGACTGCGGAGGGCCGAATCTGTCTCTACGATGCCGCCTCTGCTGCGGCTCTCGGCGGTGATCCCGTGGCTATCCCGGACATGCGCGCGCCCCTCACTCCCGCGCAGACCGATCTGCTCGATGCCGCCGGAGCCCTGCTCGCGCAGTCCACTGCGGCACTTGTGAGCGCGGTCCGCGCGGCCGTGGCGCCCGATCCTGTCGAAGCGCTGGCGCTCGTCTTCACGCCCACGATCCTCGCGCCTGCCATGCCCGAACTCTACCGCGCCAACCTGCCGCTTGGCTGGGCCGCCCCCGCCTTCGACCGCCTCCAGGTCGAGGACTACGACTGGCTCACCGAGGGGCGCGATGCCGCGCGCCGCCGCGCCTACGAGACGGTGAATACCCGCCTGGGCTATCCCCCGGCAGAGCAGGACTATCTCGCGGGCTTCGTCCTTGATCCCACCGATGCCGACCTGTGGCGGCGCATCGATGATGGCATCGATGAGGCCCTGTCCCGCAGTCCCCATGAGATCATTGTCTGGGCGCTGCCCCAGATCATGCGCGATGGCTACGTGCGCCTTCCCGCGCCCCCTTCCCCCCCGACCGGAGACGAGGCGATGCAGGCCTTCGACGATATTCTCTATCCTCTCGCGCTCGGCCGCGATGCCACCGTGGTCCCCGAATTCTCGACCAGCGTCTCGGTCACCGCTTCGGGCTTCGAGCGGCGCAACAGCCTCTGGGCCAATGCCCGCCTGCGCTTCGATGTGGGGCCGGGTGTGCGCTCGGAGGCCGAACTGGGCACGCTCATCGCCTTCTTCCGTGCTCGCCGGGGCCCTGCGCGTGGCTTTCGCCTGCGCGATCCGAGCGACTTCAGCTCGGCTGGCATGGTCGGCACTCCCACCGAGCTCGACCAGGAACTGGGAGAGGGAGATGGCCTGCGCGCCGACTTCGCCCTCCTCAAGTGCTATGGCGAAGCCGAAGCCCTGCAGGTGCGCCGGATCACCCGGCCCGATGCCGCGAGCGTGCTCGTCTCGCTCGATGGCGTGGTCCAGGAGGGCAACTGGACCCTCTCTCCCGGCGGTATCATCACCTTCGACGAAGCGCCCCCTGCGGGGAGCATGGTACGCGCCGGCTTCCTCTTCGATGTGCCCGTGCGCTTTGCCGAAGACCAGCTCGAGATTTCGGGCGCCTCGTTCGCCGCGGGCGAGGCCCCCAGCGTACCCATCGTCGAGATCCGGGAGGCCCCATGATGCGCACATGGTTTTCCGAGGAGCTTGAAACCGTCGCCCTGTTCTGGCGCATCCTGCGCCGCGACGGCGTGACGCTGGGGTTCACTACCCACGACGCGGACTTGTGGTTCGATGGGGTCCTGCACCGCGCCTCGCCCGGAATGCTGCCCTCCTCGATCCGCCGTTCGGCCGGGTTCGAGCCGGACAGCGCCGACGTGCGCGGCGCCATCACCCATGGCTCGATCACCCAGGAGGACCTCGAGCAGGGCCGCTTCGATGGCGCGGGGGTGCGTATCGGCCTCGTCGATTGGGAAACCTGCGAGCGCCACCTGCTCTACACCGGGAGCCTTGGCACCATCCTGGAAAGCGACGGCGGCTTCGAGGCCCAGCTTTCCTCGCGCAAGAGCGAACTCGCGCGCGACACCCTTCCCCGCACCAGCCCTTCGTGCCGCGCGGTCTTTGCAGGACCTGGCTGCAACCTCAATGCGCGCCGCTTCGAAACCGAAACACATATCCTCGAGGCCAACGAGGAGGAAAACAGCGTCACGCCTGCGAGCCTCGCCGATCCTGCCCTGTTCACAGGCGGCACGCTGCGCTGGCTCGACGGCGCGCGCACAGGCCAGGTCACCGCCATTCTCGGTGTGACCGCTGCGGGCGCGCTGGTGCTCGACCAGCCGATAGAACCAGCTCCCATCCCAGGCACACCCGTGCGCCTGCGTGAGGGCTGCGACCACACGCTGGAGACCTGCTCCACGCGCTTTGCCAACGCCATCAATTTCAGGGGCGAGCCGCACCTGCCCGGCAACGACCTGCTCCAGCGTTACCCGTCCGCCTTGTGACCCGCGCGCCCGATCTTGTCCCCACGCCTGACGCCCTGGTCGAAGCTGCACGCGCGCTCGTAGGCACGCCCTTCCGGCTATGCGGACGTGATCCGGCGAGCGGACTGGACTGCGCAGGACTTGTCGGCAGCGCCCTGGCGAGGCTGGGTCGCCCCCTTGCGCTACCGGCGCGCTATACGCTGCGCTCCTGCCAGCCCCCCGATGCGGGAAGCGTTCTCGCTGCCGCCGGACTGAACACGGCTCACGGCGAGCCCGCGCCCGGTGACATCTCGATGGTCCACACCGGCGCATGCCAATACCATTTCGTCGTTCACAGCGTGCCCGAGCGCAACATCGCGATCCACGCCCATGCGGGCCTGCGCCGCATCGTCGAGGGGCCGCTGCCCGCGTCGTGGCGGCAGCTTGGTGCCTGGCGCCTTCCCTCCTCCTGATCCACTCCTGCGGGACACCTTCCTCATGGCCACACTTGTCTTCAGCGCGGCGGGCACGGCCCTTGCCGGTCCCATAGGCGGAGCCATCGGTTCGCTGGTCGGTCGCCAGATCGACGGCGCCCTGTTTGCCTCGCCCCGTCAGGGGCCGCGCCTGCGCGAACTCGATGCGACGCGCTCGACCTATGGCGAGGTCCTGCCCCGTCACTACGGCGCGATGCGCGTCGCGGGCAGCCTGATCTGGGCCACCGAGCTCACCGAGCACAGCGAGACGGTGGGCACCGGCAAGGGTTCGCCTGCCCTTTCCACCTACACCTATAGTGCAAGCTTCGCCGTCGCGCTCGCCAGCCGTCCAATAGAGGGCATTGGGCGTATCTGGGCCGACGGCAAACTGCTGCGCGGCGCGCAAGGGGACCTCAAGGCTGGCGGCACCTTGCGCGTTCACACAGGGCGCGGCGACCAGCCCTTGGACCCCCTGCTTGCCAGCGCCGAGGGCGCCCAGAACTGCCCCGCCTATCGTGGCCTTGCCTACGTCGTCTTCGAGGACCTGCAGCTCGCCGACTTCTACAACCGCATTCCCGCCCTGACCTTCGAAGTCTTCGCGGGCAATACGGTCCACCTGCAGGACATCCTCGACGACGCGCTCGAGGCCTGCGAAACCAGCGCCCAGCTGCCCGAACTGACAGGCTTCAGCTGTTCAGGTCCGGTGGTGGAAAGCCTTCAGGCGCTCGACGCGGTCTTCCCCCTCGACACCGATGCCTCGGGCGAAAACCTGATCGTACGGCATGAAAGTCATACGGGCGCGTTGAAGACACTCGGCGCTGCCGCCGTTGCCGAGGACCCAGAAGGGTTCGGCGTGCGTAGCGGCTTTGCCCGGAGCCGCGGCGAACCCGCGCCAAGCCCTCTTTCGCTCCTGCGCTACTACGACCAGGACCGCGACTACCTACCCGGAGTGCAGCGCGTTGCGGGCCGCCCCGCCCCCGGCACGCCGGTCGGCATCGACCTCCCCGCGAGCCTCGATGCGGCCAATGCCGCCCGCCTCATCCACCATGCCCACCGCCGTGCGGAGCGCGCACGCGATACGATCGCCTGGCGTACGACCGAACTCGATCCCGCCATTGCACCGGGCGTCGAAGTGCGCCTACCGGGACATTCCGGCACCTGGCGCGTGCGGGCCTGGGAATGGTGCGAGGCAGGCGTCGAGCTGGAACTGGAACGCCGCCTGCCCACAGCAACGCTGGACACCACTCCTCTGTCGGGAACCCCGGGCCGCTATGCACCTCCCATGGACCTGCCCCCGGGCGAGACGCAATTGGTCGCGTTCGAACTTCCCCTCGGCGCCGCCAGCGCGCACAGCGACGCACCGCTCCCCCACGCGGCGGCTTCGTCCTCGAGCGCGGGCTGGCCGGGCGCCGCGCTCTATGCCGATCCCGGCAGCGGAGCACTGGAACCGCTCGGATCGACCGGACGGACCCGGGCCCTGATGGGGATCACCACCAATGCCCTGGCCCCCGCCAGTTCACTTCTGCTCGACCGGACGTCCTGGCTCGACGTCACCCTTACAGATCCCACGATGGTTCTGGCTGGGGCAAACACGGCCGAACTTGCCCGGGGCGTCAATCTCGCGCTCGTTGGCGAAGAACTTGTCCAGTTCGCCAAGGCGAACCCGATCAGCCCGGGCTCATGGCGGCTCTCCGGCTTCCTGCGCGGCCTTGCCGGCAGCGAGGCCGGTCTGGCGGGCCATGCCCCGGGCGAGCCATTCGTTCTCCTCGACACCGCCATCCGCCCCCTCGACGCAGCTCTTCTGGGCAGCGCAGCGGAACGCGAGGTCGTCGCACTGGGGCGCGGTGATGCCGCACCGGTACGCACCAAGGTCCACCTCGATGGCATCACCCGACGTCCGCTCGCCCCGGTCCATCCGCGCCGCACGCGTCTTCCCGATGGAACCCTGCGCTTTACCTGGACACGCCGCGCGCGCGGCGCATGGCGCTGGGCCGACACGCTCGACGTTCCGCTGGTCGAGGAGACCGAGATCTACCTGCTGACGCTGGGTGACCCCGAACAGCCACTGGCCTCCTGGCAGGTCCTGGAACCCCGGATCGAGATTTCACCGGCAACGATAGCCACACTCGGTGAAGCTGCCAGTCTGGCGCAAGTGCGCGTGCGCCAGGCAGGCACCCACGCACTCTCCCCGGCCCTCCTCCTGGGCTCGCTCGAACCGGCCTGATGCATTGCCCTGCCCACGACCGAAACCGTTCCAAGGAGCGCAAACATGACAGACTCGGTTACCTTTGATGCCGCCAGCCCTCGCTACACCCTCCCCCTCCTTTTTCAGGGGCAGGCGCAGAAGGAATTTTTCATCAACGAGGCCCTTTTTCGTCTCGATGCCATCTTGCACATCGCAATCGAGGGTGAAGCGGCCACGCCCCCTGCCTCTGCCGACGATGGGCAGGCCTGGTTGGTCGGCGCAGGCGCCACGGGCGAATGGGCGGGCCATGACGAGGCCCTGGCCTGCAGGCAGGGCGGACAGTGGCTCTTCGTGCTGCCCAAGGACGGCCTGCGGGTCTACGACATAGCCGCTGCACAAGAACGATTTTTCCAGGCCGGCTGGAAAAAAACGCAGAGTGTTCAGGAACCAAACGGAGGGGCCGTGGTTGACATCGAAGCAAGGGCCGCGGTCACGCAATTGGTCACGGCCTTGCAGGTCCTGGGTATGTTACCCGGGGCGTGATGGGCGACCAAGGACGAGGGCAAAGGGGCAATGCAAAATTACCGCTGCGGTGGCGATGCACGGCCTACGGCCCTCTCCAGCGCGACATTCTTGCAACAGTGGTCCGCAATGTGCGCTTGCGCGCAGATTGTTGAAGGGTTAGAGACTCTTCGCACTCGGTGGCTCCAAATCTCTATCAGTAGGGGAAACGTATGAGGAAACTCGTCATTGGACTGGCGCTGGCTTCGACAGCTATCGCCACTCCCGCGCTCGCGCGCGACGGCGCATGGTATGCCGAACTCGATTTCGGCGCCATGATCGTCGAAGATGCTGACGCAGACATCAATGGTGTCGACAACGTTGGCCAGTTCGACTTCGACACCGGCTTCGACGGCGGTGGTGTGATCGGCTACGACTTCGGGGCGTTCCGTCTCGAAACCGAAGCCAGCTACCGCGAAGCTGGCGTCGACAACTATGTCGATTACGCTGGTCCGGCTGCTTACCTTGGCGACGCGAATGCGCTGTCGTTCATGGTCAACGGCCTTCTTGACTTCGGTCCCGACGACGGCCTCCAGGGCTTTGTCGGCGGTGGTGCCGGTGTCGCACGCGTCAGCTACGACCTCGTCGATGACAGCGACACGGGCTTCGCATGGCAGGTTCTCGCGGGCGTTCGCGCACCGCTTTCGAACCACGTCGATGTCGGCCTGAAGTATCGCTTCTTCAATGCAGACGGCATTGACCTGGTGACCACGGCTGGTGACAGCCTCGAGACCCGCTGGCGTTCGCACTCGCTGATGGGCACCATCAGCTACAACTTCGGTGAGGAAGCGGCTCCGCCGCCGCCGCCGCCGCCGCCGCCGCCGCCGCCGCCTCCCCCGCCGCCGCCGCCGCCGCCGCCGCCGCAGGTTGTCTGCAACAAGGGCCCGTACATCGTGTTCTTCGATTGGGACAGCTCGGACATCACGCCCGAGGCCGCTACGGTCCTCGACAGCGCGATCACGGCATACGGCAACTGCGACAACGTTCCGATCATGCTCGCTGGCTACACCGACTCGTCGGGTGCCAAGACCTACAACATGGGTCTTTCCGAGCGTCGTAATGACTCGGTTCAGGCGTACCTGACCTCGCACGGCATCCCGGGTACGGCGATCTCGAGCGAAGGCTTCGGCGAAGAGAACCAGCGCGTTCCGACCGCCGACGGCGTCCGCGAACTGCAGAACCGCCGCGTCGAGATCACTTACGGTCCGGGTTCGGGCATGTAAGCTGACCGGCAACGGTACAAAGATCAGGGGGCTGGAGAAATCCGGCCCCCTTTTCTTATGGGTAAGGCCTATTTGCTCCCATCTTCAAGGGACCTGCTGAGAGCCCCCAGGCATAAAAAGGCCGCCGATCATCCCTAGTGGTGACCAGCGGCTCTTTGAGAAATAGAGAAGTGGGCGGCGCCCCCTTGTCAGGCCAGCAGGGCAAACGCAGGTGGAAGTCGACAGGGCTAAAGCCCTCGCCTCCTTCTCTTAATGGACAATTCCCGAGTTGCCATCCGCGCTTACAGCCTCATGAGCAAGCGCCAGACCAACGCCCCGATCAGGCCGCGTAGTCGGTCCCGTCTGTCAGGCCAGCCTGCTCAAAGCCGCCCTTGCGCAAGCGGCAGCTGTCACACGCCCCACACGCACGCCCATCAGGCTGCGGATCATAGCACGACCAGCTCATCGCCGGATCCAGCCCGAGCCGAATGCATTCGCGCGCAATATCTGCCTTGCCCAGAAACTGGAGCGGTGCGCGGATGCTAAACGGCTCACCTTCCGCCCCAGCCTTTGTCGCCAGGTCCGCGATATTCTCGAATGCGGAAATGAACTCTGGCCGGCAATCCGGATAGCCTGAATAGTCGAGCGCATTCACACCGATGAAGATGTCACTGGCCCCGATCGCCTCGGCCCAGGCCAGTGTCAGCGACAGAAACACCAGATTGCGCGCAGGCACATAAGTCACCGGGATGTCCTCGCCCACGCCTTCCTTGGGCACGGCGATGTCGTCGGTGAGCGCAGAGCCTCCGAAACGGCGCAAGTCGAGCGGCAGCACCACATGGCGCGCAGCACCGAGATGACGCGCAATGGCGCTCGCCGCATCGATCTCGCACTGATGCCGCTGGTTGTAGTCGATCGTGAGCGCGTTGATGCGGTAGCCCTGCTCGCGCGCGAGCGCTGCCGAAACCATCGAATCGAGCCCACCCGAAAGGAGCACAACCGCGTCCTTGACCGAATCCTGTCCTGTAGTCGTCATGACTATTGCGCTAGGCCCGAACGTCCCAGCGCGCAAGAACATCGCCCGGCACGGTCAGCTCAGCGCGGACACGTCCCCATACGCCGACCTTCGGCGGCAAAGGCGAAGGGCAAGCCGTTTCGAGTCCCCTGGCTGTCGATCTGGATAAGGCCGTCCGTCTCGCGCCGGATCGTGGTCCGCCCATAGCCATTGCCGGGACACGTATACTGGACCGTTACCTCACTGGGCCGGTCGACCACGACGACCTGCTTACATTCCAGATCACGGTGGCGCAGTTGCACTAGATCGCGACCGGAGCCGATGCACATCCGCTCCTCGCCACCGCCAGAGCCGCGCATGCGCAGCATCCAGTTGCCAGGATCGAGGCGGTCCAGCATCGCCAGCGTCTCACCCTCACCAAGCGCCGGCCCGGCCATCAGGCCAAGGCCGCAGAGCCCTGCGAAAAGGAACGTCCTGGCAAACTTCTTCATCATCCTCGCTCTCTTACCGTTGACGACCCGGCAATTCCCTAAACCGGGATATTCAAGACTTTGGAACAGAACGCACAGTCGACCGGAATGGTGCCATCTTCTTCGCGCATGTCGGCCAGCTGATCTTCCGGAAAACGCGAAAGGATCGTCTTGTAGTGCTCGACCGTGCAGCGGCAGCCGCGCTGGAGCAGGACCAGCGGCTCGACGCGGACTTCATCCTCCTCATGAAAGAGGCGCCAGAGAAGCTCTTCCAGTGTCAGGACAGGATCGAGCAGCTCATCACGCTGCACACTGCCGGCCATGACCGAAACGTGTTCCCAGTCAGGGTGATCTTCCTGGGCATGCAGACGTGCCTGCCCTTCCTCCCCATCGGGCAGGAACTGCATGAGCAGCCCGCCAGCCATGCAGCGCTCTCCGTTCGAGCGCACCGAGATGCGCAGCAGAGTGGGCACCTGCTCGGACTGGGCGAAGTAGGCTTCGCACGCATCCGCCAGCGAAGCTCCTTCCAGCGGCACCACGCCCTGGTAGCGCTTCTTGGTGGCCGCCAGATCGAAGGTGATCGCAAGGTACCCGGTACCGAACAGCGCCGGGAGATCGAGCTGAAGCTCCTCGTCCTGCATATCGGCGAACTTCTCGGCATCGAAATGCACATAGCCGCGCACTTCGCCGTCGCGGTAGTCGCAGACCATCATGTCGACCAGGCCGCCCTCGGCCTGCGCCTGGATCGTGAGCTGCGCGCCCTCTTCCTTGAGCAGCGAACCCATGAGCGAGGTCATCACCAGCGCTTCGGCCAGAAGGTGCTTGACCACGGGGGGATAGGCATGTGCCGAAAGCACGGTTTCGAGCACCGGCCCGAGGCGAACGACTCGTCCACGCGCGTGCCGATTGGGCAGCGAAAAGGCAAGGACCCGGTCGAAACCGGTGTCCTCACGCGGCAAGGTCGGATCTTCGCTCACAGCTTGCCAAGGCTCCACAGCAGAACCGACTTCTGGCCGTAGAGACGGTTTTCCGCCTCGTCCCAGACCGCAGATGCCGGACCGTCAATAACCGCGTCCGTGACTTCCTCGTTACGGTGCGCGGGAAGACAATGCAAAAACATCGCCCCCTCGGCCGCGTGCGCCATGAGGCTTTCGTTGACCTGATAGGGCTCGAGTGCCTTGATGTGCGCTTCGCCGCCTTCCTGGCCCATCGAGACCCAGGTGTCGGTCACGACGACCTGCGCGCCGCGCGCCGCTTCGAGCGGATCGTGCGTTATGACGATCTCGCCGCCTGCGGCACGGGCCCGTTCGACGAAGGCTGCATCGGGCTCGTAGCCCTCAGGCACAGCCAGGCGCAGCGTGAACTTCATCAGCCCGGCCGCCTCGATCATCGAATGTGAGACGTTGTTGCCATCGCCCAGCCAAGCCATCTGCAGGCCAGGAAGCGCAAAGCCATGCTCGACGATGGTGAGAAGGTCGGCGACGATCTGGCAGGGGTGCGAAAGGTCGGTCAGGCCGTTGATCACGGGAACATCGGCATAGTGCGCCAGCTCCTCGATCTTCGCATGATCGTCGGTACGGATCATGATGGCATCGACCATGCGGCTGAGGACCCGCGCGGTGTCCGCGATGGTCTCGCCGCGCCCGATCTGGGTGCTACCCGCCTCCATGATGATCGTGCTGCCGCCCAGCTGGCGCATGGCCATATCGAAGGACACGCGCGTACGCGTGGAATTCTTCTCGAAGATCATGGCCAGCGTGTGGCCGGCGAGCGGTGCATCGCTGTCCGCCTTGCCCTTGGGCCAACCGGCACGTGCCGCCTTGCGCTCGATCGCATCGTTGATCATCGCGGCGATGGTATCGCCGCCTGCATCGCTCAGGCTCAGGAAGTCGCCCGACATCAGGCCGCATCCTCGGGCGTGTAGCTGGCCGCTGCGGCCGAAAGCTTCTCGAGGAACTCGTCAATGTGGCTGTCGTCGATCACCAGCGGCGGAATAACGCGCATCACCTGGTCACCTGCCGAAACGGCGAGGACCTGGTGGTTGTCGCGCATGTGGGCGACGAACGGCCGCGGCTCGACCTTCATCTTGAGGCCGAGGAACAGGCCCTTGCCGCGCACGCCTTCGAAAAGCTCGGGGTAATTGCCGATGAACTGCTCGAGGCGCGCCTTGAGGCGTTCCCCCTTCGCGCGCACGTCCGCAAGGAAGCTTTCCTCGCCCACGACGTCGAGCACGGCGCCGATGGCCGCCATCGCGAACGGGTTGCCGCCATAGGTCGAGCCGTGCGTGCCGAAGGTCATGCCCCGCGCCGCCTTCTCGGTGGCGAGGCATGCGCCGACAGGGAAGCCGCCGCCAATGCCCTTGGCCGTGGCCAGAATGTCCGGCTCGATGCCATATTGCTCGTAGGCGTAGAAGGTGCCGGCCCGGCCGACACCACTCTGGACCTCGTCGAGGATCAGCATGAGGTCATGCTTGTCGCACAGTTCACGCAGGCCCTTGAGAAAGGCCTCGTCCGCAACGCGGATGCCGCCCTCGCCCTGGATCGGCTCGACCAGGAAGCCTGCGGTGTTGGGCCCGATCGCCGCCGCCGCCGCTTCGAGGTCGTTGAAGTCGACGTACTTGAAGCCGGGCAGCAGGGGCAGGAAGCCCTTGTGCATCTTCTCCTGGCTCGAGGCGCTGATCGTCGCCATCGTGCGCCCATGGAAGGCGTTGTTGAAGGTGATCAGCTCGAACTTCTCGTCGTTGCCCGCCGACTGGTGGTAGACGCGCGCAGTCTTGATCGCGCATTCGACCGCCTCGGCACCCGAATTCGTGAAGAACACGGTGTCGGCAAAGGTCAGGTCGACCAGGCGCTGCGCGATGGCCTCACCCTGCGGACTGCCATAGAGATTGGAGACGTGCATCAGCGTTTCGGCCTGCTTCTGGATGGCCGAGATCAGACCTTCGTGCGAATGGCCCAGCGCGTTGACCGCAATCCCGCTCGCGAAATCGAGGAATCGGCGACCATCCTCGCTGATGAGATGGCAATGTTCGCCGCGAACGGGCCGAACACCGCACCGGGGATACACAGGCATCAACGGAGTGATCGACATTTCGAAAAATTCCTCGAGTGAAGTTTGAAGAAAGGGGGAAAAATCAAACGCAAACGACAAATGGCGGCCCTTGCCGGACCGCCATTTGCGCGCTTCTAGGCTTTTGCAGCCCCCCGGTCAAATAACCAGGGACCTGCCGGCCGGGATCAACCCTGGAGCGGCGTCAGGTTGACCGCCGAGTACTTGCCTCGTCGATCGACCTCGATGTCGAATTCCAGACGGTCGCCCTCATTGAGGCCGGTCATGCCGGAACGTTCCACCGCGCTGATGTGCACGAAGGCATCCTGCTGACCATCGTCGCGAGTAATGAAGCCGAAGCCCTTCATCGAGTTGAAGAACTTGACCGTGCCCGTGGCCTTTTCGCCCGTCAGCTGACGCTGGGGCGCGGCATCGCGCTTCTGGACCGGGATCACATCGCCCACGACCGAAAGATCGCTGGCCGAGACCTTGCCGCCACGATCGACGAGCTGGAACTCAAGCTGCTGGCCTTCGGCGAGACCTTCAAGGCCCGCACGCTCCACCGCGCTGATGTGCACGAAGACATCGTCCCCGCCTTCATCGCGCTGGATGAAACCGAAACCCTTCGAGGCGTTGAAGAACTTGACGACGCCGCGGCCCTGGCCGACGACCTGTGCGGGCATGCCGCCACCACGGCCACCACCGCCGCCGCCACCACGCGGGCCGCCGCCGAAGCCGCCGCCACCGCCGCCGCGCGAGCCGCCACGGTCGTCGAAACCGCCGCCGCCACCGCCGCCGAAGCGGTCACCACCGCCTCCAAAGCGGTCGCCCCCGCCGAAACGGTCACCACCGCCGAAACGGTCCTGTCCGGCAAAGAAGGGATCAAATTCGTCCTCTCCGAACCGATCCCGCTTGTCGCGTCCCCTTCCGCGACGACCTCTATCAAAACCCATGTTTACGAACGTACCTTCGATGCGCCCTAGTAAGCAGTCACCCGTACACGTGGACGAACCGTGCCGAGAGTCAGCCAGAGTTACCTGCGATTTCCGCAATCGCTCTGCTGCGATTAGGATTCATACACGAGTCTTGGCCCGATAGCGAACGGAATTACACGCCAATTCGGTCCGGCACCGACAGTCTGCGCCGTTTGAGCGCGAAATTGGGGGTTGCCAGCAGCCCTGACTCACGTTTGATGGGCGAATCATTTCCGCGTCTTACGAGGCGCAAAACGCCGGCCGGAGGCTCGAATCCATGTTCGCCAAAATTACCGATTCCATGTACGCCAGCCCGCAGATCGACACGTCCGCGATTGCCGAGGCAAAGGCCCTGGGCATCACGCTGATCGTCAACAACCGCCCCGAAGGCGAAAGCGACGACCAGACGCCCGGCAGCGAGATCGAAGCGGCAGCCAAGGAAGCGGGCATCGCCTACACCGCCATCCCGATCACCCACGGCGGTTTCAGCGAAGGCCAGGTCGACGCGATGATCGCCGCGCTCGAAAGCAGCGAGGGGCCGGTCCTGGGCTACTGCCGCTCGGGCACCCGCTCGACCCTCCTGTGGTCGCTCGCGCGCGCCAAGTCGGGTGACAATCCTGGCGTCATTGCCGCACAGGCCGCTGCGGCAGGCTACGACATCTCGCCGATCCGCCAGATCGTCGACGTGCTGGCGGCCAGCGCGAAGTAATCCCAAAAGTACAAGAAGATAGATTCAAGGGGCCATCGCCCCTTGGCCCCAAAATCGGCGACCTCACCTTCCCGCACTAAGGTAGCGCGGGGAAGGTGAGCTAGACAGTTCCGGGAGCCCGAGGGCGATGGCCCTCGGACGCCATCCTTCAGGTTGTCCGCCTTCTTTAAGCCTGACGGCGGTTCAGAGAGCGAGATCGCCCTGCTCGCCAGTGCGCACGCGCAGCACTTCCGCGAGGTCGAACACGAAAACCTTGCCATCGCCGATCTCGCCCGTGCTCGCCGCTTCGCGCAGGATACCGATCACCGTGTCAGCAAACGCATCCGAGACCGCGATCTCCAGCTTGATCTTGGGCAGCATGTTCGAGGTGTACTCCGCGCCTCGGTAGACTTCCGTCTGGCCCTTCTGGCGCCCGACGCCGCTCACTTCGGACACCGTCAGGCCCGAAACACCCGCCTTATCGAGCGCGGCCTTCACTTCGGTGAACTTCATCGGCTTGATCACAGCGGTCACGAATTTCATGGCAGTTCCCCATCCTGCTTGGCCCTAGCTCGATCAAGCTAGCTTAGGGCCTGCACGAGAGGCGTCAATCCACCCAGAACTCCCGGAAAACCACACGAAAAAAGGGCCGGCGCATACGCGTCCGGCCCGAAAAGGTTGTGTTCGCAGGAGGAACATCGTGAGGCTGCGGCGACGGCCAGCGCCGCCGCAGCCAATTCGATAAGATCAGTTGTAGGCGCGCTCGCCGTGCTCGCCGATGTCGAGACCTTCGTGCTCGACCTCTTCGCTGACGCGCAGGCCGGTGATCAGCTTGGCGACGAAGATGGCAATGACGGTGCCCACACCCGCCCAGACGAGCGAGATGAGAACGGCTTCGATCTGGATGATGACCTGGGCCATCATCGCGGTCGAACCATCACCGGGCCCACCAAGGCTCGGCTGGTAGACGAAGCCGGTGCCGATGGCGCCGATGATGCCGCCCACACCGTGGATGCCGAAGGCGTCGAGCGAGTCGTCGTAGCCAAGGGCCGGCTTCACCTTCGAGACCATGAAGAAGCAGATGATCGAGGCAATCGCGCCCAGCACGATGGCGCCGAACGGGCCCGAGTTACCGGCCGCCGGGGTCACCGCGACGAGACCCGCGATGATACCCGAGCAGAAGCCCAGGGCCGAACCCTTGTGCCCGGCCAGACGCTCGGCGAGCATCCAGAACAGGCCCGCCGATGCGGTCGCAACGAAGGTATTGATCATGGCAAGGCCTGCGGTGCCGTCAGCTTCGAGCTCGGAACCGGCGTTGAAGCCGAACCAGCCCACCCACAGGAGGCCGGTGCCGACCATGGTCAGCGTCAGCGAGTGGGGAGGCATGGGTTCGCTGGGATAGCCCTTGCGCTTGCCCAGGATGATGCACGCGACAAGCGCCGAGACGCCTGCGTTGATGTGAACCACGGTGCCGCCCGCGAAATCGAGCGCGCCCATGTCGAAGAGGAGACCACCACCGGCCCAGACCATGTGCGCAATCGGGAAGTAGACGATGGTCAGCCACACGGCCACGAAGACCATGGCCGCCGAGAACTTCATGCGCTCAACGGTCGCACCGAAGACCAGCGCAGCGGTAATCGCGGCAAAGGTCATCTGGAAGCTGATGAAGACGTATTCACTGATGACCTCATCCGAGAACGTGGCCGCAGTGCTGTCGGGCGTGGTCGCCGACAGGAACAGGTTGCCCCAGCTGAAGAAGGCGTTGCCTTCCGGACCGAACGCGGTCGAGTAGCCGTAGATCACCCAGATGAGCATCGCGAGCGCGGCTGCGGCGCCGACCTGGGTCATGGTCGAGAGCATGTTCTTGGAACGGGTAAGGCCGCCGTAGAACAGGGCCAGGCCCGGCAGGATCATGAGCAGGACGAGGACCGTCGAGGTCATCATCCACGCATTGTTGCCGGGATTGGGCACAGGCGCTGCAGCAGCAGCTTCCTGCGCGAAGGCGGGCATGGCGGCGAACAGCGACGCGGTGAGAGCGCCTGCGCCGCCGAGAATCGTGCGGTTCATGTTGGTTAGCCTCCTCAAAGCGCCGTATCGCCGGCCTCGCCGGTGCGGATGCGCACGGCGGACGCGAGGTCGAGAACGAAGATCTTGCCGTCACCGATGGCCTCGGTGCTGGCGACCTGCTGGATGGTTTCGACGATCTTGGGCGCCAGTTCGTCCGGCGCGGCCACTTCGATCTTCACCTTCGGCAGCATGTTGGTGGAGTATTCCGCCCCACGGTAGATTTCGGTCTGCCCCTTCTGGCGCCCGAACCCCTTCACTTCGGAAACGGTCATGCCCGCGACCCCGATCGCGCCAAGCGCTTCTCGAACTTCGTCGAGTTTGAAGGGCTTGATGATGGCTATGATGAACTTCATGCCTGTCCCCTGTTTGCTACCGGCCCCACGCCGGCTGAAAACAGGTCAGCAAGTTCTATGCCAAATCACCTATTCGGAGATTTACGCCGCTTAACGCCCCGGCAACGCTATTTTCAGCTGGCGCGAAGCCCGATTCCTGTGCAGCTGCCTATTTTTTAGGCAGATCAAGCGCGGCAAATACAGGCAGGTGATCAGATCCTATCGCGGAAAGCGCACTGCGATGGACATTTGTTCCACGAACTTCCCACCCTTCGGATATAATGATGCGGTCCAGCTGGGCCATCGGCCTGCGCGAGGGAAAACTCCGCCCCGGCGCCAGCACCCGCCAATCCTGTCCGAACTCGCGGAAACAGCCCTTCTGCGACCACTCATTGAAATCCCCGAGCAATACAGTGGGACATTCCTTGCGGCACTGCGCAATGTGATGGAGTACGCGGCGCACCTGCTGCCGACGACGGAGCCCTGAAAGATCAAGGTGCATGCCGACCACGCGAACCCGGCGCCCTTCCACCGCAAGATCGGCGCGCACCGCCCCGCGCGGCTCCAGCACGGGCAAGTCGACTGGCGCGGCCTCAAGCAGCTCGATCCCCTTGCGCACCAGCAATGCGTTCCCGTGCCAACCCAGGCTGTCGGGCTTCATTGAAAGCGGAACCGGCGTGTAGTCGGTCGCGGCGTGAATGGCATCGAGCGGAAGCGCGGCCATGCGACGCCCGAACCGGCGGTCCACCTCCTGCAGCGCGACGATATCCGCATCGACTTCCAGCAGGATGCGCAGGATCCGCTCGTGGTCGCGCCGCCGGTCGAGACCGACGGCCTTGTGGATGTTGTAGCTGGCAAACGTGAGCGGCACGAGGGCTCCCTTCCCGGCATCGGACAGGCCTTGCCAAGCTAGGAACAGAGCGCTCGCTTGCAAGACCTTTCCCTAAGCAAGCCCCGGGAAGGCCACGAGTTCCGCCCTCAGCGCTCCTTGGTCGCGCTGAAGGTCAGTTCCGGGTTGCGCTCCTGCTGGTAATTCACGTCCCAGGCCGAGCGCGCCATGAACACGAGGTCGCCGTCGCGGTCCCGCGCAAGGTTCATCTTATTGAAGCTCTCGAAATCGTCGAGTGCCTTGTCGGTGCCCTTGATCCAGCGCGCGGTATCGAAGGGCGAGGCTTCCAGCATGGCCTCGACCTTGTACTCCGCCTCAAGCCGCGAGATCAGCACTTCGAGCTGGAGCTGGCCGACCACGCCGACGATCCACTGCGCGCCGATCTCGGGATAGAAGACCTGGATCACGCCCTCCTCGGAGAGGTCGTCGAGCGCCTTTCGCAGCTGCTTGGTCTTGGTCGGGTCCTTGAGCGCCACGCGGCGCAGGATTTCCGGCGCAAAATTGGGCAGGCCGATGTAGCGGATCTTGTTCTTCTCGCTCAGCGTGTCACCCACGCGCAAGGTGCCGTGGTTGGGAATGCCGATGATGTCACCGGGCTCTGCGGTATCGGCAATCTCGCGGTCTTGCGCGAAGAACATGATCGGCGAGTGCACGGCGATCGCCTTGCCCAGCCCCGACGGCGTCAACTTCATGCCGCGTTTGAAGGTGCCCGAGGCGAGGCGCATGAACGCGATGCGGTCACGGTGCATCGGGTCCATGTTGGCCTGCACCTTGAAGATGAAGCCGGTGACTTCCGGCATCTCGGGATCGATCGGCCCTTCTTCGGTCGGCTGCGGACGCGGCGGCGGGGCATATTGCGAGATCGCCTCGATAAGCTCGGTCACGCCGAAGTTCTTGAGCGCGGAGCCGAAGTAGACCGGGGTCAGATCGCCCGCACGGTAGGCCTCGAGGTCGAAATCGGGATAGCCGACCTGGGCCAGCTCCATTTCCTCGGCGACCTCCTCGGGCAGCTCGACGTTCTCGTCGACCTTGCCGAGGAATTCCTTGCTCGGGCCCTCGGGGCGGCTGACCTTGCCGCTCTCGAGGTCGTAGATACCCTGGAACAGGCCGCCCATGCCCACCGGCCAAGACATCGGACACACATCGAGCGCGAGCATGTCGGCCACTTCATCGAGCAGGTCGAAGCAGGCCCGGCCCTCGCGGTCGACCTTGTTGATGAAAGTGATGATCGGCACCGAGCGCAGGCGGCAGACCTCGAACAGCTTTCGGGTCTGCGGCTCGATACCCTTGGCCGCGTCGATCACCATGATGGCCGAATCGACGGCGGTCAGCGTGCGATAGGTGTCTTCCGAGAAGTCCTCGTGGCCCGGGGTGTCGAGCAGGTTGAAGGTCACCGTCTCGCCATTCGCGTCGGTGCGTTCGAACGTCATCACCGAGCTCGTCACCGAGATGCCGCGCTGCTGCTCGATCTTCATCCAGTCCGAACGCGCCCGGCGCGCCGCGCCGCGTGCCTTGACCTGTCCGGCAAGGTGGATCGCGCCGCCTTGCAGCAGCAGCTTTTCGGTCAGCGTGGTCTTACCGGCGTCGGGGTGCGAGATGATCGCGAAGGTGCGGCGTGAATTGCTCATGCGCGGGCCTTTACGCGCCCTGCCCCGGTATCGCAACGCCGGGACAGCCAAGAAAGCGGGCGAGAGGCCCCCGCCCGCTCAAAAACCGGGGCGGATCAGCCCTCTTCGCGCGCGACCTTGAAGCCTGCGAAGGACTGGCTGACCGGCATCAGCTCCAGAGTGTTGATGTTGAGGTGGGCAGGCAGGCTCGCCACCCACAGGATCGTCTCGGCAATGTCCGCGCCCGTCATCGGGTTCGCGCCCTGGTAGAGATCGTCCGAGGCCTGCTGGTTGCCGCCGGTGCGCACAACCGTGAACTCGGTCTCGACCATGCCCGGCTCGATCGAGGTGACGCGAACGCCGGTGCCTGCAAGGTCCGAGCGCAGGCCCAGCGAAAACTGGCGCACGAAGGCCTTGGTCCCGCCGTAGACGTTGCCCCCGGTGTACGGGTAGGTCGCCGCAACCGAAGCCAAGTTCACGATCAGCCCCTTGCGCTCGATCAGCATGGGCAGGAGCTTGTGGGTGAGCGAGACCAGCGCGGTGACGTTGGTGTCGATCATGGTCTTCCACTGCGCGAGATCGCTCTCCTGCGCCGGGCTGGTGCCCAGCGCGAGCCCGGCGTTGTTCACGAGGCAGTCGATCCCGGCGAAATCGGCGGGCAGCAGCGCCAGCGCCTCGTCGCGCGCGGCTTCGTCGCAGACATCGAAGGCGCAGGCATGGACGTTGTCCGCGCCCAGTTCCTTGACCAGATCGGCCAGACGGTCAGCGCGGCGGCCGGTCGCCACCACGCGCCAGCCCGCCTTCACCAGCGCGCGCGCGGTGTCCGCGCCGATCCCCGAGGTTGCTCCGGTAACGAGGGCGGTTTTCATGGGGATCTCCTTGGGACGTTTGGGGCAGTAAAATTCGTCAGGCGGCGCACCGATCCGGTGCGCCGTGTTCCCCAAGTACCTCATTGCGCGCGCAAAAGCACTCCCGCGCGCGCCGCGTCAGCCCGCGTCGAGAACCGCGATGTGCAGTTCGAAAAAGCGGGTCTGCCCCGCGGGCACCGAAACCACGCCCGGCTTCTCGCGAAAATCGCCTTCGAAGCCCACCGGGTCGGCAATCCCCTGCCAGGGTTCGATGCACAGGAAGTCCGCGCCAGGCTTCTGCCAGATGCCGAGCATGGGAAGCGCCGGGCTCTTGATCGCGATGCGCGGGCCGTTGGTCGGGCCAAACTTGACCACGCGGCTGTTGAGCTTGTCCCAGATCAGCGCGTCAGCCTCGAACAGTTCGGGGCGCGGCACAAAGGAATTGCCTTTAATCGGCGAGTGCTTGCGGTCCGCCAGCAGCAGGCCGGTGTCGGGATCGAGACGGCGGATGCGATGCGGCTCGTCCTCGGAGAAGACGATCTTGTGGTCCTCCTTGGCACCCGCGCCCGGCAGCGGCCAGGCGAAAGCAGGGTGGAAACCGATGCTGAAAGGCATCGGCACCTCGCCGCAGTTCTGCACGCCCGCGCCAATCACCAGCTTCTTCTCGATGAGCCGGAAATTGACGTTGAGCTTGAACTCGAACGGGTAGACCGCGCGGGTCGCATCGCTTGCGCCAAGGCTGAACATCACGCGTTCCTCCTCAGCGATCAGCACCTCAAACTCGCTGTGCCGTGCGAAGCCGTGGCGCGGCAGTTCGTATTCGGTGCCGTTCAGGCGATAGCGCCCATTGTTGAGCCCTCCGACAATCGGGAACAGGATCGGCGCGTGGCCGCCCCAGAATTCCGGATTGCCATCGGTCATGAACTCACGCCCCTCGCCATCGACGAGGGACCACAGTTCGGCTCCCAGCGGGTTAATCCGGGCCGTCAGGTCCCCGGAGCGGATGGTGACCAGTTCACTGTCCGACACGCGCGCGTCTCCTGTCCGTTCGTTGCCTTGCTGCGCGTCAGCCGCGCAGCGTGGCTCCGAGCTTGGCGGCGGCCTGCGTCACCTTCTCGCTGATCGCCTTGAGGTCGGCCTCCTTATAGCTCTTTTCAAGCGGCTGGAGCGTGACTTCAAGCGCGAGCGACTTCTGGCCTTCGGGCACGCCCTGGCCGCGGAAATCGTCGAACAGGCGAGCCGCGACGATGTTCGCCTTGTCCGCGCCCTGTACCACGCGCACGAGGTCGGCGGCGGGAAGCTCGGCGGGGACGAGGAAGGCGAAGTCGCGCGTCACCGACTGGAGCGCAGGCGGAGTATAAGACGTGCGGGTAAAGCTCGCCGCGCCCTTCTTGCCCGGGATCGCATCGAGGAAGATTTCGACGAGAGCCACGCTACCCGCGATGTCGAACTGCTTGGCGATGGCCGGGTGCAGCATGCCAAAGCGCGCGAGCACGTTCTTGGGGCCAAGGCGCAGCGTCGCCGACTGGCCGGGGTGGAACTGGGGTCCAGCCTCACCCATGACCTGCAGCTTCTCAACCGGAGCGCCCGCTTCAGCGAGCAGCGCCATGGCTTCGGCCTTGGCATCGTAGGCGTCGAAGGCGACGGCCTTGCCGGAGGCCCAGCCACGCGGGGTCTTGTCGCCCGCAAGGATCACACCGAGCGTCAAACGCTCATCGCTCGCCCCGCCCTTGCCGCGCAGATAGCGACGGCCCAGTTCGAACAGGCGCAGCGAGGAGGACCCCCGGTCCAGGTTGCGCTTGGCCGCAGAGATAAGGCCCGGCAAGAGCGAGGGGCGCATCGCCTTCAGGTCCTCGCTGATCGGATTGGCCAGCACCCACAGCTTTGCCTCGCCTGCAAAGGCCTCGGCCTCGGCTTCGGGAAGGAAGGACCAGGTCACCGCCTCGTTGAGACCGCGCGCAGCCGCAGCGCGGCGCACGCGGCGCTCCAGCTTCTGCGCCGGTGTGGCAGTGGGCAGGGCCACGCCATCGGCGCGCGGCAGCGCCACGCTCTCGATGTTGTCGAGGCCGAAGATGCGCACGACTTCCTCGACGATGTCGGGGGCGCCATCGACGTCCGGACGCCAGCCTGGGACGGTCACCGCCCAGGCCTTGTCGTGGCCCGCCTGTTCGGCGACGACCGAGAAACCGAGGCTTTCCAGGATCGCCTGCTGCTGCTCGGGCCCGATGACGACACCGCCAAGGTCTCCGGTGAGCGCCGGATCGAAGTGGACGATTCTGGGCGTTGCGGGCGCAGCGCCCACGCGCACGACCTCGGACGCCTCGCCGCCGCACAGCGACTGGATCAGCGCTGTAAGGAGGTTCAGGCCGGTGTCGAGGAAGGCCGGGTCGATGCCACGCTCGAAGCGCGCACGCGCGTCCGAGGTGAGGTTGAGCGCGCGGCCGGTCAGCGCGATGCGCTGCGGGTCGAAGTAGGCGATCTCGAGGAGAACGTCGGTGGTCGCCTCCTCGCAGCCCGAATGCTCGCCGCCCATGATCCCGGCAATGTCGTGAACGCCCGCCTCGTCGGCGATCACGGTCATGCTGGCGTCGAGGGTGTATTCCTTCTCGTTCAGCGCGGTGACCTTCTCACCGTCCTTGGCGCGGCGCGCGGTGACCGCGCCGCTCAGCTTGGCGAGGTCATAGGCGTGCGCGGGACGGCCATAGGCCAGCATCACGAAGTTGGTGGCATCGACGAGCGCGGAGATCGGACGCTGGCCCGCGGCCTTCAAGCAATCCTGCAGCCACTGCGGCGAAGGGCCGTTCGTCACGCCCTTGATGACGCGGCCATGGAAAGCCGGGCAACCCTCGGCGTCCTCGATGCGTATCTCGACCGGGCACGGGAAGGTGCCGGCCACATCGTCGGCCTCAATCGGCTTGAGCGTACCGAGACCGGCGGCGGCGAGGTCGCGCGCGATGCCGTAGACGCCCATGCAGTCGGGACGGTTGGGGGTGATCGAGACGTCGATGACCGGATCGGCGCCGTGGTAATCGGCAAAGGCCATGCCCACCGGAGCATCCTCGGGAAGCTCGATGATGCCTTCATGCGCATCGCCCAGTTCCAGCTCGCGCACCGAGCACATCATGCCGTTCGATTCGACGCCGCGAATGGCCGACTTCTTCAGGACCATGCCATTGGCCGGAACGCTGGCGCCGGGAAGACCGAGCACGCCCAGCATTCCTGCGCGCGCGTTGGGCGCGCCGCACACGACCTGCAGCGGATCGCCCTCGCCGGTGTCGACCGAGAGGACCTGCAGCTTGTCCGCATCAGGGTGCTTGGCCGCGGTCAGCACCTTGGCGACGCAGAAACCGGCGAGCTTCTCGGCCGGGTCCTCGATGCCCTCGACCTCGATGCCGATGCGGTTGAGGGTGGCGGCGACATCCTCGATGCCGGCGTCGGTCTCAAGGTACTGCTTGAGCCAGGAAAGCGAGAATTTCATCGTATCTAGTCCTCTTTTTCCGCTCAGGCCGGGGTGCCGACGCCACCCGAGAGGGTCGGCACGTCCATGGCGGAAAAACCGTAATGCGAAAGCCAGCGCACATCGCCGTCGAAGAAGGCGCGCAGGTCATCCATGCCGTATTTCAGCATGGCGAGGCGGTCGACGCCGGTGCCAAAGGCAAAGCCCTGCCATTCGTCGGGGTCGAGCCCGGCCGCTTCGATGACGCGGCGGTTGACCATGCCCGAGCCGAGCACTTCCATCCAGGCATGGCCCGGCGCATCGCCCGAACCGCCAACCACGCGGCGCCCGTTCTCCTGGCTGTAGCCCACGTCCACTTCCACCGAAGGCTCGGTGAAGGGGAAGTAGCTGGGGCGCAGGCGCAGGACGATGTCGTCGCGCTCGAAGTAGGCCTTGAGGAAGGTCTCCAGCGTCCACTTGAGATGGCCAAGGTGAATGCCCTTGTCGATGACGAGGCCTTCGACCTGGTGGAACATCGGCGTGTGCGTTGCGTCGCTGTCCGAGCGGTAGACGCGGCCCGGCGCAATGATGCGGATCGGCGCGCCCTTTTCGATCATCGAGCGGATCTGCACGGGCGAGGTGTGCGTGCGCAGCAGCATCTCGCGGCCCTTCTCGTCCCGGTCGGGAAAGTAGAAGGTGTCGTGCATCGCGCGCGCGGGGTGCGTCTCGGGCATGTTGAGCGCAGTGAAGTTGTGCCAGTCGTCTTCGATCTCGGGGCCGGTCGCGACGGCGAAGCCCAGGTCCGCGAAGACTTCGGCCAGCTCGTCCATGACCTGCGAGATCGGGTGGACGGACCCACGCGGCGTTTCGGGCGCGGGGAGCGAGAGGTCGATCGTCTCGGCAGCGAGGCGCGCTTCGAGCGCGGCGCTCTCGAGCGCGTCCTTGCGTGCGGCGATGGCGCCCGTCACACTCTCGCGCAGGGCGTGGATCTTGGGGCCCTCTTCCTTGCGCTCGTCCGGGGTCATCTTACCCAGAGTCTTGAGCAGGCCCGAGATCGAGCCCTGCTTGCCCAGGAACTCGACGCGCAGGGCTTCCAGCGTATCGAGATCCCCGGCCCCTTCGATGCGCGAAAGGGCGTCCTGGCCTGTTGCTGCGTAGTCCACGTCGAGTTCTGCCTGTTCTTTGGTCAATGTCCTGAGCGGGGTCCTTTAGGAGCCTCTCCGGCGAAGCGCAACGATGGAGCGCCCGCCGATCAGGCGACCAGCGAACGCGTGCCGCCGCGCGGGCCGACTTGCTCGACCATGTAGCGCGCCCGCTCTTTCAGTACGGCATCGACGAAAGGCTTGGAACGATGGCTGTATTCGGAGGGCGTCATGCCCATGAACTCGCGAAAGTCGCGCACGAACTGAGCCTGATCGCAGTAGCCCGGATCGAGCGCCTCGATCCACTTTAGCGAAGGGTCGGCTGCAAAATGCGCAAGACTGCGCAGGAAGCGCTGGCGGCGCAGCAGGAGCTTGGGTGGAAAACCGAAGGCGCGCTGGCACAATCGCTCCAACGTGCGGCGCGTGACACCCGCCCGTTCGGCAAGGTCCTCCACGCTGCTGACCTCAGGATCCCGGATCGCCTCGTAGGCCGCCGCTATGGTGCTTGCGGCCGGGTCGTCGATCGGCTCCAGCCCCATAAAGAATTCGGTAATCTGGCACAATTCACCCTTCGCATCGAGCGCACCCGATGCGAGCGTGTCGGCCAGGGGGCGGAAACGTTCGAAGGCCGGATCGGCCATGCCGTCGACAAGGCGGTTGGCATAATCGCGCGCAGGCTTGCCCACGAGCAGCGCCCAGCCCAGCGGATGGATCAGCACGCCCCACTGCCGCACGCTGCCGGTCCGCACATAGGCTTCCTGCGAACGCGCGCCGGACACCACGAAACGCGAACCGGGCAGAGCCTCCCCCGAACGAGTGCTGCCTCCCACAACCCCTTGCGCATTGAAACGCATGGTCGCCCAGTCCGGGAACATGAAGTCCTCGACCATGCCGCCATCGGACACGTCGATCTCGATCAGGAAGACGCTCGCAAAGTAGCGATGCAGTTCCGGAGCCACATCCAAGTAATTAGCCGTAACTTTACAGCGAGCCGTCATGCACGACCCATAGCCGAGAAAGTTCTGGCGGTTAAGTAAAAGTTACAAGGGTTAAAAGGAGGGTAAGTATACCCCCAAAGGAAAGGGCGCGGACATTGCTGCCCGCGCCCTTGCGCTTCGTCCACGGGAGGCCCCGAAGAGCCGCCCCGTATCCGATCCGATGCTTACGCCGGAAGCGCGGCCTTGGCCTGCGCGATCACGGTCGAGAACACCGCACCCTCGTTCATGGCGAGGTCGGCCATGGTCTTGCGGTCGAGCTCGATGCCGGCGAGCTTGGCGCCGTGCATGAACTGCGAGTAGGTCAGACCTTCGTTGCGGACAGCTGCGTTGATGCGCTGGATCCACAGGGCGCGGAAATTGCGCTTCTTGACCTTGCGGTCACGGTACGCGTACTGGCCAGCCTTTTCGACGGCCTGACGGGCAACGCGGATCGTGTTCTTGCGACGGCCGCGGTAACCCTTGGCCTGATCCAGAATACGCTTGTGCTTGGCACGGGTGGTAACACCACGCTTGATACGGCTCATTGGTCAGTACTCCTCAGTTGAGCCCGTAGGGCGCCCACTTCTTGATCGTCTTGGCATCGGCGTCGGAAATGACCTCGGTGCCGCGATTCTGGCGGATGTACTTGCCGTTGTGGCTGATCAGGCGGTGGCGCTTGCCGGCAACGCCGTGCTTCACCTTGCCGGTGGCGGTGAGCTTGAAGCGCTTCTTGACGCCGCTCTTCGTCTTCAACTTGGGCATTTTCGTCTCCTTTACAGGGACACGTTCGGTCGACCCTGGCAGCCCTTGTCGCCAGGCCGACCCGCGAATCTCTTTGTGAAAGACTCAACCGTGTCGATTGAAGGGCGGCCCATTACCGGCCAGCGGCACAGAAGGCAAGCCCCTCAGTGGCCGACCAGAACCATCGCCGCCCAATTCCCGGGCTGCGCCGCGCCATCAGGCCCGCGCCCTGCAATGAGTTCAAGCTGCGCGCGCTGGAGTGCGCGCGCCGCATCGCGCCCCCTGGCATGCTCCTCGACAGCCCGGACCACCAGCTGCGCGGCGACGTCATCGCGCACGGGCCAGTGCGAGACAAGCAGCGAGTGCGCCCCTGCGTGCAGGAAGGCGGCCGCGAGCCCTGCAAAGATCGGCGCGCCCGGGGCCCCGCCGCTCGCCGTATCGCAGGCCGAGAGGATGACCCAGTCGGCATCGAGACGCAGCCGCATGACCTCCGAGGCCACCAACAGGCCGTCCGCGGCCGCCCCCTCTCCCCGGCCCGGCGCGAGGACAAGCGCAGGCTCTTCAAGCCCGACCCGCGTCCCACCCGCCAATCCGTGAACGGCAAAGGCCAGGATATCGAAGTCCTCCAGCGGCAGGGCCGCGAGAGCCTCTTCCCGGGCTTCCTCGCCGACCAGCAGCGTGGCACGGTCCTGTCCGAACACGCTGGCCAGCGCCTCCAGTTCGCGCTCCGCGCCAGGCAACGGCGCCAGGTCCGAGAGGTCCACGCCTGCCGAGCCGACGGGGCCACTCACGGGCGCCCCCACGCCCAGAAAACGCCGCCTTCCTGCCTCGGACCGCCAAGCCCTCTTATCCGTCAGGAGCGAAGGTGCGATGCGAACACTGTGCCCGCGCACCAGCCAGTCAACCTGCGCCGGATCGACTCTGGCTCCATTCAACCCGGCATCATCGCGTACGAGCAGCGCCGGAGGCAGCCCCGCCAGATCACCGCCCGCGAAATAGACGAGGTCGCGATGATCCACGAGGACCTCGGCCAGATCTTCCGGAAAAAGCGCCTGGTAGAGGCCATGTGCGGCCTCGTAGGCAAAGACAGGCGGCTCCCCCGCGATGGCCCGCGGCGAGGCCGGATCGAGCGATGCGCGCAAGGTGCGCAGCTGCCCGCGGACCGCGCTGCGAGGCTGGGCCGACTGGCCCCAGGCAAGCCTCTCGCGCGTGACCAGGATCGTCACGACGTGGTCTTCCAGCAGCAGCGGCGCGACAAGCGCCTCGCCCGGGGCAAGACCCGCCCGGTAATCGGCAAGGGCGACCGGCTCGGGACGTCCAAGCGTGCGCAAGCTCGGCACCTCGCGTTCAAGCCGCTTTCCCAATGCGGCGATCTCGGTGTCGTTTGCGGCAATCTCGGCGGCAAGGCGCGCGGCACGCGGCCCTTCCCCGGCCGAAAGCGCAAAGCTGTTCTCCCGCTCGAGCGCGCGGCGTCGATGCAGGCGATCCTGAAAGCTGCGCAACAACTCGGCCGTCTGCGCGTCCACCGCCGCGGCGCGCGCAGCCACTTCGCGCGTCACCACCACAATGTCGGACATGTTGGCAAGCTGAAGGTAGCGGAACGCGGCCTCCTCGCGCCCCGTGCGCAAGGCCAGGTCCGCCGCGACGGCAAAGCCTGGCGCAAAGGTCGGCGCGAAACGAACCAGATCGCCGCGGCTGGCAGTCGCGTCGAGAAGCCGGGTCTCGAGCCGCTGCGCGACACCCTGCGCAAGAGCCCAGGCCTCCTCCTCCCGTCCCAGCGCGGCCAGGATGCGCGCCTCGCCGATCTCGAGGGGCATGCGGCGTACATCGTCCGCCTCGAAACGGCGCCGCAGGACGGCCATGGCCGGTGCGGCCTCGGCCAGGGCCGCGTGCGCATCGCCCTGCGCCAGACGGGTCAGCGCGCGCTCCATGTGGGTGCGGGCGCGTTCGGGATCATCCTCGGGTAAGGCCGTGTCGACGATAGCCACGGCGGCATCGCGGCGCGCGCGGGCCACCGCGAGGTCTCCGCGCTCCTGCGCGGCATCGGCGGCATTGCGCAAAGGGAAGGACGGGCTCGCCGGGTCCCGCCCGATACTGGCCTTTTCGTGGAACCGCGCCGCCTGCAGCCACAGCGCCTCGGCCTCTTCCAAGCGCCCCAGACGCCGCAGCACGCCTGCGTAATTCGAAAGCGAGATCGCCCGGTAGTGCCAGCTTTCGGCCTGGTAGGTCCCTTCCAGTTCGACAACCCGCGCGAGCGCCTTCTGCGCCTCGGCATAGCGCCCCGTGGTCAGGAGGATTGCGCCGAGGTTGCCCAGCGCCAGGGTCTGTAGCGGACTGTCCTCGGGCAAGTGCGCGGCGGCATGGTTGGCCGCCCGCTTCGCCTCTGAAAGCGCGCCTTCAAGCTGGCCGACCATGAACAGGGTGCCCGCATGCGAGGCCATCTGGTTCACCACCGCCGGATCGGCCGGATCCTGGCAGCGCGCGGCAAGGTCGGCCGCAATCCCGTATTCGTGCTCCGCCTCGCTGTAGCGCCCCTGCGCATAGGCGACAGTACCAAGGCCATTGTGTGCAAAGCTCGCTGCGGCCGATTGCCCCCCCGACGTCGCCTCGGCCAGCGCAAGTGCTCGGCGGGCGCTGGCCTCCGCCCGCGCGATCTGTTTCGTGTCGGTCAGGATCGTTGCCATCACGGTCTGCGCCTCGGCTTCGAGCGCAGTGCCCGTCAGGCCCGCCTGCGCGATCCGCGCGAGCGTCCGCTCCCCCACCTCGAGCGCGGCCTCCGCCTGGTCGGAATAGTCCAGCGACCAAGCCAGGCGGGTCTGGCCGCGCACCTGCCAGCGCGCCCCCACCCCGCCTGTTCGCTCCGCCCTTGCGAGGAGCGCGCGCCATTCGTCCGCCTGCCTTGCGCTATCGGCGTACCTGTCGCGCGCCAGGGCGCGTGCGAACGCTTCTTCCAGGGGCGTTTGCGGCGCAGGCTCGGCAGCCGGGGCGCTACAGGCCGCCCATGCCGGCAACGCCACGAAGGCGGCCCAGGCCGCAGCTGCGATTCGTCCCCCGATCCTCATCCTGCGCGCCGGTATGGAGGCTTACCCTGTGAATACAAGTGCGCAGTGGCATCACGCCTGCCGAAACGGCGAGGCTCCCGTTTCCTCCAGCCAGCGCGCGAAATCCCCGCCAGGCAGTGCCCGGCTCCCGCGCGGCAGCGCACGTGCATAGAGATAGGCTTGCGCAGCCCGGCACCGACCATCGTCCAACCGCGCGCCGATCGCCGCGCGCCGGTACTCGCTGCCCCCAAGCGCCCGCGAACAACAGCCCTCGTAGGCGTCGAGTTCTCCTAGGGTCGCGAGTGAGAAGGAGGGCCGGGCCGCATAGAGCATCCCTGCAACGCGCCCCGGACCGGGCAGAAGCGCGGGATACCACCCGTCAGGATCGGGGATCGCGACAAGGCGCCCGCCCACCTGCGCGGGCCCCAGCGCCCGAAGGTGGGCATGGATCCGGCGCGTGAGCGCGGTCTCCATACCCGCCAGCAATGTACCGTAGAAAAAGAAGCGGCGCGGCGCGTTCACCCCTGCGTACCCTTGCGTGCCGCTGGGCAGCGTCCGCTCAATGGTTGCAGACCATCGCCTCGACCACGTCCTCCATGCGCGCCGGATCGCCGAGCGCCAGCACGTGCCCTTCCGAGGCCGCGTGCAGGGGGTCCCCGTTCCAGTCGCACATCATGCCGCCTGCCCCCTCGACGATGGGCACCAGCGCAGCCCAGTCGTAGAGCTTGAGGCCCGCCTCGCAGACAAGGTCGATATGGCCCGAGGCGAGCAGGCCGTAGTTGTAGCAATCCCCGCCCATGACCATGCGCTTGTGGTCGGTCTTGGCCGCGAGCGCCATGAAGTGCTCGCCCTGGTGGTTGTCGAAGTAGTGCGGGCCCGTCGTTGCCAGCACCGCATCCGACAGTTCGCGGCAGCGGCGCGTTTCGATGGGCTTTCCGTTGAAGGTGGTGGCGCGTCCGCTCGCGCCCACCCAGCGCTCGCCCAGGATCGGCTGGTCGATCACACCCAGCACCGGCCAGCCATCGACGAGCAGCGCAATCAGCGTGCCGAAGATCGGACGGCCCACCACGAAGGAAACCGTGCCATCGATGGGATCGAGCACCCATTCGCGCCGCGAAGTGCCCTTCTCGGTCCCGAATTCCTCACCGGTGATGCCGTCCTCGGGAGCTTCGGCCCGCAGGATTTCACGCATGGCTTCTTCGGCCGCGCGGTCCGCCACGGTCACGGGCGAGGCATCGCCCTTCTTCTCGGTGTCGAGATTGGCGGCACGGAAATAGGGGCGAATAGCCTCGCCGGCCGCATCGGCAAGGCGCAGGGCGAGGGCGAGGTCCTGTTCGATCGTCATGGCGCCCTGTTCTCCCAGCATTCCTGCAAGGTCAAGACCATGGTGCAACCGCCCCTGCGCGATTGGCGCTTGTCGCTTCGCAAATCACCCACTAGGCCCAAAGCAAGGGAGCGGATTACAAGGGTTGGAATTGATGCAGAAAAAGGCTCCCGCCTTCAATCCCCTCATCGTTCCCGAGTTCGGGACCACACCTGCCGGACAACCCCTGTCCTACAATCGCGCGCCCTCGCGCGATCTCGCCCCCTGGATCGGCCGGATCTACATCAGCAAGGTCGATCTTCCCGAGGGCTACACGCTCCAATGCAGCCAGTTCAACGACATCGCGTGCCTGCGCTTGCAGCTTGCCGGGCACTGGGGCGCGAAGACCGCGAATGGCTGGGAAGAGTCGGCGCGCTCCGCCTGCCTGTTTGGCCCGCAGACCCGTCCGATGCCGGTCCGCGTCACCGGGAGCTTCACCAGCATTGGCGTTGCCATCCGCCCCGGCGCTTCCACCGCACTGAAAGGCGTCCCGCTGCCGGGTATCATCGACCGGCTGGTGCGCACCGGCGACCTTGGCCTTCCCGAAGATGAACTTCTTGCCCGCTTCGCGCCCGAGGGGACGCCCGAGGACTGGGCGCGAGCCCTGGAAGACCTGTTTCGCGAACGGGTGGAGGAAACCGGCGGCAACCTGCCCGACCCCATCTCGGTCCAGTTCGAACAGCTGGCCTACCGCACGCCATCCATGACCGTGGCGCAGGCCGCGCGCGACTGCGGGGTGGATCGGCGGCGACTGGAACGGGTGATCCTGCGCGACTACGGGCTACCGCCCAAGCAGGTCCTACGACGCGCACGCGCGCTCGACATGGCGAGCCACCTGCGCGGGGTGGGCGATCGCTCCGAAGCCGAAGCGATCATGCTGCGCTATTACGATGAAAGTCACCTGATCCACGAGTTTGCGGATCTCTTCGGGGTCTCGCCGGGCCAGTTCGCCGCGACGGCGCAGCCGCTGCTGACGCTCTCGCTCGAGGCCCGCCAGGCACGCCGCCTCGAAGACCTCAAGCGGATCGCGCCGGGCGATGCACGCCCCTGGCAGAAGGCCCCCGCCTGAGGGCCTTCTGACCAGATCGATCAGTCGAACAGGCTCGAGACCGAGCTCTCGTCCGCGATGCGGCGGATCGCCTCGCCCAGCAGCGGGGCGATGGTGAGGATACGGATACGGTCTGAAGCCTGCGCGGCTTCGGTCGCCTGGATCGAGTCGGTGATGACCAGTTCCTTGAGCGCCGAGTTGTTCACGCGTGAGACGGCGGCGCCCGAAAGCACGCCGTGGGTGATGTAGGCCGTGACGCTCGCCGCGCCCTGGTCCATCAGCGCCTGCGCCGCGTTGCACAGGGTGCCGCCCGAATCGATGATGTCGTCGATGAGAATGCAGGCGCGGCCCTGGACATCGCCGATGATGTTCATGACTTCCGACTGGCCCGGACGGTCACGGCGCTTGTCGACGATGGCGAGCGGCGCGTTGTCGAGACGCTTGGCGAGCGCACGGGCACGCACCACGCCGCCCACGTCCGGCGAGACCACCATCAGCGACTGGTCGCCGTAGCGGGCCTGGATGTCGGCTGCCATCACGGGGGCTGCGAACAGGTTGTCGGTGGGGATGTCGAAGAAGCCCTGGATCTGGCCAGCGTGCAGATCGACCGAGAGGACGCGGTCGGCGCCGGCTTCGGTCATCAGGTTGGCGACCAGCTTGGCCGAGATCGGCGTGCGCGGGCCGGGCTTACGGTCCTGGCGGGCGTAGCCGAAGTAGGGAACCACCGCGGTGATGCGGCGCGCCGAGGCACGGCGCAGCGCGTCGATGCAGATCAGCAGTTCCATCAGGTTGTCGTTGGCCGGGTAGCTGGTCGGCTGGACGACGAAGACGTCTTCGCCGCGCACGTTCTCGTGGATCTCGACGAAGATTTCCTCGTCCGCGAAACGACGCACGCTGGCATCGGTCAGCGGCAGCTCCAGATAGGCGGCAACCGCACGCGCCAGCGGAAGGTTGCTGTTACCCGACATGATCTTCATTGCGAATCCCCGAAAAATGCCACTCGTGAGGCCAGAACGCGCCCGCCCTTAGTGACCCGTCACCCAAATGCAATAGAGACACCCCGCTTTTTTGCGCGTCGCAAACCGCTGCGCGCGGCGTTCCCCTTTCCGCAAAAAGGCCGGATCCACCTGCGTGGAACCGGCCTTTTTCGTTAGCTGTCAGAACGCTGCGCTCAGATCGCGTGTTCGCCCTTGATCCAGCGCACCGTGCCCGAGCTGGCGCGCATGACCACGCTCTCGGTGGTCAGCTTGCCGTTCTTGAAGTGCTTGACGCCATCGAGCAGCGAGCCATCGGTCACACCCGTCGCCGCGAAGATGCAATCGCCCTTGGCGAGGTCTTCCAGCTTGTAGATGCGGTTGAGGTCCTCGATGCCCCACTTGCGGGCGCGCGAACGTTCGTCATCGTTGCGGAACAGGAGGCGTCCGTTGAACTGGCCGCCCACGCAGCGCAGGGCCGCCGCTGCCAGCACACCCTCGGGCGCGCCGCCCGAACCCATGTAGATGTCGATGTTGGTGTTCTCGTCGGTGGTCGCGATGACCCCGGCCACGTCGCCATCGCCGATCAGCACCACGCCGCAACCAAGACCGCGCAGCTCTTCGATGAGGTCGGCATGGCGCGGACGGTCGAGCACGCACACGATGATGTCGCCCGGCTCCACGCCCTTGGCCGCAGCAACCGCCTTGACGTTCTCGGTCGCGCTCTTCTCGAGGCTGATCACGTCCTTGGGATAGCCCGGACCCACCGCGATCTTGTCCATGTAGACGTCAGGCGCGTTGAGCAGGCCACCTTCTTCGGCCGCCGCCAGAACAGCAAGCGCGTTGGGACCGGCCTTGGCGGTGATGGTGGTGCCTTCGAGCGGATCGAGCGCAATGTCGATCCTGGGCCCCTTGCCCGGAGCGCCGCCGACCTTTTCACCGATGAAGAGCATCGGCGCCTCATCGCGCTCGCCCTCACCGATAACGACCGTGCCGTCCATGTAGAGTTCGTCGAAAGCCTTGCGCATGGCTTCGACGGCCGCCGCATCGGCCGCCTTTTCATCGCCGCGCCCAACGAGCTTCGACGCGGATATTGCCGCGGCTTCGGTCACACGCACCATTTCAAGGACGAGGACGCGATCGAGGACTTTACTGGCAGGGGTATGTTCAGACATGTTCACTCCGGATTAATCCGTGGAGGAAAGGTTTGCCTGCCTTAAACAGAGGAACCTGAGTTGTCGAGAAGACGAACTGTGCTTTTGGCGCTTGCCGCGCTCGTCCCGACCTCGGCGCTCGGCCAGGAAGGGGATAATCCCGCCGATTCCGAGGTTTCCGACGCGGACCGCGCAATTGCGGAAAAGATGCTGGGCAATGGCGGACGGGTCACCCGCGACCGCTCCCGCCGGGCGTGCCTGCGCACGATCCGCCAGGGCGAGATCATCGTGTGCGCCCCCGACGAGGAGGAGTTCCGCATCCCCTCCACCGCCGAGGACGATCCCACCGGCGCTGCCGGAACTGACGATGGTCGCCTGCGTGCGCCCGACGTCGCAGGCGGCGGTATCTTCAAGGGCAAGGCGACGGCGAGCGGCATGTGCGTGGTTGGCCCCTGCCCGCCCGAGCAGCCGCTCATCATCGACCTTTCCGCCATCCCCGAAGCGCCCGAGGGCTCGGACGCGGACAAGATCGCCAAAGGGCGCCTGCGGGTAAACTAGGGCCGGCGTCCCGCCCCAACTGGCACGACACGCAAAAGGGGGCGCGCCATGGACATGGCACGCCCCCCCTTTTTCGAAGCCCCGCATGGGGCCGGGCCGCGAAGACCCGGCGCCGATCAGCTGCCCAGGATCTGCATCACCAGCGGCGGCGCGATCAGGCTGGCCGACCCATCGAGGATGCGCACCGCTTCCACGACGCCCGATTCGGGGCCCGGGTGGGTGACGATGGCGAGGATGACCTCGCCGTCCTGGTCGGGATCGCCCTTCTGGATCATGCTCTCGATCGAGACGCCCGCATCGCGCATGGCCGCGGTAATCTCGGCCAGAACGCCCGGACGGTCGGGCACGGTGAAGCGGATGTAGAAGCTCGAGACGCGGTGGCCCGAGGCTGCCGGCTCCATCACTTCCAGTTCGGCCACGGGCATCGCGAAGGCCGGGCCCTTCTCACCGCGCGCAATATCGATGATGTCGGCCACGACCGCGCTCGCGGTCGGCCCATCGCCTGCGCCCGCCCCCTGGAACAGGAGGCGGCCGACGAAGTTGCCCTCGGCGACGATCGCGTTGGTCGGCCCATCGACATTGGCCAGCGGGTGGCCGGTCGGGACGAGGAAGGGCCGCACGCGCTGGAACAGGCGCGGGGAACCTTCTGCGGTGTCGACCTCGCTCATGCCGATCAGGCGGATGACATAACCCAGGTCCTGGGCCTGCGCGATGTCGGCCGCCTTGACCTGGCTGATGCCCACGCACTCGACCGCATCGAAATCGAGACGCGCACCAAACGCGATGGACGCAAGCAGCGAGAGCTTGTGCGCGGCATCGATGCCCTCGACGTCGAAGGTCGGATCGGCCTCGGCGTAGCCCAGGCGCTGCGCATCGGCGAGCACGTCCCCGAAGTCGGCGCCTGTGTCCTCCATGGTGGAGAGGATGTAATTGCAGGTGCCGTTGAGGATGCCGTAGACGCGCTCGACCGCATTGGCCGCCGCGCCGTCGATCAACCCATTGACGACCGGAATACCGCCCGCAACCGCCGCCTCGAACTTGAGCGCGGCGCCCGCCTTCTCGGCGGTTTCGGCAAGTTCCAGGCCATGATGGGCGAGCATTGCCTTGTTCGCGGTAACGAGGCTCTTGCCATGGGCCAGCGCGGTGCGCGCAATGGCGAGCGCCGGACCATCCGAGCCGCCGACCATTTCCACCACGACATCGACATCATCGCGCGTCGCCAGCTCGGCCGGATCGTCCACCCAGGCGTAGGCAGAGAGGTCCACGCCGCGATCCTTGGTGCGGTCACGCGCGCTGACGGCGGTAATCTGCACCGGGCGCCGGGCGCGGCGGGCAATCAGCTGCGCATTCGTCTCGATCAGACGGACAACGCCCGTCCCCACGGTTCCAAGGCCTGCAAGTGCGATCTTCAGCGGTTCAGTCATCGGGTCCCCTTTCGGCCCCGGGCCCTAGGACAGCTGCACGCGATTTTCCAGCACCTTGCGCACGTGCCCTGCCCTTTGCCCGCAGACCGACCTTCGCTCGCGGCCAAGGAGCCCAGCATCATGAGCGGTTGCGCGTGCACGGCCCGAGCTGGCGGCGCACCGCACGGTAATCATCCTGCGCCTGCCGCTTGGCGTCATACCCCTGCGAGATATTGGCCCCCTGCGGCGGATACTCCGGCAGCGCGCAGGCCAGGCGATACCATTCCAGCGTCTCGGGTGCGGGCGGATGGGTCACATCGGCCACCAGTTCGGAGAACGAGGCGCCCCAGGCAACCGGCTTGCCCGGTTCATGGCGCACCGTGATCGAGGCGGCCGAACCGTCCTTGGTATTCAAGAAGATCTGGGTCTCCCCCTGCCCGGCCAGCGTCCCCGGCACATAAAGAAGTTCGCGCACGCCGGTGATCTCCCCTGGCGCATCGGGTGCAACCGTCTCACGCAGCAGGCCACGCAGCTTCGCGTCGAGCGCCGGCGTGAACAGGAGCTGGGAATCCGGCTCGATCAGCTGGACCTCGCCCGAACGCCCGGGCACCGCGCGTGCAAAGAGAATGACCATCTGGTCCTTCAGGTCCTCACCCTTGCCGCGGGAATCGAGGGGCATGTCGACAAGATAGCGCAACGATTCGCCAATCGGCGAATTGCCGATGAGCAAGGCGCGGGTGTCCGCCTCGACATAGAATCGTCCGATTCCCGGAGCCAGACCCGGCGCCCTTTCGGCCCCGAGACGGGTCATCCGGGTCACCTGTGCCTCGATCACCATGGGGGCCGAATCGGCCAGATCGGCGAGGTCCGCAAAGGTCACGTCCGCGCCCGGAGACTGCGGGTTAGCCGCAAGTGCGGGCCCAGCCTGAAAAACGAAACTCAAAGCGGCCAGACCCATCGTAAAAGGGCGTCGCACAGCAGGCATGAAATCAGACTCCGTAACAAAATCGCAATCTTATGAGACGTGAAAAGCCTTGCGGCAATCCATCTCACGATGCACCATGCGGGTAATGCAGCTTAATTGGAGGTTAACCCCACGCTCTGCGATTGGGCGTTGCGCAGGGGCACCTTCAACGCTAAGAAAACTGCAAAACGGGGCGATAAAACAAACATGCTCCGCGGTAAGCCTTGCTGTTGCGTGACAATCGCGAGGTGGACTGTCAGCCGTCAGGGTGGGTAATTTCGAATTTCGTCATGGGCTTCGCGTGCAGCGAGGGCCATCGGCGCCCTTGGACATGTGCTTTTTCGTGCATGACCGGGGCTTGGTAATGGAGTGATGCGTCTGAATGGCTTACGCTGACCAGCAAATGAGTGGTAGTAAACTTACCACTATTGTCATCGTCGCCTTGATCCATGTGTTCATCGGCTATGCGCTGATCTCGGGCCTTGCCTATGAGGCAACTAAGAAGGTCATCAGCAAAGTGACCACCGTGGATATCAAGGAAGAACCCCCGAAGGAGGAAGAGCCCCCGCCGCCGCCTCCCGAACCGCAGCCGGATACGCCGCCGCCGCCCATCGTGGCGCCGCCGCCGCCGATCAACATCGCGCCGGCTCCGCCGCCGGTTCAGACCGTGATCACCGCGCCGCCTGCACCGCCCGCCGTGATCACCACGGCTGCGCCGCCGGCACCGCCGGCACCGCCTGCTCCCCCGGCTCCTTCGAAGGCACGTGGTGCCTCGACGAAGAACGCG
This sequence comes from Novosphingobium profundi, assembly GCF_020524485.1. Classification (GTDB taxonomy): domain Bacteria; phylum Pseudomonadota; class Alphaproteobacteria; order Sphingomonadales; family Sphingomonadaceae; genus Novosphingobium; species Novosphingobium profundi_A. The sequence continues at coordinate 511,702 of NZ_JAIVLF010000001.1, read as the reverse complement.
GGTCGCTGGGCCTCGCAGATCCAGCGCAACTACCCGAGCCGCGCCGCGCGTGAGGGTCGTGAAGGTCGCGTGGGTGTTCGCGTGACGGTGACGACCGAAGGTCGCGCCGGCAGCTGCCAGGTCACCAGTTCGAGCGGTAGCCCGGATCTGGACGAGGCAGCTTGCGAGGGCATGGAGCGTTACGCACGCTTCGAGCCGGCTCTCAATGCCGCCGGCAACCCGATCTCGAGCAGCTACTCGACCACGATCGTCTACCAGCTCAACTAAGCCCATTGATACAGGGCCCCGCCCTCTGCGTGAGACGGCCCTATAATCCTGCATTCTTCTTGAGAGGTAATTCGCATGCTTATCGTTGATATCCTTGCCGCCGCCGGCGAAGCCGCGCCGCAGAACAAGTTCGGCTTTGCCGAAGCCCTCGAACAGGGCGGTTTCATCGCCTACGCCACCGTCGTGATCCTCGGCATCATGTCGTTCGGTTCGTTCTACATCCTGTTCACCAAGTGGTTCGAGCAGTCGAAGATCTTCCGCCAGTACAAGGCCGTTGGCGGCTCGTTCTGGAAGGCCCCGACCATCAAGGACGGCGCCACCAAGCTCGAGAAGAACAGCGCATGGCGCCAGCTCGTCGACGACGGCATCGTTGCTGAAGAGCAGCACGCCAAGATGACCGACGAACTCGAAGCCCACGACTGGCTGCACGCTTCGCTCGCCCGCTCGGAAGCGTCGATCAACGCCCGCCTCGCCGGTGGTCTTCCGTTCCTCGCCACCGTCGGTGCAACCGCTCCGTTCATCGGTCTGTTCGGTACCGTTGTCGGCATCTACCGCGCCCTGATCGCCATCGGTCTCGCCGGTTCGGCCTCGATCGACAAGGTCGCCGGCCCGGTCGGTGAAGCTCTCATCATGACCGCACTCGGCCTGCTCGTCGCCGTTCCGGCCGTGCTTGCCTACAACTACCTCCAGGCTCGCAACAAGCGCATCGCCGAGCTGCTGACCGGCTTCTCGAGCGACGTCCTTGCCTACATCACCTCGAAGGGTGCCGTTAAGCCGATCACCTCGACCGCTTCGGCTGCCAAGAAGCCGGCGGCTGCTCCGGCCAAGCCGGCTCCGGCCAAGTCGTAATCAGTCCGGGCTTCCGGGACCGGCCTCGCCGGTCCCGCAACCTCCGGGGACCCAAAGGCGGCGGCAGTACTATGCATGCGCTGATCGTCGCCTTCCCCAAGGCAACGCAAGGATTAGGATAAGACTATGGCGATATCTTCGGGCGGAGGCGGTGCTGAGACACCGATGTCCGACATCAACACGACGCCGCTCGTCGACGTCATGCTGGTGCTTCTGATCATCTTCCTGATCGCGGTTCCGGTCGCGATCCAGACGATCGAAAAGCTGCGTATCCCGGTGATCGAGGCCGTCGAATCGAAGGACAAGGTCGAAAACCTTCTCCTGACCGTGTCGACGACCGATGACGGCGGCCGCAGTGCAGGTGAACCGGGCTACGAAGGCGCATCGCGCAACGGTGAGTGCCGCGTTTACTTCAACAACATCACCCCGGTCTCGGCCGAGGAACTTCGTGACCGCGCCTTCAAGCGCCTTGACGGCATCGTCAAGCGTGCGGGCGGCCCCGAGGCCCTCATGTCGAACCCGGACCTGGTGCCCCAGGTGCACATCCGCGGCGACGTGGAAGCCCCGTGGCGCTGCGTGGCCGGCACGATCTACAACGTGCAGATTTCGGGCTACCCGACGGTTGGCTTCATCACCAACCCGATCGACCCGAACTAAGCCCCCGGCAAGAACAGGAGAACACCCTCATGGCTATGTCAGGCGGCAAGGAAGACGGCGCGCCGATGATGGAGATGAACACGACGCCGCTCATCGACGTCATGCTCTGCCTCCTCATCATGTTCATCATGTCCATCCCGGTCGCGACCCACGCGATCAACATCGACCTGCCGGTCAATTCGCAGACGCCGAATGATCCGCCGCCGGTCGATCCGATCCGCAACAAGGTCGTTCTTACCGTGAACGACGAGATCCTGTGGAACGGCACCCCGGTGGACGGCCCCGGCCTCTTGAACCTGCTTCAGCAGTCGCTTCAGTACGAAGTCGAGCCGGAACTTCAGTTCCAGCCCGAGCCGAACGCCAGCTACGAGCTGTCGGCCAACGTGCTGCAGATCATCAAGGGATCGAACGTCTCGAAGTTCGGTTTCGTCGGCAACGAACAGTTCGCCGAATTCAGCAAGTAAGCTGACACGATACCGAGCTCTTGCGAGCACAGATCAAGGGGCGGAGCGATCCGCCCCTTTTTCATGTCTGCACCCGATACAGCGCGCTCACAGTATCTCGGGATCGTCTGCGGCTGGCTCCACCTGCATGGCAAGCCCCGCCAGCGTCTCCGCCTCGAACAGGAGATCGTCCTCGGCGGCTCCCGTGGGCAGGTTCTCGCGTCCGATCATGGACAGCGCCGGCACCGCCAGCGGGCTGATTCGCTCCAGATGGACATGGTCGATTTCCCGCGCCGCACGTTCCAGCAGGTCCCCCACCCGCGCCACGTCCGTCAGACGCGCGCGCGCATCGGCCCAGGCCGCCTCGATCAACACGTGATCGGGCTCGTACTTCGAGAGCACGTCGTAGATGAGGTCGGTGGAGAACGTGACCTGCCGTCCCGACTTGCGCTTTCCCGGCTGCTGGCGCTCGACCAGGCCGGAGATGACCGCCACCTCCCGAAAGGCCCGACGCAGAAGGTAGCTCTGCTGCACCCAGTCGACGAATTCATGAGTCAGGATGTCGGGTGAAAGCAGCGCGGCGGGCTCTGCCACCGCCTTCAGGCTCCACACAATCAGCGTATAGTCGGTCGCCACGAAACCCAGCGGCCCAAGCCCCCTGTCCTCCATGCGCCGGGTAATCAGCATCCCCAACGACTGGTTCGCGTTCCAGCCCTCGAAAGTATAGAACGCGGTGTAGGCCAGATCACGGTGCGGAAAGCTCTCGACCAGGAGCCGCCCGGGCGCAGGCAGGTGCGAACGCCAGTCCTGCACCTCCAACCATTCGCGCACATCATCGGGAAAGCGAGCCCACCCTGCACGATCGGCCAACATCGCCTGGACACGTCCGGCCAAATGCGTCGAGATCGGCATGCGCTGGCCCATGTAACTGGGGATCGTCGCCGAGCGTTTCGCCGCGCGCACAATGAGATCGAGGTCCTTGAGCGATTCGACCTCAAGATCGAGCCCGGCAAAGCGGAAGGTATCGCCCGGCTCCAGGCTCGCCCCGAAACCTTCCTCGACTTTGCCCAGAGAGCGCCCGTTGCGAAAGCGCACCTCAAGCATCTCGGAATCGACGATAATGCCCGCATTCAGGCGATGGCGCGCGGCATGCTCGGGGTGGGTGAGGCGCCAGAGCCCATCGCGGTCCTGCACAATGCGCCGGAAGCGGTCGTAGGCCCGCAGCGCGTAGCCCCCGGTCGCCACAAATTCGAGCACGCGCTGCAGGACGGCCGCGTCCACCCAGGCATAGGCCGCGCTGGAGCGCACTTCGTCGAGCACTTCGGCCTCGGTGAACGGCCCCGCGCAGGCCCGGCCCATGACATGCTGGGCCAGCACATCGAGCCCGCCCGGCCGGAAACCCTCGCCATCACGCTGCCCCGCGCGCACCGCCTCCTGGGCCGCAAAGGCCTCGAGAAATTCGAAGCGGTTTCCCGGCACCAGCAGCGCCTTGCTGGGACTGTCAAGCCGGTGGTTCGCGCGCCCAATCCGCTGCAGAAGCCGCGAGGAACCCTTAGGTGCACCCATCTGCACGACAAGGTCGATATCGCCCCAGTCGATGCCGAGATCGAGACTGGCGGTGCAGACCAGCGCGCGCAGTTCGCCCCGCGCCATGGCCCCTTCCACCTTGCGCCGCGCCTCCTTGGACAGCGAGCCATGGTGGATGCCGATGGGCAGCGTGTCCTCGTTCGCGCTCCACAGCTCCTGGAAGATATACTCGGCAAGGAAGCGGGTATTGGTGAAGATCAGCGTCGTGCGATGCGCGGCGATCCGCTCCATGAGCTGCGGGATCGCCCAGGTGGCCGCATGCCCGCTCCAGGGGATGCGCGCGTCCTCGGGCACCAGGATCTCGACGAGTGGAGCCGCCCCCGCTTCGCCTTCGACAAGCGCGACCGAATCGAGGTCACCCCAGGGCGCGAGCCAGCCCCGATAGGCGTCGGGTTCGGCCAGCGTCGCGGAAAGCGCCGCACGCTGCAGCCCCGGCGCCAGCGCCTGGAGCCGTGCCAGCGAAAGCGCCAGCAGATCGCCGCGCTTGCCCGCCGCGAAGGCATGGACCTCGTCGATCACAACCCGGCGCAGGCTGGCAAACATCTCCGCCGCTTCGGGATAGCTCAGCAGCAACGAGAGCGATTCGGGCGTCGTCAGCAGCACATGCGGGGGCCGGGCGCGCTGGCGGGCCTTGCGATCCGACGGCGTATCCCCGCTGCGTGTCTCGACGCGGATCGGCAGCTCCATGTCCTCGATCGGGGCGATCAGGTTGCGCTGAACGTCATGCGCAAGCGCCTTGAGTGGCGAGATGTACAGCGTGTGCAGCCCTTCGGGCGGCGCATTCCCGTTCAGCCGTGACGGCGTGAAGTCGCAAAGCGTGGGCAGAAAACCTGCGAGCGTCTTGCCCGCACCCGTATCGGCGACGAGCAGGGCGTGGTGTCCGGCATCGGCGGCCTCGAGCATCTGGGCCTGGTGGCGCCGCACGCGCCAATCGCGGCCTTCGAACCACGCCGCGATCTCCGGGGGTATTGCCTGCTCGGCCATCCTCTTTCCTACTCCGCCGCCTGACATCTCGTGCAATCCCTGCGTCGCGGGCCGGTTCCCCGCACCGTCTTCAGGCTTCGCGCGGCCGGACGATACCCGACAGCGCCAGTTGCGCATCGATCTGCGCGACAAGGCGTGCCAATCCCTCTTCGGAGGTGCTTTCCGCGCGTGCGGTCAGCATATCCTGCGTGTTGGACGCGCGCAGCAGCCACCAGCCATCGGGTCCATCCAGACGCAGACCATCAAGCGTCACCGGGTCGTGTCCCTCCTGCGCCAGACGTTGGCCCACTTCGGCCACCACGGCCGTGCGGCGCGCAGGCGGCACGGCAAAGCGCAGCTCGGGCGTCGCGAACGTGCGTGGCAGGCTGTCAAGCAGATCGGCGACCGAGCGCCCGCCCTGCGCCACCAGCGCCATCATCCGTACGGCCGCGTAGATGCCATCGTCGAACCCGAAGTAACGGTCGGCAAAGAACAGGTGGCCGCTCATCTCACCCCCCAGAATGGCCCCCGTCTCCTTCATTGTGGACTTGATGTGCGAATGGCCGGATGGCGCCATGACCGGCCCACCGCCAGCAGCCTCGATCTGTGCGAAGGTGCTCGCGGACATCTTCACATCCCCCACGACCGAAGGCCGTATATCGCCGCTTTTTCCAGGATTCTGCGCCAAAATGTCGCGCGCCAGAAGCGCCAGCAACTGGTCCCCCCAGACAATGCGACCCTGTCCGTCGACCACGCCGATCCGGTCCGCATCGCCATCAAAAGCAACTCCGAAATCGAGGCTCTTCGCCGCGACGAGCGCCTGAAGGTCTGTCAGGTTTTCCGGGAGAGTGGGATCGGGATGGTGATTGGGAAACCGTCCATCGACACAGGAGTGCAGGACATGGTGGGTTCCGGGCAACTGCCGACACAGACGTTCAACGATGGGGCCAGCAGCGCCGTTGCCTACATCCCACGCGACCCGCAGGCGAGAGAGCGCATCCGGGTCCGCCTGGCCGAGCCCGCCAAGCAGCGCGGCGATGTAGTCCGGCGCGATATCACGCTCTTCCACGACGCCCACCCCGTCGATCCAATCCGCGCACGCAGCCATGCCGCCCAGCTGTGCAAGGTCCGCTCCGAAGAAGGGGCGTCCGCCAAGTACTATCTTGAAGCCATTGTGATCGGCGGGATTGTGGCTGCCAGTTACCTCAATGCCGCCTTCCACATCTTCCAGTGAGGCTTCCGCAAAGTAGAGCATCGGACTGGGGGCAAGCCCGATCCGGATGACGGCGATGCCGCTCTCGCAAAGGCCCTCGACAAGAGCCTGCTCGAGTTGCGGTGAACTGAGACGGCCATCCCGGCCGACGACCACCTTCGGGGTCTCGACAAGAGATCCACGTCGCATGACAGAGCCGACACTGCGCCCGAGAGCGTAGGCATCGGCCTCGAACAAGGTCGCGCCATATATACCGCGCACGTCGTAAGCGCGCAGGAGCGAGGTGTCGAAGACATGCCCCCCGCGCGGGTGGAGCGGCCCAGGGGTAGGCGCCATGGTCAGCGCTCCGTGTCCTCCGCCCCCGTGTCGCCGAGCGCGGCCAGCAACGTGTCGCGCGCGGCATTGGCGGCGTGAACCTCTTCGCTCGAGCCACCGCGATCAGGGTGGACCAGGACAACGTGACGGCGATGCGCCTCCAGGATCTGCTTGCGGCTGGCCCCGTCCTTCAGGCCCAGCAGTTCCTGAGCCTGCCGCTGCGCGAACGTGCGCCGCTTGGGCGGGCTGTCGGGCCAATGGCTGATCCCCAGCGTCTGCCAGGGCCAGCGCCCGAGAATCATGCGCCAGGCAATCGCGGCCAGGACGATGATCCAGAGGAACTTCATCGGCCGGGAGCCATCGCTGCGGGCGCCTCGGTGCGGCCCGGACGGGGTAGGTTCAGGCCCTTGACCAGACCGCGCAGCTCCTGACGGGCAACCAGATGGCTGGTGCCCAGTTCACCCAGGTGGCCCTTGTCGAGCAGTGTCAGGCCCGAGGGGAACAGCTCACGGAAGATCACACGCTCGGACAGGCCGCCCGAGATGCGGAAGCCCACGCGGCGCGCCAGTTCCTGCAAGGCGCCGTCCATGCGGCGCATGTTGCGCGCCTCGACATGCTGCATGCGGTTGCGCACGACCACCCAGTCAAGCTCGCGCGCACCCTGCTCGATCGACTTGACCCCGCGCTTCTTGCGCGCCTCCCAGATCACCTCGGCGTAGAACGAGAGCTTCTTCACCTTGAAGGTCTCGGTCTCGACCTGGCCGATGAGGTCGAAGTCGATGAAGCTGTCGTTGAGGGGGGTGACCAGGGTGTCCGCGGTCGAGGCCACATGACGCGCGAAGGCGTCGTCGCGGCCCGGCGTGTCGAAGATCAGGAAGTCGTAGCCTTCCGCGATCTGCTCGGCGAGGTCGTCAAGCTCGTTGAAGTCCTCGCCATCATAGACCGAGAAACGCGCGCCCGGCAGCGCGATACCGCGCCTCTGCTCGGTCTCGACCCGGTTTTCGAGGTAGCGGTACAAGGTGCGCTGGCGCGGATCGAGATCGATCGCGGCGACCTTGGCCCCCTGGTAGGCAAGCGCGATGGCCACATGAACGGCGGTGGTGGACTTGCCCGTCCCACCCTTTTCGTTTGCGAAGACGATACGATGCGCTGTCACGGATCCTGATTTCGCTCTTTCTGCTGGCGCCGGGCGGCCAAGACCGCCTTTGCACCTTCCCCTGTTTTCAACCCATTGCCGCCCCATGACCTGTACCGCTATGGGCGTGGTCACGAGGCCGCCTCGGGTTGGCGGTATCCTATCGGAGCAGTCCTTGCCAATGCAAACCGTGCACGCCCTTGATCCACTGCGCAGTGCCACCGCCCAATTGCGCGCGAAGGGCACGCTGGCGCTGGTCCCGACCATGGGCGCGCTCCATGAAGGGCATCTGACACTGGTGCGCGAAGCCCGGCGCCGCGCCGATGCGGTGGCTGTCTCGATCTTCGTCAACCCGCTGCAATTCGGCGCAAACGAGGATCTGGATGCCTATCCGCGCGTCCTCGAACGCGATGCACAGCTGCTGGAAAAGGAAGGCGTGGACCTCCTCTGGGCGCCGCAGGTCTCGGCCATGTACCCAGACGGCTTTGCCACCTCGATCAGCGTTACGGGTGTGAGCGAAGGGCTGTGCGGCGCGGCACGGCCGGGCCATTTTGACGGCGTGGCCACTGTCGTTGCCAAGCTCTTCAACCAGGTCAGGCCAGACATGGCCTTCTTCGGCGAGAAGGACTGGCAGCAATTGGCCGTCATCCGCCGCATGGCCCGCGACCTGGACTTCACCCGCCCCCACGTCACCGCGATCCACGGCGTTCCCATCGTGCGCGAGGCGGACGGGCTCGCAATGTCCTCGCGCAACGCCTACCTCTCCGCCGACGAGCGCGCCCGAGCCGCCACCCTTCCCACAGCCATGAAGGCCGCCATTGCACGGATCGAGGGGGGAGAAGTTCCGGGAAGCGCGCTCGCCACGCTCAGGGACGACCTCGCTGCGGGCGGTTTCGGCCCCATCGACTACGCCCTGCTGTGCGATGCGGTCAGCCTTGCCCCGCTCGAGGCCCCCATTGCCGCCCCCATGCGCCTGCTCGTGGCCGCACGGCTGGGCACCACGCGCCTCATCGACAACATGGCGGTGGCCGCCTGACCCCTTGCGCGCAATCGCGGCAAGGCGAATTCTCACAGCCTTCGTCATTTGCGCGCGACCGCGACCGGGCTAGGGTATCCTTTTGAAATTCGGGACTCCCGGCAAGCGGGAAACGGGAACATGGCCGGACTGAACATTCTCTACGTCGAGGACGACGCCCGCGCCGCCCGGCAGGTCCGCGATCTGGCCGCGAAAGGCGGCGATGTCGTGCAATGGGCCGACACCGGCACCGACGGGCTCAAGCGTGCGGGCGCCGAGCCTTTCGACGTCATCATCCTTGACCGCATGCTGCCCGATCTCGACGGCCTCACCATCCTGGCGCGCTTGCGCGAGAGCGGCATCGACACGCCTGTTCTGATGCTCTCTGCCCTCGGACGCACCAGCGACCGGGCCGAAGGGCTCGACGGCGGCGCGGACGACTACCTTGCCAAGCCCTTCGAAAGCGAGGAACTGCTGGCCCGCCTACGCGCGCTCCACCGTCGCGCTTCGGGCCGCGCGCACAGCGCCGTGATCCTCTACGGCGCGTTCGAGTGCCACGTGAAGGCCCGCACGGCCTTCCGGGCCAACCGCCACCTCTCGCTCAGCCCGCGCGAATTCGAACTGTTCCGCTACTTCATGGAGAACGCGGGCGAAGTCCTCACCCGCGAAATGCTGCTGCGCGACGTGTGGAAGATGAACTTCGATCCCCAGACCAACGTCGTCGACGTCAACATCGGGCGCCTGCGCCGCAAGCTGGAGGAAGGCTTCGACAGCCCCGCGCTCGAAACCATCTGGGGCGCAGGCTACCGCCTGCTCGAAGGCCGGTGATCAAGCTCCTTGGCTTGCGCCACTCGATCTATTCGCGGATCGTGGTGCTGGCCTGTCTCAGCGCGCTCAGCATCACTTTCGTGCTCTGGATCTTGACCGACACGACCATTTCACGCGCTAACCAGATCGCGCTCGAGCGCGCGGTCGACGTCGACATGGCTGGGCTCGTCGATATCTACACCAGCAATGGCCTCCCTGAACTGCAGGACCGCATCGCCGACCGCATCGCGCTGGAGCCACGCAAGGGCACCTTGACGCACTACATGCTGGTTGGCGGACAGGGCCAGCGGCTGGCCGGAGACCTCACGCGCTGGCCGGACCTTCACGCCAGCCTCTCCCAGACCGGCAAGATCGCGGTCGATCGCAACCGCCACGCCTATGGCCGGGTCACCCAACTGGGCCCGAACCTGCGCCTCCTGGTCGCGCACGAGGCGCGCGATCTCAATACCTTGCGGCGGCAGGTCGGCTTCGTCTTCTTTGCCGGGGGGCTCATCATCGTGGCCGCCGTCGCGCTGACCGGCCTGATTGCCGTGCGGCGCCTCGCCACGCGTATCGAGCGCCTCAACACCGCCTTTCGCACGCCCGACGACACCGCTCTCGAAGCGCTGTCGCGCCATCTAGAGAACGAGGACGAGATTGGCGAACTCACCCGCCACTCGGCCAACGCGCTCGCCCGCCTGCGCCGCCTTGCCAGCGCCAACCGCGAGACGACCGACCACGTCGCCCACGAGATCCGCACACCGCTGATGCATCTCGACAACCGACTGGTAAAGACGCTGGCCGCGACCCCGGACCCGGAAACCGCCCGACGCATTGCCAGCGCGCGCAGCGAGATCCGGCGGATCATCCGGATGCTCGAATCGCTGCTCGACATTGCCGCCAGCCAGGCCCGGCGCGGCGACCGCCATGGGCTGGTTCCCGTCGACCTGTCCGAGATCGCCCAGCGCCTTGGCGAACTCTACGCCGACAGCGCCGAGGAAACGGGCCACGCGCTCATCCTCGACATCGAGCCGGACGTCGTGATCCCCGGCGAGGAAATGGCCCTTACCCGCCTCATCACCAACCTGCTCGACAACGCCTTCAAGTTCGTTCCGAAAGGGGGTACGATCACCCTTGCGCTCGAGGCTGGCCCCCGGCTCACCGTGCGCGATGACGGTCCGGGCATCCCCGAAGGACAACGCGAGCAGGTCTTCGAGAAGTTTTCCCGCGCCGGACAGCACCCGGAAGGCAACGGCGCAGGGCTTGGCCTCACGCTGTGCCGGGCGATTGCCCAGCGCCACCATCTCGAGATTACCCTCGTTGACACCCCACAGGGCGCCTGCTTCACCGTGACACCGGAGACCATGACATGAGCTTGTCCAGGCGCACGCCTTCGCTGTTCGAAGCCCTTGGCAGACAGACCCGCGCGGCCATTCTGGGCGGTCTTGCGCTGAGCCTCGCGCCCATTGCCCTGGCACAAGGCGCCGCAGCCCAGGCGGCCCCGGACAGTGTCAGCGGCGTCGTCGCCCTGGCCCTGTCCGAGGCCGCGCAGGCCTACGCCGACAACGATCCCGACAGGCTCGAGCGCGCGCTGGCCGTGATCGAGCGCGCAGGCGCCCTTCCGATTGCCGAGTGGTCGGGCGAGGACCCGGTGCCCTTGTGGCGAACCGTTGCCCCCGCCACATCCCCGGCCGCCCCGATCTACCGCGGCAGCCCGCTCGGCCCGGGCTACCGCAGCGGGCAGGTCACCGGCGGCAAGGCCGACCAGTTCGAACAGGTTTTCCTCTCAGGGGAGAAGGCGCGCATTGCCCTCTCCTCCCCCGGAAAGGCGCCCCTGTCCCTGCGGGTCCTCGATCGCAATGCCCGGGCCGTGTGCGAGGGCAGCAACGGCGCCTGCCAGTGGGTGCCCCTTTTCACGCAGCGCTACGTCATCGAAATACGCAATCAGGGCAAGGACCTCGCCCGCTACTTCCTCGTCGTGGAATAACAGGCCGGGGGGCGGGCCCTGGAGCCATTTTGGGCTTGCACTGTCCCCCTGCGCTCGGCACCCAGCAGGGCATGGCGAACCCGGCTTCCCCTCCGCCCCGCGATCCTTCGCGCGAAGACAGCATCCTCGCCGCGGCCGCCGCGCTCTTCGCCGAGCGAGGCTATGCGGCCACCAGCATTCGCGACATCGGGGAGAAAGTGGGCCTCCTGGGCGGTTCGCTCTACCACTACATCAAGAGCAAGGACGCGCTCTTCATCCGCGTCCACGACGATGCGCTGCGCGGCGCGGAAGAGGCGATCCGCAGCGCCATCGCACCGGTGACCGATCCCGCCCGGAGACTGGAAACCGCCTGCCGCGTGCTGATCGCGATCCAACTCGATCCGGCGTCGCTGACACTGCCACTGATGAACGATTTTCGCGCTGTGCCCGTCACCGTGCGCGCCAAGCTGATCGAGCGGCGCGATGCCTTCGAGACGCTCTTCACCGAGCTCGTGGAGGCTACGCCGCTGCCCGCGCACATCGACCGTGCGCTCTACCGGATCCTGCTGCTGACCACGATCAACTCGGCCGGGAACTGGTACCGCCCCGGGCGCCTCAGCCTGGACGAGGTAACGCGGCAGATCCTGGCGATCTATCAGGTGCCAGAAGCCTGAAGAATAGTTCCGAGGGCCATCGCCCCTTGACCCCAAAATCGGCAATCTCACGTTTCTCAGCCAGGTGGCACGCGAAAGGTAAGGTCGACAATTCGGGGAGCCCGAGGGCAATGGCCCTCGGAATCCTCCTTCTATCTTCCTATGATTTTTTCGAGACCTGCCGCGTCACTTCAGGGTCGCAAGATAGGCCAGAAGCGCCTTGCGTTGCTCGGCATTGCGCAGGCCCGCATAGGCCATGCGCGTGCCGGGAACTTCCTTGCGCGGGTTAGTAAGGAAGGCGTCCAGGCTCTTCGGATTCCAGCTCCGTCCGTCCTTGGCGAGTGCGGGCGAGAAGCGGAAGCCCTCGGCCGAACCCGCCTTGCGCCCCACCACGCCAAAGAGGCTGGGGCCCATCTTCTTCTCGCCCGGCTTCGTGCCGTGGCAGACTGCGCAGGAGCCGGTGAAGACCTTGCGGCCTGCGGTGGCATCCTGCGCCTCGGCGGGCAGGGACAGGCTTGCAAGGAGCCCTGCGGCGATCATGAAAGACATGCGCATCTCGATCAGTCCATCAGGTCCCAGCGGCGGTAGACGATGTTGGTATCGCCATAGCTGTAGTTGAGTGTCTCGCCGTCCTCGGAGAGCTGGTAGATGCAGGTGTACGAACCACCATTGCGTGCAACCACGAGTTCAAGCCGCCCCGGGCCAATGAGCTTCCACGACACGACGTTGTAGGGGTAGGAATTGGCATCGACGTGGTACTCGATCGCGGGCGTGCCGTCGGGCGTTGCGGCCCAGTGGCCGAAGGTCAGCTTGCCGTCCGCGCCCTTGGTCGCGAAGGAGACGAGGATCTTGCCGTCCTCGGAATAGGCAAAGCTGCGGATCGCGGCGAGCGGCGCGGCCTTGGGATAGGTCGAAGCCTCAAGATCCACCTTCCAGTAGCCGATCAGGCCCTGTGTCCCGGAAATACGCGGGTCGAGTTCGGGCGCGGCAGCCTGCGCCTCACCTGCGGCAAGGCCGGTGACAAGCACGCCGGTGGTGGCAAGGCCAAGGGCTGCGGCCGAGAAAGTCCGGGCAATCCAGTTCATCGAATATCTCCTGGTCAGGGCGCAAGGGCGCTGTCGGTGCGTCCCGGGGGCCAGGCACCGCGCACGCCGTGCGCATGAAGGTTGGGGGAAGGAAGGTCGGCAGAGGGGCAAGGCTACAGGCCCTGCCCCGCCCCGCAGGTCAGATCACTTCGTAGAAGCCGAACTGGCGCTGTTCGAGTTCGCGCACCGCGCGGAACGCCTCATCCATCGCCGTGCCTGCGGTCGAGACACCGCCCGCATCGGAATTGGCGATGGTGATACGCCCATAGGGCTGCTTGGCGAGCGTGGTAGGCGAGACCTTGGCCTCGCGGTCGGCCTCGAACAGGGTGTTGCGCCCGGTGGCAAAGCCATGGCCCCAGCGGTTGACCGTGATCGCAAGGATATCGCGCGCCGGATCAAAGCTGGTGCCCGCAAAGACGGCCGCCGCCTGGCTGCGCACGGCCTTCTCGAAGTACTCGAAAGGCGTGGCCAGAAGACCGGCTCGCGCCATGCGGAACTGGTCGTCGGCGTAAGTGCCGGGCTCGGGCGCCGCGCCCCCGCACAGTTCGCTCAGCATCGTCGTGTTCGAACACACACCCGAGTTCGAGCCGGTTCCAAAGCCCACCACCATCGGCTGGTCGGGCGAGGTCGGCGGGGTCATCTCGCCCAGATAGCGCTGCGCGGCGAGCCCCATCGAGCCGTAGAAGGTGTTGGGGAAGGAAACCCGCCCGACCTTGCTCTCGACGAAAGGCTGCCAGTTGCGGAAGAGCACGTTGGTAACCTGGTTCACCGCGCGCACGGCCTGGTGCATTGCGCCCTTCTGCTCCTCGGGCAGTTCGGGAATGAGGTAGGGCACGACGTTGTTCATGCAGGCCATGACCACGTTCTTGCCGCGCACCGCCATCATCTTGCCGTCGTTGATGTAATTGACCGTGCACTCGGACGTGTCGGGGTCGAACAGGCGCCCGTCCGGCCCTTCGTGCTTCACGCCGGTAACGATGCTCTTGAGGCGGATGCGCACTTTCTGGCCGGGTCGGTCGAGCGTGGAATAGTCGACCCGCTTGGTCTCGACCTCGGCGAAGTTGCCCGGCGGCAGCGCGTCGGGAATGAGATCGCGCACGATGAGGCGCGCGATGTCGCTGTTGCCGGCGGGCAGATGGTAATCGTCGTGGTGGATCGTCTCGCCCTCGGGCGAGTTTGCCGGACGCTCCAGCCCCAGCCCCTCGAAGCCGGGACGGTGGCGGAAGAAGGCAAACCAGGCCGAGCCCATGTCCGAGCCCAGGCACCAGATGCCTTGCATCAGGGGCACCACGTCGGGGTGCACCTTGGCGACGTTGAGCATGTAGTCGCGGTAGCTCATCGCGCGCAGCGTCTCGACCTTCTGCGCCGCGCTCATTCCGGCAAGGTAGTCGGTCTTGCCATTCACGAAGCGGTCGAGGCTTTCCTTGACGGCGGGCGGAAATGGCGTCTGGTCAAGCCAGGCACGGTCGAAGCGCAGCGTCGAGCCGCCCTTCACCATCTGGTCGCGGCCGTAGACCTCCTTGCGGAAGAACGTGCCGGATTCGAGGCCCAGCGACTTGTAGAGGTTGCCGTCCGAGCGGTCGGTCGGATTGCCCGGACCGATGCCCAGGTGATTGACGAGCGCGATCGAATCCTTTGTCCAGAACGAGGGCCCCACGATGTAGGACGAACCGCCGTTGGCGATCAGCTGCTTGCCGCTCGCCTGGAATTCGTTGCGCTTTGCGTGGCCGCCGAAGTCATCCATGTTGTCGATGATGAGGATCTTCGCGTCGTTGCCGAAACGCTCGCGGAAGTACCAGGCCGCGGCGAGGCCGCTGATGCCCCCGCCCACCACGACAAGGTCGTACATCTCGCCGGTGGGATCGCCCGCCGGAAAGACCTTGCCGTCGCGCATCTCGTGCGCGGCCTCGTAGGCGCCGGGGTGATGGCCTCGCATGCCGGTGCGGAAGGGCGGATAGTTCGCCGCGGTCACTGCGCCATCGACATTGACGCCCGAAAGCGCGGCGCCCTTGGGGCCCATCCCTGCCTTGGCGAAGGCCGAAGGCGCGGCCATGGCAATCGCGCTGCCGGCGGTCGCGGCGGCGACGCCCTGGATGAAATCGCGCCGGTCGATCGACCGGCCCATACCCAGATCCCTGTCTTCACCCCTCATAGTCGTTCCCCTGGTCTGGGCCAGCGCACGGCTGGCCTTCGTGTCCATGCAGAGCATCCCGGGCAGCACGATCTGTCGTGCCTGGGTGCGGGCGGGACGGCGCCCATGTCGGCGGCCCCGAACGCACGCCGGGGCGCGGATCTTGCGCTCCCGGTATCCTGTGCTCCTGCAGCGAGGCTATCAGCGGCCCTGTTCGATACGTGCCGAATTCCGGGCGAGGCGAAACAGATTCTGCTGAATACACCCTCACCGCCGAACACCTGCACCGCCGCATCACGCCCGCGCGGGAGTCCATTCAGCTCCGCAGTGAAACCCCGGAAACGCCCTCCTGAAAAGGGTTACATGGGGAATTTTGAGCCATTTTATCCGACAGACGAATGCGCGATGTCAAAATATCGTCGGAATTTTCATGATGCGATGGACTCGAAGCTCCTCGTGGAGAGAGCGTGCCGCAGTGCACAATAAGGCACCGCAGCAGCACATTTCGCAAAATCGGCGTCCGAATTGGCAGGTTCTGCCGAAGCCGCAAAAGAAAACGGCAACACAATCCCGTCGCCCCATACGACGATCCTAGGCGACACAAAGGTCCGGACAAATAACGCCGGAACCCAGAGATCCGGCCAGCACGAACAGACAGGAACGGGTCCAGAATCGGAGAGGGAGGAATGACACAACAAGGGGGATTACGTGATGACTAGGATCACCAAGTACCGGGGGCTTGTTGCCACCTCCACGCTGGCCGTGGCGCTCGCCTCGTCGCCGGCACTTGCACAGGACAGCGTCGTTTCCGCCGACGAAAGTGCAGCCAACGCCATCATCGTCAGCGGCCTGCGCGGCCAGCCGCGCTCGGTCACCGATTCCGCCGTGCCGGTCGACGTCTTCAGCGAAGAGACCATCGAGCGCGCCTCGCAGACCGACACGCTCGACATCCTGCAGACGCTCATCCCGTCCTACACCGTCAACCGCGCGGCCAACACCACGTCCGACACCTTCATCCGCGCACCCAGCCTGCGTGGCCTGCCCGCCGACAAGACGCTGCTGCTCCTCAACGGCCGTCGCCGCCACAAGTCGGCCAGCGTGGGCGTGAGCCGTTACGGCAGCCATGCCGCGGACTCCGCGGTGATCCCGGCCATTGCGCTCAAATCCATCGAGGTCCTGCGCGACGGCGCCGCCGCACAGTACGGCTCGGACGCCATCGCGGGCGTCATCAACTACGAGCTCAAGGACGACAACCACGGCGGTTCGCTGGTGGCCCAGGTTGGCCAGTACTACGAAGGTGACGGCGAAAGCGTCCAGATCGCCGGTAACATCGGCCTGCCGCTGACCGACAACGGCTTCATCAACATCTCGGGCCAGTACACCGACAACGACTACACCAACCGCGCGCGCACCTTCGATTCCACCTCGTGGAACCCCTTCGACGCCTACGAGAACGATCCCGCCTACCGCGACGCGGTGGACGCCGCCGGTATCGACATCTCCGAGCCGATGGAAGTGCGCGGCCAGCCCAAGGAACGCGCGGGCCGCATCGTCGTCAACTCTGGCATCGACCTCAGCGACGACACCGAGCTCTACGCCTTCGGCAACTTCTCGCGCTCGAAGGGCACCGCCATGGCGACCTTCCGCGTGCCCGGCGGCGGCCACGTGGTCATGGACAACCCGGTCCGCCTCGAGGACGGCTCGACCTGGCGTTTCGCGGACCGCTTCCCGCTTGGCTACCAGCCCAACTTCTCGGGCAAGGTGACCGACTGGAGCATCGCGGGCGGCTGGCGCACCGAGCGGGACCTGGGCGGTGACCAGACCTTCTCCGCCGATGTTGCCGCGCGTTACGGCTGGGACAAGATCGAATACTCGATCGCGGACACCGTGAACCCCTCGATGGGCCCGGATTCGCCGACCGACTTCGACGCCAGCACCTACACCTCGGACGAGTTCGCGCTCAACGCCGACTTCGTCTACACCGTGGGCGTGGGGCTAGCAGGCCCCCTCGTCTTCAACTTCGGCGGTGAGTTCCGCCGCGAAGGCTTCAAGATCGGCGCGGGCAGCCCCGGCTCCTACACCGGTGGCCCCTGGGGCATGGCCGACCCGTTCAACTTCTGCTCGAACGAGGCCGACTTCGCCGACCGCTCGCTCAACGCGGGCGCGCCGATGGGCATGGGCATTTCCTGCACCGATCCGTCCGACCCGGTCTACACCATCATGCAGCCCGGCTCGAACGGCATCACCGGCCTTTCGCCCGATGTCGCCAGCGACTTCACGACCGAGAGCAAGTCGGCCTACGCCGAACTCAGCGCGGACGTGACCGACGAATGGTTCGTCGACTTCGCGGGCCGCTACGAAGACTACCAGAGCTTCGGCGACAAGTTCGTCTGGAAGATCGCCACGCGCTACAACGTCACCGATTGGGCCGCCGTGCGCGGGTCGCTCGGCACGGGCTTCCGCGCGCCGACGGCCGGCCAGCTCAACATGACCCAGTCCGCGATCAACACCGTGGGCGGCGTGCCGATGAACATCGGCCTCTACCCCGCCTCGCACCCGGTCGCGCAGTACCTGGGCGGTGAGGAACTGGGCCCTGAAACCTCGAAGAACTACTCGCTGGGCCTGACCCTCAATCCCTTCGACGGCTTCACGCTGACGATCGATGCCTACCGCATCAAGATCGAAGACCAGCTCTACGCCACCTCGCGTATCACCGTGACGGACGACATCCGCGCCGCCATGCTCGAAGCCGGGATCGAAGGCGCAGGCGCCATTGACCAGATCCAGTTCTTCCAGAACGCGATCGACACCACGGTCGAGGGTCTCGACATTGTCGCCTCCTACCGCGGCTACTTCCTGGGCGACCAGCCGACCACGATCACCGCGGCGTTCAACACGAACTCGTACAACATCGACAACGTCAACATCGCGCAGGTCTCGTTCAACGACGTGACCGTCTACAACTTCGAGAACAACAACCCCGACTGGCGCGCCAACGCCACGGTGTTCCATGACTTCGGCCCCGTCCAGGCCATGGTGCGCGCCAACGTCTTCGGGCCCTGGTCGCGCCAGACCACCCGCGCGGGCAACGCCATCCAGGACTACGGCACCGAGGTTCTCTTCGATGCCGAGCTGACCGCTCCCCTGGGCGATGGCTACAGCCTGACGCTTGGCGCCCGCAATCTCTTCGACGGCTACCCGCCGGTGAACCGCATCGACGACACCAACGGGCGCACCTACGTCGACGGGCCCATGAGCTGGCAGGGCGGTTTCTATTACGCGCGTCTGAACTTCGACTTCTGATCGCACGTATAGGGGCCGAAAGGCCCCACCCCATCGACTCCGAGGCCGCCTCCTGCCCTTCGCCGGGGCGGCCTCGGGAACGATCTTCATTTCGAAAACACCCTACCTTGACCGGGCCCGAAGCCACGCGCTCCGGGCCCGCTTTTTTGGGGCGCGACGCCCCCCAATTCCCATGCCTCCCTGAACAAGGAGCGATCCGCATGAGCGATACCCCTTCCCCCGCACTGACGCGCCGCGGCCTTCTCGCCACGGGTGCCGGTCTGGGCGCAGCCGCGGCCCTTTCCGCCACCTCGTCCGCCAGGGCGCAGGTGTCCGCCCGCCCCGGCGCGCCCGCGATCAACCGCAACCTGCCCGACGTTGCCGTGGTAGGCGCCGGAGCTTTCGGCGGCTGGGCCGCGCTGTCGCTGCGCGAGGCCGGAGCCAAGGTGACACTGGTCGACGCCTATGGCCCGGGCAATCCGCGCGCGTCCTCGGGCGATGAAAGCCGCCTCCTGCGCCTCTCCTACGGCCCGCGCGAGATCTACACCCGCTGGGCGCGCCGCGCGCAGACACTCTGGGAGCAGCGCCAGGAGGAATTCGGCACGCGCCTGTTCTATCCCAACGGCAGCCTGCGCACGATGTCCGCCGATGCGCTGGCCGAGCAGCGCGCGCTCTTCGACCGCCTCTCGGTGCCCTACGAGGTGCTGTCCCCGGACGAGGTCCACGCGCGCTGGCCGCAGGTCGACTTCTCCGAATACGAGACCGTGTTCTACGAACCCACCGGCGGCGTCGTGAAAGCGCGCGAGGCGATGGTCGCTGCGTCCGAAGCCTTCATGCACAAGGGCGGTACGATGAGGATCGGCCATGCCAAGGCCGCCCCGGCAGGAGGCTCCGCACCGCTTACCGTCGATGGCGAGCCACTGGCCTGCGGCGCCGCTCTGTTTGCCTGCGGCCCCTGGCTGCCCCGCGTGTTCCCCGAGCTGCTGGGCGACCGCATCGTCACCCCGCGCCGCGAGATCTTCTACGTCGGCTCGCCCATCGACGATCACCGCTACCGCTGGGAGCACCTTCCCAACATCGCCGACAGCCACACCTACACTGCCGCCGATGTCGACTACGGCACCAAGATCGCGGCAAACCTGCGCGACGTGCCGATGGACCCGGACGACGGCGACCGCATGGCCTCGGGCTTCCTGCGCGCGCAAGTGGAAGACTACGTCGCCCGGCGCTTCCCCGGCCTCGTCGGCCAGCCCATCGTCGCCACCCGCGTGTGCCAGGTGGAACTGAGCGACAACGGCCACTTCATCATCGACCGTCATCCCGACCTGCCGGGCGTGTGGGTCGCGGGCGGCGGCTCGGGCCACGCCTTCAAGATGGGACCCACCATCGGCGAATACCTCGCGGCACGTGTGCTCGACCAACCCGGCGACAGCGCCACCGATGCGCTGTTCTCGCTCGCCAGCCATAAGGCGCGTACGCACGAGTAGGGTTCAGGAAAAGGGATGTTCCGAGGGCCATCGCCCTCGGGCTCCCCTAACTGTCTGCGGCAGTTCGCGCGGCCACGTCGCGCAAGAATGGCAAGGTCAGGAACCATGGAACTGGGGGCAAAGCCCCCTTTTATTCCGAGTTGCCTCACCCCACAGCGCCGAACGCGAGGCAAGGCGCAACACTCTCCGATTCCGGGAGCCCGAGGGCAATGGCCCTCGGAAACATCTTCCTTTCTTCCCGCTTAGAACAACGCCGACCCGTCCTCCACGCGCGAGCGGGGAGAAACCACGATCACGCCGGTATGGCCGCTCTCCATTGTCTCGCCCGGTGCGCCCAGGATCAGGATTTCGGAGGTGAACCCGGCGATGTTGCGCGCGCCGAAGTTGACGATGCAGCAGACCTGGCTGCCGAGCAGTTCCTCAGGCGAATAGTTCGTGACCTGCGCGCTCGACCAGCGAAGCCCGAGGGGGCCCAGGTCGACCTCGATCTTGTACGAGGGATTGCGCGCGCGGGGGAAGGGAAGGACCTGCGTGATGGTCCCCACCCGGATGTCGAGCGCATCGAAATTGGCGTATTCGGCGGCAGGTTTTGCTTCGGGCGTCATAGGGGCTCCAGATGGCTGTTTCCTGCGCAGTCTAGCGCCCGAGCCAAGGCGGCGGCGTCCCTTGTATGCCAGGCCCGTGCGATATTCTGCCGCGCCTTTCGCGCAATTCGGTGGCATGTGCCGCCCGGCATTCGCATCCAAGTACCACCCGCTCGCGGGCCCCGACTAGAACGAGGGGACCACGCCAACTCCAATTGCAGGGCCTGAGATGACCGACACCCTCGATACGCGCACCGCCCCTCTGGGCGAGAGCCTCGCCAACCCCGCGCTCTTTCGCCAGCAGGCCTTTGTCGCGGGCGCGTGGGTCGATGCCGATGGCAGCGCCGCGCTCGACGTGACCGACCCGGCAAGCGGCGCGCGCGTCGGCACGGTTCCGGCCTGCGGTGCGGCCGAGACCCGCCGCGCGATCGCCGCTGCCGAAGAGGCACAGGCACAGTGGCGCCGCCAGACGCCCCAGCAGCGCAGCGCCGTCATCGAGGAGTGGCACCGCCTCATCATGGCCAACCAGGCCGACCTTGCCCGCATCATGACCGCCGAACAGGGCAAGCCCCTTCCCGAAGCGGCGGGCGAGATCGCCTACGCGGCGAGCTTCGTGAAGTGGTTCGCGGCCGAGGGCCTGCGCATCCACGGTCACGAGGTCGGCTCGCCCTTTGCCGACCGCCGCATTCTCGTGCGCAAGGAACCCATCGGCGTCACCGCCGCGATCACGCCCTGGAACTTTCCCGCCGCGATGATCACCCGCAAGGCGGCCCCTGCGCTAGTCGCGGGCTGCGCGATGATCGTGAAGCCCTCCGAGCTCACCCCCTTTACCGCCCTGGCCCTTGCTGCGCTCGCCGAAGAGGCAGGGCTGCCCAAGGGTGTCCTCAGCGTCGTCACCGGCCTTCCCGCCGAGATCGGCGCGGAGCTGACCTCCAGCCCCGTCGTGCGCATGCTGACCTTTACAGGCTCCACGCGTGTAGGCGCACTGCTGATGGAGCAGTGCGGCGGCACGGTGAAGAAGATGGGCCTGGAACTGGGCGGCAACGCACCCTTCCTTGTCTTCGACGACGCCGATGTCGATCTAGCCGTCGAGGGCGCGATGGCGAGCAAGTTCCGCAATGCGGGGCAAACCTGCGTGTGCACCAACCGCTTCTACGTGCAGGCGGGCATCCACAACCGCTTCGTGGAAAAGCTGGGCGCGGCCGTGCGCGCGCTCAAGGTGGGCGCGGGCACCGAGGAGGGCGTCAACATCGGCCCCCTCATCAACCAGGCCGCCTGCGACAAGGTGGAGGCCCACGTCAGTGATGCGCTGGCCAAGGGGGCTGAGATCGCCGCGCAGTGCGCCGCGCCGGACGGCTACGCCGCCCCCATCGTGCTCGCGGGCGTGACCGAAGACATGCGCGTGTGCCACGAAGAGACTTTCGGGCCGCTCGCCCCCGTCATCCGATTCACCGACGAGGCCGAGGCGATCCGCGCGGCGAACGACACGCCCTATGGCCTTGCGGCCTATTTCTACACCCGCGACATGGACCGCGCCTGGCGTGTCAGCGAAGCGCTCGAATTCGGCATGGTCGGTCTCAACACCGGTGCCATGGCGATGGAAGTCGCGCCCTTCGGGGGCATGAAGCAATCGGGTCTTGGCCGCGAGGGCGCGAGCGAGGGCCTGGAGGAATTCCTGGAAGCCAAGACCTTCCATTGGGCCGGGATCAAGGGAGCCTGAGACGAATGAGTGAACGTACCTATCGCATTGCCGTGATCCCCGGAGACGGGATCGGCAAGGAAGTCATGCCCGAGGGCGTGCGCGCACTGGAAGCTGCGGCCAAGACGTTTGGCTTCAAGCTCGAGCTGGAATGGCACGACTTCGCCTGCTGCGAATACTACGCCCAGCACGGGAAGATGATGCCCGATGACTGGAAGGCGCAGATCGGCGATGTCGATGCGATCTACTTCGGCGCGGTCGGCTGGCCAGACACCGTGCCCGACCACATCTCCTTGTGGGGCTCGCTCATCCAGTTCCGCCGCGAATACGACCAGTTCGTGAACCTGCGCCCGGTGCGCCTGATGCCCGGCGTCCCCTGCCCGCTCGCGGGCCGCGAGCCCGGTGACATCGACATGATGATCGTGCGCGAGAACACCGAGGGGGAATACTCGGCCATCGGCGGAATCTCCTTCCCCGACACCGAGCGCGAAATCGTGGTGCAGGACACGATCATGACCCGTTTCGGCACCGAGCGGATCCTGAAGTACGCCTTCGACCTTGCCATGACGCGCCCTGAAAAGCACGTCACCTCGGCGACCAAGTCGAACGGCATCGCCATTACCATGCCCTGGTGGGATTCACGCGTGGAGGAGATGGCGGAGAAGTACCCCGAGATCCGCACCGACAAGTACCACATCGACATCCTCGCCGCGCAGTTCGTGATGAACCCGGACCGCTTCGACGTGGTCGTCGCCTCCAACCTCTTCGGCGATATCCTCTCGGACCTTGGCCCCGCCTGCACCGGCACCATCGGCATCGCGCCGTGCGGTAACATCAACCCGGACCGCTCCAAGCCTTCGCTGTTCGAGCCGGTGCACGGCTCGGCCCCCGACATCGCGGGCCAGGGCATCGCTAACCCGGTCGGCCAGGTGTGGTGCGGCGCGATGATGCTCGAACACCTGGGCGAGACCGAGGCCGCCGCCGCCATCGTCGCGGCCATCGAAAGTGCGCTGTCAAAGCCTGAGACCCGCACGAAGGACCTAGGCGGCCAGACCGACACCGTGGGCTGCGGCACCGCCATCGCCGACGCCATTGCCTGACGAAATGAGCCCCTCCTGCGCATGGCAGGAGGGGCCTGACACGAAAAAGCCCGGCCAGGATAGCTTCCTGCCGGGCTTTTTCGTGTCGGACGGTGTGGCTGTGTTCAGCGGGCCAGGGACGGAGCGTGCAGCTTGACCGGGGCCTGTCCGCGCGCAACCGCGGTCTTGATCACGATATAGGAAAAGTACTTGGAAACGCCGATGCCGCTTTCCAGCAGTTCCTCCATCATTTCCTGGTACTCAGCTATGCCGCGCACCACGAATTTCAGGAGATAGTCGAAACCGCCGCTGACAAGGTGGCATTCGACCAGCTCCTCGTACTGCGCGATGCGCGTCTCGAACTTCTGAAAGTCCGCACGGCGATGGTCGCCCAGCGTCACCGAGGTGAAGACGATCTGGCTCGTGCCGATCTTGGCGAGGTTGATGATCGCGCTGTAGCCCGAAATCAGTCCCGCCGATTCCAGCCGTTTGACGCGGGTAAGACAGGGGCTGGCGGACAGGCCTACCTTGTCCGCCAGTTCCGCATTGGTGATGCGGCCGCTTCGTTGCAGTTCGGCCAGGATGTTGATGTCGATCCGGTCGAGTTTCGGTGCATTGATCATGGTGCGGCCCCTGTCTTTTTGCGTTCTTTAATCCCCGTTGCGTAGCTCTTCCTGGTGCGCCTTCACAAGATCGGCCATCGAATTGAACCGGAAGTCGTAAGTCGGCTCGTGCGAGGGGGTCATGGTCGCGCCGAAACCCGCCTGCGCGTGGCGACGGTAGATCCAGCAATTGGCCATGCCGAACTTGCGCGCGGGGACGTGATCGTGGAACAGGCTTTCCGCCGTATGCAGGATGTCGCCCGGCTCCAGTCCCAGGTCGCCGATGTGGCCGTTCATGTACTCGAAATTGCGATCCGAGGGCTTGTAGGCGCCCACGTCCTCGGCCGAATAGATCGCGTCGAACTCGACCTGCAGCTTCTCGTTCGAGTACTGGAAGGTCTTGTTGTCGACATTCGAGAGGATGATCAGCTTGTAGTACTTCTTGAGGTACTGGAGCGCCCCCGGGCTGTCGACAAAAGCCGGCCAGTTGCGCACCGAGCGCCCGTATTCCTCGCACTCGGCCTGCGAGAAGGGAACGCCCCACTGCTCGGCGAGGCGCTTGTAGACGATGGGCAGGAGGTCCCGGTAGGGCTTGCCCGGCGTCTGGGCCTGCTGGCGCGATTCGTGGCGCGCGTGGGCCTGCAGGATCTCGTCGCGGCTCATGTCCGTGCCGACCCGCGCGGTCAGTTCGCGCAGGCCCTCGATCATGCCCGATTCCCAGTCGATGAGCGTGCCGTAGCAGTCAAACGACAAGGCCTTGTAATCACCCAACCGCATCGCGGATCTCCTTGATAGTAAGCAGTTCGTCGAGGCTCTTGCGGAAGCGCTCCAGCATGAGGTCGACTTCGTCGGTGGTGATGCACAGCGGCGGCGCGAAGCCAACGATGCCATCCCCGAAGGCCCGGAACACCACGCCGTTGCGATAGCCGATATCGGCAAGGTGCTGGGGCAGTTTCATCTCTGCGGTGGGCCGCGTCTTGGCCGCCTTGTCGGTGACAAGCTCGACACCGGCCAGCAGCCCCTGCGAGCGCACGTCCCCGACCAGCGGATGATCGCGCAGCGCCTCCAGGCCCTTGGCGAGGTGTGCGCCCGAAGCGACGCCGTTGGCGAGCAGGCCGCCCTCTTCGTAGAGGCGCAGGACCTCCAGGCCGATCGCCGCGCTCACCGGATGGCCCGAATAGGTCATGCCGTGGCCGATCGAGACCCCCGGCGGGGTCGCATCGGCAATCGTGCGGTAGATGCGGTCCGACATGAACAGCGCGCCCATCGGCGCATAGCCCGAGGTCAGCCCCTTGGCGGTGGTCATGAAGTCCGGCGTCAGCCCCTCGTGCTCGCATGCGAAGAGCGGGCCGGTGCGTCCGAAGCCGGTAATGACCTCATCGATGCAGAACAGGATGTCGAGCTCGCGGCAGGCTGCCTGCATCGCGGAGAGCCAGCCCTTGGGCGGGACGATCACGCCGCCCGAGCCCACGACAGGCTCGCAGAAGAAGGCCGCGACGTTCTCCGCGCCCAGTTCTTCCACCTTCGCCTTCAGTTCGGCGACAGACGATGCGATCAGCGCGGCATCGTCACCCTCGAAGCGGTAGGGATAGGGGCACGAGATATGGTGCTGGACGGGCGTGGGCACATCGAACCCGGCGTGGAAGGCCGGCAGGCCGGTCAGGCCCGATCCGGTGCTGCTGGAGCCATGGTAGCCGCGTTCCAGCGCGATCATGTGCTTCTTCTGCGGGCGGCCGGTGATGTTGTAGTAGTAGCGGATGAAGCGCACGACGCTGTCGACCGCGTCCGACCCGCCGAGCGAGAAGAACACGTGGTCGAGGTCCCCCGGTGCGCGCTGGGCGAGCTTGGTCGCCAGCTCGATCGCGGGTTCGGAACCGAAGTGGAAATAGCCGGTGGCATAGGGCAGGCGCGACATCTGCTCGGTCGCGGCCGCGACGATGCTGTCCTGGCCATAGCCCACGTTGACGCACCACAGCCCGGCGAACCCGTCGAGCAACTCGTGCCCGTCGATGTCGGTGAGGTAGGTGCCCTTGCCCGAACGCAGGATCGTGGCCCCGCGCGCCTCGTGGTCGCGCCACGAGGCCACCGGGTGGATCCAGTGCGCCTTGTCGTTTTCCAGCAGTGAATTGGCGATCATGTTGTGTCCCTTGCGGCTCGGCCTTCCGTTGTAGTGGGACGGGGATGTCTTTGCTCCCGATTGCGTCGGGGGCTGGAGCGTCTTCTGTCGTTTTTGGCCGGGTGTGCGGGCGAATCTGCTTCACACATACACAAGTGCGACGATGCCGAGAATCCCGCAGAAACCCTCGCCTTTCAGGCCCCAAGCATGCGCGTTTTACGCAGGGAGGTGGACACCACCCGCGGTTTCGAAGCGCCCTCCCTCGCCAGAATCGGAACTATCTGCCGCGCGTCACAGGCCCGCTCAGACCAGATCCTCCTCGCGCAAGGGGAGCTTGCGGATACGCGTGCCCGTCGCCGCGTGCACCGCGTTGACGAGCGCGCCCACCACCGGCGGCAGCGCCGGTTCGCCAAGTCCGGTCGGGCCATTGTCGCTGGGCACGAAGGCCACCTCGATCTCGGGCACCGCGTCGATGCGCATGAAGGGGTGGGTATCGAAATTCGCCTGCTCGACCGCACCGTCGACCTGGGTGATCTCCTGGCCTGCGAGCGCCTGGCCCAGACCCTCGATCACGGCGCCGCGCACCTGCTGCTCGGCATTCAGGGGATTGACGATCTGGCTACCGACATCGCCCGCCGCCCAGACGCGCGGCACACGCACCTGACCATCGCGCACCTGCGCCTCGACCACCACCGCGAAATAGCCTGCGTGGCTGAAGTAGAAGCCGAAGCCCTTGCCGCGCCCGCTTGCGAGGCCGCCGCGACCAGCCCAGTCGGCCAGGACGAGAACCTTCTCGATCACCGAACGCGCGCGGCCAGTCTGGAAATCGGCCTCGCGCGGGCCACTGCCGGGGATCGTACGGGCATCCTCGCCGAGCAATTCCAGCAGCAGCGCCGGGAGATCGCGTCCACCCGCCTGGGCCACCTCGTCAAGGAAGGAGAGCAGCACGAAACCCAGGCTGTTCGAGCGCGGCGCGCGCAGCCAGCCGGTGGGCAGGTTGGTCGCGATCAGGCTCTGCTCGATCCGCGCGTTGGCAAGGAGGTTTGCCGGGACGATCCCGGCGGCAACCTCGGCCCCGCGCGACGGCGCCCCGTCCGCTCCGAAGGTGACGTAGTGGTCGCGAAAGGCGGTGAGGCGCCCTGCCGCGTCAATCCCCGCGTCCAGTTCGTGCCACGCACCTGCTCGGAAGAAGTCGCGGCGAAACTCGTCCTGGCGGCTGTAGAGGAGCTTGACCGGAACGCCCGGCACCTTGGCCGCGATGGCCGCAGCCTGGACCATGTAATCGCCCATGAGGCGCCGCCCGAAGCCTCCGCCGATGCGGGTGAAGTGGATGCGGATCGCCTCCTTCTCCAGCCCCAGGGCTGCGGCGACAAGCGCGCGTCCGCTTTCCGGGTTCTGCGTGGGCGACCAGATCTCGATGGCATCGCCGGTAAACAGCGCGGTCGTGTTCTGCGGCTCCAGCGTACCGTGCGCCAGGATCGGCACGGCATAGCGCGCCGTGATCCGCTGGCTGGCACCGTCCAGCGCGGAGGCAACATCACCCTTGTCCAGCACGGTCTTCTCAGGTCCGCGGTCCAGCGCCTCGGCCGCGCACTTGGCATACCCTTGCGTGGAGTAGCCCTCCACCGCGCGGGTGTCCCATTCGACCTGGAGTGCAAGGCGCGCCTGGTCGGCGCTCCACCAACTCTTCGAGAGGATCGCAACGCCATCGAGCAGCGATTCGGCCTGCCCGTCCCCCTCGATCACGAAGACGTGTTCAATGCCGGGCATCGCACGGATCTCATCAAGGTTGGCGGAAACGAAACGGCCGCCCACTGCCGGACAGGTTTCGAGCACGGCGTGGAGCATGCCCGGCCGGTCCACGTCGATCCCGAACAGCGGCTTGCCCTGCGTGATCGCGGGCGTATCGACGCCCATGACCCGCGTGCCCACGATCCGGAAGGCGGACGGGTCCTTCAAGGTCAGCGACGCGGGATCAGGCGCAGTCTGGCGCGCGGCACCTGCAGCGAAGGTCGCATAGGGCGCCGCGCGTCCGCTCGCTTCATGGAGCACCCGACCTTGCCCACTCGACAGTGCGGAGACCGGCACGCCCCATTCCTGCGCCGCGGCGGCCAGCACCATCGCGCGCGCGGCCGCGCCTGCCTGGCGCATGGGCAGCCACTCACGCCCCGTGGTGCGGCTGCCTCCTGCCGACTGCGCGCCGTAGATCGTGGCATCGGCGTCGGTCTGCTCCACTGTCACGCTGTCCCAGGCCACGTCGAGCTCCTCGGCGATGAGCATGGGGAGCATGGTCTTGGCGCCCTGCCCGATCTCGGCGTTCTTGCCCCCGATCACCACGCGGTTGTCGGGCAGAATGCGCACGAAGGCGGTGATCGGCGCGGCATCCAGACCTTGCGCAGAGGCGCGCCCCAGCGGCAGCGCGAACTCGAACGCGACGCCGCCACCGGCAAGCAGGCTGGCGGCGATAAAACTCCGGCGGCTGAGAGATGTTCGAGCCATGCTCATGCCTCCTTCGCCTTGTGTGCGGCATCCTTGATGGCGGCGCGTATCCGGGTGTAACTCGCACAGCGGCACAGGTTGCCCGCCATGGCCGCGTCGATGTCCGCATCGGCGGGTTCGGGCACTTCGTGCAGGAAGGCGGTCGCGTTCATGATCTGCCCGGCCTGACAATAGCC
The DNA here is from genome assembly GCF_020524485.1 of Novosphingobium profundi. Classification (GTDB taxonomy): domain Bacteria; phylum Pseudomonadota; class Alphaproteobacteria; order Sphingomonadales; family Sphingomonadaceae; genus Novosphingobium; species Novosphingobium profundi_A. The sequence continues at coordinate 483,092 of NZ_JAIVLF010000001.1, read as the reverse complement.
GCACTGGGGCACGTCGAGCGCGCACCAGGCCGCGACCACATGGCGCCCCACAGGGTCAGCCCCGGCGGCCTCGATGGTGGTCACGCTCTGGCCTTCGATGAGCCCAACCGGCGTAATGCACGCGCGCGTGGCCACCCCGTCGACGTGGACCGTGCAGGCCCCGCACAGGCCTGCCCCGCAGCCGAACTTGGTACCGGGAAGGCCGATATCCTCACGCAGCGTCCACAAGAGCGGCTTGGCCGGATCGACATCGAGCGTCGTCTCGTCGCCATTGAGGGTAAAGCGGATTGCCATCGTGTCCTCCAGAGGGCCTCAAGGCCCTTGCGTCCCGTACTGCCCGTTTACAGCACAGGCCCTAGCGCGAACCAACCGGGATTTTGTGCCGGATTGCCCGGATCGACCCGCCACTCCTGCCATCTGCGCGCACCTGCGCGGGAGAGCCCACCTTCGCGCCTGATTTTCCCGGTCTTTCTTTCCAGGGCTGCCTTTGCGCCCGCCCCGGCATCGCTAGGATGAGACAAAACCAAAGGACCACACACGCCATGACCGATCTCGTCTTCCTGACCGGCGCAGGAATTTCCGCCGAGAGCGGCCTTGCCACCTTCCGCGGCGAAGGCGGCCTGTGGGAGGAAGACGAGGATCTGCGCGCGCTCTGCTCGGCCGAAGGGCTCGCCGCCCAGCCTAGCAACGTCCACGCCTTCTACGACGCGCGCCGGGCGCAGCTGCGCGAAGTGGCCCCCAATCCGGCTCATGTCGCCCTCGCCCAGTTGCAGGAGCGCTGGATCCGTGAAGCACGCGGGACCTTTACGCTCGCCACCATGAACAGCGATGACCTTCACGAACGCGCAGGCAGCCGCGAGGTGCTGCACCTGCACGGCACGCTTTTTGCCGCGCTTTGCGCCGAATGCGGAAACCGCGTGGGCTGGGAGGGCGAGCTCCCCGTGCGCGAGGACTGCCCGGCCTGCGACGCGCCCGCGCTGCGCCCCGATGTCGTCCTCTTCGGCGAAACCCCGCGCCACCGCCACGCGCTCGAAGCTCTGGCCACAAAGGCCGACATATTCATCGCCATCGGTACATCCGCCAGCGTCCACCCCGCCGCCCGCCTGATCGGCCTTGCCCGCGCGAACGGCGCCGTCACAATCGAGGTCAACCCGGCTCCAACCGGCACGGCGGACATCCTCCATGTCCTTTGCGGCCCGGCCAGCGAAGAGGTGCCACGGCTCGTGCGCGACCTCCTTGCCGGAGCCCACGCCGTGCCGTTCTGAGCCGCGCAAAGGCAAGAGGTCCCCATCGTCTTCAAGCTGTCACGCGAAGGCCATAGGCGGCATCCCCAAGGGGATACGGGGCTGTCACGATGCACTTCGACGAAACGGCGTACCGCAAACTGCGCACCGACATCTATGGCTTTGCCTATAGGCGGCTGGGCGATCACACCGCGAGCGAGGACGTGGTCCAGGACAGCTTCGTGCGCCTGGCCCACTACGCCCCCGATACCGTGCGCAACGTGGGCGCCATGCTGCGCCGGATCGCACGCAACCTCATCGTCGATCACGCGCGCGTAGGCCTTCGCCGCGCCGAGGACGTTCCCGCCAGCGAAATCGAAATTCCCAGCGAGCAACCCTCCCAGGAGCACGCCATGCTGCAACGCGAACGGATGGACACGGTGTCCCGGATCATTGCCACCATGCCGCGCCAGCGGCGCGAGGTCTTCATCCTGCGCCGCCTCCACGGGCTTTCCGCCAAGGACGTCGCCGCCCAGCTCGACATCAGCCCGAGCGCGGTCGATGCCCACGTCGCGCGCGCGGTACTTTCCCTCCACCGCGCCATGGCCAGCCAGGACGAGCCGGCATGACACCGCCCGACGACACCCTACCGGACGACGAGGACGAGGCCGCCGCGCTCTGGGTCGCGCGCCACCTCAGCCACGCGGTCGATAGCACCGCCTTCGAGACATGGCTTTCCGGCGTGCCAGACCGGCGTGCCCGCTTCGAAGCGCTCTGGGCCACCTGCATGGACGAGGCGGTCACCGATGGCCTGCGCCTCCATGCCGAAACCGCTCCTCGGCCCGCAGGCAACGACAACGCCGGAGCGGCTCCGCGTCCATCCCGGCGCCGCGCACTTGGGCTGGCCGCAGGCGGAGCCCTGCTCGTGGGCGCACTCGCCCTTGGGCTGCCGCAGTTGCGCTTTCAGCTCACACCCGAGAACAGCTGGAGCACCGGGCCTGGCGAAGTGCGCGCGATCACGCTGGCCGACGGATCGCAGGTCCATCTCAATGGCAACAGCCGCCTCTTCGCCCGCATCGGGGCCAACCGGCGCGAGGTCCGCCTCGAGACGGGCGAGGCGCTGTTCGACGTAACGCACGATCCGGCCCGCCCCTTTACCGTGAGCGCGCAAGACAGCACCGTTACCGTGCTGGGCACGCGCTTCGACGTTGCCCTCAACGGCGAGGCGGTAGACCTGCAGGTCGAACGCGGTCTGGTGCGTTTTGCCGCCAGTGCACCGGGCGTTGCCCCTGTGAGAGTTCCCGCCGGTCACGCCACGCGCCTCGCCGATGGCGCGATCGCTCCGCTCGCGCGCATCCAGGACGAGGACGTCGAAAGCTGGCGGAGCGGCTGGCTGCGGGTGCGCGACATGCCGCTGGGCGAACTCCTCCCCCAGTTGGAGCGCTGGACCGACCGGCAGGTTCTGGTCGAGGACCCGGCTCTCCTGCGCACGCGCGTCGCGGGCCGCCTGCACCTTGCCGAGCCGGTCACGGTGCTGGAGAACCTGGGCCTGCTCCACGGTTTCTCGGTGAAGGACACCGGTCATGCCCTGGTGCTCGACCGCATCTAACACGGCCCCATTCGGCGGCGGGAAAACCGGCCGGTGATGCGCCTTGCGGCTGCAGCCAGCCTTGCCGCGATGGTGGCGCTTGCGGCCTCCCCCGCGGATGCCCGAACGCGCGACTTCGCCATTCCGGCAGGCACGCTGGGCGACGCGCTCAACGCCTGGTCCGCGCAGAGCGGCGTCCAGGTCCTGAGCGCGCCTGAAACGCTGGAGGGCCGACGAAGCCATGGCGCGCACGGACGGATAGCGGAGATGGACGCGCTCGAACGCATCCTCGCGGGCACGGGCCTGATCGCCCAGCGCCGGGCCGGAGCCGCCCTCATCCGCCCCCGCGCAAAGACCGCCGCCCGCACCGGCCCTGCATCGCGTATCCCGTCCAGCCCCGCACCTGCCTACGCACCGCCCCCGCTGACCGGAGATCCCATCCACGTCATTGGCCTGCGCATGTCCGAGCGCCGCGCGCGGGCGACCAAGCACGAGGCCCGCGTCATTGCCGATGCCATCTCCAGCGACGAGGTGCGCCGCCTTCCCGACACCAGCGTGGTCAATGCCATGCGCCGGATCCCCGGGATCTCGGTGATCCCCATTGCCGACAACGAACACCCGCGCGACGTGCCCATTGCCCCGGTCGTGCGCGGGCTCACCCAGACCTACAACAACGTCACCGTGAACGGCCTTGCCATTGCCTCGACCGGCATTCCCGAAGCCGGCACGAACAGCGCCAGCCGGGGTGTGCGGCTCGACATCCTGCCTACCACCCTGGTGAGCGAGCTCGTCGTGCTCAAGACCTTCACGCCCGAGCGCGATCCCAACGCCATCGGCGGCGCCATCGACATCCGCACGCGCAGCGCCTTTGCAGGTGGCGGCGCACCCTTCGCCTCATTCGGAGCCGGGCTCACCGGGCCCAGCCGCCAGGGCGAAGTCCAGCCCCAGTCCACCCCCGGCCTCCACGCCAGCGGCACCTTAGCCACGACCTTCGGGCCGGAGCGCCGGTTCGGTCTCGTCCTCTCGGCCAATGTCCGCCGCCTCCAGAACAACAGCGACATGCACGGCACCAGCGACAGCGGCTTCCTTGCGTTCTACGCCCCAGACGGCACGCGCGTGGACGAAGAGGACCCGCGCGCGCAGGGACGTCCGGTGCCGGTTCAGGACAAGTACTGGATCAACAGCTCGGACCGCCGCCGCCATGGCCTCTCGGCCCGTTTCGAAGCCGATCTGCCCGATCTGGCAATCTCCACGTTCCTGGGCAGCTTCACCTTCCGCGACGGCTTCATCCGCAACGAAGTCGTGATCGAACCACGCGGCGCGATCACGCGGGAGAGCGACACCTCGGGCCACTTCACGCACGGCGCGGTGCAGGTGGGCTACCGCGACGGCGTGACCCGCACCACCACCCGGCTTGCGCTTTTCGACGCCACCTGGTCACCCTCGGACCAGGACAGCCTTTCCCTTCGTGCCGCGCGCACACAGGCCACCATGGGCGAGGCCTACACCATGGTGAAATTCACCTCGGGCCGCGACGCACAGGGCGAAGTCACCGGATCGGCCGCCTTCCCGGTCACCTACGACACGAGCGCCCTCCACCACAGCTACACCGTGCCGCGCGCAAGCTACACGAACCTGGCGCTCTACCCCGCCGCCTACTGGCGCGAGCGGGCACGCAGCGCGGTCTCCGACCTTGATACCGCGCGGCTCGACTGGCGCCGCAACATGGCGCCCGGCGAGAGCGGACTTGGCCTTGCTGCGGGGACAGGCGTGCAACGCGCGCGCTATCGCTACCGCTATGCCAACACCGCGTGGAACACCGGCAACCGGAACCTGACCTTGGCGCAGGCAGGAGAGGTGCGCACCAATCCCCTCCCCTTCAACCGGGCGGGACTGCCACTAATCGAAATCGATCCCGACAGGGCCTGGGCCCTGTTCGAGGCCAACCAGGAGGACATCGCCCTCACCTCGGACATCGGCGATGCGCTGCGCGACCGTTTTGACCATGACGAGACGAGCCTTTCGGCCTACGCCATGGCGCGCCTGGCGCGCGGCCCCTGGGAACTGGTGGGAGGGCTCCACCTCGACCGGACCTCACTCTCGACGCAAGGCTACATCGAGGCTGGAGACGACTGGACCGCGACAACGGCCTCTTCGCGCTACACCCGGCTGCTCCCGGCCTTTCTGGCCAATTTCGATCCCGCGCCGTCCCTGCGCCTGCGTGCCGGATACAGCCGTACGCTGGGGCGTCCCAGCTACGAGAGCTACGCCCCGCGCGCCGCAATCGACTTCGGCAGTTCGAGCCTTGCCGGAAACCCGCAAAGCCCGGACGTCACTGTCCGGCTCGGCAACCCCGAGCTCGCACCGCGCACCTCGGACAATTTCGATCTGAGCGCGGAGTGGACGCTGCCCGCCCGGCTCGACGGTCTCGTCTCGGCCGCCCTCTTCCACAAGCGCATCCGCGACGAGATCTTCGATGCGATGACGCAGGGCTATACCTGGGAGGGCGTGCATTACGCCTCAGCCCAGGTAATCCGCCCCGTGAACGCCAGCGCGGCGCACATATCAGGAGTGGAGCTGAGCGCCAGCGTGGGCTCGCTCGGCGCGCTGTCACGCCACCTTGCCCCCTTCGGATTCACCGCCAACTGGACCCGGCTCGACGGAGCGATGTCGGTCCTGCAAACGACCGGCTCGCAGCGCGTGGTCGAGCGGCTGGTCGGCCAACCCTCGCAGATCGCCAATGTCAGCCTGTTCTATGCCCAGGACGGCCTGGAACTGCGGGCCGCGCTCAATGCGACGGGGCGCGCGCTTCGCGCCGTGGCGCCCGACGCGCCCTCACAGGACGTCTACTGGGCGCCGCGCCGCCAGGTCGATCTCCAGGCCCGCTACCACTTTGCGCCGCGCTGGAGCGTGGTACTCGACGTCTCCAACCTCACCCAGGCCCGGCTGACCAGCCTGACCGGCCCCGGGCATGGCTGGCTCAAGGACAGCTACGCGGTGCCGCGCAGCGTGCGCCTCAGCCTGCACTGGGGGCTGGGAGGGTAGGCTGCGACCTCAGTCACCGGAAATCCGGCACTGGCGCAGTGCCTTGCGAAGCGCGGCGGGATAGTCGGTCTGGATCACCGACACGCCCATGGCGCGAAGATCCGCGAGCCTGCGGCACGTCTCCGCTTCGTCGCCCTGTGCCAGCACGGTATCCGTATCCCCCAGCGCGTTGGCCCAGATGCGGGCGGGAAGCGCCGCAATTGCCGCGCTCGCCGCGCGGGTGAGCGACCTGGGGTCGCCGTGCACGATGGCAACCGGAGCCAGCCCCCGGTTGATCTCCTCCAGCCTCGGGCCGTCTGCACGCAGGCGCGTCATCACCGGCAAGCCCGGCACAAGGCGGCGTCCGGCCCGCAGGGTTTCGCTCTCGGAATCGAACAGGATCACCTGCTCGGCCATGCCCAGCCCCTCGACCACGGCCAGCACCGGAGCGACCTTGTCGGTCTTCATGTCAAGATCGACCAGCGCCTTGCCGCAGGACGTCACCAGCAGCTCCTGCAAGGTGGGCGGGCTCTCGGCGCTGCCTTTCAGGCGCAGCGCCCTAAGCTGGGCATATGTGATGTCCGCGTTGGAACCGGCGCCGTTCGTGGTGCGATCCAGCGTGCGGTCGTGCATCACGTAGGGCACGCCATCTGTGGTCACGCGCACGTCGATCTCGATGATGTCGGCCTTCTCGGCAATGGCCTCGGCGATGGCCGCGCGGGAGTTCTCGGGCGCGGCCAGATGCCCGCCCCGGTGCGCGGCGATGAGAATGCGTCCGTTCGGGTCCGCGCGCTCGGCCTGAAGGCGCGTGATATGGTGGTTTGTCCCGCAGAAGGGCTCCGCCGCCCACGCAGCCGGCGCGGCCAGCGCCAGTACGGCCACCAGACTTGCGCGAAGGAGTGTTTTCATGATCGAAGTTCCCCTGCCCCGACCGGGGCAGCCTAGAGGGATGAGAGGCCAAAGGCGAGGACTCCAGGGGAACGCATGTCCCGCTGGAGCCCTGCTGTCACGATCCTGAGGCCAGGCCCGTGCGCGATCAGAAGCGCGCGTTGACGCCCAGCCAAAGAGTGCGGCCCTTCTGCGCGCGCTCGGCAAGCAGCTGGCCATCGGGCATCTTGCGGAAGTACTCGATGTCGGTCTTGGTCAGGTTCTGCCCCTCGGCGATCACGGTCACCCCCTCCAGGACCTTGAGGCGGATCTGGGCGGAGAGTTCGCTGCGGTGCCTCGAGTGGATATCGAAGAGCTGCGAGTCCTCGTTGATCGACTTCAGGTAGTCGCCCACGTAGCTGTAGGCGAGCGAGGCGCCGAACACGCTGTCCTCATAGGAAAGCGAGGCGTTGGCGAGGAACTCGGGCTGGCCTTCCAGGCCATCGACGTGGCGGGTCGTCTCATCGGCCTGGATCACCGTCTGCTTGCCCTTGATGTAGGTCGCATTGGCGTTGAGTACGAAGTTGCCCAGGAAGCCCGGCGCGATGTCGCGGAAGTCCTGGCGGGCCGAGACCTCGACGCCCTTGAGCGAAGCACTCTCCGCATTCATCGGGGTGGTGATGCGCGCGGTATAGAGGTCGCCCTGGTACTCGAAGCCATCGACCGAGATGTTCTGGGTGAAGATGAGGTTCTTGATGTCCTTGTAGAAGGCCGCGACCGACAGCATCGAGCCCCGGGTCGGGTACCATTCGAGCGAGAGATCGAAGTTGTTCGAGGTGCGCGGCTTGAGGTCCGCGTTGCCGCGCGTCACCGAGATAATGTTGTCGCCCTCGACCTCGTCGGGAAGGCCGATCGATTCCGAGATCGCATAGTAGTTGAAGTTGGGGCGCCCGATCGTCTTGGAGTAGCCTGCACGCAGCACCACGTCGCTCTCGAAACGGTAGCTCGCGATGACCGAGGGCAGGAGGTACTGGTAGGTCGCCCGGCGATGCCCCTCGCTGTAACTGTCGGCATCCTGCACGCCGCCCACCAGGTTGGCATCGCGCACCCACAGGTCGATGTCGTTCTCGGTCGCATCGAAACGCAGACCGGCCAGGACATTGAAGTTCTCGGTACGGTAGCGCGCCTGCGCGTAGGCGGCGTAGACCTTTTCATTCAGTTCGTAGTCGGAGGAGATGTTGGTGTCGCTGTCGTCCTGGACGTCGGTATACCCCGCCGCTTCCCAGGCCGCGCGCACCGCCTCGTCGTTGATAAGGAGGAAGTCGATGCGCGGGTCGGTGGTGGTCAGGCGGTCGGGACGGTCATAGCCGACCAGCGTGATACGATCGCCGTTTCCATCGTAAAGGTTGCCCGCAAAGCGATCCTGGTCGTAGCTCTGGTCGGTGTTCTGAAAGCTCGCGCCAAGGTTGAAGCCCAGGCCATAGTCGTCCGCGGCAAAGTTCTGGCCCACATCAAGCCCCACGAAGGTCAGGTCCTGCGCGGCACGCTGGGTGATGTGCTGAATATAGCTTTCGTTGTAGGTCGCCGGATCGTTGACGTAATCCGGGTTGAGGAGGGTCAGCTGCGGGTTGGCGCTCGACAGGTCGTAGGCGAAGGCGCCCTCTTCGTTGTAGTCGCCTTGAAACTTGGAGCGGTCGCGAATCGTGTTGAGGCGCGCGCGCGAATGGGTGGCCTTGAGGCTGGCGTCGAAACCGCCGCCCAGTTCCTGCTCGACAAGGCCTGAGACCACGAAAGTCTCTCGCTTCTGGGGCTGGTGCGAATAGCCCAGCGCGGTGCGGCCCATGGCCCAGGTGCCCGAGGTCGCATCTTGCGCGACCAGACCGGCGCTGTCGCGCGACTGCGCGAGGTACTCGTTCCGGACCTCGTCCTCCTTCTGGTAGAAGTAGCCGGTATAGAGCGAGGCGTAGGTGGCCGTGCCCGGATCGTATTCGAGCTTCATCACGCCCGAGGCGCGCTCGACGCTGTCGGTATAGGCGAAGATCTGGTTGCGCGCCGCGGCCGACCAGCCGTTGGTGGTCGACAGGTCGTTGTAGTCGCTGATTTCCTCGCCGTTGTCGTCATAGAGCAGGTAGCTGGAATCGACCGCGCCCGGCTTGTAGTCGTAGTTGCTCGAATTGTAGCGCGCGTAGGAGCCCGAGAGGACGACGCCGAAATCGCGGTTGGCGCCGAACACGCTCGAATAGGTGAGGTCGCCGCGGAAGTTCTGGCCCTGGTCCTTGTGCGCGAACTGGCCTGCGGTGCTGTTGTCGCCGACCGAAGCGCGCGCAACGACAGTGGTCTTGCCGGTATCGAAGGCGCTCGCCGTGATGAGGTCAAGCTGGCCGCTCAGCGCATGGGGATCGAGGTTCGCGGTGATCGTCTTGGCCGCATCGATCCGGCTGACGAACGAGGGCGGCAGCAGTTCGATGCGCGCGCCGCGGCTGCTTGAAGAGGTCGTCGCGAGCGGCATGCCGTCGATGGTGACGATGTTGTAGCTGGACCCGATACCGCGGATCATGACGCTCTCGGCAAGGTCGGGCGAACGATCATTCGAGGTGGCAAAGTCGGGCACGAGGGCCACACCGACGATGCGCTGGGCGACCTGCGCAATGGTGAGGTCGGGCAGGAGACCGGCCTGATCCTGCGCGATGGAGTCGCGGATGCCGACCGCATCGCGCTTGGCCTCGATGGCCGCGACGTTGGACGAGCGGTAGCCGGTCACGAGGATCGCCTCTTCGGCGGTATCCTCGTTGGCGCGGTGACGGCGCGCGGTCTCGGGCTCCTCACCGGCCTGCGCCGTGGTGCTGGCATTGGCCGACTGGGCATGGAGCGGGGCTGTGGCCAGCATGGCGGCAAGCGCGGGAAGAGCGGCGGTCAGGCCAAGAACATGGATGCGTTTCATGGATACAACTGTCCTGTGAAGCAAAAAGCAGGTTCGAAAAGTCAGCGGTAAAAGGGAGTGGGCACGCCTTAGCTTGGCGTGCAGGCGAAGCTGCGCAGGCCGCTTCGCGAAAGGTAATCCTTGAGGATGCCGGGATGGTCGGTCTGGATCGCGTCGACACCGTAGGCGACAAGGCGCCCCCACACGGCGTCCGGGTCCTCCAGTGCGGCGCGGTCGTCGTAAACCCGCCCCGCCAGGCTGTTGACCCAGTAGCGCGCACAGCGAGCGCGCAGCGCGTCGGTCAGGCGCGGCAGGAACCCCTGCGTCTTGACGTCGATCTCATAGCTGACGGGCGCGAGCGCGTCGTAGGACGCGACCGTCGCGACAGGGGCATCCGCCATGCCCGGCTCGCGCAGGATCGGCTGGAAGTGGACGTCCCGGACGAAAGGCGCGCGCTGCGCGATCTCGGAGGCCGAAGCTTCGGCCTTGAACAGGACGTGGCCGCGCAGGCCTGCCTCATCCACGATACGCAGGAGAACGGCCGGGTCGACCGCCTTGGCATCGAGGTTGACGAGGACCTCGCCGCCGGTCGCCGCAAGCGCTTCGGCCAGCGTGGGAATGCGCCGCTCGGTCACGGCGCCCGTCCTGCCCATGCCTTCGCGCAAGTGCAGCGCGCGCAGGTCCTCCAGCGTCAGATCGGCAACCCGGCCCGTACCGTCCGTGGTGCGCGCAACATCGGCGTCGTGCATCAGCACCGGCACCCCGTCGCGGCTGGTGCGCACGTCGATCTCGACCATGTCGATCCCCATCGCGCGGCACTGCGCAATCGCATCGAGGCTGTTTTCCGAGGTCGCCTTCCAGCAGCCCCGATGCGCAACGACCATCACCTGCCCATCGGGCCCGGCCAACCGCCGGACAAGCTCGGCGCTCCGCGCGGAGGGCGTGGCCGCCAGGATCGGCTGCGCCAGTTGCGGAAGTATGGCAAGACTACAGGCTGCAAGAACGCCGAGCGCTCCTGCACGCACTTTCGTGGCAGAAATCACGTCTGACCCCCCGGTCACTCGCGCGGCGTGCGCCGCGTTCGAAAGGGAGACGTGGCGGCTCCCAAAATCTGACAGGCCGGGGCCATTTTTTTTGGAGGCACAGGAGATCCCTTGCTGGCGACAGGACTGCGGACGCCGGGTTCCCGGTCATTGCCTATCGGGCAGCCCCCCGGCATGGTCCCGCGCAATTCCAGACAAAAAGGGGCCCCCAACCCATGAAGACCATGCGCTTTCTCACCTGCAGTCTGCTTGCCCTTGGCGCCGCGACCGCCGCAACCAGCGGGCACGCGGAGGACGGTTTCTACCAGTATCCCAGCGCGCGCGGTGACGTCCTGGTCTTTGCCAGCGAGGGCGACTTGTGGCGCACCGGGCGCGAGGGCGGCAGCGCGATCCGCCTTACCAACCATCCCGCCGAAGAGACCGACGCCCACATCTCGCCCGACGGGACCATGGTCGCCTTCACCGCCAGCTACGACAGCGACCAGGATGTCTATGTCATGCCCGTCGCCGGAGGGACGCCGCGCCGCCTGACCTTTGAGGGCGGCCTGCTGCGCACGGTCGGCTGGACGCCCGACGGCCGCGTCATCTATTCCTCGCGGCTGACCGGAGGCGGCCAGGGTGAAATCCTCTACACCGTCGCCCCCACCGGCGGCGAAGCGACGCCCATCCCGCTGTGGCGCGCCAACGATGCAACCTATGGCACAGACGGCACCACGCTGTTCTTCAGCCGCCGGGGCCTGACCGCCCGCGCGCGCGATCACGCCGTGCTCTACCGCGGCGGCGGCATGGCGCAACTGTGGCGCTGGGACGGCGGCGCAGCGGACGAGGCCGTCCAGCTCCTGCCCAATTTCGGCGCGCCGATCCGCTTTCCCATGGCCGCTGACGGCAAGGTCTACTTCATCTCCGACAAGAGCGGCGGCGATGCAATCTGGTCGGTGAACGAGGATGGTACAGGCGCGGCCCAGCTCTCGCAAGAGATGCCCTTCCCCGTTCTCCAGGCAGGCCTCGATGGCGACGCGATCTACCTTCAGAACGGCGCCGACATCCACGTCTTCTCGCGCACCGACGCCAACCTCCACACCCTTGCCATCGATATCGTCACCGACCGCGCGCAGACCCGCCTTCGCGCGATTGCAGATCCGATGTCGCAGCTGGAAGGCGCGCATATCTCTCCTTCGGGCGAGAGCGTTGCGGTGACCGCGCGCGGCCGGGTCGCCCTCGCCGCACCCGGAGCCTTGCGCCGGGTCGAGTTCGCCGTACCTCTCACCGCCCGCGCCCGCCAGGCCGTCGCCGGCCCTGAGGGCAAGCGCGTGTTCATGATCCTGGACCAGGGCGAGCAGGGCGATATCTACGCCATGTCCGCCGATGGATCGGGCAAGCCGGTTGCCATCACCCATGGCTATGACGCGCACATCTGGTCCTTCGCCGTGGCGCCGGACGGCAAGACTCTGGTGTTGTGGGACAAGCAGGCCCGCCTGCAGAAGGTCGACATCGCCAGCGGCAAGGTCACCCTGCTCGCCCGCAACGAGACGGGTGATGACCAACCCTTCCACGATCTCGCCTTCGCGCCCGGCTCCACCCATATCGCCTACGCCGAAGTCGCACGCGCGAACAATGCCAACACCGCCGACATCTTCGTTCAGGACCTTGCCACGGGCGCCCGCGTCCAGGCGACCTCCAGCAAGTACAACGACTATGCTCCCGCCTTCGCGCACGATGGTGCCTGGCTCTATTTCCTCTCGGACCGCAACTTCGCGCCGACGCCGGGCAGCCCCTGGGGCGACCGAAACATGGGCGTTGCCTTCCCCGACCGGGGCGAGATCCACGCGCTCCAGCTCGATCCGTCCGCGCCCTTCCGCTTTAGCGAGGACAACGAACTGACCCGCAGCGCTGAAGAGGTAAAGCCCTCCTCCTCAAAGCGCTCCGACGAGGCTGCAAAGGAAAAGGACGAAGACGACACGGCCACCAAGCCCGCCCGCATCGTGATGGACGGCCTCGCCGCGCGCCTCTACAAACTGCCCACCGCGCCCGGCATGTCCGGCCTGCTGCTGGCCTCCAAGGATTTCCTCTATACCCGCAAGGGTGAGGATCTGGTCTCGATCGCCATCGACAAGCGCGATCCCAAGCTGGAAACCTTCGCCGAAGGGGCGCTCGGCGCCGAGCTCTCAAGCGATGGCAAGACGCTCCTTGTCGCGCGCGGATCGCGCGAGAAGCCCGAACTTGCCCTCGTTCCCGCCAAGGCCGAGCTGCCCGACGATATCGCGCCTGAGACCGTGCGGCTCGACGACTGGCGCCTCGCCATCGACCCGGTCTCCGAATGGCGCCAGATGTTCGTCGATGCCTGGCGCATGCACCGCGATTTCGCCTACGATCCGGCCCTGCGCGGGGTCGATTGGAACGACGTGCGCGCCCGTATCGAGCCGTTCCTTGATCGCATCGGCCACCGCGCGGAGCTCAATACCCTCCTTGGCCTCATGGCCTCGCAGCTCGGCATTCTCCATAGTCAGGTCCGTCCAGGCGACCTGCCGAGCGATCCGGAAAACAGCGCCATGGCCTTCCTCGGCGCCAGCTACGTGCCGGTTTCCGGCGGCCTTCGCATCGAGGAGATCTGGCGCACCGAGGCCGACCTTGTCGCGCTGCGCCCGCCGCTGCGGCGCCCGGGTGTCGACGTGCGTGCAGAAGACGTGATCCGCCGCGTCGATGGACGTCCCATCGCCTCGCTCGCCGAGTTGCGCCGCGAACTCGCGGGCAAGGCCGGACAGGAAGTCCGCCTCGACCTCACCCGCGCAGGCACCGCGATGAGCGCCATTGTCGAGCCGATGACGCAGGACGGCGAAGTCATGGCAAGCTACCGCGATTTCGTGGAGGGACGCCGCCTTGCCACACAGGGGCTGTCGGACGGCAAGGTCGGCTACCTGCACCTGCGCGCCATGGGCCCGGACGATATCGCCAGCTTCGCGCGCGACTACTTCGCCCAGCTGGACAAGGATGGCCTCATCATCGACGTGCGCGGCAACAGCGGCGGCAATATCGACAGCCTCATCATCGGCATGCTGATGCGCCGTCCCTGGGCCTTCTGGGCCAGGCCCGACGGCTCGGGCGTGCCCACCACCAACATGCAGAACGCCTACCGCGGCCACGTCGCGGTGCTGATCGACGAGCGCACCTACTCCGATGGCGAGACCTTTGCCGCCGCGATCAAGTCGCTGGGCATCGCGCCGCTGGTGGGTACGCGCACGGCGGGCGCAGGCATCTGGCTCTCCGACCGCAACCGCCTCTCCGACAAGGGCGCGGTGCGCATCGCCGAGAACGCCCAGTACGCCGCCGACGGCAGCTGGATCGTCGAGGGACACGGCATCGCGCCCGACATCGAGGTGGAGAACAGCCCGCACGCCGCGTTCGAGGGGCGCGACGCGCAGCTTGAAAGCGCCGTTGCCCTCCTCCAGCGGCAAATCGAACACGAGCCGGTGCGCCCGCTCATCCCGCAGCCCCTGCCTCCGCTCGGCACCCCGGCAGGTGACGTCACCCCGCCTTCCTCGCGCTAGGCGCCAAGGCACCGCAGCGGGGATCGCCCCGGTGCGGTGCCACAGGCGCGTGCAAAAGCGGCCTGAAACGGCATGGACGAACATCAATTTGAGAAGAAAGAGCGTGGAGCGGGTAAGGGGAATCGAACCCCTCTAGCTAGCTTGGAAGGCTAGAGCATTACCACTATGCTATACCCGCAACGCCGGCCTGACAGCGCGCCGGGCGCTGCCAAGGCGAGCCGCTTGCCACGACAGCGCGCGTCTAGTCAACATATCTTTTCACATGCCCGGCGCTTGCCCCCAGTGCCGCTACGGGTCTCGGCTCAGCGCGCGCCGGTTCCCGCCCCTTCCCGCGACTGGTAGACTGCTAGCGTCCCAGACGAGGAGGAGCGAATCGCCATGGCCACGACGCATCCCGACCGCACATCCCCACCCCTGCCAGCGCCAGCGGCCTCGGCGGCCAACGCAGCCTCGGCCCGGCTGCGCAAGCCGCTCGACCTGCTGCTGGGGGCGGGGCTTGGCAAACTGCTGCGCAGCGTCGGGATCGGACAGCCCAGCGCGCCGGGCGAAAACCTTCTCGACCTTGCCGATGCCCTTCTCTCGGTGCGCGGACGTGCCTCGGGCCCCTCCCTCGCCGCCGCCTTCTTCCGCCTTTACGAAAGCCGCTCGCAAGACCAGCGCCGCCGCTTTCTGGAAACCATTCACGAGCGCCATCCCCTCGATGCCCATGCCATCGACAAGGCCATCGCGCAGTGGCAGGCCAAGCGCGACGAGGCTTCGGGCCTTGCCCTTCATGCGGCCAGCAAGTCGCCCTGCCGCCGCCTCATCAACCTTCTCAACACCGCGCCCGAGGGCACGCAGAAGCTGCTTTGGCTGCGCGAGGACCTGCTGTCGGTCACCCGGGACGAGCGTTCGGCGGGCCTCCTTGCCTTCGACCGCGAACTCGAAGGCGCCTTTACCGCCTGGTTCAACGCAGGCTTCCTCGAATTGCGCCGCATCGGCTGGGATTCGCCTGCGGTCCTGCTCGAACGCATCATCCGCTACGAGGCGGTCCATGCCATTCGCGGCTGGGACGACCTGCAACGCCGGGTCGAGCCTGTCGACCGGCGCTGCTACGCCTTCTTCCACCCCCAGATGCCGCTCGACCCGTTGATCTTTGTGGAGGTCGCCCTGACCCGCGAAGTCCCGGGCGCCATCCACGAGGTCATTGCCGAGGAACGCGAGAGCGTGCCCGTCGCCGAGGCGAAGTGCGCGATCTTCTATTCGATCAGCAATTGCCAGAAGGGCCTCAAGGGCATTCCCTTCGGCAACCACCTGATCAAGCGCGTGGTCGGGCAGCTACGCGAGGAACTTCCCCACATCGAGACCTTCGCAACGCTCTCGCCCGTGCCCGGACTTGCCCGGTGGTTGGACGGGGAAGCTCCCGGCAAGGTACCTGCCCTTTCGGACGACACATTGCGCGCCGAGGCCGCGCGCTTTCTTGTCACCGCCAAGGGACGGGGCAACCAGCCGCGCGATCCGGTCGCGCGTTTCCACCTGGGCAACGGCGCCCGCCTCGAGGCGATCCATGCCAATGCCGACATCTCCCCCAACGGGGTGAAGCAATCGCGCGGCATCATGGTCAACTATCTCTATGACCTCGACTACATCGAGGCCAACTGCTTTGCTCTCGCCGAGATGGGCACCGTCGCGACCTCGAGAAAGGTCCGCGCGCTGCTTGACGAGGGCAGCGACGAAGAGAGTGGAGGCAAGCGCAGGAAGTCGGCCGAAGCGGCCTGACGGGCTCTCCGCAGCCTTAGTGCCCAGGATAGTCGAGCAGCGCCTCGACCGCGACCCCGGCACTGCGCAGACGCTCGGCGCCCCCCAGATCGGGAAGGTCGACGAGGAACAGCGCCTCGGCGACAATGCCGCCTGCCCGGCGCAGAAGCTCGCAGGCGGCAAGGGCCGTCCCGCCCGTCGCCAGAAGATCGTCGATAAGGACGATGCGGCTGCCGTCCGCCACGGCGCCCGGATCGACCTCCAGCGTGTCGGTGCCGTATTCCAGCGCGTAGTCGATGGCGAGCACGGGTACGGGCAGCTTGCCGGGTTTGCGCACGGGAATGAAGGGCATGGCCAGCTTCGCCGCGATGGCCGCGCCGAAGATGAAGCCGCGCGCCTCGATCCCGGCAATGGCCTGCCCCTCGCAGGCCCGCACCTTGTCCGCCATCATGCCAACCGCGGCGGCAAATCCCTCGCCATCACCCATCAGCGTGGTGACGTCGCGAAACAGGATGCCGGGCTTGGGAAAGTCCGGGATCGTGCGGACGAGCGGCTTCAGGTCTTCAGGCGTCACGTGGGGCTACTCCGGGAACTCGTTGAGGAACACAGCGGTGCCCCCATAGCGAAAGAACCCCTCCACCGCGAGGATGGAGGGGTTCCTTGTAACTACCAGGACGGCAAAGTTCAGTGCTTCTTGTTCGCCCAGATGTTGCGGTAGGACATGTAGCCCAGGATCGTGGCGAAGAGCAGGAAGCCCAGGATCGGCCAACCGGTCTGCTTGCGCTTGTCCATGGTCGGCTCGGCGGTCCAGATCAGGAAGGCCGAGACGTCCTTCGCCATCTGGTCGACCGTGGCCGGGGTGCCGTCCGAATAGGTGACCATGTCCTCCATCAGCGGTGCGGGCATCGCCAGGTTGAGGTTGGGGAAGTACGGGTTGTAGTACAGCCCATCCGGGGTCTTGGCGTCCGGGAAGTGCTCCAGCAGTTCAGCCGGCTGGTCCTGATACCCGGTCAGCAGCGAGTAGACGTAGGGTCCCCCGTCGTGACGCGCCTTGGTGATCAGCGAGAGATCGGGCGGCGAGCCCTGGCCGGCGTACATGACGGGCGGGAAGTAGTCGGTGGGCGTGCCCTCGACGGTTTCCACCATGCCGGTCATCTCGTCGTACTTGGGAATCTGGAACTGGGCCGCGATGGCCTTCACTTCCGGCTCGTTGTAGCCGATCTTTTCAAGGTCACGGAAAGCCACGTGCTTCAGGGCGTGGCAGGCCGCGCAGACTTGCTGGTAGACCTGAAAGCCGCGCTGCAGCTGCTGCTTGTCGAACGTGCCGAAGGGTCCGTCGCTGGCAAAGCTCACGTGCTTGGGATGCTCGTGGAATTCGTGCTCGGCGGTCGGCTGGGCCGGTTCGGTGGCCCAGGTATAGAACCCGAGCCCGAGGGACCAGGCCAGGGCTACCGTGAAGAACAGCCCGACGAGGATCGAGAGAATGCGTGCCATGTCTTTCGTCTCTTTCTGTCTTGCTGTTGATCAGGCCGAAGGCTCAAGCTTCGCGTCTTCGTCCTTCCCGAGGACAGCCTCGGTGATGGAGAAGGGCAGCGGCTTGGGCTTCTCGATAGCCGAGACGATCGGCAGGATGATCAGGAAGTGCGCGAAGTAGTACAGCGCGGCAATCTGGCTGATCATGACGTAGGGCTCTTCGGCCGCGGCGCCGCCGCAGTAGAACAGCACCGCCATGGTCGGGATCAGACCGAACCAGAAGAACTTCTTGTACAGCGGACGGTAGGACGACGAACGGATCGGCGACTTGTCCAGCCAGGGCAGGAAGAACCACACCAGGATGGCTCCGAACATCGCCAGCACGCCCATGAGCTTGGCCGGGATGAAGAAGAAGTCCTGGGTGAAGGCGCGCAGGATCGCGTAGAACGGCCAGAAGTACCATTCGGGCACGATGTGCGCGGGCGTCGACATCGGGTTGGCCGGAATGTAGTTGTCCGGGTGGCCCAGGTAGTTCGGCGCGAAGAACACCATGGCGCAGTAGAGGATCGCGAAGACGCCGATCGCCCAGCCGTCCTTGGCGACGTAGTAGGGGTAGAACGGAACGGTGTCGCTCTCGCTCTTCACTTCCACGCCGGTCGGGTTCGACGAGCCCGGGATGTGCAGCGCCCAGATGTGCAGGATGACCACGCCCACGATCACGAAGGGCAGCAGATAGTGCAGCGAGAAGAAGCGGTTGAGCGCCGCGTTATCCGGCGCAAAGCCGCCGAGCAGCCACTGCTGGAGCGGTTCGCCGACAAGCGGGATCGCGCTGAACAGGCCGGTGATCACCTTGGCGCCCCAGAAGCTCATCTGGCCCCAGGGAAGCACGTAGCCCATGAAGGCGGTCGCCATCATGAGAAGGAAGATCACGACGCCCAGCAGCCACACCATCTCGCGCGGCGCCTTGTAGGAGCCGAAGTAGAACCCGCGGAAGATGTGGACGTAGATGACGACGAAGAAGGCCGAGGCGCCGTTGGCGTGCGCATAGCGCATCAGCCAGCCCCAGTTCACGTCGCGCACGGTGTGCTCGATGGTGTCGAAGGCAACCTCGGTGTTCGCCGCGTAGTGCATCGCCATGACGATGCCCGTGACGATCTGCAGTACGAGGCACAGCCCCGCGAGGAAACCGAAGTTCCAGAAATAGTTGAGATTACGCGGAACCTCGTAGCCGCCACCGACGGCGTTGTAGACGAGGCGCGGCACCGGCAGGCGCTCGTCCATCCACTTCATGAAGGGATGGCTGGGAGTGTATTGCTTGGCCCAGGGAAAGCTCATGTTCTTGATCCTCTCTCTTGGGCTTAACCGATGGTCACGACAGTGTCGGACGTGAATTCGTAGTCCGGAACCTGCAGGTTCAGGGGCGCGGGGCCCTTACGGATACGGGCGGCGGTGTCGTAGTGCGAACCGTGGCAGGGGCAGAAATACCCGCCGAACTCACCGCGCGGCTCACCCTCGCCGGCGCCCAGCGGCACGCAGCCCAGGTGCGTACACACGCCCATGGTGATCAGCCAGTTGGTCTTGCCTTCCTTGGTCCGCTCTTCCAGCGTCTGCGGATCGCGCAGGCTGCCCGCGTCAACCGCGTTAGCCGCGTCGATCTCGCGCTGGGTGAGATTACGGATGAAGACCGGCTGCTTGCGGAAGATCGCCTTGATCGCCTGCCCGGTCTGCACAGAAGAGATATCGACCTCGGTGGTGGAAGCCGCGAGGACATCGGCCGAGGCCGACATCTGGCTTACCAGCGGAATGACTACCCCTATTCCGGCGACTCCTGCCGCGCTTACCGCCGCGACATTGATGAAATCGCGCCTCCGCACGCCATCTTCTTCTGCCATGTTTGCCCTTGCCTTGCTTTAGACAACCCCCCGCCAAAACCGACGCGCGCCGGAACCGACAAGGGGCCAGGTTGCTTACCTACGGTTCGCTTGGATCCCCCCAACGTACGGTACCGGAACAAGATATATCTCGTCCTCACTACCGACTTGGCACGGCTGATATACACGAAAACCAGCCCTGCCAACCGTGTTTTTGGTCAAGCAAGCCGCAAGAAAGCGCCCCGGGCGGGGTTGTAGTGGCTCTGTTCGGGGGCTGTCTTGACCTAGGTCAAGCCGATTACGGATATCTGGCGTCCGTAATTTGCCGCATCCTGATGGGTCGCCCGGCGGTACGAGAAATACCGCTCGGGCGCCGCATATGTGTCGAGCCCGAGGGCCTCGATTCGGCCCACGCCCGAGGCGGCAAGGCGCGCGGCGACATAGGCTTCGAGGTCGAACTGGTGGTGGCCCTCGCGCCCGGCGGCAAAGAAGCCCTCGTTCACAGCGTCCTCTTCCACGAAACGGCGGAAAAAGGCGTCATCAACCTCGTAGCTGCGCCGCGCGATGCACGGCCCCACGGCCGCGACGATGCGGCTGCGGTCCGCCCCCAGCGCCTCCATCGCCGCAACGGTGCTGTCGGTAACACCGGCAAAGGCGCCCTTCCAGCCCGCGTGCGCGGCGCCCAAGACACCCGCCTCGCGATCGGCCAGGAGCACCGGCGCGCAATCAGCGGTGAGGATACCCAGGAGCACGCCGGGACGGTCGGTCACCATCGCGTCGGCGCGGGGGCGCTCGGCATCGGTCCAGATGGGATCGGAAACTGGCACACAGTCGGGCGAATGGACCTGATAAACCGTAGTCAGCTGCGCTCCGGGCAGTACGGCGTCCACCACAAGCGCTCGATTCGCATCGATCTTGTCGCGGTCATCCCCCGAACCGTAGCCCACGTTGAGCCCGGCCACTTCGCCTTCGCTGACGCCGCCGCGGCGGCCAAGGAAACCGTGCGCGATCCCCTCGAGCGCCTGGGCGCGGGCGACATCGACGCCCGCCGTCTCCGGGTCAGCCAAGGCTCTTGCTCACCTGCTCGCGCACGTCGCGCGACAGATCGGGTTCCTGCGCGATACGCTCCAGCTCGGCGCGCATGAGCTTGGCGCGTACAGGCTCCACCCGGCGCCAGCGACCAAGCGAGGGCACGAAGCGCGCAGCGGTCTGCGGGTTGATCGGGTCGAGGCGGCGGATGATGTCGCCGATCATGCGATAGCCCTCGCCGCTCGGGTCGTGGAAGGCGACGGGGTTCATGGCCGCGGCCATGAAGACCGAACGCACGCGATTGGGGTTCGACATGCGGAACTCCGGGTGCTTGGCGAGCGCGCGGACGTGATCCAGCACGCGCGGGTGGAGCGAGCCCGCCTGAAGCGAGAACCACTTGTCGATGACAAGCGCGTTGCCCTCGTAGCGTGCCAGGAAGTCGGCCAGCGCTTCCTCGCGTTCGGGGCAGTCGAGGCTGGCCAGCACCATGAGCGCGCCCTGCCGGTCGGTCATGCACGAGGCCGCACGGTACTGCGCGATGCCGCGCGATGCGCCTTCGGCACTGTCGCCCGCCGCGATGTAGACAAGCGCCTGCGTCTTCACCTTGCGCGCACCGCGGGCCTCGGCTTCGCGACTGTAGGGCACCGCCGAGACGCGGTCGTGCAGGGCCTTGAGGTCGTCTGCGAAAGTCGCACCGAGCCACGCCTTGAGCCCTTCGCGCTCGGAGTGGATCGCGCCCGGGTCGGAAACGAGAAGCTGCTCGGCGAGATAGCTCTCGGCCGGGAGCAGCATCAGTTCGCCGCGCATCAGGTCGTCGAGCTCGGCGTCGGTCACGATGGCGCGGAAGGCTTCGCCAATGGCCTTACGCCCGGCGCTGCGCTGGCCTTCGTCGAGGCCGCCGCCAACCGCCGCCACAAGGTGCTGGACAACGAGGCTCTGCATCGCCTCGTAGCGGGCGAAGGGATCATCATCGCAAGCCGCGAGGAAGACGAGATCGGCATCGGGGCGCGCCATCTCGATGGCGACCGGGGCCGAGAAGCCGCGGTTGATCGAAAGCACCGGATCGGCGGGCGCGTCGGCGAAGACGAAGCGGTCCTCGGCCTTGTCGAGCACGACCAGGCTCTCGCCCGAATGGGTGCCCGTAGCGCGGTCGAACAGGGCAACGCGCAGCGGGATCGGCATGGCCTGCTTCTCGGGCTGGCCGGGTGTGGTCGGCACGGTCTGATGCAGGGTGAGGACCGCCTTGCCGTCCTCCTGCGCCAGGCTTGCCGCAACCTGCGGCGTGCCAGCCTGCGAATACCACAGGCGGAACTGCGCCAGGTCGAGCCCCGCGCCGTCCTCGATCGCCTTGACGAAATCCTCGCAGGTGGCCGCGGTGCCGTCGTGCCGGTCAAAGTAGAGATCGGTGCCCTTCCGGAAGCGCTCTTCTCCGGCCATGGTCCGCATCATGCGGATCACCTCGGCGCCCTTGTTGTAGACGGTCGCTGTGTAGAAATTGCTGATTTCCTGATAGGAATCGGGACGGATCGGGTGGGCGAGCGGGCCGGAATCCTCGGGGAACTGGGCAATGCGCAGGATCCGCACGTCCTCGATGCGCTTGACGGGTTCGGAACCCATGTCGGCGCTGAAGAGCTGGTCGCGCAGCACCGTGAAGCCTTCCTTCAGCGAAAGCTGGAACCAGTCGCGGCAGGTCACGCGGTTGCCCGACCAGTTGTGGAAGTATTCGTGCCCGATCACGCCCTCGATGGCGTCGTAGTCGGCGTCGGTCGCGGTATCGGGGTCGGCCAGCACGTAGCGCGTGTTGAAGACGTTGAGGCCCTTGTTCTCCATCGCGCCCATATTGAAATCGGACACCGCGACGATGTTGAACAGGTCAAGGTCGTACTCGCGCCCAAAGGTCTCCTCGTCCCACTTCATCGAGGCGATCAGCGAATCGAGCGCGTGCTGCGTGCGGCCTTCATCGCCCGGGCGCACCCAGACGTTGAGATCGACCTTGCGGCCAGACTTCGTGGTGAAGGTGCCGTGATTGGCAATGAGTTCGCCCGCAACCAGCGCGAAGAGGTAGCTGGGCTTGGGCCAGGGATCATGCCACTCGGCCCAGTGCGTGCCGTTCTCGCCGTCACCCTCGGCGGTGCAGTTGCCGTTGGCGAGCAGGATCGGGAAGGTCGCCTTGTCGCCCGACATGCGCACCGAATAGGTCGAGAGGACATCGGGCCGGTCGGGGAAGAAGGTGATGCGGCGAAAGCCCTCGGCCTCGCACTGCGTGCACAGCATCCCGTTGGATGCGTAGAGGCCCATGAGCTGGCTGTTGCCCGAGGGCACGAGCGCGGTCTCGATGGTGACCTCGTGCGCATCGCCGGACAGTTCGACTAGGAGATCGGGCCCGTCCATGCGCCAGTCGTTCGCGGCCTCCCCATCGACACGGACAGAGACCGGCGAGATCTGGTCGCCGTTGAGGCGCAGGGTCGCAGCACCGTTGCCTTCGGGGTTGCGCTTTACAGAGAGCGTGGAGGTGACCTTCGTCGCATCGAGACCCAGGTCGAAATCGAGCGCGATCTCGGGCACCAGCCAGGCCGGGGGCAGGTAGTCCTCGCGCCGGATCACCGGCGGAGCCTGCGGCGCGGGTGCGGCGTCCGCAGTCTGAGGGTTCTGTTCGGGCTCGGCGGGTCTGCTGGCGATGTCCATGCGCCTTATCTAGCCCTTCCCGGCGCGATTGCCAGACAGGGGAGATACGTTTTGCGCGCAAGGCGCACACTTTGTCGAATGGGCACAAGGCTGCTAGGTCCTTCCCCCATGCCTCGCTTCTTCATCTTCGGCCTCGGCTATACTGCCTCTGTCATCGCCCGCGTTCTGGAAACCAGGGGCTGGGAAGTCATCTCCACCGGCCGTTCGGGCACGCTCTCCTTCGACGATGAAGGCTCGGTGCGCACCGCGCTGGCCGATGCCGACCACGTGCTGTCCTCGGTCCCACCGGGCAAGGAAGCGCGCGGGGAGCCGCTCGATCCGGTGCTGGAAACCTATGGCGATGCGCTGAAGGGCAAGGCGCTGTCCTACCTGTCCTCGACCGGGGTCTACGGCGATGCGGGCGGGGCCTGGGTGGACGAGGCCAGCCCCATCGGCACCGGACGGCGCACCGCGCGCGCCGAAGCGGACCGGGAGTGGCAGAAACGGGGCGCGCGGGTCTATCGCCTCCCCGGCATCTATGGCCCGGGCCGCTCGATCCTCGAACGCGTGCAAGAGGGCCGCGCGCACCGCATCGACCTGCCCGGCCAGGTATTCAGCCGGGTCCACGTGGAGGATATCGCGGCGGGCGTGATCGCGGGGATCGAAAAGCCTGCGGGCGCCTATAACCTTGCCGATGACCTGCCCTGCCCACAGAACTGGCTGGTCGCGCACGCCTGCGCGCTGCTGGGCCTCCCGTTGCCCCCACTCCAGACCCTTGACGAGGCCGGGCTCTCGCCCATGGCGCGCGGCTTCTATGCCGAAAACCGGCGCGTGGCGAACGGGAAGGCCAAGCGCGTCCTGGGTTGGCGCCCGCGCTACCCGACTTACGTGGCGGGTTTGCGCGCGCTCAGCGCGACGATGAGCCCCAGCGTTGCGAGCCCCGCGCCCGTCCCGGCCAGCAGCGACCAGCGGTAACCCTCGAACACGGTCGAGAGCAGCATCGCGATGACGACGACCGCGACCCCGTTGTAGGCTGCTCGTCCCGCGCCAAGCTTGCGGATCAGTGTGTAATAGAGCGGGAAGGTCACGACCGAGCCGAAGACGGCAAGGTAGGCCGTCCCCAGCCAGTAGCGCGGCGCGGTGGGGATCACAGGCGGCCCGTCGCGCAGCCAGGCGACTGCAATATCGGCCAGCGTGCCATAGAGCATGGCCCAGGCGAGCAGGCTCACCATCGCGAGCTTGCGGCCCGTCTCATTGGCCTGGATCACATTGGAAACCGAAGCGCAGAGCATGGCCGCGAGCGCGAGCACCACGCCCAGCCAGACCGAGCCCGCCAGCGGCGCCTCGCGCGCCTCATGGAGAAGCAGGAGACCGATCCCGGCAATCGCGATCCCGCTGCCGATCAGGAACCGCTGCGTGATCGGCTGCCCCAGCAGGACCCGCGCCAGCAGTGCATTGGGCACCAGCATCAGCGCGATCATAACCGCGACGATCCCTGAGGTGAGATACATCTCGGCGCTGTAGACGAAGTTGTAGTTCCCGCAGAACTGCGTGATGCCGACCAGCATCGCCAGGACATGGCCTGCACGCCCGATCCGCAAGGGCCGCTTCATCGCGGCCGCCACCACGAACATCGCCGGCGTCGCCAGCAGGAAGCGCCAGGCGACCGACCAGCCCGCCGGGGCCGCGTCGATCTGCCCGGTGATGACCCACCAGGTCGATCCCCAGATCAGGCTGACCAGCAGGAAAGGCAGCACCACGGTCGGGCGCAGCAGCGAATCCTCGTTCATGAAAGGTGCGTGTCCATCGCCGTCGCGCCTAAAGCGCAGCGATGGCCCGCGCAAGCGCGGCGACGTCTTCGGCCTTCGCGTCCCAGGCGGTGACAAGACGCGCGGCCTCACTGCCCCAATCGTAGAAGCCGAAGCCCTGCCCGCGAAGCGCGGCGCGCTCGGCCGCAGTACAGGTCAGGAACACCTCGTTTGCCTCGACCGGGTGGAGCAGGCGCGAGCCCGCGCCCGATGCCAGCTCGGCGGCCGCCGCATTGGCGCTGCGCGCGTTCGCAAGCCACAGGTCATCCTCCAGCATGGCGAGGATCTGCGCGGCCAGGAACCGCCCCTTGGACTGCAGCTGCCCGGCGCGCTTGCGGCGAAAGCGCAAGACCTCGGCCTCCTCGGGATCGAACAGGACCACGGCTTCGGCGCCCATTGCCCCGTTCTTGATGAACCCGAAGCTCAAGGCATCGACGCCCGCGACGATATCTCCGGGTGCGACATCGAGGAACGCCGCCGCGTTGGCAAAGCGCGCGCCGTCCATGTGGAGGCCAAGTCCCTGACCACGGGCAAAGGAGGCCAATGCGGCGACCTCGTCCGGGCGGTAGACGCAGCCGTATTCACTGGCCTGCGTGATCGAGACCGCGTGGGGGTGGACCTGGTGGACGCCGTCGCGGATGCCCGAGACGGCGGCCTCCAGTACCTCGGGCGTGATCTTGGCGTGGTCCCCCTCCACCGTCATCAGCTTGGCGCCGTGAAGGAAGAAGCCGGGCGCGCCGCCCTCGTCCATCTCAATGTGCGCCTCGCGGTGGCACAGCACCGCGCCGTGGGGCTGGACCATGCTGGACAGCGCCAGGCAGTTGGCCGCCGTGCCCGTCGCCACCCAGAGCGCGGCGCATTCGCGCCCGAAAAGCTGAGAAAACGCCGCGTCGAGCGCGCGGCTGAGGCCATCGTTGTCGTAGGGCGCATCGGCGGCGTCGGCGGCCTGCATTGCCTTCCAGACGGCGGGATGGACGGCGGCGGCATTGTCGGAGAGGAACTGCATGACCATATGCCTCACCAGCGCGCCTCGACCGCGTCAAGTCCATCCGCACGCCACCTTGCCAGAAGGAGAGCCCATGGTCGGCCTCACCATCACCCGCCACGAAACCGCGACCGGGGGCGAATACCGCGCCCACCCCGCCGACAGCGAGGCACTGGGCCAGCTGACCTGGACCACGCAGCCGGGCAACCCTACGGTGCACCGCGCGGATCTCGTCCTGGTCCCCTCCGAAATCGGCGGGCGCGGGATTGCAGGACGGCTCGTCGAGGCGATGGTTGCCGACGCGCGCGAAAACCATTTCCGCATCCAGCCTTTGTGCAGCTACGTGGTGGCGGCCTTCGCGCGCCATCCCGAGTGGGCCGACGTGAAGGCCTGACACACGCCGCCAACGCACGCTTTTCATTACCGCGCAGCGAATATCTGCAAGGTTGCGCAAGGCAGGGACCGCCCACCCCCGCATGGCGTCATCCTGTGAAACAAACACCCGGCATACGCGCTTGTCCCTGGTGACACCCGCGCAAGGCCGGGACCGGCCGCAAGGCCCCGACACGACGAATACGATCAAGAGGACCCGCACGACATGGCTTATTCCGATTTCCTGAAACAGCAGTGCTATATCGATGGAAAGTGGTGCGATGCGGATTCGGGCGCGACGCTCGAGGTGACCAACCCGGGCACCGGCGAGGTCATGGGCACGGTCCCCAAAATGGGTTCGGACGAGACCAGCCGCGCCATCGACGCCGCCGAAGCCGCGCTTCCGGCCTGGCGCGCCAAGACCGCGGGCGAGCGCTCGAAGATCCTGCGCAAGCTCTACGAACTGATGATGGACGCGCAGGATGACCTGGGCGAACTGCTCAGCCGTGAACAGGGCAAGCCGCTCGCCGAAGGCAAGGGCGAGATCGCCTATGGCGCCAGCTTCATCGAATGGTTCGGCGAAGAGGCCAAGCGCGCCTATGGCGACACTATCCCCGGCCACGCGACTGATCGCCGCATCGTCGTCATCAAGCAGCCGGTCGGCGTTGTCGGCGCGATCACGCCCTGGAACTTCCCCAACGCGATGATCACCCGCAAGCTGGGCCCCGCGCTCGCGGCGGGCTGCACCATGGTCATCAAGCCGGCCTCGGCGACCCCCTACTCCGCGCTCGCCATCGCCGCGCTGTGCGAGAAAGCCGGCATTCCTGCAGGCGTCGTCAACGTGGTGACGGGCAGCGCCGGGCAGATCGGCTCGACCCTGACAGGCAGCCCCAAGGTCGCCAAGATCACCTTCACCGGATCGACCGAGATCGGCCGCCAGCTCCTCAAGGAATCGGCCGAGACCGTCAAGAAGTGCTCGATGGAGCTGGGCGGCAACGCACCTTTCCTCGTCTTCGACGACGCCGACGTGGACGCGGCCATCGAAGGCGCGATGATCTCCAAGTTCCGCAACGGCGGCCAGACCTGCGTGTGCACCAACCGCTTCTACGTGCAGGACGGCGTCTACGACGAATTCGTCGAGAAGCTGGCCGCGCGCGTGAAGGCGATGAAGGTGGGCTACGGTCTCGACGAAGGCACCGAAGTCGGCCCGCTGGTCGATGAAAAGGCCGTCGCCAAGGTCGAGGAACACCTCAAGGACGCCGTCGATGGCGGCGCGACCGTGCTGGCAGGCGGCTCGCGCAACGAGCGTGGCGGCAGCTACTTCAACCCCACCGTGGTTGCCAACGTGAAGCCCGACATGCTGCTCGCGCGCGAGGAAACCTTCGGGCCGCTCGCCGGTGTCATCCGCTTCACCGAGGAAGCCGAGGCCATCGCCATGGCCAACGACACCGAGTTCGGTCTGGCCAGCTACTTCTATGCCTCGGACATGAGCCGCGTGTGGCGCGTCGCCGAGGCGCTCGAAGCGGGCATGGTGGGTATCAACACCGGCCTCATCTCCACCGAAGTCGCCCCCTTCGGCGGCGTCAAGCAGTCGGGCCTGGGCCGCGAAGGCTCGCACTACGGGCTCGATGACTACATGGAGCTGAAGTACCTGTGCATGGGCGTGAAGCCCGCCTGACGCTTTCGCCCCGGCGAAGGAAGAACGGCCCCGGCGGAACCTTCGCGGTTCTTCCGGGGCTTTTTCTATCGAACGCCCGCACTATCGAGGTCACGAGCAAGCCGGGCCATGGCGATGCGCGCATTCGCCAGGTTCACCATCCCCCGATCGAGCGCGACAAGCACCAGGAGGCCGGGCACCTCGCCCAGAGGACGGGCGAACGCGACATGGCGGGCCGTGGTCACCGCGACCTGCTCGACACACTCCGCATCTGGCCCTGAGTCCAGCGCCTGCGTTTCGGCCCGCGCCAGTCCGGCCATGAACTGCGCGGTGCGCGGCAAGTCGAAGCCGGGCCCGCGGCGCAGCTGCGAGACCACCTCGCCCCCGGCCGTTGCAACCAGCGCCAGGCCGACCAGGCCCTCCAGCCCCGCCGCCGCGACCAGCCGCTTGCCCAGTTCGACGACCAAAGCGCGGAAGGCCGGATCATCCTGCATTGCGGCGAGTGCCTCACCCTCGAGGACGACCTGCCCTTGTGCGAGCGCCGGTGGGATCGGCAAGGGCGCGACAGGCTCCACCCGCGCCTCGATGCTGCAGCTTGCCGCGCACCAGACCATGTCCACAGTCCCCCCGTCGCTCGACACCGGCAGCAGGATGCCGCGCGCCTTTACCGCTTCGCCAAGGCGGTTGTCGAACTCGGCCTCGAACCAGATCGGCGAGCGATTGGACACGCATTGCCCGCAGTTTTCGGTGAGATGCGCCAGCAGGGTTCCAGCCGGGACATCATCGCGGCGCTCCAGCCGGGCCCCTTCCCCGCAATCCCGGCGCAGGTTCGCCCCCACGAAGGTCAGATGCGGCACCTCGCCGTCCTCGTGAACCTGCACGATCGCACTATCCGCGCGGAACGGCTCGAGAGCGCCATCCTCCATGTCCTGAAAATCGGGATAGGGACGTGACCGGGCCAGCCGAGCCCATTCATGGTAGACCTGCATCTGGAGCCGGCGCTCCACAAGGTCCTGGTCTTCACTCGTCATTCGGACTTGCGCCCCATACCACCGCACAGCCCCGAAGGACCGCCACGTTCCCCACGATCATGACGCTGCGTGCCCACGCACGCCGATCAATTCTTGGGACGCTATCTCAGGAATGTCTAAATACAACTTAAAGCGCTGTAAAATTGAACACTTTCTCACCATCCGGCGATCAGAAGGCGGTTTTCAAGGGCCCCAGACATGCAAAACCCCGGCCCAACTTGCCGTGGACCGGGGTTTGCAGAGCGGGACCATGGGCCCCGCAGCCGTGCGCGAAGGCTCAGACCTTGAGGTCGGCCTCGATGCGCGAAACCTTGAAGCGGGCCATGCCCAGGTTCGCCTTGGCCTTGTCGAGCACGAGGTAAAGGAACAGACCCTTGCCCGAATCGTCGGTGAGCGGGCGGATCATGTGGTACTGGCTCGAGAGCGAGATGAGGACGTCCTCGACTTCGTCATCCAGACCCAGTTCCTTCATGGTGGCCAGCTTGGCCTTCATCACGTTGGTGTTGCCTGCCGCCGCGACGTTGAGGTCGAGACCATTCGAATCGCCCGCGGTCGCGACCGCCATGCCGGTGGCGAGATCGACCAGCGCAACGGCCTTTGCGCCATCGATTTCAAGGCATTCGTTGAGCTTGGCTTCAAGTGACATAGGATATCCCTTTCTGGATTGAGATGTGGGCTGGGAAAGACGTGTGCAGGATGGCGGGACGCAGAGCCCCTGCTGGAGCCCGGCACCGCCAGGTACCCTTCGGAAAAATCAAAAAATGATGGACGTGCGCGCGAGCAGCAGGTCGGGCGGGGCCCGGGATCAGCCTGTCATGAGCGCCTGGCCCAGTTGCCGCCGCGCGTTGGCAAGGTTGCCGCGGTCCCTGTCGAGCGCGGCGAGCACCAGCAGGTCCTCCACCCCTTCCAGGGGTTGCAGCAGCCAGAACTGGCGCCGGGTCGTGACGATCGCTTCCTCGAAGCGCTCGGCCAGGCCGCACTGGGCGATGACTTCGCGCTTGAGGCGGATGAGTTCGGCACCGCTGGCGGCGACGCCAGCCAAGTCGAAATCACCCGCGCAGGCCAACTCCGCGCCAACAGCGCCATCGGCGATATCGACAAGTGCAAGGCCGACCAGGCCGTCGATGTCGCGGCACGCGGTCAGCCCTTGCGCCAGACGCTGCGCCTCCGCACTCGGCACGTCAGTTAGCCTGGCCTCCGCCGCCTGGGCGGCGGCGTTGTCGTTCGAAGGCGCCGCAGTCGGCACTTCGTCAACGAGTTCGAGCTCCTCGGCCACGGTGGCGAAATCGGCCAATGGTTCGCTCTTGCTGCTGGTTACACCCCAGACGGTATCGACGTTCTGCCCATCGCTCGAGATCGGCAGCAGGATTCCGCGGTAGTGCACGTTCTCCTCCAGGCAATTGATGAAGGAGGCCTCGAAACCGACCGGCGCCCGGTTCGCGACGCACTGCAGGTAGGTGTCGGTAAAGCGCGAGAGCAGCGTCAGTCCCGGCACGTCAGGCAAGCGCTCGATACGCGTGCCCTGCCCGCAGTCCCGGCGCAGGTTGCTCCCGACGAAGGCGATGATGGGGTCCATCGCGTCCTCGGTCATCTGCAGGACCACGCTGTCCTCGTGGAACCCCTCGAGCGCGACCTCCTCCATGTCCTCCATGGTGGGAAACGGCTTGGCGTTGGCCACGCGCGCCCACTCCTGGTAGACCTGAATCTGCAAGCGACGCTCGGTATGGTCTTGGATCTCGGTCATGACTGGCCGGCACTTCATCTCCCGCTTCCGGCACCGTCCAGCACGGGCAGGCGAGAGCCGGGGACGGCTCGCGATTTCCTGCCATGTGGTGTCCCGTCCAAAAGCGATATCGGGTTCAAACATGACGCGAAGAAGATCCGCGAGATCACCAGGCAGCTCACCGCAACGCGGCCCCGCCTGCCGGACCAGATCCGGCCACGCTCGGGGTGAAACACCCCCCCGGGCATGTGCATCCCGCACCGATTCCTCGCTGCGTTGCCGCAGGGTATCGGGAATAATCTCTAAGGAGTCGTTAAGCAGATGCTTTAGAAGGCATTTACTTCCGTAATCGGAGTTATTTTTGCGGTAAATAAGTCACACAGACTGTATTCGTATACATTTACTGCGCACCTGCACAAATCCCGGCGACCACGTGCATACCGCGCACGCCGGGTATCGCAAACGGCATCACGCTTGCAGCCTTCGCAGCACCTTTCCCGCTTGTATCACAGGCCATACCTGCCCATTATGGCGCCCCATGCCGACCGCACCCCAGACCGACGCCACGAACGAGCGCAAGCTGATCGAGGCCATTGCCCTCAAGCGCCACATCCGCGCCGAGTACAACGGCACCGAAATGCTGCTTGCCCCGCACCGCCTGTTCAGCCGCCACGACGAGCTGTTCCTCAGCGCGTTCAACCCGAACAAGAACTGGCGCAGCGAGGAAGAACGGCGCCTCGGGCACTTCAAACTTGACGGACTTTCCAACCTCCAGGTGACCGAAGAGGTGTTTGAGCCCCTGCCCGACTTCGACCCGGCCCCGCCGCGCGAAAGCGACGAGGAAGTGTTCACCGTCACCGCCTGAGCGGCAACGGTCGCCGCCCGCCCCCTCTCCGCGCCTCACCTCTCCCCCAAATGCAAAGGGTCGACGACTTGCGCCGCCGACCCTCGTTCCACATGGGGGAGTGGACCTCGTAAAAGAGCGAATCAGGCCGTGGCCTTCGACTCTTCATAGCGTTCGATCGCTTCGAGCACGATCTGGCGCGCATCGGCTGCGCCGCCCCAGGTGCCCACGCGCACCCACTTTTCCTTTTCGAGGTCCTTGTAGTGCGTAAAGAAGTGCTCGATCTGGGCCAGCAGGATCTCGGGAAGATCTGCCTTTTCCTTTACGTCGATATAGTAAGGGAAAGTTGAATCGACCGGTACGCACAGCAGCTTTTCGTCGCCGCCATGCTCGTCCTCGAGGTTGAGCACCGCGATCGGACGCGCGCGCACGACGCAGCCCGGAATGAAGGGCGAGCGCGCGATGACCAGCGCGTCGAGCGGATCGCCGTCGGGCGAAAGCGTGTGCGGCACAAAACCGTAGTTCGCCGGGTAGCGCATCGGCGTGTGCAGGATGCGGTCGACGTAAAGAGCACCCGACTCCTTGTCGAACTCGTACTTCACGGGTTCACCGCCGACGGGAACCTCAATGACGACGTTGAGACTTTCCGGCGGATTGTCCCCAACGGGAATCATGTCGATGCGCATGGTCGTCCTTCTTCTTAGACACTTAACAAAGTATCGATAGTAATCTCAGTGGAACGCGGCTTAGCGGGGCACCGAGTGCGCCGCAACAACCTTGTATCCACACGAATGGATAGAGCGGGAGCCTAGAAGGCCCCCGCTCTTAACAATTGGCTTATATCTCTTGGAACCCGACCTTGGTCTAGGCCCCGACCTCACGCTTCAACGCGTGCGGGCGTCAAGCAGACGGTCAAAGCCGTTTTCCTTGCCCGGCGTGGTGCTTTCCAGCCACGGGAAGCGCAGACCTTCGTGGTAGTCGATCGCCACCGTCTCATAGTGATCGCCGCGCTTGACCAGAAGTTCGATCGGCTTGTCGGCCGCTGCGTTCCCGGTCTTGGCCGCAGTGATGGCCTTCTTGATCGTGTCGGCGCTGTAGCTCTCGCCGTTGACCGCCACGATCTGGCTGCCGTTGACAAGCCCGGCATCGAAGGCGGGCGAATCCCACAAGGTGGCCCCGACCGTGCCATCGGCGCTCAGCCCCACGCCCAGCGAATAGGTGAGGTTGAGCGAGTTGGAGTAGCCAGCGCGCCCCTTCTCGTAGGAGTTGGGCTCTTCCTTCCAGACCAGCTTGTACCCGGCCATCTCGATGCCGCGCATCGGTGCAGGCTGGTTGGTCTTGTAGAGACGGGTCTTGAGGAAGTCGGCCCAGTCGTAGGCGTAGACCCCGTTCAGCGTCTCGACCACTTCGTCAAAATCGTAAGTCAGTTCGCCCCAGTCGCCATCGCGCATGCCGAAGAAGGCCTTGGCGAAGTCATCGAGGCCCTTCTTGCCCTTGGTACCGCTGCGGATGATCTGGTCAGCTTCCAGCCAGGTGAGCGCGCCCTCGACATAATAGTCCTCGCTACGGGTGAGCGAGACGAACGGCAGCGGACGGCGACGCGCCAGCTGCGGCGCATGAGTGGTGTCCTCGACCGAGCGCCAGCTGCGCCCGGGCGTGCCCTCAAGGTACTTGGCCGCAGCCACCGCGAACTGGTCGATCACGGTCTGCTTAGACTGCACGCCCGACCGGGCGGCGAGGATATAGCCCCAGAACTGGGTCTGGCCTTCGTAGACCCACATCAGCGTATTCTGCATGGGCTGCTGGTAGTCGGGCGTCCACAGGTCGGCGGGACGACGGTACTTGCCGTTCCAGCTATGTACGAATTCGTGCGCGATCACGTTGTGATCCCAGTCCATCGCATCCCAGTCGATGAAGGCCTTGGGCTCGTACTGGTTCTCGCTCGAGCGGTGGTGCTCAAGCCCGATGCCGCCCATGCGGTCGGTCAGCGCGAGGAGGAAATCGTAGGTATCGAAGTGGCGGGCCCCGAAGGTCACCAGCGCCTCGTCGACGAGGTGGCGGTAGTATTCCATGTGCTCGGGCGCGATGCCCAGCAGCTCGGGCTTGTCGGCCACCGCGTTCATGGTGACCTCGTGACCCAGGTCCCAGCTCTGCGCGTACTTGCCCGCAAAGATCGGCGAATCGACGAGGCGCTGGTAGTCGGTCACGTCCCAGGTCAGCGTGTCGCCGCTGCGCACCTTGCCGTCGAGCGCGGTGAAGACATCCCAGCCCGCGGGCACCTTGACGGTTGCCTTGTAGGGAATGCGACGGGTGTAATAGCCTGCCGGGTAGAGGCTCATCTTCTCCCACTGCAGGTTCAGCATCTCGCGCGTCATGGTGATGCGCCCCTCGTTCCCACGCACGGGCGAGGTGTGAACGAAGCTGGCGGTCACCGCCTTGGTGCCTTCAGGCAGCGCGAGGTGGAAGGCGTTCACCGCCACCGTGTCGCGCACCCAGGGGATTTCCTTGCCATCGGCGTAGAAGTGGAAGTTCGCCAGCAGCGAGTAGGGACCGGTCTCGGAGTGGTTGCCCGGCAGCCAGCCCGGCTGCATCAGGATCAGGTCCTTCGTTCCGGCGGCAACCGGGAAGACCTGCGTGACCGAATAGACGCCGCGCGTTACATCGGTCGCGTCGATGTCGAGCGAGACGGTGCCGGCATAGTCGACATCCTGAGCCGCAGGCATCGCGGGCGGAAGATCCGGTGCCATCGGCGTGGAGCGGGCCGCGTCCTGGGCGTTGAGGGCCGAGGAGGCGAAAAGGAGAGCGGAGAGCGAGACGAGCGCGGTATGATACTTCATTACGCACACACCTACCCGCGCCGCGCGCCGATTGGCAACCTTGGATTGGCGCATTTCAATCGCGCACTTTATCCTTTTTCGCATTCGGGCTAAGCGCGCGCGATGAGCAAGACACCACAGGCCATTCGCGGAACCCAGGACATCTTCGGCGCCGACGCCGAAGCGTTCGCCCACGTCGTCGCAACCTTCGAGCGCATGCGCCGCCTGTACCGCTTCCACCGCGTGGAAATGCCGGTCTTCGAGAAGACCCCGGTGTTCGCCCGCTCGCTGGGCGAGACGACCGACGTCGTCTCCAAGGAAATGTACTCGTTCGACGACCGTGGCGGCGAATCGCTGACCCTGCGCCCCGAGTTCACCGCAGGCCTTGCCCGCGCCTACCTCACCAACGGGTGGAAGCAGTTCGCCCCGCTCAAGATCGCAACGCACGGCCCCCTCTTCCGCTACGAGCGCCCGCAGAAGGGCCGCTACCGCCAGTTCCACCAGATCGACGCCGAAGTGATCGGCGCGGCCGAACCCACGGTCGATGTCGAACTGCTCGTCATGGCGGACCAGCTCCTCAAGGAACTGGGCATCGCCGAGGGCGTCACGCTCCAGCTCAACACGCTGGGCGATGGCGAAAGCCGCGAGGCCTGGCGCACGGCTCTCATCGAATACTTCCGCGACCACCGCGCCGAACTGTCCGAGGATTCGCAGGAGCGTCTGGAGCGTAACCCCCTGCGCATCCTTGATTCCAAGGACCCGCGCGACAAGCCCTTCACCGCCGACGCGCCCCGGATCGACGAGTTCCTCTCCAGCTCGGCCCAGGATTTCTTCGGCGCGGTCACGCAAGGGCTTGAGGCCGCCTCGGTTCGCTTCGTGCGCACGCCCTCGCTCGTGCGCGGGCTCGACTACTACCGCCACACCGCCTTTGAATTCGTCACCGACCGCCTCGGCGCGCAGGGGACGGTGCTGGGCGGTGGACGCTACGACGGCCTGCTCGAAGCGCTGGGCGGCCCCGCCACCCCTGCGGTGGGCTGGGCTGCAGGCATCGAGCGCCTCGCCATGCTGGTCGCGGATGCAGGCCTCGTCCCCCAGAGCCAGCTCACCTGCGTGCTCGCGGTTGAGGATGACGCCGCCCTGCCCTTCGCGCAGAAGGCTATCACCGCGCTGCGCTTCCAGGGCATCGACTGCGAAATGATCGCCAGCGGCTCGCCCCGCAAGCGCTACGACAAGGCCGTGAAGGCCGGCGCCCGCGTGATCGTCTCCTTCACCGACCGGGACGGCGTGCCCACGGCGAACGTGAAAACCTCCGAGCCGAGCGCGGAATCGCTCGCGGTCGAGCAGGTTCTCCAGCAGATCCACCCGTGAGCCCCCGGCCACTCTTGAGCGAACGCGCATGAGCCTGTCCGACGATCGCCTGCGCCAGATCGCGCACCGCTTCGGCGAGCTTGAGGCGCGCCTGGCCTCGGGCACGCTGGAAGGGGACGCCTTTGTCGCCGCCAGCCGCGACTATGCCGAACTTGAACCCGTCGCGCGCGCCGCGGCCGAAGTCGCGGCCATGCGCGGCGAACTTTCCGATCTGCAGTCCATGGAGGACAGCGACCCCGAGATGCGCGCCCTTGCCGCCGAGGAAGTGGCGCGCCTCAAGGCGGAACTGCCCGAACGCGAGCGCCAGCTCGCCATTGCCATGCTGCCGCGCGATTCGGCCGACCAACGCCCCGCCATGCTGGAAATCCGCGCGGGCACGGGCGGCGACGAGGCCGCGCTCTTCGCCGCCGACCTCTACCGCATGTACGAGAAGTACGCCGCCGAGCAGGGCTGGCGGGTCGAGATGGTGAGCGCGAACGCCAGCGATGTCGGCGGCTTCAAGGAAGTCGTTGCCAACGTCACGGGCACGGGCGTCTTTGCCAAGCTCAAGTTCGAGAGCGGTGTGCACCGCGTGCAGCGCGTACCCGTCACCGAATCGGGCGGGCGCATCCACACTTCAGCGGCCACCGTCGCGGTCCTGCCCGAACCCACCGAGGTCGATGTCCAGATCGAGGACAAGGACCTCAAGATCGACATCTACCGCGCCAGCGGAGCGGGCGGCCAGCACGTCAACACGACCGATTCGGCCGTGCGCATCACCCACCTTCCGACCGATATCGTCGTCACCTGCCAGGACGAGCGCTCGCAGCACAAGAACAAGGCCAAGGCCATGCAGGTCCTGCGCGCGCGTCTCTACGAAAAGATGCGCGACGAGGCGCAAGGAGCCGAGGCCGAGGCGCGCAAGGCCATGGTGGGCTCGGGCGACCGTTCGGAGCGCATCCGCACCTACAACTTCCCACAGGGGCGCGTGACCGATCACCGCATCAACCTGACGCTCCACCGCCTGCCCGAAGTGCTGGAAGGCACAGGGCTTGGCGAGCTGATCGACGCACTCATCGCCGAGGACGAAGCCAAGCGCCTCGCCGCGATGGATGGCTGATGTCGCGGCCGCGCTGCGCGCGGCAACCGAGCGCCTGTCCGCCACCAGCGACACCGCCCGGCTCGACGCCGAAGTGCTCATGGCGCATGCCCTGAACGCCACGCGTTCGCAGCTGCTCCTGCACCACATGCGCGATCCCGAGCCTGAGAACTTTGCCCAGCTCATCGCGCGCCGGGAGGCCCATGAGCCGGTCGCCTATATCGTGGGCTCCACCGACTTCTACGGGCTCGAACTGGCTGTCTCGCCCGCTGTCCTGATCCCGCGCGGCGACAGCGAGACGGTGATCGAGGCCGCGCGCACCGCGCTCGAGGGTCGTCCCCCGCAGCGCATTCTCGACCTTGGC
Source organism: Novosphingobium profundi (assembly GCF_020524485.1). Lineage (GTDB taxonomy): Bacteria > Pseudomonadota > Alphaproteobacteria > Sphingomonadales > Sphingomonadaceae > Novosphingobium > Novosphingobium profundi_A. Next base: position 446,062 of record NZ_JAIVLF010000001.1, on the reverse strand, counting down.
ACCGGATCGGGCGCGCTGCTCATCGCCACGCTTTCCCTGTTTCCCGAGGCCGAAGGGCTCGGCATCGATCGCTCCGGCGATGCGCTTGCCGTCGCGGCGGCCAACGCCGCGCGCCACCCGCAAGCGGCCGGGGAGCGCGCGGCATTCCGCCCGGTCGACTGGACGCACGACGGCTGGCGCGCGGACCTGGGCCGCTTCGACCTCGTCCTTGCCAACCCGCCCTATGTCGAGGACGACGCCGAGCTCGACACCTCGGTCCATGCGTTCGAACCTGCAGGCGCGCTTTTCTCGGGTCCTGACGGACTCGATGATTACCGCATACTCGTGCCCCAGTTGCCCGAGCTGCTCACCCCGGGCGGCCTTGCGCTCGTCGAGATCGGCTACACCCAAGCCGAGGCCGTAATGGCCCTGGGGGAGGCGGTAAATCTTTCGACACGACTCTATCGAGATCTGGCAAATCGGCCGCGCGTCGTCGCATTTTCGCACGTTGTCCACTGATACGGGCAAGATTTAACTTGGAATCGCTCTTCGGAGTGCCTATGGATTGCTGCGAACCGGTTGATGGATGATTTTTCCCCATAACCCGGTTCACTCCCAGCATTTGCGGGTAGTGTCCCTCTCATCGGACAGCATTGAAGCAAATGTATAAGTCTCGGCAGCCGGGGGGCCCGCCGTGTCATGCGACATTCGGCAATCCAGCTCGTGATTGAGTGGATGCCAGGGGTTTTGAGGAAAGTTATCCTTGAATAACAATCGTGGTAACAACCGCAGGCGTGGCCGCGGTAACAATCGCCAACAGAACGGCCAGCAGATGAACCGCATCGACAGCCGGGCGCGCGGCAACGCGCCCCAGCTGCTCGAGAAGTACAAGAAGCTGGCCCACGACGCGATGCTCAACGGCGATCGCGTCCAGGAAGAGTACTACCATCAGTTCGCGGACCACTACTTCCGGGTGATCGCGGACCAGAAGCAGCGCCAGGAAGAGGCCCGCCAGCCGCGTCGCGACGATCGCGGCCAGGACGACGGCGATTCCTCGGACAGCTACGGCGACAACAGCCGCGACAGTGGCCGCGAGCGCTCGCGCGACAACCCGCGCCGCAGCGACACCTCCTCGAACGAGCCCCGCCCCAACACGGACGGATCGGACGCGTCGGACGACGGCGAAGAGCGAGGCCGCTCGGTCTACGAACCGGCCGACAACCCCTTCGTGCGCGACAACCGCTCGGGCACCAAGACCCGCAAGCCGCGCCGCGGCAAGGACGATGCCCGCGAGGACAGCGACGAGGCGGACACCGGCTTCGATTCGAGCGTGCTTCCGCCCGCGATCGCCGCGAGCAGTGACGAGAGCGATACGGCATCCGAGGCCCCTGCCGAGGACAAGCCTGCCAAGCGCACCCGCGCCAAGAAGGCCGCTCCGGCAGGCGACAAGCCCAAGACCACCCGCACCCGCAAGACGGCCGCCAAGAGCGCGCCCGACGCGGAAGGCGCTGGCGAAGCCGCCGGTGACGAGACCGGCGAGGCCAAGCCCCGTCCCCGCCGCCGCACCACCCGCAAGACCGCCTCGAACGACGATACGGCCTCCAGCGCCGCCGAAGCCGAGGCCTGATCCTTTCCCGGCCGGGCCCCGTGCCCGGCCGAACCCCTTTTTCCGCACAGGCTCTGCCTGCACGAACGCCTTGCGGCCTCATCCCGCGCGAGTTTGCTTGCGTCCCGGGCGTGCCCCACTAAAACCCCTCGCCGATGGCTTCCCCTCGGCACGACGCGTCCTCTCCACGACGCCTTCATGCGCTCTGGCGCTCCCCCCGCATTCCGGCCCTTGCCGCTGGCGCCGCAGCCGCCTGCGGCTTCCAGCCGCTCGCGCTCTGGCCCCTGACGCTCTTGGGCATCGCAGTTCTGCTGGAACTGGTGGTCCGCAGCCCCAGGCCCCGCGAAGCCTTTGCGCTGGGCTGGTTCTTCGGCCTCGGGCACTTCGCGCTCGGCAACAACTGGATCGCCACGGCCTTCACCTATCAGGCCAATATGCCCGCCTGGCTCGGCGGCATCGCGGTGGTCCTGCTCGCGACCTACCTCGCCCTGTTCCCGGCTCTTGCCTGCCTGACCGCACGCCTGCTCGTCCAGCGTCGCATCCCCGCGCCGCCACCCGAAACGGACACGCGCCCCTCGCTGCCCTTCCTCCCGCTGGCGCTCGCCTTCGCGGCGACCTGGATCGTGAGCGAATGGCTGCGCGGCTGGCTCTTCACCGGCTTTGCCTGGAACCCGCTTGGCATTGCCCTCCTGGGCTCGTTCAAGAGCCGCGGACTGGCGCTGCTCTCGCCGTGGATCGGCAGCTACGGCCTCTCCGGCCTGCTGTGCCTCCTGGCCGCCCTACCCGGCATCTTCATGCGGCTCGCCGCGCCGCGCGAAACAGTGGGACGCCTTGCCTGCGCCCTTCTTCCCCTCGCGATCCTGGGCGCGCTTGCCACCTTGCTCAGCCTCCCCGATCCCTGGGCGCACCGGGCGGAGGGCACGGTGCGCTACACCCTCGTCCAGCCCGATATCCGGCAGGAGTTCATCGACGATCCGCGCCAGTTCGAGGCCAGTTTCATCAAGCTTGCCCGGCTCTCGCTGCCGCAGGTTCCGGGCCGCCGCCGCATGGTCTTCTGGCCCGAGTCGGGCCTGGGGGACTACATCCGCGACGGTTATCCCCCCTACGTCTACCGCATGTTCACCTATGCCGGAGACCCGAAGCTCTCGCGCGAGCGTATCGGGCGCGTCATCGGCCCCTACAGCCGCCTGATGACCGGCGCGGTCGACCTGGTGATGAAGGGCGAGGACAACCTTGCCGCGCGAAATTCGGTCACCGTGCTCGACGGGGGCGGCGATATCCTCGCCAGCTATTCCAAGGCGCACCTGGTGCCCTTTGGCGAATACCTCCCCTTGCGCGGCCTGCTCGAGCCGATCGGTCTCTCCCGCCTCGTCCCCGGCACGCTCGATTTCTGGCCCGGTCCCGGCGCCCGCACACTGGACCTTGGCCGTTACGGCCGGGCGGGCGTGCAGATCTGCTACGAGATCGTCTTCTCAGGCGCCGTGGTCGACCCTGCGCACCGGCCCGACTACATCTTCAACCCGTCCAACGATGGCTGGTTCGGCGCCTGGGGGCCCCCGCAGCATCTGGCGCAGGCACGCCTGCGCGCGCTTGAGGAAGGCCTCCCGGTCCTGCGCGCAACTACCACCGGCATCAGCGCGGTGATCGACGCGGACGGGATCGTGCGCAAATTCGTGCCGCGCCACACTGCCGGACGGCTCGACGGTTTCATCCCGCCCGCCCACGAACCCACTCTTTTTGCGCGCCTGGGCAACGCCATCCCGCTTGCGCTGGCAGGCATTCTTTCGCTTCTTTCCCTTTCCATGGTTGCACTTCGCAGCCGTCGCAGGTAGAGCAGGAACCGCACTTAAAGATTTCTTTATATCCCAGGTGACTCTATGCGTAGCGACTATGTCTTCACATCCGAGAGCGTCTCGGAAGGCCATCCCGACAAGGTTTCGGACCAGATTTCGGACGCAATCGTCGACCTTTTCCTCTCGAAGGATCCCGAGGCGCGCGTCGCCTGCGAGACCATGACCACGACCCAGAAGGTCGTCCTCGCCGGCGAGATTCGCTGCAAGGGCGTCTATGAGAACGGCGCCTGGGCCGATGGCGCTCTCGAGGAAATCGAGAAGGTCGTGCGCGAGACCGTCAAGAAGATCGGGTACGAGCAGGACGGTTTCCACTGGGAGACCTTCGACTTCGAGAACTACCTCCACGCCCAGTCCGCGCACATCGCGCAGGGTGTCGATTCGAGCGGCAACAAGGACGAAGGCGCCGGCGACCAGGGCATCATGTTCGGCTTCGCCTGCGACGAGACCGACGACCTCATGCCCGCCACGCTCGACTACAGCCACAAGATCCTGCAGCAGCTCTCGGCCGACCGCCACTCGGGCGCCGCGCCCTTCCTGGAACCGGACGCCAAGAGCCAGGTCACGCTGCGCTACAAGGACGGCAAGCCCGTCGCCGCGACCGCAGTTGTCCTCTCGACCCAGCACAAGCCGGGTTATGACCAGGGCGAGAAGGAAGCCGAGCTCAAGGCCTACGTGAAGAAGGTCATCTCCGACATCCTGCCCGACGGCCTGATCTCGGACGAAACCGTCTACCACATCAACCCGACCGGCACCTTCGAGATCGGCGGCCCGGACGGCGATGCTGGCCTCACCGGCCGCAAGATCATCGTCGACACGTACGGCGGTGCGGCTCCGCACGGCGGCGGCGCCTTCTCGGGCAAGGACCCGACCAAGGTCGACCGTTCGGCCGCCTACGTGACGCGCTATCTTGCCAAGAACGTCGTGGCCGCGGGCCTTGCCAAGCGCTGCACGATCCAGGTTTCCTACGCGATCGGCGTCTCGAAGCCGCTCTCGCTCTATGTTGATCTGCACGGCACCGGCACCGTCTCCGAAGAGGCGCTGGAAGCGGCTCTCACCAAGGTTTCGGCCGACAAGCTCGGCGGTCTTACCCCGCGCGGCATCCGCGTGGGCCTAGGCCTCAACAAGCCGATCTACGCGACCTCGGCGGCCTATGGCCACTTCGGCCGCAAGCCCGAGGGCGAGCTGTTCCCCTGGGAGCGCACCGACCTCGTCGACGACCTGAAGGCCGCGCTCGCATAACGCCAGCCGCCTTCACGCGACACAATACTCGGCCCGGCGACCGCGTGCGGTTTGCCGGGCCTCGTGCATCTGGCCCCTCTTCGCGCGAGCCCCGCTTTGCGCTATGGGGCCGCGCATGACGAGCACTTCCGATCTTTCCCAGCGCGAGCATCCCACCGCCGCGCACAACGCGCCGGTCTGCGTCGCCGCGCTCTACCAGTTCGCGCCCTTTGCCGATCATGCCGCCCTGCGCGCACCGCTTGCCGCGCTGTGTGAGGAGGAGGGCATTCGCGGCACGTTGCTGCTCGCGCACGAAGGCATCAACGGCACCATCGCGGGCACGCGCTCGGGGATTGAGCGGGTCATCGCGCATGTCCGCGCGCTGCCGGGCTGCGCGGATCTCGACGTCAAGTTCTCGGGCGCACGCGAAATGCCGTTCCTGCGCATGAAGGTGCGCCTCAAGAACGAGATCGTGACCATGGGCGAGCCGGGCACCGATCCCCTCGCCACTGTCGGCACCTACGTGGCGCCCGAGGACTGGAACGATCTCATTTCCGATCCGGACACGATCCTGATCGACACGCGCAACGATTACGAAGTGGCGATCGGCACCTTCAAGGGCGCGATCGATCCCGAGACCGCTTCCTTCCGCGAATTTCCGGGCTGGTTTCGCGAACAGCGCGCCAAGCTCCTGGGCGAAGGCAAGGACGCACCGAAGGTCGCCATGTTCTGCACAGGCGGCATCCGCTGCGAAAAGTCCACCGCGTTCCTCAAGCAGGAGGGCGTGGACGAGGTCTACCACCTCAAGGGCGGCATCCTGAAATACCTGGAGACCGTCGCGCCCGAGAACAGCCTGTGGGAAGGCGAATGCTTCGTCTTCGACAACCGCGTCTCGGTCGGCCACGGGCTGCTGCAAGGCGACTACACGCTGTGCCACGCCTGCCGCCTTCCACTGAACGCTGAAGACCGCGCCTCCCCGCTGTTCGAGGAAGGCGTCGCCTGCCCGCACTGCCACGACGAGCGCACCGACGAGCAGCGCGAACGCTACCGCGAACGCCAGCGCCAGCAGCTTCTCGCCCGTGCGCGCGGGGAGGAACATGTCGGCGCCCCGCCGCCGGTCCGGAGCGAGGACACCGATACACCGGACGCGGCGTGACAAGCCCCGTCCCGCCCGTCCTCTACAGCTTCCGCCGCTGCCCCTATGCCATGCGCGCAAGGCTTGCGCTGCGCGTGGCGGGCATCGCCTGCGAACTGCGCGAGGTAAAACTGGCAAACAAGCCGGACGCGATGCTGGAGGCCTCGCCCAAGGGCACCGTGCCCGTGCTGGTTCTGCCCGATGGCAAAGTCATCGAAGAAAGCCTTGAGGTGATGCACTGGGCGCTCGAACGCAGCGATCCCGAAGGCTGGCTGGAACGCGGCGATGCCCAGCTCATCGCGCGCAACGACGGCCCCTTCAAGCACGACCTCGACCGCTACAAGTACCCCGAACGCCACGGCAGCGATGCGCTGGCCCACCGGCAGAGCGCGCTGGAAACCCTGCGCGATCTGGACGCGCGCATAGCGCCAGGCGGCCAACTGTGCGGGAAGACACGCGGCCTGGCCGACATGGCGATCATGCCCTTCATCCGCCAGTTCGCCGCGACTGACCGCGCCTGGTTCGACGCCCAGGACTTTCCCGCCCTTCGCGCCTGGCTCGACGGGCATCTGGCGTCCGAGCTCTTCACCTCGGTAATGACCAAGTACACGCCCTGGCAGCCGGGTGATGCGCCGGTGTGGTTCGGGGAATAGGTAAGAGGGATTAATCCGAGGGCCATCGCCCTCGGGCTCCCAAAAATGTCGACCTCACCTTGCGAGCGCTGCGTGGGCCGGGTGAGGTGAGGTCGCCCGTTTTGGGGTCAAGGGGCGATGGCCCCTTGAAAAGTCTTCCTCTCTTACGCGCCCGTCGCGATGGGACGCGCCGGATCGCTGGTCCACTCGCTCCACGATCCGATGTAGACGAAGGCGCCTGGAATTCCCGCGATCTCCATGGCGAGCGCATTCTGGCAGGCGGTCACGCCCGAACCGCACTGGAGGATCGCCGGGGCATCGCCCAGAAGCGCCTCGAAATCGGCCTTGAGTTCGGACGCCGGGCGGAAGGTGCCGTCGTCGTTGAGGTTGTTCTGGAAGAAGCGATTCTTCGCGCCCGGGATATGGCCCGAGACAACGTCGTTGGGGCTGGGCTCGCCGCGAAAGCGCGCCGGGTCGCGCGCGTCGAGGATCTGGGCGTCGTGCGCGTCGATGTTGGCCAGGACATCGTCCGCATCGACGGTCCCTGCCACCAGCGGCACGCCCACCGTAAAATCGCCCTCGGCCTGCACTTCGCCGGCCTTGCCGGTTTCCAGTTCGTGGCCCGCCGCGATCCAGGCGTCGCGCCCGCCGTCGAGGACCGCGACTTCGGCGTGGCCCATCCAGCGCAGCATCCACCAGGCCCGCGCCGCACCGGCATTGCCCATGCCGCCATAGGTCACGACCTGCTGGCCGTTGGAGAGCCCCTGCCCGCGCAGCCACGCGGCGAAGGCCTCGCGCGTGGGCAAGGGATGGCGCCCGTTGCTCCCGGACGGCGTTCCCGAGAGGTCATGCTCCAGATGCGCGTGGCGTGCGCCGGGCACATGGCCGGTCTCGAACACCGCCGGACCGTTCTGTGGATGGGCGAGATCGAACGCGCAATCGAGGATCAGGACATCGGCCTCGGCATCGAGCAAGGCCTTGAGTTCATCGGCGGAAATAAGTGTGCGGTGGGTCATTCCCGCAGGCTACCCGAGCCGGGAGCCTGCGGCCAGCGCGATTGCACGCACCGGCCACCAGCCGCCCGGCCCGTGCGCTCAGGCGTCCAGAAGCGCCTCGATTTCATCAAGAGTGCGCCCGAACCCGGCCACGAGATCGCGGTAGGGCTGGGGCGAGGCCATATCGAGCCCCGCACGTGTCAGGATATCGGTCGGATAGTCCGAGCCCCCGGCGCGCAGGACGCCGAGGAAATTCTCCCGCTCGGCCGTGCCGCCATCGAGCACCGAGCGCGCGAACCACGTCCCCGCCGTGATCGAGGTCGCGTACTGGTAGACATAGAAGAAGCGGTAGAAGTGGCCGATCATCGCCCATTCCATCTCGTAGGGCGCATCGATGGTGAAATCGGGGCCGTGGTAGCGCCTCAGGATCTCGCCATAGACGCGGCTGATGCTCGCGCCCGAAAGCCCCTCGCCCGCCTCGGCCATCTCGTGGATCTTCAGTTCGAACTCGGCAAACATCGTCTGGCGGTAGAAGGTACCGCGCAGACCTTCCAGACGCATGCCAAGGTAATAGAGCTTCTCCTCCTTCGTCTTGGCCCGTTCGAGCATGTACTCGGTCAGGAACACCTCGTTCGCGGTCGAGGCGATCTCGGCGAGGAAGGTGGGGTAGCGGGCGGTCTCATAAGGCTGCGCCTTGGCCGCAATCAGCGTGTGCATCGCGTGGCCCCACTCGTGAACGAACGTCGAGACCCCGTCGAAGTTCTCCGAGAGGTTGAGCAGGAGATAGGGGTGCACGTCGTAGACCGCCCCATTCATGTAGGCCCCCGCCCGCTTGCCCGGCCGGGGGAAGGGATCCATCCACTTCTTCGCCGTCGCCTCACCCATCAGCCGCACGTAGTCGCCGCCCAGCGGCTTGAGCGCGTCCAAGGCAACATTGCGCATGTCGCCCAGCGTGAAGGTCCGGTCCATCTGCACCAGCGGGGGGTAGATGTCGTAGTAGTGGATGTCGGGCAGCTTGAGCATCCGGCGGCGCAGCTGGAAGTAGCGGTGAAGCTGCGGCAGCCCTGCGTTCACCTCCGATACAAGGCTGCGGTAGACCCCTTCGGGGATGCGGTTGGCGGCAAGCGCCATGGCAAGGCAGCTTTCGTAGCCCCGGTTCTCGGCCTCGAAGACATCGCCCTTGAGCTTGGCCGCAAGCGCCGCGCCGAGCGAGCCTTCATAGCCCTTGAACGCGCTCCAGTAGCTGTCGAAGACGCGCTTGCGGTCGGCCCGGTTCTTCGCGTCGCGGCTATGCGAATAGCCTTGGGCATCAAGGCGCACCTCGCGCCCGTCCGAAAGCGTGATCGTGGGCCAGGGAATGTCCGAGGCGACAAGCTGGTCACGCACGCTGCCCGGCCCGGCAAGCGCTGCAGAGGCCGAAGCCAGGATCGCCTCGCCCTGATCGTCGAGAATATGCTCCGCGCGGCGCAGCGTGTCGCGCAAGGGGAAGGCAAAGCGGCGCGTGAGCGTTTCGTTTTCGGCAATGAAGCGCTCGATGGTCTCTTCGCCCAGATCCAGAACCTCCGGGTCCACCCAGGCCGTCGCCTGCCCCATCTGGCTGAACATGTCGCGCGCCTGCGCCTCGCGCTCCTGCGGGGCGGGCGCGCGCACGTCCTCGTCGGCCTGAAGCGAGGAATAGACGTAGACGCGCATCGCCTTGAGCTTGGTCACCGAGATATCGTCCAGCGCGCGCGCCAGCGCCTGCGCGCTCGTCCCCAGCGTGCCCTTGTAGGCAGCAAGGCGCGGCAGGGCGGCCAGCACCGCCTTGCGCGCCGCATCCCAGGCCTCGGCATCCGGGAACAGGTCGGTCAGGTCCCAGGTCGCGCCCGATCCTGTGGGCACTTCGGCCCCTTGCGCACCGGACGCGCCAAGGCCGGTCAGCGAGGCGGCAACGGGAAGGCTGGCGGCAAGCCCCAGGGCCTTGCGGCGGTCGAGTGCGAACATCGCGGAGAATCCTTTTGCTGCCGTGGGTTGGAATTGGGGGGACCACGGCCTGGCGCGGGAGGCTACCGCCTCACAGCGCGGATACAAGCCATGGTGTGTCGTTGGTCGATCCAAGTAGGCCTTTCGTCGAAGGGCAGGTGATACTGTATCCTTATCCCCGCCCCTCATGCGCTTTGCGCTGGACTTGGCCCCGTTCCTTGGGGAAATCCGGGACATTCCCAGGAGGAGGACCCCTGACATGATCGCTCGCATCCCATCGCTTCACGCCGCCGGCGCCGCCACACTTGCGCTGCTTCTCGCCACCACCTCGACCATCGCCCACGCCGACGAGGGCATGTGGACTTTCGATGGATTCCCCGCCGCGAAGATGCAGGCCGACTATGGCTGGGCCCCCGATCAGGCCTGGCTCGACACCGTGCGCGCCTCGGCCGTGCGCCTCACCGGCGGCTGCTCGGCAAGCTTTGTCTCGGATGCCGCGCTTATCCTCACCAACCACCACTGCGTCGCCTCGTGCCTCTACGACAACTCGACGGGCGACAATGACCTGCTTGAACACGGCTTCATCGCCGCGTCGCTGCGCGATGAAAAGAAGTGCCCGGGCCAGCAGGCCGAAGTCGTGACCAAGATCGAGGATGTGACGGGCGAGGTGAAGGCGGCCATCGGCGCCCTTACCGGCGAGGCGCTGACCAAGGCGCGCGATGCCAGGATCGCCGAGATCGAGGCGGCCAACTGCACCGACACCGCGAAGTTCCGCTGCCAGGTCGTCACCCTGTTCGGCGGCGGGCAGTACAAGCTCTATACCTACCGCAAGTATTCCGACGTCCGCCTCGTCTGGTCGCCGGAGGACCGCGCGGCCACCTTCGGCGGCGATCCCGACAACTTCAACTTCCCGCGCTACTCGCTCGACGGCTCGTTCCTGCGCGCTTACGAGGACGGCAAGCCGGTAAAGACACCGGTCCACCTCACCTGGAACCCGCGCACGCCCCAGGCCGACGAAGCCACCTTCGTGGTCGGCAACCCGGGTTCGACCTCGCGCCTCTATACGCTGAGCCAGCTCGCCTTCGAGCGCGAGGTGCGCCTGCCGATCACCGTCGCCACGCTTTCGGAACTGCGCGGGCGACTGATCCGCGCGATGGAGGAAAGCCCCGAACACGCGCGCGAGGGCCTCGACCTCCTGAGCGGCGTCGAAAACAGCCTCAAGGTCTACATCGGCCGCACCAAGGCCCTGAACGACCCCGCCTTCACCGCCAAGCTGGCCGCGGCCGAAGCGGACCTGAAGGCCAAGAGCGCTGGCAACGCCGAGATCGGCGATCCCTGGGCCCAGGTGGACGCGGCGGTCGATGCCTACCGCACGCTCTACATCCCCTACCGCTACGATGCGCCCTCGGGCACGCTCTACAGCTACGCGCAGGCCCTCGTCATGGGTGCGACCGAACGCGCCAAGCCCAACGCCGAGCGCCTCCCCGGCTACACCGACAGCGCCCTGCCGCTGACCGAGAAGCGCCTGCTCGACGAGGCGCCGGTCTACCCCTGGCTCGACGAGTTGCAGATGGCCTGGAGCCTCTCCAAGGCGCGCGAATACCTGGGGGTCGATGATCCGCAGACCCGCCTGCTCCTTGGCAAGGAAAGCCCCGAGGGCCTGTCCGAGCGCCTTGTCGCGGGCACGAAGCTCGCCGATCCGGCGTACCGCAAGCAGCTGTGGGACGGGGGCCTCGCCGCGATCGAGGCCTCGGACGATCCGATGATCCAGTACGCCCTGAAACTGGACGCCAACCAGCGCGCGCTCAAGCAGAAGGTCGACGAGGCCTATGCCGGGCCGGTCACGCAGGCCGGGGCCAAGCTCGCCGACGCGCGCTTTGCCGCCTATGGCGACAGCCTCTACCCCGACGCCACCTTTACCCTGCGCATCAGCTATGGCCGCGTGAAGGGCTGGACCGAGCGTGGCAACGAGGTGCCCTTCCAGACCACCATGGGCGGCACCTTCGAGCGTGCGACGGGCGCCGAACCTTTCGACCTGCCCAGCCAGTTCGCGGCGAAGGAACGCGCCATCGACAAGGCTGTGACCTATGATTTCGTGACCACCAACGACATCATCGGCGGCAATTCGGGTTCCCCGGTGATCGACAAGGCGGGCACCGTGATCGGTGCGGCCTTTGACGGCAACATCCATTCGCTGGGCGGCAACTACGGCTATGATCCAGTGCTCAACCGCACCGTCGTCGTCTCCACCGCCGCGCTCCAGGAGGCGCTGGAGACCATCTACCCGGCCCCGCGCATCGTGAAGGAACTGGCCGCAAAGTAAGACGATAATGCAAGCGCGCAGGGGCGGATTTCATCCAGGAGCCCCTTCGCGCTTGCAACCGCTGCGCTGCAGCATAGTTTCTTCTCCATGACCGACTTGCTCCAGGACCTGATCGGTGAGCTGCCGAATTGGCTGCAACAAACGATCGTCGCTGTCATCGTGGCCGTTTTCGCGGTTGCGGTTGCGCTCTTCGTCCATGCCCTTCTGTTCCGGCTGCTCCGGCGCTTCGCCAAGGCGAGTGAGAGCGATTCGGACAACCTGGTGGTCAAACGCCTCGCCCGGCCCAGCCGATGGGCGCTGGTCTCCCTCGCGCTTGTCCTCGCCGCCCGTGAGACGCCCGCGCTCGAAGCCATGTGGGAGCGGATCGGCGGGCTGGTCATGCCACTCATGGTGGGCTGGATGGCGCTGGCGATCCTCAACGCCTTCGTCGAGGCGATGGTGCTGCGCGCGGACATCTCGATGGCGGACAACCGCCGCAACCGCCGCCGCCGCACGCGCCTCACCATCTTCGGACGCATCGCGACGTTCGTGATCGTGTTCCTGACCATCGGACTGATGCTCCTCTCCATTCCCGGCGTGCGCGATATCGGCGTAACCCTGATGGCCTCGGCCGGTCTTGCCGCCCTTGCCGTTGGCGCCGCCGCGCAGCCAGCCCTGAAAGCGCTGATTTCCGGCTTCCAGATGGCGCTGACCGAGCCCGTCGTGATTGGCGACGCCGTGATCGTGGGCGGCGAATGGGGCTGGATCGAGGAAATCAAGACCACCTACGTCGTCGTCAAGGTCTGGGACGAGCGGCGTCTGGTGGTCCCGACCAACAAGTTCCTGGAGGAGATCTTCCAGAACTGGACCAAGACCACCTCGCAGCTGATGGGTACGATCCTGCTTTACGTCGACCCTGCGACCCGGCTCGATCCGATCCGGGAGAAATTCATGGAGATCGTCGCGGCGAACGAGCGCTGGGACGGCCGGGTGCGCCATATGCAGATCACCGAGCTGACCCGCGATGCCATCGAGGTGCGCTTCCTGGTCACAGCCAAGGACAGCCCCACCCTGTTCGACTTGCGCTGCGATGTGCGCGAGGCCCTGATCCAGTGGCTCGCCGCCGAGATGCCCGAAGCCATCGTGCGGGGCCGCCTGCTGCCCGTCGGGCCGGTCGAGACGACCCCGCTCGGCGCGCCCTCGGGCGAGGCCATGGCGCAGATGGCCGCACAATAGGGTCTTCCCCCTATTTGCCAGATAGCCACGTTCCCGGCATGCTGTCCCGTGCGCGAAAGGGGAGCGGCAATGTGGCAAATGGCACGAAAGGCCTTGCGGGCCGCAGCGGGTCTCGCCCTTATGGTGAGCGCCCCGCTCAATGTGACCAGCGCCGCGGACGATGTTCCGGTCTCGCAGGAACTGCGCGAGCGCAGCGCGGAAATCCTCATCATTCTGAACGGCGGGGGTGATCCCGCCGCGACCTTCGCCGCCTCCTTTCGCAAGGCCGTGCCCGACGCGCAGATGCAGGCCCTCATCGCCTCGCTCCAACGCCAGCTTGGCACGGCGACAGGTGTCGAAAGCCTGACACCGCTCGGCGAGCACGAGGCCACCTTGCGCCTCACCTTTGAAAAGGGGACGGCGCGGGCCTGGATCGCGCTTTCCCCCCAGGCCCCGGGGCAGGTCACGGGCTTGCGGGTGACCGGCATCATGCCCACCAACATTGCCGAGCTTGCCAGCCTTGACGATGTGGCCGCGGCCTTTGCCGCCGCACCCGGCAAGGCAGGCTTCCTCGTCCAGGATCTGGACGAGGACAGCCCCGCCGTCGCGCTGCGCGGCGAGCGCCCGCTCGCCATTGGCTCGGCCTTCAAGCTGGTGATCCTCGCCGAACTGGTGCGCGAGATCGACGATGGCCTGCGCGAGTGGACCGACACGGTCACCCTCGACGGCACCGAACTTCCCGCAGGAGCCTTTCGCGCCTTGCCGCCGGGCACTCAGGTCCCGCTGCGCCGGCTCGCCGAGGAGATGATCCGGGTGAGCGACAATTCCGCAACCGACGTGCTCCTTAACGAACTTGGCCGCACCCGCATCGAGGCCATGCAGGCCCGCATCGGGTTCACCCATGGCGCGCGCAACATGCCCTTCCTCTCGACGATGGAGGCCTTCAAGCTGAAAGGCGTAGATGGAGGTGCCCTGGGCCACCGCTACCTGGCGCAGGACACGGACGGACGGCGCGCCATGCTGGCGGGCGAGATGGCCGATGTGCCGGGCCGCGCGGTGGGCAATCTCTTTGCCGACGGAACCCCCGTGATGATCGAGCGCCTGGAATGGTTCGCCTCGCCCGCGGACCTCGCGCGCGCGATGCGCTGGTTTCAGGGCCGCAAGGACACCGTGAACGGCCAGGAGGCGCTGCGCATCCTCGCGCTCAATCCAGGCCCTGCAGCAGGCCTGACAGGAGAGGTGTCCTACGCGGGCTTCAAGGGCGGATCGGAACCTGGCGTCCTCAACATGACCGTCCTTCTTAAAGATCGGAGCGGGCGCTGGGTGGTGGTGACCGCCAGCCTCAACGATCCGCGCGCGGGCGTGGACGAAGCGCGCTTCCAGGCCTTGTTCACACGCGCGCTCGAACTGGCGATCAAAGGCTGATCGCAATTCAGCCTTGCGCAAGGTCAAGGGGTTAGGCAGCACAGCATCATGTCCCGTTCCCCGCGTGCCCCCAGGGCCATCCTTCTCGCCCTTGCCCTCCTTCCGCTCGCAAGCGGCTGCGGCGCCGAGGCGGCTCCCGCCCCTGTCTGCGGCTTCACGATCGAGGAGAGCTTCCCCCACGATCCCGAAGCCTTCACGCAAGGGCTCTTCTTCGCCGACGGCGTCCTCTACGAAAGCACTGGGCGCAAAGGTCAGTCGCGCGTTTTCAAGCGCACCTTGCAAAGCACGACGCCGCTCGTCGAAGGCGCGCTCGACCCGACCTTCTTTGGCGAAGGAAGCGTGGCCTGGGGCGACCAGGTCATCAGCCTGACCTGGCGTGACGGGATGGCCTACCGCTGGGATCGCACGACGCTCAAGCCCATCAAGCTCTTCCCCGTCACGGGCGAAGGCTGGGGCCTGACCATCCACGAAGACACGATCTACCAAAGCGACGGATCAAGCCGCCTCACCTTGCGCGATCCGGAAACCTTCGCGTCGACCGGCACGCTCGAGGTGACCGACGAAGGACGCCCGGTCGCGCGGCTCAACGAGCTGGAATGGATCGACGGAGAGATCTGGGCAAACGTCTGGATGTCCGAGCGGATCGCCCGCATCGATCCTGAATCAGGCGTCGTGAAAAGTTGGGTGGACCTCTCCGGCCTTACCGCGAAGAGCGGCGCACGCACCGCCGACGATGTCCTCAACGGTATCGCCTGGGACGCGAAGAAGGACCGCATCTTCGTGACGGGCAAGAACTGGGATACGCTCTACCAGATCACGCCGGACTGTCCGTAACTCCATACGATTCAAGGGGCCATGCCCCTTGACCCCAGAATGGGCGACCTCACCTTTCCCAGCCAAGGTGGCGCGCGAAAGATGAGGTCGACAGTTCGGGGAGCCCGAGGGCGATGGCCCTCGGCAAAGCCCTTTTCTACCCGTGCTTCAATTCCCGCGTAGACTCGACCATGCCCGGCGCAATGAAGCCGAGCGGCGCCACCTCCATCGCGCGCTTCTTCAGCTCGCTCTGCATCTTGGCATACTCCTCCTCCATCTCGGCCGAGACCGAGGCGCGGCTGTCTTCAAGGGCGTTCTCGAAATCGGCCATGGTGACCTTGTCGACCTGGGCGCCTTCGCGCCGAATGGCGAGGAGGCCTGCGCGGCGCACCACATCCTCCAGGTCCGCGCCAGTGTAGCGCTCGGTCCGCTCGGCAATGGCGTCGAGCGACACGTCCTCGGCCAATGGCATGGCCTCGGTGTGGATGCCCAGGATATGCGCGCGGCCTGCTGTATCGGGCGTGCCGACGTAGACCAGCTCGTCGAAGCGGCCGGGGCGCAGCAGCGCCGGGTCGACAAGGCCAGGGCGGTTGGTAGCCCCCACCAGGACCACCGACTGCAGTTCCTCCATGCCGTCCATTTCGGCAAGGATCGTATTGACCACACGCGCGGTTACCTGCGGCTCGCCAAGCCCGCCGCCCATGCCGCGCGCCGGCACGAGGCTGTCGATCTCGTCGATGAAGATGACGCACGGGGCCACCTGACGCGCGCGGGCAAAGAGGCGGGCGATCTGTTGCTCGCTCTCACCGTACCACTTGGAGAGCAGGTCGGAGGACTTGATCGAGATGAAGTTGGCCTCGGCCTCCTTGGCCACCGCCTTGGCCAGCAGCGTCTTGCCCGTGCCCGGAGGGCCATAGAGCAGGAACCCCTTGGCCGAGCGGATACCCAGCTTGTGGAAGGCGGCCGGGTTCTTGAGCGGCAGCTCGATCCCTTCCTTGAGGCGCGTCTGCGCAGCGTCGAGCCCACCGATGTCGTCCCAGCCGATGTTGGGGACCTGCACCATGACCTCGCGCATGGCCGAAGGCTGCACGCGTTTGAGCGCCGCAATGAAGTCGTCACGCTCGACCGACAGGTTTTCGAGCACTTCAGGCGGAATGGCGCGGGCTTCCAGGTCCAGCTTCGGCATGATCCGGCGCACCGCCTCGATCGCGGCTTCGCGGGTGAGCGCGGCGAGATCGGCGCCGACAAAGCCGTGCGTGGTGCGCGCCAGTTCCTTGAGGCTCACTTCCTTGCCCAGCGGCATACCGCGGGTGTGGATGGTGAGGATTTCGCGGCGCCCCCGTTCATCGGGCACGCCGATCACGATCTCACGGTCGAAGCGGCCGGGACGGCGCAGCGCCTCATCGATGGCATCGGGGCGGTTGGTCGCCGCGATCACGACCACATGGGCGCGGCTGTTGAGGCCATCCATGAGCGTAAGCAGCTGCGCGACAAGGCGCTTCTCCGCCTCGCCGTGGACCTGGTCGCGCTTGGGGGCGATCGAGTCGATCTCGTCGATGAAGACGATCGCGGGCGCGGCCTTGGTGGCCTCCTCGAAGACCTCGCGCAGCGCCTTTTCGCTGTCGCCATAACCCGATCCCATGATCTCTGGGCCATTGATCGAGAAGAAGTTGGCCTCGCTTTCGTTGGCGACCGCCTGGGCAAGACGGGTCTTGCCGGTCCCTGGAGGTCCGTGCAGCAGCACGCCCTTGGGCGGGGCGACACCGAGACGGGTGAAGAGCTCGGGGTAACGCAACGGCAGTTCGACCATCTCGCGCAGCTGGCGGATGGTGTCCTCCATCCCGCCGACATCGTCGTAATTGACATCGCCGCGCGGCTCGTGCGCTTCCTCGAAGGTTTCGCGCAGCTCGACCTCGGTGTTCTCGTCGATGTGGACGATCCCGCGCGGGGTGGTCGAGACGACGTTGAGACGGATCTGGGTCAGCGAATAGGCGGGCGCGTTGAACATACGCCGCAGCTGCGGGGGAATGTCCGCCACCTGCTGCTGCCCCGCAGTGGCGACAAGATCGCCCTGCACCATCGGGCGTTGGAAGAAGTTGCGCTTGAGCGCGATGGAGGGGCCCTGCAGGCGCATGTCCTTCTGCGCGGGCGCGAAGACGACACGCTGGGCGGGGCGCGATTCGGCCTTGCGCACCGTGACATGATCGCCCGAGCCAACTTCGGCGTTGCCGCGCTGGAGGCCATCAAGACGTATGACGGAGAGCCCTTCGTCCTCCGGGAAGGCCAGCACGGCGCGCGCGACGGTGACCGACTTTCCGGTCACTTCGAGAACGTCGCCCTCCATGGCTCCGATGGCGGACAGCGCTTCGCGGCTGAGCCGGGCAATCCCCTGGCCGCTTTCTTCCTGACGTCCGGCCGCAACCTGCAGCCGCACCGTGCGATCCTCGACCCTTGATTCGGCGTCGACCATGTCTGTCCTTTCCAAGAACGGTCCGCGCGCCTCGCCTGTACTTCGGCCAAGGCACGCGACCTCACGTGTTTCACGGATAGGAATTAGGAACGGGCCCACGCGATTTCAAACCGTTGGCCAGCAACAGCTCCGGTTGATCGCCCCGAAAGCACGCGTGTTAAGCAGACAAAAAAAGACCCGGACGTTGCCGACCGGGTCGTGGAAGTTTTGGGAGAGGATGCCTGAAAGGCACGTTCCTTATGACCCGAATCGGGGTGTTGTGCAAGTGCGAAATAGCGCGCTCACGATGCATAGGGAGCAAGGTTAATTGCGATACGCGCAATGAACAGATGCAATTAGCGGTATGTCCGGACGCAAATCCGCCATTCCAATTCCTGAATCAACCTTCATGATATTGCTTCACTCACAACTCGCCGAATGTCTCAAAATGCTCACACCGGACGAGCTATGCTGCACTGCGGAAATTATTGAGCTTCCATGACAAATGACCAATCCAGTCGTGCTAACGCTACCATTTGTGGGAGCGAGAATCGCGCAGATGCCATAGGTAGGTCAGCACCAAAAACGGCGCCGATCCCCCACGGGATGGCGCCGCTTGGTCCGAGTTTCAGGTCCGCGTTGAAACGGACGTAAGCTCAGTGGGCCAGGAGCAGAGCCGGCGCGGTTTCCTCGTCGAGGAAGTAGGCAGTCACCCCGCCGAAGAGGAACTCACGGAAGCGGCTCTTGCCGTAGGCGCCCATGACAAGCAGCTCGGCGTGGGCCTGGTTGACCGCGACGGCCAGCGTTTCCTCGGTCGACCCGCGACGCTCGTGCTCTTCGAGCTCGGCGTGGATGCCGTGGCGCGAGAGGTAGCGCAGCGCGTCGGTAGCGGGAAAACCTCCCGACTTCTCGGCCACCGTCACGACCTTCACCATCTGGCAGTCCCCCAGAAGCGGTACCGAGGCCCGCAGCGCAGCGGCCGCCTGTTCACCACCGTCCCAGGCGATGCAGGCCCGACGGATCGGGAATTCGAGCGGCTTGTCGTCGGCAAGGACAAGGACCGGGGTCCCCGACACCAGCGCCAGTTCACCCGCCAGGCCGCCCGAACGCGAAAGGATCGTCACGTCCGACAGGCGCGCAATGCTGCCCAGCGCGCTGACCGGATCGTCCTCGCTGCGCAGGACATCGAAGGAGACATCGTTGCGCGAAAGCTTGGTCTCGATCTCGCTCGCCGAAGCATCGTCCTCGGCCCGCGCCTTGTCGAGCGCCTCGGAGATCACGTAGCTGCCCCCCATCGGGTCCATCGCGATATAGCGCGCGACCGGGGTGTCGACGAGCGCAGTGACATGGCCGCCCGTCTTGCGGGCGAGGTTAAGGGCGGTTTCGATGCGGGCATCATTGCCCGGCTTGCGATCCGCATTGACGAGTATCGAGCGCATAGTCTGGTCTCCCGTTGGCCCGCCCAGTCTAGGGCAAGGTTTCCTCTTCACCATGACGAAGATCAAACATCGTCTTGATAATCAAGGTTCGATTGCGAAACTGTTCAAGTCCGCGCGCTTTCCGGACGCCGTCCTTCTGCGCCCGGCTCGATCCGCAGCGAGGCCGCACGCGCAAACAGGTCGAGGATGACGGGATCGCGCTCCTGCGCGCGCACGGCCGCCTCGAAGTGGACGACATGTTCCGGGCGCGGCAGGAACTCGGCCAGTTCTCCGCGGGCTAGCTGGCTGCGGATCATCGTCTCGGGCAGAACCGCCGCCCCCCTCCCCTGCGCGACGATCTCGATCAGCATGCGCACATTGTTGCAGGTGTGGAGCGTGGGACGGGTGCGCCCGGCCGCCTCGAGCGTGGCCAGGGTCACGCGGTGCAGGGGCGAGTGGTCAGGCAGCGACCAGATCGGCAGGTCCGGCGTCTGCGCCCCGGCGCGCGCCACGTCCGGGCTCGCGGCCCAGACCAGCGCCACCGAGCCGATCGGAGCGGTGCGGATAGCAGGGCTGGCAACGGGCCCGGCCAGGAACACGATGTCGCGCGTGCCGCCCAGGAGCTGCTGCATGAGCCGGGCGGTCAGGTCGAGCTCGATCTCCATGGTGACGCCCGGGCGTTCGCGCTCGATCGCCTGGACCCAGGCGGGCAGGCAGCTCGCCGCCGCGATCTCGCCCGATCCGATCCGGACCGCCCCGGCCGCCCCTGCAAAATCGCTGGCTTCGAGGAGAGCCTTTTCCAGATCGTGGCACAAGGGCTCGCACTGCTGAATCAGGCGCCGGCCACGCGTGGTGAGAACCATCCGGCGTCCCTCGCGTTGGAACAGCGAGAGGCCCAGTTGCTCCTCGATCTCGCGCACACGCGCCGAGATCGCGGGCTGAGTGGTGTTGAGACGCTGGGCGGCCGCGGCGAACGTGCCCAGCCGATCGATCCACATCAGCGTTTCGAGGTGAAAGAGCGCGATCCGTTTCATAACCAATGCATATCATAATCCATAAAAATTAATCGCTATTTGTGATGCGAAGGGCGCGGTAGGCTCCCGCGCGGAAGTTGGAGAAGGAAATCCATGAAAAAGCTCTACCCCAGCGCGGAGGCCGCGCTTGATGGCCTGCTGTCGGACGGCATGCTGATCGCCAGTGGCGGCTTCGGCCTTTGCGGCATCCCCGAGCGCCTGCTCGACGCCATTCGCGATGCGGGCGTGAAGGACCTCACCTTCGCGTCAAACAACGCGGGCATCGACAACGAAGGCATCGGCAAGCTGCTGCGCACCAAGCAGGTCAAGAAGATGATCTCGTCCTACGTGGGCGAGAACAAGGAGTTCGAACGCCAGTTCCTCTCGGGCGAACTGGAAGTCGAGTTCTGCCCCCAGGGTACCTTGGCCGAGCGCATGCGCGCCGGCGGCGCAGGGATCCCCGGCTTCTACACCAAGACCGGCGTCGGCACGCAGGTCGCCGAGGGCAAGGAAGTCAAGGAATTCGGCGGGCAGGAATACATCCTGGAGGAAGGCATCTTTGCCGATCTCGCCGTGGTCAAGGCCTGGAAGGCGGACGAAAGCGGCAACGTGATCTTCCGCAAGACCGCGCGCAACTTCAACGTGCCCGCGGCTACTTGCGGCAAGGTCTGCGTTGTCGAAGTGGAAGAGATCGTCCCGACCGGCTCGCTCGATCCCGACCACATCCACCTGCCCGGCGTCTACGTGCAGCGCCTCGTGCTCGGCGCGCCCTACGACAAGAAGATCGAATTTGTGACGACCCGCGAAAGGGAGGCCGCGTAAATGCCCTGGAACCGTAACGAGATGGCCGCGCGCGCGGCCAAGGAACTGGAAGACGGCTTCTACGTGAACCTCGGGATCGGCATTCCCACGCTCGTCGCCAACTACGTGCCCGAGGGCATGACGGTGACGCTGCAGTCGGAAAACGGAATGCTGGGCATCGGCCCCTTCCCCTATGCCGGTGAGGAAGATCCCGACCTCATCAACGCGGGCAAGCAGACCGTCAGCGAATTGCCGCAGACGGCCTATTTCGACAGCTCGACGAGCTTTGGCATGATCCGCGGCGGGCACATCAACCTTGCCGTTCTGGGCGCGATGGAAGTGGCCGAGAACGGCGACATCGCCAACTGGATGATCCCGGGCAAGATGATCAAGGGCATGGGCGGCGCGATGGATCTCGTCGCAGGCGTGCAGAAGATCATCGTCGTCATGGAGCACTGCGCGAAATCGGGCGATTCCAAGTTCATCCCCGAATGCACCCTGCCGCTGACCGGCAAGAACGTGGTCGACATGATCGTCACCGACCTTGCCGTGTTCCAGCGCCCGGACCACGACAGCCCGTTCCAGCTGGTGGAACTCGCGCCAGGCGTCACGGCACAAGAAGTTGCCGAGAAGACAACGGCCAATTACGAAGTGCGCCTATGAGCTGACACGTCTTCAGGCGTTTCAGGAGGGGATCATCTCCCTTATTTCTCAAGTGTTGCGGGCGACGGCAATTCCGGTTTCGGTTCTTGCCCTGTCGCCCGCACATGCGTCGGCTCAGGAAGATCGCCACTATCCCGACGTTCCCGAGCCCATGGTCTTCGACCTCGTGCGCGGGCTGGGCGCGCGGGCGGGTGAGCTGGAGGTCAACACGCTCGCGACCTCGCCGCTTTCGGGTCAGGACAAAGTCGTCGAATGGGCACCCGAGATCGAATACGCGATCATCGACAATCTCGCGATCGAGTTCGAGTTGCCCTTCGAGAACATGACCCTGACCGAACTCAAGGTGGGCATTCAGGGCACCTTCGGCACTTTCGACGGGGGCCGGATCGTCCACGGGGTCCAGTACCTTGGCATCTACCACCGCGAGGACAAGGCCGCCTCGCATGCGCTTCTCTACCTGCTTGGACGCCAGCACGACGCGCGCTGGAGCACGATGACCATGGTTGGCGTGGGGGATGTACGCGTGGGCCAGTCCGAGAGCGAAGCGGGCCTCCTGGTCAACCACACCACCTTCTACAAGGTCAACGACGCGCAGACCGCGGGGCTGGAGATCAACTACAAGTCGGGCGGAGACGGCGGCTTCCTGATCATGCCGCAGTACCACATGGACGTGGTCGGCAATTTCGGCGTGCAGGTGGGCCTGGGCGTCGACAAGCAGCGCGGCGAGGTCGCCCGGCCTGTTGGCGGCCTGCGCGCCATCGTGGAATTCTAGAGCACGGCAGGGGCAGGACCAATGCCGCGTGGCGAACGTGACAGTGCCTGTGCCTTGCGGCCCCGGAGTGCGTCGCTACATCGGGACAGAGCTTTAACAAGCGTGACGCACAAACCGGAGTTGCCCGAACATGACCGATATCGCCACTATTCCCCTGACCCGGATCGACGGCACGCCGGACACCCTGGGCGCCCATGACGGCAAGGTGCTGCTCGTCGTGAACGTCGCCTCCAAGTGCGGCCTCACTCCGCAGTACGAGGGCCTGGAAGAGCTGTTCCAGCAGTACAAGGACAAGGGCCTGGAGATCCTGGGCTTCCCCGCCAACGACTTCGGCGCGCAGGAACCGGGCAGCCACGAGGAAATCGCCGAGTTCTGCAAGCTGAACTACGGCGTCTCCTTCCCGCTCTTCGCCAAGGCCGACGTCACCGGCCCTGACATGCAGCCGCTCTACAAGGAGCTGACGCAGGCGCATCCGACCAAGCAGGGCCCGGCCGAGGAATTCCGCGACCGCCTGCGCGGCTTTGGCCGTACACCCACCGAGGACCCGGACGTGCTGTGGAACTTCGAGAAGTTCCTCGTCTCCAAGGACGGCAAGGTCGTGGACCGCTTCGCGCCGGGCGTCGAGCCCAAGGATCCCACGCTGGTTGCCGCGATCGAAGCGGAACTGGCGAAGTAAGACGATTCAAGGGGCCATTGCCCCTTGACCCCAAACCGGGCGACCTCACCATTCTTCGCCACCACGGCGCGAGAAAGGTGAGGTCGCCTGGTTCGGGGAGCCCGAGGGCGATGGCCCTCGGATTCTCTCTTTTTTCCGGCTTAGTGTGCCGCGCCCCAGCTTGGGCCCGAGCCGATCTCCACGCCCAGCGGCACAGTCAGTACCACGGCCGGGCCAGCGGCTTCGGCCATGACCTTCTCGATGACCTTGGACGCCGCCTCTACGTCGCCTTCGGGCAGTTCGAAGACGAGTTCGTCGTGCACCTGCAGCAGCATGCGCACATGGCCAAGGCCCGCGTCTTCCAATGCCGGGGTCATACGCGCCATGGCGCGCTTGATGATGTCGGCACAGGTGCCCTGGATCGGCGCGTTAATCGCAGCGCGCTCGGAGCCCTGACGCTCGTTCCCGTTCTTGGAATTGATGCGCGGGAACCAGGTCTTGCGGGCGAAGAGCGTTTCCGAATATCCGCGCTCCCGCACGCCCTCCAGCGTCGAGACGATGTACTTCTGGATGCCCGGGAAGCGCTCGAAGTAGCGGTCGATCATGGCCTGCGCCTCATCCGCATCGGTGCCCAGACGCCCGGCAAGACCCCAGCGCGAGATGCCGTAGAGGATCGCGAAGTTGATCGTCTTGGCCCGCCCGCGCGTCTCGCGGGTCACTTCGCCGAACAGCTCGGTCGCGGTGCGCGCGTGGATGTCCTCGCCCTTCTCGAAGGCTTCCTTCAGGCTGGGGACGTCGGCCATGTGCGCGGCAAGGCGCAGTTCGATCTGCGAGTAGTCGGCCGCGAGCAGGACATTGCCCTCCTCCGCCACGAAGCAATCGCGGATCTGGCGGCCGATCTCGGTGCGGATCGGAATGTTCTGCAGGTTGGGATCGGTCGAGGACAGACGGCCCGTCTGTGCCCCGACGAGGCTGTAGCTGGTGTGGACACGGCCCGTCTTGGGGTTGATCGCGGCTTGCAGCGCCTCGGTATAGGTTGAGCGCAGCTTGGAAAGCTGGCGCCATTCCAGCACCTTGGTCGCAACTTCGGCGCCCTCTTCGGCGAGACGTTCGAGCACCGACTGGTCGGTCGAATACTGGCCCGACTTGCCCTTCTTGCCGCCCTTGTAGCCCAGCTTGTCGAACAGGATGTCGCCCAGCTGCTTGGGGCTGCCGATGGTGAATTCCTGTCCCGCGGCCTCGTGGATATCCTTTTCCAGCGCGCCGATGGTCTCGGCGAACTGGGCCGAGAGCCCGGCCAGCTTCTCGCGGTCGACCTTGATGCCGTGGCGCTCCATCTGCGCCACTACCGGAATCAGCGGACGATCCACCTTCTCGTAGATGCGCGTGCCGCCTTCCTCGGAAAGGCGCGGCTTCAGGAGGCTGTGAAGACGCCAGGTGACGTCCGCGTCCTCGGCGGCGTAGTGGGTCGCCTTGTCGAGCGGAACCTCGCCGAAGGGGATCGCCTTCTTGCCCGTGCCGCACACGTCCTTGAAGGCCATCGGCTTGTGGCCAAGGTGGCGCTGCGAAAGCTCGTCCATGCCATGGCCGCCGCCCACACCATCGGTGCCGCGCCCGGCATCAAGGCAGAAGCTCTCGATCATGGTGTCATCGATGGGCGCGACCATGATCCCATAGCGGGCGAGCACGTTAATGTCGTACTTGATGTTCTGGCCGATCTTGAGGACCGCATCGTCCTCCAGCAGGGGCTTCAGGAGCGCGATGGCCGTGTCCATGTCCACCTGCGGCGGCTTCTCGGCGAACATGTCGCTGCCACCGTGGCCGAGCGGGATGTAGCAGGCTTCGTTGGGACCGATGGCCAGGCTCACGCCGACAAGGTCAGCCTGCATCGCCTCCAGCGCCGAGGTCTCGGTATCGACGGCCAGGATATGCGCGGCCTGCGCCTTCTTCACCCAGGCTTCGAGCGCCTCTTGCGTCTGCACGCATTCGTAGGCCGCGTAGTCCACCGCAGGCATCTCGGGCAGAGACTGGCGCGCCGCGCCCTCGGCCGGACCTGCGCCCGCATTCTGCGCCTTGGCCGGGTTGAGATCGGTCGCCTTGGAGGGGCTGCCGTTCCCGGTCTCGAGACGCTTGAGGAGGCTGGTGAAGCCGTGCTTACCTAGGAACTCGGCCAGCGGCTCAGGCGGGATGGTATTGAGCTTCACCTCGTCTAGCGCCATCGGCAGCGCGCAGTCTTCCTTGAGCGCGACAAGAACACGGCTGAGGCGGGCCTGCTCGGCCTGCTCGATCAACCGCTCCTTGAGCTTGGACTTCTTCATGTCGGGCGCGGCGGCCAGCACGCTTTCCAGATCGCCATGCTCCTGAATGAGCTTGGTCGCGGTCTTGGGGCCGACGCCGAAGACCCCCGGCACGTTGTCGACCGCATCGCCCATGAGCGCGAGCACGTCGCCCACCTTGTCAGGGGTGACGCCGAACTTCTCCTCCACCTCGGGAATGTCGATGCGCAGGTTCTTCATCGTGTCGAGCATGTCGACCTTGCCGCCACCTTCGGCGCAGGTGCCGACCAGCTGCATGAGGTCCTTGTCCGAGGAAACGATGGTGACGTCCCAGCCCTCACGCGCGGCAGCGCGCGCGTAGGAGGCGATGAGGTCGTCCGCCTCATAGCCCTGCTCCTCGATGCACGGCAGCGAGAAGGCGCGCGTGGCATCGCGGATCAGCGGGAACTGGGGCACCAGATCCTCGGGCGGCGGCGGACGGTTGGCCTTGTAGTCCTCGTAGATGTCGTTGCGGAAAGACTTGCTGCCCGCATCGAGGATCACCGCCATGTGCGTGGGCCCTTCGGCCTTGTCGAGATCCTCGGCCAGCTTCCACAGCATCGTGGTATAGCCGTAGACCGCGCCCACGGGCGTGCCTTCCGGGTTCGTGAGCGGAGGAAGACGGTGGTAGGCGCGGAAGATGTAGGCCGAACCGTCGACGAGGTAGAGATGCTGCTTTGGCTCCATGAACAGGGCTCTAGCAGCGCTTTGCCCGAAGGTCAGCAGGCAGGCGCGCTGGGCCGTGCAAAAGCCTCCGATCAACGCCCCTCACGCGGCTCCCCGACAAAAACCTTCGCCTTGTCGCGGGAACCTTTGCTCTATGCACATGTTGGTTGTCGAGTGCTTGAACGGGGCGCCCGTGACTTCTAGCGAACGGACGAAGTCGTCTCATGAAGGCTTAGGAACACGCTGCAACGGCGTGCCGGATACCGGAAGTAACAAAGAGGGAATACTGAGAGATGCGCAAGATTCTTATTGCCACCACCACTGCCGTCGCCGCGCTTTCGCTGGCCGCCTGCTCGGAACAGACCGAAGACGCCACCGAAGCTGCGGCCTCGTCGGCTGCCGACGACATGGGCTCCTACGCCGACCAGGCCGGTGAAGAGATGGACGCGATGGGCGATTCGATGGAAGACGCTGCCAACGACGCGGGCGCAGCCATGGACGAGGCCGGTGACGATGTCGAAGACGCAGCCGCCAATGCCGCTTCGGACGCCGAAGCCGCGGCCAATGACGCCGCCAACGAGATGGCCGACCACACCGACGGCGATCCCAGCACCAACTGATCGGGACAGGGGCCTCACCGCCCCTGCTGCCACTCGGCAAGTTACGAAACGGGCGTTCGGAGAGATCCGGGCGCCCGATTTCGTTTAACGGCAAAGGTCAGAGCGGAAGGTGCTGGAAGGAAATGGATTTCCAAGGGATCATCACCCCTTGACCCCAAAATCGGCGCCCGCACGGCTCTCAGCCCCGGCAGCGCTTGAAAGGTGAGCTAGACATTGTGGGGAGCCCGAGGGCGATGGCCTTCGGAGCTGCTTTTCTTTTGACTATCTGATTCTGGGCAGGAGGCCAGAAGCCTGCAAATCAGCGCGAGGCGACGGCGCGCGCGCCGCGAGCCTCGGTCAGGTAGCCATTGTAGACGGTGCGCGCGATGCTCGCGATGCGGGCCTCGCGATTGGGGCGGCTGCCCTGCCCGGTCACGTAGATGGCAACGGCGAAAACATCGCCATTGGGCGTCTCGACGATGCCCACGTCGCTCGACGTGTTGTGGAGCGAGCCGGTCTTGTGGTGGATCATCGCACCATCGGGAATGCCAGCGGGAATACGGCGGCGGCCCGTCACGCAGCGGCCCATGATCGCGATCAGGGTGTCGCGGCTGCGCTTGCTCAACCACTGGCCTTCGTAAAGCCCGCGCAGCAGCGTCACCATCGCCATGGGCGTGGCGCTGTCGCGCTTGTCGATCACGTTGGCCGGGTCCAGCGCACCATCGTCACGCACGAGCGTCGCGATATCGCGATCGAGGTGCCAATCCTCGATGCCCGCCCGGCGCACCCAGGCATTGACGGCATCGGGTCCGCCCACGACGCGCAGCAAACCGTCGGTCGCGTAGTTGTTCGAGCGCGTCAGCATGAGTTCGAGCAGCTTGGCGGCAGTCAGGTACTGGCCTTCGCGAACCGGCGCGACAGCCGAGGAGAAGGGCTTGGACGAGACCGGGATCAGCATCGGAAATTCGCTGGTCAGCGTCCACTTGCCCTTGTCCACGCCTTCCAGGAACGTCGCGGCAATGGCGATCTTGCTGGTGCTGGCCATCGGGAAGCGCTGGTCGCCCAGCACATCGAGCGTGCGACCCGTGCGCAGATCCACAGCGGCCACCCCAATGCGCCCGTTCGAGGCTTCAGCAGCGGCGGCCAGCTGGCGCTCGAACATCGTCGAGTAGACCGGCGGCCCGCGCATCTCGGTGCCGAAGAGCGAATCAAATGAGGTCTGGACGGTCCCGACGTTGTCGGCGTGCGCGGGCGCCACAGGCACCACGCTGGCCACGGCCAACGCCGCGAACGATAGAAGTCGCCCCGTGCCCAAGCGGCACTGCGAAAGGAGTTTGCCTGCCCTGATCATGCGAAACCCATCCTAGTCGTAACCACCTGATGACAGGTTAACACAGGTTCGACCAAACGCCACGAGCGCTCGACGAAGCGCATGGGGCGTGCGAGCAATTGCGCGCTTGTGAAGTTTCGTGTCGCCTTGTGGTCGTAAACGACCCCTTTCACGCCTCAATCGCACAGGCTCACGATTCGCATGGAGCCGCTGGGCGCCGCAGGACCGTTAAGAGAAGTAGGAAGAAGATATCCGAGGGCCATCGCCCTCGGGCTCCCCACAATGTCTGCCTCACCATGCGCGCGCTGCGGTGGCCGAGAGAGGCTAGGTTGCCGATTCCGGGGTCAAGGGGCGATGGCCCCTTGAAAAGGTCGTGCTTCCCGAAGGCCTGCTCGAACTCTCTAACCTGACGCGAGCCGGAGCACAACGAAAAGGGCCGGGAGGATCGCTCCTCCCGGCCCATTCAATGTTCAGCGCGTGGCTGGGACAGGTCGGCTTAGAAGCCGCCCATGCCGCCCATGCCACCCATGCCGCCCATGCCGCCCATGTCGGGCATGCCGCCGCCAGCAGCCTTGTCCTCCGGAGCGTCGCAGATCGCGGCCTCGGTGGTGATCAGCAGGCCAGCAACCGAAGCGGCGTCCTGCAGCGCGGTGCGAACGACCTTGGTCGGGTCGATGACGCCAGCGGCCACGAGGTTCTCGTAGACGTCGGTGGCGGCGTTGAAGCCCTGGGTCTCGTCGTCTTCACGCAGCAGGTTGCCGGTGACAACCGCGCCGTCGAAACCGGCGTTGGTCGCGATCTGACGGGCCGGAGCCATGATCGACTGACGCACGATGTCGACACCGCGGGTCTGGTCGTCGTTCTCGCCCTTGAGGCCTTCGAGAGCCTTGGTGGCGTAGAGAAGCGCGGTACCGCCGCCGGGGACGATGCCTTCTTCAACGGCGGCGCGGGTCGCGTGCAGCGCGTCGTCGACGCGGTCCTTGCGCTCCTTCACTTCGACTTCCGAAGCACCGCCGACCTTGATGACAGCAACGCCGCCAGCCAGCTTTGCAAGGCGCTCCTGGAGCTTCTCACGGTCGTAGTCCGAGGTGGTGATCTCGATCTGCGAGCGGATCTGCTCGACGCGTGCCTTGATCTCTTCGGCCGAACCCGCACCATCGACGATGGTGGTGTTGTCCTTGTCGATCGTGACGGTCTTGGCTTCGCCCAGCATCGGCAGCGTGACGTTCTCGAGCTTGATGCCGAGGTCTTCCGAGACCATTTCGCCAGCGGTCAGCGTCGCGATGTCGCCGAGCATGGCCTTGCGGCGATCGCCGAAGCCCGGAGCCTTGACGGCTGCGACCTTGAGGCCGCCGCGCAGCTTGTTGACGACGAGCGTGGCCAGCGCCTCACCCTCGATGTCCTCGGCGATGATCAGGAGCGGACGGCCCGACTGAACAACGGCTTCGAGGATCGGGAGGATCGACTGCAGGTTCGAGAGCTTCTTCTCGTGGATGAGAATGTAGGGGTTCTCGAGCTCGACCGTCATCTTCTCGGGGTTGGTGACGAAGTACGGCGAGAGGTAGCCGCGGTCGAACTGCATGCCTTCAACGACATCGAGTTCGAAGTCGAGACCCTTGGCCTCTTCCACGGTGATCACGCCTTCCTTGCCGACCTTTTCCATGGCTTCGGCGATCTTCTCGCCGACTTCCTTGTCGCCATTGGCCGAGATCACGCCGACCTGCGCGACTTCCGCGTGGCCGGTGACGTCGCGCGAGCGACCCTTGAGGTTCTCGACGACCTTGCCGACCGCGAGGTCGATGCCGCGCTTGAGGTCCATCGGGTTCATGCCCGCTGCAACCGACTTCATGCCTTCGCGCACGATGGCCTGGGCCAGAACGGTGGCGGTGGTGGTGCCGTCACCGGCCGCGTCGTTGGCCTTCGAGGCCACTTCGCGGATCATCTGGGCGCCCATGTTCTCGAACTTGTCCTTGAGTTCGATTTCCTTGGCGACCGAAACACCGTCCTTGGTGATGCGGGGCGCGCCGAAGCTCTTCTCGATGACGACGTTGCGGCCCTTGGGGCCCAGCGTCACCTTGACGGCGTTGGCGAGGGTGTCGACACCGGCGAGGATGCGCTCACGGGCGTCGCGCGAGAACTTTACGTCCTTGGCTGCCATTTTGGTATTCCTTTCAGGATATCAGGTAGAAGAAGAAAGCGATGCTCAGCCGATGACGCCGAGGATGTCGCTTTCCTTCATGATGAGCAGGTCTTCACCGTCGACCTTGACCTCGGTGCCCGACCACTTGCCGAAGAGCACGCGGTCACCGACGGCGACGTCGGGGGCGACGAGCTTGCCGTCAACGACGGCGCCCTTGCCGACCGAGACGATTTCGCCTTCAGCGGGCTTTTCCTTGGCACTGTCGGGGATGATGATGCCACCGGCCGTCTTTTCTTCGGCCTCGACGCGGCGCACGAGAACACGGTCGTGCAGCGGACGGAAAGTCATGGGAGTCTCCCTTAAGTCCTATGAACAGGCAAAAACTGGTTTTGGCACTCTCAGGCAGAGAGTGCCAACGCGGCCGGATATGGTCACAGGCCCAGTTGGCGTCAAGCAGGTGGGAGGCAATTTTTTTCAGGGGGCGGAAACGTCGCCCGGGCGGTAACGAGGCGCGGCTCGCTACAGCATCATGGAAACACGCCTGTGTTACCGTGCGATGGCACCTAGCAGTCCGAAGCGCCCGCGCCAATGCCAGCGCGCCATGAGCAGAGCCGCCGCCACGCTCAATCCCACAGCAAGACCGATCCAGATGCCCACGCCCTCGAACGGGGTGAACAGGCCGAGCGCTGCCGAGACGGCGAAACCGGCCGCCCAGTAGCTCACCACCGCAATCCCCATGGGCACGCGCGTGTCCTGGATGCCGCGCAAGGCCCCGGCAGCCACCGCCTGAAGCGCGTCGGTGAACTGGAAGGCGGCGGCCACGACCAGATAGCGCAGCGCAAAGCCGACCATGATCGCGTTGGCCGGATCCTTCACATCGACATAGGCGCTTAGGACAAGGCGCGGGAAGACAAGGATGATGCCCGAGGTAACCGCCGCGAAGACCAGGCAGACGAGCAGCGCCGCGCGGCCTGCCGCCGCGACGCCGGCCACGTTGGCCGCGCCATAATGATAGCCCACCCGGATGGTTGCGGCCTGCCCGATGCCGAAGGGGACCTGGAAGGCGATCGCGGCGATCTGCAAGGCAACCGTGTGCCCGGCCAGTTGCGCTTCACCCACAAGCCCCATGAGGAAGGCCGCTCCGCTGAACAGGCCGCCCTCGGCAATGAGCGTGCCCGA
This sequence comes from Novosphingobium profundi, assembly GCF_020524485.1. Classification (GTDB taxonomy): domain Bacteria; phylum Pseudomonadota; class Alphaproteobacteria; order Sphingomonadales; family Sphingomonadaceae; genus Novosphingobium; species Novosphingobium profundi_A. Next base: position 414,927 of record NZ_JAIVLF010000001.1, on the reverse strand, counting down.
GATCGGCAGCCCCAGCGTCAGCATCTGGCCCAGACGCGGCCATTCCGAACGCCACCAGCGCCCGAAGATGTGGAAGCGCCGCAAGCGGCGGTTGCGCCGGATCGCGACAGCGTAGGCGAGGACCGTGAAGCTTGCGGTGATGATGCTCGCAAGCGCGGCGCCGGTCAGCCCCAGCGCCGGCATGCCGAAATGGCCGAATACCAGCGCGTAGTCGCCCACGATGTTGACGAGGATCGAGGCTGCGGTGATCGCGGTCGCAAAGTACGGCCGCCCGAGCGCGGAGACGAAAGTGCGCAGGACATTGGCCACGCCCATCGGCAGAATGCCCACCGAGAGTAGCGCCAGGAAATCGCCGCCAAGCCGGGCCAGCGCCGGGTCCTGCCCCGTCGCGAGCATAAATTCCTCGGCGAACTGGCAGATCGCGATGCACACCAGCCCCAGGATCACCGCCAGCCACAGCGCCATGCGGGTAGTGCGGCGCACCTCGCGCACCGCGTTCTCCCGACGCCCGAGCTCCGCCGCGATAAGCGGGGCGCAGGCCGAGGTGAGCCCGTTCACGCCCATCATCAGGACCGCGATCATGGCGACGGCAAGGCTGGAAGCGGCGAGCGCCTGCTGCCCCAGACGCGCCACGAACATGACGTCGGTGGCAAAGATCGCCATCTGCAACAGATTGGCGAGCGCCAAAGGCCCGGCCAGAGCCAGGGTCCTGCCGAGTTCGGCGCGAAAATCGGGGGAGCCAATGCTGCGAGCCATGATGGATCGGGGCCCTACGCGGGCCGCGCGGCAAGCGAAAGCAAAAACGCATCCGTGTGCGGTTGTGCGACAGGTCTGGGAGCAGGACGGTCACACGAAAAAGGAAGAAGAGTTATACAAGGGGCCATCGCCCCTTGACCCCAGACTTGGCCACCTCGGCATTCTAAGCCAGGGATGCGCGCGAAAGGTGAGGTGGACAGTTTGGGGAGCCCGAGGGCGATGGCCCTCGGAATTTTCTTCTGTTGCCAAGGCATACAATATCCTTGCCCCACAGTGCCTCCCCGTCCTAGGTCGGCCCCGGTTTGAGGAGAAAAGGACCCCCGATGAAGCTCACGTCCCTGATTTGCGCCAGCCCGCTCGTCCTGCTTGCCGCCTGCGGTGGCTCGGGCTCGCAGGAGGACAGCACGGCACCCGCTGCCGACACAGCCGCTGAGAGTGCGCCTGCGGCCGAAGCGGCACCAGCTGCGCCTGCCGCGGCCTCCGCAGCCCCTGCCGCCTTCCAGATCTGCAAGACCTGTCATGCCGTCGAGCCCGGCCAGAACCGGGTGGGCCCCACCCTGCATGGCATCGTCGGCAGCACCGCGGGCGAGGTCGAGGGCTACAACTTCAGCCCCGCACTCAAGGATTCGGGGATCGTGTGGACACCCGAGGCGCTCGACGAATGGCTCCAGGGCCCGATGAAGATGGTCCCGGGCACCAAGATGGTGCAGATGGTTCCCGATGCAGGCAAGCGCCAGGAAATCATCGAATACCTCGAAACGCTGAAGTAAGCCACGCGGCGCAGCGCTGCACAAAAAACAAAAAAGGGCCGCCTCCGAGGGGAGCGCGGCCCTTTTTTTGTGGCCACCTGTGAGGTGCCACGCACACGAAAAAGGGCGCCCCCGCGCGGGAGCGCCCTTTCGAATTTTCGCCTCCGGTCCGAAGACCTGGAGAAACGAAGATTACTTGAGCTCGACGGTGCCGCCGGCTGCTTCGATCTTCGCCTTGAGCTCTTCGGCTTCAGCCTTCGAAGCGCCTTCCTTGACGGGCTTCGGAGCGCCTTCGACGAGAGCCTTGGCTTCAGCAAGGCCGAGACCGGTGATGGCGCGGACTTCCTTGATGACCTGGATCTTCTTGCCACCGTCGCCGGTGAGGATCACGTCGAATTCGGTCTGCTCTTCAGCAGCAGCGGCTTCGCCACCACCAGCAGCCGGGCCAGCAACGGCAACGGCAGCAGCGGCGGAAACGCCCCATGCTTCTTCGAGAGCCTTGGCGAGGTCAGCGGCCTCGAGGACGGTCAGCTGCGACAGTTCTTCAACAAGCTTGGCGATATCGGCCATAGTATTCACTCCTGATCTGTGGTCCCGCCGGGGACTTAGGCCGCCGGACGGGATAAATCGTTATTTCGAAACGTGTTACCGAGACTAAGCTCAGGCAGCGTCCTTCTCGGCGTAGGCGTTGAAGACGCGGGCCAGCTTGGCCGCCGGAGCGGTCGAGAGCTGGGCGATCTTCGTGGCCGGAGCCTGGACGAGACCAATGAGCTTGGCGCGCAGTTCGTCGAGCGAGGGCATCGAGGCGAGCGCCTTGACACCATCAGCATCCAGAACCTGCGAGCCCATCGCGCCGCCAACGATCTCGATCTTGTCGGTCGTCTTGGCGAAGTCGACGACAGCCTTGGCAGCTGCGACGGGGTCCACCGAGGTGGCGATGGCCGTCGGGCCGACAAGGAAGTCACCGATACCGACGTAGTCGGTGTCCGCGATGGCGATCTTGGCAAGACGGTTCTTCGCAACCTTGTAGGTCGCACCCGCTTCGCGGATCTTCGAACGCAGTTCGGAGGACTGCGCCACCGAAAGGCCGAGGTTACGGGTGACAACCACCACGCCGACCTCGTTGAAGACCGCATTGAGCTGGGCGACCGAATCGGCTTTCTGCGAACGATCCATGCCTTACTCCTTCACATATGACCGCTTGGCATTCCCGAAGGAGCGCCGCACGGCCGGCTACATTTGCTTGCCCGTGCACGACGCACGAGCCCATGACACTGACGCGCCATGGCAAAGACCGTACGATGGGGAAGGAGTTTTTCACGCCGGAGCGCGAGATGGACACCATGCTCGAAAGAGCGAAGGGCCGTGGAAATTTCCTGTTCCCCGCCTAGGCTGCAGATTAAGGGGGAAGCCCCCGGCAGCTGTCTCGGACGGTGAGCAACGCAGAATCATCTGCGCTGTTCGAGGGCGCCTTTGCCCCGCGCGACGGAAAAAGTCAACATCTAAGCCGCCCGGTCCGCCTAATGAGTATCTACGTAGGAGAGCGGTAAGAAAGCGCTAGATTCGGCTATGGCAGTACGGGCCGGATACCATTCCCGCCCTTCTTCTCTCTGCGAGCCGGCCCCAACGATGGAAATACTGCCGATCTCCACTGCGCTGATTCCCGCTCTCGTGCGGGCCCGTGCCCGCGCCGGGTTTGCCGATGCGACGCCGCGCCTCGAGAGGATCGACCAGGCGGGAGCGCCATCGTCTGCCCCCCGCATCGGCTCGGCCAAGGCCGCCGAGCGCGCGCCGCGCTTCCAGTTTTCCGAAAGCGCCCGCGATGTCCTGCAGATGGAGCGCTGGCACCGTGAATGGGCCGAGGCCCGCCATTCGCTGGTGAGCGAGGCCTATACCGCGCTGCACCGAAAAAGAGCCGGGGCCCTCTTCGATATGGCCGCCTGAACAGGCACGCCGGACCGAAGGGGCCCCGTAAAGTCGCACGCCCCAAGGGCCGTGCCTATCAGGCAAGCGGAGAACCGCCCGCCTAGTCGTCCGCTTCCTCACCGGCATAGGCGAGGAGGTCGCCGGGCTGGCATTCGAGCACCCGGCAGATCGCCTCCAGAGTCGAGAAGCGGATCGCCTTGGCCTTGCCGGTCTTGAGGATCGAGAGGTTGGCAAGGGTAATGCCGATCGCCTCGGCAAGCTGAGTCAGCGTCATGCGACGGGCATGCAGGATATCGTCAAGCTTCACCACGATGCGGCCTCCTTCCGTTTGCGCGTCCTCGCCCATCACACGGTCCCTTCGAGTTCTTCGCGCATCTCGGCGCCCTTGCGGAACACGCGGGCCAGGATGAACAGCACCAGCATCAGCAAAATGCCGTTGCCATCAAAGCCGCTGTCGAAATTGAGGCCGGTCTCCGCCTCGTTCACTTCGGTGACGTTGTGAATCCAGGTTGCAAGGCCTGCGAGCGGCAGGGCAACCACCTGGATCGCCAGCGAAAGCCAGGCCATGATCGTCATGCGCGTCGCGTTCACCGGCACGAAGGGATCGCCTTCGCCTACCGTGTCGATGATCCGCTTGAGCAACCAGAGCATCGCCGCGATCATCGCCAGAAGGACCACGACCAGGACCAGCACCCCGATCAGCGCGAGGCGCACCTCGGTAAAGTCGAACGTCGCCTGCGAGGATGCGAACTCCGCCGCGATCTCCTGCGTGAAGAAGACCAGGCCAACGCTGCCTGCCGAGGCGGCCAGCACGCCGAGTGCAAGGCCAGCGAGCAGGACATAGAGAATGATCTTCGCGGCCAGCAACAGCGGGTCGCGAACGGCACGGGTGGCAAGGTTCATTGTCATTCCTCCTCGTTCGCGCCGGCGCTTACATCAGCACCGGAGTGGGCGCGTAGGCGACGAGGACTTGCGTGGACGCGGGCTGGGTCACGGCGCTGACTTCGGCGGCGTGGGCCACCTGGGGCGCGGCCAGCGTCGGCAGCCAGATCAGGGCCGTGAGCACGGCAGCCAGGGCCGCAGCGACAGGCCGGGCTACTACTTGGGGGGCGGGTTCGTCGGCGTGGAAGGTCATTGTCCGTTCTCCGATATGCTTGATATCGATATTCAATAATCCCAATTCGCCATATCGTCAAACAATAATATCGAAAAACGATACACGCCTGATTGAATTGCGGAAAATCGAGCCCGCCCTGGACCTCCAAATTCCGCACGCATGCGCCGCGCACACGAAAATGGGGGCGACTCAGCGTGTGAGTCGCCCCCAAGGCTCGGTCCGGCGATGAGGGATGCCGGGGGACTGCCGGGCTCTGATCGGCTCAGGGAGGGTATACGGGGTGGACGACCCGATCACCGGTCCGGCTATATCTGTTCAGGCTCCAGGACGGGCACGCTCCTTTGGCAACCGGGGCTTTGGCTCCCGGGAGGCGCCGTCGCGGCGCCGGGCCCGGAAAATGGCCGCACCCGAGACGGCAAAAGCGGCGAGCAAGCCCACAAGGCCTGCAAGGGACAACGTGCCAAGTCGCGCGTCCTGCGCGCGCTCGCCATGTTGCGGGTCGGCCACGGAGAGCGCACGGCCACGAGCGGAGGGGAGATCGCCTGCGGCCAGAGCACCGTCCACCGCCGTTCCCGGAGATGTCGTGCTGGGCACATGCACCGGCTCGCCGCGGGTAGGGGCCGCGGCGAGCGGCACTGCAAGACCGGCCACACCCAGCGCCATAAGCGCGAGGAGCGGCCCGGCCTTGCGGCTGCGATGGGTCGCGTATGAGGGGCTCGTCATCTGCATGCCTCCTCAACTCCCCGCCCCCTTCCCGGTTTTCCGAACGAGCCGCTTTTCCGCCCAAACGTGAGCGGGAACGGGACGAATGGAGCCACCGCCCCGCCTGCAAACGAATGCCACCCTCCCCTCCGCCCGCCCGCCCCCCCCCGTTTGACACCGATGGGGCCGGGTTCTATAGGAACGCCAACGCCCCATCGCTTCGAGCAAGGCGTGCCCATGCGCGGGGGCACACCAAGGAAGGAAGCGGTAGAGGGTTCATCCGACGTATCAGGCTGCTGGCCGCAACGGGCTCCCGCAAGGGTTTCCGCGCGTGCAAGGCGGCCTTTTGGCGTTTGATGGCCTGTCCGCAAGACAGGTATTTCGTCCACGCGTGACGATGTTTTCCCGGGCCCTTCGCCTTGTTGCGAATCGGCCCTGACCAGAAGCGAAGAGGCAAGACCAGCTCATGGCCACCCAGCCCATCGATACGGCGAAGCGCTCCGTCAAGAAGCGCATCCGCAAGATCTTCGGCGACGCCCACGAAGTCATCCAGATGCCGAACCTCATCGAGGTCCAGCGCGAGAGCTACGAACAGTTCCTGCGCTCGAACCCGGAGACCGGCTATGTCTCGGGCCTGGAAAAGACGCTGCGCTCGGTCTTCCCGATCCGCGACTTCGCCGGTACCAGCGAGCTCGACTTCGTCCACTACGAGCTGGAAGAGCCCAAGTACGACGTGACCGAGTGCCGCCAGCGCGGCATCACGTATGCAGCCCCGATGAAGGTCACGCTGCGCCTGATCGTCTTTGAAGTCGACGCCGAGACGGAAACCCGCTCGGTTCTCGATATCAAGGAGCAGGACGTCTACATGGGCGACATGCCGCTCATGACCGAGAACGGCACCTTCTTCATCAACGGCACCGAGCGCGTAATCGTGTCGCAGATGCACCGTTCGCCGGGCGTCCTGTTCGACCACGACCGCGGCAAGACGCACTCCTCGGGCAAGTACCTCTTCGCCGCCCGCGTGATCCCGTACCGCGGTTCCTGGCTCGACTTCGAGTTCGACGCCAAGGACATCGTCAACGTGCGTATCGACCGCAAGCGCAAGCTGCCGGTCACTGCGCTGCTCTACGCGCTGGGCCTCGATTCCGAAGCGATCCTCGATCACTTCTACGAAACCGTCACCTGGAAGCGCGGTGATGGTGGCTGGCGCCTGCCCTACAACGCCGAGACCTGGCGCGGCGTGAAGCCCGCCTTCGACATCGTCGATGCGAACTCAGGCGAAGTCGTCTTCCCGGCCGGCACCAAGATCAGCCCGCGCGCCGCCAACAAGGCGGGCAAGGATGGCCTTGAAGCCCTCCTTATCCCGACCGAGGAAATCTTCGGCCGCTACATCGCCGAGGACATGATCGACGAGTCCACCGGCCGCATCTACATCGAGGCCGGTGACGAAGTCAGCCCTGAGAACCTCGAAGTTCTCGACGCGGCAGGCATCGACCAGCTCAACCTGCTCGACATCGACGATTCGAACGCCGGTCCCTGGATGCGCAACACGCTCAAGGCCGACAAGGCCGAGAACCGCGACATGGGTCTGGAAGCGATCTACAAGGTCATGCGTCCGGGCGAACCGCCGACGAAGGAAACCGCCGAAGCGCTGTTCGAAGGCCTGTTCTTCGATGCGGACCGCTACGACCTCTCGGCCGTGGGCCGCGTCAAGCTCAACATGCGCCTGGGCCTCGATGCCGAGGACACCGTCACCACGCTGCGCACCGAGGACATCCTCGCCGTGGTCAAGGAGCTGGTGAACCTCAAGGACGGCAAGGGCGACATCGACGACATCGACAACCTCGGCAACCGCCGTGTGCGTTCGGTCGGCGAGCTGCTCGAGAACCAGTACCGCGTCGGCCTGCTGCGCATGGAGCGTGCGGTCAAGGAACGCATGAGCTCGGTCGACGTCTCGACCGTGATGCCCAACGACCTCATCAACGCCAAGCCCGCCGTGGCCGCGGTGCGTGAGTTCTTCGGCTCCTCGCAGCTCTCGCAGTTCATGGACCAGACCAACCCGCTTTCGGAAGTCACCCACAAGCGCCGCGTGTCGGCGCTCGGGCCGGGTGGTCTTACCCGTGAGCGTGCGGGCTTCGAAGTGCGCGACGTTCACCCGACCCACTACGGTCGTATCTGCCCGATTGAGACGCCCGAAGGCCCGAACATCGGTCTGATCAACTCGCTCTCGACCTTCGCGCGCGTCAACAAGTACGGCTTCATCGAAACCCCGTACCGCCGCGTCATCGACGGCAAGGTCACCGGCGACGTGATCTACCTCTCCGCAATGGAAGAGCAGAAGCACACCGTCGCGCAGGCCTCGGCTGCCCTCAACGAGGACGGCTCCTTCGTCGAGGACCTCATCTCGGCCCGCCAGGAAGGCGAGTTCGTGATGAGCCCGTCGGACCAGGTCACGCTGATGGACGTCAGCCCCAAGCAGCTCGTCTCGGTGGCCGCCTCGCTCATTCCGTTCCTGGAAAAGGACGACGCCAACCGTGCGCTCATGGGCTCGAACATGCAGCGTCAGGCCGTGCCGCTCGTCAAGGCCGATGCGCCTTACGTGGGCACCGGCATGGAAGCGACCGTCGCGCGCGACTCCGGTGCGGCCATCTCGGCGCTGCGTCCCGGCGTGGTCGACCAGGTCGACGCCACCCGTATCGTCATCCGCGCCGTGGGTGAGGTCGAGGCCGGCAAGTCGGGTGTCGACATCTACCGCCTCCAGAAGTTCGAGCGCTCGAACCAGTCGACCTGCATCAACCAGCGTCCGCTGGTGAAGGTCGGCGAATACGTGCAGGCTGGCGACATCATCGCCGACGGCCCGTCGACCGAGCTGGGCGAACTGGCTCTGGGCCGCAACGTGCTCGTCGCGTTCATGCCCTGGAACGGCTACAACTACGAGGACTCCATCCTCATCTCCGAGCGGATCGTGAAGGACGACGTCTTCACCTCGATCCACATCGACGAGTTCGAGGTCATGGCCCGCGACACCAAGCTGGGTCCGGAAGACATCACCCGCGACATCCCCAACGTCGGCGAGGAAGCCCTGCGCAACCTCGACGAGGCGGGCATCGTCTACATCGGCGCCGAAGTGCACCCGGGTGACATCCTTGTCGGCAAGATCACGCCGAAGGGCGAAAGCCCGATGACGCCGGAAGAAAAGCTCCTGCGCGCCATCTTCGGTGAAAAGGCCTCGGACGTTCGCGACACCTCGCTGCGCCTGCCCCCGGGCGTGTCGGGCACGATTGTCGACGTGCGCGTCTTCAACCGTCACGGCATCGAGATCGACGACCGTACCCGCGCCATCCAGAACGAGGAAATCGAACGCCTCGCCAAGGACCGCGAGGACGAACGCGCCATCCTCAACCGCGCCACCTACAACCGCCTGCAGGACATGCTGCTCGGCCAGGTCGCCGCGTCGGCACCCAAGGGTGTCAAGAAGGGCGTGGAGATCACCGAGGAGGTCCTCGCCGAGGCCGAGAAGCACGAGTGGTGGAAGTTCGCCGTCGCGGACGACCACATGCAGACGCAGCTCGAAGCGGTGAAGGCCCAGTACGACGAGACCGTCAAGGCAATCCAGGAGAAGTTCGAGGACCGCAAGGAGAAGCTCGAGCGCGGTGACGAACTCGCTCCGGGCGTGCTCAAGATGGTCAAGGTCTTCGTGGCCGTGAAGCGCAAGCTTCAGCCGGGCGACAAGATGGCCGGCCGTCACGGTAACAAGGGTATCATCAGCCGCATTCTTCCCCAGGAAGACATGCCCTTCCTCGAAGACGGCACCCCTGTCGACTTCGTGATGAACCCCCTGGGTGTGCCTTCGCGCATGAACGTCGGCCAGATCTTCGAGACCCACCTTGGCTGGGCGGCCCGTAACCTGGGCCGTCAGATCGGCGAGGCGCTCGACAGCTGGAAGGCGGCCAATCCGAACCCCGAAGCGGGCGAACCGCCCGAAGCGGTCAAGGAGAAGCTGCGCTCGATCTACGGCGACAGCTACTCCGAGGATCTCGACGCCCGCACCCCCGAACAGCTCGTCGAGCTGGCCGAGAACGTGCGCGGCGGCGTGCCGATGGGCACCCCGGTGTTCGACGGCGCGGTCCAGCAGGACGTTGTCGACATGCTCACGCTGGCCGGTGTCGACACCTCGGGCCAGAGCGTGCTGATGGACGGCCGCACCGGCGAGGCCTTCAGCCGCAAGGTCACGGTGGGCATGAAGTACATCCTCAAGCTTCACCACCTTGTCGACGACAAGATCCACGCCCGTTCGATCGGCCCCTACAGCCTCGTCACCCAGCAGCCGCTGGGCGGTAAGGCCCAGTTCGGTGGCCAGCGTTTCGGTGAGATGGAGGTCTGGGCTCTCCAGGCCTACGGTGCAGCCTACACGCTGCAGGAAATGCTCACCGTCAAGTCGGACGACGTGGTTGGCCGTACCAAGGTCTACGAAGCGATCGTCAAGGGCGACGACACCTTCGAGGCGGGCATCCCCGAGAGCTTCAACGTTCTCGTCAAGGAAATGCGCAGCCTCGGCCTCAACGTCGAACTCTCCTCGCTCGACGACGAGGACGACACCGACGCGCTGCCCGAGGCGGCGGAATAACGGGATCCAGGGGGCGGGCCTTCGCGGGCCTGCCCCTCCTCCCCCGCCCGCCTTACGAATTTACCCCCAGAGGGACTGAACTATGAACGACCTGACCAAGTTCACGAACCAGATGGCGAAGCCCGAGACCTTCGATCAGATCCAGATCGGCCTGGCTTCCCCCGAGCGCATCCGCTCCTGGTCCTTCGGCGAGATCAAGAAGCCGGAAACCATCAACTACCGCACGTTCAAGCCCGAGCGTGACGGCCTGTTCTGCGCGCGCATCTTCGGCCCCGTGAAGGACTACGAGTGCCTGTGCGGCAAGTACAAGCGCATGAAGTACAAGGGCGTCGTCTGCGAAAAGTGCGGCGTCGAGGTTACCGTCACCAAGGTGCGCCGCGAGCGCATGGGCCACATCGAGCTCGCCGCTCCTGTCGCCCACATCTGGTTCCTCAAGTCGCTGCCCTCGCGCATCGGCCTGCTTCTCGACATGCAGCTCAAGCAGCTTGAGCGCGTCCTCTACTTCGAGAGCTACATCGTCATCGAGCCGGGCCTGACCCCGCTCGAGAAGTTCCAGCTTCTCACCGAAGACGAGATGCTCGATGCGCAGGACGAGTATGGCGAAGACGCCTTCTCAGCCGGTATCGGCGCCGAAGCGGTCAAGATCATGCTCATGGAGCTCGATCTCGAACAGGAGCGCGCCGACCTTCTCCAGGAGCTCGAGACGACCAAGTCGGAACTCAAGCCCAAGAAGATCATCAAGCGCCTCAAGGTCGTCGAATCGTTCATCGATTCGGGCAATCGTCCCGAGTGGATGATCCTCGAAGTCGTCCCGGTCATTCCGCCCGAACTGCGCCCGCTGGTGCCGCTCGACGGTGGCCGCTTCGCGACCTCGGACCTCAACGACCTGTATCGCCGCGTCATCAACCGCAACAACCGCCTCAAGCGCCTGATCGAGCTGCGCGCGCCCGACATCATCGTGCGCAACGAAAAGCGCATGCTGCAGGAATCGGTCGACGCCCTGTTCGACAACGGCCGCCGTGGCCGCGTCATCACGGGCGCCAACAAGCGTCCGCTGAAGTCGCTGTCCGACATGCTCAAGGGCAAGCAGGGCCGCTTCCGTCAGAACCTTCTGGGTAAGCGCGTCGACTACTCGGGCCGTTCGGTCATCGTGACCGGCCCCGAGCTCAAGCTGCACCAGTGCGGCCTGCCCAAGAAGATGGCGCTCGAGCTGTTCAAGCCGTTCATCTACGCCCGCCTCGATGCCAAGGGTCTCTCGATGACCCTCAAGCAGGCCAAGAAGTGGGTCGAGAAGGAGCGCAAGGAAGTCTGGGACATCCTCGACGAGGTGATCCGCGAGCATCCCGTGATGCTCAACCGCGCGCCCACGCTCCACCGTCTGGGCATCCAGGCCTTCGAGCCCGTCCTCATCGAGGGCAAGGCGATCCAGCTGCACCCGCTCGTCTGCTCGGCCTTCAACGCCGACTTCGACGGTGACCAGATGGCCGTCCACGTGCCGCTTTCGCTGGAAGCCCAGCTCGAAGCGCGCGTGCTGATGATGTCGACGAACAACATCCTCTCGCCCGCGAACGGCAAGCCGATCATCGTGCCTTCGCAGGACATGGTGCTGGGCCTGTACTACCTCTCGATGGACCGTGAGGGTGAACCCGGCGAAGGCATGAAGTTTGCCGACATGGCCGAAGTCCACCAGGCACTTCAGATCGGTGCGGTGACGCTCCACTCGAAGATCGAGGCCCGCGTGCCGCAGACCGACGAGAACGGCGCGCAGTACATGAAGCGCTTCGAGACCACGCCGGGCCGCATGCTCATCGGCGAGTGCCTCCCCAAGAGCCACACCGTGCCCTTCGACGTGGTCAACAAGCTCTTGACCAAGAAGGACATTGGCGAGGTCATCGACCAGGTCTACCGTCACACCGGGCAGAAGGACACGGTCCTCTTCGCCGATGCGATCATGTCGCTGGGCTTCAAGAACGCCTGCCAGGCCGGCATCTCCTTCGGCATGGATGACATGATCATCCCGGCCCAGAAGGATCCGCTGGTCGCCGAGACCAAGGAACTGGTTGCCGACTACGAGCAGCAGTACCAGGACGGCCTCATCACCCAGCAGGAAAAGTACAACAAGGTGATCGACGCCTGGAGCCGTTGCGGCGACCAGGTCGCGAACGCCATGATGGACGAGCTCAAGGCCATGCCGATCGACCCGGAAACGGGTCGCCAGGCGCAGATCAACTCGATCTACATGATGAGCCACTCCGGTGCGCGTGGTAGCCCGGCCCAGATGAAGCAGCTGGGCGGTATGCGCGGCCTCATGGCCAAGCCGTCGGGCGAGATCATCGAAACGCCGATCATCTCGAACTTCAAGGAAGGTCTGACCGTTCTTGAATACTTCAACTCGACCCACGGCGCCCGTAAGGGCCTGGCCGACACGGCTCTGAAGACCGCGAACTCGGGTTATCTGACCCGTCGTCTCGTGGACGTCTCGCAGGACTGCGTCGTCATCGTCGACGATTGCGGCACCGAGCGTGCGCTCGAAATGCGCGCGATCGTCCAGGGCGGTTCGGTCATCGCCTCGCTGGCCGAGCGTATCCTCGGCCGTACCCTTGCCGAGGACATCCACGACAAGGAAGGCAACCTCGTGGCGGCCAATGGCCAGCTGCTGGACGAGCCGGCCGTGGCCGCGATCGAGACCAGCGGCACCCAGTCGGCGCGCATCCGCTCGCCGCTGGTCTGCGAAGCCGAACAGGGCGTGTGCGCCAAGTGCTACGGGCGTGACCTTGCCCGCGGTACGCCGGTCAACATCGGTGAGGCCGTCGGCGTCATCGCCGCACAGTCGATCGGTGAACCGGGCACGCAGCTCACCATGCGTACCTTCCACATTGGTGGTGCGGCCCAGCTGAACGAAACCAGCCACCTGGAAGCGATCTGCGAGGGTAGCGTCGTCTATCGCGACATCCCGACCATCACCGACAAGCGCGGCCGCAAGCTCTCGCTTGCCCGTAACGGTGAAGTCGTGGTGCTCGACACCGAAGGCCGCGAGCGCGCCATGCACCGCGTGCCCTACGGTACCGTCCTTCTCCATGAAGACGGCGCCAAGGTGGCCGAGGGCGAACGTCTGGCCGAGTGGGACCCGTTCACGCTTCCGATCATCACGGAAACCGGCGGTATCATCAAGTACCAGGACCTGATCGACAGCCGCACGCTGACCGAGCAGGTCGACGATGCCACCGGCATGACCAGCCGCGTCGTCACCGAGGACCGTTCGACGAGCCGTTCGAAGAAGAAGGAAGACCTGCGTCCGCGCATCACCCTTCTCGACGACAACTCGGGCGAATCCGCGCGCTACATGCTGGCGCCGGGTGCCACCCTCTCGGTCGAGGACGGCCAGATGGTCGAAGCGGGCGACATCATCGCCCGTGCCAGCCGCGAAGCCGCCAAGACCCGCGACATCACCGGTGGTCTGCCGCGCGTTGCCGAGCTGTTCGAGGCCCGCAAGCCCAAGGACAACTCGATCATCGCCAAGGTCTCGGGCCGCATCGAGTTCGTGCGTGACTACAAGGCCAAGCGCAAGATCGCGATCATCCCCGAGGAGGGTGAACCGGTCGAGTACCTGATCCCGAAGAGCCGCGTGATCGACGTGCAGGAAGGCGACTTCGTCAAGAAGGGCGACAACCTGATCTCCGGTTCGCCCGACCCGCACGACATCCTGGAAGTTCTGGGCGTGGAAGCTCTGGCCGAGTACCTCGTCGCGGAAATCCAGGAAGTCTATCGCTTGCAGGGCGTGAAGATCAACGACAAGCACATCGAGGTGATCGTTCGCCAGATGCTGCAGAAGGTCGAGATCACCGCAAGCGGCGACACCACGCTGCTTCCGGGCGAGCAGGTCGACTACGAGGAAATGAACGAGATCAACGGCAAGCTGAAGGCCGGGCAGCAGCCCGCCGAAGGCAAGCCGGTGCTGCTGGGCATCACCAAGGCCTCGCTGCAGACCCGCTCGTTCATCTCGGCCGCTTCCTTCCAGGAAACCACCCGCGTGCTCACGCAGGCGGCCGTGGAAGGCAAGAAGGACTCGCTGATCGGCCTCAAGGAAAACGTCATCGTCGGCCGTCTCATCCCCGCCGGTACCGGCGCGGGCATGAACCGCGTCCGCGTGGCCGCTTCCAGCCGCGATGCGGCCCTGCGCGCCTCCTACCGTCGCATGCAGGAAGCGCTTGTCGCCGCCGACAGCGCGGCGCAGGAGCATGCAGCCGAACTGCAGCGCGATCCCGCCGATGACCTCGGCAACGATCCGCTGGCCGCCGTCGAAGGCGAAACCCACGGCACCGATGCCGATGCGGGCGAATACCTGATCAAGGGCGACGAGGGCGACACCGAGGCCTGAGCCTCCCCCTCCCCCGCCTGACAGGCACGAAAAAGGCCCCGCCGGAGCGATCCGGCGGGGCCTTTTGCTTGGGAGTCATCCATTCGACCAAGTGCCGACTCTTCAGGTCCGGCGTCATGGCCTGCACGTCCCCTGCACGGTAGAACAGATTCCAGTCACGCAACCATGGACCGCCGCATGCCGCTTTCCGATTCCAAGGTCTTCGCCGCCGCCACCGCCTCGGTCCTGGCCATGGCGATCCTGACTCTCTTCGCGGGGCTGGCCGACTTCGTCGAGCTCTTCGCGCGCTGAAAGAGAATAAGGGAATTTCCGAGGGCCATCGCCCTCGGGCTCCCCAAACTTTCCAGCTCACCTTGCACGCGCTACCTGCGCTAAGATACGTGAGGGTGCCGATTTTGGGGTCAAGGGGCGATGGCCCCTTGGAAATCTCTCTTCCTAATCCGCAACGCCCAGCAGCATCCGGTCCCCCTCGATGGCGACACCGGGCAACTTGGCGAGGAACGACTGGCCAAGCAGCGACACGTCGAGCCCTTCGGGCAGGATCGCCGCCTCCACACCTTCCGCGCTCAGGCCATCAACCTCGATACGCGCGAGCTTCACAGGCACGCCGTAGACCGTGCCGCTAGCGCCCCGCCCGATCGGACGCACGTCATCCTCGTTCCAGTCGAGCCCGGCCGCGCGCGCGTCCTCGGCCGTCAGCGCCACGATGCTCGCGCCCGTATCGACGAGGAAGTGAACGCTCTGCCCGTCCACCCGTGCATCGAGATAGAAATGCCCGTCGCCCGCGCGTTCCAGCACACTGCCACCTGCAAGCCAAGCCTGGCGCCGGGCCTCGCCAGCCGCCTCCTCTTTGGCGGTTTCGGATGCTGTAACGTCGCTCGTGGATGTCGACGTGGAAAGGCCAGGGGCCATCCAGCCGACAACGGCAGCGGTCAGGAGGAGAAGAATGATCGGTGCAGCACGCATGTCCGCAATCTAGCTGGCGGACACTTCGTCCGGGTTAATGGCACGCGGGCCAATGAAGCCGTGATGCGCCCCCGTTCCGGCAACCGCGGCCATGAGCCCGACGACGAGCGTGTCGAAGGCCATGAGACCCCAGACAAGGGCGTCAGGCTGACCGAGTGCGGCGGTGTGGTTGGCCTCATGCAGAAGTTGCAGGAAGAGCCAGGGCGGCGCGATGTAGAGCGCAATGCGCAGCGCCTTGCTCCAGCCCCGGACATAGGCGTCGCGCAGTCCGAAAGTGCGATGTCCCAGAATACCCGCGATCATCAGCACCACGCCCGGAAGGCTGAGCAGGGTCAGGCCCAGACCGATCGCCAGGCTGGCTGAGGGTGCCAGGCCGAGCGGGAGGCTTCCCGGGAGCGAGCACAGCACGAGTACAAGGAAGCCAAGGGCCAGCGGGCGCCAGGCGATATCGGAAAGGCTCCAGCCCGCCCGTCCCGCAGCCCGGTTCGCCCAGAACCGGGCGGTAAAGAGCACGGCCAGCGGCAGGCCGACCAGCTTGGCCGTCCCATAGGCCCAGCGGGTGGGGTCCTGCGCCAGCGTACGGAAGGCCTCGTCGCTGGCGAACATGCCCAGCCGGATCTCGGCCGCGTGCTGGACGAACTCGGGAACCATCACCAGAAGGAGGGCGAGCGGTACGAGCCGGAAGACCCGCAGCGCGTCGCGAAGGCTCAGGCCGAAACCGCGCAGTTCCGACCCGAGGCCGCTCACTCGGCGGGTTCCGCCGGAACCTTCGCCGCGTCCGTGGCAGCCTCGTCCGCCGCCTCGATCTCGGCCGCCTTGGCCTCGACCAGCTTGACGATGTGGTCGAGCATGTCGGCGTCCTCGACCGTGTGGTCGGTGAGGCCGGACAGATAGACCATGTGCTTGCCATTGCCGCCGCCGGTAAGGCCGATGTCGGTTTCACGCGCTTCGCCGGGGCCATTGACCACGCAGCCCAGCACGGACAGCGAAAGCGGCGTCTTGATGTGCTGCAGGCGGTCTTCGAGCGCCTCGACCGTGCGGATGACGTCGAAGCCCTGGCGTGCGCACGAGGGGCACGAGACAACGCGCACGCCGCGCGTACGAAGGCCCAGGGCCTTGAGCATCTCGAAGCCGACGCGCACTTCCTCTTCGGGCTCTGCCGATAGCGAGACGCGCAAGGTATCACCGATCCCGGCCCAGAGCAGGTTGCCCATGCCGATCGAGGACTTGACCGTCCCGCCGATGAGACCGCCCGCCTCGGTGATGCCCAGATGCAGCGGGCAGTCGGTGGCGTCCGCCAGCCCCTGGTAGGCCGCGACCGCGAGGAACACGTCGGAGGCCTTTACCGCCACCTTGTAGTCGTGAAAGTCGTGGTCCTGCAGAAGCTTGATGTGATCGAGCGCGCTTTCCACCAACGCCTCGGGGCACGGCTCGCCGTACTTTTCGAGGAGATCCTTTTCCAGGCTGCCGGCGTTGACGCCAATGCGGATCGCACAGCCATTGGCCTTGGCCGCACGCACGACTTCGGCAACACGCTCGTCCGAGCCGATGTTGCCCGGGTTGATGC
Organism: Novosphingobium profundi; assembly: GCF_020524485.1. GTDB lineage: Bacteria > Pseudomonadota > Alphaproteobacteria > Sphingomonadales > Sphingomonadaceae > Novosphingobium > Novosphingobium profundi_A. The sequence continues at coordinate 398,139 of NZ_JAIVLF010000001.1, read as the reverse complement.
GCAGGCACGCCGCGCCCGCATCGGCCGCTTCGAGCGCGCGTTTGTAGTGGAAGTGGATGTCCGCAATCAGCGGCACCGTCGCCGCGCGGGCAATCTCCTTGAAGGCCGCGGTGCTCTCCACGTCGGGGCAGGACACGCGGATGAGGTCCGCACCCGCCTCCTCGCAGCGGCGGATCTGGTCGATCGTCGCCTTGGCATCGGACGTGAGGGTGTTGGTCATGGTCTGCACCGTGATCGGGGCATCACCACCAACAGGAACACTGCCAACCATGATCTGGCGGCTCTGGCGGCGCTCGATAGTGCGCCATGGACGGATCGAAGACATGGCGCCCTTATAGGGACATGGCGCCCTGGTTTGAAGCCCGTTTGCCAGAAACCTCGCTTGAACCTTCGCCCGTTTCGGGCATTCAGTCTTCCATGATCGAAACCAGCCCCTACGACCCGACCGACGACACCGAAACCGGCACGCCCCTCCTGTTCGGACGCGTGCTCGACGGACATGGCGGGGCGCGGGCGGTTTCGTGGGAGGAAGCGCAGGAGTGGCGCCCCGGCAAGCCCGGGGAAATGCTCTGGGTGCACTTGTGCCGCAATGCCGATGGCGTGGCCGAGTGGCTGGACGAAGGGCTCGGCCTGCCCGAACCCACGGTCGAACTTCTCACCAGCGAGGACACCCGCCCACGCGCCTTTCGCGAGGGCAACGCGCTGGTTGCAACGCTGCGCGGCATCAACTTCAATCCCGGCGCCGAGCCCGAGGACATGGTCTCATTGCAGGTGTGGTGCGACGGCCGCCGTCTCGTCACCTTGCGCCGCCGCCCCCTGCAAACCCCACGCGCGGTGATGGCCGAGCTCGACAAGGGCACCGGCGCGCTCGATGCGGGCGCGGTCATCACGCTCATGGTCGAGCACATGATCGCGCGCATGAACCGCTCGATCATCGACATGAACGAGGTGATCGACCAGCTCGAAGACACCGATCCCGACGAGGATCCCGAAGCCATGCTCGACAAGATCGCGACGATCCGGCGCAATTGCCTCGGCCTCAAGCGCCACATGGCCCCGCAGCACGAGGCGCTCGAGCGGATCAGCCGGGAGGCGCCCGAATGGTTCGAGAAGCACGACCGGCGCGAGATCGCCGAGACCATCGACCGCCTGCGCCGCTATCTCGACGATCTCGACATCAGCAAGGAAAGCGCCGTGGTCCTGCAGGACGACTTGCGCGCCCGCGCCGCGGCGAGCGCGGACCGCACCAGCTACCTCCTCACCATTGTCGCGGCCATTTTCCTGCCGCTCAGCTTCGTCACCGGGCTGCTCGGCATCAACGTGGGCGGGATGCCCGGCATGCAGGACCCCGACGCGTTCTGGGTGGTCGTGGTGCTGTGCGCGGCGATCCTGCTCGTCCAGCTGGTGATGTTCTGGAAGTGGAAGTGGTTCTGAGAGCCTTACGCGATTGCGCAGCGTTCAGAGGGAGAGCGCGAAGAGGAACTCGTCGTCGCGCTTTTCGCCGACCATGAAGAAGATGTCGCCCACCTTCTCGAAGCCGTAGCGCTGGTAGAACTTCTGCGCGCCCGGGTTCTCCGAATAGACCGAGAGCTGGATCTCGTCCGCGCCCTCGACCCGCGCCTTGGCCAGCGCCCAGTTCATCAGCTTGGCGCCGATGCCGCGCCCGGTCGCTTCGGGATCGGTGTAGAGCTGCTTCAGCTCGATCGCCTTCTCCCCACGCGCATGGTCGGGCCAGCCGCAGGCAAGCTTGAGCTTGCAATAGCCCAGCAGGCGCCCGTCCTCGAGCGCGAGCATGATCGGCATGGCCGGGTTGGCAATTTCGGCCGCGACGTTCTCTTCCGAGTGCGATTCGGCGAGGAAGTTCGCCAGGTCCTCGGGGCGGTAGAGCTCGCCGAACTTGGCCGTGAAGGAGCGCGCGCCCAGCTCGGCAAGAGCGGCCGCATCGGTGGGTCCGGCTTCTCGAAGGTCCATTACAATTCCCGCGTCATGCACATCGAAAAATCGTCCGCCACATAGTCGGCAAAGGGCGGGCATTCAACGAAGCCGTGCGAGAGGTAGAGGTTGTGCGCGGGCACGAAGGCTTCCGGGCGCCCGGTTTCCAGGCTCACGCGGGTATAGCCGCACGCCTTGGCCTCTTCCAGGAGGTGGAGGAGCAGCGCGCGGCCTGCCCCCTTGCGGCGATAGGCGGGGGCAACGCGCATCGACTTCAATTCGCCATGGCCCGCGTCCAAGTGCTTGATCGCGCCGCAGCCTGCAAGACTCTCCCCGTCCCAGGCCGAAAAGAACGTGACGTCGGGCTGGCGCAGCCGCTCGGCAGGCATGGCGTGAACGCTTTCGGGCGGTGACCACTGGTGCATTTCATCCAGATGGAACTGGAGCAGCGCCAGGATGGCCTCACCCGACAGGTCGTCGCGACGGATCGTGTAACGGGCGGGGGTCACCGGGTTTCCTCTGTGTTCTTGTCGGCCTTACGCACACCCATGCGCAGGCCCGCTTCCAGCCGCGCGCGCAACTGGGTGTAGTAGGCCTCCAGGAAGGCGCGTTCATCGCCCCAGCCATCGTTGCGGCCGATCTTTTCGGAAATCGTATGGTAGACAGGCTCAATCGCCTTGGCGCGTGTGTCGCGCAGGACCCGTTCGAGGGCCTGGAGCTCGTATTCGCCGTAGACCGCCAGTTCCTCCTCGCCGAAGCGGTACTTCGGCCCCTCGGATACGGTCGTGGTACTGTCCGTCGTGGCCGGGGCCTCGACCGACAGCGCCTTGGCCAGCTTGGGCCGGGGCGCCTGGACGACCCAGCTTCCCGCAATGACATCGCCTGCGCGCAGGCCATCGCGGTTGAACAGCGGGAAGAGCATGAAGATGAGGAACCAGGCCGTCGCCGCAAGCCAGGCAAGGCCGCTCTCAGTTCCCGCCGAAGCGACGAAGACGATGGGCAGGAACAGCTCGATATCGCGCAGGAGATTGCGCGCGATCACCATCTCGGGCGTCAACCGGCCGCCATCGCGCGCGGCGATGCGAAGGCCATTGATGCGCTTTCCCGGCGTTGCTCCACGCGGTCCCAGTTCGAAGAACAGGAAGTAGGCGTTGCGGAACAGGAACAGGACAATGAGCCACACGACCATCAGGAATTGCAGCGCATAGCCACTCGTTGTCCCGCTCGAGAGCGTGCGCTCGATCGACGCTGCACCGCCCGCCATGAACAGGAGGCCGACCGAGAGCACCGTGATCAGAAGGCCAATGAACAGCAGGTCGAGCAGCAGCGCACCGAACCGCGCACCGCGACTGGCAATGGCGATGGAAAGCGAAATGCCCTCGGGCGTCAGCAGCGTACGGCCAAGCCCGGGGGCTTGCTTGCGCGGCTTGCGCGCCTTTCGTTCCTTGCGGGCCATCAGCGCGTGCCCCCTTCCCCAGCGCGTTCCTCACGCCAGCGGCGCGTGCCCGGAAACGCGAAGAAGTAGGCGCACCACATGACCAGCATGAAACCACCGATGGAAAAACGCCCCAGGGTCGTGTCGACGAGCTGGCGCGCGAAGCCTTCCAGAAGCGCGGCGATCACAAGCATGAGGACCACGCCCACCATGACCACGGCCGCACGCTGCCCGGCCGCCGCCGCCGCACTCAGCAGCGGTCTCGCCCCCGGAAAGGCGAGCGTGCGCCCGATATGCAGGCCAGCGGCGGCCGAGAGCAGGATCGCGAAGATCTCGGTCGTCCCATGCACCGCGATCCAGCCTGCAAAGTCGAGGGTCAGCCCCGCCCCGCTGTAGAGCCAGAGCATCGCCCCCAGAAGCGCCAGGTTCTGCACCAGCAGGAGGACAGACGGGATGCCGAAGGCGAAGCCCAGCGCGAAGGCGAGGATCGAGACCTGCGCGTTGTTGCTGAAAAGCTGGGCCGCAAAGACACTGAGCCCGTTCTGATCGGCGTTGTCGAAAAGCGTCGTGCGCAGCATCTCGGGCGTGGCGCCCGGAACGCGCGGCCCCGCCATCTCGCGCGAGACGAGCGCGAAGTACCATTCGGGATCGTTGGCGACGAGGAGCCAGCCCGCCGCGACCGCCGCGACCAGAATCGCGAAACAGGCCGCAACATCGGCGCCAATCGCGCGCACCGCCGCGCTCCAGCCCCCGGCAAAGAAGCTGCGCAGCCAGCCCGCCAGCGAAGTCCGCGGCCCGTAGACCACGAACCAGGCGCGCTGGACGAGGGTTTCCAAGTAGGCCACCGTCGCGGCATCGAGCGAGGTCTCGCGCGCAACCGAAAGCCCCGAGGCCGCCGTACGATAGAGTCCGGGCAAGGCCAGCAGGTCCTCGTCAGAGACCTTGCGCAGGCGTCCCTTCTCCATCTTGCGCACGATGGCCTCTAGGCGCTGCCAGTCGGCCTCGCGCTCCAGCCGGAAGCGGTCCGAACGCAGCGCCGCGCTCTCGATGGCGCCAAGGGCCGAAGCCGCCTGTGCGTTGTCCTGAACGCTGCCGCTCATCCGATGGCTCCTGCGCGCTTGATTTCAAGATAGGCATCGATGAGGCGCGGCCCGATGGCATCGTACGGCGCTTCGATGACGTCGACGCCCATCTGCTGAAGGCGTTTCAGGACCAGTGCGCGCTCGCGCAGCAGAAGGTCGGCGGCGACCGCCTCGGACAGGTCCTGAAGCGAATCGGGCTCCTTCGCCGAGAGCGTCTCCAGCTCATCGTCGACCAGCGTCACGAACAGCACGACATGGCGCGAAAGCAGGCGCCCCACGCTTTCGATCATCAGCTGCGCGCTGGTGAGATCGGTGAAGTCGGAAAAGACGACGATCAGCGATCGGCGCTGGAGCTGTCCCGACAAGGTGGCGAGCGCAAGCGTGAAGTTGGGCTCCTGCGCACGGTATTCCAGCTGCGCCGCGGCGCGCTGCAGGCGCAGGAACGCGCCCTGTCCGGTCACGAACGGCGTGCGCACCTCGGGCCTTGCGGCAAAGCCGAAGAGCGCGATCTTGTCCCCGCCCTTGAGCGCGACATAGGAGGTCGCAAGTGCGGCGGACACCGCGCGGTCGAGGCGGGGCATGCCGCGCACCGGCCCGCTCATCGCCTGCCCGCAATCGAAGGCGAAGACGATCTGGTTGTTGCGCTCGGTCTCGAACTCCTTGGCGTAGAGATGCGAATGGCGGGCCGAGGCCTTCCAGTCGATCCGGCGCCGGTCCATGCCGGGCTGGTATTCGGCCAGCGCCTCGAACTGGGTGCCCTCACCCCGCATGCGCCGCGCGATCAGGCCGAACTGCGCATCCTTGAGAAAGGTCTGCAAGGCGGGCGAGCGCACCGCCGCGACATTGGGCCAGATGCGCACCTCGCGCTCCAGCGTTCCGGTGAACTGCCGGGCGCCCAGCCCAAGCGGCCCCGTCCAGCGCAGCCAGACCCCGCCCAGACGTGCGGTACCCCGGCGCGTGGGCGCAAGCACACGCCCTCCCCGCCAGTCTGCCCCGTCCGGCGTCAGCGCGATCTCGCAGCGACCTTCGGGCACGAGGCGCGGATCGCCCTCCATGACCAGGTGCATCGCGCGCGGACGGCCGCCCATCGTCGCGGCATCGGCGTGCAGGACGAACTCCCCGCCCACTTCGCAGTCCTCGGCAAAGCGCAGCGCGAGCGGCCCCAGCCGCCCGGCAAGCTGCGCATCGATCAGGACCAGCGCGAGCACGACCAGCGCCGCCACAGGCGCGATCAGCCAGGCCTGCGGAGCCGCCGCGCCGATCACCAGGGCAATCGGCGCGGCCAGCGCCAGGGCCAGGACCGCACGGCTGGTCGGCAGCACCGGCAGGGTGCGCCCCTCGGGGCGATGCACCTGCCCGGCCGCGGCCACGGAGCCCTGCTTGGTGGGAAGGTCGGCCGGAGCGCTCATGGCCTCAGCGCGGCGCCTCGGTCTGCGCGACGAGGTCTTCGACGAGCGCCTCGACCTGCTTGCCCTCGATCTCGGCGGCAGGGCTGAGCAGCAGGCGGTGGCGCAGGACGGACGCAGCCAGTGCCTTCACGTCATCGGGCAGGACATAGGAGCGCCCGTCAAGCGCGGCGCGCGCCCGTGCGGCACCTGCCAGCAGAACCGCGGCACGCGGGCTGGCCCCACTGGCCAGATCTGCACTTTCGCGTGTCGCGCGCACCAGGCGCACGATGTAGTCGGCCACCTCGTCGGCCAGCGTCACGCCGCGTACGGCCTCGGCCGCCGCGTCGAGCTGGGCCGCAGTAGTGACCGCCGCGATGCCGAGGTCCGCCGGGGAGGCCGCGCCCTTGTTCGCACCGAAGCGCGCCACGATCCCGCGTTCCTCCTCCAGCGAAGGGTAGTCGACCAGCTGCTTGAACAGGAAACGATCCAGCTGGGCTTCAGGCAGCGGGTAGACGCCCTGGCTCTCGATCGGGTTCTGCGTCGCCACCACCATGAAGTGCGCGGGCAGGGCATGGCGCTCACCATCCAGGGTCACGCGCCGCTCCTGCATGGCTTCGAGAAGCGCGGCCTGCGTCTTGGGCGGCGTGCGGTTGATCTCGTCGGCAAGCAACAGGTCGCAGAAGATCGGTCCGCGCGTCAGCGTGAACTGGCTGGTCTGGAAGTTGAAGAGATTGGAGCCCAGGATATCGCCCGGCATGAGGTCGGGGGTGAACTGGATGCGCCCGAAATCAAGACCAAGCGTCGCGGCAAAGCACTGCGCAAGGAAGGTCTTGGCTGTGCCCGGAGGGCCTTCGAGAAGGACGTGCCCCCGGGCCATGAGCGCGATCAGCAGGTGGTCGATGGTCTCGGCCTGGCCGACCACGGCCTTGCCGATCTCATGACGGATCGCATCGGCCAGCCGGGCCACCTCGGCCAGCGGCAGGCCGTCTGTGGCCGGCGCCGCAGCGGGCGGGGTCTCGGAAAGCGGGGCCTGGTCGTTCATTGCGTCAGTGTCCTTTCGAGCGCGTGGAGATCACGCGCGGCCTTGAGGATATCGTGGGGACGGTGCGCGGCGCGCAGACGCGCGGCGACCGCCGAAAAGGGTTCACGCTCCGGAGCCCGGGTGGCCAGAGCACGGTCAATGGCGGCCTCTGCCGCCTCGGCATCGAGGGCGCGCGGCAGCGCCAGTGCCGCCATCAGGCGCGCACGGGCGCGCGCCGCGTACGGTTCGCGCAGCAGGTGGTAGCGGCGCGAGCGGCGCACCAGCCCGGCCGCGTTGGCAACGAGCGCCTGCTTTCCGAACGCGAGGGCCCTCTCGGGCGTGGCGGGCGGACCGAAGCGCACGAAACCGCGCCAGCCGACCAGCAGCGCGGCCAGCAGCAGGCACAGGCTCACGCCGGCAAAGGGCGGCGTCACCGCCAGCGTCAGCAGGTTCTTTCTCTGCCCGAAGCCATTGAGCGTGAGGTCGAAGACGATGGGCCCGTCCTCGTAGATCTCAAGCCTCTCGAACAGGTCCTCGATCAGCGCGGCACTTTGCGGGCGGGCCATGCCGAAATTGTCGAGAAGATCGGGCTCGAAGACGAGCACGAGCGGGTAGCGGTCCTCATCGTCGACCTCGCTGCGGCGCGGGCGTTGCGCGACCTCTTCCAGGTCGGGATAGCTGCCGCCATCGTCGAGGAGCGCAGCAAGGATCTGCCCCTTGCCATTGGTGACGAGGGGAATGAGCCGCTCGCCCTCCCCCCAGGCCAGGACATGGTCCTGCGGCAAGCGCCCGGCCACGCCCAGCCCCTTCCAGCGTGCGGGATCGGACTTGTCTGCAGCAGCCTCCTCCTCGGCGCCGCGGCCCAAACCGACTGCGACATCATCAAGGAAGCCCCGCCATTCGGGCGGGCGGGCCGAAACCAGGTTCACCCAGCCCCGCTCGGCCTTTTCCTCGCTGCGCTGTTTGTCCGTCACCGGCATCGCCACCCACTTGGGCGCGACCACCAGCGTTGCCCCCTTGTAGCGGTGCGCCGAGACGATGCGGTCGATCTCGCGTCCGTCGGCGTCGGCAGGCGGGGTCAGGATGAGCAATCCATCGGGATTGAGATCGTCCGGGCCATGGCCCATGTCGACATCGTAGCCGCGCGCCTCCAGATACCGCGCCATGGCGGCATAGCCGTTCAGTCCGCGTCCCTGGGCATGGCCGCCCCCGTCATTGCCCGAGCCGAAGCCCGTCCCCGTGCCGATCATCCACAAGAGGAGAACGAACAGAGCGCCGCCCGCCAGCACGATGCCCAGCACCGCACGGCGCGAGAAGGGGTTGGGCTGCGCGTTCGCAGGCCCCGCGACAGGGATCGCATGGGAACTCATGCCGCTGGCGTCCCTTCGCGGAAGTGCAGCCGGGCAAAATCAGCATAGGCCTCGCGCGCGGCCTGCCAATCGCCTGCGTCCAGATCCCGCAGCGCGAACAGGCTGCGCTCGACCCGCTCGGCGATGACCGTGAAGGCGCGACGCCCGGCCTCGGGCAGGACCTTTAGCCCTGCAATCTCGCGCGCGGTGGAAGCGGGCCCCAGCCAGTCAGGCCGTTGGTCGGAAATCTGACGTACACTGCGGCGCAGGAGCAGGTGCGTGGCCTCACCGTAGCGTCCTTCTGCCGCCAGCCGGTCCGCATCGGACAGGAGCGCCTCAACCTCGGCCCGCACGGGAACCCAGGCTTCCGGCTCGTGCCCGGCACCGCGCACACGGCGGTTCTCCCACCAGACCGAGCCGATCCGCCACAGCACGTAGAGGAGAAGAAGCGTCGCAAGCGCCAGCAGGACCCACTGGAAGATCCCCCAGGACATGCCCAGCAGCCGTCCGATAGGCGCAAAGATCGCCTCGAGGATGCGCCCCAGGACCTGCAGCCAGGCGGGCGTTTCGGGAATGGGCACTTCGGGATGGGGCACGGGCGCGAACTGGATCTCGCCCGAGGCGCGCACGGCCTCCCAGTCAGCGCGGGCCTGTGCCGCTGCGGACCCTGCCGCGATATGATCCGCTCCGACGCTCACCCGTGTCTAGTTGGCATGGGGGTCCCGGCGGCGCAAGAAGCCCTCGCGCCATTCCCGGCAAAAGCACTTCAAAAGCCGACGAAAATCACCGCCCAGCTAGGCCAAGCGGAGGCCTTACCCGCGCGGACGTGCGAGCCGGTAGGTGCCGAGCGGGCGCACGTACTTGCAGTGGAACGCCAGTTCCTGCATCGCCCGGTCCACCCGCTCCTCGCCCGGTGCGCCTTCGATATCGACGTAGAACTTCGAGGCCGCGAAGCTCGCGCCAGTCTGGTAGCTTTCCAGCTTGGTCATGTTGACCCCGTTGGTCGCAAAGCCCCCGAGCGCCTTGTAGAGCGCGGCCGGCACGTTGTTCACCTCGAAGATGAAGGTCGTCATCGTCTTCTGGCCCTGCAACGTGAAGGGGTCGAGCGGCTCGCGCGCCAGCACCACGAAACGCGTCGTGTTGTCGTCCGCATCCTCGACATTGTCCTCCACGATCTGCAAGTCATAGAGCTCGGCCGCCAGCTTGGGCGCGATCGCGGCCAGCGTGGGATCGCCCATCTCGCGCACATAGGCCGCCGCGCCCGCAGTATCGGCATAGGCCATCGGCACGATGCCCTTCTCGCGCAGGTAACGGCGCGACTGGCCGAGCGCCTGCGGGTGGCTGTAGGCTGCCGTGAACGGCCCCTGCCCCAGCGCCATCAGCGCGTGGTTGATCGGGGTGAAGTGCTCGCCCACGATCGAAAGTCCGCTTTCGGGCAGCAGGAAGTGGATGTCGGCCACGCGCCCGTGCTGCGAGTTCTCGATAGGGATGATCGCCCGTTCGGCCCGCCCATCGCGCACCGCATCGAGCGCGTCCTCGAAGGAGAAGCAGGGCAGCGGCAGGCACTGCGCGTCGTACTCGAGCGCGGCGCGGTGCGAATTGCACCCCGGCGCGCCCTGAAACGCGACAGCGCGGTCCGGCGCGGCAACAGCCGCATCCGACATGGAGGAAACCTGTGCGAGGGCGGGTTTGGGATAGGAGCTCATGGTGCGCGCGCGTTTACGGCGCTTTCCCGCCGTGCGCAACGCAAACCGGCATGCCCGCAAGGCCTGTCATGCAACCGGACCGAACAATCTGTAACTTCGTGAAATGCGCAATCGGTCTTGCGCTCAAAGCCCCGGAACACTAGAGCCCAATGCCATAAAGAGCGAAAATACGTTTAAAGGTGGGGGCATTGCGAGGGGCTTTGTGAATGGATAATCGTTTCAATACCATCACGGGCTGGGTGCTTGGGGCAGGCGCACTTGGCCTGTGCCTGACTATCGTCAGTTCGATGTATTTCGGTGCCGACAAGCACCACCGTCCGGAAACCATGGGCTACGCCATCGAAGGCGTCGAGATCGAATCGGAAGATTCGGGCGAAGTGCCGTTCGCCACGCTGCTGGCCAGCGCCGATCTTGCCAAGGGCGAGGCTTCCTTCGCCAAGTGCAAGTCCTGCCACACCATCGAATCGGGCGGCGCCAACGGCATCGGCCCCAACCTGCACGGCGTTGTCGGTGAAGGCGTGGGCACGGGCGCAGGCGGATTTGCCTTCTCCGACGCGCTCAAGAGCGTGGGCGGCGAATGGACGTTCGACAAGCTGAACGAGTGGCTGACCAGCCCCAAGGCCTTCGCGCCGGGCACCAAGATGACCTTCGCCGGTCTCTCCAAGCCCGAGGAACGCGCCAACCTCATCGCCTGGCTCAACACCCAGGGCTCGAACCTGCCGCTTCCCGAAGCGCCCGCGGCCGAAGAACCGGCCGAGGATGAAGCTGCGGACGCAGAAGCCGCCGAAGGCGAAGCTGCCGCCGAAGAGGTTGCCGAGGAACCCGCCGCTGCCGAAGACGCCGTCGTCGAGTAAGCACAGGGCAGGATGATATCCGGTACGCTTCGGCGCGTCGGTGGAAAACGGTCCGCGAACGTCACCGAGTCGTTCGCGGACCGTTTTCGTCTGCATGGCAGCAGAACAGGCAGAAGAACAGCAGAAGCAAGGATCAAGACAAGGGCTCATCACCCCTTGACCCCATGACCGTCCACCTCACCTCTCACCGCCACCGTAGCTGGCAAAGGTGAGGTCGACAGTCATGGGAGCCCGAGGGCGATGGCCCTCGGAATCACCTTTTCGCGAACTTTCAGATCTCTCCAGCGAGGGGCTCTTACCCCTTGAACCCCTTGGCAATCACGTACCACTCCGAGGAGTCCTTACGGCTCGCGGGCGGCTTGGCGTGCTTGACGCTGGTGAAATGCTTCTTGAGCAGCCCGAGGAGCTGCGCATCGGTGCCACCCGCCAGGACCTTGGCGACGAAGGCGCCGCCGGGCGCCAGCGTCTGGATTGCAAAGTCCGCAGCCGTTTCCACCAGGCCCATCGTGCGCAGGTGATCGGTCTGCTTGTGCCCCACGGTGTTCGCCGCCATGTCCGAGAGGACCAGATCGGGCGCGCCATCAAGCGCTTCCTCCAGCGCAGCGGGCGCTTCGTCGGCCATGAAGTCCATCTGGAAGATGGTCACGCCCTCGATCGGATCGGTCGGCAGAAGATCAATGCCCACCACCGCCGCCTTCGGGCACTTGAGACGCAGCACCTGGCTCCAGCCGCCCGGCGCGATGCCCAGGTCAACCGCGCGCGTCGTGCCCTTGAGCAGATCAAACTTCTCGTCGAGTTCGATCAGCTTGTAGGCCGCGCGGCTGCGATAGCCATCCGCCTTGGCCTTCTTGACATAGGGATCGTTGAGCTGGCGGGTCAGCCAGCGCGCGGACGAAGTGGTCCGCTTCTTGGCGGTCTTGAGGCGTTCGCCCGGATCGCGTCCCGAACGGCTCATCGCCCTGCCCCTGCACGCGTCATCGCGTCCCTTTCCGTATGTGTGGGCGCCCCTGCGGACGGCCGTGTTGTCTGCGACGAGATTAGGCTGCGCAGGATTCCCTCACGGATACCACGGTCCGCAACGCCCAGACGCTCGGCGGGCCATAGGTCGAGAATCGATTCGAGGATAGCACATCCCGCCACGACCAGGTCCGCGCGCTCCTTGCCGATACAGTTGAGCTCGCGCCGATCCTCGATCGCCATGGTCGACAGGCGCGTACTGATATCGCGCATCGACCGCGCCGGCACGATCAGCCCGTCGACCATGCGCCTGTCGTATTGCGGCAGTTCCAGATGCAGGCTGGCCAGTGTCGTGACCGTACCGCTCGTGCCCAGAAGCCGCAGCGGACCGTTGCGCCCGGCACTGCCCCGCGCGCCCGAGATACGCTGCGCAAAATCGGCAAAACTCTCGCTGACGAGGCTGTGCATGTGGCGGTAGCGGGCCAGACGCTCAGCCTCGCAGGTCCCTTCCGGCCCCACGCTTTCGGTCAGCGAAACCACCCCCCAGGGCACGCTCTGCCAATCGAGGATGCGCGGCACCGTACCGGTGCTCTCGATCAGCACCAGTTCGGTCGATCCGCCACCGATGTCGAAGATCATCGCCGGCCCCATGCCTTCCTCAAGCAGCACGTGGCAGCCCAGCACGGCGAGACGCGCTTCCTCGCGCGCGCTGATGATGTCGAGCGCGATCCCGGTCTCCTGGCGCACGCGCTCGATGAACTCCGGCCCGTTCTCGGCTCGGCGGCAGGCCTCGGTCGCGACCGAGCGCGCCAGATGGACATTGCGCCGCATGAGCTTCTCGGCACAGATCTTGAGCGCGGCGAGGGTGCGGTCCATGGCCGCGTCCGAAAGCCGTCCCGACTGGGCGAGCCCCTCGCCCAGTCGGACAACGCGGCTGAACGCGTCGATTACCGTGAAGTGCTGTCCGGACGGCCGCGCGATCAACAGACGGCAGTTGTTCGTACCCAGATCGATCGCGGCAAAGGACTGCCGTGATGCGCCCTCGCGTCCGTTGCCATTCGCCAAGGCCTTGGGGCCCGGAACCTTGCGATCGGACACCCCGCCGCCAGCTGGCCCTTCGGAAGATGCCTTGCGCACGGTTGCCCGCCCACGGCCCAACTCGCGCGGGGACGCATCGCCAGATCCATCGCGTGCCTGGGACGCTCGCCCCTCGCCAAAGCGCCGGCGGGACGCACCGCGCCCGCCACTGTCGGGACCGGAGCCCCTCTTCTCGTTTCGTTCGCGCGGCACTGCGCCTGCCGCGGGCCCGGACGTCGCCTGCGACGCCCCCTTGCCCACAGCTGCCCCGTTCGCGGACCTGGAAGACTTCCCCTTCCGGCCCTTGCGCCGCTTGGAAGCGCGGCGCGGGACATCGACTTTCGCGGCCGGCGGATCATGCTCCGCCATTTTCACCAAATCTCGTTCAAATCTTCCCACCCTGGCGGTGGGCACCTGACGCGATGCTAACCGCCCGCGGACAAAGGGGCAAGCCCGATGCAAATTTCCCCTTGACCCGAATCACACCACCCCCTAGAGGCGCCTCTCCAACGATGATGCCCCGTCGTCTAATGGTAAGACTACGGATTCTGATTCCGTCTATCGAGGTTCGAATCCTCGCGGGGCATCCAACACTTTATCCCTTGACACCAAACCTTGCCCGGAGTGACACAAAGTCTGCCCGCAAGTGGTCTTGGGTTAAATCTTCGCCAGCCATCAGCTAGACGCGAAGCACCCCTCAGCAACAATCAAGCGACCGCGACCGCAGCCAGGCGAAGCCTGGCCGCGCAGTTTTGTGCAACCTGTTGATTGCCACTGAGAAGTGACCCGGGGCGCGTATAAATTACCACTGAGAATTGACCCATGTTTTCCTCCCTTCCGGCTGCCAGTCGGAGGGTCTTAGAGTGATCGACATGGACTTACTCAGTGTGATCCGCCGGTGGCATTTCCGGCAAGGGATCTCCATTCGGGAGATCAGGCGCCGGACCGGCCTGTCCCGCAACACCATTCGCAAGTATCTGCGCTCCGATACGGTTGAGCCCAGCTTCAAGGTTCCATTGCGGCCCAGCAAACTCGATCCCTTCGCGGACAAGCTGACGGGTTGGCTACGAGTGGAATCGAAGAAATCCCGCAAGCAGAAGCGGACTGCCAAGCAGCTGTACGGTGATCTGGTGAAGCTGGGTTACGATGGCTCTTATAACCGGGTGGCCGCCTTTGCGCGGCGATGGCGGTCCGAGCTTCAATATGAACAGCAGACCAGCGGGCGGGGACGTTCGTGCCTTTGGTTTTCCAGCCTGGCGAGGCCTTCCAGTTCGACTGGAGCGAGGATTATGCCGTGTTGGACGGCAAGGTGACCAAGTTGCAGGTTGCCCATACCAAGCTGGCACATAGCCGCGCCTTCATCGTGCGGGCCTATCTGCTCCAGACCCATGAGATGCTGTTCGACGCGCTGGCGCAGGCATTCCGGGTGCTGGGCGGCGTGCCGCAGCGGGGCATCTTCGACAATATGCGCACCGCTGTCGACAAGATCGGGACGGGGAAGGCGCGGCAGGTCAACGCCAGGTTCGCCGCCATGGCCAGCCACTATCTGTTCGAGACGGATTTCTGCAATCCGGCTTCTGGTTGGGAGAAGGGACAGGTCGAGAAGAACGTCCAGGACGCTCGGCGCCGGTTGTGGCAACCAATGCCCAGCTTCCGCGATCTGGCTGAGTTGAACGCCTGGCTGGAAGAACAATGCATCGCCCAATGGGGCGAGATCCAGCACGGTGTGCTGCCCGGCACCGTGGCCGATGCGCACGCCGAGGAAGTTTCCTGCCTGATGCCGCTGGGCCGGCCCTTCGATGGCTTTGTCGAGCAGATCAAACGCGTGTCGCCGACTTGCCTAATCGCCTTCGACCGCAACCGCTATTCGGTGCCTGCATCCTTCGCGAACCGGCCGGTCAGCCTGAGGGTCTACCCGGATCGTCTGCTCATAGCGGCCGAAGGCCAGATCGTGTGCGAACATGCCCGGCTCATCGACCGTTCCCATCACAAGCCGGGGCGCACGATCTATGACTGGCGGCATTATCTGGCCGTGATCCAGCGCAAGCCCGGCGCCTTGCGCAATGGCGCCCCCCTCCTCGAGATGCCCGAAGCCTTCCGGCAGTTACAGGGTCATCTGCTCAAGCGCCCGGGCGGCGACAGGGAGATGGTCGAGATCCTGTCTCTCGTTCTGCATCACGACGAGCAGGCTGTGTTGAGTGCGGTCGAGTTGGCTCTGGAAGCCGGTGTTGCCACCAAGACCCACGTTCTCAACGTGTTGCATCGCCTTATCGATGGCAAGGCGCCTCCAGCAGCGCCGATCGATGCGCCTCAGGCCCTGCGTCTGACGCAGGAGCCCGAGGCCAATGTCGTACGCTATGACAGGCTGAGGGAGATCCGTCATGCGTCATGATCCCGCCAGCGCGGCCATCGTCGTCATGCTACGCAGCCTCAAGATGTTCGGCATGGCTCAGGCCGCCGGCGATCTGATCGAGCAGGGTGCGCCTGCCTTCGACGCTGCCGTGCCTATGCTGTCTGGGCTCCTGAAGGCAGAAATGGCCGAGCGGGAGGTCAGGTCCATCGCCTATCAGATCAAGGCGGCTCGCTTCCCGGCCTACAAGGATCTGGCGGGCTTCGATTTTGCCGCCAGCGAGATCAACGAAGCCCTCGTACGCCAGCTTCACCAGGGCGACTTCATGGAAAACGCCGACAACGTCGTGCTGATCGGTGGGCCCGGCACCGGCAAGAGCCATATCGCCACAGCTCTGGGCGTCCAGGCTGTCGAGCATCACCGCAAGAAGGTCCGCTTCTTCTCCACGGTCGATCTGGTCAACACGCTTGAGCAGGAAAAGACCATGAACCGATCCGGCCAGCTGACAGAACGCCTGCTACGCCTCGACCTGCTCATCCTCGATGAACTGGGCTACCTGCCCTTCAGTCCATCGGGCGGTGCCATGCTCTTCCATCTGCTCAGCAAGCTATACGAGCGCACCAGCGTCGTCATCACCACCAACCTGAGCTTCAGCGAATGGGCTGGCGTGTTCGGCGATGCCAAGATGACCACCGCGCTGCTCGATCGGCTAACCCATCACTGCCACATCCTGGAGACCGGAAACGACAGCTTCCGCTTCCGCGCCAGCACCGCTGCGCCCAAAGCCAGAAAGGAGAAACCCGCATCTTGAACCTGCCCGGAAACGGCAGCACATAAACCATACCCACCCGGGTCAATTCTCAATGGAAATCCCGGGTCACTTCTCAGTGGCAATCAACAAGCACACCAAAGATCGACGGCGGCAGCACCATCGGCTCGCACCCGGGGACCAATTGCGTGATCAACGGCGTACTCGAACGCTTTGCGATGTTGAAACGCTCGTGAACTGGCCACGCCTTGCAGCAGATTTTTGGAGTTGTGAGCGAGGATCGTTTTACGCAACTGCCAATCCTTTTACGCTGGCGCCAGCCTTCAGTGTAGGGACATTCTCATGCTTCGAAAAGCTCGAGCGAATAGGGTGAGCGAATGTAGCGCACGACCTTGCCCCAAGGGAAGTAATCCCGATGAGGGCCCTCCACGATAACCTCATGAAAATCGAGGCGAAGCAGGATGTCACGGGTTATCGTCCGGTAGATCGGTGTGAGCGTGCTCGATGGCTGGCCAATATAGGCATCGCCCTACCCGCATTCCGCTCGCCAAGCATGACGTGACCTGTCGCTGCGAATTCGCTTGCCGTATAGGAACAAATGGCTCGGCATTATCGTGCCATTGAACCATCTCCAGGAGCTTTCCCCTTGCGCGCCATCCACGACCTGTCCGGCCTGATCAAATATGCTGGGCGCGAACCCTGGAAGACACGCCTTGAGGGGTGTCTGGAAGAACATTTCGGACCGGCGGCCGACGAGCTCGACGTCGATTTCGACGAACTTCTCGACATCGTTGGCCCGCACTGGGAAGGTCCCTTGTGGGGCTGCGCGTTCGAAGACCTGATCGGGCGTGAGTTCGATGGCGAAAATCTCGCCGACGATTACCTGAAGCGGCGTGGCTGGAACGAAAAGGCTTCCGTCAAAGCCTATATCAAGGCCCTGCGTCAGACACCGATGTCACTCTACGAAGTAAGCGACATCGTGCCAGGCAAGTCGATGCGTCTGCGCGACCTGCTTCAGGGCGGCGAGCCTGTCACCGTTGAGGAGCGCAGCGCGAGCAGCAGCTTGCACAACTGGGACCGGATTGCCACGCGCCTGATCGTCGGCCGAAGCGGCGCCGTCATTTCTGGAGCCTTGCTGGCATTTAGTCCGGATGGCAGCGAGCAGTTGATCGATGGCTTTGCGAAGATCGGCGCCCAGCCCGACCCGGACTTTGATTTCGACGTAACCGACCGCGCGGTACTGCTGCGCCACAGCGCGCCCGTGATCACCTCGACCTGGCTGCTGGACGCTGCCGGTGTCATGGGCCCGCCGATGCCCGATCTGGTCAACAGTGACGGCGATGATATCCTCTTCCATCGCCTGGTTTTCCCGCTGCCCAAAGGCGTGACACAAAAGCAGATCGCAGCCCGTTTCCAGACCCTGCCCACCTTGTCGCCCGCTTCCGCCAAATTCTGGAATTGGCTGGAAGACAAGCGCATCAAATCCAGGCGGCCCGCGCAGCCCGGCGCGCAAATGCTGGCATCTACCATGGACGATGGCTCGACGATCCTTGGAAACGCCGAGCTGGCGGGACGATTCCTGACGATCGAGGTCAACAGCGCCGAACGCGCGAAGCGTGCCCGAGACCTCTTCATCCCCTTGCTGGGCGATCTGGTGCAGGCACCGTTGACCGAGATCCGCACCGTTGCCCAGATGATGGCTGAACAACGGCAGGAGCGCGACGAAACCGCCGAGCCGGAGATCCCTGCCGCGGAGATGCAGCGCATCGTTCGCGACATGATGGACCGACAATACCGACAGGTCCTCGACGAGCCGGTCCCCGCTCTGGGGGACAAGACGCCGCGGCAGGCCGTCAGGACCAAGGCCGGGCGCGCACAGGTGGTGGAATGGCTGAAGTACCTGGAGAACGGAACCGCCAAATCCGGCAACGAGCAGATGGCCGGTTACAGCCTTACCTGGATGTGGGAAGAATTGGGCGTAGCCGATCTTCGGCAATGACCGGCATAGCCATGTCGCACGAGCGGAATCTCGCAGCGCGAAGCATCGAAGGCAAAGCCCTTTTTGGAACAGCGGAGCGAGGAAGGATTGCGCGCCCCCTGCTAAGTCATTGGTTTCGCAGGATCGGGCAGACGGGTTGTCCGAAAGGGGGTACATCGGGCAAGAACCCTGTCAAAGCCTTGTGACAAAACCCCCGATGTTCCCGATTTGTCAGGCCAACTTGGCTGTCAACGGACACACTTTATCCCTTGACACTAAACCTTGCCCGGAGTGACACGAAGTCTGCCCGCAAGTGGTCTTGGGTTAAATCTTCGCCAGCCATCAGCTAGACGCGAAGCACCCCTCAGCAACAATCAAGCGAACGCGACCGCTGCCAGGCGAAGCTTTGCCGCGCAGTTTTGTGCAGCCTACTCTTGCGCCTCCGTCGCCTGGCAAACTGGACGGCCTGATCGGGCCGGAAGCGGACATCCAGTCAAGCAAGAGAATGGAACCATCAGCCATTGTTCTTCGGAATCTGACCGAATATGCATCTGAGTGGCAGTCGTGATAAGTCCGACCGCTAGCTTGGGGATGCCATGTGAGTTGGACGGAAGACAGGATTGAGCGCCTTAAAGGAATGTGGAGCGATGGCTTTACAGCCTCCCAAATCTCGGAGGCGCTCGGAGGAGTTTCGCGTAACGCGGTAATCGGCAAAGCTTATAGGCTCGGGCTTCGACCACATCGATCAATTACATCGGAAATGTTATCCCAGGTTGCAACTCTTCCATTAGGAAACAGGACCAAAAGCGCGCTCTACAATGACGGCGTGTTTTTCGTCGGCGATTTGGTTCAAAAAACCGAGTCGGAACTATTACGAACCCCGAACTTCGGACGAAAATCGCTAAATGACGTGAAATCGGCGCTTGCCGCTCTGAACCTCGACCTTGGCCTATTTTTGCCCCAGTGGCCGCCTCCAGAAATTGAAAAATTACTGTTGCAATGGGAGGCCGCACGTCGAGTTTCAGAGTTACATCAGGCGCGTGGAGGGGCAACTTTTCAGGCCGTCGATGACCATTTTGTCATGACAGCCGGGGGAGACCAAGACGATCTAGCTGCGGCCCAACGGCCAATGACGCAGCAAATGCACGCTGCCATTCTTCAGCGAGCCCGGAATTTCGTCGATGTTGCTTCGCGTTTAGATAATCAACCGGGTTGGGGGGGCATCAGTCGTACAACAATGAATTTGGTCGATTTGCTTGACCGACCATCTATCTCCATTCCTGACGTCCTCGGCTTCCTTTATCCGGTCGCAATTGAACTCGGATCTTTCATTGAGTTTGACCAGCAGTTAACTGCGGGAGCGGCATCCTACACCGAGCCGCTCGATCCCGAAGTGCGCCGGCCTTTGTCGGACTTAGTTCGGAATCTCGCGCCTTGGCTCCGTGCATTTCCGAGCATACGCGACGCAGATGACGAAGCCAGTCGCTTCCTTGTCAAAGCGGGCGAACTTCAACCCACTTTTGACGTAATCGCCGCAGCGAGCGAACACGATTTGCTCACGGATAGAGATGTTGAAGTTTTCAGACAGTTGCGTGACGCAGCTGATCGCGGCGTGTTCCAAGGAGAAAAAGCTGGTGGAAGGGCGAAGCGCTCTGCGTCAAATTTCGTTATTGGAGTCGCCGCTTTTGCTGGAACCTTTTTCAGTGGAGCAGCGTCTTCTGATTATGCAACTACTTCACCACTGGTGCACAAGGTGGGACAGTTCTTGGTTCGTGCGGAAAAATCGATCGAGGCTTTAGTAGCTGATCTTCCACAAGATCTGAGCCACTCGATCATCGACTTCATTGGTAATTTTCCTTCTCAGATTCCGATTCTGCCCCCGTCCGCTCCCGAAGTAACAATAGTACAGCGCGGCGCATTTCGCAGCCGCGATGACCTATGAAATCAACTCATGCGGCCACACAGTGCTTCGCGTTTACGCTCTAAGTCTGTCCGCTTTCGGGCGACCTTGATACGCACAGAAATTACCGCAATGGGCGCACGCGAGCCGACCGCACGCGCCCCTCATTTTTTGACCAGTCGCGCGCCGGCTATTCGCCGCTGCCTTCTCGCCGCATCTCGAGAAAGCCATCGACGCCAGAGCCTGGGCCTGGGCGACAGTTTGCGCCGCGGTGCGCAGCACTGCTCCATGCTTGGTAAGCTCGAAATAGACCGTGTCACCGGCCTTCAGCCCCAGTTGCTGATACACAAGGGCAGGAATCCTTATCCGGCCATCCGCTGCAACCTTTGCTCGCATGTCCATCTCCCTGCCTCGATTCCTCTTCGGTGACGAAGCCTGCTTCATACCACGGATCAGGCTTTCCTCGGTTCGGCCCATTTCTGGAATTCGGGTTTGCGCAGATTCTCGATCGAACAGCCCCTTGTCGGCGAACTTCACGCCCCGTTGCATGGCCAAATTCAGGGCGGCGACATGATGCAGCTTGAGCCTCTTCGCGATCTCGGTCGTGCCAATGTACCGCTTTGCAAGTATGACGGCATCCACCATTCGAATGTCGCGAAAGGGCTTCCCCGGGCCCAACAGGAAGTCGCTGTAGCGTGAGAAATTGGTGGGAGAGAGGCCGAGGATATCGGCGCACTCCCGCTTGCTCACTGCTACGTCAGCCCAATCCATTTCGCTGTTAAGCGCGAACGCCGGCGCCTTCAAATCGACGTCATCGGACAAACGAATTCGCTCCGCGATCGGGCCTTGGCCTGACGCAAGCGCCGCAGCCAGTCCGCCGTTGGCGATGGCGGCGAGAACAGCCGCCCAGGGCTTGGGACGGCCGCCCAACTGCAACATGAGATCCCAGAGCCGGACGGGGAACCGTCGGTCAGCCACCTCGAGATTGCCGCAAAGGCGCCGCGTGAACTGCGCAAGCGAGGCCTCGTCCACGGTGTGTTTGCCTTTCCGGCCTGGCGGCAAGGGCGCCTCGTTGATCAAGCCCAACCACATCAGTTCGCGCAGGGCATAGCCGGGAATGCCCAGGTTGGCGGACGCGCGGACCAGACGCTTGCTAGCCGTATGCTGACCGGCCAGTCGCTCGATGGCTTCCCTCTCGAACAGGACATGCAATCTTTGCCCATCGAGCGCCAGAACCGAAGGCAGCTCACCGGCGCGCCGCATTTTGACGAGTGTACGCAAATGCGCGCCCGATACCTGCGAGGCCTGATGGGCGGTCAGACCCCTGTCCCTCGCCGCACGGCACTCTTCGATGAAGTCGCAAAGCAAAGCTTGCGGCGCTGGTGCCAGGCTGGACACCCGAGCCCGCGAAAGGAGCCGGTGGCTCGCCCCGCCATTCCCATCGCCTCGTTGCTTCGCATGGGCGTTGATCCGGCCGGCCAGAAGTGCCTCAAACGCATTCGGCCATCCGCAAAGCAAAGGCCAGGTCTGCGCCAAAGCCGCGACGATGAGCTTTGCCAGCTCCCCCTGCGTGGCGGTCTGGCGCCCCAGCGGTCTCGCCGTGCGATGATCGAGCACCGTGGCAAGCGCGCAAGCAAGCTCAAGCAAATCGGCGCTTTCCATCCCGGCGAGCCGAGGAGGCAGCTGCGCGCGGGAAGCCTCCCGTCGGGCCGGGTTGGGATGGATGAGCCCGACCAGACCTCTGAGCTGCGCCCGATACTCTTCGGGTACGCGGGTCGTCTGCCCCCTCACCAGGGGCTCGCCACACAGGTCGCACAAGTCGACGCCCAGTACTCTGCGCCCCAGCCTTGCGCCGCTCGGGTCTGGAGTTTTTGAGCTGACTGTAAGCAGGATCTCAGTCGCGGGGCTGTGAACAGGCGGCCCGCGCAACCATCGTCTTGAGAACGCGCAGGAAAGCCTCGAAGTCCTCCTCGCCGATGTCGCCCATCCATTCCTCGACCATGCACCGCTCGATGGCACATGCCTGCGCGAGGCGCTCCTCGCCTTTTGCGGTCAGGGTCAATCCGGTGCGGTTGCGGCCGGGCAGGGCCTCGCGCAGCACCAGCCCTTCCTCGTCCATGCGCTGGCTGATCGCCATTGCCGAGGCGCGGTTGATCCGCAGTTCGCGCGCCAGACCGCTTTGCGTGATGCCCTCCTTTTCCTCGACGATGGCAAGTGCAGTCACCCAGCTTGGGCGCAGGCCCAGTGGTTCCAGGCGTTCGCGATAGGCGCCAAGGACCGCCGCGCCGCCATAGCTCAGCCAGACGGCCGGGCGATCGCGGAAACGGGCAATCCGCTCCACGTCGGGAATGGAGCTTACTGTCGAGGGTGCAGAAACGGTCACGCAAAAGGGACTAGCAAAATCTCGTGTGTATGTCATACATACGCTCAAACAAGACAACATTGGAGAGGCTCATGTTCCTACGCAATTCCTGGTACGTGCTTGGCTGGACGCGCGACCTTGCTCCCGGAAAGCCGCTTGGCCGTGTCATCATCGGGGCCCCCGTCGTGGTCTGGCGCGACGAAACGACAGGCCGGCTGCACGCGGCCGAAGACCGCTGCCCGCATCGCCATGCGCCCCTCTCGATGGGCCGGGTGGAGGGCGATGCGATCCGCTGCATGTACCATGGCATGAAGTTCGGACCCGACGGGCGCTGCGCCCATGTTCCGCTGCTGGAGACACCTACCAAGGTCGCGATCCGCACCTATCCCGTCGTCGAGAAGGACAGCTGGATCTGGGTCTGGATGGGCGATGCCGACAGGGCCGACGAGGCGCTGATTCCCGATGCCCATGGGATCGACAATCCCGAACAGCCGATGCGGGCCAACAGCATCGAATACGATGCCCACTACCAGCTTGTGCACGACAACCTGTGCGACCTTTCGCATGTCGACTTCGTGCACGAGACGACGCTGCGCATCGCGACGGGGGCCTGGTGGGCGCAGAGTGCACCGCGCATCACCACGCAGGACCGCTCGGTCCGCTTCGAGCGCTGGTTTGTCGACGCCGACCTTCCCGGCGCTCAGAACGGGGAGACGGTCGACACCTGGATCAGCTACGATTTCCATGTCCCGGGCATCTTCGTCCTGCGCGGCGCCCGCTACCCGGCGGGAACCGCGATGGAGTGCGGGATGAAGGAGCCGATCGGCATAGAACCCTATAGCCGCAACATCGAACAGCAGGCCGTGACCCCGATCGACGCCACGCACACCGCCTACCATTACGCCACAGGCCTCATTGGCAGCACGCCGGAGATGACGCGCAAGCTGGCCGAGCGGATGGATGTCGTGATGGCGACCTTCGAGGAAGATCGCGAGATGATCGAGGAGCAGCAGAAGATCTGGGACCGAACCGATCCGGAAATCGAGAAGCTCTTCCTGCCGCAGGACAAGGGCCCGTTCCTGATGCGCAAGATGATGGAGCGGCTGATCCGCGAGGAAGCCACGACGGTGGAAGAGGACGCATGAGCGCGCCGCTTGATCGCGCAGGACCGTCCCCTTCGCCCCGAACCGGGGGCTGCATGTGCCAGGCTGTCCGCTATGAACTGGAAGGAGAGCCGGAATGGGTCTGGCAATGCTATTGCCGCGATTGCCAGTTGGCCACAGGTACCGGGCACACCACGATTGCCGGGTTCCACAAGGACCGTGTGAAGGTTTCTGGGCCAATCGCAAACTACACGACGACAGGTGACACCGGCGGGCGGGTTTCGCGGCATTTCTGCCCGACCTGCGCGAGCCGCCTGTTCACGACGGGCGATCTTCCCGGCCCCTTGATGATCTTCCAGTCCGGCACGCTTGATGATCCCAACTCGGTTTCTCCAACGGCGGCCATCTACGTCAAGGACAAGCTCGACTGGGACCACGTCGATCCGGCACTGCCTCAGTTCCCCGGCATGGAAGACCGCTACTGAATCACCGATGTCTCAACGAACGGATACGAAGGAGCTTGGAACGCATCGTCTTTCTGCCAGGGAGCGTACAGTTCCTCAGGAAACACGGCGCACCGGTCGCCGCCTTCAAAATCTGGAGAGAAGACGTCAAGAAACCCAAGAGGGGCGGATCTGACCGTGCTTTCGATCTTCGCACGTCCGATCCCGAATGCCCCTCTCATGGTCGACGGCAGACTATCAAGCGATGTGCGCGAAAAGGCTCGGAAATGCTCCAAAATTCAAAGGCGGTTCACTATGTTTTGCCAAATGCCATGAAATCGGCAGATATTCGGCATTAGGCTTTACCCAAGGGCACAGCCTGCGTTCGTAGAAGGGAGAAGGCAAAGGATTTGGCCGAGGAACAACCCAGAGGCAGATTGTCGGCGCGCAGCAAGGTGGAGGATCACGACTGGGTTCGCGTTGCGGGTGATGCGCTTGCACGTCAGGGCATCGAGGCGGTTCGCATCGAACGCCTCGCCAAGCAACTGGGCATCAGCCGAGGCAGCTTCTACTGGCATTTCCCCAGTCGCGATGCCCTGCTGGCGCGTCTGCTCGACGATTGGCGATCGTCCTCGACACTGGCGATCATCGCGCGCCTCGAAACGACCGGTTCGTCACCGCATGTCCGTCTGCGCGCTCTTCTGAGGATTGCGTTCGAGCGAACGGAGGAGGATCGCATCCTGACCACCGAACTCGCAATCCGGCAATGGGGGCGCACCGATCCTCGGGCGCGCAAGGCGCTGGAAGAGGTCGACAGGCTGCGCCTGGGGTACTTTGCGAAGTTGTTCGAGGAAATGGATTTCCCCCCCGAAGAAGCACGTATCCGTTCCGCTCTTGCCAACAGCTTCATGCGGGTGGCCCCGTCCTTCCCGGACAGTCGCGGGCTGGAGGACCTGGATGCCGCCCTGGCCTGCCTGACGCGTCCGCTTACGACGCCCTAGAGATCTGCACGCCACTTTTCACCGCACATCAGAGCTCGCACAGCGCTCCTTGCGCGTGTGCCTTCTAGCTCGATTCGGGCTCGCCCCGCTTCGTAATTTATCCATTTACATGGCCCGGATTCGAACACATACAGGTCTGTATGTAACGCCGACAAGGGAACGTCGATTCCCACGCGGCAACATGGGAGAGTGCAGACATGGCTGAATCATCAGCTCTGGAGGATGGCGCCGCCGCGCAGTTCGACATCAAGCGCAGCGCAGCTGCCATGACGGGGTGTCCGGTTTCAGGAGCGGCCGCCGAATATACCCCGTTCGACCACCCCTTCATCGATGACCCCTATCCCTTCTTTGCGCGTGTGCAGAAGGAAGAGCCGGTCTTCTACAGCCCCGAAATCGACTACTGGGTGGTGACGCGTTACGAGGATGTGCGCGACATATTCCGCGATCCGGCAACATGGAGCGCCGCGATTACGCTCAGCGCGGTAACCCCGATGTCCCCGCAGGTCCTGCAACGACTCCGCGAAAGCGGGTTTCGCATGAATCCCGTTCTCACCAATCTCGATCCGCCGCAGCACGCCCGTATCCGCAAGCATGCGACCAATGCCTTCAGCACGAAACGTGTCGCTGCCGCAGAGCCCTGGATACGCCGCCTTGCGGACGACTTCATCGACAGGCTGCTGGCCAAGCCAGCCGATCCGGACGGGCATCGTCACGCCGACATGGTCAGCGAGTTCGCCTACGATCTGCCCGCGCACGTCGGCATGCGTTTTGTCGGCATCCCGGATGATCGCGTGCCCGACGTCAAGGCCTGGACCGCGAACCGCGTGAGCCTGACCTGGGGGCGCTGCACCGAAGAGGAGCAACTGGACGAAGTCGAAGGCCTCATCGCGATGTGGAAGTTCTGCGAGGACCACGTTGCGGCGATGATGGAGAAAGACGAGGACAGTTTTCTAGGCCATCTCGTTAGCTGTCACCGCGCCAACCCGCAGGACCTGACGATCAACGAGATCGAGAGCATGCTGTTCACGATGATCGTGGCCGGGCACGAAACGACCTCGAACGTGATGGCCAGCGCCTTGCTCACCCTGCTGCAGGACAGGCACCTGTGGGAGCGCCTCGTCGCCGATCCGTCGATCATTCCGCAGGCAGTCGAGGAAATGCTGCGCTACAGGCCCTCGGTGATCAGCTGGCGACGGGTGGCAACGCGCGAGACGCAACTGGACGGACACACGATCCCGGAAGGCGCCCGCATCCTTTTGATGATCGCCGCTGCCAACCACGACCCCACCCATTTTCCGGAGCCCGAGAAAGTCGATCTGTGCCGCGCCAACGCATCGCGTCACTTCGCCTTCGGCCACGGTGTCCATCTGTGCGTGGGCGCAGGGCTGGCGCGGCTCGAACTGAAGGTGTTCCTCGAACAACTGGTCGCGCGCATGCCGGGCATGAAACTCGATTCCGGGCAGACATTCGCGTACCCCTCGAGTCTCTCGTTCCGGGGGCCAATCCGGCTCGGCGTGCATTGGTGAGGATCGCCTTCGGGCTCGGATCGTGAGGGCATTGCGCCGGGAATACCTGCTCTTCGCGGGGACTCCCGGCGTGCATGCATGCTTCATTTGAAACGGGTGTTTGCACGCTGAAATCGGCTGGCACAGCGGATTGCTCGGTTGAGGTCGCGACACTCTGCGCGCCGCACATCTGCCCTGCCGACGCAACGTTCTACTCCCGTTTTTCGGTCACATGGCCATGGGAATGCGTGGGAGTTTCGCGCCTTAGGGCCGGGGCTGGTCCGCTCGGGTGCTTTTCCGAATTTCGGGTCTGCATCAGGCAAGTCATCAAAATATGCAACGACGTTGCATTTTGTCTTGATGAACGCGCATCCTTGTCCTAATCAGCCCCCACAAAACAGCAAAAGCGTTCCACTTAATGTGGACGATACCAATTGAGGAGGATGTCTATGGATACCCGCAAATTCCCGCGTCTGGGGATTACGCTCCGGCGCGCCATGCTGGGCGCGGCCGCGCTTTCATTCAGTTCCACCGCGTTTGCACAGAGCGGCACCCCGGATGAATCCCTGCCCGAGTCCGTGAGCAACGAACCGGCTGGCGAGGCCATCATCGTGACCGGCTCGCGCATCGCGGCGAGCGGCTTCAGCGCCCCGACCCCGATCACCGCGCTCGATCAGGAGCAGCTCATCGAGGCGGCCCCCTCGACGATGGCGGACGCGCTGCGCACATTGCCGGCCCTCACCAACACCTCGGGCCCGCAGAGCAATTCGGGCACGACCAACGGGGGCCAGAGCTTCCTCAACCTGCGTTCGCTCGGCCGTGAGCGCACGCTGACGCTGCTCGACGGTCGCCGCATGGTGCCCAGCGCCCTGACCGGCAGTGTCGATGCCAACCTGATCCCCTCGGCCCTGATCCAGCGGGTCGACATCGTGACCGGCGGCGCCTCGGCCGCCTATGGTTCGGACGCCGTCGCAGGCGTGGTGAACTTCGTGGTCGACAAGCGCTTCGAAGGGGTCAAGCTCGACGCGCACTACGGCCTCACCGAACATGGCGACAACAAGGAATTCAAGGCCACGGGCGCCTACGGCACCTCCTTCGCCGACGGGCGCGGGCACTTCGAGGTGGCGGGTGAATACTACGACACCAAGGGCGTGGAGCCGATCGACCGCAAGTGGTCGCGCCAGGGCAACACCTTCATCAACGGCCCGGCAGGCGGACCGACCCGCATAATTTCTTCGGACGTTCTCTCGGTGGGCACCGTGGGCGGCATGATCCTCAACGGCAACGGCGGAACGGCAGACGCCAACGCGGCGCTGGGCGGCATCCAGTTCCTGCCCGATGGTTCGATGGCCCCCTACGATTTCGGCAGCTACCGCGCGGGTAGCCAGCAGATCGGCGGCGACGGTGTGAACACCGAGCTTTACCAGGCGCTGGCGCGCCCGATGTCGCGCCTGAACTTCTACGGCCGTACGCAGTACGAACTGGCGCCGGAGGTGACGCTCTTTGCCGAAGGTCTCTTCGGGCGCAGCCGCACGACCTATGCCAACGGCGCCAACCGCCACCAGATCGGCAACCCCCTGACGATCCAGGCCGACAACGCCTTCCTCCCGGACGAGATCCGCGACCAGATGCTGGATACCGGCGTTACCTCGCTGACGTTCCTGCGCCATTCGCGCGACCGCGGGCTGGTGACGACGCGCAACAACGCGACGACTTATCGTATCGTGGCGGGCGCCGAAGGCGACGTGTCGGGCTGGCACTGGGAAGCCTACTACCAGCGCGGGCAGAGCAAGCAGGACAACGACATCTTCAACATGGAGAATGTCCCCCGCTTCCTGCAGGCCGTGGACGCGGTGGAGAACAACGGACAGATCGTGTGCCGCTCTTCTCTCGCCAATCCCGCGAATGGCTGCGTCCCGTTCAATCCGTTCGGCGCAAACGCCCCTTCCGAAGCCGCGCTCGATTATGTTCTGGGCACGAGCCACTCGGTCTCCAAGCTGACGATGGACAACTTCGCCCTGAACGCTTCGGGCACGCTGTTTGAAGGCTGGGCAGGCCCGATTTCGGCCGCCGTCGGCGCGGAGTACCGCAAGGAACGCGCCAACGTCACGTCGGACATCGATTCGCAGAACTTCGCCTGGATCTTCGGCAACCCGCAGCCCTGGAGCGGCGGCTATTCGGTCAAGGAAGCCTTCCTCGAACTGCAGGCTCCGCTGCTGCGCGACGTGGCGATCGCCCAGGAACTCGACATCAACGGCGCGGTGCGCGTCACCGACTATTCGACCAGTGGCTCGATCGCTTCGTGGAAGGCCGGTTTCAGCTGGGTTCCCTTCGAGGGCCTGCGCATTCGCGGCACCCGCTCGCGCGACATCCGCGCCGCGAACGTGAATGAACTGTTCAGCGCGGGCCGTCAGTTCACGGCCTCGGTGACCGATCCGTTCAACAACAACGTGCTGGTGCGCGGCATTCCCAACATCGCGGGCGGCAACCCCGACCTGCGGCCCGAGATCGCCAACACGCTGACGCTGGGCGCCGTGATCCAGCCGATCCAGGTGCCCGGACTCTCGATGTCGGTGGACTTCTACAACATCAAGATCCGCAACGCGATTGTGACGATCACGCCGCAGCAGGTGGTCGACCAGTGCTTTGGAGGCAATGACTTTGCCTGCAACCTGACCGAGCGCGACGCTGGCGGCAATCTCACCACGATCTTCGGCACCCCGATCAACCTCTCCTCGCAGCAGGCCCGGGGCCTCGACTTCGAGGTCTCCTACCGCACCTCCGTCGGCGATCTCATTGGTCCCGACACGCAGCTTTCGGTGCGCACGCTGGCGAGCTATCTCGACAAGCTGGAGAACGTCGTTCCCGGGTCGCCGCCGATTGATCGCGCGGGCGAAGTGGGTCTGAACGGCACCCCGCACTGGGGGGGCAACATGCAGATGCGCCTGAGCAGCGAAACGCTGGGGTTCTTCATGCAGGGCCGCCTGATCGGTGGTGGATCCTACGACAACACCCGTACTTCGGCGGATCTCAGCCTGACGAAGATCGACCCGATCTTCTATCTGGACACCCAGATCTCCTACAAGCTGCCGGTCCTCGACCGCGGGGTGGAGCTCTTCCTCGACGTGCGCAACCTGCTCGACAAGGATCCGCCGATCGCTCCGGCCGCCGCCAATATCGCGATGGCCACCAATTCGTCGGTCTATGATCTTGTCGGCCGCAACTTCCGCTTCGGCGTGCGGGTCCGTTACTGATCCGCAAAGCTGGCGGCGGTCCGCCGCGCGAGGCCTTCCGAGGCCACGCGTGGCGGACCGCTCCGGCACACCTGCGGCCTCTGATGTCCACTCGGACACGGTCTGCCCTTCTTCCTTCAAACAGCGCGCGGGAGATGCCCTCTTGTCTGATCGGTTCGCCCTGCCCGATCTCTCGTGCGAACGGCGCGGCTTTCTTCGCAGCCTGTGCATGGGCGCGTCTCTTGCGGCCCTGGGATCTGGCCCCCTCCTCGCAGGCTGCGCCACAGATGCCGGGCCCATTCCCTATTCATCGGCCCGGCGGGGGCCGCGCTTTGCCGTCCCCGCCGATGCCTGCGACAGCCATATTCACATTCTCGACCCGCGTTTTCCCGCCCGGCCGGGCTGGCCGGGCTCCCCGGTCGGTGAGGCGACGGTGGCCGCCTACCGACGCTTCCAGGACCGGATCGGCACGCGTCGGACTGTTATCGTCACGCCATCCACCTACGGGACCGACAATCGCGCCACGCTCGATGCCCTGCGCCAGATGGGCGCGCAGGCGCGCGGGGTGGCCGTGATCGACTGCAACGCCCCGCCCCCGCGCGCCGAGCTTGCGGCCATGGCACAGGCCGGCATCTGCGGGCTGCGCGTCAACTTCGTATCGCCCCAGATCTGGGGCCGCACGGACACGGCCCGTCTGCACGCCACCGCGCGCCTTGCGCAGGAGATGGGCTGGCATATCCAGATTTTCGCCCGGGCCAGTCAGATCGCCGCGATGGAAGCGGACCTTGCCGCGCTCCCCGTGCCCCTGGTGATCGACCATCTGGGCTTTGTCACTCCGCAGGAACCTGGGACGCCCGAAGGCCATGGTGCCGTCCTGCGTTTGCTGGGTACCAGGCGGACCTGGGTGAAGCTCTCCGGGGCCTATATCGCCAGCGGCGAAGGTGCACCCGACTATGCGGATCTCGCCCCGATAGCCCAGGCCTATGTCGCCCAGGCACCCGACCGGCTCGTGTGGGGTTCGGACTGGCCCCATCGCGGCCACGAAAACGACCTGCCCGACGATGCCCGCCTGCTCGACCTGCTGGATCGCTGGGCTGGCGATGCGCGCACGCGCGATGCCATTCTCGTCCGCAATCCAGCGCAGCTCTACGGTTTCAGCTGACCGTCTCCAGCCATTTTCCGACAGAGGCAAGAGGCGCGAGGCCACGGCAACAGGAGGAAGGCTCTAGACATGAAGTTGGAGAACAGGACTACGCCCCGCGCAGCGAGGCGGCGCGCGGGCTCGCTCCTTGCGCTCGCACTCATACTTGCAGGATCGAGCGAAGGGAGCGCTGAGACGGTTCAGGAGCCGCCTCGCATCCTGCCCGAGACCGTACGTGCGCGGCTTGCCGAGGTTGACGCGATCGCAGGCACCGATCCCCTCCTCAGGGCCTTGCGCAACTACCACTGCTACTATGTCGACCCCGTCGCGGCGCCGTTTCGCCCCTCGGTGATGGACGAGACCGATTTTCTGTACGGGACGCCGGTTCTCGATGACGTCTATTACCTGGGCTATCTCAACCTCGCGGTCTATGCGATCCGGACATCCGAAGGGCTGGTGCTGGTCGATGGTGGAGGCACGGCCGCGCAGGGGCAGAAGATCCTCGATTGGATGGCCTCGGCGGGCTTTGCGCCCTCGGACCTGCGCTGGATCATTCTGACCCACGAACACGCCGACCACATTGCCGGAGCCCAGGTCCTGCGCGCCGCAACCGGCGCACGCATCGCGGTGAGTGCGGCGATGCTGAGGGATGGGCAAATGCCCGATGGCCTCGGCACGCCCGATCTCGTGGTGAAAGAGCGCCAAGAGCTCCAGGCCGGGACGAGCCAACTGGTCCTTCTCCCGACGCCAGGCCACACACCGGGCACCTTGTCGCTCTTTGCCCCGGTCCATGCCGAGGGTCAGGCGCACATGGCCGCGTTCTGGGGCGGCAAGGGGATGCGGCCCTCGCCCGAGAATCTGCGCACGATGCTGGCATCGCTCGACGCCTTCCGGGCTGAAGCCGAGCGCCTGGGCGCGGACGTTCCCCTCAACACCCATGGCTGGGGCGACGCGACGATCTCGCGGCTTGTCGATTCCATCCTCGCGCCCGGCCTGCCCAACCGCTTCGTGCTTTCGCCCGCCCGCAACGCGGCAAACCTCGAAATGCTGCGATTGTGCACCGAGGCCTATCTCGACAAGGTCGTCGCGGAACAGGACGCAGGGGCCCCGCCCCGCGAATCCTGAACTCAGGTCCGCCCTAAAAGGGATGGCGGAACCCGAAGCGCCGCCTGCCAGGCGGCAGGGGAAACTTCGGGTCCCGCCATCAGGGTGGGTTCAGGGGAAAAACCTTGCCTCAGACTATCCGGGTCAGGCCATCAGGGGATGGCTGCCTGATCGGGGCATTCAGAACGTGGCGATGGGATTGACGGTCGCGCCGGTTCCCGCCTTCACGCGGATCGGAGCCACCGTAAACAGGAACGTGCTGCGCTTCAGGCGCTCGGCGGTCTGCGCCAGCGCGTCGAGATCGGCGTTGTCGAGCAGCGGCATGCCGAGCGTGACCAACGCGAAATTGTGCGCGGGCAAGTAGTCGTCGGGGTTCGTAATCTGCGAACTTGCGGG
Organism: Novosphingobium profundi; assembly: GCF_020524485.1. Classification (GTDB taxonomy): domain Bacteria; phylum Pseudomonadota; class Alphaproteobacteria; order Sphingomonadales; family Sphingomonadaceae; genus Novosphingobium; species Novosphingobium profundi_A. The sequence continues at coordinate 366,053 of NZ_JAIVLF010000001.1, read as the reverse complement.
GATCGGAACAACGCTCAAGGCGGATTCACTGCCGAGCATGGCAATGTTGCGATCATGCATCCAGGGAATGACCGAGGCGTCGAGCCCGGCCGCCGACTTTGCAATGTCCCACTTCCCCTTGGCGCGCTCGCGCGCCCAGCGTCCGGTCCGCACGAACACTGCATCTCCGGAGCGGATGGTGACCCCGCTGCGCTTTTCCCAGGCCTCGAGATCGGCGACCGTCACGGGCGTGCCCGGTTCCAGCCATTCCACGCCCTTGAGCGCAGGGATGTCGATCAGAACCCCGCGGGTAAAGACACCGTCCGCAAACGCCGCGATGTCTCCCCGCGCAAGGCCGCTGTCCATCTTCACGTTCTCAAGCGCGGAGAAGCCGTTGTACATCTTCCCGTCGTGGAAGTGGTGGCCGAAGGCATCGAAATGCGTCTCGGTGTAGCCATGCGCAACGATGGAAAGCCTGTCGGTCGCGCCGGTCATGCGCGCGGGCGGGCCGGACAGCATGCGCTGGACGACCGCCGCACGCGGTTCGGGGCCTTGCGCATCGGGGGCGACATGAACCGGCACGATCTCGCGTTCCAGCGAGACGGAAATGCCCTCGCGCACCTCGCCCGCGGCCGCCACGCGCACGTCTGGGGTGATGAGGTTGAGCGTGCCCTTCTCGTCCTCAGCCCCCCACCGACCCCAGTTGGAGAGCGTCTCCTTCCAGGTGTCCAGTTGCTCCTGCGAGACAGGAGGGGGACTGGCGGGTGCGGAGGCCGCAGCCGAAAGGGCGCTTGTGCCGGCAAGGGCGGCGATGAGAGCTGTACGCAGGACGGTGCGCATGATGGCAGTTCCTTCAGGACAGCGCGCGCGCAGGGATCGCTGTTCCGGCGCGCGCGGCAGGTGGATCGGTCGGGGAGGCCTGGGCGACTACTTGGCCGGCGCGGGATGCGCCTGGTCCCAGACCATCTGGTCGATATCGGCGCTGAGGCACGCGCGGAACAGCGCATCGTAGCGGATCACGCCCTCGCGGCCCACGACATAGGGATTGGGCTCCCCGGCCTTGCGCTGCGCCAGCTGCGCGATCCGCGTCAGGCCGTCATCGCCCACCGTGTGGTTGGACAGGATCACGTCGGCCTGCATGCGGTCGGTCTGTTCCGAGAAATGCTGCAGACCCTCGAGGAACTGCACGTAGTCCTCCATCTTGCGCGGCTTGCCCTGCCCTCCGAAAAGCGCGGCGACATGGGGCGTGCCCTTGTCACTCACCGGAAAGACGAACGAGAGCGTGCCTGCGGTATGTCCGGGGGTGAGATAGGCGGTCACCGTGCGCCCGCCCAGCGTGATCTGATCACCATCGGAAATGTCGAAATCGCCTTCGCCGCGCGGCGGCATGCGGCCATAGATCGAATCGCCGTCCCAGTCCGCCGTGCTGGCGCCGATGCGCGCGCCCGAAATCGACTTCAGGTACGGTGCACCGCCGAAGTGATCGAGATGGTTGTGGCTCACGATGATGATACGGATGCGCTTGGGGTCGAGACCCACCTGCTCCATGTGCCGCACGATGATGTTGCGGGCGTCTTCCTCGTTGGTCAGCGCGTCGAGCAGGATGATGCCCTCGTCGGTGTCGATGGCCCAGATGTTGTTGGCATCATCGCCGATCGAATAGACCCCGTCGAACACTTCCATCGGCTGCGGGACAGGCGCCTTGATCGACGTTCCCCCGCGCGGATACTTGCAGCGATAGGCAAGCGTGACCGGCCACATCCCGTCGCTCGCCTGCGCGGCCAGCGCGGCATAGGCCTTGGCGCCCGGCGCGGTGTAGAGCGCGGTCTGCGCCATTTCCTCGACCGTATGGATTTCCGGTCGTCCGCCATTGGGGGTGTCGGCCTTGCTGCTGTCGACCTTGCCCTGACGGGAAGCCGGGATCACACGATCGGAAAGCTCCTGCGCCGACAGAGGCAGCGGAGAGATCGATCCCAAAGCGGTCCCGGCAAGGGCGGCAAGCCCGAGTGCTCTCCAAAGCCCACGTGCGGGCCGCACCGGCGCTGAAAACCTGATCACGATCATTCCACTCCCATTTTCGTGCGAAGGTTCCGTCGGTTAAACGAAATATCGTTCCGACTTTTATGACCTTTCGTGTCGCGACAGATGTCAGACAGAGATAGATATGTCAAATTTGCAATGGCGTTTTATTTTACGCACACCCCCCTTCTCGGCGACCACCTCCGCGCGGGCACTTGCTTGAACGAGCCGGACGGGAGGGGCACCAGGCGCAGGGCCATTGGCAAGGTCGCGCCTGCCCCTGCGCGATAGCGTCCCGAAGGCGGGGTTATGCGCCCGCGTTCTTGATGGACTGCAGGAACGCCTGCTCTCCGCCAAGCTGGCGGCTCAACTCCTGCGCGGCGGACAGCATTTCCGAGGCAAGGCTTTCTGCACGCGCCGCATCGAAGCGGTTGCATGGGCCTGCCAGGACAAGCGCGCCGAGCAAGGAACCGCCGCTCTGAAACACCGGCACGGCAAGCGAGGCGGCATAGGGGTCCGAAGCGCCGGTCGTGTAGATCGGCAGCGTGGATGTGGGGTGGTCGGCACCGGTGTCCGCGAAGGTCCGCAGCACGATGGCCGAGGATGCCTGATCCATGGCGCGGATCTCACCAGGTTGCTTGTGCACGCCAAGCTGATGGGGCGAATTCACCCTGTACTGGCAGAGGCGGTAGCTTCCGTGCCGGATGTAGATCGAAGCCGTCTCCCCCGATATGTCGACGAGAGACTGCAGGATGGGCATGACGTAATGCTCAACATGCATGGATTCGTTGTAGATGAGATTGAGGCGCGCGATCTCGGGACCAAGGCGGTAGTCGCCAGCAACGTCCTTCACGAGGTAGCTGTGGTCGATGAGTGAAGCCGACAGCCGCAGGGCCGTGCTCTTTACAAGACCCGTACGCTTCGCGATCTCGGCCAGGGAAAGGGCATCGTCGCCACGCTGGAAGCAGGAAAGGATAGTGAGGAAACGGTCCGCGCTTGCACGCCCCGGAGCCTGCTTGGTGTCGCTGTCAGCATTCATACTCAGGATGTAGGGCCAGCCGCGAACAATGTATAGAGCGTACGCAGCAGTACAGGTTCGACTGGTGGATGAATGCGCACATGGAGCACGGGGAAGACGGAATGGGGGGACGGCAGGCAAATCCACGCAGGACTTGAGGCCTTGCTCGAACCCCGGATCCCGAGTGTGTCCCGCCACACGCAGTACGCCCGCGCAGCGCCGGGACCAAGGACGCACGCGCCCGGCCATGGCGCAAGGCCTGGCCGGGCGCGTGTGCGCGGGCCTCAGACGCCTTCGCAGCCGAGGCGCTTGAGCGTTTCATCCACCCAGGCGCGCGGGTTTTCACCGCGCGCAATCTTTTCCAGCTGTGCGGTTTCAGCGGCATGCTTGGCGCTGGCCTTGGTGTAGATGTCTTCGGCATCGTCCATCGCGACGCAGATCAGCCCATCGTCGTCGCCCAGCAGCAGGTCACCGGGATTGATGACCATGCCGTCGATTGCGATCGGCACGTTCACTTCGCCAGGGCCGTCCTTGTAGGGGCCGCGATGGGTCACACCCGCCGCGAAGACCGGGAAGGAGCTTGCCCGGATCGCAGCGGCATCGCGGATCGCGCCCCAGATGACGATGCCGGCAATGCCGCGCGATTCGGCGTGGGCGGTCATCATCTCGCCGATGAGGGCATTGGTCAGGTGCCCTGCACCGTCGACCACGACGACGTCCCCGGGCTGTGCGATGTCGAGCGCCTTGTGCAGCATGAGGTTGTCGCCCGGGCGCGCCTTGACCGTGACGGCCGGGCCCGCAAGCACACCGCCGGCGTGCATCGGACGCAAACTCGCCCCGCCTGCAAAGATGCGCCCCATCGCGTCGCTGACATTGGCGACGGGAAGCTGCGAGAAACGCTCCACCACATCGGCAGGGATGCGGCGCTCAACGGGTAGGACTCGAAAGCCGATGCTCATGATGTACTCCTTGGATCAGGTCGGAAAGGGATGCGGCAAGGCCTTGTCGAAAGGCGACGACCGCCGAAGTTCAGGAAGGTGCCATGTGCGGCACCCGGAACAGGATCGGGCTCAGGGTTCGATGGGATCTGCCTGAGGCCAGGCGTGGATCCTGGAGGGGAGGACTTTGACATATTGGAACACCAGTGCAGCATAATTACGCTGCCAGGTGATTTGGACAGGGTGACGGCGGGCGAAGTTGACCATCTGCGCCCTCGCGCGTCAATGGCGGGCGCTGGCCGACTACACCGATCCAGCGCGCCCCTCGCCGTGCTGCGGCCATGGCCCGGCCCCGCAGTCCGGCAATACGCCGATACATGGCCAGAGTCGCGGCTTTTTCGGCACTTCCAGAGAACTTTCCGGCGGATCGACTGCCGCGTAAGGGCGCGATGGAGGCCGCGCCCGACATCTCGAACGCCCGCCTGCCTGACGGCCAATCCTCTACCCATTTCATCGCATTATCCCTGGATTCAGCGCTTGCGCAGATCGCCTTTAACCCTAGCGCACACAGACCTATTTGCAACATCAATATGAAACGCCGTTGCGTTTTAATGTTTGAGCGCTATGGTCCCCTCAACAACGCGGTTCGGCCGCAGGAATATTTGAGGATCGAGGATCATCATGCCCCAGCACGCCACTCTCATTATCGGCGGGGAAATTGCGCCGAATGCGGCAACCTATGCAGTGGAGAGGCAAATCGCGCTGGCGCTGTGCAAGCCCTATCCCAGCGAGGACGAGCTCGTCGAAGCCGCGAATGCGATTGCCGCAGAGGCGCTCCTGCTGCGCATGGGCTCGATCTCACGTTCGGCCATCGAGCGGATACCGACCCTCAAGGTCATCGCAAAGCACGGGGTTGGCTATGACAGCATCGATACGGTGGCGGCCGCCGAAAACGGCGTGATCGTCGTGGTCGCGGGAGGCGCCAATTCGTTATCCGTGGCCGAGCATGCGCTTGCCCTGCTGCTAAGCGTCGCGCGGTCCACGGCCTGGCTCGATCGCCGCGTGCGCGAGGGGCATTGGGACAAGTCCCGCCACGCAGGCATCGAAATCTCGGGCCGATCGATCGGCTTGATCGGACTGGGCGCGATCGGTCGGGAGTTCCTGCGCCTGCTTGCCCCCTTTGACATGACCGCGCGGATCTACGACCCCTATCTGCTACCGGATCAGGTGCCCGAAGGCGCCCAGCGCGTCGATTCCATTCCCGAGCTGCTGCGGCAAAGCGACATTGTCAGCCTGCACTGCCCCTTGACGGACGAGAACCGGCAATTCCTCGATGCCGATGCCTTCGCGATGATGAAACGCGAGGCCATCCTCATCAACACCGCACGCGGAGGGCTTGTCGACCAGAGCGCACTGCTGGAGGCCCTGAAGACCGGAGCGATCTTCGGTGCAGGCCTCGACACCTTTGCGCAGGAGCCGACCACGGCCACGGACCCGCTGTGGGAACTGCCCAACCTCGTGGTGACGCCGCATGTCGGCGCGAACACGCAGGAAGCACGCACGCGGGTCGGGATGAGCTGCATCGCACAGATCGCGGATTTCCTCGATGAGGGCATCATAGCCCCCCGCAATCACGTGAACGCGGTTGCCATGAACATGCCGTAATCGGCAAAGCACAACCAGAAGTGCCGAGGTCATCGGCCTCGCGGCTTCGAGAATGAGAGCGCCTGCAGGCGCCACATAATCAAGATGGAGAGATGCATGGGTTCCGAGGGCGCAATCGAAGCGCAAGTGATGCGCAAGGTAATGTGGCGGCTGCTGCCGTTCCTGATGCTGTGTTACCTCATGGCGTTCATAGACCGAACGAATGTGGGCATGGCATCCTTGCAGATGAATGCGGACATCGGACTTAGCAGCACGGTCTTTGGCTTTGGCGCAAGTCTGTTCTTCGTGGCCTACTTCCTGATGGAGGTCCCCAGCAACCTGATGCTGCAGAAGGTCGGGGCACGGTTCTGGATTGCCCGGATCATGATAACCTGGGGCCTGGTCTCCACCGCGATGTCGCTGGTCTGGAACGCGGAGTCGTTCTACGTCATGCGCTTCGCGCTGGGTATTGCCGAAGCCGGTTTCTTCCCCGGCATCATCCTCTATCTGACTTACTGGATGCCACCGGGCTATCGCGGCCGTACGCTGGCCCTCTTCGCGTTCGCCATTCCGGTGTCCAGCTTCATCGGTTCACCACTCTCCGGGCTGCTTCTGGCGATGGATGGCATTGCAGGTCTGCGCGGCTGGCAATGGCTGTTCATTCTGGAAGGCCTGCCCACCGTCATGCTGGGCGTGGCCTGCCTCAAGATGCTGACCGACCGGCCGGACGACGCCTCCTGGCTGGACGACGAGGAGAAAGCCTGGCTCAATTCGGCTCTCGCGGCGACGGGTTCGAGCAAGCCACTGGTTCATGGTTCGGCTTGGCGCCTCGCCGTGACGCCGGCATTCTGGGCCATGGTCATAGCCTGTTCGGGCGCCTCTGCGGCCGGTAGCATGCTGAGTGTGTGGCAGCCGCAGCTCCTGAAATCCTTCGGCCTGACGGATCTGCAGACTGGCCTCGTCAATTCGATCCCCTACGGCATCGCCTCGGTTGCGATGATCTTGTGGGGGCGCAATTCGGACCGCACGAACGAACGGCGCTGGCACACCGCGCTGCCGCTCATGCTCATTACACTCGGCGCAGTTGGCACGTTCGTCGTGACGGGACTCGTCCCGACAGTGATGCTGCTCACATTCGTGCTGGTTGGCGCCTACTGCTTCAAGGGACCGTTCTGGAGCATGGCATCGACCTGGCTTTCGGGCAGCACCGCGGCCGCGGGCATTGCGGCCATCAACGCGACGTCCAATCTCATCGGCGGGGGCCTGATGGTCAATGCCTACGGCTTCATCCACGAGGCAACGGGAAGTTATGTGCTTGCCCTGATGCCGTTGGCAGGCCTGACCTTGATGAGCGCCGCCGCTGTCATCTATGTCGGCCGGACCGCCAAAAAGCAGCCGGTGCCCCTGCGCGTCTGAGACATCGCACAGCCTCGACGGAAGGTCGCCTGGAACCCGGGCGCCTTCCGGGCAGGAGCTTTGCGCCTTGACGGCAATCCTGCCCCATTGCCCAGGAACACGCCTGCTACTTGCCCGGAACAGGGTCTGGCGATTCCCTGCCCTCGCCCTGTCTGACGGCGGTCATTCTCGTGTCCCAGGTCGGCAGCGTAGGTGCTACTCGGGACGATACCTTCCGACTTGGCCGAGGGCTCCAGCAAGGCCGAGGTACCTGTGTCGCCCGCCATAGTTCAACGAGGGACTGCAAAGCTCGAAAGACGTTCCGTATCGCGCCCGATACGACAGGAATGGAAGCCCCACGTCCAAGACCCACAAACGCGGGGCCAGCGATGGTCCACCCCATCGCCGCCCCCGAATGTATTGCAGCCGTGCTTCTCAGGCGTCAGAAGCTGTAGCGGACCGTGCCAAGGAGCGTGCGCGGATCGGTCATGAAGCGCGGGTTGACGACCGAGAAGCCGAAGCCGGTCTGCCAGTTGATCTGGTTGAACAGGTTCTTGCCCGCCACCTGGAATTTCCAGGGCCCGACATCGTACCCCACATAACCGTTGACGATCTGGGTGGAATCGACCGCCCCGATGCCGAGGTTGTCAGCGGTCGAGAAATAGGCATCGCGGAAGTTCGCGTCCGCGCCGAACTTCACCGTGCCCTCACCCAGATCGAAGTTGTAATCGAAGCCGATCGTCGCCTGATAGTCGGGCAGGAACGGCGGAACATTGCCTGTGAGCGACGCGCCCTCGGGTACGTTGCGGTACTTGCCGTCGTTGAGCGAGCCGTTGCCCCAGATCTGCAGGCCCAGCACCGGCTTCCAGGCAATCTCCGCTTCGATGCCCTTGATCGTGAGATCGTAGTTCTCGATCAGGAAGCCGCCATCGCCCAGGCTGACCGATTCCTGGCGATCCTGGACCTTGTTGACGAAGCCCGAAACGGCCAGACGCAGCGTCCGGCCAAGGTCCGTCTTGAGGCCCACTTCGAAGGCGTCGGTCGTCTGCGGCCGGAAGGCTGCGGCGAGCTGGGCCGCGGTCGAGGCCAGGCCGTTGTAGCCGCCCGACTTGAAGCCGACCGAGTAGGAGCCATAGACCAGAAGGTCGGGAAGCGGCGTGAAATTGACGCCCAGCTTCGGGGTGAACTTCTCGTAGTGATCGCGGCTGATCGCCGGAAGACCGTCGATATCAGCGTTCAGCTCCTTGTCTTCGAGCGTGTAGCGGCCGCCTGCAATGAACGCGAGCTCGTCGCTCACGTTGAGGGTAAACTGACCATAGCCCGCCCAGGCGTCCGTGTTGGCATGGAAGTTGGTGGTGGAGGGCACGAAGAAGGTGGTGGTGTCGATCACCTGGTCGCCGTTCTCGTGGAAATAATAGACGCCGATCACGTAGTCGATGAGGTCATCGGCGAGCGAGCCGGTCGCGTTGGTTTCCTGGCTGAACTGCCACTGCTGCGAGATGCTCTCGCGGTCCATGAGCGCAAGCGGGGTATCGCCGTCCATGCCGAGCATGCCAGGATAGACGCCGCCCGAGAAGTCCTGGCGCCACGCATCGTCAAGCTCGGAATAGGCGGTGATCGAGGTCAGCGTGCCCCCGGGGTAGTTCGCCGTCAGCTTGAGCGAGGCGCCCTTCTGGGTCACCGCGGTATAGGATTCCACAGGCGAGAGCACGGTGCGGTAGGAGCCCGAGAGCGGGGTGATGTTGCCTTCGCCGTCCGTGACCGTGTTGACCGACCATTGGCCGTCGGAATCAAGGTCCATGTAGTACACGTTCAGACGCGCGGTGATGTCGCTGCCCTTGTAGGCAAGGTCGAACATGCCGCCCTGGAAGTCTTCGGCGCCCACCTTCTTGCCAAGCGTCGGGTTGTACTGGCGTCCCCCGTCGCGCTTGCGCGCGATGCCGTTGACAGACGCGGCCCATTCCCCGTCCGCGCTGAGCGGAACCGACAGGTAGCCCTTGACGCGGCGCTCGTTCCAGGTGCCGTAGCCCACCTGCGCGGTGCCGGTCAGCACGTCGGCGGGCTGCTTGGTGATGATGTTGATGGCGCCGGCCGACGCATTGCGGCCGTAGAGCACGCCCTGGGGGCCGCGCAGGACCTCGATCCGCTCGATCTCGGCGAAGTCCATCAGCGCGCCCTGCATGCGCGCGTTGTAGACATCGTTGACGTAGAGCGCGACTTCGGCCTCGGACATCACATAGCCGCCGTCGGTGCCGCCGCCGCCGCGGATATAGGCCTTGAGACCGGCAGAGCCCCCCGTCACGCCATCAAGCTTGAGGTTGGGCACCAGGCGCGCAACATCGGTCGGCGCCAGGATCTGCCGGGTGGCGATCTCTTCGGGCGAAATCGCGGTGACACTGAGAGGGACGTCCTGCAGGCGCTGCTCGGTGCGCTGGGACGTCACGACGATCTCGTTGAAGCCGTCCTCCTGCTCGCTTTCCTGCGCGATGGCCAGCTGGGGGGGGGCGGTGAGCGCGGACGCCGCAAGCAGCAGATTGCCGAGAGATACCTTCATAGTTTCCTGAACCTTCTTCGCATTTTTATAAACGCCCGGACGGATGCGCAGGACATCGATTGCATCCCTTGGTGCATCACAGACAGGTGCGGAGTGCTCTTGAAGTTGCTCGTACAAGTCATTGTTTTGTAGATATGTTCTCGCCTACCGGATAGTTTGTGGGTGGCGTTCGGCGGCACTCGGGTTTTGAAGGCAGGTGCGGCAGGCAACGAGCTGGATCGGTTTTCTGGAGGATGGAGCAGCATGGCTGAGCAGGTTTTCGCAGGTCGCACCGTCATCGTGACGGGGAGCGCAGGAGGCATCGGCTCGGCCATCGTCGAAGCCTTTGCCCAAGGCGGCGCCACGGTGATCGCGGCCGATCTCATGGACAGCGCCGCGACCGCCGAGGAGGTGCCTGACAGCGACGGCAAAGGCCGCGTCGTCCGGCATCAACTGGACGTCAGCTGCGAACGCTCCTGGATCGCGCTCATGGACATTGTCGATGCGCAGTTCGGCGGGCTCGATGTGCTGGTCAACAACGCGGGGATCTACCGGCCGAACATCCCCTTCGAGGACATGGAACTGGCAACCTGGCGGGAGCACTTCGCCGTCAACGCCGACGGCACGTTCCTGGGCTGCAAGCATGCGATCCGCCGCATGAAGGCACGCGGTTGCCAGGGCGCGGTCGTCAACATCGGCTCGGGCATGTCGATCTCGGCCAGCCCGACGGGAGCGGCCTATTGCGGCTCGAAGGCCGCCGTGCTGATGACCACCAAGACCGCAGCCCGCGCCGCCGGCCAGTACGGCATCCGGATCAACGCGGTTCTGCCAGGAGCGGTCGAGACGAGCATGCTGATGGGCAACATGACCGGCGATGACGACAAGGAAGGCTTCCTTTCCCGCATGGAAAGCTTCAGCGCCCTGGGCAAGCTCGCCCATGCAAGGGACATCGCCGAGGCCGTGCTTTTCCTGGCCGGAGATCGCAGTTCGGCCATCTCCGGAGTGGCGATCCCGGTCGATGGCGGGGCTATCCCCGGCGCCTGACGACCAGAGGGACATCGCTACATAGACCTACCCAGGAGTCTGATGCATCCGCCGCAATAGCGGCCCAGACATATCCATAAAGCCCTCACGGAATCGGCGTGCGGTGACCGAACGGGTCCGATGTGATAGACTGTGTTCCTCTCCCCGTGGGTGGAGGTGGCCAGCCTCCTGCCCGCGCATGTCTATGGTGCGACATTGGTTCCAGTCGAAGCGGGCGATCTTGCTTGCGCTCGTCCTGCTTCTTCTCACGGGCGTGGCAGGGATTGCCGCGTTCCTATTCGGGCGGCCTGCGCCCATCTGCATCGCGCTCGCCAATTCGCTGACGGGGCCCTCGTCTTCGGCCGGACAGGAGAGCCTTTCGGCGGCACGCATCGCCCTGGCGCAGGCCAATGCGGCCGGAGGTGTGTCAGGGCGCCGGATCGAACTGAAGCTGTTCGACGATACCAGCACCGCGAAAGGCGCGCGCGGCGTCGTGCGAGAAATCGCCGCGAGCGACTGCGTGGGGGTTCTGGGGCACTATCTCTCCACCGCATCCCTCGCGGCGGGGCCCGGCTATCGCGCGGCAAGAATACCGGCCCTCACCGGGACCTCGTTCGTCGATGAGCTGACAAGGGACAACGCGTGGTATTTCCGCGCCCAGACAACGGCCTCCGGGCAAGGGCGATCCATCGCCGAGTATCTCGCCGTCTTCCAGGCCAGCGCCCCTGTCGAACTGGTCACTTCCAAGGACAGTTTCGGGCAGAGTTTCCAGCAGGGCTTCACCGGCGCCTACGAGGCCGCGAACTACAGGCTCTGGACCTTCGACACGACGCCCGGCCTACGCGCCTCTTCGAGCCAAGCCCTGGCACAGCGCATCGCTCGAAGAGGCAATGCCGGGATGATCGTGATCGGAACCGGGGCCGACCATATTGCCGACATGCTGATGGCGCTGCGGCGCAACGGCATCACGAACATGGTGATCGCCGCGGGCGGGGCCGGAGGTCCGGAGTTTCTCGAACGGTTCAAGGATGAGCCCGAAGAGCAGCGCGAGCCTGGCTATTTCAGCCGCAATCTGTCCGCCGCCTCGCCCCTGATCTTCGACAGCGCCGGGGAACAGGCGCAGGCGCTTTCGAGGCGCTATCGCGAGGAGACAGGCCGCGTGCCCAGCTGGGTGGCGGCGGGCTCCTACGATGCGACGAAGATGATGATCGAGGCGATCCGCCGGGCCGGGATCGCCAACCGCACCGACACCTTGCAGGCCGACCGGGCACGGGTCCGCAAGGCACTCGCCAAGATGATCAGCCCCGCAACCGGCGTCGAGGGTCTGACCCGCCCGCTCTATTTCGATCCCCAGCGCAACATTCCCGGTCCGACCCGCATGGGCACGTTCGTCTTCGGCCGCTTCGCCACCTCGCCCCAACAGATGATCCCGATCGAACGGCCCGACCTGCTCGACATCGGCGACCTCATTGAGCGGGGCGATGTCGTGCGGATCGGAGCACGCCACTACTGGCGCCAGCGGGTCGTCTATACCGGGATCGATCTCAACACCATTGATCGCGTGGATATCCGAAACGGCACGTTCACCGCCGATCTCAATCTGTGGATGCGCTTCGTCGGCGACGATGCGCCGACCCAGATCGAGTTTCCCGCGCTGGCCGATCCCGATCTGTTTGACGCATCCGATCCCAGAGAGACCAGCGCCTACGCGCTGCCACCCGGATTTGCACGGCCTCTGGGCGTAGGGCCCGAAGATACGCTGACCTATCGCCTGTTCCGCATCTCGGGCGATTTCCGCTTCGATTTCAATCTCCACGACTACCCGTTCGACCGGCAGGAACTGCTCATACGGTTCCAGAACAACCGCCAGCGCAGCGATCTCGTCACTTATGTCATCGACACGGCAGGCCTGCGCCTTGCCAAGGTCGACACCATCGCACCGGCGCGGCTCGATCCCTATGGCGGCCTCGAGCAATGGTCGCAGAAGGGGATGCGCTATTTCGTGGATTCGCGCTCGACCACCTCCACCCTCGGCAATCCCCTACGCTTCCAGGACAACGCGGCGATCACCTACGCCGGGTTCAACGCCGCGATCCTCCTGGAAAGGGACTACGGCATCTACATCCTCAAGACGCTGACGCCGCTGCTGCTGCTCGTGCTGGTCGTCTTTGCCACGCTGATCCTTCCCACCAACCTGTTCCGAGAGCGTATCAACATCCCGATCACCGCGATCCTGACCAGCGCGGTGCTTCTGCTCTCGCTCAACAGCCAATTGCCCGCCGTGGGCTACACGGTCGCCATCGAATATATCTTCTATGCCTTCTTCGCGGTCTGCCTGGGTGCCATGCTGGTGGGCATCTCGCACGACGCACTGATGATCAAGGATCGCCCGGAGGATGCCGCACGGCTCGCGAAGGCGGGCTCGATCCTCTACATCGCCACGGTCGTCGCGATCATCGCCTTCATCGCCTGGCGATACGGGCATGGCTAGCATGGGCGCTCATGCGCAGCCCGCAAGGAACGCGCGTGCCTGCGCGAGAATACCCTCCCGACTGTCCTCGTTTTGCCGGTCCCAATTGCGGTAGGTCAGCGCCATGCGGTGATTGTCGCCCAGCTTGTCGCGGTGACGGTCGAGGAAATGCCAGTACAGGGCGTTGAAGGGGCACGCCGCGGGGCCTACCCGTTCCTTCACGTTGTAGGCGCAGGTTCCGCAGTAGTCCGACATGCGGTTGATGTAGGCCCCCGAGGCGACATAGGGCTTGGACCCAAGAAGACCGCCGTCGCCGAACTGGCTCATGCCCAGCGTGTTGGGCAGTTCGACCCATTCGTAGGCATCGACATAGACCTGAAGGTACCATTCGTGGACCTGCTTGGGATCGCAGCCCGCGAGAAGCGCGAAGTTGCCGATCACCATGAGCCGCTGGATGTGATGCGCGTGCCCCGTCGCAAGGGTCTGGCCGATCGCCTCGCGCAGGCACTGCATGTCCGTCTCGCCCGTCCAGAACCAGGCGGGCAGGTCCCGGCGGTGGTCGAGGAAGTTCCGCTCCACGTACTCGGGCCCCTCGCGCCAGTAGATGCCGCGCACGTATTCGCGCCAGCCCAGGATCTGCCGGATATAGCCTTCGACCGAATTGATCGGCGCCCGGCCCGCGCGGTACTCGGCCTCCGCGCGGCGGCACAGGTCGAGCGGATCGAGCAGCCCGGAATTGAGGTAGGGCGAGAGGATGGAGTGCCACAGGAACGGCTGGCCCCGCAGCATGGCGTCCTCGTAACGACCAAAATCGGGCAAGGCGTTGGCGAAGAAGCTGGCCGCCTGCCGCTCGGCATCGGCGGCCGTCACCGCGTAGTCGAAATCTTCGAGCGATCCGGGATGGTCGGCAAACCTCTCGGCCACGAGGGCCAGCACCTCGCGGGTGATGGCATCGGGCTCGAAGCGCAGGGGCCGGGGCATGAAGAGGTCGGCGTCGGCCGGTTGGCGGTTGTCCTTGTCGAAATTCCACTGCCCGCCCGCAGGCTTGCCCTCGTCGAGCAGGAGCCCTGTCTTGCGGCGCATCTCGCGGTAGAAGAATTCCATCGTCAAGGCGCGGCGGCCGTCCGCCCAGTCCTCGAATTCGCGATGCGAGCACAGAAACCGCGTATCCGCGCGGATGTCGACGGGCAGGCCGAACAGGGTCTGCCAGCTTTCGATCATGGCCGCCACGCGCCATTCGCCCGGCTCGGTCACGACGATGCGCTCCGGGTCATGGCGAGCGATGGCGCGGGCGATCTCGCCTGTGAAGCTGTCGCTGGCCTCGGGATCGTCGAGACGTACGTAATCGACCGTGTAGCCCGCCTCGACCAGCGCCTGCGCGTGATGGCGCATCGCCGAAAGGATATAGGCGATCTTCTTCTTGTGGTGGCGCACGTAGGTCGTCTCGTCCGCGACCTCCATCATCAGGACGACAACGTCCCTGGCCTCCATACCCGCAAGCGAGGACAGGTCTAAGGAAAGCTGATCGCCCAGCACGGGCACAAGTGTTGGCATCGGGGTTTCCTGAGGGCTACGACGTTCCTGACAGGCTCGCGGCTAGGGCGCCTTGCGGTTCTGGCGGCAGCGGTCCGAGCAGTACTTCACCTCGTCCCAGACGCGCGCCCACTTGCGCCGCCAGGTGAAGGGACGCCCGCAGGTGAGGCAGATCTTGCTCGGCAGGTCGGCTTTCTTGCGCATCGTCGCCATGGCTAGCTGGCCCCGTGCAGGGCCGCCACCTGGGTGATCAGATCCGGCAGGCTCGCACGCATCTGATCGGCGAGCCGCACACCCGAGAGCCAGGCCCCTTCCACCGTAGGCGCGCGGCACCAGTCGCCGCAGGCGCCAAGGCGCTGGTCGAGGTTCCACAGGACCCGGCCCGACTGTCCGTAAGGCTGCGCAAAGCGCCAGCGGTGCGCCTTCAGGAAGGTGGGTTCGGGCAGGTCCGTGCCGAGCGCCTGCGCAAACGCGGCGAGCATCCGCTCCGCCACATCCTTCGCCTCGCATTCCAGGTTCGCGCGCGACCACGCCGCGTTGGCATGAAGCACCCACCCCTGCGAGGGCCCCCGCTCGGGCTTGGAGGCGTTGCACGCGAGCGCGGAGAAAATGCCCAGATCCTCCATGAAGGCACGGGGCGCAGGGATGTCCCAGGGAAACGCGACCATGACCGACCAGCAGGGCGTGGAGCGTACCGAGGCCGCCTCCAGCCCGGCATCGAGATCGTGAAGGGACAGGAGCGGCGCGGCCTGCTCGGCCGGGACGGCGACAACGACGCTGTCGAAGGGTTCTGCGTCCAGCCCCTCCCCTTCGATCCTCCAGCCGTCCTCGCCCTGAACCAGAGCCTGGACCCGTGCGCCGAACCGCACGTCGAAGCGTTTGCTCTGCTCGGCAACAAGGGTCGCCATGGACGGGACGCCGACCATGGCCCCGCGCGGGCCATCGGGCCAGCGCGCCGCCCAGCCGGCTTCCTGCCAGCGCGCCACTTCGGCCTGGAAATCGGGGTCATGCGCGGTGAAGAACGGCGCGCCCAGGTCCCACGAAGAGATGTCCGTCACGACCGAGGTCAGCCGCCCTCCGGGACGACGCCCCTTGTCGAACAGGACGATGTCGGCAAGCCCGGACAACCGCCCGGCGCAGGCGAGCCCGGCCATGCCCGCTCCCACGATGGCGATGCGCATGGTCACCCCCTGCCCCCGCCGATCAGCGCCAGGACTTCGCGGCGGCGGCCCGCATCCTCGCGGAAGCAGCCCAGCATCTTGCTCGTCACCATATCCACGCCATGCGTGCGCACGCCGCGCCCCGTCATGCAGCCATGGCTGGCCTTGATGACGACGGCCACGCCCAGCGGGTCCAGATTGTCCCAGATGCATTCGGCGATCTGCGCGGTCAGGCGCTCCTGGATCTGGAGACGATGGGCAAAGCCATGCAGGACGCGCGCCAGCTTGGAAATGCCGACCACGCGATTACGCGGCAGATAAGCAATCGAGGCCGTGCCCGTGATCGGCGCAAGGTGATGCTCGCAGTGCGAATGGAAGGGAATGTCGCGCAGGAGGACGACTTCGTCATAGCCGCCCACCTCGTCGAAGGTACGGCCCAGATGCACGGCCGGATCTTCCGCGTAGCCCTTGCCGTATTCCTTCCAGGCCCGCCCGACGCGCGCGGGCGTGTCGAGAAGCCCCTCGCGATCAGGGTCCTCCCCCGCCCAGCGCAGCAACGTGCGCACCGCGTCCTGGACGTCATCGGGCACCGTCTCGCGGGTGTCTTCAACCTCGTCGTCACAGGCATGATCCGCGAGGAAGGCTGCATCCATGATGTTCATGATATCTCTCGTCCGGTTTGCCGCCGACCCGGCGCAGGTGGCTTTCTTCCGGAAAGGTTCTAGGCGTCGGCTCCAAGCTCTGCGATATGGCCAAACGTGAAGAAAGCAGCCGTACCAAGCCCGATGGATCCCGATTCCCTGATTGCGAGCAGCCGCGTCGCGGCCGTCGTCAGCGACCCGCGGCGGGCCGACAATCCGATCATCGCCTGCAACGAGGCCTTTCTTGAGCTGACCGGCTACACGCGCGAAGAGGTGATCGGGCGCAACTGCCGTTTCCTGCGCGGGCGCGGCACCGAACCCGAACAGGCCGCAATGCTGCGCGAGGCTGTCGCCGAAACCCGGCCCGCGATGGTCGAGCTCATCAACTACCGCAAGGACAGCAGCGCCTTTCGCAACGCGGTGATGGTGGCGCCCCTGTTCGACGAGGAAGGCGACGTGCAGTTCTTCCTCGGCTCGCAGATGGCCATTGATGATACTGAGGCCAGCCGCCACCAGCAGGCCCGCACCCGGATCGAGGGGCTGTCCCGGCGCCAGCGCCAGATCCTGCGCGCACTGGCGCAGGGGCAGCTCAACAAGCAGATCGCTTTCGAGCTTGGCGTGACCGAACGCACGGTCAAGATGCACCGCGCCGCCGTGCTGCGCGCGCTGGATGTCCGCACGGTGGCCGAAGCCATCCGCATCGCCATCGAGGCCGGTTTCTGAAGCTCAGGACCTACGCCCACCTAGGCACGATCAGGCCTGGGCCTTCCCACCCTTCAGCGCCTCGACGACACTGGCAAGCGTGCGGCGCAGGGCGTCGAGTTCCTCCAGGTCCTGCCCCCGGGTCATGATCTCCGGGACGTGGAGCGCCTCTTCGCGCAGCGCCTTCCCGCTTGCGGTCAGCGAGACACGCACACGGCGTTCGTCCTCCCGGTCGCGCTGGCGCACAAGGTGCCCCAGGGTTTCCATGCGCTTGAGAAGAGGCGTCAGCGTTCCGGTATCAAGATGCAGCCGCTTGCCGATGGCCCCCACGCTCTGCCCGTCCTCTTCCCACAGCACCAGCATGACAAGGTACTGCGGGTAGGTAAGGTTCAGCCGCGCGAGCACCGGGGCGTAGAGCCTGCCGATCAGGTTGCTCGCCGCGTAGAACTGGAAGCACAGCTGGCGATCGAGGCGCAAAGGGTCCTCACGCGGGTCAGAGGCATTCAGGGACGTTCGCATCGCGCAGGACGATAGCGCATGGACCCGCGCGCTCAAAGGTTTGTGCATTTATATTGCGTGCAATTTAATTGTCCAAAATGGAACTCGAAGGCCGCCTCTCCCGTTTCCCCACCAAGAGCAAGGGTCGGCACCGGGCCGATCCTGCCGGCAAGGAGGCAAACCATGCGTCAGCTGTCCGACGGGTTCTGGAATTTCCGCGGGTCTTTCAAGATCGCAGGAGTTCTCGATGTCGGCACGCAGATGTCGCTGGTTCGCAAGGCCAATGGCCGGTTCCTTGTTCTCGACTCCTATGACCTAGCGCCCGAGGACCGCGCCGAGTTGCTGGCGCTCACCGACAATGGTGCAGCGATCGACGCAATTCTCAACGTCCATCCCTTCCACACCCTGCACTGCGAGACAGTTCACAAGCTGTTTCCCAAGGCGCGTCTGGTGGGGACGCGGCGGCACCGCGAACAGGCCCCGCACCTGCGCTGGCAGGACGGGGTGATCGAGGATGCCGCCACGCAGGCCGAGTTCGCCGAGGACCTTGCCTTCTCGGTGCCCGAGGGGGTCGACCTGGTGACGCAGGACCCGTCGGTCCACGCCGGCTCGGTGCTGGTGCGCCACCTGCGCAGCGGCATTGTCCACGTCGACGACACGCTCAGCGTCCTCGAGGCGCCGGGTGTGCTGGGCAAGGTCCTGCCGCAGGGGCGGCTGCGCTTCCACCCAATGCTGGGCAAGGCCCTGCAGCAGCGGGTGGGCGCGGCGGATGCCTTCGCGCGCTGGGCACGGCAGATCGCCGGGGAATGGTCGGGCACACCCTATGTGTGCGCGGCCCATTCGGCGGTGCGCGAACTCCCGGAGACAGGCTGGCACGAAGAGGTGCTCCACGCCCTCGAGGCCGCCGAAAAGACCCTCGCAAAGCATCGCGCCCGCCACGGCTGAATCCCGCGGGCGCCCATCCCTCCAGACACGAGAGCAACGCCATGAGCGAACAAGGCATCAAGACCGTCAATCCCCTCACCGAAGAGGTGCTGGACACCTACGCCTACATGAGCGACGCACAGGCCACCAAGATCGTCGAAGACTGCCATCAGGCCTTCCTCGACTGGCGCCTGCAGAGCCTCGAGGCGCGCGCCGAGGTGATCCGCGCCATCGGCACGGCCCTGCGCGAGCGCAAGGACGAACTGGCCACGCTGATGACGCGCGAGACCGGCAAGCTGATCGGCGACAGCCGCGACGAGGTCGATCTGTGCGCGGCAATCTGCGACTACAGCGCGGACGAGGGCCCAAGAGCACTTGCCGATGAAGAGCGCGAGACAGATGGTGCCACGGCCATCGTCACCCACGCGCCCATCGGCGTCGTCTATGGCATCCAGCCCTGGAACTTCCCGGCCTACCAGGCGGTGCGCTATTCGATCGCCAGTCTGATGGCGGGCAATGGTGTTCTTCTCAAGCACGCCGAGAACTGCACCGGCAGCGGGCTCCTGCTGCGCGAGATCTACGAGCAGGCGGGCCTGCCTGAAGGGCTCTTCGGGGTCCTGTGCATCACGCACGAGCAGTCCGACGCAATCATCGAGAACGACCTGGTGCGCGGCGTGACGATGACCGGCAGCGACAAGGCCGGGCGCCATATCGCGGCCAAGGCGGGCGAACAGGTCAAGAAGACCGTGCTCGAACTGGGCTCGAACGATGCCTATCTCGTGCTCGACGATGCCGACCTTGATCTGGCGGTCGACACCTGCGTGCAGGGCCGCCTCTACAACAACGGCCAGACCTGCGTGAACGCCAAGCGCTTCATCGTCACTGAAAAGAACTACGATGCTTTCGTGGAGCGTTACGCCAAGAAGTTTGACGCCATCGTGCTTGGCGACCCGACCGACGAGAACACGCAGCTTGGCCCCCTCGTCAGCCGTAGCCAGCGTGACCAGTTGCACGAGCAGGTCAGCAAGAGTGTCGAAAAGGGCGCGCGCCTTGTCGTCGGCGGCGAAGTGCCCGAGCGCAAGGGCTGGTTCTACCCCGCCACCGTGCTTGCCGATGTCGCCCCGGGCCAGCCCGCCTACGAGGACGAACTGTTCGGCCCGGCCGCCGCGATCATCAAGGCCAAGGACGATGGCGAAGCGATGCGCATTGCCAATTCCAGCCGCTACGGCCTTGGCGGGGGTATCTTCAGCCGCGATGTCGAGCGCGCCCGCGAGCTGGCCAAGACCCACTTCGACACCGGCATGGTGTTCATCAATACATTCGACATCGCCACGCCCAACCTGCCCTTCGGGGGGGTGAAGAGTTCGGGCTATGGCCGTGAGCATGGGCCCGAGGGTCTCAAGGAGTTCGTCAACATCAAGTCGATCAAGATCGCCCGCTGATATGGGCGAGATGCTCCATTGCGACGTCGCGGTGATCGGAGCGGGCACCGCCGGCCTCGCAGCCGAACGCGCCGCGCGCGCCAATGGCGCCTCGACCCTGCTGATCGATCCCGCCTTCAACGGGACCACCTGCGCCACTGTCGGCTGCATGCCCTCCAAACTCCTCATCGCCGCGGCCCACCGGGCCCACGCGGTGAGGACGGCAGGGCCCTTCGGCATCAAGGTCGGCGATGTCGCCATCGACGGCCCCGCCGTCCTGCAACGGGTGCGTGAGGAGCGCGACCGCTTCGCCCGCCTGACGCGCCAATCCTTCGAAGATCTGCCCCCCGGCATCGCCATCAAGGCCCGTGCCCGCTTCACCGCGCCGGGGCGCCTTGCTCTCAACGACGGGCGCTGTGTCGGGGCGGACCGGGTGGTGATTGCCACCGGGTCCTCCCCGGTTCTGCCGCCCGCCTTCGCGGCGCTGGGGGACAGGGTGCTCACCAGCGATGGCATCTTCGAGATGCGCGATCTGCCGCGCCGCTTGGCGGTTGTCGGATCGGGCGCCATTGGTCTGGAACTCGCCCAAGCCTTCGCGCACCTGGGCGTCGAGACCACACTGTTCGACCGCGCGACGCGCATGGGCGGCCTGCGCTGCGCGCGGGTTCACGAACGCCTGCACGCAATCATCGCCGCCGATCTCGACCTCAAGCTCGGGGTCGAGGTGACACCCCACGCCGAGGACAATGGCGCGCGGATCGCATGGTCCAATGGTGAAGGCGAAGCGGGCGAGGCGCAGTACGATCTCGTGCTCGCAGCGCTGGGCCGGTCCCCACAGCTGGACGACCTTGATCTCGATGCAGCCGGGATAGCCTGCGATGACAAGGGCGTCCCCTTCCACGACCGCCACACCATGCGCTGCGGCGACAGCGCGGTGTTTCTGGCTGGCGACGTTGCCTCCGACCTCCCCCTCCTGCACGAAGCCTCGCACGACGGGGCCATCGCCGGCCGCAATGCGGCGGCCTTCCCGGCCCCGGTAGCGGCTGAGCGCCATGTCCCCTTCAGCATGATTTTCACGCAGCCCACGGTCGCCACCATCGGCGCGCCTGAGGACGAGGGCGCCGTCACCGGCACCGCCGACTTCGACGACCAGGGCCGCGCCCATGTCGAAGGCCGCAACGTAGGCCTGCTCACCCTACACGCCGCAGCGCCTGACGGGCGGCTGATCGGCGCCGACATGGTCGCACCCGCAGGCGAGCACCTCGCGCACATGCTGGCTTGGGCGATCCAGGAGGGCCGCACGGCTAGCGAGCTCCTCTCCCTCCCCTTCTATCATCCCACCATCGAGGAAGGTCTCAAGAACGCGCTGCGCACGATCTGCCAGGCGACGCCCATCGACCTTCCCCAGGACCAGGACGCTGGCACCCCGCCCGGCGCCTGATGGAAAAGGGCAGCCCGCAAGCGCCTTGAACGCGGCGCAATGTTCGCTTCATGGACAGAGGCGAGCCGCCATTTGCCTTGCTGCGTCCTGCCGGGGGAGGCTGGTGCTCGATAGCGCGCATCGTCGCGTCGCCCCCCAATCGAGCAAGGATCCATCTGCCTCATGACACCCCGGTCCGGCCTCAAGGCCGCACTTCTTCTCCTGTCCGCAAGCCTCTCCTCGACCGCGTTGGCGCAGGCCCAGCGCGCGCAGGAGGTTTCCGGCCCGGCCTCGGCGGGCACGAAAAATCCCGATGCGCGGGCGCGGGCAACCGAGAAGGCCATGACCGAGGAGGAGCGCTACCGCTACCTCGACAGCCCCATGGCGCTGGACCTCCCGGGCCTTGCGCAGGTCCCTGAAGGCGCGCATCCGGCGGTCGGCTATGTCCCACCGATCCCCCGCCTTGGCCTGCCCGCCCTCTACGAGACCGACGCCAGCCTTGGCGTCACCAACCCTTCCGAGGTCCGCAAGGGCGACTGGTCGACGGCCCTGCCCGCCAGCATTTCGCTGGCATCGACCTTCTCGCCCGAGCTGGCCGAGCGGGGTGGCGCCGTCGTCGGCCAGGAAGCCCGCGCCAAGGGCTTCAACATCGTGCTGGGCGGGGGCAGCAACCTCATCCGCGAACCGCGCAATGGCCGCAATTTCGAGTACCTGAGCGAAGACCCGCTGCTTACAGGGCTCATGGCCGCCGGATCGATCCGCGGTATCCAGAGCCAGAAGGTCGTCTCCACGGTCAAGCACATGGCTCTCAACGCGCAGGAGACGCTGCGCATGACGCTCGATGCCCACATTGCCGAGCCCGCGCTTCGCGAGAGCGACCTCCTCGCCTTCCAGATCGCCATCGAACGAAGCGCGCCGGGCGCGGTGATGTGCGGCTACAACCTCGTCAACGGCCAGTACGACTGTGAGAACGAATTCCTGCTCAACACGGTGCTCAAGGAGGACTGGGGTTACAAGGGCTGGGTCATGTCCGACTGGGGCGCGGTGCATAGCCTCCAGTCGGTGGTCAACGGGATGGACCAGCAGTCGGGCTCCCAGCTCGACCCCGATGTCTACGTCGGCGCCCCCTTGCGTGAGGCTGTCGCCGAAGGGCGCATCCCCAAGGCGCGCGTGTCCGAGGCTGTGCGCCGCATCCTGCGCTCGGTCTACGCGGTCGGCGCGGACGCCCCGTTCACCAGCGAGCCTGCTCCCATCGACTACGCCGCCCACGCCAAGGTCGCGCGCGAAGCCGGGACTGCGGGCATCGTCCTCCTCAAGAACGCCGAGGACATCCTGCCGCTTGCCGCCAGTGCAAAGTCGATCGCGGTGATCGGCGGCCATGCTGACATGGGTGTCATGACCGGCGGCGGATCGAGCCAGGTCACGCCTGAAGGCGAGGTCGCGACCCTGCCCATCGGCGGGCGCGAGAGCTGGGGCGGCTGGGCCAAGGCTGTCTACTTCCCCTCCTCCCCGCTCAAGGCTCTGAAAGAGGCCCTGCCCGACACGCAAGTTGAGTTCGACAGCGGCTACTACCACCAATCCGCCGCCAGCTTCGCGGCGCGCAAGGAGATCGCGATCGTCTTCGTCACCGCCTGGTCGGGTGAGGCGCTCGACGGCAGCCTGACCTTGCCCGAGGGCCAGGACGCGCTGATCGAGGCGGTTGCCGCGGCCAATCCCAACACCGTGGTCGTGATCCAGTCGGGCAACCCGATCAAGATGCCCTGGCTGGACAAGGTGAAGGGCGTGATCGAGGCCTGGTATCCCGGGCAGGAAGGGGGCGCCGCCATCGCCGACATCCTGACCGGCAAGGCCAATCCCTCGGGCCACCTTCCCGTCACCTTCCCGCGCGACGAGAGTCAACTGGTCCGCCCGGAAATCCCCGGCCTTGGCGAACCCGAAGGCACGCGCCTTGTCGTCGAGTACACCGAAGGCGCCGATGTCGGGTACCGCTGGTATGCGGCGAAGGACCTGAGCCCGCTGTTCCCCTTCGGACATGGCCTCAGCTACACCCGCTTTGCCCATGAGGACCTGCGCGTGAACGCGGCTCCCGGCAACGCGCCCACGGCCTCCGTCTCGGTGCGCAACACCGGAGCGAAGGCCGGTACGGACGTGGTCCAGCTCTATCTCACCTCTGGTCCGAAGGGGGCGACACGCCGCCTCGTCGGCTTCCAGCGCGTGGACCTGGCGCCAGGCGAAGCCCGCAAGGTGGAGATCACCCTTGACCCGCGCCTGCTCGCAAACTGGCAGGACGGCGCCTTCGTCCAGGCCGCCGGGCGCTACACGTTCGCCGCGGGCCATTCCGCGCAGGACCTGGGCGCCCCGGTCAAGGTGACGCTGAAGGAACGCTCGTTCGGCCGCTAAGCCCTACCGCACCCCACCCCAGGCGATACCCGCGCCCGCCCTCCCGGACCTGGGAGGGCGGGCGTTTTCGTATCTTCGCACCGCCACCGAACTCTACGCCTTCCCCAACGCGAAATGCCCGGCGTGCACGAGGCACACCGGGCATTTGCAGGAACCGATGGCAGGGACCGGCAGAAGGCCCCTGCAGATCGGATCGGGATCAGAAGTCGTAGCGGATACGCGCGCCCCAGGTCCGCAGCTGCGGAAGGCCCACGTACATCACGTCCTTCTCCTGGAAGGTCGCGTTCGGGTTCGACAGGTCCCAGTTGGGCTGCACGCTGGTGTAGGTCTTGTCGTTGAAGGCGTTGGTGACAAAGCCCTCGATCCACACGTTGTCCGAACGCAGGCCCACGCGGAAGTTGACCTTGGTCGAGGCGTCGGTCTTGGCGAAGTTGCCTTCGCTTTCGTAGACGCCCGACTTGTAGGACAGCTCCGAGCGCAGGTACCATTCGTAGTCCGGCATCGGCGAGAAGGCCTGCGCGAATTCCGCGTTCACCTGGGCCGAGTACTTCGAGACGAACGGCAGGCTCTGACCCGACACGTCATCCGAACCGGTCAGCTGCGCGCAGGTCGAGCACAGGCCCTCGTCGATGTTGGTGTCGTTGATCGCCCCGCGCGCGGTCAGCGTGAGGGCGTCGATCGGACGTGCCGTCAGGTCAAGCTCGATACCCTTCAGCGTCACCTTGCCCATGTTCGTGAAGAACCACGAAATCTCGGGCATGCCGCCGCTGTTGTTGGGAATGATCAGCGTCTGCTCGGTGATCTTGTCGGTCCAGATGTCGTAGTAGACATCGCCCGAGACGATCAGCCGGTCGTTGAAGAAACGTCCCTTGAAGCCGACTTCGAAGTTGTCGAGGTATTCCGGGCTGACGCCGCGGGTCACGCCCATCGCGATCAGATCGTCGACAAAGGCAGGATCGGCCGATTCCAGCGGATCGAGTCCCAGCCCCGGGTTCACGCCGCGCGAGTAGGTGGCGTAGACCATGGTGTCGAGGTCGGGCTTGTAGCGCAGGCTGACGCGCGGCAGGAAGCTGTTGTAGGTGCGCTGGTAGACGATGTCGTCGGTATCGCCGGTGCGGCTGATGACCTTGTCCGACTGGTAGCGCGCGTCGAAGTCGACGGTCAGCTTGTCGGTGATGTCATAGGACAGCCCCAGGAACCCGCCCCAGGTCTTGTTCTCGCTGGTGGACGAGAAGGCGCTGTTGATGCCGGTGAAGTAGTAGATCTCCGAGTAGCCTTCGTAGCCCTTGGCCCACAGGTAGCTGCCCCCGAACATCCAGCGGAAGCGCCCGTCCTGGTTGGAGGCAATGCGCACTTCCTGCGAGAAGTCCTTCTGCTCGTGCTGGATCATCAGCGGCCAGTCGGTGTACTCCTGCGCGAACTCGCCCGAGGTGAAGGTGTTCTCGTAGGGCGAGGCATAGGCGTTGAGCGGATAGAGCACCGTCCAGGAATTACGGTTCACGCCGGTCAGACTGGTGATCGAGGTGCCGCCAGCGGTGACGTATTCGGCAACGCCGCTGAAGTGGTTGCTGTCCCGCGTCATGCCGAAGTGGTCGATCTGCTCGTCCTGGTTCATGATCGGCGAGTAGTTCTCGAGCATGTTGGCAACGCCCGCATTGACCTCGGTGCGTGCGCTGGGCTGGCCCGGCAGCAGGCCCGGCAGCTTGCCGCAGAAGTAGGGCAGATCTTCGGCGCCCAGGTTGCAGTTGGACTGCGAGCCCAGGATCACGCCGGTGGCGCCCGGACCGTCATCGTCGTTGGCGACCATGCCGAACAGGTTGACGGTGAAGTTGTGGCTCGGCGTGAACTTGAGCTGCAGCGTGCCGCTGCGGGTGCTCTGGTCGCCCAGCGTCTTGCCCGGCTCGGCGTTGTTCTTCCACGAACCGTCCCGCGTGAAGTAGCGACCCGTCGCGCGGAAGCTCAGGACGTCCTGGATGATCGGCCCGCCGACCGCGCCGCGCAGGTCATAATAATCGTCCGTGCCGGCAAGGCCGCTGACATAGCCGGTGAAGTAGTCGGTCGGCTCGGCGGTCACCATGTTGATCGCACCGGCAAAGGTCTGGCGGCCGAAGTAGGCGCTCTGCGGACCCTTCAGGACTTCGACGCGTTCAAAGTCGAACACGCCCGTGACCGTGCCGTCGGAGACCTGGATACCGTTGATGAAGGTCGAGCTGGTGCGGTTGCCGCGCGAAGGCGCCATGCCGCGGATGATGAGAGCGGTCTGGCTGCGGTCCGAGCGGCCCGAACCGGTGATCGAGTTGTTGAGGTTCATCCCCGGCGTCACCGCGGTCAGATCCTCGACCGTCTGGACGTTGAGCGACTGGATGTCCTCGCCCGAAAGCGCGCTGATCGCGATGGGAACATCAAGCGCGCTTTCCTTGCGCTTGCGCGCGGTCACGACAATGTCGCCAAGCCCGGACTGCGCGGGGCCCTGCTGGGCCGCAGGCGCCGTCGCCTGGGCATGGGCCGCCTGGGTTCCCCCGAGAACCAGCGGCGCGAATGCGACTGTCGACAAGAGCAGCCGGCTCGTGTGCTTAAACATCATGCTTTACCCCCTAAGAGCTTCTTTTCTTCAAAACCGCAGCCCCCCGGCCCCTGCCCTCATGCAGGAACCGGACGCACATGCGGCGCCCTCCGGAGCCCTCGTGAAGCTCCGAAATCCTCAGCCCGTTGAACCGTGAATTGGCGTACCCGGGCCCCGTCCGTTTTCGTTCTTGCGGCACGCCATGTGCTCGCCCGGGGCAGTGAGGAGACTGCTCAGGGTTTCGTGTCCGGTCGACGGGACTGCGGCAAAAAATTCGTGACACGAACTATTCGCCGCGCAAGCATCCGCATGGAGAGAGACTGAAGTTGTGAGACGGTGGAGATCGAAGTGTCCGCCAGCCGGTCGCCAGGGCGTCCTGACCCGGCGATATCCGGGCCATCGCCAGGCATGGCGGCATCCCAAGCTACGGTAGTCGTGGAAAAAACGCGTTCCGCATTTGACGTTATAACATCACATAGCTTGAAGGCGCTTCCTTTTGAAACAGGTGGGACGCCATGCGACACGTTACCCTGCTCGCCGGTTCGGCAGCTTTCTTTCTTCCCCATTCCGGAGCGCTGGCCGCCCCGGCTCCCGACACCGATATCCTCGTTACCGGAGAGCGCGCAGAGGTCGCCCGCGCGAGCGACCTTGCCAGCGCCCCGGCGCGCGTGCTTGCAGGCGAAGCGCTGGAGGAGGACCGCTCGCAATCGCTTGGCGAGACGCTTGCCCGGTTGCCCGGGGTCCAGAACAGCTACCAGGGCCCCCTCGCCGGACGCCCCCAGATTCGCGGGCAGGCCGGCAACCGCGTCGCGCTGCGCCTCAATGGCCTCGCGCTCGATGACATGTCGGGCATCACCGGGGACCATGCCGCGCCCATCGAGCCCTTCCTCGCCGACGCGATCGAGGTCCTCAATGGCAGTGCCGGGGTGCTCTACGGTGGCCACGCCATCGGTGGCGCGGTCAACCTGCGCGATGGGCGCATCCCCCGCAGCGCCGCGAAGGCCCCTCTGTCCGGGCGGACGCAAGTAAGCGGCGGGTTCAACACGCCGACAACC
The DNA here is from genome assembly GCF_020524485.1 of Novosphingobium profundi. Taxonomy (GTDB): domain Bacteria; phylum Pseudomonadota; class Alphaproteobacteria; order Sphingomonadales; family Sphingomonadaceae; genus Novosphingobium; species Novosphingobium profundi_A. Next base: position 338,717 of record NZ_JAIVLF010000001.1, on the reverse strand, counting down.
GCCATGGCCCGGCTCGACGGCGGGAAGGACGCGTTCGCCTGGCACGCCGACATGCTCTATCGCCACGCTGGCGACTTCGACATTCCCGGCCTTGCCAAGGCCGACGAATGCCGAAGCTGGGCGGACCTTGTGACGAACGTCACCTTGCAGGGCATCTGCCAGGTGCGCACCGCGAGCCCGCAGTGGGCCTATGACCCGGATCAGGGCCGCTATGTCGATGCGACGCCCCCTGAGCAGCAGATCATCGAGGACCCGGCGCCGGGCCGCAAGGGCAAGCTCGTCAACAGCGGGCTCGAGACAGTCGCGGTCAACCTCGGCGCAAGCCATGTCGGCAGCCAGGGCTATTTCGGGCTCGCGGCGGGCTACTATCGCAGCGACTACGGCGTTCCCGGTTTCCAGTCGGTCACGCCCGCAAGCCCTTCCCCCTCGCCCATCGTCATCGCGGCCGAGCAGCTGCGCCTCGATATCGACGGGGTCCTCTATGCCCCGCTGCCGGGCCTTGCCGCCGTGCGCCTGCGCGCAGGTTCGGTACGCAGCCACGATCGCGAGCGGATCGACGGCAACGACGCCAGCGCCTTTGACATCCACTCCGACACCGTCCGGCTGGAACTAACGCAGGCCGCACTCGGCCCGCTCACCGGCGTCCTTGGCGGCGAGGTCAACCACCGCAAGCTGGAGACCCGCAGCGACACGGCCTACCTGCCCAGTGTCGAGACGACGAAGCTTGCGATCTTCGCGCTCGAACGTCTCACCATTGGCCCTGTGCGCCTGAGCGCAGGCGGCCGCCATGACTGGATCGAGCAGGACCTCGACCAGACCACCGTGCGCGATGGCCGCGGGCTCGGCGTCAGCTATGCCCAGGACCGCGACTTCCGGCTGTGGAACGCCTTTGGCGCGCTGCGCGTGACGCCGCTCTCCTGGCTGCACCTCGACGCCCGCTATGCACTGGGCGAGCGCGCGCCCGAGGTCAACGAGCTCTACGCCAACGGCAACCACTTCGCCTCGCTGTCCGATGAACAGGGCGATGGCCGCCTGCGCAAAGAGCGCTCACAGACCTGGGAACTGGGCGGAACGCTGGACCTCACGCCGTTCACGCTCTCGGTGACCGGCTACCGGGTGAATTATGATGACTACATCTACCTCGGCAACACCGGCATCAGCCGCACCCTGCCGGTGCGCGAGTGGCGCCAAGGCGACACGCGTTTCAAGGGCATCGAAGGCGAGGCGACCTTGCGCGTGGCCGACGTGGGCCCAGGCGATCTGGAACTCCATGTCTTCGCCGACCACGTGCTGGGCAAGCCCCGCTTCCACGCCCCCGACGACTACAGCCCGTTCAACTTCGACTATCCCTCGAACGCGCAGTGGACCGCCGAATACTACCGCCGCCAGCTCGATGGCGAATACCTGCCGCGCATGCCGGTTTCGCGCTACGGCGCCGATGCCGCGCTCACCGGCGCGCGCTGGCGCGTCTCGGCGGGCACGGTCCATTTTGCCCGGCAGACCCGCTTTTCGCAGGATGAGACCGCGAGCCCGGGCTACTGGCTGGTCGATGCCCACGCGCGCTACAAGCTGCCGCTGAGCGCGCACGACATCGAGATCTTCGTGGACGCCACGAACCTCACCAACACCGAGGCCCGCGCGCACAACAGCCCCCTGCGCTACCGCGCCCCGCTGGTGGGTCGAGCGGTCACGCTGGGCGCCCGCGCCGCCTTCTAGCCGCGCGCCTCGCCCTGTACCGAGAAGGGGGCGGTCCGAACCCGAACCGCCCCCTTCAAATGGGCTGCATGGCCATCGGAAAGTGGCTCTGTTTACCGCTCCCCGGCCGCAGGGCTCAGCCGCGCCGCCGCGCTGTCTTCGGTTGGGAGGCGGACCAGGTAGGGCGTACCATAGACATTGCCGGGCCGCTCGAAATCGGTCGAGACGATCTGGGCGCCACTCCCCAGCGCGGCATTGGCGCGGGTCATGTCGTTGGTCTTTGCCTCGTAGGTCTCGATGTCCGAGCGCGTGCGGACGAGATAGCCCTCGGCCACGGCCGTGCGGATCTCGTCCTCGCGCACGATCGCGTTGTCGTACATCAGGAAGGCGGCGTGATCCTCGCCCGGGTTGGCCCGCAGGAAGGCAACGCGCCCGGCGAGCGAGGGATGGCCTTCCAGATAGGCCGCCGCGCCCTGCGGCCCGTTGGCGGTGATCATCAGGAACATCACCTTTCCGCGCGCACTCTCCAGGCTTGGCCAGTTTCCAGCCAGAGCCGCGGCGTTGAGCGTGGCATACCGCCCGCGCAGATCGTCGGGCGTGATGATCCGGGACCTGTCGAAGACCGAGAGGATCTCGGCATCGAGCGCGTCGAACGCGGACCTGTCGAAGGGCAGCGGCTCGGCGGAATCGGCAAAGAGCTTGCGCCCCTGGCTTTTCGCCTCGACCAGGATGAAGAGCGGAACGTGGCCCCGATGGGCGTCCGACCAGTCCCGGATCTGCGAAAGGCAGGTCACGAACAGAGTGCAATGGCTGCGAAAGTCATAGTCGACGATGTGCTGCACCTTGTACCCCGGCGTGGCGAGCGCCGCTGCGTCGATGGTGAAACCCGGCGCAATGCCCTCCCGACGCAGCGCCCGATACCCGGCGGGATCGGCATAGCGCCCCCCCTCCGGGTCCGGGTTCACGTCAAGCTCCAGGCTGCGCATGCCCAGGTCCAGCTGCGTGGTGAGGTCGGGGTGCAGGTAGTTCAGGGCATCGTCGAAGGAGATCCCGTTGGGATGCTCCTCGGCCATCAGCGCGCGGCGTTCCTCGGGCAGCGCATCGAAGGCGGCAAGCATGGCCTCAAAGCGCGGGCGCATCAGTTCGACCAGGCGCCGGTCCACCGGCAGCGCATAGCTGTTGTGCGTTCCCAGGACCTGGAGATGGTTGATCGGCGTTGCGCCCGGCAAGTCCGGCGCATCGATGCGCTCGGGCGTGTCGGCACGCGGCGCTGGCGGGGCGCCTTGCGCGCTCACCGCGAAGAGAGGGAGCGCCAGCAAGGCGCCCCCCAGCACGCGGGTCCGTGTGATCCGGCCCCGCATCAGAAGTCCGCCGCGATGAAGCCGCCCAGCGTGCGGCGCGACGAAGGCGAGGTGTAGTGCAGCATGCCAACCGCACCGTAGTTCTGGAAACCCGTCGAGTAGTAGGTGTCGAACAGGTTGCGGGCATAGGCGCCGAAGCGGATGTTGCTGTCGGGCAGCGTGAAGGTCACGCGCGCGTTGACCAGGCCATAGCCATCGACGTGCGAGTAGTCGGGCTGGCCGGTGACGGTCCAGTACTCGCTGCGCCAGGCGTAGTCCACGTGGGCACGTGCGCCCAGCCCCGAAGCGAAAGTGTGCTCGTAGTCGGCCGAGACCATGCTGGAGAACTTGGGCGAATTGGTGAGCGCGGTGCCGGTGTAGTCGGTCGTCTCGTTGTAGACGTAGTCGGTGAACTCGCCATCGGTGTAGGTGAACGAGCCATTGAGGGTCAGCCCCGGCACCGGCACCAGCGCGATCACGCCTTCGACGCCCTTGGTGCGCAAGGCCCCCGCATTGCCAATCGTGGTCGCCTGCAGTTCACCGCCCTGCCCATCGGGAATGGTGGTCAGGATGGTGGTCTGGAAGTCCTTGAAGTTCGAGAGGAAGACATCGAGGTTGACACGCAGGCGGCGGTCCCACCATTCGGACTTGATGCCCGCTTCCCAGGCCTTCACGGTTTCCTTGCGGTAGGGGCTGTAGTCGTTGCCGACAAAGGCGATGCCCGCCGGCTTGTACCCGGTCGAGTACGTGGCGTAGAGCATGACGTCGTCGCTCACGTGGAAGGTCGGCGCGATGCGGTAGGAGAAGTTCCCTCCCGTGACCTTGCCATCGGGATATACCGGCGCCGGGCTGGTGCCCACAAAGGTCGGATTGTAGCCGGTGATCGGCTCGGGATCGAGCCAGATGAAGTCCAGGCTCTGCGAGTTCCAGTCGTGGGTGTAGCGCCCGCCCAGCGCCAGGTTGAACCGGTCGGTGAAGTTGAGCGTGACCTGCCCGAAGGCCGCCGCGGTCTCGTTCGTGGAATCGAACAGCGAAGTGTTGGCATCGGCGACCCCTGCCGCGCCCGTGATCGCGTAGAGCAGCGGTGCGACCGGGGCCCCGCTTGCATCATAGACAGGCGCGCCCAGCGTCGCCCACTGCAGCTGGGTCTGCTGCGCGTTCAGCTTGTTATAGAAAGCCCCCACGACATATTCCACGAACCCGCCGGTGGGCGAGGCCAGCTGGAATTCCTGGCTGAACTTGTTGGTATCCAGTTCGCCCAGGTTGAAGGGAACATAGGCATACTGGTCCAGCGGGAGCAGGTTTACAGGCGTCGAGTTGTCATAGGCGGTTTCGCGATAGGCCGTGATCGACTTGAGCTGATGGTCGCCAAGACCCAGGTTCACCTCCAGCGAGCCGCCGTATTCGCGCGTCGTGATCTCGCCAAAGCTGCCATCGGCGGTGTCGGCGCTGCGTCCATCGGGAAACACGCCCAGGGCGGCGAGCATCTGCGCCACGTTCTCGGGCTGGTTGCCAGCGGGCGTGCGCACGCTGGAATCCCAGTGACGGGCAAAGTCGGCGCGCGCAATGAATTCCAGGTCCGGCCCGGCATCGACCAGCAGGCGCGCACGGCCGCCGTATTCATGGGTCGAACCGATCGTGCGATCCAGCGTGACGTTGCGCCCGAACCCGTCCTGGGCCTGATCGAAGCCCGACACGCGCAGGGCAACGTCACGCCCCAGCGGCACATTGAGGGTTGCGTTGAGAATGCGCTCGTCATGTTCGCCATAACTGCCGCTCGCCGACAGCGAGGTCACGCCCAGTTCGGGCTTGCGGGTCGTCACCGAGATCACGCCCGAGGTCGCGTTCTTGCCGAACAGGGTGCCCTGCGGCCCCATCAGCACGTCGATGCGCTCCATGTCGGTGATGCCGATGAGGCCATTGGCCCGCTGGCCGTCCATCACGACACCATCGACGACGACACTGACCGACTTGGCGTTCGAGAAGTCGAAGGAGCGGCTGCCCACGCCGCGGATCTGGAAGGCCGCGCCCTGCGTGGGATCGTACTGCACCCCGGGGACCATGTACTGGATATCGGTGAAGTCGGTGTAGCCGGTCTGCGCCAGAGCATCGGCATCGACCGACTTGATGGCGAGCGGCACATCCTGGCTATTCTCCACGCGGCGCTGCGCGGTCACGGTGATTTCATCGAGCTGGCCGGGCGCAGCCACGGCGGCCTCGGCCATCTCACCAGCAGCGGCCATGGCGGGCAGCGAAGAGACAAGGGCGCTCCCGGTCAGGAGCACCGTGGCAAGGCGAAAAGGCAATCTGGAAGAATCAAAGGCGTGCATATCGAGCGTCCCTGTTGTGCGTCAGGAGCGCCCGATAGGAGTGACCCATTGCCGTTTTAAGACATCTGTTCTGTCAAATATCCGCCATATAATTCACAATTAGCACAGATGTTCCGCCTAATCGCGGACCAGTTGGTACAGCCGTTCCGGAAACGCGGCGCTGCCCGGCTGCTGGCCCTCATTCCCCAGAGCCATCGCCTCGCCGATCAGCGCCATGGTGAACGCCTGGCTGCGTGCACGATCCCCCTCGCCGTCGACCAGGGGGGCGACCTGCGCGTGAACATTCTCCGCGCGCCTTCGCCGCATGTCGATCGCAAAGGGCGTGAGGCGCGGATCGCGCAGGGCGCAGAGCGCCATCTCATGGGTCAGCAGCAGCACCTGGCGTCCTGCGCGCGCATCGCCGGGGCGCCCCAGCGACGCGCGCATACGCCGGTAGAGTTCCTCCACACCGCCCAGCACCAGATCGCGATGCGAGAGAAAATGGTGCGTCAGCGTGGAGAGAGGCACCCCGGCCGATGTGGCGATCTGGCGAAACGAGATCGCCTCCACCCCATCGCGGGCCATGGCGTCGGCAATCTGCCCCGCCAGCGCGGCCTTGGTGCCCTTGATCTCGCTCGCCCCCTCAAGCGCCGCCTGCGCCGGACCGGCCAGCTGCGCAATGAGGTGGAGATGCCAGGCACTCGACGCGCTGCGACCTTGCGCCCCGGCAGGACGCAGCAAGGCCCGCAAGGTGGACTGGCGCAGGAGCCGGTAGTCGCGGCTCTGCCCCAACAGGACACTGAAGACGCGCTCATCCACGCAATAGCCCGCGATCCGGCGCACCAGTCCCCGGGCCTCGGGAAAGCCCTCGAACAGCCCCTGCCAGAACCCCTGGTCGTGCGCCCACAACCGCGCGCGCAGCGGCTCGAGTGCCGGATCGCGATGGGCCTGAATGTAGATCTCGGCCATGACGATTGCCGAAACGCGCCCCTCCTGAGACACCTCGTCAAGGACCTGCGCGACGATGTCGGTCACGCTGGCAGGGTCCAGCTCGGGACAAGGGGCCAGCTGCGTGCGCCACTGGTCGCGGCGCGCATCGATGATCTCGCATTCGCGCGCGACAACAGCCTCCAGCAGCGCGGCCTTGTCCCCGATCTGGTAGCGGATCTTGCCGACAGACATCCCCGCCTCTCTCGCAACGAGACGCAGACTGAAATGGTACAGCCCTTCACGCGCCAGAACATTTCGTGCCGCATCAAGGATTTCGTCGCGATCCCGGGCCTTGGTCGAGGAGCTTGTCATCGCGGTTACGGATAGTGCGATCCTGCGATTTTCCAAGCCGGGACTTTGCCCGTCGTGGTCCGATGGTGTCCGCCCAGATGCCAGCGGCGGGCGCAACGCAGCGTGCAACGATTGACGCTGGCGCACGGTTTTCCTAAGCGCGGAGCATTATCAACCCACGGGGTGTCCTGGCGCTGTCAGGGCTGAGAGGCGGATCACGGCGCATTCCCGCGCAAAGTCTGCAAACCCGCGAACCTGATCCGGTTCATGCCGGCGGAGGAATAGGGACCATGCGACAACGCGCCGCACGTCACGCCACACGTACGTCTACCATCTTCACGGTTCTGGGCGCAGGCCTTGGCCTGGCCGCCCCCACCCTTGCCCATGCCGAGGAGGCCGTGGGCGAGGATCCCATCGTCGTCACCGCGCGCGGCCGCCCCGAGGCGCAGATCGCGGTCCCCGACACCATCACGGTCTACACGCAGGACGACATCGCCCGACGCAAGCTGACCACGATAGACGACTTCATCGCCGCAACGCCGGGCGTGTTCCTTATCAACGACCAGGACCCGGGCACCAACATGATCTCGGTGCGCGGGGTATCGACCAACCGCAACCAGTCGCCTTCCATCGCCTACGTCGTGGACGGCCTCGCGCTTGCCGATTCCGAGCTCTTCACCCTGCGCACTTATGATGTCGCGCGCGTCGAGATCCTGAAAGGGCCGCAAGGCGCGCTGTTCGGACGTTCGGCTTCGGGCGGCGCGGTGGACATTGCCACCAATGATCCCACCGACGAGGCGGGCGGCATGGCCTCGCTGGGCATGGGCAACGGCTTTACCTGGACCGCGGACGGCGTGGTCAACGCGCCCGTTTCCGAGCGCGTGCAGCTGCGGCTGGCGGGCTCGTACCGCAATTCCGACGGCTTCATCCGCAACAGCTACCTCGACAGGAAGGTCGACGGCTTCACCAGCCGCAACCTGCGCCTCAAAGCCAAGATCGAGACTTCCGAGACGAGCACCCTCAACCTGCGCCTTGCCTGGGCCGACGAGGATGGCGGCGCGGCCTATATCTCGTCCGAAAACGTCACGGGGCGCAACGGCGGGCGCCTCTCCGGTGCGATCCTGACCGATCCGCAGGGCGACTTCGAGGGCCGCTTCGCACGCAAGTGGTGGGGCGCGCAGGCAACCTTCGCGCAGGACCTGGGCGATACGCTCCAGCTCACCTGGTCGGGCGGCTATGACAACTACCACAAGGATTTCACCGAAGAGCTCGACTTCCGCCACGATACGCCCGTCACACTGGACGGCGTGCCGCTCTTCCCGGACGGCATTCAGCCGATCTCGCAGCCGGTCGACATCGAGGCCTGGACCAGCGAACTGCGCCTGACTTCGCAAGGCGTCGGCCCCCTGCGCTGGCATGCGGGCGTGTTCTTCCAGCGCCTCGAACGTGACCGCACCGACGATCTGGGCCCGCTGCTGTTCGGCGCCGAGCCGCAGCGCGCCGAGACCCGGAGCAACCAGATCGGCCTCTTCGCGCAGGCCAGCTACGATGTCCTGCCCACCCTGGAGGCAACGCTGGGGCTTCGCTACGACCGCGACCGGCGCAAGGAAGACACGGTCGGCACGGACACTGCCACCACCACCGCCCGCCGCGCGCAGACTTTCGACAAGTGGCAGCCCAAGCTCTCGCTCGCCTGGCGCCCGAGCCAGGATTTTACCGCCTATGTCACGGGCAGCGTCGGCTTCAAGGCGGGCGGCTTCAATCCACTTCCCGGCCCCTCGGACATCTGGACCGCGAACTTCGCGGCCGAAACCGTCAAGTCGCTGGAAGCAGGTATCAAGGGCCAGCTTGCCGAAGGGCGCGTGCGCCTTTCCCTCGCAGGCTTCGTGACGGATTACAGCAACTTCCAGAACACCGTGTTTCTGGGCAATTCGGTCGTGCTCTCGGTACCCAAGGTCAATGTCCACGGGCTGGAAGCCTCCGCGCAGGCGGACCTTGGAGAAGGCTTCCGCCTCGATGGGGGCGCAGCCTGGACGCACAGCCGCACCGGCACCTACATCACCCCTAACCCCACGCCGGAACCGGGTGAGCCTGACCTGGTGGATCTCACCGGCAAGCGCACCCCCAACGCGCCCGACTGGACGCTGAACGGCGGCATCGGCTGGGAAGGAGAGGCCGGGCCTGCCAGGCTCGACGCGCGCCTCAGCGTTGCCTACGTCTCGCGCGTGGACTTCGAGATCGACAATATCCTCCACACCCCCGGCTACGCCTCGGTGGACGGGCGGCTTGGCATCGAACTTGGGGCGTGGAACCTGGAAGTCTGGGCCAAGAACCTCTTCGACAAGCGCTGGGCGATCTCCGCCTTCGGCCAGCAGCAGTTGCCGCTGCTCCTCGGCCTTGGCCCCAACGGCCCGTTCGACAGCTTTACCATCAACACCGGCCGCCAGTTCGGCGTCGGCGCCACCCACCGTTTCTGAAGGACGCTCCCATGAGCTTTTGCGACACGATCTGGCAGGACGTTGCCCCACTGCGCCGTGCGATCCTGGACCAGCCTTTCCTCGCCGAGCTCGCCGATGGCTCGCTCGCGCCGGAAAGCTTCCGGCACTACATGCTGCAGGACAGCCTCTATCTTGCCGAATATGCGCGCGCTTTGGCCATTGCCTCGGCCCGCGCGCCCACGGCCACCGCGCGGCTCGAATTTTCCGACGGCGCCAAAGTCGCGGTGCAGGTGGAACAGGCGCTGCACCAGGCCTTCTTCGAAAAGTTCGGCGTCACGCCCGAAATGGCGCGCGAGGCCGAGCCCACCCCCGTATGCCTTGGCTACACCAGCTACCTCACCGGCCTTGCCGCAACGCGCAGCTACGAGGAACTGATCGCGGGCATCCTGCCCTGCTTCTGGGTCTACTGGGAGGTCGGCTGCGACATCAAGCCGCGTGCGGCCTCGCCCAACCCATATGCCGCCTGGATCGACACTTATGCCGATCCCGGCTTCGGCGAAGCGACCGCGCGGGTGCGCGCGCTGGTGGACGAGGCCGCAGCCAATGCCACCCCGGCGGTCCGCGCCGCGATGGAAACGGCCTTCCGCAACGCCACGCGCTACGAGTGGATGTTCTGGGATTCGGCCTACCGGCGCGAGACCTGGCCGATCTGAGCCTTGCGCCCGATCGGCCAGACGTGATGATGCACGGGAAAGGGCGCGCCTACCAACTGACGCCGATCTTCCCGAAGTGGGCCCCGCTTTCCTCGTAGCGGAAGGCCTCGGCGAGGTCTGCGAGCGCGAAACGACGGTCGACATGGGGCTTGATCCCCATGACCTCGATGGCGCGCACGAAATCGACCTGCTCGCGCCGGCAGCCGACGATCACGCCGTGCAGCCGCACCTGCTTGGCCATGAGGAGCCCGGTCGGAACCTCGCCGCCCATGCCGGTCAGCACGCCGATAAGGGTGATGTGGCCGCCGATGCGCACCGCCTGGAGCGATTGCGCCAGCGTGGCAGGGCCGCCGACCTCGACCACATGGTCAACGCCGCGCCCGCCTGTCCAGGCAAAGACCGCCTCGCCCCACTCCGGCTCACTGCGGTAGTTGATCGTGTGGTCCGCGCCCATCGCTCGCAGCTTTTCCAGCTTTGCATCGGAAGAGGAGGTGGCCACGACCCGGGCCCCCATCGCCTTGGCAATCTGCAAGGCCCAGATGGAAACGCCGCCCGTGCCCATGACCAGGACCGTGTCGCCCGCCTTGAGGCCCCCTTCGACGATCAGCGCGCGCCATGCGGTGAGGCCTGCGGTGGTGATCGTGGCGGCCTCCACGAAATCGAGGCCTTCGGGCATCCGGGTGAAAGCCGTCGCGGGGCGCACGACCAGCTCCTGTGCGAACCCGTCGATGCCGTCTCCGGGGACGCGTGCAAAGTCGCCCACGGCGGGCGGCCCGTCCTGCCAGTCCGGAAAGAAGCACGAGACCACGCGGTCGCCTTGCGCGAATGCGTCCACGCCCTCGCCCACCGCCTCGACGATGCCCGCACCATCGGCGAGAGGAATGCGCCCATCCTCGGCAGGCGTCGCGCCGGAACAGACGAGGTAGTCATGGTAATTCAGCGATCCGCCATGCAGGCGCACGCGGATCTCTCCGGGGCCGGGCTGGCCGGGATCGGGAAGGTCGACGCATTCCAGCGTGTCGAGGCCACCGGGCGCCTTGATTTGAATGGCTTGCATGGATCGTACTCCTCATTGGCTCGCCCGATCAGGTAGGTATCGCAGCCCCGGCTTCAATGCAGGCACGATGGAGTGCCCCCACGCTTCGATGCGGCGCAGGCGCTCAGGCGCACGGGCGGGGCCCCGGCGAAAAGCCCGAGCCGGGCAGCTGCGCCGCAGCGGCCAGGGCATTGATCACGATGCGCAGGCGCGGCTGCTCATAGCGTGAGCTGGGCCAGACGAGGTGGATCGGCATCTCGGCCCCTGCACATTCCTCCAGCACCGGCACGAGCGCGCCAGCGGCAAGTTCCTTCTCGATCAGCCAGTCGGGCAGTTGGGCCAGCCCTTCCCCTGCCAGCGCGGCGGCGAGAATGGCCTCGCCGTCGCTGAATTCATGGCGGACCTTCACTTCCTGGACCACTTCGCCCCCGGCCTTGTCCTTCAGGAGCCAGACCGGGCGGGGAACCCTGCGCCAGCCGATGATGCAATCGCGCTGCGTCAGCTCCTCAGGGCGCATCGGCGCGCCATGGCGGGCCAGATAGTCCGGCGAAGCGCAGATCAGCAGGCGCTGCGTGCCCAGCCGCCGCGCGGTCAGGTCCGCATCGTTGCCGAGCGTGCCAATGCGCACGGCCAGATCGATCCCCTCCTCGATGACGTTTGCCGTGCGCTCGGTGAACATAACCGAGAGGTCGAGATGGCGGTACTGCGCCGTTAGCTCCAGCAGGATCGGCATCACGTGCCTGCGCCCGAAGGCAGCCGGCAGATTGAGGTGAAGCGTACCCACCGGCGTGTCGCGGCCCGAGGCCATCGCCAGCTCGGTCCCGTCCAGATCGTCGAGAATCCGCTGGCACGCCTCGAGGTAGACCTGCCCTTCCCCCGTCAGGGTCAGTCGCCGCGTCGTGCGGTGCAGGAGCTTGGTTCCCAGTCGCGCCTCCAGCCGGGTGACGCTCTTGCCCACGGCCGAGCCGGTGACGCCCAGTTCGCGCGCGGCCGCCGCAAAGCTTCCGAGGCGGACAGTCGTGACGAACTCGGTCAATCCGGCAAAGCGATCCTGCACATCCATTCCGGAACTGTGGGATCGAGTGAATGGAATAGCAAGGGGATTATCCTCCAAGAATTCCACTCTAGGTAGAGCGCAACGCTTCGCCCCTTCCTCTCCCGCCGCACTTTTCAGGATACCCATGACCAAGCTTTTCGAGCCCTTCGACCTCTCCGGCCTCACGCTGCGCAACCGTGTCGTCATGGCGCCGATGACCCGGGCCCGGGCGCTCGACACCGTGCCGAACGACCTGACCGTGGAATACTACAGCCAGCGCGCGGGCGCGGGCCTCATCATCAGCGAAGGCGCGCCTGTGTCGCTGGAAGGCTGCGGATACCTCTTCAACCCCGGCCTCTACACGGCCGAGCAGGCCGCAGGCTGGCGCCGCGTGACCGACGCCGTCCACGCAAAGGGCGGGCGCATGTTTGCCCAGCTCTGGCACGTTGGCCGGGTCTCGCACACCTCGATCCTGGGCGAGGGGCAATCGCCTGTCTCGTCCTCGGCCACCGTGGGTGAAAATGTCTGGGCCTTCGGGCGCGACGAGGACGGCGTTGCCAAGAGCCTGGCGGCAAGCCCGCCGCGCGCGCTGGAAACCGAGGAAGTCGCTCGCATCACGCGGGACTTCGTGCGCGCCGCGCGCACCGCCATCGACGCCGGTTTCGATGGGGTCGAGCTGCACGGCGCCAACGGCTATCTCTTCGAGCAGTTCGTCAACGGCGCGCTCAACCAGCGTGAGGACCGCTACGGCGGCTCGATCGAAAACCGCCTACGCTTCATGCTCGAGACGCTCGATGCGATCAGCGCGGAGATCGGCAGCAACCGCGTGGGCGTGCGCGTCTCCCCGTTCGGCCGCCTCTTCGGCATGGAACCCTACGCCGATGAGGCCGAGACCTGGGTCACGCTGGCGAGCGAATTTGAAAAGCGCAGTCTCGCCTATGTGCACCTCAGCGACCAGCTGACGATCGGCGCGGAGAAGATGCCCGAGACCTTCGCGCGCGATTTCCGCACCACCTATACCGGCACGCTGATCGCGGCGGGCGGCTTCGAGAAGGACAGCGCCGAGGCCGCACTGCAGTCGGGCGAGCTTGACCTTGTCGCCTTTGGCCGCCCGTTCATCGCCAACCCCGACCTGGTCGAGCGCATGCGCGCAGGCCACCCGATCAAGCCCGCCGACCGCGCCACCTGGTACGGGGACCTCGGCGCACGTGGCTACACCGATTACCCCACCTGGACCGAAGAGGAGGCCGCCCAGAATGGCTGAACCTGACACCCCTCACGAGAACGACCGCGACACAGCGCCGCTGCACCTCAGCCTGCTAGACTATGCGCCGGTCGATGAAGGCCAGAGCCCCACAGATGCCTTCGGCGCCTCGCTGCGCCTTGCCCAGCTGGCCGAACAGGAAGGCTTTCACCGCTACTGGGTGTCCGAGCATCACGGCATCTCGGCGACGGCCAGCAACTCGCCCGAGATCCTGATGTCGCATGTCGCCTCGGGCACCTCGCGCATCCGCGTCGGCTCGGGCGGGGTGCTTCTGCCGAACTACTCCAGCCTCAAGATCGCGGAGAACTACCAGCTTCTCGAAGCGCTGTTCCCCGGCCGCATCGATCTGGGCTTCGGCCGCGCGCCGGGCGGGGACCAGCGTATCAGCGGCGCGCTCAACGATGAGAAGGCGCGCCCGCTACCCTACCCGCAGAAGGTGTCCGACCTGCTCGGCTTCGTGACGGGTTCGCATCCGGCCGGATCGCGCTATTCGGGGATGAAGGCCCGGCCCGAAACGCAGGCCCCGCCCCAGCCTTTCGTGCTGGGGGCCTCGGGATCGACCGCACAGATCGCGGCCGAGGCGGGCCTTGGCTTCACCTTCGCGCACTTCATCAATCCCACGCGCCGGGGGGCAGATGCCAGCAGGGTCTATCGCGAAGCCTTCCGTCCCTCCCACTTTGCCCAGCGTCCGCAGGTCATCGTGGCGGTCTTCGTGGCCGTAGGCGATACCGAGGAGGAGGCCGCCGCGTATGCCGATGCATTCCACCTGTGGCTCACCCACGCCGAGAGCCACACGCAGTTCGACCGCGTGCCCTCGCTGGAGACGAGTGCGGCCCACGTCTGGACGCAGCAGCAGCTTGCGACGCGCGCGGGCAATGAAGGCCGACTGATCTCGGGCACGGCCGCGCAGGTCCTCACCCAGCTGCGTGCCCTTGGCGAGGCCTATGGCACCAACGAAGTGATGATCAACCTGATGATGCCGGGGGAGGCCGCGCGCACCAACGCCGTAAAGGCGTTGAGCGCCGCGCTGCGGGCGTAAGGGGCGCTCAACGCATTCATCCGATGAAGGAGGCCGACATGAACGCCATCCCCACGTCCCAGCGCCATCACATCGCCCTCTCCCTCGCCCACCGGTGGTTTGCCTTTTTCGAGGCGCCCGGAGGCGACATGGCAGCGCATCTTGCGATCTTTCATCCGCACGTGCGCCTGTCGGGCCACCGCGGGCAGCGCCTCTTCGCACAGGATCACGAGACCCTGCGCGCGTGGTTTGCCGCGGTTCCGGACGAAGTCAGCTCGCACCATATCCTCCACTCGGTCTACGAGGACCTTGGCCCGGATAGTGGACGCCTCGCGTTTCTCGTCGCCTACCAGGCGCCGGGCGCGGAGGGCGCGGTGCGCGGCTCGATCATCAGCTACGAAACGCAGATCGCGTTTGATCGCGAGCCCCGGTTCCTGGCTCTCGACAAGACACCGACCCTGCCCAGCACCCGGCCCGTCTTCGAGTCGTCCTGGGCCAGCAACCGCGTGCTCGCGCGTCTTCACGCCGAACTGGGCGGCCTTGGCGAGGCTGATGATGCAAACGGGCAGGCCCTGCGGTCGGCCATGGGGAACAACGTCCAGGCCCTGTCCGTCCTGACGAACGCCCCGGACGGCAGTTGCTCCTACGAGGCTCTGGCCTCCTGGATCGGCGGCACCCCGTCCACGCCAACATCACTGCGCCTCGCCGTGTGCGACGATGTGCGCGCCCCTCTCCCGACAATCCAGCCTCTCAGGGCCACCTGAGCCCCACCGGAAGGTCCACGAAACCATGCACGACAAGATCCAGGCGCTGCTCGACAAGGACGAGATCCGCGACCTACGCATCCGCTACTCCCACCTTCTCGACGGCAACCGTATCGACGAACTCGACACGGTGTTCGCCGCCGACGCCGTCGTCGAGGTGACGGTCGGCCGGATGGAAGGGCTGGATGCGATCAAGGCCGGACTGAAAGAGGCCTACGCCCTGTTCGACCGCGACGGGCGGGGCCACTACCCCTTCCTGCATCCCATCGCCAACCACCTGATCGAACTGACCGGCCCCGACACGGCACAGGGAACCTGCTATCTGGTCGATTTCGAGACCGCCTCCAAGGCCGATCCCAATCCCCTCCTGCTGCTGGGCCTCTACGCCGATGAATACCGGCGCATCGACGGCGCCTGGCGCATTACCCGCAGCCAATTGGAAGTCGTCTGGCCGACACTCGAAGCTCTCGAAGAGAGCAACGGCCCGGCGTAAACTCCGCCCCGATACCGGATCTCGACCCCGCGCCTCCCCCCTCCCGACGAGGCCGAGACCGGTATCGGCTTTCTCTTCTGAACACGGCGCAAGCCCTGTCCCCACGAAAGCGGCGCGCACGAGCGCCCAAAATGTGCTACACTGCAAAGAAAACGGCCGGGCCGCAAAAATATCCATCGAGTAGTTATAGTTAGAACTGCCTTGGGAGATATTTCGCGATGCCAGATGCAGCCAGGCAAAGCGGCGGATGCCCCTTCATGGCCCGCCACGACCAGACCCCCGAGATGGTGTCGGACGATCCGCTCGCACACATCAACGCCGGAAATTTCGCGCGCGCCATCGCGATCTACCGCGCCCGGGACACAGACGGCACGTTGTCGGCCGAAGACTGCGCGCTGGCCGCCCACGCGCTGCGCAACACCGGGGAATTTGGCCAGGCGGCGGACTGGTTGCTAAAGGCGATAGACCTTGCCCCGGAGCATCGCTTCGCCGCATCCTGGCGCGCGCAGGTCGAGACCAACCGCATCGATGAACGCAGCGGCGCCGGGATCCTGCGGCCAAACACGCTGAGCGAAAGCTACCTGCGCACCGACCCCGAAGACACCTATCGCGACAATCCCGCAAGCTGGGTCCTGTGCACCGACTTCCAGCGACCGGGCGACTACATCCCGCCCCAATCGGTGCGCGACAAGCTGCGCAACTTCAAGGATTCGCTGGTCTCCCTCGCGCTCGGGCCGATTGGCGAACTGGCCAACAGCGGGGCTACCCCCGGCAATGCAGGGCGCTGGACCCAGCGCCGCCTCAGCATCTTCCGCCTCGCCGCGCTGGGGGCTGCGCGCACCTGGATGGCCAGGCGCGAGCGCGATCCCGATGGCGAGCATCACGATATCGTCGGGCAGCTTGCACGGCGCAAGGACCTGCCCAAGTGGGCAAATTCCGGCTTCAGCCCCGACGGCGCCCATGTCTCGGACCAGTTCGGCCCCGGCGAGGGGCGGGTCGGCCAGTCCTTCGTCGACCATGGCATGCCCGAGAACTACCGCCCCCAGGACCGTTCGCACGACGCCAACCTGCCCAGTGAGGCCGCCGTGGCCAGGGCCTTCGGCTACCGCAATGGCACGACGCACGAGGCCATGACCGCCAGCTTTCATGCCGCCGCCCACCTCCAGCAGCTTGTCCACGATGTGGCCCAGACCGCGCCGGACAACCAGCGCAAGCACGCCATTCCCATCGATCCCGACAGCGAACTGGCCGCGCTGGGGGTGACCCATAACTGGAGCCGGGCCGATGCGCCCAATGTCCTGCGCCCCGATGGCGAGGGCATGCACGGCACCACCGTGTGGTGGGACATGAGCCACATCTACGGCAGCGACATCGAGACACTGGCCGCGATCCGCTCGTTTCCGGACGGCGGCAAGGTGCCCGGTGGCAAGATCTACCTCGAGGGCATGGACGCGGCCGGGAACGGGGGGCTTTTCCTTCCCACCCGTGAGGTCGCGGCCGGCGAGAACGGGCGCGCGCGCCGCCAGATCCTGACCGGGTTCGGGCGCAACATGACCGCCCCGCTCGAAGCCGAGCACACGCTCTATGCGCGCCACCACAACTGGGTCGCCGATATCCTGAAGGAGCGCTACCCGGACTGGTCGGACAACCAGATCTTCCAGATCGCGCGGCGCGTGGTGACGATGACCTACGCCAAGATCCACACCGGCACCTGGACGCACACGCTGTTTGCCAACGAGGCGGTGGTGAACGGCCTCAACGCCAACCTGTTCGGCCGCGCCGAGCGCAAGCTTCCGCACTTCGACAAGAAGATCTACCGCCCTGAACAGGGCACCGACCCCATCGCGCACGGCATCGCGGCGGGCAAGGTCGACAAGGACAAGCCCGAGATCAAGGGCAACTTCTTCAGCAAGGCCTATCGCTTCGGCCACCAGATCTGGGTCGACCAGCTCCACTGCCCGCCCATCGGGGCCAAGCCCGATGCGGACACGCGCCGCGTCAACATGAAGGAGCTGCGCGAGCTTGACGGGCACGAGTTCCTGCGCCGCGAAGGCCTGGGTGCGGTCTACTACTACATGATGCACACGAGGCTGGGCGCGCCTGTTGCCGGCAACACCGCGGACTTCTTCCGCGACATGGCCAGCGAAGAGGGTGTGATGAACATGCTCGAACAGGAGATCCGCAAGGATCGGCGGCGCGGCACCCCCTCCTGGACCGACTACCAGAAGGCCCACAACATCCCGCCGAGCGAAACCTGGGAGCACCTTTTCCTCGATCCCGAAAGTCCGCAATCGCAGGCCACCATCGCCACCTTGAAAGCGCTCTATCCCGATGGGATCACGACGCTCGACGCGGTGATCGGGCTCACGCTCAACGAACACCGACCCGAGGGCCTTGCCATTACCAACGAGGGGTTTCAGACCTTCGTGCAGGAGGCGACCAGCCGCATCCGCAAGAACCCCTACCTCACCGAGAAATGGCGCCCCGACGAGGTCGGCTGGACCGCGATCAACCTTGTCGAGGCGATCGACAAGGAGAAGCTGCTCTACCTCCACTGCCCCGAGCTGCGCGACTGGCTGCTAAACCGCGAGACGGTGAACAGCTACGAATATGCAGGCACGAACCCGCGCGACAATCCTGAGGAACACCCCCTCGAAAGCACCGGCATCATTGTCTGGGGCGAACAGAACATGCACGACTTTGGCCTCGGCGATGCCTGGAAGGACGCGCATTTCCACGCGGGCGTCCCCAACGACATGCTGCGGATCGAGCACGGCGAAGAGACCTATGTCGTCGATCTCACCGACAATCAGGTGCTGGCCGATTTCGAAGGCGAGGGCCGCGTCCATGGCCGCGATGTCCTGTTCGAGGACCCGCCCGGCGTCACGCGGCGCGAACTGCTCGCAGCCGCAAAGGCGATCCGGGATACAGCGCGGTATCCCTGGCCGGGCTTCGAAGCGCCCGGACATCCCGGCTTCGTGAGCGGTTGGCGGCTTAGCCAGGACGAAGTCGACACGCTCAAGCGCTACAAGGGCGATGCTGAAGGGCGCGGCGTGCAGGCGCGCCTGACCGATCTGGAAAAGCACCTCGTTCCCTTCAACCTTGCCGGGAGGAGCCCAACCATCGGCTTTTCGCAGAACCTGCACGGCTGGCGCACGCTCGAGAAGAGCGGCGCGCGGGCCCTGTTCCTCACCCTCGGCTCGATCTTCACGTTCGGCGGCCTCTGGAATTTCGTGACCGGGCGCGGCATCCCGATGGACGCCATGGCCCGGCGACGGCCCGCGCAGCGTACCGGGATCTTCGATGCCCAGGGCATGATCGACGAGGCCCGGCTGGCTCAATACCTTGCCGATCTGCGCGCGATGGCCGGGCCGAGTGAGACGGGCGCGATACCCGAAGAGGACTTCATGGCGATGCTCAAGGCGAAAGGCGCCCTCGACAGCCTGACCCGCAAGCAGTGGGGCTCCTACTTCCGCCTGCTCGAACGCGCAGGGCGCGCGCAGGCGATCACGCCCGAAGACTTCGAGGGGCTCTACCGCAACACGCTGATCCCGGCGATGTTCGAGAAGCTGGAGCGCACCTAGCGCCGGATCAATCGAAGCGCTCGTCCCCCGTAGGTTCGATGTGCGCGACCGCGTTGTTGGCCTGCCGGAAACGCGCCAGTTCGGAATAGATCCGGCGCCGCGCGCGGTTGAGGTTGCCGAGCGGACGGTGCGCGGCGATGCAATGCCAGGGGTTGTAGGAAAGGTTGCGCGCAAAGGCCATTTGCGCCGGTGTATCGAAGACCTGCCGGGGAATACGCAAGGTGGCCACCGGCACCCGGGGGGAGAGTTTCTCCGGCCACAGGATGCCTGCGTGTTCGATCGGCATGCGGCGCGCGTCGGTCTGCACCTGTACGGTCATGGTGAAGGCGACATCCTGGCGCGCCAGGGTGCGGGCCATGTTCTCGCGCAGATAGTGGTCCGAGGGGCGACGTGGCAGGCCCTCGACTTTCATGTCGACCTTGCCTTGGGGCACGAAGGCGTACTGCATCGCTCTCCCCTCCCCCAGAAAATAGGGCACGCAGCTGTAGTAGGCCGTGCCCAGCGGATTGCCCTGCGTCCGGCTCCAGAGCCCCTGCATCAGAAGGTCGAACACGTGGGGACGCGGCCCCAGGAAGTACCACAGGGGCAACTCGCGCAGGCTCCAGTACTGCAGGCAGACGTTCTCGCGCAGCGTAGGCGTGGTGAAGGTCGGGCAGCTGATCCCGGTGAGGTCCTGCGTGAAGCGCTCGTCCTCCATCAGCTTGGGGCCGGGTACGTCCATCAGCTTCACGCCGATGCTCAGCACGCCGACATCATCGATATCGGGCGGGGTGTGCGGGCCTGGTCCACCCAGCCGCACCCAGGCCGGGTAACTGCGCTCAGCAGCAAAAATCCCCTTTCGCAAGGGCTCGGGCAGATCGGCATGCACCACCAGTTCGCCGCGCACCACGCCATGTGTCTTGGTGTTGCCGCCGCGCTCCATCTCCCTGGGCGCAAAATCCTGCGCCATGTGCTGGCGCATGTGCGTGATGACCTGCTCGAGCAGGCGCTCTTCATCGGGGCCTACACGCTCTTGCGCCAACGCCAGATCATCGCCCCGGTACCACAGCAACGTGAGCTTCTGGACCAGGGCCGTGCCTGGCCGCTGCAGCAAACCATCAAGCGCAGGACGTAGCCACGGATCGATCCGCCGCTCGGCACGGAGCGAATATTCCAGGAAATTGTGCAGCCAGCGCAAAGTCACGACAGCCCTCCCTGAACCATGACCGGGCATGATCAATTGTACACATTAGAGAAACGTGGCACTTTTGTCATCACACAACCATGTCGAGTCGGCCCGTAGAGACCTCCAGTGCTCTTTGGCGGGGATCACATATCCGGGAACGACTTGCGCTTTGGGGAGGCAAGATCATGACCGTGACTGTCGCGGACCTGCTCACCAAGACCGGCGAGGAACTCGACGCGCTGTTCGCAGCGGCCCCGCGCGGCGACATCCCCGATGGCGAGACCAAGGGCACGGCCATCATCGCGGCCGGGACATCCTACAGCGACGAGGTTGCGAAACTGGTCGAACTCTTCGCCTGGCAGGGCAAGGTCTTCGATGCCGAGCACGGCTTCCTGCGCAACTACATCCTGCCCTTCGGGATTAAGGCCATCGTCGCCAAGGTCTATTACGGGCAAAGCTGGATGGACCAGAAGGACTGCATCGTCATCGACTATTCGGAAACCTCGCTGGTGGCCGCGCGCGTGCGTGACGAAATCCGTCTGGTCGCGCCCGGCCTCTTCCTCGGCAAGGTCTACTGGGGCGACAAGGCGCTGATCCACTTCGCGCTCGAGGTCTAGGCCCGTGGCGCGCCAGTCGCTCCTAGCCGTGGCCGCCACCGTACGCGATCACGCGATCCCGGAGCTGGAGGCCCTGCTGCGCACGATGACCCGCGCGCCGGAAGCCCCCGGGCAGGCCGATCCGGACAACCCGATCATTCCTTTCGGCCAGATCGAGGGGGTCCATTTCCTGCGCTTCGTCCTCCTGGAGGACCCCTCACTTCCCGACCGCGCGGCCTACCCCCGGCTTCCGGCCTACGAGCCGACCCGGCTCATGCTGATGGTTGATGGCGACGGGTCGCCCGAGGACATACTGCACCGGCTGCTGCGCACGGCCCGCGAGGGCCTCGTGCGGGTCTTCATCCATTGCGATGCCACGGTCACCGGCACGAACATCGCGGCATGGATGGATCGCCACCGGGTGAGGTCGGCCGCGAACTACGTCAACTGGCCCGGGCGCAGCGCGCGTCAGGTGCGCGAGGAAGCGCGCCTGCACGAGGCCTGGCTCGCGGTGCGCCTGGCCCATCCGGACACGTCTCCCGAAGAGCTCTGGCCGCTTTTGCGCGCGGCGGCCCAGGATCTGCCCCTCTCCCCCCCGGTGCGCCCTGCGCTGGCCGAGCGGCTGGGCAACCTTATCCACCTCCTCTCCCTTCCCGTGCTGGCCCTGCTGAGCCTGCCCGTGCTGCTGCCCGCACTTCCCGTCCTGATCGTGATGCTGCGGCGGCGCGAGACGCGGGACCGGGTGATCGCACCGCGCCCCTCGCGCACGCGCAACGCAATGCTTTCCTCGCTCGAAGACCACGATGTCACCAACCCCTACAGCGCCATCGGCAGTCTCAAGCCCGGACGCTTTCGCCGCTGGCTGGCCATTGTCATCCTGTGGATCATCGACTGGGGCGCGCGCCATATCTATCGCAGCGGACGCCTCGCGCGCGTGAACACCATCCATTTTGCCAGCTGGACCTTCCTCGACGACAAGCGCCGCGTGTTCTTTGCCAGCAATTACGACGGCAGCCGCGAGGCCTACAACGACGACTTCATCAACAAGGTCGCTTTCGGGCTGAACCTCTCGTTCTCGAATGGCCTGGGCTATCCCCGCACCGACTGGCTCGTGCGCGGCGGCGCCCGGCACGAGCGCGACTTCAAGTGGTACCTCTTCCACCACCAGATCCCGACGCAGCTCTGGTACAACCCTTTCCGCGGCCTCACGACTTACGACATGGCGCGCAACGCCCGGCTGCGCGCGACGTACGAGCGGCGTCCGACAGGCGCGGAACTGGCCCGCTTCGTGGCCGAGATCTGACGCGATGGCGGTGGACAGGGACGATGTGCAGGCGCTGGTGCGGTCCGGGTTCGGATCGCTCGGCAGCGCGCGCTACATCCTTGTGCGGATCGTCGATGCCGCGCGGGCCAAAGCCTGGTTGCGCGGGCTCGTCCCGACACGGGCCAGCGAAGTCGGAGGGGGCCGCGCACTGGAGACTGTCCTGCAGGTCGCCTTCACCCGTACAGGTCTACGCGCGCTGGGCTTTACGGCGGCCGAACTTGAGAACATGGCCCCGGAATTCCTCGACGGGATGGCCAGCGATGCGCGCCGCTCGCACCGGCTTGGCGATGTCGGTGAAAGTGCGCCCGCACATTGGGCATGGGGTACAGGCGCGCGCGAGCCCCATGTGCTTCTCCTCCTGCTAGCCGGGCCGAACCGGATCGCAGACTGGGCAAGCCACGTCGAGCGCGACGCGCGCGCCAACGGATTTCTCCTCGTGACCACCCTGGCCAGCAATCCCGGGCCCGAAGAGACAGGCCCAGCACGCGAGCCTTTCGGCTTTGCCGATGGCCTCTCGCAACCGGAGATCGACTGGGACGCCAAGCACCGGCCGAGCGCCCGCGCCGATCGCGCGTACCGCCCCCACATCGCGGCGGGCGAAGTGCTGCTGGGGCATCGCAACGAATATGGCGCAATCGCGGGTGATACGACAGGGCCGCTGGTCCAGCGCAATGGCAGCTACCTTGTCTATCGCCAGCTCGCGCAGGACGTCACCGGCTTCTGGGGCTGCCTGCGCGCGGCCGCGGGGCCCGACGGGGCGCAGGAACTGGCCGAACGGATGGTTGGACGCTGTATCGACGGCGCGCCCCTCCCCGGACTGGTACACGGGCGCGGACTGGAAGACTTCGATTTCCAGAGCGATCCGCTGGGGCTCCTGTGTCCGCTGGGTGCTCACATCCGCCGCGCCAATCCCCGCGTAGGGGATGATCCCCTGGGCCCTCTGGGTATCCTGGGCAACCTGCTTTCGACCGCAGGGCTGCTGGGAAACGCGGCGGGCGATGCGGTCGCCAGCGCACGCTTCCACCGCCTACTGCGCCGGGGCCGCCCCTATGGCGCGTCCATGACGCCCGAGCAGGCCATGCGCCCGGGTCAACCCGAGACAGAGGCCGGGCTGCACTTCCTGTGCCTCAACGCCAGCCTCGCGCGGCAATTCGAATTCGTGCAGGGGGCTTGGCTCATCAGCCCGACCTTTGGCGGCCTTTCGCAGGAGGGCGACCCACTGATCGGCGATCGCTGCCCATTTCCCGACGACCGGCGCACCGACCTGTTTCGCTATCACGATGCCGAGGGCATACCCCATATCGCGCAGGGGATGGACCGTTTCGTCACGGTGCGCGGCGGGGCCTACTTTTTCCTGCCGGGCATCGAAGGCCTGGCCTCGATCACCGCGCGATAAGCCGGTCTAGACGAGGCCGTAACGGGCGCCCTTTGCCGCCGCTTCGGCGAGGGTGAGTGCATCCAGCTTGCGCTTGAGATTGGCCGCATGCAGATCGACGGTCGGCACCGCGATCCCGAGGCGATGGGCGATTTCCTGGCGCTGCAGACCTTCGGCCAGCCAGCTCAGCACATCCTGCTCGCGCGGGGTCAACTTCTGGGAAAAGCCGTCGATCTGCGCCTCCAGCACCGGCGCGATCCGGTCGAGCAGGGCAAAGGCGGCCAGTTCCAGTTCCGGCATCAACGCCGTGATGTGGCCACCTGAACCCCGCTCTCCGGCAAAGACGAAGCCGAAGAAGCGCCCCCGATGGAGCGGCCCTGCGCCCGATGTATCACCGATCAGCGCCATGCCCTCGACGATGCCGTGGCGCGCGCACTCCTGCTGCACCGGCACCGAAGCGGGATTGAAGGCCGCGACCTCGTCAAGGGCAGGAAGGCCAATGGAAAAGCGGGCCACCGGCGCGCGCGTGGTGAGCTGCGCGGACTTGCGCATGACATAATCCTCACCGGCGAGTTCCTCGGTGAACTCCTCCTGGAAGGGAAGCGGGAGGCGGGACCCGCTGAAGGTCCCCGCATAGGCCCCGCCGTCCCTGCTCCTCCGGAAGCCGCCGAAGTTGCAATGCGCGACCCCCACCGCATCGAGGTAGCGGTAGAACGAGCCAATGGCCGCGTCCCGGCCTGCGGTATCCTGCACGCCCACCTTGCCACGGCGGGGCAGCATGGAGGTCAGGAACGCGGCGAGATGGGGCGACATGGCCGACACCTGTCAGGCCGTGACCGGCTGATCGTCCACGACCTTGCGGATCCAGCGGCGGAACCGCAGGATGTTGGGCGAGGTCCAGCGGTCATCGCGTGAGAGCAGCGCGTAGCTGCCGAAGCTGACCGGCTGGAACGGGGTCTGCGCAGGCATGACCCGGACCAGCCGTCCGGTCGCCAGTTCATCGTGCAGCAGCATGGTGTTGACGAGAGCAATGCCCTTGCCCCGGCAGGCCGCGTCGATGGTGAGGTGCGCGTGCCACAGGCGCGGACCGCTCAAACGCTCGGGCGGCGTGATCCCCTGGGCGAGCAGCCAGTGATGCCACTCGGCCCCGTCCTCCTCGTGAAGGAGCGGCAGGTCCAGGAAATCCCCGGCCTCCCGGATCGGGGCGACGCTGGCCAGAAACGCGGGGCTGGCTACGGGGAAGACCTCGGGGCGGGCGATGTCGAGGCGGCGCACCTCGCGCGGGATCTTCTCCTCCTCCCAGGACCGCACGTAGCGCACGTCGCAGTCCACGTCCTTGCTGCGGAAATCCGGCCCCACGTCGGCGGGACGGAAATCGACGTCGAGGTCTGGGTTCTCCTCCAGGAAGTCCCCCAGGCGTTCGGCCAGCCAGAGCGAGGCGAAGCCCGGGATGCACCAGACGCGCAACGTGTTGTCGGTGCCTTCGCCCAGCAGCGATCCGGTCGAGCGGGCGATGATCGAGAGCGCCTTGGCGACCTCGCCGTGGTAGACTTCGCCCTGGTCGGTCAGCCGCCGGTCGTTGCCGTAGCGCAGCACCAGCGGCGCGCCGACCCAGCCCTCGAGCGAGCGGATATGGCGGCTCACCACGGCATGGTCGATCATCAGCTCGCGGGCGGCCCGGCGAATACCGCCCAGGCGTCCGACGGCTTCGAAGGCGCGCAAGGCGGCCAGCGGCGGGTACAGGCTCGTATCGGTCACGACTACCTCTCTCAAATTCTTGTGTGCCCCGCGTGTCGGTCGAAGACCGCAGGCAGGTATCAAGCCCTTCAAGAAGGCATCCTCTGCCCAGGCAAGGCGCCGCATTTCGAAAATTCGCAAGCTGAACTGGTGGCCCCTGCGCACCGCATCATGCATTCAAGGCAACTTGCTGACAAGAATTCTATGCGCCTCAATACATTCGAACTTATTTATTCGCGAAACCTGTGCACTATTGCGCAATCGCGGTGCAGGACGCGCGGGGGAAACGGGGAATGGCGATGGACGAAAGCGAACACGAACGGCTGGGCATGAACCGGCCGATTGCCCGGCGTAGCTTCATCGGCGGCGTGGCCGCGGGCGGTGCAGGGCTTGGCGCGCTGTCGCCGCTGGCGCGGGCCAGCGAGCCCCTCCCCGCAGGAAGTGCACGCCCGGCACCTGCCCCCGATGCCTCCACCTATCCGCCCGTGCGCAGCGGCCTTCGCGGCCAGTATCCCGGCTCCTTCGAGAGCGCCCATGCCGTGCGCGACGGGGACTTGGGCGCGGACTTGAGCGCGGACATGGCCGCGCGCGATATCGGTGAACACTATGATCTCGTCGTCGTGGGCGGGGGCATCTCGGGCCTGTCCTCGGCCTGGTTCTACCGCAAGGCGCTGGGCCGGGACATGCGCATCCTCGTCCTCGACAACCATGACGACTTCGGCGGCCACGCCAAGCGCAACGAGTTCCACCACGAGGGGCGCACCATCCTCGCCTTTGGCGGGACGATGAACATCGAGAGCCCGTTTCCCTACAGCTACACCGCCAAGGCGCTGCTGGCCGAACTGGGGATCGAGCCCAGGACCTGGGAACACTACCGCCGCGAGGACACCTACAAGGGCCTGTCGGGCGGCGTCTTCTTCGACAAGGAAAGCTTCGGGCGCGACGCGGTTGCGCCGGGCTACGGCGCGCTTGCCTGGGAAGACTTCTTCGCGCGCGCGCCGATCCGCGCCGACATCCGCGCCGAGCTGACCCGGCTCTACACCGCGAAGACGGACTACCTGCCCCATCTCGATCCCCTCGCCAAGGCCGAGGCGCTCAAGCGCATCAGCCTTCAGGACTTCCTGCTCGGACCCGCGGCCATGAAGCGCGAGGCGCTGCCCTTCTTTGCCGGGATGGGCTTTCGCAACAACAAGCGCGTGGACACCTGCCCCGCCTACGAGGTCGCGCACCTGCCGATCTTCGATGGCATGGAGATCGCTGGCCAGATCCGCATGCACTGCGACGAGTTCCACTTTCCCGACGGCAACGCCTCGATCGCGCGCCTGCTCGTCAACCGGCTGGTGCCCGGAGCCCTTCCCGGGGTCCACGACCAGGAGAGCATCGTCACCGCGCGTGCGGACTACAGCCAGCTCGACCGCCCCGGCGCCCCCACGCGCCTACGCCTGGGCAGCACGGCCGTCCATGTCGCGCACATCGGCACGGTCACCGCCGCAACCGAAAAAGCCGTGCGCGTGGTCTACATGAAGGACGGCCAAGCCGCCTCGGTCACCGCCGCAAACGTGGTGCTGGCCTGCTTCAACAACATCATCCCCCATCTCGTGCCCGAACTACCGGACGCGCAGAAGGCGGCGCTGGGCGAAGCCTCGAAGGTGCCGATGCAGTACACCAACGTGCTGGTGCGCAACTGGGAGCCCTGGCGCAAGCTGGGCGTGCGCAGCCTGATGGTGCCGAACGGCTATCACACGCGGGTCGGGTTGGATTACCCCATGGCCATCGGCGGCTATGCCAGCGCCACCCGGCCCGACCAGCCCGCCATCGTGACGATGATCCGCAATCCCAACCAGCCCGGCCTGCCGCGCAAGGAACAGCACCGCGCCGGGCGTCACGACATGCTTGCCACGCCGTTTGAGACCAGCGAGCTGGAAGTGCGCCGTCAGTTGCAGCGCATGCTGGGCAGCGCCGGGTTCGACGCCGCGCAGGACATCCTGGCGGTCACGGTCAACCGCTGGCCCCACGGCTATGCCTATACCTACGACACCCTGGCCGATCCCGACGTGCCCGAAGCCGAGCGCCCGCACGTCGTGGGGCGCCGTCCCTTCGGGCGCATCGCGATTGCCAACGCCGATGCAGGCGCGGCGGCCTACACCAATGTCGCAATCGACCAGGCCGAGCGCGCCATTGGCGAGGTTCTGGTGAGCCGCGGGCTGACCTGACCCTTTCGCGCTGCCTCAGCGGCGGTAGAGCACCTTGCCATCGACCAGCGTCAGATCGACTCTGGTGGCAAGGATCTCTTCCTCGGGCACGGTGAGCAAGTTGCGGTCGAGCACGACGAGATCGGCAAACTTGCCCGGCGTGATCGTGCCGCGATTGTCTTCATCGAAGCTGAGGTAGGCGGCCTCGCGGGTGTACATCGCCAGCGCCGCCATACGCGAGACCTCCTCTTCCTCGCGGGCATAGGCCCTGCCGCTTTCAGCCTTGCGCGTCACCGCTACGTAGACGCCGTAGAGCGGCCCGATGGGCAGGTTGTCCGAGCCCAGCACCATCTTCACACCGTGGCGCAAGGGGCTGCCCAGCGGGTTGATGTGGGTGAGCGCGCGGCCCTCCAGCGTCTGCTCGTAGCGCCCTTCAAGGTTGTAGAGGAAGTTGGGCTGGGCCGCGCCCCAGATACCATGAGCGGCCATCGTATCCAGAGTCGCCTCCGGCGGCAGCATGGTGAGGTGCGAGGAGAACCAGCGGTGGTCCTCCAGCGGCTTTTCATCAAGCGCTGCGGCATAGACATCGATCAGCCGCTCGATGGCGGCATCGCCGATGGCGTGAATGCCCATCTGCCAGCCCAGGTCACGCGAGGTGCGCACCATTTCCTCAAGGGCGTCGGGCTCGATCGCGAGACGTCCGCGAAAGCCCTCCATCCCCTTGTAGTCTGCGAGGGTCCAGGCGGTCGGGCCGGTAAAGCCGCCATCGACACCCGGCGCTTCGCCGATGGGGCCGATCTTGAGGCGGTCATCGCCATGTCCGGTGCGCCAGGGAAAGCGCTTGAGACGCTCGGCTCCCGGATAGACGATGTACATCGTCGTTCGCGGCAGTTCGGTCCCGTGCGCCGCGTAGATCTCCTGGAACTGGCGCCAGGTGTGGACCGCGCCGCGCTTTTCCGGGGCCAGCCCGCCCTTGTCCACCGGCTCGTCGTCGATGGTTGAAAGCGCTTCCATGAGACTGGTAATGCCCAGCGGCAGGAGCGCCTTCAATTCCGCGGTCCAGCTCGGCTTCATCTCCTCGGGCGTTGCGGGCGGGACGTGCGAGAGGAAAAGATCGGTACGCTCGCGCACGAGGCCATTGGGCACGCCATCGGCGCCGCGCTCGATAAGGCCATGCTCGGGATCGGGTGTCTGCGCATCGATCCCGGCCTTGGCCAAGGCAAGGCTGTTGCCCACGATCGAGTGGTGCCCCGCGCGCGTCAGGGCCACCGGATTGTCGGGGGCGGCTGCGTCGAGATCGGCCCGCAGCGGATTGCGCCCCTCGGCCATCTGCGCCTCGTCCCAGCCATAGCCGGTGATCCATTCACCGGGCCCCAGCTCGCGCGCCTTGGCCCGCACCATCTCCTGAAGCTGCGCAATCGAACGGGCCTTGCCCGCCGCAATCGCGCGCGGCGCCTGGCCGATGATGTGGATGTGGGTGTCGATGAAGCCGGGCATCAGCATCCGTCCGGCAAGGTCGATGGTCTCGGGCGCAGTGTAGGCCTCCGACAGTTCCGCGCCCCCTACCGCCACGATGCGCCCATCGCGCACCGCCACCGCGCTGGCGAAGGGATGGTCGGGGTCCATTGTCACGACTTCGCCGTTGGTCAGCAGGAGGTCGGCCGCCTCCTGCGCCAGCGCCTGGGGGCTGGCGCAGGCAAGCAGTGCAGCGGTCAACAGGCGCACAGGGGACAGGGCGCGGGCCATCGGGGTCCTTTCCATCAGAATGCCGCGTTCACGCGCACATACCAGAAACCACCGTTGTACCCGAACGGGGAGCTGTCGATATAGCGGTTGCCGCTGACCGTCGCCTGGGTGGGCTGGTACCAGTTGGAATTGGGCTGGCCGAGCGAACGGATGTCGCGGTCGGGGTAGTTGTCGAAGATGTTCTCCGCGCCCAGCGCCAGCGTGAAATTGTCGGTCATGCGGTAGCGCACTTCGAGGTCTGCGGTCACTTCGGACCCGACGTCGAGGGGGCCGCCGTTCTCGGGCAGGGCCCAGCTGGTGAAGCCATCGTAGAAATAGCCGCGCGCCGTGACCGACAGGCGCCCCAGCGTCCAGGTCTCGGTCATCGTCGCCTGCCATTTGGGAAGGCTGTCCTCGATGTTGCCCGCGCGCATGTCGTCGACCACGGTGGGATCGCTCGAGAGCACCTTGGTGGCGTTGTAGTTGACGGCCAGCGTCGTTGCGAACTGGCCAAAGCCGGTGTCCGCGCGGTGGCTTGCGGTAAAGTCGACACCCTGCGTACGGGTCTTGAAGCCATTGGCGAAGTAGCGCACGAGGCCCACCGTTGCCCAGTTGGCAAGGCCCGCCTCGCGCAGGACCGCACGCTGGGCATCGCTTTCGATCGGGATGTAGCTGGCAATCCCCATGCGGTCACGAATGGTGATGTTGTAGTAATCCACCGTGAGGTTGAAGCCCCCACCCGGCGTGAAGACGAAGCCGGCCGAGAGGTTGGTCGATTTCTCAGGCACCAGCGGCGTTGCGCCAAAGGCCTGCGCGGCGGCGTTGTCGGCGGGTAGCGTCAGCAGCTCGACCGGGTTGGGCCCGAAGAAGGCCGTGATCCCGGCCGTGGTGAAGAGCTGGCCCGGCGTTGGCGCGCGAAAGCCGGTGCTTGCCGTACCGCGCACCGCCAATGCGGGCGAGACGGCATAGCGGGCCGAGACCTTGCCGTTGGTGGTGCTGCCAAAGTCGGAGAAATGCTCGTAGCGTCCGGCAAAACCCAGGGTCAGGTTCTCGACGATGTCGCCCTCGATGTCGATGTACCCGGCGTAGGAACGGCGGGAACGATCGACCGCGAAGTTGGGCGAGTAGCCCGGAAAGCCGCTTACCCCCGGCCCCTGCGTGGCGAAGGCCCCGGTGTCGAGCTCCTGCACGGTATAGGGCCCGGCCTGATAGGAAGGCAGGTCGCCAATGCCGATCTGGTAGGCCTCGGTGCGGTGCTCGGCGCCAACCGCAATGGTCACCGGCGAGGCCAGCCCGATCTCCCAGGGGTAGGCGAGGTCGGCGTTGAAGTTCGTTTCACGCTGTTCGAGCGAGCCGGAATAGAAGCTGGTCGGGCTGTCCGGGCCCATCGAGGCGTTGAGCGATTCATCGACAGTGTATTCCACCCGGCTCTGGCCGTAGCTTGCACTGAAATCCCAGCTGAGGCCGCTGTCGAATTCGCCGCGATAGCCCCCCGCCAGCGAGAGGTCGGTCACCTTGCCCTGGAACTGCGGGTTGAAGCCATCGGGATAGAGCGAGGCAAAGTTGAAGGTGCGCCCGTTCGAATCCCAGGTGCCATCGGGCAACTGGTCGAGGTAGATGTCGTTGAAGACACTCGAGCGCGGATAGATCGCGGTGCCGGTGCCGTCCTGGCCCGGCCCTTGCGCGTCATAGGGCTGGCGCCAGTTGAATTCGAAGGCCTGCTTGCTCCAGCCGTAATTGCCGAACATGTAGATCTCGGACGCGTCCGAAAGCGCGATCGCGCTGTTTACGAAGAGGCGATAGGAACGCAGGTCCGGGTTGCCGATGCGCTGGATCGGGTCGGCCACGTTGACATCGGGCAGCGAGAGGGAAGTCGCGAGCGCGCCGATGCGCTGCCCACCGCGACTGGTCGGCGCGGAATCGAGGAACTCGCCCGAGACGTTGATGAAGCCGGTCGGCCCGAGCGGCAGGCCCAGGTTCGCCGCGATCTGGTAATCCTCGCCATCGCCCTCGTAGAACTGGCCGTAGCGCGAGCGCACTTCCAGCCCCTCGGCCGCATCGCGCAAGGTGTAGTTGATGACGCCTGCAATGGCGTCCGAACCGTACTGCGCCGAGGCGCCGTCGCGCAGCACCTCCAACTGCTTGACCGCGATGCTGGGGATCTGGGCGACGTCAGGCCCCTGCGCCCCGCTGGCGAGCGCCCCGCCGTTGAGCTGGACCATGGCCGAGCGATGGCGACGCTTGCCGTTGACGAGGACCAGGATCTGGTCTGGCGGAAGGCCGCGCAGGGTCGGCGGTCGCACGAAGCCCGAGCCATCCGAGAGAATGCCCACGAAGCGCCCCACGTTGTAGGAAGGCACCAGCGAACGCAGGATGTTGTTCATGTCGCCCGAGGCCTGGGTATCGAAATCCTCGGCCGTGAAGACGTCGATGGGCGCGCTCGATTCCAGCGCCGAACGGTCGGCACGGCGCGTGCCGGTGACGATGATCGCGCCTGCGTTTCCGGCCGTTTCGGTCTCGGCCTCTTGCGCGAAGGCCGGTGTGGACAGAACCATCGCCGCGGCCATGGCGGCGTGGCTCGTTGCGAATGCAAAGCGCATGCGTCTTCCCCCTGTTCGTGGTCGTGCGCCGCACCGGGCGCCGCGTTTCCGCTGGGCCGCCTTGCGGCTCTTGCGTGACTTTCGCAGGCCCCTGACGCAGCGGAAGGAGCCAAGTCTGACACCGCCGGTGCATGCAGGGCACCACTCCTGAACCATGTAAAAAAAGACCGCCAATCCCGAAGGATGGCGGCCGTCTCGAGGTTGCCGTAGGGTACGACGTGATCGGGTGGGATAGAGCGCTCAGGTGCGCCGGGCGAAGGGGTAGGTTTCGCGCTCGACGACCTCGCTGACGGCCCGGTGCGCCTCCAGGATCGCGGCATCGGTATGCGGACTTGCCGCAGCATCGGAGTTGGCGATGGAGACAAGTCCATAGGGTTGCCGACCGACCACGCAGGGCCGCTCGGGCGACTGCGTGTAGACCCATTCGACCGGATCGTAGAGGCTGTTGTAAGTATAGGCATAGCCGTGCGGCCAGCGGTTGACGGTGATCGCGGCGATGTCGCGCGCAGGGTCGAAACCGCCCGGCCCGAGGATGCGCGCAAGCTGGCTGCGGGTTTCGCGCTCGAACGTCTCGAAGCTCATTTCCAGCAATTCGGCGCGGCCGATGCGGTGCTGGTCGCGGCGGGGCTGGCCCGGTGCGTTCATGAACTTGGTGAGGTGCAGCGCGATCGGCTCCGCGCTCGAGCGGGCGTGGCGCAATGCGCCAAGGTCCGCCGCCTCGGTGAGCGCGACGACATCGTGGAACATGGTCGGGCACGAGATGCTGGAAACGCCCAGCTTCTCGAACGCGCGCCAGTTGCGCAGCACCACGTTGGTGTAGATGAGCGGCCCCTTCACGCCGTAGGCCAGCGCCTCCTTCTGGGGCGCGGGCAGTTCGGGCATCATGTAGGGGATCGCCATGTTCCAGCAGGCCATGATGACCGACCGCGCGCGCACCGATTTGAGCGCATCGCCGTTGGCATAGGTGATGACGGCCTCGCGCGCGGTCCTCGCATCGCCGTCGTGGGCCACGTTGACAACGATGCTGGAGAGACGGATGCGCACCGGATTCTCCGCCCGGTCAAGCGCGCCATAGGCAATGCGGGCGGTGCCCATGTCCTCCTGCGTGCGCGCCGAGGTGGTACCGGGTACGAGGTGCGCGACCAGCAGCCGGGCCAGCGTGGCGTTGCCATCGGGAAAGTGCACCGCGTTCCAGTCAATCTTCTGGCGCCCGTGCTGGCCGCCGGGAAGGTCGGCGAAGAGGCCCTCGGGGATTTCGCCAAGGCCCAGCCCCGAAAAACCGGGATAGCCCTCGACCCAGCCGAACAGTGCCGGGGTGGCATCGGCCCCGACGCAGAAGCTGCTGGTGCCCATCTGCTGGAAGAACCACATGACCTGGGGATCGACCTTCAGGGTCTTGAGGTAATAGTCCCGGAACGAGGTGGTCGCGAGGAAGTGCTTCTTTTCCGCCACGCTCATGCCCGCCAGATAATCGGGCTGGTCGGGTGCGACGAGGCGGGCCATGTCGGCGCGGGCCTTGGCCGAAAGCGGCGTGCGGGCGAGGAACTCGGCCGAGCCCATCGCGCCCGGACCGCCCCCGTGGCCGCCGCCGCTTTCCGGCACGACAAGTCGGTCCGCCTCCCAGGTCTCGGCATCGAAGAAGTGGCCGCGCGTCAGGCCCTTGTCCGCATAGAGATCGCGGACCTCGGCGTTGGAGACCCGGTAGCGTTCCAGGTCGATCCCCATGTCGTCCAGCAGTTGCGCGGCCCAGCGGTTGTAGCGCGCGGGCGATTCAACGTTGAGCGTGCCCCCGTTGATCACCACCAGCTTGCCATCGACCATGAACTCGTTGCGCTTGGCATGGCCGCCAAAGTCGTCGTGGTTGTCGAGGATGAGGATACGCGCGTCCTTGCCCACCGCCTTGCGGTAGAAGTGCGCTGCGGACAGGCCCGAGATACCGCCCCCCACGATCACCAGATCATAGGTTTCGCCCTGATCGGCCACCTCCTCGATGGGCAATTGCCCATCGCGCATGAGGTGCGCGAATTCAAAGGAGCCGGGGTGGCTTCCGCGCATGCCGGTCTTGGCCGGGGGATAGCTGGTGGCCGCCGCCCCGCCTGCCGCTGCCCCGCCTGCCGCCGTCTGCGCGAAGCCCGGCGCCGACAGGCTGGCCGCGCCGAGGGTGCCCAGGGCCATGGCGGTGCCGTTCAGGAAGTCGCGCCGGTCGATGCGGCAGTTCATTCCGAGACGCAGGTCATTCTCGGTCATTCAGCAGGCTCCTGGATAGTCGTATCGATATGGGCAAGCGGGTCGAGCGGGGCCGCCTTGGCCCGGCGCAATACGAGGAAGAGCACCGCGAAGAAGGCGGTGATGGCCACGCTCGACCAGAACTCGGCGGCCGATCCCGGGTTGAGCGCCATGGCGCCCAGGATCACGCAGATCGCCAGCACCGAGGCCCCGCTCAGCCAGGGGAAGAACCAGGTGCGGATGGTCAGTTGCTGCGGGCATTCACGCTCGAAAGTCCGGCGAAGGCGCATGTGCGAGAGCGCGATCATCAGGTAGACGATCAGCATCAGCGCGCCCGAAGCGTTGACGAGGAAGCTGAACACGACCTCGGGCGAGAGCACCGAGGCGGCCAGCGCGGCGTAGCTGAAGAGGCTCGCAATGAGGATCGCGCGAGCAGGCACCTTGCGCGCGTTGACCCTTACCAGCGCCTGGGGCGCATCGCCGCGCGCGGCCAGCGTGAAGAGCACGCGCGAAGTGACGTAGAGCCCGGAATTGAGGCACGAGAGCACCGCGACCAGCACGATCACGTTCATGATCAGCGCCGCGCCCGGAATGCCGATGGCGGCCAGCGCAGCGGTGAAGGGCGACTGGCCGGGCACCACGCTGTCCCACGGCACGACCGAGACGATGAGGAATACCGAGAGGATGTAGAAGACCAGGATGCGCAGCGCGACGGTGCTGGTCATGCGCGCGACGGTGCGGGTGGGTTCGGCGGATTCGGCTGCAGCGATCGTCGCGATCTCGGCGCCTACGAGCGCGAAGATCACGCTTGTCGTCGCGGCGAGCACCTGCATGCCTCCTGCCGGCGCGAAGCCGCCGTGCGCGGTGAGATTGCCGAAGGTCGGCCCGTCCGGCGCGCCCAGCCCCAGCGCATAGGCGCCGGTGACGAGGATGAAGACGATGATCCCTGCCACCTTGATCGAGGAGAACCAGAACTCGAACTCGCCGTAGGAGCGCGTCGACATGAGGTTCACTGCGGTCAGCACGGCCATCAGCACGATCCCGATGAGCCAGACGGGAAGAGCGATCCACCCCGCGATGATGACCGCGCCCGCAATCGCCTCGATGGCCACCACGACCACCCAGAAATACCAGTAGAGCCAACTGCTGAGAAACCCGGCCCAGTGGCCCAGACCCATGCGGGCGAACTCGGGAAAGGACTGGATGCCGGGGATCGCGACCGCCATCTCGCTCAGCATGCGCATGATGACCAGAACGATCGCGCCCGCCAGCGCGTAGCTCAGGATCACCGCAGGCCCTGCCGCAGCGATGGACGTGCTGCTGCCCACGAAAAGCCCCGCACCGATGATCCCGCCAATCGCGATCATCGAGACGTGGCGCGCCTTGAGCGAGCGACCAAGTTCATCCTGGCTCTCGCCCGGATAGACTTCCGCTGGCGAGACGATGTCGTTCTGCGGGATCGCCTGCGTCCCCTCGTCTGCCCTGCCGTTCATCGCGCTCCCTGCCGTGTCATGTGTGAGGGACCCAGTGCAGGTCGTATTCGACCTCCCAGGTCGCACCGTCGTCCTCGCTGCCCACCGAGAGCTCGCGGATGCCCCCGTCCCCGGTGCGCGTCAGCGTCCAGTGGCGCAGGCGCACCCGCTTTTCGCCCAGTGGCCCCTCGCCCAGTGGTTTGCGCGTCACGTAGCGGATCGCGCCGGGCCCTGTGGGTTCGCCGGTGAAGGTGGTGCTGGCACCATCGTCGGTCACCCAATGGTACATCCAGTGTCCGAGCAGCGCGGAGTAGTTGAAGATGCCGAGCCCGTTTCCACGTGTGCGCCCGCCGGTCACCGTCCAGGTCTCCTCAATGGCGCAGCTTTCCAGGATCGGCTCCAGCGTGACCCGCGCGATGCGTGTTTCGCCCGCGTAGACGTCCCAGTCCCCCAGCGTGAAATCCTGCGCGCGAAAGGCCGGATTCTCACGGCAGATGTCGGCGGCGGGGGGCTCCTCAGCGTGCGAGGAAGCGAAAGGAATGGTCAGCGCCACTCCGCACATGAGAGCGAACAGACGCAGCAAGCGGGCAACCACGGGCATCTCAGTCGACTTCCGCGATGATGCGGCGCAAGGTGTCCACGATATGCGCGACCTGCCCTTCCTCGATGATGAGCGGGGGCGAAAGCGCGATGATATCGCCCGTCACGCGGATCAGAACGCCCTGCTCCCAGCAGCGCCGGTAGATCTCGAAGGCGCGTGTGCCCGGACCGTGCGGGCCTGCCTCGAGTTCGATCCCGGCAATGAGACCAAGGTTGCGGATATCGACGATGGGCGCCAGCCCCCGCAGCGAATGGACCGCCTCCTGCCAGAGGGGTTCCAGCGCGGCGGCCTTCTCGAAGAGGCCCTCCTCACGGTAGACATCAAGGCTGGCGAGCGCGGCGGCACAGGCCAGCGGGTGGCCGGAATAGGTATAGCCGTGGGGCAGCTCCACCGCGCCTTCGGCCGCGGCCGCGCAGATCGTCTCGTAGATCCCCTCGCGCACCAGGATCCCGCCCATCGGCACCGTGCCGTTGGTCAGCCCCTTGGCCATGGTGATGATGTCGGGCATCACACCGAAGCGCTGCGCGGCAAAGGGCGTGCCCAGACGCCCGAAGCCGGTGATCACCTCATCGAAGATGAGGAGGATACCGTGGCGATCACAGATCGCGCGCAGCCGTTCGAGATAGCCGCGTGGGGGCACCAGCACCCCGGTCGAACAGGCGACCGGCTCGACGATGCAGGCCGCGATGGTCTGCGCTCCGTGCAGTTGGACGAGGCGCTCCAGATCATCGGCAAGGTCCGCGCCATGCTCGGGCAAACCCTGGGTGAAAAGGTTGCGCTGCGGGTCGTGCGTGTGGCGAAGGTGGTCAACACCGGCGAGCAGCGCGCCGAACATCGCCCGGTTGCCGACGATGCCACCCACCGAGATCCCGCCGAAGTTGATGCCGTGATAGCCGCGCTCGCGCCCGACAAGGCGAGTGCGCGTCCCCTCGCCCCGCGCGCGCTGCCAGGCGAGCGCGGTCTTGAGCGCGGTTTCAACCGCCTCGGAGCCGGAATTGCAGTAGAACACCTGGCCAAAGCCCTCGGGCGCCAGATCGACAAGCCGGTTGGCCAGCTCGAACTGGGCGGGGCTGCCCATCTGGAAAGGCGGTGCGTAGTCGAGCTTTGCGGCCTGCTGCTGGATCGCCTCGACGATCCGGGGCTGCCCATGCCCGGCGTTGGAGCACCACAGCCCGGCCGTCCCGTCGAGAATCTCCCGCCCGTCATCGGTCTGGAAATACATGCCCTGTGCGCCCGTGATCATGCGCGGGGCGGCCTTGAACTGGCGGTTCGCGGTGAACGGCATCCAGTAGCTCGACAGGTCATTGAGCTTCATTTGCAAGGGCTTCGCGCTCCCGGTTGTCTCTTCCGCAAAGAGACCTATCGCCGCAGGAGGTGCCCCGGGAGATGCCTATCCGGCGTGGACTGGTGCCTCGCGCGCACCACCTGCCGCTTGCCCCCTTCCCAATCCCTATCGAAAGCTGTGAGCAAGCTGCGCCAGCAAAGGCCCCTGCGGAGCGCTCCTTGATGGAACGAACCGCAGGGGCGTTGCAGGCTCAGAAGCGATACTTGCCCTCAAGTCCGAAGGTACGGCGCTCGGGGAGACCCACCACAAGGCCGGAATAGTAGGTACTGTAGGCGAAGTTGTTGCTGAGCACCGAGGTGTTCGCAATCGAGGTGTACGTCTCGTTGTCGAAGACGTTGCGCACCCAGGCCGAAATCGAGAACGCCTCGAAATCCACGCCAAGACGGGTGTTCACCGTGACAAGCGAGGGCGTGCGCACCGTGTTCGAGGCGTCTGCCCAGAGACCCGACTTGTAGGTCATGTCGCCGCGCACATACCAGGTTCCGTCCCCGGTCTCGAGATCGCCGTGCACCTGCGCGCCCAAAGTCGCCGAGTATTTGGCGGTGTTGGGGTTCTCCTTGCCGCTGAAGTCGGTGATCCCGGTCAGCTGGCTGACCTGCGCGTTCTCGTAGGACTTGATCTTGCTGTCGTTGTAGGCCCCTGCAAAGTCGATATCGAGGTGCTCGAACAGGGCCAGGCTGCCCTCCACTTCAAAGCCCTTCATATCCACACTGCCGGTATTGCCCGTCGCACGGATGATCTGCACCGACTGGGTTACCGGATCGAACTCGGTGATGGTGAGCGCGTTGATCTGGTTGCGCCAGGGAGCGTAGTACGCCGCCATGGCAAAGGACAGGCGATTGTCGAACAGCCGCCCCTTGAGGCCGATCTCGTAGTTGGTCACCTTTTCGGGATCGACGCGCACCTGCAGGCCTGCGGCCTCGGCCGCGCGCTGCAGCGGAGCGCTGAAGGAGAGGAACCCGACGTTGAACGCGGCCGGGTTCACGCCCTTGGAATAGGACGCGTAGGCCATGACATCAGGGGTCACATCGTACTCGACGATCGCACGCGGCAGGAAATTACGGTAGGTTGCCTTGAGCAGGGTGTCACCGCCCGCATAAGTGCCCTGGGGCACGAAGATATCGCTGTCGGCGGTAAAGCCTGTTGGCTGTGCATAGGCGTAGAGCTTGTCGATCTGGTAGCGGCCCTCGAGGCTGACGCGCAATTCGGGCAGCACTTCGTAGTTGGCGCCGAAGAACAGGCCAAAGGTCCGATTGCGCGTGGCACCGTCGACATTCGAGAAGGTGCTGGTGCCAAGCGCGCCGTTACCGCCACCAAGTCCGCCCTGGGCAAACGCATTGAGATAGCTGGCCCCGAGCGTGCCGGTGAAGGGTCCGCCGCGATCGTAGGACAGGCGCATTTCCTGCGAGAAGTCGCGGTTCACGCGTTCAACCAGGTAGGGCATGTCGAAATAGTCGGGAGCGCCCGGCGGGGGCGGGCCGAAACCGTTGTTGGGGATCGCGGTCGTGCCGTAGTTGTCGATGTCCGAGAACTGGCTGTAACGCTCGTTGTTATAGGATGTCAGCGAGGATATCGTCAGCCCGCTGTCCCCCAGCTCCCAATCCGCGATCAGGTGCAGGTGGTAGTAGCGCCGCACCAGCCCGTAGCCTTTGACCCCGTCCTCGGGACTGACCAGTCGGCCGGTCGGATTGGCCAGAAAGTCGGTGATGTAGCTGTTGGCAATCGTGTTCTGCGAAGGGCCAAAGGCGAGATCGGGCGTGACACCGCAGATGAACGGATTGGAAATCGCCCCACCGGCCGAGTTCCTACCCGAAAGCGTGCAGTTGGACTGCGAGGGCACCACCACCGTTCCATCGGGCGCGGCGATCTCGTAGGCCGAGATGAGGCCCTGGGCGGAGGGACCATCCTTGTCTTTCGAGAGAAGCCCGAAGCCCTTGATGGTCAAGGCGCTGGAGGGGGTCGCGACCAACTGCAGAGTGCCGCTCGTGGTGCGCTGATCCCCCAGTGTTTCGCCGGTGAAATCGTTGCGCCACGACCCGCTCTTGCCGAACCGGTTGACGGTGGCGCGAAACGAAAGCAGATCGTCGACCAGCGGACCGGACATGTCCGCGTGGACGCGGTAGTTGTCTCGCGTGCCGACCATGCCGCTCACGCTTCCCGACAGGGTGTCGGACGGTGTCTTGCTGACGAAGTTGATCGCGCCCGAGAAGGTGTTGCGCCCGAAATAGGCCGCTTGGGGCCCCTTCAGCACTTCGACCCGCGCCGGATCGCTCAGCGCCGAGAAGGCCGTGGTCGAGGCCACCGGCGTCCCGTCAATGAACAGGGCCGCGGTCGGGTTCGTCGCCTGTGACGGGGTGAACCCTCGGATGATGACCTGCTGGAAAGAGCGGTCACTGCGCCCTGCCGCATTGTTGTTGATGACGACGCCGGGCGTGTTGTTGGCCACGTCGTTGAGGTTGACGATCCCCTTTTTCTCGATCGCATCCTCGGTCAGGACGGACAGCGAGATCGGCGTCTTGAGCATGTCCTCGGCGCGCTTGCGCGCGGTAACGAGGATTTCTCCCCCCGACCCGGCCGCCACGTTCGGCGCCCCCTGCCCATCGTCCTCGGCAAGGCGGGCCGGTTCAATCAGGATGACGCCCGAAGGCTTGCGCCGCGAGACGAGGCCTGAGCCTCCCAGCAGGCGCCCGAGAGCAGCTGACGAGGAATATTCGCCACGAAGCGACGGACCACGATGGCCGCGCAGATCCGAAGCCGCATAGGCGATCTGTTCGCGCGTGACCCGGCTGAATTCACGCAGCGCCCCCTGCAGCGGCTGCGCCTCGATGTCGAAGCGGTACATCTGTTCGGCCGCGAACGCCGACTGCCCCGATACGGCCAGAGCCAGGCCCAGCGCCCCCAGCGATACGCGGCACCCCGCCGCCATCAATACCTTCATCATGTCTTCGCCCCACTTTTCCGATTGTTGTCGAAAAGCAAGACGCACAGCGCACCAAACGGGACAGCAGGTTAGAAAAATACAAGTTTGGCCGGTCTATTCGAAAGCCTCTACTTATTGTCTTCTCAGGGCCGTTCGGACGCGCGATCCTGCCCGTCAGGGGTTTTCGTGCGCAACACGATGGCCCCTTCCTCCTGCGTTGCCGTCAGGGAATGAAGCGCGGTAACCGCCTCGATCAGCGCGGCCATGTCCCCCTTGTTAAAGACGCCGCTGATCGGCAGTTGCGCCGCCTTGGCGTCGCCCATGCGCAAACGGGTCCGGGAATACCGGCTCATACGCGCGGCGACCAGTTCGAGGCGCTCCTCGTCAACCACCATCTGCCCATCGTCCCAGGCCGCGGCCCGTTCCAGATCGACCCGGTGCATCGGCTCCCGGATCAATCCCGTCACCGGCATGGTCAGTTCGTAGCCCGGCTGCAGCACCAGCGGCGGCGCAGACCGCGCCCTCCCGGTATCCAGCGCGTGCGCGGCGCGATGCAGCGCACGCACCTCGACCGAACCTTCGTAGAGCACGACGCGCACCTCTTCCTCGATGATCTCGACGCTGAAGGCGGTGCCCGTGGCCACCACGAGGTGATCGCCCGCGCGCACTTCGAAAGGACGGTCCACATCCTTGGAGACCTCGAAGAGGGCACGCCCCTCCAGCATCTCGAGATGCCGCACATCGTCCTCCAGCCGCACCATCACCCGCGTGCGGGCATCAAGCGCGACGCGCGAGCCATCCTCAAGCATGGTCACCCGGCGTTCCCCGACATCGGTCGACAAGGTGTCCGCCGCGGGCACCAAGACGCCCCACACGAACAGCACGATCGCCAGCGCGGCCCCGACCACACGCAGCCTGCGCACGCCCCGCGCCGGAGGATTGAAGCGGTTGAGCGCATCCTGGCGCAGGTGCAGAAGCGGTTCGGCGTTGAGCGCATGGGCCGAGAGGCCCCAGACACTGGCCGCCTCGTCGAAGGCACGGGCATTCGCAGGATCCTCCATCCAGCGATCGAAGGACTGCCGTCCCTCGAGTTCGAGCGTCCCCTCTGCAAGTTCCAGGCACCACATCGCCGCCTGTTCGTCGCGCGATGGCGGCGTGGCGGCATCGCCCGGCTGGTGGTGAGACCCGCTCACGACCGGAACTCCCGCATTTCCTGCATCAGGAAGGCCATGGCCTTGGCTACGTGCTGCTTCACCGCGCTGGGGGAGATACCGAAGCGCTCGGCGATCGCGGCCTGACCGATCCGTTCGACCCGGTAGAGCAGGAAGATCGTACGGCGCCGTTCGGGAAGCTTCATGACGGCCGCCTGGAAGCAGGCCAGCTCCTCGCGGCCTTCGGCAATCGTGGCCGGATGGAGGAAATCAATGCCATGGTTCTCATCGGCGCCCACTTCCTGGCTGTGCCGGTCGCGTACGATGCGCTTGCGCGCGCGGTCGACCAGGAGGTTTTGCGCCACCTGGAAGATATAGCTGTCCCGCTGGGCAGGCCCGCCCGCATGGCCGAGGAGTCGG
The DNA here is from genome assembly GCF_020524485.1 of Novosphingobium profundi. GTDB lineage: Bacteria > Pseudomonadota > Alphaproteobacteria > Sphingomonadales > Sphingomonadaceae > Novosphingobium > Novosphingobium profundi_A. The sequence continues at coordinate 296,897 of NZ_JAIVLF010000001.1, read as the reverse complement.
AAGAGCACTTCCTGCGTCAGGTCCTCCGCCTCGGCATGGTTGCGGACACGGCGCTGGAAGAACGCCATGAGCGCAGGTCGCCAGCGCTGATCCAGACCACATGTCGAACTCCTCTGCCGCTCGCTCGCCAATCGAAACCCCCCTTCTTTCGATGCCGCCCTCTGCATGACGGACAAGGCGCGCGAAGGGACAGCGCGCGGCCCTCGAATGTTTGCAGGGCGAATGCGCCGCAGGGCCGGTGGGCTCAGCAATCAGGGGGAGGGGGGCGAGACATCGCGCGCCGGTGCCGAACGCGAAAAAGCGGACCATGCGCTGTCCCTTCGAAGGGCCGGCACGTCTTGCTTCCGGACACTGCTCTTGAACGGATGACGCGATGTTTCCTGCAGCCTGCGCCCGCCCCTTGCCTGCCCCCTGGCCTGCCGATGCCGATTGTTCCCGCAGGCGCCCTCTGCCCCGACGTGAACTTCTGCAAGGTGCGCTGGTCGCGGCAACCCTCGCTCTCCTGCCACCAGCCCGCGCCTTTGCGGCCACGCCACCACAGGTCTCCAGCGGTAACCGTCTTGCGATCACGACGGTCTCGCTGCGCGCACGCTATCCCTTCGGAGCCCGCGCGAAAGAGACCCGCTCACAAGATCGAACCTCGCTCCTCGACGCCCCGGACTTCGTGGCTCGCGACCTCGGCCTGCCGCACATCGAGCTGTGGTCGCTGCAATTCCCCGACACCTCTGCGGACTATCTCGACACGCTGCGCGCGCGCAGCGAGGCCGCCGGTTGCCCGGTCTGCAACATCCAGGTGGACAACCCGCACAACCTGGCCAGCCCCGACGCGCAAGAGCGGGCCGCGGCGATCCGGGCCGCCCGCACATGGCTTGATATCGCGCAGCGCCTGGGGGCTCCCTCGATCCGCGTCAATCTCGGGGCCCCGCGCGCACAGGCGCCCTTCGCCATGGACGCGGCCTGCGATTCCTTCCGCGAGTTGGCGGACGAAGCGGGGGCTCGGGGCATGCTGGTGCTGACCGAGAACCACCTTGGTCCCAGCCGCGATGCCGAGCTCGTCGCGGACTTTCTCGACCGCCTCGACCATCCTCGCTGCCGCGTGATCGTCGACTGGGGCAACAGCGCACCGACCGGAACCGACGACGTGCTTGCAACCACGCGCCTGCTCGCGCCCTGGCTCCACCTTGTCTCGGCCAAGGGCATGGCCTTCGACCGCACCTATACCGAGACCAGCTACGACATCGCCCGGATCGTACAGGCAAGCGAGAAGCTGGGCTTCCGCGGGCTCTATTCGATCGAACTGTTCGGAGAGACGCCCGCCTGGTTCTGTGCGGATGAGGCCGCAAAGGCCATGGCCCGAACCATCGGCTCGGCACTGGAGAACTTCGATGCCGCGAACTAGTCCTACCCCCTCCCGCGTCCTGGCGCGGGTACTGATGCTGGCGAGCGCGCCCCTTGCGCTCGCGGCCGCACCGGTCAGCCCCCCGGCGGACGCCGCACGCGCTGCCGAACAGGTGGTCGAGGATTTCGCGCTGACGCTCGAACTCGCGTGTCCCAGCGGCTGTGCCGGAGGCCTGTGGCTCGAACCGGTGGAGCCCGACGCTCCCGCCGTCCACGTCTCCTTTGCCGATGCGGACCGCTGGGCCTACCGCGTGGATGATCCGGCCACTGGGGCGCAGGTCCCCCTCGGCGACGCGCCCAATCCGTTTCAGGATGGGGCGGGAATCCCGCGACGTGCGGGCCAGGGCGGCTTCACGCCGGTGCCCGCGTCCCCTCCGCGCGGGCCCTTGCGCGTTCCCGAATGGGACAAGGCCTCACCGGGATGGCACCGGATCGAACTGCGCGTGCGCCGCGACATACTGGCGCTGCGCTTCGACGACGAACCGCTGCGTCCCTATGGCCTGGCCATGCCCGCAGCGACCGGTCCGGTCCGCGTGCGCTTCGATCTCCCTGTACATGGCGCGAAGACCGTAAACTGGCGCCTCACCGCCTTCGAGGATCTCCTCTCCGGCAAGCGCCACGAAGAAGTCGTCGGCGCGCCCTTCCAGCGTCTCGTCCTCAACGACCTGTTCCTTGGCGAAGCGATCACAAGCGCCGATTTCGACGGTGACGGGCACCTCGACATCGTGGCAGGCCCGCAGATCTACTTCGGCCCCGACTTCACCCGCACGCGCGAGATCTACCCCGCCCGCCCGCAGGGGCCGGGCGCCTACCAGAACGCGATCATGGCCTTTGCACAGGACTGGACCGGCAATGGCCTGCCCGACGTCCTCGAACTCGGCCTGCCAGGCGAAAGCGCGATCCTCTACGTCAATCCCGGAGCGCAGTCGCGCACCTGGGAGCCCCATGTGGTCATTCCCTCAGTAGCCTCGGAATCCGCGCAGCTCGCCGATATGGATGGCGACGGGGTCCCGGAACTGGTCTTTGCCCGGCGCGGCGAGGGCCGCTCACTCGAATTCGGATACGCCGGGCCGAACACGGCCGATCCGACCGCCCCCTGGCGCTTCACCGCAATTGCCCCGCCCGGTCCCTGGGGCAGCCACGGCCTCGGCGTGGGCGACATCGACGCAGACGGACGCCCCGACATCGCCAGCAGCACCGGTTGGTGGCGCGCGCCGCACACCCCGGGGGGGACGTGGACGTTCCATCCGCAGGACTTCGGCTTCGGCGCGCAAATGCCGATCGTGGACATCAACGCCGATGGCCGCAACGACGTCGTCAGTATCGAACATGCCCACCGCTGGGGCCTGGGCTGGTTCGAAGCCATGCCGGATACCGGCGACGCACCGCGCTTCACCCGGCACACCGTGCTCGGCTCCGCAGCCCATCCCGATCGGCCGCGTCTGTTTTCCCAGGCCCATGCCCTTGCCGTTGCGGACATCGATGGCGACGGGCTTACCGACATAGTCTCGGGCAAACGCTGGTGGGCGCACCTCCAGTCCGAGCTCGACCCGGATCCCGACGCGCCCCCTGTCCTGTACTGGTTTCGCCAGGTCCGCAGCGCAGACGGCATCCGCTTCGAGCCGCAGCTCCTCAGCAACCGCGCCGGCGTGGGCACCCAGATCGTGGCGCGAGACCTGACCGGCGATGGGCGTACCGACATCGCCGTATCGGGACGCCACGGCACATTCCTGTTCGTGAACACCGGCCTTCCCCGCGCGCACCGGGAAATCGCCGAGGGAGATCCGCCACATGACTGATCGCCACGCCTTGCCCCGCGTCCTTGGCCTTGGGACGCTCATGGCCCTTGTCGGATGCAGCACGCTGCCGCCCATGCCCGACACCGCCCTGAAAGCCACCTCCTCGATGCAAACCGACTGGCCCGCCTATGGCGGCAGCCCGGAGAGCGCCCAGTTCTCCCCCCTCGCCCAGGTCGATCGCAGCAACGTGGCGCAGCTCGAAGTGGCCTGGCAGCTACCGGTATCCCCGCACCCGAACACGACCAGCCCGATCGTCGTGGGAGAGCGGATCTACACCGTGATCGATGACGCCGTCGTAGCGCTCCACGTCGCCGACGGACATGAAATATGGCGCGCGCCCGACAGCGCCGGGAAAGCCCGCGGGGTTGCCTACTGGCCCGGGGGCAATGGGCACCCCCCGCGCATCTTGAGCACCGTGGACGATGCGCTGATCGCGCTGCGCGCCGACACGGGTGCGCGTATCGCCGAATTCGGGGCGGACGGACGGGTCGACCTGCGCGAAGGCCTGGGGCGCCCACGCGAAGAGGTCGGCAAGATCCAGTCTGCGACACCGGGGCGGATATTCGAGAACCTCATCATCGTGGGCTCGAGCACCGGCGAAGCCTACGGCGCGGCCCCCGGAGACATTCGCGCCTACGATGTTGTGACAGGTGCCCCGGCCTGGACCTTCCGCACGCTTCCCGCAGCCGGAGACCCCGGAGCCGAGACATGGCCGCGTCCGCCTCGCCCCTATGTGGGCGGGGCCAATGCCTGGGGCGAACTGACGCTGGATGCAAAGAACGGCATCCTGTTCGTTCCGACAGGCTCGGCGACCTACGATTTCTATGGCGCGGATCGTGCGGGCGACAACCTCTACGCGAACTCGCTGCTCGCCCTCGATGCCCGTACTGGGCGGCGCCGGTGGCACTTCCAGACCGTCCACCACGATCTTTGGGACTACGACAATGCGCAGGCCCCCAAGCTGCTGACGGTCATGCGCGGGGGCAGCCCCGTAGATATCGTGCTGCTCGCGGGCAAGACAGGCTATGTCTACACTTTCGAGCGCACGAGCGGAAAACCGTTCTTCCCCATTCCCGAGACCCCCGTGCCCGCCAGCGACGTGCCCGGCGAAGCGGCCTCACCGACCCAGCCGATACCGACCCTTCCCGCTCCCTTCGCGCGCCAGAAGATCGATGCCGAGGAGCTTAGCCCGCTTCTCGATCCGGCCGAACGCAGCGCCTATGCGCAGCTCATCACGCAAGCGCGGAACGAGGGAATATTCACCCCGCCCAGTCTGCGAGGCACGATCCAGTTCCCCGGCAACCATGGCGGTGGACAGTTCGGCAACGGCGCGGTCGATCCGGCACGTGCGCGCTTCTACGTCGCCTCGCTCGACCAGCCCGCTCTGCTCAAGCTGGAACGGCGCCGCCCGCCCGCCTCGCGCTCGGTTCTCGCCGCGTCTCCCGCCGCGCTCTATGCCCAGGAATGCGCGGGGTGCCATGGCGCCGATGCCAGGGGACAGCCGCCCATGGTTCCCCCTCTGGCTGGTATCACCGCGCGCCTGACGGCCTCGGCCTTCGCCACGACCCTGCGCGAAGGGCGCGGCCAGATGCCCTCCTTTACCGCCCTCCCCGACGCGCAGGTCACAGCACTTCGGGAGCTTCTCGACGCCGCCGCGCAAACGCCCTCGGTCCTCGCCTTACCTCTGGCCGCAACGCCCGGGGACACGTCCCTTACAGGTGCCGAGACGGGGGATGGCATCCACGACACCCGCGAGCCCGTGTCGGCACGGGGACGGCCGCAACCCTATTTCAGCGGCTACAATTTTCTTCTCGATCACAGCGGCCTGCCAGCCGTGCGCCCGCCCTGGTCCACACTCACCGCCTATGACATGGCAAGCGGGGCGACACTGTGGCGGGTCCCATACGGCACCAATCCCCAAGCCGAGGCCCGGGGCCTTGCCGATACCGGCGCCTCGATCCCCAAGGCCAGCCTGATCGCCACAGCAGGCGGGCTCCTGTTTTCCGCCACTCCCGACCGGATGCTGCGGGCATGGGACGCGGACACAGGGCGCGTCATCTGGAGCTACCCGCTGCCCGCCCAGCCCCAGGCCATACCGGCCGTCTACGCCTGGCAGGGGCACCAGTACCTCCTTATCGCCGCGACAGCCTCCGGGGCTGGCCCCATGCAGATGGGCCCGGGCCATGCCGAAGAGGCCTATCGCAACACGCTCCTGGCGTTCCGCTTGCCTGCCGGCAGCTGAGATCAGGCGGAAAAGGCGGACGAGCGGCTCAGTTCCTGAAGGTCGGCAATCAGGTAGCGCAGGAAGTTCTTGGCTGCCGAGGGCAATTCGCGGCCCGTACGGCTGACCACGTGGGCATGGCCGGTCAACGCACGGTGCTGGATAGGCAGGGCCACGAGGCGCCCCTCGGCAATCTCCTGCGCCGCCGTGAAGGCGGGCAGAAGCGTGGCCCCTTCGCAGTGTTCTGCATAGCTCTTGAGCGCGGCGATGGACGAGGAATTCATCTGCGTCGTCAAACGGATGCCCTCGGTCTGCTCGACGTTCTGCACGACCTGCCGAATGCCGAATGCCTTCTGCATCTGCGCCAGCGGATAGTCGACGAGATCGGCCAGGTGCAGCGGACCGCTGCGCTGCACCAGCGGATGATCGGGCGTCACGATCACCGACACGGCCTGGTTGACGGACACATGGCTGCGCAGGCGCGGATCGCGTGGGGGGCTGTAGACCAGCGCGATATGCACCGTGTCCTCATAGATCATACGCACGGCATCGTTGGTCCCCACCGTCTCCATCGAGATCGAGATTGACGGGAAGTCACGGGTGAAGCGCCTGAGGCTGCCCGCGCTCACAAGGCCGACAAAACCCTCGCCCATGGCCAGCGAGATCCGCCCCCGCCGCAGGTTACGCAAGTCCCCGATCTGTCCGATCGTGTCCTCTTCATCGGCAAGGCGGCGGCGATGGTAGTCGAGCAGAAGCTCACCCGCCTCGGTGACCCGCACGCCCTTGTTGTGACGTTCGAGCAGGTTCACGCCGAGCTTGCGCTCCATCACCGAGATCTGGCGGCTGACCGCGGAGGCATTGATGTTGAGCTTGTCGGCTGCGGCGCGCACGCTCCCGGCCTGAACGGTTTCGTGAAGATAGGTGATCCAACGGTCATCAAGCAGCATGGCGGGAACATGACCTGCCGTTGCCCTGAATGCAACACGAGCAGGGAGGTAACACCCTTTCGCCTCCTCCGGCCTCGCCTAGACTTGGCTGAAACAATGGAGTTTGCAGGACAAATGAACGTCGGAATCATCGGTCTGGGAGCCATGGGCAGCGGCATGGCCCGCACGCTCGTCGCCGCCGGGTATACGGTCTTCGGTCTCGATCCGGCCATCGACGCCACAGTGCTCGAGCTTGGTGACAATTTCACGGTGTGCAGCGCGCCCACGCAGCTCACCGCGCGCTGCGAGACCATCATTCTCAGCCTTCCCAACGCGGCCATCGTCGAAGACGTCGTCGCGGGCAACCAGGGCCTGATCCTGAGCGGTCGCGAGGGGCTGGTTCTCATCGACACCAGCACCTCCCACCCCGACACCAGCAAGGCGCTTGCAGCGCGCCTCTCCGAACGCGGGATCGCCTTCGTGGACGCCCCTGTCAGCGGTGGACCGGCCGCAGCCAATACCGGCGCGATGGGCATGGTACTGGGGGGCAAGGAAGAGGACATCGCCCGCGTGGCGCCCGTGCTTGATGCCATGACCCGCATCCGCACCCACGTCGGGCCGGTGGGCGCGGGCCATGCGGTGAAGATCATCAACAACGCGCTGTGCGCCGCCAACCTGCTGCTCGGTGCCGAGGCCGTACGCCTGGGCCAGGCCTATGGCATCGAGGCGGGCGACGTCATTACCGGCGTCAATTCGGGATCGGGGCGCAGCGGCGTGACCGAGGTGAACTTCCCGCGCTGGATTCTCTCGGACGATTTCGATTCCGGCTTCACCATGAAGCTGATGCGCAAGGACGTGCGCCTGGCCCGCGACCTCATCGGCGAGGCCGGGCTCGACCTCGCGATGATGGCCTCGACCATCGCCCAGTGGGCACAGAGCGAGGACACGGTTGCCGACGAGAGCGATTTCAACTGCATCGTCAAGACGGTGCTGAAGGACTGAGGCGAATGGAACAGATGACTTTGACCGATCGCAAGGCCGCACTGGCCGAGGCCCTCGCCGCCTTCTGGAACGAGGGCGAGGCGGGGCACTCGCACGTCGGCGGCGCCGCGCTGTCCGGCGAGGGCGAGAGCTTCACCATCGAGAACCCGGTCGATGGCACGCCGCTCATCGCCGTGCGCGATGCGGGTGAGAACGTGGCGCGCGCCGCGGCGAAGGCCGCTGCCGAAGGCATGGCCGCCTGGGCCGCGATGCCCGCCGCCGGCCGCGGCCGCGTGATGCAGGCGATTGCCGCGGGCGTGCGCGCGAACATCGAGAAGCTGGCCACCATCGAGATGCTGGTCGCGGGCAAGCCGCTGCGCGATTGCCGCGGCGAGGCGCTCAAGGTCGCCGAGATGTTCGAGTACTATTCCGGATGGGCCGACAAGCTGCACGGCGAGACGATCCCCGTCCCCTCCACCCACCTCAACTACACGCTGCGTCAGCCCTTCGGCGTGATCCTCCAGATCACCCCCTGGAACGCACCGCTGTTCACGGGCGGATGGCAGGTGGCCCCAGCCATCTCGATGGGCAATGCGGTCGTGCTCAAGCCTTCCGAACGCACTCCCTTCACCTCGCTCGCGCTCGCGAAGATCGCCGAAGAGGCGGGACTGCCCAAGGGCGTGCTCAATGTTCTCGTCGGTTTTGGACACACCACCGGCCAGGCCGCGCTCGCCGCACCCGAAGTCAAGAAGGTCGTCTTCGTCGGCTCGCCCATGGTCGGTCGGCGCATTGCGGCAGCCGCCGGTGAACTGCTCAAGCCCTCGGTCCTAGAACTGGGCGGCAAGTCGGCCAACATCGTCTTTCCCGACGCCGATCTTCGTGCCGCCGCGCTGGGCGCACAGGCCGCGATCTTCGCGGGCGCCGGGCAAAGCTGTGTCGCCGGCTCACGCCTCCTCGTCCATCGCTCGATCCACGACGAGTTCGTCGAACTGGTCGGCAAGGGCGCCGCGCAGATCCGCGTCGGCGATCCCCTTGCCGACGACACCGAGGTCGGCCCGATCAACAACCGCCGCCAGTACGAACACGTCACCGGCATGATCGAGGACGCTCTGAACAGCGGCGCGCGCCTGGGCGGACCGAAGGCGCCGGTTCCCGAGGAGGGCTTCTTCGTTCCTCCCACCGTCATCGCCAACGCCACCAACGCGATGAAGGTCGCGCAGGAAGAGGTCTTCGGTCCGGTCGTCGCGGCCATTCCCTTCGACGACGAGGACGAGGCCATCGCGATCGCCAACGACAGCCGCTTCGGTCTGGCCGGCGCGGTCTGGACTGCGGACGTGGGCCGCGCGCACCGGGTCGCAGCACAAGTCAACGCGGGCACCTTCTGGATCAACTCGTACAAGACGATCAACGTCGCCTCGCCCTTCGGCGGCTACGGCGAGAGCGGGTACGGGCGATCGAGCGGGATCGACGTCCTGCGCGAATACACCCAGATGAAGAGCGTCTGGGTCGAGACCGCCCGCGTGCCCACCACCGCCTTCGGCTACGCACCCGGCCTGGGCAGCTAAGCGATGACGGGGGCATCGACCGCACGCGCAACGGCGCGGGAACAGGCCGCAGGAGCGGGCCGCAGCGCCCGCGCGCCCGCTGCCATGGCCAAGCTGCTGCTTGGCATGATCGCCCTGGTCCTCGTCGCCGAGGTCCTGGGGCCGGTCTCGATACCCTTGCCGGTCGGTGCCGTCGTCCTCCTGCCCCTGCTCTGGGCCCTCCTTCTGGGCGCGGGCTGGGGCGCGCTATCCCCGCGCCTGCCCGCCGCCCTTGGCCTGCCTCACGCATTGCAGGCCCGCGCTTCGCACCTGTTGCAGTTCGCGCTCATGCTGTTCGTCGCCAAGCTCAGCCTGATGGTGGGCACCTCGGTGCCACGCGTGATCGAGTCCGGCACCGGCCTGATATTCCAGGAATTCGGGCACTTCCTCGGCACCATGGTCTTCGGCCTCCCCGTCGCCCTGCTGCTCGGCATCAAGCGCGAGGCCATTGGCGCGACCTTCTCGGTCGGGCGTGAGCCCAGCCTCGCGATCATCGCCGAGCGTTTCGGCATGCATTCCCCGGAAGGGCGCGGGGTCCTGGCCGAGTATCTGACAGGGACGGTGTTCGGGGCGGTCTTCATCGCGGTACTGGCCTCGGTGCTGACCGCTCTCGACGTGTTCGACCCGATTGCCCTTGCCATGGGCGCCGGAGTGGGCTCGGGCAGCATGATGGCGGCGGCTGCGGGCGCCGTCGCGGCCCAGCACCCGCCGGAAGTCGCGCGCGACATCGCCGCCTTCGCCGCCGCCAGCAACATCATCACCACGACCGTGGGGACCTACTTCACCCTTTTCATCTCGCTGCCCGCCACGATCTTCGCCTACCGGGTGCTGGAGCCCCTGCTGGGCCGGGGCCGCAAGGCGCACCGCGCGCTCGAGCCGGATGTGGCGAGCGAGGACGAGGACCTCGAAGCGCCCGACTTCGAGGAAGGCAAAGACATCGGCCCCTGGGGCATTGTCGCCTGCTGGGCGGGCTGCGCCCTCATGGCGATCCTGGCCAATGCGCTCAACTACGAGGGTAGCTTCGATGGCCTGACCGCACTCGCCGCGCTCGCAACCGTGGGTGTTGCCGCGCTCGCAACGCTCATTGCCCGCCTCCTGCCGGTGCGCTTGCCGGTGGTGCTGTGGTGTTCGCTCTTCGGCATTCTAGCGACCTACCCGGCCATGCCCTGGTCGGCGACGATTGCCTCCCTGACCGAGCGCCTCAATTTCATGGCGCTCTCCACGCCGATCCTCGCCTTTGCGGGACTGTCGCTCGCCAAGGACATTCCCGCCTTCCGGCGCCTGGGATGGCGTATCGTACTCGTCTCGCTCTGCGCCAATGCGGGCACGTTCCTGGGGGCCACGATCATCGCCCAGTTCTTCGAACACCGTCCTCTCTGAAACCCGTCTGACACAAGGGCCCACGCTGCCATGGACCTCATCGCCCAAGTCGAACGTCTCGCAGGCGCCGAAATGCTGGCCCTGCGCCGCCGTATCCACCGCGAACCCGAACTCGCCTACGAGGAGCACCGCACCAGCGCGCTCGTGGCCGAAGTTCTCGAAGACATCGGCCTCGTCGTTACCACCGGCATCGCGGGCACCGGGCTTGTCGCCACCCTCTCGCGCGGCGAGGGCCCGACGATCGGCCTGCGCGCGGACATGGACGCGCTCCCCATCCACGAGCACGTCGAGGGGCGTGAGCATGCCTCCTGCACGCCCGGTGTCATGCATGCCTGCGGGCATGACGGCCACACCGCGATGCTGCTTGGCGCAGCGCGGGTGCTTGCCGCCGATCCCGACATTCGCGGCACCGTCCACTTCATCTTCCAGCCCGCCGAGGAGTGCGGAGGCGGCGCGCGCGCGATGATCGAGGATGGCCTGCTCGACCGCTTCCCCTGCCAGAGCGTCTACGCGATGCACAACTGGCCGGGCCTCGAGAAGGGGCACATCGCGGTCCAGCCCGGGCCGATGATGGGCTCGCTCGACACCTTCCGCATCGCCGTCACCGGCAAGGGCGCGCACGCCGCCATGCCCCACCTCGCCAAGGACCCGGTGGTCGCGGGGGCCCAGCTCGTCCTTGCCCTCCAGACCATCGCCAGCCGCACCACCGACCCGGCCGACAGCCTCGTCCTGACGGTGACCCAGTGCCACGCGGGCGAGGCCGACAACGTCATTCCCGAAAGCCTCGAACTGCGCGGCACGATCCGCTGCTATTCCGGCGAGGTGCGCCGTGCGACGCATGCGCGCGTGCGTGAGATCTGTGCAGGCCTCGAGGCGATGACCGGCTGCAGCGCCTCTTTCGAGCTCAACGCCGGCTACCCCGCCACGATCAATGCCGAGGCCGAAGCAGGTATCGCTGCGGACGCGGCACAGGCCCTGCTCGGGGCCGAGAAGGTCGCGCGCAGCTTCCGCCCCTCGATGGCCTCGGAAGACTTCTCCTTCCTCCTCGAAGCCTGTCCCGGCGCCTACGCCTGGCTCGGCATCGGCGAGGATGCCGCCCCGCTGCACAACCCGGCCTATGACTTTGCCGACGACGTGCTCACGACCGGCGCCGCGTTCTGGGTCACGCTGGTACGCCGCGAACTGGGCGCCTGACCGCCGCAACCTGTCCCGCCTGCCGCAAGGGGTAATCCATGAAGTCCCGCACGCCTGTCTTCGCCCTGTCGCTTGCAGGGGCTTCCCTCTGCGCCCTGGCGCTGCTGTCCCCCGGCAGCGCCCGCGAGGAGGAGCCGGTCACGACCATGCCGGTCTTCGCCAGCCTGCCCCAAGGGACACAGCCGCTTGCCTCGTCCGCCTTTGCCCAGGACTGCCGGGACCTGACGGCAACCTCGCTGGCGGGAGGCGAGGTCCTGTCTGCCGATCCCATCCGCGACACCCCCGCCGCCGCCTTCCTGGGACGAAATGGCGGCCAGGCCCTGCCACCCCATGCCGAAACGCCGCTGCCTCCGTTCTGCCGCGTTCGTGTGCGCATGGCGCCGGTCAGCGGCTCGCAGATCCACGTCGAGGTCTGGCTCCCATCGCCCGAGACCTGGAACGCGCGTTTCCTGGGTACCGGCAACGGAGGGCCGGGCGGCGCGATTTCCTACTTCGGTATGGCCGCAGGCCTGCACCGGGGCTTCGCCGTCGCCAACAGCGACCTTGGCACTTCGCCTGTCTCGGACAAGGCGACAATCTTTCCCGCCACCGCGCGCCCCGAAAGCGCGGTCGACCTCGGCCACCGCGCCGACCACCAGATGACGCGCGCGGCCAAGACGCTGATCGGCACACTTTACGGGAAGGCCCCGAAGACGTCGCTGTTCGAAGGCTGCTCGACCGGAGGACAGGAAGCGCTCGCCCTCGCGCAGCGCTATCCGGCCGACTACGACGGCATTCTGGCGGGAGCACCGGCCAACAATCGCACCCACCTCCACGCCTATTTCCTCTGGAACTTCCACGTGCAGCAGGCGATCCGCGGCGGGCTGACCCAGACCAAGCTCGCCATGGTCCACGACAAGGTCCTGGAGTCCTGCGCGGGGCGCGATGGCGGCCTTGCCGGCGACGACTTCCTGACCGACCCGCGCCAGTGCGACTTCGACATCACCACCTTGCCGATCTGCCCGCAAGGCAGCGATGCCGACACCTGCCTGACCCACGCGCAGTTCGATGCGCTGGGCCAGCTCTACCAGGGGCCGATCAACCCACGCACGGGCGAGCGGATCTTTGCGGGCGTCCCCTTCGGCGTCGACTGGTCGGGCGTGCTCGCCCATGGCCAGCCGTTCTGGCAGAACATCGACACCTATACGTGGAACTGGACCTTCGGGAACGGGTACGACTACCGGACCTTCGATTTCGACCGCGATCTCGATGCCGTCGATGCCAACAGCGCGTCCTACCTCAACTCGAACAGCGCGGATCTTTCCGAGTTCCGCAACCGGGGCGGCAAGCTCGTCCTCTATACCGGCTCGGCCGACCCGCACATTCCCTATCCTGACACGCTGCACTACTACGAGCGTCTCGTCGCCGCCAACGGGTCCGACCTTGCCGCGACCCAGGGCTTTGCCCGCTACTACGTCGCGCCCGGTATGGGCCATTGCGAAGGCGGGGCCGGCTTCGGCCACTTCGGACAAGGATCGCGCGTGCCCACGCAGCGCCGCAACGACATCCTCTTGCAGTTGCTCGACTGGGTCGAGACCAACAAGGCCCCCAGCCCGGTTGCGCAGCAACTCGCCAAGACCGGCTCGCAGATCACGGCCGAGCGTCCCTTGTGCGCCTACCCGGCCTACCCGGCCTACACCGGCGGGGAGCGCAGCTCGGCGACGAGCTACCAGTGCACCGTCCGCCAGCGGGGCACCGTGCCCACACCCGCCCCGCGCTATCTCAACGCCCCCTGACCGCACACGCCCCGGCCTCAGGTTCCACCAAAACTATGGCCCGCGCCTGCTTCGGCAGGCGCGGGCCTTCGCCGTTTTCCAAGCAACTTCGGGTTTCATTCGCGAACGCGCCTCGCCGCGACGACAGAAATCAACCCGGAACTGCCGCGGGCCTGAAACAAACTGCGGCTATTCGGTCAGGTCGCGTTTCAGTGTTGCGCTCAGGGCAACGCTGCGGTCTCTCCCATGCTGTTCCTAGCCTGTGCAAAGCACGTGATAGTCCGGGCATCCCGCGGGGAGCGGGAACAGAACAATGCCAAGACCAGGGGGGTCACAACGCGCATGAAGCATTCTCTCACACTCACCGCCATGCTCCTGACGAGCGCCGCCTTCGTCGCCGCCTCGCCGGCCGCACAGGCCCAGGACGCGGGCCCGACCATCGGCAATGACATCGTGGTGACCGCACAGAAGCGTTCGGAACGCTCGATCGACGTGCCCGCCTCGATCACCTCGATCGGGGGCGAGAAGCTTGAAGCCGCCCAGGTCGACCAGCTCTCCGACCTCGTCGGTTCGGTTCCGGGTCTCTCGATCTCGAACTACGGCGGGCCGGGCATGAACAGCATCCAGCTGCGCGGCCTTGCCGGGAGCTTCCTCGACGATTTCGCCGGGCCGCTCGTCGCCACCTACATCAACGACCTTCCGGTTGGCTCCTCCACGGCTGCGGGCCGCGGCAACCTCTTCACCCTCGACATCCAGCCCTATGACCTGGAAGCGCTCGAGATCCTGCGCGGTCCGCAGGGCACGCTTTACGGTGCCAACTCGATGGGCGGCCTGATCAAGTACACGCTCAAGAAGCCCGATCTCGACTATTTCGAGGGCCGTGTCGGCACGAACCTTGGTTACACCCACGGCGGAGGTGGTCTCAACGTCTCGCCGCGCGGCGCCTTCAACGTGCCGGTCATCGAGGGCGTGCTCGCCGTGCGCGGCAGCGCGTTCTACTCGAACACCCCGGGCTACATCGACAACGTGGGCACGGGTGAGGCCAACGCCAACAGCTCGGAAAGCTACGGCGGGCGCCTCGCCGCGCTGCTCCAGGCCACCGACCGCCTCTCGATCCAGGCCGGCGTCCTCTACCAGAAGGGCACCGCCGACGACGTCGCGACCGTGCTGGTCTCGCAGGACCTCGACTTCGTCTACGGTCCGCAAGACACCTATTCCGATTTCCCGACGACGATCTCGCAGGAAACGACCAACATGACGCTGGGCGCGGACTACGAGTTCGACTTCGCCACGCTGACCCTCTCGGCGGGCTGGGCCAAGCTCGACACCCTGCTCAATCAGGACATGACCTGGGGCTCGGACGCGCAGCTCTACAACCCGGATGGCTTCGTGCTCTTCGCGCTCGACGGCACCTTGCGCAAGTTCACCAGCGAGGCGCGCCTTGTCTCCGATGACACCGGACCGCTCGAATACACCGTAGGCGCCTACTACACCAACGAGCGCGCTGGCGAGGACACCGCCAACGACGCCTACACCGCCGATGGCCAGCTGCGCGACGACATCAACATCAACTCGGGTCGCTCGCGCTACCGCTACCGGGAAATGGCGGCCTTCGCGAACCTCACCTACAAGTTCTCCCAGGCCTTCGACGTCAGCCTTGGCGGGCGCTATACCAACTACAAGCAGACCGGTGCAGCCACGTCCTCGGGCCTGAGCGGTGGCGGCACCAACCCGGCCGATACCGGCAATGTCGACGTGGGCATCTGGAGCGTCAATGCACGCTACCACTTCAACCCCGACCTCATGGCCTTCGGCCGCTTCGCCACCGGCTACCGTCCCGGCGCCTTCAACAGCCCGACCAGTTCGTGCGACATTCCCGCCGCGAGCGATCCTGACCGTACCGACAACTACGAAGCGGGCCTCAAGGGCCTGATCTTCGGCAACAAGGTCAACTTCGAGCTCACCGCCTACCACATCAAGTGGAAGGGCATGCAGCTCAACGTCAGCCAGCAGCAGGGCGACAACACCTGCATCTTCGTCGACAACGGTGGTTCAGCGACGAGTGACGGCGTCGAGTTCAGCACCGGGATCAGCCTGACCAACGAACTGCGCCTCTCGGGCACCGTGAACTATCAGGACGCCTCGCTGGACGAGGATGTGCCCCAGTCGGGTGGCATGGCGGGCGACCGCCTCCCGCTTTCCTCGGACTGGCAGTGGTCGCTTGCCGCCGACTACCGCAAACCGCTCGATGGGTTCACCGCGCTGGCAGGTGCGAACATCTCCTACAAGAGCCCCTACGACAACTTCTTCGAGAGCCGGGGCGCCTACTACCCCTTCCCTTCGCTGACCCTTGCCGGGGCTTATGTCGGAGCCGAGATCGGCGATCTCAACGCCCGCCTCTCGGTCCAGAACCTCTTCAACGAGCGTTCGTTCGTGGGCATGCAGTACCCGTTCCGTCCCGACTTCGGCATCCGCGCAGTTCCCGCCCAGCCGCGCACCGTCGCGCTGAGCCTCGACTACCAGTTCTAAGCTTTCAGCCAGGGGAGCGCGGCCCACCTCTTCCGGGTCGCGATCCCCACGTCTGGAATCACCCTGACTTGGGCCCTTCCTGTACACCTGCAGGAAGGGCCTTCTTGTATCGGGCCTCGGCCGACACACGCCTCCCCGCAACTGGCCGCGTGCAGAGGGGCACGCGCATCGCGACGTTTGCATCATTGCCCCATCCCTGGTTGCCCCGGCCCCTCTCATCGAATAAAGTCGATGAATGGATTCCGATGCCGCCCTCGCCATACTCTCGGCGCTCAGCCACCCCACGCGCCTCGAGGCCTTTCGCCTGCTGCTGCGCCACGAGCCCGAAGGCCTGGCCACCGGCGCGCTGGTCGAAGCCTCGGGGCTGAGCCAGAGCACTTTCTCCTCGCACCTTGCGGTCATGGCAAAGGCCGGGCTCGTGCGCAGCGCGAAGCGGGGGCGCCAGAACATCCAGCGCGCCGATATCACCGCGCTCAAGGGCCTCATGCTGTTCCTTGCGACCGACTGTTGCCAGGGCCACCCCGAGCTTTGTCAGCCACTCGTTGCCGAACTCACATCCTGTGGCTGAGGCTGGTTGCGGTGCGCCTGGCCCGAAAGGTTCGGTCCCACCGCCTCACTTCCCCGCCTCCTCCTCCCGCTGATCCCAGAAGGTTTCTTTCGACCATGTCCGCACCCGCCCCACGCGCGCGCCTCGCCTTTCTCGACCGCTACCTGACCTTGTGGATCTTCCTTGCGATGGCGACAGGCGTCACGCTCGGCTCGGCCATCCCGGGCCTGCCCGCGGCGATCAACGGCCTCTCGTGGGGGACCACCAACATCCCCATCGCGATCGGGCTCGTCCTGATGATGTACCCGCCGCTGGCGCGGGTGCGCTATGAGGAACTCCCCCATATCCTCGACGACAAGCGCATCCTCGCGATCTCGCTGGTTCAGAACTGGATCATCGGGCCGGTGCTGATGTTCGCGCTCGCCGTCCTGTTCCTGTCCGACACGCCGGAATACATGACCGGCCTGATCCTCATCGGCCTTGCCCGCTGCATCGCCATGGTCATCGTGTGGAACCAGCTGGCGAAAGGCGACAACCAGTATGTTGCCGCGCTCGTTGCCTTCAACTCGATCTTCCAGATTCTGTTCTTCAGCGTCTACGCCTGGTTCTTCCTGTCGGTCCTGCCGCCGCTGTTCGGGCTGGAGGGGAGCGTCATCGACGTCAGCTTCTGGACCATTGCCGAGGCCGTGCTGATCTATCTTGGCATTCCCTTTGCCGCCGGGTTCCTGACCCGCAAGGTCCTCGTGCGCGTACGGGGCAACGCCTGGTACGAAGGCAGCTTCCTGCCCAGGATCGGTCCTGTCACGCTGGTCGCGCTGCTCTTCACCATCGTTGCCATGTTCAGCCTCAAGGGCAACGAGATCCTGGCCCTGCCCGGCGATGCGCTGCGCATCGCGATCCCGCTCACGATCTACTTCGTGATCCAGTTCACCATCAGCTTCTTCATGGGGCGCCTCATCGAAAGCGACTATCCGCGCACCACCGCGGTTGCCTTCACCGCGGCGGGCAACAACTTCGAGCTGGCCATCGCGGTCGCCATTGCCGCCTTCGGGCTGGCTTCGCCCGTTGCCTTTGCCGCCGTCATCGGCCCGCTGGTGGAAGTGCCGGTGCTGATCCTCCTGGTGGGCGTTGCCTTCCGCTTCGGGCGGCGCTGGTTTCCCGACACGGTCCCCGCAGAGGAACGCGGCTGAGCCTTACACGAAAAGGAGCCCCGGAACGCGATGTCCCGGGGCTCCTTTTTCATGGGTGGTTCAAGGCCGCTGCGATCAGAACAGGCCGAGCGCCCAGCCGATGCCGAAGACCGCGATGGAGAAGGCCCACATCGTCAGCAGCGAATAGCGGATGTGGCGCCCGATATCGGCCTGGGCCAGACCCAGCGCCAGCCACATGGCGGGCGAGAAGGGGCTTATGAAGGTGCCGATGATGTTGCCGATGATCATGGCATAGACAGTGGCCTGCGGAGTGACGCCCACCGGCTCGACGACCTGGAGCACCACCGGCAGCAGTCCGAAGTAGTAGGCATCGGTGTTGAGGACGAGTTCGAGCGGAAGCCCGAAGAAGCCGATCACGATATGCAGCATGGAGACGGCCGAGCTCGGCAGGAAGTCGACCAGCGCCTCGGCCATGGCCTTGAGCATGCCGCTGCCATCGAGCACGCCGAGGAAACTGCCTGCCGACAGGATGATCGCGCCCATCAGCAGCGCGGGACCCGAGTGGGAGCGCACCCGCTTCATCTGCTCGTCGATCGAGCGGTAGTTGCAGGTAAGGAGCACCGAAAGGCCGATCATAAAGGTATAGGCCGCAGGCAGGATCCCGGCGACGAGCACGGTCAGGACGGCCAGGAAGATCGCGGCATTCAGCCAGATCAGGCGCGGGCGCAGCAGTTCCTGCTCTTCCTCGCTCAGCTCCGGCGCGGCCTGGGGACGGGTGGCTTTCCCGGCCCCATCGACGTGCGCGATGTGGGTGCCATCGGCCTCCAGCACGGCCTGTTCGGGCGAACCTGCCGCGGCAATCCGGCGGCGCTCACGAAGGCCGAGGAACACGGCGAGAACCGCGAGCAGCGCAATGCCAGCGAGCTGGACCGGAATGAGCGGGCGCCACAGTTCGGTCACCTCGATGCCGGTCACCGCCGCAGCACGGCCGAGCGGCCCGGCCCAGGGCAGCATGTTGGCAATGCCGGCCCCCGTCGCGAGCAGCATGAGCAGGAGATAGCGGCTCATGCCCAGGCGCAGGTAAAGTGGCAGCAGCGCGGGAACGGTGAGAAGGAACGTCGTCGCCCCTGCCCCGTCCAGGTGCGCGCAGGCCCCCACCAGCGTCGTGCCGACCGCCACGTAGACCACGTTGCCGCGTGTCACCCGGATCAGGCCGTTGATGAAGGGGCGGAAGAAGCCAGTGTCCTGCAGCACGCCGAAGAAGATGATGGCGAAGATGAACATCGTCGCCACTTGCATGACCCGCGCCAGGCCATCGCCGAAGAAGGTGGACATCGCCTCGGGGCTGAAGCCGTAGACCAGTCCGGCCACGAGCGGGACCAGCACGAGCGCGACGATCGGCGAGGCCAGCCGCGCCAGCAGCAGGCCGACGACGCACACGACCGTGAGAAGTCCGAAGAAGGCTAACATGAAACTCTCCTGATGGCCTTTTGGCCTGTTTTAATGCGGTATTTCGACAAGGACCGAAGAGGCGCGCGGGGGAGGCCGCGCGCCCGGGCTGCGGTCAGAAGGTGACGCCGAGACGCGCGGCGAGGGTCTGGCCGCTGTCGCTTCCGGCGTAAGGGCCGGCGGCGTCGGTGATGCTCCAGTAGATCCCGTTGAGCTGGATGCGCGTGAAGCTGTTGAGGTACCAGTTGGCTCCCAGCGTCGCGGTCCAGCCGTCAGCGGGATTGGGAATATTGCGGAACGAGACTTCCTCGTAGCGGCTGGTCAGCTCCAGCGCGCCCGAGCCCCCGCCGAAGACGGGGTTGCGCACGTGCGGCTGCCCGAAGTTGCCGGTGCGCGGGTTGTAGGGCGGCAGTTCGCCCGTCACGAACCAGCCTGCCGAGGCGCTGTAGGCGCGAGTGCGGAAATCGGGCGGTCCCCCGGCGCGCCGGGCGTGGCGCTCGCCCGCCTCGGCCATGAACCAGACCGGTCCCTGGTAGCCACCGAATTCAAGACCGTAGCCGGTCGTGCCGGTGCCATCGGGCAGCGGCCCGGTGGAGACCCGCAGGGCCCCGTTGAAACGGGTGCCCATGAAGGTGTTGCGTGTCAGGTCGGTCGCCGAAGAGGCCAGCGCCTCGTCGAAGCCCCAGGCGCCCAGGTGCAGCGCGCCGCGTTTGGAGCGCAGCGGGTTCACGTGCACGCGCGCCATGACCGTGCGGCTGTCGCTGTCGCTCTGGTCGCCGTCGACCCGGTCACCGGTGAGCGAGAGCGAGACGTGCCCGCCCGGGAAGAACACCCGGCCCATCGCGCCCACTCCGTAATAGCCGCGCTCGGGGACCACCGTGTTGGGGACCACGCTGCGCTCGAGGAAGGCGGTCGAATCCGAGCCCGTCGCCCCATCGAAGGAGCGGTCGTTGAACAGGTGGCCCATGCGAAGATCGAAGCTGACGTCCTCGCTCAGACTGTCGCGCCAGCCCATGTAGGCGGTCATGATCTCGGCCCGGTTCTCCGAGAAGTCAGCCTCGATCTGGTAGAAGAAATGGGTGCCCACACCGCCCTCGAAGCCCAGCCGCAGCGCGCGCATGCCCGTGGTGGTCAGATTGCGCCCATCGTGGTCCGATCCGAAGGTCGATCCGACATCGGCCAGAATGCGCCCGCGCGGCTTGAAGGTGTACTGGCCGTCAGCGGAATGGAAGACAGGAAGGCCAGCGCCCCATTCGGTGGTCACGTCGGCCTGGTTCGCCGAGCGCGCCCGCGCGATGTCGCGCTCGGCCGGGCCCGGCGGCACCAGTTGCGGTGCGTAGGGCGGGGTCACGACCACGTGCACGGTCTTCGCTGCGGCATCCTTGGTCTTTGTCTCGGCCTCGACCTCAGCCTGGGGCGCAGAACCAGCCGCCAGCTGCACGGCATCGGCCTCACCCTGGCCTTCAAGCTGCTCGACACGCGCGCGCAGGGTCGCGATCTCATCGACGCGGCTGCGCAATTCGGCGATCTCGGCGGCCTGGCGGCGGACAAGATCGGCCAGGTCTTCACGGCTCGGGGTCTGGGCAAGGGCCGGGCTCGCCGCGACTAGGGCAACGAGCGCGCAGCTGGTGGGAAGAAGGCGCATTCAGGGGGACTTTCCTTGGGCAAGCGCGGCGTTCCACGTGTCGAGGACACGCTGGCGCTTGATCGGATCGAGATTGACGAAAAGACGGGGGCCGCCGGGAATGGCGCGGGCCTGTCCGGGAGCGAGGCGCGGCGGGGCCACATCGCCGCGCACCGGCGGCAGTCCGGCCCGCGCGAGGATGTTCTGGCCTTCACGCGAAAGCAGGAAATCGAGGAACAGGCGCGCGGCAGCCGGATGCGGGGCACCGTGCGCGATGAAGGCCACGCGCGAGGCCACGATGGAATAATCTTCAGGGTAGAGCACGCCGATGCGCGGATCGGCCTTGGCACGCTCCTCGGCGTAAGGACCCACCACGTTGTAGGCAAACGTCACATCGCCGCGCGCCACGGCATCGAGCATGGCGCCTGTGGTCTCCATCAGGACCGGCCGGGTTGCCCCCATCGCCTCGAGCAGGGCCTGCGTGTCGCGTGTCGCGGCGAGGTCCTGGGTGAGGAAGAGGTACCCGATCCCCGAGCGCGCGGGATCGTAGGTCGCGATCTTGCCGGCAAGATCCGTGCGCCGCGCCCGCAGCATCTGCGTAAAGGCCGCATGGGTGCGCGCAAGCTCTTGCTCAGCCACCTGCTCGCGGTTGTAGGCAATGGCAACCGGCTCGGCGGTGATGCGGTAGGACTGGTCATTCCACACCGTCTCTGCGGGAAGCGCCCCCTTTTCCGGGCTCGCATAAGTCTGCGCATAGCCGTCGTTGACGAGCTTGGCCTGCATGGCCATGGCCGAGGACCAGACAATGTCCGCGCCCACCTTGCCCGCATCGGCCTCCCGGCGGAAACGCGCATCGAGCGCATCGGCGCTGAGGTCATGGTAACGCACCCTAATGCCCGCACTGCGGCGCTCGAACGCGGCGATCAGCGGGGTGATGGCGTCCGCATCGACATTTGCGTAGACCTCGACCACGCCCCCTTCGCGCAGGGCCCGGGCCACACGCGCCGCCTCGCCATCCTGGCCGAGATACGACCAGACCAGAAAAGCCAAAGCCGCCAGCCCCCCTAGGAAGACACCGAAAATCAGGTATGAACGCACGACACTCAAGCTCCTCTCGCTCCCCGCACCTTGCGTCGGGTAAGCCGCCAGTGGCGTCGATCTAATCAAACTTGCTGTCAGCAACCTTTCAGGGGTCTTTCCCGCCTTGCGCATCCTCCTTGTCGAAGACGACGATCAACTCGCCCGCAGCCTCGTGAACCTGCTGCGCAGCTCCGGCCACGCTGTCGATCACGTCGCGAGCGGGCAGGACGCTTTGCTCTTCACGCAGCAGGAACCCTACGCCGCGCTCATCCTCGACGTGGGCCTGCCCGACATCGACGGCTTCGAGGTGCTGAGCACGCTGCGGCGGCGGGGAGAACGCATGGCCGTGCTCATGCTCACCGCGCGCGATGCGCTCGATGACCGGGTGCGCGGGCTGGACCTGGGCGCCGATGATTACCTGCGCAAACCCTTCGCGCCGGAAGAACTGGAAGCACGGGTGCGCGCGCTCGGTCGCCGCCGGGGCGGCGATCCCACCCCCGAACTCACCATCGGCACCTTGCAGATCAACCGCTCGACGGGAGCGGCCAGCGTGGCCGGGCGCACGCTCGACCTGCGCCGCCGCGAGGCCGCCGTACTCGACGCTCTGGCCACCCGCGCAGGCCAGCTGGTCACCCGTCAGGTCCTTCAGGGCGAGGTGTTCGGGCTCGACGAACCGGTCGGCCAGAACGCCCTGGAAGTCCACATCACGCGCCTGCGCGCCAAGCTGGCCCCGGACGGGCCCGCCATACGGACAGTGCGCGGGGTCGGCTACCTGCTCGATGTCGGCTGAGGCAACTTCCCCCATTCCGGCCCCCACTCCGGCCCTGCGCACGCGCCTGCTCGTCGCGATGCTCGGCCCGATGGTGGGCGTTGCCATCGTCCTGGGCGTGATCGGCGCGCTCATCGTCACCGACGCGGTGCGCCGCGCCAACGACCGCGTGCTGGGCGGCGCACTGGGAGCCATCGCCGAAACGGTCGAGGCCGAACGGGGCGAGGTCACGCTCGACCTTCCCGCCGCCGCGTTCGGCATGCTCGAAAACCCGCAGCGCGATGCCGTGTTCTACCGGGTCGCGGTGGGCACGAAAACGCTGACGGGCGACCCGGGGCTACCCCCGGCGCGCCCGCCAGCCCTGGAAACCGGCGATGTCACAAGCGAGCCCAGCTACCGCTTCGCCACCTTTCGCGGGCGCGTCATCCGCATCGCCGAACTGCACCGGCACCTCCCCGGCATCGCCGCGCCGGTGTCGGTCCAGATCGCGGAAACGCTGGAGCACCGCCGCGCGCTCGGCCGCCGTCTGATCCTTGCCCTGGTGCTGGGCGAGGCGCTTCTGATCGGCCTTGCCGTCCTCCTCCTGCGCCCTGCGCTCGGCTGGAGCCTGCGCCCGCTTGCGCGCCTGCGCGAAGCGGTCGCGCGGCGTTCGCGCCGGGCCGCGCCCGACCTGTCCCCGCTCGATGCGGGGCCCCTGCCGCGCGAACTAGTGCCCCTCTCGCGCGCCTTCGACAGCCTGCTCGAACGCCTCGATACGGCGACGGCGGGCATGCGCCGCTTCACCGCCGATGCCTCGCACCAGATGCGCACGCCCCTCTCCACGCTCAAGGTGCAACTGGCCCTGGCCCGGCGCGGCGATCCCGATGCCCTGCGCGAGATCGCCGATGCCGCCGATCGCCTCGAACACCTGATGACCCAGCTTCTTGCCCTCGCCCGTGCCGAGGAAGCCGGTGTGGAGCCGGAGCGCGAACAGGTGGACCTGCACGAAGTGGCCGTCGCCGTCATCAACCGGCGCATCGGACAGGCCATCGCAGGCCGTGTCGAACTTCAGCTCGATGCCCCCGACGAACCGGTCCGGGTCTGGGCGCACCGCACGCTGGTCTTCGAGATGCTCTCCAATCTTGTCGACAACGCGATCCGCTACGGCGGCAGCGGGGGCGAGGTGGAGATTGCGATCACGCAGGAAGGCGCCCTCTCGGTCACCGACCGCGGGCCCGGCCTTGCCGAGGCGGACATGGCGCAGCTTGGTCAGCGCTTCGTGCGCTTTCAGCCCGGCTCAGGTCCCGGCGGCAGCGGGCTAGGCTTTGCCATCGTACGCTCGGCCGCGCAGCGTGTCGGCGCGGCGGTCCATGTCGAGTCCATGACCCCCGGCCTTCGCGTCACGATCGCCTTTGCGGCCCCGGTCGAGGCGATGCCGCAGGCCCCAAGCGCCTGAAACCACGCCTCACATCGCGCCGTCTCAGGCGCGCAGCTGCAGGCCCATCGTTTCGCGCATCGCGATCCCGAGCAATCTCGGGAAGGCCGGATCCGCGAACGTGTAGGGCCCCGGCTGGTTACTGACGGTATTGTTGAGAACGCCATACATGACCTGGAAGGCAAAGCGGATGCGGCCTTCATCGATGCTCTCGGCAACGACGCCCGGTTCCGCGCGGACCCGTTCGAGATAGACCGAGGCCAGGTTGCGGGCGTTACGACGAAACGGCTCCCAGGCCTCCGGGTCGACCAGGCTGACCCGGAACGCAGAACGGAAGAAAGCGTCCTGTCCGTCGAAGCGACGCACCTGTTCGGCCAGTAACCGATCAAGGATATCCGGAAAGGGCGTCTCGCGCACGATTGTCTCGAGCAAGGGGCGCGATTCGGCCGCCGCCATGACCATTACCGCCTTGAACAGTGTCAGCTTGTCGGGAAATCGGGCGTAGAAGGCCCCCGTGGAACATCCGGCCTGCCCGCATATCTCGACGATGCCGACATCGTCGAAGGAACGACGCCGCGCGATATCCAGCGAAATCCGGATCAGGGTGTCGCGCAGGAGGCGGCTGCGCGACTGCAGCGCGCGCGGGACACCGGCGCGTTCGAAGTCCTCGTCGAGATCGTCTGACGGCGTGTTCATCGTGCGAGCCATCGCCGATCTCGGCGGCCGTGTCCACGCCACACAAAACAGAACCAGATTCTTATTCGTATTGACGCACGTCGCCGTGACCTGTAAATCGGCCCTCAAGCAGCCCGCAAAGGGTCAGATAAAAACGCGTGGAGAGGTCCTGATGAAGCCCCAATTCCATCCCCCCGTCCTTGGCCGTCGCGCTCTGCTGCGCGCCTCGCTGATGGGTGCCACCGGAGCCATGCTCGCCCTTCCCGGCGCGCGACTGCTGGCCCAGCCAGGTTCGGTTGGCGCCTCCGAGGCCGCCAGCGAGAAAGGCGCACGGCTCGTGCTGCTGGGCACCAAGGGCGGTCCGCGCGTCGGCGGCACGCGCTCGAACCCGGCCAATGCCATCGTCGTCGACGGCAACGTCTACATCATCGACTGCGGCATGGGCGTGAGCGCACAGGCCTTCAAGGCTGGCCTGGACATGGCCAAGATGCGCGCGATCTTCATCTCGCACATGCATTCCGATCACGAACTGGAATTCGGCAACCTCGTCTACAACACCTGGGTCGCAGGCGACCTGCGCCAGAAGATCGACGCCTATGGCCCCAGGGGCCTTGCCGACATGGCGCGCAACTACTGGGCCACGCACAGTTCCGACATCCACACCCGCATCGCGGACGAGGGCCGCACCGATCCCGCTACACTCCTGGAAGTCCATGAATTCGACGCCAGGGAGGGGCTAGTCATGGACGACGGTGTGGTTCGGGTGACTGCGCTCACCACCCCGCACCCGCCGATCAAGGACCTCGCCTACCGCTTCGAGACCCCCTACGGCAGCATCGTCATCTCGGGCGACACCGCCTACAACCCCGCGCTCGCCGAATTCGCGCGCGACTGTGACGTCCTCGTCCACGAGACGCTCTATATCCCCGGCGTCGATGCCCTCGTGAAGCGCGCCCAGCAAGGCGAAGCATTCCGCAACCACATCCTCAATTCGCACACGTCGGCGGAGGATGTCGGCAAGATTGCGACGCAGGCCCGCGCCAAGAAGCTGGTGCTGACCCACTTCGTGCCCGGCGACATGGAGTGGATCACCGACGCCATGTGGAAGGAGGCCGCCGCCACCAACTACGCGGGCGAGATCCTTGTCGGCCACGACCTCCAGAATATTGCGCTGGGATAACCCAGACACCCAAGGCCATAGATCTAACGGGAGAAACCTGATGCGCAGCCACCGCAAGGGATGGCGCGTTGGCGGGTGGGCCGGATGCCTGACGCTGGGACTTGTCGCGCCCGGCCTTGTCCCCACTGTCGCCTTCGCGGCCGACAGCGCCGGGCCAACGGCAGACCTGCCCGCCAACCGCACCGAGAGCGAGCCGAAAGGCGTCCCGGTGCCCACCCCCGCTCCGGCGGACAAGGACGCGCTTGCCTCGCCCTTCCCTGTCGAGGCGGACGGCCTTGGCCCACGCCTTGGCCCACACTACCGCCTGCTGCGCGGCGCCGAGGACTGGCGCTTCATGGGCAAGGAGGGAGCCCCCGATGACCGCTTCGCGCCGCTCAAGGCGATCCCGCTCGATGGGGACGGCAATGTCACCCTGTCGCTGAGCGGAGGGCAACGCACCAGTGTCAGCCATTCGACGCGGCCGCTCCTCAACGACACGCGCAGCCGTACTGAATGGCTCTCGCGCACGAACCTGGCCGCCGACCTGCGTCTGGGGCCTGCCGTGCGCATTTACGGCCAGCTCGTCTCGGGCCACATCTTCGGCACGAACGAGACCCGCCACGTACCGGTCTGGGAAAACGACCTCATCGTCCAGCAGCTCTTCACCGAGCTCCGCGCGCCAGTGGCCTCGGGCGTGGCGCGCATCACGATCGGCCGCCAGGAGTTCTTCGACGGGCCGCGCTTCCTGATCAGCCCGCGCGAAAACCCCAACATCCGCGTCTCGATGAACGGCGCACGGCTCTCGATGGACTGGTCGCGCGTACGTTTCACCGTCTTCGACTTCACCCCCACCGCGCAGGGCAACGGGGTCTTCGACGATGGGATCGGCAACGGCGAGACCCTTTCGGGCGGCATCGCCAGCCTGCTCCTCGCCCGGGACAATGCGCAGGGCCACAACAATGCGATCTACCTCGATCCTTTCTACTACCACTACACCCGTGAGCAGCGCACCAGCGGCCTCCTTTCCGGATCGGATCGGCGCGAGACCTGGGGCGCGCGATTGTGGGGCCACTGGGGGCGCGTTGCCTTCGACTGGAGCGCCATGAAGCAGGACGGGCGCTTCGCCGGACGGCCCGTCGACGCCTGGGCGCTCTCCACCCGGCAGTCCGTGGCACTGGGCACGGGCAAGCAGGCCCCGCGCCTTGGCTTTCACGCCGACTACGCCTCGGGCGGTGGCAGCTACGCCGCCGACGGCAAGGTCGGTGCCTTCAACATCCTCTACAACGCCACGATCATCTTCAGCGACGACAACTATATCGGCGCGAGCAACGTGATGGGCGTGGCCCCCACACTCAGTCTCCCCATCACCCCCACGCTCAAGGTCGCGACGGAAGTCGGCTTCTACTGGCGCCCGAATGAAAACGACGCAGCCTATCGCGGCAACGCGGTCGTCTATGCGGGCACGCAGAATGTGCAAGGACGCCACCTTGCCAACATCGCCCGCGCCCGGATCGACTGGTCCCCCGACCCGCATGTCGTGCTCTCGGGCATCGCCAACTACGTCGATGCCGGCAAGGTCCTGACACGCGCGGGCTATGGCGATAACCTCTTTCTCCAGACACGTCTGACGCTGCGCTTCTGATGGCGGTGCGCGGTCTCCTGGCGCAGGCGCCTGCGCCCCTTGTCCGCGCCGTGTCGGGGAGAGGAAGACAGGCTGCCATGCGTGCGCATCACCGCGAACACCTCATCACGCTGAGCTGCGCCAGCGTCCTCTTCACCGCCGGGTACGCGCTTCAGGCCTTCGCATTCTCCATGCCCGGCCTCGTGCGCGACTGGAACCTCGACGCGCAGGCGGTGGGCCCCCTGCTCGCCAGCGCCATGCTCGGGCTGATGCTCGGCTATCTCGCCCTGTCCCCCCTTGCCGACCGGATCGGGCGCCGCCCGACCGTGCTCGGCTGCCTGGTGGTGATGGCAGGCGGCATGGCTCTGGCGACACTGGCAAGTTCGGTCACGATGCTGGGCGTGATCCGCTTCCTCACGGGACTGGGCATCGGGGGCATGCTGGCCTGCACCAACGCCATCGTCGCGGAATTCTCGAATGCACGTCACCGCAACCTGGCCGTCGCGATCATGGCCTCGGGCTATCCGATGGGCGCAATCCTGGGCGGCTCGATCGCGAGTTCACTGCTGGCAGACGGCAACTGGCGCGACGTCTTCATCTTCGGCGCGCTCGTCAGTGCGGCCTTTCTGCCGCTGGCCTGGTTCCTGCTGCCCGAATCCATCGGATTTCACGTGCACCGCCGCCACCCCGACGCCCTGGCCCGCATCAACGCAGTGCTTGGACGCCTGGGCCACCACGCTGCCGAGGGGCTGCCCGCCGCACGCGACAGCGCCCCCAAGCCCTCGCTCGCCGCGCTCTTCGCACCCCGGCTCGCGCGCAGCACGATCCTGCTCACGCTTGCCTATTTCTGCCACATCATGACCTTCTACTTCATCCTGAAGTGGATCCCCAAGATCGTGGTCGACATGGGCTATCCCGCCGCGCAGGCGGGCGGCGTCCTGGTCTGGGCCAATGTCGGCGGCCTCCTGGGCGCAAGCCTGCTCAGCTTCCTGACCTACCGCATCCAGGTGCGCTGGCTGGTCATCGGCGCGATGCTCGTCTCGACAGTCATGGTCACGGTCTTCGGGCAGGGACAGACGAGCCTTGGCGGCCTTGCCACGGTCGCAGGCGCGGCCGGCTTCTTCACCAACGCAGGCGTGGTCGGCCTCTACGCGATCTTTGCCAGGGCCTTTCCGACCGAAGTGCGCGCAGGCGGAACCGGCTTCGTGATCGGCGTGGGGCGCGGCGGCGCGGCGCTGGGTCCGATCGTGGCCGGGTTCCTGTTCACCGCGGGCTTCGGCCTTGCCGAAGTCGCCCTGCTGATGGCCTGCGGATCGCTGCTGGGTGCCGCCGCGCTCGTCTTCCTCAAACAGGACTGAGCACGGCGGCGTTCTCTGTCAGAACAGGTAGCCGATCCCCCAGAGCGGATCGTCGGAATTGAGGAGAAGGATCTCCTTGCGCGCCATGCGCAGGCCCTCGCCCGTGCGCACCAGGTGGTAAGTGACGTCCGCGCCGATGACGCGGGTGCGCTCGAACTTGTACTCCACCAGCATCTGCGCGCAGCGCACCAGGACGCCGCCGTCGGGCGCCTCCTCGAGCACGAAGCGCGAGGTCGTGCGCACCGTGCGCGCCGAGGGTGCCGACGAGATCGAGAACCCGCTCTTGAGGCGCTTCACACGCATCGCGCGCATCTCGGCATCGTCATAGGCGATGTTGAGTTCGCCGGCGCGGTCCTCGGCCTCGCGCTCGATCGGGATCACGTAGAGCCCTTCGGGCGTGAACAGGGGAAGCCAGGCCTTGTAGTCCTGACGGTCGAGCAGTTCGGCTTCGCGCCAGATGAAGGCGCTCGCCTCTTCCAGCGTGATGGCGGCCAGATCGCTGCGGGTCATTTCGGTCGTGCTCATGCCGACATCATCCTCTTCCATTCCTGATAGGCCGCGCGCATGCCGGTCTCGGCGCTGACGTCGGTGACGTGATCGCCCGCCGCATGGCCGATGATCGGCGCCTGCCCCCGGTTGACCAGTATCCACAGGTCATCGCCCGCCGCCGAGCCGCGCTGGACGCGCTCCCAGCCCTCGGCATCGTCGGGCGATCCAAAGCCCATCGGCCCCTGAAAGTGCTCGTGCAGGCGCAGGCGCATGCGATTGCCCGCCTCGGGGCCGCCATCCATGCCGATGGCGATGTGGCGGATCTCGGTCTCATCGACGCTGACCGGGCGCAGCACGCGGAAGAACGCCATCGAACAGGCGACGTTGGGAAAGAGGTTGAGGTTGAAGCCCCCGCCGCCCACGGCGCGCACGATGCGGCGCACCTCGTGGTCGGAATAGCCCTCGCCGCGCAGTTCCTCGGCCAGATCGGCGAAGCGCTCGGGGATCGGCGCCTCGAGGTTTTCCTCCAGGTCGACCAGTTCAGGCATCATCACCATGACCGAGTGGCCATGGCCCAGGTCCTCGACCCAGCCGCCGCGCCCCAAGACGTCGAAGACGTTGCCGGTCTCGGCATCGAGGCTGTCGAGGAAGGTCTTGTGGACGATCGGGAAATGGTAGGCGTCGGTGGTGTTCTCGAGCTGGATCTTCCAGTTGCCCGGGAAACGGAACTGGTGCTCGCCCAGCGTCTTCACCGGGTAGCCCGCGCCCTGCTTCATGAACAGGTCGATCCACTTCTTCGCGCTGCCGAGGAAATCCTCGAGCGGCTCGATGTCGTCGCGGAAGGTCGCGAAGATCATCCCGTTGTACTGCTCGGTGCGCAGCGAGACGAGCGGGAACTCGTCCTTGTCGAAATCCTCGCCATAGACCGAGGCGTGCGGCACCGAGCGCAGCTTGCCATCGAGATTGTAGCTCCAGCCGTGATAGGGGCACACGAAGACCGAGGTCTTGCCCGCCTTCTTCTCGCACACCGTCGCCGCGCGGTGGCGGCAGCGGTTGAGGAGGACGTGGATCTTCTCCTCCTTGTCGCGCGTCACGATCACCGGCTGCTTGCCCACGAAGGACTTCTTGAAGGTGTTTCTGCCCGGCACCTCGCTCGCGTGCGCGACCCAGACCCAGGTGTTCTTGAAGATGCGCTCCATCTCCTCGTCAAAGATCGCCGGATCCTTGTAGAGCGAGGTGTGGACGCGGTCATCCTGCACGAGGCTGGCGTAGTCCTCGTGCGCTCGCGTCATGTCCGTCGGCATGTCCATGGCGTTCATTCTCCTGTCCTGTGTCCGGGCACCGGGACCGGTGCCGGATCGTCCCACCGGCTCACCGGCCGGCTGAAAAGGTTCTCGGTTTCGAAACGGGCGATGCGCCAGGCCCCGTCCTCCAGGGCAAAGCCGACATTGAGACGCGCGGAGCGCAGGTCGCTGCGCCCATCGGCGTAGGTCGAGGTCTGGAGCATCATCCATTGCCCCTGCGCCTGCTCCGCTCCGTCGGCCACGCGGATCGTCTCGGAGGAAAGGAAGTGCGCGTTCATCGCAAAGTGCGGCGGCGTACCGCCCTCCTCGCCCTGGTACTGCGCCAGCATGGCGACGATCGCCGCGCGGCCGCGATGGCCGCCAAAGGCGCCCGCATAGCGCGCACCGACCCCGGTCCAGACTGCCTCGCGGGTGAACAGCGCGCCCAGTTCCTCCATCGGCGAGGTCGGCGAAAGCGTGTCGCAGATCTCCATGTAGCGGGCCATGACGCCGCGGATCGCGCTTTGCGCCTCCAGCTTTTCCAGCCGGGCGAGCACGGCAGTGTAGTTGTCCTGCGCCATCACAGGGCTCCTTCCAGGGCCAAGGCGATGGCGCACAGACGCGCCTCCGCGCCCTTGGCCGCAACGAGTTGCACGCCAGCCGGAAGGCCCTCACTCGTGAGGGTCGGCAGGGTCAGCGCGGGATGGCCCGAAAGGTTGAAGGGCCGCACCAGTTCAGTGAGGCGCAGCGCCCCTTGCGCATCGCCCGCCTCGTGCACGAGAAGCGGCACGCTGGGCAAGGTGGGCAGGACCAGCGCGTCACAGGTCTCCAGCGCGGTGTCGATTTCACAGGTGATGCGTTGGCGTACCGCTTCGGCCTCGGTCAGGGCCGCCGCATCGACCTTGAGGCCCGCGGCCAGACGCGCGTCGATGTCGGGGCCCAGCTTGCCCGAGCCCACGAGATGCCCGAAAAGCCCGGCCATTTCGGCGGCCATGATGGTGATTCCGGCGCCGTGCGCCTCGGCAAGCGAGAACAGTGCAGCCGCATGAACCTGCGCACCGCTGCGCGCCAGCACGGTATCGAGCGCGGCCTCCACATCGCCATCGGCCGAGGTCGGTACCCGCCCGAGCGTGAAATCGCGCGCGGCCTCGGGCCTCTGGAACCCCGGACAGATCGCCTCCATCGCCGTGATGAGCGTGCGCATATCGCGCGCGAAGGGACCAATGCAGTCAAGCGAACTCGACGCCGGGACAGCCCCCATGCGCGGCACCGCGCCGAAGGTCGGCTTCAGCCCGAAGATTGCGCAGCAGGCCGCGGGCATGCGGATCGAGCCCCCCGTGTCGGTGCCGATGGCAAAGTCCACCAGCCCTGCGGCGACCGCCGCCGCGCTGCCACTGGAGGAGCCGCCGACGATGCGCTCGGGAAAATGCGGATTGCGCGGCGTGCCGGTGTGCGCGTTGGCCCCGGTCACCCCGTAGGCGAGCTCATGCATGTTGGCCTTGCCCACGATCCGGCAGCCCGCCGCAAGCAGCGCCTCGACGACGGCGGCATGGTGGGCTTCGGGCGCAGTCTCATCGAAGGCCGCGCTGCCACAGCCGGTGCGGGTGCCCGCGATGGCAAGGCAGTCCTTCACCGCGACGCGCGGGGCCGCGCGGCCCGGATCACGCGCCAGATCGAGGTGCTGAACGAGGATTGCAGTGTCGGGGGGATTTGCCATAAAGCAAAAGCAACACGAATCACGTGATTAGTCAACTATTTTAGGGCTTGTACAAATGCCGCAGATCCACGAGCTGATCGCAATGGATCACGATCATCGCCTGACCTACGATGCCTGGCCGTTCTACTGGCTGACCCGGGCGCACACGCGCTACCAGACCGCGCTCAGCTCCGCGCTCGAGGACACCGGGCTCGATCCGACGAGCTGGCGCATCGTCATGGTGCTCAAGGAAGAGCGCTGGATGACCGTGAGCGACATCGCCGCGCAGGCCAATTCCAAGCTCTCGGCCATGACCCGCGCGATCCAGCGCATGGAAGGGCAGGGGCTGGTCGAGCTGCGCAGCGGCCAGCGCGACCGCCGCGCGACCGAAGTGGCGCTGAGCCCGGCGGGCGAGGCGCTCGTCGCACCGGCCGTGGACGCCGCACGCCATGTCTTCAACCGCGCCTTTGCCGGGTTCGACGAGGAAAAACTCTCGCTCCTGCGCACACTGCTTGGGGACATGGCCCAGAACCTGCGCTAACCGGCTGGCAGCAAATCTCCGGTATGTTCCCCAGAGGGCCGGTCCAGGCCCTTCCAGATCAAGGACACGTCATGACCGTCGCCCCCACCGAAGCCGCCCGCGTCTTCGTCCTCAACCGCTACAACAAGGTCGGCTTCGACGAATTTCCGGGCATCATGCCCTCCAATCCGGACGAAGCCTACGCGATCCAGGACGCGGCCATCGCGGAGTGGAACAGCCCGGTCGTGGGCTGGAAGGTCGGCCGGATCACGGGCGAACTGGAAAGCCGGTTCGGGGAGAACCGTTTCCTCGGCCCGATCTTCGAGGAGGACGTGTGGCCGCTCGAACGCGGGGAGCCCACCCCTTTCCCGATGATCCGCGGCGGCTTTGCCGCGCTCGAGGCCGAACTGGTGGCGCGCATCTCCGCGCCCGGGGACCGCGATGACTGGACAGCCAAGGACTGCGCCTCTCTCGTCCAGGCCTGGCATGCCGGGATCGAGGTGGCCGGAAGCCCGCTCGCGACCATCAACGACCTGGGCCCTCTCGCCAGCATTGCTGGCTTTGGCAACAACATGGGCCTCATCCTGGGGCCCGAGATCGCGCTCGACGATCCCGACGCGGTGGAGGCCACCACCACCATCTCCGGCACGACCTTCGGGCCGCGCACGGCGGGAATGCTGCCTGGCGGCCCCCTCACCGCAATCGCCTTTGCGCTCAACCGGCTGGCCCGCATGGGCGAAACCGTGCCCGAGGGCTGTCTGATCTCGACCGGCGCGGTCACCGGTGTCCATGTGGTGGAAGAGGGTCAGGAATGCCGGGTGCAGTTCGCGCCCGACATCACGCTCGAGTGCGTCGTCACCCCGCTCTGAGCGGCACCTGGTGGAAGGCCCTGTCGAAGTAGACGAGGCCTTCCACCGCCCCCTCGTCCCCCGCGCCAAGGACGACTTGCTCGACCTCGGCCATGACCACCGCGTGGGTGCCCACCTCGCAGACCTGCACGAGACGGCAGGCCAAACGCACCAGCGCCCCCTCCAGCCCCGGCGCGCCGTTGGCCATGACCTGCCAGTCGCTTGCCGCGAAGCGCTCTGCCTCGCCAAGCCCCGGGGTTGCGAACCGGGAGCACAGGTCCCGGTGCGCAGGCGTCAGCACGTTGACGACCAGCACCCCGTTCGCCTCCACGAGTGCGCGCATCCGCGACGCCTGGTTGACGCAGACAAGCAGCGAAGCGGGCGTATCGGAGACGCTGCACACCGCCGAAACGGTGATCCCGTAACGGCCCGCCGGGCCATCGGTGGTGACGATGTTCACCGCTGCAGCGAGCTGCGCCATGGCGGCACGGAACAGCTGCGGTTCGACGGGAGCGCTCATCGCATGTTGAGCCCGCCGTTGATGTCCCAGGTCGCCCCGTTCGCAAAGTGCGCCTCCGGGTCTGCCAGGTGGACAGCGGTGCGCGCGACATAGCCCGGCGCGCCCAAAGCGCGCACCGGAATGCCCGCGACAATGCCTTCCAGCTTGTCGGGCGGTACCAGCGCGTGGACCGAGGGCAGGTCGAGCGGTCCGGGCGCAATGGCGTTGACCGTCACTCCGAACGGCCCGAGATCCCGTGCGAAGACCTTGGTCAGCGTTATGATCCCGCCCTTGGAAGCGGCATAGTGCGCGCCGGTCGCCGTGCCGCCGTTCTGCCCGGCCAGCGAGGCGATGTTGACGATGCGTCCGGCGCCGACCTCGCGGAAATGACGGCCCAGGACCTGGCAGCCCACGAACGTGCCGCGCAAGTTGACGCCGACCACCGCGTCGAAGTCGTCGGGGTCGATCTCCAGCACCGGCTGCGCGCGGGTGACGACCGCGTTGTTGACGAGAACATCGATGCACCCCCACGCCTCCAGCATGCGCGTCTGCGCCGCGGCGAAGGCTTCGGGGTCGCGCACATCGAGGGCGAGCCCGAAGGCACGCTCCCCTTGCGGGTCAAGCTGGGCGGCAAGATCGGCTGCGCCCTTGCCATCGACGTCGCTCACGCAGACCCGGTAACCGGCGGCGAAGAAGGCGCGCACGAGGTACTCGCCCAGCCCCTTCGCCCCGCCCGTCACGAGAACGGTGCGTTGGCCGTCGGCGCCGCTCATTCCGGGATTACCAGTTCGCGGCCAAGGCGCGCCTCGACGCGCATGTACTTCCACAGCCGGTATTCGCCGACCTCGACCGTGCGGAAGAGGTTGCACGCGGCAATCGCGGTCTCGCGGTCGGGCACGTCGGCCAGGATGTAGAACGTCCAGGGCCAGCCGGTGGGCGAGGTGCCCACCATCGTCTCGTCATCGTCGAGGGTGCCAAGCACGTTGACGCCGGGCAGATCGCGAATGCCCTTTAGCATCTCGGCAACGCCAGCCCAGACCTTGCCGATCTCGCTGGCGGGAAGATCGAAGAAATTCTGCAGGACGGCGGCGCAGAACAGCGTGCGGATGGGCTTTGCGGGGGGCGTATCGGTCATCGTATCAGGTATCCTTCAGCGGTGGGAGCAGGCGCGGCAGACGCGCGGAAAATCAGGGGTAACCGGCCGGCGCATCGAGGCCGAGCGCGACACGCCCCGCGCTCTGCCATGTCCCCTCGGAGAGGAAGGCATGCTGCGCAACAACGGTCGCATCATGGAGGTAGGCGGCGAGCGGATGGTCGCTGTAGATGCCCGCCGTGCCCGACAGGCGCAGCG
This sequence comes from Novosphingobium profundi, assembly GCF_020524485.1. Classification (GTDB taxonomy): domain Bacteria; phylum Pseudomonadota; class Alphaproteobacteria; order Sphingomonadales; family Sphingomonadaceae; genus Novosphingobium; species Novosphingobium profundi_A. The sequence continues at coordinate 261,599 of NZ_JAIVLF010000001.1, read as the reverse complement.
CCATCTGCGCGACATCGCAGCCCGTGCGCGCGACGTGGCTGGACGCAAGGCGCAGGCGCATCGCCTGCTCGCGGCTGGCCTCTTCTCCGCTGCACAGGGTCGCCCAGGCATCCTCGGTTGCCTCGTAGAAGAACGCGCGCGCCGAACGCAGGCTCGCCTCGGCCTTGGCGATCTCGGACTGCACGTACGCGCGTTCGGCCAGCTTGGGCGCCCCGGTGATCGAGCCGCGCCCCGCCGCCATGGCCGCGATCTCGTCGAGCGCGGCGCGCGCCACCCCGATCCCGACCACGGCCAGCACCTGCGCGGCCAGCGCCATCGCGGGGTAGCGGTAGAGCGGCGTATCGAGATTGGGCGCGCTGCCGCGCACGAACGTCCAGTCTTCGGCCACGAGAGCCTCGTCGACAACGATGTCATGGCTCCCCGTTCCGCGCAGGCCAATGACATCCCAGTTCGGCTCGATCCGGGCCTTGTCGGCGGGCATCACCGCCATGCGCGGCAAGCCCGCCCCGGCCGCGTCCGCGACCTTGATGCCCACGCCGATGAGGTCGGCCCCGGTCGAGCCGCTGCCGAACGGCCAGCGCCCCGAGATCCGCAGGCCATCCGGGGTCCGCTCGGCCGCCTGTGGGGGGAACAGCGCCCCTGCAAAGATCACATCCGGACCCTCGGCATAGATCGTATCGAGCGTCGCAGCGGGCAAGGCGGCCAGATACATGCTCGAGACGCCGAAGCTCGCCACCCAGCCTACCGATCCATCGGCCTGCGACAGCTTCTCGATCACCTTGAGAAAGGCGCCGGGCGAGGCTTCCATGCCGCCATAGCGGCGCGCAACGAGCGCCCGGTAGACCCCCAGCTCGCGCAGGCGTTCAACCACGTCGCGCGGCAACTGGCCGAGCTTTGCAAACTCGGCGCGGCGCGCGCGCAGGTCCGCGAGGAAATCGTCCGGCAGGGCAATCAGGTCGGCCTCGGCCGTGGTGGGATCAAGGCATTTCATCTGGTTCATCTAGCGCTCCCCAAGCTGGAGTTCGCGCCGCCCCGCAGCCCGGAAGGGGTGCGCCCGCGGCGGTGGAGGTATCGTGACCCGCGTAGTTTCAGAAGGACCGACGTCATCCCGGCCTTGCTGGAATGCTACGAGAACATTACTTGAATAGTCAACTATTATTCGCGTTGTCTCACGGCTCGCTCCGGGATAGGGCAAAGTCTGGGCGAGGAGGGAACGGCCCCGGCGCGAATGCGTCCGCCCGCCTCGATCCGCCAGGCACGCGCAGGCCGCTGGCCGCGCCAGAGAGAGTACCAAGCGATGGATGCAGGCGGCGAGACAGACTTCAACATGGAAGAGTGGCCGTTCTACTGGCTCACCCGCTTCTCCGGACGCTATCTCCAGCAGATGGAGCTTGCCCTCAAACCCATCGGCCTCGACGTTGCGCAGTGGCGCGTGCTCATGGCGCTGCGCGACCGCGAACGCCTGAGCGTCAGCGAGATCGCCGACCACGCGATTGCCAAGCTTCCGACCATGACGAAGATCATCAAGCGCATGGAAAGCGACGGCCTGGTGGCCTGCGCGCCGCGTCCCAGCGACCAGCGCGTGACCGAGGTGCGCCTGACGCCCGAGGGCGAAGCCGCCAGCCGCGAGGCCTGGGCCGCCGCGAACCGGATCTACGCGCGCACCTTCGAGGGGGTTTCGGCCAGGGACGTCGCCAGCCTCAACCGTTTGCTGCGCACCATAACCCGCAACATCGTGCTCTAGGCCACACGGGAAGCCGCCCCGAAACCGCGCCGAAAGAGCCCGCCGCGCAAGGGTGCGCGGCGGGCAGGCTCGAGCTTGCGGATCAGAGACGGCCGGCGCGAAGTTCGCCATCGATGTGCTGGGCCTGGCGCATGGCCAGCGCCACGATGGTGAGCGTCGGGTTGCAGCCGCCCGCAGTGGGGAACAGGCTGCCGTCCGAGACGAAGAGATTGGCGACATCGTGGGTGCGTCCATAGGGGGTACACACGCTGGCCTTGGGGTCTTCGCCCATGCGCGCGGTGCCCATGTTGTGGGTGGCGGGGATGTAATCGCCCATCTCCACGATCTCTTCGGCGCCCATCGCCTCGTAGATGCGGCGGCCCGCCTTCCAGGCGTATTCCTTCATCGCGATGGTATTGGGATGGTCCTCGTAGTGGATCACCGGGACCGGCAGGCCGTTGGCGTCACGCGCCTCGGGGTGCAGCGTGATCGCGTTGGAATGCTGGGGCGGGTCCTCGCCCGTGAGCAGCATCCCTGCGAGGTACTCGTACTTGTCGAGCACCCGGGTGAGATCCCGTCCCCAGCCGCCGACCAGCATGTTCTTGGCCAGGACCTCGGGCGTGAAGGGCACCGTGGAGATGAGGAAGCCCCCGGCAAAGCCGCGCTCGGGCCGGTGCGCGCGTTCGTCGCGCACGACGCCTGCCAGGTGGGTCTGGCGGTAGAAATGGACCTTGCCCGGCATCACCCCCATGACCTGGATCGTGAAGTGGCGCATGTAGTTGCGCCCGACGAGGCCACTCGAATTGGCAAGCCCGTCCGGATGGCGCTCGGAGCGGTTGTTGAGAAGGAGCCGGGTGGTCTCCACCACGTTACCCGCGATCGAGACCGCGCGCGCCTTCTGCGTGATGCTCTGCCCTTCATGGAGGTACGTGACCGAAGCAATACGTCCGTCCTCGCCGACCTCGAGTCCTGTCACCATGCACCCGGGGCGCAGCTCGAAATTGCCGGTTTCCTCGGCGGCCGGGATCTCGGTGTAGAGCGTCGACCACTTGGCGCCGAGCGCGCAGCCCGAGGTGCAGAAGCCCAGCTGGCGGCAATGGGGACGGCCATCGCGCGCGACCGAGTTGATCGCCATGTTGTGGGTGTCCATGTCGGTATAGCCGCACTTGCGCGCGCCCGCTTCCAGGACCTTGTAGTTGTTGCCGGGCGGCAGGTGCGGATTGCCGTGTGTGCCGGTCACCCCCATGCGCATCTCGGCCTTGTCGTACCAGGGCGCCATGTCCTCGGGACTGACCGGCCAATCGACCAGCGTGGTGTCGGGCATATCGCCATAGGTGCTGCGCGCGCGCATCTCGTGCGGTTCGAAGCGCGGGCAGGCCCCGGTCCAGTGCATGGTCGTGCCGCCCACCGTCTTGCAGCCCCAGACCGGGAACCTGGGATCGGGCTTGCCGGTCGCCATGCGCGGGTCGAGCCAGGTGAGCTTGTTGAACATCTCGGTCTCGTCGTTGACGATATCGCCAAGCGTCAGGCGGGGCCCGGCCTCCAGGCAGACCACCTTGTGCCCCCGGCTCGCCAGCTCGCGCGAGAGCACGCCGCCGCCCGCGCCCGACCCGATCACCACAAAAACCGAACTGTCATCCAGCGAATAGGTCGTCACTGCATCTCTCCTGCACCCGGCAGCCAGTCGATGTCGTCGAAGCCCCGGTCGAGATAACCGCCGTATTCAACCGAGGAACCCTCGTAGCCGAGCGCGTCCCAGACCCGCGCGTCGCGGTAGACGAGTTCGGCCCCGCGCATGAGGTAGGCGGTAAAGAACGGCTCCTGGTCGACCCGCGCCACCAGCGCGCGCTGGATGACGGCGGGAAGCTGCGCGAAGGGAGCGATGTAGGAAGCATCGAGCAGAGCAAGGCCCCGGCGATGCTCGGCGAGTGCTTCGGGACGCGCGGCCAGTTCCTCCAGATAGCGCCCCGCCATCTCGTCGTAGAAGGCGGGCGCGAAAGCCGCGTGCGGGAACATCTGGCGTAGCAGCGCCGCGCTGGTTTCCCGCTCGCCTGGGCCCTCAGCGTCCAGCTCAGCCGCATGCAGCGGCGCGGCCAGCCCTCCCAGGGCGGGAAGAAGCGCGCCCAGCGCGATCCCCCTCAGGACCTCGCGCCGTGCAAGGCCGGTGTGTGTGTCCGCCCCCACCATCAGAACGCGTACCCGAGCTTGGCGTAGTACTGTCGGCCGCGGTCGAAGCCCTGCATGAAGAAGCCGAAGGAGGGCTGGTAGTCGCCGAAGATACGGAACTTCTTGTCGCCGATATTGTCGATGCCCAGCGTCAGCGAGAGGTGCTCGTCCGCATCGCGCCAGCGCAGGTTCGCGTTGAACAGGCTGTAGCCCGGCTGGTAGAGTTCGGGCGTGTTGATGCCGTTCGCATTGGTGAAGAAGCCCGAGCGGTAGGACCAGTCGACGTGCGGCGTGAGCGTGCCCGAAGTGCCAAGGTCGAAGTCCTTCTCGCCCGACGCGCTGGCCGTCCACTTGGAGACGAACACGAACTTGCTGTCGAGAGTGAGCCCCTGCACGCCCTCGTTCAGTTCCTTGTAGTCGGCATCGGTCAGGCCGAGCGCCGCGTTGAGGCGAATGCCATTGCCCGGCGCGAAGTTGGTCTCCAGTTCAAAGCCCTGGATGCGTGCCTTGCCCGCGTTGGTGAAGAAGGGGCCGACACGGGTCGCATCGGCGACCAGCAGCTGCATGTCGTTGTAGTCGGCATAATAGGCCGAACCGTTGAGGCGCAGCATGTTGTTGAGCGCCATGAGCTTGAAGCCGGCTTCGTAGGAATCGACCGTTTCAGGACGGAAGCTGGGCAGCGATTCCTCGGGCGGGAAGACACGCTGGGTATAGCCGCCGCCCTTGAAGCCCTGCGAATAGGTCGCGTAGAGCATGAGGTCGGGCGTCGCTTCCCAGGACGCATTGACCATCGGCGTCCACTTCTGGACGTTGTTGTCGGCCCACTCATACGGCGCAAGGCGCGTGCCGGGAGGGAGCGTCACGAACGGGGCCAGACCCTCGATCACGTACTGATCGGGCAGGAACGACTTCTTGTCGTCGGTGTAGCGAAGCCCGCCGGTCAGGGTCAGGCCATCGACGACCTCGTAGCCGAGTTGCGCAAAGCCAGCCCAGTTCTCGTAGTCATAATAGCCGCCCGACTGGGCGTGGACGACGAGGAAGTCGATCGGGTTGATGTCGCGCCCGGACTCGGTGAAGTAGTAGAGGCCCGTGACCCAGTTGAGCCGACCGTCCAGCGCGCTCCCCACCAGCTGCAGTTCCTGGCTGAACTGCTTCTGCTTGAAGTCGTCGTAGACGTAGTTGATGTCGAGGTTCGAGCCGTCGCGGTCCTGCGCGAAGGTGCCGTTGATGCGGCGCCAGGCGCTGATCGACTTGATCTCGATCTCGTCGGTGAGGTCATAGGACACGGTCAGCGAGGCCGACCACAGTTCCAGGTCCGAGAACGTCTCTCCAGTCGAGTAGTTGGTGTCGCGGCTGAATAGGCGCGAGTTGTAGCAGGCGGTGTTGTTCGCCTGCGCCGGGGTCAGGCAATAACCGGGATCGGTCATGCCGCTGGCGATGAGGTTGTTGAGCACGGCAAAGCCGTCCACCGCGTTCGGGTCCATGCCAGTCACGACAACCGGGGCGCCATTGCTCTTGTCGCGGGTGTAGTCGGCGGCCAGCGTCACGTCGAGGCGGCTGCCGACAGGTGCGAAGCGCAGCGCGCCGCGCACCATCTTGCTGTCCTTGTTGCCGAACGTAGTGCCCAGTTCAGGCGCATCGACATAGCCGTCCTGGCTGAACAGCCCGCCCGAGATCTTGGCGTAGAGACCTTCGGTCAGGGGGCCCGAAATCATCGCGCGCAGGTTTACGAGGTTATCGGTGCCGTACTTGGCATCGGCCTTCACCCGCAGCGTCTCGTCGGGCTGGATCGTTGTCAGGTTGATCGCGCCGCCAACCGTGTTGCGCCCGAACAGCGTGCCCTGCGGCCCGCGCAGAACCTCGACCGAGGCCACGTCGATGAGGTCGAACACGCCGCCCGCCGTGCGCCCGAGGTAGACCCCGTCGATGTAGATGCCCACTCCCGGCTCGGTGGTCGGCGCGAAGTCGCTCTGGCCGATGCCGCGGATGTAGACCGCCGCGTTCGAGGCAATGCCGCTGTTCGAGGGGACGTTGGCAAAGGTCAGGTTGGGCGTGAAATCCTGGATGCGGTTGATCTGGGTGATCCCCTGCGCCTCAAGCCGCTCGGCACTGAAAGCGGTGATCGAGATCGGCGTGGACTGGAGGTCCTCGGTCTGCTTGCGCGCGGTGACGGTAATCACCTCCAGACCGGCAGTCGCTTGGGCCTGGGCCGGTGTGGCTTCCTGCGCGCAGGCCGGAAGCGCCAGCGAGGCGGCCGCAATGGATAGGAAAGCACTGGTGCCTGCCCGGAATGCGGACAGGCGGCGCGCGCGACGATGTGATCGAGCCATGAATATTTCCCCCTTGAATGCCTTGGAAAAAGAGTCCTGCGAACATCGCCGGTCTTCGCGCCGGTCCTTGCAGGGGAAGCTGTCACCAAGCGGGAGGGGCGGCTATTCGGATTGCGCAGCCAATGTGCGCGTTGGGAACAAAAGCCGCGCCTCAGCCCCTGCGCGGCGTGGCAGGGGCAGCACTGTCCCGAAATGGGTCCGCCAGCCGCGCGGCAAGATGCAGCAAGGCGCGGTCGCGCCCTCTCGCGCCGGTCAGCATCATGCCGATGGGAAGCCCCGCCGCGTCCTCCCCGGCAGGGAGCGAGATCGCGGGAAGACCAGCCATGCTGTCCGGGCGCGTAAAGCGGCTGAGCGTCGGGAATGCGGGCACCGCCTCCCCACACAGCGTGACCGTCTCGCCGCCGCCCAGCGACGGGGCCACCATCGGCACGGTGGGTTGCAGCACGGCATCGATGCCGCCTGCGAAAAGATCGGCGAAGGCGGCGCGCAAGGCGGGCCAGGTTGTCCCGATCGCCTCCTCATAAACCGCCTGCGGGACCGCGTCACCAGAAAGCGCGCTGGCCACCAGCTCGCGCACGTCCGCGCCTGCGATGCGCCCCAGGCTGGAGGCCAGATCGCGCCCGGTCAGGGCTGGAACGCTCGCGGTCAGGGAGCGTGCCGCCTCGAAAAGCGCGATGGGAAAGCCGCAGGCCTCATCGAGCGCGGTGATGCGCGACAGATCGCAAGGGACGATGCGCGCGCCCAGCGCTTCCAACGCCGCAACCGTGCGCGCAAACGCAGCCTCCACGGCGGGCTCGAGCGTGCCCAGCGCGTGACGGTCAGGCACCACAATGGTAGGAGACCCCGGCAAGTCTGGCTCCTCCTTCGCCTCCCCCGCGATCACGGCGTCGGCCCAGAGGATCGGCGCAAGCGCGCGCGCCATCAGACCCAACGTGTCGCGGCTGGGCGAGAGGCCGATAAGGCCCTCGGCCGGGTAGCGCCCGGTCGAGGGGCGAAAGCCGATCACCCCGCACAGCGCGGCCGGAATGCGCGCCGAGCCTCCGGTGTCGGTGACAAGGGCCAGATCGCCCAGGCCCAGCGCCAGCGCAGCGCCCGCGCCGCCGCTCGATCCGCCTGCGATCCCGCCCGGATCGTGGGGATTGGCGATGTCCCCGCTCCAGGCGTTGGCGCCCGTCACGCCGAAGGCCAGTTCGTGCAGCGTCGTGCGAATGGGAAAGCACGCGCCAGCCTGGCGCAGCCTGTCCACCGCGCCCGCATCGCGATCCGCACGGCACCCGGCAAAGAGCGGGCTCCCCGCCGTCCAGGATTGCCCGCGCACCGCAATGTTGTCCTTCACCAGAACGATGGGCGCGCTTCCCGGGGAAAGCGCGCCCTCCCGCGCATCGTGCGCGGCTATGGCGTTGAGCCCGCGCGCGGCGGCCAGCCGCCACGCGCTGTCTTCGCCAGCCCCGCTCACAGCGGCATCGTGACCGACTTCGATTCGGTGTAGAGGTTCTGCACCGCATGGCCCAGTTCACGGCCATAGCCCGACATCTTGTAGCCCCCGAAAGGCACCGCCGGATCGAGCAAGTTGTGCGCGTTGACCCAGACGTTGCCCGCCTTGAGCGTGCGCACGAAGCGGTTGGCCAACTGCAGGTTGCCGGTCCACACGCTCGCCCCCAGGCCATAGGCACTGTCGTTGGCCATGCGCGTCACCTCGTCGAGGTCATCGAAGGGCGTTGCGGCCAGCACCGGACCGAAGATCTCCTCGCGGTAGATCGTCATGTCGGGGCGCACGTCAGCAAAGACCGCCGGGCGCAGGAAGTGGCCGGGCCCATCGATCGCCTCACCGCCGGTGACCAGCCGTCCACCCTCGGCGCTACCCTTGTCGAGATAGGACTGCACGCGGGCGCGCTGCGTCGCCGAAATGAGCGGGCCCATCTGCGAGTTGGGATCGAAACCCGAGCCGACCGTAAAGCTGTCGGCGGCCTGAGCCAGCCCCTCGATCACCGCGTCGTAGAGCGGGCGCTCGACAAAGAGGCGCGAGCCGGCGGTGCAGACCTGCCCATGGTTGAAGAAAACCGCCTGCGCCGCGCCCTGCACGGCCATCTCGACGTCCGCGTCCTTGAGGATGACGACCGGCGACTTGCCGCCCAGTTCAAGCGACAGCCGCTTCATCGTGCCCGCCGCGCGCTGCTGGATGATCTTGCCCACCTCGGTCGAGCCGGTGAAGGCGATCTTGTCGACATCAGGATGGTCGACGAGCGCCTGGCCGGGCTCGGCATCGCCGGTGACGATGTTGACGACGCCCTCGGGGAAGCCCGCCTCGCAGATCAGCTCACCCAGGCGCAGCGCGCTGAGCGGTGTGTCCTCGGCGGGCTTGAGCACGACCGTGCAGCCCGCCGCCAGAGCCGGGGCAATCTTCCAGATCGCCATGACCAGCGGGAAGTTCCAGGGAATGATCTGGCCGACCACACCCACCGGTTCGCGCAGGGTGTAGGAGGTGAACTGGACGTCGGGCACGTAGGCAAAGGACGGTGAAATCGTGGTGCCCTCGATCTTGGTGGCCCAGCCCGCCATGTAGCGCAGCGAATCGATGGCGAGGTTGAGGTCGGCGTGGCGCGACATCATCAGGATCTTGCCGTTGTCGAGCGTCTCCAGTTCGGCAAACTCGTCGGCCCGCGCTTCCAGCATGTCGGCGAGCTTGAGCAGCAGGCGCTCGCGCTGCACCGGGCGCACCTTGGCCCAGTCCCCTTCGAAGGCGCGCCGCGCGGCGGCCACGGCCTTGTCGACGTCCGCCGCGCCGCCAGCGGGCACGCTGGTGATCTCCAGCCCCGTCGCCGGATCGCTCACGCAGATGGTGCGGCCCGACTGCGCTGCGCACCATTCCCCGTCGATCAGCATGCCCTTGGGGGCCGAGACAAAGGCACGGGTGGCCTCGGACAGAAGGGTCTTCTGGTCGATCATCTTGCTCATATGGACTCCGCAACAAACTCGAAGAAACGTGATGTCCCGAGCTAGGCCGCGAAGTCCCCCTGCCGCTATTCAGATCGCGCAGGCAGGAACCGGAATTGGCAGCGAAGTCGCGCAAAAGGAGCCAAGACAGAACACTTGACTTTTCAATTTATTCCAACATCCTGAGGTCATAAGTGGGGAATCAGAAATAGTACTGTCTCAATGATTTGACTGCCCGGAAGGGCGGCAGGGAGGAGTCATGCTAAGTTCGACTGGCATTTCGAAGCGCGCCGCGATGCGCGACTTCAGATCCAAAGACAAAGACGAGATTATTGACTTCGTAGGGAAAAGACTGGCGCCGCACGATCTGGACATCAGCAATCCGGGCGCCATGAACGTGCGGCTTCGCTGCATGAACGTCGCCGAGACGCAGCTGGTCGATATCCAGTACGGGTCCGAAGTCGTGATCGATCCGATCGATCTCGATTCCCATTTCCTGATTCACGCCGCGATCCAGGGCCACACCTCGGTCTGGTCCGAGGGCGTTCATGGGATCATCCAGCCCGACAACCTCTACATTACCTGCCCCGGGCACACGACGCGCATCCACATGACCGAGGATTCGCGCAACCTGACCGTGCGCATCGCGGCCAGCGCCTTCGAGGACTACCTCACCAAGTGCCTGCACATTCCGGTCAACCGCCCGGTGCTGTTCCATCCCGGCAACCAGAAGGGCCGCGAGCTGCCCCAGGTCTGGCGCAACCTGCTGCAGCATCTGATCCTGCAGATGGAGCTCGCGCCCGGGCTGATGTCGGTGCAGCACACCCAGCGCCAGTACGCGATGCTGATGGTGGAGATGCTGCTCAACCACTACTGCAACACCTATTCCGACCAGATTGCGCTGCATGGCAACGACGTCGCGCCCTGGCATGTGCGCCGCGCGCGCGAGATCATCCACGATTCGATCGAGGAGACGATCTCGGTTGCCGACCTTGCCATCCAGGTCGGAGTCAGCGTGCGCAGTCTCCAGACCGGATTTCGCCAGTTCCTGGGGCAGACCCCGGTCGAATACGTGCGCCGCCACCGGCTGGAAAAGCTGCACGCGACACTTGCTACCGGCAATCCGAAAGGCAGCGTGACCGAGATGATGCTCGACTGCGGCATCGTCAATTTCGGGCGCTATGCGCAGTACTACCGCCAGCAGTACGGATGCAGCCCGTCCGAAACGCTGCGCAACCACCGCGTCTGAGAAGCCCGCAAAAGCGGCGGTCCGCGTTCGTACCGGACCGCCCTTGCACCTGGCGCTCAGCGCCCCTTGGCCGCGGCGAGGTAGGCAATGATCTTCGCGCGTTCCTGGGCTGAGGGAACCTTCACCGCCATGCGGGTGCCCGGCACCATCGCGCGCGGATCGGCGAGCCAGGCATCCAGGCGCGCCTTGTCCCAGGCCCCCTTGGCCTCGGCCAGACCCGGTGAGTAGCGGTAGCCCTCGACCGAGCCGACCGCGCGCCCGACAACACCAGCAAGCGAAGGCCCATTGAGATTGCGCCCCGCTTCAAGCGAGTGGCAGGCCGAACAGGCGCGCGCGCCGAACAGCGCCTTGCCCGCCGCCAGGGTATCCTCGCCCGCCCGGGCCGAACCGGCTGACAAACACAGCGCCGCGAACGCCACAGCAGGCGCAAGACGGGACAGAGACGAAAGGGGGGGCTTCATCATCGCGGGGTCTCCATGTCGAAAATACGTCCGGGATTGAGAATGGCGTGCGGGTCGAGCGCGCCGCGCAAGCGCCGCATCAGCGCGATCTCGTCGGCACTGCGCGTGTGACCCAGCCAGCCGCGCTTGAGCAGGCCAATGCCGTGCTCGGCCGAGACGGTTCCTCCAGCCTCGCGCACGGCGGCATAGATCACGGCCTCGGCGGCGTGGCGCTGGTCCTCACGCGCCAGTTCGAGCGCGATGTGCAGATTGCCATCGGCAACATGGCCAAAGCAGACCATGCGCGTGAGGCCCAGTTCCTGCGCCAGTCGTACCCGGATCGTCTCCACCAACTCGCCGATCTGCGCGGTTGGCGCGCCGACATCGAACGGCTCGAACAGCGCCATGGTACGGGTGATCTCACCGATCGCGTCGCGGTAGGCCCAGAACCGGGCGCGCTCGGGACCGGACTGCGCCAGCAGCGCATCGCCCAGGATGTCCTGCGCCATGGCCTCTTCAAGCGCGGCGCCCAGAGCGCCGTCCTCGGGCCCCTCGGTCTCGACCAGGACGCAGCAAGGCCAGGCCTGTTCGAAAGGAGCACGCAGGTCCGAGACGGCAACGGCCTCCTGCATGAAGTCATCCCACATCGCCTCGAACGAGGCGAGACGCGGGCCCAGGCGCGCTTGCAGCAGCGCCAGCAGCCGTACCAGCGCTGTGTAATCGGGAAGCGCGCAAAGCGCTGTCTCGTGGCCCGCGACGGCAGGCTGCAAGCGCAGGAGCGCGCGCGTCACCACGCCCAGGGTCCCCTCCGCCCCGATCAGGAGATGCGTCCAGTCGTAGCCGGTGTTGTTCTTGAGCATAGGCTGCATGGCGCTGACCACGCTGCCGTCGGCCAGGACCGCCTCCAGCCCGAGCACGTGGGCGCGCATCATGCCGTGGCGAAAGACCTGGTGCCCGCCCGCATTGGTTGCGATCATCCCGCCGATGGTGCAGCTGCCGCGCGCGCCGATATCGACCGCAAGGCGCCACCCAGCCTCTGCCGCTGCATCCTGCGCCACCTGCAGCACGGTACCTGCTCCCAGCGTCATCGTGCCGCTTGTCGCATCCACCTCCTCGACCCGGTTCAGCCGTTCGAGCGAGAGCACCAGTTCGCCGGTTCGCGGCAGGGCCGCACGGGTGAGCCCGGTGCGCCCGCCCTGCACCACCACGGCCTGCCCCGCCGCATGGCACAGGCGCAGGACTTCGGACACGTCGCGGGTAGAGCCGGGACGGACCAGCCCCACCGGCGCGCCCGGTGTGCCGCCCGTCTCGTCATCGAAATAGCGCGGTGCGATGGCCTCGGGCCCCAGCACCTGCGCCTCGCCCAGCGCCGCGCGGAGGGCTGCCAGGATCATGCGGGCAAGGTTCCGTGCACGAAGGGCGGTACCAGCCCGCGCAGGCGCAGGAGCGCGGCAAAATCGCCCAGCCGTCCGGCGCGGTAGACTTCCGCGTTGACGCCCGCGTAGTCGTAGAAGCCTGCCCCATCGCGCAAGCCCCGGCGTTCCTCGGCCATGTTGCGCGAAACGATCTCGGGGGCCGCAAAGCGCTGCGCATCGACCTTCTCGGAGAGGTAGTTGCTGGCGTGGAACAGGATGTCGCCCCCGCCCCAGTCGATGAATTCGAGGAGCCCCAGCACCGCAAAGCGCAGGCCAAAGCCCGTGCGCACGGCCAGGTCCACGTCCTCGGCACTGGCAATGCCTTCCTCGACGATGCGCGCCGCCTCGTTCATCGCCAGCGCCTGGATGCGCGGGACGATGTAGCCCGGCGCGTTGCGGCAGACGATGGGCACCTTGCCCGCTGCGCTGAGGACGGCCTTCAGGCGCGCGACAACTTCGGGATCGGTGACCGAAGACGGCGCAAGTTCGACCAGCGGCATGAGATAGGCCGGATTGAGCCAGTGCGCGTTGAGGAAGCGCTCCGGCCCCTCGACCATGCCGACAAGATCCTCGGGATCGATGGTCGAAGTAGTCGAGGCGATGATGCAGTCGGGCGCTGCATGCGCGCAGATGAAGGCGAAGCCCTCGCGCTTGGCCTCCAGCGTCTCGGGCACGCCCTCGAAGACGATGGACGCGCCCGACAGGGCCTCGGCAGCTGTGTCGCGTCCGGCAAAGGCGACGCGCTCCAACGCGCCTTCCGCGCCCGCCCTGTCAATGAGCCCCAGCGCGACGAGGAACGCAAGGTCCGCCTCGATCTCGGCCATCGCCGCTGTACGCAAGGTGTCCAGGGCATCGGCGTTGCGGGGCTTGGCATCGACCAGCGTCACCGGCACGCCGATGGCCGCAAAGGCAATGGCGATGCCCCGCCCCATTCGTCCGGCCCCGACTGCGGCCACGGACCCGATGGTGGCTGGCGAAAGCGGGGCGCTGTGCTCGCCTGCCATATCAGATCCCCTCGCGCAGGTAGGTGGTCATCGCCGCACGGTCGAACTCGGCGAGGCCCAGGCGCTCCAGGGTGCGCCCTTCGGCGTAGAGATCGCGGCCCGTGATCGCGCTCGCCATGGCCAGAAGTCCCGAGGCAAGCGGCGCCTCGTGCCCGGCCCAGCGCGCGATCGACGTGATCATGCTAAGGCCAAGGCGCGTGTCTTCGACCATGTAGCGGTGACTCTGCAGATCGATCTTCTCACGCCAGTCGCCGCTGTCGGTGAGTTTTTCGTGCGCGGCATAGCCGTACATCCACTCCTCGCCGTCCTGCGGCCCGGCATGGTAATGGTCGGCGAGCGGAAAGTGCGGCGCGCCGTAGCCCAGCGCCTCGCGCAGGGCCATGCGCTCGGCATCGAGCGCGCTCGTCACCGCGCGGATCGAGGGCTGGGTTCCCTCGTTGTGGATGTCCCAGGCCGGGAAATGCTCCAGCGGCCCGGCGTTCATCAGGATCAGCGGGGGGTGGATGATCGGCCCTGCATTCATCAACCCGCCCGACAGCGCATCCTCGATCGGCTCGACCGCCGGGTAGACCTGTTGCAGCAGGGCGATGGCGCGTTCGGCGTTGCGGGCGGGAAACACACCTGTCGGCAGACGCGTGGCGTAGACGCTGATGACGATTTCGGCAGGCCCGTGCTTACGCACGAGATAGGGCAACGTGCCAGTTTCTGCGAAGCTGACATCGGCCCGGTTGCCCGCCGCGCGCGCGGCCTGGGCAAAGATGATCGAGCCCAGCGTGCCGGGCGGCAGGAACACGACCTGGCCGTCCTTCCAGTAGGGCGCGCAAGCCTCAGCGAGGTTCTCGTGGGTCGTCGCGGGCAGCGGGATGATGACCACTTCGGCCTGGCTGATCGCCTCCTCGAGCGAGGTGGTGGGATGGGCGATGACGACCTCGCGCGTGCCCTTGTGGTCCTTCACCTTGATCGCGCCGGTTTCCAGCACCGGCCCGAAGGCCTCGGCATCGCGCCTCCAGAACCAGACCTCGTGGCCCATTTCGCTCATTTCGACGGCGGCGGCATAGCACCCGTGCCCCCCGCCCAGAACGGCAACGCGCATTCGTATTTCCTTCCTGATCGCTTACAGGACCGATCTTGGGCGAAGGTCCGTGCGGGCTCTATTCGCTATCGGCAGGCGGGGTGCGAAATCCGCAGCAAAGGGCGTTGCGCAAGGGCGCTCTCAACGGCGCACAAGACGGGCAAACGGTGCGCAGCCGCGGCTCAGCACAAGCGCGCAGACCAGCGCCGCACCGCCGGTCACGCAGGCGAGCGAGGCGGCCACGCCACCGCCCTGCCCTGCGAACACCCGGTCATTGAGCAGACCGACGAAAAGCGCGCCCAGCGTCGATCCGATCAGCGAATTGCTGCACAGGAAGATCGCCGAGACGCGCGAGCGCATGGCTGGCGGCGCGGCCATCTGCATGACCGCCGTGGAGGGCGGCATGGGAAAGGAGGCAAAGAACATGAGCCCGCACAGCGCCGCGATCAACGCGGCGAAGCCATCGGCAAAGGGTAGGAGCGCGGCGAAGAGAAGCGTGCCCACCGCGCCCACGATTCCGGTCGTGAAGGGCGAAGCGAGATGCCCCTTGCGGGTCAGCACATCCATGATCCAGCCGCTGGCGAGCACACCGCTCACCCCGAAGACAAGCGCGATCATGCCAAGCCAGCCGCCCGCCTCGCCCGGGCTCAGGTGCTGCGTGCGCATAAGCAGCGCGGGCGCCCAACCCAGCAGCGCGAACAGGGCCATCGCCGCAAAGGTGTAGCCCACAACGTGGGGGATATAGATCGCGCGGTGCTCCCCCATGTGGGCGAGAACGCGGAGAAGGCCAGGCACCTGTGCCGCCCCGCCCGAACGGCCCGGATCACGCACGCTCAGCGCCATGATCGCGGCAAGGAGGAACCCGGGCGCGCCGACGATCAGGAAGACCAGCTGCCAGGCGCGCAGGGGATGGCCCAGCAGAGATACCTCGCCGATCCCGCCGACCGCCGCGATGACCGCGCCGCCCGCCAGAAAGGCCAGCCCTGCGCCCAGGAACGAGCCCATCGAGTAGACCGCATAGGCCCGCCCCAGCCGCTCCCTGGGGAACAGGTCGCTGATGAGCGAATAGGTTGCAGGCGAAAGACCCGCCTCGCCCGCGCCCACGAAGATGCGCGCAATGAACAGCTGGGTGAACCCGCGCGCGAGCCCGCACATGAGCGTTGCCGCGCTCCACACCGCGATCCCGACCGATATGACGAGAGGGCGCGAAACACGGTCGGCAAGGCTGGCCAGCGGAATGCCCATGGTCGCGTAGAAAATCGCGAAGGCCAGGCCATGGAGAAGGCCGAACTGGGTGTCGGAAATGCCGAGGTCCGCCTGGATCGGCCCGATCATCAGAGCCAGGATCTGGCGGTCCACGAAGGAGAGGACATAGGCCACCATGCAAATCCCGACGACGTACCAGCCGTTCTGAGCAGCTTGTCCTCCCGCCGCCGAATGCGCGCCGTCTTCGCCGATGCTTGCCATGCCCCTTGTCCCCCCTCGTGTGCTTCGCCCCCTGTCGGGGCGCGTTTTGGTTCAGCCTCAGCGCGCGCTCATGCGGTCGTTCGCGCGCTTGATCACATAGGCGCGGATCGCCTCGGTCTCCTGCGCGTCCAGTTCCTCGCCGAAGTTGGGCATGCCGCGCGGCTCAGCCACGCCCTCGCGCACGAAGGCGGCAAAGACACCCGCATCGGTGATCGCAGGCGAAGCGCGCAGGTCCGGGATACCGCCGCGATTGACCGCGGTGTCGCCGTGGCACATCCAGCAGCGTACGTGGTAGAGGTGGCGCCCCTGCGCGACCGTCGCCGCGCTGGCGTCCGAGGCAATGCGCGCGAGGGGCGCTTCGGGCGCGGGTGCCGGGATCGGCAGTTCGCCGTGTGCGCCAAGCCGGAAAGTCACCACCCGGTTGACGCGCGGGCGCTGCGCGTCCTTCAGCGCCACGCCCAGATTGAGCGGCAGGATACCCCCCCAGCCCACCGCGACCGAGACGTACTGCACGCCGTCCACCGCATAGGTCACCGGCGGCGCAACGATGCCCGAGCCCATCTGGCGCGCCCACAGCTTGCGCCCGTCTTTCGCATCGTAGGCGACAAATTCGCCGCTCGCGTTGCCCTGGAAGACAAGCCCGCCGGCCGTGGAAAGGACGCCCCCGTTCCAGGGCGTATCCATCGGCACCGACCAGGCCCGCTCGCCCTTGACCGGATCCCACGCGACAAGCGCGCCCTTCATCATGGCGGCGATCTGCTTTCGCACCTCGGGGTCCTCGGGCATGGAGCTTTTCGCCTCGTCCTGCCCGGTGTTCCAGCCGTGCGGATCAAGCGTGAAGGCCTTCGCGTCCCCGGCGACATAGCCATAAGGGATCTCGGCGGTCGGGAAGTAGACGAGGCCGGTCGCGGCATTGTAACTCATCGGCTGCCAGCTGTGCCCGCCTGCGGGCGAGGGCATCCCCAGGAACGGCGCGCCCTCTTCGCTGTAGCGCGCGGCGGGCACGATGTCCGGGCGGCCCGTCTCGGGATCGAGCCCCTTGGTCCAGGTGACAGGAACGTAAGGCGTCCCCGAAAGAAACTCCCCGGTCTCGCGGTCGAGCACGTAGAAGAAACCGTTCTTGGGCGCCTGCATCAAGACCTTGCGGGGGCGTCCTTCCCATTCCATGTCAGCCAGGATCATGTGCTGGGTGGCGGTGTAGTCCCATTCATCGCCGGGCACTTCCTGGAAGTGCCAGACATATTCGCCGGTCTCGGGCCGCACCGCGAGGATCGAGGAGACGAAGAGGTTGTCCCCCTCCCCTTGCGAGCGCACCTCGCGGCTCCAAGGCCCGCCGTTGCCCACGCCAATGTAGAGAAGGTCGAGCTGGGGATCGTAGACCATCGAATCCCAGGCCGTGCCGCCCCCGCCATATTTCCACCATTCCCCGCTCCAGGTCTTTGCGGCCATTTCCATGGCGGGACTTTCAAAGCCCTTCGCCGGGTCTCCGGGCACGGTGTAGATGCGCCAGGCCCGCTCCCCCGTCGCGGCATCGTAGGCACTGACATAGCCGCGCACGCCATATTCCGCGCCGCCGTTGCCGATCACGATGCGCCCCTTCACCACGCGCGGCGCGCCGGTGATGGTGTAGGGCCTGTTGCCCTCGGTGGTATCGACCTGCCAGACGACGGCGCCCGTCGCAGCCTCGAGCGCAATCAGCCGTCCGTCGAAGGCGCCCAGGTAGATGCGCCCCTCGTGGTAGGCGACGCCCCGGTTGACGACACCGCAGCAGCCCTCGCGCGCGGCGCTGCCGGGCACCTCGGGATCGTACTCCCAGAGCTTGCGCCCGGTCACCGCATCGAGCGCCAGCACCTTGCTCCACGCCCCCGTCGCGTACATCACGCCATCGACGACAAGCGGCGTACCCTCGACCCCGCGCAAGGTGCGCGTGTCGAAATCGGCGAACCAGGCAACGCCGAGGTCTGCGACATTATCAGAGGTAATGGCATCGAGCGGACTGAAGCGGGTCTCGGCGCCGTCGAGCCCATGGCTGGCCCAGTTCACGTAGTCGGGCGTGCGCCCCTGCAAGCTGCAACCGGCCAGTGCGGCAAGGAGCGATGCTGCCGCTCCTGCCGCCAGACCGCTGGCCCACACCTTTGCCCTGCTTTGCACCCTGTCCTGCCCCACGCGCACTCCCGCTCGCTGCCCTGCCGCGGCGACGTGCCGCAAGGAAGTGAGGCTAGGCCGCAAGGCGCGGGGCGAACTATGCGCAAGGCGAAGCGCAAAGCCGGTATTGGCACGAAACCGACAGGCTGATCTAGCAGGCCGGGATCAGGTGGAGGGGGTGTAGCGCTCGTTCGCGGTGACCGGAAAGAAGGCCGGGCTCCCGCGCCCAGTGGTGTAGACCTCGGCGCGCAGCCAGGCTTCCTCCTCGGCCCGCTCGGCCTCGGGAATCTCGCGCGACCAGAAGCGCAGCACCGCGTTCCAGCGGTAGCCGCGCGCCTTCAGCTTGTCCTTGGACTCAAACGGCGCATCCACTGCGTTGACCCGGTAGCTGGGCGCCTCGGAGCGCGCGACGAGATCGGCAAGGACGGTCCGCCCCTCGGGGAGGTCGTGGGCCAGGAGGTAGATCAGCGCGAGGATGTCGTTCTCCGCGCGGTGGCCTTCGTAGAACCAGCCGCACTGGAACACGAGATGCGCCAGTGCGCGGCCATCAAAGCCCAGCTCCAGCCAATCGGGCTCGGCCATCGAACAGGCCCAGGCCTTGCCCGCAAGCGCGGGCAGGCGCTTGTCGACGAAGGGGCGGTCGAAGGCGGCGTTGTGCGCGACGATAAGATCCGCCGAGCCAAGGATCTCGACGGCCGTCTCCTCGTCGATCGCCTCGTCCTTGAGAACCGCGTTGGTCAGCCCGGTAAGCTGGGTGATGCGCGGGTCGAGCTCGCGGCCCGGATCCTCGCGCCAGACACGCGGCTGGCCGACCTGGACGATGCGCCCCTCGGCATCGAAGCGGAAGCGCTGCACGGCCAGTTCGATGATGACCTCGCTCTCATGGTCAAGACCGGTCGTCTCGACATCGACCGCCACGCCCACGCGCGTCTCCACGCCGGGCCGGGGCGCGTGAAAACCCCGCACGCTCTGCAGCTTGCGCAGGACGCGGTAGTCGGGGCTCGTCTCGAGAAAGCGGGCGGCCCGCTCGAATTCGGTCTGGGTCGACAGGAGCGCAGAACTGGACATCGCCGGGGCGATAGCGCCCCCCATGCCGCGAGGAAAGGCTCTCTTGCGCCAAAGCGGAACAGGCCGGACGTGCCCCGCGCCCGGACGTGCTGGACACATGCCAAGGCCAGTGGTCGCGTCCAGCGGACGGTCGGGCGCAAGGGACGTTGACGCAGCCCCTGCCGCTACCCAACAGCGGCGCCTCGCTCCGGACCGCCGACCGGAACCTGCCTGCAGCCGCCGTGGCACCACGGCCGCGCCCCTTGTGGAAGATTGATCACCCGAATGCGTCTATCAGATCTGTTTGCCTTTCCCTCGCACGACATGGCCATCGACCTGGGAACCGTGAACACGCTTGTCTATGTCCGTGGCAAGGGCATCGTCCTCAACGAACCCTCGGTGGTGGCGCTGGAGACGCGCGGCGGCATCCGCCGCGTGCGCGCGATCGGCGACGAGGCCAAGCTGATGATGGGCAAGACGCCGGAAAACGTCGAGACGATCCGCCCCTTGCGCGACGGCGTGATCGCCGACATCGAAGTGGCCGAACAGATGATCAAGCACTTCATGAGCAAGGCCCACGGCCGACCGGGGCGCCTGCCGCGCCGCCCGGCCGTCGCGATCTGCGTGCCCGCCGGCTCCACCCCGGTCGAGCGCCGCGCGATCCGCCATGCCGCCCAGTCGGCGGGCGCCTCGCGGGTCTGGATCATCGAGGAATCGATGGCCGCCGCCATCGGCGCGGGGATGCCCGTTACCGAGCCCATCGGCGGCATGGTCGTCGACATCGGCGGGGGCACGACCGAAGTCGCCATCCTCTCGCTCAGCGGTCTTGCCTACAGCACCTCGGTGCGCGTGGGCGGCGACACGCTCGACGATTCGATCGCGCTGGCCATCCGCCGCAAGCACAACCTGATGGTCGGCGAAGTGACCGCAGAGCGCATCAAGATCCAGATCGGCACCGCTCGCGCGCCGGCCGAAGGACGGGGACGCACCATGCAGTGCAAGGGCCGCGACCTGGTGCGCGGCGTCCCTGCCGAGATCGAGATCAGCCAGGCCGAAGTCGCCGAGGCGATCTCCGAGCCGGTCAACCAGATCGTCGAGGCCGTGCTCAACGCGCTGGAGAACACCGCGCCTGAACTTGCCGCCGACATCATCGAGCAGGGCATCGTGATGACGGGCGGCGGCGCGCTCCTCACCGATCTTGCCGAGACCCTCTCACAGGCAACCGGCCTTCCCGTGGTGGTGGCCGAGAACGCCCTCTTCTGCGTGGCCGAGGGCGCAGGCCGCGCGCTGGAGGAAACGGTCTACCAGGGCGTTCTCAACGAAGCCTGAGCGCGCTGGCACGCACGCGAAGTCAGAAGGATACGCGACGGGCCATCGCCCTCGGGCTTGTGCGACCTTTCTGGAAAATGCGGACAGGGCGCTTGAGGAATTGCGCCTGTCCGCTACCACGTTCGGCACCGCCGATGGGGGCTCGGCGCAAGGACACCAGGAGGAATTGGCCCGTGACGACGTTTGGTGAGAGCCCAAGGATCCTGTCCACTCGGCAGATGCGCACGACCACGCGTCGCAGGATGGCGTCTGCCTGGGGCGTGATCACGGCAGGTCTCCTTTGCGCGGCCCCTACGCCCACCTTTGCCGCAACCACAAACCACGAGGCGCAGGTGTCGGGCGAAAAGGCTGATACCGGCGCCGAATTTCTGGCCAAGTACGCCGCGTGGGCGAAAGGCATCGAAGCCGAGGGGCAGGCGCGCGGGACACCGCTGACAGCCGAACAGACCGAACTTGCACGGCAGGTCGGCATTGCGCACCCCGAGAAGGTCCGCCTGGTCCATGTCGAGGCCGTGCCGTTCCCGACGCAGGACGAGGCCATGCGCAAGATGGGCGAAAGCCTCGGCTTCATCGGGCCCGGCATTACCAACAACGCGCAGGCCTTCGGGTATACCATCTGGGTGCGCGACGGGTTCACACTGGATCGGCCCAGCCTGGCGCACGAACTGGTCCACGTGGCCCAGATTGAACGCAGTGCGAGTTTCGATGCCTACGTGCAGCGCTACATGCAGGAGCTGCAGACCTACGGCCATGCCAGGATGCCGCTCGAAGTCGAAGCTTACGAAGCCAATCGCACCTATCGGTAAAACTGGCTAGGCTGGCGCGACCAAGGGTCCCGGCCCGCGATCCATTTCCTCCCCGCCCCTTGCGTGGGCCGCCGTGTCCCGGCTGCCGTACACGCCGCTATGGGTCCGTGCGGCCCGAGGCCTTGCGCCCCTGCCCGCAGACCGGGCACGCCCCGTGCAAAAATGGATTTGCTCTATTCATCCTGGATTGTTGCACATGCGAATGACTCGCGATAGCTGGTGCGAATAATTCGCAATATCATAGTGTGGGTGTCGAGGGGCGCCCATCCGCTTTCGCAAAGACCATCCGAAAAAGGGGCTGCCCGTGCGGCCTGCCGGATGACGCGCGATTGCGGCGCATTCGTATCCAGGGGGCCACATGCCGAAGACCAACCGCCACATCCTTTCCACCGCCTCGCTGCTCGCGCTGGCTCTGCTGCCGGCACAGGGCCATGCGGCCGATGCCGCTGCGGACGCCGCGACCGCAGCCAATGCGCAGTCGGTAGGCATGAACCGGGACGAGGCCGCCCCGGCGGACATCGTGGTTTCGGCCACGGGCTACGAACTCAATGTCCAGGACGCGCCTGCGACCATTTCGGTCATCACCGCCGACGAGATCAAGCAGCGCTCCTACACCGACATCACCGACGTGCTGATGAACGTGCCGGGGGTCCACATCCAGGGCGGCGGTGTCGAGCAGTCGGTGATGATCCGCGGCATGAGTTCGGACTACACGCTGTTCCTGATCGATGGGCGCCGCGTGCAGGACAACCAGGCCTTCGGCCTCAACGGCCAGCAGGCGGGCACCCCGATCAACTTCCTGCCTCCGCTCGATTCGATCGAGCGCATCGAGGTCATCCGCGGCCCGGCCTCCTCGCTCTACGGCTCGGACGCCATTGGCGGCGTCATCAACGTCATCACCAAGAAGGTCATCAACGAATTCGGCGGCAGCTTCTCCACCGAGTACATCAAGGCAGGTCCCGGCAATGACGTCACCAACGACGGCATCAACGCCAGCCTCGCGCTCAACGTGCCGCTGATCCGCGACCGCCTCTCGGTCCAGTTCACCGGCGGCGTGCGTTACCAGGACGAATCCGACTTCGTGGGCGGGGGAGACAGCGCTGCGGCCGATCCCGAATTCAAGCGCCGCAATGTCGGCGCCAAGCTCAGCCTGCGCCTCGACGATGACAACACCTTCACGGCAGGGGGCACCCACACCATCCAGGAGCGCACCTCGACGCCGGGCAAGAGCCTGGCCGAGGACGACGACCTGACGTTCACCAAGACCCTGCGCGACAACTTCTTCGCCACCCACGAGGGCACCTACGGCGACCTCATCTGGAACTCCTACGTCACCTACGACAAGTCCTCCAACCCCACCCGCACCAACGCGGAGACGGGCAACGGCGTCGATTTCGACACGCTGGTGGCCAATTCGCAGATGGCGATCAGCCTGGAGCGCCACAAGATCGTGGCCGGCGTCAACTACTTCCACGAAAGCCTGGAAGATGGCGCCACCAACGGTCTCAACCTGCCCGGCATGGTCGTGCCGACCGACATCGTCTCGATGACCCGCAACCAGTACGCCGCGTTCCTGGAGGACAACTGGGAGATCGTCGATGACCTCTCGATCCTGCTGAGCGGGCGCGTCGACCACAGCGGCGCCTTCGGCACGCGCTTCAGCCCCAAGGCCTACGCCGTGTTCCGGGCCACCGGCAACCTCACCGTCAAGGGGGGCGTGACCACCGGCTACAAGGTGCCGAGCCTGCGCCGCGCGGCGACCGATTTCGGCTCGATCTCGCGCGGGGGCGTCATCATCGGCAACCCCGACCTGATGCCCGAGAAGACGGTGAACTACGAGGCGGGCGTCAGCTACGTGAACCACGACCTCGGCGTTTCCTCCAGCGTCACGGCCTACCAGAGCAACTTCAAAGACAAGCTGATGCGCACGGGCCGCATCTGCGAGGCCGACCAGGTCTGCGAATACAACGGTACGACCTACCCCGCGCACCAGTTCGGCTACACCAGCTACATCAACGTCGACACCGCCGAACTCAAGGGCGTCGAATGGACGCTGGACTGGCGCGTGATCGACGGCCTGCGCTACCGCCACAGCTACACCTACTCCCACACCGAGCAGACCTCGGGCGACAACGAGGGACGTCCGCTCAACGACATTCCCAAGCACATGTTCAACGCCTCGCTGGACTGGGATCTCAATGACATGATCCGGGCCTGGGGCCAGCTCAACTACCGTGGGCGCACCTCGGGGCGCTCGACCAATTCGAGCGGGTCGCAGACCAACGGCTTCACCTACGCGCCCTACACCTTCTACAATCTGGGCTTCAACATCGAGCCCAAGGACGGCCTGCGCGTGAACCTGGGCGTCTACAACGTCACCAACAAGCAGGTCACGCCCGAGGACGGCTTTGCCTATGTCCTCGACGGCCGCCGCTTCAGCGCTTCGCTGATGGTGGACTTCTAAGAGCACGCAGGGGCGTATCCCGGGACACGCGGGCCGGGATACGCCCCCCCTGAATACGGGGTATTCATTCTTGAGGGTTGCACCCGATGCCCATCGGCTGCACTCGCTATTGCGAAATATTCGCAATAAATGATAGTCCTTCCCCCGACAGGACCATCACACCGCACCGGAAGGACCCCCATGCACGCAAGGACCAGCGAGGCGAAAGGAACGCGCCACACAGCTCCGGCCCCAACCCCGGGTACGGCACGTCGCCCTCGCAAGGCCCGCGCCTTCTGGATGAAGCAGCTCCACACCTGGCACTGGATCAGCGCCGCGCTCTCGCTCGTGGGCATGCTGCTCTTCACCGTCACCGGCTTCACCCTCAACCACGCCGCCGACATCCCGGCCGAGCCCGTGCGCGCCGAAATGGAGGGCGCCCTCTCGAGCCAGACGCTGCGCCTGCTGGACACCGAAGACACCCAGGCCCGCCCGCTGCCCCCGCCCGTCGCAGCCGCCGTGCGCGACATCACCGGCCTCGCCACAGCCGGGATCGAAGCCGACTGGAGCGCGCCGGGCGAGATCTACCTTGCCATGCCCGGCCCCGGCAGCGACGCCTGGGTCAGCATCGACACCGAAACCGGCGAGGTCCTGGCCGAACGCACCGACAGGGGCTGGCTCTCCTACCTCAACGATCTCCACAAGGGCCGCAACACCGGCTCGGCCTGGGGCTGGTTCATCGACCTCTTCGCCTTTGCGTGCCTGGTCTTCACCCTGACCGGCCTCGTCCTCCTGCAACTCCACGCGCGCAACCGCCCGCTGACCTGGCCGCTGACCGGCCTCGGCCTCGTGATCCCGCTCGCGGTTGCGCTTCTCTTCATCCACTGATCCGAGCGAAAGGCTTTTTGCACGATGCCACGGCTTGCAACTACCACCGGCGCCACCGCCCTTGTCGCAGGTGCGGCCAGCGCCTTGGCCGTCCCGGCGAACGCCGAGACGATCCGCGTCACCATCCCGCGCATCAAGGTCGCCGAGTACCATGCGCCCTATGTCGCGGCCTGGCTCGAACCCGAGACGGGCGGCGCGGCACGCACGATCTTCGTGTGGTACGACATCAAGAAGAAAGGCGCGGAACCGGGCACCAAGTGGCTGACGGACCTGCGCACCTGGTGGCGCAAGGGCGGTCGGCGTCTAAAACTCCCGGCGGACGGTGTGAGCGGGGCAACCCGCACGCCCGGCTCCTACGACATTCCCCTCCCCGCCAATCTTCCCAAGGGCGCCTATGTCCTCAAGGTCGAGGCGGCGCGTGAGACCGGAGGCCGCGAGATCGTCTCGCTGCCGATCACCGTGCCCGGCGCCAAGGGCACGGCCTCGGGCAAGACCGAGCTTGGCGCCATCACCATCCGCTGACGACGTCCGCTTCCCATTTCCTGTCACGTACCGGCCCGGGAAAGGGCCCAGAAAGGTTCTGCCATGAACTCCCGCACTCTCTTCTCGCGCCTCGCGCTCGCCTCGGGGCTGTCGCTGGCCTCGCTCGCGCTGACGACCAGCCCCGCCTCGGCGCACCGCTTCTGGCTGGTCCCCTCGGCGACAACGCTCTCGGGCACCGACCAGACGATCTCCTTCGACGGGGCGATCTCGAACGACCTGTTCAACCCCGATCACGTGGCCATGCCGCTCGAGATCCTCACCATCGTCAAGCCCGACGGCAGCAAGGGCGAGATGCTCAACGCCGCCAAGGCGCGCCACCGCAGCACCTTCGATGTCGCCATCGACCAGGAAGGCACCTGGTGGGTGGGCGTCACGCGCCAGGGCTACTTCGGCTCGTTCAAGCTGAACGGTGAGGAATGGCGCGTAGGTGGACGCGGGCGTCCGCGTCCCGGCGACAAGCGCGTGGACGGCGTCGACGCGATCCCCGATGGCGCCAGCGATATCGACCTGACAGAGAACCTCAGCACCAACGGCACCTTCGTGACCTCGGGCATTCCCGATACCGACGCCTTCACGCCGACCGGCAAGGGCCTGGAACTCCAGCCGCTGACGCACCCCGATGACCTTGTTGCGAACGAGCCGGGCCGCTTCCGCTTCCTCATCGACGGCAAGCCCGCCGCCGGGGTCAAGGTCACTGCGGTTCCGGGCTCCAAGCAGTACCGTTCGAGCGAAATGGTGACCACGGTCGAGACCGGCGCGGACGGCATCGCCACCATCGCCTGGCCGACGCCGGGCATGTACTGGATCGACGCCAAGGCCGAGGATGCGAACCCGGCCGAGCCGCGCGCGACCAGGCGCCGCATGGGCTACACCTTCACCGCCGAAGTGGTCGCCCCCTGAGCGCCAGGATCGACACCACCGGGGAGGACGGCGCCCGCATCGCCGTCCCCCTCGACATCTCGCCCGACATCCTCACCGGATGGCGCGAGGGCGCGCCGGTCCATGCCCTGGAGGGCGAGACCATGGGCACGCGCTGGAGCCTGAAGGCCCTGCTGGGCGAAGGCACCGCGCCCGCGACAATCGCCGCGCTCCTGCACGCACGGCTCGACACGCTGATCGACCAGCTCAGCCACTGGGAAAGCGACAGCGCCATCACCCGCTTCAACCGCGCGGAGGCGGGAAGCTGGCACACCCTCGGACCCGATTTCGCGCAGGTCATGGCCACCGCGCTGGACCTGGCCGCGCGCAGCGAAGGCACCTTCGACCCTGCCATCGGGGTACTCGTGAACCTGCACGGGTTCGGGCCACGCCCCGCCCCGCACCAGCCGCCATCCCGGGACGCCATTGCCGACGCGCTCGCCGTCTCGGGCTGGGCACGGCTGGAATGGGACGCCGAAACCTCCCGGCTCTACCAGCCCGGCGGACTGCACCTCGACTTTTCGGGCATCGCCAAGGGGTATGGCGTCGATGCCCTCGCCCAGACACTGGAGGAGGCGGGCCTGCGCCACTTCCTCGTCGAGATCGGCGGCGAGTTTGCCGGGCGCGGCCTGCGCCCCGATGGCGATCCCTGGTGGGTCGAACTCGAAATCCCGCCGCCTGCCCTCGCGCAGGGCATCGCGCCCTTGCGGCTGGCGCTGTGCGGGCAGGCTGTCGCCACCTCGGGCGACTACGTGCGCGGGTGCCACACGATCGACCCGCGCGACGGCCAGCCCGTCCACCATGTCCTGGCGCTCAGCGTGATCGAGCAGACGACGATGCGCGCGGATGGCTGGGCCACCGCGCTCGGCGTCCTGCCCCTGTCCGAAATCGAGGCGCTCGCCACGCGCGAGAACCTTGCGGTCCGCGCGCTCGTCCGCCGCGGCGAGGAAATCGTGGAATGGATCAGCCCTGCCCTGGCGCGCATGATGGAATGACACTGCGCCCCAGTTGTGCATATTTTGACGCACACCCCGGGATATCGGCCTGAAATATGCACAAATGCGCCTCCTGCGCTAAACTAATTAATTTATTTTCAAATACTTACATCAATCTCGAATCGGTTTGACCTCCGCCAGAGCGATGGGGATAGGGCGGCCATCACACGCGGCGAACGTCCCGGGACGCTCATACCGCGCACCAGGCATTCCCCCTCCCAGGGTCAGCAGAGAAGAGACACGATGTTCACCACGCCCCCCATCGCCTCCTCCAAACGGGTGCAGCCCGCAGCGAGGCGCGCATGAAAAAAGCTCTCAAGATCGTCGGCGGCCTCGTGGCCGTCTGCCTTGTGGCCGCAGCCGTGTTCCTGCTGCGCCCGGTCAGCTGGGGCGGCACCCCCGAGGCCGAGAACGAAGAGCCGGTCGACGTCGTCCTGATCGGCGGGGGCATCATGAGCGTGACGCTCGCCACCTACCTGCAGGAGCTCGAACCGACCTGGGACGTGCACCTCTACGAACGCCTCGACCAGGTCGCCGAGGAAAGCTCGAACGGGTGGAACAACGCGGGCACCGGTCACTCGGGCTATGCCGAGATGAACTACACCCCCGAGATGCCCGACGGTTCGATCAACATCGACAAGGCCGTCAAGACGGTCAGCGAATTCGAGAAGTCGCGCCAGTTCTGGGCGCATGAAGTGGAACTGGGCAACCTTCCCGAGCCCTCCACCTTCATCAACCCCACCCCCCACATGGCCGTCGTCTTCGGCGAAAAGCGCATCGAATTCCTGCGCAAGCGCTGGGAAGCGCTGACCGCGAACCCGATGTTCTATGGCATGGAGTTCAGCACCGACCCCAAGCAGATCGCCGACTGGGCCCCGATCCTGATGGATGGGCGAGACCCGGCCGAGAAGGTCGGCGCGACGTTCATGCCGCTGGGCACCGACGTCAACTACGGCGCGATCACGCGTGGTCTGGCCGATGGCCTGCGCCGCAACCCGCGCTTCCACATGCACCTCTCCAACGAGGTCCGCGGCCTGCACCAGAACGCGGACAAGACCTGGAACGTGACCGTGCACGACCTCGCAGCGAACGAGAATCACACGATCAAGTCGCGCTTCGTCTTCATCGGGGCCGGCGGCGCGGCGCTCAAGCTGCTGCAGCTTTCGGGCATTCCCGAAGGCAAGATCTACGGCGGCTTCCCGGTTGGCGGCCAGTTCCTGGTGATGGACGATCCCCGGATCGCCGACCGCCACAACGTCAAGGCCTACGGCATGGCGGACGAAGGCTCGCCCCCGATGTCGGTCCCGCATATCGATGCGCGCAAGATCGACGGCAAGAACTACGTCCTGTTCGGCCCCTTCGCGCTGCAGAGCACCAAGTTCCTCAAGAACGGCTCGTGGTGGGACCTGTTCTCCTCGGTCTACGACAACAACGTGGGCACCATGCTCAAGGTCGGTGCGGACAATTTCAACCTCGTCTCCTACCTTGCCGACCAGGCCGCCCTCACCGATGAGGACCGCCAGAAGCAGCTCGCGCAGTACTTCCCCAAGGCGCAGCGTTCGGACTGGAAGCTGATTACTGCGGGCCAGCGCGTCCAGATCATCAAGAACGATCCCGAGAAGGGCGCGATCCTGCAGTTCGGCACCGAGATCGTCTCGGCCAAGGACGCCTCGATCGCCGCGCTGCTGGGCGCCTCGCCCGGCGCCTCGACCTCGCCCTCGATTGCCTACAACGTCCTCAAGAAGGTCTTTCCGGACCAGGTTGCAGGCCGCTGGAAGGGCAAGCTCGACGCGATCTACCCGGCGCAGGACAAGGTCCTGAACGATGACCCCGCGCTGGTAAACCGCATCCGCAAGACCACCAGCGACGCGCTCAAGCTGCCCTACATCACGGTCCCGGAAGACCTTAAGGGCGCCAAGGACGCGAAGGCCCCGGCCAACGACAACGCGCCCGCCCCGGGCAATCTCAACTCTGAGATGCAGGCGCTTTAAGGCACACAGACCAGTCACCCACGGGAAAGCCCGGAAGGAGAGATCCTTCCGGGCTTTTTCGCGCGCGCAGGGCCTGGGAGGTCAGCGTGCGGCGACCGGAGCCTCGGGCGAACGGGCTGGAGCAGGGCCGCCTCCGATCCGCTCGGACAGGCGGATCTGGGGAATGCGCGTGGCGACCAGCGCGGCCAGCACGGTCAGCACGCCCCCCATTGCGAAGTTCACAAGGAAGGCATTCTCGTAGACCTGCGCAAGGCGGGAGAGACCTTCCGGGCCCAGTGTGCGCGCCAGCACCGCGCCCTGGCTGACGACCTCCTCCACCCGCTCGGCCGGGAACCAGGCGAGCGCATTTGCCCGGATCTGCTGCGAGAGGATCAGCCCGGCAATGCCCACTCCGGCCACGGCCGCCAGCTGGTTGCAGAACTGCATCGAGGAGGTGCCAAGCCCCAGGTCCTCGCGCGGGACGGTGTTCTGGAGCGCGACCATCAGGTTGGGCATGCACAGCCCGCCGCCTGCCCCCATCATCATGCAGCTCACGATCCAGGCGGGCAGTCCTAGCTCCAGACGCGTGACGGCGGCGAGGCAGAAAAACCCGCAGGCCAGAAGCGCCATGCCGCCCACGATGGGCGCCTTGTAGCGTCCGGTGCGCGCGATGATCTGCCCCCCGATCAGAGAGACCGCGGTGCCCGCGATCACATGAGGCAGCAGCATCAGCCCGGACTGCGCGGTGGAGAGCCCGCCCACCATCTGAAAGAACAGCGGCAGGTAGACCGAGGAGCCGAAGAAGGCGAGGCCGATCATCGCGCTCGACAGGACCGTGCGGGCAAAGACCGGGTTCGCCAGCATACCGACCGCGAGGATGGGCTCCGCCGAGCGCCGCTCCTGCCAGACCAGCAGCGCGAAGGCGCCGATGCAGGCCAGCGCCATGCCCGCCATTTCCCAGACAGAGGCCGCGCGTGTTCCCTCCAGCGCGCCCAAAAGCAGCAGGAAGCTGACCGTGCCGACCACCAGCAGGGCAATGCCGGGAAAGTCGATCACGTGCTCGCGGCGATGGGCAAGACGGCGCGGCAGGACGAACCACAGGACCGCCAGCGCCAGCGCGCCAATCGGCAGGTTGATGTAGAACACCCAGCGCCATCCCCAGACTTGCGTCACCGCGCCTCCCACCACCGGCCCGGCAATCCCGGCGAGCAGATTGGTGAGGTTGAAGAGGCCCTGGTAACGCGGCCGCTCGCGCGGGCTGACGATGTCACCCATGGTCGTCATCGCCAGCACCTGCACGCCCCCTGCCCCCAGCCCCTGCACCGCGCGAAAGAGGATCAGCTGGAGCATCGAGCCAGCCAGGCCGCACAGCAGGGAGCCCAGAAGGAAGAACGTGATCGAGACCGTGAACAGCGCGCGCCGCCCATGGATGTCGCTGAACTTGCCGTAGAGCGGCATCGTCACCGTCGAGGCCAGCATGAAGGCGGTCATCACCCAGGAGAGGCGCTCCAGCCCGCCGAACTCGCTGACGATGAGCGGCAGCGCGGGGTTGATGATGAAATTGTCGAGCGAGGCGAGCGCGGTGGTCATCAAAAGCCCCACCAGCGTCACCCAGAAGCGCAGACGCCCCTGCGCTTGTACCTCCACGCTATCCGCCGCGCTCATCCGCTCACTCCGACAGAGGCCGCGCCATCCTCGAGCGCTGTCGGTGCACCGCCGCGCCGGCGGCACACGCCAAGGTACGCCAGCGCCGCAACCGAGAAGATCATGTGCAGGACGCCGATCATCACGAAGGGCGCGGTCAGCCCGATGATGTCGAAGAGGTAGCCCGCGACGAAGGAGACCACGACCACGCTCACCGTCCCGAAGAAGGCGAGGAGACCATAGGCGGTGCCGCGAAGGTCGGCGGGCGCCTCTTCGCCAAAGAGGGCCTGCTGGGCGATGGTCTGGGTGCTCTCGGCATGGCCGATGAACAGCGCGAGGATGAAGATGCCCCAGCCCGTCACGCTGTCGACCAACGGTGCGCACAGGAACGCCGCGCCCACCAGCACGAGGCTGAGGATATAGATGAAAAGACGGTCCACCTTGTCGAGGATCGGGCCCAGGATCGGAGGCACGACGAAGGAAGAAACGCGCATCAACGCCATGACCGTGCCCGCAATTGCCAGCGCCTCGGTGGTCGAGACGCCCTCCTGCGCGCCGCGCAGCGTGATCCACAGCGCAAAGAAGGAGCCCACCACCGCCTCGTCGGTGCGCACCACAAAGGAGGTCAGGAGCAGGACGCCGAAACGGCGGTTGGTGCGGGTGTAGCCTAAGATGCGGCCGAAATTGCGGGTAAGGTCGCGAAAGCCGCTTGTCCCGCGCGCCATCAGCGGTGCGCGCACGGTGCCCGGCGGCGGGCCTTCGGGCCTGTCGGGCAGCAGGAACAGCGCGGTGATGATGGCTGCGCCAAAGCCCACCGCGCCGCACAGCCAGAGCGCAAAAGTGCCTGCCTGCGCCACGTCATACCCGGCCGCATTCAGCCAGCCGGGCAGCGCGCCCCCGATCACGCCCACCATGAGGATGTTGATGAGCCCGTAGAAGATCATCACCAGCGCCATGAATTTCCCGCGCGAACCGTTGTCGACATAGTCGTAGAACTTGGGCGGTCCGCTTGCGGTGTGGGTGCTCGAGGCAATGCCGAAAAAGAAGCGGATGACGAACAGCGTGACGACACCGCCCGCCAGCGGATAGGCAACGGCCGCGAGGCTGTAGCCGGTCAGCGCGAAGACCAGCAGCGCCTTGCGCCCGATCTTGTCGGCGAGCGCGCCGGCAAAGCTGACGCAGACCAGCACAACGGCCTGCTGCACGGTCATCAGCTGGCCCGCGAGCCGCCCCTGCCGCTCAGGCGCGATGCCGATCATTTCGGAAAAGACGTAGGGCTGCATCAGGTTGATGAAGGCCGAGACCATCACCGCGATCCCGGTGATGAACAGGAACACGAAGACCTCCCGCACCGGGACCCCCTGGGCCAGGACAATCGGGCCTATCCGTGCCGGGTCGGCCTGCTCGCAGGAGGGGGACGAATCGCGCCTGTTCATGGACGGTGCCTTTCGCGCTGAAGGTAGGAAGAAAGGGGCACGCCAGATGGCGCACGCAGCCTCCAATCAGGGCTCAAGCATATGAAGAGGCGGGACGCTTTCCACTAAATTGGGCATGTCCAGAGGGCCTTTTAGATATGCCTATTTCGACTATTGTTCCAACCTTGCCTTGCGACTTACGCTCCATGCCATGGGGATTTGACCCGGACTGGCCCGTTGATTTTTCGGCCCGGTCCGAACGGCGCGGCACGACGTGCAGCCTTGCAGGGGGGGCGACCATGGCAGAGCATTGGGACATCGCGATCATCGGCGGCGGCACGGCAGGACTTCCCGCGGCGATCACGGCCGCGCGCGGCGGGGCCCGGGTGATCCTGGTCGAGGCCGCCGAGGAGCTGGGCGGCACGCTGCACCTGACAGGTGGCAGTATCGCGGGCAGCGGCACGAAGGCGCAGGCCGCCAAGGGCATCGAAGACAGCGCCGAGCGCCACTACCGCGATTGCCTCACCATCGGCGGCCGGACCGCGCAGGACGATGTGCTGCGTTTGTGGACCGACAATGCAGGGGCCACCATCGACTGGCTCTATGGCGAAGGTGTCCCCTTCGGCGAGCAGATGCCCACCTTCAGCGCCGCGCATGAAGCCTATGACGCGCCCCGCACCTTCACCCCGCCGCGCGGGGGCAAGGACCTTGTCGACACGCTTGTCCCCATGGTCCTCGAACTGGTCGCGCAAGGGCGCATCGAGCTCAGGCTGGCAACGCGCATGACCGCGCTGGCCTGCGATGCCACGGGCGCCGTCGTCGGCGTGGAGGTGTGCAGGGCCGATGGATCGCAGACCACGCTTCGCGCCGATAACGTGGTGCTCGCCTGCGGGGGCTACGGCGCCAATGCCGCGCTGTGGGAGCGGCTCCATCCCGGCACCCCCTATCGCACCTACGCCTGGCCCACCTGCCGGGGCGATGGGCACCTGGCCGCCGAAGCGGCGGGCGCGATCCTTGCCCACGCGCAGAACTTCCTGCCCACCTATGGCGCCTCGGAAGACATCGATGCCCCCGGGACCTTCTGGATCCACTCGATGGTCGCGCCCTCGATGCGCGCGCCCTGGGAGATCAACGTCAACATGCAGGCCCAGCGCTTCATGCGCGAGGACCTGCCCAGCCCTGACGGGCGCGAGCGCGCGCTGCGCGCCCAGCCGGGCCAGGCCTTCTGGACGATCTACGATGCGCGCATCCGGGCCGAAGCTCCGCCGCTGTTCCGGTGGGAACCGGAAAAGGTCGCGCGCGCCTTCGCGCAGAGCCCCGATTTCGTCGAGGCCGCCAGCGTGTCCGAACTGGCCGCAAAATGCGGGCTCGACGCGGCCACGCTGGAGGCCACCATCGCCGCCTACAACGAAGGGCAGCAAAGCGGCGAGGACGCCTTCGGGCGTGAACACATGCCTTGCCCCATAGCCCAGGCCCCGTTCTACGCAGTCCGCCATGTCTCGACCTCGGTCGTGACATGGGGCGGAATTACGGTGGACGGCGAGCTTCGCGTAACGGACGCAGACGGCGCACCGATCCCCGGCCTCTATGCCGCAGGCGAAGTGCTGGGCATGGGCGTCTTTGGCGCGGTGTTCCTCGGCGGATCGACGATGTCCTCCGCGCTCACCTTCGGCAGGCTGCTGGGCGAGCGCCTTTCCGCGGCAGCCGCCACCGCATCGCCCACCCACATCGCCGCACAGAGCCCGGCATGACCGGACGCGCCTTTCAAGGAGACCTTCCATGCTGACCGACCGCGGATTTTCCAAGCGCAACCGCCGCGTGCGCAGTCTCGATGTCGAAAGCTACTCGGACTTCGTCCTGGGCTTTCGCAACTGGACCTACAACGATCTCGACAAGCCTGCGCGCGAACGCGCCGACGAGATCATGGCGGACCTGCGCATCAACGCCGAGGACGCCCCGCTCGATGCCTTCCGTGACCAGTTCCACGACGATCCGGTGATCGCCACGCGCGTGCGCGCCTGGCTCTCCAGCCAGCAGCTGATGTGGCAGAACGTGCTCGACCACTACGAGCAGCACAAGGACTTCTACCACGCCGACATGCAGGACGTGGACGACAAGGGCCCGGGCACGCTGGAGCTCAACACCGGCATGGACATGCCCGACTACGTCAAGCACGAGATCCACATCCAGCCCGGCGGCTACACCGGCAACGACTTTGCAGGGCCGCTCTACCACTACGGCACCAACACCTTCTACAAGGGCCAGAACAACGAGGACGAGTTCCAGTTCGGCATTGCCGAGACGCTGGCAAAGCCCAAAGACGGCAAGATCGAACGCATCGTCGACATCGGCTGCGGCATCGGCCGCCTCAGTGTCGCGCTTGCCGAGACCTTCCCCGAGGCCGAGGTCTGGGGCCTCGACGTCGGCGGGCCGCTGGTGCGCTATGCCCACCGCCGCGCGGTGGAACTGGGAACGCCTGTCCACTTCGCCCAGCGCCTCGCCGAGGACACCAAGTTCGCAGACAACAGCGTCGACATCGTCGCGGCCTACATCCTCTTCCACGAGGTGTCCGAGCAGGGCGCGAAGGACATCGTCAAGGAAGTCTTCCGCATCCTGCGTCCGGGCGGCGTCTTCGACGTGACCGATTTCCACACCGGGCGTGCCCGCTCGAACGATCCCTACCGCCGTTTCATGGGCTGGATCGACCACGTCTACAACGCCGAGCGCTGGTCGCACCAGTTCGGCCAGAAGGACTTCCTCGACACCCTGCGCGAAGCCGGCTTCGAGGTCGAGAAGGGCGAGAACCGGCACTGGGGCATCGCCTGCTACATCGCGCGCAAGCCCGAATAGAGCGCCACATCCCAACCCCCGGGGCGGTCCAGGCCCCGGCGGGTTTCCTGCATTCCCGGAACACCCGGGGCCGCTATCTGCGCGGCCCCGCGAGGACCTGTGCATCCGCACGCCATTCGACACGACCGAGGCACAACTACGACCAAAGGCACGACCAGAGACACGACCAAGAGGGGGGTAAGCGTAACCATGAAGTCCATCACGACCCGTATCGAGAAACGCCGCACCGACCGCCGCCGTACCTTGCGCGCCGCCGCCGCCGTTCCCGCACTCGCCACCGCGCTGGCCGCAGGCGCCGCGCTGCTGCCCGGCGCGGCGTTCGCGCAGTCGGGCCCCAGCGCCGAACCCGCTGCCGAGCCCGCCCAGGCCACGCGCGGCGAGGCCATTCTCGTCACCGCGCGCCGTACCGAGGAGCGCCTCGAATCGGTCCCCCTCGCGATCACCGCCTTCTCCGCGGAATCGCTCGAGGCGCAGGACATCCAGTCGCTCAACGACATCTCTGACAGTTCGCCCGGTTTCCAGTTCCAGAACCAGGCGGGCGGAGGCTCGGGGCGTAACGACCGCTCGATCAACAACCTGACCTTCCGCGGCCTGTTCCTCGCCAACGTCACGCCGATCTCGCAGGGCGGCCTCGTCTTCATCGACGGCGCGCCGGTCATCAACTCCTCCGTTCCGGCGATCGACGACGTCGCCCGGGTCGAAGTCCTGAAAGGCCCGCAGGCGGCCTACTTCGGCCGCTCGACCTTCTCGGGCGCGGTCAACTTCGTGACCAAGGCCCCCTCCTACGAATTCGGTGGCCGGATCAAGGCGATGTACGGCAACTACGGCTCTAACCAGGTTTCGGGCAGCGTGGAGTTCCCGCTCATCGACCAGGTCCTGGCCCTGCGCGTAGGCGGCAGCCACGTCTTCGAAGGCGGTCAGTACACGAACTCGGGCGATCCCAACGAGACCTTCGGCGACCGCAAGAACGATGTGGTCAGCGCGCAGATGCTGTTCGAGCCGGCCTCGAACCTCAAGATCACCGGCTTCTTCTCCTATGGCGAGATGCACGACGGTCCGCCTGCGCAGGCCGCGCTCAAGAACACCGAATTCAATTGTGACCTTGGCGGCACCTCGGGCAGCTACTGGTGCGGGGCCCTGCCCAACCGCATGCCCGAGGCGCTGATCGGGGGCAATTACGACCTCGACGAGACCGCCTATGGCATCCTCATCGACAACGTCGATGGCTATCCCACGATCTTCGATCCCTCGTTCAACCCACGCTCCGGGCTCAAGCGCCAGACGGTGCAGGCGGATCTGCGCATGGACTGGGAAATGGGCAACGGCATGCTGCTGAGCTCGATCACGGCCTACCACACCGACCGCACCCAGACCGCGCTCGACCTCACCTTCCGCGACACCAGCGGCTATCCCAACCCCAACTTCGGGATCATCCCGGGCGCGCCCTCGTTCAACCACTGGCTGCTCAACTACCAGACCGACATCAGCGACTTCAGCCAGGAAATCCGCCTGACCTCGGCGCAGACGAACCGCCTGCGCTGGACACTCGGGGCAAGCTATTTCACCGCCGACTACGACAACGGCGCGATCTACGGGCTCAACGTCTTTGGCAGCGGCAACTCGAGCACGCTGCGCAACCAGAAGCCCAAGACCCCGGCGATCTTCGGCGCGCTCTATTTCGACATCACGCAAGACCTCACCATCGGCGCGGAAGGGCGCTACCAGTGGGACAAGATCGAAAGCTCGATCCTCGCCAGCAGCTCGGGCGTCTACTACCCCGAACCGCTGGTCTCCAAGGCCACCTTCAAGAGCTTTTCGCCGCGCGTGACGCTGGACTACGCCTTCGCGCCCGACAGCACCGCCTACATCCTGTTCTCGCGCGGGTATCGTCCGGGCGGCTTCAACGACGGCTACGGCGCGCTCACGCCCACCGAGCAGGCCCAGATCGCCACCTCGGCGGGCGCGACCTACGATGAAGAGCGGCTCGACAACTACGAGGCGGGCATCAAGACCGCGTTCTGGAACGGGCGCGCCTCGCTGCGCGCGGCAATCTACATCGACAAGTACCGCGGCGGGCAGGTGGCGAACAGCTACACCTACTATCCGGACGGCTCGCCCACCATCAACCTCATCAACGTCACCGAGAACATCGGCGCGGTGGACCTGTGGGGCATCGAGCTGGAAGGCGATGTCTCGCCCATGGAAGGCCTCAGCCTCAGCGGCTCGTTCGGCCTTGCCGAATCCGAGATCAAGAGCTTCGTGTGCGCCGAGTGCCTCAACATCGCGGGGACTAACGATGCCACCGGCAACCGCCTCTCGGGCGTGCCGCGCCTGACCTGGACCGCGTCGGCCAGCTACGAGCACCCGGTTGCCCAGGACTGGTGGGGCTATGCCCGGCTCGACTACCGCCACCGCGGACGCCAGTACGTCGACTATTACAACGCGGCCTGGAGCCGCAACGACGACAAGGTCGACCTGCGTATCGGCGCGCGCCAGGACAACGGCCTCTCCTTCGAGGCCTTCGCCACCAACCTGTTCAACGAACAGACCCTCACCGGCTTTCGCGGCACCGACCTCGTCACGCTGGCCACCAACGACATCCGCATCGCGCTTCCCGAAAAGCGCCGGCTGGGCATCCGCTTCAGCTACGAATTCTGATCCCCTTCAAGAAGAGAGAACTGCCATGAGTGTAACCGAGGCATCCCGCGATACAGACGCCGAAACCGGCTTCGTTTCTGCCGAGGACGACTTCATCTTCGCGGATTCGGACAACATCTCGCTGTTTCCCGAGCAGGTCGTGGACAACCTGATGCACGTCGTCGTCGCGCTGGGCGCCGAAATGTGGACCATGCGCCGCCGCCTGATGGTGACCGAGAAGGTGCTCGAAAAGGTCGGCGTCTCGAGCGCCGACATCGAGCAGTACCAGCCGAGCGAGGAGGACCTTGCCGCCTGGGCCGAAGAACGTGACATCTTCATCAAGCGCACTTTCGGCGCACTGGAACGGCGCGGCGGCGCCAATGTGAAGCAAATGGACTTCTCCAGGAACATGTAAGCCCGCAGGCCCGGTCCTCCCGACAGGGACCGCCGGGCCTGTCCCTCATCCGCGCAGCACCAGCCCGCACGGCAAATACCCGGGAGAGCCCCCAAGATGCACAACGAATTCGACGTCCTCGTGGTGGGAGCCGGGACCGCTGGCGTGCCCGCGGTGCTTGGTGCGGCCGCGCGGGGCCTGCGCGTCGCGCTGGTCGAAGCCGCCGAGGAGATCGGCGGCACCCTTCACCTCTCCAGCGCCTCGATCAGCGCAGCGGGCACCTCGCTCCAGAAGGCCGCAGGCGTGGAGGACAGCGCCGATGCGCACTTCGCCGATTGCCTGCGCATCAACCATGGCACCGGCGACCCCGAACTTCTGCGCCTGTGGGTCGACGAAGCGGGCGACATGATCGAGTGGCTGCTCGCGATCGGCTGGACCTGCGATCCGGGCGAAGCCGTGCTCGCCCCCGAGCACGACCTCTACGACCGCCCGCGCACCTACCGCAGCACCAAGCAGGGTTTCTCGCTGATCGAGGCCTATCAGGCGCAGATCGACAAGGCCGTGGCGAACGGCAACCTCACTCTCATGACCGGCACACGCTTTTGCGAGCTCCTGCTCGATCACGGGCAGGTCTGCGGTATCGTGGCCAAGAGCGGCGAGGAGGTGCGCGAGATCGCCGCAAAGGCCGTCATCCTCACCACCGGCGGCTTCAGCGGCAGCGCGCGGCACTGGCAGGAACTCCACGGCCTCGTACCGCTTCGCTATCATGTCGAGACCGTGCGCGGCGATGCCATCGACCCGGTGCGCACGGCCGGAGGCCGCCTGTGGTTTACCGACTATTGCCTGCCCGCCTTTGGCGGCACGCGGCGTCTCGACAGTCCGGCCTCGGCCTGGATCCACAGCGACATCCTGCCCTCGCGCCGTCCGCCCTGGGAGATCTACGTCAACGCGCACGGCGAGCGCTTCATGCCCGAGGACGAGCCCAGCATCGATGCGCGCGAACGCGCGGTCATGGCCCAGCCGAACTGGGCCTTCTGGATGATCTGGGACGAGCGCATCCGCGAGGAAGCCCCGCCCGTCTTCCGCTGGAGCGATGAACAGCTCGACGAACTCCTACGCGGCGACAACGAGGACTTCGTCGTGGCCGAAAACATCGGCGAACTCGCGCGCCTCTGCGGCCTCCCGGAAAAGACCCTGACGCAGACGGTCACGCTCTACAACGCGGGCCAGGCCGTCGGCAGCGACATGTGGCGCCGTCAGCACCTGCCCGCCCCCATCGCGCGCGGCCCCTTCTACGCGGTGCGCCACTACGGCTGTTCGATCAGCTGCTACCCCGGCGTTCAGGTCAACAAGGACCTGCAGGTCGTCTCGACCACCGGCGATCCCATCGAGGGGCTCTACGCTGCGGGCGAGGTGATCGGCATCGGGTTCCTGGGCCATGGTTTCCTCAGCGGCTCCATCGTCTCCTCGGCGATCACCTTCGGGCGCAAGCTCGGCCGTGAGGTCCTGGCGTGACGCGCTGGGCGCCGCGCGGCTATGCAGTCGGGCCCTACGGCCAGATCCACTACCGCCACGAAGGTCAGGGCCTGCCCATCGTGCTCCTCCACCAGGCGCCGATGACCTCGGCCCAGTACGACCGGGTGCTGGAGCCACTGGCGCGACGCGGCTTTCACGCCGTGGCCATCGACATGCCCGGCTTTGGCATGTCCGATCCTGTCGAGGGCACACCGCGCGTCGAGGACTGGGCGGCCTGCGTGCCCCCTGTCCTTGATGCGCTGGGGCACGGTTCCGCGACGATCTTGGGGCACCATACCGGCGCCCTTGTCGCCACCGAAGTCGCGCTTCAGTTCCCGGAGCGGGTGAACGCGCTTGTCCTCAACGGACCCATGCCGCTGACCGAAGAGGAGCGTGCCGAGTTCCTCGCCAACGGCTATCCGCGCGAACGCACGATCACCGCCCAGACCGACGGCGGCCAGTTCGCTGCCGTACACGCCGCGCGCACGCGCCTTGCCGCTGGCACGGTCGCGCCCGAACGGGTCAGCGAATACGTGGTCATGGCCTTCGAGGGCCAGGGCGCCTACTGGCATGGCCACCACGCCGCCTTCCAGTACCGTCAGGAAGAGACGCTCGCGGCCATCGCCTGCCCCACGCTGATCCTCACCAACACCGGCGACATCATCCACGACCATGCGCGCAAGGCCCACGAACTGCGCCCTGATTTCGCCTGGGTGGCGCTCGACGGCGGCGGTGTCGACATTGTCGACCAGCAGCCCGAAGCCTGGGCACAGGCCGTCGCCGACTTCGTGCAGAGCCTCTAGGTTGCGGCTCCCGCCGCGCGAGCCTCAGGCGAAGGCGGCAATCTCGGTGGTGGCCGGATCGTAGGTCATCAGCGTTTCATGCCGGGGATCGGGCTTTCCCCGCCGCGAGGTGTCGCCCGACTGGTTGATCTCGCCTTGCTTGCGCGAGGCGAGCAGCACCCAGTTCGCGCGTTCGCGCCGCGTTGCCTCGTAGCGCTGGAGCGCGGCGACCGGATCCGCCGTTTCGCCCAGGCTGCGCGCGAAAACCACCGCATCCTCGATCCCCATCGCCGCGCCCAGCCCCAGGAAGGGCAGCATCGGGTGCGCGGCATCGCCCATCAGGGTTACCCGGCCCACCGTCCATTGCGGCAAGGGATCGCGGTCGAACAGGGCCCATTTGCGCGTGCCTTCGCGCGGGGCGCTGGCGATGAGCCCGCGCACGTCCGCATTCCAGCCCTCGAACTTCTCCAGCAGTTCCTCGACATCGGCCGGGGTCGACCAGCCCTCGCCGATCCAGCTGTCGGTCTTCACGAAGGCCACCCCGTTGACCACCGCCCCATGACGGATGCGGTAGACCAGCACCTGCCGGTTGGGGCCCAGATAATTGACGGAAGGGCCCAGGTGCATGTGGTGGCTGACGTCCTCGAACGGAATGAGGAAGCGGTAGGCCACCTGCCCGGTAAAGCGCGGGTTTTCCTCGCCGAAAAGTTCGGCGCGCACGCGCGAATTGATGCCGTCCGCGCCTGCCAGGATCGGGGCGCGCACGCACGAACCATCGGCAAAGTGGGCGGTAACTCCGCTCGCGTCCTGCTCCAGACGGGTCATCTGCGCGCCGAGCGTGATCGCCTCGGGATCGGCGGCGGCCACCGCGTCCGCCAGGATCGCGTGCATGTCGGCGCGGTGGAGCTGGTAGAAATAGGGAATGTCGCCGCGCTCGCGCGCAATCGCCATCTGGTCAGGACCGCCCAACCGCTCACCAGTGCGCCAGTCCGCACCGCCTGCGCGCACCGGAATGTCGGCAGCCGCCTCGATGGCCTCACGCAGGCCGAGCGAGAACAGACCCCGGCTGGCGGGCTGGCTGAGCGTGATCCCCGCCCCGACATCGCCGAACGCATCGGCCTGCTCGAACAGGCGCACCTTGCGGCCCTGGCGGATGAGGCCGAGCGCCGCTGTCAGCCCCGCAATGCCGCCCCCGATGATGAGGATGTCGGCATCCTGCGCGCCTGCACTCCCGGACCCGTTCGCTGCCATCTTGTCCCCCTGAAAGACCTCGTTACGCCGCCAAGGTGTAAGCCTGCTCCCGGCAAGGCAAATCATTCCAGTTATGCCTTTCCTGGCGCCATTCCCGGTTTGACCGGCTAGCCCTGCCCCCCGCATGCTGCCCCCAGCATGGCCATCACACTCACCATCAACGGAAACCCCACAAGGCTCGACGCCGAAGGCGATATGCCTCTGCTCTGGGCGCTGCGCGATCTGGCCGGGCTTACCGGCACCAAGTTCGGCTGCGGCGCGGGCCACTGCGGCGCCTGCACGGTCCATATGGACGGCGAGCCCGCGCGCGCGTGCAGCGTGACGCTGGAGGAAGCCGCAGGCCGCTCCATCGTCACCATCGAAGGCGTCACCGGCGCAACCGCCCAGAAGGTGCAGGAGGCCTGGCTGCGTCACCAGGTCGCCCAGTGCGGATACTGCCAGCCCGGCCAGATCATGACCGCCATTGCGCTGCTGGAGGCAGGCTACGGCGATGCCGAAACGGTCGAAGCGGTGATGAGCGGCAACTTGTGCCGCTGCGCGACGTACCTGCGCATCCGCGCCGCCGTGCTGGACGCCGCCGTATGACCGGCCTTGCCACCTCCCGACGCGCCTTCGTGGTCATGGCGGGCAGTGGCCTGCTTCTGGGACTGGTCCCGAAGACCAGCCGCGCGCGTGAGGTCCACCGCCAGGGCCATCCCTTCGGCGAGAGCCTGTTCCGCGCCGATCAGGTGCCTGGCGACGAACTGGTGCGCCGCTTCCTCGAAATCGCGCCTGATGGCGCGGTCACGGTCTTTTCCAAGCATCTCGACATGGGCCAGGGCACCTGGAGCGGGCTTGCCTCGCTGGTGGCCGAAGAACTCGACGCCGACTGGACGAAAGTCCGGGTTACAGGCGCACCGGTCAGCGATACGGCTTACGCCAACCACATGTTCCAGCGTCAGGCGACCGGGGGCTCGACCTCGCTCGCCAACAGCTGGGACGAGTTGCGGCGCGCAGGCGCCGTCGCCCGCGCCATGGTGCTCGCCGCTGCCGCGCGCAGTTGGGGCGTACCTGTAGAGACCATTTCCCTGCGCGATGGCGTGCTGACCCACGGCGCGCGCCGCGCCACGCTGGGCGACTTCGCAAGGGCCGCAGGCGACGAAGAGGTGCCCGAAGAGGTGGCCCTCAAGCCGCGTTCGGCCTGGCGCCTGCTCGGCCGGGACACGCCCCGCACCGACATGCCCGGCAAGGTCACGGGCCAGACGAAATACGGGATCGACGGGGCCTGGGACGACATGCGCCACGCGGTCGTTGCGCGCACCCCCCGCTTTGGCGCCCGCCTGCTCCATGCCGATACGCGGGCCGCCCGCGCGATGCCCGGTGTCGAGGCGGTGGTCGAAATCCCGTCCGGCATCGCGGTCATCGCGCGCACGACCTGGCATGCCCTGCGCGCGCGCGACGCGCTCACCCTCACCTGGTCCGACGAAGAGGGCGAGACGCGCAGCGATGCTCAGATCGCGCGCGACCACCGCGCCGCCATGGACCGGCAGGCGCCCAGCTGGGACGACGTGCGCGGCGATCCCGCCGCCATGCTGGCGCGCGCAGCCACACGCGTGGAGGCCGAGTTCACCTTCCCCTACCTCGCCCATGCCGCGATGGAACCGCTCGCGCTGCTGGGCCGCTTCGATGGAACCCGCTGCAAACTGCGCGGCGGCTTCCAGACCCAGACCGACAACCGCGCGCAGGTCGCTGCGATCC
The DNA here is from genome assembly GCF_020524485.1 of Novosphingobium profundi. Lineage (GTDB taxonomy): Bacteria > Pseudomonadota > Alphaproteobacteria > Sphingomonadales > Sphingomonadaceae > Novosphingobium > Novosphingobium profundi_A. The sequence goes on along the minus strand of NZ_JAIVLF010000001.1, from coordinate 218,490 downwards.
TGGGGATCGAGGCCAAAGCTGTCGAACTGGAGACCGTCCCCGCAGGCGGCAGCTTCGGGCGCCGCGCCGGGTTCACGGGCGACTGGGTGGTCGAATTCGCCCAGCTCCTGAAGGCTGCGCGTGCATCGTACCCGATCAAGCTCACCTGGACGCGCGAGGACGACATGCGCGGGGGACATTACCGTCCGCTGATGGTCTACGCGATGCAAGGGGGCCTTGATGCGCAAGGACGCCTGCTCGCGCTCGACATGCGCCTTGCGGGCCAGTCGGTCACCGGGAACACCCCCTACCCCAAGCCGCCCTATCGCGACATCACCGTGCTGGAAGGCAACTTTCACGACCTCTACGACCATCCCCATTCACGCCTGCGCTTCTTCCATGCAGGCGCAGCAGTTCCTGTCGTGACTTACCGCTCGATCTCGAACAACCACACCGGCGTGGCCAAGGAGATCTTCGTCGACCGGCTGGCACGCGCCGCCGGGGCCGACCCCGTGGCCTTCCGCCTCGCCCTGCTGGGCGCCGAGCCGCGCCAGGCGCAGGTGCTGCGCGTGGCGGCCAAGGCGGCGGGCTGGGACACCCCGCCGCCGCGCGGCATCACCCGCGGTGTCGCGGTCCACCGCTCGGAAGGCAGCTGCGTCGCGCAAGTTGCCGAGCTCAGCGGCAGCCCGGAAGATTTTCGCATCGAGCGGATCGTCAGCGCGGTCGACTGCGGCCTTGCCGTCAATCCCGACACCGTGCGCGCGCAAGTCGAAGGCGGCACCGGCTTTGGCCTTTCGAGCGCGCTCTACGGCGAGATCAACCTCGATCACGGCGCGGCCAGGCAGGGCAATTTCGATGGCTACCGCCTCTTGCGCATGAACGAGATGCCCCGCCGCATTGAAGTCCACATGGTCGAAAGCGCCGAGAGGCCTTCCGGCATCGGCGAGCCCGGCTCGGTCCCCGGCGCGCCTGCCGTCATCAATGCCCTGGAGCGGATGGGCATGGCGCCGGTCACCCGCTTCCCGGTCTTTGCCTCTGCCTGAAAGCGCCGCGTCACACGCTGCGGCTCTCGACAATCTGCCAGGTGTTACGCCCGGTGAGACCCAGCAGCTTTTCCTTCACCAGGCTCGCCAGCTTGTGGCTCGGCACCGCATCGGAACGCTGCGGGCCGGTCGCCACGTAGAGCGTGCGGCGGACAAGGTCGCTGTCGATGCGCACGACATCGAAGCGCTCCATACCCTCGTCACGCAGAAGTGCGGCCGGCGGCAGGATGGCATGGCCCAGCCCCTCCTCGACCAGTTCGAGGATCGATCCCAGCGCGTCGATCTCGACCGCGATCTGGAGCTCGGCCTCGCGCGCCCGAGCGGCCTTCTCCAGGTCGCGGCGCAGCTGCTGGTGGGGCCCTGTCATGATGAGGGGAAGCTGGGTCAGGTCCTCGAAAGAGACAGGGCCCGCCGGTCCGCTGCCGCGCTTGCTGACCAGCACCAGCTGCTCTTCCACCACCGGGTCGCACAGCATGTTCTGGCTGCGGATCGGCGAATAGAGGATAGCGACATCCAGCCGCCCCTGCTGCACCCGCTCGGCAATGTCGCTGGACAGCCCCTCGACGAGGTGCAGCTTCACGTTGGGCAATTCGGAGCTGAAGTGCTGGGCGAGCGGGACACTGAGCGCCCGGCCCACGCTGGTGGGCATGCCAATCGCGGCGGTCCCGGCCAGAAGATTGCGCAGCTGGCTAAGCTCGCTGTAGGTCGCATCGATCGCCTCGCGCACGTTGCGCGCATTCTTGAGCAGGCAGCGCCCCGCCTCGGTCAAGGTCGCGCCGCGCCCGTTGCGGTAGAACAGCGGCAATCCCAGTTCCTCTTCGAGGTTGCGCACCTGGCGGCTGAGGAGGGGTTGTGACAGGCGCAGACTGACAGCGGCCTGTGAAAAGCTGCCCGTTTCCGCGACGGAAATGAAGTAGTCGAACTTGCGCGTGTCCATGCTTCCCCCTTCATGCCATGCCGGCATATCTGCTAGTAACTGTCGTCGATTTCGTGCCTTGCGAAGTTGAAATTCCCATTCAATACATTGTTTTTAAACATTATTTTTCGGATCTGCAGCGCACCTGAGATGGCCTGCACCGGCCCTCGCCCCAGTGGCATTCCCCGGCCTCCTGTGGCTTCCTTTTCCCCGAGAGCGCGCACGGCGGCAGCGCCCCTGCAAGGGCCTTCCGCGCGCGCCCACACAGTGAGGGGGAACGCGATGAAACAGGCAGGAGGCCAGCTGGCCGGAACGCAGCGCTCGGTCGTATTGGGCTTTGCCATCGGCGGGGCCGCGATGATGGCGGCCAACCAGGTCATCGCAGTGCTGGTGCTGCGCTTCCTGACCGACAACCTCGCGATTTCGGCGGGGATCGCGGCCACGCTCTTCGCGCTGGTGAAGATCTATGACGGCTTCGTCGATCCGCTTGCCGGTTACGCCAGCGACCGCGCGCGCACCCGCTGGGGACGGCGCGTGCCGTTCCTGTTTGCCGCAGGGCTGCTGATGCCGCTTTCCATCGTCGGCATCTTCGCCGCCCCGGCCTGGGAGAGCCAGCCACTGCTGCTGGTCTGGATCGGCGTCATGCTGGCGCTCCACGGCACCGCCTTCTCGCTCTACACCGTGCCCAGCACGGCGATGATCGTGGAAGTGAGCGATGATTACCACGCCCGCTCCAGCATCCTTGCCTGGAAGACCTACGGCAGTTTCGCAGGCCAGATTCTGGGCTCCTCGGTGCCGTCCTGGCTGCTCGAGAGCTGGGGGGCGGGCCGCGCGGGGCATGCCGCGATGGGCTGGGTACTGGCCGGTCTCATCGGCGCACTCGCGCTGGGTTCGATCCCGCTCCTCCTGCGCGCACGGGCCACCAACGCCGAGGCCAACCATCCGGGCCGCTTTGCCGACCAGCTGCGCATTGCCTGGAGCAACCAGCCCTTTCGCATCATGGTCTTCGTGCACATCGTCTTCATGGTGGGCGTGGCGACGGCCAGTGTCTCGAACGCCTATTTCACCCGCTACGTCCTTGCACGAAGCGATGCCTGGCTGGGGCTGTTCTATGTCTTCCTGACCGCGGGCAACATCCTCGCCCTGCCCGCCTGGCTGCGCATTTCGCGCCGTTTCGACAAGAAGAACGCCTATATCGCCGCGCTCGCCATCTACGGCTTTGCAGTGCTGAGCTGGGTTCTTGCCGGTCCCCACGAAACGATGATCGTGCTTGGCCTGCGCACCACCGTGATCGGCGCAGCGATGAGCGGGGTGGTGCTGCTCGCCGCTTCGATGCTGACCGATGCCGTGCGCTACGACTTCATCTGTTCGGGCCAGCGGCGCGAGGGCGCCTTCTCGGGCTTCATGAGCTTCGTCGACAAGATCTCGAACGCGGGCGGCCTGATGATCATGGGCGCGACCCTCTCGGCCATGGGGTACGCCGCCTCGAGTACGGGCGCCGCGCAGGCCCAGAGCACCAGCGCGGTCTTCGCCATCCGCATCTGCTTTGCGATCATTCCCGCCCTTGCCCCGCTCCTCAGCATCTTCCTGCTGCGCGGCTACACGCTGACCGAGCCCGACCTTGTCGAAACCGTGGCCGAGACGCCGCTTGCCATCCAGGACGTCGGCCTCGACAGCGAGGGAACGGCCGCCGCGGCAGCCGGTTGAAGAGGAAAGTCGGACATGAGCAGGTGGGCGTCGAAACACGGGTGGGGCTCCCTGACCTGAATGCGATTAGGTCAAGAGCGCCCCTCGCCTGTCAATTTTTCGAAAGACGCGTGTTCAACAGGCGATAGCCATGTTTCAGAATGTAACACCAAAGCGCGCGGCCAGCGTCTCGCCCTTGTCGGTACCGGCATAGGCGGGCAGCGCGTCGGTCACGCTCCAGTAGACGGCGTTGAGCTGGATGCGCGTAAAGCTGTTGAGGTACCAGTTGGCGCCAAGCGTCTCGGACCAGCCGTCCGCCGGGTCAGGCAGGTTGCGGAAGGAGACCTGCTCGTAGCGGGTGGTGAGCTCGATCGCGCCCGGTCCGCCATCAAAGACCGGCGCATGGACATGCGGACGCCCGAAACTGCCCACGCGCGGGTTATAGGGCGGCAGTTCGCCCGTCACGAACCACCCGGCCGAGAGACTGTAAGCCCGCGTGCGGAAATCAGGACGGCCCCCGTCAAGCCGCGCGCGCCGCTCCCCCCCTTCGGCCATGAACCAGACCGGCCCCTGATATCCGCCCAGTTCGAAGCCATAGCCGGTGGTGCCCGTTGCCCCTGTCAGCGCGCCGCTCTGGACGCGCAGCGCGCCGTTGAACCGCGTGTCGACGAAAGTGCTCGGGGAGATCGTGCGCGAAGCACCGTTGAGCGCTTCGTCGAAGCCCCAGGCCGCGACGTGCAGCAGCCCCCGATCCGAGTGCAGCGGATTGAGATGCAGGCGCGCCATCGCGGTGCGGCTGTCGCTCTGCGTATGGTCGGCATCGACGGTGTCGCCCGTCACCGTCACCGCAAGGTGGCCCGCCGGGAAATACAGCCGCCCCATCGCGCCCATGCCGAAATACCCCCGCTCGGGCGCGATCGCATCGGCAACCACGCTGCGCTCCATGAAGGGCGTGGAATCCGAGCCGGTGGAGCCATCGAAGGAGCGGTCGTTGAAGAGGTTGCCCGCCTGCACGTCGAAGCTGGTCTTCGCGCTGATGTTGTCGCGCCAGCCCAGCGAGGCGGCCATGATCTGCACCTTGCTCTGCCCCAGCTCCGCCTCGAGCTGGTAGAACAGGTGGGTGCCCACCCCGCCCTCGAAGCCCAGCCGCAGCGAGCGCATGCCCGTGGTGGTGATGTTGCGCGCATCGTGGTCCGAACCGAATGTCGTGCCGACATCGCTGAGGATACGTCCGCGCGGCTTGAAGCTGAACTGCCCGTCGGCCGAGTGGAACACGGGAAGCCCCGCCCCCCATTCGGTGGTGACACCCGCGTCCTTTGCCGCCTGCGCGCGCACGATGTCGCGCTCGACCGGGGTTGGCGTGATGAGCTGGGGGGCAAAGGGCAGCGTGACGACGCGCGCGTTCGCGCCCAGGCCGCTGTCCTTCTCCTCAGCCGACACGACAATGACCGAATCCGGGGCCTCCTCGGGGGTACTGTCAGCCCCACGACCTTCCAGCTGTTCGACCCGCGCGCGCAGATCGGCGATCTCCGCCGCCTGACGGCGCACCAGGTCGGCGAGCGTCTCCTGGGTGGGGGCCGCAGGTGCGGTCTGGGCGAGAGACGGGCTCGCCGCCACAATCGCAACGAGCGCACAACCGCATTTCAGCATTCGCATGGAGAGAGGGTTCCTTGGACTGAAACGGCGCCGCGCGGGTGACCCGGCGGGCGCCTGGAAGAAGGAGGCAAGACGCATCCGCACGCTTGCAGGAAAGGCACGCAAGGCCGCGCAATCAGGGAGATACTCCGCTTCGTGCACGGCCAACCGCGCGCTAAGAGCACGTCTGTCGAGGACTTGCGCGCAAGGGCGCGCGCCCTCCCTCGAAGGACGCAAGGACCGGAAGAAACGCAGGTATGGACGCAAGGCTGACACTCCTCCCGCCCGCACACGCCGCACCAGCCGGGCTCCGGAGCCGCTTGCGCTAAGTCCCCAGCCTGTCGCGAACCTTTCACGGAAAGACCCCCGCGTGCGTATCATGCTGGTCGAAGACGATGATCTGCTTGCCCGCAGCCTGTGCGACCTGCTGCGCGGTGCCGGCCATGCGGTCGATCATGTCTCCTGCGGCGAGGACGCGCTCCTCTTCGTCACCCACGAGCCTTACGCCGCACTGATCCTCGATGTGGGCCTACCCGACATCAACGGCTTCGAGGTGCTGCGCACGCTCCGCCGCCGCGGCGCGCGCGTTCCGGTGCTGATGCTGACTGCGCGCGATGGGCTCGACGACCGCGTGCGCGGACTGGATCTGGGCGCTGACGACTACCTGCGCAAGCCCTTCGCGCCCGAGGAACTGGAGGCCCGCGTGCGCGCCCTTGGTCGTCGGCGCGGGGGCGATCCGACCCCCGAAGTCACCATCGGCACGCTAACCGTCAACCGTTCCACCGGCGAGGCGAGCCTCGCTGGGCGCCCGCTCGACCTGCGCCGCCGCGAGGCCGCCGTACTCGATGCCCTGGCCACTCGGGCTGGGCAGATCGTGGTGCGCGAGATCCTGCAAGGCGAGGTCTTCGGTTTCGATGAGCCGGTCGGGCAGAACGCGCTGGAGGTCTACGTTACGCGCCTGCGCGCCAAGCTGGGGCCCGAGGGCCCGCGCATCCGCACCGTGCGCGGGATCGGCTACATGCTCGATGCCCGCTGAACCGCAGCGCGAAACCGGCGCCGCCCCCGAAGCCGACGCGCGCACGCCTGCCCTGCGTAGCCGCCTGCTGCTGGCGATGATTGCCCCTATGGCGGGCGTCGCCATCGTCCTTGCCCTGATCGGTGCGGTCATCGTCACGCGCGTGGTGCGCACAGGCAACGACCGCGTGCTGGGCGGGGCGCTCGCCGCGATCGCCGAAAGCGTGCAGGTCGAACATGGCAAGCTGCTCGTGTTTCCGCTCCATCCGGCCGCCCTTGCCATGCTGGAAACGCCTCAGGGCGATACCGTCACCTACCGCCTCGCCCTGGGCGCGCGCACGCTGTCCGGACGCCGCGACCTGCCCGCTCCCGAGGACATCACCGACCTGCCGCGCAGCGAACCGGCCTTCCGCTACGTCACGTATCAAGGGCTGCGCCTGCGCCTTGCCGAGATGCGCCGCCCGCTGCCCGGCCTTTCCGATCCGGTCCTTGTCCAGGTGGGCGAGACGCTGGGGCACCGCCAGGCCCTTCGCCACCGTCTCATTGCCGCGCTGGTCCTGGGCGAAGCCGTGCTGGTGGGCCTCGCTGTCTTCCTCCTGCGCCCCGCCCTCAGCTGGAGCCTGCGCCCGCTTGCGCGCCTTCGCGATGCCGTCGCCCGGCGCAAGGCACACGGCGCGCCCGACCTCTCCCCGCTCGATGCCGGGCCCCTGCCGCGCGAGCTGCGCCCCCTGGCCGAAGCCTTCGACAGCCTCCTTGCGCGTCTCGACCAGGCCACAGCCGGTATCCGGCGCTTCACCGCCGATGCCTCGCACCAGATGCGCACGCCCCTCTCGGCACTGAAAGTCCAGGTCGCACTCGCCCGGCGCGGCGATGCCAGGGCCCTTGCCGCCATCGCCGATGCGACCGAGCGGCTCGAACACCTGATGACCCAGCTGCTGGTTCTGGCCCGGGCCGAGGAAGCGGGCGTCCCCACGGCACGCGAGCAGGTGAACCTGCGCGAAGTGGCCATCGCCGTGGTCAATCGCCACATCGGCCAGGCCATCGATGCCGGCATCGACCTCGTGCTGGAAGCCCCGCAGGCGGGCGCCGTGTGTGTGCCCGGCCACCGTACGCTGGTCTTCGAGATCCTCGCCAACCTGATCGACAACGCGATCCGTTACGGCGCAAGCGCGCGCAACGCGACGATCACCGTCGCGATCACCGCGCCGGGCACGATCTCGGTGCGCGACACCGGCCCGGGCCTCTCGGAAACCGACCTTGCCCGGCTGGGTGCGCGCTTCGTGCGGCTGGAGAGCAGCGTGGGCACGCGCGGCAGTGGCCTCGGCTTTGCGATTGTGCGCTCGGCCGCGCGGCGCATGGAGGCCCGGGTCGAAGTCGCCAACGCGCACCCCGGCCTTCGCGTCACTCTCACCTTTCCCGAAGGGAGCTAGAAGGTTTCAGGAAGATATATCCGAGGGCCAGCGCCCTCAGGCTCCCCAAACTGTCCGCCTCACCTTTCGCGCGCCACCTTGGCTTGGAATGGTGAGGTCGCCCATTTGGGGGTCAAGGGGCGATGGCCCCTTGGATGGTCTTCCTCAATTCTCTTTTCCCTGCCCCATCGAGAGCGCGATTCCCTCTCCCGTCACGCAAGATGCCGCAGGCGAAAGCAGCCAGGCGATGACCTGCGCTGCGGCGGCAGGGGCGATCCATTTGCCGGGATCGGCATCGGGCATATCTGCGCGGTTGGTGGGGGTATCGAGGACCGTGGGCAGGACCGCGTTCACGCGGATGCCCTGAGGTTTCAACTGCGCGGCAAGCGCCTGCGTCAGCGCCATGACCCCGGCCTTGGATGCCGCATAAGCACCCATTCCCTCACCCGCATCGCGCGCCGCCGCCGCGCCGATGTTGACGATGGCACCGCCCGGCGCGAGTGTCTCCAGCACCGCCTCGCAGGTTGTCGTGGCCGTGTGCAGGTTGGTGCGGTACATCCGCTCGAACGTGGCCGGAGAACCCGGCCCCAGCGGCTCCCACACGAATCCGCCCGCAACATTGACGAGGCCGTCGAGCCCGCCCAGTTCCGTCACCATTCGCGCCACGGCGGGCCCGACCGCGGCCGCCTCGGTCAGATCGATGCCCCCCTCGGCAAGACCTTCGTAGCCATCCGGGCACGGTGCCATGTCGATCACGCCGACGCGGTGGCCTTCTCGGCAAAGCTGCGCGCAGACGGCGCGCCCCAGCACCCCGAAGCCGCCAGTGACGATATATCTGCCTGCCATCTGCTTTTCTCCCTGCCTGCCCGGCGCCGGACGACGCCCCACGTCTGCCTACGTGGTAGCCATGGCGGGGGACCGGGAACAAGCAGGAGGCGTATCGCAGCGCCGATATCGCCCGTGAATCAGAGTGTGGTGCAGCGCACCTGTGCGTCGCGCAGTTCGTAGCTCATCAGGGGCGCGTTCCAGAGCATTTCGGGCGGCTTCACCATAGCAACACCCGGCACGCGCAGCAGGCGGTCAATGAAGATGCGCGTCTCGTGGAGCGCGACCTGCCAGCCCGGACAGTGGTGGGCGCCATCGCCAAAGCTCATGAAGGTGCCCTGCTGCCCCTTGGCGCGGTCGGGATCGAGCGCATGGGGGCAGGCCCCGACCGCCGTTTCGTCCGCATTGACCGCACGCATGTCGACCACGAAGCGCGCGCCTTCGCGCAAGGCGCCCAGGCAAGTCTCGGGAAGGTCCTGCGCCGAGCGGCGATAGAGCAGCGCGGCAATCGGTTCGAGGCGCAGGATTTCGAGCAGGATGGCGAACTGCCGCTCCTCGTCGGCGGCGAGGAAGTCCGCGCGCAATTCGTCGCGCTCGAACATGTACCAGGCCACCATCACGATGAACTCGCGCGTGGTGACCATCCCGGCCGTGGCGTAAGTCATGCACTCGATCATGATCGCCTTGTCGGAATAGCCCTTGGCGAGGCACTGCGAGATGATGTCCTCGCCCGGTTCCTCGCGCCGGACCCGCACGGCCGGACGCACGTCCTTCACGTAGAAGCGGTACCCGTACCACGAGCGCAGAAGCAGGTTCTTCCAGCGTGCCAGACCCTTGGCGTTGTTGAACGAGGCGCGCAGAAGCACTGCGATACGCGGTGCCATCTCGTGCGGATCGCTTTGCGAGAGCCCGACGATCTTGGAAGCCACAGCCACCGCAAGCTCGAAGCTGATCTCGTCAAGCCGGGCCTCACCCCGCGCCCGAAAATCGGCAAGGAGGCGGTCGGTGGTGGCTTCCATCACCGCCTGGTACCGCTCGGAAATCGCGCGCGGGGTAAAGAAGCGCGCAATTGCCGCGCGCCGGGTCTTGTGCGGCTTGCCGTCGAGATAGAAGACGGGGACCTGTTCGGGATCGCCCACATCCACTTCATCCGCGCCCGCTCCGTCCTGCAGGACCTGCGTGTGGCGCAGCATCTCACGCGCGGCGGCAAAGGTCGTCACTTTCTGCGCACCGTCCTCGACACGCAGGTTCGCCTCGGCCAGCGCCGCCGACTTGCGCTCGTCCACTTGGGCCTCCATCACCGCCTTCTCCCTTCGCGTAACCCGCTCATGTGCCCAGAACCCGGCTGCGGGCCTCCAGGATGTCTGCGAGATGATTGACCGGATCGCCGGTAGTGACCCCGCCTTCGACCGGAAGCGCGATGCCGGTAATCTGCGCGGCGCGGTCACTGGCAAGGAACAGCGCGGCCTGCGCGACATCCTCGGGACTGCCGCGCCGTTTGAGCGGCTGGTTCGAGAGGTAGATCGCGTCGATTTCCTGGCTCAGCTGTGCCAGGTTATCGGTCCCGGAGCCTTCCTCGAACGAACTGAGCGGCGTGCGAATATGGCCCGGGACCAGGCAGTTCACCCGGATGCCGTGGCGCGCCAGGTCGATCGCGGCCGACTTGCTGAAATGGATGAGCCCCGCCTTCGAGGCGCGGTAGGTCATCATCGCCTGGCCCGCGAGCACGCCAGCGATCGAGGCGTTGTTGAGGATCGCGCCGCCCCCTCCCTGCCGTTTCATCGCGCGCGCGGCCGCCTGCGTGCCCACCATCGGCCCGAACAGGTTGACGCCCACGACCTTGGCGAAGTCCTCCAGCGTATCGTCAAGGAAGTCGGGAAAGGCACCGCAGGCGATCCCCGCGTTGTTGAACATGACATCGAGCCGCCCGAAACGCTCCACCGCGAAGTCGACCAGCGCCTTCACCTCACCCTTCTGCGCCACGTCCACCCGGCGGAAGACCGCCACGGGACCAAGCTCCGCGCACAGGCTCTCCCCCGCATCTGTGTCGACATCGGCGACAATCACCCGCGCGCCCTCGGCCACGAACAGGTCGACGGTGGCCTTGCCGATCCCGCCCGCACCGCCCGTGACGATGGCGACCTTGCCGTCCAGTTCCCCAGCCATGGTCAGTCGTTCAAGGTGAAGGTGACGGGCAGGCTCTCCATCGAGCGTGTCGCCACGGTGGGCAGATAGGCGATGTCCTCCTCGGCTATGGCAAGGCGCACGTCGGCGAACTTGCGCACGAGCAGCCGCGCGGCGACCTTGATTTCCATGCGCGCGAGCGCCAGCCCGACGCACTTGTGCACCCCGCCCCCGAAGCTCACGTGCTTCATGATGTTCTTGCGCTCCATGTCGAAGCGGCGCGGTTCGGGAAAGATCTCGGGCTCGTCGTTGGCCGAGGCGTAGAGCAGCAGGAGATGCGCCCCTTCGGGCAGCATGCGCCCGCCCAGTTCGACCTCCTTCGTCGTCATCCGGCTGAGCCCGCGCACGGGCGGCTCGATGCGCAGGAGTTCCTCGACAAAGCGGTTCATCAGCCGGTCGTCATCGGCCGAGGCACGCAGCATCTCGGCAACAGCGGGCTCGGTCGCCAAGATCAGGACGAGGTTGGAAAGCGCGGTCGCGGTGGTCTCGTTGCCCGCGATCAGGAGCGCACGGATGAGCGAGACCGCCTCCTCGAAAGTCAGCACCGAACCTTCCCCCTCACCGTCGCGGGCGTGGACGATGTCCGAGATCATGTCCTCACGCGGATCGGCCTCGCGTTCGCGCATCTTGGCGATAAGGTACCGTTGCAACTCACAGATCTGCGCGGCGTGCCCCAGCATTTCCTCACGGTCCTGCATGCGCCCGATCTGGGCGGTAACCGCCGTCGACCAGCGCGCGATCCTGTCCTTGATCGACCAGTCGAGCCCCAGCTGCTCGCAGATGATGCGGATGGTGAGCGGCTGCGCAAAATCGGTGACGGCGTCCATCGCGCCCTTGTCCGCGAGTTCGGCGAGAAGCCCGTCGACGACCGCCTCGATGCGCGGCTCAAGGTCCTTCACGCGGTGCGCGGTGAAGGCGCTTTCCATCAGCTTGCGCACGCGCGTATGGTAAGGCGGATCGGACATGATCGCGTCGGGGAAGTAGCCGCCGCCCTTCTCGCGCAGGATCTGCTGAAACTCCTCGGCAAAGCCCTTGGCCTGCTGGGTATGGTACCCCTTGTTGACCGAAAACGTCAGCGGATCGCGCTGTACCGTCTGAATATCCTCCCAGCGCGAGACGAGGTACATGTCGAGCGCCGCGTCATAATGCACCGGATCGAGCTTGCGCATGGCCGCGTAGAAGCGGCGCGGCTGCTTGTGCACGACCGGGTCGAGCAGGGTCGCCTCTTCGACGAGGCGCGCGTCCTCCCCTTCCGGGCCCGGTCTGGCCTGCGTGTCGTCGTTCGCCGCGTCTCGCACGATAGTCATGTCCTCTCCCCAATCCTCGTGTCCACTCTCGGATTGCTGGCCCTTGCACAGTGCGCCCAGGCGTACCCTTGCACCATGCCTGCAGCGCGCCCCGCACTTGTCTCTGCGGGCAATGCCCCCGCGCTCAAAGCTCGGGCGCGACCTCGGCGATCAGGCCGTCGAGCCCTGGATGCAGTGTGATCTGGCAGGACAGGCGGCTCGTCGGGCGGCGGATGTCCTCGACCATGTCGAGCATGTCCTCCTCGACCGGATCGGGTGTCCCCACCGCCGCGCTCCACGCCGCATCGATGTAGAGATGGCAGGTGGCACATGAGCACGCACCGCCGCATTCGGCGATGATGCCCTTCACGTCGTGGCGGCGGGCCAGTTCCATCAGGGTCTCCCCCTCGGCCCCGTCCTCGATTTCCACGACCGATCCCTCGATGTCGGTCAGCGTGACGCAAATCTCGCCCATGCGTTTCGCCCTCCCAGATGGCTTTCCTCGAGATAAGCCCATGGCGGGTCTGTGTGAAAGGCGCGAAAGCACGTCCGCTGCGAACATCGCCGGACCGAATTGTACGCTTCGCATTTGCCGCCAAGCCCGCCTTTTCCGCGAAATTTCGCAAAGGGCAGCACCTGCGGCCAAGTGGGCCTGCCGCTGCAGTCATTCGGACCTGCTCCCCGCAGGTCTAGGCTCTGCCCCCAGGACGCGCGCGGCGACGCGCGGCACGAAAAGGCGGGAAAGGAACCGAAACGGCATGACGGCAACGCTGATCTGCAACGCGCGCATCTTCGATGGCACCGGCGCGAACCCCTTTCCCGGCGCGCTGCGCGTGGAGGACAATCGCATCGCCGAGGTCGGCGCACTCGACCCGCGCGAGGGCGATACGGTCATCGATGCGGGTGGGCGCTTCCTGATGCCCGGCATGGTCGAGGGCCACGCCCACCTTTCCTTCGAGAACGTCTGCGCGACCGAAGACCTCATCAAACCGCCCCCCGAAGCCCAGTGCTTTGCCACCGCACGCGGCGCAGCAGCCCTGCTGGAGGCAGGCTTCACCAGCGCCTACGGCGCGTCCGAAGCGCGCCTGCGCCTTGCCGTCGCGGTGCGTGATGAAGTCAACGCCGGGCGCCTGGCCGGCCCGCGCATCCGCGCCGGGGGTCTGGAAATCAGCGTCACCGGCGCGATGGGGGACGAAGCGCGCGAACACGATCCGCGCACCGGCCCTTCCAGCATCGTCGATGGCGTCGAGGAAATGCGCAAGATGGTGCGCCTGCACTGCCGCGAGGGCGTCGACAACATCAAGATCGACGTCTCGGGCGACCCGTTCTACCCCGGCACGCCCGGCCACACGACGCCCATGACCTTCGAGGAAGTGCGCGTCGCGGCCGAGACGGCGCACGCCTACGGGCGCCGGATCAACGCCCACACCCGCTCGATCGAGGGCTCCAAGCGCTGCGTGCGCGCAGGCGTCGATGCGCTGTTCCACTGCGAGTACGCCGACGAGGAGCTGCTCGACATGATGGAAGAGGCGAAGGAGCGCATCTTCGTCGTCCCCACGGTCGGCCTGTTCCACCAGATCATGGCGGGCGAGGCGGCCGGGCATGGCCTCTCGGCCGAGGTGGGGGACTACATGAACATCCCCGAACTGCTCGAAAACAGCTGCCGCACCCACACCGAATTGCGCAAGCGCGGCGTGCGCCACCTGATCGGGGGCGACTACGGCTTTGGCTGGAGCCCGCAGGGCACGCAAGGGCGCGATATCGAATTCTTCATCGACTACTATGGCTACTCCCCGCAAGACGCCTTGGTCTGCGCCACGGCGAACGGGGGCCTGGCGATGATGGGGGATGGCACTTTGGGTACCCTGCAACCGGGCAAGCTTGCCGATCTCATCCTTGTCGACGGCGATCCGCTTGCCGATCCGCGCGTCCTGCAGGGGCCCGGCCACATTGCCCTCGTCATGAAGGACGGGGCGCTGTGCAAGTCTTCGCTTCCCCCCGTCCCGGCCGGGCAGCGCACCGCGCCCGAAGCGGTGACGCCCTGACTTTCCTTTTGAGGAGACCTCCACGATGAACCTCGAAACCGGCCCCTTGCGCCCCGGCGAAGCCCGCCACCCTGCCGAGAGCACGCAGGACATCATCGCGCGTGACCGCAACACAGCGCCCCAATGGGCCCGCGATGTCAGCTACACGTACCTGGGCAGCGAAGACGTCTCGAAGGACCGCTACACCAGGGCCGAATTCGCCGACGGCGAGTTCGCGCGCCTCTGGCCGCGCACCTGGCAGATGGCCTGCCGCGAGGACCACATTCCCGAAGTGGGCGACTACTATGTCTACGACCTCGGATCCTACAGCTTCATCGTGGTGCGCAGCGCCGAGAACGAGATCAAGGCGCACTACAACGCGTGCCTCCACCGCGGTACCAAGCTCAAGCCCTCGGCGACCGAAGGCTTTGCGATGAACCTCAAGTGCCCGTTCCACGGCTGGACCTGGAACCTCGACGGCACGCTCGCCGAAATCCCGGAGAAGTGGGATTTTGCCCATACGAAGACACGCCGGATGTGCCTGCCCCAGGCCCGCGTCGCCCGGCTCGGCGGGTTCGTGTGGGTCAACATGGACCCGGCCGCCCCTTCGCTCGAGGACTATCTCGGCCCCGAGGCCCTCGCCCATCTCACGGCCTGGAAACTGGAGGATCGCTACATCTACCTCCACGTCCAGAAGAGCTATCCTGCCAACTGGAAGCTCACCATGGAAGCCTTCATGGAGGCCTACCACGTGGGCGACACGCACCCCCAGGTCGCGCCCGCCAACGGCGACGTCAATTCGCAGTACGACGTCTATGGCGCACACGTCGACCGCTTCATATCGACCCTGGGCGTGGTCAGCCCCAAGCTGCGCGAGCGCTACAGCGAGGCCGACATCATCGCCAACTTCACGCTGGGCGACAGTTCGGCGCTAGGCGGCGCGCGGCCCGAACTGAAGGAGGGCGAGCGTGCCCGCCAGGTCATGGCCGACATGTTCCGCGAGATGTTCGAAAGCGCGAGCGATACCGATCTCTCGCACGTCTCGGACACCGAACTGCTCGACACCTACAGCTACACCTTCTTCCCCAACCTGTTCCTCTTCCCGGGCATCTCGCTGCCGATGATCTACCGCTTCCGGCCCGACGCGCGCGACCACCGCCGCACCATCTACGAGGTCATGTTCATGCGCCCCAAGCCGCGCAGTGGCGACTTCGAGACCGCCGAGGTGCAGGTCCTCGCTGATCACCAGTCCTTTGCCGAGGCACAGGGCATGGACCCGGGTTTCGGCCGTATTCTCGATCAGGACACCGACAACCTCCACGCCCAGCAGGAAGGTCTGGAAGCCAGCGCCAAGGCCGGGCTGACCCTTGCCGACTACCAGGAGATCCGGGTGCGCCACTTCGAGCAGACGGTCGATCGCTACATGGCGATGACCCCCTTCTCGGCGAAACTCGAGGACCTCCAGCCCTGACATGAAAACAGACGGACACAGGCCATGACCGCGCTTTCCGGCACCACCATCATCGAAACCGCCGAGCGCGTGTGCGGCGAATGGACGGCCCGGCTCCTTGCCGACTTCGGCGCCGAGGTCATCAAGGTCGAACGGCCGGGAGGTTCGCCCACGCGCTGCTTCGGCCCGCCCCTCGCCAACGGGGCCAGCGCCGTCTTCGCCTATGCCAACACCGGCAAGAAGTCGGTCGTGCTCGACCTGGAAACGCCCGAAGGCCGCGCCGCGCTTGAACGCCTGCTCGCGCGCGCCGATGCCCTGATCGATGACCATACCCCGGCCTGGTGCGCAAGACGGGCCCTTGGGCCCGAGGACCTCACGGCCCGCTTCCCCCGGCTCGTCCACTGCCACATCACCCCCTTCGGGCAGGATGCGCCTGCGGACATGGCCCGTGCCTTTCCGATCAACATCGCGGCTGCAGGCGGCTGGGCCTGGCACACGCCGAGCGAAAGCGACGACCGTGATCCCCCGCTGATGGGCGCAAGCCCCTTCATGCCCGATTTCGACACCGGCTACGACGCCGCGCTGGCCACTGCCGCCAGCCTTTTCCACCAGCGCCGCACCGGAGAAGGACAGGCCATCGACCTCAGCGAAGTCGCCGTGCAGTTGAGCCGCGCCGACGTGGTGCTGGGCCGTGTGCTCGCAGGTGACGACGAGCCCAGCCACTCGCGCCGCCGCTACGACATGGGCGGGCCGGGCCGCGTCTTTGCCTGCGCGGACGGGCACGTCCATCTCATCATGACCACCGCGCGCCACTGGCGCGGACTGCTGGGCCTGATGGGCGATCCCGCCTGGGGCCAGGAATTTCCCGAGGACTGGCTGGAGTTCCACTGCACGCCCGATCGGGTGGCGACCTTTCGCGAGCATTTCCGAAGCTGGGTCGCGGACAAGCCACGCGATGTAATCACGCATGAGGCGCACCGGCGCGGCGTCATGCTCGCCCCTGTCAATCTGGCGCCCGATCTCTTCGCCAATCCGCAGTACCGCCACCGTGGCTTCTTCCAGGCGCTGGAGGGGATCGATACCCCCGCCGCGCCCTACCGCATGACCGCCTCACCGGCCCGTCTCACCCGTCCTGCGCCCGAACCCGGTGCCGATGACCGGGAGATCGCCGCATGAACGGACATACACGCGGCGGTCCGCTTGCCGGTATCCGGGTGCTGGCCATCGCCAAGGTCTGGGCCGGGCCCTACACCGCGAAGCTCCTTGGCCAGCTCGGCGCCGAGGTACTCAAGGTGGAAAGCACCTCCTCGCTCGACGAGATGCGCGCCTACGGCGGGCTCGACATCGAACACGCGCCCTATTTCCTCAGCCAGAACACCGAGGCGCTGAGCGTGCGCGTCAACATGAAGAGCGCCGAGGGGCTCGCCCGGCTGAAGGACATGATCGCGATCAGCGACATCGTGCTCGACAATCTGCGCCCGGGCGCAATGGCCAAGCTCGGCCTGTCTTTTCCCGAGATGCAGGCCATCCGGCCCGACATCATCCACGTCTCGATAAAGATGTACGGAAGCGACGGCCCGCTTGGGCAGCAGACCGGCTATGCCCCGAGCTTCGGCGCAATCGGCGGTGTCACCGGGCTCGTCGGCCACGAAGGCGGCTTGCCCGAAGGCATGAACATCCGCTTTGGCGACACCAGCGCGGGCGCGGCCGCGGCCTTTGCCGCCGTTGCCGCGCTGCACCACCGCGAACGCACCGGCGAGGGCCAGCAAGTCGACCTCTCCGCCGTCGAGACGATGTCCAGCCTCGTCGGCGACCGCCTCTTGGAATACGCCCTGACCGGAGACGTCCCGCGCCACAGGGGCAATGCCCACGATGCCCTGGCCCCACACGGCTTCTTTCCCTGCGCCCAGAACGGCTGGATCTCGATTGTCTGCGAGGCGGAGCGCGACTGGCAGGCCCTGTGCGATGGGCTCGACAGCCCGGCCCTGGCAAAGGACCCACGCTTTGCAAGCCTCTCCCAGCGTCTGGCCCATCGCGGCGAACTGGAGGTCGACCTCGCCGCATTGACCGCTGCGCACGAGGCCTGCGACCTGGGTGCGCGGCTGCGCGCGGCAGGGGTCGCGGCCTATCCGGCCGCCTCCTCGCTCGACCTCATGGCCAGCGACACCTTCTGGAGCAACGGCACCTACCGCACCGTCCTCAATGGCAACGGCGATGCACGCCCCGTGGTCGGGCCAAGCTGGCGCATGGCACCCGGCGAGGCCGACATTGCAAATGGCGCCCCGACGCTTGGCCAGCACGACGACTATGTCTATCGCGAGCTTCTCGGCCTTGAGGAGGCCGAGTACGACCGCCTCAAGGCCAATGGCGCGATCAGCTGAGCCGCCTCACAGCCGCGTCGCCCCCAGCGCCTCGGGCGCGAGGTAACGGGTAGAGGATATCCCGCCATCGACCGCGATGGTCTGGCCGTTCACGAAACCGGACCGGTCCGAACACAGGAAGACCACCATCTCGGCAATGTCCTGCGCCGTGCAGTCGCGGGTCAGCGGGGTGAACTCGTGGTTGATCCGCCGGAAGGCATCGGCCTCCCAGAAGCTTTCGGTCATGCCCGTCTTCACGACGGTCGGGGCTACGTAGTTGCTGCGGATGCCGCGCGGGCCGTATTCCGCCGCCATCGTCTGCATGAGCCCGATCTGCCCGGCCTTGACCGCGCTATAGGCCCCGCCCCCGCAGGTGCCATAGAGCCCCCATGTCGAGCCGATGAAGATCACCGCACCGCCCATGCCGTCAGCCCCCAAGTGCGCCAGCGCCTCGCGGCACAGCCGGAACGGCGCGCGCAGCGAAATGCCCAGCACTTCGTCGAGCATCGCGTCGGTGGTCGCATCGACCGGGCCGATGTTGAAGGAGCCTGCGTTGTTGACGACAAAGTCGATCCGCCCGAAGCGCTCCAGGGCCCGGGCCACCACCGCGGCAGGTCCCGAATCGGCGGCAAGATCGGCCACCGCGTAATCGAACTCCATCTCCCCCTCGAGCCGCGCCTTGAGATCGGCGAGTGCAGCCTCGGTGCGCCCCGTTCCCAGGACCGCAACGCCCT
The DNA here is from genome assembly GCF_020524485.1 of Novosphingobium profundi. Classification (GTDB taxonomy): domain Bacteria; phylum Pseudomonadota; class Alphaproteobacteria; order Sphingomonadales; family Sphingomonadaceae; genus Novosphingobium; species Novosphingobium profundi_A. The sequence continues at coordinate 199,945 of NZ_JAIVLF010000001.1, read as the reverse complement.
CTTCGCCGAAACGCCGCACGATTGCCTCGCCAATCCCACCGGCCGCGCCCGTCACGATGGCCACCTTGCGCGCGTTCATGCCACGATCTCTCCTTGATGTGCCGTTCGGTCTTCGCCCCCGCGTGCGGACGCACTGTTTTCCGCCCGCTCGGCAATGTCGTTGGCCGCGACGAACCCGAAGGTGAGCGCAGGTCCGATGGTGGCCCCGGCGCCCGGGTAGCAGTCCCCGAAGGGCGATCCCGCGCAGTTGCCCGCCGCGTAGAGATTGCCGATCGGCACGCCTGCCCCATCGAGCACACGCGCGCGTTCGTCGCAGCGCAGCCCCCCCTTGGTGCCCAGATCCCCGTTGTTGATCGGCACCGCGTAGAACGGCGCCTTCGCAATGGCCCCAAGGCACGGATTGGGCGCCACGGTGGGGTCGCCGAACATCCGGTCATAGGCATTGCCCCCGCGCCCGAACTCGGGATCGGTCCCGCTCGCGGCGTGGGCGTTCATCCTGGCAACGCTCTTCTCCAGCGCGTCGACAGGCACATGGATCTGACGGGCAAGGTCCGCCAGGCTCTCGGCGCGGAAGAGGTAGTGCCCCCACCAGTCACCCGGCACCTTGGCATCGGGCATCAGCACATTGGGCATCAGGCCCCCTGCACTGAACTTCTCCCGGAAGGTCGCATCGAAAACAAGCCAGCACGGGCAATTCGCGCCCGTCGCCAGCTGGTCGGCGACCATGGCCTGCCCGAAGCGGTCATAACCCGTCGCCTCGTTGACGAAGCGCACGCCCTTGCGATTGACGCACAGGCTGTGCGGGCGACCAACGTCAAAGGCGGCCTGGTGGATCTCGTGAAAGTTGGCAGCCCGGGGCATCGGCAGCTGCATGGTCGGGATCCACCAGCCCTGTTCGGTGTGCTCGGTGCTCGCCCCGATCTTCTCACCCGCGATCAGCGCCTCACCGCGGTTGGCGTCCTCCGGGGTGGAGCTGTGGCGAGTGCGGCCGGGGACGGGGTAGAAACGCTCGCGCAGTTGCTGGTTCCACTCGAACCCGCCCGCGGCCAGCACCACGCCATGGCGCGCGGCGATGGTGTAACGGCGGCCATAGCTGTCGACCTCCAGCGCGCAGACGCGCCCTTGCGCATCGGTGTGCAATTCGACGAGCGCGGTCTCGGTGCGCAGTTCCACCCCGCGTGCCAGCACCTTCTCATAGATCTCACCCATCAGCGCGGCACCTTGCGTGAAGCGCCGGTCGCGCCGTCCCACCTTGCGCGTCTCCCGGTCGAGCCAGTAGCGGCGCAGGATATTGGTGACCGTGCGCCGCCAGCCCTTGGCCTGCATCATCAGCGTGAACGTCTCGGTGAGGTCCATGGCGTAGCGCCCGAACAGCTTGAAGCGGTTGTACTGCTCGCGCATCGCCGGGTAGACGCTGTCGCCCAGCCGCCGCCCGTCAAAGGTGGGCACGACCAGCGAGCGGTCGCTGCGCGCGCCGGGCCGGTCGGGGAAATAGTCCGGCCAGACGCCCGAGGCGACAGGCACGCCCGTGGCGTTCAGGAACGAGAGCATCAGGGGCGCCATGTCCACGTAGGCCTCGAGGCGCGCTTCATTCACCGGCACCGTGATGATCGCGCGCAGGTATTCGAGCGCCGCCTCACGGGTGTCGCCCACGTCGCCATCAAGGCCGTGGTTGGGGACCCACATGACCCCGCCCGAGACCGCCGAAGTCCCGCCGAACTTGCGCTCCTTCTCGACGATGAGGACCGAGAGGCCGCGCTCCGCCGCGCGCAGGGCCGCCATCGCGCCCGCCGCGCCGGAGCCAACGACGACGACATCAAAGCTCTCCTGCGCACTCACGAGCGGGGCACTCCCTCAAGGTGCGAGCCGGGCGGGAAGATGAAGTATTCGAGGAAATGTCCGGTCTCCGCGCGCGCATCGAAGTAGGCGTATTCGCCGCCCATCGTCTCGGCGGCGACGGGGCGGGTGTAGCGTGCCCTTGCGGCCTCCAGCTGCCGGTCAAAGTCGGCGCGCTGCGCGAAGTGGCGGCCCAGATGGTGGAAGCGCTTGGCATAGCCCGTTTCAGGAAGGCCCGCGCGGTAGACCGCGCAATCGCCTGCGACCGGCTCGATCACCTCGAACTGCAGGTCCCCTTTGAAGGCAAGTGCGAAGTGGCAGACCGCCTTCGTGCCGGGTCCTGTATCGAACTCGGCCTCGGGCATCTCCATCCAGGCGGCGATATCGTGCTGCGCGCCCAGTTCCTCCAGCGCGCGCCGCCAGTCAGTCGTGACATAGGCGAATTGATAGTAGTCCTGCTGCGCCATCGCTCTCTCCCGATGTTCGTGCCTGGCGGTTCAGCCGCCCTTTCTGAATTCCTGTGCGCGGCCGGTTTCGCGGCCGTGTTGCCATTGATCGCGCGGGCGAATTGCGCGCGGGCGAATTGCGCGCCGGGCCCCTCGCGCGGCATGCCCAAAGGCATGACCGACACCAGCTACACGGCCGCCGCCCCGCTCGATTCGCTGCCCGAAGGCGGCGTTGCCAAGGTCGACATCGACGGGATCTCGATCCTCCTGTGCCGCAGCAAGGGGCAGGTCTTCGCGGTGCGCAACAAGTGCAGCCATGCCGACGAGGAACTGGCCTGCGGGCGCATGCGCAGCGGCTGGATCGCCTGCCCCGCGCACGGCGCGCGCTTCCGCCTCGAAACCGGCGAGGCGATGAACCCGCCCGCGACCGAGCCGATCCAGACCTTCCCGGTGCGGGTTGTCGAAGGCATGATCGAGGTGAAGGTCTGACGCCACCAGACGCGCCCCTGCCTAGGCCGCGCCCTGCGCCAGGAGGCGCTCGGCCAGAGTGCGGATCGCGGCGGGCTTCACCTTCTCGTTGCCGGTGATCGCAAAGTCCTCCTCCCGGCAAACCAGGACCTGGCGGGGCACCTTGAAACTGGCGAGCCGGGCCTTGAGGTGCGCAATCAGCGCGTCCTCGTCGATCACGGTCCCCGCGATGGGCACGAGGCAGGTCACGACCCGCTCGCCCAGCAGCGCATCGGCCACCCCCACGGTCTGCGCGCGCTTCACGCCGGGCCAGTTGGCGACCAGCTCGTCGATCTCCTCGGGGGCGACATTGGCCCCGCCGGTCTTGATCATCGCGGTCAGCCGCCCCTCCCAGAAGAACCGCCCCTGTGCATCGACGCGCCCGCCATCACCGGTGCAGTAGAAACCCTGGGCATCGAAACAGTCCTCGTTCCGCTTGCCCAGGTACCCGCTCATCAGCGTTGGTCCCTTGATGCACATCTCGCCATGCGCACCTACCGGCACGACGGCGCGCGTCTCGGGATCGACGATCTTGAGTTCGTTGCCGGGCAGGGGCACGCCGTAACTGCCCGCATAGTCCTCTTCGCGCGCATGATGGCCGATCGAAGTGCACAGCGACATGGTCTCGGTCGTCCCGAAGGTCTGCGGCACGTCCCAGTCGGCGGTGCAGGTGGGATGGGCGTAGACCAGTTCCCCGCGTGGCACGTAACGCAGCGAGGACAGGTCGGCCCCGTCCCATTTCGGCGAGGCCTGAAGGCGCGCCCACTGGTGCGGGCGGCCATTGGCAAATGTAACGTCCTCGGCCTCGATCACGCGCAGCGCCTCGTCCGCGTCGAAATAGCGCTGGAGGACCACGCAGCCCCCCGTCGAAAGGCCAGTGCCCACCACCATCGAGATATTGCCCGACCAGAAAAAGCCGTTGCCCGTCCAGGCGCGCACGGGCTCTGTCATTCCGAACAGGCGCGGCCAGCGCCACCACTGGATTGCGAAGGCCTGCTGGCTATGCGCGATGCCCTTGGGCAGGCTGGTCGTGCCCGAGGAGAAGAAGATGCCGCCCGGATCCTCGGGCGTAACCTGGGCAAGACGTGCATCGACGGCTCCTGCGGAGACACCCTCCCCGCCCGCGCGCCACTCCGCCCAGTCGCGAATGGCCCCGCGCGGCGCCCCGCCAAGAGCCACAAGCGTGCGCAAGGCCGGGAAACGGGCCGAGCCGAAGGTTTCGGGCGCGGTGGCCGCCAGCGCGGGCTCCAGGTCCTCCAGCATGGCCACGAAGTCCGTCTTGAGAACGCGCGCCTCGAACAGCAGCGTGCGGATCTCGGACGCCGAGATCAGGTGCGCCAATTCTTCCGGCGTGGAAAAGGTGGAGAGCGCCACCGCGACACCGCCCGCGAGCGCGATGCCGAAGAAGGCCGAGAGGAATTCAGGCCGGTTAGTCATCAGGATACCGATCCGCGCGCCCGGCTCCATGCCTTGCGCCAGGAGCGCGCGGGCCGTTGTCCCGGCCTCGTCCCAAAGTGCGTCATAGGTCCAGGAAAGCCGCTCGCCTCCCTCGTTGAAGGCGACCGCTTCGGCCGGACCATAGCGCGCCGTCACCTCGCGCAGATAGCCCCCGATGGTGCGCGCGCCGATGCCGGGCTCCTCGTCCAGCGGGATCGCGACAACGTGCGAGAGGCCGCTGTCCCCGGGCGCCTCGCGCACCAGGTCAGAAAGCACGCTCATCGCACGTGGGGCAGCGCGACATCGGCGCTGCCGGTCAGGATCGTGTCGCCGTCCTGCGTAGTCAGGCGGGTCTTGATGCGCACCGTCGGCATGCCGAATTCGCTGGTCTCGAACTTGTCGACAACCTCGCCCTCGAAGAAGGTGACGTCGCCTTCGAAGGCGGGTTTGCGAAACTGCGTCTTCGAATGCCAGACATAGCCCCCGTGGCCGGCCCAGTAGGCCACGTAGTCAAGATGCCACGCGTTCATCGAGGCCCCGTAACCATAGGTCCCGCCCATGCCGATCTTCTCGGCCTTGGCCGGGTTCAGGTGGCCACTGGAGGGACCGTAATAGAGCCCGTCCTTCTGGCGCGGATCGATCTTCTGCGCCTCGAAATCATAGGTCATGTCCTTGTCGAACCCGGCGTTCTCCTTGGCCGGATCCTGATACCCCTCGGGCGGGTTCCAACGCCAGGTGCCCCAGATGTTCTGGCGGTGCGCGCGGTACTCGAAACCGAAGGTGAGCGGCGTATGCGGACCGATCACCCGGCGCGGGAGCGTGTCGCCCACCGTGACCGCGTGCCAGTTGGGCGTCGCGCCCTCACGGTTGGAAAGGATCCAGTCGAGCCGGATGCGGTCGATCTCCTCCATCTCGGCGGCGGTCCAGCTTTTTACCCCGCGGCTTTCCTTGCCATAGACCCCGCGCCGGTTGGCCTCTTCGCGCAGGTAGCGGATCGAGGTCGCGCGTTCCTTGGCAAAGAGCGTGCCGTCCTCGCGGTAATGATAGGTGTCCCCGTCCGAGAACATGGTGGGCCCGGCAAAGCTGGTGTCACTCACCTTGTAGCCGGCAAAGAAGCGTTCCTGACGCAGGAAGTCGCCGGGCCGGATGCGCCCGCCGTAGAACCACCATTCCTCCCCCCCGAAGATGAGGTGGGTGCCCGGCACGTTGCCGATGCACGAGGGATGGCAGCCGTGGCCATAGTCCATCGCGACGGTAAAGCTCTGCGGGGCGATGATCCCCCCAAATCGCGAGGCGCGCGCGGCTTCCTCGTCGTAATGGAGCGGGTTCGCGTAATCGAGCGCCTGGACCCAGCGGCGGATCTCGGTCGCGCTGGCAGGGTCCCACATCTCGGCAAAGACGACCTGCTTGCCGACGTAGCGGTCGACATCGCGGGTATCGAGGATGAGGTCGGTCTCGGGGCTGGTCTGCGCCATGGTCAGTGCCTTCAATCGATGGGTTCAGGAGCGCCGCGCCCGACATAGTCAGCGAGCACGCGGTGGAAGTTGACGATGGCCTTTTCCTCGACCGGACTGGGGTAGATCCCTGCAAAGGCGCGCGAACGTAGGCCCTGCTGGACCGCCTCCATGTTCGAGAAATCCTGGCACAGGACCTTGCGCCAGTTCGCCTCGGTCATTTCCGGGCGGTAGAGGTTCTCGGGCCGCGGCTCCTCGCCTTCGGGGAACTTCTCGAGCGTATAGACCTCGAAGATGCAGCGGTTGGGGTCCTCGCCGCAGGGCCGTGCGCGGTAACACAGTGCGAAGACCGGGCCATGCACGATCACGGTGTTGGGAAAGATGTGCAGGACATTGCCGACCTTGGCGAAATGGGCCGGGTCGATCTGGGGCCAGAGCACGCCGCGCTTGGCGTCCTCCTCGATCGTGCGCTTCATGAGGTGCATCTGCACCTCGCCGGGCGGGGTACCTTCGGGCAGTTCGCTGGGCAGGAGATTGGCGACATCGACCATGGTCTGCGTGGTCGTCGCGTTCACTTCCTCCCACAGCTGGTTGAGCGAGTGCTTGAGCCCCTCGCGCATGTCCGCCGCGCCGGCCGCCCCGCTGCTTGCGCCGCCCGAGCCTTCGCGCGCAGCCGAGCCGAACACCCCGTGCAGGCCCCAGGCATCGCTCCAGGTCGGCTTGACCGAAAACTTGGTCAGTTGCGGGTGGGTGCCTGCAACATGATAGCCCTCGTTGAAGGCCTCGATGGCGACTTTCCAGTTGCAGGGAAAGTGCAGGTACTGGCGCCAGCGATAGCGCATCTTGCCAAATTCGAACGGAGCCAGGTTGCTCGCCACCTCGCCCAGGTAATCGGCGAGCGGCGGTGCATCCTCGTCCATCGTCACAAAGACCCACCCGCCCCAGGTCGCCGCGCGCACTTTCAGGAGCGGCACGTCCTCCTTGCCGAGCGCCCCGTCCCAGGCCTCGCCCCGCGTCATGCCAAGGCACGCGCCCGACAGGTCCCAGCTCCAGGCGTGGAAGGGACAGGTAAAGCCCTTCTTGTTGCCGCAGCCTTCGGTCAGGCGTCGCCCACGGTGGCGGCACAGGTTGTGAAAGGCGCGGATTTCCCCGTCCTGCCCGCGCACGACGATGACCGAGTCCTCGGCGATGTCATAAGTGACGTAGTCCCCGGGCGCCGCGATCTCCTCCTCGCGGCAGGCTATCTGCCAAACCCGCGGCCAGAGCCGCTCGGCCTCGGCCCGCGCGTAGTCGGGGGAGACATAGGCCTCGTTCCCGATGCGGACCGCGCGGTCGATCAACCGCTTCTCGACGCTTGCCTGCACGCTCATCGCATTTCCTCTCCGGTTTTCATCTCCGGGACCTGCCGAACCTAGGCGATGACCTCGCCAATGGCCTCGCCCGGAGCGCAAGCATCGCTCGCCCGATCCCTGAACTCAGGCAGCGTGCGAGCGACGAGCCCGCGCCACGCGGCGATGCTTTCCTCCTTCACCGGACCGTAGCCACGCACGCGGCTCACGCTCTCGGCGATCTCGATGGCAAGCGCGGCATTCTGCACGCTCAGCCCTTGCGCCAGTTCGAGCAGGAGTGCCCCGTACTCCTGCACCAGAGCGCGCTCCGCCCGCCGCTCGGCGCTGTAGCCAAAGGGATCGAAAGGCCCACCGCGCAGGCGTTTCCCGCGCGCCAACAGACGCAGCGGTGGGAATATCCAGGACCCGAGGCGGATCTTGCGCGGTCGTCCGGTCTTGCGGTCACGGCCCAGCGGCAGGAAGGGCGGCGCCAGGTTGAGCGCAATGCGCACGTCCCCGTCGAACGCCGCGTCCACAGAGCGCGCAAATTCGGGCCGGGTGTAGAGCCGGGCGACCTCGTACTCGTCCTTGTAGGCCATGAGCCGGGCGAGCTGGCGCGCGGCCGTGCACAGGAACCTGTCCCCCGCGTCCCCGGCCTCCGGCGAAATCCCGGCGCGCAGGTCCGCCATCTTCTCCCGATAGGCGCGCGCGTAGGCCGCATCCTGATAGGCCTCGAGATGCCCCGCACGGCGGTCGAGGACCGCCTCCAGCGTCTCCGGCTCGTCCCGGCCCGTGTCCGACAGGCCTGCCAGACGCTCCAGACGGCCCGGATCGTGCGCGGCCAACCGGCCCAGCGCAAGCGCCTTGCAATTGGCCGCAACCGCCGTGCCGTTCAGGGCCAGCGCCTCCTCGATCGCGGCCAAGGAAACGGGCAGGAGGCCCTTCTGCGCCGTATAGCCGACCATGAAGAAATTGGTGAAGATCGCATCGCCCAGGAGCGCGCTCGCCAGTTCGCCCGCGTGCACCGCAAAGGCGCGCGCGGGATCGCCCCTCTGCTCCAGCGCGGAGAGGAAGCGCGCCGCCGACAGGTCGAGGCCGGAGTTGGTCTGGAACTCGGCCGTGGGCGCGACATCCTCGTTGGCGACCAGCGTGGTCCCGGGCCCCTGTGCGCGCCGCACGTCGGGCGCACTCGCCACGACGAGATCACAGGCGAGGATAACGTCGGCCTGCTCGGTACCGACCCGCGCGCAGGGGATCTGCGCAGGCTCGGGCGCGATGCGCAGGTGGCTGACGACCGCGCCGCCCTTTTGCGCCATGCCGGTCATGTCGAGGAGGCTCGCCGCCTTGCCCTCGATCTGTGCGGCCATCGCCAAAACCGCACCAACGGTGAGAACACCTGTCCCGCCAATCCCGGTGACGAGCATGTCGAAGCCCTGCGCGCACGACACGCGCGCCGGTTCGGGCAGGGCCGCAAGCTCGTCCTCAAGCCCGGCGAGGTCCGCCATGCGCCTGGCCGGGCGCCCACCCTCCACGGTCACGAAGGAGGGGCAAAAGCCCTTAATGCAACTGAAGTCCTTGTTGCAGGTCGACTGGTTGATGCGGCGCTTGCGGCCCCATTCGGTTTCGACCGGCTCGATGCTGAGGCAGTTGGACTGAACCGAGCAATCACCGCAGCCCTCGCACACCGCCGCGTTGATGAAGAGGCGTCTATCGGGATCGGCGAGCTGGCCGCGCTTGCGGCGGCGGCGCTTCTCGTTGGCGCAGGTCTGCTCGTAGAGGATCGCCGAGGTGCCCTTCACCTCGCGCAGGTCTCGCTGCACGCGTTCCAGCTCGTCGCGGTGGAGGACGCGCACCTTGGCAGGCAGACCATCGCGCGCGAAGGCCTCGGGCGCCTCGCTCACGACCACGACCGGATCGACGCCTTCTGTCACCAGTTCGCGCACGATCTGCTGCGGGGTGAGGCCCCCCTCCATCGGCTGCCCCCCGGTCATCGCGACGGCATCGTTGTAGAGGATCTTGTAGGTGACCGCGCTCTTCGCCGCGACCGAGGCGCGGATCGCCAGCAGCCCGGAATGGGTGAACGTGCCATCGCCCAGGTTCTGGAAATAGTGCGGGGTGTCGACGAAATGCTGCGCGGCAATCCAGGGCGTGCCCTCGCTCCCCATGCCCACCGTCTGCATCGTGCGGCGGCCGGGCATGTAGTGGGCAAGGCCATGGCATCCGGTCGCCCCCATCGCCGAACTGCCCTCGGGAACTTGGGTGCTGCGGTTGTGGGGACAGCCCGAGCAGAAGTAGGCCGGACGCGCCGCGACCATCGACAGGCCTTGCGCGCGCCCGTCGGCTGCCGCCAGGGCCTCGGCCTGCGCATCCAGCGGTGCATCGCTGCGGCCCAGATCCCGCAATCGCCTGACCAGCCCGGCGCGCACCTGGCTCGGGTCCAGCACGCCCTCGGCGCGCAGCAGGGGCCTGCCCTGCGGATCGGTCTTGCCCGAAAGCGCAGGAGCCTGCGATGCGCCGTAGAGGATCCGCGCGATCTGGTCCTCGATCCAGCCGCGCTTCTCCTCGATCACCAGGACTTCGCGCGCAGGTGCGCAGACATGCTTCACGATCTCGGGATCGACCGGCCAGGTCAGCGCGAGTTTCAGGACGGTGATACCCAGTTCCCGGCACCGCGCCGCATCGAGGCCAAGATCGAGCAGCGCCTGCGCGGTATCAAGCCAGGCCTTGCCCGCCGTCACGATGACAAGCCCTCCGCGCGTGTCGGCGTGCCCATGCGTCACCCGGTCAAGCCGGTTCGCGCGCACAAAGGCTTGCGCCGCGGGCAGGCGATGGCGCACCGTCAGCGCTTCCTGTTCCAGCGCGGACATGCCTTCGCGCAAATTGCGGACCGGGCCGAGCGCGTTCGGGATATGGATGGGGAAGGTCCAGCCCGGCAGATCTACACTGGCCGTCAGATCGAGCGTGTCAGTTACCGCCTTCATCCCGCAGTAGAGCCCGGAATGGCGCGAAAGTGCCCAACCGTACTGCCCATAGGCGAGGATCTCGCCGTTGGTGGCGGGATAGAGCGTGGGCACGAAGGCCGCGGCCAGGTTCTGGTCGGACTGGTGCGCGCTGGCCGAGCTTTTGGCCGCATGGTCATCGCCCGCCAGCAGAAGCACGCCGCCCCGGTGCGCTGCGCCTTCCAGGTTGCCCAGCTTGATCGCCTCGTGCGCGCGGTCGACACCAATGCCCTTGGCGTACCACAGCGCGAAGACCCCCTCGACACGCGGCGTGCCGAACCAGCCCAGCTGCTGCGCGCCGCGCAGCGAAGTCGCGGCCAATTCCTCGTTGAGGCCCGGCTCGAAACGGATGTCATGTTCGGCCAGCAATTCGCCCGCGCCCCAGAGTTGCGCGTCGAGCGTCGTCACCGGCGAGCCCCTGTAGCCGGTCACATAGCCCGCACTCGCCACCCCCTCGTCCCGGTCGCGCCGCGCCTGGTCGAGCAGGAGGCGCACATAGGCCTGCAAGGCGCCGATCTGGATGCGCCCGCTCTCCTCGACATACTTGTCGGTGAGCGTGGTGACGCTCTTGGTCACGCGGGCCTCACTGCAGCGTCGCCCCGACAGCGAGGGAGTGCGGCGGGCGGGAAGTCCCTGCGCGCGCCGAGCGCCCCGCGCCCTCACGCTCCCGGTAATCGCGCGGATTGAGGCCGAAGACCTGTTTGAACTTGCGACTGAAATGGGCAGTGCTCTTGAAGCCGACCCCGTAGGCGACCTCGCTGATCGCAACCGCGCGCGGATCGCTGCGGCCCAGCCATTCCTTTGCCATCTCCAGCCGCTTCGACCAAACCAGCTCGGAGAACGTCTGCCCGGTGCCCTGGAGCAGGAGCGAAAGATAGCGCGGGCTGAGCGCACACCCCTCACCCACCATAGCCATGCACAGGTTTGGGTCGGAGAGGTGGATCTCGATAAAACGCAGGACATCGTCCAGCCGCTGCTCACTGAGCGTGCGGCGCGCTGGGCGCGCCCTAGCCTCCTCGTCGAGGGCAAGTCCGATCAGGCGGCAGGCGGTTTCGATCAGGAGCTGCATGGCGTCTTCGCCAAGGGCATCGCCCTCCTCGAAGACCTGCGCGAGGATCGAGCCCGCACTTGCGACCGCGCGGCATTCGGCATCCAGGGCCGCGCAATCCTCCACTTCGCCGCGCAGAAATCCGCGCAGGACATGGGTCGGCACCGTCATGTGCAGGACGTCGAGCCCTTCGCCCGCCTGCGGTTCGAGCTCGATGAAGAACGGCGACATCGACCGGGTCAGCAGAAACCCACCCGGTGCGATGGTCAGACGCCCCTGCCGGTTGGAATACTTGAGGCGCCCCTTGCGCACAAACCACAGGACACTGAGATCGCTGGCATTCGTGCGGATATGGCGCTGCGTGCGGCGAAAGAACTGGCGCGTCGCTGCGCGTGTCTCGATGATCGTGCAACTGCCGCTCGCGCGCTTGCGGGCGCACACCTCGACCGGCATCGTCTCATCGATCCAGAAGTCGCCGTCATAATATTCGCTGCGGCCTGGCCCGCGAAACATGTTCTGGCAGTCGCGGTAATTGTCCGCATCGAGCGCAAAGAGCGTCTCGGGCATACCCGTTCTCCCGTCGGGACCGGATCTTGGCGCCCTGGTCCACTGCCCCGACCCTAGGCCAGGGCCGCAGCGCAGCGCCTGACCGCAGGCGCAAGGGCTTCGACAATCTGCGCAAGATCGCGCACGCAAGGCCGGCGGAGCAAGGCGCCCGGAACTGCGCCGATCATTCCTTGGCCGCGCGCCCCTTGCGGCTGAGCCGCCATTCAGGAGGATAGTTGAGGTCGTTGTTCTTGACCGTCCTGGCGATGCCCCCCGCAAAGGCATCCCCGCCCAGGTCCACGCCCGTCTCGCGGTCCGGCTTCATGGCGGGCAACATCCCCTCCAGCCAGCCGGTAAGCAGGCTTCCCAGGTACTCGCCCCGGTACTGTTTGTAGGCCTCGAAGAAGGTCTTTTGCGCCACCACCACGTCGAGCGGGCGCGAGCGCGAACAGGCATCGGCGTACTTGGCGACCTCGGCCTCGAGGTCTGCGCGCGGCACGACCGAGTTGACGAAATTACAGTCCGCCATCTCGTCGGCCGTGAAGGGACGCCCTGTAAAGACCATCTCGACGAACTTGCGGTAGCCCATCGTCTCCAGCCAGCTCCACATGCGCGGCCCCCAGCCCGCATAACGGAACGAGGGGTGCCCGAAGAGTGCATCGTCCGAGGCGATCACCATATCGGCATCCCCGCACTGGTAGAAATGCCAGCCGTAGCAGTATCCCTTGGCCTCGACGATGCTGATCTTCTTGAATTCCTGGAGCGGGCGCTGCCCTGCGGCCGCGCGCGTGTAATAGTCGGTCAGCGAGTGGAGGTGGCGGTAGGACCCCGGCGGCGGCCAGGCGACGTCCTCGTCCGGGTCGATCTCCAGGTCGGGCAGGAAGCTCTCCCCGTCCTTGGGGTTGAGGTACATGTCGCCGTGCTCATCCAGGTCGCCTCCGGTGCCCAGGTCCTCCCCCTCGCCGCGAATGACGAGGACCTTCACCTCATCATCGACATTGGCGCGGTGGACGTAGTCGGCATAGAGCATGCGCATGCCGATCGTGGTCGCGTTGCCGCGCGCCGGGCGCACCAGCGTCAGCGTCGCGATGCGGCGCTCGGTGTCCTTTTCGTAGCGCACGTAGGCGCGTGCGGCCTCGCGGTGTTCCTGGGGTGTCTTCATTTCGGCCATTAGGCTCTCTCCCGTTCGCGTGGCACCACGCTGCCAGCGCCGTATCCGGCTGCCCAGCAGCACACCAACTCATCGCCCGTGCAGTGTCATCGGTGTTGGACCCCGCGCGCCTGGCGGCGTAGAATTGCACGCTCGATGAGCGAGGATGCGATCTTCTACGGCCTCGAAGGCCCGCTCGATGCGGTACCCGGCAAAGGCCAGATGCGTGCGGCGAACCTGCGCGGCTTTTCCGATTTCGCGCGGGGGCGCGGGCGCGATGCCCGCGCCATCCTCGAGCGTACCGGGATCGACATGCGCGCGCTGGGCGATCCCGACAGCCACGTCGGCGCGCAGGCGCTGGTCGACACCTTCGAATACTGCAGCTCCCTGTTCGAGGATCCGCTGTTCGGGCTGCACTTCGCGCAAGGTCAGGACGCCGAGGTGTTCGGCTGCATCACCGCGCTCGCCCGTGCCGCAGCGGACCTGCGCACCGCCATCGACGCGCTTGTCAGCTACCTGCCCATCATCCACTCGCCTGAAGCCGCTCCCGAACTGGTAGAGGGCGAGCGCAGCGCGGAACTGCGCTGGGGCGTCGTCCATGACCTTGGCATCAACGACCAGGCCAACCTGCAGGCCGTGGTGCTGCAGATGAAGCTGCTGCGCCAGCTGGGGGGGGCGGACTTCACGCCGCGCTATGTCCAGCTCGCCATCGATCCGCGCCCCTGCGACGTCGCGGAGATCGAGCGCGTGGTCGGCTGCCGCCTGCACGTGCGCGCGCCGGTCAACGCCATCGGCTTCCAGCGCGCCCATCTCGACCTGCCGCTCGCCAGCAGCAACCGGCTCCTCTACCGCCTGCTCGGCGGCTACCTTGACCGCGTCCGCTCTGCGAACCGGATCACCTTCACCCAGCGCGTGCGCGACTACATCCGCGGCGACCTGCCCAAGGGGCACTGCACGATCGAGCGCGCCGCTGAGCGCTTCGCGGTCTCGGTCCGCACGCTCCAGGGCCGCCTTGCCGAGGAGCAGACCTCGTTCAGCGCGATGGTCGAGGACGTGCGGCGCACGCTTGCCGAGAGCTACCTGCGCCGCCCCGATGCCAGCCTCGACGAGATTGCCGAGTGGCTGGGCTATGGCGAGCAGACCAGCTTTGGCCGGGCCTTCAAGCGCTGGACTGGAACCACGCCGCAAAAGTACCGGCAGGATCTCAAGGGCTGACTGCAACATGGCACCACACGCCTCCAATCAGCACCGCACCAGCATATAGTCGCCCGCCGCATCGACTTCGGCCCGCCAGCCGGTGGGAACGACAATGGTGGTGAACGTCTCGGCGATGACCGCGGGCCCTGCCACGAAGTTACCCGGCTCGAGCGTGGAACCCGCCACGATCGGCGTCTCGGCATAGCCCTCGCCCAGCTGGACCGGGCGCGTGCTCGCGATTTTCGCCACGCGCGGGGACGGTGCTACACCTTCCCGGACCGGCGGGCTTGGCGTGGTCGCCCGGCTGACCAGTCGTACGCCTGTCACCTCGGGCAGTTCATGCTCGCGGATATGGCCGTATTCCTCGGTATGGCGGGCGTTAAAGAGCGCCAGCGCACTCTGCCCCAGGTCCCTGTCCAGCCACGCGAAATCGCTGAGCGCCCCCTGTGCGACATCGAAAGTCAGCGCGAAGTTCTGGCCCGGATACCGCATGTTAAGCTGCCAGGAAGCGGTGACCTCGTTCTCGGCGAAACCGGCGGCCTGAAGGCTGTCCCGCGCACGTGCCGCCAGCTCCTCCCAGAGCGCGCGCAGCCGTTCCAGCGGAAGGTCCTCGACCGGCGCGATGAGCGAGCGTTCCTCATCGACTGTGGGATCGGCAACCAGCGTGCCGAGCGCGGAGAAGGTCGGGCTCGCGCGCGGGATAAGAACGCGGGCAATGCCCAGTTCCCCCGCCTGGATCGCAGCGAAGGCCGGGCCGTTGCCGCCATAGGCCAGCATGGTGAGCCCGGCCGGATCGACGCCCTTGCTCGCCGTCGTGCGGCGGATCCCATTGACCATGTTCGCATTGACGAGACGGAAGGCGTCGTAGGCGGTCTCCTGCGCGCTCTTGCCGAGGTCACGGCCGAGCGCCGCGAAAGCCTCCTCGACGCCGGCCCGCTGCAGCGCAAAGTCGCCGCCCGCAAAACCCTCCTCGTCCGAGAGGATGCCGAGCAGAAGAAGTGCGTCGGTGACGGTCGGGCGCGTGCCACCCCGACCATAGCAGATCGGCCCCGGCACCGAGCCCGCGCTCTCCGGGCCCACGCGCAGGACACCGCCCGCAACCGAGACGATCGAGCCGCCCCCTGCCCCCAGCGTCTCCACCTTCACCATCGGCACGCCGACCAGGTAACGGTGATGCATGTTCCAGCCCGCCTCGGCAGGCGCGGCGCCGTCCTGGACAAGGCTCATGTCGTAGGAGGTCCCGCCCATGTCCACGCACAGAAGGTCCCGGTAACCTTTGGCCGCGCCGACGTGGGCCGAACCGATGACCCCGCCCGCCGGACCCGAGGCGAGCACGCGCACCGGCGCGCCCTCAATATAGTCGACACTCATCACCCCCCCGGACGCCTGCATCACCATCAGGCGGTTGGCGTAGCCCGCCTCCTCCAGACGCGCGACCAGCCGTTCGAGATAGTCCGCGACGCGCGGTGCAACGAAGGCGTTGACCACGGTCGTGCTGGTCCGGTCGTATTCGGGCGCACGCGGCAGGACGCGGTGGCTCATCGAAATGCGCGCGCCGGGCATTTCCTCGGCCACGATCTCGGCCGTGCGGCGCTCATGCTCGGGATTGAGGAAGCTGAACAGCATGGCGATGGCGACCGAATCGACGCCCTGCTTGCGCAGCCGCGCGCATTCCTCGCGCACGCCGTCTTCGTCGAGCGCGAGGTGCACCGAGCCGTCCGCCATGATCCGTTCGCGCACCGCACGGCGGCGGCGGCGCGGCACGATCTGGGGCGGGGGGCGTAGCGTCGGGTCCCAGATATCCTCCTTGAAGCCGCGCCGATATTCCATCTCGTCGCGAAAACCCTCGGTGCACAGGAGCCCCGTGGTCGCCCCGTCCATCTCGATCAGCGCGTTGTCGGCCACGGTGGTGCCGTGAACGATCATGTCGCAGGCGCCGAGAAAGGCGCGAAGGTCCATCTCTTCCATCTGCGCGAGGCGTTCAAGCCCCTGCATCACGCCCAAAGAGCGGTCCTCGGGCGTCGTCAGGTTCTTGTAGAGGCGCACCTCCTCCTGCGCGCTGCCCAGAAGCGCGAAGTCGGTAAAGGTCCCGCCGATATCGATGCCGACCCTGTAGGCCATCCGATCCCCCGTCTTTCGTGTTCTGTCTGGCGTGTTCTGTCTGGTCTCTGCCCGTCGCCGGCTATTCGGCCACGACAAGGTCCGTGTCGGCCTCGGCCATCTCGGCGCGCAGGCGCCGCGTGGCCTCGGCATCGACGGCAAGGTCGTAGTCTGCGAGGGCCCCCGTGAGGATGACGCCATAGCGCGTGCGCGCGGCCTCCAGGCTGACGAGTTCGTCGAGCACGTCCTCCTTCACCGCTTCGGGATCGCGCGCGGTGGGCGGGCCGAAGCCGCCGCCCCCACCGTGCTGGTAAGCCATGACCGCGCCCGCCGGGAGCATCGCCTGCTCGGCCAGCGCGATGCGCCGCTCGTTGGGCGAGCCGACCTCGAAGCGATTGACGTAAGGCGAGCCGGGATCGCCGCCACCCATGCCGCTGATCGGATGCTCATGGCTCACCATCCAGGCCGTCGCCATCATCGGTTGCAGGACCTGCTTGACGTTGCAGCTGCCCGGCATCCCCCGCCACTGACCGGCCCCACCCGTGTCGGTAGTCAGTTCACGCGTAATGTTGAGCACGGGAAAACGGCTTTCGGCATCCTCGGCCTGGCCGAGCAGAAGGTTGCCCAGACTGGAGGGGCAGGCCCCCCAGCCGTCGAGCCCGGCGACCGCGGAAACATCCATCGAGCGGCAATCGACGCCCTGGTCCATGTACATCTGCCCCGCCGCATCAAAGCCGATCACGGCATTGGGCATGCCGATCTTGTAGACCTGCGGCTGCGCGCGGGTGGGCACGATGCCCGAAAGCGCCACGCAGACCGCCTCGGTGATCTCGCAGGCAGGGTGGAAACTGCCGAGCGCCGCAGGCTTGTTGGGCGGCGGATTGGCAATGCAGCCTTCGGGAATGACGATCTCGACCGCCTGGAAGAGCCCCTCGTTCTTGACGATGGCCGGATCGATCATGGCCGCGAGCTGGACCATCACGTAGCCGCGCGAATTGGCAAAGGTGTTCCACACGCCCGTGAGGTTCGCGCGATCATCGGTGCCGGTGAGATCTACCGTCAGCTCCTCGCCCGCAACGGTGACCTCCACGTGGACCTTCACGTCCTTCGTCCCGGCGGTATCGTGGTCGATGTAGACGGTGGCGGGATAAGTGCCGTCGGGCCATTGCGCGATTTCGCGGCGAAACTGGCGCTCGGTCTCATCGATGGCGTGGTTGATCGCCGCGCGCACATGGTCGGCGCCATGGCACGCGATCAGGGTCTCGATGCGCCGCGCGCCCTTCTCGACCGCGCTGATCATGGCGGCCAGGTCACCTGCAAAGGTTGCAAAGCGGTTGTTGCGCACGATCATGTCGATGACATCGACGCGCTTCTCCCCGCGGTGGACGAGCTTGACGCAGGGGATCGCCAGCCCCTCGGTGAAGATGTCGGTGGCCTCCAGCGTGAAGCCCCCCGGGTCCTTGCCTCCGGTATCCCCCTGGTGCGCCTGGAGGGCGATGCAGGTGACGAGTTCGCCCGTATCGTCATAGACCGGGGCATAGACATTGTAGTCGGGCAAGTGCCCGCCCCCGGCATCGGGATCGTTGCCGAGGAACACGTCGCCCGCTCCCCAGTCGTACTTCGCCTGCTGCAAAAGCCCGTAGCGCACGGTCAGCTGCGAGACGAAGGTGAGGTGCGGCGTCCCGATCGAGCCCATCGCGAGGCGCCCGTGGGCATCGACAATGGCCGCGTTGCGCTCGTTCGACTGGTTGATGATCGGCGAGGAGGCTGCCCGGCCCAGGTGCGTCGCCACCTCGAAGCAGATCGTCTCGAAAGCCCCGCGGATGATGTCTGCGCTGACCGGGTCGATGGTGACGCTCGTGGGCAGCGCCGCGGGCTTCTCGGCCAGCTGGCGGCGCAAGGCGAAGGCCGGGGCAATAGCGGGCGCGGTCATGGCTGGGAGCTCCTCTCCGGCGCCGGTTCGCGCCCTGTCTTTCCCTCGCAAGCTAAGGCGCGCACGCGCTGCGCTTCTCGACAGGAGGCGCAAGGCGCTGTGCCGATGGCGCAGGTTCGCCCCGGATCAGTGGTGGTCGTCTTCGCTGATCAGGCCGATGTCGGCGTGGCCGGTACGCACCGCGCAGGACGCTGGCCCCGGTAGGGCAAGATCAAGCGCGTAGAGCGCGGCGCCCTGTGCGGTGCGGGCGCAGATGTAGAGGATATCCGCCCCGCGTCCGCCAAACCCGAGGCCCGTGATCTCCTCTCCGGGCACGTCGACCTGCGCGCGCAGCGTTCCATCCGCGGCGTAATGGTGCAGGTGCCCGCTGCCTGCAAAGCTCAGCCACACGCCGCCTTCGCTGTCGCGCGCAAGCGCGGCGGGACGCATATTGTCCGCCGCCAGATCGAGGAACGGCGCCTCTTCCCAGAGGCTCCCGGCCCGGCTGACACGGTAACGGCGCACGCGGTGGGCCCCGCCATCGGCCAGCAGCAGCTCGTGCGCCTCGGGATCGAGCGCCATTCCACCCGCCTTCGGCATATCGAAGACCATGCGCACCAGCCGTTCGTCATGGTAGCGCACGAGCCCGGCCTGCCCGGCCGATTTACCTGCAGCCTCCCCCGCAGCCTCCATCGTGAACCACACGCGCCCGCGCGCATCGACGTGGACGTGGCCTGTCTGCTGCGCGCCGGGTTCGAGAAGGAACTCGCGCGACGCCCTCCCCTCACGGTCCAGCAGCAGCAGTTCCCGCGCGGTCCCGACAAGGAGGCTTCCCTCCTGCGTGGGCACTGCGAAACCGGGATGCCCCGGTACCGTGATCTCGCCGCTCTCACCGGTGTCCGGCGCGAAGTAGCGCAGCGTCCCGTGCGCCCTGTCAGCCAGCACGAGCATGCCCGCCCCGCCCAGCCAGACGGGCGCCTGAAGATGGGCCCCGGGGACTTCCCAGCAGCAGCGCATGGTGTTCACGAGGCCCTCCCTTGGTTGCGGCATCGGCCCATCCCTCTCCCCGCCCCCGGCCGGGGTCAAGCGCAGGTCCCGGGCATCGCCTTCGCGGTGAAATCGGGTCAGAAGAGATCACGTAAACAGGGAAAACAGATTCAAGGGGCCATCGCCCCTTGGACCCCGGAAACGGCGATCTCAGCTTTCTCGGCCACGGCGGCGCACGAACGGGTGACTCGGCATTGCGGATCGGGCGGGTTTGCGGGACAACCGCCGGCACCGATGCGCAAGGAGAGGGAATTGAACGGTACACCGCTCAAGGATTTCGAGGACCCGCGCCGTACGGCGTCGGTGCGGATTACCGTGCTCGCCCGCCTGCTACGCGCCCGCTTCGACGAGATGGTGGCGGACCTGGGCGTCACCCGTTCGCAATGGGGGGCGCTCGTCGTGGTCGCGCAGGAGGAAGGCATTGCCCAAAGGGGGATCGCGCAAAAGCTGGAGATTTCCGATGCCTCTGCAGGTCGGATCGTCGACCGGCTGGTGGCCGAAAATCTGGTTGAACGCCGCCGTCAGGAACAGGACGGCCGGGTCCAGGCGATCCACATGACCGAGGCGGGCCGGGGCATCACCCGCGAGCTGGACCGGATCGCTGCGCACGCCGAAGAGGCCGCCTGGCGCGGCTTCAACGCGGACGAAATGGCCACGATGAACGCGCTGCTTGGCCGCCTCCACGCCAATCTCGCGCCGCCCGTGGAAGCCGCAACGGACGGCTGACTCCCCGCCTTCAGTCGAACGAAGTCCAGACGGGCGCGCGCTTCTCAGCAAAGGCACGCGGGCCTTCCTGCGCATCCTCGCAGCGGTAAGTCCATTCCGAGGCGTGGCGCGCGGCTTCCAGCGCGGCGCTGCGGCCCATCTGCGTGGCCAGCATCACCGTCTCGCGTCCCGCGCGGACCGATTGCGGCGCGCCCTGCAGCACTTCGCGCGCGAGTTCGAGCGCGACCTCCAGCGTCTCTCCAGGCTCGGCGAGGCGGTTGACGAGGCCGATCTCGTAGGCCCGCTGCGCGTCGATCGGCTTTCCGGTCAGAATGATCTCCATCATGATGCGCTGGGGGATCATGTGGATGAGCGGCGCGGCCCAGGGCGAGCTGCGCCCGACCTTGACCTCGGTGATCGCAAAGCGCGCGGCCCGGCTCGCCACACACAGATCACAGCCCTGTGCGATCATCCAGCCGCCCGCAAAGGCCACGCCGTTGACCGCAGCGATGGTCGGCTTGCTGAGCTGCACCGTGTCGTAGGGCACCGGAAACATGTCGCGCGGGGGCACCTGGAGCCCGGTCTCGACCATCTCCTTGAGGTCGCCGCCCGCGCAAAAAGCCTTCTCGCCCGCGCCGGTGAGGATCGCGATGCGGTGTTCCGGCGCCGCCTCGAAGGCGTCCCAGGCCGCGTAGAGCCCGGCCCGCACCTCGGCCGAAAGCGCGTTGCGCTGCTCGGGACGATTGATGGTGATGAGGGCAATCCCCGGCTCGGGGCTGGTCAGGGTGACCGCATCGGACATCGTCAGAAACCTCTCTGGCACGTGGCGAGGGCCTCGCGTTCGAGGCCCTCGCGAAAATCGGGGTGGGCGATGGCGCACAGGCGCCGCGCCCGTTCGGCGAGCGGCTGGCCTTTCAGCTCCGCAGCACCGAACTCGGTAACGATCACGTCGACCTCGCTGCGCGCGGTGGTGACCGGGCCGGAGAGGTTCGCCGTGATCCGGCTGATCGTGCCGCCGCGCGCCGTGGCCGGCAAGACCATCAGCGCGTGGCCGCCCGGCGAACGTGCGCCCGCACGCACGAAATCGACCTGGCCGCCGGTTCCGCCCAGATAGCTTTGCCCGCTCTGCTCGGCGTTGACCTGTCCGGTGAGGTCCACTTCCAATGCGGAATTGATCGAGACGAGCCCCTCGATCTGCGCCAGCACCGCATCGGCGTGGGTATAAGTGCCCGGACACATGCGCAGCGCCGGGTTGCGGTGCGCCCAGCGGTAGAGCCGCTCGGTCCCGATCAGCGCGCCATTGACCGAGACGCCCCGGTCAATCGCCTTGCGCGCATTGGTGACGACGCCCGCCTCGATCAGGTCGACGAGACCATCGCCCAGCATGCCCGAATGGACGCCCAGGTCGCGGCGATCGGTCAGCTGGCGCAGGATCGCATCGGGGATCGCGCCCACGCCGGTCTGGATCACGGCGCCGTCGCGGATGTACTGTGCGGCGTGACCGGCGATGGCGCGGTCGGTCTCGGTGATCGCGGCGGGCGCGACCTCAACCGGCGCGCGCGCGACCGACACGGCGACGTCGATCTCGGCCGCGGGGATCGCCTCGCCCGCGGTGAAGGGAACCTGCGCGTTGACTTCGGCGAGGACCACCCGGGCCCTGTCGGCCGCGGCGCGCACATGATCGGCGATGAGCCCGCAGCTGTGGAGTCCGTGGTCATCCGGCGTGCTCAGCTGCAGCATGGCGACATCGCAGCCGATCACCCCCGAGGCGATCAGCGCGCCCACCTGCCCGACGTGAACGGGGATGACCGAGAGGCGGTTCGCCTTGCTCATCGCGCGCAACGCCCCGATGGCACCCATGCTGGAAAGCGCGATGCCCTGGCTGCGTTCAGGCCGGAAGAGGCCGGAAAAGCTGGTCGCGATGAAGACCTTCAGATCGCCGATGGCGCTGGCCTGCTCCAGCAGCGCCTCGACCAGCGTGGTCGGCTCACCGCAAGCCTGGCCGATGACGATGCTGTCCCCGCGCCGCAGGTAGCGCGCAAGGTCGAGATCGTCGGGCGAGACGGTGACGCTCATGCGCGGCCTGCCAAGCGCAGCACGGTTTCCGCGCGGGCGAGATAGGGCCGGTCGAGCATACCGCCCTTGTAGCCGATGGCCCCAACCCCGGGGTTCGCCGCAAAGATCGCCACGATCTCCTGTGCCTCGGCGATTTCCTGCTCGCTCGGTGTGAAGGCCGCGTTGATGATGTCGACCTGCGCCGGGTGGATCGCGAGCATCCCGCGATAGCCCTCGGCACGGACCTTCTCAGCGCGCACGCGCAGCCCGTCGAGATCGCGGAAATCTCCGTGGATGGTCTCAATGGGGAGGACGCCCGCGCTCGCCGCGCCGATCAGGCACAGGCTGCGCGCCAGCTTGTAGGTGAAGGCATAATCGCCATCTGTATCACGGTTGGTGCTGGCGCCGAGCGCATCGGCGAGGTCCTCTGCCCCCCAGGTCATGCCCACCAGGCGCGGCGCGCCTGCATAGTCGCCGGTCGTGAACATCGCCTCGGCCGCCTCGGTGACGAGCGCGATGACCTTCGTCGTGCCCTGTTCGATCCCGTTCGCGGCCTCGAGCGCGGTCAGGTAATGGTCGAGCAGTTCGACATCACAGCGCCCGCGCGCCTTGGGCAGCATGATCCCACCGGGACGCCCCGGCATGACCGCGGCCAGATCCTCGACCGCGAAGGGCCCGTCGACCGGGTTGACGCGCACCCAGAGGCGGGCGTGGTCATCCTCGCGCCCTTGCAGGAACTCGCGCACCAGAGTGCGGGCGGCGGGCTTCTGCTCCACCGTCACGGCATCTTCCAGATCGAACAGCGCGATGTCGGCGGCGCTGTCCGCACACTTCTCCATCTTGCGCGCCGTATCGCCCGGCGCGAACAGCCAGGAGCGCATGGGCAAGGTCTCAGGCATGGTCTCTCTCCGCCTCTTTTGCGATACAGCTTAGTAGGAACGCGGTTGTTCCAGAACCTTTTCGGCGAGAAAGTTGAGGATCATGTGCGGGCTGACCGGCGCGGTGCGCGGGATCAGCACTTCGCGCAGGTAACGCTCGACATGGTATTCCTGCGCATAACCCATGCCGCCCAGCGTCAGCATCGCGGTGTGGCAGGCCTCGAAGGCAAATTCACCGGCAAGGTACTTGGCCGTGTTGGCTTCCACCCCGCACTCCGCGCCAGCATCGAACAGGCTCGCTGCTTTCATCGTCATCAGGTTCGCCGCCTCAAGCTGGGCCCAGCACTTGGCCAGCGGATGCTGGATCGCCTGATTCTGGCCAATCGGGCGGTCGAACACGACGCGTTCGCGCGCATAGTCGCTGGCGCGGCGGATCGCGGCGCGGCCCAGTCCGATAGCCTCGGCCGCGAGCAGCGCGCGTTCGGGATTGAGGCCGTGCAGAATGATGCGAAAGCCTTCACCCTCTGCACCGATGAGGTCCTCGTCGGGAATGAACAGGTCCTCGATGAAGAGCATGTTCGAATCGACGGCATGGCGCCCCATCTTGTGGATCAGGCGCACGTCGATCTTGGAGCGGTCGAGGTCGGTGTAGAACAGCGAGAGGCCGCCGGTCTTGCTGGTCACTTCCTCCAGCGGAGTGGTGCGCGCAAGCAGCAGGATCTTGTTCGCAACCTGCGCGGTGGAGATCCAGATTTTCTCGCCCGAGACGCGGTAGCCCCCGTCCACCTTCTGCGCGCGGGTCGTAATACGCGTGGTGTTGAGCCCGGCGTTGGGCTCGGTGACACCGAAGCAGGCCTTGTCCTCACCCGAGATGATGCGCGGGATGTGGCGCGCGCACTGCTCCTTCGTGCCGAACAGGATCATCGGCTGAAGCCCGAAGATGTTGATGTGGATCGAGGAGGCGCCGGTCATGCCCGCCCCCGATTCCGCGATGGCCTGCATCATGATCGAGGCCTCGGTGATGCCAAGCCCCGCGCCGCCATATTCCTCGGGCATGGCGATGCCGAGCCACCCCTCGTCGGCCATAGTGCGGTAGAAGTGCTCGGGGAAAGTGCCCTCGCGGTCGCGCTCCAGCCAGTAGTCGTCATCATAGGCGGCGCAGCGTTTCAGGATCGTGTCCCGGATTTCCTGCTGGTCCGCCGAGAACGTGAAATCCATTGCC
Organism: Novosphingobium profundi; assembly: GCF_020524485.1. Lineage (GTDB taxonomy): Bacteria > Pseudomonadota > Alphaproteobacteria > Sphingomonadales > Sphingomonadaceae > Novosphingobium > Novosphingobium profundi_A. Next base: position 176,078 of record NZ_JAIVLF010000001.1, on the reverse strand, counting down.
CGTGCCTCGTCCCGTTCCATCGCGCGCCTTCGCGCCGAAATGCGCAATCGGGCTAGCAAACAAGCCGAACGTCGCAAATTGGCGCCCACGCATATTCGCTCGGGCGATCCAAATCGGCGCGAGAGGACAGCGCCGTGCGCGACGGTTAGCCTCCCTCGCAGAACGGGAGGAAGCACACGTGTCCGAACACGGCAGGCAAGGCCCCCTGGCCGGCATCAAGGTCATCGACCTCACCGCCATGGTCATGGGCCCCTACGCAACGCAGATCATGGCCGACATGGGCGCCGAGGTGATCAAGATCGAGCCCCCTTCGGGCGATGGTACGCGCTTCATCTCGGTCGGCCCGGAACCGGACATGGGGGGCGTCTTTGCCCACGTGAACCGGGGCAAGCAGGGCCGGGTGATGGACCTTGCGCAGGATGATGCCCGAGCCGAGCTGCTCGAGATGATCGCCGGGGCGGACGTCTTCATCCACTCGATGCGGGGGCGGGCCATTGCCCGCCTCGGGCTCGACTACGCCGCGGTTTCCAGGGTCAATCCGGGCATCGTCTATACCAACTGCTATGGCTACGGGCGCAAGGGGCGCTACCGCGACCAGGCCGCCTACGACGACACCATCCAGGCCGAGTGCGGGCTGACCGCGGTGCAGGAATTGCTGAACGGCGAACCGGGCTTCGTCGGCTCGATCATGGCCGACAAGATCGCCGGGATGACTGCGCTCTACGCCACCGTCATGGCCCTCTTCCACCGCGAACGCACCGGCGAGGGGCAGGAGGTCGAGGTTCCCATGTTCGAGACGATGAGCGCCTTCATGCTGGTCGAGCACGCCAACGGCGCGCTGTTCGATCCCCCGCTTGGCCCCGCGCATTATCCCCGTGCAGTCGCGCGCAACCGCCGCCCCTACCGCACCCGCGACGGCCACGTGGCCGCGCTCATTTACAACGACAAGCACTGGCGCCTGTTCACGCAGGCCGTGCAGCCCGAATGGGTGACAGACGACATGGCGACGCTGGCCCAACGCGCGGCCCAGATCGACACGATCTACGGGCTGCTCGCCGAAACCTTCCTCACCCGCACCACGCAGGAGTGGCTCGACCTGCTGCTGGAGCTGGGCATTCCCGCCGCCCCGCTGCGCACGACCGATGACCTCCTCCACGACCCCCACCTTGTCGAGAGCGGCTTCTTCCAGACCGTCCCCTCGCGCTGGGGGGACATTCGCTATCCGGGCATTCCGGTCGACTTCTCACGCACGCCCGGACGCATCGCCGGGCCACCTCCAGCGCTGGGCGAAGCGGACGAGGAGCCCTGCGACGCGATGACCCGTGAGGCACAAGTCCGGTCATGAGCCCGCTTCCCTCCTTCGAAACGCTGATCCTGGAGCGGCGCGAACGCCTGCTCGTGCTCACGCTCAACCGACCCGAGGCGCTCAATGCAGTGGACCTGACGCTTCACGACGAACTGCCTGAGGCGCTTGCCTTCATCGCGTCTGATCCGGGCAGCGACGTCGTGCTTCTGACAGGGGCGGGCCGCGCCTTTTCGGCGGGCGGCGACATCGACCACATGGAGCGCAACGCGCGCGACCCCCACCTTTTCGACCACGAAGCCCGGCAGGCCAAACGGATCGTCGAGGCCCTGCTGACCCTTGAAAAGCCGGTGGTGGTGCGCATGAACGGCCACGCGGTGGGCCTTGGCGCAACGATTGCGCTCATGGGCGACATCATCGTCGCGGCAGACGGCGCGAAGATCGGCGACCCCCACGTCGGCATCGGCCTTGTCGCGGGCGATGGCGGCGCGCTGATCTGGGCCGCGCGCATCGGCCTCACCCGCGCCAAGGAATTCCTGCTGACAGGCGAGCTGGTCCCCGCCGCCGAAGCGCAGCGCATCGGCCTCATCAACCGCTGCGTGCCCGCAGACGAACTCGATGCCGTGGTCGAGGACTATTGCCGCAAGCTCACCTGTGGCGCGCCGCAGGCGCTGCGCTGGACCAAGGTGCTGACCAATCTCGAACTGCGCCGCGCTGGCACCGCCCTGCTCGATGCCGGGATCGCCTACGAAGCGCTCAGCGTGCGCACGGCCGACCACCGCGAAGGGCTGGCCGCGCTAAGGGAACGGCGAGCGCCCCGGTTCAAGGGGGAGTAAAAGGTCACGCAGAGAAAGAGATGATTCCGAGGGCCATTGCCCTCGGGCTCCCGAAACCGTCCAGCTCACGATTGGCAAGCAATCTTGCGCACAATACGCGAGGTCGATCGTTTTGGGGTCAAGGGGTAATAACCCCTTGAATCCGGTCCCCCTTCTTCGTGTCCTCAACCTCCGCAAAGCCCCGCCACCGCGATATCGGTTGCCCCGGCGTCCGGCTTCCTTGCCGCGCGCTTTCGCGCTGATACGCTCACGTCCGAAAACCACAGATCACGATCGGGATGGGCCATGATCTTCACCGAAACCCAGGAGGCCATCCGCGAGGCCGTGCGCGCCTTCGCGCAGGAGCAGATACGGCCCAGGAGCGCCGCGTTCGAGGCCGAGGGTGGCTATCCGCCCGCGCTGTTCGAGGAGCTGGCGGACCTTGGCCTGATGGGCATGACCGCGCCCGAAAGCGTCGGCGGCGCAGAGGCCGATTTCGTCTCCTACGCGCTGGCCCTGATCGAGATCGCCGCGGCCGACGGGGCGCTTTCAACCATCGTCTCGATCCAGAACAGCCTCATTGTCTCCAGCCTCATCAAGGACGGCAGTGGCGAACAGCAGGCGCGCTTCCTGCCCGATCTCATCGCGGGCCGCATGATCGGCGCCTTTGCCCTGACTGAAACCGACGCAGGATCCGATGCCTCGGCAATCCGCACCCGCGCGCGCAAGGTGGAAGGCGGCTACGTTCTTGCCGGTGCCAAGCAGTTCATCACATCCGGGAAGATCGCCGGGCTGATGATCGTCTATGCCGTCACCGATCCCGACGCCGGCAAACGCGGTATAACGGGCTTTCTCGTACCCACCGACAGCGAAGGTTACAGCGTCGACAAGGTCGAGCACAAGCTGGGCCAGGGCGCATCGGACACCTGCGCGATCCGCTTCGACAACCTCTTCGTGCCCGAGGATCTGCGCCTCGGCACAGAAGGGGCGGGCTATGGCCTGGCCCTCTCGAACCTGGAGGTCGGGCGCATCGGCATCGCCGCGCAGTGCATCGGCATGGCGCAGGCCGCGCTCGAGATCGCGGTCGATTACGCACGCGAACGCACCAGCTTTGGCAAGCCCATCCTCGAACACCAGGCCGTGGGTTTCCGTCTTGCCGATCTCGCCGCGAAACTGGAAGCCGCGCGCCATCTGGTACTCCATGCAGCCAGCTTGAAGGACGCAGGGCTCCCCTGTCTCAAGGAGGCCTCGATGGCCAAGCTCGTCGCCTCCGAAACCGCCGAGAAGGTGGTGTCGGGCGCGATTCAGACGCTGGGTGGCTATGGCTATCTGGAGGAGTTCGGCGTCGCCAAGATCTACCGCGATGTGCGGGTCTGCCAGATTTACGAAGGCACGTCCGACATCCAGCGCATGGTCATCGCGCGCGCGCTTCAGGCCGCGTGACGCAGACAATATCAGGGAAGGATACAAGGGATGAAGGTGGAAGGGCTGGCGGCCGTCGTGACAGGCGGCGCATCGGGTCTGGGCGGCGCCACGGCGGCGCGCCTTGCCGGGCTGGGCGCGAAAGTGACCCTGTTCGACCTCAACGAGGAAATGGGCACGGCCCATGCCGAGAGGATCGGCGGGCGCTTCGCGCAAGTCGACGTGACCGACGAGGCCGGTGTCGCACAGGCTCTGGAAGAGGCCGAAGCCGTCAACGGCAAGGCCCGCATCCTCGTCAACTGCGCCGGGATCGGTCCACCGCGCAAGGTGCTTGACCGCGATGGGAGCCCCATCCCACTCGGCGATTTCGCAAAGATCGTGAACATCAATCTGATCGGCAGCTTCAACGTGCTGTCGAAGTTCGCCAGCCGCCTCCACGATGCCGAAGAGATCGAGGGCGAGCGCGGCGTTGCCATCAGCACGGCGAGCGTCGCGGCTTTCGAGGGGCAGATCGGGCAGGCCGCCTACTCCGCCTCGAAGGGCGGGGTCGTGGGCATGACCCTGCCCATCGCGCGCGAACTGGCGCGCTACGGCATTCGCGTGATGACCATTGCGCCAGGTCTCTTCCTGACCCCACTGATGGAGAGCTTTCCCAAGGAAGTGCAGGATTCGCTGGGCGCCCAGGTGCCCTTCCCCAGTCGCCTGGGCTATCCCGACGAATACGCCCAGCTTGTCGAATCCATCGTCACCAACCCGATGCTGAACGGCGAGACGATCCGCCTCGACGGCGCGATCCGGATGTCGCCCAAGTGAGCGCGGCCTACATCGTCGAGGCGGTGCGGACTGCCGGCGGCCGTCGCAAGGGCGCGCTCGCCGACGTGCACCCCGCCGACCTTGGCGCGACCGTGCTCGACGCCCTCGTCACCCGCGCCGGAATCGATCCCTCCGCCATCGAGGACGTGCTCATGGGCTGTGTCACGCAAGGGGGCGAGCAGGCCTTCGCCTTCGGGCGCAACTGCGTGCTCGCCTCGGGCCTTCCCGACAGCGTGCCCTCCGTCACGATAGACCGGCAGTGCGGCTCCTCGCAGCAGGCGCTGCAGTTCGCAGCGCAAGCCGTCATGTCGGGCACGCAGGACCTCGTCATTGCGGCCGGGACCGAGAGCATGACGCGCGTGCCGATGTTCTCGAACATGTCGGTCTACGAGAAGATGGGCATCGGCTCCGGACCCTTCGCGCCCTCGATCCAGGAGCGCTACGGCGTCCCCGCCTTCAGCCAGTTCACCGGCGCGCAGATGGTCGCCGACCGCCACGACCTCACCCGCGAGGCGATGGACCGCTTCGCGCTCGACAGCCACCGCAAGGCCGCCGCCGCCATCGAAAGCGGCGCGTTCGATGCCGAGATCGTTCCGGTAGCGACCGCCAGCGGCGCCTTCGCGCAGGACGAAGGCGTGCGCTTCGACGCCACGCTGGAGGGCATCGGCGCACTCGATCCGCTCACCGAAGGGGGCACCATCACGGCGGGCAACGCCAGCCAGATGACCGACGGCGCCTCGGGCGTTCTGGTCGCCAGCGAAGCCGCGCTCAAAACCCATGGCCTGACCCCGCTCGCGCGCATCCACGCCTTTGGCGTCAGTGCAGGCGATCCCGTGGTCATGCTCGAGGAACCGCTGCCGGGCACGCGCAAGCTCCTGGCCAGGACCGGCCTCTCGCTCGCGGACATGGACCTTTACGAAGTCAACGAAGCCTTCGCCTCGATCCCGATGGCCTGGGCCAAGGCGCTGGAGGCGGACCCGGCCAAACTCAACGTCAACGGCGGCGCCATCGCGCTGGGCCATCCGCTCGGCGCGAGCGGCACCAAGCTGATGACGACCCTCATCCACGCCCTCAAGGCACGCGGGGGCCGCTATGGTCTCCAGACCATGTGCGAAGGCGGCGGCATGGCCAACGTGATGATCGTGGAGGCGATGTAATGGCTCTCAAGACACGGATTACGCAGCTTCTGGGAATCGAACACCCCATCGTCCAGGGCGGCATGATGTGGGTAGGTCGCGCCGAGCTGGCGAGCGCGGTCTCGAACGCGGGCGGCCTTGGTATCCTGACCGCACTCACCCAGCCCACGCCCGATGACCTGCGGCGCGAGATCGACCGTTGCCGGTCGATGACCGACAAGCCCTTCGGCGTGAACCTCACTATCCTGCCCTCGGTCAACCCGCCGCCTTACGCCGAATACAGGAAGGCCATCATCGAGAGCGGGGTGCGCATCGTCGAGACTGCGGGCAGTGGCCCGCGCGAGCACGTCGAGGATTTCAAGAGCCACGGCATCACCGTGCTGCACAAGTGCACCGCGGTGCGTCACGCGCTCTCGGCCGAGCGGATGGGCGTTGACGTCATCTCGATCGACGGCTTCGAATGCGCAGGGCACCCCGGCGAAGACGACATTCCCGGCCTCGTCCTGATCCCGGCCGCCGCCGACCAGGTGAAGATTCCCATGCTGGCGAGCGGCGGCATCGGCGATGGACGCGGCCTTGCCGCCGCGCTCGCGCTGGGCGCCGAAGGCGTCAACATGGGCACGCGCTTCTGCGCCACCAAGGAGGCGCCGATCCACGACAACATCAAGCGCTTCCTCGTCGATAACGACGAGCGCGCGACCAACCTCATCTTTCGCCAGTTCCGCAACACCGGACGCGTCGCAAAGAACAGCATCTCCGACGAGGTGGTGACAATCGCGCAAGCCCCCGGCGCGCAGTTTCAGGACGTCCAGCCGCTCGTCTCGGGGGCGCGAGGACGCACCGCACTCGAAACCGGCGATACCGAGGCCGGACTGGTCTGGGCCGGACAGGTGCAGGGCCTGATCCGCGACATCCCCAGCTGCGCGGTGCTTCTCGCCCGGATGGTGTCCGAGGCCGAAAGCATCATCGCCACGCGTCTGGGAGCAATGCTGGCCGAGCCGGTCGCGTGAACGCGCCTCCAACGCAGGCGGCGCAAGGCCCGCTCAAGGGCCTGCGCGTCGTCGAGTTCCTGGGTATCGGCCCCGGACCACAAGCGGCAATGATGCTCGCCGACCTCGGGGCCGAGGTCCTCCGGATCACCCGCAAGGGGGGCAACGGCTGGCCCAACCCGGTCAATGACCGGGGCCGCGCCGAAATCGAGATCGACATTCGCAGCAAGGCCGGACGCCTGCAGTGCCTCGAGGCGCTCGATCGCGCGGATGTCCTCATCGAAGGCTTCCGTCCCGGCGTCATGGAGCGCCTGGGCCTTGGGCCCGACGACATCGCGCCGCGCAATCCCCGCCTCGTCTACGCACGCATGACAGGCTGGGGGCAGGAGGGCCCGCTCGCCCGCACCGCCGGGCACGACATCAACTACATCGCGCTCTCGGGCGCGCTTGCGGCCATGGGGCGTCCCGGAGAGACCGCCGCGATCCCGCTCAATCTCGTCGGCGATTTCGGGGGTGGTTCGATGCTGCTGATCACAGGGATCCTGGCCGCACTCTTCGAACGCGCCACGTCCGGGAGGGGCCAGGTCGTCGATGCCGCGATCCTCGACGGGGTGACGACGATGATGTCCTTTTTCGACGGGCTGACCGCGACGGGCCAGCTTTCGCTCGACCGCACGGACAACCTCCTGGGAGGCGCCGCCCCCTACTACCGCACCTACTTGTGCCGCGACGGGCGCGAGATGAGCGTGGGCGCGCTGGAGCCCCCCTTCTTCGCCGAACTGATAGACCGGCTCGACTTGCCTGAGCTGGCCGACGGACAAGCGCCGGAACGCTGGGCCGCGCTCGAAGCCGCCCTCACCGCGCGCTTTGCCGAGCACGACCAAGCCCACTGGAGTGGTGTATTCGAGGGAAGCGATGCCTGCGTGGCCCCGGTACTGACCCTAAACGAAGCCAAGACGCACCCGCACTTTTGTGCTCGGGAAACCTATGTCGAATGCAATGGCCTGCCTCAGGCAGCGCCCTCGCCGCGCTTCTCACGCACGCCCGGCGCCGCACGATGCGATGCCGGGGAAGATGGCGCGGCGATGATTGCCCGCTGGCGGGAATCGTAAAGAAAGAAAATCCTATTCAAGGGGTTATTACCCCTTGACCCCATAACCGTCTTGCTCACCCCTCTCGGCTACGGGTGCGCGAGAGCCTTGAGGTCGACATTATGGGGAGCCCGAGGGCGATGGCCCTCGGGCATTTTCTTTCTTCTTCAATTGCTCCCCATCACAGCGTCGGGATCAGGAAAGCGTTGGAGCCATCGCCGCCGCCGTCGGGCCAGCGCTGGGTGACGGTCTTCACCTTGGTCCAGAAGCGCATGCCTTCCATGCCGTACTGGTTGGTGTCGCCAAAGGCGCTGCGTTTCCAGCCGCCGAAGCTGTGGTAGCTGACCGGCACCGGAATCGGCACGTTTACGCCGACCATGCCGACATTGACGCGGGCGGCGAACTCGCGCGCGGCGTGACCGTTGCGCGTGAAGATGGCAACGCCGTTGCCGTACTGGTGCTTGCTGGGCAGGGCGACGGCTTCCTCGAAGTCGGCCGCGCGCACGATCTGGAGGACCGGACCGAAGATTTCCTCGTGGTAGCTTTTCATGCCCGTCGTCACCCGGTCGAGCAGCGTGGGGCCGAGGAAGAAGCCCTTTTCGTGTCCCTGAAGGGTGAAGTCGCGCCCGTCGATGACCAGTTCGGAGCCTTCGTCCACGGCCGTCCCGATCCACTGGACGATACGCGCCTTGTGCTCGGGCGTGACGACCGGGCCATAGTGCGCATCGGGATCGTGCGAGACGCCTACGCGCAGCGCATTGATTGCGGGGATCAGCTTTTCGCGCAGGCGTTCGGCGGTATCCTCGCCCACCGGCACCACCACGGGAAGCGCCATGCAGCGTTCACCCGCCGAACCGAAGGCCGCGCCGCACAGATCGTTCACCACCTGATCGAGATCGGCGTCGGGCATGACGATGCCATGGTTCTTGGCACCGCCCATTGCCTGGACGCGCTTGCCCGCCGCGACGCCGCGCGAATAGACGTACTGGGCGATGTCGGACGAGCCCACGAAACTGACCGCCGCGATGCCGGGGTGGTCGAGAATGGCGTCAACCATCTCCTTGTCGCCGTGAACGACCTGGAGCAGGCCCTCGGGCGCGCCGGCCTCCACGAAGAGTTCAGCGAGGCGCACCGGCACGCTGGGATCGCGTTCACTGGGTTTCAGGATGAAGGCGTTGCCGCACGCGATCGCCATCCCGAACATCCACATCGGGATCATCGCGGGAAAGTTGAACGGGGTAATGCCTGCGCCCACGCCCAGCGGCTGGCGCATCGAGTAGACATCGATCCCGCTGCCCGCGCCCACGGTATATTCGCCCTTCTGGGCGTGGGGAATACCGCAGGCGAACTCGATCACCTCAAGCCCGCGCTGGATATCGCCCTTGGCATCGTCGACGACCTTGCCGTGCTCGCTTGCCAGGAGTTCGGCGAGCGACTGCATGTTCTCTTCCAGGAGCTGCTTGAAGCGGAACATGACACGGGCACGGCGCTGCGGGTTGGTGGCCGCCCATTCGATCTGCACCCGGCTTGCGGTTTCCACCGCACGGTCGAGCAGGGCCGCGTCGCCCAGCGGGACCTCGGCCTGCACTTCCCCGGTGGAGGGATTCCAGACCTGGTGAAGACGGGCACTCCCGGAGCCCGCGCCCGAACTTTCGCCGCAGATGAAGTGATCGATGGTGCGCATATCCGTTCCCGTTTCTAGCGTTTCGTGTTCTAGCTCTCGATCCAGTCGCTGGTCAGCGCGCGGGGCGAGAGGTACTTGGTCCGCGTCCACCCGCCATCGACCACGATCGACTGGCCGTTGATCATCTCCCCCCCCGGTGAGCACAGGAACGCGATGACGTTGGCCAGATCCTCGGCTTCGGCGAGGCGGGGATAGGGCGTGGTCTCCACGTTCACCCGCTTGAACGTCTCATCCTCGAAACGGTGCCGGACCATGTCGGTCATGGTAACGCCGGGCGCGACGCAATTGCTGCGAATGCCGCGCGGGCCGTACTCCACCGCCATGTGCTCGGTCAGCGAGCGAAGCCCGCCCTTGGCCGCCGAATAGGGCCCGCCGCGCTTGCCCCCGATCATCGCGAAGGTGCTGGTGACGTTCACCACGCAGCCGCCCTCGCCCATGTGGCCGATAGCCTCGCGGCAAAGGCGAAAGGGCGCGCGCAGCATGACATCCAGAAACAGGTCGAGCGTGGCATCATCGGTCTCATGCAGCGGGGTCGGGCTGCCGAGCCCCGCGTTGTTGACCAGCGTGTCGATGCGCCCGAAGCGCTCCAGCGCGAAGTCGACGATGGCGCGCGGAGCATCCACATCGGTGATGTCGAGTGCCAGTGTAGCCAGGCGCTCCTCGGTGCCCAGAGCCTGCGCGAGCCCGGCCAGCTTGTCCGCGCTGCGTCCGATCCCGACGATGGCATCGCCCGCCGCGTGAAGGGCTTTTGCCGTGGCGAGCCCGATGCCGCTGCCTGCGCCCGTGATGATGCTGGTGCGCGCCATCTCAGAAACCCAGATCTTCGATCTGGCCATCGAAATTGTGCTGGAGCTTGCGCGTCGCCGCACTCAACCTTGCGCCATCGATGCCCTTCAAGTGCCCGTCGATCACGCGGTTGTAGTTGCTGATAAGCCCTTCAACACCGCGCCCGAGCCGCATGTATTCAAAGCCTTGCGCGTGCAGGCCCTGCTGCTGGATCGGGATATTGCCATAGTCCTGGCGCGGGATCGGAGGGAACTCCTCGCTGTCGTAGGGCAGCATGGTCGGCTCGGTGACGCTCTGGTGGTTGTCCTCAGGCGCAAAATGGGTGAGCGACCACAGCTCGAACAGGCACTCCTCGGGGCCAAGCGGACGGATGCGGTAGGCCGACGCGCTGCTCATCGTGGGCAGCAGGAAATAGTGCGGAAAGAGGAACTCCACCGCCTGCACCGGGTGGGTCTGGACCAACGTGTTGAGGTCGGGAATATCCTCGCCGCGCGCGCGCAGCTGCTCGACCACCTGGTGCTGGACGATGCCGTACCACATCGGGATGGCCTCGGCCGGGTCCTCGGGAAGGTCGACATCGAGGAGGTGGCTGGCGATCTCCACTTCCTTGGCGTGGACCATGCCCGCCATGCCCTCGTTCAGGAGCTTCATATGTTCAAACTGGGCCTGCACGTTTTCGCGCACGGTAAGGCCGGGGTTGATCGGCAGGCCGATCCCGCCTGTGTCCATGCCGTACATCGTGTTGTAAAGCTGGGGCAGCTTGTGCTGAAGCTGCGGGTGCGTCTTCATCACGTGATAGCCTTCCATGAAGGCCTCCATCGCGATCTTCCAGTTCGCCGGCAGTTTCGTGGCGTACCACCACTCGGCCTTTAGATCGTCGAACCCACGCATTTCCAGCGCTTCGAGCACGGGGCCCAGGCTCTCGCGCAGCGACGGGGCCGCCTCGTCGAAGTTCACGAACGCACAGCCGATTGCGGTTTCCACGCGGCAGGGGCGCAGCGCCAGCTCGGCCGCGTCAAGCTGCTCGTCGGAGAAGAAGTGCTTGCCGTAGACGAAGGTGTTGTCGCCCTCCATGTTCCAGCGCCAGCCGTGGAAGGGGCAGATGAAGCCCGCGCTCTTGCAGTTGCCGTGCCCGCCCGGCTCGGCGATAGGCACGCCGCGGTGGCGGCAGGCGTTGTGGTAGGCCTTCACACCCTCGCTCCCCTCCCCGGTGCGCACGACGATGACCGACTTGCCAAGGTTACTGTACTCGATCCAGTCGCCCACGTTCGGGATCAGTTCGAGGCGCGTCGCCATCTGCCAGACATGGGGCCAGAGCCGCTCGGTTTCCGCGCGGTAGAAGGTCTCGTCATAGTAGCGCGCCGCCGGGATGCGTTCCGGGTTGGTGACGAGATGGGGCACATCGAAACGGGCGGCGGGGTCGGCCTCGGCCATGGCGAAGGATCCTCTCTCGAACGTGTTTGCAGCGATGCTTAACGCCCGCCCCTCCGATCACGAAGGCGCCCGCCCCAGCCACCGCTCGGGCGATGTCAGACAGCCAGCTCAGCACGCAGGACGTGCTTCAGGACCTTGCCCGCCTCGTTGCGCGGCAAAGCCTCGCGCAGCACGACCTGCTCGGGATACTTGAAGCGGGTTACGCCGGCGGCCGACAGGTAGTCCGCCAGCATCGGCACGTCGGGAATGGCGCCGTCGCTCGGCACGATGACCGCGCAGGCGCGCTCGCCGGTGCGCGGGTCGGGCAGGCCGACGATGGCGATGTCGGCAATCGCGGGGTGCCCGGAGAGCAGGTCCTCGATCTCCTTGGGCGCGATGTTCTCCCCGTTGCGGATGATGAGGTCCTTGATCCGGCCCGTGACAGTGAGAAAGCCGTGCGCATCAAGCGCGCCCTGATCACCGCTGCGGTAGAAGCCTGCGGCATCGAAGGCGCCAGCCTCGTCCTCCTGCCGGATATAGCCGGCCAGCATCTGGGGCCCGCGCGCGCGGATCTCGCCATCGGGGGCCAGGATGACCTCGGCAATGCCCGCCTTGCCATCGCTCAGCGCGGCCTCGGGCATGCCCTTTTCGTCCAGGGCTCCGACCGTCGTGACCGGCACCTCGGTGCTGCCGTAGACCCGGCTGACGCGGGCTTTGGCCAACCACGCATTCGCCTCCTCGATCAGCGCAGGTGGCACCGACGCCCCGCCGCAGATGAAGACCTTGAGCGCATCGAGGTGGTCATCGGCCGCCTTCGCCGCGTGCAGGATCTGCTCCAGGAACGGGGTCGCGCCCGCCATGTGGGTGATCCTTTCCGCCTGCATGAGGCGAAGCCCCTCCTGCGCGTTCCACTGGTCGAGCAGCACGGCCACGCTGCCCAGCAGCACCGGCCCCTCGAAAGCATAGATCGAACCGCCGATATGGCTGATCGGCGAGGCGACGAGAAAGCGATCCCCCGGTGCAACGTGCCAGTAACGGCCGATCTGGTGCAGCAGTGCGCCCAGCGAATTGTGGGTATGCAGCACGCCCTTGGGCCGCCCGGTCGTGCCCGAAGTGTACATCACCATACGCACCGCGTCGGGATCCGGGTGACGGATGGTACGGGGCGCGCTCGCCTCCAGGATCGCCTCGTAGTCCTGCGTGCCTGCGACCGGCCCTGTGCCGCGCACGACGACGATCTCGGGGCCGTGCTCCATCTCGGCCGCGATGCCGGTCAGCATCACGGCGTAGTCGAAACGGCGGAACGTCTCGGGCACGAAGACCACGCGGCTGTTGCAATCGCGCAGGATGAAGGCGGTGTCGCGCGTGCGCAGCGAGGGCAGGATCGGGTTCGCGACAAGTCCGGCGTAAGTCGCGGCAAGGTAGATCGCCGCTGCCTCGTGCCAGTTGGGCAGCATGAACGAGACGACACCGCCCGGCGCGACCCGCTCGCCCAGCCAGGTGCCCAGGCGCAGCGCGCGTTCGTGCAGTTCGCTGGCGCTCAGGCGCACCTCGCCCTCCACCAGCATCAGCCGGTCCGGTTCGGCGGCGGCGAGGCGCGGCACGAGATCGGCAAGCGTTTCATCGCGCCACCATCCCTCGCGGCGCGCGGCCTGCGCGCGCTCCTCGTCCCAGCGCAGGCTCCAGCCTTCGATCTCGCGGCGCGTCATCTCACCCCACCTCCTTGTTGCACACAGTCAAGGCAGGCGCGCACGCGAAGGCAACCGGCAAGGCACGCGGCAATGCCACTCATCGCGCGGGTGATACCGCAAGCCTGTGCGCAGGCCTCGCGCGCGCTTCGCGCTATGTCCCGGCCAAAAGCAGACCCGGAGGAAGAGAATGCAGCTTGAAGGCAAGGTCGCCGTCGTCACCGGCGCAGGCTCGGGAATTGGCCGCGCGATCGCCCAGCGCTTTGCCCGAGAGGGCGCGCAGGTGGGCGCCTGGGACCTCAACGGCGAAGGCGTGGCCCAGACCGTGGAGGCGATCACGCAGGCAGGCGGCACGGCCATCGCCTGCACCGCCAACTGCGCCGATGCGGCCGAGATCGCCGCGGCCGCCAAGGCCACGCGCGACGCCTTCGGGGCTATCCAGGTCCTGGTGAACAACGCCGGGATCGCGCCCTTCGTGCCCTACGCCGAGATCACCGACGCGCAGTGGGACCAGATCATGGACATCAACCTCAAGGGCCCGCACCTGTGCATCCGCGAGATGCTGCCCGCGATGCTGGAAGCGGGCTGGGGACGCGTGGTCAACATCACCTCCTCCTCGGTGCAGAGCGGCTCCTTCGCCCAAGTCCACTACGTCACCTCCAAGGGCGGCGTGCTGGGCATGACCAAGGCCCTCGCGCTGGAATTTGCCGCCAGCGGCGTCACGTTCAACATGGTGCCGCCCGGCTTCGTCGATACGCCTGCGCTGCGCGCCGCCCCGGTCGACATCGACACCTTTTCGCAGACCCTGCCGATGAAGCGCGTGGGCCAGCCCGACGAGATCGCGGCGGCTTGCGTGTTCCTCGCCAGCGAAGGCGCGAGCTACGTGACCGGCCAGACGATCAGCGTGAATGGCGGACGCTACATGGGCTCGGCCTGACACGCATCCCGGCCCCGCCACCCGATATCGCCGGGGCGTGCTTCATCCACGCGCCCTGGCAAACTATATTCAGCCCCAGAACAAGGGAGGATTTGCCATGGCCGTCGAAACCCAGACGACGCTCACGCACGAGACCATCAAGGACAAGATCGGCGCCTACGTCCTGAATTCCAAGGAAGAACTTCTTTCCGGGTCGCTCGGCGATGCCCTGCGCGACCTGCTCGAAGAGCGCGGCGTGCTTGTCTTCCCGAAGATCGGCTTCACCAACGAGGAGCAGATCGCCTTCACCAAGACGCTGGGCACCTACGCGCCTGAACGCAAGGGCGACGAGGAAGAGGTCACCAAGATCAGCATCGACCCCGCCATCGCCGGGCCGACCGCGGAATACCTCAAGGGCTCGCTCTACTGGCACATCGACGGCACCATGCAGGAAGTCCCGATCCTCGCCTCGATCCTCTCGTGCAAGAAACCCTCGCCCAAGGGCACGGGCAACACCGGCTTTTCCAACACCTACGCGGCCTACGACGCGCTGCCGCAGGAGGAGAAGGACCGGATCGAGGACCTCAAGGTGCGCCACGGCGCCTGGGCGACGCTGTTCTTCTACAACCCCGAACCGCCCGTCGCGATGCTCAAGGGCATGCAGGCGATCGGCGACAACACCTTGCCGCTGGTCTGGACGCACAAGTCGGGCCGCAAGTCGCTGGTGATCGGCAACACCGCGCACACCGTGGTCGACATGGACGTGATGGAAGGGCGCCTGCTCCTCAACGAACTGCGCGAATGGGCCACCCGCGAGGAATTCACCTACAGCCACGAATGGTCCGAGGGCGACCTCGTCATCTGGGACAACACCGGGACCATGCACCGCGCCGAGTGGTACGATGTGACCAGCGGCCGCCTGATGGTGCGCACCAAGCTGGAGGGGGAGGAACCCTTCGCCTGAGGCAAGGGGAACAGGAAAAGAGTTCCGAGGGCCATCGCCCTCGGGCTCCCCAAACTGTCGACCTCACCTTCGGCGCGCCGACCTGGCCGAGAAAGGTGAGGTAGGCAGTTTGGGGGTCAAGGGGCGATGGCCCCTTGGAAAGATTACTTCTCTTACTCGGCATCCCCGCGCAAACGACAGCTCCGCTCAGTCCTGCTCTTCGGGCATCCCCGCCTGCATGTAGCGGGCGAGGTTCGTATGCAGGCTGGCCACCGCGCGCTCCATGTAGGGGTTGGGCTGGGCACCCCGGAAACCTGCGCTCTTCATGCCCTGCTGGACGGCGGCCATGTTGCTGAAATCCTGTTGCAGCACCGGCGGCCATTCATGTGGCTCGGTGTAGGTCCACTGTGTCTCGGGCACCTCCCCTTCCGGGTAGAGCTCGTAGACCGCCGCCTCAAAGATGCACTTGTCCGGGTCACTCCCATAGGGGCGCGCGGCGTAGCACAGCATGTTGTTGACCGCCTGCCCGATCTGGAAGTTGGGAAAGACCTGCCAGGCCGTCCCGGCCTTGGCCGTGTGCGCGGGCGCGACCACCGGCCACTCCACCCCGCGCGCGGCATCGTCGCGGCGCGAGGCCGCGATCCAGTGAGCGGAAACCTGTGCCGGCGGAGTCCCTTCAGGCAGCTCCTGCGCCAGCCGTTCGGCCGCGCGCACCATCGTCATGGTGGTGTTGGTGTTCGCATTCTCCCAGGTGAAGCGCTGCATCTCGGCGGTCGAGAGCCGGGCATCGCCGGTCCCCACGCGCAGCTTGCCCGCGTCCTCCTCCATGTCCTTCGCCGCCTCGTAGCCGATGTGCGAATGCAGCCCCTCCTGGCGCGCCCAGCCCCGGAACTGCCCGAAGGCGTTGAACTCGGGATGGGTGGTGGCGACGTGGTAGGTCTCGCAAAAGGCCTCCATCGCCACCTTCCAGTTGCATTCGAAAACGATCCACTTGCGCCAGCGCGCGCGCATGTCCTGCAGGCGATAGGGATCGAGCATCTCGGGGATCACGCCAAGATACGCTTCCAGACTCTCGCCCTCGGGATCAAGGCTGATCCAGATCCACCCGCCCCAGGTGTCCACCCGCACCGGCGTCAGATCGGCGCGGCCGTTGCACAAGGCGCCCTGCCAGTCGTCTTCCTGCGGCACGTGCGTGTTCGCGCCGTCAAGGCCAAAGCTCCAGCCATGGTAGCCGCAGATGAACCCGCGCGCCTGTCCGTGCGCATTGCGCTTGCCCGGCGGCGTGTCGACCAGCCGCCGCCCGCGATGGGGGCAGACGTTGTGGTGCGCTTTCAGACTGTCAGGCCCGGTCCGCACGATGACCACCGAATCCGGACCAATGTCATAGGTGATGAAGTCACCGGTCTCGGCCAGGTCCTCGGCCCGCCCCGCCTGGAGCCAGACCTTGCGCCACAGGCGATCCTGCTCGGCGCGGGCATAGTCGGGCGAGACATAGGCCTCGGCGGGGACAAGGACCGACTTTGCAAGGTCGGCTGCGGGCGCAATCTGGGGTTCGTGTGCCATGCCCGGATTCTTGCGCCCCTCGCCCGGCTCGGGACAAGATCGCCTCCCTTTCATCGCCCCGGCGAAAGCTCGTGAGCCGCGTTGCGCCCCACCGCGGCCAGCGCCTAGCCAAGGCGGGTCAGAAGGAGAGGACGATGGACGAATTGCGCTTCGATGGCCGGGTGGCCGTGATCAGCGGCGCCGGGCGAGGCCTGGGACGGGCCTATGCGCTCCTGCTCGCCAACAGGGGCGCGAAAGTCGTCGTGAACGACAACGGCAGCGCGATCCTGGGCGAAGGGGAGGACGAAGGTCCAGCCCAGCAGGTCGTGCGTGAGATCGAGGCGGCGGGCGGCGAAGCGGTCGCCTCGACCGACAGCGTCGCCACCTGCGAAGGGGCCAGAGCCATCGTCCAGAGCGCGCTCGACGCCTTCGGGCGCATTGACATCCTCATCCACAACGCGGGCAACGTGCGCTACGGCGCACTCGACGAGATTGCGGTCGAGGACTTCCACTCGGTGCTCGACGTGCACCTGATGGGCGCATTCTACCTTGTGCACGCGGCCTTCCCGCACATGAAGGCGCAGAACTACGGGCGCGTGGTCCTCACCTCCTCAATCGGCGGTTTCTACGGCAACCAGCGCTGCGTGAACTACGCGGTCTCCAAGTCGGGCATGATCGGCCTCTCCAACGTGATCGCGCTGGAGGGCGAGGAGCACGGCATCCGCAGCAATCTCATCCTGCCCGGCGCCATGACGCGCATGGCCGACGGGCTCGACACCTCGCAGTACCCCCCGCTCGGCCCCGAACTGGTCGCGCCCATGGTGGGCTGGCTGGCACACGAGGACTGCGCGCTGTCGGGCGAGGCACTGGTCGCGATCGGAGGGCGCATGGCGAAGATCGACATGCTCGAGACCCACGGCGTCTTCCAGCCCCACTGGACCATCGAGCAAGTCGCCGCCCGCATGGGGGAAATCGCCGATCCGGCAACGTACGCTCATCTCGGCCTCCATGGCTATCTTGCGCACCTGGGGCAGAGTTTCGAGATGGCCAGGAACGGCCGCCTTCCCGCCGAATAGGAACCGGAGGTGCACCCTGTGACCGCGCGCGCGGAATGGAAGGCGCACTGGGGCGTCCCGCTGGCCGGCGCCCTTGGCTACGCCACCAGTGTCATCCACATCTATGGCCTTGGCGTCTATATCGAGCCGATCAGCGAAAGCTTTGGCTGGTCGCGCGCGACCACGACCTTCGGCATGACCATCGCCACGCTGATCCAGGCCGTGTTCGGGGTGCCCATCGGGATGCTCGTCGACAAGGTCGGCCCGCGAATTCTGGGCGTCATCGGCATTCCGCTCACCTGCGCGGCCTTTGCCGTGCTCGGCACCGCAAGCGGCAGCGCGTGGCAATGGTACGCGCTGTGGACCCTCATGGCGCTGGCCACGCTGCCGGTGCAGGCGACCGTCTGGACGGCCGCGGTCGCCAGCCGCTTTGCCCGCTCACGCGGCCTTGCCTTCGCGATCACCCTATGCGGCGCCTCGGTTGCCGCCGCGCTGTTCCCCTGGCTCGGCGCGCGCCTTATAGCCGCCTATGGCTGGCAAAGCGCGATGGCCTGGCAGGGCCTCGCCTGGATGGCGCTCGCCTGGCCGGTAATCCTCGTCCTGTTCCGCACAGGGCGCACGCCGCCCCCTGCAACCTACGATGCGCCCGCCCCCCGCACACCCGCCCCCGAAGGCGTGAGTTTCCTCGAAGGCCTGCGCTCGCCTGTCTACCTGCGCCTGCTTGTCGCTAGCTTGCTCTTCACCTTCACCGTGCTGGCGCTGGTCGTCCATTTCGTGCCCATCCTCACCGATGCCGGGCTTCCTCCCGCCCGGGCCGCCGCGCTGGCCTCGCTGATCGGGCTCTTTTCCATCGCCGGACGGCTGGGCACCGGCCTCCTCCTCGACCGTTTTCCCGCGGCTTACGTGGGCGCCGTCATCTTCCTCCTTCCCGTGGCGAGCGGGCTCATCCTGCTGGGCGCGGGCGCGCAAGGCGCGGTTCCCGTCGCCGTGCTGATCGGACTGACACTGGGCGCGGAAGTCGACGTGATCGTCTACCTCGCGACACGCCACTTCGGCCTCAAGGCCTTCGGCGCGCTCTACGGAGGGCTGCTGGTTGCTCTCTCGGTCGGCACTGCACTCGGACCGCTTGCGGCCTCGGCGGTCTACGACCGGACCGGAGGATACGACATGTTTTTGCTCACGACCCTCGTCCTGATGGTTGCAGCCAGCCTCGCGCTGTTCAGCCTGCCGCGGCCCGCGTTCGGGCATGAGTGAGAAGTCCAATTTCAAGGGGCCATCGCCCCTTGACCCTGGAATGGGCGACCTCACCTTTTTCAGATAACGGTGCGCGCGTAAGGTGAGGTAGACGGGTTCGGGGAGCCTCCCTCACCCCCAAAGCGCATCCGCTGCCGCCGCCGCGCTTGCTCCGCGCCCGCCCAGTTCCCCGATCAGGGCCTTCAAACGGTAGGTCCAGAAGTGCAGCGGATGCTCCAGCGTCATGCCCATGGCACCAAGGAACTGGTGAAAGTCGTAGACTGTCGAAGTCGCCGATTCCTGCGCGTGCCAGGCCGCGAGCGCGGCATCGGCCGGATCAAGCGTGGTAGCCGCCTTCATCGCCATCCAATAGACGCCGTTGGTGCGCACCTGCGCTTCGGCGAGGCGATGGCGCAAGGCCTGGAAGGTCGCGAGCTTACGCCCGAACTGCGTACGCTCGGAGAGGTGCGCGCACACGCTGGCAAGCGCAGCGGCCATCAGTCCGGCCGCCTCCGCCGCCAGCGCCGCGCGCGCGCGCGTCCGCGCCTCGCCGGGCGTGATCGGAAGCCCCGCGCGCTCTTCCGGGATTTCCAGCAGGCTCGCCATGGGGTAGGCGAAGAGGCTCTCGCTCTCCCGACGCAACTGCTGTTCGTCCGCAGTGAAATACGAGACACCCTGCTCCTCCACCACGATCACGCAGGCCCCCGCTTCCAGAAAGCGCACGAGCCGGGGCGTGCGTGTGCCTTCAACAAGACAGACCGGCCCGGACACGTCACCCAAGAGCGGCGCGAAGAAAGCCCGCGTCGCCGCCTCCACCGCGAAAGGCAGACGGGCGAGGCGTTCCACCACCACGCCCGCCGTCGCGGTGCCCAAGTCCGGGTCGCAAGCGACATCGAGAAAGCCGCTTTCAGCCAGCGCGCGCGCAAAGTCCGGGCTGGCGGCCACCCGCGGCGCCTCGTGCACCGGCGCCTCCTCGAACGGGCGGGCCAGGGCATCAAGCGCGTCGCGGATGGCGCGCTGGTCTTCGTTCAGGGCAACCTGCATCAGCGCGCCTCCCGTGGCAGGCCCAGCACGTCGCTGGCGATGATGTTGAGCTGGATTTCGGCGGCGCCCGCCGCAATCCCCGCGACGATGCCGCGCTGGTGGTGCATCTTGAGATAAGGGTGCGCGTCGGCCAGCGCCTCGGGCAGATGCTCGACGATGAATTCGCACACCCGCCGCTCGCACATGACCGTGGCGTAACGCGCCGAGGAACTTTCCTGGCCGATCGTCTCGCCTTCGGCACGGCGGGTGACGATGGCATAGCTCGCGAGCCGGGCCGCCTCGCACAGTGCAGCCGCGCCTGCCGCCTCGATCCGCACCGCCTCGCGCACAAAATCACCCCGTTCCTGCAGGATCGATACGGCGCGGTCGAGCGCGCTTCGCGCGAGGGCATAACGCGGAATGCCCAGCCGCTCGTTGCGCAGCGAATAGGCGATAATCTCCCAGGCCTGCCCTTCCTCACCCAGCCGGGCGCTGGCGGGCACGCGCATATCATCGAAGAAGACCTCATGGATGTCCCCCTCGCCGATGATCGAGGGGATCTGGCGCACGGTGATGCCGGGCGTGTCCATCGGCACGAGCAGGATGGTGATGCCCCGCTTTCGATCCTCGCTCGTCCGGCACAGGAGGAAGCAGGTGTCGGCAAGTCCGGCGTAGCTGGTCCAGATCTTCTGTCCGTTGACCACGTAGTCTCCGCCATCGGCCACCGCGCGCGTGCGCAGCGAGGCGAGGTCCGAGCCGGAACCGGGTTCGGAAAAGCCTTGGCACCACAGCGCCTTTCCTTGCGCAATCGGCGGAAGGTAGCGCGCCTGCTGCTCGGGTGTCCCGTAGCGGATCAGCGTCGGGCCGATCCAGTTGACGTTCATGTACTGCCCGCCGCGCGGCTCGCCCGCGATCCACATTTCCTCGGCCAGGATCGTCTGGTGCCAGGGGTCCTGCCCCTGCCCACCGATCTCGACCGGCCAGTGCGGGATGAGCAGGTCTTCCTCGGCCAGCGCGGCGCAGAAGGTCTGGGCATAGCGCGTCAGGTCCGGGGAGGCCGGGCCGTGCTGCGAGAAGCGCTCCCAGTCGTCCGGCAGGGTCGTGTCGAGAAAATCGCGCAGGCGCTCGCGGAAGGCCTGCTCGTCGGGCGTCCAGTCAAAGTCCATGCACAGGGGCCTAACCCGCCCCACCCCCGCGCGGTAGCATCGTGCGCCCGATATCGCGGCGGCGAGCTTGAAGGTCGCGCGCACAATGGGGCCTAGCTTGCTCCATGACGCAAGAAGACGACGCCTTGAGACGCGAAATCCGCGACTGGATCGCGCGCGAAGCGCCCCGGGACTGGCGCACGGCCTCCACGCACGAAGCCTTCGTCGCTTCGCAGCGTTCCTGGTTCGCCAAGCTGGTGGCCGCAGGCTACGCCGTGCCGCACTGGCCGAGGGAATGGCCCGGTGGTGGGCGCTCGCTGGCCGAACAGAAGATCATCTACGAAGAACTGGCGCGCGCCGACACGCCGCGCCTCCTGCTTTCATTCGTGTCGACCTACCACGCCTTTGCAACGCTGGCCGAATGCGCCAGCGCACAGCAGCGCAGCCACTACCTGCCGCGCATTCTCGAGGGCGAGACCTGGTGCCAGGGCTTTTCCGAGCCGGGGGCGGGGTCCGATCTGGCCGCGATCCGCAGCCGGGCCGAGCGGCGCGGCGATGTCTATGTCGTCTCGGGCCAGAAGGTCTGGTCGACCATGGCGCAGTACGCCGACATGTGCCTGCTGCTGGTGCGCACCTCAGCCGATGGACCCAAACAGGCAGGGCTTACCTACCTCCTGATGGACATGCGCCTGCCCGGCGTCAGCGTGCGCCCGATCCACCAGATCCAGGGCGACGAGGAATTCGCCGAGATCTTCCTCGACGAGGTCGAGATCCCGGTTGCCCAGCGCGTGGGCGAGGAAGGCGCGGGCTGGGCCGTCGCGCAGGCCACGCTCGCCTCCGAACGCGGGCTGACGCTGATGGAGCTCTCCTACCGGATGCGCGGCGCGATGGTGCGGCTTAGCGAGGCGGTCCACGCCGCCGGGCGCACCTGCGATGCCGGTGTCCTGCGCAAGCTTGGCGCGCTCGCGACGCGGGTCGATGCGGTCTGCGCGCTCGCCGACCGCTTCCTGCAAAAGCGCATGGACGAGGACGAACGCGTGGGCGATGCCTCCATCGTCAAGCTCGCCTATTCGCGCTGTCTGCGCGCCTGGACGGACCTTGGCGTCGAACTGGCGGATCTTGCCGGACAGATGCACGCGCCGATCACCTTCGGCGATCTCAACAGCGGCAACTGGATGGCCGATTTCATGAACAGCTATGCCTGGACCATCGCGGGAGGAAGCGACGAAGTGCAGCGCAACATCATTGCCGAACGCATGCTGGGCATGCCCCGCGAGCCGAAGAACTGGATCACGGAGGCCGGACAATGAGCGAGATGCGCCGCGAACTGGAGGACAGCGCCCGCAAGGTCTTTCCCGACTGGCAGGCCGCGCAGGATGCCAAGGCCTCGTGGGCGCAGATGGCCGAGCTGGGCTGGTTCATGGCTGGCGTGCCCGAAGCGCTGGGCGGCCTTGGCCTCGAACGCCGCGACCTCGCCGTGATCTTCACCGAGATGGGCCGCGCGCGCATGCCCGGCCCGGCTCTCGCCCAGTTCCTCGCGCTTGAGGCCCTGGTCCAGGCCCCGGACTTCCCCGGTCGCGAGGATCTGATGGAAAGCGCCATGGCGGGCGAGGCGATCACGGCCTCGCTCACCATCGCCGGAGAGGACCTCACCGCGGTCCCCGATGCCGATACGGCAGACCGGATACTTGTGCGCAGCACCGACGAGGTGACCCTGATCAACCTTGCAGGCGCAAAGATCACGCCCTTTCCCACCTGGGATGGCTCGCGCCGCCTGTTCACCGTCGCACCGGCGCCCGATGTCCCGCGCATCCCGCTGGCGGCGGGTAGCGAGGCCGCGGCCCTGACCGAACGGCTTGACGGTCTTCTGTGCCTTGGCCTTGCGGGCGATGCGCTGGGCGGAGCCGACGCCGTCCTGGCCATGGCGATCGAGTATCTGGGCACCCGCCGCCAGTTCGACCGGCCTCTTGCCATGTTCCAGGCCCTCAAGCATCGCGCCGCCGACCTCAAGGTTGCGCTGGAAACCGCAACCGCGCTCTACGAGGCCAGCAGCGAGGCTGCCCCCCTCGCGCTCGGCGCGATGAAGGCCCATTGCTGCGAGGTCTACAAGCAGGTTGCCGAAGAGGCCGTGCAGTTCCACGGCGGGATCGGCCTCACTGTCGAGTATCCGGTCCACCTGTTCCTGAAACGCGCGTTCCTGAACCGCGCGCTGGGTGGCAGCGCGGCGTTCTGGAACGAAAGCGCAGGTGATGCGGTGCTGGAACTGGCGGCGGTGGAGTAATCAGGAAGAAGTTTCCTAGGGCCATCGCCCTCGGGCTCCCAAAACGTGCAACCTCACCTTACTCGCGCTGCCTTGACCGAGACTGGTGAGGTCGCCCGTTCGGGGGTCAAGGGGCGATGGCCCCTTGAATCAAACTGTTCTTCGTCACCCCATCAGCGCCTGCGCGGCGGCCACCATCTGATCCGGCTGGACGATGTAGGCATCTTCCAGCACCTTCGCGAAGGGAACCGGGCACTTGGGCGCGCCAAGGCGGCGAACCGGGGCCTTGAGATCGCCGAACAGCTCTTCCGAGACAGTCGCGGCGATCTCCGCGCCGGGCCCGAAATCGCGCACCGCCTCATGCGCGACGAGGAGCCGCCCGGTCTTGCGCACCGAGGCGAGAACGGTTTCGCGGTCCCAGGGCGAGATGGTGCGCAAGTCGATGAGTTCGACCGACAGGCCCGCCTCGGCCAGAGCGGGAAGCGCCATCTGCGCGCGCACGGTCTGGCTCGACCAGGTGACGATGGTCAGGTCCGAGCCTTCCTGAACGACGCGCGCCTTGCCGAGTGGAATCGGCCCTTGGTCGTCGGGAACTTCGGCGGGCACGAACAGCGAGCCCGCGCTCTCGATGAAGATGCACGGGTCCGGGTCCTCGATGCACGAGAGCAGCAGGCCCTTGTAGTCGACCGGGTTGGACGGCGCGACGACCTTGATCCCGGCCGCGTGCGCGTACCAACCTTCGAGGTGATCGGCGTGCTGGCCCGCGGTCTGCCAGCCAGCGCCTGTCAGCGTGCGAATGGTGATCGGCACCGAGGTCTGCCCGCCCGACATGAAGCGCAGCTTGGCCGCGTGGTTGAAGATCATGTCCATCGCGACCGTGGTGAAGTTCATCAGCATGATCTCGGCCACCGGCTTGTACCCGGCAAGCGCGGCGCCAATGGCCGCCCCGATGATGGCCTGCTCCGAGATCGGGGTGGAGCGCACGCGCTCGCCCCCGAACTTTGTCGAAAGGCCCGCCGTCGCG
The DNA here is from genome assembly GCF_020524485.1 of Novosphingobium profundi. Classification (GTDB taxonomy): domain Bacteria; phylum Pseudomonadota; class Alphaproteobacteria; order Sphingomonadales; family Sphingomonadaceae; genus Novosphingobium; species Novosphingobium profundi_A. The sequence goes on along the minus strand of NZ_JAIVLF010000001.1, from coordinate 151,797 downwards.
CCGGTCACGCCGCCGCCTTCGGGATCAGCGATGTCCTCCCCAAGGACCAGCACCTTGTCGTCGGCGGCCATGGCCTGGTGCAGCGCCGCGTTCACGGCCTGTAGGCTGTTCATCTTGCTCGTGCCGGCGGGCTTGGCCGCACTGGTTGTCGTCGTGCTCATGCCATCATCTCCTGGGCAAAGACATCGCGGCGGATCTCGTCCACCGGGGGCAGTTCGCTGGCGAGGCCGAAGTCACGGGCCTCGGCCACCTCGGCCTCGATCTTCTCCTGCATCGCGGCAAGCGTCGCCTCGTCCACGTGCCCTTCGTCGAGCAGGCGCTGACGGAACAGGGGCAACGGGTCCTTCTCCTTCGCCGCGGCCAGTTCGCCCTCGGCCATGTACTTGTTGTCATCGCCCAGGACGTGCCCGAGGAAACGGAAGGTCGTGCATTCGAGCAGGGTTGGCCCCTCCCCGTCACGCGCGCGCGCAATCGCGGTGGAGACCTGCGCGTACATCTCCCAAGGATCGTTTCCATCGACCGTGAAGCCGGGCATGCCGTAACCGATCGCCCGCTTGGAGATCTGGTCGACCGAAGTGCCGTTCTCGAAACGGGTGTGTTCGGCAAAGCCGTTGTTGGGGCACACGAAGATGACCGGCAGCTTCCAGAGCGAGGCCAGATTCAGCGACTCGTGGAAGGCCCCGATATTGGAGGCGCCATCGCCGAAATAGGCAATGACCACGCGCCGCGAACCGTCGAGCTTCGCCGCCCAGGCAAGGCCATTGGCAATCGGCATCGAGGAGCCCACGACGCCCGTCGTCACCATCACGCCCGTCGGCGGATGCGTGAGGTGCATCGGGCCGCCCTTGCCCTTGCAGGTGCCATCGACGCGGCCCGCGATCTCGGCCCAGAGGGGCTTGAGCGGCATGTCCTTGGCCACCATGTCCTGGATGCCGCGGTAGATCGTGCAGATCTGGTCCTCGTCGGTGAGGAAGTGGGAGATCGTTGCCGGGATCACCTCCTGCCCGCGCGCGGAGTAGTAGGGCATCTGCAGGCGCCCCTTGCGGATGGTGGAGAGGATCGCGTTGTCGTTGCGCTCGATCCGCAGCATCCGGCGGAAGATGTCGGTCAGCGCGGCGGAATCCGGCTGGGGGGCGTTACTGGGTTGGGTCATGGGAAAACCTCGCTCGCTTCAGGCGTCGAGGGGAACTGTCAGGGGCCAGGCGGGCAAGGTCAACGAGAGCCGCTGCGCCACGGCGATATCTCGGGAGCACCTCCACCAAGCACCTGTAAAAAAGTCGTATTCAGACAACTTCGGACAGCGCGATCCAGCGCTTCTCCGCCTGCGCGCGGGACATTGCTTCCTGGCAGCGCTCGACCTCCAGCGCACGGGCGAAGTCGGGCGCGGCGGTGCTCTTGCCTCCAATCGCGGCGACCATGCGCTGCATGGCCAGCGCCATCGGGAAGCAGGGGGGGATCGGAAAGCTGGCATCAATGGCCAGGTCCGGGTCTGCCCGGTACGCCTCGGGAATGTCGAGCGGCTGCAGGTCACTCGGTGCGTGGGGGTTGGGCTTGTCCTGTGCCCTGAGGCCCCAAAGCGTGCAGTCCTGCGCGCTCGGGAACGTGGGCGCGCGCGTTACCAGTCGCCCTTGCGTTCCGTAGATGTCGAGCAGCCAGCCATCGTGCATCGTCATCGCCCAGCCCGCCTGGAGCTGTACGATGGGCCCGTTCGCAAAGCGCAGCAGCGCGTTGCCGGTGTCGGTCGTCTCGGGCGTGACCCGCTCCCCGTCCTCATAGACCCATTCGGAGAGAACCTGGCGATCATCGGCCACGACCTCCTCGACCGGCCCCAGCATGGCAAGAAGCGGGTAGAGCGCGTGGCTGCCATTGTTGCGCAGGCCCGAAACGCCCGCGTCGCTGCGCGCGAACCAGTTGTAGGGAAACTGCTTCGAGGCACGGTTGAACAGCGAAATGTTGAGATGGCAGGTCCCGCCGATGGGCGTGCCGATATAGCCTTCGTGCACCAGTTCGATCTGGCGGCGCACGGCGGGCACGTATTCGATGAAGGCATCGACGACGCCGACCGCGCCCGAGGCCTGCCAGGCCGCGTCGATGGCCTTGGCCCCCTCCCATCCCGGCGCGTGGGGCGAGGCGTTGTAGACGTGCTTGCCATGGGCAAGCGCGGTCTCGAGCCAGGGCTGGCGGAAATTGGGCCGGGTGCCCAGGTCCACGATGTCGATATCAGGATCGCGGCACATTTCGTGGGCATCCCAGAAGGCGCGCTCCACCCCCAACTTCTGCGCGGCGGCGCGTGCCGTCTCCTCGCGCGAGGTGCAGATCGCGGTCACCTCGACGCCGGGCACCGCGCGCCAGGCGGGAAGATGGGCCATGCCGCCCCAGGCAGCGCCGACAATACCGACCTTGAGCGTCATCGGCTGCGCCTTACTCGATGGTGCCGACGATGGTGCCGACCTGCACCGTCTCGCCCTCGGGCACGGTGATGCGCAGGATGCCCGACGCCGGGGCCTCCACCTCGTTGGTGGACTTGTCGGCTTCGAGCAGGAACAGGCATTCGCCTTCGGTCACTTCCTCGCCCTCGCCAAAGGTCCACTCCGCGATCTGCCCCTCGGTCATCGAGAAGCCGATCTTGGGAAAGATGATCTCGGTCGCCATGCTGCTCTGCCTCCGCCCTCATGTTCGTGAAGTGATGTCGGGATCTGTTCTGACCCCGCGCCCGACCGGCTGCAATTGCGCGTTTACCTGCCCGCCATTCTATCGGCCCGGCGATGGCCCGCGGGCCGGGGATGAGCGCTCAGGCCTGGTTGCGCTCCGCCCAATCATCGACTTCGCCCGGCTTGAAGGTACGGGCCGGCCCGTCGCCCGAGGCGGTCCTGAGATCAAAGCCGATGGGGTCGACATCGCCCTCTATCGGCACGCCGAAGGAGGACAGCGCCCAGCTCGTCATCACGTAGTGGCCAATGGACATGACCAGATCCATCATCTGGCGCCGGTCGTAGTGGCGCGCCAGCCCCTCCCAGGTCGCGTCCGAGACGCTATGCCGCTCCATCAGGTCATCGACCGCATCGAGCACGAGGCAGTCCGCCTCGGCCCAGCGCCCCGCGCCTTCGGGGTAGTCGCGGATCGCGGCGATATCCTCAAGGGTGAGACCGGCGTTGAGGCCGTAACCGACATGGTTGTGCCATTCGTAGGCGCTCTTCACCCGCCAGGCGACGCGCAGGATCAGAAGTTCGAGCGCGCGGGTGGGCAGCGTGTTGGTCATCAGAAGGTGCTTGGCCCAATGGTTGTAGGGCATGGCCATGTCCGGGTGGTTGGCCAGCACCATCATGATGTTGGTGCGCGAGCCTTCCTCACGCGCGTTGGGCTCACCCCAGAAGGCGAAGACCTCGCGCGCAGGATCGGTCCATTCTTCACGGGGGAGATTGGGCAGGCGGCGGGGCGGTGTCGTCATCACGGGGTCTCCCTGTCGGGATTGGGGATGTCGGGCCGCCCGGCATCGCGGGCGAGCTGGCGTTCGCTCTCGGCAAGGTCTGCGCGGTAGTGGCGTGCGGCCATGGCGAAGCTGAAGGTGGCGGGAAGCGCCAGGACCGTGCTGGAGAGGAGCGCAATGCGCAGCGCATCCTCCCCAAAGGACGGGGCGAGCGCATCGCTGAGGACGCCCAGCAGCGCCGGTCCGAAACCATAGCCCACGAGATAGACCGCCATCAGCGTCATCGCCGCCGTCGTCGCGCGGGCCCAGACCGGCGGCAGTGTGGTGCAGACCATGATGAGCGGGGCAGCGAAGATCCCCCCGGTAAAGGACAGAAAGCCCGCAAGGCCATAGAAGACGGCCATCGAAGGCGCGTTGAAGAGCACAACGATGGTGAGCGCAGCCCCCAGACTGGCGGCAATGCCAATCCCCATCTGGCGGCGCGGATCACGGCGTCCCACCCAATCGGCGAGCGGCCCGCCGACAAGGTGCCCGACAAAACTGCCCGTCCCCACTGCTGCGCCAAGCCAGGCGCCGAACTCGACCGGCGCGAGCCCCTGCGTGCGGGTGAGATAGGCCGGAATCCAGCGCAGCAGCCCGTTGACCATGAGCGCGAGGCAGGCGAGCGCAACGATCATCCAGAGGATCGTGCGCAAGGCCGCGATAGCCTTGAGCGTGCGTCCCAGCCCCGGCTGCGGGGGATCGGCGCGCAACCCGTCCGCCAGGCCCTTGGGCACGTTGCGCACGGTGAGATAGAACAAGGCGGCCAGGACCAGACCGGGAAGCCCGGCAACCAGGAACGCCGCCCGCCAGCCATAGGCGGCCACCACGTAGCCACCAATCGCATAGGCCAGGCCCATCCCGATCGCGGGGCCGGTCATGTAGATCGAGGTTACCGTACCGCGCTGGTGACGCGGGAACAGATCGGACAGGAGCGCGGGGCCGGGGGAACTGAGGCCCCCCTCACCCAGCCCCACGCCCATGCGCGCGACGAACAGGTGGGTGAAATTGCGGGCAAGGCTGGAGGCGGTCGTAGCGAGGCTCCAGATGACGATGCCGGCTGCAATCACGATCTTGCGCGGATAGCGATCCGCCAGCCGCGCGAGCGGGATCACGGCGAGCGCGTAGACCCCCGCATAGGCGATGCCGTTGAGCGCACCGAGCTGGCCGTCGGAAAGGCCGAAGTCGGCGCGGATCGGCTCGACCAGGATGTCGAGGATCTGCCGGTCCACCGCGCTCAGCGCCGAGATCAGCGTCAGGAGCGCGAGGACATAGGCGCGGTAGGCCATGCCCGGAAGTTCGGGCGGCGCGCCAGTTGGAACGCCCCCCCCTGCGGTCGCCACCTCGCCCTCGGCGATGGAGGTGTTGGTCAGCACGCGCCTCAGTACCTGTAGCCGATCTCGACACCCCAGGTGCGAGGCTGGCTCCAAGTCGCGCCGAAACCGAAGTTGTTGTACTGGACCTGATTGACGTAGCGGCTGTCGGTCACGTTGTCGCCGAAGACGGCGAGGAAGAAGCGGCTTTCAGGGTCGTCCCACTGCGCGCGCAGCGCGAGGGTCTCGTAGTCACCGCCCTGGAACTGGGTGCCCGACGGGCCGAAGAAGAACGAGGACGTGTAGTAGAAGTTGCCCGACAGCGCGAGTTCGCCGCCAGCCAGTCCCACTTCCCAGCGCGCGCCCAAATTGCCGGTAAATTCGGGCGTGCGCTGCATGTCGACGTTCTTCAGATCGACCGGCACATTGAGATAGGACACACCGCTGCCCGCGCACGAGGCCGCAACATCCGGCCCGAAATCGGCGCAGGGCATGTAGACCGGGGCGCCCGGGAAGTCCGTATAGCGGCCATGGACATAGGCGCCGCCCGCGGTGATCGAAAACCCACCGCCCAGCCGCAGCGCCAGCGCGGCTTCTGCGCCGTAGACCTCGGCCTTGGCGGCGTTGATGATCTCGGCCCGGCCATCGGTGAAGAGCGAGACCTGCAGGTTGCGGTAGTCGTAGTAGAAGGCCGCCGCCTCGAAGCTGAGCAGCTCGCTCTCGGTCTTGAAGCCGATCTCGAAGGCATCGATGTTCTCGGGCGAGACATCGTTGCACACGAAGTCGGGCGGGTTCTGGCACGAGCCGCCGACATCGAGGATCGCCGCCTTGTAGCCGCGCGCGTAGGAAGCGTAGATGCTGGTCGTATCGCTCGGCTTGTAACGTACCACAAGACGCGGGGTGAAGCGGTCACTCTTCACGTCCGCAACGTCGAAGGCCTCCTCCCCCACGTTGTAGAACGCATTGGTGATCGTGTCGTGGGCATAGCGCAGGCCGCCTGTCACGAAGAGGCTGGGCGTGACTTCGTAGGTGAGGTCGACGAAGGCCGCGTAGCTGCGCGTAGGCGCGTCCGAACCGCCCAGGCGCACCCGGCCAAAGCCCAGCGGTACGGCGTTGTCCGCGTACGTCTTGTAGCGGTCCGAATTGAACAGGTAGAACAGCCCCGCGGTGTATTGCAGCGCCGGGCCCGGCTTGGAGGTCAGCAGGAATTCCTGCGTGAAGGTGCGGTTGAAGACCGGCAGGCCGTACTGGAAGATCGTCAGCGCGGTCTTGTCGAGATCGAGCGAGGCATCAACGTCCTGATCGCGGTACTGGGTGAAGGAGGCGAGATCGGCAAAGCCCAGATCCGCCTCGAGCGTCAGCTGCACGATGTCGTTGTTGGTCGTGATGAAACTGCGATCCGGCCCCGGTGCGTAGAAGTCGGGATCGGTGGTGTAGGTGGAGGGCGGCGCGAAGCTGGGCGCCCCGACGCCCAGCACATCGTCGACGAAGATGTTGTAGAGCAGGGGGCGCGGATCGTCGGTCTCGACATGCTGGTAGCGCAGCTTGGCGGTGACATCGCCCAGATCCAGCTTGAGGCCCGTACGCACCTGCCAGTTGCGGTAACGCCGGTCCCGCGCACCGCTTGCAATGTTGCGCTGATAGGCCTTGCCGGTCGCGTAGTTAACTTCGAGGTCGAGCGCGAGGCTGTCGGTCAGCCCTGTCGTGACATAGCCTTGCGCGCGTATCGCCTCGAAGCTGGCGAGCGAGGCGCGAAATTCCATCGCCGGATCGACACTGGGATCGGCGGTCTCGACCAGGATCGCCCCGCCCGTGGTGTTCCGGCCGAAGAGCGTCCCTTGCGGGCCTTTGAGGACCTGCACGCTGCGCACCTTGAGCAGGTCGAAGTCAGCCTCGGCCGGGTTGGGCGAATAGAAGCCGTCGACATAGATCCCGACGTTCGAGCCCCCGCCCGAAGTGGTGATGCTGGTCCCGACACCGCGGATGGTGGGCTGGACGAACTGGCTCTGGCGATCAAAGCGCAGCGCAGGGACCATGCTCTGGATGCCCGAAAGCTCGCGCACATTGGCGGTTTCGAGCATCCCGGCATCGAGCGCGGTGATCGAGATCGGCACGTCGACCTGCGCCTCGGCGCGGCGCTGCGCGGTCACGACGATGACCCGCTCGGCCTGGATGCTCTCATCCTGAGGAATGGTGGTCCCGGATGCCCTGTCCTGCGCCGCGACAGGCGCGACGGCCAGCGCGAGCGGCAGGCATGACGCCGTTGCAAGAAAAGCCCTTCGGGTCCTCACACCCTTCTCCCCTTTCGGGCACGGCTCATGACAGGCGCGCTCCTGGCGCCGTCACGTCCATGCACTCTCTCAGGACGCGAGGTTAGATCGCGCCCCGTGGCCTGTCACAAGGAAAGGGCAAAGTTCGCTCCGGCGATCACGCCCTACTGCAGGTGAGCCGGGCGTCGCGCAGTTCGTAGCTCATCAACTGTGCATTCCAGATGATATCGGGCGCGCGGGCCATCGCGATACCGGGCACGCGCAGCAGCTGATCGATGAAGGTTCGGGTCTCGTGGAGCGCCACCTGCCAGCCGGGACAGTGGTGCGGCCCATCGCCGAAGCTCAGAAACTCGGCCTTCTGCCCTTCGCGCCGCGCACGCTCGGCATCGATCGCATGGGGGCAGGCGCCCACCGACTGCGCATCGCCGTGGACCGCGCGAAGGTCGATCGCAAGCCGCTCGCCGCCCGGAACCTCGCCCAGCGCCTGGTCGCACAGGCCTTCACCCGCGCGGCGGTAGAGCACCGAGGCAATCGGTTCGAGCCGCAGGATTTCCAGGAGGATCGCCATCTGCGCCTCCTCGTCGCCGTCCAGGAACTGGGCGCGCAGTTCGGGATTGTCGAACAGGTGCCAGGCCACCATAACGATGAATTCGCGCGTCGTGACCATGCCCGCGGTCGCATAGGTCATGCACTCGATCAGGATGGCCTTGTCGGAATAGCCCTTGGCGAGGCACTGCGAGATGATGTCATCGCCCGGCTCGGCCCGCCGCCGCGCCACGGCCGGGCGCACATCGGCGTGGTAGAACCAGACGCCGTAGACGCTTCGGATGATCCGGTCGCGCAGCTTGCCGAGTCCCGTCGCCGGACTGAACGCGGTGCGCAGCAGGCACTGGAGACGCGGCGCCATCTGGCTGGGCGAGGTCTCGGTCAGGCCGACGATGTTCGCGGCCACCGCCACCGTCAGCTCAAAGGCGATGCGGTCGAGCCGGGCCGAGCCGGTCGCGCGCAGATCATCGAGCAGGCGCGCGGTCGTCTCCTCCATGATCGTACGGTAGCGAGTCTGGATCGCCTTGGGCGTGAAAAAACGGGCGATGGCCGCACGGCGCTGCGCGTGCGCAGGCCCGTCGAGATAGAAGACAGGGACGTGCTCGGGGTTACCCCCAGCCACATCCTCCGATCCCGGACCGTCCTGAAGCAGGCCAGCGCTGCGCAGCGCGGCGCGCGATTCCCGCAAGCTCGCCAGCCGCCGCGCCTTGGCGTCGAGACGAAACCCCTCCTGCGCCACGGCGGCCGACTTGCGATGGTCTGCAAGAGCCTGTGCCTCCATCGTCCCCTCTCCTCGCTCTTTTGTTATGATGTGCGAAGTATCATATCGAGACGAAGGCCCGTCAAGATCGGGGAAGCTACGAGGCGCGCCTCAGTAGCTGAAGGGGCGAGGCTGATCGGGGCCGGGGTCAGGCACCTCGGCGCGCCAGCGCACCGATCCGAAGGGCCGCATCAACCGCCGACGCAGCCGCGACCCATCGCGCAGCGTATTGAAAGTCTCGACCTTTTCCTGGAGATCGAGGTCGGCTTGGGTGAAGCGGTTGCGCATGTGCAGATAGTCACCCCAGGTCGGGCATTCGTAGCGCTCGATCCACAGCTGCGTGTCCGCGATATCGCGCGCCAGCGACCAGGCAAAGCCGCCGTTGCGCCGCCGCGCCTTGCCCACGTCCTGCATCAGGCGGAAGAACTCGCGCGCATTGGCAGGCTCCACCCGGTAGTCGATCTCGATCTCGACCGGCCCGGAGCGCGCGGTCAGCCCCAGCGCCACCTCGGGGCTCTTGCCCAGCGACACCGGCGCGCGGCGGTCCTCGCCCTCGTGCGCCATGGGCAGGACGAAGCCCAGCGCCACCGTCGCTGCCAGTGCCAGGCCCGAGACCAGCACCGTCGTCTGAAGGCCAAGCCCGTTGCTGATCGCGCCCCAACCGATCGAGCCCAGCGCGATCCCCCCCGTCACCGCCGAGGAATAAAGCGAGAGCGCGCGCGCCGTCACCCAGCGCGGGGCCGAAAGCTGGACAGCCACGTTGAGCATCGCAAGCACCATCATCGTCCCCATGCCCTGGAGTAGGAAGCACGGTGCCGCGACCCAGATCGAGCGGCTATAGGCAATGCCGACAAGCGCACCCGCGGTCACCAGCGTGCCGATCCGGATGGCGAGCTCAGGCCCCAGCCGCGCGCGCAGGGTCGCGGTCGAGAGCGAGCCCAGGATCGCACCGACACCGCCCGCGCCCAGGAGAACGCCATAGGACGCCGCGTCGCCCGCGAGCTGGTCGCGCGCGATCAGCGGGGCGAGCGCGGAGGCCGTCGCCACGCAAAAGCCGAATAGGAAAACACGCACGATGGCATTGCGCACCCCGCCTGCGTGCAATGCGAAGCGCATGCCCGAGACGAGCGCACGCCCCAGGCTTTCAGGTGGCAGGCGCGAGGCGGGTTGCTCGCGCTTCCAGAAATAGAAGGCAAGGAGGAAGGGAATGTACCCGATCGCATTGGCCCCGAAGGCCACGTGCGCGCCTGCGGCCAGCACCAGGAAGCCACCGATGGCAGGGCCAACCGAGCGCGCCAGGTTGAAGCTGACCGAACCCAGCGCCACCGCAGGAGGGAGCAGGCGGGGCGGGACCAGTTCGCTGATCGAGGCCTGCCAGGCCGGACCGAAGAGCGCAACGCCCGAGCCGATTGCGAAGATGAGGCCCAGCATGAGCCAGGGCGTGACCAGCCCCAGAAGCCCGCACAGCGCCATGACGCTGCCGCCAAGGCAGGCAAAGGCCAGGCCGCACATGGCCACGATGCGCCTGTCGAACATGTCCGCCAGTGCGCCTGCGGGCAGCGCCACCAGCATGAGCGGCAGCATGAGCGCGGTCTGCACTCCGGCCACCATGGCTGGAGAATCGGTAAGGCGGGTCATTTCCCAGGCCGCGGCCACGCCCAGGATCTGGTGGCCGAGATTGGAGCACACACTGCTCGACCAGATGCGCCGGAACGGCGCGACGGCCAGCGGCGCGAATGTCCCGGGCGGCGCTTCGGATTCGCGCGCGGTACCTGACGCGGTCCCGGGCGCTGTCCCCTGCACGTCCTTCGCGTCCTCAGCCATCACCTCTGCCCCGTTCCTAGCTCGCCCATCCCTGGTGCGCATTCTCGTTTCATCCCGCGATGATCCGGCCCCGTGCCTGACAGGTCCAGCCATATTCGACGCGCCATCGCCCCGGCGGAGATATGGCCCGCACACGCGCCCGAGCCTTGGCCTATCCCGCCTGCGGTGCCAGACCAAGATGCACGCGCACGCAGTCCGTCCAGCGGAACAGCGCGTGGCAGGGACCGCCAGTTGCCAGGGGAGAGCTTGCATGGCCGAGGCCTACATCATCGACGCGGTGCGTACGCCGCGCGCCATCGGAAAGACCGGCAAGGGCGCCTATTCGGGCCTGCACCCCCAGCACATCGCCCGCACGGTGCTCGCCGCGATCCGCGCGCGCAACGGCCTCGACACCGCGACCATCAACGACGTGATCTGGGGCACCAGCGCGCAGATGGGCCTGCAGGGCGGCGATCTTGGCCGCATGGCCGCGCTCGATGCGGGCTACGATGTGACGGTCAGCGGCGTCACGCTCGACCGCTTCTGCGCCTCGGGCCTCACCGCCACCAGCCTTGCGGCAGGCCAGATCATGGCGGGCCTGGAAGACTGCGTGGTTGCCGGGGGCAGCGAAATGATGAGCCATGTCGTCGACTACGGCACGATGCTGCGCGAGAAGAAGGTGCATATTGCCGGGGGCCTTGGCACCAACAACCCCTCGCTCGATGCCCGCCATCCCCAGACCAACCAGGGCGTTGCGGCCGATGCCATTGCCGCGATGGAAGGGATCTCGCGCGCCGAGCTCGACGCCTTCGGGCTCGAAAGCCAGCGCCGCGCGGCACAGGCCATCGCACAAGGGCGCTTCGAGGGCTCGCTCGCCTTCGTGACCGACGCAGACGGAAAGGTCCTGCTCGACCACGAGGAATATCCCCGCCCCCAGACCACCGCCGAGGGCCTCGCCGAGCTGAAACCCGCCTTTGCCATGTTCTACGATCTGCCCGCCACGCGCGAGGGCACGAGCTTTGCCGGCCAGATCCGCAGGCGCTATCCCGATCTCGAGTTCACGGCCGTCCACCATGTCGGCACATCCTCGGGCGTGGTCGACGGGGCCGCCGCGCTGCTCCTAGCCTCGCCCGGATACGCCAAGGCGCACGGCCTCGCCCCGCGAGCCCGCGTGGTGACGGCCATCAACATCGGCGATGACCCTACGCTCATGCTGAACGGGCCGGTCCCCGCCGCGCGCAAGGCGCTTGCCCGCGCCCGGCTCACCCCGGACGACATCGACGTGTGGGAAGTGAACGAGGCCTTCGCGGTCGTCGTCGAGAAATTCATCCGCGATCTTGGCCTTGCGCGCGAGAAGGTGAACCCCAATGGCGGCGCCATCGCGCTGGGCCACCCCATTGGGGCCACGGGCGCGGTCCTCATCGGCACCGCGCTCGACGAACTGGAACGCACCGGCGGGCGCTACGCCCTAGTCACGATGTGCGCGGCTGGCGGCATGGCCCCCGCGATCATCATCGAAAGGGTGTGAGCGGCCCGCTGCCCCACGCGGCCTCGGCCACCTGCCCGGGCCTCCCCGATACGTCCGGGACGGACAGCGGCAAGGCCGCGCCCGACACGCTCAAGCGCGACGTGGCGCTCAAGATGGCGATCGTCTCGCGGCTCATGCGCAAGCACTTCGACGAGGCGATTGCCGAACTGGGCGTCACCCGCTCACAATGGACGGTCATTGCCGTCGTCTCCTCCCGCCCCGGCGCCACGCAAAGGGTCATCGCCGAGACACTGGAAATCTCGGAGGTCTCCGCCGGGCGCCTCGTCGACCGGCTGATCGCCGAGGGCATGGTCGAACGCAAACGCAAGCACGACGACCGCCGCGCCCACGCCATCTACCTGACGCCCAAGGGGCAGGAACTGACCGGCACGCTGAGCGATGTCGCGACGCTCAGCGAAGAGGCCACTTTCGCCGGCCTCTCCGACGAGCAGTTGCGGCAGGTCAATGCCACGCTCGAGGCGATCTCGGCGAACCTCGGGAACGTCCAGTAGCAAGTCGGAAAGAGGAGCAGTTCTTAAGGACCATCGCCCTCGGGCTCCCCTAACTGTCGAGCAGACCTTTCGCACGCCGCCTTGGCTCAACCTGGAGAGATCGCCGTTTTGGGCATCGGCACGAAAAAGGGGCTGCCGAAGGATCGGCAGCCCATATCCGCCTGTGCGGATCCTCGGGGGCGTCAACAAGGCCCCACGGGAGAAGATTCTTAACGGCCGGACACGACCTGCGAGCGGCTGAGCGTGGTGGCGAGCTTGCCGTCCTTTTCGATCAGCGTCTCGGCAGGAACGATGTGGCTCTGGCCGTTGATGACGACCTGCGCATCGCCGTTCTCGCGCACGCGGAAGACCTGGCCGATACGCTTGCCGTCGCTGTAGATCATCGAGCCCTTGCGCGCCTCGACCGCCGGAGCCTGGGCCTGCGTGCCCTGGGCGACCTGCACGATTGCGGCAGCGCTGGTGGTGGCCTCTTCCTGGGACGTGGCGGCCTGCGCGCTGAGCGGCAGGAACGCAGCGGCGGCGCAGAGCGATGCGAGCATCTTGGTGTTCATCATGGGCCTCACTTTGGTTTGGACCTGCTGGTCCGCGTTGGGATTTGGTATTGGGATCTGTCTGGGGCCTCACCCCGAAAAGCTAAGCAAGGTTAGTATTAAGTGAGGGGAAATGTCAACCTAGCTTAGTATTTCTTTGTGCAACTGCGAATGCACTTTTTGCAATATGTGCCTGCAGGCGCAGACCTGACACCACGCCCGCAGCACGCAATCTTCTGAAATGGAGTCGCAAATCTATCGCCTGAGCCTCGCCGAACAAGTCAGCGCGGCGGCATCCGAATCGCGCCGTCGATGCGAAATCCTTGCGCATTGAGGTAGCTGTTTCCGGCAATCTCGACGACGAGACTGGCAAATTCCTCGGGGCGGCCCAGCCGCTTGGGGAAAGGAACAGACGCGTTGAGAGCGTCCCACATCTTGGCGTTGAAGTCCTTGAAGCGCAGCATCGGAGGCGTCGCGAAGATCCCCGGCATGATCGAATTGACCCGGATCCCCAGGTCCATGAGATCGCGCGCCATGGGCAGGACAAGTCCGTTCACCCCCGCCTTGAGAGAGCCATAGGCGACCTGCCCGACCTGCCCGTCCTGCGCGGCCGCGCTGGAGGTGAGGATGATCGCACCGCGCTCGCCGTCCTCGCCGAGCGGGTCGCTTGCCGCCATGCCCAGCGCCGAAATCGAGGCCACGCGGTAGCTCGCAACCAGGATACCCTCGGCCGAAAAAGCATAGTCCTCGGTGCTGAGGCGCTTCCAGGCGCCGGTTTCCTTGTCCCGGCTCACCGTCTTGCCACCCTTGGCGACCATCGCGCAGTGGACCAGCACGCGCTCCTGCCCGTGCGCGGCGCGCGCGGCGGCGAAGCCCGCCTCCACGCTGTCCTCGTCGAGGATGTCGACCTTGTGGAAGGTTCCCCCGATGGACGCGGCGACTTCAGCGCCCGCCTCTTCGTTGAGGTCGAAGATCGCTACCTTCACGCCCCTGGCCGCGAGCGCCTCCGCGCTTGCCCGGCCAAGTCCCGAAGCGCCGCCCGTCACGATCGCACTCGTCGCGCTGCCCAGTTCCATCTGCTGCTCTCCCACGTCCGGATGTTGCCTTTGCCGCCCTGCTTGCGGAGACCACCGTGTGAAATCCACCGGATCGGCGGAATATCGCCACGGCGCGCGTGCCAGCCTGCGCTATCGTTGGAGCGATGATCGCGCTTCGCAGCCCCCCGAAAGGGTGACGCTGCGCCGCCACGGCCTTATCCCTGAAGCCAAGACAGAAACGGGGAGACGTGCAGATGGCGAGAGTCATGGAAGGTGTGAGAGTGCTCGAGGTGGCACAGTTCACGTTCGTCCCCGCGGCAGGGGCCGTCCTCGCCGACTGGGGGGCCGACGTCATTAAGATCGAGCATCCCGTGCGCGGCGACACGCAGCGCGGCTTCCTCAACATGGGCGGCGTGACTCTCGATCCGCAACGCCACACCCTGTTCGAGCATCCCAACCGCGGCAAGCGCTCGGTCGGCGTCGACTTCACCACGCCCGAGGGCCAGGAAGTGCTCTACGAACTGGCACAGCACTGCGACGTGTTCCTGACCAACTACCTTCCCAAGCACCGCCGCAAGTACAATTTCGATGTCGAGCACATCCGCCGGGCCAACCCCAAGATCATCTACGCGCGCGGCAGCGCCTGGGGCGACAAGGGCCCCGAACGCGAACTGGGTGGTTTCGATGGCACCGCCTTCTGGAGCCGCAGCGGCATTGCCGACTGCATGACGCCCACCGAAATGGACGGCCCGCTCAGCCAGGGCATCCAGGCCTTCGGCGATTCGATCGGGGGCATGTTCATCGCAGGCGGCATTTCCGCCGCGCTGTTCCACCGCGAACGCACGGGCGAAGCCAAGGAGCTCGACGTCTCGCTGCTTTCGACCGCGACCTGGGCGGCGGGCGCCAACATGGCCCAGGCCCTCGAAACCGGGATCATCACCCGCAACCCGATGCCCAGCTCCGGCGGCAACGCACGCAATCCCTTCATGGGCAATTTCCGCACGAGCGACGGGCGCACGATCAACTTGTGCATGGTAAGCCCGACCGGTCTGATCGAGGACACCTTCGCCCACGTTGGCCGCCCCGAGGCGGCACAGGACCCACGTTTTGCCGATCCCCTGAGCCTCATCACGAACGCCGCGGCGGCGAGCGCGATCCTCGTCGAAGCCTTCGCCGCTCAGCCCTTCGCCTACTGGCGCGAACACCTGCGCACGATGAAGGGCCAGTGGGCGCCGATCCTCAACCTTCTCGAGCTTGCCGAAGAGGAACAGGTCCAGGCCAACGACCACATTCTCGAAGTGGAGGCCGCCGACGGCAGCGACAAGCCGCTCAAGCTCTCGCGCAGCCCGGTCGAGTGGGACTACGAGGCGATCACCACCACGCGCTCCCCCCAGGCCAGCGAGCACACCGAACTGGTGCTGATGGAACTGGGCCTGGAATGGGACCGCATCGAACAGTTGAAGGCGACAGGCGCCATCGCCTGATCTCCGCCCCCCCCCCCCCGACGCCGGGCCGCCAGCGGCCTTGCGCAGCAAGCACGACAGGAACGAGCCATGAAACCCGGAACCCGCCTCAAGAGCGCGACCTGCGACACCGAAGTGATGGTCATCCGTGCCGGACAAGGCACCATCGAGTGCGGCGGCGCCCCCATGGCCGAGGACAAGCAGAGCGCGGGCGAGCCTGCGGCCGACCATGCCCAGGGCACGCTCATCGGCAAGCGCTACGTCGATGCCGAGGCCACTTTCGAACTGCTTTGCGTAAAGCCGGGCAAGGGCTCGCTCGCGGTCGACGGCACCCCGCTCGTCACCAAGGATGCGAAGCCTCTTCCGGCCTCGGACTGAACGAAAGGCCCCCGCGCGATGAACATCGCCCTCTTCCTCGAGATGGCCGCGCAGGCCGCTCCCGAACGCACCGCGCTCGTGTGCGATGGCGCACGCTTCACTTACGCCGAGCTCTTCGCCGCCGCGCAAGGCGCGGCGAGCACGATCCGCCAGTCGGGCGCGGACTATGTCGCCCTGCTCGACGAATCGAGCGAGGCCGCCGTGCTCGCGCTGTTCGGCGCGGCCCTGGCGGGCGTGCCCTATGTTCCGCTCAACTATCGCCTCGCCGATCCCGACCTTGCCGCGTTGCTCACCCGGATCACGCCCTGCCTGCTGGTGGGCGATGCCGCGCGGGCCGGGATGCTTTGCGAAGACCCTGCCAATACCCTGCTGGAGCGCGCGGATTTCGTGACAAGGGCGCGCGCCGCGCCGCGCCTGGAAGAAGCTGATCCGGGTCTGGGCGTTGCCGTCCAGCTTTTCACCAGCGGCACGACCGGAGCGCCCAAGGCCGCGATCCTGCGCCACACCAACCTGTCAAGCTACGTGATCGGCACGGTCGAATTCGGCTCGGCCGAGGAGGACATGGCCCGGCTCGTCACCGTCCCGCCCTACCACATCGCCGGGATTGCCGCGCTCCTGACCTCGATCTACGCGCAATGCCGGATCGTGCTCCTGCCCGCCTTCACCCCCGAGGGCTGGCTCGATCTCGTGGCGAAGGAGAAGGTCACCCACGCCTTCGTCGTGCCGACCATGCTGGCCCGCGTTGTCGAGGCCATCCGCGCAGGCACGCCAGCCGATGTGTCCTCGCTGCGCGCCCTCTCCTATGGCGGTGGCAAGATGCCGCGCGAACTCATCGAGGACGCCCTCGATCTCTTTCCCGAGACCGCGTTCACCAACGCATATGGCCTCACCGAAACGAGTTCGACCATCGCGCTGCTTGGTCCCGAAGACCACCGCGCGGCGAAGGCCTCCCAAGACCCCAAGGTGCGCGCCCGACTCGCCTCGGTCGGTCGCCCGCTTCCCACTATCGAGCTGGAAATCCGCGACGAGGACGGCACGGTTCTGGGCCCCAACCAGGCGGGCGAGATCTTCGTGCGCGGTGAACAGGTTTCGGGCGAGTACAAGGAACGCTCCGCGCTCACCGCCGATGGCTGGTTCCCGACACGCGATGCGGGCTACCTCGACGAGGAGGGCTACCTCTTCCTCTCGGGCCGCGCGGACGATGTGATCGTACGCGGCGGCGAGAACATCTCACCCGGCGAGATCGAGGACGTCCTGCTCACCCACCCCGCGATTGCCGATGCTTGCGCAACCGGCGTTCCCAGCCTCGAATGGGGCGAAGCGGTCGGGATCGCCATTGTCACCGCGCCCGATTGCGACTGCCCGCCCCATGACGAGCTGTGCCAGCTGGTGCGCGCCCGATTGCGCTCCAGCCGCGTGCCCGAGCGCACGCTGGTGGTCGACACCCTCCCCTACAACGAGATGGGCAAGCTCCTGCGCCGCGAGGTGAAGGGCTGGTTCGGCGCGTGACGCCGTGAGCGCGCCCGCCATCCCACTGACGCGCTGGGCGCAGGGGCAACTCGATGCCCTTGCCGCGATGGCCCCGGGCGCGGCACTTCCCGAGGCCGGAGCCCTGCTCGCCGAACGTGCAATGCTCCATGGCCTGACGGTGCCGGGAGACGTATCCTGCCGGGGCGGCTGCCGCTTTCATCGCACCCGCGATGGCTGGGTGGCACTCAATCTGGCGCGGCCCGGCGACCGCGAGTTGCTGCCTGCGCTCTTCCACACCGACGCGCCCGTCGATCTTGCCTCCGGCTTCGCGCCGCTGGACGAGGCCGAGGCGGTCGCACGCGGGCGCCTCCTGGGCATGGCCATCGCGGGCCTTTGCGAGCGCCCCGCCTCCCCCGCGCTTGCGACCAGCGCGCAAGGCCCGAACCGACCGGCACCTCATCGCCCACCCCGCGTGCTCGACCTCTCCGCGCTCTGGGCCGGTCCCCTTGCCTCGCGCCTCCTGCGCCTGTGCGGCGGCGAGGTCGTGCGCGTCGAAAGCCGGGGCCGCGAGGACCGCCTGCGCGACACCGATCCCCGCCACTTCCACCGCCTCGCCGAGGACAAGCGCAGCGTCGCGCTCGATCTGCGCACCGCTGCGGGCCGCGCGCGGCTCGCCCAGCTGATTGCACAGGCCGACATCGTGATCGAGGCCGCCCGCCCGCGCGCACTGCGCCAGCTCGGCTTCGACGCCGACGCGTGCGTGCACGCGCAGCCCGGACTCGTCTGGCTGACCATTACCGGGCACGGCATTGCGGGCGAGGCGGCCAACTGGGTGGGCTTTGGCGACGACACCAGCGTCGCCGGGGGATTATCGGCACGGCTGCACGCGGAAACGGGCGAAATCGGCTTCGTCGGCGATGCCATCGCCGATCCGCTCACCGGCATTTTCGCTGCCCGTGCCGCCCTCGAACACTATCGCACCGGACACGGCGCCCGCCTCATCGTCGCCATGAGCGGCCTTGTCGGCGAGGCCGTGGCTCGCGACCCGCACCTTTCTCAAGACCTTACGGCCTGGAATGCGCGGCGCGGCCATCCGGTTCTTGCGCCGGAGGCTGTCCCATGCTGATCCGGGATGCGCAGATCGCCTCGGGCTCGATCGATGGCCCGCGCGCCGATATACGCATCGCAGAAGGCCGGATTGCGGCCATCGGCGCCCTTTCTCCCCGGCCTGGCGAGTCCATTCTCGAGGCGAAGGGCGGCGCGCTCCTGCCTGGCCTGCACGACCATCACATTCACCTTGCCGCAAGTGCCGCCGCCGTCCACTCGGTCCCTTGCGGCCCTCCCGAAGTGAACGACACCGCAGCCCTGCAACACGTACTTCGCGCCGCGCCGGGCTCCGACTGGCTACGCGGCACCGGCTACCACGAGGCGGTTGCGGGCATGCTCTCGCGCCACCAGCTCGACGCATGGCTGCCGAACCGTCCGGTTCGTATCCAGCACCGGACCGGGCGCATGTGGTTCCTCAACAGCGCCGCGCTTGCACAGCTCCTGGAGCGCGCCGCCCCGCCCCCGGGGCTGGAGCGCATCGACGGCAACTGGACGGGACGCCTCTTCGACGAAGACTCCTGGCTTCGCACCACCCTTGCCGCCAGCCCCCCCGACCTCGCCGCGCTGGGCGCGCGTTTGACGGCGGGGGGCATCACCGGCGTGACCGACATGTCGCCCGCCAACGCGCGCGACACCGTGGCCTGGCTACACGCCGCACGCTCGGCCGGCTTTGCCCCTGCGATCATGGTCGCGGGAACGCCGGGCCTGAGCGATCTCTCTCTTCCGACGGGACTGACACTGGGCCCGGTCAAGCTCCACCTCCACGAGAACGCCCTGCCCGATCTGGATGTGGTGACGGATACGGCACGGTCCGCCCACGCCCGTGGTCGGGCGGTCGCGATCCACTGCACCACCGAAGTCGAACTGGTCTTCGCACTCGCCCTCCTGCGCAGTGCTGGCCCGCACCCCGGCGATCGCATCGAGCACGCCGGGATCGCGCCTGATCCGCTCATCGCGCAGATTGCCGAGCTGGGCCTCCAGGTGGTGAGCCAGCCCGCCTTCATTGCCGAGCGGGGCGACCGTTACCGTGCCGACGTTCCCGCGTCCGACTGGCCACATCTCTACCGCCTGCGCGCCTTTCACGAGGCAGGCGTGACGCTCGCGGCGGGAAGCGATGCCCCCTATGGCACGCTCGATCCCTGGGCCGCCATACGTGCGGCCTGCACCCGGCGAACCCGGGCAGGCAAAGTCCTCGGCCCGAACGAATGCCTCTCTCCCGAAAAGGCGCTTGACCTGTTCCTGGCCGATCCGTCCAACCTTGCGCGCAGGCGTCGCATTACCGTAGGGGCGCCGGCTGACCTGTGCCTGCTTGATCGCCCCTGGCAAGCGGCCCGCAAGGTCCTGGACACCGCCATGGTCCGCGCCACCCTGATTGCCGGACGGCTAGTCCACGAGCGTGTCGACACACGAGTCGACAAGGCCCCAGGCCAGCGCCGTCTCCACGCCGATGCGGCGGCCGGATAGGACCATGAGCGCAGTGCGCTGACGGCCGATCCGGCGCGACAGCGACACGCATCCGCCCGCCCCCGGCAGCAGTCCCATCGCCAGTTCCGGCAAGTGGAAGACCGCGTCCCGGCGCGCCTCGATGCGCCCGAAGGCGGCAAGCTCCAGCGACGCGCCCACGCACAGCCCCTGCACCCGACTGACCAGCCGCTCGCCGCAGCGCACGGCCGCCAGAGCAGGCAGCGTCTGCATCCGGATGGCGTGGGCCTGGGCCGGATCGCGCGTGGTCCCGAACTCGGTCAGCTCCGCCCCTACCCCGAACGTGCGTCCCGCACCCCGCAGCTCGACGCGGACGATGGTGGGATCGAGAACCGCCAGGTCCAGCGCCTCGCGAAGGGCATCGCGCAGCGCGGCATCAATGGCGTTGTGGGTCCCGGGCCGGTCCATTTCCAGGTGCAGCACATCGCCCTTGCGCGTGACGTGGAGCCGTCCTGCCGGAACATCTTTTGGCGCGGCGCGTCGTTGGGCCAGCCACTGCGCATGCTCATCCCCACCCTGCAAGGTCGCGTAGGCCAGCGACTCGGCCACCAACGCGCGGTCGGGGTCCATGCCCTCGATCAGGCGCAGGAGCTGAACGAGGATAGCCGCCGCCAACGGGCGCGCACGGATCGCGGCGATAAGCCCCTCCAGGCGTATCGGTGGTTCAACGAGGCAATCGAGCTGCGCGGCAAGTGGATGGCGCGAATCACCCAGGCCAATCACCGGACACGGCGGCAATGACAGTCGTTTACACGCCGGATCGAACGGGTCGATCCGATCAAGATCGAGCACAACGAGTGAGCCTTGAACCGCCTCAGCCCCCTCGCCGAGCGCGGCGACGTCAAAATTGTAATCCCTATGAGCCACGCTGAACCCTAGCTCTTCCGCCATTTTCGATCCACTCTTCCGATCACGGCACGCCACAAAAACGATATGGTGTCATTTTTGTTGACTTCACCCGCCAGCAAGTCAACACTGCTGTTCAATAAGAGAGTTGAGGAGAGAGATATGCTGGCACAATCATCAAATAAGGCGAAGATCGCGCGTCGTGTTGTCGAAGTCCTGCAGTTCTTCGACGAGGCCCATCCGCATGCGACCGTGATGGATATCGTGCGGCGCTATGACCGGCCGCAGTCGAGCACCTCGGAACTGCTTTCGAGCCTCGTCGAACTGGGCATTCTCTACAAGGACGGGCAGAATCGTTCCTATCGCCCGACGCCGCGCGCCGCGATGCTGGGCGGCTCGACGCAGGCTCCGATCATCCGCGATGGCCGCCTCACCGTGCTGCTCGACCGCCTGCAGGCGCAATCGGGCCTGACCGTCGCGCTGTTCGGCCTCGTCGGCGTGGAAGCGCAAGTCTTCAATTGCCGCTCGGCCGGCAACCGCCGTGTCGGCATGTTCTGCGAAAGCTTCAACGGCGGCCAGACCGAGCGCCTGACCGACAGCGCCGTGGGCCGGCTGCTGCTCTCCACCCTCTCGCGTCCGCGCCGCGAGGGCATCGTGCGCCGCCTCAACGCCGAAGCGCAAGGCCAGCATATCCCCTATGCCGACATGCTCACCCTGCTCGACCAGTACGAGCGCAAGGGCATGGTCGTAGGCGAGGCGGGCTTTGGCATCGAGGCCGAGATCTGCGCCGCGCTGCTTCCGGCCTACGCGGTGGACCAGCCCATGGCCATCGGCTTCGTCTACCGCCCCTCAGCCAATATCGACGTCGAAGCACTGGGCGGCATGCTCAAGGACGCGATCAACCAGGCGGTGGAGCGCGAGGACAACCATTCGGTCACCCCGCTCGTCGCGGCGGCCTGACCCTTCCATTTCAACAGTCCCAACGAGAAGGGGCCGGGTTGCAAGACCCGGCCCCTTTTTCATGGCCTGTGCAGCCGATGTGAAAGAAGGCGCCCGAGGCGCTCTCCTTCAGGCGCTCTCCTTCTTGCGGCGGTCATGCTGCGAGAACATGCGCATGAGATCGCCCGAGGTGATCGGACGCGTTGTGCCCTCTTCCACCGGGCGATCCCCGCCCGAGCTCTTGGGCGCGGTATCGACACCGGCGTCCTCGGCCCGCTGGCGCAGCGCACCCACTGTGAGGTCCTCCTTGCGGCCGAGGTCGAAGAGCGGGAAGTTGAACCAGCGCATCGCGTTCTGGTGCGTGATCTTGTCGATCTGCGCATCGGTCAAATGCCGCAGCGACTTGTAGAGATGCTCGGGCACCTCGGGCCAGAGCGTGTCGGAATGCGGGTAATCGGTCTCGTAGGCGATATTGTCCTCGCCAATGTACTCGATGTTCTGCAGGCCGAACTGGTCATCAATGAAGCAGTTGAGGAAGTGGCGCTTGAACATCTCGCTGGGCTTCAGGTCCTGGAACACCGAATTGGTCCAGGCCTTGTGCCGCCAGTTGGAAAAGTCAGAGCGTTCCAGGAAATAGGGCACCCAGCCGATCCCGCCCTCGGACAGCGCGATGCGCAGGCTGGGGTACTTGTGCAGGGCCTGCAGCTGAAGCCAGTCCGCCGCGCCATAGGCAATCGACATCGGCATGGTCGTGATCCAGGCCTCGATCGGGGTTTCCTCCGAGGCGTGGGGCGCCGGATTGCCCGCACCGATATGGCAGCAGATGGTGAGGTCGGTGTCGACGATTGCCTTCCAGAACGGCTCCCAGTATGCGTTATGGATGCTGGGCAGGCCCTGGACGGTGGGCGCATCGCTGACCGAAACGGCCTTGAAGCCCTTCTTCGCGAGGCGATGGATCTCCTCGACGCAGGCGTCCATGTTCCAGGTCGGCAGGATGCCGCAGGGAATGAAGCGGGCCGGGTAGGCATCGCACCACTCGTCCTTGTGCCAGTCGTTGTAGGCGCGCAAGTGCACCAGCGCGCGGTCCTTGTCCTTGGCGCGGTGGAGGCGCCCGCCGGCAAAGTCGAACACGCTGCCGAAATTGACCGAGGCCGCGATGCCGTTGACGTCCATGTCGCCGACGCGCGCGTGGACATCGTAGACGCCTTCACGCAGCTGCTCGAGCGCGGTCGGCTCCATCCCGTATTCGTTCATCGGTCGCCCGACCACGGCGTTGAGCCCCACCGAGGGAAGGTACATCCCCTGGTACTCCCAGGCTGCCTTGCCGTTCACATCGGTCACGAAGCGCGGCGCGTCCTCCAGGTCCTTGGCCGACAGGTGATTCTTGAACATGTCGGGCGGTTCGCTGATGTGATCGTCGACGCTGATCAACACCATGTCATTCATTTCCATGACCATCTCTCCAGCACGTATTTATGGTTTCGTCGCAGTCTAGCGCGCACCCTCAGGGAAGCCCATCGAGCGGCCCATGGATCGCGGTGGTGAAATCGTGAATCCCGCTGACGCGCACGGCATATTCGCGCTGTCCGGGTTGAAAGGTGTGGCAGTTGGGCGGGATACGCGTGGCATCCGACTGCTTTTCCATCGGGATCTGCCGTCCGTGCGAAATCACTGCGACACCGCGCAGGAGCCGCGCCATTTCCTCGTCCGCAGAAGAAAGCGAGGCGATCCAGGGCCCCATTTCCTTGTAGCCCAGCCCGGCTATCGCGGCAGGTGCCAGGAAGCGCTTGTCCTTTTCGATCCAGGCCATCCGCACCTCGCCGTTTCGGGCAATGTCCATGGGACGCACGCCTTCGACCGGGTCCTCGACACGCAGGTCATAGCGGGTGGGTGCCGCGTCGTGGGCATGGGCCGCCGCCAGCACGGCGATGTCGAAAAGGTGGGTGCAATTCTGCTTCTTCGCGCCGACACCCGCTGCGATATCGAGCGCGGCGCCGGTAAAGGTTTCGGCCAGCGCCAAGACCGCTCCCGGACAGGTTGACCAGGGTGCCCGGATCATCTCGCCCACAACATGGGTGATGACCTCCCCATCGTGGTCGAGAGTGACCTTCATATGATGTAGGTCGTCCTCGACCAACGCGGTGACCTGCCCCGGCTCAGGCCGGATCACGATGGCACGGTGAAAGGCCGGACGCACCATCAGCTCTCGCGCGTCAGCAGCAGGGCGGCTGCCATCGGCCCGCCCCCGCTCGTCGCCACCGCGACGCGGGGGCTGCCCGGCACCTGGCGCGCGCCGCCTTCCCCGCGCAGCTGCACCACGCTTTCATGCGCGAACCCAAAACCGTGGAGGCGCCCCGCCCCCAGCTGCCCACCGCCCGTGTTGAGCGGCAGTTCGCCATCGAGCGCAATGCGCGTGCCGCCTTCGATGAAGCGGTGTCCCTCGCCGATCCCGCACACGCCCAGGCCTTCAAGCCAGGTGATCGGGTGGAACGCGAAACCATCGTAGAACTGCGCGACATCGATATCCTCGGGGCCATAGTCGCAGTGCTCCCAGAGCGCCTTGCCGGTGGGATAGGAGCCCGGCCACTCGGCCTGGTCCCAGCTGTAGCGTTCGACCGAACCGGCGCTCGCCGCAATGCGGATCGGGGTGGCCGTGACCTCGTCCAGCGCTTCGCCCGCCGAGACGATGACGACCGTCGAGGCGTCGGTGAAACGGTCGCAGTCGTAGAGGCAGAACGGCGAGGAGATCATGCGCGCGGAGAAATACTTCTCCGCGCTCAGCGGCTCCTTCACGAGCGCACGCGGGTTGCGCGCAGCGTTGCGGTGGGCGTTGAGAGCGACCTCGCTCAGCTGCTCGCGCGTCATGCCATAGCGGGCCATGTGGCGTGTCGCGTACTGCGCCACCCAGGTCGCCGCCGAGATCGCGAAGAACGGGGCCGTCCACTGCGAGGCGCCGGTCAGTTCGGTTCGGCGCGGCGGGGGGTAGTCTGTCGGGTTAGCCATCGCGGCGGCCTCGTAGACCGTGCGGAAGCACAGCACGTGGCGCGCACGGCCGGCCTTCACTGCCATGGCCGCCGCCGAGATCGCGCCCAGCTGCGCGGTCATCTCGGCCCCGCCCAGGTGCCAGCGGGTGGAAAGGCCCAGCGCCTCGATCACATCGTCGGACGAAACCGGCGAGAAGCCGAGGAAGCTTGGCATCTTGCCGGGATAGGTCGCGACACCATCGATCTGCTCCGGCTTGAGTCCCGCATCCGCCAGCGCCTCACGCACCGCATCGAGCGTCAGGAGCAGCGGGTGGCGTGCAAGCCGGACGCCAACCTCGGACATGCCGACCCCGGTGATATAGGCTTCGCCGCGCGCCATCAGGCGTCCTTCTCGAACAGCGGGAAGAAGATACCGTCCTCCTCCTCGAACGTGACATGCACCGCGTCGCCCACGGCAACGTCCTCGACCGGGCAGCCCACGATATTGGTGGTGACGTAGATCGCGGGCTCCTCTTCCAGCGCCACGCGGGCGATCACGAAAGGCACCGCCAGGCCCGGCATCCAGGGCTGGTGGTTGACCGTGAAGCTGTCGACGGTGCCGCGCCCCGAAACGGGCTGGGGCACCACGCTCTCGCTCCAGCAGGCACGGCACACCGGCTGCGGGGGATGGAGCCACTGCCCGCAATCACCGCAGCGGCAGATCATAAGCTTGCCTTCGCCTCCGCCGGTCCAGAACGCGCGGTTATCGCGGTCCAGACGCGGGCGGGGCCGGGGAACACCGAAGCTCATGCGTCCCAGACGAGGTGGATCTGGTCGGGGCCGATCACGTTGCCGCCATGGAACGTCACAGGCTTTGCCGGATCGATCCGGAATTCGGGCAGCGCCTTCAGCATTTCCTCGTAGAGGACCTGGAGTTCGATGCGCGCGAGGTGCGAGCCCAGGCACCGGTGCGGCCCGGTGCCAAAGGCGATGTGCGCCTTGTTCTCACGCGCCAGATCGTAGGCCTCGGGCGAGGGAAACTCCTTGGGGTCGAGATCGGCCGAGGGCAGGAACATGAGCACCATCTCCCCCTTCTTCATCGCGATCCCCTCGAACTCGGCATCCTTGTGGACGAAGCGCGGAGGGACGGTGAAGGTGTAGCGGCGCAGGATCTCGTCGGCGGCCTCGGGCACCAGCGCCATGTCGGCGCGCAGACGGGCCTGAAGATCGGGGTTCATGGCGAGGTGGCGCACGCCCAGCCCCATCCCGTTCATCACCGTGTCGAGCCCGGCGACGAAGAGCATGACGGCGTAGTTCTCGATATCGTGGAGCGTGGCCGGACGCCCGTCGAACTCGGACTGCCAGAGCATCGAGAGCACGTCGCCCTGCGGCTCGTCCCGGCGCGCGAGAATCGTCTCGCGCATGACGTCGGCCACTTCGCGCAGGCGCTGCTGCACCGCGGCCGGGTTCATGTCGGTCGCATGGAGGTGCTGCGAGACAAGGTCGCGGTATTCGCGCTGCTTGTCCTGGGGCATGCCGAAGATGTCGAGGAAAATCGTGGTCGGCAGCGGCTCGCCGATCTCGGACATGAATTCACAGTGGCCCTTGTCTTTGACCTTGGCGACCAGTTCGGCGGCAAGCGCGCGGATGCGGTCCTTCAAGGCCAGCATGTTCTTGGGACTGAACGTCTTGTTGAGCGGCTTGCGATAGGTCTCGTGGACCGGCGGATCGACCGTGATCGGCAGCGGGATCAGAGACTTCTTCTCATCGGGTAGCGTCGCGTTGTGGGCCGCAATCATCTCGTAGGGAACCGGCCCGTTGCTGAAGATCTCGGGGCTGCGCTGCGCGCTGTAGACCGCCGCATGGCTGGCCACGATCCAGTGCCCGCCCTGGCGCGGGGTCCAGAAGACCGGCGGTGCCTCGCGCGCGATCTGCGCAATGCGCGCATGACCTTCGCTGAGAAGGCCCGGGTCGTAGTGAAAGTCGAAATCGTAGACCAGTGCGTCGGGGACATGGTCGGGCTTGGCGACAGCTGGGCTGACCGGATGCGATGCCATCGAAACTCTCCGCAAAGTGCAGTGTAAACCTGTTTGCCCGTCATGTTGCATGGCATGCTGGGAATTTCAGCACGGCCCCGCCCGATACCGCCCGCGCGATTGCCCTTGCAGGAATCCCCACTTGCCCGCCTTCTCCCGCGCCTATCGTGCGAGCGATGAGGCGTCCCGTACCGTTGATCGCCCAGGGGTCTTGCGGTCTAGCTGAAGGCTGGAAGAGGAGACCATGGCTGCCATGAAAGTGCGGATCAGGAAGGGCGAATGTGTCGGGAACGCGCGCTGCCAGGCGATCGCGCCGGCGCTCTACCCGCTCGATGAGGAAGGCTACATCGACACCGAGGGTTTTGTCGTCTCTGCGGGAGACGAAAAGGCCGCGCTCAACGGCGCACGAGCCTGTCCGGAACGCATCATCTTCGTTCTCGAGGACGACGACGGCACCGAGCGCCAGGTCTGGCCCCCGGTCAAATCCTGATTCCCCAGCGCAAGAGAGGATAGAAAGAATGAGCGATTTCCTGGACTATGCGGGCAAGCGCGTAGTGGTCTCGGGCTGCTTCTCCGGCATGGGGCATGCAACGGCCAAGCTGCTGCTCGATCTCGGCGCCGAGGTGCACGGGCTGGACTTCAAGGCCTGCGACCTGCCGCTCGCCAGCTTCCACACCGTGGACCTGCGCGATGCCGCCTCGATCGAAGCCGCCGCCAACACCCTGGAAGGGCCGATCGATGCGTTGTTCAACTGCGCAGGGCTGCCCACCTCGTTCCCGCCGCTGGACATCATGAAGGTGAACTTCATCGGCCTTCGCCACCTGACCGAACAGCTCCTGCCCAAGATGCAGGCGGGCAGCGCCATCGCCAACATCGCTTCGACCGGGGGCCTGGGCTGGAGCCGGCGCATTCCCGACAACATGGGCTTTGTGACGACAAAGGGCTGGGACGCCGCGCTCGCATGGTGCGAGACCAACGCCGAAACGGTTGCGGAAGGCTATGCCTTCTCCAAGGAAAACGTGATCGTGTGGACCCAGTTCATGGGCGCGCAGCTCATCAAGCAGGGCATCCGCATCAACTGCACCCTGCCCAGCCCGACCCAGACCCCGATGATGAAGACCTTCCACGAGGCCTCGGGCAAGGACGTCGTCGACGCCGCCGCCGAACCGATGGGCCGCTACTCGACGCCCGAGGAGCAGGCAGGCGGGCTCGTCCTTCTGAACTCCGCGCTGGCCTCGATCGTCAACGGCGTGGTCCTGCCCGTCGACGGCGGCTTCATGGGGGCGCTCGCCACCGGCCAGATCGACATGTCCAAGCTCATGGGCAAGCGGCAGGGATAGGCCATGAACTTCGAGATCACCGCCGAACAGGAGATGATGCGCGAGAGCTTCGCGCGATTGTTCGATGACCGCCTGACACCCGAACGGCTGCGCGCCAACGAACAGGCCGGCTTCGACGCCGCGCTGTGGAGCGAGATGGCCGAACTGGGCGCCTTCCTCCTGCGTGTCCCCGAAACCCGCGACGGACTGGGTTTGGGCACCTTCGATGCTGCGGTGCTGATGGAGGAAGTGGGCCGTACCCTGCCCTCCGGCCCCATCGCCGAGACGCTGCTCGCCGCACGCCTCATCGCAATGCTGGGAGATAGCGACTTCGACGAAGTTCTCGCCGCGGTGGTGGCAGGCGAACGTGTCGCCTCGCTCGCACTGCGCAATGTGGGCACGGCACCCCGGCAGTTCGTCCCCTGCGGCGAACACGCCGAACTGGTGGTCGCCCGCTGCAACGATACCATCATGCTCTACGAAGTGCCCGAGACGGCCCGCAAGGGCGAGGCAAACCTCGCCGGTGATGGCCTGTGCGAGATCGATTTCGCGCAAGGCCGTCCACGCGTTCTTGGCAAGGGCAAGGAGGCTCTTGCCCTCTTTGCGGCGACGCTCGAAGAGTGGAAGCTCCTTACCGCCGCCGCGCTCGCCGGGCTCGGCCGCAAGGCGGTGCAGATGGCGGCTGACTATGCGTGTGAGCGCAAGCAGTTCGGCCAGCCCATCGGCCAGTTCCAGGCGATCAGCCACCCGCTGGCCGACAACCTGTGCGAGGTCGATGGCACGCGCCTGCTCACCTGGCGCGCGATCCGCGCACTGGCCGATGGCGCGCCGAACGCGGCCGCGCTGGTCTCCCTGGCGCTGTGGTGGGGCGCGGATGCCGCCGCGAGGGCCGTCAGCCAGGCGATCCAGACCTTCGGCGGCTATGGCCTCACCACCGAATACGACATCTACCTCTACGCCCTGCGCGCCAAGTCCTGGCCGCTGGTGCTGGGCGATCCCGCGCAGCTTCTGATCGAGGCGGGCGAACGTCTCTACGGTGAGGTGCCCCCGCCGCGACCCGACGTCGGCGACCTCCCCATCGAGTTCGACATCGGCGAGGAGGCACGCGCCATGATCGCCGAGATCGACGCCTTCATGGACGCCAGCGTCACGCCCGAGATGCGCGCGAAGTTCCATTACAGCTGGGAAGGCTGGGTGCCCGAGCTCCACAAGAAGATGGCCGAAGCGGGCCTGCTCTTCCTTTCCAGCCCGGAACTGGGCGGGCGCGGTGTGGGGCCCTATGCGCGCGCGGCTTCGCGCCGCGCGCTGGAAAAGCACGGCTATTCCAACCCTGCGGCGGGCGTCGCGGAAATGGTCGGCCTGATGATTTCGCGCGCCGGTTCGCAGGAGCTGAAGGACGAGGTGCTCACCCGCATCGTCGCGGGCGATGCCATCGCCAGCCTGGGCTACTCCGAACCCGGTTCCGGCTCGGACGTCTTCGCCGCGCAGACCCGCGCCACGCGCGACGGCGATGGCTGGCGGATCGAGGGCACCAAGATGTTCACCAGCGGCGCCAACCTCGCCGACTACGTGCTCATGCTCACGCGCACCAACACCGAGGTTGCCAAGCACAAGGGCCTGACAATGTTCATCGTGCCCCTGAAGGCGCCGGGCATCACGATCCAGCCCGTGCACACCTTCCAGGACGAGCGCACCAACATCACCTTCTACGACAACGTCTACGTTCCCGACAGCTGGCGCCTGGGCGAAGTTGACGGAGGCGTGCGCACGATGAGCCTGGCCCTTGAACTGGAGCACGGCGGCGGCTTTGCCAACGCCATGTTCGCCAACCTCGAAGCCGCCGAGGAGTTGTGCCGTGCCATTCCCAACGGCAACGGACGCCTGATCGAGAAACCGCAGGTCCGCGCCCGCCTCGCCCGCGCGCTGGCCGCGATGCTCGTCTCGGAACTGTTCGAGCACCGCGCAGGGTGGGCATCGGTCGAGAAGAAGCCCAACCTTGCCTACGGCCCGATGGCCAAGATGTTCTCCTCCGAGCGCTTCATGGACGACGCGCGCGACCTCCTGGACCTGACCGCCCCGCTCTCGCTGACCAAGCGTGAGGGCGCGGCGCAGCTCATCAACCAGAGCTACCGCCATGCCCACGGCACGCGCATCTACGGCGGCACCAGCCAGGTCCACCGCTCGATGATCGCCGAGCGTGCGCTAGGCATGCCCCGGACACGCGCCTGATGTCCCGACGGAACCGGAGATTTCCCGCATGAGCGAGGACGCCCCCCACCTCCTGAGCGAAGTCATCGACGGTGTTCTCGTCGTGACCCTGAACCGGCCCGACAAGCTCAACGCCCTGTCGGCCCAGACCATGGCGCTGTTCGACGAGGCCGTCGCCCGCCTGCGCGACGATCCGGACCTGCGGGTCCTGCTGATCCGCGCGCGCGGGCGCTATTTCTGCTCGGGCGCAGACCTGCGCAGCGGGGCGCCCTCGGCCCAGGCCCGCAGCGCCGGCGCAATCCGAGAGAACCACCGCACCGGCCTGTTCGGCATGCAGCGCATCTACGACGAGATGGAGCATATCGAGAAGCCGATCGTCTGCGCCATCCACGCCCCCTGCGTCGGCGGCGGCCTGGAGATGGCGCTTTCCTGCGACTTTCGCCTGGCCGCCCAGAGCGCCGAGTTCGCTTTCCCCGAAGGCATCTTCGGCGTGCTCCCCGCCTCGAACGGGGTCAGCCGCCTGACCCGCATCTGCGGCCCCCACTGGGCGCGCTGGCTGGTCATGGCCAATCGCAAGGCCGATGCCAACAAGGCCCATGTCATGGGGCTCGTCCACGACGTGCTCCCCGACGAGGGGTTCGAGGAGGCCGCCCTCGATTTCTGCCGCCACCTGACCAAGAACAGCGCCGAGCAGATGGGCGCTGCCAAGATCGCGATCGAGATGGCCGCCGAAGTGGGCCGCGACACCGCCCGCCAGGTCGAACGCATGGCCAACAGCGCGCTCATGCTGAACCCGGACTACCTCGCCCGGATCGAGGCCTACGTCGCCAGCCTGGGTAGCAAGAAGGCGGACTGAAGAAGAAGGACAGTTCAGAGGGCCATTGCCCTCGGGCTCCCGGAACGGGCGAGCGCAGCGCGTTCAATCAATATTCCGTCCATAGCGTAAGGCCGGTCAGATAAAGGGGGCTTTGTCCCCAATTACAGGGCCACGCAACCTCGCCATTCATACGCAAAATAGCCGCGCGAACTGCCCCAGCCAGGTTTTGGGAGCCCGAGGGCAATGGCCCTCGGAACCACCTTCTTGGTTTTCTTACTCTTCCCGTCACCTCACGCGGCCGCGCGCTGGTCCTTGATCGCCAGCGCCAGGAGGCGCGACTGCTGGCGCAGCGTGGCGCCTTCGAAGCGAGGCTTGATGTCGGCCGGATAGCAGGCTTTGAGCTCGGTGTCGGTGGCGATGGTCACCACGCGTTCGAGCCCTGTGTAGAGCACACTCGCCAGATCATAGGGCTCTCCCGTCGCTCCGTCCGGATCGCCGCCCATCTGCCAGCCGAGCAGGCGTACGACCGTGCGCGCCATGGCAATGCGCTGGAGCAGAACGGAGCGCTCGTGCTGGTCGGCAAGGCGATTGCGCAGGTGCAGGAGCCGGCTGTGGCGCTCCCAGTAGGCGTAGAAAGCCTGAACCAGTTCGGTTGCGCGGGCATCGATCTCCCCATCCGCCCAGCGCGTGCGCAGCAAGGTAAGGTACGCCTCCTCGGCCTCCCGCGCGACGGGATCAAGCACGGCTAGGAACAGGTCGGGCAGATCGGCAAAGTAGGTGTAGATCGAAGACATGCGCAGGCCCGTGTGCCGCGCGACGCCGCTGAGCGAGAATTCACAGGCCGGATCGGCGATCAACTCGCGCGAGGCGCTCAGGATACGCTCGCGGGTTATCTTGCCCTTCTTGCCCAGCTTCTGTCCTTGCTGGTTGGTATCGTTCAGGCCTTCGCTCACGTCACCTTCAATCCATCACTGCGTCCCGGCCCCCTTGTCATGAGGCGCCGATTTCACGAAGCGAGGCGCGTCGCGATGACCTTGCTGTCGAGGAACTCCTCGATGCCCGCAAGGCCCCACTCACGCCCCATTCCGCTGCCCTTGAAGCCGCCGAAAGGCAGGTCCCCGGCAATGCACATCCCTCCGTTAACGCTGATCGACCCCGTCCGTATCCGGCGGGCCACGCGTTCGGCGCGGAGTTGATCGGCGGAAACCACCCCGCCCGAAAGGCCGTACTGGCTTTCGTTCGCAATGCGGATGGCGTCCTCGTCATCCTCGTAGGGGATCACCACCAGGACCGGACCGAAGATTTCCTCCTGCGCGATGCGCATGGAATTGTCCACATCGACAAAGCACGTGGGTTCAATGAAATAGCCCCCACCCTTGTCGGGACGGGCCTTGCCTCCGGCGAGCAGCGTCGCGCCTTCCTGCTGGCCCAGTTCGATGTAGCCCAGAACCCGCTCCATCTGCCGCGCACTGACGACGGGGCCCATGATGTGGGTCGGCTCGTCCATGCCGCCCCAGTTGTCGCCAAAGCCCTGATAGGCCATGGCGAGGCCCGCCTTGGCTTCCTCATAGCGACTGCGGGGAACGAGCAGACGCGACTGCACCGCGCAGCCCTGCCCGGCGTGGAAGACCAGCATCGATTGCGCGCATTCGCGCGCGAAATCGGGCGCATCGTCGAGCACGATCTTCGCGCTCTTGCCGCCCAGTTCGAGGAAGACGCGCTTCAAGGTCGCTGCGCCTGCCTCCATGATGCGCTTGCCCACCCCGGTGGAACCGGTGAAGCTGACGAGATCGACGCGCGGGTCCTGGACGAGCTGCTCACCTGCTGCGGCCGGGTCCTTGCCGAAGACGACGTTGAGGACGCCCGCAGGAAAGCCCGCTTCTGCAGCCAGTTCGCCCCAGATCGCGCCCATGCCGGGCGTATCGGGAGCGGGCTTCAGGATCACGGTGCAGCCCGCCAGCAGCGCGGCGACGACCTTGCCCACGTTGACGTAGTGCGGCACGTTCCAGGGCGTGATCGCCGCGACCACGCCGACCGGCTCGTAGACAACCTTGCGGTGCGAGGGGAAGCCGCGAAAGTCCCGATTGCCCAGGTCTTCTTCCCAGGTCACCTGATCAAAAACAGCCAGGTAATCGTCCCAGCCCTGGTTGGCGGTATCGACATGCGCCATGCCCACCGCGCCCAGCGCCGCGCCCGCCTCGAACCGGGCCAGCGCGGCGAGTCGGTCCTTGTTTTCCTCGAACAGCGCGCGCAGCTTCGTCAGCAGCGCGACGCGGCTAGCCCGGTTGCCAGGATCCCCCCAGTCGGTTTCATCAAAGGCCCGGCGTG
The DNA here is from genome assembly GCF_020524485.1 of Novosphingobium profundi. Classification (GTDB taxonomy): domain Bacteria; phylum Pseudomonadota; class Alphaproteobacteria; order Sphingomonadales; family Sphingomonadaceae; genus Novosphingobium; species Novosphingobium profundi_A. The sequence goes on along the minus strand of NZ_JAIVLF010000001.1, from coordinate 118,676 downwards.
CGGCGGCAATGGCCGCATCGACATCCTGCGAGGTAGCATCGGCCGCCTCACCGGCGACATCGCCCGTCCAGGGGTTGATGACCTCGAAAGTCTTGCCGCCTTGCGCATCGCGCAGTTCGCCGTCGATGTAGAGGCGGGCCGGGGGAAGAAGCGTCATAGGGTGTCCTGTCTTCAGCAAGGTCAGACCGGGCGGCGCGCGCCCAGGGTCACGAGATCGAGATTGAGGTCCTCGGGCGAATCCACGATCGTGCGGAAGGTCGGCAGGAGCGAGGCGAAATCGGTGATCGGCTGCTCCTGCATGGGCATGCCCGCCTGCGCACAGGCCTTGGCAAAGCGCATCGTCGTCTCCATCGACCACCCGCTCCCGGTCTTGCCCTCACCGAACATCTTGCCCGCGCGCACCGTCGTCACGCGGATGCCCTTGCCCGCCAGTTCCTCGCGCCAGCCCTTGCCGATGCGCTCGACCGCGCCCTTGGTCGCGGCGTAGAACCACAGCATCGGGATCGCGAGGTCGACGCTCTCGCTGGTGACGTTGATGATGTGCCCGCCCGCAGGCATCGACTTGACCGCCTCGCGCGCGACAAAGACGGGGCCTGCAACATTGGTGGTGATCTGCGCGAGGATATCGGCATCCTCGGCGTCCTCCAGCGTAAAAGGCACATAGACGGCCGCGTTGTTGATGAGAACATCGATGCCCGCATGCACCTTGGCGATTTCGGCAAAGGCCTCGCGCACCGAATCCGGATCGCCGATATCGCAGCGCACCGCCATGCAGTTGGGGCCGAATTCGGCGGCCGCGGTCTCCAGCTTGGCGAGCGTACGCCCCAGCATCACCACCTTGTCGCCGTCTTCGCAAAAGCGGCGCGAGAGCGCCTTGCCCAGCCCCTCGCCCGCGCCCGTGATCACGATCGTCTTTGCCACTCAGGCCTCCTGTCTTGGCTGGCGTTCCCAGTTTTCCGGGTAGGCCGAAAAATCGCCTGCGTAGGCAATGCCCCCGTCCCAGATCTCGCCGCTGATCTTCGTGAAGAAATGAACCGTGCGCGCGAACGAGCCTGCCGTGGAGCGCGGCTCCATCGCCACGCCGCTGGGCGAAACGCCGCGCGCGCGCGCCGAGAAGTCCTTGACGCTGAAAAGCAGGTTGTCGGTCTGGTGCGCGCAGACCACCAGTTCACCGCCCGGACAGTACCGCTGCGGATTGCACTGGGTGCCCGCGAGCCGCCCACGCTTCATGCCCACAAAACCGGGCACGCGGCTGACCTCGGGGATGTGCACCTCGTCGTACCAGCGGTGGTAGTCCTCCTCGCGCCCCTGCACGAGGTTGGCCGGGATGATGAACAGCCCCGAGAGAGGCTTGCCCTGCTGCCAGTTGGGGCCGACGTGCCAGTCGGAATACATGTTGTAGGTGTAGAGCCGCTCGCTCTCGTTGCCATCGTCGATGAGCCCCGCGCAGCGCGGTCCCTCGAGCAGGCGGCCCAGCTTGGGAATGTCCCTGTCGGGGACCTGATAATCGAACTCGTAGAAACTGAGGAACCGCCAGGGCTGATCAATGTCGGGCATGATCTGGATCTGGGCGATCTCGAAGCGATCGGCCGAGAGGAAGCCCTCCAACCCGGCGAGCCGGGGGCGGTGCTCCTCTTCGAACCACGCGGCGTAGTCCGCCTCGCGCCCCGCCGCGATGTTATGCAGGTGCAAGGTCACGTAACGGGCCATGAAGCCTCCTCTTCCCCGCTCCATCCTAACTCGCAGGCCAGCGCAGGCAACGCCCGACACCAACCATCGCTGCCGCGGTGGACCACGCCGGATCCCGGCATGGCCCACCCACGCCCGTCAGCGTGCGCCGAAGGTGAAGCGGATGTTGATCCCGAATTCGCGCGGCGGGGTCATCCGAATGTTGGTGTAGGTGCTGGTGAACGAGGCGTTCTGCGGCGATCCGAAGATCGGTCCGGTCGGCCCGAAGCCCTGCAGCGGCAAGGTCTGGTACTGGCTGCTGAGCGGCAGCGAGCGCTGGGTCACGCGTTCCATCTCGAACAGGTTCTTGGCAAACAGCGTAACTTCCCAGGCCCCCTGCGGGTCGCGGATGCCGGTGAAGACATTGAACAGGCCGTACTGCTTGACGCTGTCCCAGGCGTTGGTCGGATCGCCCGCGCTCTTGCCGTAAAAGCTGTAGAGGCCGCGCACGAAGCCATCGACCTTGTTCGAGATCGGACGCGAATATTCCGCCATCGCAGTGGCCGAGAACTTGGGCTGACTGGAGGCGGCCTGGTTGACCGTGCAGGCCGAGATGTTGTCGCTGCCGACAACCCCCATGAGCTCACCCAGGCTCGGCGCGCTGGCCGGCGAATCCGGCACACCATCCGGGTTCAGGAAGTCGTTGCAGGGAATGACCCCGTCCTTGATCTGGCCGTCCGCATAAGCGGCAACGAGGCTGATGTTGAGATCGGGCGTTGCCTCAAGGCTGAGTTCGCCTTCCATGCCCCAGACCTCGACCGGAACGCCCGAGACGAAGTTGAAGCGGTTGACACGCGGATTGACCGTCTGGCTCGCCTGGTCATACGAATAGTCGACGAAATAGACACCGCTGATGCCGCTCGAACCCGGAACGCGGTAGGGGTAGTTCTGGAACTCCTGGTAGTAACCCGCGACGTTGAGGCGCATACGCCCGCCCATCAGCGTGGTCTTGAGGCCCAGTTCATAGGACGTGGAAGTCTCGTCGTCGGTCTGCTGGAACGAGCGTTCGAGCGGCGACTGGTTCACGCTGAAATCGCCCACCGCGAAGAGGCCGGGACGGAACGAGCTGCCGACACTGGCGTAGAGCATGATGTCGGGCGTGAAGTTGTGCTGGGCGCTGACCTGATAGATCAGCTTGTCGGTATCGATATTGGATTCGTTGAGCCCGATGCCCAGCGGCATGGAGACAAGAAGCGTGCGATCGGCCGGATCAAGCTGGTTCACCGCGTTGAGCGTAATGTTGTTGCTGGACTTGAACTTGATGTAGCGCGCCCCGCCCGAGATCTGGGTCGCATCCCCGATATGAACGGTCAGGTTGCCGAAGAAGGACTTCTCGTCGGTCACGGAAAGCGAATAGACGTCCTGCTGCGTGAGCGCGGCGATGCCCCCCCCGAACACCGCCGGAAGCGTGATCGGACCATCCCGGAAGACGGTGTTGCCCGAGTCCGTCTTGCGGAAGAAGGCGCCGACGACATAGTCGAACATCCCCGCGACCATTTCCTCGTTCTGGAGGCGGATCTCGTGGCTGGTGGCGACCGCACCGCCGATGGTCTGCTGGTAGTAATCAAATCCCCGGAAGTAGCCGCCGTGGTCGAGCGGCTCGACGCTGGCGATATCCTGTTCGAGGCGCGAGCCGACGTAGATCAGGCTTTGCCCGGCAAAGCTGGCCTGCCCCTGCCAGTTGAAGATTTCATACTTTTCCGTGCTGTGGCGCGAGTCCTCGGCCACGGCGTTGCGATCCCCCGGGGTCACGAGGACCGGACTGTCGCCCAGCACGTCGCTGACCAGACTGAAGGATTCGGCCTGATCGTAATTGCGGCGCTTGCGGTCGACACGCTGGTAGCCGCCCTCGAAGCGCAGCCAGTCGGTCGGCTGGACGACGGCGGTGATGCGCCCCCCCTTGGTGCGCGCAAAGGGATCGCGGCCATCGAAGGTCGGGTTGATGGTGGTGACGCGGTCGACCTCGTCCTCGGCAAAGATGCCTGCAACACGGATGCCCGCCACCCCTTCGATCACCGGGATTCCCAGCGCCCCGTTGACGTTGATGGTGCCGATGTCGTTGGCCGTGCTCGCAACGTAGCCGCCGATCTCGTAAAGGTCGGGCTTGTGGGTGGTCACGATCATCGAGCCCGAGGGCGAGGCGCGGCCACGCAGCGCGCCCTGGGGCCCGCGCAGGACTTCGACCTGGGCAATGTCGAAAGTCTGCTGCAGCACGACCTGCGGCAGGATCGGCGCGTCGTTCTGGTAGAACTCGATGGTGTTGTTGAAGCCGCTGGCGTTGACGTCCATATTGACGCCGCGGATCTGGGCATTGGCACCGAACGAATTGGCGTTGGTGCCCAACTGCAGGCCCGGGACAAGCTGCTGCACATCGGTGAAGTCACGGATGTTGAGTTCGGCGAATTCCTCGGCGGTGACGGTGTTCACCACGAGAGGCACGTCCTGCACGTCCTCGGCGCGGCGGCGCGCGGTCACGACAATGGCATCGAGCACGAGGTCATCGCGCATGCGGATCCCTGAGTCCTGCGCGTCCCCCGAACCCGTCTCCTGCGCCTGCACCGCGGCCGGCTGCACCAGGGCGCAGACTGCAGAAGCGGCAAGAAGCTTCGCCAGATAACCCATCTCCATCTCCCGTTTTCGCCAGACGGGGACACTTCGCTCCACGTCTGTTGCTGTTATCGTTGTATCTCGGGCCGATCTTCCCCCGTGGGCAGGTGCGCCCCGCGCATCCGGACGGACGCATCGGAGTATCGTCGCCGGCATTACTGGTACGAGAGGCACTGGATCGTTGGAATGGCGATGCGGACTTTATCGCAGCGGCGTTATGCCTGAGAAAACCGCCGATTTCCGCCCCAGTCAACTGTCCCGTACCGCAGAATCAATTCTCCAGAACAAGGGCTTGCATGAAGGGAGCGTGCGGGCGATCAGCCACGATAACCGCGCAGGCGATTTCCCGCATCAACCGGCAGCACGAGGTTATTGAGGAAGCTACCCTCGCGCGAGGCAAGATAGAGGCAGGCCTGAGCGATATCGGACGGGCTGCCGGGCCGCGAAGGTGCGAGCTGCATGCCGGTGAGGCGCGCCATCGCCTCGTCGCCAAGGGCATCGGTGCTGGCCTCGGTCTCCATCATGCCCGGCGCAATCGCGACGCAGCGCACCCCCTCGCCCGCAAGCTGGCTCGCCAGAGCGAACGTCACCGCGTTGAGCGCCGCTTTGGTCACCCCGTACGCGGTTCCCGGCACGTTGCTCGCCATTGAGGACTGGTTGATGATGAGCCCGCCCGCACGCGCCAGCGGGGTGCGCAGGTGTTCGGCCAGGAGCAGCGGGGCCAGCGTGTTCACGGCCAGATAGTGCTGCCACTTGACCAGCCCCAGCCCGAAAAAGCCACTGGCAATCTCGCCATAGGCAAGCCCGGCGTTGTTGACGAGGACATCGAGGCTCGCGTGCGCGGTACAGACCTCGTCGGCCAGGGCCCGAATCGAATCTTCGTCGGACAGATCGGCAACCAACGAAGAGCAGGATGCACCTGCCGCGCACAGTTCCTCGAGGCTTTGGGCCAGACGCTGCGCGTCGCGATCAACCAGCACGGCATGTGCGCCCTCATCTGCGAACGCACGTGCAATGGCAAAGCCCAGCCCGCCTGCAGCGCCTGTCACAAGGACGGTCTTTCCCTCCATCCGGGCCATCAGTGCGCCCCTCGCGCGGCCGGAGGATCAAGCGTGATCGCAACGTGGGGGATCTCGCCCGCGAACGCGTCCTTGCCGCCCGGATAGGCGGTGACATCGACGCCGGTGTCGCGGCCCAGATCCAGCGTCTCACCCAGTCCGGCGGGCATCAGGAAGGTCGAACGCACCGAACCGCTGGCCAGCGTGTCCTCGCCCGACCGCAGGGATATGGTCGCGCCCTGGCGCGGGCCCGGCGTCTCAAGGCGCAGGACCAGTGGCTTGCCCGGATCCACGCGGCCCTTGGCGCGGATCGTCACCGTATCGTCCGGGTGGGTCGACGCGGCGTAGGTGAACACCGGGCGGCCCTTGTCGAGATAGAGGCTCCAGCCCGCAAAGCGGCTGCCATAGGCCACGACAACGCCCGAGGCATCGTCCGATGCCGGGGCGATCTCGGCGCTGAGGGTAAACGAGCGCCCGGCGAACATCGGCCCGCTCTGGGCCGGAACACTGACGCCCTTGGCCCAGTAATCGAACTGGTTACGCCCCGACGGACGGTGCCCCGCCGCGCGCAGGAAGCCGAAGCGGTGGTCGAGCGGATAGACATGGTTCGCCTCGGCCTCGCGCTCCCACAAGGCGACCATCTCGGCTACCTTTGCCGGGTTCGCCGCGGCGACATCGCGGCTCTGCGAATAGTCCTCGCGCAAGTTGTAGAGTTGCCAGTCGCGCGGAGCATCGGCGGGCGGCGCCAGCATCCAGGGTGTGCGGCCATCGTCCTGGGCAAGGAACCAGCCATCGTGCCACAGCCCGATCTTGCCCCCCATTTCGAAATACTGGGTGCGGGTATGGTCCGGCGTGCAGGCATCAAGCGTGGAGAGCAGGCTTCTCCCGTCCATGGGGCGCTGCGCCACCCCGTTCACGCGCGCGGGCACGGGCAATTGGGCGGCCTCCAGGATCGTGGGCGCGATATCGACAAGATGCCCGAAGCGCGCGCAGACCGAACCGGGCGCCGCGGCGCGCTCGTTCCAGCGCAGGATCAGGCCGTTGCGAATGCCCCCCAGCATCGAGGCGTACTGCTTGGTCCAGCGCAGCGGCGTATTCATCGCCCAGGCCCAGCCCGCAGGGTAGGCCTGATAGGTCATCGGACCACCCATGCGATCGAGGTTCGCCGTCAGCCAGGCTTCATCCTCGGTCAGCCCGTTGATCTTGCCCAGTTCGTTGAGCGTTCCTTCGTTGCCGCTTTCCGCGCTGGCGCCATTGTCGCCAATGACGAGGATGGTGAGAAGGTTACGTCCCTCGCCGCTACGCTCCAGTTCGTCGAGCACGCGGCCCAGCTGCGCGTCCTGATAGGCCAGCATCGCGGCGGCCACTTCCATGCTGCGCGCAGCAAAGCGCTGGCGTGCGGGCGACAGACTGTCCCAGGCCACGATTTCCGCGGGACGCGCGGTCAGCTGAGCACTTTCGGGAATGACGCCTTGCGCCTTCATGCGCGCAAAGCTCTCGTCGCGCATGGCGTCCCAGCCGCCATCGAAACGACCCGAGAAACGCGCGATCCAGTCCGCCGGGGCCTGGTGCGGGGCATGGGTGGAGCCCGGCGCGTAATAGAGGAAGAAGGGTTTGTCAGGCGCGGCCGCCTGCTGGTTGTGCACCCAGTCGATGGCCTCGCTCGCCATGCGCGCCTCCATCATCGGTGCGTCCTCGGCCACATCGGGCAGGCGCGTGGTACCGCGGTAGATGGCGGGCTGGTACTGGTCGCTGTCGCCCCCGACGATGCCCCAGAAGTATTCAAAGCCCTGCCCCGTCGGCCACTGGTCGAAAGGCCCGGCTACGCTTGCATCGGCGTGGCGCACATTGTGGGTCTTGCCGAACATCGCGGTGTTGTAGCCGTTCAGTTTCAGGATCTCGGCGAGCGGCGCGGTCTCGCGCGGGATCTGCGCGGTATAGCCCGGATATCCTGCGGGCAGGTCGGCCAGATGGCCAAACCCCACGTTGTGGTGGTTGCGCCCGGTCAGGAGCGCGGCACGGCTGGGCGAACAGATGCCGGTCGTATGGAACTGGTTGAAGCGCACACCGGCCTGCGCGATGCGATCAAGGTTGGGCGTGGGCACCGGCCCGCCGAAGGTGCTTGCCATGGCAAGCCCGACATCGTCGCTCATGAACAGGAAGACATTGGGCGCATTCGCGGGGGCCGTCACCCGAAAGGGCGATGCAGGCCGCGCGTCGCTCACGTCCTGCGCAATGGAGCCATCGAAGGCCGGCGCCGGGATCGGCAACACGCTGCGCGAAGGCGCCGAGCCCGTCTGCGCGCAAACCTGCGCGCTTGCGGCCAGAGCCAGCGCCGCCGCGCCCACACGCGCGATCCTCTTCCCGTACATCGTATCCCTCTCCCCTTCGTTCGCCTCTTATTCGGTGCGGTCGAACACAACCCGGCGTATTCTCCAGACGCCATCTGTGCGCCGGAATTCATCGTGGTAACGGCCAAAGACGAAGTCGACCTGGCCGCTGCCCCGCCGTTTCATCCGCACGTTCACGGTCCAGTCCGCGCTGGCCGTGTCGCCCTCTACCGCGATGCATGGCGAATGCAGGTTGTGGACCATCCATTCGCTGCCTCCGCCGATCTTGTCGGTGAGCAGCGTGCAGATGCCAAGCGCCTCGTCCATTTCGCCAAAGCCGTAGTCGGCGGTGACGTCCGGGGTAAACAGCGCCATCAGCCGCGCGATGGCGGCCTCGCGATCCTGCGTCGAGGAATCGGCGGCCTGGCAGTAGCGGGCCTTGAGATTCTGGATCTCCTCGAAGTCGGTCATGCCAGCTCTCCCTCCAGCCGCCGCGCGGCCATTTCGCGCAGGTCCGCCGTCTTGATCTTGGCAGAGCCCGTGGTCTTGAGATCCTCTTCGGCAAAGAACAGCACGCGGCGCGGCACCTTGTAGCTGGCGAGCGTACGCTTCGCGAAGGCGCGCACGTCGTCCTCGTCCAGCGCCGCGCCGTCCTGCGGGACGACGGCGGTGACGACAATCTCACCCAGCAGATCATGCGGCACGCCCACTGTCTGGTTGAGCCGGACGCCGGGGCACTGGCGGATCACCGCGTCGATCTCCAGCGGCGAGACATTGGCCCCGCCGGTCTTGATGATGTCGTTGAGCCGCCCTTCCCAGAACAGCCGCCCGGCCGCATCGACACGCCCGCCATCGCCGGTGCAGAAAAAGCCTTCATCATCGAGCGTCTCGTCAAGCGGGATGCCCAGATACCCCATCATCAGCGTCGGCCCCTTGACCGCGATCTCGCCGCGTTCGCCCACGGGCACGGTCTTGCCGCTCAGCGGATCGACGATCTTGAAGGTCATGCCCGGCTGGGGGACGCCGCTTGAACCCGCCTTTTCGGCCTCGGGCGTGCCCGAAGGGTAGATCGCGCTGATCGTGAAGGTCTCGGTATTGCCATAGGCCGCCATCGGCTCGTCCCAGTTGGCCGTGATCGTGGGATGCTGGCCAAAGGCGTGGCGGGCCGAGACGTATTTCATCGCCGAAAGATCGACCTCGGCGAAATTGGGCGCGGCGGCAAGCTGCGCCCACTGGTGAGGCCAGGCAATCGCCATGCTCGCGCCTTCGCGCGCCATCAGATCGAGCGCCTCTTCAGCCTGGAAGGTCGCTTGCAGGACCAGCGCGCCGCCCGCCGACAGCGTGCCGCCAATGGCCATCCCGAAATTGCCCGAGAAGAAGAAGCCGTTGGCCGACCAGGTGCGCGCGTCGGCCTTCGTCTGGTAGAAGCGTCGCCAGCGCCACAGCTGCAGCGCAACCGCACGGTGCGAGGAGAGAATGCCCTTGGGCATCGCGGTCGAGCCCGAGGAAAAGAACAGGACGCCCGGATCGGCCGGTGTGACCGTGACCGCGCTTGCCTCGACCAGCGCGGGGGAAATGGCCTCTCCACGCGCAAGGAAGGTCTCCCAATCCTCGATACCGTCGGGTCGGTCGGGCGCAGCGCCCACCGCCGCGACATGGCGCAGGAAGGGCAGGCCTGGCGCATGGATCGCCGCGCCGCGCGCCTCGGCCACGGCCGGTTCGATTCCCCCCAGCATCGCGGCAAAGTCCTTCTTCAGGACCTGTCGCTCCATCAGCAGCACCGAGACGCCCGAGACCTTGAGGAGATGCGCCAGTTCAGCCTGCGTCGAGAAGGTGTTGAGCGTGGTTGCAACACCGCCGGCCAGCGCGGTGCCCCAGACGGCCGCGAGAAACTCGGGCCGGTTGGTCATCAGGACACCGACCCGCGTGCCCTTGCCGGTCCCACAGGCGAGCAGCGCGCGCGCTACCTTGTGTGCCTGTTCCAAAAGATCGGCGTAAGTCCAGGCGACGCGCACGCCGCCTTCATGGAAGACCAGCGCCTCGTTCGTCCCGCCCGCCTCGCAGACTTCGCGGAGCCAGCCCGGCAGGGTCAGGGCGCCCAGCCCCTCCTCCTCGGCGAGAGGGGGGCCGTGGATGACAGAGAGCGGCGTTGCCATGGCGCGCCCCCGCTCAGGCGTTGACGTCGACGATGTAGCGGCCCTTCACCTCGCCCGACATGAACCGCGCCGCCGCATCGATGGCCTCGTCAAGGCCGATCTCCTGCCCGATGGCCTCCAGCTTGGCCGGGTCGAGATCGTGCGCGAGCCGCTGCCAGGCCTTGAGGCGCTTGGCCTTGGGCGCCATCACGCTGTCCACGCCGAGCAGGCGCACACCGCGCAGGATGAAGGGCATGACGGTTGCGGGCAGATCGAACCCTTGCGCCAGACCGCAAGCCGCGACCGCGCCGCCGTACTTGGTCTGCGCGCAGGCGTTGGCGAGCGTGAAGCTGCCCGCCGTATCGACGACGCCCGCCCACAGCTCCTTCTGGAGCGGCTTGCCCTTCTCGCTCATCGTCGCGCGCTCAATCACCTCGTCGGCGCCCAGGCCCTTGAGGTAGTCGGCCTCGGCCATCTTGCCGGTGAGCGCGTGGACGGTGAAGCCCGCGGCCTTGAGGAGAGCGATGGCAACCGACCCCACCCCGCCGGTCGCGCCGGTGACGAGCACCGGACCCTGCTCAGGGGTGACGCCCGCCTCGACAAGCGCCTCGACGCACAGCGCTGCGGTATAGCCCGCCGTGCCGATGGCCATGGCCTGCTTCTCGCTGAAGGCCTCGGGCAGTGGCACCAGCCAGTCGCCCTTGAGCTTGGCCACCTGGGAAAGGCCGCCCCAATGCGTTTCGCCCACACCCCAGCCGTTGAGGACGACCTTGTCGCCTGCCGCATAGTCGGGGTGCGAACTTTCGCGCACGGTTCCGGCCAGATCGATCCCCGGCACGATCGGCCAGATGCGCACCACCGGGCTCGAGCCGGTGATCGCGAGGCCGTCCTTGAAGTTGAGAGTCGAATAGGCAACGTCGATGGTGACATCGCCATCGGGCAGCGCGCTTTCCTCCAGCTGGGTCAGCGAGACCTTCTGTCCCTCGTCGGTCTTCTCGATCTGGATGGCCTTGAACATGGACGCTCTTCCTCAATCCGCTGTGCGTGAACCGGCCCGCCCGGGCCGCTATGTGTGGGAAGCACTCTTGCAAAGGCGCGCGGCAATTTCAGCAGCGAAACCCGCGTGCAGGCGATTCATCGCCCGCCCGCTATATCGATCTCGTCGTCGGGGCTGATCGGGGTGCGCAGGCGCGCGACGACCTCGGGAAACATCTCGGGCTTCATCGAGCCGAACATCGAGAGGCGCAGGATTTCCCGGCTCATGCGCAAGGCGAGCTTGGCGCGGTCGCCCTCGTCGGCGGCGTGCGCGCGCACCCAGACCGGCCACAGGAAAATGCCCGAAAGGACCAGCACCGACATCGCCTCGGCGTCGACATGCTCCTGCGCCAGTTCGGTCTGCGTGAAGCGTTCGAGCGAGCCCTGGAATTCGCGCCAGAAGGGGTCGGCAGTCGGGTTGGGCGAGGCCAGGATCTGGAGCAGCCAGCTGCGGCAGATGTCCGCGTTCTCGGTCGCAAAGCGCACGAGGCGGTACATCGTGTCGGGAATGTCGACATCTTCGACCTGGCGTTCGACCACCTCCTCGGGCGCGCCGAAGACCGCGCGCATCAGCCGGTCCGACACCCATTCCATGGCTGCGGCCACCAGTTCGTCGCGCGACTGGAAGTGCTGGTAGGCGGTCCCGCGGTTGACCTTGGCCAGATGCGCCACCGCCGACACGCTGACCGCATCGCCGCCCTGCTGGGCAATCAGCCGGGTCGCGGCCTCGAGGATCGTGCGCCGCGTCTCGGCAGGGTTGCGCACGCGCTTGGTGCGCGCGGGGGCCGGCGGGGGGACAGGCTCGCTCATCCCTCGCGCGCTACGTCATAGCGCGCCAGATAGCGACCGAATTCTGGCCTGAGGCTGGCTTCGTCGAGGCCAAACTGCGCCAGCTTGTATTCGTGGCGGCCAAACTTGTCCTGCGGGTTTGCGGCCAGCCAGCGGGTCATGCCGTCTTCCGCCTCAGGGGTCCATTCATCGCCCAAGGCAGCGTAGAGCGTCTTCATCTGGCCCAGCGGATCGTCCTTCAGCGCGGCGTAGTGCACATCGACAATGCTCTCCTCGCCGTGGCGTTCGCGGTAGTCCATGATACGCCTTGCATGTTCCACCGCCTGGAAGGTGCAGTTCTGCGCGATCCATTCGCTGTCGACCCGCCCGGCATAGCCCTTGTGCGCCAGGCTGATGATCGAGCAGAAACTGCCCATCGCGGTCAGCGGATCACGGTGCGTCCAGACCAGCCGTGCGTCGGGATAGACCGTCTTCAAGGTGTCGAGCCAGAGCGCGTGGCTGGGCATCTTGAGGTTCCAGATCCCGCCCTGGTGGTGCTGGAGGGCCTGCAGGAACTGCTTGTGGTAGGTGTAGGCGCTGGTCATGTCGCACTGGAAATACCAGTCCCGGTAATTGGGCAGCTTGCCGCGCGATTCCAGGCTGAGGGCCTTGAAATCGTGCGCCATGAAGAAGATGCACTCGTTAGGGTAGGTCGCCGAGTTGCGGTAGTACTTGCCCATCTCGGGCATGGCTTCCAGCAGCATCTTCTCCTGCTCGAGCTTCTTCACCGCGCGCATGTCGCGGGTGAGCGCCCCTTCGGCCACCGGCGGGAACGGGTCCTCGATCTCCCAGGTCAGCGCCGAGCGGCGCGCCGGATCGGCGTTGAGGAGATTGGAGAGGAGCGTGGTGCCCGTGCGCGGTATGCCGAAGACGAAGACCGGCTTCTCGATGGCCCGCTCCCGGATTTCGGGATGAGCCTTGTGGTAGTCGATCGTCTTGAGACGCAGCGCCAGATTCTGGACAAGATCGCCCCGGAAACGCTCGACCAGGGGCGCTGGCCGGTCATCGGCGTTGATGTCGGCGACCAGGATCTCCAGTCCTTCGCGAAAGCTGTCGCTGCCGAAGTCCTCGCGCCCGGTGCGAAAGCAGGCCGTCTCGATCAGCTGGTCGACGTTGAGCCCTGACATGGAATCCCTCTCCCTCGTGTTTGCCGCAGGATTGACCCTGCAGGCAGGGCGCGGACAAGGACGGCGCGGGCCATATCGCTTGCACGATTGTCACCCTGCGTCGCTGGACCGCCCCTTCGCCGCGTGATGATCTGCGCCCAACGCGCCGGAGCACGGCGGCAACACGAGGGAGAGCGTGGATGGGTTCCGGCCTGTTTGACTGCAAGGGCAAGGTAACGCTGGTGACCGGCGGCAACAGCGGCATTGGCCTCGGCTTTGCGCGGGGCGTGGCGCAAATGGGCGGCGATCTCGTGCTGTGGGGGCGCAATCGCGAGCGCAACGAAGCCGCGCAACGCGAACTTCTGGATCTGGGCGCCGGGCGCGTCTCGTGCCAGCAGGTCGACGTGACCGACGAGGCCGCGATCATCGCGGGCTACGGCGAACTCCTGGAGCACATGGGCCGGGTCGACTGCGTCTTTGCCAATTCGGGCATGTCGGCTGCCTCGCGCAGCCTGCTCGACATGAGCACCGAGGAATACCGCGCGATCATGAACCTCAACCTCGACGGGGCCTTCTTCACCCTGCGCGAGGGCGCGCGCGCGATGGTGCGCCGGGCCGAGAACGGCGAGCCGGGCGGCAGCCTGGTGGCCTGCGGCAGCCTTTCTATGTTCATGGGGCTGGCCGGAAAGCAGAGCTACGCAGGCTCGAAGGCGGCGCTGGGCGCCATGATCCGCGGCATGGCCGTGGAATTCGGCAAGTACGGCATTCGCGCCAACGCGATTGCGCCCGGCTACGTCGTCACCGGCATGATGGACAACCCGCAAGCCAAGATGGTGACCAAGATGTTCGCCGAGCGCACGCCCATCCCGCGTGAGGGCTACCCGGCCGACTTTGAGGGCATCGGCGCCTACCTCGCCTCCGATGCCTCGCGCTGGCACAGCGGCGACACCATCGTCATCGACGGCGCCTACCTCGTACGGCCGATGTGAGGAGAGAGACCATGGGAAAACTCCTGCGAATCCATAACGTCGACGATGTCCGCCTCGACGAGTACCAGCGCCCCAGTGCCGGGGCCTCGGACGTCGTTATCCGCATGAAGGCGGTCGGCATCTGCGGCAGCGACCTCTCCTACATCAAGCACGGCGGCATCCCCGCTCCCGGCACGCTCACTGCGCTCGGCCACGAGGGCGCGGGCGAGGTGATCGAAGTGGGCGACGATGTCGCGGGCGTGGAGCCCGGCCAACGCGTCATCGTCAACCCGATGATGACGCCCAGCTACATCGGCAGCGGCGGGCCCGAAGGCGCTTTCACCGAGGAACTGCTGGTGCGCGACGGGGTCGCGGGCGTGAACATCCTGCCGATCCCCGAAGGCGTCTCCTACGAAGTCGCGGCGATGTGCGAGCCACTTGCCGTTGCCCTCCACGGCGTCAACCGGGCACAGGCGAAGGCGGGCGAGAGGATCGCGATCTTCGGCTGCGGCCCCATCGGTCTTGGCATGGTGCTCTGGGCCATCGATCGGGGCTGCCGCGACGTGATCGCGCTCGACCTCTCCGACGACCGGCTCGAACGCGCAAAGGCGCTGGGCGCCCACACCATCAACCCCGCGCGCGAGGACGTGCAGGCGCGCATCAAGGAAATCCACGGGACCGAGAGCGTGTTCGGAAAGGAGAAGGCGGGCACCGACGCCTTCATCGACGCGGCGGGCGGCCCCACCATCCTTTCGGACGTCGTCGCGCTCGCCAAGAGCCATGCGCGCCACGTCATCACCGCCGCGTACCTCAAGCCCATCGAGCTTCCAGCGGGCCCCATGCTGACCACCGAAATGACCATCACCACGGCGGTCGGCTATCCCACCGAAATGCCCGAAGTGGTGGCTGCGCTGCCCCGCCTCCAGGATGCCATCGCGCCGATGATCAGCCACACGCTGCCCTTCGCGCACGTGCTCGAGGGCCTCAAGATCGCCGCCAGCCCGCAATCAGGGAAGGTGATGATCGCCTTCGAGGACGCCTGATGGCCGACGCCCAGGAAAAGGCGCCCGCCCTCGCCGCGCTTGTCCGGCAGGGCGATGCACAGAAGGAGGCCGATGGAATCGCTCCCGGTATCTACGGCGTACGCGACATCTCGAACGCCTACCTCGTCACCACGGGCGACGGCGACGTGATGATCAACACCGGCTTCATGGACAACGCCGCGCGCAACCGGGACCTTCTTGCCCCACACCGCGCCGGGCCCTTGCGCGCCGTGGTCCTGACGCAAAGCCACGCCGACCATTTCGGGGGGATTGATACCTTTCGGGAGGGCGAAACCGAGATCCTCGCAGGGCCCGGTTTTGCGCGCAACTGGCAGGACATGAAGCGCCTCCAGCCCTTCTTCGCCCCGCGCTCGCGCAAGCTCTGGGGCGCCACGCTCAAGCGCGGCACACGGCCCGCCCCGCCGCCCGAAGTCACCCCGCAGGAGATCGCGGACGGACACACTTTTACCTTGGGCGAACGCCGTTTCGAACTGCTCCACACGCCCGAGGGTGAGACCACCGATGCGCTGAGTGTCTGGCTGCCCGAAGAGCGCATCGCCTTCACCGGCAACCTGTTCGGACCGGTCTGGCTCTCGATGCCCAACTTCAACACGCTTCGGGGCGACCGGCCGCGCTCGGTGCGCACCTTCCTCGCCTCGCTGGAACGGGTGCGGGCCCTGGGGGCGGACATTCTCGTGACCGGGCACGGCGATCCCATTTTCGGCGCCCAGCGCATCCGCGCCGATCTCGACCGCGTCGAGGCCGCCGTCTCCCATGTCCTCCACGCCACGCTGGAGGGCATGAACGCCGGAAAATCGCTGCACGAGCTGATGCGCACGGTCGAGGTTCCTGAAGACATCGCCATCGCACAGATGCACGGCAAGACCAGCTGGACCGTCAAGGCCATCTGGCACGAGCACGCCGGGTGGTTCCGCTACGAGAGCACAACCGAGCTTTACGGCGTGCCGCAGACTTCCATCCACGCCGATCTCGTCGAGCTGGCGGGAGCCGATGCCCTCGCTTCGCGCGCCCAGGACCATGCCGCGAAGGGCGAGCCGCTCGAGGCGATCCATCTGTGCGACATTGTCCTGCACGTTTACCCGGATAATACCGAAGCGCTTGGTGCCAAGCACGCAGCACTCGGCCTTCTGCTCACCGCATCCGGCAACGCGAATCTGTCCGAGACGATGTGGTTGAAGTCGGAAATGGCCGCGTGCGAGGAGAAGCTGGCAGGCGCGTAGAAGAACAAGGAGGATTTCCGAGGGCCATCGCCCTCGGGCTCCCCATACTGTCGAGCTCACTTGGCGCGCGCCATGTCGGGTATGGAAGGTGAGGTTCCCTGACCTCGCGTTACGCGGCCGACATGGCTGGACAACCCTGAGGTAGAAAATTCCGGGAGCCCGAGGGCGATGGCCCTCGGATTTATCCATTTATATGGCTGTTTTTATTAGTAAATTTTATCATTCCTAAACACAGAGGCCCTCGTAATCCCCTTGGGATCACGAGGGCCCATGAACCATGTCCTCAGCCCTTGCTCGGCAGCTGCGCGATGGCGGTCCCGATCGCGCTCATCTCGCCGCGGTGGGTTTCGGCGCGTTGCTGCACTTCGACGAACTTCTTGCCGTCCTGCTCGAATTTGCGGACGACTTCGCCGGTGATGAAGAGCACGTCGCCGTCGGGATTATGGCGGCGGATCTGGCAGGTGTGGCGGGTCAGGAAGCCGTCGTCGCCAATCCAGTTGGTCATGTGGTGGGTCAGCCAGCTGCAGCGCTCCGGCCCGTAGTCGTAGGCACCGGGCGTTCCGACCTCGCGCGCGAAGTCATCGTCCCAGTGGACGCGTTCGGGCACGTCCTTGATCCCGAACTTGTTGGGAATGCCCAGCCCCGGATGCGCGTCGATCAGCTGGAAGTGCAACTTGTTGGTGCGGATATAGAGCCCGCCCCAGCCTTGCGCGTACCCGATGAAGCCGGTCACCGTCATCGGGCCCTTCATCATCTTGGGGAGCGTGTCGCCCACGGCGACGTCCTCCCAATAGCGCGGTGCGGCCCCGCGCACTTCCTCGTTGCGGTAGAGGTCGAACCATTCCTCCAGCTGGGCTGGGTCGATGGTCTCCACCTTACCTTTCACGCTGTCGTACTTGCTGCCGCGCTCGCGCGCTTCGTCGCGGTCGGTGCGGAAGACATAGCTGTCGCACTCGGCCACGTGATCGCCGTGCTGGTTGTAGAAATCGACGTGGTAGATCTGCTGATAGGCGCGCCCGGCGAAGCGGGTCTGGTGCTCGATCAGGTCCTTGAGGTGCGCCTCGGTACGGATCGTGTCGCCGCGCAGGACAGGCTTGTGCCAGGTCCAGTCCGCGCCCGCCCACATCGCATGGATACCGGGCAGGCCACCGCAATAGCCCGAGACGATGCGGCTGGTGGTGAAGAGGAAGCTGGGCAGCGCGACAATGCTGCCATAGCTGGATTTCTCCGCGTAGGCCGGATCGCACCACAGCGGGTTATCATCGCCGATGCCGTGGGCGTAGTGGCGAATGCTGTCGCGCGTTGCCTCGTAGTTCCACGGCTCGACCGTGTTCTCGATTGCTACGCCGATGCGCGCGCGCAGATCCTCGAGGCCTTCCTCGGTGATCTTGGGAAACTTCTTTTCCTGGGCCTGGGTTGCCATGGGTCCTCTCCTTGAAATTGCTGTTGTCGGGTGTCAGGCGTGGGTAGCCGCCGCCGCTTCACGGTCGCGCAGGACCTTGCGGTTGACCTTGCCCGCCGGGGTCTTGGGCAGTTCGTCGACGAACTCGACGATGCGCGGGAATTCATGTTGGGCGAGCCGCGTGCGGGTGAAATCCTGGAGCTCCTTCACGAAGCTCTCGCCAGGTAGGCGCGGCGAGATCACGAAGGCTTTCACCACCTGCCCGCGCTTCTCGTCGGGCGCGCCGATGACCGCGCATTCGCGCACGTCCTCGTGCTTGAGCAGGGTGTTCTCGATCTCCACCGCACTCATCGTCCAGCCCGCCGAGATGATGACGTCGTCGGCACGGCCGCAGTGGTAGAAGTACCCGTCCGCATCGATCTTCGCGCGGTCCTTGGTCGAGAGCCAGCCCGACTTGCGGCGCAGCATGAGCTCCCCCACTTCGCCCGGCTCCACCGGGGTTCCATCGGGTCTTTGCACCTGCAGCTCGAGCCCCGGCACCGGCTTGCCCAGCGATCCCGGCTTGACCGTGAAGTCCTTGGCGCCCGGGTAGTTCACCAGGACCACCCCGATCTCTGTCGTGCCGTACATTGAGCAGGCATCGACGCCGAACGTCGCGTCGATCCAGTCCAGCGTCGCCGGATCGATCGGTTCGCCGGTGTAGGACAGCTTGCGGATCGCAAACCTGAAATCGCCCGAGCGGCCGGTGTTCTTCATCATCCGGTAGTGGGTCGCGGCGGCCGACATGTTGGTGATCCCGAACTCCTGCAGCGCCTCCATCAGGCGCACCGCATCGAACTTGCCACGCCCCATCGTCCCTGTGGTGATGCCCAGCCCGAGCGGGGCCAGCGTACCGTGCCACAAGCCGTGTCCCCAAGCGGGCGAGGAGGGGCAGAAGAACTCATCGCCGGGGCGAATGCCGGTGCCGTAGAGCGCGGCGAACATCAGCGTGACGAGCGAGCGGTGCGTGTGGCGCACGGCTTCGGGCAGCTCGCGCGTGGTCCCGCTGGTGTACTGGAAGCAGGCGAGGTCCTCGCCCGAGGTCTGCGGCGTGTAGACATCGGGATACCCCGCAAGTGTTTCCAGCAGCGCCTCGTCCGCCACAACCACGCGCGGCCCCGCGATGGTGCGGGCCATCGGCGCCTTCTCGGCGTTGGTGAGGAGAATGGCCGGAGTACAGTCTTCCACCCGCAGGCGCAGCGCGTCGGGCCCGAACAGTGTGAACAGCGGCACCGAGATCGCGCCGTGCAGCATCGCGCCGAACAGGCAGACGTAGAAGGGCAGCGAAGGTTCGAGCATGAAGGCGATGCGCTCCCCCTTCGTGACGCCGTTGGCATCGAGCCAGTGCGCAAAACGCGCCGCGCCGCTGGCCAGTGCATCGAAGCTCAGGATCTCGTTCGTGCCATCGGCGTGGGCGACGCGCACCGCCGCCCGGCTCGAGCCATCGGCGTGGCGCAGGATCGCCTCGTTCGCGATGTTGAAATGTTCGCGCGTTCCCTCGAACAGGTCCCACAACCGCGCGGATGTGGCGTGCTGCTGCGCGTCGGCAAAGCTGGTGAAGTCGCTCAACAAGGCCATGGCCATTCCTCTTCCGGGCGAGTCCCGCCCTGTCGTCTGCCCCCCCCTTCTACGCAAGAACAGGCTTGCTGTTTCAAATATTGAATGCCATTCACTATATCGAATGAAAGATCGCTCTCTCGATACCGCTGTGAAGGACAGCAAGGCCCCGGCCATCGCCCGGGCAGCCGCAATCCTTCGCCTGCTCGGACACAGCGAAGTGCCGATGGGCCTGCAACCCATCGCGCGCGAGCTCGGCCTCGTCCCCAGCACCTGCCTCTACGTGTTGCGCGCGCTGGTGGAGGAGGAACTGGTCAGCCTTGATCCGGCGACGAAGCGTTATTCGTTGGGGTCTGGTGTCCTCTCGCTCGCGCGCCACCGGCTGCAACGCGATCCCTTTGCCAGCCTTGCCCAGCCGGTCTTGGCTGACCTTGCCTCACGCTTCGCGGTAACCTGCATCGGGGTCGAAATTTCCGGACTGGAGCGCATCACCGCCGTGGCCGTGGCCGAGGGCCCCGGCAACTTCCGCCTCTCGACCGAAGTCGGCAGCCGCTTTCCTGCACTGCTGAGCGCCACGGGCCGCTGCATCGCGGCCTTCGGCGACCACGCTCTGGAACGTCTGCGCCCCCGCTTCGAGAAGCTGCGCTGGGACAATCCGCCTGACTTTGCGCTGTGGAGCGAGCAGGTCCTAGAGACCCGCGCGCAAGGCTACGCAGCCGATGTGGGGCACTACATCGCCGGGGTCACGGTGATGGCTGCGCCCGTCTACCGCACGTCTGAAAGTCCCTCGCACGCGCTCGTCGCACTGGCGCTGTCGCGCACCCTTGATGAGGAAGCTCGACTTCGGCTCGGCAAGGCTCTCGTCGAAGGCGCGCAGACAGTGACGCGGCAGTTGGGAAACATGTGAAGACGATATCCGAGGGCCATCGCCCTCGGGCTCCCCGAACGAGCAACCTCACGTCCCGCGCGCCACGCTGGCTCAGAAAGGTGAGGTCGCCCGTTTGGGGGTCAAGGGGCGATGGCCCCTTGAATCATCTTCTTCCTTCTGAAGTCAGCCTCAGCACGCTGCCCTCCGCGTCGCCCGACACGTACACCGTGTTCGCATCGCCCGCAGCCAGTCCGCAGAAAGGGACCATCGGGCCGGACATGTCCCCCACGCCGCCCAGGAGCTTGGGGACCACGCCCGGAGGCGCCTTCACCGGAAGGCCGCTCGCAAGCGTTTCGCGCCGGCCCGTGGCAAGGTCGCACGCGACCACTTCCTTGCGGTCCACATCGACCACGAACAACGTCTCATCGACAACCGCGATGCCCTGAGGCTCGCCAAGTCCATCGAGCACGGTTTCCTTGCGACCGCCCTCACAGCGCACCACCCGGCCACCGGCGCTTTCGCTGGCCAGGACATCGCCCCGTGCGGTGATGGCAACGCCCATGGGCCGCGCCAGATCGCGCGCCAGTTCCTCGAGGCCTCCTGGCCCCGCAAGCAGCACGCGCCCTGCCCCGCCATCGGCGAAGACGACTGTTTCGCTATCGCGCATGGCGAGGCCGTAGAGGATCTCATGGCCCTTGCTGAGCGGGGTACTCGTGCCCTCGGCCATGTTCCAGCGCATGACCGCACCCATCGAATTGGTCGTTACCCAGGAGCCCTCTCCGGCCGGAGCCACGCCGCGCACAAAGCCGGGGAAGCCGAGCGAAAACAGGCAGCCGGCAAGTTGCGGCTTTCCGCCCGGTGCAAGGGTGTAGGTAAAACCGCCGTCGGCGACAAACAGGCTGCCGTCCTCGGCAAGCGCCAGTCCCATCGGCCATTGCAGCCCGCGCTCCACCAATGGACGAACGGAGCCATCGGCGCGGATTTCGGTCACCTCGCCGGGGATCGAGGAGACGAACAGGCGCTCGCCCACGAACGTGCAGTTGTCGAGCCCGGGCAGGAGTTGGGCCAGCACCTCGCGCGCGCCTGTCTGCGGGTCGATGCGCAGCACCTGCCCGCTCGCCACCTGGGTCGAGATGATCCGGCCCTTGCTGTCGAACTTGACCGAGTCCGGCACGCCAAGGCCCCCCACGACAACTTCAGGCGCGCCGCCGGCGGGATCGACCCGCCAGATTTCGTTGGTCGCCATGATCGGCATGTAGAGAAGACCGTCCGGCCCGATGGAAAAGGCGTTGGGCATAGGCACATCAGCCAGGATCTGGCGATGTGATCCGCCCACAGGATCGAGTTCGAACACGCGCCCGCCCATGCGGCATTCGCCTGCAAAGAGGCGGTCCTGGTGAACCGTGATCGGGTTCGCCACGGGCATGTCGCCGTGGATCACGCGGTAGCTTCCGTCCGGCGCCAGCATCGAGACGCGCCCCAGCGTGATTTCGGTGGCATAGAGATTGCCCGCGCTGTCAAAGGCGATGTCGTCGGGCGCGGTGATCGGCCCGTCAATCGCGCTGACAGGGCTGGCCTCTCCGGTATCGGGATCGAGCGCGGTCACCGCACTGCCTGCGACCTGGGCTACATAGATCCGCCCGTCCGCTCCGGTACGCAAACCATTGGCGCCGAACAGGCGGCTGGGCCGCGTGATCCGCTCCAGCGTCCAGTCTGGTGCGGCGCACGCCCCGTCCGGCCCAGCGTAGCGACTGGACAGGGGCATCAGCCGTGCCCCAGGATCGACTTGGTCTCCAGGTACTCGGCAAAGCCGTGCGCGCCCCATTCGCGGCCATTTCCGCTGCGCTTGTAGCCGCCAAAGGGCGCGGCGAAGTCGAACCCGCCATTGAGATAGATCGCGCCGGCTCGAATGCGCCGCGCGATGGCCCTGCAGGCCGCGATGTCCTCGCCATCGACATAGGCGGCGAGGCCGAAATCCGTGTCGTTGGCAATGGCGATGGCGTCCTCGATCCCCTCGTAAGGGATCATCACCAGGACCGGCCCGAAGATCTCCTCGCGCGCAATTGCCGTGGAATTGTCGCTGACGAACACGGTCGGCTTCACGTAAAAGCCCACCTCCAGTCCCTCGGGGCGCCCCGGTCCTCCGGCGATCAGTTCGGCCCCTTCCGCGATGCCTTGGGCAATATAGCTCTGAACGGTGTCGAACTGTTCCTTCGAGACCACTGGCCCCATCGCGACATTGCCCGAAGGATCCCCCACCGCGACCGCCTCGGCGGTCTTGGCGGCAAGCGCCTTCGCTTCCTCGAAACGGGCGGCGGGAACAAGGAGACGCGAGCCTGCGCTGCAGGTCTGGCCCGAGTTCATCATCATCGAGGAGACCGCGCTCGCCACGCGCTCCATCGTCGAGGCATCGTCGAGCACGATGTACGGGCTCTTGCCGCCCAGTTCGAGGCACACGCGCTTGACCGTATCGGCCGCGTCCTTCTGGATCTGGACGCCCACGCTCTCGGACCCTGTAAAGCTGATCATGTCGACGTCGGGATGGGTCGAAAGCGCGGTGCCGATGACCGAGCCCTTGCCCTGCACCATGTTGAAGACACCCGCCGGAACGCCAGCCGCATCGAGGATCTCGGCCAGGATCTGCGCGGAATAAGCGGCGAGCTGCGGCGGTTTCAGAACAACGGTGCAGCCCGTGGCAAGGGCAGGAAAGACCTTCACCGTGACCTGGTTGATCGGCCAGTTCCACGGCGTGATGAGGCCGCACACGCCGATGGGCTCCTGCACCACCAGCGTATCGCCCAGCTTCTCCTCGAATGTGTAGGATTCCAGAGCCGTAATCGCGGCATCAAGATGCCCAAGGCCCAGGAACGTGTGGAAGCCGCCGGCCAAACTTGCAGGTGCGCCCATCTCCTCGGTGATCGCGGCGGCAAGATCGCCCTGCCGCGCTTCGAACTCGGCCTTGATCCGGCGCAGCAGCGCAAGGCGCTCCTCGCGCGTCGAACGCGACCAGGCCGGAAAGGCGCGCCGCGCGGCGGCCACGGCCTTGTCGACATCGCCCGCACTGCCCAGCGCAATCCGGCCCGAGATCTTCTCATTGGCCGGATTGACGAGATCCTGCGTCTCGGTGCCTTCGGGTTCGACCCAGGCACCATCGATATAGAACATGCGGTAGTCGCGCATCTGCCTCTCCCCGGCCTTGCCTTTTCGCGATCCTTACTGCGACCCTTCGGCGTACCAGGTCCGGAACTTCTCGTACTTGGGCATCTCTTCGGAATTCGCCTTGGGATCGATGCGGACGTGGATCACCGCGCACTTGCCGCTGGCGTAGGCGCGTTCGATGGCAGGCTTGAGATCGGCGATGTCCTCCACGAACTCGCCATGGCAGCCAAACCCTTGCGCCATCTTGTCGAGCCGAACCTCGGTGCTCCAGTGCGTGCCGATCTCGCTCGTGCCCTGGCCGAAGGTGCGTTTGTAGACGCCAACCTCAAGGCCCCACTGGAAATCGACCCCGACCACGCAGACGAGCGGAAGCTTGCAGCGCACCGCGGTTTCCAGTTCGGCGACGTGGAACAGGAACGAGCTGTCCGAGGTGAGCAGCATGCCCGGGCGGCTCTTGCCGGTCGCGGCGCGGTCGGCGAGCATCGCGCCGGTCGCATAGGGCAGCCCGGTGCCGATGTGGCCGTAGTTCTGGTTCCAGATCACGTCGTGGGGTTTGCACTGCGAATAGGTCCACTGGTAGATCACCGTGGCGCCGCCATCGCGGATCAGGATACCGTCCTTGGGGAAGGCCTTGGTCGCTTCCACCACCATGCGCGAGGTGTGAATGCCGACCTCGCCGCCGCCAGATTTGCTTTCGGTTTCCCTGGCCAGCGCGTCGAGCTCGGCCTTGCCGTCCTTCATGAACGCCGCAAGCCCCGGGGCGGGATCACGCGGCGCGGCCTCAAGTTCGCGCACGAGCTGGGGCACGACACCGCGCAGGTCACCCACAAGCGGCACGTCGATCGGACGGTTGACACCGATCGCGGTCGGGTCCTGTTCAACGTAGATCCATTTGCGCGTGGCGTTGTTCTTGGCCCACCAGCGCGTGGTGCCATAGTGCAGCGGTTCGCCAATTTCGGTGCCGAGCGCCAGGACGAGATCGCTCGCCTCGACCGCTTCGAGCGAGGCATCGGAGAAGACGTACTGGAAGGTGCGGTCTTCGAGCCCCTCGATGTAGGACGTGCCGCCCGAGGTCTGGACGACCGGACAGTTCATCAGCATGGCCAGATCCTTCACCGCCGCGCCCATGCGGGTGGTGTGGACGGCGTGGCCCAGAAGCAGGATCGGGTTCTTCGCCTCGCCGATGAGCTTTGCGGCCTCGCGCACCTTGTCGATGTCCGCGCCCTGGTTGACGAGACGGTAGCTGGCGGGCGGCGCGACCTCGGGCAGGTCGAGCTCTTCCAGGATGACGTGGGCCGGGTACTCGATGTAGGACGGACCCGGACGGCCCGAGAGCGCCTGGCGGATCGCCTCGCGCACGATTTCGTCGGTCTGGTCGGCGTACTCGATCGATCCGGAATACTTCACCGAATCCTCGATCATCGGCTCCTGCCGGACGAACTGGATGCGCCCGCGCCGCACGCGCCGCTCGGTCACGCGCGCGCGCTGACCGCCCAGGAAGATGACGGGCGAGTTTTCGACCCGCGCACACTGGACCGCGGGCATCATGTTCGCCATGCCCGGCCCCAGCGTGCCGATGCACAGGCCGGGCTTCCCGGTCATCCGGCTCGCCGCCTCGGCCATGAACCCGGCGGCGGCCTCATGGTGCGGGGCCACGACCGTCCAGCCGCGCTTTTCCGCTTCGAGGAAGAGATGCACGAAATTGGGGTCGGGGATGCCAAAGAGCGTGTTGACGCCCTCGGCCTCGAACAGGTCCAGAATGCGCTTGTAGACCGGCGTTCCCATTGTCGATTCCCTCTTTCCCGAATGTCTTTGCTCTTGCCCGAGTGGGCGAGAGCCCTTGCCTCGACAAGCAGCGGCGGGGCAAAACCGCAGCGACGATGATGCCCTCCGCGCGGGCGAATTGCGGCCCGCCACGGCGATCCCCCGTGCCTCAGTCCTCGAGGAGTCGCGGCGCCCCGCGCCCTATGAAGCTGGCCAGATTGCGGTGCAGGTTGATGACCTTCTGCTCCTGGTGCGGGTTGGGCAAAGGCCCGCGAAAGCCGCTGGACTTCATGCCCTTGTGAACGAACTCCATGTTGGCGAAATCCTGCGCCAGCACCGCGCCCCAGTTCTCCCCGGTAGGCTCGGCATAGACCCACTCGGTCTCGGGCTCCTCGCCCTCCGGGAAGCGTTCGAGCGCGTAACTCTCGAAGATGCACTTGTCCGGATCATCGCCATAGGGGCGCACCCGGTAGCACAGCGCGAAGGTCACCCCGTGGAGGATGTTCTGATTGGGAAAGAGCCCCCAGGCGAGCCCGGCCTCGGCCATGATCTCGCTGGGAATTTCGGGCCAGGTGACGCCGCGCGCGGCATCGTCGGCTTTGGCCGATTTCATCCAGTGCGCGATCACCTCCTGAGGCGTCGCAGTCTCGGGCAGTTCGTCCTTGAGACGGCTTGCCGCCTTGACCAGTGTCTCGGTCGAGGCCGAGTAGTTCACCGTTTCGTAGTTCTCGCGGATGAGCTCGTAGGTCGAGACACGCGGGTCCAGCCCCGCCTTGCCCGAACGCGTCGTGCCCGAGCTCTCGCTCATCCGGTAATCGGCCTCGCGCGTGTCGTAGCCCGAGACCGAGTGCAGCCCGAACTGCTTCGAATAGGCGTAATAGTCGCCATAGCGCAGCAGCTGCGTATGGGTCCCCGCCACATGGTAGGGTTCGAGGAAGGCCTCGATCGCAACCTTCCAGTTGCAGTCGTAGATCGCCCACTGGCGCCACTTGTAGCGCATCTTCGCAAGTTCGAAGTGGTCGAGGATCTCGCCCGCGCGGCCCATCCACTCCTTCAGGGGCACGCAGTCGGGGTCCATGTTGATGTAGATGTAGCCGCCCCAGGTGTCGACGCGGACCTCGGAAAGGCAGGTCATCTCGGGCGTCAGTTCATTGTGCCAGTCCTGGGGATCGAGAATGAAGGTGTTGGCGCCATCGGTATCGAAGCTCCAGCCGTGAAAGCCGCAGGTGAAGCTGCGCCGGTCCGATCCGCGCACGTCATGAACCTTGCCCGGCAGCATGTCGGACACCGAGACAAGCTGGCGCCCCCGGTGGGGACAGACGTTGTGGAAGGCCTTGAGTGACCCGTCGCCCTTGCGCAGCACGATCACGGATTCGTCGGCGACGTTGTAGGTCAGCCAGTCACCGGGGTTGGGAAGGTCGCTTTCGCGCTCGACCATCTGCCAGACTTTGGGCCAGAGGTGCTTCTTCTCGTCCTCGAGATAGCTGCGCGAGAAGAACGCCTCGGTCGGGTAGGTTACCCGGCGCTCCGCATCCATGTCCTCTGCCGTGATGTTGCCGGTCGCAAAGCGCTCGGCTGCGCTGTCCTGGCTCATGTCCCTGCCCTTCCTGCGTTCCTATTGCGCCTCTTGTGAAATGCGCAGGTCCAGCCCCTCCATGTCGCCCGCCTCGCGCCAATCGCCAAGGAAGCGCAGGAAGTCGTCCCAGCCCGCGCCCCACGGGCGGAACAGGCCCCACTTGTGCTCCTTGGCGCCTTCGTTGTTGAAGTAGCTGGGCGGGCAGGAATTGAGGAAATCGGACTGGTCGATGGTGGTCGCCTCGAAGTGGGCGACATAGTCCTCCATGGCCTCTTTCGTCGGCTCGACCCGCTCGGCACCGCGCCGCAGCGCCTCGCCGATGATCCAGGCGATGTGTTCGCCCTGGCGCCCGAACTGCTCGGTAACCGAGGCGTTGAGACCGCCCTGAATGTAGCCGATGTAGAACTGGTTGGGGAAGCCGTGGGTCATCGTACCGTGGAGGGTCAGCGGTCCCTCGCGCCAGTGATCGTAGAGCGAGCGCCCTTCGGTGCCCTCGATCCTGTCGATGCCCCAGCGCCGCTCCAGATCGCTGGTCACCTCGAAGCCGCTGGCAAAGATCACGCAGTCGCAGGGGTACTCCGTGCCGTTGGCGACGAAGCCGTTCTCGGTCAGCTTCTGGATGCCGCGTGTTTCCGAGACATCGACCAGCTCCACGTTGGATCGGTTGAAGGCGGGGTAGTAGGTATCGCTTGATAGCGGCCGCTTGCACATGAAGTAGTAGTAGGGTTTGAGCGCCTCGCCGATGGTGCCGTCCTCGACCAGGGCATCGACGCGGCGGCGGAAGCGCTCCATGACACGGTGGTCCATCTCGGCGCGGCGGGCGAGATACTCTTCACTGCCGATTTCGGGCCAGCCCTCCTCGGCGAGTTCGGCGGCGATATTGCGGCTGATCTCGGTCCAGAAGTCGCTGACGAGGTCCTCGTCCCCGGGGCCGAAGCTTTCCATCGCGCCGCGCTGGAAATTGGCCTGGCGCGCGGCTTGCCAGCCGGGAGGCTGGCTCTCGAACCAGGTGCGGTCGGTGGGGGGATTGGGGCGTGCATCCACCGTCGCAGGCGTGCGTTGGATAACGTAGAGCTTCTTTGCGTACTGGGCGAGGATCGGCACGGCCTGAATCGCGGTGGCCCCGGTGCCGACGATGGCGACGGTCTTGTCGGCCAGGCGGTCCAGCTCGGGCCGTCCCGGCTCTCCGCCGGTATAGCCGTAATCCCAGCGCGCGGTGTGGAAGAGCTTGCCCTTGAAGGCATCGATCCCCTCGAGCGCGGGCAGTTTGGGCATGTTGAGCACCCCGTTTGCCATGATCACGAAGCGGGCCTCGATCCGGTCACCCCGGTTGGTGCCCACCTGCCAGCGCGCGGCGCCCTCATCCCAGACCAGCGAGGTCACCTGGGTCTGGAATACGGCCTTGTCGGCAAAGCCGAACTGCTCGGCGATCTGGCGAATATAGCCCTGAATCTCCCAGCCATCGGCGAACTTCTTGGACGGGACGAAGCCGGTCTCCTCCAGCAGAGGGAGGTAGCAATAAGCGTCGTTATCGCACTGGATGCCGGGGTAACGGTTCCAGTACCACACGCCGCCGAAGTCTCCGGCGGTGTCGAGCATCAGGAAGTCGGACACGCCCTGCCGGGCCAGCTGCACACCGGCCAGTGTGCCCCCGAACCCGCAGCCCAGCACCACGACATCGGTGCGCCCGGTGATCGGCGGGCGCGGGACGATCTCGACATCGGGATCCTTCGCCACGTCGGGAAACGCGCCTTTGGGCGGGACATAGTCCGCCTGACCGCCCTTGCGTAGCCGCCTCTCGCGCTCCTTCGCGTAGCGCGCGTTCATCGCGGCGACATCGATGTCCGCAATCGGCGGTACGTTGCTCTTGGTCAGTGCCATACGGATTTCCCTTGGCGGCCCCAGGCGGCATGCCGTGAGTGCTTCGCGTCCTGTTGCCTTCTACCGCTCCTGCAGGCCCAAGTGCGCGATGCCTTGCCCACGAAGGGCTTTATCGCATGGGCGATAGGCGACCTGTCCGCTCAGGCCTTGCGCACATAGGTTTCCTCATCCGGTCCCGGCGCGCCCGGAAAGGCGCCATAATCGGGCGTGTCGATGAGTGGAGCGGACAGGTCGATGGGACCGCGGTACTTGAAGCTCCAGAACCGCTCGGCAAAGCGCCAGGCGCCGTCTTCCTCGACGTAGCGGTCATGATATTGCCCGAAGGTGATGAACTGCGTGCCATCGGGCATCCAGGCAAACTCGGTCATCCCCAGACGCCCGCGCACACCCGCGCCCTCCTCGATCAGGATCGGCTGCCCGGTGACAAGGTGGATGCGCGTGCAGCGCCCCAGCAGCTGGCCGCAGCCGGTCTGGATGGCCTCGCGCCCCTGCATGTCGAGCCCTGCGATCTTCCAGGTACCTGCGCGGCTCCAGCAGGCCGCGAAGACATCAGCGTCCTGGCGCCAGACCGCATCGGCAAAGCGGGCGTGCAGCTGGCGAATGCCGAAATCGGCGGCGATCATGTCGAGAGCCATGGTGTCCCTTCCTCGCGCTCAGGCCGCAGGTTCGACCACGGCGCCCTGCGGCGCGCGAGCGGCGGTCATGGTGTCCAGCCCCGCAGCATGGCGCGCGGCGATGAAGCCGAACGTGAGCGAGGGGCCAATGCTCGCGCCCGCCCCTGCATAGACGTTGCCCATGACCGACGCGGTGGAGGTCCCCGTTGCATAGAGCCCCTCGATCACCGAGCCATCGGCCCGCAGCACGCGGGCGTATTCGTCGGTAACCGCGCCCCCGTAGGTGCTGACATCGCCCGGGACGACCGGCACCGCATAGAACGGTGCCTTGGCAATCGTCCCGCGCGAAGGCTCCTCGGAATAGGGATCGCCCACGAAGTGGCAGCCATCGTAGGCCCTCTCGCCGCGTGCGAAGTCCTCGTCCCGGCCCTGCCGCACAAAGCCGTTCCAGCGGTCGACCGTGGCCGAAAGCGCCCCGGCATAAACGCCGATGCTGGTGGCGAGCTCGGCAATGGTGTCGGCCTTGTGAAGGTAGCCCGTCTCCAGCCAGCCGGGCGGGATCTTGCGATCAATGAACGTGTCGGCGACCTTGTACTTCGCCGTGAACTGGGCATCGAAGATGGCCCAGCTGGGCACCGCAGGAACGTCGCGGTTCCGGCGCAGCATGGTCTCGCAGTAAAGCTCGTAGGAGCCCCCCTCGTTCATGTAGCGCTGGCCGGTCTGGTCGACGAGGATGGCGTGGGGCTTGCCGGTCAGGCTCTGCGCACCGGGCAGGACATAGGCGTTCTCGGTGCCTGGCGGGATCGTCGCCTGGAAGCCGACCATCTGGTCCATCTGCGCCAGCTGCGCGCCCACCGCCTCCATCGCGCGGTGCATGTCCCCGGTGTCGCCCTCGGGCACGAGGCTCCATTCCGCGCGCGTGCCGGGCATGTAGCGCTCGCGCATCTCCTGGTTCTTGCCAAAGCCACCGGCGTTCACCAGCACGCCCAGGCGCGCGCCGATGCGGCGGGGCGCGGGATCACCGGCCACCTCGACACCGCACACGCGGCCCTCTTCGCAGACGAGCCCCGTCACCGCGCTGTCGAAACGGATTTCCACCCCCGCCTCCAGCCCGGCCTTGAACAGGCGCCCCTGCAAGGCCGCGCCTGCGGTGGTGTAAGCGCGCCCGAGCAGCTTGTCGCGCACGGTACGCAGCGCAATGCGCGCCAGCATCTTCTTCGCATCGGGGTTGGTGCGCGCGTGGCCGACCTTGGCCGCATCGGCCAGGAGCACGTTGAATTCGGCAAAGCCCTTGCGCAGACGCCGCCGCATGGGCCCCAGCTGCTTGGTGTCGAAGGGTTCGGCGACCACGGTGCGGCTCGTCTTGCAGCCGCCGGGAAGCTCGTCGTAATAGTCGGGCCAGAACTGCGCCCCGCGCCGCAGCCGCACGCCCTTGCTTAGCAGGAAGTCGATGGCCCGCGGGCCATTTTCCAGATAGGCCCGGCGCTTCCCCCGCGAGGTTCCGGGCGCCACCCCGCCATCAAGGTTCTGCAGCGCGTCGAGATAGGTCTCGGCCTGCTCGATCGTGTCTGTCTCACCCTCGGCCAGCATGAAGGGGTTGGCCGGGATCCACATGACCCCGCCCGACTTGGCCGTGGTCCCCCCGGCATAGGCGGTCTTTTCCAGGACCAGGACCGAGTGCCCTGCCGCGCACATCACCAGCCCCGAGACGAAAGCCCCCGCCCCGCTACCCACCACAACCCAGTCGTAGGTCTCGTCGAAATCGGGCGCGCTCATTGCGCAGGGCCGCCCGGCCTTGCCGGCAGCGCGATCTCGGCACTGCCGGTCGCCATGACCGTGCCGAGCTGATTTTCCATGCGGTGCTTCACATGAACAAGGTGCATGCCGTCCCCCGTGACCGATGTCTCGGTCACTTCGGCGGTCTGGATCGTGATGTCGCCGGTCAGCGCGGGGCCACGGTAGTTGGCGATGGAATGGACGACGCGGCCATGCTCGCCCGCCCAGCCCGCAAGGTAGTCGGTGATCCACGAGCCCATCGAGGCGCCATAGCCATAGCCGCGCGGCATGCCGATCTTGCGCGCCCACTCGGGATTGAGGTGGCCGCGCGAGGGGCCGATATAGGCCCCGTCGGTCAGCTCGGGATTGACGAGGACCATGTCGGGATCGTTCTCGTAGCCCGCCATCTCGCGGGTGAAGCCCATGGCTTCCAGGTCCTGCTTGCGGAACTTGAAAGCGCCCCAGATCGACATGTAGAAGGCGCGCCATTCGGTGGCGAAGCTTGCCAGCGAATGCGGGCCGAAGACGCGCTCGGGCAGGACATCGCCCACTTTCACCTCGTCCCAGTACCTCGGCTTGTGGCCCAGATCGTGGAGGCCCTGGATCCAGGTGAACTTGCGTTCTTCCAGCGCCTCCAGCTCGGCCGGGGTCCATAGCGGGTCCTGCGCATTGCCCGTATCCGTGCTCGCCCCGCCGGCGGCCGCGCTGTAGCGGATTGCAGTCGAGCGCTGCTTGGCAATCTCCTCGCCGTGCTGGTTGGTGTAGATGTTGTCGCCGCGCTGAAAGCAGGTCGGCCCGGCAAAGCCGGTGTCCTTGACGGTGTAGTCGTAAGGCACGCGCAGCACCGAGATGCGATCGCCCGGGCGGATCTGCACGTCATGGAAGAACCATTCATCGCCCCCGAACAGGAGGTGCGACTCCGGGATACGCCCAACGCAGGCCGGGGCCGCGCCGTGACCATCGTCGCAGGCAATGGCAAAGCTCTGCGGCGCGATCAGCCCGCCCCAGCGCCCCTCCCCTGCAAAGTCGGGATCGTAGTGCAGGCGGTTGGGGTAGTGCATCGCATGTACCCAGCGGCGGATGTCGTTCGCCGCGATCGGCTCGCGCAGCTGCGAACTCTCGATCGGTTGCCCGAGGTACTGGTCGATATCGCTGGTGTCGAACGTCTGCGTAGCCAAGCGCCTGCTCCCATCTCTTTGGCCGGGATGGTCGCGATCGGAGGCGCAAGGGCAAGGGCGCCTTCCCCCTTATCGGTCCGGCGATACCGCGCCGCCCTCCAGAATCGCGCGCACCGCGCCCCGGTCGGTCTTGAACGAGACCGTGCGCGGAAGTGCGTCTGCGAAACGCCAGCGCGCGGGCACATGCGTTGCCGGAAGATGCCCGCGCACGTGGGCTTCCAGCGCCCGGACTTCGGGAGGACAGCCCGGATCGCGCGGCACGACAAGCGCACCGGGCACTTCATGGAGGCGCGGCTCGGGCACGCCGACCACGGCAACCACGGCAACCTCGGGATGGGCAAGAAGCACCTGCTCAACCCGCTCGGGCACGATCTTGAAGCCGCCACGCTGGATCGCCCCATCGGCGCGCCCGAAAAGGGTGAGGAAGCCGTCCGCGTCCAGCGAACCCAGATCCGAGGTCACGATCCACTCCGCTCCCATGCGCGGGGAAATGACTTCGACCCGGCCCACTTCGCCCGCAGCGGCCAGAGCGCCATCCTCCTCGCGCCGGATACGGATTTCGGCCCCGCCGAAGGGCCGCCCCACGCTGGCCGCCTTGTCTGTGCCATAAGTGCGCAGGAGGTCGAGCGAGAGCGCCGTCACCGGGCCGCCGAACTCGGTCGCGCCATACGTCTGCAGCACCGGGATGCCGTAAGTCGCCTCGAAGCGTGCGCGCACATCGGGATCGACAGGTGCGGCGCCGGTCGAAAAGCTGGTGAGCGAGGCCAGATCCTCGCGCGGGATCTGCGCCTCCAGGATCATCGCCAGCGCGGCCGGAGGTCCTCCGCCTGCCGGGGGCCGGAACTCGACCACGTAGTCGCGCCAGGCCGCGACCGAAAAGCGTTCGAGCAGGATCACACGCTCGCCGCGCAGGAACGACATGGCGAGCGAATAGAGCCCCGAGATGTTGCTGAGCGGAAAGCACAGGAGCGGGGGCGCAGGCGGCCCGGTACGTGCGCGGGCCAGCGCCTCGGCCTGGCGGACGTAGCCCAGCACGACATCGTAGCCAATGGCGAAGGGCTTGGGCGGTCCAGTCGTGCCGCTGGTCAGGATTTCGAGCGCAGGCAGGCCGGGCGCGCGCGGCACAGGGGCCCGTGCCTCAGTCCTCGTTCCCACAGCCGCCGCCCCGCCCGGATCGAGCGCAATTCCCACGATACCCGCCGCCGCGAGCGCGCGCAGCACGGCGGGTGCAAAGTCGCCCCGCTCCATCACCAGCGCGGCCACCTCGCACGCGGCAATCTGCGCCGCCAAGGCCTCGGGCGACTGGAACGGATAGAGCATGCGCACGCGCCGTTGCTGCGCGAGAAGCGGGAGGAACGCGGCCAGCGAGCTTAGCGAATTGCGCGGCGCGAAGGCGACCGGAGCCTCGGGCGGCACACCTGCCGCATCCAGCGCGGCCTCCACCCCCGAGGCGACGGAACGGATCTGCGCCCAACCGGTCCAGTGCCCCTCGAAGCGCACGGCCGGGCCGTCCTGTGCAAGCGTCTGGCGGCACAGCGCGGCGAGGTCTTCGGCGTAGGTGGCGGTGCGGGCCAGAGTCATGGTACAAGGATGGGCCCGGAACCCTGCTCTTGGAAAGTCGCAGGCCCCTTCCCAGCCCAAGCATCGCCACGGCGTTTCGTCTCCCGCCCCGTCGCCGTCAGGATCGCCCACACGACACGCGGGGAGTCCACATGCGCCCGCGGCGAACCGGGAGACGATCACGATGGCCCCCCTCAAGGTGGTGCAATGGACCACCGGCAAAGTCGGCACCTGCGCCCTGCGCGCAATCCTCGACGATCCACGCCTTCAACTCGTCGGGCTCTACGCCCATTCGCCCGGCAAGGTCGGCGAGGATGCAGGCACGCTGTGCCAGCGCCCGCCTTGCGGGATCGCGGCGACAGACGATGTCGCAGCGCTCATCGCACTTGCCCCCGATGCGGTCGTCTACACGCCCTTCCTGGCCGATCTCGATCACCTGGAGCGCCTGCTGCGCGCCGGGATCGATGTCGTGAGCACCAACCTGCTCCTCAACTGCGGCGGGTTGACCGGCGCGGTGGAGGAGCGGCTGGAGGCCGCCTGCCGCGAGGGGGAAAGCTCGCTTCTCATCAGCGGGGTCAATCCGGGCTGGATCAACCAGGTCGCCGCCGGGCTCACCGCCGTGTGCCGCCGCGTCGAAAGCGTCACCATCTCGGAATCGACCGATGTCTCGAACTATGCCTCGAAGGAGACCTGGGATGCGCTGGGCATCGGCCGCGCCGAGGCCGATGCCGCGGTTCTGCAGGCCGCGCGAGGGGCCATGGTGTCCTTTCGCGATGCGGCCACGCGTTTGGCAGGCGCGCTCGGCCTCACGCTCGATGCATTGGAATTCGAGATCGCGCACGCCCGCGCCGCGCGGGACGTGGACCTGGGCTTCATGCAGATCCCCAAGGGCACCTTTGGCGCGCTGCGTTCCGCCTGGAGCGGGCGGATCGGCGGCGCGGAAGCGGTACGTATCGAGGTCGCCTGGTATCTGACCGAGGGTTTGGAGGAAGCCTGGACCTTCGATGCCGACCACTACCACGTCGCGGTGCGCGGCGAGCCCGATGTCGAGATGCGCGTGCGCTTCGTCGCGCCAGACTGGCAGGGGAGCGACTGGAGCGTGCTGACCGCGCTGCCCGCCGTCAACGCGCTGCCCCACCTTGTCGCCGCGCGCCCGGGCATCCTGGGCCTTGAGGACGTGGGCCTCGTGACCGCGCCGGTGGGGGCGTGGCGCCAGAGAACTGCGCCCGAATGACCTCATCCCGGCACTTCTGGCCCGCCGGAGAGGTCGAGGACGTACCCGAATGCGGCACGCGGCTCGTTCGGATCGGCGAACCGGCGCACCCCGTCCTCTTGTGCCGTTCGGGCGGGCAGATCCACGCGATCTCGCCCTGGTGCAGCCACGCCGAACAGGAACTTGCCTGCGGCCTCGTGCGCGAAGGGTGGATCGCCTGCCCCGCGCACGGCGCGCGCTTCGATCTTGCCAGCGGCGAACCACTCAATCCCCCGGCCAGCGTCCCGCTCGCCACCTACCCGGTGCAGGTGGAGGACGGCACGGTCTTCGTCGCGCTCTAGCTCTGGCTAGATCCGGATAAAGGGCTCGTCGCGGCGGTTGAGCGGCTCGCAGCCGTCCTCGGTGATAAGCCAGAGGTCTTCGAGGTGGACATTGCCCGTCGCATCAAGATGCAGCACCGGGCAATCGACGCTGAGCACCATGTTCGCCTCGATCAGGTGGTCGTCCTTGCGAAAGTGCAGGCTGTCGTCGGCATAGGCCTCGTCGGTGTGGAACAGGCCCACGCTGTGCGCCGCGCAGGGAATCGCGATCTCGTAGCCCGCGCGCGCGACCGCCTCCTGGCCGATCCGGCGTACATCGGAATAGCGAAGACCCGGCTTCAGAGCACCGGCAATGGCCTCGTTGGCGCACTGGGCGGCCTCTACCATGTGCATCACCACAGGGTCAGGCTCCCCCACGAAAACGGTGCGGCCATAATCGCCATGGTAGCCCGCGTAGTGGCTGACCGCGTCGATCTGGAAGCTGCGCCCCTCGCGCAGCACGCCGTCGCGCTTGCGCATGGTCATGCTGTCGGTCGAGATGAACAACGGGATCCCGCCACGCTTGCCGGTCTCGGCAAAGAAGGCAAGGCGCATGTCCTCATAGGTGCTGCCCGCCCCCATCTGCTGGATCGCCGTGCGCGCCGCATCGGCGTTGTTCTGCGCGGCATGGCGCATGAGTTCGATCTCACGCGGGGACTTGATCATGCGGATGCGGCGCAGGAAGGGCGCGGCAGGACGGTACGACAGGCGCTCGCCCAGGATCGCATCGATCATCGGGGAATCGGTGGCGATGGTTCCGCGCGTTCCGGCCAGCACATCGCGCAGCGCGCTCGCCGCGTCGGGATAGGGACGGTGGCGCTGCAAGGTCGCGCGCGTGGTCTCCTGGCTCAGCGCATCGAGCGTGTCGGGGCTGCCGCCCGGAGGCGCGGAGAGGAAGATCGGCGGGGCGGCATCGCCTTCCAGCCCATCGGGCGCGGTGAACAGGCGAATGTCGAGCGCGCCTCCCTCCACCGGCGCCTCCACGTCGTGGAGGTAGTGGATGAACTGGCTGGTGATGAGGGTAACGCAGGCCCCCTTGTCGGCGGGCACGATGGCAAAGGCCGCGCCCGCCTGCCCCATCGCCACGGTCTGGGGCCAGAAGCCGGTGGCCTGGTAGATGTTGGTCGGATCGCTCAGCACCAGTGCAGAGACTTCGGCGGCCTCCAGGCAGCCTTGCGCGACGTCGCGGTTGAGGAGGGGCTGTAGTGTCATGGCGGCGGCTTTTCCCGAAATATCTGTTCTGGCGTTCAGCACGCACAGGAGCATGGCGCGTGGCATCTGCGCCAATCAGGAATCCTTGGTGGCGATAAGGGCTTCTGATTTCAGCCGTTCCCGGCGCGGTGTTACCAGTCGCGGCAACGGGTGGACACCAGGTGACGGCAACCCGCCACGAGGGAAGACAACAAGAATACAGAAACGGGCCGTCATCGCCGAATAACAGGGATCGTGCCGGAGCGGCCGCCCGCCCATGAGGCAGGCGCCAACGAACCGGCACGGCGAAAATGGGGAATCAAGCATGACCAGCATTCTGGGGGCCCGCCGGGCACTCCTTCTGTCTTCTGTGCCTTTCGTCGCTCTCGCGCTCGCCTCGGGCACGGCCCAGGCCCAGAGCGCCGACAGCGCAGCCAGTGCGCCCAGCGATGAGATCCTGGTGACGGCCCGCAAGCGCGGCGAGGACATCCTCAAGACCCCGATCTCGGTCACCGCGCTCACCTCCGAGGCAATCGAGGCGCGCGGCATCCAGTCGATCA
Organism: Novosphingobium profundi; assembly: GCF_020524485.1. Lineage (GTDB taxonomy): Bacteria > Pseudomonadota > Alphaproteobacteria > Sphingomonadales > Sphingomonadaceae > Novosphingobium > Novosphingobium profundi_A. The sequence goes on along the minus strand of NZ_JAIVLF010000001.1, from coordinate 81,900 downwards.
ACGACCTCTCCGATTACACCCCCAGCCTCAAGATCGTGACCAGCTCGTCGGGACGTAACGACCGCTCGTTCCAGCAGATCATCGTGCGCGGCTTCACCCCGTCCAGCTCGCTGATCCAGACCACCTCGATGTTCATCGACGGCGTACCGATCTCCAGCTCGACGGGCCTGCAGACCATCGCCAGCCCCGAGCGCATCGAAGTCCTCAAGGGTCCCCAGAGCGCCTACTTCGGCCGCCAGACCTTTGCCGGCGCCGTCAACGTCGTCACCAAGACCGCGCCCGATTACCTCGAAGCCAGCGTCACCGGCATGATCGGCACGCGCGACAACCACGAACTCAAGGCCTCCATCGGCGGCCCGCTGATCGAGGGCCTCGTCGGCTTCCGCGCGAGCGTCCAGGAAACCGCGCGCGGCGGCTCGTGGGAGAACCAGGGCGTTCCGGGCCAGATGCTGGGTGACCAGCGCACCCGCGCAGGCACGCTTGCGGTCGAGTTCACGCCCGCCCCCAACTTCACCGCCAAGGTCTTCGGCCTCATCTCCGAGAACGACGATGGCCCCAACGCCACCGGCTTCCTCTCGGCCTACGAGCTGCGCGATCCCAGCGGCGCGGTGATCGTACCCGACAGCTCGAACTGCACCTTCGGCTCCAACCCGTATTTCTGCGGTACCTTGCCCGGCCTTCCCGCTGGCACGCCCTCGACCAACACCGTCGACTCGCCCTACATCCAGGACTTCCTGGCCAACCCGCAGGGCCGCGTGATCGATCCCAAGAACGGCCCGGACGGCTACGGCCTCCTTGCGCGCTTCTACCACCTGCACATGGCGCTGGACTGGGACGTGGGCAGCGGCATCACGCTTTCTTCGCTGACGGGCTACAACAACGAGCGCCGCAGCCAGCTCTCGGACCTCGACCTCTACTACAACACCACGATCCCCAATTCGTCGAACGATCCGGGCGCGCGGGACTTCTACGACTACCCCTACCTCGTCGAGGCCGTGCTCAAGGACTTCTCGCAGGAAGTGCGCGCGAGCTACGACGACGGTGGGCCGTTCACCGCCACGGTCGGCGGCAGCTACCTCAACGCAACCTACCACGGCGCGGGCGGCGGCAGCCCGGGCGGGCTTGGCACCACGCGTTTCTCGATCGTGAGCGGCAAGACCCGCAACCGCACCTTCGGCGCCTTCTTCGGCCTGGGCTACGAGATCACGCCCGAACTCTCGATCAACTTCGACGGGCGCTACCAGATCGACACGATGTACGCTTACGCCCAGCCGACCGGGATCACCATTGCCTCGGACGCCTTTGCGCCTGAGGGCTACTACGAGGGCGGTTCGCTGCTCGCCAAGGAGACCTACCGCAACTTCACCCCGCGCGTGATCGTCAACTACGACGTCACGCCCGAGATGATGGTCTATGCCTCCTATTCGCGCGGCGTGAACCCGGCGGCCTTCAACACCGTGTTCCTCTCGAACCTCAGCGCGCAGGCGCAGCAGCTTGCCGCCGATGCGGGCCTGCGCGTGGCGGTCGAGCCCGAAACGCTCGACAACTTCGAGATCGGCGCCAAGGGCCGCCTGTTCGGCAACCGCCTGCGCTATTCGCTCGCGGCCTGGTATGGCATCTGGGACAACCAGCTCAACGCCAACGTCATCAACCTGATCGACCCTGCCGACAATCAGGTCTACAACCTGCAGGCCCAGCTCAACACCGGCAAGGTCGACATGTACGGGCTTGAGGCTGAACTCTCGTTCGCCCTTGATGAGCACCTGACGCTGGGCGCCAACGGCTCGTACAACGACAGCGACATCCAGGAGCTGAGCGCGCCGACGGTGACCGGCCTCACCGGCATCACCGACTTCAGCGGCAAGCACAACCCGCTCGCCTCGCGCTACTCGGCTTCGGCCTCGGTGGACTACCGCAGGCCCGTCGGCAAGGACGTGGAAGCCTTCGCGCGCGCCGACTTTACCTACAAGTCGGGGGTCTACACCAACGCCTCGAACCTGACCAAGACGCCTAACATGACCCAGGTCAACGTGCGTCTGGGCTTTGGCAACGACAACTTCCGTCTCGAAGGTTTCGTGACCAACCTGTTCAACAACAAGGCCTATCCCAACGCGATCGACTTCTCGCTGCTCGACAGCACGTTCCAGTACCTGTCGGCCAACGCCGGGGTCGCGGTCGCGCTTCGCGAACTGCGTACCTTCGGCCTGCGCAGCACGGTCAACTTCTGACCCCTCACGTGGCGGGTGCTCCGATGGGAGCGCCCGCCACGGCTTTTTATCAGTTTCAAGCGGTTTGCCCCCGGCCGCGTGACCGTTCCCCGGATAACCGGACCGCGCCCGAAGGCCCCGCGACCCGCCCGCCTATACTCGCGCCCCAGGGGGAAATCGTCATGCACATGCCCGACCGGGAGGGACCTGCGCCCACCGGCCCGCTTCTGGCCTGGATCACCGTTGCCACGCTGTTCCTGGCCCAGGTCATCTCGACCATCGACCGCGGCATGCTCGCGCTTGTCGTCGACCCCGTCCGCGCCGATCTCGCCATTTCCGAAATGCAGATCGCGCTGCTCCAGGGCTTTGCCTTTGCGATCTTCTATGTGACCGTGGGCCTGCCGCTCGGCGCCGTTGCCGACAGGGTCAATCGCCGCAAGCTGCTGATCGCCGGGATCGTCGTATGGAGCCTCGCCACCATCGCCGGCGGGCTTGCCGAAGGCTTCGGCGCAATGTTCGCCTCGCGCCTGTTCATCGGCGTGGGCGAGGCGGTCCTTGGCCCTTGTGCGGTCACCATGATCAGCGATCTCTTCCCCCCTGAGCGCCGCGGGCGCCCGATGGCGCTCTACGTCTTTGGCAGCATGATCGCCTATGGCCTGGGCTCGCTCATCAGCGGGCTCATCCTTGATGCCGCGCCGCGCGGCGTCTTTGCAGGCCTGCCCTTCATCGGCGGGCTTGCCCCCTGGCGTCTCACCTTCATCCTCGTCGGGGCGAGCGGCGCTGTCATCCTGCTTCTGCTCCTCGCCCTGCGCGAGCCGCCCCGGCGCATCGACGCGCCCACAGGCCAGCCCCAAGCGGGCACGCTGTCCTTTGGTGAGGGTCTTCGCGCCATGGCGGCCCGCGCGCGCATTTTCGGGTGCTACTATGGCGCCCTCGCCCTCTTCGCGGTGGGCGGATCGGTGGCGACGATGTGGGGCGCGGTGTTCCTCACCCGCCAGTATGGCCTCGACATCGGCACGGCGGGACAGAGCCTTGGCACCGGACAGATCGTCTGGGCGGTCCTCGGCGCTGGGCTTGCGGGCATCGTGGTCGACAAGGTGGGCGCACGGGGCGGTGCCGCGCTGCGCATGCGCCTTGCCGCAACGCTGACGCTGCTCGCCATCCCCTCGGCACTGCCCGTCCTTGCCGGAAGTGCCACGCTGGCCACGCTGCTGCTGGGCGCGATCATGGGCGTCATGGCTCTCTACGGCACGGCCATGCTCGCCATCCTCTCCGAGATCGCTCCGCCCTCGCTGCGCGGCTTCGCGGTCGCGCTCTATGCCTTCGTGATGACGCTGATCGGCGCCTCGCTCGGCCCCATTGCCGTGGCCGGGCTGACTGAGAACGTCTTTGCCGATCCGGCGCAGGTGGGCTGGTCAATGGCGATCGTCGGCACCTGTGCCCTCAGCCTCTCGGCACTCCTCGCCTTCACGGCGGCCTCCGCCATTGCCCGCGAACAGGAGCCCCACGCATGAGTACGATCACGCGCGGCTACGCGCCCGGTCCCTATGGCCAGCTGCACTACCGCATCGCACCCTTCTCCGGCGCTGCGGGCGAAGAATGCGGCCCGCCGCTCCTGTGCCTGCACCAGACCCCCTCGCACTCGGCCGACTGGCTGCCGATCATGGAGCTGCTGGCAAAGGGTCGCACCGTCATCGCGCTCGACACGCCCGGCTACGGCATGAGCGACGGGCCCGATGCCCCCACCACGATCGAGGACTACGCGGCCACCGCCGATGCCTTCATGGCCCGGCTGGCCGAGGACGGCGTGCTGCCCGCCGATACGCACACCTATGACGTCATGGGCTTTCACACCGGATCGCTCGTCGCCACCGAACTTGCCCAGAGCCGGCCCGAACGTGTGCGCCGGGTGGTCGTCTTCGGCCTCGCCGCCTACCCTGAGGATATCCGCCAGACCAAGCTCGCGAACCTGCGCAGCGCCTTTCCCGAGCCTGGCGCGGACCTTGCCCATGTCGAGAAGCTCTGGGCGATCATCGGCACGCTTTCCGACCCACGCATTACCTGGGAGGAGCGCCACGTCAGCATGGCCGAATGCCTGCGCCTGGGCTCGCGCATGCCCTGGGGCTACATCGCGGTCTACCGCTACGATTTCCTCGGCGCGATGGCCAAGGTCACACAGCCCGTCCTGGTGATGAATCCCGAGGACGACCTGTGGGAGGTCACCCGGCGCACGTCGCATCTCTTCGCGAACGGCCAGCGCGTCGACATGCCCGGCGTCGCCCACGGCGTGCTCAAGCTGGAAACCGCGCGCGTCGTGGAGACGATCACCGGCTTCCTCGATCCCTGATGCACACCTGACCGAAAGGGCCCCGAACGCGTGAACCTGATCCAGCTCAAGCGCATGATCGCGATCTACGAAAGCGGCAGCCTGCGCAAGGCGTCCAAGGAGATCGGGATCACGCAGCCCGCCCTCACCCTCTCGATCAAGCAGCTTGAAGAGGAGTTCAACACCACCCTCTTCGAGCGCGGCCCCTCAGGCGTGCGCCCCACCGAAATGTGCGAGAAGCTGGTGCGCCGCGCGCGCCTGATGCTGGCCGAGGAACGCCGCATCGTCGCCGAACTGACCGAGGCCGACCGCCATCCCCGCATTGCGATGGGCCTGCACCCGATCCTCGTTTCGGAATGGCTGACGCAGACGCTGCGCGCCTTTATCGAACAGAGCGTGCCGGTCGATCTGCGTGTGCGTGATGGCTACACCACGCAGCTCCTCGAAAGGCTGTCCTCGGGTGATCTCGATTTCGCCTTCTGCGGCCTGCCCCCCGACTTCGAGGACAAGGCCTTTGATTTCGAACCGTTGTTTCGCCGCGACTACGCCATCGTCGCGCGCGCCGACCATCCCGTCTTCGACGAGGCCAGCGGCGTCGATCCGCGCAGCTTCGTGTGGTCGCAATTGAGCGCCTACGACACGCTCGACCCCTTCGAGACCAGCGAATTTGCCGAGGCCATGGCCCGCTTCGGCTACCACCCGGATTGCCGCACCGTGCGCGTCTCCTCCGCCGCGCTGCACCGCTCGCTGATCCTCGATGGCGGGATGCTGGGCATGATCGGCTGCGATGCGGTGGACGGCGAACTGGAAGACGGGACGCTGCGCCGCGTGGGCGGATCGGCCATCCCTGCCCCCGCCTTCGGCTTCGTGACCCTGAAGGACCGCTACGAGACCCGCATGGTGCGCCAACTCAAGGCGGTGATCCGCCGGTCCTGCGAGGGTTAGGAAAAGAAAAGATATATCCGAGGGCCATCGCCCTCGGGCTCCCCAAACTGGCGACCTCACCAGTCTCGGCCACGCTGGCGCGAGAGCCCTGAGGTTGCCCGTTTTTGGGGTCAAGGGGCGATGGCCCCTTGAAATATCCCTTCTTCTTACTGGAACCTGGACAGGAACCCCTCCAGCACCCGCGCCGTCCCTTCCGGGTTGTCCTGCATGACGAAGGCGCCGGCCTGCTCGACCACCTCGGTCCGCCCGTCCTGCAGCGCGGCCTCGGCCGTCGCGCGAAACTTGATGTAGGCCTTGTCGAATTCGCCATAGACCATGAGCGTGGGCACCGGGATACGCGGCATGGTGCCGACGATGTCGGTGATCGCAACGCCGCGTTCGCTGGGCTGGATCCAATGCCCGGCGGCCTTGCGGCTGAGGATGCCTTCCTGGTTGACGGGCCCGGTGTTCACGATCCCGAAGATCTGCTCCAGCAGCTCGGGCGGGGTCGGCACCGGGTCGCCGTTGGCATCGAACAGGTCCTTCTGGCCTTCATCGACGATGGCGTGGATCTGCTCGAGCGAGCGCTTGCCACCCAGCGCGCAGGAGACCAGCGAGAGCGAGCGCACCCGCTCGGGCCAGAACGCGGCAAGCGGCACGGCGAGGCACCCGCCCAGCGACGTGCCGATAAGGTCGACCTTATCAAAACCCATCTCGTCGAACGCCCCGACAAGCAGCGCGGCGGTTTCACCCAGCGTCTGGATATAGGGCGGCGCGCCGTCCCAGCGCGAGCCGCCGTGGCCCGGAAGGTCGAAGGCGATGACCTGCCGCCCCTTGGCCAGGAGCGGCGCGACATGGCGCCAGTCCGACAGCCAGCCGCCGAGCTTGTGCAGCAGCACCACCGGCGGGACACCGGGCATGGCCTCGCCCACCACCGCATAGTGCAGGACGCCGCCAGCGCGGCGCAAGGTACCCGTACGCGTCCACTCCCCCGGGAACGGCAGGTCCGATGTTGCACTGGCGGCGGCGCCCGTCGCGGCGGAGACGGCGCGCGTTCCGGCAAGCGCGGATGCGGCGGCCAGAAGGCCCGCGCCCCGGCCCAGGTTTCGACGGCTGATCATGGCTGCTTCACTCCCCTTTGAATTGCATCGTGCGAGGGCCCCCTCAGGCCCACATGCGCGGCTCACGGCCCAGCGTCGGATCGACCACGAAGGCGTTGTCCGGCACCGGCAGCCCCAGGTTCTCGCGCAAGGTCGCGCCTTCGTACTCGGTACGGAACAGCCCCCGGCGCTGGAGGATCGGGATGACCTCGTCGACGAAGTCCTCCAGGCCCCCCGGCAGGTAGTTGGGCGAAAGCGAAAAGCCGTCCGCGCCCCCCTTGCTAAACCAGTCCTCGCACAGGTCCGCCACCTGCTCGGGCGTCCCCGCGAACGAGAAGCTCGCGCGCGAGACCACCACGCGGCGTGCCAGCACGCCGATCGGCAGGTCCTCCTCGCGAGCCATGCGCACGATCGATTCCTGCACCCACTTGCCCCCGTTTGTCTCCGGGATCTCGGGCAGGCGATCATCAGGCGAGAGATGCGAGAGGTCGACGCCCAGCTGGAGCGAGAGCGTGCGCAGCGCCAGCGCCTCGGGCACGAGGTCGAGCAATTCGGCCTCCGCACGGCGCGCCTCTTCCTCGGTGGAGCGCACGAGGAACTGGACGGACGGGATCACCTTCATGTGATCGGGGTTGCGCCCGAAGAGCGCGGCCCGCCGCTTCATGTCGGTGTAGAATTCGCGCGCCACCTCGAGCGAACGCGCGGCGGTGAAGATGAGATCGGCGGTGCGTGCGGCGAGCGCACGGCCCGCCTCCGACCCACCTGCCTGGACGATGATGGGGTGCCCCTGAGGCGGACGCGCGACGTTGAGCGGCCCGGCTACCTTGAAGAACTCGCCCTCGTGCGCAAGTTCGTGGACCTTGTCGGGATCGAAGTAGCGCGCGTTCTCCCGGTCGCGCAGCAACGCGCCGTCCTCCCAGCTGTCCCACAGGGTCTTCACGACGTCGACGAATTCCTCCGCGCGCGCATAGCGCCCGGCATGGTCCATGTTCGCATCGCGCCCGAAGTTGCGCGCCTCGCCATCGCTCGCCGAGGTCACCACGTTCCAGCCCGCACGTCCCTTCGAAAGATGGTCAAGCGAGGCGTAGCGGCGCGCGATGTTGTAGGGCTCGTTGTAGGTGGTCGAGGCCGTGGCGATGAGGCCGATGTTCTGCGTCACCACCGCGAGCGCGCCCAGCAGCGTGGTCGGCTCCAGCTTGCCCGCATAGTCGGTCGCGGCGAAGGCATCCTTGCCCGAGATCGAGGGAAAACCGACACTGTCGCCCGAGAAGTAGCAGTGCATCTTGCCGCGCTCGGCGGTCTGAGCGAGGTGCGCGTAATGCGCAAAGTCGTGCTGGTCGACCGCAGGCGCGCCCGGCCAGCGCCAGCCGCCCGGATGCGCGCCGCTGTTGTGAATGAAGGTTGCCAGGATCATCTGGCGCTGTGTTTCGGACATGAACAGGATCTCCGGATCGGTCAGGCGTGGCTGGCGCGGATGACGCGCGCCAGTTCGCTGTCGGGTTCGGCCCGGGCGTAGGCGCGCCAGGCAAGGAGGAAGCACAGGCTCGCCAATGCGAGTGCGGGCAGGACGACAATGACAAAGGAGGCCGCGATGCGCGCTTCATCGCCCAGGACGCTCTGCGAGACGAAGGCGATGAGGAACGGCCCGCCCGCCCCTGCCGGAAGCGCGGCGACGACACTGAGCAGGGCATAGGAAAACCCGCGCATGTCGTTGGGCGCGATCTCCTGCACGGTGGCGTTCATCGCGACATTGAGCATGGGCGTCGCCAGGCTGATCGCGGCGAGGCACACGATGGCCGGAACAAGCCCCGGCGCCAGTCCGGCAAGGCCTGCAGGCAGAGCCAGCACCGGGAGCACGGCCATGACCAGAATACGTCCGCCCTTGCCTGCACCGAGCCGCGAATCCGCGACCATCCCGCCCAGAAAATAGCCGCCCAGCCCGGCGATGAGCATGCCCAGGCCCAGAAGATTGGCGATCTCGGGCAGGGTGAGCGCGAAGGTGCGCATGAGGAGTGGAGCGGTCCACGCGCTCACGCCCACGAAGGCCACATAGTAGAGGCAGAAGCCCGAGAAGAGCGGCACGACGACGCGGCGCTGGCGCCACAGATAGGCCAGCTTCTCGGCCGCACGCGAAGGCTCGGCCGAGACGGCGCCGTGGCCCCGGCGGGCAGGCTCCCGCACGGCAAAGAAAAGGAGGCCGACCACCGGACCGACAAGGCCACACAACAGGAAAGCCGTGCGCCAGGGCACCAGTTCGCCAAACCCCGGCACGGACAGGTGCAGATCGGCGGCAACGATGTAGCCGGGAATGACCGAGGAGAGCGCCGTGCCGATGGTCGCGCCGATGAGGTAGGCGCTGATCGCGCGCCCCCGCCGCGCTGGCGGAAACATGTCCGCGATGAGCGAAAGCGCAGCGGGCGCCACCGCCGCTTCGCCCAGGCCCACCAGCGCGCGCAGGACGAAGAACACTTCGAAGTTGGGGGCAAGGCCGCCAAGCGCGGTGGAGACACTCCACACGATGATCGCCCAGCCCAGCACGTTCTTGCGCACCCTGGCGTCGATCAGCGAGCCCAGCCACAGGCCGCAGATCCCGCTCAAAAGCGAATAGGCCAGCCCCATGAGGAGGCCCATCTGGATATCGTCGATGCCAAGGTCCGCCTTGATCGGCTCGGCCAGCACGCCGACGATGGCCTTGTCGATGCTGTAGAAGTTGGCGGCCAGAAACAGGAGCAACATCGGGAAGAGGCTGCGCCGCAGCGGCGGATAGGCGCCTTCGGGCGCGGTGGGAGCGGCCTCAGTCGACACGCACGGTCCGCCCGTCGATGCAGGCCAGCAGGCGCCCGTCCGCATCGTTCAGGATCTCGACCCTGTCCCCATCGAGGTAGATGATGTCCTCGAAGTGGAACTTGCCGATGCCCGGCCCGATCCAGGGCAGATCGCAGCTCAGCACCATGTTGTCGACCAGTTCAAAGGCGTGCATGCCCCCGCCCGGGTGCGGGTGGTCGGTGTGCTCGAGCCCCACCGAATGGAGCCCGGCGGCCTTGAAATCGGGATTGCCGTGGTCCTTGATGCATTCGACGACCGCCTTCTCGACGTCGGTTGAAAGCGCGCCAGGGCGAAAGTGGGGCAGCGAGGCGCGCCAGCCCAGCCGCGTCGCGTTGTAGCGCGTGAGCTGCTCGGGATTGGGTTCGCCGATCACCGCCGTGCGCCCGATGTCGCTGGTGTAATGGTCGAACTCGGCGGTCGCATCGAACGTCACCATGTCGCCCGGCAGCAAGGGCGCGTTCTTGGGCAGGCGCCCGAAGGCGGGGCGATAGGGGGTGATGAGAAGGAACACCGGCCGCCCTCCGGCAAGCGCGGCGGCCGACCAGAACACGCGCTCGGCCTCCGCGCACGAGGCGCCCGCCGCCACCGCTTCGGCGGCGACTTCGAGCGCGAGTTCGGTCTTGCGCGCGGCCGCGCGCATGCGCGCCATCTCGGCCGGGGTCTTGACCATGCGCATGTCGCGCAGGAGATCGCGCGCCGGGCAAACCTCGATCGTACCGCCCAGCAGCGCCTGGACGTCGAGGCCAAGGCCCCGGTCCTCGAAGGCAACGCGCGCGCGCTCGAGCCCCATCTCGCGCAAGTACTGCGCGACCGCCTCCTGGTGGTTCTGGGGCAGGCCTTCGGCGGTCAGCACCCCCTGCTCGCCGCCCGCGCCGATGCCGGGCTTGCGGGCATAGCCGCGCACCGCCATCCAGGTGCCCTGGCCCTGCTGGGGCTGGCCCATGTCGACCTCGACCGTGAGCACGGCCGCATCGCGGGCATGGTCGCGCGGCAGGATCGCCAGCGCCAGATCGCCAAAGCCCCAGCTGGCGTCGGTCGCCCAGCTCGAAAGATAGAAGGTGTTGATGGGAGTGGACGCCACGACCACATCGATGCCGTCACGGTCCATCAGCGTATCGGCGCGGGGGCGGTTTATCAGCATCGTCAGGTCGGGCTCCACAAGACGCGAAAATCGAGAGCCAAGGGGTACCAAGCCCCCGTCATTGATCGAAATCAAATAGGCTTATCGCCTCCATGGATTCCTGATTGGCATCGTTTGCGTGTCCGTGCTTGTTGGAATGCCGACGCAGGCCCTGCCGCCGGTTCGACCGGCCCTTTCGCGCAGCGCCCTTCATTTCCGGCCACTTTCGCGATTTGGGATTCTCGACCATGAAACTGCTCGCCTTCCTGATGCAGACCGGCGGACATATCGCTGGCTGGCGCCATCCCCGTGCGGCCGAGCGGGCGCTGTGCGACATCGACTATTTCCGTGAGCTGGGACAGACCGCCGAGCGCGGCCTGTTCGACGGCGTCTTCCTCGCCGATTACGTGGGCTATCACCCGGTCAAGAGCGCGGAGATCTTCGCAGGGACAGAGAGCCCCAAACTCGATCCGCTTGCCGTCCTCTCGACCATTGCGGCGGCGACGGACACGATCGGCCTTATCGGCACGGCCTCGACCACCTACAGCCAGCCCTACGACCTGGCCCGCCGTTTCGCCTCGCTCGACCACCTGTCCAAGGGGCGCGCAGGCTGGAACATCGTCACTTCCACCATGGAGAACGAGGCGCACAACTACGGTCGCGAAGCGCACATGGGCCATTCCGAACGCTATGCGCGGGCCGAGGAATTCGTCGCGGTGGCCCGCCGGCTATGGGACAGCTGGGAGGAAGGCGCCTATCTTGCCGACAAGGATAGCGGGCGCTGCACCGACCCGGGCCGCATCTCGGCGGTGAACCACGCAGGCGAACACTTCCGCGTGGCGGGTCCGCTGACCGTGCCCCGCAGCCCCCAGGGCCATCCCGTGCTGGTCCAGGCCGGAGCCTCGGCGACCGGACAGCGCTTTGCCGCCGGACATGCCGAAGTGATCTTCACCTCGCACCCCACCATCGCCACCGCCAAGGCTTTCCGCAGCGCCATGCACGCCCAGTTGGCCGAGTTCGGACGCCGTCCCGAAAGCCTCAAGGTCATGCCCGCGATCACCCCGATCCTGGGCGCCAGCCGCGCCGAGGCGCAGGACCTCCAGCGCGAGCTCGACGCGCTGATCCCGACGCAGGTGGCGCTTTCCAAGCTGGAGGCGCTGCTCGGCAACATCGATCTTTCCGGCCACGATCCCGATGGCCCACTTCCCACCTTGCCCGAAGCCGCGCTTGCCGGGCAGAATTCCACCCGCGACCGCGTCCTCGAGCTCGCCGCGCGCGAGACGCTCTCCTTGCGCGAACTGGCCCGCCGCGTGGCCGGGGGGCGCACCAGCCACAGCGTCGTGGGCACCGCATCCGACATTGCCGAGACCCTGATTGCCTGGGAGCGCGAAGGCGCGGCCGACGGCTTCGTCATTTCGCCCCCGGTTCTTCCTGCCGGGCTCAGCGATTTCGTCGACGAAGTCGTGCCCATCCTCCAGGAGCGCGGGCACTTTCGCCAAGCCTATGAAGGATCGAGCTTGCGCGCGAACCTGGGGCTGGCAGTACCGGAGAACGCCTTCACCCGCGATCCGCACAGCCGCATGGCGCCGGAGATCTTCTAGAAGGCGAAACTCCGCGCCTCCTGCGTGCAGTTAGCGCTAAAGATAATGCAGATTATTCACCTGTCCAACAGGGAACTTTTTCGCCTTCTGCGCAGCTACGAACCTTGAGAGGGTGCCGCGACTCGCCCGCAGGCGTGGCCTGTGTCGCCAATGCCACACATAAGCCCGAAAATGCGGCGCGAACTTCACGACGAATCCGCGACGTTCCCGTGTCCAGTTCGTGACATCCATTCGCGCGCCGGTCACACAAGTGACCCGAAACGGTCATCACCCCTGCCTAGCTCACCGCTCCGACGCTACCTCCTGAAATAGCACGGAAAAGTTGATAATGCAGAGAATGACCTGTTTGCGCGCCACGCTCTCGCTGGGCACCCTGGCCGTAGCCCTGATCGCGGGCGCGGCCCCGGCCCTCGCCGAGACCGCCGAGGACGACGCTACCGGCAACGCAGCAGGCCTGACGGCCGCCGCGGCGGCGGCGGACGCCGCCGACGAGGCTGGTGGTAACGCGATCATCGTGACCGCCGCCAAGACCACGCGTTCGGCCACCGAACTGGACGGGGTCGAGATCCAGAAGATCCTTCCCGGCGTCTCGCCGCTGCGCGCGGTCCAGGCCATGCCCGGCGTCATGTACCAGACCGCCGATCCGTGGGGTAACAACGAACAGAACATGTCGCTGTTCATCCACGGCTTTGCCATCAACCAGCTGGGCTACAGCCTCGACGGCATGCCGCTCGGCGACCTGAGCTACGGCAACATTGCCGGCATCACCCCCCAGCGCGCGATGGTGTCCGAAACGATGGGCAACGTGGTCGTATCGACCGGCGCGGGCGACCTCGCCATGCCCTCCAACATCAACCTGGGCGGCGGCATCGAGATGACGACCTCCGATCCCAGGGCCAAGGCGTCGGCCGAAGTACGCCAGACGGTGGGCTCCTACGGCACCTCGCGCACCTTCGTGCGCCTCGACACGGGTGAATTCGACGCCGACGGCACCAACGCGGGCTACGTCTCGGTCGTGCGCCACCGCGCCCGGGCCTGGGACTTCGACGGCCGCCAGGGCGGCTGGCAGGCCAACGGCAAGTTCGTTCATGAGAACGACGCGGGCAAGCTGACCCTCTACGCCGCCTTCTCGGACAAGCAGGAGCCCAACGAGGACGGCACGACGACCTTCGTCAACCCGGCCAACGCCGCGCAGGCCTACATGCCCTACGTGCGCCCGTTCATGTATCCCGACTTCCAGACCGCGCTCGACTATGTCGATGAAAATGGCGACACCCCGCCCGAGGACGGCAGCAACTACCTCAACTACTTCTCGGCCGCGCTGCGCACCGACTACATCGGCTACCTCAAGTACGACGCGAACCTGGGGTCCAACACCACCTGGACCAACCAGGTCTACTACCACCACAACGATGGCCAGGGCGTCGTTGCGGGCCCGCTCGGCCAGTCGATCTCGGTCGTGGCCGCCTACTATCCCGAACTGGACCGCGCAGGCCAGGTCGAGGTCACCGGCGAGAGCGGCTACGTGACCCGCGTCACCGAGTACCGCATCGACCGTGCCGGCGCGCTCTCGACGCTGCGCATGAACCTTGGCAACCACAACCTCCAGGCTGGCGCCTGGTTCGAGCACAACTCGGGCACGACCTGGCGCAAGTGGTACGCGCTTGACGTGAATGCGCCGACCGATCCCTACCACTGGCAGAAGGACGAGCTGTTCACGCAGTATTCGCTCGAATACCGCGTGAACACGCTGCAGCTGCACCTGCAGGACGAATGGAACGCCACCGACCGCCTGACGGTCCTGGGCGGCTTCAAGTCGAGCCTCGTCTTCTCCGAAGGCTGGTACCCGATCCAGCCGGTCGCCGGGTCCTACTCGGGCATGGACGGCGGCCTGCCCTCGGGCTCGATCAGCACCAAGCGCTGGTTCCTGCCCGCCATCGGCGCGCGCTACGATTTCAACGGCACCGAGGAAATCTACTTCAACATCCAGAAGAACATGCGCAACTACGGCACCGCGCCGTGGGGCCAGGGCAGCCAGGCCGCGTTCGACTACTTCAAGGATGTGGGCCGTCCCGAAACGTCCTGGACCTACGAGGCGGGCCTGCGCAGCCACCACGTGTTCCCAGGCTCGTTCCTCAGCTCGCTCGACGCGCAGATCAACTACTACCACGTCGACTTCTCCAACCGCCTGCTCTCGATCAGCACGACGGTGGGCGGCCTTGGCGGCGGCTCGATCACGGGCGGCACCAGCACGCTGTTCAACGTGGGCGGCGTGAAAACCGACGGCGTCGATGCCTCGATCACGCTGGGCCTGGGCTCGATCTTCTCGATCTACAACGCGCTCTCGTTCAACAGCTCGCGCTATGGTAGCGACTACACCGACGGCACGACCGTCTACGCAACCGACGGCAAGCAGGTCCCGGGCAGCCCGAAGTGGATGAACAAGACTATGATCTCGGCCAACTTCGGCCCGATCGACGCGCAGATCGAGGGCCAGTACATCGGCAAGCGCTACGCCACCTACACCAACGACGGCGTGGTCGACTCCTACTACATGGCCAACGCCCGGATCGCCTTCGACCTTGCCGGGTACATCCCGCTGGAAAAGGCCTCGGTCTCGCTCAACGTCACCAACCTGTTCGACGAGAAGGGTGCCTCCACCATCAGCACCGGCCGTCCGAGCGCGGTCTACGCCACCTTCCCGCTGGCTCCGCGTCAGTGGTTCCTGACCTTTACCGCAGGTATCTGAGAATGAACGACACCACACTGTCGCGCAGGACCCTCCTGCGCGCCGGTGCCGGCGCGGCCCTTGCAGGGGCCGCGCCTGGTGCGTTGGAGGCCCGGGCGCAGACGAGCGCCCCGGCCCCGCGCACGGCCCCGGCCAAGCCCCTCCTCATCAGCCATCGCGGTGCCTCCGCGCTGCGCCCCGAACACACTCTGGCCTCTTATGCCAGGGCGATCGAGGACGGCGCCGACTTCGTCGAGCCCGACCTTGTCGCGACGAAGGACGGTGTCCTCATCGCGCGCCACGAAAACAACATCGCCGACACCACCGATATCGCCACACGCCCCGAGTTCGCAGGCCGCAAGGCCACGCGTACCATTGATGGCAAGGACGTCACCGGCTGGTTCACCGAGGACTTCACCCTCGCCGAGATCAAGTCGCTGCGCGCGGTGGAGCGCCTGCCGGTCGAAATGCGCGGGGAAAGCCACCGCTACGACGGCCAGTTCCAGCTCCTGACGCTTGCCGAGATTGCCGACTTCGTGGGCGCCGAGGCCGCCGCGCGCGGGCGCACTATCGGTCTTATTCCCGAACTCAAGCACTCGACCTACTTTCGCGGCATCGGCCTGCCGCTGGAGGAACGCTTCCTCGCAGCGGTGGCGGACAGCGCCATTCTCCAGAACGCGCCCGTCATCGTGCAGAGCTTCGAGGTATCGAACCTGCGATGGCTGCGCCCGCGCATCGCCGGGCAGAGCAACATCGAACTGCTCCAGCTGACCGTGCCGATGGACCTGCGCCCGGTGGACCTCGCCCAGAGCGGCGAGGGCATGACCTACGCGCAGATGCATAGCCCCGAGGGCCTGGCGCGCCTGCGCGACTACGCCGACTGGGTCTCCCCCATCCTGCAGTCGATCATTCCCTTTGGCACGATGGACGGCAAGCCCGGCCCGCTCGGCACGCCCACCGCGCTCGTGCGCGACGCGCACGGTGCCGGGCTCAAGGTCTCGACCTGGACGTTTCGGCCGGAGAATGTCTTCCTGCCCACCGACTACCGCGGCGAAGGCGGCGAGGCCGCGCGCCACGACGAAGGTTCGGTGCGCATGATGCAGGCCTATATCGCGACCGGCATCGACAGCTTCTTCACCGACGATCCCGCGCTCGGCCGCCGCGCCATCGACACGATGCCCAAAGCATAAAGGCAGGATTCAAGGGGCCATCGCCCCTTGACCCCAGAATCGGCGACCTCACCTTCCTCGGCAACGGCAGCGCGCGCGAGGTGAGGTCGACCGTTCGGGGAGCCCGAGGCCGATGGCCCTCGGATCTATTTTTCTATCGGGTACCGTACCCTTCGGGCAGCGGCTGCACGACCGGCTCCGAAACATAACGGATCGTCGGCTCCACGGGCGCTGCGATGACCGCGGGCGCGGCAGGCTCGGGCGCCTCGGGGGTCTCGATCAGTTCGGGGGTGTCCTGGGGCTCGCTGCCTGCCGTCGGCATCATGCGCCCGTAGACCGGCACGACATCGGGCGTGATCCGCCCGTGCAACGCCTCGATCTCGGCCTCGCGCTGGCGCAGGTAGAGCTCGCGATAGGTCGCGTAGGGGTTGTCGGTGTCGCGGATCCGATTGATCTCGTCGTCGAAGGCTGCGCGTTCGCCCAATTGCGCCAGCGTGATCATCGGGATTGCGACCTCGGGCTTGGTGAAGGGCTTGCCCAGCATGGCGGGCGAGGCCAGGCGGTCGATCGAATCGCCGATGAGGTCGCGCACCGTCGTCGGGCCGATGATCGGCAGGTACATGTAAGGGCCCGGCCCGACGCCGTAATAGCCCAGCACATTGGCAAGGCCATTGGGCCGGTAGGGCAGGTTGAAGGGCTTGCGCTTGGCCACATCGATGATGCCTGCCAGGCCCAGCGTCGAATTGATGAGAAAGCGCCCCGCCGTCTCCAGCGCCTTGCCCGGCTTCAATTCCAGCATGTAGGCGGCAAAGACCACCGGCTCCTGGAGGTTGGAGAAGACATTGCGCAGGCCTTCGCGCACCGGATGCGGGATGCCCTTGTTGTAGGCCTTGGCGACCGGCTCGACGACCGCCTTGTCAACCGACTGGACGACCTGGAACGAGGTTTCGTTGATCGCCTCGAGCGGATCGCCCGGAGGCGCACCGGGGCGGCGGGTCACGATGATTTCCGAACCCTGAAAGTCCGGATCGGCCGCCTCGCCATCGTCTGGGGCCGTTTGGGCTTCTGCCGTTTCGGGCACAGCGAGAGGCGCCTGTTCGGCTTGCGGCTCGGCCTCCTGCGCGGCCGGGACGGGGATGTCCTCAGGACCCTGCGCAACCGCCTGGGGGATGGCGGAGCCGATCATCAACGCGGCGGCAGCTGCCGTCAGGCTCATGGGTATCGTCCTTGTCTGGCGGCACATGCCCGCGTTCGCAAAGCGGTGGGCCGGATAGTCGGGCTACGGCTTCGGGGGGGAAGCGTAGCACACATGGGGGAAGTGCCTACCCGGCTATGCGCGAAGCCCCCGTTCGTCAATTGCCCGGGTCAAGTGAGACGGCGTTCCTGGCACGGCCTGTCGATTTCCCGCAACACACGCCAAAGCCCCGGTGAGATGCGCGCGGCAAGCCTGCAACGTGCGCCGCCCGTTTTGCGCCTCGCCGCGCGCAATCTTTTCAAGTCCACACGCAGTTAAGGGGCAGCATCGATTGCAGATTGATGCCATAAGACCAGTTCCTGATACGAAATACACCTATAGGAGAGCAGGTGCTTTCGGCCAGATATCTTGTCCGCTCCGGACTTCGCCCAGACTTCGTTTTCCTTCAGGCCCTGCGCACGGCTAGCCTTGCAGCCCTGCTTCTGCTCGCTGTCGCCGCGGCCCTTGGCACCCCGCCCGCCCGGGCCGCTGCACAGGACGAGGGCGAGGCCGCCGTCGCCGCGCTCATGGAGGATCTTGCCGGACACACCCGCGACGCCCAGGCCCTTCTCCAGCGCGCGCCCGACACCGATCAGACCGCGCAGCTGCGCGCCCTGCGCGCCGATCTTGCCGCCGACCGCGACCGGGCGGTGGCGCTCACCAACGACGGATCGCTCGATCTGCGCATCCTAGAAGCGCAGATCGAGGGGCTGGGCGAGCCGCCCGCCGAAGGCGAGAACGAACCGGAAAGCGTGACCGAGGAACGGGCCCGGCTGGAAGCCACCCTCAGCAAGCTGATGCGCCCCACGCTGCGCCTACAGAGCGCACAGGCCCGCGCCGCCGTGCTGGTCTCCGAGATCGACGCCCGCCTCGCCTCGCTGACCAAGCAGCGCCTCTTCTCCCACGACGTGTCCCCTCTGGATCCACGCCAGTGGATTCGTGCGGGCGGCGAACTCATGGAAGCCTTCGCCACCGCGCAGGCCCGCACCCGCGAGTTCCGCCGGGAACAGGGCGAAGTCTCCATCGCAGGGATGATCGCGGGCAGCCTCGTCGTGATCGTGGGCGTGCCCATGCTCGGCCTGCTGGGCTGGAAGTGGCTGTCGGCCCTTGTCGACCGGCGCCGGGCACGGGCCACCTCGATCGCGAGCAAGCTTGCCTGGACCCTCGCGCTCGATGCCAGCGCCACCGTCGTCTTCGCGATCATTCTGGCCATCTGCGTCACCACCGCGCTCCTGATCCTCCTGCCGCTCATGCCCAAGGATATTGTCGTGGGCATCGTGCCCTCGCTTATCGGGGCGGGCGGCCTTATCGCGGTGGGACGCTGGCTGGGCCGAGGGGCGGTCCTCTCCCCCTTTCCCCAGCTGCGCCTGATCTCCCTGCCGGAAGAAGATGGTGAGAGCGCCAACCGCACGATCCAGCGCCTCACGATCCTGCTCGCGCTGATCTCGGTGCTCAGCAGCCTGGAAAACCACGGCGCGGTAGGAGCCAACGTCTCCCACGTCCTGTCCGCGATCCTCGCCGTGATCGGCGCGTGGCTGCTATGGCACCTCTCCAGCGCCTTCCAGAAGGCGCGGATCGAGGCCGATGCGCAGAGCGTGGCGTCCCACGAGGCCATCGACTTCGCCACCCCCATCTCGCGCCTGATGCGCCTGTTCGGCGCGGCCTCGGTGCTCGCCGCGCTGGTGGGCTATGCCATGCTCGCGCGCTTCCTCTTCGCCTCGACGCTGATCAGCCTCGCGGTCATCGGCATCGCGATCTACTTCCACCGCTCGATCGCGCTGGTGACGGGCCTCCTCGCCACCGGAAAGCTGCACGCCTACCGCCGCGCGCTCCACTTCGTGCCGCTGGCGGCCGGTTTCCTCCTGACGCTGCTGGTGCTCCCGATCATCGCCATGATCTGGGGTTTCAGCGGCGCGGAGATTTCCGACGGCATCCTGCTCCTGCGCAATGGCGTGGACCTTGGCGAGGTGCGCCTCTCGATCGGGGATGTCGCGACTTTCGCGGCGGTCTTCTTCCTGGGCTTCTTCATTACCCGCTGGCTGCAGCGCTTCCTCAAGGTGACGGTGCTTCCCGAGTTCGCGATGGACGCGGGCGCCGAGGCCGCGCTCCTCACCTTCCTGGGGTATCTGGGCATCACGCTGGCCGCGCTGATCGCCATCGCGACGACCGGGCTCGACCTCTCCAACCTTGCTTTCGTGGCGGGCGCGCTTTCGGTGGGGCTGGGCTTTGGCCTGCAGTCGGTGGTGGAGAACTTCACCAGCGGCATCCTCCTTCTCATCGAGCGCCCGGTGAAGGTCGGCGACTGGATCGAGGTGGGCGATAATTCGGGCATCGTGCGCAAGATCGCGGTGCGCTCGACCCATATCGAGACCTTCGACCGCCACCAGATCATTGTCCCCAATTCGCAGCTGATCGCGGGCGTGGTGAAGAATCGCAGCTTCTCGTCCGGCCCTTCGCGCGTGGTCGTACCGATTGGCGTGGCCTACGGCACGGACCTTGAACGCGTGCGCGAGGTCCTGCTCGACATCGCTGCAAAGGATGAAGGCGTGCTGGCCTATCCCGAGCCGGTGGTGATCATGACCGGCTTTGGCGACAGCTCGCTTGACCTCAGGCTCCAGGCCTTCGCTTCCGATGCCATCGAGGCCTTCCTCGCCGGCTCGCGCATGAACTTCACGATTGCGCGCCGCTTTACAGACGAGGACATCGAGATCCCCTTCCCGCAGCGCGACCTGCATCTGCGCACGGTGCCCGAAGCCATGGTGCCTCCGGGCGCGAGCCTGCCCGCCAGCTGACGCGGCCTAAAGCCAGAGCGCATGGTCGCGCATGCGCGCGATGAGATCGGTATTCTGCCGCTCCATCCGGCAGGTGTCGTCGAACACCATGGTCGCGGCATCCTGCGGTGAGGACAGCGGCGCCCACGTCCCGATCCCTGCATGCGAGGGATTTCCGCTACGGGCAAAGGCGATCCAGGCATCGGCCGCGTTCGCGGCCATGGCCTTCGCGCGTGGCCCCGTGCCCGCCGCCTCGGGCGCGATGTCGAGGCTGTCGAAGACCAGCGGCAGCTCGCTGCAGTGGTAGGCGCGCGGCGCGCCGTCGAACTGCGGGGTGATCCAGTCGAAGCGGTAGAGGAAAGCGGGCGCCCCGCCTGCGGCCGACTGCCCTCGCGCCTGTTCCAGCGCGTTGTGGCGGTTGAAGCTGTCCGCCGACATCATCGCCTGAAGGCCGACCGGCTTTTCCTCCGGATGGGCCGCGCGGTAGGCCGCGATCAGCGGAGCGGGATCGCGGAACGCCGCCCCGATCCCCTCGCGCAGATCCGCCCAGGTGCGCTTCTCCGCCTCCAGCGTGAACATCGTCAGGCAGAATTCGTGGCGCACGGTCCCCACCATGAGCGGGATATCGGCGCTGAGCGCCCGGCCTTGCGCGCTATAGGGATCGGCGGGAATGATCGCGCCGTCGCGCACCGGGGCCCAGCCGACAAGATGCCAGATCTCGCCCGGCTTCGCCTTGGCGAACCACTGCCCTTGCGCGGCCTGCGCGGCGGCCTGCACTTGCGCGAGCGGGAGCGACTGGAGTTGCCGCAGGTTGTCCACCTGTACGTCCAGCTGGGAGAGGAGCCCGCGCGCCAGGGGCTCGGTCATCTCGCGGCCGAACAGCTGGCGGATCGAACCGCTCTGCGCGATGGCCTTGTGAAACAGGCCCCTGGCCGCAGGCATCGCGCAGAGCGTCGTCACCTTGAGCCCGCCGCCCGACTGGCCGAAGATCGTGACGTTGCCCGGATCCCCGCCAAACTGCGCAATATTGTCCCGCACCCATTCAAGCGCCAGGACAAGATCCAGCATCCCCGCATTGCCCGAAGCGGCAAAATCCGGATCGGTGCCCAGCGCGCCCAGATCCAGATAGCCCAACGCGTTGAGACGGTGGTTGACCGAGACCACCACCACGTCGCCGCGCCGGGCCAGCGCCTCACCATCGGTCGCGCGGATGGCAAGGCTCGATCCGGTCGAATAGTTGCCCCCGTGGATCCACACCATGACCGGGCGCTTTCCCGTGCCCGCGCCCGTGCCGGGCGTCCAGACATTGAGGTTGAGGCAGTCCTCGCTCTCGACCGAAGGCGTGCCGGGATTGAGGAAGGCCATCGGGCTGGCCGAGGGCCCCTCGCCGGCCTGCGGGCAGATCGCGCCGGGCACCAGGCACAGGCGCGTGCCGGGCCAGGGATCGACCTTGCGCGGGGGCAGAAAGCGCCCCTCGCCCCCGGTGTCGGCCCCATAAGGGATGCCCTTGAAGGTCGCGATGCCACGGCGCTCGTAGCCGCGCACGCGCCCGCCCGTGGTCTCGACCACGAGCCCTGCGGGCGTCGTCAGCGTGGAGGCGGTGCCCGGACCGGCTCCCGTACCGGAGCGCACGCCGGAAGACGCCGCTGCTGCCCCGGCGGACGGGGCCAGCGCCAGCCCTCCGGACAGGAGAAGACCGGCGCTAAGGGCATCGCGGCGAGAGGGCATGGGCAGGCTCCTGGAATGGCCGAAAGGGGCGCCCGCCCAAAGGCAAGGCGCTGTGACACATCCCTTTCTTCCGCCTCCCCCGGGCCAGGTCACGGGGCTGGGGGCGCCATGTTCATCCCTTGAACACGCCTCGAACTTGCAGTTCGGGTGAGGCCCATCCTCCCCTTACCCATGAAACACGCGGCGCATCCGGCAACGGCGGGCACCGCGCAAATGGGGTTCACAAGAAACAGGGGGTAGTGGGCATGGCCCGTCATCACATCGTGCGTACGAGCGCGCTTCTTTCAAGCATCTGCACCGCCGCGCTGCTGGCCAGCGCCCCGGGCACCGCGAGCGCACAGAGCGCCGAAAGCGTGCGGAGCGCACCGGCTTCGGGCGACATCATCGTCACCGCGCGCCGCACCGAGGAGCGCCTGCAGGACGTGCCGCTTTCGATCGCCGCGATCTCCTCGAAGGACATGGCCGAAAAGGGCGTGACCGACCTCCAGGACATTGCGAACTACACGCCGGGCCTGCGCTTCACCGACTTCCTCTCCAAGTTCAATGGCAACGCGGTCATCCGCGGCCTCTCGCAGACCAACGTGCAGAACGCGGTGGGCAACACCGGCGTGTTCATCGACGGGATCTACCTGCAGCGCGGCTACATGGTCGATTCGCAGCTGGGCGACGTCCAGCGCATCGAGGTCGTGAAGGGCCCGCAGAGCGCGCTCTACGGCCAGAACACGTTCTCGGGCGCGATCAACTACGTGCTCAATGAACCCACCGACGAACTGCACGCCAGCGGCCGCGCCTCGGTCGGCAACGGGGGCTATACGGACGTGCGCGCCGCTGTCGGCGGGCCGATCGTTCCGGGCATCCTCTCGGGCCGGATCTACTACGCCACGGCCGACTTCGACGGCGTGTGGAAGAACAATTTTCCGGGCGCGGGCTCGAGCGGCATGGCCGACTTCGGAGGCTACAAGCGCCGCAACTTCTCCGCCTCGCTCAAGCTGACGCCGACCGATGGCATGGCGATCACCGGCACTTACTACCGCCTGACCCGCAACGAGAAGATCCGCGCCTTCTACACCATCGATGGGAACTTGCGCGAGGACCAGCTCAACTGCGGCGCGGTCGGCTCGAACGGCAGCCCCTACTTGTGGTGCGGCAACCTGCCGAGCAGCCCGGCGGGCAAGCGCTCGGGCGAGAACGCGGACCACTATCCCGACGGCCTCTTCGCCGCGCCCCAGCCGGGCATGCGCGCCAAGACCGAGATGTACCACGTCGCGGCCGAGTACGCCTTCTCGCCCGACTGGACCTTCAACTACGACTTCGGGCGCGTGCGCGGCGAGGGCATCGAGCAGTCGAGCTTTGCAAGCAACTCGTACTACCTCGATGAAAGCTCCTTCCGCCTGCCGGGCCAGTCGCCGACGTTCTCGATGCAGCGCGAGGCGGGGCTGATGAAGTACACCAGCCACGACGCGCGCCTTGCCTTCGACAACGGCGGTCCCTTCACCTTCGACTTCGGCTACTTCCGCTCCAAGACCTCGG
The DNA here is from genome assembly GCF_020524485.1 of Novosphingobium profundi. Classification (GTDB taxonomy): domain Bacteria; phylum Pseudomonadota; class Alphaproteobacteria; order Sphingomonadales; family Sphingomonadaceae; genus Novosphingobium; species Novosphingobium profundi_A. Next base: position 58,636 of record NZ_JAIVLF010000001.1, on the reverse strand, counting down.
ACGCCTTCCTCTTCGGCCTGCGCCTGGGCATGCAGCCGGGTGGTCCGGTCCTCAGCGACAACTGGGACCCGCTCGACGATGGCGGGGTGATCCTGTTCAACAACCGGCGCACCAACTACAAGATCGACTCCGGATATGGCCGCGTCGGCCTCAAGCTCCTCGACGACCAGCTCACGCTCGGTGCCGAGGCGCGCTACACCCACACCGAGCTTTCCACCATCGACATGCAGACCCCCGATCTGCCCGCGCTGGAGGCCGACTACAACAACCTCACCCCGCGCTTTTCGATCCGCTACGAGCCGAGCATGGACATGATGTTCTACGCGAGCGCGGCCAAGGGCGTGAAGGCGGGCGGCTTCAACGGCTACGTCACCGGCTCGGTCGAACTGCTGCCCGAGGAGCGCGCCTACGGCGAGGAAGTGAACTGGACCTACGAGGTCGGCACCAAGGGCTCGCTGTTCAACAACCGCTTCAACTACTCGCTGGCGGCCTTCTACATCGACTGGCAGAAGCGCCAGATCAGCGCGCCGCCCGCAAACTACGTGCCCCCTGTCGATTCGACGCAAGGCGGCGGTGCGGTGCCCGGCGCCTACATCAGCGGTGGCTCGGCCGAATCCTACGGTGTGGAGCTGACCGCCAACTACCGCGTCTCGACCCCGCTCACGCTCAACGGCTCCTTTGCCTGGCAGCACGCGACGGCCAAGGACGGCGCGGTCGCGCCCACCGCCAGCAGCACCTGCGATGACATCGTGTGCCGCACAGATGGCAATGTCGCGGGCAACTACCTCGGCAACGTGCCGCAGTTCCAGGGCACCTTCGGTTTCGACTACCGCACGCCTGTCAACGATAGCCTCGACTTCTTCATGGGCGCCGACGAGATCTACCGCGGCAAGATGTACGTGGACGAGACCAATACCGCCTCGACCGCGGCCTACTTCCTCACCAACGCCCGCGTCGGTGTCAGTGCGGATCGCTGGAAGGGCTTCTTCTGGGTGAAGAACCTGCTTGACGAGAAGTACGCCGAGGCCTCGTTCGTGGTGCCCTCGATCTTCCAGTACAACGTCAACCTGGGCGATCGCCGCACCTTCGGCGTGACCCTGACCTTCGACTACTGATCCCCCACGCAAGGGACCCGCGCCCGCTACCCAAGGAGGCCCCAAGCCTTCCCGGTGGCGGGCCGGGAGCCTTGCCTCTCCCCCACATCCCCTCCCCGACACAGGAGAGCGCGTGAAACTCCGCCGCTTGACCCGACTGGCCCTGTCCGGCCTCCTTCTGGCCGGCCTTGCCGCACCGCACCTGGCCGCAGCCCAGCCCCCTTCCGATGCCGCCTGGCAGGCCGCGAAGGAGGCAATCTGGGAACGCGAACTGGCGATCTACAACGGCCGGGCAAAGGGCGATCTTTCGATCTACCTTGCCAGCACGGCGCAGGGCTACAAGGCCTGGCCGCCCTATTCGCCCCTTCCCAAGGGCAACGAGGGGCTTGAGGAGACCGGCCAGCGCATGGCGGGCAAGACGCTTGAAGCGCTCGAGATGACCTTCCTCGACCTAGCTCTCCATGGCGAATTCGCGGTCATCTACTACCACACCCACCGCACCCGGCTGGCCGATGGCACGCCTGTCGACGAGCGCTTCGAGGTCACCCACAGCTGGGTGCGCGAGAAGGGCGAGTGGAAGGTTCTGGGCGGCATGGCCCGCGCCCGGCCCGAGCGGCCCGAACACTCATGAGACATTCCCCCATCCCCTGCCCTGTGGAGGCTAGCCGATGACATTCCTAACCCGCCTTGACGATGGCTCCCTCAAGGAAGGTGCCGCCCCGACTTTCGCGCTCTCGCAGCGCGGACGCGCCGGGCTGGAGATCCTGGGCGCGATCCAGACCTTCTCCTCGGGCACGCTGCGCCCGATGGCCGCCGCCAACTTCGAGGAGAACCCGCAAGGGCGCATGCTGGGCGAGGACCACGCCTCCGCCACCCCCGCCTTTTCCGAGCGCGAGCGTATCGCCAAGGCCCGCACCGTGTGCGAGGGCGATGCGATCTACCGCCTCGAACGCTTCTTCCAGCGCTACGTCGCCGAGGAGAACTTCAACCGCGGCATCCCCGCCATCGAGGAACGGCGCGCCGAGTTCCTGGCCTATGACGCGGCGATGGCGCAAGGCTCGGATGCGGCCCCGGAAGCAGGATCGCTGACTCTGGCCGAAGACCTTGCCATCCCCGCCTGGTTCGCCCCCATCGAGTGGCACCTGGAGCCAGGTGGCTGGGATGGCTATGACCTTTACGGCGCGCTCTTTGCCTTTGGCGTGGGCCCTTACGTCTTCAGCAAGGGCGGCTACGCGGCGGTCGGCATCGGCGATGACATCGTCGGCCAGCGCCTCAAGACCATCCGCCAGTTCCCCAAGGACAGCTACGCGCGCATCTACGAGCCGGGCTGCGGCGGGGTCTCGACGCTCAAGGCCGTCCACAGCGTCTTTCCCGAGGCCGAACTGCACGGCGCCGACCTTTCCCCCCTGCTGCTGAAGAACGGCGCGCGCATGGCCGCCCGCTTCGGCTTTCCGGTCCACCTCAAGCAGGCCGACTGCGCGACCGATACCGGGGAGGCCGACGCCAGCTTCGACGGGGTCATCACCTATGCCCTGCACCATGAACTGCCACCCAAGGCCAACCGCGCGCTCTTTGCCGAGCTGTTCCGCATCATGAAGCCGGGCGCGGACATCGTGATTTCCGACCCGCCTCCGTTCCGCGCGGTCTCGATGTTCCACGCCGTCATCCTCGACTGGGACACGCTCCACCGCGAGGAACCCTTCTTCTCGCCCGTGCTGCACGAGAGCCTCGATGCGATGCTGGAGGAGGCCGGCTTCGAAGCCGTGGAATCCTACGCCATCGGGCAGGACCAGTACCCCTGGATCACCCGCGCCCGCAAACCCGAGAGCACCGCTGTGGAGGCCCAGGCATGAACACCCCCAAGACCGACACCGGCCCCGACTATCTGGGCCCCGAAAGCGTCACCGACGTCGCGCGCATGGTCATGGCCCTGATGAGCGAGGTGTGGATCCAGCGCGACCGCCAGATCGTCACCGAATACCTGCTCGAGACGCAAGGGGCAGTCACGCGCCAGGAAATCGACGACTTCGTGCCCACAGGCGACCTTGCCGAGCGCATCGCCGCCGAGCGCCAGCGCTTTGCCAACCTCGTCGCCGGGGCGCCCATCGCGGCCACCCAGCGCAGTGTCTCCCAGATCCTCGAGCGTGCCGGGATGGACGTGCCCACCGCCCGCGCGACCGGGACCTGAGGAGCGGGACGGCGGACCACAACTTGTGACCCCACGCGGTGGAGACGCCGCTCACACTGGTCCGCCGTCCTGAAGCCTTCGGCGCGCTTCGCCTTGCGCCGCCCTGGCCCCGTCCCCATAGGAAGGGGCAATGACCCAGGCCAAGATCTCCCCCGGAACAGGGGCTTACCGCCGCCTGTGCGCGGCCATGCTGTTTGCCGGGCTGTCCACTTTCGCGCTGCTCTACTGCACCCAGCCGCTGCTCCCGCAGTTCAGCGCCGACTATGGCCTCAACGCCGAGGAGGCGAGCCTGGCGGTCTCGCTCGCAACGGGCCCGATGGCCTTCGTGCTGCTGGTGGCGGGCATGATCTCGGAGCGCATCGGGCGGCGGGGCATGATGATAGGCTCCCTGCTGGGCGCCGCCGTCCTGACGGCCCCGCTCGGGCTCCTGCCCGGATGGCACAGCCTTCTGGCGCTGCGCCTCGTGTGCGGGATCGCGCTGGCAGGCGTCCCGGCCGTCGCCATGGCCTATATCAGCGAGGAAGTGGAGGACGCCGCTGTCGGGCGCGCGATGGGGCTTTATATCGCAGGGTCTGCCGTGGGCGGAATGAGCGGGCGCCTGCTCGTCAGCCTGCTCGCCGAATGGTGGGGCTGGCGCACGGCGCTGGGCGCGACGGGCCTTGCCGCACTGGTCCTTGCACTCGTCTTCTGGCGCATCCTCCCCCACTCGCGCCAGTTCACGCCGCGCCGCCAGTCGCTGACGGGCTATGCCAAGGGCTTCGCCGGGCTCTTTGCCGACACCGCGCTGCCCTGGCTGTTCCTTGTCGCCTTCCTGCTGATGGGCGCCTTCATCTCGGTCTACAACTACGCGGGCTACCGCCTGCTGGCCGCGCCCTATGCGCTCTCGCAGGGTGAGGTCGGCCTCATCTTCCTCCTCTACCTGCTCGGCTCGGCAAGTTCCGCGATGGCAGGCCATGTCTCGGGAAAGCTTGGCCCGCGCCGCGCGCTGTGGCCCCCGCTCGTCCTCTTCCTCTTCGGGATCGCGCTGACGTGCGCTCAGGCCCTTCCCCTCGTGATCGCAGGGATCGGGGTCGTCACCGTGGCCTTCTTCGCCGCCCACGCGGTCGCCTCCTCGTGGGTTGGACGCCGCGCGCGCGAGGCCCGCGCGCAAGGTACCGCGAGCTACCTTTTCGGCTATTACATGGGATCGAGCGTCCTGGGATCGGCGGGCGGGTATGCCTGGACCCACGCGGGCTGGGGTGGGGTCGCCCTGTTTGCAGGAAGCCTGATCGCTCTGGCCCTTACCATTGCCGTACGGCTTGCCTTCGTGCAGCCGCTCGCTCCCGCCGTCTCCGGCGTACCCAAGCCGCCGATCAACGCGGAATAAAGCGCATCGCCGCCCCGTTCATGCAATAGCGCTTGCCAGTCGGCCGCGGCCCGTCGTTGAAGACATGGCCCAGGTGCCCGCCGCAGCGCGCGCAGTGAACCTCGGTGCGCGGATAGCCGATCTTGTGGTCGGTGGAGGTGCCGATAGCGCCGGGCAGCGGGCGCCAGAAACTGGGCCAGCCGGTGCGGCTGTCGTACTTGGTGGCCGAATCGAAGAGGTGGTGGTCGCACCCCGCACAGGCGAAGATGCCGCGCCGCTTTTCCGTGTCGAGCGGGGACGAGCCCGCCCGTTCAGTCGCCCCTTCACGCAGGATGCGGTACTCGAGCGGGGTCAACCGTGCCTTCCACTGCGCCTTGGTGAGCTGCACCGGGTAGGTCTTGGCATCGGCTTCCTGCGCCCCGCAGGCCGCCAGCACACCGCTTGCCAGCGCGCTGCCCAGAAAGCCAAGCATACGCCTGCGGCCAGCATCGAAGCCACCCGAAGGCCGCCTTTCGGAACGGATCTGCGCCATGGTCTCTCCCCAATCGCGCGGACGCGGCCACGCCGCTCCCGCCTGTGATTCGCGAGTGGGAAGACTACACCTTCGCGCCTGCCTTGCGCCTGAACAGCGAGCGACGCGCCTTCTTTACCCGCGCAGGGCCCGACTTCATCACCCGCTTGCGGAACAGCGCCGAGCCCAGCCGTACGAGCAGCAGCACCCAGGCGCACTGCGCCAGGACCGCGGGAACATGGGGCAGAAGCGCCGGGTCCTGCGCCGCGCGGGCGAGCATCGCAAAGGGCGCGCTGAAGGGGAAGACAAGCGCAACGTACTCGATGGCCGTGCCCGGCTGCGTCATCGCGTAGCTGGCGAGGAAGAAGACCAGCAGCTGCACCATCGTCACCGGCATCGAGAGCGTCTGCACCTCGCGCACGGTCGTCGCCAGCGAACCTACGGCCAGAAACACCGAGCCCAGCAGCAGGTAGGCCGTGGCGAAGTAGACCACGCCCAGGATGACGAGCATCGGCCAGCCGACCGCCGGCGTGGTGAGCGTGGGCAGCACCGAACTGCCCGCCAGCAGCACCGCGCCCACACTCGCGCCCCAGGTCGCGATACCGACCAGCGAAACGCCAAGCATGGCAAACAACTTGCCCATGAAGACCGCCTCCATGGGAATGGCGGCGGCCAGCACCTCGATGATCTTGTTGCCCTTTTCCTCGACAAGGTTGGAGAGAACCATGCCCGCCAGCATCATCGTCAGAAGGAACAGCAGCGTCTGTGCGCCTTGCGCGGTGGTGAGGCGCCCGCGCCGCTCGGTCGCGCTGCTCGACGTGGTGGTTTCGAGCCGAACCTCGGGCCAGGGCGCAAGTTCACCTGCCTGCGCCTGCGCGGCGACCATCGCGACCGGGCCGCGCCAGCTCTCGATCCGCGTGCGCGGGCCGGTCAGTTGCGGCGCCTCGGCGGTCCCGGAGAGGATCGCGGCAATATTGGCCGCGCGGCCTTCCAACGCGCTGCGCGGTTCATAGTCCTCCCCCTCGGCCAAGGCGTGCACCAGGGTCATGCGCGGAACCGCATCGCCCAGCCGCGCGGCCAGAACCTCGCGCGCGGCGAGGAGGCGGCGCGCCTCGGTCTCGGCCATGACGAGGCCGATCTCGGGGCTCTGCGCGGTCTGCTGGACGCGCTGGCCGACCGAGCCCGCCAGGATCCCGACGAGAACCGGGAACAGTGGCCCCAGGAGGAAGAAGAAGAAGGCGCGGCTGAACAGGATCGCCACGAAATCGCGCCGGGCGATCACCCAGGCCGCCGACAGCGTGGACAGGCGGCCCGAGTGGCCCATTTCCGGCATATCGCTCACGTATCGTTCTCCGAGGCCGCATCCTGCCCCATCGCGCGCGCCGCCGCCTCGCCGGCGATGGCAACGAAGGCATCGTGCAGCCCCGCCCGCTCGATCGAGAGCGAGAGGATGCCCGCCTCGCCTTCGATCAGCGCGCGCAGCAGGGGTTCAATGCCGCTTTCGGGCAGCGGGAAATACCAGAAACGCCCCTCGCGCCGGGCGTCTTGGGGAAGCGCGGCGCGCCAGGCGCCCTCGCGCGCCCGTGTCTCCAGGCGGACCTGCGCCGGGATACGGTCGCGCGCGACGTCGACCGAGCCCGCGAAGGGCACCTTGCCCCCGGCAATGATCGCAACCTCATCGCACAGACGCTCGGCATGGGCGATGACGTGGGTAGAGAAGATGACGGTCGTCCCTTCCGCGGCAAGATCGCGCATCATCGCCTCGAGCCGCCCCTGGTTGAGCGCGTCGAGACCGGAGAAGGGCTCATCGAAAATGACCAGGCGGGGGCGATGGACAAGCGTGCCCAGGATCTGAACCTGCTGCGCCATGCCCTTGGAAAGCTGGCGGATCTGGCGGTCGGCCGCGTGCCCAAGACCATGACGTTCAAGCAGTTCGCGCCCGCGCCGGCGCCCCTCCTTGAGCGGCAAGCCGCGCAGCGCGCCCAGGAAGGCGATGGCCTCCACCGCCTTCATCGCGGGGTAGAGCCCGCGCTCTTCGGGCAGATAGCCGATGGCGTGCGCCACCTCGTGCGGCCGGTCGTGGCCCAGAATCCGGCGCACGCCCGCGTCGGGATCGATAATGCCCAGCACCATGCGCAAGGTCGTGGTCTTGCCCGCGCCGTTGGGCCCGAGAATGCCGTAGACCGCGCCTTCGGGCACGGAAAGGTCGACCCCGTCGACCGCGCGCGTGCCATCGAAGCTCTTGATCAGCCCGCGCGCCTCGATCGCCAGAGGACGCGCACCGTCCGTGGAGGCGGGCCCCTCAGCCGCACTCTCCCGCAATGGCGCATTGCCCGTCATGGGCCTATCTCCTAGTGCACACTCCATATCGACCCCGTTATCTTCGTGCGCGCGCTGCGGCGTGTGAACCCCGTCCATGGAGCCGTCTTGGTTAAGACCGTCCTAAGTGCCCTTCGAGAAGACCTTGAAAAGGAAGCGCGTTCGCTGGGCTTTTGCGCCTTCGGCATTGCCGATGCCGAGGAAGACCCCGAACGCGCCGCGCGGCTCGAAGCCTGGCTGGAGGCCGACATGCACGGCACGATGGGCTGGATGGCCGAGCGCGCGCATCACCGCCGCTCGCCACAGGGCCTCTGGAACGAGGCGCAACGCGTCATTGCCCTTGGCATGAGCTACGCCCCCGCGCACGACCCGCTGGCGCTGGCGGACGACCCCGAGCGCGCGCGCATCTCGGTCTATGCGCAAGGCGCGGACTACCATGACACGGTCAAGAAGGCGCTCAAGCACCTGGCCCGCTGGCTTGTCGCCGAAGCGGACACGCGCGGCCTTGGCGAAGCGGGCGTCAAGGTCTTCACCGACACCGCGCCCGTCATGGAAAAGCCCTTGGGCGCGGCCGCCGGACTTGGCTGGCAGGGCAAGCACACCAACCTCGTCAGCCGTGAGCACGGCTCCTGGCTGTTCCTGGGCGAGATCTACACCACGCTTGCGCTTCCGCTTTCAAGGCCCGCGCGCGATGCCTGCGGCTCGTGCCGCGCCTGCCAGGACGCCTGCCCGACCGACGCCTTCCCCGCGCCCTACCAGCTCGATGCGCGGCGCTGCATCAGTTACCTCACCATCGAGCACAAGGGCCCGGTGCCCGAGGATCTGCGCGCAGGGCTGGGCAACCGCATCTATGGCTGCGACGATTGCCTGGCGGTGTGCCCCTGGAACAAGTTTGCCCAGACAGCCCAAACGATGAAGCCCTTCCTGCCGCGCGCGGAGCTGACCGCGCCCGACCTTGCCGATCTGCTCACGCTCGACGATGCGGGCTTTCGCAAGCTGTTCTCAGGCTCCCCGATCAAGCGCGTGGGGCGCAACCGGTTCGTGCGCAACTGCCTCTATGCGGCGGGCAACAGCGGCTGGAGTGCCCTGCTCCCACAGGTCGAAGCGCTGCGCTCGGACGCCGATGAGGTGGTGGCCGAAGCCGCCGACTGGGCATTCCACCGCCTCACCGCGTGACCGCTGCGCTCAGGCTTCGGGCGCGGCGACCTCGCCGCGATCACCGCTCCTGCCTTCGGCCGCGACGTACCAGCCGTCCCACTGCGAAAACTGGCGAAACACGCGCATGTAGCCCTGGGCCGCAAGCAGCGCGTCGATCGCCGCCTCGTTCTTCGGATTGGTCTCCACCGAGATCAACCGGAAACGGTGGCGAAAGCTGTAGGCGGAAAGGATATCGAGCTCGCTGCCCTCGGTGTCGACCGACATGTAGTCGATGACAGGCGGCGCCTCATAGGTCTCGAGCAGGTCGTCGAGCGAGAGCGTCTCCACTTCGATCTGCGCGGCCCTGCGGCGCCGATCCGCAAAGTGATCGCCATCGGAGAAAGCAGCAATGCCGCTCAATTCGGGATCGTCTTCGTCGGTGGTGAGGAAGGCGACCCTCTCGCCCGAGCGCGAGGACACGCAGCGGTGCTCGATTCGGGCGGCGCGATTGGCGGCAAGATCCCCCTGCCAGATGGGATTGGGCTCGGCGAGAATGCCCGACCAGCCCAGCTCATGTTCCAGCAGCCAGGTGTTCGAGTTCTTCAACCCGTTGGTCGCCCCGAACTCGACGAAGAAGCCCTCCCGCTTCTCGCCCAGTTCATAGCAGACCCACAGGTCCTGCATGATCTGCGATTTCGAGCGTTCACGCCGCGCCATGCAATAGGCCAGGAACTGCAGGTCCGCACTGGCCACCAGGTCGCGCACTTCCGGGCGATGCAGGCGGATCGCGTTGAAGGCCATTCTCTGCAGCGCCTCGCGTGATCCGAGCGTACGGACCACCGACGCGGCTTTCGAAAGTAGAATTCGCCTCACAACACCTTCCCCCTAAAAACACAACATCCTCAGGGAAAGTATATCTACTCAAATATTCACCACATGGAATAATAAAATCGCCTCAAATCCGAAACGATAAAATTATAATACAATGCTCAACATGTACACAATTCTAAACCGTAAAGTCTCTCTCCGTATTGCGCGAGAGGCTGAGCAGTCCAACCAGTGTGAGTACAGCCGCGCCGGAGATATAGAGGCCGACAAAGACCAGTCCGCCCTGGTCGACCAGCCCCTGCGCCACGGCCGGGGCAAAACCGCCGCCGAGGATCCCGCCGACATTAAAGGCGATCGAGGAGCCGGTGTAGCGCACCCGCGCCGGGAACAGCTGCGGCAGAAGCGCGGCCAGCGGTCCATAGACAAGGCCCATGGTGAACAGGCCCATCGCCAGAAACAGCGCGATCACGGCAAGCGAGCCTGCGCCCAGCATCGGACCCATCACGATCCCGACGCCAATCGCGCAGAGCGAACCTGCCAGAAGTACAGAGCGCGAGGACCAGCGATCCGCGGCGTAGCCAGCGACCACGATGCCCAGCGCCATGAACAGGATCGCGAAGAGCTGGACGCCCAGGAAATCCTGCCGGTCATAGCCCAGTTCGCCCGTGCCATAGCCCAGCGCAAAGGCGGTGGTGAGGTAGTAGATGGCAAAGCAGGCGACGACCGCGAAGGTGCCCGCAACTGTCTGGCGCAGGTGGCCCTTGAACAGCTCGAACAGGGGAATGGCCTTGGGCGGCGCAATGTGCCCCGTGGCGTCGAGCGCGTGGCTGTCGGAAAGCTTGAAGCGAATCCACAGGCCCAGCCCGACAAGGACCGAGCTCAAGAGGAACGGCAGGCGCCAGCCCCAGGCCACGAACTGCGCTTCGCTCAGCAGGCCGGACAGGATCAGGAAGAGGCCGTTCGCCGCAAGGAACCCCAGCGGCGCCCCCAGCTGCGGGAACATGCCAAAGCGCGCGCGCCAGCCCGGCGGCGCGCTCTCCACTGCAAGCAGCGCCGCGCCGCCCCATTCGCCGCCCAGCCCCAGCCCCTGCCCGAAGCGCAGGACGCACAGCAGGAGCGGCGCGTACCAGCCGATGCTCTCGTAAGTGGGTAGGAAGCCGATCGCGACCGTCGCGCCGCCCATCAGCATGAGCGAGGCAACCAGCGTGGACTTGCGCCCCACGCGGTCACCAAAATGGCCGAAGAAGGTGGCGCCGATGGGCCGGGCCAGGAACGCGATGGCAAAGCTGGCATAGGCCGCTAGCTGCTGCGCGGAGGCCGAATCGGCGGGAAAGAACAGCGGCCCGAAGACGAGCGCGGTGGCCGTGGCGTAGATGTAGAAGTCGTAGAACTCGACCGCGGTGCCAACGAGGCTCGCGCCCAGCACCCGTGCGTTGCGCCGATAAGGCTCGAGCCCGCGCACCTGCCTGCTTTCCGCGTCCGTCCGCGCGTTCATACCGCTTCACCCCTTGCACGGGTGCGTGCGCGCGTCGACGCCCGCCCCTTCGAAAATTACGAAAGGGCGGGCCTTAACGACATTTTTGCACAGGTCCAGTCCGCAGGTGCGATACAGGACCTATCGCTTCACAGCAGCGACTTCAAAGGAACCTCCGGGTCGGCGAGCTGCTCGACATCGACCTTCGCGCCCGCTTCGACCAGCTTGCGTCCCTGGACGTAGTCCTTGACCATGTTGACGCTGTCGATCGCGGCGACGCGCCCACCGCGCAGATATACGACCGAGAACTTGCGCCCATCCGGATCTCCGCGCACCACGGTGGTGTCGAAGTCCTTGTTGATGCCCGCGGTCTGGAGCTTCAGGTCATACTGGTTCGACCAGAACCACGGGAAGGCCTTGTAGGGCTGCTTGTCACCGCACAGCGCCTTGGCGACGCAGGTCGCCATGTCGTTGGCGTTCTGCACCGATTCCACGCGCATGACATCGCCGCCGGCAAACCCGCAGGCAAAGGCCGCGCAATCGCCAATGGCGTAGATGTCGGGGAGCGAAGTGCGGCAGTATTCATCCACATCGACGCCATTGGCCCCCGCGGCGCCCGCCGCGATCAGCGGGCCCACGGCGGGCACGATACCGATGCCCACGATCACGGCCTCGGCGGGCAGGACCGAACCATCGGCGAGCTTGACGCCGGTGACCTTCTTGCCGTCGCCTTCAAGGCATTCGACCGCAACGCCCGTGCGCAGGTCCACCCCGTGATCGCGGTGCTCTTTCTCATAGAAGGCCGAAAGCTCTTCGCCCGCCACGCGCGCAAGGACGCGCGGCAATGCTTCGAGGAGCGTGACCTCCAGGCCCAGCTTGGCCAGCACGGCGGCGGCTTCCAGGCCGATGTAGCCCCCGCCGATCACCACCACCTTGCGGATGCCCGCATCGACCTCGGCCATCAGCGTGTCGCAGTCGGCGCGCGTGCGCACCGCATGGACGCCCGCCAGCTCCGCGCCCGAGCACGACAGGCGGCGCGGATCGCCGCCGGTGGCCCAGACCAGCTTGCCATATTCGAAGGTCTCGCCGTCCGAGAGCTTCAAGGTATGCGCCTTGGGATCAACCTTGATGACCTCGCACCCGAGGCGGAAGGTCACGTCCTTTTCGGCCCAGAACGTGGGCGGACGGATATAGAGCCGGTCGAAGGTCTTCTCGCGCGCGAAGTACTCCTTGGAGAGCGGCGGACGCTCGTAGGGGTACTCCGGCTCGCGCCCGATCACCGTGATCGAGCCTTCGAAACCGTTCTGGCGCAAGGCCAGCGCACATTGGGCGCCGCCGTGTCCGGCGCCCACGATAACAACATCAGACTGGTTCATGTCCCCTCCTGGACGGGCATGTCTGGCCGCTTGCGGCGGCGCTGGCAATACCCCTGCGCGCACATGGTCTTGTACCGGCCCCGCCCTCGCGGCTCAGTCGAGCGCCCCGGCGATCAGTTCGAGCGAGCGGATCTGCGCAGCGGGATCGAAGGTCGAGGCGCTCAGGATCAGCTCGTCGGCCTGCGTGCGTGCGACGAAGGCCTCCAGCCCCGCACGCACCTGGTCGGGCGTGCCCACGGCGGCGACCCCGCGCATTTGCTCCAGCATCGCGCGCGCAGGCCCTGGCAGCCCTTCGCGGTAGTTGGGGAGCGGCGGCTGCAGCTTGCCGGGATTGCCCGTGCGCAGCGCCACGAAGCTCTGGTCGGTGGAGGAGGAGAGGTACCAGGCCTCCTCCTCGGTCTCGGCGGCCATCGTGTTGATCGCGGCCATGAAATAGGGCTTCTCGCAAAATTCGGAGGGCTCGAAGCGCTCGCGGTAGATGCGCGCGGCTTCGTCCAGATGCGTGAGCGCGAAGTGCGAGGCGAAGGCATAGGGGAGACCCAGCATGGCGGCCAGCTGCGCGCCGAAGAGGCTGGAGCCCAGGATCCACATTTCCGCGTCCGCCCCGCTCGCCTGCGGAGATTCCACCCCGCCCACGGCCTGTCCGGCAAAGCGCGCGCGCAGTTCGACGACGTCCTGGGGAAAGCGTTCCGACGCGCTCACGATGTCCTTGCGCAAGGCGTTCGCCAGCCGTCCGTCCGCGCCCGCCGCACGGCCCAGCCCCAGGTCCACGCGGCCCGGGAACATCGCCGAAAGCGTGCCGAACTGCTCGGCGATGACATAGGGCGTGTGATTGGGCAGCATGATCCCGCCCGCGCCGATACGGATCGTGCTGGTCGCGTTGCCGATGTGCGCGAGCACGACCGAAGTCGCGCCGCCCGCGATCCCCGCCATGCCGTGGTGCTCGGCCACCCAGTAGCGCTTGAAGCCGTTGGCCTCGGCGGCCTTGGCGGTGTCGACGGTAATGTCGAGCGAGCGGGCCACGCTGTCGCCTTCGCGAACGGTGACGAGGTCGAGAACCGAAAGGGGTACCATGGGCATCGTTATCCGTGAATCTGGGGTCTCAGGGGCGCTCTGGCCCGTCATCGGGGGCCGTCTGCGCAAGATAGGTCTTGGCGGTCTGGGCTTCCGGGCTCTGCGGGGCGACCTCCAGCACCGACTGCCAGCTGCGCCGCGCGGCATCCGCATCGCCCGAAAGCATCGCGATCACGCCCGCCTCCAGACCAACCGCGGGGTCGCGCGGCGCCAGTTTGGCCGCCGTCTCGATCTGGCCCGAGGCGACGATCAGCTGGTCCTGGCGCCGCGCGAGCGTCGCCGAAAGAAGCCAGGCCTGGGCGTTCTCCGGATCGGCAACGCGCGCGGCGGCGAGGGCATCGGCTGCCTGCTCGGCCTGATCGACGGCGACAAGCCCGCGCGCCCGGTCGATCTGGACTTCGGCGAGCACGCGGTCATCGCCGCTCGCCTTGGCCTCGGTGAGTGCGGGGCCCAGCAGCAGCAGCGCCTTGGCGCCATTGCCCTGTGCCAGTTCGGCATTCGCCGCCATGTCGCCCAGCCGCGCGCGGCTGACGTGGTCCTCGGCCTCGGTCGCATCGCGCGCGGTGACGAAAGCCTCGCGCGCCTCGTCGAAGCGTTCCAGCACGGTGAGCGCCGCGCCCAGGCACAGCCCGGCGCGCACGCGTTCGCGCCCCATCGCCTCATACAGGGCCTCCTGCGCCAGATTGGCCGAGCCTTGCGGATCGGACTGGACAAGGTCCATGCAGCCCTTGCGGCTGACCGGCGCGGCGGGCCCGGCATAGGCCCGCTCCTGCGCCTGTTTGCGCGCCTCGTCGTTCTTCTTCTCGATGATCTCAAGCGGAAGCGAAGAGGCATAGGGCGAGCCGATGGTCCCCGCCGCCTGGGCGAGAAGGGGCATCAGAAGCAGCGAAATCGACATCGAGGGTTACGTCTCCGGTCGGCCGTGCGGACGATCAGCTTTCCGGGTCACGGGCCAGAAGCAGGTCGGCCACGGTGCGCATGAGAACCGCGATATCGGTCTCGCGCGAAAGGCGGTGGTCGCCGTCCTTGATGAAAGTCACCTGCACATCGTCTGAACGCAGCATTTCGCACAGGCGCAAGGAGAGGTCGAAAGGCACGTCCTCGTCGCGCTGGCCGTGGAGAAGGCGCACCGGACCGTAGAACTCGATCGGTGCCTCAAGCTGGAGGTTCGCCTGCCCGTCGGCCCAGAAGGCAGGGTGGGTCGGCGTGGGTTCAGGGCCGTAAGGGTTGTCTTCGTAGATGGTTTCACCATCGGCGAGCAGGCCCTTGTCCATCTGCGCAATGCCCCAGTCGGTAAAGTCGGGCGCGGCGGCAATGCCGATCATCGAGTGGACCTTGTCGGGCAGGGCATCGGCCACCATCAGCATGAGCCAGCCGCCCATCGAGGAGCCGATCAGCACCACCTTGTCGAGCGCGGCGGCCTCGATCACGGCCACCACCTCGTCGCGCCAGCGGCTGAGCGTGCCCTCGGCGAAATCGCCGTCACTCGCCCCGCAGCCCGAATAGTCGACGAGCAGGCAGGCGCGGCCGGTGTGGACAGCCATTTCGAACAACGCGGTCGCCTTACTGCCCGACATGTCGGACATGTAGCCCGGCAGGAAGACGAGCGTGGGGCCCTGTCCGGACGCGAAGCGGTGGGCGATGCGGCGGCCATCGGCCATTTCGTGGAAGCGGATCTCGGTCATGGCGCGCAAGGTGGGGGCTGGGACCGAGAAGGGCAAGGAGAGATCCGAGGGCCATTGCCCTCGGGCTCCCCAAACCGTCCAGCTCGCCTCGCGCGCGCTTGATTGGCCGAGAAAGGTGAGGTCGCCCATTCCGGGGTCAAGGGGCAATAACCCCTTGAATCCTATCTTCCTTCTTCACGCCCCCTTGCCCGCCTCCCCCGCCGCATCTACGAAAATCCGCCATGAGCGCCCAAATCATCCGCTTCCCCACACAGCCCACGCGCACCGCGCGGCGGCTGGAATGGTTCGCGCAGCAGCGCTCGGTCCTGCTCGCGATCTGGGCGCTCTATTTCGGAGTGCGGGTCGCAGCGCTGTTCCTCGATATGGCGGTCCCGCCCGCGGCGCAGTGGCATCACGAGAAGGCCCTCGCGCTGGCAGTTGGCGGAGGCTATTTCGCCGCCCCCGGCGATCCGGCCATCTTCACGCCGATCGGTTGGCCCATGGCGCTCTCGCTGGTCTATGCCCGGTTCGGGGCGAGTGCAGTCACGCTGGGGCTGCTCAACCTTGCCAGTGCGCTCGCTATCGGCGCGTTGACGCTGGCGCTGGGGCGGCGCCTGTTCGCCAGTGAGGCCGCCGCGCGCATCGGCCTTCTGCTGCTGGCAATCTCGCCGCTGGCCGTAACGTCGGTTCCGCTGGCGGGCCCCGGGCTCTTCCTCACGGCGCTTGTCCTGAGCGGGTGCTGGCTGGTGGTGGTGCGCACGAGCCGCTGGCACCTTGGGAGCGCGGGCCTCGTCTTCGCGCTCGCTGCACTGACCGAGCCGGCAAGCCTTCTCGTGCCCGCGCTGCTCTTCGTCCTCGACGCGCTGCGCGCGCCCTTCACGTGGCGGCGCTTTGGCGGTGTGCTGGGGGAAGGTGCCCTCATGCTCGGCATCGCTCTGCTCGCCACGGCACCCTGGACCTGGCCCTACCTTAGCCACCCGGAGGCCTTCCTCGCCCGCGTGCCCGGTCCTGCAAATCTGGGCGAGGTTCTCGCCCAGTTGGGCCCGGCCCAGCTCGCCTGGAGTGCGCTGATCCTGGCCGCTACGGCGAGCGCCCTGGTGGTCGCACTCCTGCAACGCCGCGGCCCGGGCTGGTGGATACTGCCCTATGCCGTCCTCCTCGGCGCGGCACTCGCCCCTGCACCCAACCTGCTCGCGGCAGCCTTCTCCCTTTTGTGCCTGCCCGCAGGCGGGTTCGCGACCTGGTGCTGGCAACGGATTGCCGAGCGGCACCCCAAGCCGCTTCAATAGAGGATCGGGCTGACCACCTCGACAAGGATGTGGTTGCCCGTCTGCGTGATCGCGTAGATCGGCGCGCCCGTGATGTCCGATGCGACGCTTTCGGCGCCCAAACGCTCAAATGCGAGCACGCCCAGCCCTGCGAACAGGGCCAGCGAAGCGGCCAGCATGAGCAGTCGTGTGCGAACGGGACGGGATGCGCGCGGCATCGTTACTCTCCTCTCAGGAATATCTCTTCTATCGCAAGTTCGAATACTTCGGCAATACGAAAGGCCAGCGGCAGCGAGGGATCGTAGCGCCCCGTTTCGATGGCGTTAACGCTCTGGCGCGAGACATCGAGCTTTCCGGCCAGGTCCTGCTGGCTCCAGCCGCGTTCGGCGCGCAGGACTTTCAGGCGGTTCTTCACGCGCAGCCTCCATCACCGAGCGTGAAGCGGTTGACCAGAGTGCCGACACCCAACCCGAAGCACCAGATCGGGAAGACCCAGAACACCGGGAGAGCCGGAACCGAGGTCAGCATCTCCAAGAGCCCCCACACGCTTGCCCCCGCCAGCGTCAGGCCGGTCGCGAACATCGCCTTGCGCACTTCGAGAAGGCGCAAGTATTCGTCTTCAAGCTCGGCGTAGAAGCGCCCGATGGCCCAAATCATGCCGACCACGGCCAAGCCCGGCACCAGCGCGACGGCAATGGAGAGCCCGCTTGGCGGCGCGTTATCCTCAAGCAGGCGCGTCGCGGCGAACAGCGAAACCAGATAGACACCCGCCGCGCTGGACAGCCGCACGAAATAACGCCGCCGGGCGCTGCCCTTGCGCCCGATACTCACGCGCAGCGTCCCTTGCGGATACGCAGGGCCACCATCGCGGGCATGGTCAGGATCGCGGCAATCGTGGTCCAGTCGGGCAGGACCTCGGCGATGTTGAGAAGGGCCACGCCCATCACGGCCGCGCCCCAGAGCAGCGAGGTATTACGAGACATAAGACAAGCTCCCTTGCTTTTGTGTAAAGCCTTCTTGTCATGCCTGATCGATTCGTGTCAAGTACCATTGACATAGTGACAGGCAGGCTTGTCGCGCCCGCCCCCCATGCCCTGCGGCGTGACTCGCGCGTGCTTTCCTGCTAGGAGCGCCCGCGATGACCAAGCGTGTAACTACGACCACGACCACCACCCGGCGCGCCCGGGCACGGCAGGTCGTGGGCTGAGACCACGCAGCGCCGTTGCCCGGGCTCGGGCGATGTGGCGTCAATCTCCCGATCCCAAGCCAAAATAGCCGACGCCGGACCTTCCGCGAGGCGTGCGCTTGTGCCAAAGGCGCAAGGCACCGCCCGCGCGGCCCAGGAGCGAAAGACGAGTTCGATGTCCGAGATGTTCAAGATCAGCCTTCCCGACGGTTCCGTGCGCGAGATGCCCGAAGGTGCGACGCCGCTCGATGTGGCCGCGGCCATCGGTCCGGGCCTCGCCAAGGCGGCGCTCGCTGCCCGTGTCGACGGGGAACTGGTTGACCTCACCCGCCCCTTCCAGGGCGATGCGCAGCTGGCGCTGGTGACGGCCAAGGACGAGGCCGAGGCGCTCGATCTCGCCCGCCACGACTACGCCCACGTGCTGGCCGAGGCGGTGCAGGCGCTCTGGCCCGGCACGCAGATCACCTTCGGCCCCTCGACCGACGATGGCTTCTACTACGACGTGATGGCACCCGAAGGCCGCGCGCCCTTCTCGATGGACGATCTTCCCGCCATCGAGGAGAAGATGCGCGAGATCATCAAGGCCGACAAGCCGCTGCGCCGCGAGGTCTGGAGCCGCGAACAGCTGATCGCGAAGTGGACCGCCGAGGGCGAGACCTTCAAGGCGGAATGGGCCGCCGAGCTGCCGGGCGATGAGGACCTTACCGTCTACTGGTCGGGCGATGACTGGCTCGACATGTGCCGCGGCCCCCACCTGCCCTCCACCGGCAAGCTCGATCCGCAGGCTTTCAAGCTGATGCGCGTGGCTGGCGCCTACTGGCGCGGTGACCAGAAGAACGCCCAGCTGACCCGCATCTACGGCACCGGCTGGCTCAACAAGAAGCAGCTCAACGCCCACCTCACGCGCCTCGAAGAGGCCGCCAAGCGCGACCACCGCAAGCTGGGCGGCGAGATGGACCTGTTCCACCTCCAGCAGGAAGCCCACGGTTCGGTGTTCTGGCACCCCAACGGCTTTACCATCTACCGCGCGCTGGAAGACTACATGCGCCGCGCCATCCACGGCGCGGGCTACCAGGAGGTCAAGACCCCGCAGGTGATGGACGCGCGCCAGTGGGAGCAGTCCGGCCACTGGGGCAAGTACCGCGAGAACATGTTCGTCATCCCCGACGAGACCCCCAACACCGAGGACGAAGGCCCGATCGTTTCCGACGATGCGGACTGGATGGCGCTGAAGCCGATGAACTGCCCCGCGCACGTTCTCATCTTCCGCCAAGGCATCACCTCGTACCGTGAACTGCCGATCCGCCTCTACGAGAACGGCTGCTGCCACCGCAACGAGCCGCACGGCGCGCTGCACGGGCTGATGCGCGTGCGCCAGTTCACGCAGGACGATGCGCACATCTTCTGCCGCGAGGACCAGATCGTCGCCGAAGTGCGCGCCTTCTGCGAGCTGGCCGACAAGATCTACAAGGACTTCGGCTTCACCTACTCGATCAAGCTGGCGCTGCGCCCGGAAAAGCGCTTCGGCACCGAGGAGATGTGGGACAAGGCCGAGGACGAACTGCGCAACGCGGTCATCGAAGCGGGCCTTGCCACCGAAGAGTACGGCTGGGAGGAACTGCCCGGTGAAGGTGCCTTCTACGCGCCCAAGCTGGAATGGCACCTCACCGACGCGATCGGGCGCACCTGGCAGGTCGGCACGATCCAGTCCGACCGTGTCCTGCCCGAGCGCCTCGATGCCGCCTACATCGGCGAGGACGGCGCCAAGCACCGCCCGGTCATGCTGCACCGCGCGATCTTCGGCTCCTACGAGCGCTTCATCGGCATCCTGATCGAGCACTTCGCAGGCCGCCTTCCGGTCTGGCTCGCCCCCGTGCAGGCGGTTGTCGCGACGATCATCTCGGACGCGGACGACTACGCCAAGGAGGCCGTCGCCAAGCTCAAGGCCGCAGGCATCCGCGTCGAAAGCGATCTGCGCAACGAGAAGATCAACTACAAGGTGCGCGAGCACAGCCTGGCCAAGGTCCCGCACCTGCTCGTCGTGGGCGCGCGCGAGGCCGAGGAAGGCACCGTCGCGATCCGCACGCTGGGCGAAAAGGATCAGAAGGTCATGCCGCTCGACGAGGCGATCGCAATGCTGCGCGAGGCCGCCACGGCCCCGGACCTGCGGTGATCCTCCGGCCGGGCGAACCCCGCGACGTTTCCCGCGCGCTGGATATCTGGCGCGCGGCCGTCGTGGCCACGCACGGCTTTCTGACACCACACGAACGCGCGCAGATCGAGGTCCAGGTCGCGGCCATGCTCCCCGAGGTGCCCCTCTGGGTCGCCGAGGACGCAGATGGCGAAGTCCAGGGCTTCCTGATTTTCGCAGGCGACATGATCGAAGCGCTCTTCGTCCACCCGGGCGTCCACGGACAGGGTTTCGGATCGGCGCTTGTCGGCAAGGCGCTCGAGCTGCATCCCGCCCCACGCGTCGATGCCAACGAGCAGGCCGACAACGCCCTGCCCTTTTATCTTGCGCGCGGCTTCGTGCGCACCGGCCGCTCCCCGACCGACGCCGAAGGGCGTCCCTTTCCCATCGTCCACCTATGCTATGAAGGCTGAACCATGATCCAGCGCGAACTCCTCGATACGGCATGGGTGCCGGACGGCGAAAAGCTCGAACTCTACCGCCACGACAAGGACTTCATGATCGTCCTTGGCCACAACGAGCTCATGTCCACCCGCAAGTGGGGCTCCGAAGAGGCGCTGGCAACGATGAGCTTCGAGCGCATCAAGCACGCCAGACGCCCCCACATGCTGATCGGCGGCTATGGCATGGGCTTCACCCTGCGCGCTGCCCTGCGGGTCCTGCCCGAAAACAGCAAGGCCACGGTGGTCGAGATCGTGCCCGAGATCATCGAGTGGGCGAAGGGGCCGATGAAGGAACTGGAAGCGGGTTGCCTCGATGATCCGCGCGTCAACCTGATCCTGTCTGACGTGGCCCCCTTCATCGCGGGCGCCGAAGGCGATTACGATGCGATCCTGCTCGATGTCGACAACGGTCCCGATGGCCTCGTGCGCGAGGACAACAACGTCCTCTATTCCAAGTCCGGCCTGCGCGCGGCCAAGCGCGCGCTGACGCCCGACGGTGTCCTGGCGATCTGGTCCGCCGGGCCCGATCCCGACTTCACCCGCCGCCTCGAACGCGCCGGGTTCGCGGTCGAGGAGCGCAAGGTCGCCTCGCGCTCGAACGGCAAGGGGCCCAAGCACGTGATCTGGTTCGCCACGATCCGCGAATAACCCTGCATGTCGCCATCTTCGGGGCGATGATGTTGCACCGATAGAAAGACTTGCACACGCGGAATGCAACATCGCTGGCAAATCGGCGCAGGCGCATTAGGTTGCCCGGCATGACGCTCAGCGACCTCACCATCCGCGCCATGACCCGCCGCGAAGCCGACCGCCTTGTCGAATGGGCGGCGAACGAAGGCTGGAACCCGGGCCTGCACGACGCCGACCTGTTCTGGGAGGCCGAGCCCAACGCCTTCATCGCCGCCGAGATGGACGGCGAACTGATCGGCGGGGGCACCATCGCCTCCTATGGGGGCGAGTTCGGCTTCATGGGCTTCTTCATCGTGCGCCCCGACTGGCGCGGGCAGGGCCTGGGCGACCGCCTGTGGCAGAACCGGCGCGAGATGCTGCTCTCGCGCCTGAAGCCGGGCCGTCCCATCGGCATGGACGGCGTCTTCACGATGCAGGACTACTATGCCAAGGGCGGCTTCGTCTTCGCGCACCGCGACCTGCGCTTCCAGTTCACGATCCCCACCGACTGGCCGACAACCGAGGCCGCGATGCGCGCCGACAGCGCGCTGGTCCCGCTGTCCGAGGTGCCCTTCGCCGAGATCGCGGCCTACGACCGCACCTGCTTTCCCGCCCCGCGCGAGCCGTTCCTCGAACGCTGGATCGCGCAGGAGGGCGCCCTTTCGCTGGGCTACGTGAAGGACGGAAAGCTGGCCGGCTTCGGCACGATCCGCCCCTGCCGCGAGGGCACCAAGATCGGCCCTCTCTTCGCAGATGACGACGAGGCCGCCGAAGCGCTGTTCTGCGCGCTGGCCGCACATGGCAAGGACGGCCTCGTCACCCTCGACGTGCCCGAGACGCACCCGGGCGCGATGGCGCTGGTGAAACGCCACGGCCTGCGTGAGGTCTTTGGCTGCGCGCGCATGTACCTGGGGCAAGCCCCCGAGCTCGACGAGAAGCGGATCTACGGGATCACGACGTTCGAGTTGGGGTAGAGCAAGACAAAGAAGAAGTATGATTCAAGGGGCCATCGCCCCTTGACCCCGGAATGGGCGACCTCACCTCTTTCAGCCACCGAGGCGCGCGCAAGGTGAGCCAGACAGGTTGGGGAGCCCGAGGGCGATGGCCCTCGGATCTACCTTACTGATCCTGTTCCAGCCGCGCGAGCCAGGCCTGCGCCTGCTTGGGCTCGCCCACCGCGTGGGAGTTCACCGGCCCGCGCGCGGCGAGGAACTCGGCATGGAGCGCAAAGGGCTCGAGGTCGAGCCGCTCGCGCAGGTCCGCGATCTCGTCGGCCAGGTCCTCCAGTTCGGCAAGCAGCGGCTTGGCCTTGGCCACGTGGGTCTTGTCGCGGGTGTGCCCGAAGAGCCCCCACTGCCCGGCGGCGGTCACCTTGAGCGCGCCAATCAGCGCGACGGTGTATTCCTCTTCGGCCTCCTCGCGGCGGCGGTCCATGCGTTCAAGACGATCTGCTCGTGCCATGGACCAGCCTATGCGCCGAGGTCCCGCGCAGGGCAAGCGCTTACCAGAGCACGCCGTCCTTGCCGGGCTTGAGCGGTTCGGGTGCCTCTTCGCCAATGCACTGCAGGAGGTCGATCTCGATCGTGCGGCACATCTGGTTGAGCGGAAGGTCGTGGACGTCGTTGGCAAAGGGATCGACCAGTTCATCGCCAATGGTGAGAACGGCGAGGAACATCGCACCCGCCAGTGTGGAGCCGAGCGGCGTTGCGAACTGCAGCGTCTCGACCAGCCCGATGGGAAGAAGCACGCAGAACATATGCGTGAAGACCGTGGGCAGCCAGCGGTACTGGTGGGGCAGCGGCGTGTTCTTGAGGCGCTCCATGCCCCCTTGCGAATTGGCGATGTCGACCAGAACGGCCTCCATCTGGGCCTGCTGGATGGTGTCGATCCAGCCCTTGCGGCGCGCCTCGTCGATGCGCCGCCCCGTGCCATCGAGAATGCCGTTGGCGACGTTGGAGCGTTGGAGTGCGAGGTCTGCCTCGTGCCGGGGAAGGAGGCGAATGACCTCTTCGTCGGGCTTCTGGCGCCTCAGCTGGCAGCGCAGCGCGTGGACATAGGCAATCTGGCGCAGGACGATGCGCCGCTTATAATCCTCCCCTTCCGGGTCGGGCAGGAAATTACGGGCCGCGCGCGCGATGTTGCGGCTCGCGTTGATCATCAGGCCCCACAGCTGGCGGCCTTCCCACCAGCGGTTGTAGGCCGAGTTGCTGCGAAAGCCCAGGAACAGCGCAAGCGCAGAGCCGAACAGCGTCACCGGCAGCTCGGGCGCGTCGAAGGGCAGGACATAGTACGTGAACGTGACGATCACGTCCCACACGAACAGAACGGCCAGCGGCTTCCAGACTTCGCGGATGATGCGGGCCGGACGGGGGGCCGAAGTAACGATCATGGGTTTCGGACGTCTCCTTCGCGCGGCTCGGCGCGTTCGATCAGGGGCACAGGTGCGGGCTTGGCGCTGGCCTGCGCCATCGCAGCTGAACTTGCGCTGGCCGGACGGATGCGCAGCCAGTCGACGCGGTCCACCGTGACGAAGAAGGCCAGCACCCCGCACCCGAACAGGAACAGGAGAAAGTTGCCGACGAGCGCTTCGCGTCCTGCGGCGCTTTCGGCTTCACTGAATTGGCGCATGTTTACACTCCCAGATGTGGTGTCGAGGAGAGAACGTGGGAAGTGCGGGTTACCGACGCATCAGCCGATTGCGACGAAATCTTGCTGCGCTGCGATAGAGAGGTTGTGCAGTGCATCAGACGCGGCCAACAGCCAACCGGAAGGGGCTGGACAAAGCCCGTCCACGCCAATTCGATGAAATGTCTGCAAAATGCCGAGGGCTCAGAGCCCGAGGTCGACCCCGGCGAGAATCAGCGCGAGCGCACAGCCCGCCACGACCAAGCCTCGCGCCACATCCTGCGCCACCGGCAGGGCCGGGCGCCGCGTGGGCGGGAAGGCAAGGGCAAGGACTCGGGCCATGACGCTGCTATGCGCCCGAGCCCTTGCAAAAGCGTTAATCACCGCTGGGAAGCGAGGGCATCTGCTGGCTGGAACAGTGGAACGAGCCGCCCCCTGCCAGCACCGCATCAGCCATCACGCCCACCGTATCACGGTCGGGGAACAGTTCGGCGATGGCCGTGACGCCTTCCTCGTCGTACTTCGTGCCATAGATCGGCACGACCACCAGGTTCGAGGTGATCGCAAAGTTCATGTAGCTGGCAGGCTCGATCCGCCCGTCCGTCTCGACCCGGCCGGGCGAGGGAACTTCGGCCACGCGCACGCCCATCGCCTCGGCGCGGGCCTTGGCGTCGGCGTAGATCGCCGCGTTGGGATCGTCCACGCTGGTCGCACGCGGCAGGGCGAGGACGCCCGGCGCCACGAAGCGCGCGAGGTTGTCGACATGCCCGTCGGTGTGGTCGTTGATGAGGCCATCGCCCAGCCACAGCACCTTGTCATAGCCCAGATCGCGCTCCAGGCGCATTTCCAGATCCTGGCGGGTGAGGTGCGGGTTGCGGTTGGGGTTGAGCAGGCACTGCTCGGTCGTGGCGACAAGGCCGGTGCCATCGCCGTCGAGCGCGCCGCCTTCCAGGACCCAATCCGCCGTCTCAATGGAAAGTCCGGCATCGCGGGCCAGCTCGGCGCCGATTTCCTGGTCGCCGTCCATCAGGTACTTGCCGCCCCAGCCGTTGAAGCCGAAGCGCATCGCCTTGCGCGCGCCCTGCCCGTCCATCGTGACGAGCGGCCCTGTATCGCGCAGCCAGACATCGCCGTAGCGGCGCACCTCCAGCGTGACCTTGTCCGAGACGAGCGAAGCCGCGCGGGCGCGGTTGGCCTCGTCCCGCACGATCAGGCGCACTTCCTGGCCCGCTTCGGCGACGACGCTGGCAAACTGCGCCATCTGCTCCTGCGCGGCCTCCAGGAAGCCGGGCCATTCGACCGGATCGTGCGGGAAACCGATCCAGATCCAATCCTGCGGGTGCCACTCGGGGGGAAGGGCGAAAGACAACTCAACAGCCTCCTTGGGATGCCGCGCATGCCTTGTCGCGCACGGCCCTAAATTCATCGTCCTCGTGCCAGTTCGGCCAGCTGTCCGAATCGGCGAGATCGCGGCCGAGCCGATAGAAGAGCGACACCTCCTGGACAATGCCATCCCAGTTCCAGTCCGCCGAATATTCATCGGACGGGGCGTGGTAGCGGTTGGTGACATAGTCTTCGCTCAAGGCATCGCCCACTTCGCGCCCGCCTTCGACAAGGTCGGTGCTGCGCTCGAAATTGAACATCGGCACGCCCCGCTTGGCGAAGGAGAAGTGGTCCGAGCGGTAGTAACTGCCCCGCTCCGAATGCTCCTCAGGCACTTCGGCAAGGCCCTTTTCGGCCAGCGCTGCGCGGAACAGCGCGGTGAGGTCCGATTTGTCGCCCCCCACCATCGCAAAACTGCGCGCACGGGGCCCGGGCAGCAGCGCGTCCATGTTCACCCCGCCGACCGTGTGATCGAGCGGGAAGACCGGGTTGGCCGCATAGTATTCCGAGCCCAGCAGCCCCGATTCCTCCAGCGTCACGGCCAGGAACACCTGGCTGCGCGCGGTGGCCCCGGCCTCGACGTTGGCATTCGCCAGCGCGGTCAGCGCGCCGATCCCGGTCGCGTTGTCGACCGCGCCGTTGCAGATGTCGTCCCCGCTCGCGTCGGGAGTGCAGTGGCCCAGATGATCCCAGTGCCCGGTGTAGAGCACGTATTCGTCCGGGCGCTCGGTGCCGGGCAGAATACCGACCACGTTGTTGGAGACCGACTTGCGCACCTGGTTGGCGAACCCGAAGCTGGCCAGGAGCCCCAGAGGCACCGGCTTGAATCCGGGCTTCCGGGCCGCCTCGCTCAGCGTGGTGAGGTCTTGGCCCGCCGTGTGCAGCATGGTTTCGGCGACCGCCTTGCGGATCCAGCCGTTGGCCCTTGTTGCGCTCGCCCCGTCATCCGGGGTCTGCACGTAGTACTGCGCGCCGGTCCAGCTGGAGTTGACGACATTCCAGCCATAGGCAGCCGGGAAGGTGTCATGCACGATCAGCGCGGCATCGGCGCCCTGCCGGGCCGCTTCCTCGAACTTGTAGGTCCAGCGCCCGTAGTAGGTCATGCGCCGTCCCTTGAAGGGCCCCTCCTCGCTCTCCTCCGCATAGTCGGGATCGTTGACGAGGATGACCGCGGTCTTCCCCTTCATGTCGATCCCGGCGTAGTCGTTCCAGCCCAGCTCCGGCGCGTTGATGCCATAGCCCACGAAGACCAGTTCGCTGTCCTCGATGCGCGTTTCGGGCACCACGCGGTAGCTCGCCGCGACATACCCATCGCCATAGCCGAAGGTCTGCGAAATTCCGTGCCCCTCCACCGCCATCGGGGTGGGATCGGTCGCGGTGATCTCCACCGTGGGCACTTCCTGCAGCCATTCGCCATGATTGCCCGGCTGCAATCCGGCGGCCTTGAAACGGGTGATGATCGCATCGAGCACCTTGGGCTCGATCGCGGTGCTGGGCCCGCGGCCCTCCAGGGCATCGGAGGAAAGCGTGGCGGTCACCTCGGCCATGATCGCCTTGGCCTTGCTCGGCAGCGCGTCCGCCGTCTTCTCTTCGATCGGGCGATCGGGCGGGGGAAGCGCGGTGCCCTTGGGCATATCGGGCCCGGAGTAGGTCGTGGAAGAGCACGCCGAGAGGCCCAGCGCGGCAAGGAGGAGAAGGCGGTTCTTCACGGGAAGTCCCCTGAATTGGCAATACGGCACCCCAGCGGCGCCCCGGACCGAGAGGTGCCAGAGGACGCCAGCACGGACAAGGCCGTGAACAAGGCGCTTGCCCGGCCTTGCCCAAGGCGGCAGGACAGGTGCCATGACGACGACGACCGGAGAGGACTGGACCGGCGCGCTCACCCGCGCCCGCGCCCACGCACCGTTTCTTGCAACGCTGCTCGAACGCCGCCCCGAACTGGCCGAGGTGCTGGCCTCAGGCGACGGCGAGGCCGCGCTAGCGATGGCGCGCACGGCCGGGGACGGCGCGCCCTCGGTAGGCGCGGCGCTGCGGCGCGAGCGACAGGCCCTCGCGCTGACGCTGGCCATCGGCGATCTTGCCGGCGCTTTCCCGCTCCTGAAAGTGACAGGCGAGCTGTCCGCCTTTGCCGACCGCGCGCTTGACGCCGCCATCGCCGATGGCATCCGCCGCCGCGCGCCTGACGCCGAGCCCGGCGGGTTCCTTGCCCTGGCGCTGGGCAAGCACGGCGCGGGCGAGTTGAACTACAGCTCGGACATCGACCCGATCCTGCTGTTCGATCCCGAGGCCCTGCCCCGGCGTGAGCGCGACGATCCGGGCGAGGCCGCCCAGCGCGTCGCGCGCCATGTCGTCCAGACGCTCTCGAATGTCGATGGCGAGGGCTATGTCTTCCGCGTTGACCTGCGCCTGCGCCCCGCATCCGAAGTCAGCCCGCTGGCCATCTCGATCGACGCGGCGCTGACCCATTACGAAAGCTCCGCCCTCGCTTGGGAGCGCGCCGCCTTCATCCGTGCGCGCGCCTGTGCGGGCGACATCGTGGCGGGCGAGCAGTTCCTCGCCGCGATCCGCCCCTTCGTGTGGCGCAAGAGCCTCGACTTCGGGGCCATTGCCGAGATCGGCCGCCTCACCCGCCAGATCCGCGCGAGCGCGCGCGGGGCGCAAAGCGTGGGTCCCGGTTTCGACCTCAAGAAAGGGCGCGGTGGCATTCGCGAGATCGAGTTCTACGCCCAGACCCACCAGCTGATCCATGGCGGCCGCCAGCCCGCTCTGCGCCTTCGCGGCACGCGCGCGACGCTCGATGCGCTGGCCGAGGCCGGCC
Organism: Novosphingobium profundi; assembly: GCF_020524485.1. GTDB lineage: Bacteria > Pseudomonadota > Alphaproteobacteria > Sphingomonadales > Sphingomonadaceae > Novosphingobium > Novosphingobium profundi_A. The sequence goes on along the minus strand of NZ_JAIVLF010000001.1, from coordinate 31,043 downwards.
TCGTCCCGCCCGAGGACGCGCGCCTCCTGGGCGATAGCTACGACCGCCTGCGCACCATCGAGCATCGCCTGCAGATGCTGCGCGACCATCAGACCCATTCGCTGCCCACCGACCCCGAGGCGCTCGACGCCGCCGCCCAGCTCGATGGCCTCGCCGATGGCGCCGCGCTGATAGAGGAAGTCGCCGCGATCACGCAGCAGGTGGGCGCGCGCTATGACGCGCTGGTCATGGCTAACACCCCGCTCCAGAGCGATGCGGCCGTCGCCATGCCCGCCCAGGCGAGCCTTCGCGACGAACTCGAAGACCTGGGCTTCGCCGATCCCGCCGCGCTGGCCGAACGGATCGAGAGCTGGCTGTCCGGCCGGGTGCGCGCGCTGCGCTCGGACGCCGCGCGCGCTGCCTTCGAGGCGATGCGCCCCGAACTCATGGCCGCGTTGGCGCAGGCCCCCGAGCCCGAACGCGCGGTGCTGCGCTGGGAGCAGCTGCTCGGCAACCTGCCCAGCGCGATCAACCTCTTTCGCCTGCTGGAAGCGCGCCCCGCGCTGCTGGGCGTCCTTGTCAACATTCTCAGCCTCGCCCCGCCACTGGCCGATGCCCTTGCCCGCCGGGCAGACCTCCTCGATCCGCTGATCGACGCCAGCGCCTTCGAACTTCCAGGCGACGTCGACAGCCTCGTCGCCAATTTCGCGCGCCTTGAGCCGGGCAGCGATTACGAGCGCATTCTCGACACGGTGCGCCGCCGGGTCAGCGAGGCGCGCTTCCGGCTTGGCGTCCAGCTGATCGAAGGCGTCAACGATCCCATCGCCATCGGCCAGGGCCTCGCGCGCATCGCCGAGGCCGCCAGCATCGTCCTCACCCGCGCGGCGAGCGAGGAATTTGCCCAACGCCACGGGACGATTGCCGGGAGTGAAATGGTCGTGCTGGGCCTCGGACGCTTTGGCGGGGGTATCCTGACCCACGCCTCGGACCTCGACCTCATCTACCTCTTCACCGGCGATTTCCAGGCCGAGAGCGATGGCGAGCGCCCACTCGGCGCGACGCTCTACTACAACCGCCTGTCCAAGCGCGCGATTGCCGCGCTGTCGGTGCCCACCGCCGAGGGCGCGCTCTACGAAGTCGACACGCGCCTGCGCCCCTCGGGCGAACAGGGGCCGCCCGCCGCTTCGCTGGAAAGCTTTCGCCAGTACCAGGGCGAAGACGCCTGGACCTGGGAGCACATGGCGCTGTGCCGCGCGCGCGTCCTCATCGGCTCGCCCGAGGCGCGCCTTGCCGTCGAGCACGAGATCGCCCGCGTCCTCACCCGCCCGCGCGATCCCGAAACACTGCGCGGCGAAGTGCTGGAGATGCGCACGCGCATGGCCGGACACAAACCCGCCAAGGGCCCGCTTGATGTAAAGCTGGCGCGCGGAGGGCTCGTCGACCTCGAATTCCTCGTCCACCACGCCCAACTTGCCAGCGGGCGCGGGCTTGTCCCCGATCTCGGGGAGGCCATCGCCGCACTCGCGACGCACGGCCTGTTACCGCAGGACCTGGGCCCCGCGCACGACACGCTCACCCGCTTCCTCGTCGCCGCGCGCCTGCTCGCGCCGGATTCGCAGCTCCCCCTGCCCGCCGCACGGCTGGCCCTCGTGCGCGCATGTGGTTATGGGGACTGGAGCGAACTCGAAACCGCGCTGGCGGGCGCACGCAACTGTGTGGCCCAGGCCTGGCGCGACGCCTTTGGCGAAGAACTGGAGATTGAGACACCATGACCGAACGCCCCGGCCCCGGCGACGCCTTCCCCGACATTGCCATGGAGACGCCCGAAGGTGGCAGCGTGAAGGCCTCGGACTTTGCAGGCCAGAAGCTTGTCGTGTTCTTCTATCCCAAGGACAACACCCCCGGCTGCACGACCGAGAACATCGACTTTTCCGCACTCAAGCCCGAGTTTGATGCCGCGGGCGTCGCGCTCCTCGGTGTCAGCAAGGATTCGGCCAAGAAGCACCAGAACTTCATCGCCAAGCATGACCTGAAGGCCCCGCTCGCCACCGATGCGGAGGAAAATGGCCTCTCCGATGCGCTGGGTATCTGGACCGAGAAGAAGAACTACGGCCGCACCTACATGGGCATGGTGCGCACCACCTACCTGATCGACGCCGAAGGCAAGATCGCCCAGGTCTGGGACAAGGTGAAGGTGAAAGAGCACGCACAGGCCGTGCTGGAGGCCGCCAAGGCCCTCTAAGCGCCATGACTTGTGACACGTCGAACCCGCCGCCAACGCTCGCGCGCGCGATCCGGGCGGCCCTGCTCGAAGCCCACCCGCGCACCAAGGTCATGACGACCCGCAAGCTGGTGCGCGAGTGGCGCCAGGGCCGCCTTGCGCCGGTCTTCGACGTGGCCATGCCCGATACCCCGGGCCGCCCGGCCCATCCCGAACTTCTCCCCCCGCGCGACATGCCCAAGCGCCGCAAGGCGGGCTCGGAGCGCGGGCGCATTGCCCTGTGGCATTCGCTCGCGCACATCGAATTCGTGGCGATCGACCTTGCCCTCGACATGGCCGGGCGCTTCGGGGGTGAGATGAACCGGGAGTTCGTCGACGATTTCCTCAGCGTCGCGGCCGACGAGGCGCTGCACTTCGCGCTGATCGAGCGGCACCTCGCGACCATGGGCAGCCACTACGGCGCGCTTCCCGCCCACGGCGGGCTGTGGGACGCGGCGAACGAGACCCGCCACGATGTCGCCGCGCGCCTTGCCGTGGTGCCGATGGTGCTCGAAGCGCGCGGGCTCGACGTGACGCCGGGCACCCGCGATAGGGTTAAAGCCCTAGGCGATGCGCGGGGGGCCGTTATCCTCCAACGAATCCTTGACGATGAAATCCGGCACGTCCGGTACGGCGCAACTCATTTCGACGCGGAGGCAAAGCGCCGAAATGCGGCGCCTGCGATTCTCTGGAAAACCTTGGTTTCCCGCCATTTCCATGGGGTCGTTAAGCCACCGTTCAACGACTCGGCGCGCTCGGCTGCCGGTTTATCGCGCGAATTCTACGCCGCCCTTGTTTGATTAACATTCCCGGTCATAACTGAAACTCGAGAGACGGCGGGGGGTTCCGACCATCTCCGAAATCAAGGCTCGACACGGTTCGCATCCCAGGACCGCGGTCGAAGGGTTCAAGCGCCTTGCCCCAAGGGGTTCGGCGGATAACAAGGTATTGCGAGTGGTCGTAACGAAAGTCTTCGCCAAAATCCGCGCAGTGGCCGGTGCCGCCGTGATCGCGGGCAGCGCTATCGCCGCCCATCCGGCCATGGCCAACTCCAGCGCGGCGTCTGCCGACATCGCCGCCCCGCTGCGCGCGGCACAGTCGGCTGGCCAGTCGGCCTCGGGCAACGAAGACGCCCAGTTCCGCACCCTGTTCAGCTCCTGGCAGAACTTCGAGGAAACCGGCCTCGCCGCCGCCAAGCCCGCAGCCAAGGTCGGCGCCATCGCCCCGGTTTCGATCCCCTCGCGCAACCCCCTCGAACACTCGGTCACGACCAGCGGCTACGGCATGCGCAACCACCCGATCCTCGGGCGCCGCGCCGGGCACAAGGGCATCGACCTCGCCGCGCCGACCGGCACCCCGGTCTACGCGCCCGCCGACGGTATCGTCAGCCGCGCCTCGATGTTCAGCTCGTATGGCCTCTACATCTCGCTGGAGCACGGCGGCGAACTGCAGACCCGCTACGGCCACCTCTCACGCCTGAACGTTGCCGAAGGCCAGACCGTCCACAAGGGCGATCTCATCGGCTTCGTGGGCTCGACCGGCCGCTCGACGGGCCCGCACCTGCACTACGAAGTGCGCGTGGACGGTGCCGCAGTGAACCCGGTTCCCTACATGCAGTCGGGCCTCGCCGCGAACGAGAGCGACGCCAAGGGCGGCTGATACAGATTTTCACGACACGCAGCGCCGATTGGCGCTGTTTTCGTATCCCGGTTCGGAGAGGGAAAGGGCGGCCTTAGAGCCGCCTTTTCTATGCCCGCAGCTTCAGTCCGCGGGCCGCTGCACGAGGCCCGTGCGGTCAGTCCAGCTTGGCGAAGACCGCAGCCCCGCCGCGCCGCCGCAGGGCCGCCGTGTCGCTGCCGTCCGGCGCATTGGCCGGTATAGGCTGCACCGAAGTGACCGCACCGCCGGTCAGCTTGGCCACGATCCGCCCCTGGAACTCGGCCGGGCAAATCGCCTGGAATGCCGAACAGACCTGTTCGAGCGCCTCGGCCTCGACCGCGTAGAACACCAGCTTGGCCTCGCGCCGCGCCGAGACGAGCCCAGCGTTGCGCAGCACCGAGAGCTGCTGCGAGAGCGTGGGCTGGCCGATCCCCGTGGCCGCTTCGATCTCACCCACGTTGCGCTCTCCGCGCGCAACGCAGGACAGGATCTCATAGCGCAGGGGATGCGCGATCGCCTTGATGAGCTCGATCGGGGCGCCTTCCCCTCCGGGCGACGAGGGCGGGGTGGATGCACTGGCCATCATTCGCACTCCTTCAGAAACCAGCCGACCGGGTTGTCGGCCGACAGCACGCTGTCCATCGTCGGCTCGGGATGGGCAAAGAGCGGCTTGCCCGGCTCCCAGCCTTCCGGCGGCAGCCCCTTGCCGGCATCGGCGACCTGCAACGCCGCGACAATGCGCAGCACTTCCTCCACCGAACGCCCGATCTCGACCGGGTAGGTCACAATGGCGCGCACGACCTGCGCAGGATCGATGACAAAGACGGTGCGCACGGTTCCGGCATCGTGGGCGTCGTTCGCCACCATACCATAGGCGCGCCCGATCACCAGCGTGGGATCCTCGACAACCGGGAAGGTCACTTCGACTTCGTAATGGTCACGGATCGCGCGCAGCCAGGCGAAATGCGCGTAGAGACTGTCGACCGAAAGCGCCATCAGCGCGCAGTCCAGTTCGGCAAAGCGGTCGGCCGCGCGCGCGAAGGCGACGAATTCGGAGGTGCACACCGGCGTGAAATCGGCCGGGTGCGAGAAGAACGCCAGCCAGCGCCCCTCAAAATCCTTCATCGCCACAGGGCCTTGCGTGCTGCGTGCGGTGAACGCGGGCACGGCATCGCCGATGCGCAAGGGGCAACAGTGTTTGCGGGTCTCGTCTTCCATGGAAAAGTTCTAGCGCAAGTTGCTTCTTGACGCAATACAGTTACATAATTACATTAAGTCAAAATTTGGAGAACGACATGCCTGACGCACCAGCCCCCCACACGGCCCTGAGCCAGGCCGCCGCCCAGATCGAAACGGCGCGCGGCGACAGCGCAAAGCGGCCGGAAATCGCAGCTTTCTTCGATGAAACGACCTTCACTGTGTCGTATGTGGTCCACGACCCGGCCAGCAGCGAAGCGGCGATCATCGACTCGGTCCTCGATTACGAAGCCTCTTCGGGTCGCACCTCGAGCGGATCGGCGGACCGGGTCCTTGCCTACGTGACTTCGAAAAATCTGAAAGTCGCCTGGCACATCGAGACGCACGCCCACGCCGACCACCTTTCCGCAGCGCCCTATCTCCAGGAAAAGCTGGGCGGCAAGCTCGCCATCGGACGCGAGATCGTGCGCGTGCAGGAGGTCTTCGGCAAGATCTTCAACGCGGGCACGCGCTTTGCCCGCGACGGCTCGCAGTTCGACCACCTCTTTGCCGATGGCGAGACCTTCACGCTCGGCACGCTGACCGGCACCGCGCTCCACGTTCCCGGGCACACCCCGGCCGACATGGCCTACGTGATCGGCGATGCGGCCTTCGTGGGCGACACGCTGTTCATGCCCGACTACGGCACCGCGCGCGCGGACTTTCCGGGCGGCGATGCCCGCCAGCTCTACCGCTCGATCCGCCGCCTGCTGACGCTCCCGCCCGAAACCCGGCTGTTCCTGTGCCACGATTACAAGGCACCGGGCCGCGAGGAGTTCGTCTGGGAGACCACCGTGGCCGAGCAGCGCGCGACCAATGTCCACGTCCACGACGGCGTGAGCGAGGACGATTTCGTCGACATGCGCACCCGCCGCGACGCAACGCTCTCGATGCCCAACCTCATCCTGCCCTCGGTCCAGGTCAACATGCGCGGCGGACACTTGCCCGAGCCCGAGGACAACGGCGTGCGCTACCTCAAGATTCCCGTCAACGCGCTCTGAAGCAGCCCTCTTTCCAGACAGACAGAAAGCCCCCCATGTTCGACTGGTTCATGCAAACGTTTCCAGATTCCCAGCCGCTCCACGGGCTGGCCGGCGGCGTCCTCATCGGCCTTGCGGGCGCCGTCATGCTCCTGGGCCCCGGCCGCATCGCCGGGATCAGCGGGATGACCGCGCGCGTCGCGGGCCTCTCGGGCGGCGCGCCCTGGCCGCTCGCGGCCCTGTTCCTCGCCGGACTTCCGGCAGGTGCGCTGGCCGTGGCGGCCCTGATCGGCGGCATCCCGGCGCAGTTTCCGCCCTCGCTCGTCCTTCTCGCCATCGCGGGCCTGGTGACGGGCGTCGGCACGCGGCTGGGCAGTGGCTGCACCAGCGGCCACGGCGTGTGCGGCCTCTCGCGCCTCTCGCCCCGCTCGATCGTCGCCACGCTCACCTTCATCGCCACCGGCATGGTGACCGTCGCGCTGGTCAACGCTCTGGGAGGAGGTATCTGACATGCGCAATCTCATGGCTCTTCTCTCCGGCCTGCTGTTCGGTGCCGGGCTCGCCCTTTCCGGCATGATGAACCCGGCGCGCGTGCGCGGCTTCCTCGACATCGCGGGTGACTGGGACCCCACGCTCGCCTTCGTGATGGGCGGCGCGGTCCTCGTCATGGCGTTCGCCTGGGCGCTCCAGCGCCGCATGCACCGCCCGCTCGCCTGCGAAGACTTCGCCCTGCCCGGTACGCGCCTCATCGACGCACGCCTCATCGGCGGCGCCGCGCTGTTCGGTGTGGGCTGGGGCCTTGGCGGCCTGTGCCCGGGCCCCGCAATCGCCTCGCTCGTGTTCCACCCCCTCTCCGCCGGCGTCTTCGTCGTCGCCATGCTGGCAGGCATGCTCGCCTTCCGCCTGGTCGACACGCGCCGCGGCTGATTCCCCCCCCCACCTCAGAAGTACGCAAATTCCAGGAGAAGCGCGCATGCAGACGCGGCATATCGAAGGTCAGCTCCACGTTTCCGGGCAGGTTCGCCCGCAGGACATCGACGGTCTCGTATCCGCCGGCATCACGACGCTGATCTGCAACCGCCCCGACAACGAAGAGCCCGGCCAGCCGAGCTTCGAAGAGCTTGCGCAGGCCGCGCGGGCCAGGGGCATCACCCCCTTCTACCTGCCCGTCGGCGGCCGGATCGCGCCCGAGGACCAGGCCGAGGCCTTCGCGAAGATCCTTGCGGAGAATCCCGGACCGACTCTCGCCTTCTGCCGCACCGGCAACCGCTCCGAGAAGGTCGCCTGCGCCGCGCGCAGCCGGTCCGCAGCCAACGGGGCCGCCCAGACCCACGCACCGCACCACAAGGTGGTGATCGTGGGCGGCGGCTCGGCGGGGATCGCGGCGGCAGCCTCGCTTCTGAAGCGCAGCCCCGCGCTCGATGTCGCCATCGTCGAGCCCAGCGAAGAGCACTTCTACCAGCCCGGCTTCACTATGGTCGGCGGCGGCGTGTTCAAGCAGCCCGACACCGTGCGCAAGACCCGCGAGGTCCTGCCCAAGGGCGCAAGCTGGATCCGCGCGGCGGTCACCGGCTTCGCGCCCGACACCAACACCGTAGAGCTCGAAGGTGGCGCAGCCGTCACCTACGACGTGCTCGTTGTCGCGCTGGGCAACCGTCTCGCCTGGGACAAGATCGAAGGGCTGGAGGCCGCGCTCGGCCAGAACGGGGTGACCTCCAACTACCGCTACGATCTTGCCCCCTACACCTGGCAGATGGTCCAGAAGCTGGCCCGCACGCCTGGCCCGCGCCGCGCGCTGTTCAGCCAGCCGCCAATGCCGATCAAGTGCGCGGGCGCGCCGCAGAAGGCCATGTACCTCTCGTGCAGCGAGTGGGAGGAGCGCGGCGTCCTGGGCGACATCGAGGTCGAGTTCCACAACGCAGGCGGCGTCCTGTTCGGCGTGCCCGACTACGTGCCCGCGCTCATGGAGACGGTCGAGCGCTATGGCATCGGCCTGAAGTTCGGCTCCACCCTCGTCGCGGTCGACGGCCCCGCGCGCGAAGCGACGTTCCGCACCGAGGACGGGGAGATCACCCGCGGCTTCGACATGCTCCACGCGGTCCCCCCGCAGGAGGGCAACCCGATCATCGCGAACAGCCCGCTTGCCGATGCGGCCGGCTATGCCGAGGTTGACCAGGTGACGCTCCAGTCGCTCAGCTGGCCCAATGTCTTTGCACTGGGCGATGGCTGCAGCACCCCCAACGCCAAGACCGCCGCCGCCGCGCGCAAGCAGGCGCCCGTGGTTGCCGTCAACGTGCTCGCAGCCCTCGATGGCAAGGACCCGGTCGCGGCCTACGATGGCTATGGCTCGTGCCCGCTGACGGTCGATCGCGGCCACATCGTCCTTGCCGAGTTCACCTATGGCGGCAAGCTCGCCCCCTCGCTGCCCAAGTGGCTGATCGACGGGACGAAACCCTCGCGCATGGCCTGGCACCTCAAGGCCGACGCCCTGCCCCCGATCTACTGGCACGGCATGCTCAAGGGTCGCGAGTGGCTGGTGCCGCCCGCCCCGCTGCTCTGAACGCCTGATCCCTCCCCCAGCTGAACCGGTCCCCTGCCATGCTCGACGCCTCCCACATCGACCTCGCCTACCTGCTACTCGGCGCCTTTTCGGGCGTTCTCGTGGGCTTTACCCTTGGCCTTGTCGGTGGGGGCGGCTCGATCCTGGCCGTGCCGCTGATGGTCTACCTCGTCGGCGTGCCCAGCCCCCACGTCGCCATCGGGACGAGCGCCTTTGCCGTGGCGATCAACGCGGCGACGGGGCTTATCCAGCACGCGCGCTCGGGCAACGTGAAGTGGCGCTGCGGGGGGATGTACGCCTTCGCCGGGATCTTCGGCGCCTTCCTCGGCTCGACCCTGGGCAAGGCCATCGACGGGCAGAACCTGCTCTTCCTCTTCGCACTCGTGATGATGGTGGTCGGCGGCCTGATGCTCCGGGGTCGAGGCAACATGGGCATACCCGGTGCGCAGTGCAATCGCGAGAACGCCCCCAAGGTGCTGGGCTTCGGGCTTGGCACCGGGGCCTTTTCCGGCTTCTTCGGGATCGGGGGAGGCTTCCTCATCGTGCCCGGCCTGATCGCCTCGACCTCGATGCCGATGATCAACGCGGTGGGCACCAGCCTCGTCGCGGTGACCGCCTTTGGCCTGACCACGGCGGCCAACTACGCGATCTCGGGCCTCGTCGACTGGTTGCTGGCCGCCGTCCTCATCGCAGGCGGCGTGCTCGGTGGCTTCGGCGGCACCTGGACCGCCCGGCGCCTCTCCGGCCAGGGCCTGCTCACCACGGTCTTTGCCGTCCTCATCTTCGTCGTCGCCATCTACATGCTGCTGAAGTCGGGCGGCGTCCTGTGACCGCGATCCCCGACAAGGAGGCCAGGTGCCAGGCAATCCTTGCCCTCATCGCGCAGGGCAAGGGCGTGGTCGAAAGCTGCCGCGAGATCGGCGGCATCTCGGAAAAGACCTTCCAGAGGTGGCGCAAGTCGCGGGCGGAAACAGCCGCAGCCAATCAACCCTGAGAGCACATGATCCCGGCCTCGGCCGGGATTTTTGTATCCGCCTGTCTGGCAAACAGGTCAGAAAGGCTCAGGAATGATTCCGAGGGCCATTGCCCTCGGGCTCCCCATACCGTCTACCTCACCTCCCGCGCGCCGCCGTGGCCGAGAAAGGTGAGGTCGCCCGTTATGGGGGCAAGGGGCGATGGCCCCTTGGAAAAAGACTTCCTTCCCCCACACCAAAACGCCGCCTGCATCCCCAGGGACACAGGCGGCGTTTTCGTCAGGCCGACCGGCGCTCAGTCGAGGACGGTACGGTCCTCGGACGGGTCGGAGTGGAACTCGTGCCACACGCCGTTGATGACGCCGAAGCTGACGGCAAGGCCCACGCCCAGGATCCAGGCAAAATACCACATGGGTCGAACTCCTCAGTAGAAATCGGGGTTGAGACGGACTTCCTCATCGGTCACGCGGCCGAACATCACCTTGTAGGCCCAGGCGGTGTAGAGAAGCACGATCGGCAGGAAGATGAGCGTGACGAGCAGCATGATGAACAGCGTGCCCTGGCTCGAAGAGGCGTTCCACAAGGTCAGGCTCGAGGCCGGATCGATGGAACTGGGCAGGATGAAGGGGAACATCGAAAGCCCCACGGTCGCGATGATGCCCACGTTCGCCAGCGTCGAACCGGCAAAGACCAGCACGTGCTTGCGGCCCGAAATGCCAAGGAACGCAAGGACCGGGCCAAGGAGGCCCAGCACCGGGGCAAGCAGCATCCAGGGGTGCGCGGCGTAGTTGTCGAGCCAGGCGCCGGTTGCGGCCACAGCGCCCGTCAGGTGCGGGTTGGACGGGCCTGCCGGATCGGCCTCGGCGGCAAGGCGGTAGCCCATGTCGCCATAGGCCACGAAGACGCCGCCCAGCACGAACAGCACGAGCGAGGCAAGCGCGGCGATCTTGCCGAACTTCAGGGCGCGGTCGAGCACCGGGCCCTCTTCCAGCTTCAGGCTGAGCCAGCCAGCGCCATGCAGCACCAGCATCGTCACCGACAGCAGGCCCGTGAGCAGCGAGAAGGGCGTAAACAGACCCAGCAGCGAACCTTCGTAGAAGGTGCGAAGGTCGCTATCGAGCCGGAAGGGCGCACCCAGCAGCACGTTGCCGACCGCCACGCCAAAGACCAGCGCAGGCACGAAGCCGCCCACGAACAGCGCCCAGTCCCAGCGCGAACGCCAGGCCGGATCAGCCTTCTTGGAGCGGTACTTGAAGCCCACCGGACGCAGGATCAGCGCGGCCAGCACGAGGAACATCGCAAGATAGAACCCCGAGAAGCTCACCGCATAGACAAACGGCCAGGCGGCGAAAATCGCGCCGCCCGCGAGGATGAACCAGACCTGGTTCCCCTCCCAGGTGGCGCCGATGGTGTTGATCACCTGGCGCCGCTCGACATCGTTCCTGCCGACAAACGGCAGGAGGGCGGCCACGCCAAGGTCAAAGCCATCGGCGATCGCAAAGCCGATCAGGAGCACGCCCAGGAGCAGCCACCAGATAAGGCGCAGGGTTTCGTAATCGATAGGTACGAAAGGCATTTCATCTGTCCTTTCAGATCATTCCGCGGGGACGGCGGTGTAGGCCGTCGCGACTTCGGCGGGCTCTTCACGGCCCGGGCGCCAGGGGCGGTATTCCTCCGGCCCCTTGCGGATCGAGGCGAGCATGAGGCGCACCTCGATCACCGCCAGCGCGCCATAAAGGAGCGTGAAACCGGCAATCGTGGTCCACAGCTGCGGCACGGTCAGGCTGGAGTTGGCGAGGAACGTGGGCAGCACGCCATCGACCGCCCAGGGCTGACGCCCGACTTCGGCGACGATCCAGCCCAGTTCCACCGCCAGCCAGGGCAGCGGCATGACGAAGAGAGCCGCGCGCAGGAACCAGCGCTTGTCGAAGCGGCGCATCGTGGAGAACGCGAAGGCCGTGGCGAAAAAGGCAACGAGGAGGAAGCCGATGCCCGCCATGGCGCGGAAGCCCCAGAACAGGACGGGCACTTCGGGCACGGTGTCCCAGGCCGCCTTGTCGATGGTGACCGCATCGGCCGTGCGCGGATCGGCGACGTAGCGCTTGAGCAGCATCGCGTAACCAAGGTCGTTCTTGGCGGTCTCCCACTGCGCGCGCGCAGCGGTGTTCGTGGGATCGAGCTTCAGCTTCTCGACCGCGTCATAGGCGACAAGGCCGTTCTCGATGCGGCCGCGAGCCTCGGCGACGAGGGGATAGATGCCCTCGACCTGGCCGGTCAGCGAACGCGTGGCAATCAGGCCCAGCACGTAGGGCACCTTGACCTCGAACAGCGTCTCGCGCTTTTCCTGCGAGGGCAAGGCGATGACCGAGAGGCCCGCCGGGCTGGCCTCGGTGTGCCACATGCCTTCCATCGCGGCGAGCTTCATCTGCTGGTTATCGCCCAGCGCATAGCCGCTTTCATCGCCCAGCACGACGACCGAGAGCGAAGAGGCCAGACCAAAGGCGGCGGCAACGGTGAAGCTGCGCTTGGCAAGCTCCAGGAAACGGCCGCGCAGGAGGTAATACGAAGAGACGCCCAGGACGAAGACGCTGGCGGTCACGTAGCCCGCACTGACGGTGTGGACGAACTTGGCCTGCGCCACCGGGTTGAAGACGACGTCGAAGAAGCTCGTCACCTCCATGCGCATGGTATCGGGGTTGAAGCTCGAACCGGTCGGATGCTGCATCCAGCCGTTGGCGATGAGGATCCACAGCGCCGAAAGGTTGGAGCCCAGCGCCACCATGATCGTGGTCAGCAAGTGCCCGCGCCTGGAGAGGCGGTCCCAGCCGAAGAACATGAGGCCCACAAAGGTCGCTTCGAGGAAGAAGGCCATCAGGCCCTCGATCGCGAGCGGCGCGCCGAAGATGTCGCCCACGTAGTGCGAGTAATAGGACCAGTTGGTCCCGAACTCGAACTCCATGGTGAGGCCGGTGGCGACACCCAGGACGAAGTTGATGCCGAACAGCTTGGACCAGAAGCGCGTGATATCGCGCCAGATCGGCCGTCCGGTGATGACATAGACGCTCTCCATGATGACCAGCATGAAGGAGAGGCCAAGGGTGAGCGGTACGAAGAGGAAGTGGTAGAGTGCCGTAAGGGCGAACTGAAGGCGTGACAATTCGACGACAGCGAAGTCGATCATGGGGGGTCACCTTTGCATTTTTGGTGCGATCCGTGCGTAGCCCCTTGGAGTGCATAGGCATTCCGGGCATTGATCGCAGTCAATCCCAAGTAGCGGCGTGCCCGCACGCGGCACTTGCGTCACGCGCTTGCACTCAATAGCCCCCGCCTAGGCCTCGCCAGGTCTCGAGTCAATATCACTTACACAGTTGCCGATTTATGAAACCCAAAAGAGCCGGGCAGTTCTGGGCCCTCGACATTCTCGGTGCGGCCCTGTTTTCCTGGGGAATTTCCGGCGGCGTGGAAGCACTTGTGGCGGGCACGGCCCTTTCGGCATGGCTCGCCTGCCTCGCGGGAGGGGCGCTCCTGCGCGCCAGCAGCGTTCTCCTCGTGCACCATTTCGCAATGCCCGGTGCGCAAATCGGTGCAAACCTTTGGCGCCGCGCCGCGATGTCGCGCCTGCTCGGGGGGCGCCTGCCCGCCCCTGTCAGCGCGGGAACCAGCGCGGCGCTGGCCATCGATCACGTCCAGGCCATCGAGGAGCACGGCGCCCGCTTCCAGCCGGCCCGCGTCTCGGCGGTGGTGGGCCCGCTCCTTGCCATCGGCCTCATTGCCCTCGCGAGCTGGTTTTCCGCGCTGATCCTGCTCGCCACGCTCCTGCCCTTCGTGGTCGGCATGATCTTTGCCGGAACCGCCGCAAGGCGTGCCTCGGAGCGTCAGCTCGACGCGCTGGCCGCGCTCTCCGGGCTCTTCGTCGACCGGGTCCGGCATCTCCCTCTCATCCGCCACTTCGGCGCGCAGGCGCGCATCGCCCGCCAGGTCGAAGACGCCACCCACGGCGTGGCGACCCGCACCGTCGCGGTGCTGCGCGCGGCCTTCCTGTCGAGCGCGGTGCTCGAATTCTTCGCGGCCATCGCGGTTGCGCTCGTCGCGATCTACTGCGGCTTCGCGCTGCTGGGCCTCTTGCCCTTCCCCCCGCCCGAGCCCTTGACGCTGGGCCGCGCCTTCTTTGCGCTTGCCATGGCGCCCGAGGTCTACCTGCCCATGCGCCGCCTTGCCGCCGCCTACCACGAGAAGCAGATGGGCGAGGCTGCTGAAAGCGCGCTGGCCGACTTTGCGCCCGGGCAGGACGAAGCCGAGGAAGCGTCCAGCACGACCAGCGCAGCGCCCTCTCCCTTCGACGGGCTCGTTGTCGATGGGCTGATCCTGACCTGGCCGCCGGTCTGCATCGGGCCTGTCGACCTGCGCCTCCCGCGCACCGGCATCGTGGCCCTGAGCGGCCCTTCGGGCAGCGGCAAGACCAGCACACTGGCCGCCATCGCCGGGCAGATCGAGGTCCCCTCGGGCCGGATCACGACCTTTGCCGGACATCCGCTCGATCCCGCCGACGTGGCCTGGGCCGCGCAGCGCCCGCTGCTGCTGCCCGGCACGCTGCGCCGCAATCTTGCGCTTGCCGCGCCCGAGGCCTGCGATGCCGCCGTACTGGTCGCCGCGCGCCGGGTCGGCCTTGGTCCGCTGCTGGAGAAGCGCGGCGGGCTCGACCTTGTCGTCGACCACAAGGGCTCGGGCCTCTCGGGCGGCGAGCGACGCCGTATCGGGCTGGCCCGCGCGCTGCTCTCGGGCCGGCCGCTGCTCCTGTGCGACGAGCCCACCGCCGACCTCGATGCCGCCAGCGCCGCGCAGATCGTGGCCGTGCTCCAGGAACTTGCCCGCGAGCGTGCGCTCCTTGTCGCCACCCACGATGAAACCGTCCGGGCCATCGCCCAGCAGGAGATCGCCCTGTGAGCCGCGCCGCCCCCTCGCATCCGGTCGAACTGGCCCGCCCGGCAGCCCCTGTCCGCCGCGTGCTGCGTCTGGGCACACTCTCGGCTGTGGTCGCGGCGCTGAGCGGCTTGCTGCTGCTTGGTGTATCGGGCTGGTTCCTGACCGGTGCGGCCATCGCGGGCGCCTCCGGGCTCCTCGCCGTACAGGCCTTCAACTACCTGATCCCCAGCGCCGCGATCCGCCTCCTCGCGATCCTGCGCACGGTCAGCCGCTACGGCGAGCGCATGCTCTCGCACAAGGCCGCCTTGACCGCGATGGCCGACCTGCGCAGCCGCCTCTTCCGCCTCCTCGCCGCGCAGGACACCCGCCATGCCCCCGATGTCTCGGCAGGCGAGGCGAGCGCGCGGTTGATCGGCGACATCGAATCGCTCGAAGACCTCATCGTGCGCCAGCCCACGCGCCCCGGCAGCTTGGCCGCAGCGCTCGCGGGCGTAGCCCTTGCCGCCCTTTCGGGCTGGTTCCCTGCGCTGCTGCTGGCGGGGCTGCTCGTGGTCTTTCCCTTCGCCGTGACCGCGCTATCGCGCCGCCTCACCGCCGCCCCTGCACGCGACGCCGCCGAGGCCCTGGGCGAGTTGCGCGCCCGCTATGTCGACATGGCCCAGGCCCGCGCCGAGATCGCGGCCTACGGCCTTGTCGAGACGGTCCTCGACGAACTGGCCGAGCCCATCGCGCGCCTCGATGCCGCACGCCAGGCGCTGTTCCGGGCCGAAGCTGGTGTTGCGGCCTTCCAGCTCCTCTACGGCGCGCTGGCGGCCATCGCCGTCCTTGCTACCGCGTCGGGCGGCCCCGCGCTTGCCGCGCTTGGCCTGCTTGCCGCCACGGCGGCCATCGAAGCGCTTGCGGCGATCTCGCGCACCGCGCTGCGCCAAGCCCGCGTCGAGGAAGGCCTGCGCCGCCTGGAAAGCCTGCTGGACCTTGCCGAGCAGCCTTTGCCGGCAGCGCCAAGCGAGCCCCCCCTCGCCGCCCCCTTGCGGCTGGGTGCCCACGACGTTGCCCCCGGCAGCCACATCGCCCTGCTGGGAACGTCCGGCTCGGGCAAGACCCTTGCGCTCGAGGCACTGGCCGGGCTTCGCGCCAGCAAGGCCCCGATCTGGGTCGACGATGCCCCGCTTGCCGAATGCGCCGAGGAGACCTTCCGCGGCCAGTTTGCCCTCAGCCCGCAGGACGCGCCTTTGCTCGCCGGATCGATCGCCGATAACCTGCGCCTCGCCCGCCCCGGGATCACCGAGGACGCGATGCACGCCGCGCTCGCCGTTACTTGCCTCGACGAGAGGATCGCGCGCCTTCCCGCAGGCCTCCACACCATGCTGGGCGAAGACGGCGCACCGCTTTCGGGCGGGGAACGCAAGCGCCTCTCGCTGGCCCGCGCGCTGCTGGCCGAGCGCCCCTGGCTGCTGCTCGACGAACCCACCGAAGGGCTCGACGGTGCAACCGAACGCGAACTGGTACGGCGCCTTGGCGACTGGCTGAAAAGCACGGGTACGGGCCTGGTGCTGGTCTCCCACCGTCCGCACCCGCTTTCGCTGGCGCAGCACAGCCTGCCCATCGACGCCCTGACGCGCGCCTGAAAACAGGCGCCGCGCAGACAAAAAAACAGGCGGCCCGTCACGAGGTAGGGCCGCCCGAAGGTGGGGAGAAGCGGTTCGCACCGGGGCCAGAGACAGCCAGCGGTGCGCGACCGGCAACTCTCTTCTCGCAGACGCGGCAGGAACCGGCTTTGATCATGGTCAAATCGCAGTTGCGTTAATCACAATTCTTGCCGCGTCACGCTCACGCGTGGAGGTGCAGCAGAACATCTCTGCCAAGTTCTTCACCGAGCCCTTAATGCGCGCTCCGGTGCGCCGTTCTGGTCTTGGATGGGACATGACCGCTTCCGACCGACACCGACCCCGCGCGAACGACGCCTGCGCCAGTGCGCGCGCTTTGCGCTCACCGATGCCTGTGGCCTGCCGATCGAGGTGATGGTGCGCGACATATCCTCGCGCGGGCTGAGCGCGGCCGCACTCGGCACGCCGCCGCCCGCCGAGAGCGTCGTGCGCGCCCGGCTGGAGGACGGTCAGGAACTGTGGGGCCTGGTGCGCTGGCGCGAGGGCAACCTCTTTGGGGTCGAGTTCGACACCCGCGAGGGTGCGCTCAAACCGCGGAGCTGAAACGCCGCAGCGAATCCTTGCGATAGGGATCGAAACGCGCCGCGATCGAGCGCGCGTAAGGCACGCCGCCCGGTCGGATGACAAGATCCTCGCCATCGATCTCGCACAGGTCCGCATCGAGATAGGGGCGCAGCATCGGCAGCGCTTCGGCGCGCAGGGTCTCGTCGATCCGTGCACGGCCCCGGCACAGCAGCGACTCGATCACCGCGCCGCGGTGCTGGTCCTGCGCCGTTCGCGCGATGCCCCGGTTCACCGGCAGCCGGTCCTGCGAAAGCATCATGCGGTAGCGCCCGGTGTTCTTCTCGTTCTGGGCAAGAAGGCCCGGGAAACCGCTGATCGCCGAAGCGCCAAGCCCCAGCAGCACGTCCGACGGGTCCTCGGTGAAGCCCTGGAAGTTGCGGCGCAGGGTTCCGTTCCGCATGGCCTGCGCCAGGCTGTCGCCGGGCAGGGCGAAGTGGTCGAAGCCGACCGGCACGTAGCCTGCATCGAGCAGGAAGGAATAGCCGTGTGCGGCCATCGCGAAGCGCGCCTTGGCATCGGGCAGGTCGCTTGCATCGATCTTGCGCTGGCGCGGGATCATGTGCGGGACATGCGCATAGCCGAACAAGGCGATGCGGTCCGCGCCCAGCGCCACGGTCTGTTCAAGCGAATCGTCGAGATCCGCCATGGTCTGGCCGGGCAGCCCGTACATCAGGTCGAAATTCAGCGAGGTGATCCCCGCCGCGCGCAGCATCGCGGTCGAATTCTCGATCATGCGGGTCGGCTGGACGCGGCCGATGGCCTCCTGGAGATGCGGCGCGAAGGTCTGCACGCCAAGGCTCGCGCGGTCGATGCCGATGGCCCCGATCACCGAGGCCCATTCCGAGCCCAGCGTGCGCGGGTCCAGCTCGATCGACATGACCGGGTTCGTCACCCCGAAATGCACGATCAGCGTGTCAACGATGCGCACGAAATCGATAGGCGAAATACCGTTGGGGCTGCCCCCGCCAAAAGCGATGCGCGAGACCTTTGCCCCCTTGGGTACCCGCTCGGCGACAAGGCCGATCTCGTGGTTGAGGGCATCGAGGTAACTGGCCACGCGCTCGGCCTTGTTGGCCGCGCTCGTGTTGCACCCGCAGTACCAGCAGATCTTCTCGCAGAACGGAATGTGCACGTAGAGCGATATGTCCCCGCGCACGTCGGCGAGAGCCTGGACGAAGTCGCCTTCGCCCACCTCGTCGCCGAATTCGGCCGCGGTCGGGAAGCTCGTGTAGCGCGGTACCGGGACCGCCAGCAGATCGGGGTGATATGTCCACATGCAGGGGACCTTGGGCGATCCCACCGAGCGCTTCATTGCGATCGATCAAGCCGCGCCGACAAGATCGCACAGGGGATGCCTGACGGGGGGCAAATGGGCCTTTCCCTCATCCCCTCGCGTCGTCGTCGCTGTCCTCCTCCTCCTCCTCGATGAGGATGCGGTTGGCGGCCCCGTCGAGGTCCTCGAACTGGCCGCTCTTCATCGCCCAGAAAAAGCCGACCAGGCCGACGAGCCCCATGATGAGGGCGAGTGGAATCAGAAACCCGAGTATCGTCATGGTCCGCGCGCTTACGCTTGCTCGCTTGCCCGGCCCGCCGCGCGGGCAAGACGCAAGGAATTGCCCACGACGACGAGCGAGCTGCCCGACATCGCAATCGCGGCGACGAGCGGGGTCACGTGCCCCAGGATCGCAAGCGGCACCGCAAAGACGTTGTAGATCGCGGCCATGGCGAAGTTCTGGCGCACGATGGCCATGGTCCGGCGCGCCACGCGCAGCGCCAGTGCGACCGGCATCAGGCGTTCACCCACAAAGACCGCGTCAGCCGCCTGCTGGCTGACATCGCTGGCCCCGCCCGGCGCAATGGAGACATGCGCTCCGGCAAGGGCAGGCCCGTCGTTGAGGCCATCGCCGACCATCAGCGGAAAGTGCCCTGCGCCCTTCAGCCGCTCGAGCAGCGCGAGCTTTCCGGCTGGCTTCATCGAGTGGGTGGCAAAGAGGCCCAGATCCTTGGCAACAGCGCCGACGGACGCCTCGCGGTCGCCCGAAACGATGGCCGCCGTGACGCCCTGCCCGGAAAGCTCTGCCAGCGTTGCGCGCACATCGGGGCGCAGCGGGTCGGAGAAGGCAAGGCGCGTGCGCGTGCCATCTATGAGCAGGTCGACGGCAAGCCCGCCCACCTCGAATTCGGGGCGCAGCAGCGCGACCTCGCGGCCCTGGTAGCGCGCCTGCATGCCCTGCCCGGCTTCCTCGCTAACGCTGTCGAGCGCGGCAGGTTCGGTGCCCGCGGCGCGCAGCGCCTTGGCCAACCCGCGGCTCAGCGGATGGCGGCTCGCCTGCGCGAGCGCAAGCGCAACGCTGCGGCCTTGCGGGTCGAGTACGTTCAGGTCCACCGGGCGCGGCTCACCCAGTGTCAGCGTGCCGGTCTTGTCGAACAGCACCTGATCCACCTCGGCCAGGCGTTCGAGCGCGGAACCGTCCTTGATGAGCAGCCCCCGGCGCATGAGCGCGCCCGAGGCGACGACCTGCGCGGCAGGCACGGCGAGGCCCAGCGCGCAGGGGCAGGTGATGATGAGCACCGAG
Source organism: Novosphingobium profundi (assembly GCF_020524485.1). Lineage (GTDB taxonomy): Bacteria > Pseudomonadota > Alphaproteobacteria > Sphingomonadales > Sphingomonadaceae > Novosphingobium > Novosphingobium profundi_A. The sequence continues at coordinate 11,665 of NZ_JAIVLF010000001.1, read as the reverse complement.
ACGGCGATGAGAAGCGCCTTGTAGACCCCTGCCCCTGCCAGCCACCAGCCCAGAAAGCTGAGCGCGGCGAGGCTGTGCACGGCGGGCGCGTAAAGCCGCGAGGCGCGGTCGGCGATGCGCACGTAGCGCGAGCGCGACTGTCCGGCCTCGTCCATCAGGCGCGCGATGTCGGCAATCGCGGTGTCCTGCGCGGCCGCCGTCACCTTGACCCGGACCGGGTCGCCCAGGTTGATCATGCCGGCGTGGATGGTCTCACCCTCCAGCACGGGGCGCGGCTCGCTCTCGCCCGTCAGCATCGAGGAATCGACGCGGGTGCGCCCTTCCACGATCACGCCATCGGCGGCGAGCGATTCGCCCGCGGCGACCAGCATGACCATGTTCGGCGCCAGCCCCTCGGCCGCGATGTAGCGGGTCGAGCCGTCCGGGTTCAGCACTTGTGCGCCCTTGCCCATCCGGCCCAGCAGCGCGGCAATTCCCGAGCGCGCGCGGCTGCGCATCATCGCATCGAGAACACGGCCTGCAAGGAGGAAGAAAAGCAGCATCACCGCGCCGTCGAAATAGGCATGCGGTCCGCCGGTCAGCGTCTCGTAGAGGCTCATGCCGGTCGCAAGCAGCACACCGATGCTGATCGGCACGTCCATGTTGGTGCGGCGATAGCGCAGCGCCATCGCCGCCGAGGCGAAGAAGGGACGCCCGGCATAGGCGATCACCGGCACCGCGATAAGCGCGCTGATCCAGTGGAACATGTCGCGCGTGATCGCGTCCGCCCCCGACCAGACCGAGACCGAGAGCAGCATGATGTTCATCATGCCAAAGCCCGCGACGGCGAGCGCACGGGCCAGTCGGCGCTGTTCGCCATCATCGCGCGCAAGCGGATTTTCGGCGGCGCGCTCGGCCTCGAAGCCGAGCTTGCGCAGCGCGTCGATCAGATCGTCGTCGGTGATGGCGGAGGCGTGATGGACGGCCACGCGCTTGGCCGAGAAGTTGACGCGCGCAGCCTCGACACCCGCGATAGCACCCAGACCGCGCTCGACCTTGGCGATGCAGCCCGCACAGCGCATGCCCGGAACCGTGAAGCGGCTGTCGACGAAATCGGACTCGGGGGACGTGGCCGTGTCCGAGGACGGCGCCACGAGATCGGTGACAGGCGCGTTCACAGCACGGCCCGCTCTGTCCGCCAGATCGCGCCCTCAGGCGTCTCTACCCGCAGGCGCAGCGTCCAGCGCCCCTCGGGCAGGACGGCGTCGCTGGCCCAGGTCCCGTCCGCCCCACGCGCGAAAGTCAGCGCCTGGTCGGGCTTGTGCCCGAGCGGGTGGCGTGCCTCGGCAAGGACCTGCGCGTCCTCGGGCGCGCCGGTCAACTCGAGCTGGAGGCGGCCATCGCCGCGCCGGGCAACCGCGACCTGCCAGCCCAGCGCCTCCTCGCGGCGGGCCTCGTCGAGCCAGGTGTTGAACTTCTGGCTGGCAACGTAGGAGTTCTCGACGACGATGCCGCCAAAGGTACGGCTCGCCAGCGTGGCCATGAACACGTTAACCCCCACAATGACCGTGAAACCGGCCACCAGGATCAGGGTCATGTGCTTGCCGGTAAAGGGCTTGCGCGTGGGGCGTTTCGCCATGTTCGTGTCACCTGCCATCATTCGTCTCCAGGCGCATCGAACTGCGCCTTGGCGGTATCGCTTTCACGCTCTTCCCCCTGCGCTTCCAGGGTGAAGGCGAAATCCTGGTCGCGGGTGTCCGCCGGGGCCACGACGTAGACCCGCACGACCTGCGTCGCATCGGGCGCGACGGTGCGCGTCAGGCTCCGCGACGCGGCCTCGCGGGCCATGTCCTCGGTCCACATCACCGCGCCGGGCAGGCCTTCGATGCCAAGGACCATGTCGCGCGGGCGGTTCTGCATGTTGTGCAGGCGCAGGGTATAGCCGTTGCGCACCGATCCATCGCTCATCAGGATATAGGGCGGGTTGCGGTCCTTGGCGACCGAGACATCGGTGTGGACGCGCGTGCCCAGCATGAACAGCAGACCCAGGCCAATGCCCGCCCAGACCGCGAAGTAGACGAGCGTGCGCGGGCGCCAGATAAGCTTGGCGTGCCGGGTGGGCGGATTGCCCTTCTTCTCGTTCTCCGCGTCCTCAAGCGTTGCGTAGTCGATGAGGCCGCGCGGGCGGCCGGTTTCGGCCATGACGCGGTCGCAGGCATCGATGCACAGCGCGCAGGTGATGCAGCCGATCTGCGGCCCCTCGCGGATGTCGATGCCGGTCGGGCAGACCGCCACGCACTGGTTGCAGTCGATGCAGTCGCCGTATTCGTCGGGGTTCTTCTGCGCCTTCTTGAGGCTGCCGCGCTTCTCGCCGCGCCACTCCTTGTAGGTGACGATGAGGCTCTTCTCATCGAGCATCGCAGTCTGGATGCGCGGCCAGGGGCACATGTAGATGCACACCTGCTCGCGCATGAAACCGCCCAGCGCAAATGTGGTGAGCGTGAGGACAAGCACCGTGCCATAGGCGACGGGCGCGGCCGTGCCGCTCCAGAATTCCTGGTGGAGCGTGGGAGCATCGGCGAAGTAGAAGATCCATGCGCCGCCCGTGGCAAAGGAGATCACGAGATAGATCGACCATTTGAGCAGGCGCCGCGCGATCTTGGCCGGGCCCCAAGGGGCCTTGTAGAGGCGAAATCGCGCGTTGCGGTCCCCGTCGATGAGGCGGTCGACGTGCTGGAACAAATCGGTCCAGACCGTCTGCGGGCAGGCATAGCCGCACCACGCGCGCCCCACCGCGCTTGTCACCAGGAACAGGCCGATGCCTGCCATGATGAGGAGACCCGCCACGAAATAGAATTCCTGGGGCCAGATCTCGATGCCGAACATGTAGAAACGGCGGTGTTCAAGATCGATCAGCACCGCCTGGTCGGGCGCGTAGGGACCACGGTCCCAGCGCAGCCAGGGCGTCACCCAGTAGATCGCCAGGCACGCCGCCATGATCGCCCACTTGATACGGCGGAACTTGCCATCGATGCGCCGGTTGAAGACCGGCTCGTGCTTGGCATAGAGCGAGGCCGGAGCCTCGGCGCTGGGGGTGATCGGTTCTGGCTTGTTCATGTCCGTTGTCCGCCCGTCATCGAAATGGGGGGCTGAGCGGCCCGGAAGGTGTGGTCCGGCTTTCGCGATGGGTGCGAAAGACCGGGTTACGCCTGGAGGGTCAGGCCGGGGTCCTTGCCACCCCGGCCCGTGTCAGTCCTGTGTTACTCGCGTGTCTCGGCCGTGTCTTCGGCCATATCCTCGCCTTCGGGCGCCGCTTCGGCCACCGGAGCAGCGAACTCCTCACCGCCGCCCAGCGAGTGGACATAGGCGGCCAGCATCTTGATCGTGACCGGATCGAGGCGCTCGCCCCAGGCCGGCATCACACCGTGATGCGGGTGGTGGATCTGCGCTTCGACTTCGGCCTTGCTGCCCCCGTCGAGCCAGATCGCGTCCGAGAGGTTGGGGGCACCCAGATCGCGGTTGCCCTTCGCGTTCTCGCCGTGGCAGACCGCGCAGTTGTCGGCAAAGACCTGCGCGCCGCGCTGGGTCGCCGCGCTCTTCTGCGCCTTGCCCGAGAGGCTGAGGACGTAGCCCGCCACATCGCTGATCTGCCCCGCATCGAGCAGACCGTCGCTGCCGAAGTTGGGCATCATCGACTGGCGCGTCATGTCCTCGCCCGGCTGGCGAATGCCGTAGATGAGCGTGGTCTCGATGGTCTGGAGATCACCGCCCCAGAGCCAGTCGTCGTCGTTGAGGTTGGGATAGCCCTTGGAACCCGCCGCGCCCGCGCCATGGCACTGCACGCAGTTGACCTTGAAGGCCGCCGAGCCGCCCGCAACCGCCGCACGCATCAGTTCGGGATGCTGGGGCAGTTCCGCGATCGGCATGTCGGCCAGCGAGGCGACGGTCTTGGCGCGCGCCGCAGCGGCTTCATCCATCTCTTCGGCGAGCTGCCCGCGGCTGGTCCAGCCCAGGACGCCCTGCGTGGCCGAGCTGATCCCCGGCCAGGCCGGGTAGGCCACGGTGTAGCCGATCGCAAAGACGATGCAGGCGTAGAAGGTCCAGAGCCACCAGCGCGGCAGCGGCGTGTTCAGTTCCTCGATCCCGTCCCATTCGTGGCCGACGGTCTCGGTCTGCGTGGCTTCGTCAAAACGCTTGTCAGCCATCGTTCTCGTCCTTGAAGATCATGGTGGCAGCTTCCTCGTTCTTGGCCCGGTGGCCCGGCCGGAAGGGCCAGGCGACGAGCACGAGGAAGACCAACACCATGGCGAGGAGCCCCCAGCTGTCGGCGATGTGCCGCAGCGTCTCGTAAGTGGAGTGCGCGTTCATCGCCCCTTCTCCGAAGCGAGTTCCTCCTGGGCCGCAGCGTCATTCACGTCGACGAGGGTGCCCAGCATCTGCAGGTAGGCGACCAGCGCATCCATTTCGGTCAGGCGCGAAGGGTCGCCGTCGAAGTCACGGATCTGCGACTTGGGGTAGCGCTCCTCAAGGTCGCCTGCGTCGGCCATCGGGTCGGCCTGGGCCGACAGGTCGGCCATGGCCATCTCGATGTCCTTGTCGGTGTAGGGCACCCCGACGTGGCGCAGCGCGGTGAGGTTGGCCGCGATGTCGGGGACATCGAGGTCGTTCTCCGCGAGGAACCCGTACTTGGGCATCACGCTTTCGGGCACCACCGACTGCGGGTCGGTGAGGTGCTGGACGTGCCAGCTGTCCGAGTAGCGCAGGCCCACGCGCGCCAGGTCCGGCCCGGTGCGCTTGGAGCCCCACTGGAACGGGTGGTCGTACATCGATTCGGCCGCCAGGCTGTAGTGGCCATAGCGCTCGACCTCGTCGCGGAAGGGGCGGATCATCTGGCTGTGGCACACATAGCAGCCCTCGCGCACGTAGATGTCGCGGCCGGCCTGTTCGAGAGGGGTGTAGGGGCGCATCCCCTCCACCTTCTCGATGGTGTTGTCGATCCAGAACAGCGGGGCGATCTCGACGATGCCGCCCACGATCACCGCACCGAAGGCGCAGACGCCGAGCAGGGTGATGTTCTTTTCGAGCTTCTTGTGGCGCTCGGTCATGGAAGTCATTTTACCTGTTCCCTTTCCAAGCGCTTCAGTTGGCCTGCGCGGCGCGGGCGCCGGGCAGCGGCTTGTCGGCCTCGGGATCGTAGGAGGCGTTGTGCATCGGCGCTTCCTCGCGCAGTTGCCCCGCGATGGTCTTCCACACGTTGAGCACCATGATCGCACCGCCCGCGAGGTAGAGCAGGCCGCCAAAGGCGCGCATCGCGTACATCGGGTACATCCGGGCGACGGTGTCGGCGAAGGTGTTCACGAGGTACCCGTCCGCGCCGTATTCACGCCACATGAGGCCCTGCATAATGCCTGCGACCCACATGCTCGCGGCGTAGAAGACGATGCCGATGGTCGCGAGCCAGAAGTGCCAGTTGACCATGCGCACCGAGTAGAGCCGTTCGCGGTTCCACAGGCGCGGCACCAGGTAGTAGATCGCACCGAAGGTGATCATGCCGTTCCAGCCCAGCGCGCCCGAGTGGACGTGACCGATGGTCCAGTCGGTGTAGTGCGAGAGCGAGTTGACGAACTTGATCGACATCATCGGGCCCTCGAAGGTGCTCATGCCGTAGAAGGCGAGCGCCATCACCATCATGCGGATGATCGGGTCGGTGCGGACCTTGTCCCAGGCGCCGTTCAGCGTCATCAGGCCGTTGATCATGCCGCCCCAGCTGGGCATCCACAGCATGATCGAGAAGACCATGCCCAGCGTCTGCGCCCAGTCGGGCAGCGCGGTGTAGTGCAGGTGGTGCGGCCCGGCCCAGATGTAGATGAAGATCAGCGACCAGAAGTGGATGATCGAGAGGCGGTAGGAATAGACCGGACGTTCGGCCTGCTTGGGCACGAAGTAGTACATCATCGCCAGGAAGCCGGCGGTCAGGAAGAAGCCGACCGCGTTGTGGCCGTACCACCACTGCACCAGCGCGCCCTGCACGCCCGCGAATACGGGGTAGCTCTTCGAGCCGACGAAGCTCACCGGCCAGTCGAGGTTGTTGACCACGTGGAGCATGGCCACGGTGATGATGAACGAGAGGTAGAACCAGTTCGCAACGTAGATGTGCGGCTCGGAGCGCTTGATGATCGTGCTTACGAAGACCGCCAGGTAGCAGACCCACACGATCGTCAGCCACCAGTCGACGTACCATTCGGGTTCGGCGTATTCCTTGGACTGGCTGATGCCCAGCACGTAGCCGGTGGCCGCGAGCACGATGAACAGCTGGTAACCCCAGAACACGAACCGCGCGAGGCCCGGGAAGGCCAGGCGCGCCCGGCAGGTGCGCTGCACGACGTAGTAGCTCGTGGCGATCAGCGCGTTCCCCCCGAACGCAAAGATCACCGCCGAGGTGTGCAGCGGACGCAGGCGGCTGAAGTTGAGGTAGGGCTCGAGGTTGAGCCAGGGCCAGGTGAGCTGGGCGGCGATGAACACGCCGGCCGCAAAGCCCACCACGCCCCAGAACACCGTTGCGATGACCCCCCAGCGGACCGGGTCGTCATCGTAGCGGCCCTCGTCGGGCATCTTGAGGATACCGCGCGCGATCGCGCCGTAATCCGCGCTGCGCACCGTGAACCACACGGCAATCAGCGCGGCCAGCGCGACGATGCTCATGTGAATGGCGAAACCCCCATCAGCCGCGAGCGCGACCCCGATGACGGCAAGGAAGAGCACGGCGAGCCAGAGGCCCGCCCGCGCGAGAACCGTTACCATATCATTTCTCTTTCGAGACTGTTGCTGAACCTGACGAACGCCTTGGAGAGTAACATCACTTGCAGCATTGATAATGATCAAATTGCCTCGGCAATGAAATTAAACGCCGATTTCCGTTGTTTTGCGCGTGATCAAATCAACTTGATCGCAATTGCCGCAAAGGCATTTCCGCAGCCGCTCAAGAGGGGGGACACGCATGGTGCGGCCCCGGCGGCAATGGAAGAAATGACTATGCGCAAGATGACGATGTTCGTCGCCCTGGCCGCGGCCACTGCCCTTTCCACGCCCGCCATGGCCGGCAGTCCGGACGGCAAGTTCCAGGTCAAGGTGCTCGGCACGGCCGTCCTGCCCAACGGCGAGATCGACAAGATCAAGCACCTCGATGCGGGTCTGGGCGACACGCTCGCCGACATGGGCGTGAGCGACGTCGACGCCAAGGCGAACGACAACGTGGTCCCGACCCTCGCGGTCGAATACTTCTTCAACCAGAACTTCTCGCTCGAGACGATCTGCTGCTTCACCCAGCACCACGTCAACGGCGCCGCCGACCTCGCGGGCACCGAGCTGGTCGACCACGTGCTGATCCTGCCCGCCACGGTGACGCTCAAGGCCCACCTGCCCACCGGCACGCCCTTCAAGCCCTACATCGGCGCGGGCCCCTCGGTCTTCTTCGTGTTTGACGAAAAGCCGGGCGCGACCGCCCAGGCGCTCGGCGTGGACCGCGTGAAGATGTCGAACTCGTTCGGTGTGGCGCTGCAGGGCGGTGTCGACATTGCGCTCGGCGACAGCGGCTTTGGCGTCTCGCTCGACGCCAAGAAGTACTTCATGAAGCCGACCGCCAAGTTCTACGTCGAGGACACCAAGGTGCTCGAGACCAAGCACAACCTCGATCCCTGGGTTCTCAGCGCGGGCGTCACCTACCGCTTCTGAGACCAGGTGAGGCCCAGCGCCTCCACGTCAAGGGACACACGCTGCATGCGAGGAAAGGGGGAGCACACCGCTCCCCCTTTTTTCATGCCAGTCGCAGGCCCGCCTACAGCTTCCTGAAATTGACCGTCGCGTTGAACAGGAACACCGCGGTCCCCGCCACCAGCGAGGCCGCGATGCGCGCGACCAGATAGGGCATGCCCAGAACATCGCTCAGCAACGTGAAGGCGCCCAGAAGCAGCCCCAGCCCCACCAGCGCGTTGCCGACGAAAAGAACATAGCCGGACGCCATCCCGCGCGCACTGCCCCGGAAGATCCAGACCCGCGCCAGAACGTAGTGGAGCGCATTGGCCAAGAGGAAGCCCAGTGCGACCGCCAGCAACCGACCGGTCCCGGCCTTCTCCACCAGGACCCAGATGAAGACGAGATCGAGAAGAAATGTCGCAACGCTCGCGAGGGCATTGCGCAGATAGAGGTCGAGCCCTTTGCGAGTCAGGACGCGGCGCAGGAACCCTTGCCCGCCACCCCCGGGATCAGCGTCTTCGGGGGGCACGCTGGAGGTCGCCTCGGGCGCAATATCGTACGTATTCGAACGCGGTGGCATGCCTTGCCCAACTCGCTACCATGCGCTCGGTTTCCATTCCGGCCATGCGGTCTGTGCACGCGCGCATGCATCGCATGCGGCGCTCAGACGAGCAGCATCGTCCAGGTCTGGTGCGAATCAGCCCGCTTCGGCCGCCAGCGCATCCATGTCACGAATGATGACATCGCGGCGCGAAGGCAGGTCGATGATGCCTTCGTTGCGCAGGCGCGTGAACTGGCGGCTCACCGTCTCGATCGTCAGGCCCAGCACGTCGGCGATCTGCTGGCGCGAGAACGGCAGCGTGAGGTGGCGCTCCTGCGGAGCATCAAGCGGGATCTTGCAGCCGCTGCCGCCCAGGCGTTCGGTCATCTCGACCAAGAAGCTCGCCATCTTCTCGGCCGCCGACTTGCGGCCCAGCAGCAGCATCCAGCGGCGCGTGCGGTCCAGTTCGCCCAGCGTACGCTCGAGCAGCTTGTGCTCCAGCGAGGGGTGCTCACGGGCAAAGGCATCGAAATCGCGGCGCGAGAACACGCAGACCTTGGCTTCGGTAAGTGCGGTCACACCGTGCCCACTGGTGCCGCCAAAGGGCCGCCCGATGAAGTCGGAGGGGTAAACCACACCCACGATCTGCTCGCGGCCATCCTCGGTGTTGGTCGACAGCTTGAGGACACCCTCGATCACGTTGGCCACAAGGACCGAATCCTCGCCTTCCCAGATCAGCGATTCGCCCGGCGTGATCTTGCGCGTGCGCCCGATCGCGTTGAGGGCCTCGAGTTCGCTGGCGTTGAGAGACGCACAAATCGCCCGGTTCCGGACAACACAAAGGTCACAAGTCGACATGATGTTCCGTTATCAGGGCCTGCAGCTGCACACAAGTTTCGGCAGATACCTCAATCGACTGCACATGAAAAGTAACTAGCATTTGCAAAAGCCGTCAGGTGAACGGCAAGGGCCAGTCCGGACTCAGGCCTGGTAACGGACCTCGACAGGAGGCAGGCCCGCCACTTCGCCGCGCAGACGCTGCCCCGGACGTACAGGACCGACCCCGGCAGGGGTTCCGGTAAAGACGAGATCCCCCGGTGCCAGGGGCACGTAGCGCGAGAGATGTGCAAGGATCTCGGGCACCGACCAGATCATCTGCGCGATGTCGCCCTGCTGGCGCACCACACCGTCGAGCTCGCAATGGATCGCGGCATCGCGCGGCGGCAGCCCTGGCACGATAGGCCCCAGCGGCGCCGAGGCATCAAAGCCCTTGGCCATGTCCCAGGGACGGCCCTTCGCCTTGGCCTCGGCTTGGAGATCCCGGCGCGTCATGTCGAACCCGACGGCCGCACCGAAGACAAGCGCTTCAGCATCTTCGGGAGCCAGGTCATGCCCACCGCCCCCAAGCGCGACGACCAGTTCCACTTCGTGATGGAGGTTCTCGGTCCGGGAGGGGAAGGCAAGCACACTTCCCGAGGGCACCAACGCATCGGCTGGCTTGCTGAAGAAGAAAGGGGAGGGACGATCGGGATCGCTTCCCATCTCCCGCGCGTGCTCGGCATAGTTTTGGCCCACACAGTAGATCCGCCGCACCGGAAAAACCGCCCCCTTTCCCTGCACCTCGGCCAGGACTGGTGCGTATTGAGGCAAAGGCAGAGGGCTTGCGGGCATGATGCTTTCCTTTCCACATAGACGCCTGGCTGGACTCATAAAGTCCTCCGGGCCGGAAGTGACATCCTTTGCCCTAAAGACTTGCACCTCAAAGCGAAAGCGCACGAGTTCTGAAGGGAGAAGTGGCTCGGTTTGTCTGAACAGCCTTTGACGTTTGATAAGTGGATCGTCTACGGTTTGGTTGTTCAAGCTGGCGCCCCGCAAGTCGCGGCCAATTCACGCTGCCACGGCCTGTGGCAGATTGTCAAAGTAGGTTTGATCGGGCGTACGTCCGCCGAGGCTCGAGTGAGGTCTCCGGGCGTTGTAGAAGCCCAGGTATCGGCCGATCGAACTGCGCGCTTCGCTGACGCATGCGTCGGCGTGCAGGTAGACTTCCTCGTACTTCACCGAGCGCCACAGCCGCTCGACTACGACATTGTCGCGCCAGGCGCCGCGGCCGTCCATGCTGATGGCGATACCCTCGCGCCGCAGCATGCCGGTGAAGGCCTGGCTGGTGAATTGACTGCCCTGATCCGTATTGAAGATCTCCGGCTTGCCGTAGCGCGCCAGGGCTTCCTCGAGCGCTTCCACGCAGAAGTCGGCGTCCAGCGTAATCGAAATCCGGTGGCTGAGGACCTTGCGGCTGAACCAGTCAACGATAGCGACGAGATAGACGAAGCCACGGGCCATAGGAATGTAGCTGATGTCTGTCGCCCAGACCTGATTGGGCTTCACGATCGGAAGTTTGCGCAGAAGATAGGGGTATACCTTGTGCCCTGGCGCCGGCTTGGAAGTGCTGGGACGGCGATAGACGGCCTCGATCGCCATCTTCTTCATCAGGCTCGCGACATGGCAGCGGCCGATCGTGATGCCCTCCTGACGAAGAAAGTCGCGCATCATCCGGCTGCCTGCGAACGGAAACTCCAGATGCAGCGCGTCGATGCGACGCATGATCGCAAGATCGCAAGATCGCAAGATCGTCGGACGAAACCGGCCGCGGCAAATAATAGACACTGCCCCGGCTGATCCCCAGTTCCTTCGCCTGCCGCTTCACGGGCAAGCTATGCGAGCGGTCGATCATCGCTTTGCGCTCGGCAACAGACCTGCCTTGCCGAGCGCGCCTTCCAAAAATCATTCGCCAACGTCAGCTCGCCGATCTTGGCATGAAGTGTCTTCACGTCGACGGCCGGTTCGTCCGACGCCTTCTCCGAGCCGAACACGCCCGCCGCCCCTTCGAGCAACTGCGTGCGCCACGTCGTGATCTGGTTGGGATGCGGATCATAGTCGTGCGCCAGCTCTGCCAGCGTCTTCTCACCCTTGATCGCGGCAAGCGCCACCTTCGCCTTGAATGCCGGGCTGTGGTTGCGCCGGGGTCGTCTGCTCATTCTCCGCTCCTGCCTCGCAGCCTTCCTGGCTGCTCCGACGCAGAAAATCCAATTATCTCAGTGTGCAGATCCTCCAGGCCACCTCTGGGATCGGGGAAGGAAGAGGATTTCCGAGGGCTATTGCCCTCGGGCTGCCCGAACTGTCGAGGTTGGTGCGTTCGGCGCCTGCTGGTTGTGATTTGCCAGGGCCTTGAACGCCAAAAGCCCGCCGTGCTGGCGGGCTTTGGAGAGTGTTGGTCTTGGTGTTGGTTGCGGGGGTAGGATTTGAACCTACGACCTTCAGGTTATGAGCCTGACGAGCTACCGGGCTGCTCCACCCCGCGTCACCGATGTTGAGCGTCTTGTAGAGACGCAAAAA